>NZ_CP192580.1:0-3938858 GCF_050632195.1 Leifsonia poae
GGACGCCAGACCACGACCTGGTTGCTGCGACGGATGCGGGCGCCCGCGCGCATCGAGACCACCTCGCCCTCCGAGCCGCCGACGAACACGCGGCGTCCGGGCCGATTGAGCAGTTCGTCGGCGAGCGCCGTCTCGAGTTCGCGCACCCTGTCTCGCAGAGCGCCGACCTGGTCTTCGAGTTCGAGGATGCGCCGGATGCCCTCCAGGCTCACACCCTCGGCTCCGAGTCGCGAGATCTCCTGCAACTTGGCGACGTCGCGCATCGAGTATCGACGGGACTTTCCGGATGTGCGGGTGGGGCTGACGAGACCGAGCCGGTCGTACTGGCGGAGCGTCTGCGGGTGCATCCCCGCGAGCTCGGCCGCGATCGAGATCACGAAGACCTGGCTGTTCTCGTCCATCATCAGCTTCTCGCTTTGGCCAGGATGTCGTCGCGCGGGTTCTCGTCGGGGAGCTTCTCGGCGAACGCCTTGAGCGCCTCCTCGGCATCGGACGACAGGTGCGACGGCA
Source organism: Leifsonia poae (assembly GCF_050632195.1). Lineage (GTDB taxonomy): Bacteria > Actinomycetota > Actinomycetes > Actinomycetales > Microbacteriaceae > Leifsonia > Leifsonia poae_C. The sequence continues at coordinate 511 of NZ_CP192580.1, forward strand.
CCGCGATCTGCACGATGGCGAGCAGATCGCCCGTGCCCTTCGCGGTCTGCACGCCGCGGCCCTTCACGCGCAGCACGCGCCCGCTCGGGGTTCCCGGGGCGACGCGGAGCTTGACGGGATCGCCGCCGAGCGTCGGTACCTCGATGGTCGCGCCGAGCGCGGCCTCGGCGAACGTGACCGGAACCGTCACGCGCAGGTTGAGGCCGTCGCGCTCGAAGACCGGATGCTTGCGCACGGTCACGGTGAGCACGATGTCGCCGGACTCGCCGCCGTCGGGGCTGGGCTGGCCCTTACCCCGGAGCTTGATCTTCTGACCATCGGCCACTCCGGCAGGAATCTTGACCTTGATCGGCTTGCCGTCGGCCGCCTGCAGGGTGATCGTCTCACCGCGAGTAGCGGTGACGAAGTCGATGGTGGTGTGCGCGGTGACATCGTTGCCCCGCGTCGGTCCGCCGAAGCCGCGATAGCCGCCACTCGAGGTGCCGAAACCGCCGCCGCGACCGCTGCCGAACATCCCCCCGAAGATGTCGTCGAAATTGCCGCCCTGTTGGTAGGTGTACCCGCGGCCGCCCTGGGCGCCTCCGCCGAACATCCCGCCGAACACGTCGTCGAAGCCGCCCTGACCGGCCGAGCCGGGGGCGGTGAAGCGTGCGCCGGACCCCATGGCCCGGATCTGGTCGTACTCTTTGCGCTGCTCGGGATCGCTGAGCACCGAATTGGCCTCGCTGATCTCCTTGAACTTGGACTCCGCCGCGGCGTCCCCGGGGTTGGAATCGGGGTGATACTTGCGCGCGAGCTTGCGGTAGACCTTCTTGAGCTCGGCCGGGGTGACGTCCTTGGAGACGCCCAGAACCTTGTAGAAGTCCTTGTCGAACCAGTCCTGGCTTGCCACGGCGCCTCCTCCCTCAGTGTTTCTCTGCTTGTGCTTTTGTTGCGTCGAGATCCTTCGTCGAGAGAGCGGCGGGATGCGATTCCCGCCGCTCTCTCGTCAGTCGTTCCGGCTCAGGCCGGCACCGCCACGACGACCTTCGCGACCCGGACCGTGGTCGAACCGAGCTGGTAGCCCGTCTCGACGACGTCTGCGACGGTCTCGACCGTCACATCAGGGCTCGGCTGCTGGAAAATCGCCTCGTGGATCTGCGGGTCGAACACGTCGCCGACCTTTCCGTAAGCGGTGAGGCCGAGACGGTCGATGGTGGAGCGCAGTTTGGCCGCGATGGTCGCGAAGGCGCTGCCCTCCTCCAGGTCACCGTGCTTCTCGGCACGATCCAGGTCGTCGAGCACCGGGATGAGGCCCTTGACCGTGTCACCGACCGCGCGCTCCCGCTCGACCTCGCGGTTGGCTTCGGTGCGCTTGCGGTAGTTCGCGTACTCCGCGGTCACCCGCTGGAGGTCGGCGAGCCGCTCGGCGGCCTGCTGCTCGGCCGTCGACTGGCCGCTCAGCACATCCAGATCATCGTCGCTCAGGAAGCTCTCGAAGCCGTCGGCCTGCGCAGGCCCGACGTTGACGAGCTCTTCGTGGGCGAGGTCCTGGTCGGGGTCGGAGGACGCATCCCCTGACCCCGCCCCGGTGCCTGCCGGCTCGCGAACCTTGCCGGTCTCGGGGTCGATCCTGCGCTTGTCGCGGATGATCGGCTCCTCGTGCTCGGGCTCGTTCGAGTCCTGCCCGTTGGGGTTCTGCTCCGACATGGTTACTTCTTCTCCTCGTCTTCGACGACCTCGGCGTCGATGACGTCCTCGTCGGAGGACTCGTCGGCGGGCTGCTCGCCCTCGGGAGCCTCAGACGGAGCGGAGGCCTCGGCCTGGCTGGAGGCGTAGATGGCCTCGCCCAGCTTCGACTGGCTCGCGTTCAGCTTGTCGTACGCGGTCTTGACGGCCTCGTCGTCCTCGCCGGCCAGAGCGGCCTTGAGTGCGTCGACGTCGCCCTGGACCTCGTTCTTGACGTCTTCGGGGAGCTTGTCGTCGTTGTCCTTGATCAGCTTCTCGATCGAGTAGACGAGCTGCTCGGCCGTGTTGCGGGTCTCGGCGGTCTCACGACGCTTCTTGTCCTCGGCGGCGTGCTCTTCGGCCTCGCGCACCATGCGCTCGATGTCGTCCTTCGGCAGCGAGGAGCCACCGGTGATCGTCATCGACTGCTCCTTGCCGGTGCCCTTGTCCTTGGCGGACACGTGCACGATGCCGTTCGCATCCAGGTCGAAGGTGACCTCGATCTGCGGGATGCCACGGGGAGCCGGGGCGATGCCGGTCAGCTCGAACGTACCGAGCGGCTTGTTGTCGCGGGTGAACTCGCGCTCGCCCTGGAAGACCTGGATCGCGACGGACGGCTGGTTGTCGTCTGCCGTGGTGAACGTCTCACTGCGCTTGGTCGGGATCGCGGTGTTGCGGTCGATCAGCTTGGTCATGATGCCGCCCTTGGTCTCGATTCCGAGGCTCAGCGGGGTGACGTCGATGAGCAGAACGTCCTTGCGCTCTCCCTTGAGGACACCGGCCTGAAGCGCGGCGCCCACGGCGACGACCTCATCCGGGTTGACGCCCTTGTTCGGCTCCTGGCCGCCGGTCTCCTGCTTGACGAGCTCGCTCACGGCGGGCATACGCGTCGAACCACCGACGAGCACGACGTGCGCGATGTCGCTGACCTTGATGCCCGCCTCGCGGATGACGTCCTGGAAGGGCTTCTTGGTGCGGTCGAGGAGGTCGCTGGTCATCTGCTCGAACTGGGCGCGGGTCAGCGTCTCGTCGAGGTTGGCCGGGCCGTTCTCGGTGAGCGACAGGTACGGCAGCTGGATGCTCGTCGACATGCTCGACGACAGCTCCTTCTTCGCCTGCTCGGCAGCCTCCTTCAGACGCTGCTTCGCGATCTTGTCGTTGGAGACGTCGACACCGGTGGTCTCCTTGAACTTCTTGATGAGCCAGTCGACGATGCGCTGGTCCCAGTCGTCGCCACCGAGGCGGTTGTCACCGGCGGTCGCGCGAACCTGAATGGTCGAGAAGTCGTCGTCCTTGCCCACCTCGAGGAGGGAGACGTCGAAGGTTCCACCACCGAGGTCGAAGACCAGGATGAGCTCGTCTTCCTTGCCCTTGTCGAGGCCGTAGGCGAGCGCCGCGGCGGTCGGCTCGTTGATGATGCGCAGAACGTTGAGCCCGGCGATCTCACCGGCCTCCTTGGTGGCCTGACGCTCCGCGTCGTTGAAGTACGCCGGAACGGTGATGACCGCGTCGGTGACCGTGTCGCCGAGGTACTGCTCGGCGTCGCGCTTGAGCTTGGCCAGGATGCGGGCCGAGATCTCCTGCGGCGTGTACTTCTTGCCGTCGATCTCGGTCTTCCAGTCGGTGCCCATGTGGCGCTTGACGGATGCGATGGTGCGGTCGACGTTCGTGACGGCCTGACGCTTGGCGGTCTCGCCGACGAGCACCTCGCCATCCTTGGTGAACGCGACAACCGACGGCGTGGTGCGGAAACCCTCCGCGTTGGCGATGACCGTCGGCTCGCCGCCCTCGAGGACGGAGACGACGGAGTTGGTGGTTCCGAGGTCGATACCTACTGCACGGGACATATGTGCTCTCTCCTTGTTGTTGCTGAGTACTGCTCTGAAAGTCGTGGGTTCAAGACTTGAGTCTTGATGACTCAAGTGTTTCATCCGCCGATTCGGCTTGTCAAGTCGATGGGCGAAAACTTGAGTGCACTTAACTCAACTTTCAGGATGTGGTTTACATTCCGAAAAAAGATGCGATCCGTCGCGTTGCAGTGCCGATACCCGCGGGTCTTCATCCTTGGAACGGTTGTTGATCGATACGGGTTCGTCCGACCTTTCCCTCGCCTGGCCGGCGCGGACCTTCGGGTAGGTCCCGTCCGCCGGCCAGGCGCCCTCCCACCAGCGACAATCACCAGCGATTGACCTCTGGCGACCTGAGTAAAATATAAGCCTTTTACATGTGAGTTATTCATGTTAGCTACACGAAGGGCAATTGCGAGTGAGAACCTGGAACCCATTCAGGGCCGATGTCTGGGCGGCGTCCAACGCAACCCCGAAACGACGCCTCATTTGGTGGGCGGTGCTCGCCGTGCTCATTGGCTGCTGGTTCATGCCCGATTTGCTCGGCCTGTTGGTCGGCCTCGCCGTCGTTATCACGTACGTCGCGCTCGCGATTCACTGGGCAAATGCCGACACCCTCAACAGCGGCGGTGAATCCAAGGACCATTAGTTTGCTCCGACGTGCCCTCCACCAGCGAGCAACTACACCGAAAGTTTCACCGCTTCATTCGCGCGACGGATTCCGATCTCCAGCGGGTTTCGGATCATGGATCAGGTGAGCTTTTCCCGTCTGAAGAACCCGTCCCGTCATCCGTCCCGTCGACTCGCGCCCGTTGCCGCGGTCGCTGTGGCCCTGCTCCTCACCGGTTGCGTCGGCAGCCCATCGCTCGAGCTGGCCACGCGAGTCCAGATGGACACCACGCAATCCATCTCCACTCGCACCGCCAACCAGCTCGGATACGCGCTGGCCCACTGGAGCGACTACAACACCGCCGAATGGGGCGACCTGAACCCGGTCGGCGGTGATTGTGCCAACTTCATCAGCCAGGCCCTGATCGCCCGCGGCTGGAAGATGAACGACGAGTGGTACAACCGCAACGCCGGCGCCGACTGGAGCCCCGCCTGGGGCTATGTCCCGGCGATGGATGCGTACTTCCGAGCCAATGCGGCTCAGCTCGGCCTGACCGAGCACTCACTGGATCAGCGTGATGAGATCAAGGTCGGCGACCTCGTCATGTTCGACTGGAACGACAACGACTCCCTCGATCACGTCGCCATGGTCTCTGCCGTCGAGCGAGCGGGCGACCGGGTCGAGATCAAGATGGTCAGCCACAACAAGGACACCGACTACCACGATCTCGACCAGACCATCTCCGACAACCCGGGGTCGTCGGGCACTTCTGGTCGCTGTCTAAATAGCCCGCAGCGGCAGCTCGCCCGGCTACTTCTCCTTGCCGAGCTGCACGAGCAGCTCTGGTGCGCGGGCGTCGAGCAGGCGGCCGCCCATCCTGATGCCGATGATCAGAAGCGTCGGACCGAGCACGATGCCGACGAGCAGCGCAAGCCAGCCCCAGAGCGCATCCTGGGTCAGCGCCGAGACGATCACGAGCACGATCTCGGGCAGGCAGAGCACGGCGAGCACACCCCACGCGGCGAAGGTCGCGCCGACATTGGCGACGTTGGATCCGGGGCGCGACTTGAACGGGTTGTCGCCGGGCGCTGGCACCGGGAACACGAATCGCGCCGACGTCACCGATGAGACCGCCAGGCCGCTCAGCAGCAGGCCGAGGCTGAGGCCGAGCATGCCTGGCGCGGGCTGCCACGCGTTCTGAATGGCCGCCGCACCGAGCGTGAGAACCAGAACGATGGGCACCGCGAAGGCCAGGACGGCCACGGCGCGTCCGGTCCGGTCAGCGCTACCCGGCACACCCTTCGACATGTGCAGCGCGAACGCGGTGGAGTCGAGGACACGTCCGCAATCATCCCCACGCCCAGCAGGAACGCGATGACCGGACCGACGATGATCACAAATCCCGATCCGCCGTTGAGGCTCGAGTAGAACCAGAACAGGAGCGGTAGCAACAGGATGATGATCAGCTGCCGCTGATAGCGCGGATCCCGAAACCAGTAGGTCAGGCACCGCGCCGCAATGGCCCCCGCTGTGTCGCGGGAAACACGCCGAACAGTCCCAGCTTGCCCTTGCCCCGGATGCGCGACGAACCGCGCACCGGCGTCACCAACGACTTGGCGAGACCCCACCGCCAGACCACGAACAGGATCCCGAGGGTCGCCAGCGCGATCAGCAGCCGGAACAGGGCGCCGAGCGGATCGCCGAGCGCGACCGATGACGGCACCGCCCAGATCGCGCCGAGCGGCGTCCACGAGAGCGCCTCGGCGATGCCCGGCAGACCCTCCGCCGAGTTGCGGATGCCTCGGGTGATCCCGATGATGATCGGCCCGGCCAAGATCAGCGGGATGAGCAGCAGCAGCCCGCTCGCCTCTTTGAACCGGCGTCCGGATGCGAGTCCGCTCGAGATCGAGGTCACGGCACGGGATGCGACGACGCAGGTGACCGCACCGATCGCTCCCGCGATGAGCGCGATCAGCGCGATTCCGGGCATCCTGAGCCACGAGCCGGCGGTCGCGAGAGCCGCGATCGTGGTGACGGCCCCCGGGATCCCCACGATGCCGCTGAGGAGGATGCCGACGAGCAGCTGGTTGAGCGGAATCGGGTACACGGCCAGGTGCGCCGGGTCGAGCGTCTGCTCCACCCCCGACGTCAGCAGCGGGAAGACCACCCAGCCGAGGATGAGCGCCGAACCCGCGACGACGATGATCGTGCGAAGCTCGGCGACACCCAGCAGATTGAACGCGAACAGCGCGATCACGATGCCGACGAGCGCCAGCCCGCCGTAGACCGCACCGATGATGACGGCGACGAGCTGGCCGGTGCTGCGCCGGAAGGAGTTGCGCAGAACGAGAAGGCGCAGCCTTACGAGTGTTGCAACCACTCCGGCCCCTCCCCGACGCGGCGACCGCCGACGAGCTCGACGAAACGGTCCTCGAGCGTGGACTCGCCGCGCACCTCGTCGACCGTGCCGGCCACGACGACGCGGCCGTTGGTGATGACGGCGACGTGGTCGCACATCCGTTGCACCAGGTCCATCACGTGCGACGAGACGATCACGGTGCCGCCGCCACGCACGAAGCCGTGCAGGATGTCCCGGATGTTCGCCGCCGAGACGGGGTCGACCGATTCGAACGGCTCGTCGAGCACGAGCACACGCGGTGCGTGCACCATCGCGCAGGCGAGCGCGACCTTCTTCGTCATGCCCGCTGAGTAGTCGACGACGAGCGTGCCCGCATCCTGTTCCAGGTCGAGGAGTTGCAGCAGGTCGTGCGTCCGCTCGGTCGCCGTCGCGCGGTCCATCCCGCTGAGCAGCCCGGCGTACTCGACGAGTTGCAGGCCGGTCAGCCTGTCGAACAGGCGCACACCGTCGGAGAGCACCCCGATCATCGACTTGGCCTTGATCGGCTCCCGCCAGACGTCGACGCCGTGCACGAACACCTGGCCCTGATCGGGTCGCAACAGACCGGTGGCCATGCTGAGCGTGGTCGTCTTTCCGGCGCCGTTCGGACCGACGAGCCCGTAGAAGCTCCCGCTCGGCACGTCGAGGTCGATGCCATCGACTGCGGCCTTCTGCCCGAAGTGCTTGCGCAGCCCGCGGATGCTCACCGCTGTGCTCTGGTCTTCGGGCGGGATCTCGCTCGCCGCGTTCAGTCTGCTCATTCAGGTCCCGTTCGTCAGGTCACAACTCCGCCCAACAGTACAAGCGCTCTATCGTTCGCGGAAGCAACTGAGTAGAGTGCGGGAGTTCTGCGGGGAGATGCTTCCGAGCCCAGGGCGGAGAGGATGCGTGACCGATGACTGTCGTGGCTGCAACCGCATCCTGCACCCTCACTCTCGAGGCCCCCGCGAACATCTGACACCGGAGGCCTCCGATCCCCTTGGAGCTCATCCTGTTGTCTTTCGAAGACTCTTCTTTCCCTTCCTTCTCTTCCTTCCCTGACTTCACGGTCCCAACGTTCGGCACCGTCGAGCCCGGCGACGGCCAGCGGTGGAGTACGTGGCCCGCGACCATGCCGACCGAACGCGGACCGAAACCGCACCCAGCGTGGGTGGTCACCTCGGCAGCCGCAATCGACACCGAGCTCGGCGTCGTCAAGACCGGCAAAGAGGCGGACGTGCACCTCATCGAGCGTGCCGTTCCCGACGAGCCCGGCCAGAGCATCCTGCTCGCCGCCAAGCGGTATCGCGACGCCGCGACCAGCGACTTTCACCGCTCCGGCCGCTATCAAGAGGGTCGACGGATGCGCAACACGCGCGACAGTCGCGCCGTCCAGCGAGGCTCGGCGTACGGCCGCCAGGTGTCGGCCGGTCGGTGGGCGTACGCCGAGTTCGAGACCCTCAGCCGTCTGTATGTTCTCGGGTTGCCCGTTCCGTATCCGGTGCAGGTGAGCGGTACGGAACTGCTCATGGAGTTCATCGGCGACGGTACCGAGGCGGCGCCGCGCCTGGCAGCCGCCCGACTGACCGCTGCCGAGCTCGCCGAGTGCTTCAGCCAGGTCAGGGATGCGATGCACACGCTCGCCCGCGCCGGTCTCGCCCACGGAGACCTCTCGGCATACAACCTCCTGGTGCACCACGGCCGTGTCGTCGTCATCGACCTCCCGCAGGTCGTCGATGTGGTCGGCAACCCCAGCGGGATGGAGTTCCTGCAGCGCGACTCCGTGAACGTCTGCGACTGGTTCACCCGCCGCGGGCTCGATGTCGACGCCGACGAACTGTTCGGCGAGCTGGTGGCGGAACTGTTCGGGTAGGCGCGGTTCCCCGGGAGTCGGCTACTAGGGGGCCTCGTCGTCGCTGTCGAGCCCGAGGTCCTTGTCAGCCCAATAGCGTCCGAGGAAGGCGAGCCCAACGATTTCTGCGGCAAGCACACCTATCCATCCCCACCAGGGGAGGGCATCCGGCCACGCCCACGCGGCGACCGCGACGGCGACCCACAATCCCCAGGTCAAGAGGTTTCTGCCCGGAGTGGCACTGAGGGCGAGTCGAGATTGACGGCTGAACAAGTGCCGGAACGTCATTTCCCGAAGCTAGCAGCGAGCTACGCGATAGGGAACGCTTGCATTCCAGATTTCACGTGGAAGCCTCCCATCACTCGTGTCGCGTCAAGCTGCGCCGGAACTCTCGGGCGGAATTGTTCGGGTAGGCGCGGTTCCCCGGGAGTTCACCGCGCGCCACTACTGTGTGCACCATGACGAACGACCCGAGCCCGCACGGCGACGAAGCCGGCCGCGGAGCGCAACAGCCGCACGCCGCGAACACGGATGCGCTGCTGACCGCCGCCAGCCCGCTCTTTCTCGACACCACGACCGAGCGGAAGATCCCGCGCGGCCGGGTCGTCGCCTGGGCGCTGTGGGACTGGGGCGGCGCCGCGTTCAACGCGGTCATCACCACTTTCGTTTTCACGGTGTACCTGACGGGCAGCCTTTTCGTCGAGCCCTCCCTGGTGGCGGCGCGGGATGCGGAGACCGACGTCCACGGTCCCGCCCACGCCGCCGTCACCGCGGCTGAAGCACCGCTGTCGAGTGGACTCGGCTGGGGACTCGCGATCGCGGGAATCATCGTCGCCCTGCTCGCCCCCGTGCTCGGTCAGCGGACGGACGGATCGGGCCGCCGCAAGCTGTGGCTCGGCATCAACACCGGTGTCGTCGTGGTCGTGACCGCGCTGATGTTCTTCGTGGTCGGCGAGCCCTCCTACTTCCTGTCCGGCGTGGCCCTTGTCGCCATCGGCACGATCTTCTACGAGATCGCCACGGTCAACTACAACGCGATGCTCGTTCAGGTGTCGACCCCGAAGACGGTCGGACGCGTCAGCGGGTTCGGCTGGGGCGCGGGCTACCTCGGCGGCATCGTGCTGCTACTGATCGTCTACTTCGGTCTCGTCGTCGACAACGCGGACGGCACCGGCGGCTTCCTGCACGCGACTCAGGATGCTGGGCTGAACATCCGGATCATCGCCCTGATCGCCGCCGTGTGGACGCTCATCTTCTCCTCCCGGTGCTGTTCGCCGTGCCGGAGATTCCGGCGGGCGCCCGCAAGGTGAAGGTCGGGTTCTTCCGCTCGTACGCCGTGCTCGTGCGCGACATCGGCAAGCTGTGGAAGGAGAGCCGGAACACCGTGCTCTTCCTCATCGCATCGGCACTGTTCCGCGACGGCCTGGTCGGAGTCTTCACGTTCGGCGGCATCCTGGCGCAGGGCACCTTCGGCTTCTCGAGCGGCCAGGTCATCATCTTCGCGATCGCCGCGAACGTGGTGGCGGGTGTCAGCACGCTCGTGTCGGGACGCTTCGACGACCGGTTCGGCCCCAAGCCGGTGATCGTCACATCCCTGATCGGTCTCATCGTCGCCGGGCTCGCGGTGTTCTTCGCCCACGACCTCGGTGCTGGAGCGTTCTGGATCGGCGGACTCGTGCTGTGCCTGTTCGTCGGCCCGGCACAGTCGGCGAGCCGAACCTTCCTCGCTCGCATCACTCCGGTCGGCAGAGAAGGCGAGGTGTTCGGCCTCTACGCGACGACCGGGCGCGCGGTCAGCTTCTTGGCGCCGCTCCTGTTCGCGACGTTCGTGGCGATCGGCGGCGCACAGTTCTGGGGCATCCTCGGAATCGTGCTCGTGCTCGCCATCGGGCTCGCGCTGCTCATCCCCGTACGCGCCGCCCACTCGGCTCGCCCGACCACCTCCCCGGAGCGCGCCTCCCTCTGACGCCGCCGCTTCCCGTCGCTTCGCACCGCTTCGCACCGGCCCGCACGTCGAGTCGTGCGAAAAGTGCGGTTGACGGATGCGCAACCGCGCTTTTCGCACGATTGGGTGCGGGTCGCCGGGCCGCGTGGCCGGAAGGGCGCGTCAGTCGCGGGGCCAGGCGCGCACGAAACGGTCGAAGAGGGTCGCGAAGGTGCGGGCCTCGTCCGGGGTGAAGGATGCGATTGCCTCCTCGACCGCTGAGCGGCGGTGGCTGCGCACCTCGGTGATCTGGGTGCGGCCGGCGGTGGTGAGCTGGATGAGGCTGCGGCGCGCATCCGTCGGGTCCTGGATGCGGCGCACCAGACCGCGCTCGACCCCCTCCTGCACCAACCGGCTCGCGCGCGGCTGATCGACGCCGACCGCCTCGGCGAGCGCGCTGATCGAGAGATTGGTGCCGGCTCGTTCCGCGGCTTCGAGCGCGTCGAGCATCCGGAAGCGGGCGGCTCGACCGAGAGAACCGTCGGGGCGTCCGCGCCTAGGGCGTTGCGTCTCCTCGCTCGCCGGGGATGCGCCAGCGTCTGAATCGCTGTGGTCGTGGTCGTGGTCGTGCTCATGCCCGTGATGGTGACCGCCGCCCTGCCCGTGACGGAACGAAGGATCCCCCAAGGGCCGCCGCCCCAGGGTGCGCCACCGAACGGACCGCCGAATCCTCCGGGCCCGTGCTCGCCGCGATGTTGCATGCGACGCCTCACCTGATCGCGGCGCACGGCGACCAGCGACTGCTCGATCAGGGCGACCACATCCGAAGGCTGGGAGTTTTCTTCGGGCGCTTGACCATCGATTTCCATGTATGTAATCATACATTTGCTTGTAACAGTACATGCAACAAGAAAGGGGTTCACAATGAACACCACCAAAAACTCTCAGAGCACGCCGCCCGGATACTGGTTCGGCGTCATCGAGCACAACCTCCGCGCCAAGATGCGCGCGGACCTCGCCGACCTCGGTCTCCGCCGCGGTACCTGGCGAATCCTGCACACCCTCGCCGACGGCCCCGCCACCGCCGAGGACATCGCGGCCAAGCTCCCGCACACCCGCGACGGCAAAGGCCGCCGTGGACGCGCAGAGCGTGGTCGCGGATTCGGTCGCGGCTTCGGCCCCGGTTTCGGGCGGGGCTTCGGTCCCGACTTCGGTCCCGACTTCGGCGGTCGCCGCTTCGGCCGGTTCGCGTCCGAGGAAGAGCGCGAAGCGTTTTCGAGGAGCGCCGGGCCGAATTCCACGAGCGCTTCCCCACCGAGGAGGAGCGCCGAGCCTTCTTCGCCGGCCGCAGTCGCGGTCGGGGATTCGGTTCCGGATACGGCCACGGCCCCCACGGTCACTCGCACCACGATCACGACGAGCACCACCACGGCGCCCCGTCCGATCACGACGAGCACGACCACAACCACGGTCGCGGCGACCACCACGGTCACGGCCACAACCACGGTCACGGCGACCACCACAACCACCACGGGAACGCCGCTCGCGGCCGTCGTTCCGACCGCATCGGCGCCGTCCTCGGTGACTTCGCTGCCCGCGGCTGGGTCACCTTCGACGAGGGCGCCGCGATCTTGACGGATGCGGGACGCGAGGCCCACGATGCCGCTTTCGAGCGCATCCGGAGTCTCCGCGAGTCCGTCGCCGACGGGATCAGTGAGGCCGACTACGCGACGACCCTCGCCACACTCGAGGCGATGGCGCGCAACCTCGGCTGGACCGACAAGGACCAGCCCGAGCAAGCCGACGAGCCCGAACAATCCACCCCCGAGAGCTGACACCTCCCGAAGCAGTTCGATCTGAATCCCGCCCTGCGCCACCCGTGGCCTGGGCGGGATTCGTCGTTCCAGCACGACCACCGCGCAAGGTCGGCCGCGGGATCGGCGACAATGGATGCATGACCGCATCCCGAGAAGAGGTTGTGCTGCTCGCTGACGACGGCACGCCGATCGGCGTCGCGGACAAGGCGACCGTGCACACCGCTGACACTCCCCTGCACCTGGCCTTCTCCTGCCACCTCTTCGACGGGGATGGGCGCATCCTGGTCACGCGGCGCGCGCTCGAGAAGCGCACATGGCCCGGCGTCTGGACGAACTCGTTCTGCGGGCATCCGGCACCCGGCGAGTCGATGGAGGACGCAGTCGTGCGTCGCGCGGCCGAGGAGCTGGGCGCCACGATCGAGAACCTCACCGTGGTGCTCCCCGACTTCCGCTATCGCGCGATCGACGCATCCGGAGTCGTCGAGTACGAGATCTGTCCCGTTTACACGGCGACGATCTCCGGCGAGCTCGACCCGGCGCCGTCCGAGGTCGTCGAGTGGGAGTGGGTCGACGCGCGTACACTCCTGACCGCAGTGGCTGCCACGCCGTGGGCCTTCAGCCCGTGGCTGACGTTGCAACTGCCCGCGCTGTACGAGGATCGGTCGCTCGAAGCTTCGGATCAGCTGTGAGCAGACCTCATATTTTCCACCTGTGGAATTGACTGTGGATAACTAGTTTCGACATATGCGGGAGTCGGCATGGCCGAACCCGTCCGGGCAACTCGAATGCGACGAGGAGCAGTGGATGAAAGTCACCGACACCAGCGATTTGTGGTGGAAAAGCGCCGTCATCTACTGCCTGGATGTGGAAACGTTCATGGACTGGAACGGCGACGGCGTCGGCGATCTGGACGGCCTCGCTCACCGGCTCGACTACCTGGCCGAACTCGGCGTGACCTGCCTCTGGCTCATGCCGTTCTATCCGAGCCCCGACCGTGACGACGGCTACGACATCACCGACTTCTACGGTGTCGACGGTCGGCTCGGCCATCACGGCGACTTCGTCGAGGTCGTTCGGATCGCCCGCGACCGCGGCATGAGGATCATCGTCGACCTCGTCGTCAATCACACGTCCGACCAGCATCCCTGGTTCAAGGCCGCTCGTTCTTCGCCTACCTCGCCGTTCCGCGACTACTACGTCTGGCGCGACGAGCCGCCGAAGAAGCAGGCCGCTCCGGTGTTTCCCGACAAGGAGACCAGTGAATGGCAGTGGGATGAGAAGGCCGGCCAGTACTACCAGCACGTCTTCTACCGGCAGCAGCCCGACCTCAACATCACCGACGCCGCCGTGCGCGACGAGATCGCCAAGGTGATCGGATTCTGGCTCGAGCTCGGCGTCTCCGGGTTCCGCGTCGACGCCGTGCCGTTCCTGCTCCAGACCGACGGCATTATCGACGGCGCGCGTCGCCTTCCCGACCCACACGAGTATCTGCGGGCGCTGCGGTCGTTCGTGGGTCGCAGAACCGGCGACGGCATCCTGCTCGGCGAAGTGAACCTGCCACGCGACGAGCAAGCCCTGTTCTTCGGCGGGGATGCGGGCGACGAGCTCACGATGCAGTTCGACTTCATCGCCATGCAGAACCTCTACCTCTCTCTGGCTCGCAAGGATGCGCGGCCTCTGATCGCCGCGCTGCAGTCACGTCCCGACGGCTCGCCCGACATCCAATGGGCCAACTTCGTCCGCAACCACGACGAGCTCACCCTCGACAAACTGACCGCCGAGGAGCGCGAGGAGGTCTTCGCCGCGTTCGGGCCGGAGAAGCGGATGCAGGTCTACGGGCGCGGGCTGGTGCGGCGGCTACCGCCGATGCTCGACGGGGATCCGCGGCGCATCCGCATGGTCTACAGCCTGCTGTTCTCGTTGCCCGGCACGCCGGTCCTCTTCTACGGCGAGGAGATCGGGATGGGCGAGAACCTCGACCTCGAGGGCCGAATGGCCGTGCGCACGCCGATGCAGTGGAATTCCGGTAAGAACGGCGGCTTCTCCACGGCGCGACCCTCACGGCTGCGTCACGCCATGACGACCGGGGGATTCGGACCTGAGCACGTCAATGTTGCGAACCAGCGACGGGATCCGGATTCGCTCCTCACCTTCATGCAGACGCTCATCCGTCACTACCGCAACGCCCGCGAACTCGGCTGGGGTGCTTTCGAAGTGATCGACCAGCCCGATCCGGCGGTGTTCGCTCACCGCCTCAGCTGGGACGACCGCTCCGTCGTCCTGCTGCATAATTTCGCTCCGGATGCGGTGGAAGTGCCGATCACGCTGAAGAACGTTCACGAGGCTTCGCACCTCGCCGACCTCTTCACGGGCGAGACGCTTGAGCTGTCGCCGACGGGCAAGGCGACGATTCCGCTCGAGGGATACGGTCACCGCTGGCTCCGCGTGCACGCGGCCGACGAGAGGTCGCAGTACTAGCGAGAGGTCGCACTACTAGCGAGAGGTCGCAGTATTAGCGAGAGGTCGCAGTATTACTCCGCTCGGGTGGCGTCGATCTCCTGCTCCAGCCACCAGCTCTTGCCCTCGTCATCGGAGACCCAGCCTTCCCAGTGGAACGAGTCCTCGGTGATTCCACTGAAGTTCCAGCGGATGGGCCGGCCGTCGGTCTGCGTGCCGTCCTGACGGATGCCGTCGCGGTGGTGACCGGTGGCGACGAGCGTGCAGAAGTCGTTGCCGACCGCGCCGAACCAGTTGACGCGCCAGGCGCCGAGCACCGGGTCGTAGACGCGGACCGTCGTGCCCTTCGCCTCGAGCACGGACTGGTCGGATGCGCTCGGCGCGACCATCACATCCTGAACCGCCCGACCGCCCAGCGTGTACGCGAAGACCCAGTCGAAGGCGTACGTCGACCAGGATCCCGACTCCTCGTCGAGGTAGCGCCCCTCAGCGCGCCACGATCCGACGAGCTGGCCGAACAGGTGCATCCGCTGCGGACGAACCGGAGACGGGCCGGAGGCGACCAGCGCTTGCGAGAACGCTTCGTTCGATGCGTCGCTCATCAGCCCGCCGGATGTCCCGCATCCGTCGTGGTCACGTCGGTGCGGTGGAAGTTGAGGTACGACCGCGACGCCGTCGGGCCGCGCTGGCCCTGGTAGCGCGAGCTGTAGTCGCTCGACCCGTAGGGCTTCTCGGCTGGCGAGGACAGGCGGAAGAAGCACATCTGGCCGATCTTCATGCCCGGCCACAGCTTGATCGGCAGGGTCGCGACGTTGCTGAGCTCCAGGGTGACGTGACCCGAGAATCCGGGGTCGATGAAACCTGCCGTCGAGTGCGTCAGCAGACCGAGCCGGCCGAGGCTGCTTTTGCCTTCGAGCCGCGCGGCGACATCGTCGGGCAGCGACACCAGCTCGAACGTCGAACCGAGCACGAACTCGCCCGGGTGCAGGATGAACGGCTGGTCGGGCTCCACCTCGACGAGGTGGGTCAGCTCGGGCTGGTCCTCAGCGGGATCGATGAACGGGTACTTGTGGTTGTCGAACAGCCGGAAGTAGCGGTCGAGCCGCACATCGATGCTCGACGGCTGGATCATCACGGGCTCGAAAGGCTCGAGGGCGATGCGTCCCGCGGAGAGCTCGGACTTGATATCGCGATCAGAGAGAAGCACGTTCGTAGCCTACTGGGCGCGTTACGGCGTGCGTTGCGGCGAAAACGCTTTGCCGAATACCGGTGGGGGTTGTCTGTGAGGATGCCCACTTATGCATTCCCTGGTCTTGCGCGGATCGACAATAGAAGAGGAACGACGTCGAGATCCTCCCGACGCCATGGAGTTGAGACTCATGGTTGTTTTCTATGTCGTGCTTTCGATCGTGATCCTGGTCGCGATCATCCTGTTCTTCATGTCTGTTCGCGTCGTCAAACAGTATGAGCGCGGTGTGGTTCTGCGATGGGGCAGACTGCACGGCACGAGGGAGCCCGGTCTGCGATTCATCATCCCGATCGTGGATGTGATGCACCGGGTCTCCCTGCGTATCGTCACCCTGCCCATCCAATCTCAGGGGATCATCACCCGGGACAACGTGAGCGTCGGCGTCTCAGCGGTCGCCTACTTCCGCGTGGTCGACCCGGTGAAGTCGGTGCTCACCATCGAGAGTGTCGAGGGCGCGATCAACCAGATCGCCCAGACCACGCTGCGCAAGGTGGTCGGGCAGCACACGCTCGACGAGACGCTCGCCGAGACGGACACGCTCAATGTGAACATCCGCGAGATCCTCGACCGGCTCACACTCGACTGGGGTGTCGAGGTGACGCTGGTCGAGCTGAAAGACATCCTGCTGCCCGACGAGATGAAGCGCGCCATGGCCAAACAGGCCGAGGCGGAGCGCGAGAAGCGGGCCAAGATCATCGCGGCTCAGGGCGAATCCCTGGCCGCCGCGGCACTCGGCGAGGCGTCGGACACGATGATGGAGCATCCCCTCGCCCTGCAGCTGCGCAACCTTCAAAGCCTCGTCGAGATCGGCGTCGACAAGAACACGGTGGTCGTGTTCCCGGCGCCGCTGATGAGCACGATCGGGGAGCTGGGTTCATTCCTGGCTCGGGAGGGCAGCGCGAGTTTCGGGTACTCGCCTGCCCCCGCGGGGACGGCGGTCGGGACCCCAGCCGTCCCCGCACCCGGCACCCCGGAGGCCGGCCGCCCCGCCGCGGCACCGGTTCCGTCGTTGCCGGACGCCGCCTGAGGGCGAATACTGGGGCGCAGCACAGAGGAGGCGCCCATGGAGATCCTTCAGGTCGCGCAGCACGCCGACGACCTCGACCGCGCGGCCGCGTTCTACGAGCTGCTGCTCGGCAGCCCGCCGGCCGCTCAGTACGATCCGCCCGGGCTCGTCTTCTTCAACGTCGGGATCTCCCGGCTGCTGCTCGAGGCCGGTGCGCCGTCTGCGTTGATCTACTTTCAGGTCGAGAACGTGACCTCGCGGGTGGCCGAGCTGCGTGCATCCGGAGTCAAAGTGGTCGGTGAACCGCACGTGATCTTCAGCCACACCGACGACACGTTGGGCCCGGCGGGGACGGATGAGTGGATGGCGTTCATCGAGGACAGCGAGGGCAACACGGTCGGCCTGGTCAGCCACGAGCCGCGGCACGACCCGTAGGGGTCAGGCCGTGGGGTCGGGCCTCGGCCGTCAGGCCTCCTCGATCTCCGAGAACAGGCCGGTGAACGAGGTGCCGGTACCGATCAGACGCTGGAAGAACTCGCCGGCGGCGGGGGTGGCCACAGCGGCGGATGCGTCTTCGTAGCTGTCGAAGTACAGGTCGAGCGTGCGGTGTGCGGGAGTGGGGGTGCCGTCCTCCTTCGGCCAGACCTTCGCGGCCTCGACCCGCTGGAGACCCGGGAGCTGCCGCGCGAATGCCTCGATCTCTGAGTATGCGTTCTCGAAAGCGGTCGAATCAGCCGGGTTGTCGATGATGAGGGTGATCTTGGTGGACATGTTGTTCTCCTTATGTTGTTTATCGGGTGCTTGTAGCGCGGCTCAGACGAATCGCTGAGATCAGGAAGAAGATGCCGCCGAGGGTCGCGTAGCCCGCTAGCCCGACGAGGGATGCGGACGAGCTCGCCGACTGCAGGATGAATCCGGCTCCGGCGAGAACAGAGATTCCGCCGCTCAGGATCATCGGCCACTGACCGCCCATCGTTCGCCGGGAAAGAGCGACGATCAGCTGGACGACCCCAGCCGTCACGGCCCAGATCCCCCAGACGACGAGAACCGAAGACCGACCCGAGGTGACCGCGAAGACAAGCGCGATCGCGGCCAGAGCACTCAGCGCCATGTTCACGTAGAGCAGCGCAGCGGGCCTCGTCGTTCGGGAGGCGCGATGATCGACGATCGCCGCGATGACATCGAAGACGGGATAGATGACGAGCAGGGTCGCGCTCAACGGGCTGATGGTCGACGCGGTGAGGCCGACGATGATCGCCCACACGATCGCGAAGCCGAACCGGACGAAATAGAGAGTGCGTAGCGACGCGGCGATCGATGCCGCCGGCGCTTCGGGTGTTGTCGTTGTCATGCGGAGTCCGTCCTATCCCTAATGAGGTGATGTAGAATGACTAGTCACTCTACATACCTGAACCGTAGTCACTCGGACGCGGAGGCGCAAGTGACGATGAGGGGAGCACTTATGATCGGGAGCGTGAAAGCGTCGATGCGGGAGCGGCTGATCGAGGCCGCGACCGACCTGTTCTACGCAGAGGGGCTGCGCGCGGTCAGCGTCGACAAGGTCATCGAACGGGCCGGCACGACCAAGGTCACCTTCTATCGGCACTTCAAGAGCAAGGACGACCTCGTCGTCGCCCACCTCGAACGCCGGGCGCAGCTGGAACGTGACGGCATCACCGGCGCGATCGCTGCGGCGGACGGTAACCCCGACCGCGTCTTCCAGCTCATCGCAGAACAGCTCGGAACGATGGCGTGCGAGCAGGGCTTCCGGGGGTGCCCCTTCATCAACGCGGCGGCCGAGTATCCGGATGCGGCGAGCGCGGTTCGAATCACCGTCGACGGCCATCGCGCCTGGTGCAAGACCACGTTCGAGCAGATCGTGCAGCCGCTCGAACTCGACGACCCTCGCGCCATTGCCGACGACCTCATGCTCATCCGGGATGGCGCAATGGTCGCCGGCTACCTCGACGACGCCGACGCGCTCGCCGCATCATTCGTGCGCAGCGCCCGGGCGCTCACGCGTTCGCACTGAGTACATCCGATCAGGGGATGAGGTGTGCCCGGATCGCCTGCTGAAGCGCCCTCTCGAGGTCGTCGGCCTCCCCCGCCCATGAACGTATTTCTTGGGCGTCGCTGACCCACGACTTGAACTTCTGGACTGCGGCGCTGTCGGTCTTGCCCTGCGCTTTGTTCACCGCGCTCTTGCACTTGCCCGCGCCGGCGGCGGCACCCAACCCGGCTCCGATGGCCGCATCGGTTCCCGAGCCATCCTGCAACGCGCCGAGCGCGCCCCCGCGGTCCAGCCCGCCAGGAAACAGGTCTTGAACGCGTTGAATTTCGGAGACTTCTTCGCGAGCGCCGTCGCACCCACGGGAAGCGCTGTGGAAAGCACGTCGAAGTACATCCATCGGGTGGAGAGTGCCCTGTTGATGGTGAACGAGTTCTGCATGAAGCTGGCCGGCAGCAGCAGCACCTCGCCCGGGAGGGCGTACTTGATCCTCGTCGACGTCACCGTCCGGAAGAGTTTGGTTCTCGTCGTGCTGCGCACGTAGTTGTAGCGGTACGCCGGGTCGGCGAGAGTCGTTGTGACACCCCAGACCTGCTGCGTGTTGTTTGCCAGATACGCCTGGCCGTAGGGGCCCTCTTGGCAGAGGTAAAGGCCAGACACCTGCGGGGTAAGCCCTAAGGTCTGCCATCCGTCGCCGATCGGACAGCCGAAGGTGACGCCACCCGGCCAATCGGTAGCCGGTGTGACAGTCCATCCGCTCAGCGACACCGCGACGATTGCCGCGATCAGGCCTCGAGCCCAGCGGCCCGTACGCGAGATTCTCGTCCGTCTCATGAGAGCCTCCGTATCTGAGTTTCTCTCACTTAGCGGGGCCACAGTACCGCAGGGCGGAACGATCCGGTCAGTGGACAAGGGGGTCCACCGGCGGCGGCGCCTCGTTTCTAGTATTCACCGAAGCGTTCGCTAGGATGGTCGCACGCCTTCCGAGGCGAAACGCGAGTGTAGTTCAATGGCAGAACTTCAGCTTCCCAAGCTGATAGCGCGGGTTCGATTCCCGTCACTCGCTCTCTCTTCGACGCAAGCCATTTGTCAGAGTCCTAGGTTCGACGCGGACTGCTAAACACACAGCTAGTTAGCCATATCGCGACAGTTGGCCATTGGCACGCCAATAAGCCATATTGTTGTGCGGAACTTTGCCGCACCGTCCCCCAACAAGGTGCAACGCTCGCCGGCGTTGCCCGACCGACACTGATTGCCTGCACCGAATAGGGTCCCCGCCAGGTGGCGTTGGGGCGCGCACGGTGCGAACTCGCCTCAATAGGCTGAGCGCGTGATCGAACTGATGGCACCTATGCGAGGCTTTCAACAGGGCGGAGGCTGAAAGTCGAGGGCACGACGCCGCTCCGGAAGTAGGCAATGAAAACTTCTAGGGCACCTTCAGCGTCGAACACCTCGTTCGGACGGACGCGAAGCTCATGATCGTTCCACACAATTACCTCAGAGAGTGCCGGAGTAGTGGAACCTCCTGGACGACCTACCGTGTAAAGCCTTCCCACTCCGATGTTCTCGACCCGCAACTCCACGGTCATCCGAACAGCTGAACCTGCACATTGAAGGAACTTCGCAATCTCTTTCGAGTAGTCCACATCAACGATCGTCGGTCGCCCACGAGGCATTTTCCAAAGGGACAGCGAGAACCACTTAGTGCCATCCAACCCATTCAGAAGACGGCCGAACGACTGGACCGCTTCGCGGTCACCATCCGGCACTTCCATCGAAATACGTCCATTTGTCGTTGTGGCGTACCGCCGGCCCACCATCATTCCTTCCCTACTTTCAACAATCGCGTTCTAGTGATTGCTATGCCACGCCCCTGAAGGGTCGCCGCGGCAGGCATCTCATAGCCCACTTGTGAATCGAAAGAGCGCTGGCCGAGAGAGAGGGATGCTGAACCGCTCTTAATCTCGACCCCTTCGTATCCGAGGACCTCACCGACGTCGACACATGCAGGCCCCAATATAGAACTCCTCGTGGCAACGACAGATGACCGATGCCCGTAAGACCTACATACCGATCTCCGAGACCGACCTGCCGGGTCGGAGGTCGTGAGTTGCTACCCGCAATTGCCCGGTCAAAGTCCAATAGACCTCCATGTCGGCAACCTGAAGGTTGTCAATCTCATCCCCACCACCGAGAAATAGCGGCACCTCGTATCCGACGCACTCGTCGAAAGCAAGGGGAGAGATGCTGGGTTGACGTTCGACCATTCTTCGAAGAACTGGTCGAGGAGCGCCGCGTCGCTGCTTTCGACGAACTCGTCGTCGATGAGGTCAG
Organism: Leifsonia poae; assembly: GCF_050632195.1. GTDB lineage: Bacteria > Actinomycetota > Actinomycetes > Actinomycetales > Microbacteriaceae > Leifsonia > Leifsonia poae_C. The sequence goes on from NZ_CP192580.1 coordinate 21,699, forward strand.
CAAAGGTCGTTGGAATTTCAAGCGCCATTCCCGTTCCAGGCTCCATCAGCAGAACCAATGGCTCACTCTCCCGTCGCCGGGCCTCATCCAAAACGAATTGACGGCCAAGCCAGTCGAACGCGAATGGCTTGAGTCGCCCACCGTACTCGGGAAACATCTCGTGAACGAATACCGCTGCCGCGGGGCCACTCTCTGCGTCATGAACACGAAGCAGGCCACGCGCGAAAGTAGAGCCAGCGAACTCAGTGGTGAATGCGGCGTAACCGTCTGCGCGTTCTAGCTGGGGCTCGAGCCACGGTCCATTCCCAGACGTCGCAGTCTTGTCTGGACCGAATCGGTTCACGAACTTCTCGAACATTTCCCGTCCTCCAATTTCCTCCGACGCTAATTGGCAACCGTATCTATGAGCGCTAACAGTTTCGGATCGCCGTCGGACAGAAGTAGAGCTGTTCCTTCGACAACGACCATGCGGACACGATCACAAGCGTGCAACGCATCCAACCAATCGTCGACTTGCTGGGCGAGCAAACTTCCGTCGACGAGCCTGCGCCTACGCCGCTCATAAATGCGAATGAGCTCGGATGACGGGATAGACGATGCACGAAATTGCACAGCGTTGGAATTGCGGAGATGCGCCTCTACTGCTGACGCATTCGGGATCGACGACTTGGCAACTATTGCCAGTAACGCGCCCCTAGTCACCGCTTGGATTGGATCCAAGGATCCTCCGTCCCGATTCATAGAAAGAACTTCGCCTTCAGGATAGAGATCCCGGATATTCGACTCACTCCATGACCTGACAGCGGTATCCCTACCCCTCCAGGAAGAAACGCTCGAGATCGTAGTTCGCCACCCGCGCTGCCAGAGTGCGGGGCGAACTCCCGGAAGCATTCTTGTGGTCAGCATCCGCACCTCGCTGAAGTAGTGCTTGGATAACCGTGCCGTCGCCCCGGGATCGGAAAGTCGCGGCCCACAGCGGCGTATTCCCCCACGAGTTCTCGATCTCGAGGTCGGCCCCGGCATCGAGGAGAGCTTCAACGGCCTCGACATTGCCAGCTGAGGCTGCCAGAAATAGTGCGGTGTTTCCGCTCTTGTCCTGCGCATTCAGATCGGCGCCATTTCGGAGCGCCTCAGCGACTTCGCGGCCACCACCATGAACCACCGCGTCGTGGAGTGCTGTAGAGAAGCCATTCTTACTGGTCACTTTGGCATTCTTACCACGGGTAAGTCCGCAATATCGTCAAGCCAGGGTCTGCTGGGTGCCGTGCTTGAAGGGTCGGGATCTGCCCACCAAGCGATACCGGGATTGAGCTCTGCCGCGAGCGCCGCGAACGAAAGATCGTCCGTTTCGAGGTACTCATCTGTGTCAACATAGAACACCCCTCGGTCAAACGCCTCCGCGAGCGTGCACATCATTTCTACTAGGGATCCGAACTCAACAGGCTGCTCCGATTCCTCAATTTTGTGTGACTGCCGCCGATTAATTGCACTTGACCGCTCGACGTTTGGTACCCGCGAAAAGATCATCGACGAGTTGCAAAGAACGCTCAATTTATCTCTTCTTTGGATGTTCCAGGCGGCGACTGTTGCGAGGTTGAGTCAAGGGCGACGAACGAGCACGTGCCACGTGCGCTAGGGGATCGCCACCAAGAGAGTGACTACAGGTCAAAATAGCCCGCCAATTCGACTCTCGCTGGCTAAGCTCCAGTCGTGAATGATGCTCTTCTGGACGCGCTACGTCGCGCCATCGAGGCCGCCCCGAACGACGTAACTCTCCGCCTGCATCTCGGCGACCTTCTCGTGACTGCCGGTCACTATGCCGAAGCCATCACAGTGGCCGGATTCGTCCTCCAGGTTGCCCCTGAGGACGAAACCGCACGGGACATCATGTCGAGAGCGCTTAACGGCGGCGAGCATACCCACGCGAGCAACGAAGCTGTCGAGGAGGCCCACTTCGACTGGAACGCGGCCGAGCGACAGGTCGATGATGTCGCGCAACCGTCGTTCGTCTCGGAGGGCAGCGAGGAACAGATCGAGCCCGCCTTCGACGCGGAGAGGCCTGTTGTTACGCTCGATGATGTGGGCGGCATGGAGAGCGTCAAGGATCGCCTGAACGCAGCGTTTCTCGCGCCGCTCCGAAATCCGGAACTGCGGAAGCTCTATGCGAAGAGCCTGCGAGGTGGCCTTCTGATGTACGGTCCTCCGGGCTGCGGCAAGACCTTCCTCGCCCGCGCAGTCGCCGGTGAACTCGGTGCGAGTTTCATCTCCGTCGGGCTGTCTGACATCCTCGATCCGTACCTCGGGAACAGCGAGCAAAATGTCCATGCGGCGTTCCAGTATGCGCGGCAGAATGCGCCGTGCGTTCTCTTCTTCGGCGAAGTCGACACGCTTGGCCAGCGCCGCTCTCAGACACGCAATAGCGCCATCCGCGGGACAGTGAACCAGATGCTGACCGAGTTGGACGGTGTCGATGGTCTTAACGAGGGTGTCTTCGTCTTGGCCGCAACCAATCAGCCGTGGGACGTCGATCCTGCGATGCGTCGTCCTGGCCGGCTTGACCGCACAATCCTGGTCCTGCCGCCCGACAAGGCGGCGAGGGAAGCTATTTTCCGCACTCACCTGCGTGCGCGCCCGGTTGAGGGTATCGACCTGGGCGTCCTCGCCAAGAAAACGGACCTGTACTCCGGAGCCGACATCGCCTACGTCTGCGAGCTCGCGGCGGAGCGGGCGTTACTCGACAGCGTCAGCACGGGAGAGCCGCGCCTCATGCGCATGTCGGATCTGCTCGGTGCTCTCGGCGAGGTCAAGCCGTCGACGCTCCCCTGGCTGGACAGCGCTCGCAACGTGGTCGCCTTCGGAAACGACGACGGCACATACACCGAGCTGGCAGCGTACCTGCGACAGGTGAAGCGGCTCTGATGGCGGGCGCGTCCATCCATGACCGCGCCACGCTCTATCTCGACGCGAAGAGGGAAGATGACGCCGTCGCAATCCTCGCACGCCACCTCGCCACCGAACCGGACGATGTGAAGGCTCTGTGCCTTATGGGCCGCGCACTCTGCGAAACCGGCAACACCGAGGAGGCTGTCAGCAGCACGAGACGAGCGGTATCGCTGGCCCCAGCGAACGAGTGGGCGTGGCGAGTCCTCGCACTCGCACTTGCGTCGAACGGCGACCATATCGAAGCCCGAGAAGCGGCCCGGCAAGCTGTAGCGATCGCGCCCGACTCGTGGAGAACGCACCTTCAACTCGCCACTGTCGACCTGCGAGCAGGACACGTCGACTTCGAAACGCAAACCGCCGCGATGCGCGCCGTAGAACTCGCCCCCAACGAAGCACACACCCATTACACACTGGGGAACGTCGCGTTAGCGACGCGCTCTTGGGTCGCAGCCGATGGGGCATACCGGCGCGCGCTTGCCATCGATCCCCACCTTCAAGCCGCCCGAAACAACCTTGCCATCGTCTCACTACGGCAAGGCGACAACGGCGCAGCCTCGGCCGGATTCATCGACATCCTGGCGGAAAACCCGAGTTCTGTCACCGCACGACGGAACGTGCTCGCCGCCGCCTCAAACACCATTTGGCGGGCGCGCTTCATCGTCGGCTTCATCGTGCCGGTCGTAGCCCTCTGCGAACTCGGTTGGCGTTGGGCTCCGTCTAGCCAACGAACGTTGTCACACATCGGCGCGCTCTCCCTCGGAATCGCTCTGACCGTGATCATCGGGCTGGGGCTGATCTTCCTGATCGTCCGATTTGCGATGGGAACAGGCGCACGCCTACGACCGGTCCTACGCGCCGTGCGCCTCTTCGATCCCATGCAACTCTGGATCGCGACAGGCATCGTTGTGACATACGCTGCGCTCGTCATGTCGATGATTACCGATAGCGGCGCATGGCTGTCGGCAACGGTGATCGCCTACGTCGCCGTCCTCGCGACGACGTACGCCCGACAGGGCCGGATGCGCGCACGCCGCGCTCGAAGTGGAGAGTGACGCGGCATCCGCATCGCCAGCACTGACGTTATAAAGTCAGCCAGCGCACGTAGTCTCGAGCGTCGCTGAATCGGTAACCAGCCCGTCGTCCTCGTCAACCCGTACCCCCGCGCGGCCGCCCCGTTCGGTGCAACCCGACGGTGCGGCAGAGTCGGGTGGCCTACGCTGCTTCTGCCTGCATTCGACGGGGAGCTCGGGACGCATGACCTAAGGGTTCAGCATTGATCGGTAGGCGCCTCATCCACGCTGAAGGAACTAGGCTGCTCGCGAGCCCCAGGAGCGCACATCGTCGAGAGATCGAGAGACATGGCATTCGAGGGACGGCCAGATCCTGCCGAAAATACGGATGCACGACTATGGCGGTCCCAAACACCAACCGTTATTAGCAGGGCAGCGAGTTCGGTCAGGCGAGTAGATAGGTATCGAGGTAACCGCACATGCCGTAGGCGTGAGCGGGATGGGGGCGACTGTCAAGCCGCGCGGCTGAGAGGTGCGCGGGATCGCCCGCCTCGAGCGCGTCGAGCATCGAGGCGGTCTGCGCGGCTGCTGCCGCTGCACCGTCGCGCCAGATCCCGCGCCACTGTTCGAGACGTGGGGCGACCAGCGCCGCGCCTGCACGGTAGAGCGGAACCAGCGCATCCGGACCCTCGAGCTCAACGGCTCGTCGTAGCGCCGTGAACCCCTGCACCGCAAGCGACTGGCGGGCACGAGCCGAGTCCTCCGGATGCTCATCCAGGGTCGCCGCACTCCGATACCTCTCCGCGTCGACAAGCGAGTCGACCGGGAACGTCATCACCGCGTCGCCGGCCTCGGGGAGCCCGCTATTCTGCATGACGACGAGCAACCGCAGATCGTGGTCGTTGACGAGGCGATGGATAATGCCTGGGCCGAACCACACCACCACCCCTTCGGACAGCGGCGTTTCGGTGAAGCCCTCAGCGCTGAGGGTCTGCACGTACCCTTCGCCGCTCAGGACCACGTATGCCTCGCTGCACGTGGTGTGGAAATGCGGCGTCCCGCCAGCGAGGCCGTCCGGCGCCGCCCAGGGGTAGACACTCAGCCGGGACACGCTTGTGCCGCCAGGAAAGTGGTTGGTCGAGCCGATTGAAGCGATCACAGCCGGCTCCAGTCGATTTCGACCCCGAGGTACTGATCCGGATGCGCCGCCAGCCCGGCGAACGCGGCACCGGCTTGATCCGGCGCAACCTCGTGGGAGACCAGCTTCGTGACATCGAACGACCCTTCCGCCATGAGCGAGAGCAGGACGCGGCGGTTGGCCGGCTCGGTCCACTTGTCCATCACGGTCGCGTGCGTCGGTGCGGTCCAGACGTGGGCGCCGATGATGCTGAGGCCTTTCTTGTGCGCATCCGTGTATGGGCTGAAGCCTTCGACGACGCCGCGCGTACTGCCCAGCAGGATGACCCGGCCGCCGCGGCCGGCGAGCTCGAGCGCGGGCACGAACGCGGATGCCGAACCCGTCGCCTCGATGACCACGTCGAAGCCGTCCGGAGCGATCGCTGCCGCCTGGTCCTGCGCATCCGGGGACGAGGAATCGATGGCCGCGGTCATGCCGAACTCGATCGCCTTCGTCCGACGCTCGGCGACCAAGTCGAACGAGACGACCGGGCGGCCGCCCTCGAGCTGGGCGAGGCGCGCCGCGAGCAGGCCGACAAGTCCCGCACCGACCACGGCCACCCGCTCGCCGAGCTTGATGCCGGCCTTGCGCACGCCGTTGAGGGCGATGCAGCTCAGCTGGCTGAAGGCGGCGGCGCGGTCGTCTACACCGTCAGGGATGTGCGTGATCCGCTCCAGCCGCTCGGGCCGGCCTTCGACGGCGTACGACGCGTGCGGCAGTGGCCCTGTGATGCGGTCGCCGGGTGCGAAACGCTCGACGCCCGCGCCGACCGCAACGACCTCGCCGGCAAAGGAGTAGCCGGGATAGTACGGTTCGGTACGCTCGGGCGGTCGCTCGGCTGTGCGACCGAGGTAGTTGGCGACTTCGGTCCCGGCGCTGATCATCGTCACGCCGGCTTTCGCCAGGATGCTTCCAGGCGGCAGCTCGTCGGGGAGCTCGAATCGCTCCAGTTCCAGCTGCCCGATGTGCGGTGAGACGAGGCGATTGGCTTGCACGGGACTCCTTCTTGATTGTGGTAACGCATGATTCGGCGGACGGCGTTCAGCTGTTCGCTCACAGGGCGGCGGCGGCCGCCGAGCTTCGTCGCAGGTACTCGATGCTCCGCTCGGCAACGTCGTCGATGCCGGTCGGCGCTTCGAACGCTTCAACCGAGACGTACCCGTCGTAGCCGACCTCGGCCAGCGCGGCGAAGACCGGTACGAAATCGGTGTCGCCGAATCCCGGCCCACCCCGGTTGGCGTCGTTGGCCTGCACGTATGCGAGGTGCGGCGCCGCGAGCCTGATCAACTCGGGGACGGGTGTGGGCTCGGCACTCGCGCTTTTGACGTCGAACACGAGTTGCACGGCGGGCGAGTCGATCGCTTCGACGAGGTCGATCACCTCACCGATCGTGTTCAGATAGTCGGTCTCGGCGGCAGGGAGCGACTCCAGGCAGATGATCGTGCCGTCGGCTTCGGCGTGCGGGGCCCACTCTCGAAAGAGCGAGAGCGCTCGCTCGGCGGCCTCCGCCCGCGACATCCCGGGAGGCGTCGACCTCTGGCCCGGCGAGCCGAACACGAGGACCGACCCGCCGAGGTCTGCGCACAACCGGCTCAGCGCGATCAGGTGGTCGAGGGTGCGGCGGCGCACGGCCGGCTCCGCTGCGGCGACATGCAACCCGTCCGTCTTGGCGAGCAGCCAGTGCAGCCCGGTGAAGCCGATGCCTGCGTCGTCGGCGAGCATCCGGATGCGCTCTCGCTCGCTTGTAGACACCTCGGTGACCGGTTTGCCCAGCGTGTACGGCGCGAGTTCGACGGCCTCGTAGCCCGAGGCGGCGATGTCACGGAACACCTGAGCGAGTGGGCGGTCGCCATAGAGTTCGTTGCACATCGCGAATCGCATATCGGCGTCACTCCCGCCCGTCGGGCTCGGCGGCGAGGTCGGACCCGGCGACCTCGCGGTCAGCGAGGTAGCGCGCGTAGTGGCCCGCGATATCTGCCTTAGCGGCAGAGCCCCTGTGGACGAGAATGCGGTAGCGGAATCGCAGCTCGTGGCCGGGCTCCAGAGTGATGGAGCCGTCCTGGGAGCGGTCTCCAGTGAAGTCGGAGAGCCCGAACGGGTTCACGGCCAGCAGCCCGTAGTCGCGCACATGCCAACGCGCGGGCAGCGGGTTCTCGGGATGGTCGAAGATCGCGACGCCGACACGGTCAGCGCCGACCGAACCCGAGTAGTCGCACCAGTCCGCCCTCTTGCCCCACGCGAACGCCTCGCCGACGGCACCCGTCGAGAGCTCGATGCGGCCTCCGCGCCTCTCCTCGAGCGCAGGTGCGACCCGCAGCGCCACGAGGCCGGCCTCCTTGGTGTCGGCCAACACGACGGATCCGCTTGAGGCTCGCATCACCGTCTCGACGTCGAGCGCCTGCGAACCATCGACAGCGGCAGCGGCGGCGGTGAGAATCCGGGTGTCGTCGAGCAGCGGTCGTCCCGCGGCGTCGAGCCAGCGCGTCTCGTGAATGATCTCGAATCGGCCACCGCCCTCGACGAGCCGAGGCGGAGCGGCTGCGCGGATGCTGCCATGTCCGGCGAACTCGGTCCAGACATCGGCGCCTGCGAGGTCGCGATGGCCCCACCACACACCCTTGTGATGCGGATGGTCGTCGGAGCCTTCGGGCGCGACGGCGATGTCCCGGGTGATCCGGACGCCGTCGACCGTGTACAGCCCATCCACGTAAGGTCGCACTGTTGCGTTCGGCCGATAGTCGAAGAACTCGTCGCCATCGAACCCGACCTCGATGCGTTCACCCTGCATTCCGGCCTCCTACCACCACACCGGACGGCGCAGGCACAGCGGACGCGCTCACCGCCGAGTTCACGGCGGCGGCCGAGAACAGCTGGTCGACCGCGATCCGCGCCAGCCCGATGAGGCCGGCATCGGCGCCGAGCGTGCTCAAGCGCACGTCCAGGTTGCGGGTGGCCCGGGCGAGCGAGCGGGGGTACAGGGATTCGCGTATCCCGCCAATGAGGGCGCTCGAAGCCAGGTCTCCCCCGACCACCAGAACCCCGGGATTGACCATCGAGACGACGGTCGCCATCACCTCGCCCAGCCGGCCGCCCGCTTCATGCGTGAGACGGAGCGCGTCGACGTTGCCTTCTGCGAGCATCCGTTTGACGTCACTGCCGGAAGCCACACCGAGGGCGTGCGCGACGGCACGACCGCTCGCGACGGCTGCGAGACATCCGAACGAGCCGCACTGGCACTGGGCGGTCTCGCCAGCGAGGCGGATATGGCCGATGTCGCCGGCTCCGCCGTCGATTCCGTGGTACACCGACCCGTTGATGACCATGCCGGTACCGATACCGGTCGAGACCTTGACGAGGCACAGAGAATTGCTGTCGGGGTAGTTGCGGGACTGCTCGCCGAGCGCCATCGCATCCGCGTCGTTCTCCACGAAAACGGGCACATCGAACGACTCCTGCAGGTGCTCACTGATCGGATACGCATCCCAGCCCGGCATGATCGGCGGCTGGCTGGGACGTCCGGTGTGCGGATCGACCGGCCCCGGGATCGAGACACCGATGCCCGCGAGCGAGTCGTGGGCGACCCCGGCTTCGTCGAAAAGACGCACGAACGACTCGGCCAGCGAGGTCAGCAGCACTTTCGGGCCGTCGAGCACCGCGACGTCGACGCGCTCGTCGGCGAGGATCGTTCCATCGAGTCGGGTGAGCGCCGTGCGGCTGTGGGTGGTGTCCACCGTCGCTACGACCAGCACTGAGCTCTCGACGTTGAACTCGAGTCGGTGCGGCCTTCGGCCGCCTGTCGCATGTGCGTCGCCAGCCTCGCGAATGAACCCGGCCTCGAGGAGGGCGTCGACGCGCTGCGCCACCGTCATCCGGCTGAGGCCGGTCAGATCCTGCAGCTCGCGCCGGGTCGTCGCCTCCCCGCGCCTGATCAGTTGCAGAACGTCGCCAGGACCTGAGTTCATGAGCCGCCTTTCGTTGCCGGTACCCACCGGCCCCATCGTAGGGTCGCTCACCCCCTCACCCCTTGTCCGCGCCGCTCGTAAGTCCCTCGGTCAGCGAACGCTCGGCGATGCCGTACAGCACGATGATCGGGATCGTGAGCAGCACGGATCCGGCCATCAGCACGGTCTTCGACACCTCGATGCCGTTCGAAAGCTGCGAGAGCCCGAGCGAGACGGTCCATAGGTCGCGGTTAGCCGTCAGGAAGAGGAGGGCGAACAGGAACTCGTTCCAGGCGATCATGAACACGTACAGGCCGGTCGAGAGGATCGTGGGTAGCGCCAGCGGCGTGATGATGCTGCGCAGGATGCGGAACCGCGAGGCCCCGTCGACCATTGCGGCCTCCTCGATGCTCACCGGGATGGTGTTCACGTAGGTGCGCAGCATCACGATCGACACCGGGATGGTCTGCGCGATGTAGACGATCACGAGGCCGAACAGCGACTCCCGGATGCCGATGGCCGAGAACCCAACGAAGAGCGGGATCGCGATGATGATGCTCGGGAACAGGTAGACGGCGAGAAAGAGGGAGCTGATCTGCCGCCGAGCGAAGAACTTCAGCCGCGACAGGGCGTACGACCCGGGAATCGCGACCAGCAGGGTCACGGCCGCCGTCGCGATCGCGACGATGGCCGAATTGCCCATGAACTGGGCGAATCCCTGCCCGCCTTCGTCGACCGACTTCAGCACGTTCTGGTAGGTGGTGATGGTCAGGTCCTGCAGCGGCACCCAGAGGCGATCCGGATGCAGCAGCAGCTGCTCGATCGGAACGAAGCTGAGTTCCACCATGTAGTAGAAGGGGAAGACGGTCAGCAGCACCAGTAGAACGATGACCACCCAGCGGGCTACCCCGAGCACCCGCTTCTCGACGACGATGCGACTCATGATTCCTCCGATCCCCGGCTCGCGAAGAATTTGACGTAGACGAACAGACTGATGGCAAGGAAAGCGGACAGCACGAGAGCGTTGGCCGCTGCGCCACCGATGTCGAAGCTGCCGAGAAGCGTGTCGTAGACCCGTACCGCAGCAACCTCGGTGCCCGCGCCTCCACCGGTAAGAAGGAACACGTCGTCGAACTTGTTGAACGTCATGATGAGGCGCAGCACGGAGAGCAGCGCGATCACCGGAAGCAGCTGCGGCAGAACGATGTATCGGAAGTTCTGAAGCGGCGTAGCGCCGTCGACGACGGCAGCTTCCTCGACGTCTTTCGGGAGGCCGACGAGACGCGCGGTGATGAAGAGGAAGGCGAACGGAAAGTAGCGCCAGATCTCGAAGGCGATCACGGTCATGAGCGCGAAGGGGGCACGGCCAAGGAAATTGACCGGTTCTGACCAGCCGAGCACGCTGGTGCCGAAGGCGTTCACGATCCCGAACTGCGGGTTGAGCATGATCTGCCAGACGAACGCGACGGCCACCACAGGCGCCACGTAAGGGAGCAGCATGAATGAGCGGAAGAGCCCGCGTCCGCGGAACGGCTTGCGGAACGCGAGGGCCGCGACCAGCCCGAGGGCGATCGATCCGGCCGTGGAGAACACCGAGTAGATCACCGTGGTCCAGAGTGAGCTCCAGAACCCGGGATCGGTGAGCACCGCCGTGAAATTGTCCAGCGTCAGCGGATTGAAGATCCCGTTCTCGGCGATCGTCGTGAAGTCGGTCTCCTGAAAAGCCAGGATGACATTCCAGATCACCGGGATGACGATGACGACGATGATGATGATCGTCACCGGCAGAACGAGCGTGAGCCCGGCCCGGTTGTCCCGCTTGGCTGTGATGGACCGGCGCGGGCGGCCCCCGGTGGGGGCCGCCTTTACCGGCGTTTTCTGTGTTGTGACAGTCATTTACTCTTTGCCTGAAGTTGGGTCACCTGGTCGGTGGCCTCCTTGGCGGCCGCCTTCGAGTCGATCGCACCACTGCCGAGGTCACCGATCACCTTGGGGATGATCAGCTGCGTGTTCACCGGGCCGAGCAGCGCGCCCTGGCCCTGCGGGATCGCCCAGCGGTCGATGTTCTTCGGTGCGTTCTCGAGCGCGGTCATGGTGTCCGCGTCGTAGATCTCGCTCAGCGGCTTCTTCGTGTCTACGCCGGCCTTGAGGTTCTTCCAGCCGTCGGTGAATTTGTTTGCGTTGCTCGCATCGCCCGTTCGAACAGGCACTTTGCCTTCCGGCGCCATCCCGAGCCAGTCGAGGTAGCCCGTCGACATCATGTACTCGACGAACTTCTCTGAAGCGTCGACATTGGCCTTCTTGGTGACGACCCACGACGTGATCTCGCCGTACGTGCTTCCGGAACCGCCGTTGTCGCCCTTGATGTCAGTGACGATGCCACTGTTCTTGGCCAGCCAGGTGGGGTCCGCCTGGCACTGCGGGCAGCTCGGCAACGCATCGTTCCGGAGGCCGGCGAGCTCGTCGAGGATGTAGGTCGACCAGTCGACCATCGCCGCCTGGCCTGCGAAGTAGCTGGCCCGTGTGGTGTCGACCGTCTGGGTGCCTTTCGGCGAGTACTTCTGCGCGAGGTTGCCATAGAGGTCCCAGGTCTGCTGACAGGCCGGCGAATCCAGCTTGATCGCGCCGCTCTTATCGACGAGCTGGCAGTTGTTGCCGAGCGCGAGGCTTTCGAACGTCTGCGCGGTGAACACATCGGCGGGATCGGTGGCGAGCGTGATCCCGTAGTTGCCGTCGGTCGTGAGGGTCTGAGCGGCCTTCTCGATCGCGGAGTACGACGTCGGCGGCTGAAGACCGGCCTTCTCGAACAGATCCTTGCGATAGACGAGGATCTGCGCGTAGGCCGAGTCGGGAACGGCGAGCTGGGTTCCCGAATCGCTCGTGAGAGTGAGCGCCGACGCGTCGAACGTCTTCGCCCCCAGGTTGTCAACGATCGCCTTCGCCGCCTCGGTGTTGGCGATCTTCTGATCGTTCAGCTGCCGCACGTTGGAGAGCGAGATCGCTCCCATCACGTCGGGCAGCTTGCCCGAGAGCGCCGACGATGCGACGAGCTGCGGGAACTGGGCCTCGTCGATCGCCACGAGGTCCACCTTGATACCGGTCTTCTTTGTGAAGTCCGCGGCGATGGCCTTGGTCGTATTGATGCGATCCGGCTGGTTTTCCAGCGACCAGACCGTGATGGTCTGGCCTTTGGTATCGGTGCTACTGCTGGTCGAGCATCCGGCCAGCATCGCTGTGGTCACGGCCGTAAGAAGGACCGCGGCTACTGCAGTGCGCGACTTCATTATCGCGACTCCTCTCTGAAGGGTACGAGTGGACAGTACTGCATCTTATGCATAGTGTCTATACATAAGCAGCTAATTCATAGTGCTAATGTGATCCGCACACGCCGTCTCAAGGAAGAAACATCGTGACAACACTCCTCAGGTTCTCCGCGCCGAAAGTCGTCGACGTCGTCGACGTGCCGGCTCCCGCTCTCCTCCCCGGCCAGGTTCGGGTGCGCACCCGGTATTCGGGCATTTCCGCCGGTACCGAGCTCACTGCATACCGCGGCACGAACCCCTACTTGACGCGCACATGGGACCCAGAGATCCGCCTTTTCAAGGACGGCGAATCGGAGACTCCGGCGTATCCTCTCGACGGCTGGGGCTACTCAGAGGTCGGCGACATCGTCGAGGTCGCTCCCGACGTGAGTGGGCTATCCGTGGGTGAGACCGTGTGGGGCATCTGGGGCCACCGTTCCGAGGCCGTGCTCGACGCATCCGCTCTGGCGGGACATGAGCTGCCGGCGGGGGTCGACCCGTTGGCGGCCGCCTTCGTCCGCGTCGGCGCCATCGCCCTCAACGGCGTGCTCGCCGCCGATCTCGGTGTCGGCTCGACCGTGGCGATCTTCGGACAGGGTGTCATCGGCCTCTTGGCCACCCGTTTCGCGGTGCTGAACGGAGCTACGGTCATCGCGATCGATGGCATCCCCGCGCGTCGGGAGCGCGCGCTCGCGTGGGGCGCCGCCCACGCCGTCGAGCCCGGCGGCGACGTCGCCCGGCGAATCCGGGAACTGACCGACGGCCTGGGAACCGACACGGCGATCGAGCTGAGCGGAAACTACGCGGCGCTGCGCGACGCGATCCGAACCGTGGGCGCCGACGGAACGGTCGTCGCCTCCGGCTTCTACCAAGGCGAGGCGAATGCGCTGCGCCTCGGCGACGAGTTCCACCACAACCGTGTGCAGCTCCTCGCCTCGCAGATCGGCTCCGCACCGAACCGATTGCGTGCCCGCTGGGATGTGCAGCGAATGCAGCGCACCGTGGTCCAATCCCTTGCCAATGGATCCGTCGACGCGGCTTCGCTCGTCACCCACCGCTACCGTCTGGACGAGGCAGCAGACGCCTACCGGATGCTCGACGCCGACCCTTCGTCGGCCCTGCAGGTTGTGCTGGACTTCTCGTGACACTGATCACGCTGCAGGAGCAGCACATCCCCGGAGCAACACTGGAGCAGAAGTTCGAGACCGCGCGGGCCTGGGGCTTCGACGGCATCGAGCTACGCGCGCAGGGCGATCTCGCCTTCGAGGCACGTCTGCCGGAGCTGAAGCGCGCCCAGCGCAACGGCGTCATCATGCCGACGGTCTGCGTCGAGATGAACCATTTCATCGGCGCTTTCGACGACGATCTCAGGCGGGATGCGATCGCCCAGCTGCGCTCCCAGCTCACCGTCATGGCCGAGATCGGCGGCCTCGGCGCCATGACGCCCGCGTCGTACGGCATGTTCTCCCGCCGGCTTCCTCCGTTCGAACCGCCGCGCTCGCCCGAGGGAGATCGCGAGGTGCTGCTCGAAGCGCTCACCACGCTCGGCGTGCACGCTGCGTCGATTGGCGTCGAACTCTACCTCGAACCGCTCAACCGATACGAAGACCACATGGTCAACCGGCTGCGGGATGCGGCCTCCCTGATCGAAGAGGTGGGTCTCGATTCCGTACGGATCGCCGCAGATACCTACCACATGAACATCGAGGAGGCGGATCCAGCGGCGGCGCTGCAGGATGCCGCGCCGTACATCGGCCACGTTCAGGCGAGCGACTCGAACCGGCTCGAACCCGGGGCTGGCCACGTCGACTGGGCCTTGTTCGGTGCCACCCTGCAGTCGATCGGCTACCGCGGAACGGTTGCGCTCGAGTCACGGCTCTCGGGCGACGCCGCGACCGTGCTACCGCGAGTCCCCGCACTGCTGCGGAGATACCTGTGACCATCGCGCTGCCGGCCCAGACCTCCGTCGTGGCAGGCGCGATCAAGGTACTCGAAGCCAACTGGAACGGCTCGCACACGCTGCCGGCGACCGGGCTGTACCCCCATCAGTGGAGCTGGGATTCCGGCTTCATCGCGATCGGGCTGCGCCACGTCTCGCCGCGCCGCGCCGCGCAGGAACTCGACTCCTCCTCGCGGGGCAATGGGACGACGGGCGCATCCCGCAGATCATCTTCGACCCGCACCGCGATCAGGAGTACTCCCCCGGCGCGGCTTTCTGGCGATCCGAGTTGCTCGAGGCCTCCCCCGACGATGTGCTGACCGCGGGGCTGGTGCAGCCGCCGAACCACGCGTGGGCCGTCTGGAAGGTTCACGTCGCCGATCCCGAAGAGTCGCAGCGCCGCCACTTCCTCGAGCGGGCGTACCCGCGCCTCGTGGCCTGGCACGACTACCTGCTCACCCGGCGTGACCGCGGAGGCAACGGTCTCGCGAGCATCGTTCATCCGTGGGAGTCGGGCACTGACAATTCACCACTGTGGGATGACGTGCTGCGTACTGTTCCCGCCGAAGCTCGCACGACGATCCTCCGCCCCGATCTTCTCCACGCGGACGCGGCGGAGCGCCCGACAGAGCGCGACTACGGCCGCTACTTCTGGCTCGCGGAACGCTATCGCGACCATCACTGCGACGACGTCGACGCCGATTACCCGTTCCTCATGGAGGATCCCGGGTTCAACGCCCTCCTCGCGGTTTCCGAACTCGCCCTCGCCAAGATCGCCGCAGAACTAGGACTCGACGACACCGTCCACCTTGACCGCGCCGTGCAGATCGCCGCCGCTCTCGAGGGGCTGTACGACCCGGCTCTCGGATGCTACACAGCACGAAACGTGCGCGAGGGCGCCCTCGTCGACAAAGCCACGATCAACGGTCTGCTTCCGCTCCTGCTCCCCGGAGCACCACACGAGGTCGAACTCCTCGGCACCACGCTCGGTCCACGGTTTCTCGGCAGCGGCAGCATGCTGGTTCCCAGCTACGACGCCACTGCGCCCGACATGGACCCGCAGATGTACTGGCGTGGCCCCGCCTGGTTCAACATGAACTGGATGATGATCGTCGCGCTCGCCAACCTCGGCCAACGCGACCTCGCCGAACAGCTGGCAGCGAACGCATCCCGACTGGCGACCGAGAACGACTTCCCCGAATATGTGAACCCTTGGCTCGGAACGGCTCACGGTACCCGTCGCTTCAGCTGGACCGCCGCACTCTGCCTCGACCTCGCATCCGGAACGGGCCTCACACTCATGTGACCCGACGGTCGTGAGTCGCGACCCGCAATTGCCCGGTCAAAGACCAATAGACATCCATATCCGCAACCTCGAGGTTGTCAACGTCATGCGCCGCTTCCGATGATGGGGTGTACTAGTGGGGTATCCTCGGCCTTCATGAGGCCATTGTTGAAACGTATCGGCGTTGTTCTCCTGAGTGTCGGGATGTTCGCCTCGCTAACGGCGTGCGCCTCAGCAGCGACGCCGCGCGCCTCCGATTCCGCGAAGGCGTCCGCAGCCGCATCGGCACCCTCGAGCACTCCGGCGGCCGTCGACACGATAGTTGTGCGGCCAACCGGCATCGACCTCATAGCGGCCGGTACCACCCGAACCACGCTCCCCTACAGCGCGTCGGCCGACTCATTCACGTCCGAGCTTGCGACCGTGCTCGGCGCCCCAGCGACGGAAACGTTCCATGCGTCAACTGACTTTCGGGTGGCTGACTACACCTCATATGAATGGCCTGGTTTTCTCGTCACGGAATTGCACTTGAAGGAGGGCGGACCCGGCCCATCACCGGACGGGCAGCCCACCCTCTCGGTGTCCGCGAACAAACCGGTCGTCGGTAACGGCATCGATATACGCACGGTGCAGGGAATTCATCCCGGTGACAGCCTTGCCGCGGCCGCAACTGCCCTCGGAGTAGATCCCGGGACATCCGGATACTTCGAGGCGCCCGCCGAAACGGGTCCCGAGCTCGGTCCATCGCGCGTACCGGGCCAGGTGAACGCTCCTGCCGTCGCTGTCTATCAGCCTCTGAAAGACTCGCCTGTGGTCAGCATCTCTGCGCCGACGAATTTCGGAGACGGCCACGACATCTGAGCACCTTCCGTGAGCGCTCGAATCGCCTAGAACCTCACGAGTCGAAGCCGCGCTCGCGGTAGAGGTCGACGCTCTCCTTCAGGGCTTTGAGCACGTACGGAGGAAACTCCATCCCGCTCTGCTGCGCCCAGAGCAGCTGCGCTTCGATCCTGCCGATTTCGCGTGCGTACTTCTCGAGGTCGTCGGCGAACCCGAGCACACTCGCAACGCCACCCATCTGAGCGCGATAGCGGTCTTGGCCGTTCGTGCCGACGAGGTTGTACGTCTTCTCCCTCAGGACCCGCGCCAAGTAGAGCTGCCACGGCTTGAGCTCGCCGCTCTGCACCAACTGCGTCGCGCTCATCCGGTAGAACGCGAAGTGACCCGGCTCCTGCCGGCGGATCGGGCTGATGATCGTCTCGGCGATCGCGGCCTCGTCGAGGTTCAGCATCCCGTCGTAAAGGACGTTGTATGCCAGCACCGCCTGCCGTTCGGTGCTCGCTCCGGTCAGGTAGTACAGCAGCCGTGCGATGTCCTGGATGGAGGAGAGGTGAGCGAGGGCGCCCATGATCTTGATCTTGAACGAGACAGTGAGTTCCGGTTGCGCAGCGGGCCGGCCGAGATCCTGTTGCAGGCGATCGAGGATCAAGCCGTGCTGGATCTCCTGCGGCTGCCACACGTCGGCGTAGAACATCCGGTCGACTTCATGGACATCGGGCAGTAGCACGAGTAGCTCGAGCACATTCCGGTCGACTTCGAGCTCCACCCGGGCGAGATAGTCGATGACGTGACCGTAGCGATCGGCGACAGCCTGCGAATCCCGAACACCGCGGTCGACCGAGTCGAGCGCGATCGGCGGATACTGCTCACCGAGCCGTTGGACGTGCTCGAAGATTCTCTGCTGAGTGATGTGATCTGCCATCACCTCCATCATGGACCGATAGCTGCGCGAAATGGCTCCGCGTTCTCTGGAAACGGCCGCGACGTGCTGAGGATTCGCGCGTGTGCGGACAAGCCCACCGCAGCGAGCACGAATCCTCAGCGTCGGTGCCGGCTACAGAGCGGCGATCCCTTCGCCGCCGACCGCACCAGGCACCGTGACCGAGCCGACCGGAGTCAGCGAGCCATTCGCGTTGATGCGGAATCCGTCGACGATCCCGTTCGCCCCGGTCTGCACATACAGGAAGTGCCCGTCGGACGTCACGGATCCGTCGACCGTTCCCGGGTCAGTGGCGGTGTTGCCGATGGCCGCGAGCGAACCGTCGCCCGGGTCACGTGCACCCGTGAGCGAGGCACTGCCTGCGTTCGATGCATAGAACGTCGAACCCGTGCCCGCAATCCAGCAGGTCGCGGCCTGGGCGGTCGCGAGCTGCGCGATGGGCGTGAGCGTGCCATTCGCGTTGACGGTGAACGTGCCGACCGCGTTCGTGCCCGCCTCGGCGACGACCAGGTGACGGCCAGCATCGAAGGTCACCGCGAACGGCACTGCGCCCGGTTCAACATTCTTCACCGGCTGTGCGGACAGTCCGCCGAAGCGGTTGACGGCAAACACGTCGATCGAGCTGCCGTTTCCCTTCGTTGTCACGACTAGCTGGGATCCGCTAGGCGTGAACGCGACCTGGCCGGGCGTGCTGGTGAATTCGGGTGTCTGTGCGGCGTTCAGCCCCAGGCTCCTGTTCCACGCCGGAATGCGGATCAAGAAGTCGCCCGCACGAACATAGCCCTGAACGACACCGCCGCTGCGCGCGTTCAGCACGTAGACGAGGTTGCCATGGGCCGTGACGCTCACCGGGAAGTTGCCGCCCGAAGCCACGACCTGGCGACGGATGAGATGGTCACCTCTCACCGCGAAAACGGTCACTGTGTTGCTCCCTGCATTCACCGCGTAGAGGAGCCCTCGATCGTAGGTGAGCGAACCCTGCGAAGCGAGATGGTCGACGACAGAACCGGTGAGCGCGCCTCCGAGACCGCCCGTGGCGTAGGTTCCGGCCGTGTGGAGGGATCCGTCGGCCGCGCGATCGAGCGCGACCACCGAATTGCCGCTGAGTGCGTCGGTCTGCACGAATACGGGTGCGGCGGACTGTTGTGGAGGGGATGCAAGGGCAGGGCTGGCGAACAGGGCGGTCGCGGCGAGCGCGGCCACTCCGGCGAGAGCGAGACGAGCAGTGGTTCTCATGATTCTCCTTCGGGGTGTGCGTGGGTGTTACGCCCGAGTTAGTGTCGACCGGTGACGGATGCTTACCGAACCCGCCAAAATCTCTTCGGCGAAGTCACAACCGCGCGCGGGAAGAGGAGGCTTTAGCATCGTGAACATGGAGGCCGACCCCGAGACCGCCGAATGGCTCCGGCTGCTCGTCGCCGGCGGGGCGGCCCAACGGGATGCGACCATGCGGCTTTATGAGTTGCTACTGCGGGTCGCCCAGGGCGAGGTGCACCGTCGCGCAGCGGCCATCCGGATCAGCGGACCAGAAGTCGACGACCTCGCCCATCAGGCCGCGGCGGATGCGGTCATCGGTGTGCTGCGCAGGTTGCATGAGTTCCGAGGCGAAAGCCGTTTCACCACCTGGGCGTACAAGTTCGTGATCTTCGAGGTCTCATCGAAGGTGGGTCGCCACTTCTGGCAGAACCCGACCGTTCCGCTGGATGCTGACGACTGGGATCGGCTCCCCGACCGGTTCGGAGTCTCACCCGAAGACACAGCCGAAGCCGCCGATCTCGTCGACCAGGTGCGATCGGGCGTGATGACTGCGCTGACCCGGCGCCAGCGCATGGTCTTCATTGCGGTCGTCGTCAACGGCATCCCGATGGACGCACTCGCCGTTCGCCTGCGCACCACCCGAGGCGCGCTCTACAAGACGCTCTTCGACGCGCGACGAAAGTTGCGGGTTTACCTTGTCACTAATGGTTATCTCGATGACAACGGGTCGGAGGTGAAATGAGCGAGTCGACGTTCGGGGACTTCCTGCGCACCGACCGGCGCGATGCCGGCTGCGACAAGACGATGGCGCTCATGCACCTCTACGTCGAGCTGGTCATCGCAGGGTCGGATGCGGAGGCGCGCTACCCGGAGATCGCTGCGCACCTCCGGGCGTGCGACCCGTGCTCCGAGGACTACGCGGGGCTGCTGGCGGCCGCGCGCTAAGCCTCGCGCGTCTTCGGCGAGCGCGTGGACGTGTGCACGGGGTCGCGCTCGACTGCCCCACCGAGCACCTCGTCGATCCGGCCGAGCAGTTCCGTCGGGATAGTGACTCCGGATGCCTTCACGTTCTCGACCACCTGCTCGGGGCGCGAGGCTCCGATGATCGCTGTGGCGACGTTGTCGTTCTGGAGCACCCAGGCCACGGCGAGCTGGGCAGGCGTGAGTCCGAGCTCGTCGGCGAGCGGCGTGAGCTGCTGCACCCGGGTGAGCACGTCGTCGCTCAGCCAGCGCTTGACCGCGCCGGCGCCGCCCTTGTCATCCGTCGCCCTGCTACCGGCAGGCAACGGCTGCCCCGGAACGTACTTGCCACTGAGCACGCCCTGAGCGACCGGGGACCAGACGATTTGCGAGATGCCCAGTTCCTTCGAGGTCGGAACGACCTCAGCCTCGATGACCCGCCACAGTGCCGAGTACTCGGGCTGGTTCGAGATGAGCTGGAACTTGAGTTCTTTCGCGAGAGCCGCTCCCGCTCGCAGCTGGTCAGCGGTCCACTCGCTCACACCGATGTAGAGGGCCTTGCCCTGTCGGACGATGTCGGCAAACGCCTGCATCGTCTCCTCCAGCGGCGTCTCGTAGTCGAACCGGTGCGCCTGGTACAGGTCGACATAGTCCGTCTGCAGACGAGACAGAGATCCGTCGATCGACTCCAGGATGTGCTTGCGCGAGAGCCCGACGTCGTTGTGGCCCTTCGGCCCGGTCGGCCCGAAGACCTTGGTGAAGATCTCGAGCGACTGCCGGCGCTCGCCCTTCAGCGTCTCACCGAGCACGGTCTCGGCAGCGGTGTTCGCGTAGACGTCAGCGGTGTCGAACGTGGTGATGCCCGCATCCAACGCCGCCCGAACGCACGCGGCAGCCGTCTCGTTCTCGATCTGCGACCCGTGGGTCAGCCAGTTGCCATACGTGATCTCGGAAATCTTGAAACCGGAATTGCCCAGGTACCTGAACTGCACTGTCGTTCCTTCCATCGAAGAGCGGCGGACACGCCCATTCCTGATGCTAGGCACTCGAATTGAGCAAATCCAACACTGATTCCTTCTCGCATTCATCGTGATGGAGACTGAATGGTTCACCGGCGGATGCTGGGCGGTGCGGGCATCGTCTGCTCGCTCCCCTTCTGGCGCGCGGGCGAAGAACTCGGCTCGGGCGAATCCGCCGCCCGACGATCCGCAAAGCGCGTGAGCGCCCGCACGGCCAGGGCTGACACAAGGAAGATCCCAGCCAGGATGGCCCAGCCGAACGTCTTGTGGTCGAGCGCGGTCACGGTGACCACGAGGGGCGCCAGCATGCTCCCGAGGGCGAAGCCCATCCCGAAGACCCCTTGATATGCGCCCGGGCGCGAGCGATCGGCGAGTTCGAAGCTGAGGCTCCAGGTGCCCGCCGAGGACAGGATCTCCGCGAACGTGTGCAGCAGCACAGCGCCCAGAAGCAGCGTCACCGCTACCGGTGCAGCGATGCCTGCGGCGCCCGAATATGCGAAGCAAGCCGCTGCCATCAGGATCCCCGCGAGCCCGGTCATATTGCCCGCGCGACGGATGCTCTCGGCGCCTCTCGACATCGGAATCTGCAACAGAATCACCCCGAGGGTGTTGACGATCAGGGCGATCGACACGATCACCTGGGGCGCACTCGTGTCGGAGACCACCCAGATCGGCAGGCCGACCTCGGCGACGCCGAACTGCATCGCGAAGATGCCGGCGAAGAGAGTGAGGGCGAGGTAGCGAACGTCTAGGAACGGGGACTTCCCTGCGGGACGGGCGGTGACCGCATCCGGCGCGATCACCGAAGATGGCGTCGCGTCGACCGATCGGGGAAGGGCGAACAGCCTCACCGCGCCGGCCAAGGTCGCACAGCCAGCCAGGATGAACGCGATGCGATAGCCCGCCGCCGTTCCGACGACCACGGGGATGCCCGCAGCGGCGGACCCCAGCGCGATCCCGGCATTCGAGACAGTGCGTATCAGGGCTCGCGTCTCCGCGCGCGAAGCTCCGTCGAAGGCGCGGGCGATGATCGCCGACCTGACCGCGTTCGAGGCGCGGTTCGCACCGACGATCACTGCGGCGAGCGCCGTTACAACGACGACAGCCGGCGACCAGGCGAATGCGATGAGCGCGCATCCCTCGACCGCGACGAGCACGATGAGCAGGAGCTTGGCCGACAGGTGGTCCGCGAGATGGCCTGCGACGACCGACGTCAGCACGCCGACCCCGCTCGCAACGGTCAGCACGACGGCGACCGCGGTCGCCGGCAGCCCGACGAAGAGCGTCAGGTACAGGATCGTCAGGGTCAGGAAGACCCCGCGACCGAGTGTGTTGACGAGCGCCGCGGTCGCGAGGATCCGCAACACGGGATCGGCGAGCGCGGCGAGAAAAGGAGAGGTTCTGCGGGTCTGAATGGACACCTGTCTGTTATCGCAGCGCTCCGATTCAGGATGAACTGATGTAGCGTATTGCTTCATGCTGACGTACGAGCTCGACGAGGAGGACATCGGCGCCGTTCGGCTGGCGCTGTCGCCGTTGTGTGAGCTGGGACTGTCGCTTCGAGCGCTCCAACGGCCGGAGTTGTACCCGCTTCAACTGCCCTGGGTGCGGCTCACCGAGGATGGGCGCCGCAACGTCGATCACGACGTGCTGCACTCACTCGTAAACGATGGCCTCACGACCCCCGACTTCCTCAACCCGCGCCCGAAGACTCCCCTCACGCGCATCGACGACGAGCTCGCTGCGCTGCGACGGCTCGATCCCGACCGCTTCCGCCAGCAACTGATCGAGGTGCACGGCGAGATCCCCGCATCCTTTCGTGGCGCACCCGGTCGCGCGATCAATCGCATGGTCGACGCGCTTGCTGATTACTGGACGCTTGCGTTCGCTCCGCACTGGGACCGGATGCGGCGCATCCTCGAGGCCGACATCGTCTACCGCGGTCGGGAGGTCGCCCGCGACGGCCTGGCCGGGATGCTGAACGGCATCTCGCCGAATCTGCATTTCGAGAACCGTGTGCTCTCGGTCACGCTGCACACCAGGATCAACCGCCACGAGCTGATCGGGGGTCAGGGGCTGACACTCGTTCCCACCATGTTCGCGCGTCGCGTCTCTGCACCGATCAGCGCGGGCGAAGCGCCGATGATCCTGTACTCCGCCCGCGGGCAGGGTGTGATGTGGCAGAAGGGCGACGCCATCGACGACAGCGCGCTCGTCGCGCTCATCGGGCGCACGCGGGCGACACTGCTGTATGCATTGGCCGAACCTGCGTCGTCGACCGAGCTCGCCGCTCGCTTCGGCGTCACCACGACCGCGGTGAACCAGCATCTGCGAGCGCTGCAGAACGCTCGCCTGCTGACGTCGACGCGCTATGGGCGCAGCGTCCTCTACTTCCGCAGCGAGCTGGGACAGGCGCTGTCAGCCGGCGCCGCTCAGTAGCGAGCGCAGCCGCGAGCGCGACCGCTAGCGCGTGAGCACCGCCGCGACCTCAGGGATGCGGTCGATGTACCCCGCGAGCAACCCGCGGGCCACGTTCACGCTGTCGACCAACGGATGCAGGGCGAACGCTTTCAGCGCCTCGTCCTTCGAACCCGTCAGCGCTGCCGCGATCGTGTGTCGCTCGACGTCCTTCACCTGCGACATCAGGCCGAGCTGGTGCAGGTCGGGCTGCGTCGTGGAGAGGGGATGCACGCCGTTCGCGTCCACCATCGTCGGAACCTCGACGACCGCGTCGTCGGGCAGGCCCTTGATCGTGCCCTGGTTGCGCACGTTGAGGATCATCGTCTGGCGCTCGTTGCGGCTGATCGCGGCCATCACGCCCAGGGCGACGCCCGCGTAACCCTGGTGGGCCGGGTCGGCTTCGCGCTCGCGGGTGTGGGTGGGCTCATCCTGAGTGCCGCCCTTGGCCTCGGCCATGTAGCTGGCGCTGCGGCGCTCGACGGTCTGGCGCCACAGGTCCGCGACTCCGTCTCCGGCTGCGGTCGCCCGCGCGTAGAAGTCGTTCTGCGAGCGGGCGAGGAAGTCGCCTCGGGTCGCGCCCGAGTCGATGATCGTGCGCACCGCATCCCGGTTGAAGTAGTAGTAGTACAGATACTCGTTCGGGATGCTGCCGAGCGAGCGGATCCAGTCGAGGCCGAAGACGTGCCCCTCCTCCATCAGCCCCAGCTTCTCGTCGTCGGCGAGCAGTTCGGGAAGCAGGTCGCGGCCGTCGTACATGACGCGGCGCATCCAGCCCAGG
Source organism: Leifsonia poae (assembly GCF_050632195.1). Taxonomy (GTDB): domain Bacteria; phylum Actinomycetota; class Actinomycetes; order Actinomycetales; family Microbacteriaceae; genus Leifsonia; species Leifsonia poae_C. The sequence continues at coordinate 45,550 of NZ_CP192580.1, forward strand.
TGGTTGAGCCCGACGTAGTCCATCTGCACGCGCGTGTGGTCGAGTCCCATGAGACCGGCGACACGGCGCCCCAGGCCCGACGGGGTGTCGCAGATGCCGAGCACGCGGTCGCCGAGCACGGTCTGCATGGCCTCGGTGATGATGCCGGCGGGGTTGGTGAAGTTCATGACGTAGGCGTTCGGCGCAAGGTCCCGGATGACGCGAGCCGCCTCGACCATCACCGGCACGGTGCGAATCGCGTACGAGAGACCACCGGGACCGGTGGTCTCCTGACCGAGCACGTTCAGTTCGAGAGCGACATGCTCATCGCAGCGACGACCCTCGAGTCCGCCGACGCGCAGGGCGGCGAACACGTAGTCGCTGCCCTCGACCGCCTCGGGGAGGCTGGTGGTCGGCTTCAGTACCGGGGCATCCGGAAACTCGGCGGCGAGCTCGCGCAGGATCGCGACCATCGCATGCAGCCGCACCTCGTCGACGTCGTACAGCGCCACCTCGTCGACGCGCGGTGAACCGGTGTCGCGCAACAGGGCCTGGTAAACGTACGGGGTGCGGAATCCGCCGCCTCCGAGAATGCAGAGCTTCATACGACAAAGACCTCTCCGCCGGCGTTGCGGCATAGTGCGATCGTCTCTTCGGGCGCGCCGGAGGTGGTGACCAGCACGTCGACATCCGTCAGGGAGCACAGGCGCAATGCACCGGTGCCGGGGAACTTGGCCTCGCTGGCGAGCAGCACGACCTTGTCGGAGGCGGCGATCATCGACTGCTTGATCGGCGCCTCGACGGCCATGTTGTCGACGACGTGCCCGTTGGCACGCACGCCGGTGCAGCTGAGGAAGACCACGTCGGCGCTGATCTGGCTGAGCGCGAGCTCGGCCAGCGAGCCGACGAGGCTGCGGTAGTTGCGGCGCACGACGCCGCCGAGGAGCACGACGCGCACGGCCTCGTCGTCTCGGAGCTCGTCGAACACAGCGAGGTTGGAGGTAATCACGGTGATGTCGCGACCGCGCAAGCGGCGGGCGAGCAGCGGCGTCGTTGTGCCGATGTCGAGGATGACCACACTGCCGTCGACGACCAGCTCGGCCGCCGCGTCGGCGATGGCCGACTTGAGGTGCACATCCGTCGCCCCGTCGAACTCGCCCTCCCAGGCCTGCTCGCCGTGCTCCTCGACGGTGGTGCCCGGCTTCAGCATCGCGCCGCCGTAGGTGCGGGTGAGCTCGCCGTTGCGGTCGAGGATCTCAAGATCGCGCCGGATGGTCGACTCGCTGACATCGAGGGCGACCGCGAGTTCTCTGACCGACGCGGCACCGTCGACGCGGAGTGCGCTGATGATGCGATTCTGCCGGTCTCTGAGGATCATGGTCGCCAGCCTAGCGGGAAATGCGCAGAGTTGAGCAAACTCCGTCATTCAGGTTTCACAATTGCGCAGACTTAACAAAACTGCGTCATTTGGGTAACGTGTACGAAACATCGGCTGCCCAGGCTGAGCTACAACATCCCGCCGACCCGCGGAAGATGAGCAAACCTGAGCAGCCTCCCGCGGATCCGCAACGACGAGGAGTCCCTGTGCCGTCAGAACAGCACGCCGTGAGCACGACCGACGGCGCCGACCTGCTCTTCGCGGGTGAGGTGTTCTGCGACCTGGTGTTCTCCGGCGTGCCAATGCCCGAGGTGGGCGCCGAGGTCTACGCCGACGGTTTCGCCGTGACTCCCGGCGGTGTCGCCAACCGCGCTGTCGCCGCCGCGCGGGTCGGTGCGCGCACCCTGCTGCTCTCCCGGCTCGGCGACGACCCCATCGGCTCGCACATCCACGCCGTGCTCGACGCGGAGCCCGACCTCGACACGAGCCTGCTGGAGAGCGTGCCCGGGCATCAAAGCCCGGTGAGCGTCTCACTGACCGGCGCGCACGACCGCAGCTTCATCACCTACCAGGAAGACCTCGGCCACCTGCATCTTCCGGATGGGGTCGGCCCGATCGGCGCCACGCACGTAGGCATCGCACACGAGCTCCCCGAGTGGGTCCGCCTCCTCCGCGCGGCGGGCACCACGATCGTCGGCGGCGTCGGCTGGGACTCGACGGGCGAATGGTCGCCCGACCTGCTGACCCGGCTCGCCGAGGTGGACGTCTTCGTTCCCAACGACGTCGAAGCGATGCGTTACACGCGCACCGACGACGCCGTCACGGCGGCCAAGGCGCTGGCCGAACGCGTCCCGCTCGCCGTCGTCACGCGGGGTCCGGATGGCGTCGTCGCCGTCGACTCGGCTTCAGGATGCGTGGTCGAGATCCCGACCGTCGCCGTCAAAGCCGTCGACCCGACCGGGGCGGGCGACGTTTTCGTGGCCACGTTCATGGCCTCGGCCGGACACGACTGGGACCTCGCATCCCGTCTGCGGTTCGCCGGACTCGCCGCATCCATCTCTGTGACGGGATTCGGCGGCGCCGCGAACGCGCCTACCATGGCCGGGCTGCGTGCTTTCATCACCGACCGGCATCCGGACGGCGACTGGTCGTTCCTGCTCGACACTCCCGACCCCCGACCGCACAGCACGACCGCACACGAAAAGGAATCACGATGAAGAACACCAGGAAGATCCCGCTCCTCGTGGGAGTCGCCGCCGCGCTCGCACTCGGCCTCGCCGCCTGTGCGCCCGGCAGCGGCAGCGGCTCGACCGCCGGCCAGAGCCTCGGGCCGGTGTCGAAGAACGTCGGCTCCGACAAGGTGACGCTGACGGTCTGGGATCAGAACACCGACGGCGGCATCGACACAGCACAGCAGCAGCTGAACACGGCGTTCGAGAAGAAGTACCCCAACGTCACCATCAAGCGTGTCTCGCGCTCGTTCACCGACCTCAAGACCACGCTCAAACTGGCCCTCTCCGGTGCGAATCCGCCCGATGTCGTGCAGGCCAACCAGGGTTACCCCGACATGGGCGCGTTCGTGAAGGCCGGACTGCTGCGTCCCGTCAATGACTATGCCGACCTCTACGGCTGGAACGACTACTACCCGTCTAGCCTGCTGAAGCTCAACTCCTTCTCGTCCGACGGCAAGACCTGGCAGGGGGACAAGCTGTTCGGCGTCTCGCAGACCGGCGAGCTCGTCGGCGTCTACTACAACCGCGACATCCTGAAGAAGCTCGGCGTCGAGGCACCGACCAGCCTCACCGAGCTCTCGGACGACATGGCCAAGGCGAAGGCTCAGGGCATCCTGCCCCTCAGCTACGGCGACGTGGAGAAGAGCCCGGGCATCCACCTCTACGGCGTCGTGCAGGGCGCGCTCGCCGGCCAGAAGAAGGTGAGCGATCTCGTCACGTCGACCAGCGGCGCATGGACAGACCCGGTCAACGTTGAGGCGGCCAAGACCATCCAGGACTGGCAGAACAAGGGCTACCTCACCCCGGGCGCCAACGGTGTGTCTCGGGATGCGGCGGTCGACACGTTCGGCAAGGGCGGCTCCGCCTTCCTCATCACGGGCACCTGGTACCAGGCCACGCTCGAGGAGTCGTCGCTCGGCAAGAGCGGCGTCGGCTTCACGGCGCTGAAGCCCGAGGGCGCGAGCACCCCGGTCACGACTGGCGGCGAGGGGCTCGCCTGGGCGCTCACCTCCAAGACCAAGCACCCGGATGCGGCGGCTGCGTACGTCAACTTCGTCACCGACAAGAGCGCATCCGAAACCCTCGTGAAGACCGGCAACCTGCCCACGGTGGTTCCGGATGACGACAAGCCCGCAGACGGAACGCTGGCAGGCGACATCACGAGCGAGTACAAGACGATCTCCTCCGGCAATGGGATCGTGCCGTACCTCGACTACACGACGTCGACCTTCTACGACACCCTGACCGCCGCGATGCAGGACCTCGTGGCCGGCAAGGCGACGCCTGAGGAGTTCACGAAGACGCTGCAGGCCGACTACACGAAGTTCCAGTCGAGCCGCGGTTGACCGTGACCGAGACCACCACCGCGCAGACCCCGAGGGGCACGGTCACCAGCCGCGCCCCTCGGGCGACCCGCCGACGGCGCCGCAGCAAGGTCGCGTACCTGTACGTGCTCCCTGCGTTCGTGGTGTTCGCCATCTTCCTGGGCGTGCCGTTCGTCCAGACGTTCCAGTACTCCTTCTACGACTGGGACGGTCTGTCGGCCGCGACCTGGGCCGGGTTCGCCAACTACCTATCGGTGGTTCAGGATGAGGAGCTGCGCAACGCATTCGCCCACGCCCTCGTGCTCATGGTCTTCTACTCGGTCATTCCGGTAGCGATCGCGCTGTTCCTGACGGCGCTGATCTCGCGAGCGAACACCATGCGCGGTATGTCCTTCTTCCGCACGGCGCTCTTTCTCCCTCAGGTAATCGCATCCGTCGTCGTCGCGACGATCTGGGTGTCGATCTACTCGACCGACGGCCTGATCAACCAAACTCTGCGCGCGATCGGCTTGGGCGATCTCGCCCGCGTCTGGCTTGGCGACTATTCGACGGCGTTGATGGCGATCGGCTTCGTCGGCACCTGGCTGAACATCGGGCTGTGCCTGGTGCTGTTCCTCTCGGGTGTCGGCAACATCGAGCCGGTGCTCTTCGAAGCGGCCCGGATCGACGGAGCATCCGCTCGCCGAGAATTCTTCGCGATCACTCTGCCCTCGCTGCGTGGGCAGATCGCGGTGGCGCTCACGCTGACCATCGTCTCGGCACTCAAGACATTCGACCTCGTCTACATCACCACGAAGGGTGGCCCGGGCACGTCGACCACAGTGCCCGCCTTCGAGGCGTACAACCGGGCGTTCAACACCGGGCAGGTCGGCTCAGCTGCGGCCGTGGCCATCGCTTTGACCGTCGTGATCATGATCGTCACCGCCCTGATCAGCCGCCTGCAGCCGAAGGACGTCGAATGAGAATCTCCGGGCTCGAGAAGAGCGTCAACTACGTCATCCTGTCGCTCTTCGCCCTGTTCGCGCTCATCCCGCTGATCGGCGTCATCTTCTCCGCTGTGACCCCGGCCGCCGAGAACAGCGGCGCTTTCAAGGTGCCGACCTCGATCGACATCGGCAACTTCGGTGCGGCGTGGAACCAGGGGCACTTCGCCTCGTACATGGGGTCGAGCGTCCTGGTGACCGTGTCGGTCGTGGTGCTGACCGCCGTGCTGTCGGTACTCGCCGGATTCGCGTTCGCCCGCCTCGACTTCTTCGGCTCGAACGTGATCTTCTTCGTGATGCTGGCCGGCCTGATGCTGCCGGCCGAGGCGTTCATCATCCCGCTCTACTTCAACCTGCGCAGCGTGGGCCTCTCCGACACTTACGCAGCGCTGATCCTGCCGCAGACGGCGCAGTCGCTGGCGTTCGGCATCTTCTGGATGCGCAACCAGTTCCGCACCTTCCCCGGCCAGATCATCGAAGCGGCACGTCTCGACGGCGCCCGCGACTTCCGGATGCTGTGGCAGGTCATCGTGCCACCCTCGCTCGCGCCGATCATGACCATGTGCGTACTCGTGGCGATGTGGACCTGGAACGAGTTCCTCATCCCTCTGGTGCTGATCGTCTCGGAGGACAAACGCACGGCCCCGCTGGGTCTCGCCTTCTTCCAGGGCGAGCACCTGACCGACTACTCGCTTCTTGCGGCCGCGGGGATCATCGTGGCGCTGCCGATCGTGATCCTGTACTTCATCCTGCAGAAGCGCTTCATCTCAGGGATGCTCGGCGGGATCGGGACGAAGTAGGGCGCGCCTCGCGCAGCTTATGGACATCCCGCCCCTGGTGAGCAATATTGGGCGCATGCGGGAAGTGATCAGCACACCAGACGCACCGAGTTCGCCGTTCTTCAGCCAGGGCGTGAAGGCGGGCGGCCATATCTACGTCTCTGGACTGGTTGGCGTCGACGTGCGCACCGGGAAGCCTGCCGGGCCGACGATTCAGGAGCAGACACGGCAGGCGCTCGCAAACTGTCAGGTCGTTCTCGCTGCGGCCGGTGCCACACTCGATGACGTCGTCGAAGTCGGCATTCTGTTGAGCGACCCGGACGACTTCCCCGGGATGAACGAGGAGTACCGCTCCTGGTTCCCGACCGACCCGCCGTCCCGCTATGCGGCGAAGCTTGGCGCGGTGATCCCGGGCGTGCTGATCTCGATCCGGATGACGGCGTACGTGGGCGAAGGTTCAGTTCCCCAGTGGGCTGAGTAAGTGCACCAGGACGCGCTACGCAAAGATGAGGCCGCCCGCGGTGAACGACGCCATGAACATCAGCCAGACGAGGGCCACTGTGAAGGCCACCGACAGCAGGGCTATCCCGATGACAGCCAGGATGAGCGTGAACGTCCTGCGAGTGGGCGAGCCGTTCACGGACGACTCTGACGTGGCGTAGGCGCGCAACATCATCCCCGACGTCGCAACGGGGAATGCCATGCCCGCGAGCACGAACGCCAGAAGGATCGGTGTCACCACGCCGTATCCCAGGTTTCCGGACAGTGAGCTGATCCCCACGACAAACGAGGCCAGCACGAGCACCGGCGCGACGAAGAGCTGGCCGTGGCCGGCCCACCAGACAATACGGGAGAACCGCGGGAGGTCGGCGGGCGGGCGGCGACGCCACCAGCGCACCTTCGGGGTCGGGGATGCGCGCACAGCTGAGCTCATACAGTTCCCTCCCCGTCGCGACTCGGCTAAACGTACCGAGTCGGAACCCTCCTGGCAGCACCCCAGCCCGGGTGCCACGAGACACGCGCACCATCGGAGCACGCCGGGAGGTACCGCGCGCAGCGTGCGATCGGTACCCTCGCCGTATGACCGCGCGAATCGCCAACATCACCTTTCACGCCGAAGACCCGACTGCACTCGCCACATTCTGGGCGGCCGTCATGGGTTATCCAGCACCCACCGGATGGCCGGAGGAGGAGGTGGCCGAGCTGAAGGCGGCGGGGATGACCGACGAAGAGATCGCGGAGCGCGCTGAGGCGTGGGACCAGAATCCTGAGCACCAGCGCTTCTACTTCACCCGCTACAACCACGTGCGTCGGCAGCGGAACCGCATGCACATCGACATCAGTCCGTCGGGCGAGCGCCACGCATCCCGCGAGGAGCTGGAAGTCGAACGCGACCGCCTGGTCGCTCTGGGAGCCACTGAGGAGAAGACCCTTACCGGATCGTGGGGGCCGTTCGAGGAGTTCGCGATCATGATGCGCGACCCCGAGGGGAACGAGTTCTGCCTGCAGTGAACGACGCGATCGCGCCCGCGATATCTGCCGCGGGCGCGAGTAGCGTGACCGAGGTGACGAAGACAGTCGCCCTGATCACCGGGGCCAACAAAGGAATCGGATTCGAGACGGCGCGGCAGCTGGCGGCGCTCGATATGACAGTTCTGGTAGGCGCGCGCGACGAGAGCCGCGGGCGTCAGGCCGAGGAGGATCTGCGAGCGGAGGGCGCGGACGCACGGTTCGTCCACCTCGACGTGACCGACCCGACATCCGTGGCTGCAGCAGCGGCGTGGATCGACGAGGAGTACGGGCACCTGGACATCCTGATCAACAACGCCGGAACCGCCACGATCTCACGCCAGCGCGCGCTCGCCAGCGAGACCTCGCTCGAAGACATGCGCGCCGTTTACGACATCAACGTCTTCGGTGTCGTGTCAGTGACCAATGCGATGCTGCCGTTGCTCCGCCGGGCCGAAGCCGCCCGAATCGTGAACGTGTCGAGCGAGGTCGGCTCGATCGGGTCGCAGTCCGACCCGGCGAGCCCACTGTTCGGGATGCCCGCCTCGGCCCAGTATCCGTCGTCCAAGTCCGCAGTCAACATGTTGACCGCGATGTACGCGAGAGAACTGAAGGACACCCCGATCAAGGTCAACGCAGCCAACCCCGGATTCACGGACACCGACTTCAACGACCACCGGGGTTCCGCACCGCGGCAGAGGGTGCGGAGCCGAGCGTGTACCTGGCGACGCTTCCTGCGGACGGGCCGTCGGGCATCCTGTGGGGACATTTGTGGGTGGCCGAGGGCGACGGCGGCTACGGCATCCTGCCCTGGTAACCCGGCGTCAGCCGATGATACGAAGTTTCGGGGGACTACCATGATCGGCACCGCACATCTCGAGAGGAAACACGCATGCCCGCGCTGACCGACACGTTCACACTCTCCAACGACGTCAAGATTCCGAAGATCGGTTTCGGCACCTGGCAGATCCCCGACGGCGATGAGACGTACGACTCCGTGCGCACCGCGCTCGACGCCGGCTACCGGCACATCGACACGGCTCGCGCCTATGGCAACGAAGCGAGCGTCGGCCGGGCGGTTCGCGACAGCGGAGTCGCCCGCGACGAGATCTTCATCACGACGAAGTGCCCGGCCGAGGTGAAGGATGCGGCCGGCGCGCGCCACGCGTTCGAACGGTCGACCGCGCTGCTGGATCTCGGCACGATCGACCTCTACCTCATCCACGCGCCGTGGCCCTGGAACGCGATCGGCAGCGACCATCGCGCCGGCAACATCGAGGTGTGGAAGGTGTTCGAGGAGCTGTACCAGGCCGGGCTCACCCGCTCCATCGGCGTCAGCAATTTCGAGGTGGCCGACCTGGAGTCGCTCACCGCTGCGACGAGCGTGGTTCCCCACGTGAATCAGATCCGCTGGTTCGTTGGGAACACGCAGCCGGAGACGACCGCGTACTGCCACGACCGCAGCATCCTGGTCGAGGGGTACTCTCCGCTCGCGACCGGTCGGCTGATGGGCAATCGGGACATCGCGGCCATTGCGGAGAAGTACGGCAAGTCGGTGGCGCAGGTGAGCATCCGGTATCTGCTCGAGACGGATGTTCTGCCGCTTCCCAAGTCGACGACCCCGGCGCGGATCGTCGAGAACGCCGACGTCGACTTCGAGTTGGCGGCGGAAGATGTTGCGGCTCTGGATGCGCTGACACACGACGGGCGCTGACGGGCCCGACCCGTCGGGCGCGTCCTCGGCGGGGCGCGGCCCCAGGATGAGGTCGACCACCCTCTCGGGAAATTCCGGGTCGGGTGGTGTGCGCGCTAATGCGCGGAACATGATCACGCCGATGAGCGTCTCGCTCACGTCTTCGATCGGGAGGTCGGAGCGCAGCTCGCCGGCGTCTCTCGCTTTACGCAGGCGAGCATCGAACAGCCGCGGGTCTGCGATGCTCTCGCGAAGGCGTCCGCTCACGTCTTCATTCTCGGTCGCGGCGGCGATCAGTGAGCGGAAAAGGCCTTCCCCGGCCGGGCTGTCGAGCACGGCGGAGACGTCGCGAAGCCAGGCAGCCACATCCGCCCGAAGGTCGCCCGTGTCGGACACGACGAAGCGGTCGGGCAGCAGCATCCCTTCGAGGAGGCACTCTGCGATCAGGGCGCTCTTGCCGCTCCACCAGCGGTAGACCGTCTGCTTTCCGACCCCTGCGCGGGCGGCGATCCCCTCGATGCTGAGGTGGTCGTAGCCGCGCTCCGCGAACAGGGTTGCCGTGGCATCGAGGATCGCCACTCGTGCTGCTTCGCTGCGGGCAGCACCTCGACGTCCTTCCGGCATGGTTCACAGCTTATCGACATTTACCGAGACGGACCGTTGCGTATTATTGCCGTGCACATCACACGAAGGGACCGTCATGGCCGAACTGCTGTACCGCCTCGGGAAGTTCTCGGCCCGACGCGCCGGGCGTGTGATCGTCGCCTGGATCATCGTGCTCGGCATCGCGGTCGGCGGATTCCTGATCGGATTCAAGGGTCTCGCCACCAGCTTCGACGTGCCTGGAACGGCCTCGGGCGCGGTTGTCGACCAGCTCACCGCGAAGCTGCCGGACTACGCGGGCGCAGCGGGAACCGTGGTGTTCCAGTCCAAAGACGGTTCGGCTCTCACCGCTGAGCAGCGCGACGCGATCAGCGCGGAGGTCGCCGACGCAGGAGACCTCCCCGATGTGTCCAACGTCATCGATCCGTTCAGTACGGAAGCAGAGCGTGCCGACCGTCAGAAGCAGGTGACCGACGGTCAGACGCAACTCGACCAGGCGAAGGCCCACCTGGACGCCGGTCAGGCTCAGCTCGATGCGGCCAAAGCGCAGCTCCAGGCAGCGGGCATGCCGACCACGTCTCTGGATGCGCAGCAGAAGACGATCGACGACGGTCTCGCGACCCTCGCCCAGAAGCAGTCCCAGCTCGATCAGGGCGCTGAGCTTCTGAAACTCTCAGACGACATCCGTGTCGTATCGAAGGACGGCTCGACTGCGTTGGTGAACGTCGCGTTCACGAAGCCGCGACTCGAGCTCTCCGAAGACTCCAAGCAAGCGGTCATCAAGCACTTCGAGGCGACACCGATCGACGGCGTCTCGGTCTCGTTCTCCACCGATATCGCCCAGGGCGTACCGCAGATCGTCGGTGTCGGCGAAGCGGTCGGTGTGGTCTTCGCGGCGATCGTGCTCATCGTGGTGCTCGGCTCGCTGGTGGCCGCCGCGCTGCCGCTCGTGACTGCGCTCTTCGGTGTCGCCGTGGCCGCGCTGGGTTCGCTGGCCTTCTCGGGTGTGGTGGACATGGCATCCGTCACCCCCGTGCTCGCGATCATGCTGGGGCTCGCTGTCGGGATCGACTACTCGCTCTTCATCGTCAACCGGCATCGGCGCCAACTGCTGGAGGGCGCAGAGCCGCACGAGTCCGTCGGACTCGCGAACGGCACATCCGGAAACGCTGTCGTGTTCGCGGGGGCCACCGTCGTTGTCGCGCTGCTCGCACTCAACGTCACCGGCGTCCCCTTCCTCGGTCTGATGGGCACGGTCGGAGCTGTTGCGGTCGTGCTCGCGGTCCTCATCGCGGTCACGCTCACCCCCGCCATCCTCGGACTGCTCGGGACGCGCCTGCTCAGCAAGCGCGCACGGGCGAAGGTCGGAAGGGTTCATCACTCCGACGCCAACGCGAAGGCCATGTCGACCTGGCGAGCCGTGCTGACTGTGGTCGCGACCACCATCGCACTCCTGGTCGTCGCGATCCCCGCCCTCTCGATGCGCGTCGGCCTTCCCGACGGCTCGTCGGAGCCCGTCGGCTCGACCACGTACGACGCGTTCATGCAGACCTCGGATGCGTTCGGAGCCGGCGCGACCGGCCCGCTCCTCGTCACGGCGAACGTCCCGGCCGGGCTCTCCGACGACAAAGTCACCGAGACCCAGCTCGACATCGCCCGCAAGCTGGCTGACCAGAGTGATGTGGTGGCCGTTGCGCCGATCGCCGTCTCCGACGACCACGAGCTGATGGCGTTCCAGGTCGTGCCGAAGGAAGGGCCGAACAGCGTTTCGACGGAACAGCTGGTGAAGTCGTTACGCGAGCTCGGTCCGGTCGACGGCGACATCCACCTCGGCGTCTCCGGGCAGACGGCGATCAACCTCGACATCTCGGCCAACCTCGCCGGAGTGCTGCCGCTCTACCTCACCGTCGTCGTCGGACTCTCCCTGCTGATCATGATCCTGGTGTTCCGGTCGCTGCTGGTGCCGCTCATCGCCACGGGAGGCTTCATCCTGTCGCTGTTCGCGACGTACGGCGCGATCACCGCGCTGTTCCAGTGGGGATGGGGTGCGGATGCGCTCGGCATCCACACCGGACCCATCCTGAGCTTCCTACCGGTGATCCTGGTGGGCATCCTGTTCGGGCTGGCGATGGACTACCAACTCTTCCTCGCATCAGGGATGCGCGAAGCATACGTTCACGGCGCCTCCGCGCGGCTGGCGGTCGCGAAGGGCGTGCGCGCTGGACGCACCGTCGTCACGGCCGCAGCGCTCATCATGATCTCGGTGTTCGGCGGTTTCGTGTTCAGCGACTCGACCATGATCCGCTCGATCGGATTCGGCCTGGCCTTCGGCGTGCTCGTCGATGCCTTCGTCGTCCGGATGCTGCTGATGCCGGCCCTGATGCACCTGCTCGGCCGCTCGGCCTGGTGGCTGCCCTGCTGGCTCGACCGCATCCTTCCCAACGTGGATGTGGAGGGCGCCGCCCTGGAGCGTCGGCACCACACGGAGGACGCGGAAGCGCCGGTTTCGATCAGCGCCTAGCCGCGATCACGCCTCAGGGATGACCATCGCGAAGCGCTCCGGCCGCGCGACGTCGGGATCAGGGCCGCTGCGCACTCCGGTGTCGAGTGAGTCGATGCGGGCGAGGTCGTCAGCGCTCAGCTCGAAATCGAACACGTCGAAGTTCTCGGCGATGCGCTTGGGGTTGGTCGACTTCGGGATGGCGGAGCGCCCTTCCTGCAGGTGCCAGCGCAGCATCACCTGAGCCGGGCTCTTGCCGTGCGCCTGCGCGATCTCGGCGAGGGTCGCATCGTCCATCACACTCTTGCGGCTCTCGCCCCAACCGGGATAGAACGTGATCCCGCCGATCGGCGACCAGGCCTGCGTGAGGGTGCCGTTCGCGGCGTCCGCGGCCTGCACATCCTTCTGCGCGAAGTAGGATGCAGTTCGATCTGGTTGACCGCAGGGATCACGCTCGTCTCAGTGAGCAGCCGTTCGAGGTGGGGCGGCATGAAGTTGCTGACGCCGATCGCCCGCACCCGCCCATCCTGAAGCAGAGTCTCGAGGGCTTTGTACGCGGCGATCGTCGACGCGAAGCGGTCGGGGGCCGGCTGGTGCAGGATGAGCAGATCGAGCTGCTCGACGCCGAGCTTGCCGCTCGCCTTCTCGAATGCGTGGAGGGTCTGGTCGTAGCCGTAGTCGCTCACCCAGACCTTTGTCTCGATGAACACGTCCGAGCGATCGAGGCCGGAGCGACGGATGCCCTCGCCCACCTCGCGCTCATTGCCGTAAGCGGCGGCCGTGTCGATGTGTCTGTACCCGGTCGCCAGCGCTGTCTCGACGGCCGCCGTGGTCTCCTCGGGGGGACTCTGAAAGACGCCGAGGCCGAGTGCCGGCATGGTGATGCCGTTGTTGAGTGTGAGTTCGTTGACCATGCCCTTCACGCTACGCAGGCGGCCGACGTCATGGGAGGCCATGTCAGTACCTCCCTCGACGAAGGGGAGGCGGCGTAGCGTCGAGGTCATCACACACAGCGAGGACAAGTGAGAGTTCCTGACTTCGCGACCGAGCACTGAATAGGACACAGATGGAATTGCTACCGATCACCCCCTCCACGAAGGGCCCCGCCGAGCTGTTCACCGGCGACGTGCATTTCGACGTCATCGCGGCCGGTGTCGCCCCGTCGACGCTTCGCGTCAATCGCGTGCGCTTCGCCCCCGGAGCGCGTACCGCCTGGCACCGGCACGCGAACGGGCAGACCCTTCACGTCACGCAGGGCGTCGCATTGATGCAGGCACGCGGTGGCGAAGTGACGGAGGTGCGGCCCGGTCAGACCGTCTACACCCCGCCGGGCGAGTGGCACTGGCACGGCGCGGACGCCGAGCACTTCATGGAGCATCTCGCCATGTGGGAGGGGCTCGCCGAAGGGCAGGACGGTCCGGAGACCGAATGGGGTGAGCACGTGACCGACGCCGAATACAGGACGAGCTCGGAAGGCTGACTCAGACGCCGCCGGGGTATCCTCGCGGCACAGACGGCTACTGAGGCGGGTACTACGGGACCCGCGCCCGCAGAAAACTCCCGATCCGCTCTGTCGCCTCGGCGGCCTCGGGCGTGCCGAGCAGCAGTTGGTAGACGTGGGGCAGACCCTCCCCGACCTCCAGGGTGACGTCGACCCCCGCATCCGTCGCCGCAGCGGCCAGGCGTTCGGCGTCGCTGAGGAGCAGGTCGGAGGTTCCCACCTGGACGAGCAGCGGCGGAAGCCCGGACAGCGAGGCGTACAGCGGCGACGCGAGCGGATTCTTCGGGTCGGCTCCGGCCAGATAGTCGGAGGCCAACCCACTGAGGAGGGCGGGCGTCGAGATCGGGTCGACGTCGACGCGTTCGGTCATCGAGGCTCCGGAACTGGTGAGGTCGACGGTCGGCGACATGAGCACGGCGGCTGCGGGCAGCGCATCCCCGGCATCCCGCGTCGCGACCAGTAGGGCGACGCTGAGGCCGCCGCCCGCCGAGTCGCCCGCGACCGCCAGCGATCCGGCACCCAGTCCCAGTTCGACGCGCAGCCACCGCCAGGCCGCGAGAACGTCGTCGACCGCGGCGGGGAAGGGATGCTCGGGGGCGAGCCGGTATTCGAGGAACAGCACACGCATCCCGGCTTCACGACCTATTCTGGCGGCCAGCTCGCCGTCGCTGCGGACCGAGCCGAACTCGTAGCCTCCGCCGTGCAGAAACAGCAGTACGCGGCTTGCGTCCGATCCGGGTGGGCTGAGCCAGTATCCCGGAACGCCCCCGGCGCCTATTTCGGTCACCGCTACGTCATCGGGCACCGGATGCACGGGGCCCGCGGGCGCGAATCCTGCGCGGTCCTCCTCCAGCGTCGACGGCGGCTGGTCGGCGCTCGCTCGTCGCCGAGCCCAGAGCACGTCAAGCGCATCCTGCATCGCCCCGCTCGGCATGGATCAGGCCTCGGCGAACACTTCGCGGAGCAGCCCCGTCTCGAGGTCGAAGACGAACCCTCTGACCGGGAGGTCGGACGCGATCCAGGGGTGCGACCGGGTCTTCTGGATGGCCTCGATCGTGTTCTGATCGACATCGGTGAAGGCGTAGAACTTGGCCGGCGCGATCGGCGACGATCCCGTCTCCTTGCGAAGCCGAACTTCGAGATCGTCATCGGCGAACGTGGTCATGCCGCAGCCGGTGTGATTGATGATCATGATCTCCCGGGTGCCGAGCACCCCGGTCGAGACGATCAACGAGCGGATCGAGTCGTCGTCGATCACGGTGCCGACGTTCCTGATCATGTCCACGTCGGCATCGGCCAGCCCCAGCAGCCGGGTGATATCGGACAAGCGGGGGTCGGCGCAGGTGACGATCGCGATCTTGGGCTTCGGCGGCGCGGCGCGGCTCGAACCGTAGCTCTCGGCAAGCTTTGCATTGGCGCTGAGCGCGTCATCGATGATGCTCATACCCTGCTTCTTCCTCGAACGGCTCGCGTGTTTCGTGAGTGTTCTTCACCTTAGGACCGATCGAACACAGGGCACCAGGCCACGGAAAGAGACCTTGACGGAACTCCGATAGTGCGAGAGCGTCACTCGTACAGGGGGTGTCCCCGGAAGGAGATGGAGCATGAAGCAGAACGTGCCGGCATCATCCGTCGAAACAGCCCACCGCGAACTCTCCGGGAGTCTGCCGTTCGCAGACACCGCGGATTTCGAGAACGCTGACCGGGGCTTCCTCGGAACCCTCGACGATCCAGTCATCCGCAACGAGAAGGGCGATGTCGTCTGGGATGCCTCCAGCTACGACTTCGTCGACGGCGACGCTCCGACCTCGGTGAACCCGAGCCTGTGGCGGCAGTCGAAGCTGGTGGCCAAGCACGGTTTATACGAAGTCGTGGAGGGCGTCTACCAGGTGCGCGGCCTGGATCTGTCAGTCATGTCCTTCATCGAGACGGACTCCGGTGTGATCGTGGTGGACCCGCTGATCTCTGCAGAGACCGCCGTCGCCGGGGTGCAGTTGTACCGCAAGCATCGGGGCGAGCGTCCGATCGTCGCCGTCATCTTCACACACAGCCACATCGACCACTTCGGCGGCGCGCTCGGGATCGTCAGCCAGGAGCAGGTCGATGCTGGCGAGGTGCAGATCCTGGCTCCCGAAGGGTTCCTTGAGCACGCGATCGCTGAGAACGTCTACGCGGGTGTGGCGATGGGGCGCCGGGCCGGCTACATGTACGGCGCCGTCCTCGACCGCGGACCATCGGGGCAGGTCGGTGCCGGTCTCGGCCAGACCACCTCGACCGGCACCGCAGGCATCATCGTGCCGACCGTGGATGTCAGCGAGACCGGAGAGACGCACACGATCGACGGCGTCGAGATCGAGTTCCAGATGGCGCCGGGCACCGAGGCGCCGTCGGAGATGCACTTCTACATTCCGCGTTATCGCGCGTTGTGCATGGCCGAGAACGCGACCCACACGCTCCACAATCTCCTCACCCTGCGCGGCGCTGTCGTCCGCGACCCGCACGTCTGGTCGCAGTACCTGACGGAAGCGATCGGGCGATTCGGCGACCGCTCCGACGTGCTGTTCACATCGCACCACTGGCCGACGTGGGGCTCCGACGAGGTCGTGAAGTTCCTCGGCATCCAGCGCGACCTGTACGGCTACCTGCACGACCAGACGCTCCGGATGCTCAACCAGGGGCTCACGGGAGCAGAGATCGCGGAGGTGATCCAGCTTCCGCCCGCGCTCGAGGCCGAGTGGAGCACCCACGGCTACTACGGCTCGGTGTCGCACAACGTGAAGGCGATCTATCAGCGCTACATGGGCTGGTTCGACGGCAACCCGGCCAGGCTCTGGCCGCACCCGCCGCAGGCCCTCGCCGAGCGATATGTCGCCGCGATCGGGGGCGTCGGCCGAGTGGTCGAACTCGCCCAGGAGGCGTACGACAGCGGGGACTTCCGATGGGCCGCGACGCTGCTCGACCACGCGGTGTTCGCCGAAGCCGGCAACGCGTCGGCGACCGCGCTCTACGCCGACACGCTCGAACAGCTCGGCTACGGTGCCGAGAACGGAACGTGGCGCAACTTCTTCCTCTCCGGCGCGACGGAGCTGCGAGAAGGCAACTTCGGCACCCCGACGACGACGAACGCGCCGGCCATCCTGGCCCAGCTGTCGCCGGAGCAGTTGTTCGACGCCATCGCGATCACCGTCGATGGGCCGAAAGCCTGGGATCTCGATCTCGACTTCGACGTCACCTTCAGCGACCTCGAGCGCAGCTTTCACCTCGGGCTGCATCACGGGGTGTTGATCTACGTCGAGCAGGAGCCGTCCAGCACCTCGGCACTTCATCTCACCGTGACGAAGCCGCGATTCCTCCAGCTGGTCGGCGGCGACACGTCGTCGGACGGCTTGACGGTCGACGGCGACGCGGGAGTGCTGTCCCAGCTCACGGGTGTGCTGGATCCGGGCGATCCCGACTTCAACATCGTGGTCCCGTAACGGTTCGCCCGCTGCCCTGATGGCCGGCCGCGAACCGCGGGCATCAGCAGGACTCGCTCAAGCGACGCGAGTCCTGCTGACGCTCGCGGGCGCGGCCGCAGCTGCGTGGGGGTGTCGGCCGCGCGCGACGTGCTCGCCCCCATCCTGCTCGCCGCCGTTCTCGTCATCGTCGTGCACCCCATCCGGCGCCCGTTGGATCGTCGGGGCCTCCCGCGATGGGTCGGAACGGGTGCGGTCACCGCCATGTCGATCGGCATACTGGTCGGCCTGGGCGTCATAGTGGCCCTCGCGTTCGGACAGTTCGCGAACGTGCTGAAGGACTACGCGAGTGACATCGCCGAAGGCTCGGCCGCGGTCCACTCCTTTTTCGCGGGCCTCGGCTTCGGCTCACCCGCGAGCATCGCCGGCTGGTTCGACCCGAAGACGCTCCTCACCCTGATCTTCGACGCGGGGTCGCACCTCGTCAGTGCGGGCGCGGCGATCTTCTTCGTCTTCGGCTACGTGATCTTCATGGCGATGGACGGGTCGCGGTTTCAGGATGTGCCCGCCGCACTCGCCGAATCCGAAAGCTTCCGGATGCGCACCTTCCGCGAGTTCGCCGCCGGTACGAGCCGCTACTTCGCGGTCAACTCGATCTTCGGCCTGATCGTGGCCGTCATCGACGGGCTCGCTCTCTGGGCGCTCGGGATCCCGGCACCGTTCGCCTGGGCGGTGCTCGCGTTCGTGACCAACTACATCCCGAACGTCGGCTTCGTCATCGGGCTGATCCCACCGTTCATCCTGGCGCTCGTCACGGGCGGGTGGGGTCTCGCGCTGCTCGTGCTCGCCATCTATTGCGTGGTGAACGTGGTGCTGCAGGTGCTGGTTCAGCCGCGTTTCGTCAGCCAGACCGTGCAGCTGAGCGTGACGATCACGTTCGCATCCGTGGTGGTGTGGACGTTCCTCCTCGGGCCGATCGGGTCGATCCTGGCCGTGCCGCTCACCCTCCTCACCCGGTTCCTTCTCTTCGGTGCGGATCCGGATGCGCGGCTCGCCCGCTGGCTGAGCGGGGAACCCGAGCCGCCGACTACTTCGAGCCCTCCAGACGAACTTCGTACGCTGGAATGAAATCGAGGGTGACTTGACTGGCATCGACCCCGTTCTGCTCGAGCGCCGCCACGAGATCCGTGGTGGCGGGGAGCGGCGGGGTGCCGGTCACGGTCAGGGTCGCCTCCGAGCTCGTCGCGGTCACTCCGGTGATCACCCAGCCGTGCTTGTCTGCCCACGGCTGCGCGGCCTGTCGAACAGCGCCGACCAGCAGCGACTGATCCGTGAAGCGCACCGACGAGAGGGTGAGTGGCACACCGATGATGACAAGGGTCACGACGATCATGATGATCGCGCGGTGCCGCCGCCCCCAGCGCTGATCCGCGGTGGCCGCCCGGTTCAGGGTCCCGATGCGATAGCCGGTGAGGATGATCACCCCTGTCGCGAGGATCGCCGCGACGTTCGCCGCGAAGAGCAACGCCGCCCCCAGCGCCTCTTCCCAGGCGTGGGATTCAAGGGTCAACCCGACGACCGAGAGCGGCGGCACCAACGAGATGGCGATGGCGACGCCGGGAAGCGTGTCCGAGATGTCTTTCCGCACCAGGGCGACCGCACCGACGACGCCCGTCGCGAGAGCGGCGACGAGGTCGATCAGGCTGGGCGTGACGCGCGACGCCACCTGACTGTTCGTGGCGGCGACGACCGGTGCCGCCACGGTCAGACCGACGACGTAGGCGATCGCCACGGCGGTTGCCGCGCCCGCGGCGACGAGCACCCAACTCACCAGCAGGTTCCTCCGGTCGCCCGTGACGGTGGCGAGCACGACGCCCAGGATCGGCGTCATCAGTGGGGCGACGATCATCGCTCCAATGACCGTCGCGACCGAGTCGCCGACGACGCCGGCCGCGGCGATGACCGCGGACAGACACAGCAACAGCCAGAAACGGCTCAGCTTCGTTCCGGTCTGCGGATCTTCGAAGAAGACGCCCGCCCGCATGTCCTCGACCGTGTTCATCAGCCCTCCCCGACTGCTCGAACGGGCGAAGCGTGCCCGCTCGAGTCGAGTATGGAGGCGCCTGGTCCGATACCTCCGACGGCGCGCAGCCGGGTGGGAGGAACGCATGTCCGAGAGTGAGGCTCAGGCGAAGCGTCCGGGCTCGGAACGCGTCCGCAACTCTCTTCAACCCGCCCTCAAGGTCTTTCGACGCAAGACGCTGGCGAAAGACGCCGTTGCGGGACTCGTGCTGGGCATCGAGAGTGTTCCGGATGGGCTGGCCAGCGGATTGCTCGCAGGCGTCAATCCGGTCTCCGGTCTCTACGCCTACCTGTTCGGCCTCGCGGGGTCGGCGTTCTTCGCCAGCAGCACATTTCTTGCCGTGCAGGGCACAGGGGCGATGGCGCTCGTCGTCTCGGACACCGATCTCGCATCCCGTCCCGACCCGGCTCGAGCTCTGTTCACTCTTTCGATGCTCACCGGCGTGTTCATGATCGTCGCGGGTCTGCTGCGCGGCGGCCGATTGCTCCGGTTCGTGCCGACCGCGGTCATGGTCGGGTTCGTCACAGCCGTGGGCGTGAACATCGTGCTCGGACAGCTCTCCAACTTCACCGGCGCAGAGGGGGACGGCAACAACAGGGTGACGCGGGCGTTCGACCTGCTGTTCCATGTCGGGCGGTTCGACATCCCCACACTCATCGTGGCGCTGGTCACACTGGCGTTGATCATCGTCCTGACCCGCACCCGGCTCCGGTCGTTCGGCCTGGTGGTCGCGGTCGTGGTCGGCTCCTTCTTGGCGTGGTGCCTGAATACCTTTCTGCACAGCCAGATCGCCGTCGTCGCGGACATCGCGACGATCCCGGCGGGGCTTCCCGCTCCGGTCCTTCCCAGTCTCGACGACATCGTCTTCCTCCTCGTTCCGGCACTGTCCCTGGCTTTCGTCGGGCTGGTTCAGGGCGCTGCCGTGTCTGCGGGTATCCCGAATCCGGATGGCCGGGTCAGCGATACCTCGCGGGACTTCGTCGGGCAGGGCGCGGGGAACGTGCTCTCCGGGATCTTTCAGGGCATGCCCGTCGGCGGCTCGATGTCAGCGTCAGGGCTGATCACGGCGGCGGGGGCCAAGACCCGGCTGTCGCTGTTCATCGCGTCAGCGGTGATGGCTCTGACCATCCTGCTGATCTCCGGTGTGGTCGCCGTCGTCGCCATGCCCTCGCTGGCCGCACTGCTGATCATGGTCGGGATCGGCGCGATCAAGCCGCCGCAGATCAAGTCGGTCGTCAAGACCGGAGCTCTGCAGACCACGATCATGGCCGTCACCTTCGCGCTCACCCTGCTGGTGCCGCTCCAGTTCGCTGTGCTCGTGGGTGTCGGGCTCGGCATCATCCTGTTCGTCGCTCAGCAGTCCAACCGCCTGAAGGTGCGTCAGATCGTCTACGAACCGGATGGCCGGCGCCGCGAGACCGCACCGGTCGCCGTCGTCGGAGCCGAACAGGTGATCGTGCTGCAGCCGTACGGCAGCCTCTTCTTCGCCAGCGTCCCCGTCTTCGAATCGCAATTGCCCCAGGTGGATGCGACGACCCGACGCTCGGTCGTCATCATCCGCCTCCGCGGGGTCGATCAGATCGGTCTGTCCCTGGTCGATGCGCTCCGACGCTACGCCCGGATGCTCGGCGACCACGGCAGCCGGCTCGCCGTGATCACCACCAGCGACGACGTCGTCGCGCAGATGGCGGCGGGGGGACTCATCGCGGAAATCACCGAGGACGCCGTGTATCGAGGCACGGAATGGGTCGGCGCCACGACCCGAAAAGCTTACGAAGACGCCGAGGAGTGGATCGATGCGCGGTGAGAAGAACACTAGAGAGATCCTCACAAGGCTCGTAGGCTCGGCGTACGCAAAGCCGCGGAACAGGGGTTCATCGGAATGATGCGACACAGACGATCGGGAATCGGGCGCGCGACGGGGGGCGTCCTCGCCGCACTACTGGTGCTGGCCATGCTCCCTCTAGCCGCGCAATCGGCAGCGGCCGAGGGGCCGAGTCAGTTGAGCCTCGACAAGACCGCGAGTACCGCCACTGTCGCTCCTGGCCAGACGTTCGACTACAACCTCGAGGTCGGCTGCTCGGCGGTCGACATCGGCACAGGATGCACGAACGCCACGCTCGTCGACAACGTGCCCGCCCAGTTCGACGTGCTCGGCGCATCCGTCGGCACCGGACTCTCTGCGCAGACCCCGACGATCTCGGGCAACACCGTGACCGTCGTCTTCAACTCGCCGCTCGACGATCCTCCCGGGGCGATCGGCCTGCCTGCGTCGGCTACCGGCATCGTGACCATCTCCGTGCGGGCCCGCACCGACCTTCCGTTCGAGGCCAACAATGTCCCCGTCGTGAACACGGGAACGCTCACGGCGACGAACCAGATCGCGCCGGCCACCTCGACCGCGACCGTGACGCCGCAGGTTCCGCTCGCGCTGGCGACCACGGGGTCGAAGTCGTTCGACCCGGTCGGTGCGGCCGCCGATCCGGGCACCCCGACGACAATGACCATCGGCGGCACCAACACATCCAACGCCGGCGTCGACAGCATCGTGTTGACAGACCCGACCGACCCCACCGCGACGCCCAACCCCTTCACGTATCTCCAGGTCTCGTCGATCGGGGCCGTGACCTTCCCGCCGCCGGCCGACCAGGTACAGGTCGATGTGTGGGACGGAACCCAATGGGTCGACGGAACCGCCGGGCCGACTCCGGTGCTCCCCGGTACCGTGCCCCTGACCCAGATCACGGGCGTGCGGGTGACGTTCACCAATTCGGCCGGGCAGCCCATCCCGGCAGGCTCCACCGGATCGGTCGCCATCAATCTGGTGCAGCGGCCCAACGTGGTCGACCTGACCACGGCGACCGTCGTCAGCAATCAGGTGCAGAGCGAGGTCGCGCTCGGAACGTCGACGGCCGACGGAACGGCCAGCGCCGACTACACGATCCAGTCGAGCACGGTCACTGTCGATGCGACCAAGTCCTTCACCCCGTCGACGGTCGTGGCAGGCAACCCGACCACCGTCTCCATCGGTGCGACGAACCAGAGCGCCGTTCCGCTGACTGAACTGTCCCTGACCGAGCCGACGCAGACTGGCGCGGACCCCTTCGCCGGCGGCTTCCCGGCGGGCACGTCGTTCGGCGGATTCACCAGCGGCGTGACGTGGCCCGCGGGCGCCACCGGCGTCAGCGTGCATTACTACTACGCCGACGGCACCGATGAAGTGCTGACGTCCACGACCCCGAACACCGTGCCTGCTCCGGATGCGTCGAAGTCGGTCGTGCGGTTCACAGTCACCTTCACGGGTCAGATCGCCCCCGGCGCGAGCGCCAGCCTGCCCTTCGTGCTGAACACGGATCCGTCGATCACCACCGACACCGTCACGGTGCCGAACAGCCAGACGGTCGACGGCACGTCCGCATCCGGATCGACGGGCACCGACAGCGCGACAGCCGACCTCACGGTGTACACCACCCGCCTCGCCACGACCGTAGGCAAGACGATCAGCCCGAATCAGATCGCCTCGACGCCGGGCGAGTTCGTGACCGTCCAGCTGCCCTCGGGCACGGCACCGTTCCCGCAGTCGACCGTGGACGCCACGACGATCGTGGTGCAGGATCCGCCGGGGAACCCGCCCGCGCAGACTGACTGGTGGAACCACTTCAACGCCACCGCCATCACGCAGACGGCGGTACCGGCGGACGCCACCCTGACCATCCAGTACTGGGACGGCACGCAGTGGGTCGATCTTCCCGGAGCCGTCGACATCGCCGGCCCGACGGTGTTCTCGATGAACATCCCGGCCGGACTGCAGGACGACATTCAAGGGCTGCGATTCGTCTACACCGATCCTGACGGCTTCCCGCCGGGAACCACAGTGCAGCCCAATGTGACCATGTCGCTCCGCGATCAGCTCCGAGACGGAACGGGACCCGCCACCGGCACGGATGAGACGATCGAGAACTGCGCCGAGTCGTCGGCGACGGGAGTAGGCGGGGAGACAGCCGATGCCGTCGTTCCTTCTCCTTGCCCCGTAGTGAACACTTTCGCCGGCGGCTTGCCCGGCAGCGCGGACTTCATCGACAAGAGCTGGGCGGCGCCGAAGGTGCTCACCGCTCGCACCGAGGCGCAGACGACCGCGCAGCTGAACTGGTCGACGGGTGGGCGCGCGAACCTGTCGTCGATGACGGTTTCTGACACCGCCGACCCGACCACCACGCCCCTGTCGGCATCGGCCTTCAACGCGTTCGACCTCGTGGGCGTTCCGGCGATCAGTGCTGCACAGGATCCGCTTCTCAAGTACGACGAGGTTCAGGCGGTACAGCTCTACAACGGAACCGCCTGGGTGGATGCGGCGAACGACCCGTGCCCCGCATCCTGTATCGGCACCTTCCCCGGCGTGACCTTGACCACGGCGGAACGCGCCTCGACGATCGGGGTACGGCTCGTCTACGTCGAGAGCCCCAACCGCGCGGCGGCATCGGCCGGCGATCCGACGGCGCCTCCTGTCGGCTCGGGCGTCGCCCGCTCGACGGGGAACAACCGGGCGATCGTGCTCACCTTCGAGCTGCGCGACGATGTGCGGTCACCCGTGACCACCCCTGATCCCGTGACCGGGGCTCGCATCTACAACACCGGCGTGCCGGGCGAGGTCGAGAACACGTCCCGCGCGACCGGAGTCTCGGCCGAAGACGGCTCAACCGTGACCGATACCGCTGCGGACACCGTGCTGCTGCTCGACGTGCCGCTGAATGCGACCCTCGACAAGAGTTGGGAAGGCGGTCCCCTCGGCGTGCCCGAGGCGGGGACCGACCCCACCCTCTATCCGTCAGGTCGAGTCACGCTCACCGCCACGAACACGACCGCAGCGAGCGTCGACGATCTCCTGGTGAGCGATCCCGCGCCCGGTAGCCCGACGACGCCGTTCGATGTGTTCGACCTGCTGAAGATCGAGAGCGTCTCCGTGCCGGCCGGGGCGACGTCGTCCACGGTCTCTCTGACGACGGCGGGCGGAGTCACGACCGGCTACAGCATCGCGGATGCCCTCGCACTCACCCCCGCGCAGCTCGCCGATGTGGTGTCCATCCAGGTCAGGCACACCGGCCGAATCCAGGCGGGGCAGGCGACCGTCATCGTCTTCGACACCCGGCTGAGGGCGACGCACCGCTCCGACGGGACCCCTGTCACCGCCGCCACCGACTCGCCCGTCGCGAACATCGCCGAAGCGGCCGTCGCCGACGAGGGCGGAGCATCCGGCGGCACCCCGATCGTGCCGGCGAGCGCCACGATCGACCTCGCCGACGGCACTCTGACAGTGACCGCGGGCAAGAACATCACTCCGGCACAGCAGACCGAGCGCGACGACAGCCCGGTGACGGTGAACCTCTCGGGCGAACCCGGCGGGACCATCCGCGCCCGCCGCCTGACGATCACCGACGAGTCCGGCACGTTCTGGAACGCTTTCGACTTCCAGGGATTCGCGTCGCCGCTCGTGCTGACAGCACCGATCGACCGGGTCGAGATCGACGCCTGCGTGGGGCGAACATTCGCCGACCCGACCGCATCCTGCGAGGCTGACGGCGGCACCTGGGTGCTCGGGGTGCGGCAGACCGAGGCCGACGCGAACGCGACACCGCTGCCCGCCGGGGTGGTGGCCTCGCAGGTCGAGGGCATTCGGTTCGTCTTCACCCGCCTCGACGGATCGCTCTTCCAGCCGGTCCCGCACCAGGAAGTGAACGTGAGCGCCCAGCGCCGCGCCGACCTGCGCTCGGGCGGCCCGGTTCCGAGCGACCTCTCCACGAACTCCCCAGCGCCCGGCGAGACAGCGGCCGGAACGTTTACGAACACCGTCGATGTCCTTGCCGAGGGAACGTTCGACAACGGGGGCGCCCCCTTCACCGCCACCGATTCGCAGACCGACACGGTTCAGTACCTGCACGCGGTCAGCGGCGTGCAGGTGACCAAGTCGCCGGCGGGCATCCAGCAGCCGGGGTCGATCATCCCGTACACCCTGACCTTCACGAACACCGGCGCGATCGCGATCACCGACCCCGTCATCACCGACCAGATCCCGACGGATGCGAACGGGCCCCTGCTCGTGTTCGACCCGTTCGCCGACCCCGGTGGTCCAGGGCCGTACTCGTACGCGCTTGCCGGCGGGGCCCCGGTACCGCCGAGCGGTCCTGCGATGCCGACGGATCCCGCATCCGTCGACGCAGTGGTGAGCCAGGCCGGGGCGAATATCCAGTTCAGCTTCCCACCGGGAACAGTGCTCGAGGTCGGCCAGACGTACACGATCACGATCGACCTGATGTTCCGCACCGGCCTGGCCGCCGGGACGACGGTGACGAATACAGCGGGGGTGACAGGCGATCGCCCCTTCGACACCTGCGACCCGGTGTCCGATCCGGCCACCGGGGCTTGCACCGCCGACACGACCGTCGAGGTGCAGACAGCGGGAGCCCTCCGCGGCATCAAGTCGGTGCGCGCCACGGACACCGAACTCGGCGTCGAGTCGGTGCAAGCCGGAGTCACTTGCACCCCCGACGCGAACGGGTTCTACGCCGGGCCCTGCGTCCCGATCACCAAGCCGGGCGGAACCGAGGTGTGGCGGCTCGGTCTGATCAACACGGGCACGCTGCCGATGGACCGGATGGTCGCCATCGACAAGCTGCCGACCCCCGGTGACACCGGTGTGCTCACCCCGCTGCCGCGCGACTCGCAGTGGCGCCCGACGTACACGGGGACGTCGACCCTGGCGTCCGCCCCGGCCGGTGCGGTGCTGACCCAGTACTACACGACCGACGCTGCGCCCTGCATCGACGACCTGGCCACGACCGGTGTCGCCTGCCCGCCAGGCGCCTGGACAGAGTGGTCGACCGGGGTCGATCCGACAACTGTCACGGCGCTCAAGTTCGTGGTGGACTTCACCCCCTCGATCGATCCGGGTGGCTCGATCGCGATCGACGTGACCACGAGAACCCCGCCTCCTCGCCGAACGCCGCCAGCGACCCGATCGCCTGGAACACCGTCGGCGTGGCCGGCCGCGTGACCGTCAACGGCGTGCCGACGGTCACAGCGCAGACCGAGGGCAACAAGGTCGGCGTCGCACTGGCCACAGGTTCGGTCGCCATCGAGAAGCAGGTCACCGGCGACGGTGCCGACTTCGCTCCGACAACCTTCACTGGCACCCTGAACTGCGTCTCCGCGGGCGAGACCCTCGACCCCATTCCCGTGACACTGACACCCGGCACCACGACGACCGTCGACGACCTCCCATACGGTGCCGAGTGCACAGTCGTCGAGGACGACGCGGGCCAGACCGACTCGACGTCGACGCAGGTGACCGTCGGCACGGGTACCGACCCGGTGCCCGTGATCACCGTCACGAACGAATACGACCTGGCCGGGCTCGTCATCCTGAAGAACGTCGACTCGACGGCAGTCGATCAGGACGGCCAGCCGATCGCGTACGGGCCGTTCACCGTGACGGTCGACTGCACGTTCCTCGGCGCCCCGGTCTATGCATCCGGATACAGCGCAGCGAACCCGATGACGGCCGACCTGAGCGACGGCGGCACGCTGGAGCTCACGGGTCTTCCCGCCGGCGCGTCGTGCGTCGTCACCGAGACGGATGCGAAGGGCGCGGAGACGACGACCGTCACGACCACCACGACTGACGGCACCACCGGTCCCACCGCAGGCGACACCACGACCGTCGTTCTGACCCCGGATGCAGGGACGGACCCGACCAACTCGGTCACCCTCGTCAACGGCTTCGGCGTCGGATCGCTGCACCTGGTCAAGGTCGTGCAGGGCCCCGGCGCTGTAGATTTCGGCGCCGGCCCGTTCCGGATGCAGGTGACCTGCACCCTCGACGACGCCTCCGGAGTGCGCACGACGTGGGACGGCGTGGTCGTCCTCGGCGGCAACCAGCCGCTCGACAAGACCATCACCGACATCGCGGCCGGATCGGTCTGCGATGTGAGTGAGCCGGGAGCCGGAGGCGCGAACACCTCGGTCGTCAGTCCCGAAGAGGTCACTGTCGACAGCGGTCAGACGGTCACCGTGACGGCTACCAACACCTTCCTCGCGGGCGCCATCCACGTCGACAAGGTGCGTGAGGGCCCGGGCGCCGACCTCTACGGCGCCGGCCCGTTCACGGTTGCGCTCGTCTGCGTGCAGCAGGTGAACGGCTTCCCGCGGATCGTCTCGATCCCCGGCGGCGCGACGCGCACCCTCGACCAGGCCGACGGCTACCAGGCCGATTACGAGCTGCTGCCCGCCGATGCGGTGTGCGCCATCCGGGAGACGAACACCGGCGGCGCGACGAGCGCACAGCTCCTCGACGCGAACGGCGATCCGGTCGGATCGGTTCAGGTCGTTGCGGGCGACACCGTGGACGTGACCGCGGTCAACACGTTCGATCTCGGATCCATCAAGGTCACCAAGGTGATCACCGGCGACGGCGCAGCCACCGACGGTGGCGGCGATTTCACCGTCCACCTGGTCTGCACCGCGGTACGCGACGGGATGACCGTGCCAGTGCCCATCCCGGGCGGGGCCGATCGAACCCTCTCGCGCTCGACGAGCCTCACCACGGTATACGAGAACCTCCCCACGGGCGCCACCTGCCAGGTGACGGAACCCTCGACCGGCGGCGCCGATGCCATCTCCATCACCCCGAACAGCGGTGACGACCAGGTCGCGACCGTCACCGTCGGCGACGCCACCGAGGTCGAGATCACGGTGACCAACACCTTCGACCCGAATCCGGACACGATCGCCCGCACCGGCTCCGACATCTGGCCGCTGCTGCTTCTCGGCGCCGGCTTCGTCGGTCTCGGGATGCTGCTCAGCCGTCGACCGCGTCGACCTCGGGCCTGACCCGAGTAGCGCCGCAGGTCAGCGTCGCGGCGTCCATCCGGGCGGCAGCGGGCCGTCAATCGCGGCCCGCTCGTCGTCCGCCTCGGCCGACCACCCCTGTGCGGCTCCTTCGGAGTCGAAACCGCCGCGCGCGAGGCGGAACCCCACGTCCTCGTGCTGCGATCGGGGCGGGCCACCCCGTCGGCTCGAGGCGCGGACGCTCCACGAGTCGTCGGCGAACCCACCGCCGCGGAACACCCGGTAATCGTCGTAACGCGCCGGATCGAGGTAGTCCCAGCACCACTCCCAGACGTTCCCGAGTGTGTCGAACATCCCGTTCAGGTTCGGCAGCCGGCCACCGATGTCCTGCGGCGCGCTGAGCCCGTCCGCGCTCGTCCACGCCACCTCGGCCAGCGGCCCATAGTGCGCGCCCGTCGATCCGGCGCGGCAGGCATACTCCCACTCGGCTTCGGTGGGCAGACGAAAGCCGTCTGAGTCGACGTGCCAGGTGACGTCCTCGCCGTCGAAGCTGTACGCGGAGTCGAGGCCCTCCCACTCGGAGGCGGCATTGCAGAACCGCACGGCCCGCAGCCAACTGACCTCGGTCACCGGTCGCCGGGGATGCGACGAGGGCACCCCGATCAGCTCGGCGGCCTGCTCCTCGGTGACAGCGAACACGCCGATCTCGAACGGCTCCAACTCGACGCTCCACCGCCGCTTGCGCCGGGCGTCGTGCAGCGTCACCGTCCCGCCCGGGATGCGCGTCATCTCGATCTCCACCCCGGAAGCATGCCACAGCGCCGGGAGGCACACTTCTCGCACAACTAAGATCGAATATATGAGAAAAGGCAATCCGCCCGCGGAGAACCGGGTCGGCGGATGGAGCCAGGGTGCGGCATATGCCCTCGCAGCCATATTCACGCTCATTGGCGCTCTTCTCTCGATTGTCATCATTTTTCAGTTGATGAACATCGCCGCCTGCAGCGGGCTCGCAGCTGAATGCGATTTCGCGACCCTCTACGCCGCGATTTGGATCACCCCGGCGACCACACTGCTCGTCCTGGTCGGAGTCATCGTCGTTCTCCGCACCCGGCGCAAACAGATGCGATCACTGTGGTGGGTTTCCTGTCTTGGAGGTCTCGCCACGCTCACCGCCTACGCCATCGCAGCGAGCCTTATCACCGGCGCGATCCATCCGTAGTGGATCGCGCCCGGCCACCGAAGAACCCACCCCGATCCCGTTCGAATTCGGCGGTGCAGTGGCGGCCCCGCTGGGCCAGACTGAGTTGGGGCAGCGGGCGGCAGGCGACCGCGCCGGAGGGAGCACGAGATGGATGCCGAATCGAAGGACGCAACCGCTTCACGCCAGATGATGGCGCTTCGCGCACGCAAGCGCGGTGGACCCGAAGTGTTCGTCTACGAAGAGGCCCCGCGTCCGCATCCTGGGCCGGGTGAGATCTCGGTCGCGGTGCGGGCCGCATCCATCACGTTCGACGAGTTGACCTGGACCGAGACCTGGGAGTCGGAGGGGGTCGACCGCACCCCGATCATCCCTGCACACGAATTCTCCGGGGTCGTCGCCGAGGTGGGAGACGGGGTCACAGACGTCGCCGTGGGCGATTCCGTGTTCGGGATCGTGCCGTTCGACCACGACGGCGCCGCGGCGCAGTACGTCGTGGTTCCGGTGGAGGTCGTCGCGCTGAAGCCCGCCTCGGTCTCCGACGAGGCTGCGGCGGCGGCAGCACTCCCCGGGCTGACCGCTTGGGAAGCACTCACAGACGCCGGGAAACTCACGGCCGGCCAGCGCATCCTGATCAGAGGAGGCACCGGTGGAGTCGGTGCCTTCGCCACCCAATTCGCGCACAGGATGGGGGCCGACGTCACTGTTACCGTGACGTCGCCGTCCGGCGTGGAGCGGGCGAAGCGACTCGGGGCCGACCATGTGATCGTGTCCGGTCAGGATCCCGACCCACAGGATGCGGGAGCCTTCGACCTCGCGCTCGACGCCGTCGGTGGAGGCGTGCCCGAATGGATGTACTCGTCGGTCCGTAGAGAGGGCGCGCTCATCGTTCTGCAGGAGGCGCCGAACGAAGAGCTGGCCAAGCAGTACGGGGTGAGCGCGGCCTTCTTCCTCGTCGGGACGCGGCGCGAGAAGCTGGCGGAGTTGGCCAACCTGATCGCCGCCGGCGACCTCGAGGTCGCGATCGCGCAGACGTTCCCGCTCGAGAAGGGACGGGAAGCGTACGAGAGCGGATCGCGGCCGAAGCCGGCGCCCGGTAAAACGGTGATCCTGGTCGACTAGCCGCGCGCATCGTTGAGCGGGCCTCATTTTGTTGCGTGACGCTCGCTATTCCCTTACGGATGGCCCCGGCGCTATGTTCCTGAGTAGGGACCAGCAGACACCGTCGTCGATGCTTG
Source organism: Leifsonia poae (assembly GCF_050632195.1). Classification (GTDB taxonomy): domain Bacteria; phylum Actinomycetota; class Actinomycetes; order Actinomycetales; family Microbacteriaceae; genus Leifsonia; species Leifsonia poae_C. The sequence continues at coordinate 75,850 of NZ_CP192580.1, forward strand.
CCGAATTCGGTGACGATCCGGTCACCCGCTAGGTGAAGGACGGCGCGTTGGACACGAACACAGCAGGCGTCGAGCAGACGGCCAACACCGGTCAGCTCCCCGGCTGGGACGCGGTCGACGAGCAGGTGCTCGAGGCGTACCGCCGCAACCGCGAGAGCACCGACGGTGTCGTCGCCGACTACATCCCCATCCTGGGCGCCGTCGATCCCGAACTCTTCGGCGTCAGTGTCGCCGAGGTCGACGGAGGCGTCCACGTCGCCGGCGACGCGGATGTGGAGTTCTCGATCCAGTCGATCTCGAAGGCGTTCGTCTACGCGCTCGTGGCCGAGGAGTTCGGGCACGACGAGGTCGGCGAGCGCGTGGGCGTGAACAACACCGGACTTCCCTTCAACTCGGTGATCGCCGTCGAGCTGAACGGCGGGCATCCCATGAACCCGATGGTGAACGCCGGGGCGATCGCCACGACCGCGCTGATGCCCGGGGCGACAGCCGCCGAGAAGTGGGAGCACATCCGGTCGGGCCTGTCCGCGTTCGCGGGGCGGCAGCTGCAGATGGATGGGGTCGTGTACGGCTCCGAGGCGGAGACCAACCAGCGCAACCAGGCCATCGCGCGCCTACTGCAGAGCTACGGACGCATCGACGGCGACCCGCTCGAAATGGTGGATGTGTACACGCGGCAATGCGCGCTGCTCGTCAGTGCGAGAGATCTGGCCGTGATGGGCGCGACGCTCGCAGACGGAGGCGTGAATCCCGTCACCGGAAATCGAGTCATCTCGGCGGATGTGTGTCGCGACACGCTCTCGGTGCTGGCGTCGACCGGGCTGTACGAGCGCTCCGGCGAGTGGCTGTTCGACATCGGACTGCCCGGCAAGTCGGGGGTGGCCGGGGGAATCGTCACGGTCGCACCCGGAAAGGGCGCGATCGGCACATTCTCGCCGCGTCTCGACAGCGCGGGCAACAGCGTGCGCGGCCAGCGGGCCACGGCGTACCTGTCGCGTGCTCTCGGACTCAACATCTTCGCATCCGGAGTCCACGGATCGATCGACGGGAACAAGCAAGGGAGTACACCATGACGACTGAGGCACCGACGACCGACGCGACGGAGGAACGCACCTCCTGGGCACCACTCGTGGGGCTCTTTCTCGCCCAAGTCCTGATGTCGTTCAATGTGGCATCCCTTCCGGTGTCGCTGGGCGGGATGGTCGACGACTTCGGGGTTCCACCGACCTCGGTCAGCACCGCGATCGTCGTCTACGGCATCGCGGTCGCGGCGCTGGTCATGGTCGGCGCCAAACTCGGTCAGCGCTTCGGCTGGGTGCTCGTCTTCCGGATCGTGGTTGCGACTTTCGCCGTCTCCGCGGCAATGATGATCTTCGCGCCGACGGTCTGGTGGGCGATCGCAGCGCAGGCTGTCGCCGGCGCATCCGCGGCCATCATCGTTCCCTCGCTTGTGGCCCTGATCGCCGAGAACTACCGCGGTCGGCAGCAGGCGACCGCGATCGGCTCGCTCGGCTCGGCACGCGCGCTCTCGGGGGTGAGCGCGTTCCTGATCGGTGGAACGCTCGGCACGCTCGTCGGGTGGCGCCCGGTCTTCGGCATCGTTCTCGCCCTCGCGATCGTCGTCTTCATCTTCAGCTTCCGTCTTCGCGGTGACGGGGCGAACCCCGCGATCAAGATCGACGTGGTCGCTGCCATCTTCATCGGCCTGGGGATCGTGTTGCTGACCCTCGGCTTCAACAACCTCAACGCCTGGGGAATCCTGCTCGCGCGGCCCGACGCGCCCTTCAACATCCTGGGGCTGTCACCGGCGATCGTGTTCATCGTGGTCGGCCTCATCCTCGGGCAGGCGTTCTTCCTCTGGACGCGACGCCGCACAAAGGCAGGCAAGGTTCCGCTGGTCAGCCTGGCTGTGCTCGGCTCCGGACGCGAGCGCGCCGCGGTGTACGCGATGTTCATCGTGGTCGCGCTCGAGGCGGCACTGAACTTCACGGTTCCGCTGTACATCCAGATCGTTCAGGGCCGCACCCCGTTCGACACCTCGCTGGCGATGATGCCGTTCAACCTCACGGTCTTCATCACGGCCACGCTCGTGGTGCGCTTCTACAAGCGGTTCACACCGCGCACCATCGGTGTCTTCTCGTTCTGCCTCACAACGGTCGCCCTGCTGTGGTTGTCGCTCGTCGTGACCAACAACTGGGAGACGTTGCCGACCATCCTGGGCCTCTTCGTGTTCGGTGTCGGACAGGGCGCACTTGTGACGCTCGTGTTCAACGTACTGGTCACCGCTGCGCCTAAGGAGCTCGCCGGCGATGTGGGCTCGATCCGCGGCACGACCCAGAACCTGGCGTCGGCGGTCGGAACGGCCCTGGCAGGCGGCCTGCTCGTGACCATTCTCGGCCTGAACGTCGGGCAGGCCGTCGTGAACCACCTCGACCTTCCGCCGTCGATCGTGGCCCAGGTCGACCTCGACAACGTCAACTTCGTCAGCAACGACCAGCTGAAGCAGGTGCTCGAACGCACCGACGCGACACCGACCCAGGTGGATGCGGCAGTCGAGATCAACACGAACGCGCGCCTCAGCACCCTGAAACTCGGGCTGCTCATCCTCGCCGGCCTCAGCGCGATCGCGATCCTCCCCGCCTCGCGACTCCCGCGCTACCGCCCGCACGAGATCCCCGACCCGAACCCCGTCAAGCAGACCGCCTAGGTTCGGCCCGCTCGACTATCCGGCCGTGCTGGGACGTTCGAGGTTCTGGACGTCCCAGTAGAGGCAGGAGACCAGGGTGTGTGCTGGGCAGTGCGGCTCGTCGTCTTCCTGCGATGTCGTCGCCGTTCGGGCGAACTCGCCGTGCGCTTTGGTCAGGAGCAGGTCGAATTCGACATCGGTGACGACGCACCCTTCAGTGGTCAGCCACTCGCGCAGCATGGGTTCGACGTCGGTGCGGTAGAGCCGCGAATCCGCCCAGACGCGTTCCACGATGCCGGCGATCTGATCCTCGCGGGGCGCGGGTTCCGAACCGGCCATCACGGGGAACGTCTGCGGCTTCTTCGGTTTTGCCATGGTGTTCTGCCTCTCTCGCCGGTGGTGGCCGCCGGTCAGGATGAGCGGGTGCGGCCGGCCGTGGCGACTCCCGGATGCTCAGAGTCGATGAGGTCGGCGTACTCGGGGTTGTTGTCGATGAACGTGCGCACGATCGGGCACAGGATGGTGACCGTCTTACCTTGAGCACGAACGTCGTCGAGCACGCGACGGATGAGCTCGGTAGCGATGCCCCGCTTGCGGAACTCGGGAAACACCGAGGTGCCCAGCAGCACGAGACGGTCATCGCCCGCGACGTTGAATGTGAGCCCGGCCACTTCTCGGTCTCCGACGATGGCGTCGTAGATGCCGCTCTCGTCGTTTCTGACGACAGCGAAGTCGAACTCGGGGTCGTGCGGGTCGTCGACGACCTCGTCGATGAGGACGATCTGGTCCTGGGTCAGCGTGCCTGTCCCGTCTGGGTAACCCGCTTCATCCGGATACTCGAAGGCGTAGCGGGTCGGCTCGGTTGCGTCGGTCATGTGGTTCCCTATCGTCGGTCGTCTGTCGTTGAGAACGGTGATCTACGGACGCATCCGGATGACCGTCTTGCCTTTGCGTCGTTCCGTGGGGTTGAGCGCAGCTACGGCCCGATCGAGCGTCGCGACCTCGCCGATGTTCGTGCGCAGCCGACCATCCCGAACCCGCTGCGCGATCTCGACCAGCTGGGCGGGGATGGACTCGACGACGAAATCGACCGACAGCCCCTCCTCGGGACGGACGCCGGCCAATCCGGTGACCGTCACCAAGGTTCCGCCCGCACGGATCAGGCGCGCGGACCGCTCCTGAATCTCGCCCCCGATCACATCGAACACGAGGTCGACCAGGCCGACGTCTTCAAGATCGTCGTTGTCCAGGTCGACGAACTCGTGTGCGCCGAAGTCGAGCGCCTTCTCACGATCGGCCGCCCGGCCCGTGCCGATGACATGGGCACCTGCTTCGCGTGCGAGTTGAGTGACCATCGTCCCGACAGCGCCGGCGGCGCCGTGCGCCAGCACGGTCTGTCCTGACTTGAGCCTGCCGTGATCGAAGAGCCCCTGCCACGCGGTCAGACCCGAGATCGGCAGGCTCGCACCCACCGTGAAGTCGACGTCTCCGGGTAGCGGCGCGAGGTTACGCGACTCGACCGCCACATACTCAGCGAGCGTGCCGTTCCGGTGCCAATCAGAGATCCCGAACACCCGTTGCCCGACGGTCAATCCGGTGGTGCCGTAACCGAGCGCTGTCACGACACCAGCAAGCTCGTGCCCCAGGATGGACGGCGCCCGGTTCTGCCCGGCACGATCCTTCCACGTCGACGGCCAGTCCACCTCGGTGGGAACGAATCCGGATGCGTGAACCTCCACGATCACGTCGTTGATCGCGGGCGACGGTTCGGGCCGCTCTTCCAGCGTCATTCCCGCGGTTCCCGCGGCCTGATCGGTGACGACGATCGCCTTCATCCGGCATCTCCTTGCGTCTCTTGCCCGCGCGATGACTCGGTGCACCACAATTGGACGATTTCGTCCAGAATAGTGCAGCGACCTGACGGCGGCAACCGATCAACGGTCGGCTTCTATCGCGCGGAGAGACTCTCGATGTGGGCCAGTGCCATATCGATCGAGGTCGCCATCGGCGTGACATCGCGCGCGGTCTGGGCCAGCATGTAGCCGCCCTGGAGCGCACCCATGAGGCCGGTCGCGAGCTGGTCGACGGATGCGTCGGCAGCTAACGCACCCTGCTCTTGCAGCCGGCGCAGCACACCCATAAGGAGCCCCTGCCATTCGCTGAAGAGCTGGGACAGTGCCGCACGAGCGACGGCGTCGTGATCGGCGACCTCGGAGGCAAAAGAGCCGAGGGCGCAGCCATACGCGCCGTCTTGCAGCGCGTTGTTCTGCACCAGCGCATCCCGCCACCGCCGCAAGTCGGCCAGCGTCGAGGCGGTGCCGAGCGCATCCCGCTCACGCTCGATGACGCGTTGACCCATGAGATCGATGACGGCCCGTACGAGCGCATCCTTGCCGTCGAAGTGGTGGTAGAGCTGCGACTTGCTCACCCCGCTGGCCGCGACCACCTCGTCGAGCGTGGTCGCTGCGACGCCCCGCACGTACATCAGGTCGGCGGCCTCGGTGACGATCTTCGAGCGCGTCTTGGCACCGCGCGCCGTCAGGCGCTTACCGCTCCCAGACTCGATGGTCGTCACGTCTCCATGCTACTGAGCGGCGCGCACGGCTCTCTTTCGCCCGGAATGCACGCGAGGTATCTTGTCAGAGACTCCAGGAGGTGGGGACATGGCCCAGGACAAGCTGTTCGGCTTCAGTTTTGCGCGCATCTATCCGCTTTACGTGACCAAGGTCGAGCGCAAGGGTCACACCAGCGAAGAGGTCGACCAGGTCATCACCTGGCTGACCGGGTACGACGAGGCGGGCCTGCAGGAGGCTATCGCCAGCGGGATCGATCTGGAGACGTTCTTTGCCCAGGCGCCCGCCATGAATCCGGATGCGACCCTCATCACCGGCCTCATCTGCGGCATCCGGGTCGAAGAGATCGACGACCCGTTGATGCAGAAGATCCGCTACATGGACAAGCTCGTCGACGAGGTGGCCCGGGGCAAGAAGATGACGTCGATCCTTCGCGGTCAGGCAGCAGCCGTTCGGTAGCCGAGCCTTAGCCAGCCGCTATTCCGCCGGCGGCTCCCACAGCTCGATCGGCAGCCCTTCGGGGTCGTGGATGCGCGCGAAACTGCCGTACTCGGTCGCCTCCCACTCCGGGCGACGTTCCACGGCGACACCCTCGGACTCCAGCTTCGCGATCAGTTCTTCGAGCTCGCTGACGCGGAGGTTGAGCATGAACGACTGGTCCGCCGCGAAGTAGTCGCTGTCGGCGGGGAACGGCGCGAAGACGGTCATCCCCGCATCCTGCTGCCAGATCGAGACCTGGCCGGCGTCGATCCCGAGGTGGTCGCGGTACCAGGCCGCGCGCGCATCCGGATCGCCGCTGCGAAAGAAGAGTCCGCCGATTCCCGTGACTGCCACGGCGGTCAGCCTACCGAGCGGTCAGGATGCCGTCCACCGGCCGTCCGCATCCTGCCCGGGTGCACAATCGGAGCATGAGCGCGAACGAGTGGGACAGGTACGCCGAGAGCTTCGACGAGGCGGCCGACCACGGACTGCTCGACCCGGATGTGCGGGTGGCGTGGCGCGAGTTGCTGCTCCCGCTGCTTCCCCCGGCGCCGGCCGCCATCGCCGATCTCGGCTGCGGCACCGGGAGCCTGTCCGTGCTGCTCGCCGAGGCCGGCCACCACGTGACGGGGCTCGACTCGTCTCCGGAGATGCTGAGGTACGCCAGGGCGAAAGCAGCGGCGGCGAACGTGACGGTCGAGTTCCGCGAAGGCGACGCCGCGCATCCTGAACTGGTCGAAGGGTCGTACGACGTGGTGCTCGCGCGACACATTCTGTGGGTCTTCGACGACCCGGGACCTGTGCTCGACCGGTGGAAGAGGCTTTTGCGACTGGATGGTCGGATCACCCTCATCGAAGGCCGCTGGTCCACCGGGGTCGGGCTGACGCGCGAAGCCTCCGAGGCGCTCCTCCGCGCGCGGTTCAGTGAGGTCGAGGTGATCGACCTGAGCGGGTCGGATGCGCTGTGGGGCGGTCTCGTCGACGACGATCGCTACCTCGTCATGGCGACCGATCAGCGGTAGCGATTGAGAAAAGGCGAGAGAACGCAGGCGTCAGCGGGAGGCGACGTCGAGGATCGCGGCGGCGAACGCATCCGGAGCCTCTTGCGGGATGTTGTGCCCGATGCCGCCCTCGAGTGTTCGATGCTCGTACGGCCCGGTGAACTTGCCCGCATAAGCACCCGGCTCGGGATGCGCGGCCCCGTTCGCGTCGCCTTCGAGCGTGATCGTGGGCACCCCGATCGTCGGGCCTTCCGCGAGTCGGCGCTCCAGCTCGTCGTACTCGCTCTCGCCGTCGGCCAGCCCCAGCCGCCAGCGATAGTTGTGGATCACGATGGCGACGTGATCCGGGTTCTCGAACGCGCCCGCGCTGCGCTCGAAGGTGACGTCGTCGAAGTTCCAACCTGGTGAGGCCGTGTGCCAGATGAGCTTCGCGAAGTCGTGCCGATACTTGTCGTAGCCAGCCCGCCCACGCTCAGTGGCGAAGTAGTACTGGTACCACCACTGGAGTTCCGCGGCCGGCGGCAATGGTTGAGCCCCGACGGCCTGATTGCCGATCAGGTAGCCGCTCACCGAGACGAGAGCCCGGCAGCGCTCGGACCAGAGCGCCGCGAGAATGTCGGCCGTACGCGCGCCCCAGTCGAACCCGGCGACGATCGCCCGGTCGATGCCGAGAGCGTCGAGCAGGGCGACCGCATCGACGGCGAGCGCCGACTGCTGTCCGTTCCGGATGCTGTCGTCGGACAGGAAGCGCGTCGGCCCGAACCCGCGCAGATACGGGATGATCGCCCGATAACCACTCGCGGCCAGCGTCGGGGCCACCTCGGCGAAGCTGTGGATGTCGTACGGCCAGCCATGCAGGAGCAGTACGGCCTGCCCGTCGGACGGCCCGACATCGGCGTAGGTGACGCTCAAAAGTCCGGCGTCGATCTGTCTCAAGTCGCCGAACGGACCAGTCGATCTTGGTGCGCTCGCTCCACTGTCAGCGACCATCCGACTGCCTCCTCGCTCCCGGTGGCGCCATGCTACGCCGAAGCGGAATCGCGCTCGGGAACAAATTGCATACCCTCACGGTTCATTGATGTGTCAATTACTTTATTGACATGTCAATGATGTGAGGTCACCATGGTCAACGCCCACCAGTTCGGGACGACAACCCCCGAGCGGCTGACGGCGCGCGAGCTCACGGTCTGGCGCGCCCTCCTGGACACCACGACCGAGCTGCGGAGGCTCCTCTCCGTGCAATTGCAGGAGGCTGACGTGTCGCCCGGCGACTACGCCGTACTCGTGGCACTGACGGATGCGTCCGATCGCAAGCTCCGCTCCTCCGAGCTCGCAGACGCGATCGACTGGGAGCGCAGCCGGCTGTCCCACCACCTCGGGCGCATGGAGCAGCGCGGACTGCTGCGGCGCGAGGAGTGCCCTGGCGACAACCGCGGATCCCTGATCGTGATGACCGACGAGGGCGTTAGCGCCCTGCGTCGCGCATCCGGACCCCACCTGCGTGCGGTCAAGCACTACTTCGCCGAGGCATTGGACGGCGACCAGGTCGAGAGCCTCGGTGAGGTGCTCGGAACGATCCGTGCGCACCTGGGCACGCTCACCGCATCCGGAGCCGACTCATGACCGGCGTCGAGGTCGGGCGCCCGCGCGTCGCGATTCTCGGGGTCGGGCACGTCGGCACCGCTCTCGCCCGCACCATGCTCGACGCGGGCTACGAGGTCGCGGTCGCGGCATCCGGAGACCCGAAGAAGATCGAGCTCATCGCCTCGGTGCTGATGCCCGGGGCCAAGGCAGCCTGGGCGAGGGATGCGGTCTCTGACGCAGACATCGTCGTGCTGGCGATCCCCCTGCACCGGTTCTCCACCTTCGACCACGGGATGCTCGACGGCAAGCTCGTGATCGACACGATGAACTACTGGGCACCGACGGACGGCGTCCAATCGCTCTTCGAGGAGACGCCGCTCAGCAGCAGCGAGGTCGTGCAGAACACCCTCGCGAACGCGACGGTGGTCAAGACCTTCAACCACATCGGCTACCACGAGATGGAAGAGGAACGCCGCCCGGCCGGCGCCCCCGACCGGCGCGCACTCGGCGTCGTGTCCGACGACCCGCAAGCGGCGGCGATCGTCGGCGAGCTGGTCGACTCGATCGGCTACGACCCGATCGTGCTCGACAGCCTGAGCGACGGCGCGGCCTTCGAACCGGGCGGTCCCGTCTTCGGTGCGCGGCTCACCGCGCCCGAGTTCGAGCGCGCGGTGGCCGTCGACGCGGTCGCTTGACGCTCCGCGCATCCTGAAACCTCTCATTCAACCCACCCCCAGCAAGACAGAAGAGACACACTCATGAGCACCACTACGCCCACGCCCGCTTCGACCGAGGTCGCCTTTCCGCTGACCTTCGGACTCGACACCTTCGGCGACGTCACCTCCGACGCCGACGGACACCCGATCTCGCACGCCCAGACCATCCGCAACCTCGTCGACCACGGGGTCGCCGCGGAGAAGGCCGGCATCGACTCGTTCAACATCGGCGAACACCACACCAACGACATGCCCCTTTCGGCGTCGGATGTGGTGCTCTCGGCGATCGCGGCGCGCACGGAACGCATCCGTCTCGGCTCGGCAGTCACCGTGCTGAGCTCGGACGACCCTGTGCGCGTGTTCCAGCGCTACTCGACGCTCAACGCGATCTCGAACGGTCGCGCCGAGGTCATCCTCGGGCGCGGGTCGAGCATCGACTCGTTCCCGCTGTTCGGCTTCGACCTCGCCGACTACCAGGACCTCTTCGAGGAGAAGACGAACCTGTTCGCAGAGCTGCTCGAGGGCGGACCGGTCACCTGGGAGGGCCGCACCCGCGCATCCCTGCACGATCAGGATGTGGTGCCGCACCTCGAGACTGCGCTGCCGACCTGGATCGGCGTCGGGGGCAGCCCTGAGTCTGTCATCCGCGCCGCCCGCTACGGCTTCTCGCTCATGCTCGCCGTGATCGGCGGACCCGCCACCCGGTTCGCGCCCTATGCGGGGCTGTTCCGTGAGGCCCTGTCGCAGTTCGGGCACACCCCAAAGCCGATCGGGCTCCACTCGCCGGGGCACGTCGCCGCGACCGACGAGCAGGCACTGGACGAGTTCTGGCCGCGCTATCTCGAGGTCATCACGAACGTGAGCGAGACCAGAGGATTCGCCATTCCGACCAAGGCTTCGTTCCTTCGCGAGGTCAGGGATGGCGCGCTCTACGTCGGCTCACCCGAGACGGTCGCAACCAAGATCGCGGCGAACATGACGACGGTCGGGGCCAACCGCTTCGACCTGAAGTACGCGATGGGCGGGCTCTCCGACGAGGCGCTGCTGACGAACATCCGTCTCTTCGGAGGCGAGGTCGTGCCCCGGGTTCGGGAGCTGCTCGCCTGACCCCTCGCGGCGAGGCACTGGAGGCAGGCGAACTCGAAGCGGATATCGCCGTGTCGGAGCGGGGTTCTTATTCTTGGGGCTAGCTGGTCTCAGAACGCCGCATTAGGCTTCACGGCATCGGGCATCTTGAGACCTGTGAGACCGCGCCCGAGGCGAACATCGGAGGTTCTCTTGGCCCGACAGTCCGATCCCACCCCCATGCAAGGTTCGCTTCCTCGTCCGGACTACGTGTTCGAGGGGGCGGTGGGACGAACCGTCGCCGAGTCGGATCCGGCATCGCTCCCGCACCGACCGGGGGCGCCGGAGGGCGCACCCAATGTGGTGATCATCCTTCTGGACGACGTCGGCTTCGGCCAGTTCGGAACGTTCGGCGGTCAGGTGGAGACGCCCGCGCTCGACCGGTTGGCCGCACAGGGGTTGAGCTACAACCGTTTCCACACGACAGCGATCTGCTCACCGACCCGCGCCGCCCTGTTGACCGGGCGAAACCATCACGTCGCAGCGTTCGGCGGTATCGCCGAATCAGCGACCGGGTACGACGGATACACCGCGGTGATCCCGCGTCGCACCGGAATGCTCGGAGAGGTGCTGCGCCAGAACGGGTACGCGACGGCCTGGGTGGGCAAGAACCACAACACGCCGACGTGGGAGATCAGCCCGAGGGGCCCGTTCGACAACTGGCCCAGCGGCTGGGGATTCGACTACTTCTATGGCTTCCTCGGTGGTCAGACGAGCCAATTCGACCCGATGCTCTATGAGAACCACACCCTGGTGCCTCGCTCGCCCGACCCCGACTACCACCTCACGAGCGACCTGGTGGATCGCGCGGTCGACTGGGTCGACAGCGTTCAGGCTGTGCCGTCAGGGCCGTACTTCCTCTACTTGGCGACGAGCGCAACACACGCGCCTCATCAGGCTCCCAAGGAATGGGTCGATCGTTTCGCCGGCCAATTCGACGATGGCTGGGATGTGTACCGGGAGCAGACGTTCGAGCGACAGAAGAAGCTCGGCGTGATCCCGAACGATGCAAAGCTGACGCCACGCCCCGACGAACTCCCCGCCTGGGATTCCCTGCCAGACGACCAGAAGCGGTTAGCCGCCCGGCTGATGGAGGCGTTCGCCGGGTTCACGGCACACACCGACCACGAAGTCGGGCGCTTCCTCGATGCACTCCGCGAACGCCCCGACTGGGACAACACTTTGGTCTTCTACATTGTGGGCGACAATGGCGCGAGTCCTGAAGGCGGCTTGAACGGAACCGTCGATGAACTCACCTTCTACAACGGGTTCGACCTGCCTCTCGAGACCTCGCTGGAGCACATCGATGAGATCGGTAGCCGAACTCTCCACAGCCATTTCCCGGTCGCTTGGGCGTGGGCGATGAATACTCCGTTCCAATGGACAAAACAGGTCGCCTCGCATTTCGGTGGCACCCGCAACCCGATGGTGGTGTCCTGGCCCGACCGGATCAAGGACGTGGGCGCGCTGCGAACCCAGTTCCACCATGTTGTCGACATCGCCCCCACGATCTACGAAGCTGCGGGAATCACGCCACCGGCGACCCTGAACGGCATCCCGCAGGACCCGATCGAAGGAGTGAGCATCGGGTACACGTTCGACGGCGCCGAGCCGGACGATAAGCGACGCACGCAATATTTCGAGATTTACGGCAACCGCGCCATTTACCACGATGGATGGGTCGCGGCGGCGATCGCCTCGGTACCCTGGGCGCCGTCCGGACAAACCGTGGACATCGATACCGTCCCGTGGGAGCTCTACGACATCGATCGTGACTTCAGCGAAGCCGACGATCTCGCCGAAGAGCATCCCGAGAAGCTGCGTCAGCTGCAGGAACTCTGGTGGGCTGAAGCAGCCAGAAACCACGTGCTTCCCGTCGACACCAGACCGCTCGAGGCGCGGATCGATTTCGGCACGATCCCCAACCCGTCCAAGGGCAAACGGACGATCACGTACCGCGCCGGTGCCGGCGGCATCATGGAGGGCGCAGCTCCGCAGCTCACCAACACCTCGTTCACGCTTCTCGCTGACGTCGACATCCCAGAGGGCGGTGCCGAGGGGATGATCTTCACGATCGGTGGTTACACCGCCGGTCTCGCCTGGTACCTCCAGGACGGCAAACAGGTGTATTCGTACAACTTCTTCACCGACCGCACCCGCATCGTGGCAGACGCCGCGCTCAGCCCGGGGCATCATTCACTCCGCCTCGAATTCGACTACGACGGCGAGGGTTTGGCGAAGGGCGGAACCATCCGAATGCTTCAGGACGGCGAACTCGTGGCCCAGGGGAGGATCGAGAAGACCGTGCCAGTAGGGTTCTCATCCTTCGACGGACTCGACGTCGGACTCGACCGCGGCGCCCCGGTCGACTTCACGTACACGCCGTCGTTCGCTTTCACAGGAACGCTGCACACGGTGACGGTGGAGCTGCCCCCTGAAGGGTAGATGGGTTCAGCGGCGACCAGCCTTGAGTCACGGTTAGAACTCGAAGCGGATATCGCCGTGTCGGAGCGGGGCTCTTAGCCCGGCATCCGGAAATGTGGACGTGTCACCCGACCCGTCCCAGGAGATCCATGCGCAAGACCACCCGGCGCCGCCGCTCGACCCCGCTCTCTGGCGGGATCATCGGCGCGCTGGTTCTCCTGGCGATCGTCGGCGTCGCCTTCGCCGCGCCGTCGTTGTCGGCGTCATTGTCATCGTCCGCGCCCGGTGTAACAGCGGTCATCACCGGCGCGACACCCGCCCCGGCCGAGACACCGACGGGCGCGACTCTACCCACCGACAACCCGGCGGCGCAGGGCACCGCGCTCGCCCTTCTCGAGACGTTGCCCGTCAAGGGACGAGCGCCTAAGACCGGGTACGACCGAACGGGCGACTTCGGCACCGCCTGGCTCGACGTGGACCGGAACGGGTGCGACACCCGCAACGACATCCTCGCCCGAGACTTCGCATCCCTGGCCAAGTCCGGTTCGTGCAAGGTCACCTCCGGCATCCTGAACGACCCGTACACCGGCAAGACGATCGACTTCGTTCGCGGCAACGCGACATCGCCCGCGGTTCAGATCGACCACGTCGTGCCGCTCCTGAACGCCTGGGAGACCGGCGCGCAGCAGTTGACGCAGGAGCAACGCATCGCGCTCGCCAACGATCCGCTCAACCTCTACGCAGTAGACGGGCCGACGAACACCGCGAAGAGCGCTGGGGATGCGGCGACCTGGCTTCCGCCGCGCAAAGACTTCCGCTGCACCTACGTCGCGCACCAAGTGTCGGTGAAGGCGGCCTACGGTCTCTGGGTCACCCGCGCGGAGCACGACGCGATCGCCGGGATCCTTGCGGGTTGTCCCGGCGAGAAGGCGCTCAGCTCAGCGTTGGCCCCGGCGGATTCGGCCCGCTAGGACCGACGGCTCGCTAGGACCGACTCAGCGTCAGTGCTGCGCCTTGGGGTAGTTCCCGTGCCGCTTCTCGGTGCTCGACACCTCGGGCTCCTCGCCGTGGTGGGACGCCCCGGTGTACTCCCCTCGTGCACTTGCGCCAGCAACAGTGAAGGGCTCTACTCGACGAGCTTGCCCACGGTCGACACGTCGCGCATGAGTGCCGCGATCTCCTCGGGGATCGGCGGGATCGCTTCTCGGCTGACCCGTCCTGGCCCCGACCAGACGAGGTTGACCTGCAACGACCCGTCGAGGTGCGGGAAGTCGGAGCGGTTGTGCGCTCCGCGCGTCTCGCGGCGTTCCAGTGCGGCCTCGATCGTGGCCCGAGCGGCGAGAACTGCCGACTTGAGGTCGAACGCGTGGGCGAGATCCTGAAACCCTGCGATGTCGGGATGCACGCCCAGGTCGCGCATGCGCTCCTCGATCGCGGCGATCTCGGCGAGACCCTCGCGAAGGCCGGCTTCGTCGCGCACGACTCCTGCGTGTTCTGTCATCGTGTCGCGCACGGCTCGCTGCAGAGCCCGCACATTCTCGGGGCCGTCGCTGGCCAGGAGGTCGTCGACATCCGAGCGCGCCTGGGCCAGCGCCTCCTCAGACCTCTGCTGGTTAGAGAGATGGGCAGAGTAAGCCGCGGCGGTCTCGCCAACGATGCGACCGTAGACGAGCAGCTCGATCAGCGAGTTGCCGCCCAGCCTGTTCGCACCGTGCAGCCCGCTCGACGCCTCGCCGATCGCGTACAGACCCTCGACGTCGGTCTGGTGATCCTCGGGACGCACCCAGACGCCGCCCATCGAGTAGTGCGCCGTCGGGGCGATCTCGATCGGGTCCTTGGTGATGTCGAGCATCTGCAGCTCGAGCATGGTCTGGTACACGCGCGGCAGGCGCTCCATGATCGTCTGGCGCGGAAGATGCGACACGTCGAGCCAGACGCCGCCATTGGGTGTTCCGCGGCCCTCCTTGATCTCCGTGTATGCAGCGAGCGCCACGCGATCGCGGGTTGACAGTTCCATGCGCTCCGGGTCGTAGCGCTCCATGAAGCGCTCGCCCAGCGCGTTGCGCAGAATCCCGCCTTCGCCGCGCGCGGCCTCCGAGACCAGCGTGCCGGCGGCGTTCTCGGGTTCGATAAGCCCCGACGGGTGGAACTGCACCAGCTCGGGGTCCCGGATGCGTCCGCCGGCTTCCACTGCGAGCCGCCACGAATCGCCGGTGTTCTCATCCCGGCGTGAGGATGTGCGGCGCCAGATACGGTTGTGGCCGCCTGCCGCCAGGATCACCGCGTCGGCGTGGATCACGTACCGCGTGCCGTCCTCAAGATCGAAGCCGTACGCCCCGAACACGACGTTGTCGACGACGAGCAGGCGCGTGATGTACACCGTGTCGAGGATCGGGATGTCGAGCTGAGCGGCACGATTCACGAGCGTGCGCTGGATCTCGAGCCCCGTGTAGTCCCCCGCGAACGCCGTACGCCGATACGTGTGCGCGCCGAAGAAGCGCTGGGAGATGCGGCCGTCTTCCTCACGAGCGAAGGGCATCCCGTAATCGACGAGGTCTTCGATGCCGCGCTCCGCTCCCCGGGTGACGATCTCCACGGTGTGCGGGTTGGCGAGCAGGTAACTCTCTTTGAGGGTGTCGGCGGCGTGCTGCATCCAGGTGTCGCCGGGATCCATCGTCGCCAGGGCTGCGTTGATACCGCCCGCGGCAAGCGACGTGTGCGCGTCGGACTTGGCGCGTTTGCCCACCACCACGACGTCACCGCCTCGCTCGGCGACCTCGATCGCCGCACGCAGCCCCGACCCTCCCGAGCCGATGACGAGAACGGATGCGGCAATCCGCTTCTCGGGGCGGTCACTGTCGCGGTGGTTCATCAGTACTCCCTCGTGGTGTCTTTCGGTGTCGCGGGCTCAGCGGGCGGAGGTGCGCAGCCAGTCCTCGAAGCGGGTGTCGAACAGCGTCGCGCCGTCTCCGGGAACGAGTTCGGCGTCGCTCAGGTGCGCGCCGAAGTACGTGGCATCGGGATCCGCGACCACCTCGCGCGGGTCGTTGCGGGCCGCGAGGCCCTGACGGATGAGCCCGTCCAGCGTGAACTGCTCCGGTCCCGCGACCTCGCCGACGCCGTTGAGCGGCTCGCCGACCGTGGCCTCGGCGACGGCGGTCGCCACGTCTTCCGCAGCCATCGGCTGGATTTTGACCGGGGCGAGTCGAACGGTCGATCCGTCCGTGGCAGAGTCCGCGATCGACTTGACGAACTCGAAGAACTGCGTGGCGTGAACGATCGAGTACGGAACATCCGACTCCTCGATCAGCTTCTCCTGCGCCACCTTCGCGCGGAAGTATCCGCTGTCGCTCAGCCGCTGCGTGCCCACCACAGACAGCGCGACGTGGTGCTTCACCCCGGCATCCTTCTCGGCGGCCAGGACGTTGCGGGTCGACGTCGTGAAGAAGTCCATCACCGCATCGTCGGCGAACGACGGGGAGTTCGAGACGTCGACGACGACGTCAGCCCCGGCGAGCGCATCAGCCAGACCCTCGCCCGTCAGCGTGTTCACGCCCGAGTTGGGGGATGCGGCCACCGCTTCGTGTCCCTGCGCGGTGAGCTTCGCGACGGTCTTCGAGCCGATGAGCCCGGTGCCGCCGATCACGACGATCTTCATGATGAACCTTTCGTTGCGTGTGCTGCGGGGAACGACATCGACCCCCTGTCACCAACTAGGACCGAACAGCCTTCGCAGTTGTGACGTCCGGTGCACAACGGTCTACCGCAGGGTCACCCCCGATTCCAGCTTTCGAGCTTGTCCGGGTTCAATACGATCCAGACGCGCTGCACCACATCCCGCTCGACGGCCAGGCTGATCACCGCGACGACCACGCCGTCGCGGCGGATCACGAGGCCGGGGGCGCCGTTGACGGGATGCTCGGTGAGGGGTCCGGACTCGCTCGCGAGCATCCTGAGCAGAAGGCCGAGACCGTCGGCGATGCCGCGGGCGGGCGGGGCGGTGATGCTGCCGAGCCCGCCCCCGTCGACGACGACGAAAACCTCGGGATCGAGGATGGAGGCGAGCGCCACCACATCCCGCGCCTCGCAGGCTGCCGCGAACGTGCTGACCGACGACGGATGCGCGCGATCAGCCCTGTCGCGCTCCCGCGATGCTCGCCTCATGTGTTCGTTCCTCGTCGACTTCTTCGTCGCTCGCGTGTTCCAGTTCTGCTCGGGTGACCGGGGTGAGGCGGTCCTCGAAGAAGAAGCGGGAGATGCCTGCGCGCATCCGAGCTGTCAGTCCCAGATGCCCTCGCTCGTCGGGACGGGCGAGGTACGGCTGGTAGTCGCTCGTGTTCACCAGACGCCACCGCTCGTGCTCCTCGACTGCGTGGTGCACCTCGATGTACTCGCCTCCTGGCAAGCGCACGATGCGCCCGGTCTCGTACCCGTGGAGCAGGATCTCGCGATCCTTCTTCTGCAGGCCCCAGCAGATCCGACGGGTGACGACGAAGGCGAGGATCGGTCCGAGAACCACGACGGCCTGATAGAACGCGACGACGGTCTCGACGCTGACGTTGAAATGCGTCGCAACGAGGTCGGCGCTTCCCGCTCCCCACAGGGCACCGTAGAACACGATCCCGGCGACACCGATTCCCGTGCGGGTCGGGGTGTTGCGAGGGCGGTCCAGGATGTTGTGGTCGCGCTTGTCCCCGGTGATCCACTCCTCCAGGAATGGATACAGGAGCACGGCCGCGAGGTACGCTCCGACCACGGCGAGCGGAGCCAGGATCGCCAGCGTCCACGTGTGGTTCAGCCAGACGAACTCCCATCCCGAAGGCACGAGGCGGAGGGCGCCGTCGAGAAAGCCGGTGTACCAGTCGGGCTGGCTGCCGGCGGACGCATCCCCGGCCGACGACGGCCCGAAGAGCCAGATCGGACTGATCGTGACGGTCGCCGCGACGAGGAAGAGCAATCCCGTGACCAGGAGGAACAGGCCGCCCGCACGAACCGCCGCGTTCGGCAGGATCGGAACGCCGACGACGTTGTTCTCGGTTCGACCCGGCCCAGGCAACTGCGCGGGCTTCTGCACATAACTGGCACGGATGCGCAGCACGAGCAGGCCGATCAGCAGCGCAGGCACGATGACCACGTGAATCGGATACAGGTGCTCGATGATCTCGCCGGGGAACTCGCCGCCGAACAGCAGCATGGACAGCCACGTGCCGACGACGGGGATGCCGAGCACGATCCCTTCGACAATGCGCAGCCCGGTGCCCGAGAGCATGTCGTCGGGCAGGGCGTACCCGCTCCAGCCGCCGACCAGTGCGACGATCAGGATGAGGAACAGCAGCACCCAGCCGAGCCGGCGCGGCCGCCGGAACGCTCCGGTGAAGAAGGTCGTGAGCAGCTGCAGGATGAGCGACGCCGGCAGGAGCAGGGCCGCCCAGTGGTGGGCCTGCCGCAGCAGCAGCCCGCCGTCGACCTCGAACGAGATCCTGAGCGTCGACCTCATCGCCTTCGACATAGTCGCGCCGACGAGTGGCGTGTACCCGCCGTTGTAGACGACCAGAGTGCTCGACGGCGAGTAGAAGAACATCAGGAAGACACCCGTGACGAAGATGACCACGATGCAGGCCATGGAGACCACACCGAACATGTTCGTCCAGTGGATGGGCACCCTGCGCTGCTCGAGTTCGCCGGCGAGCGCTGAGACCTTGCGGCCGAGCGCAGTGCCCGTGAGGTGATGCGCAGCCCGGTCGGTCACTGAACCCGATGCCGGGCGACGGTCAACGGGCATCGGACACCTCCAGCTGCTGCCTCGCCGAGCGGGGCAGCCCGCCGTGCACGAACGCGTCGCGGGGATGCTGCACCGATGACAGCGAGACGATGTCGCGCCCGAAGAAGACGGCGGTCGCCCACACAGCGAGCACGCGCACCTTGCGCTCCCACGTGGGCACGGCGAGCACGTGGTAACCCCGGTGCATGACCCAGGCGAGGAAGCCGGTGATGACGATGCCGCGGTACTGGAAGATCCCGCGGCCGAGGCCCAGCGTCGCGACGACGCCGAGACTGTGGTGCACGTAGTTCTTAGGCTTCTCGCCGCGCAGAGTCGCCACGATGTTCTTGGCGAGGTGCCTGCCCTGGCGCACGGCGTGCTGGGCGTTCGGCACAGTGCGAGCGCCTGGGACTCCGGATGCGAGGTCGGGCACGGCTGCGTCGTCTCCCGCGGCCCACGCATCCTGAACCGGCTCGTCGTCGGTGCCGACCCGGAGATCGGCGCGCACGATCACGGAGCCGCGTGCGTCGATCGGCAGGTCGGTGTGCTTCGCGACGACCGGGTTGGCCGCGTTGCCGGCCGTCCAGACGATGAGGTGCGAGTCGAACTCCTCGCCGGTCGAGAGCACGACGTGGCCGTGCTCGGCCGACAGGAGCTGGCTGTTCAGGTGCACGTGCGCGCCGCGCTCCTCGAGCGAGCGGACGACCCAGGCGCCCGGCTTGTCGGTGACCTCGGGCAGGATGCGTCCGTTCGCCTCCACGAGGTGGAAGCCGACCTCGGAGAAATGCAGTTCGGGGTAGGACTTGAGGAGCGAGGTGGCGAGCGAGAGCAGCTCACCGAATCCCTCGACCCCCGAGAAGCCGCCACCGACGACGGTGACTGTCAGCAGCCGGGAGCGCTCTGGCCCGGGCGGCAGTGTCGACGCGCGATCGAACGCGGTCAGCAGCCGGTCGCGGATCGCGACGGCCTCCTCGACGTGCTTCATGCCGATCGCCTCCTCGGTGAGCCCGGGGATGGGGAACTTGCGGGTGACGGCGCCGGCGGTCACGACGATGATGTCGTAGCCGATGGTGAACTCGGGACCGTCCTTCGGAGTCACCGTCACGGTCTTCGTCGAGTGATCGATCGAGGTGACGGATGCGGGCACGATCGTGGTGCGCCGCAGGTGACTCCGCAGCGACACGGCCGCGTGCCTCGCCTCGATCGAACCCGCCGCGACCTCGGGGAGGAACGGCTGGTAGGTCATGTACGGGCGCGGGTCGACGATCGTGATCTCGGCCTCGTCACGACGGAGCTTCTTCTCGAGATTCCAAGCTGCGTAGAACCCGGCATACCCGCCGCCCACCACAAGAATCCTTCGCACAATATCCTCCTGTCTCACTAACTAAGACCGAATAGGAGGGGCGAATGTGACGGCTAGACGGAAACCTCTTGGAGGCCGGTCAGTTTCTCAGGGTTCATCATCCAGAGAACCTGGTCGATACCGTCTTCGCCGAGGATAAGCGCCACGACGGCGAAGGTCGAGCCGTCGCGGTCGAGGCCCACCGCCGGCTGCCCGTTGACCTCGAGGGGCCGTACGCTGACTCCCGGCCAGAAGCGCTCGGCGAACGCGTGGATGAACTTCGCCACCGTCTCCCGTCCGTGCACCGGGATGCGCGAGGCGCGAACGATTCCGCCACCGTCGGAGTAGCTGACGACGTCGGCGGCGAACAGGCTCTCCAGCTGGGCAAGGTCGCCGGTCTTCGCTGCAGCGACGAACGCGTCGAGCAGCAGGCGTTGTTTTTCCGGATCGACGGGTTCGACGTGGTGCTCGGTGGCGAGATGCTTGCGCGCGCGGCTGACGAGCTGCCGCGCATTGGCCTCACTCGACTGGATGATCTCGGCTATCTGCGGGTACGGGTAGTCGAACGCCTCGCGCAAGACGTACGCCGCGCGTTCGGTCGGAGGGAGTTTCTCGAGGAGCAGCAGCACGGCGAACCCGAGCGCCTCCCCGCGCTCGGCGCCGAGGGCGGGATCATCGCTGGTGTCGATAGGCTCGGGCAGCCACGGACCGACATAAGTCTCGCGGCGGGCGCGGGCCGATTGCGCGAAGTTGATCGCGAGGCGCGTGGTCGTCGTGGCGAGAAATGCTGCGGGATCCTGAACCGACGAGCGGTCGTAGCCCTGCCAGCGCAGCCACGCCTCCTGCACGATGTCTTCGGCGTCGGATGCGCTGCCCAGCACCCGATACGCGATCCCGAACAGGCGCGATCGCGTCTGCAGGAAGACGGCAGCAGCATCGTCAAGGTCGTTGTCGGGCGACTGCTGTTCGGGCACGGTCCGATGCTACTCCGGCGGCGTCTGCCTCCTGGCGGTGGTCGGTGGCTGCCGTCGGCGGTCCCTGCCTCCTGTCGGCGGTCGGTGCAAGACTGGGCGTGTGCTGCTCGATGTGCTCGTGGACGCCGCCGATGCCGTCGCTTCCACCCGGTCGCGGCTGGCGAAGGTCGACGCGCTCGCCGGTCTGCTCTCGCGACTGGAACCCGACGAGATCGCGCCCGCCGTCGGATTCCTCGTCGGCAAGCCGCGCCAAGGGCGTGTCGGGGTCGGCTGGCGTGGAGTAGTCGCCGCGATGGGGAGCCCCGCGAGCGAGTCGACGCTCACGGTCGACGACCTGGATGCGTTGCTCGACCGGCTCGCCACCACTTCGGGCGCAGGGTCGGCGGGAGATCGAAGCCGCGAGCTCCGCGAATTCGCCGAGCTCGCCACGGATCGCGAACAGGAGTTCCTCGGACGGGTGCTGCTCGGCGACATGCGCACGGGCGCTCTCGAAGGCGTCCTGACGGACGCGATCGCGCGGGCGTCCGAGCGCCCCGCAGCCGTGGTGCGCCGCGCAGCGATGCTGTCGGGCGACCTCGGCGAGACGGCCCGGCTCGCACTGACTGGGACAGCCGAAGAACTCGAGGCGGTCGGCCTCGTCGTCGGTCGAGCCGTGCTGCCGATGCTGGCCGCAACCGCGGCGAGCGCATCCGCCGCGCTGGAAACGACCGGGGAAGCCTCCGTGGAGTACAAACTCGATGGGGCGCGCATCCAAGTGCATCGACTCGGCGACGAAGTGCACGTGTACACCCGCAATCTCGCGGACATCACGCACCGGGTGCCCGAGGTCGTCGAGATCGTGCGACGGCTGCCGGTGCGCGACGTAATCCTCGACGGCGAGACGCTCTCCCTCGACGAAGACGGGGCACCGCGGCCATTCCAGGAGACGATGTCCCGATTCGGGGCGGAAGCGGCACGCGAGACTTTGCTGCATCCCTGGTTCTTCGACGTGCTTCACGTCGACGGGCGCGATCTGCTCGACGAGCCCCTGTCGACGCGACTAGCCGAGCTCGAGCGCGTCGCGGGTGACCACCGCATCCCTGGCGAAGTCACTGCCGACCCCGAGGTGGCCGAACGCATCTCGCGTGATGCGCTCGCGGCGGGTCAGGAGGGTGTGGTCGTCAAAGCGATCGACTCGCCCTATGCGGCCGGGCGCCGCGGCTCCAGCTGGATCAAGGTGAAGCCGGTGCTCACCTACGACCTCGTCGTGCTCGCGTGCGAGTGGGGTTCCGGACGACGCCGCGGCTGGCTCTCGAACCTGCACCTCGGTGCGCTCGACCCGACGGGCGAGTTCGGCGAACCGGGCGGGCTCGTGATGGTCGGCAAGACGTTCAAAGGACTGACCGACGACCTGCTGCGCTGGCAGACCGAGTACTTTCAGCAGATCGAGGTGCGCCGCACGGCCAACACCGTCTGGGTCGCGCCGACGACCGTCGTCGAGATCGCGATCGACGGCGTACAGCGATCGAGTCGCTATCCGGGAGGCATCGCACTGCGATTCGCCCGCGTCAAGACCTACCGCGACGACAAGCCCGCCACCGACGCCGACACCATCCAGACCCTGCGGGCGCTACTGCGCGAGTAACTCGCTCCTGCTACCGCGGTCGTTGACTCGACGCTGCGTGATCCATTCTGCCTGCCACCTCACGGGCGCCGCGGAGCCGATGGTTCTACTCTTAGCTCGAGGGCGTGCTGCTCGAGGGCGCTGCGCTCGCCGAGAGGAGATGCAGATGTCTGGACTCGACCTGGATCAGCCGCCGACGCCGCCCGAACCGGCCGCGAACACGGAGATCGTTCTCAACCCGCCGTCGCCCGTGTCCGAGCTGCAAGGCGATCAGGCCGTGAGCATGATCGCGCTGACGCCGGACAAGCGCGCGGAGCTGCGGACGAAGGCGGAAGAGTTCGTCGCCGACTTGGCGGCGACCGAGCCCGGCAGCGCCGAGTTCGCCCGCAAGGTCGACGACATCGTCCGGATGGGTGAGCAGGAGATCCGGGCATCCGCCCAGGTCTCGAACCGAATGCTCGAGCGCCCGGCGTCGTCCCTCGCGGCGGCCAAAGGACGCGGCTCCCAGACGAACCCGCAGGTCACCGTCGCGCGCACGCTCCAGGATCTCCGCGCCACGATCACCGATCTAGACCCGGCGCGCGCGAACCTGAGCGGCCCCAAGCGTCTGCTGGCGCGCATCCCTGGAAGCACCAAACTGAAGCACTACTTTCAGCGCTACCAGTCGGCGCAGAAGCAGCTGGACGGGATCATCTCCGCACTTGTCTCGGGCGAGGACGAGCTGATGAAGGATAACGCCGCGATCGAGCTGGAGCGCGCCGGCCTCTGGGCCACGATGCAGAAGCTCGGTGAGTACGCCACGCTCGCCGCGGCACTGGATGAGGCGACCGTCGCACGGATCGCCCAGCTTCGCGCGACCGATCCCGAAACGGCGCACGTGCTCGAGGCGGACGCACTTTTCCCGATCCGTCAACGCCGACAGGATCTCACCACGCAGATCGCCGTGTCGGTGCAGGGATACCTGGCGCTCGACGTGATCCGCAAGAACAACCTCGAACTGATCAAGGGCGTCGAGCGCGCCAAGACGACCACGATCTCGGCCCTGCGGACGGCGATCATCGTGGCGCAGGCGCTCGAGAACCAGCGCTTGGTTCTCGACCAGATCAGCGCACTCACCGACACGACGAACTCGCTCATCGACCGCACGAGCGACCTGCTCAAACAGCAGACCACGCGGGTGCACGACCAGGCGGCAGCAGCGGCGGTGAGCATCGATACGCTCCAGCGCGCCTTCGACTCCGTGTTCGCGACGATGGATGCGATCGACACCTACCGCACGAAGGCGATCGAGAGCATGGACGTCACCGTCAAAGCACTCGAGCAGCAGGTGGCGCGATCGACCAGCTATCTCGAGCGGTCGCGGTCCCAGTCGCCGTCATAGTTCGAGTCGCGGTGTCGCGAAGCGTTCGGCCAGGAACTTGCCGTTGATGAGCAGCGCTGAGGCATCCTGTTCGACCGCTGCGTCGCGCATCCTGCGAGCCGCCCGTTCGAGTTCGCTCAGCTGAGCCACGAGAACCTGCGCCGGCGCGGTTCCGTCCGCAAAGACGTGGGCGGCGGCCCAGTCCGGCGGGATCGACAGGTAGGCGCGGATCGTGTCGGGGAGGTAGACCGTCGCGGTCCGGAGCACGATCACCTCCGGCTCCCCGTGCCGAGCACGCGTGGAAGAGTCTCGGCGAGCAACTCGCCGATGTGCTCGACCGAAGCCACGGCCATGGGCGGCAGTCGTCCGCCGACCCGCACCGACAGCGCGTGAAGATCGCCCTGGATGTTCGTGTCCCTCACCAGGATGTCGGAGCCCGCGGGCAGGATCCCAAGCGCCTGCAGCGCCCGCGCCGACTGTGCAGAGTCTCTGGCTGCGTGGGCGGCAAGGGATGCGATGCGAGCGGCGAAAGCGGTCAGCCAAGCACCGAGCGGCATCGTGCGGGGCGAGACGATCACGACGCCGTGCACGAGCGCGGCCTCTGGCGTCCACCCGACCCCCGCCTCGTAGCTCAAAGTCAGTGCTTCGTTCGAGCCCATCAACTGCAGGCGCACGATCGGCCCGGGGCGTCGAGCGACCCGATCGGAGAGCGAGCGCCGACGCTCGACCGTGAAGACGCGGGCAGCGAGCTCAGCCGGGATCGCACGCTGAACACTGTCGACGAGCTCGGCGAGAAACGCTTGCGGGTCTCCGTTCAGGTCCATGTCCCTGCTCCCGGGGCGAGCCGGGATCCCGGTGGCTCCGACGGCTGCTCCACGTGCTCATCCAATCACTTCCGGTCCCGTTTCAGAACAGTCCGGGGAGCCGTCACGGTCGCCGTTCAGGGACAATGGAGTGTGCACAATCTCGGACTCCTCTTCGACGTCGACGGGCCGATCGCCAGCCCGATCACCCGCACCATCAACATCCGGAGCATCGTCACCGATCTGGTCGCTATGACGGCTGCCGGGGTGCCGATCGCGTTCATCACGGGACGCTCGGGCGACTTCATCCGGAACCAGGTGGTCACCCCGCTCTGCGACGCCGGCCTCGGCGAAGCGCTCGAAGAGCACGGCGCCCGGATGTTCGGCGTGTTCGAGAAGGGCGGCGCCTGGGCCCCTGTCACGGGCGACGGGATGGGGGAGGTGACCGTCGACGAGTCCGTGGCCTTCGGCGCCGACGCGGTCGACGGCATCCGGAACCTCGTTCGAGAGAAGTACGCCGACACCATGTTCTTCGACGAGACGAAGCGCGCGATGATCTCGGTGGAGCAGCGCACCGACGTGGACGCGCAGACATACACGGAAGCGCAGGGACGCTTTCAGGACGACGCATACGAGCTGCTCACCGGGCTCGGCATCGGTCTGCGCTACGGCGAGCGGACATCGCCGGACGCGTCAGGCGAGGTGCCCTTCCGCATCGACCCGACGATCATCTCCACCGACATCGAATCGGTGCTGCTCGACAAGGACCGCGGCGCACAGCGCGCGTTCGACTACTTCGCGGCGCGCGGCCCGCTCCCCCGCCGATGGCGCTCGGTCGGCGACTCGCGAAGCGACTACAAGATGGCCGACTTCGTCCACAGCGCGGGCTACGACGTGGCGCACGTCGATGTGCGGCCGGCCGACGGCATCCTGGAGCGGCCGTACGAGGTGATCACGATCGGGGATGCGATCCACGACACCGCGGGCGCCGAGTTCCTCGCGCACTGGCGCAACGAGCTCGGCCTCGACAATGAGCTCGACCTCGACTGACCGACGATCCCGCTAGATCCCCTCTTCGTCCGCCTCGTCGCTCGTCAGCACGGCCTCATCCGGGTTGTCTTCGAGCACGTGGTCGTGCTCGTCGAGGATCGGAGACGGTTCGCGAGGCTCGGCTCCCAACGGTCCGCCCGCTCCCGGCCAGATGGTCTCACCGCCGACGGCGTCGTTCGTGACGAGATCGTCGGCGAAGTCCGCTTCGGCGATCGGATCGTTGAGCGCATAGTCGACATCACCATCCCCGGGATCGACCCAGCCGGGTGTCTCACCCGCGTCAAGCTCGCCGATCTCGTCATCGTCGGGGATGCCGTCCTCCGGGATGCGGTCCTCCATGATGCTCCCTCCGTGCGCGCCGTGTGGTGTGCTCTCCCGCCGCACGCTACACCGCGCGCCCTCAGCTCGGTAGATTCCCGTCGGAGGCGGGCATCGGTTCATCAGCCCCGGGCATTGATTCTCCGGTCGGGTCGACGGCCGCGGCGTCGTGCAGCGTCTGCCCGCCGATGGGCAGGGTGTGCCAAGTGATCAGTCGCCAAGGCTCGTCGCCCGTGCTATCGAGCACGACCATCCCCGTGTTGTCGAGCTGGTGGGTGGCCGCGTAGCTGCCTTCGATGTTGGCCGCGCGGGCCGACGCCCAGCAGCGGATCGCCATTCCATGGCTGAAGACAGCCGCGGTCTCGGCTCCGGATGCGACGACCTCCGCAATCGCCGCATCGAACCGCTCGAAGAACTCGTGTCCATCGGGACCGCCGGGGATGCGCGGATCGAGCTCCCCACGCGCCCACGCGAGCGCCGCGGATAGATAGACCTCCACCGACCCTCGGTCCGAGTCGTCTTCGAGGTCACCTGCCTCGATCTCCCGCAGGCCGTCGAGCACCGTCACGTCGAGGCCGAGGCGCTCGGCGAGGGGATGCGCGGTGAGCTGGGTGCGCACGAGGGGCGTCGCAAAGATGCGCCCGATCGTTTCGTCGGCGAGCGCATCCGGAACCGCGGCTGCCTGCGTCAGACCCAGTTCGGTGAGGCCCGGACCAGGCTTGCGGGTGTTCAGTTGGCCGAGGACGTTGGCCGGTGTCTGGCCGTGGCGGATGAGGAGCAGTCGCATGATGCGGTCAGCTTAGACCGCGCAAACGACACCCCGGCTTCGTCCGTACGTCACCCGCCGGTGCTTCACTGGGGACATGGCAGACGCATCCACTGGCTACGACGACGGCTTCCTCCCCATTGCAGTGCAGGTGCCGGCCCCGACCGTGCCGAGACTGCTCCATACCCTTCCGTACGTGCACTTCACGGTGCTGCTCGATCCGGTTCGAAGACTTCCGGCCTCGACGGGCGTGAACATCGACGGAGCGCAACTGCTCGACCTCGAGAGGGGAGACGACTGGCATCTGGAGCCGCGCATCCCCGTCGCCGAGCAGGCCGGCCCCGAGCTGTATGCGGGCAACGACCTGGATCGCGGGCACCAGGTGCGCCGACGGGATCCGGTCTGGGGCGACCCGGCCGTCGCCGCGGCCGCCAATGAGTCGACCTTCGTGTACACGAACTGTGCGCCGCAGGTCGGGATCTTCAACCAGTCGCAAGAGCTCTGGGCGGGGCTCGAAGACTACGTCCTCGGCTACGCGCGGACCTACCAGCAGAAGCTCAACGTCTACACCGGCCCGGTGCTGGCCCCCGACGACCCCAGCTATCGCGGAGTGCAGATCCCGCGCCTGTTCTGGAAGATCGCAGCCTGGACCGAGCGGCTGACGGACGGGACCTTCGAGCTCGCCGCCACCGGTTACGTTCTCGATCAGACTCCGGAGCTCGACGACATCGACCTCGCGACGGCGCGAGCACTCGCCGCTGGGAACCCGCCGCCGCTCGGGCCGTACAAGACGTATCAGGTGCCTATCGCCGACATCGGTACGCTCACCGGGTTAAACGTGTCACAGCTGAGCGCCGCCGATCGGTTCGTGGCCACTCCGACCGCGCCCGTGCCAGCTCCGGTTCCCGCTCCGGCGTCTCGGGAGGCCCTGAAGCAACGCTGGGTCGAGCTCTCGACAGTCGACGACATCACCCTGGCCGCGCGCACCTGATCCAGAGCCTGTCGGCCTCAGCGCCTCATCGCGACCAAAGTCAGGAGACTGATCGCCGCGATCACGAGCAGGCCGACCCCCGTATCGTAGAGGGTCGTTCCGAGGAAGTCGCCCGGCAGCGTCCGGCTCACGAAGGTCAGAAAGATTCCGACCGCGAGCAGCACCGCCACAGCAACAGCGGCTGCCCGGGACGACCGTTGATAGTCGACACTCATAAGGTGAGAATAACTCACCTACATGGGATTCGTTCAAGTCGTGGTGGCCTGGGATGATGGTCATCGAGCCGAGAGGGGAAACACGATGCGACCATCGGCTGAGGGTAAAGTTCGGACGTCCATTCGCCAACGACTCCAGGAGGCTGCGCTTCGGCAGACTCCGGCTACGCTCGCCAAATTGGCCTTGCTCGTGGTCCTCGCCGCGGTCGTTGTTGTGGCGATTGTCGGCGCGCCCAGGTCCAGCGCGGGGCCGACCGTGACAGGCAAGCACCATGTGGCCGGTCACGTGACGTGCAGCGCCGACAACAAGTGCGTCTGGGTGTCGCCGACCTGGCAGCTGGACGTGCTGTATCGGTTGAAGTCGGCTGACACGATCAACGTAGACAAGGCAACCTACGACCGGTACGACGTCGGCGACGACTTCCGCCCCTGACGCAGCGGGCGCGCGATCGCCGGCAGATCCTCTCGGTCTCAGGATGGGCGGGGAGCGTCGACGTGCCCTGGCGCGTTCCCCGGGACTGAGGCGGCGGCGGGCTCGCGCTGCGGGAGCGGCGCATCCGGAAGCTCCGCCTTTTCCGAGCGCACGAACCCGATGCCGACGAGGATGAGCACCCCGCCCAGCAGCTGGAACACTGACAGGCTCTCGCCGAGCAGCAGCCAGGCGTAGAACGTCGCCGCCACGACCTCGAGCAGACCGGCGAACGACGCCAGCCGAGACCCGAGCATCTCGGTGGCCGTGATGCTCGCCGCGTAGGCGATCGCCGTCGCGAAGATGCCGATCACGAGCAACGGGATCCACCATGGGGTTGGGTTGCCGAAGAGTCGCACGTCGGCGAACGTCATGCGGAAAGGCACGAGGCCGGTCGCGCCGACCGTCGCAAGGGCGATACCGCCGATGATCAGTCCCGCTGCCGCGAGAGCGACCGGGGGCAACCCCTCGCTGGGTCGCGCGGCGATCACATAGAACGCCGCGCAGCCGATCATGGCCACGATCGCGAACGTCAGGCCCAGCGGGTCGAGACTTCCTGACCCTCCAGGGGACACGACGAGCACGAGACCGGCGACGGCGACGACCGACCCGATCAGTACGACGAGCTTGGGCGTGCGCCGCGTTCGCACCCAGACCAGACCGACCAGAAGCAGCGGCGCCATGTACTCCAACAGAATGCCCGTGCCGACAGGGATGCGCTCGATCGCCGCGAAGTACACCAGTTGCGTTCCCGCCACCCCGACCAACGCCATGCCCAGCACACGCCAGCGTCCGCGCCACAGCGTCGCCCACTTGCCACGGAGGGCGATGATCGCGACCGGGGCGAGCACGATGCCGCCGGTGAGCGCTCGGACGGTCACGGCGGCCGCCGGACTCCAACCAGCTTCGAGGAGCGGCTTGACGAACGCGCCAGACAAGCCGAACGTAGCCGCCGCGAGCACGGCGATGGCGAGGCCGAGTGTGGTGGAGCTGCGTTTCATGGCGAATCCCAGGTCAGGGGTGTTTAGCTTGTTGCTCCTGACGGTAGTCTTGTCGCAAGTAAGGAGTCAACTTGCATTTTGCCCCTGACACCGAGGATGCACTGGAGTTCGCCGTCGCCCTCGGGAACACCGTGCCCAGCGCGTCCCGAAGCGGCGAGGACGAGCTCGCCACCACGGAGCAGCTGGCCGCGATGATCACCGACCTGCGCTACTCGGGACGCGTCGACCACGACGAAGCAGAACTGCGCGAAGTGCACGCCACACGCGAGCAAGTGCGCCGGGTCTGGTCGATGAACCGAGACGACGCCGCCGTCGAGGTGAACGCAATGCTGCGTGCCGCGAACGCCCTCCCCTACCTGCTGCGTCATGACGGCTTCGACTGGCACCTGCACGCGACGGCTCAGGATGCTCCGCTCGCCGAACGCATCCGGGTCGAGATCTCGATGGCGCTGGTCGACGTCATCCGCGCCTCCGAGATGGGACGGCTGCGCGTCTGCGCGGCCGACGACTGCACCGGACTGCTGCTCGACCTCTCCCGCAACGGGTCGAAGCGCTTCTGCAGCGTGCGCTGCGGCAACCGGATGAACATGATCGCGTTCCGCGCCCGCAACAGCTAACGGCGGCGTTTTGCACGGCGGCGTTCGCGCCAGGTCAAGGTCGCCTCGTGCTCGACCGCGCGGCGGCGCTCCTCCTCGCGAGCGCGCTGGCGTTCGTCGCGACGCTCGCGCCACTTCACGATCTCGGCCTCGATATCGCGGGTGGGGGTGACGACGGGCGGCCCACCCTGCAACTGCCGTCTCGCGTTGATGACGCGTGCGTTGAAGTCCTCCAGCAGTTCGCGCACGCGCTGCTCGGTGCCCATCGCATCCAGCCGGCCGTCGAGTTCGGCGTTCTCGGTGCGCAGCGTGAGGGCGGGCGGCCCGAGGCCGGTCAGCCGTTCGCGCTCGATCTTGCGCCGGATCCACCAGTCGGGGTCGTTCGGCCGCCCGAGGTCGAGCGGCTTGCCCGCCCCGGGCAGGTTGTCGAAATCGCCACGACGGATCGCCTGCTGGATGGTGAGCTCGACGTACTGGCTGCGCGCCTCCATCGTGCTCTGACCGGCGTTGTCAGTCTCAGGCTCCTCGGGCGGGGCCTCACCCTGCTCCTCGGTCAGCTTGTCGACGAGGTAGCGGGCGGCATTCACCTTCGAGTCGCTCTGCTCCCTGCGCCCAGCCATGCTTCAAGCCTAAATTCCGAACTCCGGCCTGTCGAGAATCCGGAACCCGTGGCCGAAACGGCAGGGGCTCAGGAACCGGCCGTGGCTTCGGATTCGTCCGTCAGCACCAGGCCCGCAGCGCGGCTGGCGGAGACGATCATCGACTCGATCCAGTCGCGGTTGATCGAGATCGCCCGCGAACCGCTGTAGTAGAAGTGGATCGGCACGCCGTTGTCGATCCAGATCGCGTGGCGGCCGCTGCCGCGCTCGACGGGAACAGCCCAGGAGAGGAAGAAGTTCTCGCCGCGGCGCAGCTTGGTGCTGATCGCGATCTGGAGGTGAGTCAGCACGCGATCGTCGAGTTCGAAGTTCTCACCGTCGTAAGAGAGAGTGCCCACATCAGCCTTTCGGGTGCCGTTCGGGTGACGGCCTTGATGCAGGATACCTGCAGGTCGCCGGGTACCGGGGTACGTTTGTCCCATGATCGTCAACCGACTCACCGTGGATGGCAAAGACTACTTCCTCCCGGATCCCGTGACAGAGTTGCGCGAGAAGATCCTCGAGGCCGTGAAATCCGGTGGCGGCTACGTCAACATCCCGCCGCTGCGAGGCGGCCCGGGCATCGACATCCTGTTCTCGCCAGGGATGCCCGTGACGTGGACGCAGATCGACGTCGGTGGCGAGAACGAGACAACCGCGGCCCCCGCCGCCCCCGACTTCGACGGGCTCGACAGCCTCTGAAGCGGGATGCGCGGGCGCGTACTACGCGCCAGGCGCAGTCAGCGCTTCATCGCGTCGCGCATCCATCGCTCGAAGTCGTCTTCGGAGACGGGTGCGGCGATCAGATAGCCCTGCGCGCGGTCGCACCCCAGGTCGCGGAGCCTGGCCAGCTGTTCGGGGGTCTCGACCCCCTCTCCGACGGTTCGCATTCCGAGCTCGTGGGCGAACACGATCGCTGCCTCGACCTCGCGCTCCGCTTCTTCGGCTTCGACCAGGCTGCGGTCGAGTTTCAGTTCGGTGGCGTGCAGATCGACCGCCCTGTCGGCAGACGAGTGCCCGATGCCGAAGTCGTCGATCGAGATGACGATCCCGAGCTCGCGGAGAGCGTCCAAGCGTTGCGCGACGGTCACGGGATCGTCGATCGCGGTCGCTTCGGTGACCTCGAGCGTGAGGCGGTGCGGGTCGAGACCCGATTCGTCGATCTCCGCACGTAGACCTTCGTAGAACTCCGGAGTTGCGAGTTGCGATGGCGCGACGTTCACGGCGACGTCGAGTGATGTTCCCCGCTTCTGCCAGACGGCGCCGAACTGACAGCAGGCACGCACCATCACGCGCCCCAGCTGGTGGATGGCGTCGGTCATCTCGGCGAGCGGAATGAACACCGCGGGAGGGATCTGGCCGAACTCAGGATGCCGCCAGCGGCTCAGAAACTCGACGCCCACCACGCGGCCGGTGGCGACTGCGATCTGGGGTTGCACGACCGGCACGATCTCGTGGCGGCGAATGGCGTGCAGCAGATCAGCGGCGAGTCGCTCGGCTGCGGGAGTCATGAAGCCGAGACTGCTCGACAATCGGGCCGGGGTCAACGGGGCTTGACCCTTTCCGTTCTGGGTGTATACACCCGTTCGACTCGCCTTCTCTATCCCTCCCGCCGAATCTTCGGACGCGAGATAATTGATCGTCCCGGCCCCGGGCGCCGCCCGAATTCCGTCTAGGAGCCACCATGAGTCTTGCCCCTCTCGACAAGGTCGATGTTCTGCGCCGCAACAACGTGCGCGTTCTCGGCGACCCCGATGCGCGGCCCGTGGTGTTCGCCCACGGCTTCGGCTGCAGCCAGGAGATGTGGCGCAAGGTCGTGCCCCAGCTCGCATCCGACTTTCGCATCGTGCTGTTCGACCATGTCGGCTCGGGCGACTCGGACCTGGCCTCCTATGACGCCGGAAAGTACGACTCCCTGCACGGGTATGCGGCCGACGTCATCGAGATCTTCGAGGAGCTCGGTCTCGAGGATGCGGTCTTCGTCGGTCACTCGGTCAGCTCGATGATCGGGGTGCTTGCGGCTACGCGACGACCCGACCTGTTCGGCGCGCTCATCCTCGTCGGCCCGTCCCCCCGGTACCTCGACGACGGCGAATACAGCGGCGGCTTCCAGCAGTCGGACATCGACGGCCTGCTCGACGCGCTCGACGCCAACTACCTCGGCTGGTCGGAGGCCATGGCCCCCCAGATCATGGGCAACCCCGAGGTGCCCGAGCTCGGCGACGAGCTCACCGCGAGCTTCTGCCGCACCGACCCCGTCGTCGCCAGCCAGTTCGCGCGGGTCACGTTCCTCTCCGACAACCGCCGCGACCTCGACAAGGTGATGACTCCGACCCTGGTGGTGCAGTGCAGCGACGACATCATCGCTCCCGACCAGGTGGGACGCTACGTGCACGAGCACATCGACGGCAGCGACTTCGTGCAGTTGAAGGCGGTGGGGCACTGCCCCAACCTGTCGGCGCCGGATGAACTGGCTGCGGCGATCCTCGACTACCTGCGATGAGCCCAGACCACGAGAGGCTCTACGAAGAAGCGCCCTGCGGGCTCGTCTCGACGACGCCCGACGGACGGGTCAGCGCCGTCAACCGCACCTTCGTCGCCTGGACCGGCTTCTCTCGCGATGAGCTGATCGGCAGGCTGTTCGTGAACCTCCTCGACCCGGGGAGTCGCATCTTCTACGAGACGCGCTTTCTGCCGACCCTCGAACTGAACGGCGAGATCCAGGAGGTCGCACTCACACTCCTCCGGGCCGATGGGGAGACGCTGGCCGCTTTGGTCAACTCGACCGCAGTCCTGGACGACAAGGGCG
This sequence comes from Leifsonia poae, assembly GCF_050632195.1. Lineage (GTDB taxonomy): Bacteria > Actinomycetota > Actinomycetes > Actinomycetales > Microbacteriaceae > Leifsonia > Leifsonia poae_C. The sequence goes on from NZ_CP192580.1 coordinate 109,135, forward strand.
GGGCCGCCGGGATGGATTTCGCCGTCTTCGATTCGAGGCGCCGCCAGGACTACGAGCGGCAGTTGCTCGCGGCTCGGCGCGCCGCCGAAGCATCCGAGGCGCACACCCGGTCGCTGCAAGCGGCTTCGTCGGCGTTCATCGCGTGCGACTCCGCCGACGAGCTCGCTCAGGCGTTGGCCGAGAGCGTCAAGGGCGCCTTCTCAGCGACCGAGGTGGCGGTGCATCTGATGACCGACGGCCGGCTCCAGTTCGCCGGCGGCTCGCAACCGTTCGATGCTCAGGATGTGCTGGGTCGCGTCCGGCTGCGCGACACCCTCGTGCGCATCCTGGCCTCAGACCCGCTCACCCCCGAGCCCGTGGTCGCGGCCCTCGACGTATCCCAGACCGAGGAGCTCACGCTCATCCCGCTGCTCGAGGGTGATCGGGTGATCGGTACGGTGACCTGCTTCTACGGCAGAGCCCGTGAACTCGAGCCAGCGGCTGCAGAGCTGCATTACGCGCTCGCGCGACAGGGCTCTCAGGCGCTCCGTCGCATCCAGTTGCAGAACGAACTCGAGGCCATCGCGCTCTACGACCCGCTGACGGGGTTGGCCAACCGGGCGTTGCTGCGCACACGACTGAATTCCGCACTCGGCGAGGCCGCCACTCAGCGGGAGCCGATCTCGCTGCTCTTCGTCGACCTCGACGGCTTCAAGGAGATCAACGACGTGTTCGATCACAGTGCGGGAGACTCGGTGCTCCGCGAGATCGCGCGTCGTTTGGGCGAATCGGTACGTCAACACGATCTCGTCGGCCGGTTCGGCGGCGACGAGTTCCTGGTCGTGTGCGAGAGCACCGACGAGACGGCCGCGGTCGCGGTGGCCGAGCGCATCCGGGAGACCATCAAGGAGCCGATGCCCGGCGTCGGCGACGGGCTCGTCGTCACGGCGAGCATCGGGGTTGCCGTGTATCTCCCCGAGCACACGGTCGCCCTCACCCCGATCGAGGTGTTCCGCATCGCCGATGCGGCGATGTACCAGGCGAAGGACGCGGGCAAAGACAGGGTGACGGTGGCCGCGGTCTGACCTGGATGCTCGCTCGGAACGCGCCGCTGAGCGGATTGACAGTGTCAACCCCTCGCGTTCGAGGCCGCGCTCTCATAGGTTCATCACGTGCCCGCCAGTACTTACCGCTTGCAGATCTCGGCAGACTTCACGTTGCAGGATGCTGCGCGCATCCTTCCGTACCTCCGGCGACTCGGTGTCGACTGGGCCTACCTCTCGCCCCTGCTCGAGGCCGAACCCGGCTCGGCGCACGGCTATGACGTGATCGACCACTCCCGCATCGACCCCGCACGCGGCGGCTCCGACGGGCTCGCCGAGCTGGCCGACACCGCGCACGGCCTCGGAATGGGCGTGCTCGTCGATATCGTGCCCAACCACGTCGGCGTCGCTACACCGAAGGTCAACGCCTGGTGGTGGGATGTGCTCGCGCGCGGAATCGAATCCCGCTTCGAGGGCTTCTTCGACATCGACTGGCCTGCCGGAGCGGGTCGCGTGCTGCTCCCGGTGCTCGGCGACTCAGCGGACGAGCTGGATGCCCTGCGCATCGAAGACGGCGAGCTGCGCTACTACGACCACCACTTCCCGATCGCCGATGGAACCGGCGAAGGCACACCTCGCGAGGTGCACGAACGCCAGCATTACGAGCTCGTCTCGTGGCGTCGGGCTGACCACGATCTCAACTACCGCCGCTTCTTCGCGGTGAACAGCCTCGCCGCGATCCGCGTGGAACGCCGCCGGGTCTTCGACGCCTCCCACGTCGAAATCGGTCGCTGGATGAGTCAGGGTCTCGTCGATGGCCTACGGGTCGACCATCCCGACGGGTTGAAGGACCCGGGCGCGTACTTGATCCGATTGAAGGCGCTCGTGGGCGATCGGCCTGTCTGGGTCGAGAAGATCCTCGAAGGCGACGAGCAGATGCCGGGCGAGTGGCCGATCGCCGGGACCACTGGCTACGACGCGCTCGCGGTACTCGACCGCGTGTTCGTCGATCCCGACGGCGAGGAACCTCTGACCTCCTTCGCGCACGAGCTGTCCGCCGACAACGACGACTGGGGTGCCCTGGTGCGGGGGCGCAAGCGGGCGGTTGCCGACGGCATCCTGAACTCCGAGATCCGCCGGCTGGAACGCGAGCTCGATATCGAGGGATCGGGGGATGCCCTGGCCGAGCTGGCCGCTGCGATGCCCGTCTACCGCAGTTACCTGCCGTTCGGGCGCGCGTACCTCGACGAGGCCGCCGCGGCCGCGCTCGAACAGCGCCCCGACCTCGCCGGGACTTTGGAGGCCGTGGTCGAGCGACTTGCCGACGCGTCGCATCCGGCCGCCCAACGGTTTCAGCAGACCTCGGGAATGATCATGGCAAAGGGCGTCGAAGACAACGCCTTCTACCGCTACACCCGGCTGACGAGCCTGACCGAGGTGGGCGCCGACCCCAGCGAGTTCGCCGTGACGCCGCAACGTTTCCACGAGGTTCAGGATGCGCGGCTGCGCCGGTCGCCGGAGAGCATGACCACGCTCACCACGCACGACACCAAGCGGAGCGAGGACACGCGCGCCCGCATCTCGGTTCTGGCCGAGATTCCCGAGCGGTGGGCCGAGTTCGTCCGCGGGATGCGAGAAACGGCATCCCTCGGAGATGGATCCCTGGAGAACCTGGTGTGGCAGGCCGTCGTCGGCGCTTGGCCTGCATCCCGAGACCGGCTCACGGAGTACGTGCTCAAGGCGGCCCGCGAGGCGGGAACGTCGACGTCGTGGACGGACGGCGACGAGGACTTCGAGCGGCGCCTGACCGAGCTCGCGGCGCGCGTCTTCGACGACTCCGACCTGCACGGCCGAGTCGAGGCGATGGTTCACGAGGTCGAGGCGCCGGGCTGGTCGAACGGTCTCGGCGCCAAGCTGCTCCAGCTGCTGTCACCCGGAACGCCCGACGTGTATCAGGGAACCGAGTTCTGGGATCGCTCGCTCGTCGATCCCGACAACCGTCGTCGCGTCGACTTCGCTGCGGCAGAGGCAGTGCTGGGGCGGATCGACGACGGCTGGCAGCCCGAACTGGATGCGTCAGGCGCCGCGAAGATGCTCCTCGTGTCGCGCGCGCTGCGGCTTCGGCGGGATCGGCCCGAACTCTTCACCGGCTACACCCCGATCACCGCGACCGGGACGCAGGCCGAGCATCTCATCGGCTTCGACCGCGGCGGGGCTGTCGCCCTTGCGACACGGCTTCCGCTGGGCTTGACGGATGCGGGCGGCTGGGGAGACACCGTGGTCGACCTCGGCGAGCGCGAGAACGGGAGCGACAACGGGATGCGCGACGAACTGACCGGCCGGGAATTCGAAAGTGGACCCATCCCGGTCGCCGACGTGTTCGAGGTCTACCCGGCGGCGCTGCTGGTGGCGCGATGAACCGCCGGTTTCCGGTCTGGGCGCCGCGCGCATCCCGAGTCGCCCTTGTCATCTCCGACCGGCGCACCGGACGCGAGGAGATCGAACTGTCGCGCGGGGACGGCGGCTGGTGGGCGCTCGACGCCGCACTCGACGCGACGACCCCGATCGACTACGGGTTTCTCGTGGACGGCGAGGGACCGTATCCCGACCCCCGTTCGCTGCGACAGCCCCGCGGCGTGCACGAACTGAGCCGAGAATACGACCCGTCCGTCTTCGAGTGGACGGACCACGCGTGGACCGGACGCGACGTGACCGGCGCGGTCGTCTACGAACTGCACATCGGCACCTTCACGCCCGAAGGAACGCTCGACTCCGCGATCGAACGGCTCGATTACCTCGTCGACCTCGGCGTAGATGCGGTGGAGCCGCTCCCTGTCAACGCGTTCAACGGCGAGCACGGCTGGGGTTACGACGGTGTGCTCTGGTTCGCCGTGCACGAGGCATACGGCGGTCCGGCCGCCTACCAGCGGTTTGTCGACGCTTGCCACTCTCGCGGTCTCGCCGTGGTTCAGGATGTGGTCTACAACCACCTAGGACCGAGCGGCAACTACCTGCCGAAGTACGGCCCGTACCTGAGCGAGCTCGCTGCCGGGCCCTGGGGCGACGCGCTGAACCTCGACGGACCCGGGTCGGACGAGGTGCGACGCCTCATCATCGACAACGCCCTGTTCTGGCTGCACGACATGCATGTCGACGGTCTCCGGCTGGATGCGGTGCATGCGCTCCACGACAGCCGAGCGCTGCACATCCTCGAGGAACTCGCCGAGAGCGTCGACACGTTGAGCCACGCGCTCGGGCGACCCCTCACGCTGATCGCGGAGAGCGACCTCAACGATCCGAAGCTCTTCCGATCCCGCGAGTCGCACGGCTACGGGCTGGCCGGTCAGTGGGACGACGACGTTCACCATGCCGTGCACGTCAACGTGACCGGCGAGACCACCGGATACTACGAGGACTTCGAGGGCGTCGCCTCGCTCGTGAAGGTCTTCGAGCACGGCTGGTTCCACGACGGCAGCTGGTCGAGCTTCCGGGAACGCCACCACGGCCGCCCGCTCGACCCTGGCACCGCGCTGCGACGGCTCGTCGCTTTCACGCAAGACCACGATCAGATCGGCAATCGCGCCACCGGCGACCGGATGTCAGCGCTCGTCGGCAACGGCTCCTTGGCTGCGGCGGCCGCGATCATCCTGCTCGGACCCTTCACGCCGATGCTCTTCATGGGCGAGGAGTGGGGTGCGACCACCCCGTGGCAGTTCTTCACCTCGCACCCCGAGAAGGAGTTGGGGGAGGCGACCGCGCGCGGGCGCATCGCCGAATTCGCGAGGATGGGCTGGGACCCGGATGTCGTGCCCGACCCGCAGGATCCCACCACGTTCGAGCGCTCCCACCTCGACTGGGCCGAACCGGAGCGACCGGGCAATGCGCGCATCCTCGCCTTCTACAAGGAGTTGATCGCGCTGCGCCGGAGCATCGATCCGGACGCGAAAGTGACCGACGTGGCCGGGGATGCACCGGGCCAGGTCTTCACCTTCAGCCGCGGCGGTCTGCGCGTCATCGCGGCGTTCGGCGAGGGTGAGCGCACTGTCACGGTCACCGGCGAGATCGTGCTGGCGTTCGGCTCCGCGACCGTCGCCGATAGCTCGCTACGGCTCGTCGGGCCGGGTGTCGCCATCCTCCGCTGAGGCGCTAGCGGCGCATCCTGAAGCCGTGGCTAGCGGACCGGCGAACCGCTGTCAACCGCTAGAGAGCGGCCGACCCACTGGATACGCTGAGGAATAGGTCGGGGTTAGCACCAGGGGAAATCAGAGGGGAACGGCAGTGAGAACCGGACAAATCTGGGGCACGCTGCCGTGCTGAGCGAGTCGGATTCTTCGCAACCGTACCCGCTCGGCATCTCCCTGGTCGCTGGCGGCGCGAACGTGGCGATCTACACAGAGCGCGCTGACCGGGTGTTCGTATGTGTCTTCGCCGACGACGGAACCGAGACGCGAACCGAGCTCACCAATCGAACCGGTCATGTCTTCCACGGGCTCGTCGAAGACATGGTTCCCGGCACGCGCTACGGTCTGCGCGTCGACGGCCCGTGGGATCCCGAGGCCGGCCTTCGTTTCAACGTGAACAAGGTGCTGCTCGACCCGCACGCGACGGCGATCAGCGGCGAGTACGACTGGGGCCAGGCCGTCTTCGGGCACGATCTCGACGATCCGGATGCGCTCGACGACACCGATGGCGCCGGTCACGTCATGCTCGGCGTGGTCACCGATCCGCACTCGTTCGACTGGGGAGACGACAGGGCGCCCCGCACTCGCCTCTCCGAAACCGTGGTCTACGAGACGCACGTCAAGGGCTTCACGAAGCTGATGCCGGAGGTGCCGGAGGAGCTGCGCGGCACGTATGCCGGCCTCGCGCATCCCGCAGCCATCGACTACCTCACCTCCCTCGGCGTCACCGCGGTCGAGCTCATGCCCGTTCACCAGTTCGCTCAGGATGCGCACCTCGACGACAAGGGACTGCGCAACTACTGGGGGTACAACACCCTCGGGTTCTTCGCGCCGCACAACGAGTATTCCGCCTCCGGCGACGGGGGCTCGCAGGTCGACGAGTTCAAGAGACTCGTCAAGGCCCTGCACGCGGCCGGAATCGAGGTCATCCTCGATGTGGTCTACAACCACACCGCCGAGGGCAACGACCGCGGGCCCACGTTCAGCCTCAAGGGGATCGACAACGAGTCGTACTACCGACTCGTCGAGGACGACCTCGCTCACTACTTCGACACGACGGGCACCGGCAACAGCGTCAACGTGAGCCACCCCGCCGCGCTCGGCCTCATCATGGACTCGCTGCGGTACTGGGTCACCGAGATGCACGTCGACGGCTTCCGGTTCGACCTCGCGACGACTCTGACGCGACAGGGCGGGGATGCGAGCATCCACAGCGCGTTCCTCACCCTGATCCAGCAGGACCCGACTCTCGGCCCGATCAAGATGATCGCCGAGCCGTGGGACACCGCCGGCTACCAGGTGGGCGGATTCCCTGCCGACTGGTCGGAGTGGAACGGCAAGTTCCGCGACGACGTACGCGACTTCTGGCGCGGCACCGAGGGGATGCTCGGCACGGTCTCGCAGCGCATCCTGGGCAGCCCCGACGTCTACGAGGAGTCGCGGCGAGCGCCGCTGTCGAGCGTCAACTTCGTCACCGCTCACGACGGTTTCACTCTCGCCGACCTGACGAGCTACGACGAGAAGCACAACGAGGCGAACGGCGAAGACAACGCAGACGGCGAATCCGACAACCGGTCGAGCAACAACGGCACGGAGGGTCCGACCGACGACCCCGAGATCAACGCGCGGCGCATGCGTCAGCGCAAGAACTTTCTCGCGACCGTGCTGCTCTCGGCCGGCGTGCCGATGATCCTCGGCGGCGACGAGATCGGGCGAACCCAGCAGGGCAACAACAACGCCTACGCGCAGGACAACGAGATCTCCTGGTTCGACTGGGCGCACGCCGACGAGGAGCTGCACGCCTTCACGCAGAACCTGATCCGGCTGCGCCTCGCTGAACCCGCTCTGCGCCCCGACTGGTACCGGCACTCACCGGAGGTCGGCGGCCCGAGCACGGTGCGCATCCTGAGGGCCGACGGCCAGGAGTTCGCCGACGACGACTGGGACGACCCCGACGCGAAAGCAATCGTGTTCGTGCTGATGTTCGAGGGGTCTGACGCGTTCGCGTTCCTCCTGAACGCGGCTGACAACGGCGTCGACTTCGAGCTTCCGGATGCGCCGAACTCCGCATGGACCCTCGAACTGTCGAGCGACCCCGAACTCGAGATCGTCGACCCCACCATGCTCACGCTCGCGCCCCCGTCGTTCGCCCTCCTGCGCTCGAGCCAGTAGCGAGGGTCATCCGTCGGTTGGGCGAAGAACTAAAACAGTTAGTCCTTCCGCAGGGACAGAGCACTCGTAGTCCTCGTTGAGACCAAACTTGGCCGATCCGGGGCTCTTCGACAATACGGTGGCGCTCGTCTCATGAGGGCCATAAAGGTATGTATGCACCCCACCGCTGGCGCTGGTCTCCTGAGTATTCTCCTTGAAGCCAGCCCGCTTCAGTCGACTGACCAGCTCCGGCAAATGATCCGAACCCGTAACCCCGATGGTCCGCGTGTACCTGACAGTGCTCCCGAGCCCGTCGGGGGCGTACACGCCATCGCATTCGATCCGCCCCAGGGATTTCAGATCGAGCTTCTTCACCGTTGCTGAAATTGTCGACACCTGTACAGGATCGGGTTGTGTGCACCCCGTCAACCCCACTGCAAGGAACAGGACAAGTCCCACTCCGGAAATCTTCGACGCCCCCATGGCGTGAACGCTATCAACTGGCCGCACAAAGCGTACGGCCCAGCCAGTCACCTAATCGGGGCGGCGGGTCTACGACTGGTGGCCGACGGCGGGTTCGCCGACGAACTGGTGAGCTTCCGAGGCGAGTTCCGGCCAGTCCTCCGCATCGTCGATGCTGACCCAGCGGCCCTTGGCCTCGACGACGGGATGAGAGCTGGACGCCGCAACACCGCGTTCGATGAGGTCGTCGGCGCGGCCGGGCGACAGGTCGACCACGAGGTCGCCGTCGTTCAGGAAGGCGAAGAGCTTGCCGTGCACGTGGAGACCCTGTTCGGTGAGGGCCACATCGTCGTCGGGGTCTTCGAGGAGTTGGGTGGCGAGGATGTCGAAGGACACTGCGGGATTGTCGGTCACCAGCGCATCCTACGCCCGGGTGGTGTCGCTTCGGGGCGAGATCCCCACGGCAGCACTGCGCGTCCGTGCGTCGTCGCGACCCGTGATGCCCACACGCGCACCGAGTCTGCTCACACCCAGGGCGGTGGCTCGGCCCAGCCCGGCCGTGCCACCGGTGACCAAGACCGTCTGACCGGTCATGTCGTCCATGATGCTTCAAGTGTGCACCCGTTCGACGGCGGAGGGGAGGGGCATGATGGGCTCATGAACCCTGTCGACGCGCTCAACGAGATCTCCTTCTGGCTGGAGCGGGAGTTGGCTCCGACGTTCAAGGTGCAGGCGTTCCGCCGGGCGGCCGCGACCATCGGCGAACTCGCCCCCGACGAACTCGCCGAGCGGGCTCGGGATGGGCGGCTCAAGCGCACCAAGGGCATCGGCGACCGCACGTACACCGTGATCACCCAAGCTCTGGCGGGCGAGGTGCCCGACTACTTGGCGGACCTGCGGGAGCGCGGAGCGCATCCCTCGCCGAGGGCGGTGAAGCACTGCTGGCGAAACTGCGCGGCGACCTGCACAGCCACACCGACTGGTCGGACGGCGGAACGTCCATCGAGCTCATGGCGCAGGCGGCGCGGGCCCTCGGCCGCGAGTACCAGGCCATCACCGATCACTCGCCGAATCTGAAGGTCGCCAACGGGCTGAGCCCGGAGCGGTTGACCGAGCAGCTCGGGATCATCGACGGCCTCGACGCCGGCACCGACGGCGGCGGCCCCCAGCTGCTCACAGGAATCGAGGTGGACATCCTCGAAGACGGCACGCTGGATCAGACGCCGGAGCTGCTGGCGCGACTGGATGTGGTGGTCGCCAGCGTGCACTCGAAGCTGCGGTCCGATCGCGCGACCATGACCCGGCGGATGCTCGGCGGCATCCGAGACCCCCACACGAACGTTCTCGGACACGTCACCGGGCGGCTGGTGCAGGGAGGCCGCGGCACGCGCCCGCCCTCGGAGTTCGACGCCGAGCGGGTCTTCGCCGCGTGCGCAGAGAACGACGTGGCCGTCGAGATCAACTCGCGGCCGGAGCGCCAGGATCCGCCCGACGACCTCATCCAGCTCGCCATCGACGCAGGATGCCTGTTCAGCATCGACACCGACGCGCACGCGCCTGGACAGCTCGACTTTCTGCAGTACGGCGCCGCTCGAGCCGTGGCGTGCGGGGTTCCGGATGATCGAATCGTGACCACCTGGCCACTCGCGCGCCTGACGGAGTGGCTGCGCAAGACGAAGGGGTGAGACCCCATCCGCGGAGTCCCACCCCTTGATCCGAAGGCTTCAAGCGTCAGGACTCAAAGCCTTCGAGTCGTAAGTGTCAGTGCTTGAACGTCAGTGCTTGAACGCGTCCTTCACGTTTTCGCCGGCCTGCTTGACGTCGGACTTGGCCTGGTCAGCCTTGCCCTCGGCGACCTTCTCGTCGTCGCCGGTCATCTTGCCGACGCCCTCCTTGACCTTGCCCTTGAGGTCTTCGGCGGCGTTCTCCATCTTGTCTGATGCACCCATGGCGCCATCCTCCCTTTCACCGTGCTCACCGTTGCCGGTGCGTTGCCGGTGTGACAACATCCCGAAACTACGCCCGACAAAAAGTCCGTTCTACCGGGTTGCCGAACGCCCGAAATCGGTCTAGCCCATGGGCGGCGTACCATCTCCGGGTAGATCAGCTATGACGATCTCAACGGCGATGGAGGGCAGATGAGCCGCGAACAGGACCTGCAGATGTTGCTCGCACTCGAGCGGGAGGGCTGGGACACGCTGTGCGTCGGAACCGGCGCCGCCTTCTACGAGTCGATCATGACCGAGGATGCCGTGATGATCGTCGCCGGGGGCGCCGTGCTCGACCGGCAGACGGTGCTCGACGCGCTCAAGAGCGCACCGACCTGGGATACCTTCACCATCGAGAACCCCGCCTTGGTGCGGGTGGCTCCGGATGCGGCCGCGATCGTCTACCGCGCCCGCGCGCAGCGGAACGGTGATCCCGAGTTCGTCGCGACGATGGCGAGCGTTTACCGCCACGACGACTCGGGATGGCGTCTCGCGCTCTACCAGCAGACGCCCGAGACCCCTGACTACGGGAGGGTGTAGCCAGCTGCGGTGAACAGCCGGTACCACTCCTCGCGGGTGAGCGGGAGGTCGGAGCCGAGGGACGACTCGCGCACGCGCTCGACCTTGGTAGTACCCAGCACGACCTGCATGTTGGCCGGGTGACGCGTGATCCACGCGACCGCGATGGCGGAGGTCGGCACGCTGTATGCGGCGGCCAGCTCGTCGATCACATCGTTGAGCTCGGGATACGCCTCGCGGTCGCCGAGGAACGGGCCGTCGAAGAAGCCCTTCTGGAACGGCGACCACGCCTGCAGGGTGATGTCGTGCAGGCGGCTGTAGTCGAGGATCCCGTTGTCCCGATCGATGGACTGATCGAGTCCCGCCATGTTCGCGGCGACGCCGTGGGCGATGAGCGGCGCGTGAGTGATGCTGAGCTGCACCTGGTTGACCACCAGCGGCTGCTTCACGGACTTCTTGAGCAGTTCGACCTGACCGGGCGTGTGGTTGGAGACGCCGAAGTTGCGCACTTTGCCTGCGTTCTGGAGGGTGTCGAACGCGTCGGCGACCTCGTCGGGCTCGACCAGCGCATCCGGGCGGTGCAGCAGGAGGAGGTCGAGGTAGTCGAGCTGCAGCGCGGCCAACGACTCGTTGACGGAACTCAGGATGTGCTCCTTCGAGAAGTCCCAGAACCCGTCGCGGAGTCCGACCTTCGACTGCACGACGACCTGCTCGCGCTCGGCCGGCGAGAAGGTGATCGCATCGCCGAACCGGCGCTCGCAGCCGTGGGTCTCGTCGCCGTAGACGTCGGCGTGGTCGAAGAAGTTGACGCCCGCCTCACGGGCGCCACCGACGAGTTCTCGGATCTCGTCGTCGCTGAGGGGACTGATTCTCATCAGGCCGAGGATGACGTTGGACACTTCGAGGTCGGTGTTCGTGAGCTTCATCGTCTTCATCCCTCTATCCTCGCCCACAGCGGCGTCCGGATGCGCGGGTATTCTCGCTTCGTGGACGATTCGAGCGACGATCGAGCGGTCGCGGGCATCCGGGATGCACTCGATGCGGCCGTGCGGCGACTCGATGCCGCAGGTGCCCGCGACGAAGCGCTAGCCGTGTTCGTGCCACGACACCGCAAGATGCTTATCACGCGCGAGGCGGTGCTGCAGCCGACCGGACGCGTGTGGCGGCTCGGCGTGCTGCTGCTCGACCGCGACGCGAACCTCTACGCGACCGGCTCGATCACCCGCGCAACCGAACCGGGGCGACCTGCCTACCAATCACTCTCGGCCGAGACGCGGCGGGCTTATCGAGCGGCGGCTCAACGCGGCCACTTCGAGCACGGTGAGACCGTGAACTACGACGCCGAGCCCATCGCTCAGGATGCGGTGAGCCTGCGCGAGTCGACCGGCCCGCTCATCCTGCGCGACGGACGGGTTCTGGTGAAGTGGAGCCCGTCGGCCGAGGGGACCGTGGACTTCGAGGCGTATCTGCCCGAGCGGGTCGGCCTCCTGACCGACCCGCCGCAGGGCGCCTAGCTGGCGGAGGCCGCCCCCGTGGACGGCGACTTCTTGCCGGTGACGTCGTCGAGCTTGTCGCTCGCCTTATCGAGGACCTCGCTGACGCGATCGCCGGCCTCCGCGGCCGCCTTGCCGGCCAGATCCTTCACGTCGTTGGCGACCTGCCGCACCGGAGGCGACTGGGTGAAGTCGTTGACCTGTTTGCGAATCCTGTCGTAGGCCTGGCGGCCGGCCTTGGAACCGAGCACGTAGCCGACGGCGACGCCGGTCACGAAGATGGCGAGCTTCATGTGTCCTCCTCGAACGATGGATGCGGCCCGCTGCTGCTCACGCGGCGACGGACGGCGAAAGGTTGGGCTGGCACGGACGCTACGCGTGATTCGCGGGCCGCAACAGGGCCTCCCGGGTCGAGCCGGGCATCCGGTGCCAGAATGGTCTGCGTGACGGAGACGTCAGGAACCCGGACCGGGGAGCAGCAGGGCGAGGCGCTGCTCCGCTTCGAACGAGCGGTGAGATTCTGGCTCAACGGCTCGGTCGCAGCTTCGACGGCTGCCGCAGACGCTCAACGTCTCAGGGAGGCGGGTGTCGTGAGCACGGCCGTGCTTGTCGAGGGCGACAGCGACCGCGCGGCACTGCTGGCTCTGGCCGAATCCTACGGCCGCGATCTCGGGGACGCCGGTGTCGCGGTTCTCCCGATGGGCGGCGCGATGAGCATCCGTCGCTACGTCGAAGCGCTCGGCGCTCACGGATTCGAGCTCGAGCTGCACGGGCTCTGCGACCAGGGCGAGGTGCGGTTCTTCGAGCGCGCAGGGATGAGCGCTACGGCCTTTGAGGTCTGCGAGCCCGACCTGGAAGGCGAACTGATCCGCGCCCTCGGACAGGATGCGGTCGAAGACGTGCTGGAACAGCAAGGCGATCTGCGGCTGTTTCGCACGTTCCAGCGGCAGCCGGCGCAGCGGGACCGTACCGTCGAGCAGCAGGTGCATCGGTTCCTCGGCACGACGTCGGGACGCAAGGAGCAGTACGGGCGGGAGCTCGCACTCCGGGCTGCCGCGGATGCGGTGGCTCCGGGGCCGCTCAGGCGGCTGCTCGCCGCGGTGTGACGGGCTGGGTCCGACTCCGCCGCTCGGGCTAGTCGCTTGCGGCCTCCTCGGCGGCTTCACCGTGCTTCACGATGTCGCCGTCTTTGAAGAGGATGCCCCGCGCGGTCTCGCGCCACTGCGGCTTCGCCCGCAGCAGGAACTCGAGCTCCATGCTGAAGTGCTTGTACTCCTCGGCGAGGGAGTCGCGCATGATCGCCTCCGCTGCCGCATCCTTCTCGACGGCGATGCGCTGCTCGTACCAGCCGATCGCCTCGGCCTCCTCGGACAGGCTGGCGCACATCCGGGCGAACGTGCGGGTCTCCTCGCTCAGCTCGCTCGGCGGCTCGTGGTACTGGTCGGTGGCCATGGGATGCTCCTCTCATCGATCTGCGGTCGTCGACGGTGACGGCGGTGACGGCGGTGACGGCGGCGACGGCGGTGTCGGCCTTGCCGCGTCACCGACCGGAACTGTACGCCCCCGGGTAACGTTGGCGTTTCCGGTCTCCGACGAAAGGAACCATCGTGACGGCGTCAGAAGACGGGCTCGTGAGCCCCGAACTCGAGCAGCGGCTCCGCGACATCTTCGAGAGCCGCGACCGCGACAACATGGGGCCGACGATCGAGGCGTTCCTGCGGGTGCTCGCCGAGCATCCTGACAGCGCGGTCGTGCTGTACGACGTCGGCGGGTCTTATGACACCGCGGGCGAGGAGGAGACGGCGCTCGGGTACTACGAAAGAGCCTTGGACGCAGGTCTCAGCGGAGACACCCTGCGCCGCTGTCTGCTTCAGTACGGAAGCACCCTGCGCAATCTCGGCCGCTACGAGGATTCGCTCGCGGCCCTCGACCGAGCCCTCGAGCTCTACCCGCGCTCGGAGTCGGTGCGGATGTGGCACGCGCTGTCGCTGCACGCCGCAGGCCGCAGCGATGCCGCCGTCGGCGCGCTGATGGAGCTGGCCGTCGACGAGATCCGCACCGAGGACCTCCTCCGCTACGAGGCCGCCGTGCGCGGCAACGCCGCCTACCTCCGCTCCCTCGACGAGGCCCGCGCCCGCTAGCTCGCGCCGTTTTGTCGTTGAGTGGTCCAGCGGTCAGGGTGCGAGGAGGGCGGCGATCAGGAGGAGCGCGGGGATCGCGAGCAGGGTCGTCAGGAGCACCGTGTCGCGCGCGACCGGGACGCCGCGTTCGTAGCGCGAAGCGAAGTTGTACACGTTCTGCGCCGTCGGGAGTGCCGAGAGGGCGACCGCCGCGAAGAGCGCTTGGCCGTGCAGGCCGAAAGCGAGGGTCGCGACGAGGTACGCGACAACCGGCATCACAGCCGATTTGAGCAGGGATGCCGTCAGGATCTCTGCACGCCCCTCATCCGCACGGAGCGGCCGTGAACCGCGCAGCGACATCCCGAACGCCATCAGCACGAGCGGAACAGCTGCGCCGCCGAGCAGCACGAACGGCTGGAACACCGCATCCGGAAGCTGGATGCCGCTCACATCGACGAGGATGCCGAGCAGGGACGCGATGATCATCGGGTTCCGGATGGGCTGGGTCAGGATCGAGCGCACCGACACCGAGCCGCGCGAGCTCACGTCGAGAACCGTCAGCGCGATCGGCGCGAACACGATGAGCTGCAGGAGAAGAACCGGCGCGACATAGGATGCGCTGCCCAGCACGTAGACCGCCACGGGCAGACCGATGTTGTTGGCGTTCACGTACCCCGAGCCCAGCGCCCCGATGGTGGTCTCGGCCACAGGACGGCGAAAGAACAGCCGGGAGAGCAGCACGAAGATCCCGGCCGCGGCGAGCGCCGCGATGGCCCCGACGAGGAGCTGGGTCGAGAAGACGACGTGCAGGTCGGCCTTGGCGAGCGTCACGAACAGCAGCGCCGGGTTGGTGATGAAGAACGCGATGCGGTTCAGGACGAACGGAGCGTGCGGGCCGCCGATGCCGAAACGCGCCGCGAGATAGCCGACGAAGATGACGAATGCGATGATCGCGAATCCGACCACCACTCCGCCCATCCCCTCAGCCTAGGGCGGAGAGAGAGCGGCCACGGCAACTTGCCACGCGCCGGCTCGCGCATATCGCCGCCGTTCACACACCGCCGGTGTCGTCGCGCAGGGAGTGGATCATGCTCTTCAGCACCCGGAAGGCGTCGGACTGCTGGTCCTCGCTCATGCCGCCCAGCATCCTCGCCTCGACGGAGCGGACCGCGACGGTCGCTTTCTCGAGGCTGCGGCGTCCGTGCGGCGTGAGCTTCGTGGGAAGGACCTTCCCCACGGGTGCCTCCGTCGGCCGGGTCACAGAACCCTCGCGCTCGAGAGCTTGCAGAAGCACGTTCATCGACTGCCGCGTCACGAACGTCCCGCGCGCGAGCTCGGAGTTCGACAGACCCGGACGCTGCGCGAGCAGTTCCAGGCAGGCGTAATGGGTCACGCTCATCCCGAGCGGCCGGAGCACGGCCTCCATGGCAGCACGAAGCGCACTCGACGCCTCCTTCAGCAGATAGCCGAGGGATGTCTCGAGGTCGACCCCCTCACCGTCACCGACTCTGTGTTGACTCATGTCAGTATTCTGACATAGATTGTTTCGTGTCAGAAAACTGACACGAAGCGAAAGAGCACACCATGCCCGTCACCGGACCCGACTTCATCTCGATCCAAGTTCACGACCTCGATGCCTCCCAGGCGTTCTACGAGCATTACCTCGGCCTCGTCCGCTCGCAGGCGGGCCCTCCTCACGCCGTCGTCTTCGAGACGACGCCGATCGCGTTCGCCCTGCGGGACATCGTTCCCGGAACGGATCTCGCATCCGTCGCCCAGCCCGGCATCGGTGCAGCGATCTGGCTCCACGCGACCGAGGTTCAGGCCATCCACGACGCACTCGTGGCCGACGGTCACACGATCGTCTCGGCTCCCATCGACGGCCCATTCGGCCGCACTTTCACCTTCGCCGACCCCGACGGCTACCAGATCACCCTGCACGACCGCGCCTGAGGCACGACCGCACCTGAGGCACGACCGCGCCTTGCTAGCCGACCTGACGTGACGAGGTCAGGATGCCCGCGTCGTGCAGCGCCGCGCCGAGCGCATTGGCGGTCGCCTTGAAGGCGGAGTCGGCCTTGGACGCACCGATCGCCCCGCCGGTCACGACGGAGGATGCGGTGATCCGGCTGAGCCGCGCGACGATCTTCCCGTCCAGCTCCATGATCTCGACCCGGAACGTCATCGCGAGCTGCCGACCCGCGAGCCCGCCGAACAGCACAGTCATCGGAACGCTTCCGCGCTTGGCGACGAACCCGCCCGCGGAGGTCGTCTCCACGGCGAAACCCTGATCGGCGAGCGACTTGCCCACGACGGCCCGCGCATCGTCTGCCGTGCTGGAGAGGAAGAATTCGTGGGCGGAGGCCATGCGCTGCTGTCCTTTCGGAACGTCGGGTGAGTGCGCGACGAGCCTACCGTCAGCGTGGGTCCCTACCGCTCGGACCTCACTGCGATGACCACCGTCGCGTCGTACTCGTCGGACGTCTCGATCCGCGCCTGCAACCCGGCCGCTTCGAAGAGAGCGGCGGAGACAGGTGCCTGCCGACGGCTCGACTCGATCAGCAGGGAACCGCCCGGGGCGAGCCACTCGATCGCGCCTGCCGCCACGCGACGGTGCACGTCCAGCCCGTCCTCGCCACCGTCGAGAGCCACAGCGGGCTCGTAGAGCCGGGCTTCCGGCGGCATCATCGCGATCGACTCGGTGGGCACATACGGCGCATTGACCGCGAGAATGTCCACCCGGCCACGCAGCTCGGTGGGCAGCGCGTCATAGAGGTCGCCTTCGTAAACGCGACCACCAGAAGGCTCAAGATTGGCGCGGGCGCAGCGCACCGCGGCGGGCTCCACGTCGGCGGCGTACACCTGCATGCCCTCGCCGAGCCGGGATGCGATGGCCGCGCCGATGGCGCCCGCGCCGCAGCAGAGGTCGAGCACCACCGCATCCGGAGCCGCCAGGGAGACGGCACGCTCGACCAGGAACCCGGTGCGCCGGCGCGGCACGAAGACGCCGGGGGCGACAACGACGCGCAGGCCGCAGAACTCGGCCCACCCGAGAAGGGGTTCGAGCGGATATCCCTCGACTCGCAGCGCCACGATTCGCTCGAGCTCGTCGGGTGACGCGGCCGCCTCGGTCAACAGCCGCGCCTCGTCTTCGGCGAACACGCAACCGGCGGCGCGCAGGCGCGCGACGAGTGTCGGGTCAGGTGAGGTCACGAGGCCTCACGGTACTGCGCAACGCAATATGTAGCCAAGCGAGGTATTCCCCTTTCGGGGGGTACAGCGCTAGCCTGTCGCTCATGCGTACCCGATCGCGCCTGGTTCTTCCCGCCCTTCTCGCCGCGATCGTAGCGCCGCTCATCCTCTCGAACTCCGCCTCGGCAGCCACCACGTCACTCTGGGCCGGCTGGACCCCGTCGAGCGGGATCCCCACGACCGTGACGGTCGCGAATCAGCCACTGCTGTCGGCGGCGATCACCACCGACTCGCGCGCGGGTCAGGTCGGCGTGATCTCGGGAACGTCCGTCTGGCTGCCTCAAGGCTCGCCAGTCGGAGCGAAGTACGGGTCGAGCATCAACCAGCCTTACCTGAACCTGCGACCCAAGGCGGACAACGCGAGTTCGCCGTCGACAACCACGTACTCGTTCAACTCGCCGACTCCACCCTCGGGATGGACGTTCGTCCTCGGCGACATCGACTCCGACCGGGTGCAGGTGCAGGCCACCGGACCCGACGGCGTCCCCCTGACCGCGGCGCAGCTCGGATTCCGGGGCGGCTTCAACTACTGCGCCCCGGGCGTCGTAGGCAAACCGTCGTGCACCGGATCGGCCACGGACGTTCCGACCTGGAATCCTGCGACCTCGACGCTCACCGGCAACGCGACCGCCACGGACACGTCCGGCGCATCCGGATGGTTCGAACCTTCGGCGCCGATCACGTCGCTCACGTTCGTCTTCACGCAGCGAGCCGGTCTGCCGGTCTACCAGACGTGGTTCGCATCCCTCGCGCGCGACATCACCGGAACGGTCTCGGATCTGGTCGGCGGCCCGCTCGACGGCGTCGCCCTCACGCTCACCGACCGCAACAGACGGGTCATCGGCACGACGACGACTGCGGGCGGAGGCCTGTACTCGTTCCCCGGCTTCCTAGCGACAGACGGCTACACCGTCTCCATCACGCCACCTCCCGGCAAGATCGCCGACGACGCCTCCAGCAAACCCGCTGACCTCACGACCACGGATGCTGTGGTCGACTTCGCGGTGCGCGACATCGTTCCCGTCGCCGTCAGCGGAACGGTCCGGGATGCGACGGGCAACCCCATCCCGAACGTCACGATCGACATCCCCGGAACCGGAACGGTGACAACCGGGCCCGACGGGACGTACCTGTTCGACGAGGTCGGCGTCGGACCGCACACTGTAACCGTTCCGACCGCACCGACCGGATACACCGTGACCACGCCGCCTCAGCCGATCACGGTGCCGACGGGCGTCGAGACCCCGATTACGAACATCGACTTCGTGCTCACGGCCAACCCGAACATCACCGGAATGGTCACGGCGGCGGGCAGCGGAGTCGCGGGCGTGACGGTCACGGCCACTCCCACGGGAGGCGGCGCACCGATCAGCACCGTGACCGCGGCTGACGGCAGTTACACGTTTGCGCTGATCCCGCCAGGCGGGTACACGGTCGACGTCACACCGCCGAGCGAGTACGTCGTCTCCGGCCCCGCCTCGCATCCCGTGACCGTGGCGACGACGGATGTGCCGAACATCGACTTCGCGCTGGTCAAGACCGGCAGTGTCTCCGGTCTCGTCGCCGACGCCGCGGGCACGCCGATCCCTGGCGTGACCTTGACCGTGACCGGGTCGGGCGCCCCGTCCACCGTGACGACGGATGCCGCCGGCGACTACAGTCTCGGACCCCTCTCGCCCGGCACATACACGGTCACTCTGACGGTTCCGACCGGGTACACGGCCTCGGGCGCCCTCACGAGAACCGTCACCATCAGCGCTGCCGGCGAGGCGATCGTCGATCAGGACTTCGTCGTCGTCGCGGATCCCGTCGTTCCACCGACGCCACCCGCTGGGACGGGCACCGCTGACGGCGCCGGATCGCCCGCATCCGGCACCGGTGGAGACCCGCTGGCGAAGACCGGCTCGAGCCTCGACGCGACTCCCGGGCTCTGGATCGCCGCACTCGCGCTCGTCTCGGGAGGCGCGGCCGTCACCGCGGGATCAGTACGGAGTCGCCGCAAGCAGTCGCGCCAGGTGAGCCGCGTTCTTCGCGACTGACCTGTTCGTACTCGCGACCTGCTCCGGTGTCTCGTCGAGGTCCTTGTAGTCGACGCTGCCCATGGCCTCGCCGTTCCAGTACGTCGCTCCCTGCGACGGGATGCTGAAGCCCACGTCGTTCAGCCCCTGGAAGACGTCCGCGATGATCGCGTGCGCCCCGTCCTCGTTGCCGACGACGCCGACGATCGCCACCTTGCCTTCGACGAGCGGCCGGCCGTTCGCATCCGTCTCCGACAGCTCGGCGTCGATGCGCTCGAGCGCACGCTGGGCGATGCTCGAGAGATGGCCCATCCAGGTGGGGGTGACCAGCACGAGAATGTCCGAAGCGATGATCTGCTCCCGGATGCGCGGCCACTCGTCTCCGTCGCCCTCATCCAATTCGACGCCGGGCTTGATGTCGAAGTCGACGAGCCGCACGGCGGTTCCCGTGACGTCGTTCACCGCAAGTTCGTCGAGGATCTGTTTCGCCAGCAACTGGCTGCTCGATTCTGCCGGCGAAGCCTTCAGCGTGCAGACCAGCGCGAGCGCGCTGAGAGGTCGGACGGGTGTCGTGTCTGTCATGGCGGGGAGTGAACGCCCTAGCGAGCCGGAACGCAAGGGGCCTTGACCTGGGGGCGTCCCGACCGTATGAGTAGTAGATGAAACGAATCCACTACGCGAGCGGCACTCTCGTGACCGGTGACGATATCGCCGACGTCCTCGTCCGCTATGCCGCAGTGCTGGCGGAGAACGGCGGCGCCGCCGAGGTGAGCGCGCCGGTCGTCGTCGGAGACGGACAGGTCGGCAGGGCGCTGCTCCTGCTGGGCCCGGCCAGCCAGATCCTGGCGGAGGACGCCCCCGACACCGCCGAGTTGGAAGACGCGGAGTTCGTCGCCGAGGTGGGGCGGTCGATCGCCGCCCTCGGCACGCCGCAGGCCGGATTCGTGAAACCCGACCCGGACAACACCGAGGCGATCGACCTCGACTACCTCTGACGCCGTTCGGTCACGGATTCGCGTACCCCACTGGTGCATTCCTCTGGCACGCGTACTATCCGCCACCAGACAGCAATAGGGAGAGGACATGCGGGTGTACCACGTCTACATCGACGATCTGCGGTTCACCTTCGTGGACCGCGCTCCGGTGGAGGACTTCAAGGAGCGCGTCGTCGAGGCGAGCAGGGCGGACGGTGCGTTCGTGTCGATCACCCAATCCAGTCGGCCTCCGAGCGAGGTGTTCGTGACCAGCCAGACCAAAGTGCGTATAGAGACCGCGACCCTGCCGCGCGAACCCTCCGAGCGCGGCCAGGGCGACGACGAGGCGTTCTGGTTCGACTTCGACTCTCTCGGCTGACGACGGTCTGCGCCGATGACTTCGCTCTGGCTCGACGGATGCGCCCCGATCCCGACGGATGCGTTTCAGCCTGAGGCGCAGTTCGATTCCGTCATCGTCGGCGCCGGGCTCACCGGTCTCGCCACGGCACTGATGCTTGCGCGGTCGGGGATGCGCGTCGCGGTCCTCGAGGGCCGCTCCGTCGGCGCCGTGACGACCGGTAACACCACTGGCAAGGTGAGCCTGCTGCAGGGGACGATGCTCTCGCGCATGCGCAAGAACGCCACCGACAAGGTGCTCTCGGCGTATGTCGACGCAAATGCGGCGGGCCAGGGCTGGCTGCTCGACTACGCCGACCACCGGGGGATCCCGTACGACGTGCGCGACGCCATCACCTATGCCACAACGCTCGACGGACTCGACCGGCTCGACGCCGAATACGCGGCCGCCCGGATCGCCGGACTCCCCGTGAGCGAGGAGCATGACGCCGGCCTGCCGTTCGCGGTCGAGGGCGCGCTTCTGCTTCGCGCTCAGGCCCAACTGAACCCGATGGACGTACTGCGGGCTCTCGCCGCCGATCTGCGCGAGCTCGGCGGGCTGATCGTCGAAGGCGAGCGCGTGACCGGCGTCTCCGCGTCCGACCCGGCTGTCGTCACGAGCACCTCGGGTGTCACACGCGCGACCGCGGTGGTGCTCGCGACGGGGGCGCCCATCCTGGACCGCGGACTCTACTTCGCCAAGACCGAGGCCAATCGGTCGTACGCCGCGGCGTTCGTCGTACCCGGGGACATCCCTCGCGGAATGTACCTCAACGCCGAGTCGTCGACCCGCTCTCTGCGCACCGCGATCGGACCCGACGGCCGGGAACTGCTGCTCGCCGGCGGCAACGGTCACATCGCCGGCCGTGCCAAATCTCCCGCGCTTCATCTGGCGGAGCTCTCCGCCTGGGCCGAGCAGACGTTTCCCGGTGCCCAGCGCACCCACTGGTGGTCCGCGCAGGACTATCGGTCGGCCAACCAGATCCCCTTCGTGGGCTGGCTTCCCCGGGGACGGGGACGCATCTACGTCGCCACCGGCTACAACAAATGGGGCATGACCAACGCTGTCGCGGCCGCGCTGAGTCTCACCGCCAACCTCACGGATACCGAGGAGCCCGAGTGGGCGCGCGTCATGCACCACCGGGTGACGCATCCTGCAGCCATCGCGGCCGGCGCAGCCTTCAACGCCGGGGTGGGCAAGGCCATCGCCACCGGTTGGGCCGCAGCCGAGTTTGAAGGACCGACGATCGCTCAGGATGCGCTACCTCCGGCCGAAGGAACAGGCATCGTCGGTCACGGCAGGGACCGCGCCCCCGTGGCCGTGTCGACCGTGCAAGGTGAGACGTGCGCTCTCTCGGCCGTGTGCACCCACCTCGGAGGAGTGGTGCGCTGGAACGACGCCGAACTCTCCTGGGACTGCCCCCTCCACGGCTCCCGGTTCGCCGCCGACGGTTCCGTCCTCGAAGGACCCGCTGTGAAGAGGCTTCCCCGCGTGACGTGATGTATCACCACAACCGCGTGGAGGCTAGTCGCAGCAAGGCATCCGGTAGTACGGTCGCGGCATGACTATTCCCAACGACGACAGCAAGCCGGACCAACCCGCCACCGACGGAGTCGTTCCTCCGACTCCTGATGCCGCCGGGTCTGTCCCTCCCGCCGCCGCGCCCGAGCAGCCTGTGACGCCGCCCGCTCCGGCCGCCCCCGACGCGACTTATCCGCCCGCTCCTCCGGCACCTCCGGCGGCCTACCCGCCTGCGCCGCCCGCAGCCGGTGCTCCCGGCGCTTTCCCCGCATACGCGGCCACACCCGCCGCCCCCGTTGCCGCGCCGGCCGGTCCGCCCTCGCTCGTGAACACGGCATTCTGGCTTTACATCGCCGCAGCCGCGCTCAGCGTGATCAGCGGCATCGTGACCATCATCTCCGTCAGCTCGACGCGCGCGTCGATCATCGAGCAGCTGAAGAACACCGACGGGGTCAAGACCAACGGCCTGAGCTTCGAGCAGCTGGCGGACGCATCCATCGCCGGTGTGACGGTGCTCTCGATCATCACCCTGATCTTCTGGGCCGTCGTCTTCGTGCTGTTCGCGTTCTTCATGCGTCGCGGCGCCAACTGGGCTCGCATCGTCTTGACGGTCATCACGGTGCTCTCACTGGTCAACATCCCGTGGGGCTTCTTCGCAGGCGCCCTGCAGGTCATCGCCGCGATCGTGGCCACCGTGCTCATCTGGCTGAAGCCGTCTTCGGCCTACTTCGCGGCGGTCAAGGCATCGAAGGCGCCGCGCGCCTGAGCGCGCGCGTACTGAACCACGGCACAGGAGAGTAGTCAAGGAGTCGATTTCCCTCCTTTTCCCGGCCTACGTTGGGATGCGGTTGATCCGTGTCCCCCGCGGATCGCCGCAGAAGAGAAAGCAGGTATCGGCAAATGAACTTACTGCTCATCATCATCGCGATCGTCGCGATCGTGCTCCTGTTCACCGGTGGGTTCGTGCAGGCCCTCAACTGGCTGCTCTGGGTGGGAATCATCCTCCTGGTGTTCGCCGTCATCGTCTGGCTGGTTCGTATGATCAGCGGACGACGTTCGGTCTAGTACCGACAAGCTCCACCGAAACCCCCGGATCGCACAGATCCGGGGGTTTCGCCTTCGCGGGCGCGGCGTACCGTCCGGGCTGCCTGATGAGAGGAGCACCGCGATGCCGCAGAGCGAACCGCAGTTGAAGGACCAGAAGATGTACGAGGAACTCCGCAAGGAGGGCAACTCGAAGGAGAAGTCCGCGCGGATCTCGAACGCCGCCGCGGCCCGCGGCAAGTCGGCTGTCGGGCGCAAGGGCGGTGAGTCGGGCTCCTACGACGACTGGACCGTGCCCGACCTCAAAAAGCGCGCCAAGGAGCTGGGCCTCAGCGGCTACTCCAAGAAGAACAAGTCGCAGCTGATCAGCGCGCTTCGCAACCACTGACGCCGGCCGGTCGCGGGTCGTACACTCGCGGCATGGGATTGCGCGAGGTCGCCGAGGAGCTCTACTCCGCTGCGCCGGCGGATTTCACCACGTCGCGAAACGCGGCTGCGAGCCGGGCCGACGACAAGGCTCTCGCTAAGGACATCCGCGCTCTTCGCAAGCCGTCGGCATCGGCGGCGGCGATCAACGCCCTCGTGCGAGAGAAGCCCGACCTGGTCGACTCCATCCTGGAGGTGGGCGACAGGATGCGCGACGCCTTCGCCGCGCGCGACCGTGACAGCATCCGCTCACTCACGGGAGACCGCCAACGCCTCCTCCAGACGGCCGTGCGCAGCGTCGACGATGTGAGTCCCGCTGTTCAGCGCGAGATCGAGGAGACCCTGCAGGCCGCGGTGATCGATGAGTCCGCCGCCGCAGCAGTTCGCAGCGGCTTTCTCACCCGGGCGCTCGAATCGACCGGCGTCGAGGACGTGGATGTGTCAGATTCGGTGGCGCTGCCGCTCGACGGCGTCGCGCGCCCTCGGCGAGCACCGGTCTCGCCGACGTCATCGGGCAAGGCCGGGGGTGCGGCACGATCGACGACATCATCGGAGCCGGCCGAGCCAACCGAGTCGGCGGCCGACCGGCGCGAGCGAGAGCGCCGCATCCGGACCGCTGAGAAGGCTCTGGAACGAGCCAAGGCGGCCGCTGACGCACTCGACGATGAGCTCGACGCGGAGGTCGACCGACGCAGCGACCTGGAGGCCGAACGCGAAGAGCTCAACCGTCGCCTCGAACGCACGGAGGACGAACTCACGGAGTCCAAGGCCGCTGAGCGCGACCTGCGCCGCCGCATCACGCAAGCACAATCGGCCCTGCGGAGTGCGGAGAAGGATGCGCGCGCGGCGCGCGACAGCTGACGAGCCGCATCCGTCACTCGCGGTGCAGGTATTCCCCGATGTCGCTCTCCGCCATGACGATGAGACCTCGTGAACTCGAGGCGGACATCATCATCGCCTCGATCCAGTCGCGGTTGAGCGCGGGCGGCACCGTCTCTTCGAAGATGTACTGCACGGGGATCCCAGGCGCCAACCAGAGACTCACCCGCCCGGAGCCCTCCTCGATCGGGACCTCCCAGCTGACCAGGAATCCTTCCCTCAGCCTCAGCTTCGACGCGATGGCGATCTTGAGATGCGAGAGCACCCGGTCATCGAACCGGTAGCTCTGCGTTCCTCCGTAGATCAGAGTGCCCATGTGCTCATCATCACACCGCGGAGCTACCCGTGCACAGGAAGTCAGCCGGGCAGATGCTCCGTGACCTCGTCCTCGCTCATGACGACCATGCCGCCTGTGCGCTGCGACGTGTGCATCAGCGCTTCGAGCCACTGGGTGTTGATCGCCGGGGGTCGGCTGCCGCTGAACTGGAAGGCCAGCGGAACCTCCCGGCTGATCCAGAGCGAGACACGTCCGGATCCCTGCTCGACGGGCACATCCCAGTTGAGCAGAAAGCTCTCGTGACGGCGCAGTTTCGCGACGATGGCGAGCTTGACGTGGCTCAGCACACGATCGTCGAGGTCGTATTCCTGACCTGCGCCGTAGACGAGTTTTCCCATGCTCAGATCTTGCCTTACGCGAGGCCCTCCGCGCCGATCCGCTGTGGGGGATTGACACGGGATGCTCGGGGCCAGTAGGGGCTTCGGGGCTGGCGTTTCGCATCCCTACTTTTGCTGCAAAAACGGCAAAAGGCGCGCGCTCGACGACGGTATGTGGCTAGGCTCGAAGGGTTCGCGCACCCCGCAATCGACAGGCAAGGAGGCCTTCAGGCCCATGTCCCACCCCTCAAGATCGCCGCGATCGGATTCTGGCATGTCCATGCCGGGGATTACGCGAACTCGGTGCTCGAACATCCTGAGACCACACTCGTCGCCGTCTGGGACGACGACGAAACGCGCGGCCTCGCGGCCGCAGCCGAGTACGGCGTCGAATTCGTCGCCGACCTCGACGAGCTGCTCGCGCGCCCCGATCTCGACGGTGTCACGGTCACGACGTCGACCGACCAGCACCACGAAGTGATGCTCAAGGCGGCGCGCGCCGGCAAGCACATCTTCACCGAGAAGGTGCTCGCACCCACCGTCGAAGAGGCGGAGGACATCGTGGGCGTCGCTTCGGCAGCCGGCGTCGTGCTCGTCGTCTCGTTGCCCAGGCTCTACGACGACTACACGGTCGCCATCGAGCGCATCATCGACGAGGGCTCCCTCGGCGAGCTCACGTACACCCGGGTGCGCCTGGCGCACGACGGCTGGGTCGCCGGCTGGCTTCCCGAGCGTTTCGGCGACCCGGAGACCGCCATCGGCGGCGCACTCACCGACCTCGGCTGCCACCCCGCTTATCTCACCCGGCTGTTCCATCGTGCCGAGCCTCTCAGCCTCAGCGCCTCGTACGGGAGCGTCACCGGCCACCCGGTCGAAGACAACGCGGTCGTGACCGCCGAGTTCCCCGGAGGACGGCTCGGCGTCTTCGAGGCGAGCGTCGTGACCTCGCCGGGCGACTTCACCATCGAGTTGCGCGGAACCACGGCTGCCGTGACCTTCGGCTTCGGTGGTGAGCGACTGCTCGCGAAGGGCGGGGTATACGGCGACGAGTGGCAGGAACTGCCACTGCCCGAGCCGGCGCCGATGGCGTTCTGGCAGTGGGTGGAGCACATCCGCACCGGCACCACCGCCAACGAGAACCTTCGTCACGCGGTCGCGCTCACCCGCATGGTTGTGGCGGCCAACGAGTCAGCCGCGAGCGGAGCGTCGGTCGCACTGGATGCGGCTCCCGCGTCCGCGGCGGCGTCAGCTACCGCATCCGTCTAGCCCGACTTCTCTCAGCGCCGGACACCTCTACCAGAATCGCGGAACTCTTCCGCGACTTCGTCGACCCCATACGCATTCAGACATATATTCAGGAGAACTTTCACCATGAGCACGAACGACCGCACCGTCCGCATCGGACTGATCGGAGCCGGCGGCATCGCCGGAGCCCACGTCGCCGGCTACGCCCTCAATCCGGAGACCGTCACTTTCGCGGCGGTCGCCGACCCGGTACGCGCCAGTGCCGAACTGCGCGCCGGCAGCACGGGCGCGGCGATTTACGCCGACTACAACGACATGCTGTCGCAGGCCGACATCGATGCCGTCGACATCTGCCTCCCCCACCACCTGCACAAGGATGCGATCGTGGCCGCAGCGCGCGCCGGCAAGCACATCCTGTGCGAGAAGCCGCTCTGCCTCACGCCCGAGGAGGCCCGCGAGGTCGCCGCGGCCGTCGCGGCAGCCGGCGTCACCCTGATGTGCGCCCACAACCAACTCTTTCTGCCGGCGGTCGCGAAGGCGAAGGAACTGATCGAGAACGGCACCCTCGGGCGCCTCTACGAAGTGCGCACGACCGACAGCTTCTACAACGACTTCGACCCCGAGAACATGGGCTGGCGCGCGCACGCCAAGACCAGCGGCGGCGGCGAGCTGATCGACACCGGATACCACCCCACTTATCTGATGCTGCATCTCGCCGGAGGCGCTCCGGTCGAGGTGACGTCCATGCTCGCCACGCACCGCCTGACCTTCATGGAGGGCGAGGACTCGGCGAACGTCCTCGTACGCTTCGACAACGGAGTGATCGGAACGCTCGTCACCAGCTGGGCGTACGAGCCAGCGGATGGCACCGAACGCTTCTCCGCCGTGGGCGAGCTCGGCTCCCTCACCAGCGATGGAACCGTGCTGAGCTACCACCTTCGCGGAGAAGAGCCGGTCATCCTGGAGTTGGAGCCCGTCGACCAGTTCGGCGCCGAGATCGGGCACTTCGCGCGGAGCATCCTCGACGGTACGCGCCCCCTGCACACCGAAAAGGAGGGGATCGAGGTGCTCGGCATCATCCTGGGCGCCTACGAGTCGGCCCGCTCGCGCTCGATCGCTGCCGTCCCATCGCTCGACCGGGTCTAGCCACTCGCCTGTCGGCAAGAGCCTTGCGTTACGCCCCGCGAGTGGCGTTGACAATCCCCTCGAACGGTCCAGTGGGACGCGTACCGTGCATCTCTAGTGGCCGCCGACCTACGACCCCGACCTTTGTCGGTCGGCGGCCGCGCCGCGCGCTCTGCGGCGAGGCCACCGCGGTAACGTCTCAGGCATGAGCAAAACCGAGGATGCCCGACGCTCCCGCAGTGCGGAGCCCGAGCACCGCTGGCCTCCTCTGATCGCCACAGTGATCGCGCTCGCTCTCTACGCGGCGCTGCCGAGCATCATCCCCGTCTTCGAGCGATATGCCGTCGTCGGCATATGCCTCCTGATGCTGATCGCGCTCGTCGTCTACAACCCGCACCGGCTCGCACGTCAATCGAAATGGTCGCGGCGGGCGGAGATCGGGATCGCCCTGTTCATCCTGATCTCCAACCAGATCACCCTCGTCGAGACCGTCGTGCGTCTCCTGAACAAGAGCGGGAACGGCGCGGAACTCTTGCTGGCATCCCTGCAGGTGTGGGGCACCAACGTCATCGCGTTCGGACTGCTGTTCTGGGCGCTCGACCGGGGCGGCCCGGTGAGCCGGGTGAACGTTCCCCGCCACGAACTGCCGCTCGCCGACTTCCGCTTTCCGCAGGACGAAGACCACGACACCGTCGACGAGGTTTCCCGAGGATCGAGCCGACGGGCCGACTGGGTGCCCAGCTACATCGACTACTTCTACTTCTCGCTGTCGAACTCCATGGCGTTCAGCCCGACGGACACGATGCCGCTCAGCCACAGGGCCAAGCTCCTGATGGCCCTCGAGTCGTTCGGCGGCTTCGTGCTCCTCGCCCTCGTGATCGCACGCGCCGTCTCCCTCATCGGCTGACCTCACCCCTCACCCCCTCACCCACCCCTCACCGAGAGCTGCCAAAAGCGCGGAATGGCGCTCCTCAAGGCGCCATTTCACACCTTTCGCGCGACAGTTCTCCACAACTTCGTGAATCAGTGGCGGCGAGGGTGCGCGGTCGTGAGGATGAGCGCATGCGAATGTCCTCGAGCCTTCCGGCAGACCTCACTGGCACACCGTTCTCGACCCAGCGCGCCCTGCTCAGTGGGGTGAGCAGGGCTCGGCTTCGCCGCACCGATTTGGCTCATCCATTTCACGGAGTGAACGTCGGCGTCGCATTCGTCGCCCATGATCAGGTCGGCCTCGCATTCGCCTACCGGCAGCGGATGCTCGAGGGCCAGGTCTTCAGCCACCGAACGGCGGCCGCGCTGCACGGCATCCCGCTGCCGCGCTCAGCCGACCGTCGAATCCACGTCGGCGTTCGAGGCCAACGAACGCCTCCACGTGGGCACGGCGTCGTAGGGCATCGACTTTCGAACGATGTGCTGACACTTCGGACGCCTGACGGCACGCCACTCTGCTCACCAGAGGACACCTGGTGCCAACTCGCCGAGCTTCTCGATCGAAGGGAACTGGTCGCAGCCGCCGACCACCTACTCGGCTCCCGCGCGCGCCCGGCAACCACATCCCTCGATCGCCTCAAAGAAGCGGTGTCGCGATACGCCGGTAAACGAGGCGCTCGCAATCGCGCGTGGGCGCTTGCGCGAGTCCGCTGGGGCGTCGACTCGCGACCCGAATCGCTGCTCCGCCTCTTCATCACGGAGGATCTCGGCCTTCAGGATGTGCTGGTCAACGACCCGACACCCGTCGCCGGTGGTCTGATACTGCATCCCGACCTCAAGTTGCCGGCCCTCGGATTGCTCGTCGAGTACGAGGGGGATCATCATCGCGTCGACCCACGCCAATGGCGCGCGGACATCGAGCGCGGTGACCTCTTGTCCGCTGTCGGCTGGCGCACGATTCGCGCGACCTCCCACGACCTCTTCGTCGATCGCAGCCGGCTCACGCGATTACTCACACCGCGAGAGGGGCCAAAAGCGACTTATGGGACCCGTTGAAGTCGCTTTTCGCAGCTTTCGCGGACTGGATACGTCGATGGGGGCGTCAGTCGCCGGGGAGTTCGCGCAGCGGGGATGTGCGGTCGCCGGGAGCATCGCCCGTGTTGACGGTTCCCTGCGGCTCGATCAGCATGGCCGACGTCTCTTCGTCAGCGCGGGGGCAGTGCTCGACACCTCTCGGGACCACGTAGATGTCGCCCGGATCGAGCCGCACATCCCCGTCCCGCAGCTGAATCGTCAGGCGGCCCGAGAGCACAAGGAACAGTTCATCGGTTTCCGGATGCGTATGCCAGACGAATTCGCCCAGCAGCTTCACGATCTTCACGTCGTAGTCGTTGATGCTCGCGACCCGATGTGGCTGCCAGTGTTCGGCGACCTTGGCGAGAGCAGCGTCCAGGTTGAGCACGTCTGTCATCTCCCCAATCTACGGTCGCAGCGGGCACTCGCCCCAGAAAACTCTTGCGCCGCGGAGCGTGTGGGCGTTGGATGCTGCCTGAGGCACCAACGAGAGGGGTCACCGATGTCCGCCAGCGAACTCGAGATGTCGAGCGTGCGTTTTCCTTACCGGTCGCGCATATTCCATGTGGAGAAACAATCCGCCGGGCGGTGGGTCGTGCTCGACGATTCGCATGCCGAACTCGGGGTGCTCGTGCGTGTGGCGCCGGAGGGCGAGGAGCACGAACCAGTGTTCGGCGCGATTCCGCCCGGACACGTGGAGACCCTGCACGAGGGCTCGGACTGGAAGATGCTCGTCGCCGCCATCATCAACGAGGCGCTCGAGCCGGAGCCCGCATCCACAGGCAACCAGGGCGAGGCCTAGCCGAACGAATACCGCGGGATCGGGCGACGAACCCTTCGACGCAGAGGGACCGCGACTACGATACGAGCGTGAGACCGACGCTGAGGACGGCACTGGGTTGGGCGGCCGCCCTCCTGCTGAACATCGGCGCGCTCACCTTCATCGCCGGGCTGGTGCTTCCGCGCACGGGCAGCAGCGGATCCGCTGTTCTCTTCACCGGCATCGGACTCTGTGCTGTCGGGCTCGCTGCAGGCGCCGGGTGGATGTTCGCATCCCGGGCGCCGCATCCCTGACCCCACGAAAACGGCCCCGCCCGACAAGGACGGGGCCGCGCCGGAGAGAGGGGACTACTCCGGCTGCTCGGCATCCCCGACGAGGTCGGGGTTCGATGGATTCTGCGCGGGATCGAAGTCCGCGGGCGGCGGCTCAGCCGCAGCCCCATCGCCGGCGCTCTCTGCTTCGCCCTCGCCTTCGCGTCGGCCTTCGAAGCGCTCCGGTTCGTCCTCCTCGGGCACTCCTTCGGAGTTCGTGTTCGGCAGTCCGCTGGTGTCTGACATCGGCAACTCCTCCCTAGGGCTTTCCTTCTTCGCTGTACGGCGTCTCGGCCGAGTCCTCGTCCGTCAGCGGGTCGTCGAGGTCTCTGATGGCCTCGCCGATCACGTTCTGGTCGGGTGTGGGGTCGATGGCGCCGCCGTCGTCTCCGTCGAGACCGTCGACCAGGCCGTTGGTCTGGTCGAACTCGTTCACCGGTTCTTCCTTCGCATCGCTCATACCCTCAACAAACGCTGAACCCCTCGCTCTCGCAAGGGGTTCAGGTCGGTTTGCCGTGGGGGTATTACGCCGGCACGCTCGCACAATTCGCGGCGGCCACGAGCTGGTCGAGCTGCTCGGCCGTCACAGGGCTGCCCGGGAAGGCGGCCACGCGACTGAGCGGCATCGACTCGGCCATGCGCATGAGCGACGGGTCGGCGAGCATGGCGCCGACCCCCTGGTCGCCGGCCTGCGCCAGCGCGCCCATCAGCACGGGTCCACCCACCGGGTGCTTCAGCCATTCGCCGATGGTCGACTCTGCGGTCAGGATGGGCAGCCCGGCATCGCCCGCGAGCGTCACCGTCTGCGAACCGCGCAGGTCTCGGGATGATGCGCCCACCGTGACCTCGTAGTCGCCGGCCTCGACGACCCATTCCCGCTGGTCGGTGTCGAAGTACGCCAGATCCTCGTTCGGGATGTGGATGCGCACGGTCTCGGCGGAGCCGGCAGCCACCGCCACGTTCGCGAAGCCCTTCAGCTCGCGAACCGGACGCGTCGCAGCTGATCCCGGCACGGACACGTAAGCCTGCACGACCTCACGGCCATCACGGTCGCCGATGTTGGCAACCGTGAGCGACACGTCGATACCGTCTGCCGAGCCTGTCACTTCCAGCCCTGAGTACTCGAACGTCGTGTACGAAAGGCCATGACCGAACGGGAAGCTCACCGCCGCTTTCCGTGCGTCGTAGTCGCGGTAGCCGACGAAGAGGCCCTCGCCATAGCGGACGTGCCCGTTCTCGCCCGGAAAATTCAGGAACGCCGGGGTGTCCTCGATGCGCACCGGGATGCTCTCCGCCAGCCGACCTGACGGGTTGACGACGCCGAACAGCACGTCCGCGACGGCCCCGCCGCCCGCCTGACCGAGCAGCCAGCCCTCGACGATTCCGGATGCGCGATCCGCCCATCCGGAGACCCGCACGACGCCGCCGTTGGACAGGACCACGGTCACCCGCGGGTTCGCCGCGAGCACGGCATCCAGCAGCTCGGTCTGCGCGGCCGGCAGCTCGATGTGGTCGCGGTCGAAGCCCTCGGACTCGTCCTCGGCGGGGAGCCCGACGAAGACCAGCACGTCGTCGGCGCCCTGGGCGACCGCGACCGCTTCAGTCAGCAGCGCCGCTGCGTCAGCCGTCTCATCTGCGCCGAGTGCGTATCCGGGAGCGAAGGTCACGGTCGAGTCGCCGGCGAGCGCACGGATCTCGTCGAGGGCGTTGTCGAGGCGGGTCGGCACGATCTGCGAGCTGCCGGCGCCCTGGTAACGCGGGGTGCGCGCGAATTCGCCGATCACGGCGATCGAGCGACCGGCACCCGCCGCCAGCGGAAGGACTCCATCGTTCTTGAGGAGCACGATGCTGCGGGCCGCCACCTCGCGGGCGAGAGCGTGGTGCGCGTCGCGGTCGTAGTCGGCATCGGCGTCGGCGTTGTCGACGACCTTCTGCACCAGGTCGATGATGCGGTCGGCTGCGGTATCGAGGGTGCTCTCCTCGAGCGACCCGTCCGCGACGGCGGCGACGAGCTGTGCATCCGTCACCCCGTTGCTCGACGGCATCTCGAGGTCGAGACCGGCGGCGAGCGCGTTGACCCGGTTGTTGACCGCGCCCCAGTCGGAGACGACGATTCCGTCGAAGCCCCACTCGTCGCGCAGCACGCTCGTGAGCAGCCACGGATCCTCGCTCGCGTAGACGCCGTTGATGCGGTTGTACGAGCACATGACCGTCCAGGGCGCGGCGTGCTCGACCACGTGCTGGAACCCGCGCAGGTAGATCTCGCGCAGCGGGCGCTCGTCGACGTCGGCGCTCACGCGCATCCGGTCGGTCTCCTGGTTGTTGGCCGCGAAGTGCTTGAGGGAGGCGCCGACGCCCTGCGACTGCAGGCCGTTCACCAGGGCAGCGCCGAGACGGCCGCTCAGGATGGGGTCCTCCGACAGGTACTCGAAGTTGCGGCCGCACAGAGGCGAGCGCTTGATGTTGATGCCCGGGCCGAGCAGAACGCCGACGTTCTCGGCTTTCGCCTCTTCACCGAGAGCTTTACCGACCCGTTCGAGCAGCTCGGCGTCCCAGGAGGAGCCGAGCGCGACAGCCGGCGGGAAGCAGGTGGCTGGAACGCTGTCCCCGATGCCCAGGTGGTCGCCGCCCTCACGCTGCTTGCGCACGCCGTGTGGTCCGTCGGTGAGATAGATCGACGGGATGCCGACCCGGTCGATACCTTTCGATTCCCAGAAGCTCAGGCCGCTGGTGAGAGCGGCCTTCTCTTCCGTGCTGAGCGATGAGGCGCGGGGCAGGCGGTCGACCATGATTCTCCTTCGATACGGTCCCGAATACGGGGATACCTTACAACACTCGGTTTTCCGGCGGCTGAACACTCAGACAGCTCGGAGACAGCGAGAAACGGCCGCCTTAGAGCAACTTGATCATCCGCTGCAGGTTCGAGACGTACTGCACCGACGCCTGATAGTTCGGATGCGTCGCGATCTGCACAAGGTACTCCGGCGGTCCGAATTCGTCCGCCCCGCCGTCTATCGGATTCGTGCGATGGCTGTGGTCGGGAAAGCCGAGGTAGTCGGTGCGGCGCCAGAGGTTGAACCAGGCCACCTCGCCCGTCGGCTGCGTGAGGAGTCCGCGCAGGGTCGGATCGTCCGAGTCCGTCGTGACGCGCGCTCGGGCGGCCACGATGTCGTCGGCGTCGCGGTGATCCTCGATCACCTGACGTAACCATGGGTCGGCGCTCCATAGAGACGGAGCCGACTGCGGTCGCGTGCCGAGGGGCCCGGGCCCGAAGAGTTCGGGCCAGAAGCGCCCGAAGTACACACGCAGCTGCGTTCCGTACGTGAGCAATCCCACGTTCTTGATGGCGACCCGGGTATCAGGTTGCAGGGTGAAAAGACTCGCGACCGCGAGAACCGCTCCCAGGCTGTGGGCGCTCAGGATGACCTTGCGCTCGTTCTGCTCGCTGAGCCCGTCGGGCCCGAGCCAGGTGAGGATCCGCTGCCGCAGCTCGGGCACCACACGCTCGGCGTAGCAGGGAGGACCGAACGGATGCCCGGCGCGCGGAAGAAAACAGATGAGGTCCCACATGACCCCGAGCGGCCGTTCCTTCTTGGTGAGCGCGTTCGTTGCGACCGTGACGATGGCGAAGATCGCGATGCCGCCGAGCACACTCACGACCAGCGCCTGGTAGTCGCGCCAGAGCAACACGTCGATGTGCACGGTCAGGGCGAATACGAACCCGACCGCGAGCAGGATGGCGAGAAAGCCCAGTACCGGCTCGCCCCGATGGAAGAGCGCGGCGAACCTTCTCGCGCGCAGCATCTTCATCGAGAGCTTGCTCGCATCGCTGACGTAGCCGACGCGCCCATCTTTGTACTCGCCGAGCGGATATCGCAGCGGCCGGCCGCCGTCGGTCTCCGGGGTCGTCAGTTGCGGCACCTTGATCACTTTGAGGAACACGACGAGCGCGAGCAAGAGCAACAGGATGAGGGCAAGCACCGGGATGATCACCCCGAAATCCCGGAATGCCGGCGGTGGGGTGAGTTTGCCGAACGAAGCAGCCGCAGCCGCACCGGTGGCCGCCGTGCCCGTCTCGAGCCACGTCTCGACACCCAGCACCAGCAGCGTGGAGAGGATCATCGCGCCGCCCAGCGACAGCAGCATCAGCACGCCCGGTCCGGTGCCGCGCCAACCCTGATACCGATACGTCTTGTGCTGCGCGATCGGCACGAAGATGATCAGCAGGAGCAGCACCAGCGTTGCCGCGCCGGCTACTGAGAACGCCGTGATCTGCAGAACGATGTTCGCCTTCTGGGTGACGGCGAGCAGGAGCGACAATCCCGCGATCACGACGAGAGTGATCGACAGCCAGCGCGACACCCCACGACGCCACCCGAGCGCCGACAGACAGATCGCCAGCATCGCGCCGAGCAGGATGCTCGGGGCCGCGACCAGACCGAGGAACTGCTTCTCGCCGACCGCCTCCCGATAGTCGCCCGCCAACGCCACCACGATGCCCGTGAAAACGAATACGGCAACGGCGAAGGCCAGGGTCCAGCCCGCGAACTGTTCACGGGTGTGCTGCTGCTTGCGCACCTCTCGTTCCCGCGATGCGTCGTCAGTGGCGGTCGGCACGGTATCTGCGGCAGCGGCGATGCGAATGACCACGACGACGAGGCCCGCCGCGGCGGCGAGCATCCCGAGCCCCGGAAGAAGACTGGACGCGAGCGGGCCGTTCGCCAGATCGACGCATCCGTTGGCCGGGTCGAAGAATCCGTTGAGGTCGCCGCAGCCTTGGGTGCCCGCGAAGACCCTGTCCCAACCGAGCAGCAGGGCGACCAGAAGGAAGGTCGCTGCAAGGTGCAGCCACTCCGTCGGAGCGCCGACGCGGGCCTGGTCCCAGAAGCCGTCGGAGGCGAGCGGGCGACGACGACTGCCCGTGCGCTCCCGCATCGCGGTGACGGTCTGGAAGATGCCGGCTTCGTAGCGCATCCGGGCGTGATGCGAGACGAGGAAGAGAACCACCACGCCGGCGATCGGCACCAGTGCCATGATCGCCAGCCGGAGACCGCGTTCGGGCGCGACCGACGCGAAGAACGCGGTGAGGGGGTCGGCAGGGCCGGGCACGTCCTGACCGCGCTGAGGCACTGCGAGCCGATGAGGTCGAGGCTCACGGAGGCGAGCGCGCACACGTAGAGCAGGGTCAGACCGAGAGCAAACACGCGGAGCGAGGACGCGCCCCTCCCCGCCCGCCACTCGTTGCTGTCCTTCTGCACGGGCACCTTGCGTGCCCAGTACGCGGTGTTCGCTAGGCCGAACGGGAGAAGGAGCAGCCACGCAACCTGCACGAAGAACTGACCGATGACGAAGAGCGCTCCTCCGTCGGATCGCGCCATGGCACCCCACGAGTACGCCTCGCGTCGAACGCCCGGCG
The DNA here is from genome assembly GCF_050632195.1 of Leifsonia poae. Classification (GTDB taxonomy): domain Bacteria; phylum Actinomycetota; class Actinomycetes; order Actinomycetales; family Microbacteriaceae; genus Leifsonia; species Leifsonia poae_C. The sequence goes on from NZ_CP192580.1 coordinate 145,118, forward strand.
GCGGGGTCGACGGGTCGGCCGGATCCCCGGATTCGGCGGTCGAGATCCAGAAGCCACCCTCGTCGTCGCCCTGATCGAGCCTCAGCTCGGTGGCCGGAATCCCGAGCATCTCCGACGGCGGAGTGTTCTTGATCCCGTGGATGCGCAACTCCAGAATTCGCGGGTGCGCACCGTCGTCGTTCGCCTCGTTCACCGAGGCAGCCTCGTTCTCCGAGTTCGCCATGAGGCCGCACACTACTCCGGGCGAGGGGCGCGCGCCCAGCGTGCTGACACCGCATCCGGATGCGAGCCTGCACGGACGTGCACCGGCACTGTCTAGCCCGGGCTCACCCGCGGGCGTAGAGTCGGCTCACGCCCGACGGTGAGCGCGGTCCGCGGCCCGTCGATGGAGAGCCAGAAGGAGCCAGGATGAGCCACGAAGAGCAGGCCCGCGAGGAGCGCGACCGCGAAGGAGACAACGTCGACCGCGACAACCTCGAAGGCACGTACACCGAGGCCAACGACGAGGGACCCGAGGTGCGCACCGTGCACGGCCAGTACACCGAGTCGGCCGACTTCCCCGGCCCCGAGGCCGAGACCGAGGGCAGCTACGTCGACACGGACGAGACCCAGGAGGTCACGACCGAGGAAGAGCAGGGCGACTACACCGATCGCGACCAGCCGTAGTCGGTAGGACGCGGCCGGCCCGCCCTGACGCCTGCCGCTCTGTCGCGGGTCAGCGGAGCTGCTTGGCCTTCTTCTGAACCGCCTTGCGCGCCTTGCCCGCCTCGCGCGAGGCGTTCTTGCGTGCCTTCTTGACCGTCGGGTCGTTCCAGAACGACGTGAGTGCGTTCCTCATCTGGTCGTACCGTTCGCGCCCGGCGCGGGCGCCTAGAACGTACGCGATGACGGCGATCAGGATGATGAAGGTGGTCTTGGGACGCATATGGTTCTCCTCAGGTTCTCCCCCGAGACGGTAATCCTCACGAACCGGTCTGTGAACCCCGTCGACGAGACAGCCTGCCCAGCACTGCGTAGGCCGGGCTGGTCAGGAAGAGGAGGATCAGCCAGTACAACCCCACCTGGGGAACCAGAACGGCGAGCACCAGACAGACGGCGAGGATGACGGAGGGCACCGAAGACCGCACTAGGTCGATCTGGCCGCGCGAGTCATCCCGCAACAGGTGAGGGCTGCGCACGAGCACGACCTCGATCAGCACCGTCGAACCGGCGGTCACGATCATGGCGCCGATGTAGAGCGCGTACACGTCCGCCCGGTCGCCATCGCTGTTCGCCAGCGCGTTCGCGGTGAAAGGGATGAAGACGATCGAGGCCAGCCAGAGCATGTTCGCCCAGATCAGCCCGGTCGAGTAGTTGTCGACCCACTCGAAGAGGCGGTGGTGGATGATCCAGAACCGTCCGATCAGCCAGAACGAGACGACGAACACGATGAACTGGCCCTGGTGATCGACGACGAGCTCGCCGACCGACTTCTTGGAGATCTCCGCCGCGATGTCCACGAGCGGCAGGATCAACAGCGTGATGGCGATGGCGACCGTCGCGTCGGAGAAGTTCACGAGGCGATCGAGGCCTCGTTCCGTTCGGATCGCCGTCATAGCGACATTCTGCCGGTCGGCGAGCGCCGAACGAAGAGGCTAGCCGATCGCCGCCACGAACTCGTCGATGCTCACGACGGTGGCCTGGCGGGTGAAGACCTTCTGTGTGAGCACGCGGTGTACCTCCTCGTCGCGGTCGAAGCAGCCGTCTGCGAGCACGACGATGCGGTAGTCGCAGTCGGACGCATCCCGAACCGTCGACAGCACGACGCCGCTCGTGGAGATGCCCGCCAGAACCAGGGTGTCGATACCCCGGGCGCGCAGCTGGTCATCGAGGTCGGTGGTGCCGAAGGCGCCGACCCGCGACTTGCGCACAACGATCTCGCCCCCGGCAGGCAGGATGCGGGCGTCGATCTGAGTGGCGGGGCTCGCGTCGTCGAGGCGGCCGGATGCGGCAGCCGCAGCGAAACTGCCGGGGGTAGTGAGTGCCTTGGCCGCGTCTTCGGGAGTGAGGGCGACGCGTACGTAGCCGACGGTGAAGCCCGCCTGGCGCGCGGCTTCGCGGGCGCGGAGCAGCCCTGGCAGAAGCGCCTCGGCGCCGGAGTGGGATTCGAGGATGCCCGCCTGCAGATCCATGAGGAGGAGGGCGGTGGTCGCGGGGTTCAGAGCGAGATCGTTCACATACGTAAACTACCTCGTGATCAGCGAGGTTTGCTGAGCGTCGTCGTCGCTACAGGCCGAGAGACTTCTTGATGAGCGCTTCGGCGTCATCGGTGGCCGCGGCCTCGCTGGCCTCTTGGTTCGCCTCGGTGATTGCTTTGATGACCTCGTCGCGCTGGATGCGCACCCCGCGTGGAGCATCGATGCCGATGCGGATGCCGTCACCACGCGAATCCAGGATCGTCACGACGATGTCGTCGCCGATGAGCACGCGCTCCCCGACCTTCCGCGTCAATACCAGCATTCGCTCAGCCTATCCCGCCTGCGTTCCGTCGACCCATCCGATCGGAAAGCCGAGTTCGCGTGCCGAATCGGGCGTGGCCGTGAAGGCGGCGCCGGTGACCACCAGACCGTTGACCCCGAGGATCGCGTCGACCGCCCTGACCCAGGCGGCGGTGTCCTCCGTCTTGCGCGAGGCGTCGACGGTCAGCCACACCTGATCTGGCTCGATTCCAGCCAGGCTCTCGGCGAGTTCGGGGACCTCGGATGCGCCGCGCGCGATCCCGAATGCGGCCACGATCGGGCGCTCCCTCCGCACGCCGTCCGCCCGGGCGCGCAATGCGCCGCGGCGATCGTCGACACGGGGCGCGGCTGCTCGCGCGCATCCGCCGGGCCTGACCTCGGCGTCGCCGATCGCCTCGGCGAGCATCCTTGCGGCGGCGACCGCATCCGTCCCGAGGCCGACGACGAGCGTGAGGTCGCCGCGTCCGCGCAGCAGGGCCGGGACGGGACCCGCCGTCGTGGGAACCCGGGGCTGCGGGAGGAGGGAGTGGGGAACACTCGGCTCGGGAACGCCGACCTCCTGATCGAGGGGGCGCGACTCGCCGTCACGCGCATCCTGAGACGGCGTGTTGCGACCCCTTGTTGTCTGGTCGGCAGTGGGAGCGGGAGCGGATGTGGGCGCGGCGGGCTGAAGCTCGGTGTCGCCGACGGTGCGCACGAGGTCGTCGAGAATGGCCTGGAACGCGAGGCTGCTCGTCGAGACGGCGGGGAGCACGGGGGCGTCAGGATCGTCGTGACGTTCGGCACCGCCACCGCCGCTCGAGACGTACCCGTCGCCCGGTCGGGAGAAGTCGCCCGGCCCGTCTTCGCCGAAAGATCCGTCGCCGACGAGCGCGGCGGCGCTTCCGGCGGCAGGCCCGTCCGCATCCACCTCCGCGACCGCAGCGGCCTCAGCTGCCCCGAACCACTCAGGCCGCGATCGGTTCCGCAACGCGCACCACCCCGACGGTCTCGATGGCGGTCTGCACCGCCGTGACCTCCTGGTACGACAGCACCGCGAGCCCGTTCAGTTGCCCGGCGACGAGGCGTCGCACCGCCGGGCGCAACGCGGGCGCACACACCAGTACGGCACTCACTCCGGCGTCGTCGAGGCTCTCGGCCGTCTGCCGCAGCGAACCGAGCACCGCCTCCAGGCGCATCGGGTCGAGCACGATCTGCGTGCCGGACTCGGACGGGCGCAACCCTTCGAGCATTGCCTGCTCCAGACCCGGATCGATCATGATGACGCGCAGCGTCCCACCGTCGAGGTGCGGGGCCACGATCGCCGGTCCGAGGGATGCGCGGGCCGCCTCGACCAGCCCCTCCGGGTCGTTCGACACCTTGGCCCGCAGTGCGAGAGCCTCCAGGATGCGCGGAAGATCGTTGATCGCGACCTGCTCCACCAGCATCCCCTGCAGCACCCGCTGAACCTCAGCGAGAGTGAGCAGGTTGGGCACCAGTTCGTCCACCGCCGACGGGTTGACCTGTTTGACGCCCTCGGTGAGCTGGCGCACATCCTCGCGGGTCAGCAGCCTCGCGGCGTTCGAGGTGATGATCGACGACAGGTGTGTGATCAGCACGGACACGCGATCGATCACGGTAGCCCCGCCGAGTTCGGCGCTGTGGCGCATCTCGCTCGGAATCCACTTGGCGCCGAGCCCGAAGACCGGCTCGACCGTGGGTGTTCCGGGGAGGGCGTCGAGCATGTCGCCGAGCGCGAGCACCCGGCCCGATGGCGCCTGGCCACGACCTGCTTCGATCCCGGCGATCTTGATCACGTAGGTCGAGGGCGGCAGATCCGCGCTGTCCCGCGTGCGGACGGGCGGAACGATGATCCCAAGGTCGAGCGCGATTTTGCGACGCAGGGCGCGAACGCGCGCGAGCAGGTCGTCCGATGAGCCGCTCACGATGTCGACGAGGTCGGGCGAGAGGGTGATCTCCAGCGCGTGGACCCGCATCTGCTCGAGCAGGTCGTCCGAGCTGTCGCTGCGTCCCGCGTTCGCTATCGCGGTCTTCGCCGCCGCCGCTTTGGCAGCCGCGGCCTGGGAGGTCTTGAGCCGCTGCGCAGCGAGGATCAATCCCGCGCCGACGAGCACGAACGGGATCGGCGGCATGCCGGGGATGATCGCCATGACGATGGCAGCGCATCCGGCGATCGTGAGGGCGTTGCGCGACTGGCTCAGCTGGCCGCTCGCCGTGGTTCCGATGTCGCTCTCGGCGTTGGACCGGGTCACGATCATGCCGGTCGAGACCGCCATGAGCAGCGCGGGGATCTGTGTGACGAGTCCGTCGCCGATCGTCAGCAGCGTGTAGTGGTTGACCGCGTCGCCGATGTTCATGCCGCGCTGGATCATCCCGATCGCGATGCCGCCGACCACGTTGATGACGATGATCAGGATGCCCGCGATCGCGTCACCCTTCACGAACTTCGAGGCGCCGTCCATCGCTCCGTAGAAGTCGGCCTCGGCCGACACTTCGGCACGGCGGCTGCGCGCCTGGTCCTCGGTGATCAGGCCGGCATTCAGATCGGCGTCGATCGCCATCTGCTTGCCGGGCATGGCATCGAGGGTGAAGCGAGCGCCCACCTCGGCCACACGCTCGGCACCCTTCGTCACCACGATGAACTGGATGACGATCAGGATGAGGAACACCACCGCCCCGATGATGATCGAGCCGCCAACGGCCACGTGTCCGAACGCCTGGATCACCTGGCCCGCGTATCCCTCGCCCAGAACGAGACGTGTCGACGCGACGTTGAGACCGAGCCGGAAGAGCGTCGCCACGAGCAGCAGCGACGGGAACACGGAGAAGTCGAGCGGCTTCTTCACGAACATCGTCGTGAGCAGGATCACGAGCGCCAGCATGATGTTGACGATGATCAGGGTGTCGAGCAGCCAGGCCGGGACAGGCACGACCAGCAGCATGATGATGCCGACGACCCCGATCGGGACCGTGACTTTGGCGGCGGTCGATTTCATCGGTTACCTCCTGCGAGTGCGGGCGAGCTGCTTGCCGGTGCTGTCACGGGCGTCGGCGACGGCGCCGTCGAGGTCACCGCCGGTGTGGTCATCGTGTGGAACCCGTGCGCCGAGCCGCGAGCCTTCAACGCCATGACGAAGGCGAGCACGCGTGCGACAGAGTTGTAGAGCTCCACGGGGATCTCGTCGCCCAGCTGACAGCTGCTGTGCAGCGCGCGGGCGAGCGGGATGTCTTTGACGATCGGCACGCGTTCCTCCTCGGCCTTCTCACGGATGCGCAGGGCGATGTTCCCCGCACCCTTCGCCACGACGCGGGGCGCGGATTTGCCGGGCTCGTACTTGATCGCGATGGCGATGTGCGTCGGGTTCACGAGCACCACATCCGAGCCCCCGATCGCGCCGATCATGCGGTTGCGGCTCATGGCGAGCTGCCGCGAACGACGCTGCGACTTCACCAGGGGATCGCCGTCGGAGTTCTTGTTCTCGTCCCGGATCTCGCGCTTGGTCATGCGGGTCTGCTTGCGGTTGCGGCGCATCACGACCAAAACGTCGAGCCCGGCGAGCACGAGACCGGCTCCGACCGCCGCCTGCAGCAAGCCGCCCGCGCCGCTCGCCGCTGCGGACAGCAGCGAGTTCAGGGGCAGGCTTCCCGCCATCAGCAGCACCGGCATCAGACCCTGCACCACGAGGTAGAGCCCGATAGCCACGACGCCCGACTTCAGGAGCGTCTTCGCTCCCTCCCAGAGGGCCCGGAACCCGAACACCCGCCCGATGCCCTGCACGAGGTTGAACTGCTCGTACTTGCCCTCGAACTTCTTGAAGTGGATACCGCCCTGCACCGCCGCGCCCGCGACCACGGCGAGCGCCGTCACCACGAGCAGCGGGCCGATGGTGTTCAGGATGCTGGCGAGCCCCTCCCCGAGCATCTCCAACGCCGCCTCCGGGTCGGGATTCTCGATGATCGTCTTGATCGAGAACACCTGCTCGACACCGGCCTTGCTGCCCAGATCGATCGTGAACGGGAGCATGATCGCGGCGGCGCCGACGCCGATCCAGGCGGTCAGGTCCATCGACTTGGCGAGCTTGCCCTTGGAGCGGGCTTCCTTCATCCGCTTCTCGGTGGCCTGTTCGGTGCGCTCCTGAGCGTCGCTCATCAGCCCACCCCCAACATCGTCTTGACGGCGGTGTTCGTGAGTCCCTCGACGACACCCGGGAGGGCGACGAACACGATGGCGGCGAGCACCACGGTGAGCATGATCTTCAGCGGGAAGCCGAGCGAGAACGCGTTGAGCGCGGGAGCGACTCGCGTCAACAGACCGAGCCCGACATCGGCGAGGAACAGCACGACGATGAGCGGCCCGGCGATCTGCACCGAGGAGAGGAACATCTGCGTGACGCCGTTGACCATCTCCTTGACCGGATCTCCCAGGTCGATGCCGGCCGCAAGCGGAATCGCGTCGTACGACCGGACCAGACCCCCGATGATCAGCTGGTAGCCGCCGGATGCGAAGAGCAGCGCCAGCGCCGTCATCTGGAACATCCGGGTGAACTGGGCGCCGTTGATCATCGACTGCGGGTCGAACGCCTGTGCGAGCTGGAAGCCGCCGAACAGGTCGACCAGGTTTCCCGCCGACTGGATCGCCGCGAACACGAGGAACACCAGGAACCCGAGGGTCGCCCCGACCGCCAGCTCCTTCAGCAGATCGAGGAAGAAGATCCCGATGTCGCCCGACTGATAGCCCACGGACACCCGGGGTGCGACGGCGATGCCGAGGCCGATCGCGAGCATCCCTTTGATCTGCAGGGGGATGGCGTTGTACGAGAAAGGCGGGGCGATCACGATGAACGCGACCATTCGCAGCGATGCCAGTGCAATCGCCTCGATGGAACCCAGGTCGATGGGGATGTTCATCCGGCACTGCCGAGGAGGATCGGGATCTGCTCGAACAGCACGTGCGTGAAGGAGATCATCTCGGAGATCATCCAATGCCCGCAGATCAGCATCGCCACCCCGACCGCCGCCGCCTTGGGCACGAACGAGAGGGTGACCTCCTGGATCTGCGTGATCGACTGGATGAGCGAGATCGCGAAACCGACCACCAGGGCCGTGATCACGATGGGCGCGGCGAGCTTCGCGGTGATCAGGAGCCCCTGCATCGCGATGTCGAGAATGGCGTTGGTGTTCATCAGCCGCTCCGATAGCTCGTGATCAGCGAGGTGATGATGAGACCCCATCCGTCGACCAGGATGAACAGCAGGATCTTGAAGGGGAGCGAGATCATGACGGGCGGCAGCATCATCATGCCCATGGACATCAGGGCCGCCGAGACCACCATGTCGATCACGAGGAACGGCACGAAGATGACGAAGCCGATGATGAAAGCGGCACGCAGCTCGGAGATCATGAACGCGGGGATGAGCGTGAGCATCGGCACCGCGGCCGGGCTGGCCGGATTGGCCTGGCCCGCGGCACGGGTCATCAGCGCGATGTCCTCCTCACGCACGTGCTTGAGCATGAATCCGCGCAACGGAGCCTCAGCCGCGTGCACCGCCGCCGTGAAGTCGATGTGACCGTTGAGATACGGCTGCACCGCGTGGTTGTTGATGTCGACCAGGACCGGGCTCATGATGAACAGGCTGAGGAAGAGCGCGAGACCAGCGAGTACCTGGTTCGGCGGGATCGAGGGGAGCGCGAGCGCGTTGCGGGTCAGCGCAAGCACGACGAAGATCTTCGTGAACGACGACATCATCAGCAGCAGCGCGGGCGCCACTGAGAGCAGCGTGATCCCGAGCAGGGTCAGGATGGCCGCCGACGGTGTTCCGTTCGGCCCGTTGATGTCGATGGTCACCCCGCCGGTGCCACCCGAACCCGGACCGGCCGGACCGGTCGGCGTCGGAACGGGCTCCGGAACCATCGGCAGCTGTGCGGCGTGCACCACGTTCGACGAGATGAGCACGAGCGCGATCGCGGCGATCACTCCGAGGACGATCGCGACAACGAAGCGCGGAGACCGGATGAGACGGCCGGCTGCTGCTGTGCCCCTCACAGCTGTGCCCCTCACTTTCGGGGCCGCACCGCCGAGCTCGCCTGTCTCCACGTTGCCGGTGACAGGATCGAGCCCTTGAGGGCCTCGTCGAAAACGGATGCGCGTTGCTGCGCATTCAGATATTCGGCATCCTGCCTTGGTCGTTCATCGCTCGACGCATCCTGCGTCGGCGTTCGGTTCTCGTTCTCCGTCGTTGTCGTGCTGGTTCGCTCGATCGGCTTTGCGAACGTCTTACGAACCGGGTTCAGGCGTGTGACCTCGGCCTCGAGGTCGATCGGACGCTCCCCCGAGTGCAGCACGTTGACCGCGCGCTCGGTGACGCCGAGCACGAACCGGGTGCCGTCGACATCCACGACGACCACCGACGCCTTCGAGCCGACGCCCTGCCGGCCCACCACCGTCACGGCGTTCCCGCGACGCACACGGCCACCCCGGCCGCTCGTGCCGCTCTTGCCCTTGGTCAGCCGTCGCTGCACGTACCACAGCAGCGTGACGATGACCCCGAGCACGACGAGTACTCGAAGGGCGATGAAAACGGTGTCCACGGTTCGAATCAGTCCAGATCTTCAGCGGCGTCGAGGATCTTGGTGATGCGCACGGCGTAGTCCTGGTCGACGACCACGATCTCGCCGTGGGCGATCAGGCGCCCGTTCAGCAGCACGTCGGCCGGCGATCCTGCGGAGCGGTCGAGCTCGATCACGGCGCCGGGTTCCAGCGCGAGCACCTCGCGCACGGGCATCCGAGTGCGGCCGATCTCGACCGTCAGTGCCATCTCGACGTTGCTGATGCGGCCGAGCTTGCCGGCGTACGAGCCGATCGGCCCGCGCGCGTCTGCAGCACTCTGACGGATGCGCACGGCGAACCAGCCCGCGATCCCCGACGGGCCGGCGAGCTCGAAGACGACGGTCTCGCGGTCGGCGAAGAGGTCGGAGGCGTCTTCGACGCGGGCGTCGTCCAGCACGCCGGCGCCGAAGGTGTCGCTGGCGGCCTCGAGGGCGGGCTGCAGCACATCCTGAACTGCGACGACAGGCGAGGCCTCTGCGGCCTCGTCGACGAGCTGCGGGACATCCGGAAGCACCACGGCCAGATCGGCCGAGACAGCGCCGACGAACGTGGCGACCACGGCCTGCGAGGTGGCGCCGACGAAGCCGCCGGTCGTGTGCAGACGCGGGGTGAGGGATGCGCCGGTCGGCAGCACCCCGGTCAGCGCGCGCGCAGCGGCGAGCGCAAGGGTCGCCGGGTCGATGCGGGAATCGGTTGCCGTACTCGTTGCGGTGTTACTCATCTCAGTCCTCTGTTCTCACGATCACACAGGCGAGGCGTGACCCACTGGCCCCGAGCGCTGCCTCGCCGATGGGCTGTCCGCCGACGGCCAGGTCGAACGGCCGGTGCTGCGGATGCGGGAGCGGCAGCAGGTCGCCCACCGCAAGTCCCAGAACGACGCTCGGTCGCACGTGCGCGGGCGCCAGCCGCAGCGACACCTCGACCGGAACGTGCGCCAGTTGCGCGTCGACCAGCTCGCGGGCGTTCTCGGTGCTGCTGGTCGGGTTGGTCTCACCCAGCTGCGGAAGCAGCACGGATGCGGGAAGTGCGAGCGTGGCGGTCGAGGCGTTCTCGCCCACACGCAGGCTGAAGCCGGCGACGATCATCAGCTCGGCCGTCGCTGCCGCCTGGGCGAACTGCGAGTTGTATTGGATCGCGTCGACGGCGATGGGCGTGACCAGCAGCGAGCCGAGCGAGTACCGCAGGTCTTCGAGAGCGTCGTCCATCAGGCGCCGCACGAGCGCATGCTCGATCTGCGTGAAGGTGCGCTCCTCGGTCGTCGGGGTGCCCTGTCCGCCGAGCATCGCGTTCACCCACGACAGCGCGGCGGTCGTCGGAAACTGGATGACACCCTTCGGCGCAATGCCGTCGAGCTCGCACAGCACCATCGAGGTGGTCGGCGGCAGCGAGGCGGCGTACTCGTCGTAGGTCTGCATCGCGACCGCGTCGCAGGTCACCTGGCTGAGCACGCGCACCTTCGCGGTGAGCTGCGTGGCCCACTGACGGGCGAACGTCTCGAACGCGAGCTCGAGCACGCGCGAGTGCTCGCGAGCGAGGGTCGTCGGCCGGCGAAAGTCGTACACCAGTGCCGCGGCGGCGTCGGAGTCGGCTTGCAGGATGGTCACGGACGCGACTATCGGCCGACCCGCGCCACCCGTTAGGCGCTTGTCGCTTCGACCTTCTGAGGTTCCTCCTCGACCGCCTTCGGACGGCCCGGGAGCAGGAGCGAGAGCACGATCGCGACCACAGTGAAACCGACCGCCCACCAGAATGCCTGGTCGAACGCATCCGCTATCCCTGCGAGTCCATGAGCGCCGACCGCTGCCCCCTGCAAGATCACCGCGAGCAGCGCGACACCGAACGAGCCGCCGATCTGCGTCGCGATCCGGGTCAGGATGCTCGCGTGCGGCACCGCCGACCGCTCCAGGCCCATGAACGCCGCCGTCATCAGCGGTATGGTGACGGCGCCGAGGCCGAACCCGCGCACCAGGAGGGCTGCCATGAGCAGCCACACGTTCGTCGTCGGCGTCGCGAACGCGAAGGGAACCGTGGCCAGCCCGACGATCGCGAACCCGACCACGGAGACCCAGCGGGCGCCGATCCTGTCGGTGAGCCGTCCGGCCAGCGTTCGGCTGAGGAGCGTGCCGATGCCTTGCGGCACGAGGAGCAGGCCGGCGCCCAGCGCATCCTGACCCCGCACCTCCTGCCAGTAGAGCGGGAGCAGCAGCATCGCTCCATAGAGGGAGGCGCCGGACAGGAAGAGGAGGGCTGAGGCCGAGGCGACCGGGCGACGCGAGAGCAGCCGCAGGTCGACCAGTGCGCGCTCGCCCTTGCGCATCCCCTCGATGACGAACCCGGCGAGAAGCACCAGGCCTGCGATGAGCGGGATCAGCACGTCGGCGCGTGCGAATCCCCCGTCCCGGCCCACATTCGACAGCCCGTACAGGATGCCGACCATCGCCGGCGAGAGCAGCAGCAGTCCCAGCACATCGAGTCGCGACCGCTTCGCGGATTCGTCCTTCGGCAGCATTCGGGCCGCGAGCACGATCCCGACGACGCAGAACGGCACGTTCGCCCAGAACAGCCACTGCCACGGCAGGGTGTTCAGGATCAGGCCGCCCAGCACCGGACCGAGGATCGGCCCGAGCACGGCGGGCAGGCTGACGACCGACATCATGCGCCCGAGGCTCCGCCCGCCCGCCGCCTGCATGACGAGGGTCGAGAGCAGCGGGAGCATGATGCCGCCACCGATGCCCTGCACGACCCGGAAGGTGATCAAGCTCGGCGCATCCCAGGCCAAGCTGCAGAGTACGGAGCCGAGCAAGAAGATCGAGAGCGCCGCGATCCACAGTCGCTTGCCGCCGAACCGTTGCTGAGCCCAGCCCACGATCGGGATGGTCACGCCCAGCGCGAGCAGGTATCCGGTGCTCACCCACTGAATCGTGTCGACGGATGCGTGCAGCTCGGTCGCGAGGGTATGCAGCGCGACGCTCACGATCGTCGTATCGAACACGACGGCCATCGCGCCGACCAGCAGCACGATCGCGATCCTCATCACGCCGGGATCAAGGCGGTCCTTCTCGGTCATCATCTTCCTTTAGGTACGTTGCTGTATCTTAAGTGCGAGCGTAGACCGGTGCGATAGGATACGCAAGTGGATCTTGTTCGAGACGCCTCCGAGGAACCTGCCGCCGAGGCCGCTGCTTCCGAGCCCGTTCGCCGACGGCGCGGCGAGGTCTTGGAGGCCGCCCTCCTCGACGCCGCCTGGGACGAGCTCGTCGACGCCGGGTACAGCGCGTTCACGATCGACGCCGTGGCCACCCGCGCGGGAACGAGCCGGCCCGTCGTCTACCGCCGCTGGGCGACCAAGCAGGAGCTCGTGCTCGCGGCCATCCGTCGCTCCGGCGTGCGCGACCAGCGCCCGGTCCCCGACACCGGGACACTGCGCGGCGACGTCATCGCCCTACTCGTGCAAGCCAACGAGTCGCGCCTCGCCGTCGCGGCCGTGCTGAGCGTCCGTCTCGGCGCGTACTACGAGGAGACCGGCACCGCGCCGGCCGACCTGCGCGACGTCATCCTCGGCGATCGCACCAGCCCGACCAAGATCATCCTGGACCGGGCGGTGGCGCGCGGCGAGATCGACCCAGCCAAGCTCACCCCGCGTATCACGAGCCTGCCGTTCGACCTCGTGCGCCAGGAGTTCATGATGACGCTGCGTCCCATCCCCGTCCGCGACATCGAAGAGATCGTCGACACGATCTACCTCCCCCTCCTCCGCTAACGCCGCCCCCGCGCATCCCGCCCTCCCCGCCGTCCGATCGTGCGAAAAGTGCGGTTGCGAGGGCCCGAACCGCACTTTTCGCACGACTCCACAGGCCGCCCTCTCCACAGGGGCGACACGGCGGCTCAGGATGCGGCGCAGCAGCGACGCGCATCGCCGCAGAAACGCAGGCGTTCAGGCTTACGGCACGGCACTCCCGGCCGATAGTGCTCCTGTGACGGCTCACCCGGGGCCGGGACCAGGATTTGCGCCATGATCGTCGTCACACGGTTGAACGATAGCCAGTTTGCGGTCAACCCTGACCTCATCGAGCGCATCCACGCCAGCCCCGACACCACCCTCGTGATGGTCGACGGAGCCAAGTTCATCGTCACCGAGAGCATGGCCGAGGTGATCGAGAAGATCGCCGCATACCGCGCCCGAGTGATCGCTCTGGCCCACGACCTGCCGATGGCCGGTCCGACCCGCGCGAACGGCTCGCCCCAGCTCGGCCTGGTGCCGCCCGCCGGATCCATCGACGACGCGGACGGGGGCGACGAGGGCGCACCGCGCACCGACCCCCTCCATGCCGTTCCCCTGCGAGCAAGGAAGAAGTAGATGGATCCCGCAACCATAATCGGCATCGTCCTGGCGTTCGGCTCTGTCGTCGCCATGGTGACGATGGAGGGCGCCAGCCTGAGCGCCCTCGTGCTGCCCGCACCCATGATCTTGGTGTTCGGTGCGACGATCGCCGTGGGCATCGCGAGCGGCACCATCAAGGACTTCTTCGTCGCGATGAAGGCTCTGCCCGGCGCGTTCCGCGGCAAGGTCGAACCCCCGAGCGCGTGATCGAGCAGGTCGTCGGGCTCGCCGAGAAGGCCCGCGCGAACGGACTCCTTGCGATGGAGCAGGAGGCGGACATCGTCACCGATCCCTTCCTCAAACGCGCCCTGCAGAACATCGCTGACGGCACCGATGGGGATGAGCTGCGCATCCTGCTCGAAGACGAGATCGCCACGCGCTCGAAGAAGGACCGCGTCGCCGCCAAGTTCTTCTCCGCGATGGGCGGATACGCGCCCACGATCGGCATCATCGGCACCGTGGTCTCTCTCACGCATGTGCTCGAGAACCTCGCCGATCCCGGCCACCTCGGCCCCCTGATCGCGAGCGCTTTCGTCGCCACACTCTGGGGCCTCCTCTCTGCCAACTTCCTCTGGCTTCCCCTCGGCGCGCGTCTGCGCCGCCTCGCCGACCTCGAGGTCGATCGCATGACGCTCCTGATGGAGGGCGTGCTCGCCGTCCAGGCCGGCAGTCAGCCGCGTCTGCTCAGTGAGCGTCTGCGGGCCATGGTTCCGGATGCCGGCCCAGCCAAGGCGGATAAGGCCAAGGCCGACAAGGGCAAAGCTGACAAGCTCAAGGAAGCCGCTTAGCAATGAGCGCCAAACGGCGACGCCGGCATGAGCCGGAGGAGGAGCACGAGAACGAAGAGCGCTGGATGGCCTCTTACATGGACATGGTCACCGTGCTCATGTGCATGTTCATCGTGCTCTTCGCCATGTCGACCGTCGACCAGAAGAAGTTCGCGGAGCTGAAGGACTCGCTCGCCACCGGATTCGGTCAGGTCAAGTCGCAGAAGGTCGACACGGCCGTCGGTGTGATCGTCCCGCCGAAACAGGTCGACGAGCAGGGCAAGCACACCGATCTCTCCCTCGCGCAGGTCGAGGCGGACAATCTCAAAGCGCTGCGGGACCGCATCCTGACCGCCCTCGGCAAAGACGGGCTTCAGGATGCGGTGACCATGAAGATCGACGAGCGCGGGCTCACCATCGGCCTTGTCGGCAACGAGACGTTCTTCGCGTCGAACCGCGCCGAGCTGAGCGCTACCGCGACGAAGGTGCTGAGCGACATCGGCCCCCTGCTCGCACCCACGCCGTACCAGGTGTCGGTGGAGGGTCACGCCGACTTCCGCCAGCCGGGAGCGCCGTATCCGACCAACTGGGAGTTGTCCGCGGGCCGTGCGACAGCGGTGCTGCGCCACCTCGTCGAGGTCGACACGTTCCCCCAGGAGCGCATCGCCGCCGTCAGCTTCGGCTCGGCGAGGCCGCTCGCGACGGCCACCGGTGCCACCGACCAGGACCTCGCCGCCAACCGGCGCGTGGACGTGGTCGTGCTGTCGAACCAGCCAGACAAGGTTCGCGCGCTGATCCCTCAGGCGCTGACAGGGACCACCGCAACCTCTGCAGGCTAGGTCAGCCGGGCGGGCCGCTGCCGAACCGGCGCCAGCCATGCCGCCACGATCACTGCGGTGATCGCGCCGGCCGCCATGATCCCCGCGAGCACGACCACCTGGAAACGCCCCGCCTCAAGCGGTGAGACGCCACCGAAGATCGCGCCGACGAACGCTCCCGGCAGGGTCACGAGCCCCGTCGTCTTCGTCTGGTCGACCGACGGGATGAGCGCGCCGTAGATCGCGTTCCTTGTCAGTTCGAGGGTCGAGACGCGCGGGGTCGCCCCGAGCGCCAGCCACCCCTCGACCTCGTCCCAGTGGTCGTTCACCCCTTCGGTGAACCGCCGACCCGTCAGGGTCGCGATGCTCATCGAGTTGCCGATGATGATGCCGCCGATGGCGAGCACGTAGCGCGGCGAGAACTCGATCGCTCCGCTGACGAACACGATCCCGAGAGTCACGGTGATGCCGAGCGCCATCGCCGCAGCCATCATCAGCGCGTGGTCCAGCGACCAACCGATCCGGTGGGTCGCCGTGCCGGCGGCCACGCAGAACATGACCGCGAGGGCGAGCCCGACCCAAACCGGGCTCGTGATCACGCCGGACAGGATGACGCTGATCACGGCGAGCTGCAGGGCACCTCGAAGGATGGCGAGCAAGGGTGCCCAACGGTGCGGAACGCCGTAGGCGGCGAGCACCGCGGTCGCGAGCGCGGCCAACAGAAGCACGCCGATGAGCGTCGGGCCCAGTTCGCTGAGAATCGGCATACGCCGAGCCTATTCGCGCGGGGATGGTGGCAGGATCGGGCCCGTGCCCATCGATCCTGTGCCCAGTGAAACCGTGCCTGCCGAACGAGTTCGGGTCCGCCTCATCGGCGGCCCGACCGCGTTGATCGAACTGGGCGGATTGCGCATCCTCACCGACCCCACATTCGATCCTCCCGGCGACCATCCGAGTGGCCCGCGCGTGCTGGTCAAGACCGTCGGTCCGGCCGTGACACCCGAGGAGTTGGGACCGGTGGATGTGGTGCTGCTGTCGCACGACCAGCATCCTGACAACCTCGACGTCGCCGGGCGGGAGTTCTTGCCGTCGGTGCCCTTGGTGGTCACGACGACCCTCGCCGCCGATCGTTTGGGCGGCACCACGACCGGCCTCGAACCGTGGCATCACCTCGACATCGACCGCCCCGACGGTTTACGGATGCGCATCTCGGCCGTTCCCGCACAGCACGGCCCCGATGGCGCCGACGCCTCATCGGGCCCGGTGATCGGCTTCGTGCTCTCGGGCGACGACATCCCGACCGTCTACGTCAGCGGGGACAACGTCTCACTGCGGGTCGTCGAGGAGGTCGAGTTGAATGCAGGTCCGATCGACATCGCGCTCCTCTTCGCCGGAGCCGCCCGCACCGCCAGGCTCGACGCGTACCTGACGCTGACGAGCAGACTGGCCGCACGGGCGGCTGCGATCCTGGATGCGCGGGCGATCATCCCGGTGCACACCGAGGGCTGGGCGCATTTCACACAGGGACCCGAGACGCTCGCCGGCGCTTTCGCCGCCGAGGGCGTCTCGGATCGCCTGGTGCTTCTTGCGCCCGGGGCGAGCGTCACGCTCTGACGCATTGCGACCGGGCGGACGCGATGCTCAGGCGAGCACAGGCTCCGCTTCGGCCTCGGCGTCCGCCTCGACCTCGACCTCGCTCTCCGCGAACGGAGACTCGGCCGTTGTGACGACCTCAGCCGCCTGCTGCGTGCGCGGCTTGCGCGCCAGCACCACGGACAGCACGGTCACGGCGACCGCTCCGAGAGCCAGGATGCCGGCCGTCACGAAGCCGTCGGTGTAACCCGATTCCGCCGCGAGGCCATCGGCGCCGGTCGCTCCGGTGACCAGGGCGGTCATCACGGCCGCTCCGATCGCCGAACCGACGGTGCGGAGGTTCGTGTTCATCCCGCTCGCCACGCCGGTCTGCGTGGGCGGAACGCTCTGGACGACCACGCTGGAGATGGCCGCGTAGACGAGTCCGAGCCCGATTCCGAAGACCCCGGCCTCGAGCGAGACCTCGAGCAGCGTGGAGTGCCAGAGGCCGATGGCGACACTCGAGACCGCGATGATCGAGCTGGCGATGATGACCTGCATCCGGAACCCGATGAACCGGGCGAGCGGACCGCTGAGGAAGCCGGTGATCGCCATGGTCACGAGCATCGGAAGCATGAGCAGACCCGACTCCGAGACGGATGCGCCCAGCCCGTAGCCCGTCGAGGTCGGGATCTGAACGAATCGCGGGAAGAACGAGAACACGGCGAACATCGAAGCGCCGATGAAGACGGCGGCGGCGTTCATGGCCCACACTCCGGGCAGCCTCATCATGCGCATG
This sequence comes from Leifsonia poae, assembly GCF_050632195.1. Taxonomy (GTDB): domain Bacteria; phylum Actinomycetota; class Actinomycetes; order Actinomycetales; family Microbacteriaceae; genus Leifsonia; species Leifsonia poae_C. Next base: position 162,560 of record NZ_CP192580.1, read on the forward strand.
TCGACCAACGGCTGCCGCGAGCGCAGTTCGACGACGATCCATCCGGCGAGGAGCAGACAGGCGGCCACGAACAGCCCGACGACGAGCGGTGATCCCCAGCCCCACTGGCTGCCTGTGCTGAGCGGGAGGAGCAGAGCGACAAGCCATCCGGAGAGCAGGATGGCGGCCCAGGGGTTCACCCCACCGGCCGCCCGGGTCTCCGACTCGGGGATGAAGATGCGCGCGAGAACCGCCGCGGTGACGGTGAAGACGACGGGAACGAGGAACAGGCCCCGCCAGCCGAGTACATCCGCGAGCGGCCCGGCAAGGACCGTTCCGAGACCGCTGCCGATCGCGATGATCGAGGCCAGCGCCCCGATGGCGGAGGGCAGCCGGTGCGCGGCGAACGCGTCGCGCACGATTCCGAACGCGAGCGGGAACATCGCACCGCCGACGCCCTGGATGACACGGGCGACGATGAGGACGCCGATGCTCGGGGCGAGGGCCGCGACGATCGAGCCGAGGGCGACGGCCAGCAGCGCCAGCACGAAGATGCGCCGTTTTCCGACCATGTCGCCGACGCGGCCGAGCAGTGGTGTGGCGACGGCGGCCGAGATGAGCCAGGCGGTCATCGTCCAGGTGGCTCCGGATGTGGTGGTGCCGAGATCCCGCTGGATCACGGGCAAGACGGGCACCACGAGCGATTGCAGAGTGGCGAAGGAGCCGACACTGAGCGCCAGGATGGCGAAAGTGCGGGCTGGATGGGATCGAGACATGGGAGATCTTTCCGTTCTCAGGGGTGTGCCGAACGAAAATCGGCTAGAATTGGAGGGAGGCTCCGATCGGAGGCATCCTCCGGTTAATAGATTAGCGGAGGGGCCTCCGGTACGCAAGTCTTTTCTCCGGAGGACCCTGATGACCGACACCGACATCCAGCTGATCGCGCACCGCCCACAGCGAGCCGACGCGCGCCGCAACTTCGACGCGCTGCTCGCAGCCGCGCGGGAGGCGTTCGCCGCCAACGGCAGCAGCGCATCCCTCGAAGACATCGCTCGCCGCGCCGGCGTGGGCATCGGCACGCTCTACCGCAACTTCCCCACTCGCGACGCGCTGATCGAGGCGGTCTACGTGGATGAGGTCGAGTCGGTCGTGCGCGCGGCGCACGAGGCCGAGTCCCTCGAGCCCTGGCAGGCGCTCACCACCTGGCTGCACCGCTTCGTGAGCTACATCGGCACCAAGCACGCCCTCCTCGACGGCCTCAACAAGGACTCCCCCGTGCTGCTCACCTGCCGCACGGCCATCTACGACGGCGGTGCTCCGCTGCTCGATCGGGCTCAGCGCGCGGGTGTCGTCCGCGACGACGTCGCCATCGACGACGTGGTGCGCATGGTCTCCGGCATCGCCGGGGTCGCCTTCGTCGACGACGCACAGCGTACGAAGGTCGTCGAGCTCGCGATCGACGGGCTGCGCGTCCGCGCCTGATCTCCACGGCGTGGTTATTGCGCCGCGGCAGACCCCTGTGGAACACTGTCACCCGTGATCTTCTAGCAGCGACTCCCATCCTCCCCACGCCGTGGGTGAGTCGATCGATCCTGCTCTCAGAAGGTTTCCCATGCTCTCTTCACGCAACAACACGTCTACTTCGACGTTCACCATCTCCCCGCTCACCGTCCCCGCCACCGTCGATTCACCGGACGCCGCCGATTTCATCGCCTTCACGGGGGTGAGAAGCGTTGTCGAATCCGAGCAGCGCGGCGGCGCCCCGGAGTACTTCACAGCCGCGGAATGGCTGCCCGCTTGGAAGGACAGCTCCGTTCGGATGATCGGGTTCGTCGCCAAGGTCGACGGTCAGGTCGTCGGCCGAGGCAATGTGGCACTGCCGAACGGTGCGGGCGAGTGCTGGTGCGCCGTATCCGTCCTCCCCGAGTTCCGGGGCCGGGGAATCGGCTCCGCCCTCTACGAGCGGCTCGAACAGGTGGCCCGGGACGAAGGACGTACGACCGTCCAGAATCAGACGACCTATCCTGCGGGCGTCGCTGGCGACAGCATCCCCGCTCCGACCGGCTTCGGATCGGTGCCGACAGACCTCGCCTCGACCCGCTTCCTGCAGTACTACGGATTCTCGCTCGAGCAGGTGGGTCGCTTGAGCGCCCTCCCCTGCCGGTCGATCCTGCAGTGTTCCCAGCGCGCCTCGCTGAGACGCTCGCCGCCGCAGCCGGGTATCGGACAGTGACTTGGGAGGGTCGCACGCCCGAGGAGTGGCTGGACGGCATGGCGCTCATGCGCACGCGGATGAGTACCGACACCCCGAACGCCGGTATCGAGCAGACCGAGGACGTCTGGACGGCCGACCGGATTCGCGAGTTCGACGACATCTGGGCGGAGAGTCCCCGCGGGGTACTCACCACGATCGTGCTCCACGACGCGAGCGGGAAAGTCGCCGGCTACACCGAACTCGGCGTGCCGGAAGAAGCCGGCCGACCCGCCGATCAGATGGACACGCTGGTGCTCTCCGACCATCGGGGCCATCGACTCGGGATGCTGCTGAAGCTGGTGAACCTGCGCGAGCTGTCCACGAGGTTCCCCGACAGCACCGTCGTCGAGACCATCAACGCCGAGGACAACCGCCACATGCTCGACGTCAACGAAGCCGTGGGGTTCATGCCCGTCGCGTACTCGGCCCGTTGGAAGAAGGAGATCGCGCGCGCCTGACGACGCTGGCGAAGGCGACGTCAGACGGTGGCGAGAAACGACGAGACCGTGTCGAGGAGCCCGGCACGATCCGGTAGTACGCCCAGGTGCCGCGCCTGCTGCGGCTGAGGTAGCCAGCCTCGACCAGGATCTTCAAATGGTGCGAGACCGTCGGCTGGGACAGTGCGAGGGGTTCGGTGAGGTCGCAAACGCAGGCCTCACCGTCCTCGTGCGCGGCGACCATCGAGAGCAGCCGGAGCCGCGCGGGATCGGCGAGGGCCTTCATGGCCTTGGCGACCGAGGTCGCGTTCTCCTGGCTGATCACTTCTTTGGTGATCGGCGCGCAGCAGGATTGCAGGTCGCGCAACGGGAGGAGCTCGGTCATCGCCATGCGTCGATTCTGCGCCATACATTGACAAACGTCAATGTATACGTTCATCCTGAGTTCATCGACAACCGTCGATGAAGAAGGGAGAATCATCATGGGATGCTGCGACACCGACGAGTGCCAGGTTTTGCCGGACGGCACCTGCGCGTCCGACTGCTGCTGACACCTTCCGGGCCGTCGCTCCGAGAGGGCGGCGGCCCACATCCCTCGACCCCGACCGCGACCCGGAGACCACGATGACCGACACCACCGACCCGACCGTCCTCTTCGTCTGCGTGCACAACGCGGGCCGTTCCCAGATGGCCGCCGGCTTCATGCGCGAGCTCTCGGGCGGCCGCGTCGATGTACTCTCCGCCGGCTCCGAGCCGAAGGACCAGATCAATCCGATCGCCGTCCAAGCGATGGCCGAGGTAGGCATCGACATCGCCGGCAACGACCCCAAGATCCTGACGACCGAGGCGGTCAAAGACTCGGACGTCGTGATCACCATGGGCTGCGGCGACACCTGCCCGATCTTCCCCGGCAAGCGCTACGAGGACTGGGAGCTTACCGATCCCGCCGGCCGCCCGATCGAAGAGGTCCGCCCCATCCGGGACGAGATCAAGCGACGCGTCCAGGACCTGCTCGCCGAGATCATCCCGCAGTAGCCGCGGCCGATAGGGCCGGCACCAGCGAAGCATCGCGGTGGCATAGGAGATGAGCTAGCTTGAGGCCCATGAAGCAGACCGATGATGGCTCCATCTTCACTCCCAGCTTTACGACGTTGTGTCTGGCAATCGTGCTCGGCGCCCCGTTCTTGCTCGGATCGACGTTGTTGGTAATGGCTTGGGTACAGGCGGCAACCTATGACGGCGTAGGAGACAGCAGTGTTCACGATCTGCTCATTTGGGGGTTTTGGCTCGCCCCGATCAGCCTGGCCGGATTGGTTCCGCTCGTAACCTGGCGCGTCGCTGCTTGGCGCGACCGTACGAGCAGCGCAATTCGAGGTGTCTGAGCAGCAGGTACCAGCTTCAGCACAGTCGGGACAAAAAAGAGAAGGGCTCCCAGCGTTGAGCTGGAAGCCCTTCTGCAAACGGGACAATTTAGTCCCGGAGACTAGCGCTTCAGGTTCGTCAGCTCCTGCAGCACCTCATCGGAGGTGGTGATGATGCGGGCGTTCGCCTGGAAGCCGCGCTGGGCGACGATCAGGTTGGTGAACTCCTGCGAGAGGTCGACGTTCGACATCTCGAGCGAACCGCTCTGGAGGCTGCCGAGGCCGTCTTCGCCGGGTCCACCGAACTGCGCGGCGCCCGAGTTGACTGTGGCCAGGTAGGTCGATCCGCCGGCCTTCTCGAGTCCGCCCGGGTTGACGAAGGTCGCGAGGGCGATGCGGCCGACCGACTGGCGCTCGCCGTTCGAGAAGAGGCCGGTGATCGTGCCGTCCTTGTCGAGGGTGAAGGATTCGAGCGTGCCCGCCGCGCGGCCGTTCTGGTCCTTGAAGGCGACGGTCGTGATGTCCGCGTATCCGGTGACGCCGGTGAGGTCGACGTTCACACCGCCGACGGCGAGGGTGCCGCCGGTCGTGAGCACGCCGTTCGTGAACGTGAGCGCTCCCGTGCCGTTGGCCGTGCCGTCGGTGCCCGCCACATCCCAGCCACCGGCTGTGCGGGTGAAGGTCAGCGTGAGGTTGCGCGGGGCGCCGTTCGCGTCGTAGACCTTGATGTCGCGTACCAGCTGGTCGCCGACGGCCGCGGTCGATGGCAGGTTGCCCGTGATCGTGCCTGCGGTGGTAGCGGATGCGGGGGCAACGGCCTTCAGCGGGATCGTCACGTCGCCGAGCGCTCCGCCCTGCTGCACGACACCGTTCACGGCGTTCCAGCCCTGGAGGATGGCTCCGCCGGGGCCGACGAGGCGGCCCTGTGCATCCGGGTCGAAGGATCCGTCGCGGGTGTACTGGGTCTGGCCGCCGACGTTGACGACGAAGAAGCCGTCGCCGTTGATCATCATGTCGGTCGGGCGTCCGGTCGCCTGTGCGGCGCCCTGGGTGAAGTTGGTCGCAATGCCGGCAACGAGAACGCCGAGGCCGATCTGCGCCGGGTTGGTGCCTCCCGTCTGAGCGCCCGGACCGCTGGCGCCCTTCACGAGCTGGGAGAGCGTGTCTTGGAACTGCACGGCGCCGGACTTGAAGCCGGTCGTGTTGACGTTGGCGATGTTGTTGCCCGTCACGTCGAGCATGGTCTGGTGCGAGCGGAGGCCGGAGATTCCGGAGTAGAGCGAGCGAAGCATGTTCGTGCCTTTCTGTGGTGGGTCAGACGGTGGTGGCCGGCGCGGGGCTCACCACGCCGGAGATCGAGTCGAGGGGGATCTTCTGGTCGCCGACGGTGACGACCGGAACGGATCCCTCATAGGAGACGGAGGTTGCGAGGCCGCTCTTCGTGGCGCCGTCCTTGTCGAGGTAGTTCACGGTGTGGCCGACGAGGTTGGCCGCGGCCATACGCATCTGGAGGGCGAAGTTCTCCGTGTTGGTGCTGTCCATGCTGGTCATCTTCTCCATCATCGCCAGCTGGGTCGTCTGCGCGATCATCTGGTTGGTGTCCAGCGGAGAGCTCGGATCCTGGTTCTGCAGCTGCGTCACCAGCAGCTTCATGAACGCCTCGCTGTCGAGGCTCTGGCTGGGCGTGCGGGTCGGCTGCGTCACGTAGATGCCGCTGGCGGCGGCGGTGTCGCTCGATCCGGATACGGGGTCGACGGCCATGGTTGCTTCCTTCTTTCGCCTAGACGACGAGGTCGATGGTGTGGACGGGCTCGCCCGGGCGGTGCGCCCGCGGCTGCGTCTGGTCGGGGTCGACGGATGCGCGGGGCGCGTTCTGCGCCCGGCCTCCGTTCGCGTTCTGCTGGCCCTGCGACAGCCAGGCCGGACGTTCTTCACCGTTCGGCGAGGGCTGGTTCTGCGACGACAGGTCGAGGGATCCGCTGAGTCCGGCACCGGACAGGTCGCGCCGGAGGTCGGGCAGGATCGAGCGCAGCGCATCCCGGCCGCCGTCCGTCGGCGCGAACAGCTCGACGCGCACCCCCTCGGCACCAACGTGCGCGCGAACGGTGACAGGCCCGAACGCTTCGGGCGTGACGTGCACGGTCATCACGTGGTCGCCGCGGCCGGCCGAAGCGAGGGTGAACAGCGGTCGTGACAGCTGCGAGGGCAGGTCGGGCGCGGTGTTCGCCGGCGCTGAGGCGGGTGCGGATGCGGCGGTCGGGGATGTAGGAGCGACCGGCTGCGCGGGCGCTACGGTCGGCGCGGTGGCGGTTGGCGCAGGAGCTGCGACGGTCTGTGTCGTTTGCTGCTCGCTGCGCGCTGCCGGGACGGGCTCCGCCGACATAGAACTGGACGCGGATGCAGACCCGCTGACAGCCGTCGACGTGGCGGAAGCCGCTGTCCCGTTGGCATTGGCGGAGGTCGTCGGCGCGGTAGCAGCGGCAGACACCGCAGCCGGAACGAGAGCCGGCGCGCTTGGCGCAGGCTTGGTCGCGGCGGATGAGTTCTGGTCACCGTCCTGTGCGCTCTGCCCGCCATTCCCGCCACCGGATGTGTCGCTCGACGCGGTCTCGGCGGACTGGAGTCGACCCGCAAGCGCATCGAGCCCTCCCGAGGCGCCATTCGTTGCGCTGGCGACAGGAGCGGTCGATGCAGTCTTGGCATCCCCCCGGGCGACCGCGGGAACAACCGCAGCGGGTGCGGCGGCAGCGGCTGCGGCGGCATCGTAGGGCACCGCAGGGATCGCGGTGCTCGTTGCCGGATTCGCCTGACCGGCGGCCGGCACCGAGGGAGCGGCCGCCTCGACAGCGCCGGTCGTCGACGGAACGGGCGAGGACGGCGAAGCGGAACCTGTTCCGGTACCAGCGATCGCCGCGGAGAGTGCAGATGCGGCCGCAGCCGCCGCGGGCGTCGCCGTGGCGGAAGCCGGCGCTTCCAGAGTCGGTGTCGCGTCGGCCGACGAACCGGCCGCGGCAGACGCATCCTGAACCGGCTTGTCGTCGCGTGGCGCGCCCGCCGACTGCGATCCCGTCGCCGTGTCGTGCGGCCGCTGCTCGCGGTGCGCATCCTTCACCGCAGGCTTACGCTTCTCCCCCGCCGCCGGACCCGACGGCTCTGACGCGCCCTTGAGGAACTCGCCGAACGAATCGCCTGCAGAGGCTTTCCGAGCGCCCGCCCCCGATGCGTTGTGCGCAGCGGGCGCTTGAGTCGGCGCCGATACCACGGGGCTCACAGTGAGGCTCCCGACAGCATCGATTGGAACAGCGACTGCAGCGCGCTCGCCTGAGCGTTCGACAGTCCGGACCCGAAGAGTCCCGAGGCGCTCGAAGCGGCAGCGCTGGCCGTCGCGGTCGACGCCTGCGGCACCACCCGGCGAATCGTGTCGATCTGAGAATCGTCCATGTACGCCTCCACCAGTCGCACGTCTTTGCCCGGTCGGGGCGCGTGAATCACCTTGTGATCTCCGGCGTAGATCAGGATGTGCTCCCCACCGCCCGTGACGATGAGGTCGCCGGGCTGCGCCTGCGCGAGCGACGGCACCTCCGTTCCGAGCTTCGCCTGGCCGGAGACCAGTCGCGGAACGTCGATGCCGAGGTCCTTGTAGACCCGCTGCACCAGTCCCGAGCAGTCGATGCCCGCCGAGGTCGTTCCGCCGAAGACGTATGGCACGCCGAGATACTTCTTCGCGTCGGCGACCACGTCGGCCCCGGTGACGGTTCCGTCGCCGAGCGTGCTGCTCGCATCCGTCGTGCCGAGGGCTCCCGCGAGCGCGTCCGCGAAGTCCGTCGCGCTCGTTCCGGAGGTCGCCGACGAGCTCGTGCTGCTCGTCGAGGCGACCTTGGTCGGGTTCTCCAGCTGCACCAGAGTGGACTGGATCTGCGCGATGCGGCTGAGCGCATCCGTGACCGTCATGCTTCTCCCCTTCGCGCTCGCGCACCCAGGCGCCCGTGGCGACCTCGTCGATGGCGGCCTGTTCCGTGGTCAGGTCGTGGGCGGTGACCCCGGCGATGTGCCGGGTCTCAAGCTTCTCGAGGCCGACCGCGCGCGCCTTCGCCGCGCTGAACGCGGCTTGCGCCTGCACCGCTTCGCCCTCGGCTCGCTCGCTCAGCGCCGCGAGATCCGCGAGCATGCTGCGACTGGATGCACGCGCAGCGGCCACCGCGAACAGCGAGTTCGCGTCGGTCGCCTCGAGCGAGACATTGTGCAGCGCGGCGATGGCCCGAGCCTGGCGCTCCCCGACGTCGCGACGCAACGCGTTGGCGGCGGCGAGATCGCTCGCCGCGTGGTCCTTCTCGATCTGACGCAGCCGGAGCAACCCGGCCAGCGGGAACGTTCGAGCCATCACACACCTCCGAGCTGGGCGACGAGCGCTTCGAGCCGGATCCAGGCGTCGGCCGTGTTCGCGGGGTCGCCGAGGTTCTGGCGCAGGAACGCGTTGATGGCGTCTTCGTGCGCAACAGCCGCATCCACTTTCGGATTGCTGCCGGGCTTGTACGCGCCGACGTCGAGCAGGTCCTGCGCAGCGACCTTGGCCGCCAGGATGCTCCGCAGCGCCACCGCCGCCGCTCGCTGCTGCGGTGTGGTCACCCGCGAAGCGAGCCGGGAGATCGAGCCGAGCACATCCACCGAGGGAAGTGTCCGACGACGGCCAGGCGCCGATCCATCACCACATGCCCGTCGAGGATCGAGCGCGCAGCGTCGGCGATCGGCTCGTTGTGGTCGTCGCCGTCCACGAGAACCGTGTACATGCCGGTGATCGAGCCGACCTCGCCAGTGCCGGCGCGCTCGAGCAGCTGCGCGAGGAGCGAGAACGTCGAGGGCGGGTAGCCGCGCGTGGCCGGCGGTTCGCCGACCGAGAGGCCGATCTCGCGCTGCGCCATCGCGACGCGGGTGAGGGAGTCCATCATCAGCATCGCGTGCGCGCCCTGGTCCCGGAACGACTCTGCGATCCGCGTCGCCACAAAGGCGGCGCGCAGCCGCATGATCGCGGGCTCGTCCGAGGTCGCGACGACGACGATCGAGCGAGCGAGACCCTCGGCCCCGAGGTCGTCTTCAAGGAACTCGCGAACTTCGCGCCCGCGCTCCCCCACCAGGGCGATGACCGAGACCTCGGCCTCCGTTCCGCGGGCGATCATCGACAGCAGCGACGACTTGCCGACACCGGAGCCGGCGAAGAGTCCGAGGCGCTGACCGCGGCCGACCGTCACCATCGTGTCGAGCACGCGCACGCCGAGGCCGAGCGGGGTCTGGATGCGAGCCCGGCGCATTGCCTCGGGGGCCCGGTGGTCGAGCGAAACGTAGGTGTCGGCCTCTATCGGACCCTTGCCATCGACGGGACGGCCGAGCGCGTCGATGACGCGCCCGAGCATCCCGCGCCCTGTCGGAACGAGCATGGGCGTGCGGACCGCACGCGCCGGTGCGCCTGCAGCGATGCCGGTCAGGCGTCCGAATGGCATGCACCGGATGCGGTCCTGCGTCGTCGCGACGACCTCGGCGTGCACTCCCGGGTTCTCACCGATCGTGACGAGATCACCGATCGCAGCGTCGATCCCGCTCAGCTCGGCGCCCAGACCGACGACGCTCGCGACCCGGCCGACGCGTTCGGGACGTGCGGCGGCCGCAGCGGCCGTGATCCGGCTACTGAAGACGGTCTCGACCTCTCTGGCCATGAGCGCAGTCATCCGAGGGCCTCACGGGCACGGTCGAGGGCGGTCCGGATGCGCGCATCCAGCCACCCTTCCGGCAGCTCGCCGATCGCATCGCCAGGAGCGAGCGCCGGGTCGGCGACGAAGCGGAGCTCGCCCTGCGGGACGATCGGCGACAGCACCTCGAGGTCGTCCGGGTTGAGCCGGACGACTCCGACCTCTCCCGCAACCTCACTGTCGAGCACGCGGGCGACCGCGGACCGGGCAGCGGCGAGCCGATCGCTCTGTGCGCTCCCGATCACGGCTTCAGCCAGCTCGAAAGCGGCGGCGATCAAGGCCTGTTCGGCCTCCGCAAGCACCGGCACGGTGCACTCGGTGAGGTCGACGGCGGCCGAGCGCAGCGTCGAGGCGACGTGCGCCAGACGAACCGTCGCAGCCTCGTTCTCGAGCACGCGCTCGGCCTCGGCCGCGTCCGCCCAAGCCGCCTGCTCGACGGCCGCGGCGCGCAGGCCGTCGGCATACCCCGCGGCGAACCCGCGAGAGCGGGCCGTCTCGGTGGCGGCATGCAGCTGATCCGTCTCGGCCAGAACCGGGATCGGCATACGTGCGAACACGACGTCATTCGACATAGGTGTCCTCGTCGGTGCGCTGCACGGTGATCGCGCCCTCGGCCTCGAGGTCGCGGATGGCGCGAACGATCTCGGCCCGCGCATCCTCGACCTGCGACAGACGCACCGGCCCGAGCACGCGGATCTCGTCTTCCAGGATCTCTTTGTTGCGCTCCGACAGGTTGGTCGTGATGATCTCGATGACCGGCTCGCTCGCGCCCTTCATGGCCACGGCGAGCAGCGCCGCATCGATGCCGCGCAGCACCTGCTGCACATCGCGGGCTTCGAGCTTCACGATGTCGGCGAAGGTGAGCATGCGCGAGCGCACTTCCTCCGCGAGCTCGGGGTTGCGACGTTCGAGGGCTTCGAGCAGGGCCTTCTCCATGCTGGCGTCGGCCCGGTTGATGATCTCGACCAGCGGCTGCACTCCGCCGACCACATCCGACTCCCGGGAAGAGACCACGGCACTCGCGCGCTGCTTGAGGGTGTCCGCGACGACGCGCACGGCATCGGGGCTCGCGCTGCCCATCGTCGCGATCGCGTGCGCGACCTCGGTGCGAAGCTCCTCCTCGAGTCCGGAGAGCACTCGGGAAGCGTGGTCGGCGCGAAGGTGCGCGAGGATCAGCGCGATCGTCTGCGGCAGCTCCCCCGCCACCAGCATCTGGATCTGACCGGGCTCGACCGTGTCGAGGAACTCGAACTGCTTGCCGGCCATCGTCGACGCCACGCGGTTCATCACACCGACGGCCTTCTCGGCGCCGAAGGATGCTTCGAGCAGCCCGACCGCGATGTCGCGGCCGCCGCGGGTCGTCATCCCACCCCGCACGGTGATGTCGTGGAACTCGCTCATCGCCCGCTCAGCGATCGCGGGGTCGACGCGGCGCAGCCGCAGGATCTCCGCGGTGATCTCGTCGGCCTCGGTCTCCGAGAACTGCTTCATCACCTGCGCGGCGCGCTGCTGATCCATGTTCATCAGCACGACCGCCGCCTTCTGGGCGCCGGTCAGCGGGGTCTTGAGGTCGTTCATGCGTTCTGCCGATCCTCCATGAGGCTGCGGAGGAACTCAGCCGTCTTCTGCGGGTCCCGCTCGGCGAGCGCCTCGATCTCGGCGCGGCGGCGGTCGGCCTCGACCTCGGCCGGTGCCGGAGCATCCGGAACCGGGTCGAGCTGCATGGGCACGGTCGGCGCGGGCTGCTCGATCGGCATCGCGAACGGAGTTGCTCCGAACGCCAGCGATTCGGCGTCTTCGGCGAGTTCGGCCTGCTCGGCGGCGCGCTTGCGGCCCCGGCGGAAGAGTGCGAACAGGATGATCGCCGCCGCCACGATGGCGCCCGCGATGACGGAGGTGCGGATGATTCCGCTGAGCTGGTCGGCCGCTGCCGCATCCTTGGTCGCCTGGAGTGCCTTGGCCGCCTCAGTAGCGCTCGCCTGGGAGAAGTTGACCATCTCGACACTCACAGAGTCGCCGCGCTTCACATCGATGCCGGCCGCAGCGTTCACGAGGTTGCGCACCTCGGTCGCGCTGATGCCGTCGACCGCGTCCTTGTTCAGCGCCACCGAGACGGTCTGACGGTTGATCGTGCCGGCCGGGATGGTGCGCTGTTCGGTCACCTTGTCGATCGCGTTGTCCTTGGTCGACGACTGCGAGTTGAAGGTGCCGTCGCCCGTGGTCCCGTTCGGTACCGCGATGTTGTCGGGACCGAGCACTCCTGCGGCCGAGCCACCGGAGCCGGTGTACGTCTCGGTGTTGGTCGTCTCGCTCAGCGAGGGCGCATCCGTCGGGGTCGTGAAGGACTCTTCGGTGCGCTGTGCAGACTCCTTACTCAGGTCGGCCGCCACGACGACGGTCGCGTTCCCCGGGCCGACGACCTTGTCGAGCATCGCCTGCACCGCGGAGCGAACGCGGGTCTCGTAGTCGCTCGCCTGCTTGTCCGCTCCCCGACGGCGCCCGTGCCCACAGCGCTGAGCACGGTTCCGGATGCGTCGATCACCGCGACGTCCGTCGGCTGCATGCCCGTGATCGCCGCGCTCGTGAGGTGCACGATCGCCTGCACCTGGTCTTCGCTCAGCGTCACGCCGTTCTGGGTCTCGACGAAGACGGACGCCGTCGGGTCCTTCTTCTCGGAGACGAACACCGTGTCTTCCGGGATCGCGAGGCGGACGGATGCGGTCTTCACGCCCTTCATGGCGCCGATCGTCGCCCCGAGCTCACCCTCCATCGCGCGCTTGTACGTGACGGACTGCTGGAACTCCGAGGAGGTGACGCCCATCTTGTCGAGCAGCGAGTATCCGCCCGTGCTCGACGACGGGAGGCCTGCCGACGCCGCCTTCAGTCGCTCGTCGTAGACCTTCTCCTGCGGAACGAGGATCGTGGCGCCGCCGTCGGCGAGCTGGTACGAGACGCCGTCGGTCTTGAGCTGGTCGACGATGCTCGACGCATCCGTCGCCTGCAGTCCGGAGAACAGCGGGGTGTACGAGGGCTGAGCCGCCCACATCGTGAGGCCCGTGATCCCCAACGCGACAACGGCGACGCCGATGATGGCGATCGTGCGCTGGGCGAAGGAGAACCCGCGGATCGTCTCACCGATCCGACGGAAGAAGCTCGTGACCTGCTGAGGCATCAGGCCTGCATCCTCATGATCTCGTTGAACGCGTCGACGGCCTTGTTACGGACGCCTGCGACGAGTTCCAGCGTGACCTGAGCCCGTGAGGATGCAATCGTCGCGTTGTGGATGTCGTCGAGGTTGCCCGTGACCGCCTGGATGGAGAGCTGGTCGGAGGTCGACTGCAGCTGCTGCAGGTTGTCGACGGCGCCCGTGAGTGCGTTGCCGAAAGACGCTCCGCCGGTGGCGGAGGTACCGGATACACCGGACGCTGCCGACAGGGCGGCGGTGGGGTCGACTGCGCTGACGGCGCCGATAGCGGGGATGGTCATCAGTTGCGTCCGATCTCGAGGGCTGCCTGGTACGTCTCTTTCGCACGGTCGACGACCGCGGCGTTCGCCTGGTAGCCGCGCTGCGCCATGATGAGGGCTCCCATCTGGGAGCCGAGGTCGATATCCGGGTACCTGACGTACCCCTTCTCGTCCGCGATGGGGTTGTCGGGCTCGTAGACCATGCGGCCCTCGGCGCTGCCGTATGCCGCGCCCGCCACGTACGCTCCGGACACGCCCTCGCCCTCCTGCGCCACGACGTACCGCGCCTGGAAGGCGGCGCCGTCGGTGGGCTTGGCGGTGTTGATGTTCGCCATATTGTCCGAGATGGCGTCGAGCCACTTGCGGTGCAGGGTCAGGCCCGTACCGGCGATGCCGATCGCGTCGAATGTCATCAGCTCGTCCTCAGGGCCGCGCGGATCGCCGTGAACTGGTTGCCGGCCGCCTGGGAGGCGAACTGGAAGCGCAGCACGGTGTCCACGTTGGACAGGGTCTCGGTATCGAGGTTCACGTTGTTGCCGTCGAGCCGGGTGGGTTCGAGGGAACGCGCCGTCGTGGCGGATGCGTGGCCGTCGCCCTGGGCGACCGACTGCGCGAGCGCATCCTCGAACGACACACGCTCGGCGGTGTAGCCCGGGGTGTTGACGTTCGCGATGTTGTTGGCGATCGCGCGCTGGCGGGCGGCGAGGCCGTCGAGAGCGCTGGCGAGCGCCGCGCTTGTCACGGATTCGAGCACTTGGACACCCCATCGGAAGTCGTCAAATGGCTTCGGCCCATCCATGGCCAGTTCGGCGAGCGATCCGTGCTCGAAGACTGCTATCGGCAGCGCGGTCCGGATGGTTAGGGACGGTTCGAAATCGTTCCGAGAATCGGCCCGCATCGGGCGCAGATCGGCCGTTTCCCCACAACGTCATCCACAGCTTCTGGCACGGTGTGAATTACACGTCGGTAATTTCGAAGAGACTTTCGAAGGTCACGATTCGAAAGATAAATAGCCGATCAGAGGGCTTTTACCGACCGACACGCCCGTGTGATTTCTCACAGCCCGCGCGTGTCCTCCACACGTTTCTGGTGATCATCCACCGCTTGTCCACAACGTTATCCACAGGTAGGAACAGATGAGGAGAAGTCAGCCGATCAGGTCGAAGTAGACCGGGTGCGCTCCGGGCTCCGCGGGCGGTACCGAACGCACGGCGGCGAGGTGCTTAGCGGTCGTCTGACGTACGTCTTCGAGGTAGCGGATCGTGTGCAGCTGGGCCTCGAGAAGGCGGGCCGCGCGCTCCACCAACTCGGGCGGGATCGGCCCGAGGGCGATCGGTGGACGCCACGGCACGGGGTCGATCTGGGCGACCGCCCGCTGGAGGTCGAGTTCGACGCGACCCAGAGCATCGTGCCAGTCGCGGACGACCTCGGACTCGGCCTCCTCGGCCCACAGCTCACGCGATTCCAAGATCACGAGCCTCCCCGGTCGACGAGCCGGACGAATCGTAAGACGTGCTCGCACTCGCCGCCGGCAGCAGCGCTGCGGCCTCGTGCCAGGTCTGACGGAGGGGCTCGATGAGCGAGCGGGCTTCGCTCACCTTCGCGACATCGCGGTCGATGTTGCCGCTGACGATGAGCTCCGACACGTAGATGTAGAGCTGCAGTAGACCATCGGCTCCGCTCCAGGCGTCGAGCCGCAGGGATCCCGAGAGTTCGTCCACGATCTGGTCGGCGTGCCGCAGGTTCTCCCATGCGACGGCCCAATTCTGCTCGCCGAGCGCTGTCTCGGCACGCGAGAGGTCGAGCACCAGGCGGTCGTAGAGCATGGTCAGCAGGCGTACCGGCGACGCCGAGAGCACGGCGTCGCGGTTGTATGCGGAGAGTTTCGCGACAGCGCCATTCATCAGGGTCATGACGAACTCGTAGAGAGCGATGCGAGCTGTCCCGTCAGCCACGACGACTGCGACTGCAATTGCTGCAGCTGCACTTCGAGGTTGGCGTAAGTCTTTTCGAGGGTCGACCGCCGGTCGGCCAAGCGCACGTCCCAGTCGGCGACCTGGTCGCTGAGACCCTTGACCGTCTTCTGCTCACCGGTGATCTTGGTGGTGACCGTGCCGTCGTGCTTGTCGCTGATCAGGCCCGCCGCGTCCGCGACCCGCGCCGCCACTGCCTGGACCGCGGCCTTCGTCTTGTCCGGATCCTTAGCCATCGCGGCGGCGAAGACGTCCTTGTCCAACGAGATCGAGCCGTCGCTGGCCACGACGATGCCGTAAGTGGAGGGTGAGATGCCGTCGATCGGCGCCTGCGCGGCGGCGGTGAGCTTCTGGTCCGCGTCGCGGACGGTCAGGTCGCCGGCGAAGGTGCCCGCCGTGACGACGGTGCCACCCGTGGAGTTCGTCGAGGTGGTCACCGCCTGCTGCTGGCTGATGAAGCTCAGGATGTCGTTGATACTGCCGACCAGTGAGCTCGCGACGTTCGTGATCGAGGCGTCGTCGCGGGCGATGGTCAGGGTGACAGGGGTGGTGGATGCGGTTGTGACCGAGACGGAGACGCCCGGCAGCACATCCGTGAAACTGTTGGTCGACGAGGTGACCACCTGCGCTGCGCCGGTTCCGGCCCAGAGCGTGAGTTGCGCATCCTGAGCCGCCCGCACCTGTGCGGCACCGGGCTCGGTGAGCAGATTCGTCGCCGTGCCGGCCGTGACGTCCGCGGGCGTTCCGCGGTACGCGGTGAACGACCCGGTCGCGCCGGTCTTGGTCGAGGAGAGCTGCAGGCGATAGAGCGGCTGACCCGAGGGGTCGAGTCCGGCTGAGACGCGGGTCGCGCTGACGCCGACGCCCGCCTTGTTGATCGCGGCGGCCACATCGGCGAGGGATGAGCTGGTGGCGGTGACCTGCGTCACCTTGCCGTCACTGCCGACGAACGTCAGAACGGGCGGCTGGTCGGGCCACTGCGTGAGCGGACCGGTCACGGTCACCTGGGACTGTGCGACCTTGTCGACCGTGAAGTCGATGGTGCCGTCGGTCGCTCCGGGACCAGCGGTAGCGGTCACGCTGGTGGAGCTGCTCGAGGCGGTGTGCAGGTCGACGCCGGCCGGCTTCGCGAGCTTGCCCGCGGAATCCGCGAGCGCTGCGACCTTGGAGTTCAGGGACTGCAGCGCAGTGATGTACGTGGTGGAGTCGGTGACCTTGTTCTTGAGGAGAGTCTGCGGGATCGCCTCCGCCTGCATGAGCTGGTTGATCAGCGACGTGGTGTCGAGCCCACTGATGAGCCCGTCGACGGCCATTCCCATGCGGTTCTCCCTCCTCGGTGTTTCGGCGGTGCTGGTGGATCAGTGGTGGCCAGGATGCGCTTTTGGGGCTGCGCATCCCGGCCACCTCACTGCTAGCGGAGCAGCTGCAGAACGCCCTGGCCGGACTGGTTGGCCTGAGCGAGCATCGCGGTGCCCGCCTGCGACAGGATGTTGGAGCGGGTGTACTTCACCATCTCCTCGGCCATGTCGGTGTCGGTGATCCGCGACGAAGCGGCCGACAGGTTCTCCTTGGACACGTTCAGGCTGCGAATCGTGCTCTCGAAGCGGTTCTGCACAGCACCGAGGTTGGCGCGAGCGGTCGACACGGCCGTGATCTGGGTGTCCAGAGCAGCGATCGAGGTCAGTGCGTTCGCGGAGGTGTCGAAGGTCAGCGCGCCGACGGCGGTGGCGACGGTCGCCACGTTCGCGCCGGACAGGTCGACCGCGATCTGGTCGTTGGCGGCAACGGAACCCGCACCGACCTGGAAGGTCAGCGTGGCGTTGGAGCCGTCGAGCAGCTTGATGCCGTTGAAGTTCGCGTCGCCCGAGATGCGGGTGAGCTCCTTCGTGAGCTGGTCGACCTCGGTCTTGATCGCGGTGCGCGAGTCGGCGTTGTTCGAGTCGTTGCCGGCCTGCACAGCGAGGTCACGCACACGCTGCAGGATCGAGTGGACCTCCGTCAGCTGACCTTCAGCGGTCTGCACGACGCTGATGCCGTCCTGAGCGTTGCGGGCGGCGACGGTGAGGCCACCGACCTGCGACTTCAGGCCCTCGGAGATGGCCAGGCCGGCCGCGTCGTCAGCCGCACGGTTGATGCGGAGGCCGCTGGACAGCTTCTCGAGCGACTTCGAGAGGTCGCTCTGCGTGTTGTTCAGGTTGCGGTAGGCGTTGTTGGCCGTGATGTTGGTGTTGATCTGCATACCCATGATTGCTTTCCTCCATGATTGGGTTCTTCGCCGCCCATCCGTGGGCGACATGGTGATCTATCGACCGCTTTGCAGCGTTCGTTAGAAGATTCAGGATGCGTTTCGCGCGGATGTGGTCGGGTGCGGTGCAAGCCGGGCCACGTTGGACACTGCGTGCTGGGCGAGGCGCGCCAGATATGCGCTGCGGCGGGCCTGCGAGGTCTTTGCCTCGATGACGGCCGGGTCGCCCTCGTCGGCGTAGTGCGTCGCCATTCCCTCGCGCATGAGGCGGATGGCCTCCGAGCGCTGCTGCGAGACGGCGGAGTGGGTGATCCCGAGCTCCTCGGCGATCTCGGTGACCGTGCGGTCGTCGAAGTAGATGGCCTGAACGATGGAGCGCATCCGTTCGGGCAGTGCCTCGACCGCGGCACGAACGTACGCGGTCTGCTCGGTGGCGAGCAGCGCATCCTCGGGCGACACGGCTTCCGAGACGAGGAACGACTCCGTCGTCTCGTCGAGAGTGCTCACGGTTCGGGATGCGTCCGACAGGCCCGCGGCGGCGGTCTCACGGTCGACTCCCAACGCGTTGGCGATCTCTTCGACCGTCGGCGTGCGTCCGAGTCCTGCGGTCAGGCTCTCCTGCACCGCCATGGTCTCTTTGATGCGCTTGCGAGCCGATCGGGTCGCCCAGTCGCTCGCTCGCATCTCATCGGCGAAAGCGCCGACGATACGGGTGCGGGCGTAAGCGCCGAACGGGATGCCAAGCGTCGGATCGAAGGCGTTCGCCGCGGTCACGAGGGCGACAGCCCCCGCCGATGCCAGGTCGTCGCGTGACAGATGCGTCGCGCGGGCGCACAAGTCGGAGACCAGGTAGCCGACGAGCGGCAGGTTCTCTACGACGAGCGTGTTGCGTTCAGTGCGGTTCACGCGGGCGACCCCTGTCCTTCTTCGCCGAGCACACTCCGCGCATCGTCGGGTGAACGAAACGTTGGGTGTTCTCGGGCGGTGCTGTTGATGTCCGGCCAGGGTTCGGGTGCCGGACAAGTGCTAGGAATCTTTCTCGGTGTTCACGGTAACAATCCAGGTGCCGCAAACACTTGCATTGCATGCCCCCACTACGGGGCAGCACCTACCCCCAGTAAGCGGGCTAGGTGTCGGAATGAGAAAAGCGATAGGGAGTTCAGCGATTTCCCGGTTCGTCGCCCCTAACATCGTCCCCAATGGTGCCGATGGTTGTTCTCGACGGCGAGTGACCCGCTAGCCGAGAAACCCGAGGGGACCAGGTGCGCACTTCGACTGACGAGGTAGTGGGGAGCGACATGGCCGCGAGCGAACTGTCCGCGCAGTTGTGGAAAGAACGCGAGCTGCTCGAGCTGCTGCTCTTCAAGCTGGAGGAGGAGCAGCTGCTGCTCACCGCCGGCAAGTCGCGCTGGATCTCCCATGCCACCCGAGAGGTCGAGCAGGTGATGGAGCGGATGCGCTCCGTCGGTCTCGCCCGCACCGTCGAGGTGGCCAGCCTCGCCGACGAGTGGGGGATCAGCCCCGACTCGTCCTTGCGCGAACTCGTGGCCGCCGCACCCGACGGCATCTGGGCCGACATCTTCGGCTCGCACCTTGCGGCCATGACCGAGCTCACCGGGCAGATCGCCGACGTGCGCGACACGAACGAGCGCCTGCTCCGCGAGGCGGCCCGGTCGACGCAGGAGACGATGAGCGGCCTGGCCGGCGGAGGCGACCCCGGGATCTACGGCGCGAGCGGCGAGAACCGGCCCGGCGCATCCGGGGCCCGGTTCTTCGACACGGAAGCGTAGGACCGACCTGTGAGCACCTTCAGCGGCCTCAACACCGCGTACACCGGCCTCGTCGCAGCCAAGACGGGCCTCGACGTCGTCGGCCAGAACATCGCGAACGCGGGAACGGCCGGCTACACCCGGCAGCGCGTCGTCACCTCGGGCGTCCCTGCCCTCAACTCGGCAGGGCTGTTCACGGGCGGCGTCCGTCCCGGTCAAGGCGTCAGCGTCGACGGCATCCAACGCCTCGACAGCGCATCGCTCGACGCCCGTGTGCGCACCACGACAGCGCTCTCCGGATACTCGGGGGCACGCGCCGACGCGCTCTCGACCCTTGAGAACTCGCTCAACGAGCCGGGCGCCAACGGTCTCTCGACCCAGCTGCAGAAGTTCTGGTCGGCATGGGGGGATGTGTCCAACCAGGCCGGCGAGGCGGCTCCTGTCGGCGTGCTGCTCGGCCAGGCCTCCACCCTCGTCACGCAGATCGGCGCCGGCTACCAGGCGGTCGACGGACAGTGGTCGGCTCTGCGCACCAACGTCGACGGGATGGTCAACGACCTGAACGCCGCTGCGAGCGAGGTCGCAGACCTCAACGGTCGCATCCGGTCGACGCTCGCCGCCGGTGGGTCGGCCAACGAGCTGATGGACCGTCGCGACATCCTGACCACCCAGATCGCCAACCTCTCGGGCGGCGTCGTGCGGACCACTGACGACGGGTCGGTCGACGTGCTCGTCGGCGGCAATGCACTCGTGTCGGGCACGACCTTCAACCCGGTCAAGGCCGTCGGCGCCCAGCGGATGGCCGACGCGACCGGCAGCCCCGTGCAGCTCGAGTGGGCCCACCGCCCCGGATCCGCGATCGCGATGGAGGGCGGCGCGATCGCCGGCGCCCTCTCAACCCTGGCTCCCGCGGATGCGAGCGGCACCGGCGGCGTGCTCGCCGAAGCGGCCGCGAGCTACAACGCCTTCGCCGTCTCGATCGCCCAGCGGGTCAACGACGTGCACCGCACCGGCTCGACTCCGGGTGGCACGACGGGCCTCGACTTCTTCGCCATCGACCCCACCAAACCCGCCGCCCTGGGGCTCTCGGTGGTCCCGACGGGAGTCGGGCAGGTCGCCACGGGAACTCCGGGCGCGGGCGGAGGCGACGGCAGCATCGCCGACGCGATCTCCCAGCTCGGCACAGGCCCGAATGCCGTCGACAAGCAGTGGGCCGACTTCGTCGTCCGCGTCGGCGTCGCCAGCAAGACCGAACAGCAGCAGTCCACGCTGGCGGACCTGGCCACCAGCGGAGCCGTCAACGCCCAGCTCTCGAATTCGTCCGTCGACCTCGACGAGGAGAACATGAGCCTGCTCGCGTTCCAGCATGCATACCAGGGCGCTGCTCGCGTCATGACCGCCGTCGACGAGGCCCTCGACGTGCTCATCAACCACACCGGATTGGTCGGGAGGTAGTCGTGTTCACCCGCGTCACCAACGCAACTCAGGCGCTCAACGCCCAGCACAACCTGCAGGCGAACCTGCAGCGGCAGGCCCAGCTCTACGACCAGGCAACGAGCCGGCGGCTGATCACCAAGCCGTCGGACGACCCGACGGCCACGGCGAGCGCCCTCGGCGTCCGCTCCGACCAGAGCGCCAACGCGCAGTACTCGCGCAACGTGAACAGCGGCGACGCTTGGCTCACCACCGCCGACTCCACCCTGACATCGGTCGAGAGCATCCTGAACCGCGTTCGCGACCTCACGGTGCAGGGGGCCAACGACGGAGCCACGTCTCCGGAAGCGAAGGAAGCGATCGCGACCGAGCTCGACGGCCTGAAGAAGAGCCTGCTCT
Source organism: Leifsonia poae (assembly GCF_050632195.1). Lineage (GTDB taxonomy): Bacteria > Actinomycetota > Actinomycetes > Actinomycetales > Microbacteriaceae > Leifsonia > Leifsonia poae_C. The sequence continues at coordinate 183,617 of NZ_CP192580.1, forward strand.
CCCTCGCGAACACGAGCTACCTCGGTCGCAACATCTTCGCCGGCAACTCGAATGCCGGCGTCGCCTTCAACCCCGACTACAGCTACACCGGGGTCGCCGGGAGTACAGTCGAACGCAGGATCGGCTCCGACACGACGGTGCGCGTGGACGCTGACGGCGCGGCAGCATTCGGCACGGGCGCGACCTCGGTCTTCGCCCTCATCGACAACACCGTCAACGACCTGCGAACGGGCGTCAATGTGGGGCCGAGACTCGCAGAGATCGACGATCGGATGAAGGCAATCGTGGGAGAGCACGCAGAGATCGGCGGACGGCAGACCCGCATCGACAAGGCCAAGGACACCCTCGCCGTCACCGCCAACTCGCTGGAGGCGCAGCGCTCCGGCATCGAGGACGTCGACCTCAGCAAGGTGCTTCTCGACCTCAAGACGCAGGATGTCAACTACCAGACGGCGATCGCCGTCACCGCCCGGGTGCTCCAGCCCACTCTGATGGACTTCCTCCGATGAGCGCCCTCGACTTCGTGACGCCGCCTCCCGGCCTGGAGCCGTTGCGCGAATTCGAGCTCAAGGCCGTGCCCGGTGCCGGCGGGCTGTACACGATCCAGTCTCTCGAACGGCCCGAGATCCGCATCTTCGCGATCGACGCGTCCCTGCACCTTCCGGGCTACTCCCCCGAGGTTCCGGATGCGAGCGCCGCCGAGATCGGCGTCTCGAACGCCGACGAGGTGCTCGCCCTCGTCATCGTGAATCCGTCGCGCGACGGCAGTACGGTGAACTTGCTGGCACCCGTGCTGATCAACCGGGCGACGGGTGCGAGCCTCCAGCTCGTGCTCGACGACGACTTCCCCGTGCGCGCAGAGCTCGCGGCACTCGCGGGAGCGTAACCGCACCGCGCTACTGCGCCCGCTACCTGCCCCCGGTACCTGTTACTTGGCCGGCTCTGCCGGCGGGCAGACGGTGCTCGCCTTGATCGCGGCCACGGCCTGCTCCTCCGACCATGGCAGCCCGGTGACGACCTTGGCGCCCTTCGCCTTGGCCGGCGCCTTGGCGACGATGGAGACGAGTCGCTGGGCGAGTGCCTGCACGAAAGCCTCACCAGAGGTCGAGTTGTTGAGGGCGATGACGACGGTCAACCCCGAGGTCGGGTCGCTCAGCACGGCCGAGAGGTAACCCGGCATCGCACCGACGCTCCCGCGAAGCGGTCCGAGCATCGTCACGCCGAGTCCGTACTTGTGCCAGCTGGCGTCGACGGAGATCCCGCTGGACTGGGCCTTCGCCGACTTGTCGCTGAGAAGCGAGCCTGTGGCGAGCGCCTGCGCGAAGGTCTTCAGGTCGGCGACGTTCGAGACGACTCCGAACGCCGTCGATCCCATCGACGGTGACAGACTGCTCACATCCACGACTGTTCCGCAGATCGGGGCACCTGCCGCATCGAGGGCCGTCGCGTACCCGGCAGGATGCTTGCCGGGAAGGTCGAACACCGACGATGAAGGCAGGGAGGTCGACGGCATCCCGAGCCGACCGAAAACGTACTTCTGGTAGAGATCCTGCCAACTCGACCCCGTCGCGTTCTCCAGAGCCATGCCCAGCAGCACGAAATTCGTCGCAGACATCCCGAACTTCTCGCCGGGCTGGCCGACCGCCGGAGCGGCCAGCCCATCGCTCACGAGCTCGAGCTCGGGCCATTGCCGGGTCGGGTTGTTCACGAACTGCGTGTTGAGCGCGCTCACGTAGTCGCCGATGCCGGAGGTGTTCTGACACAGCTCCCGCAGTGTCACCCCATCGACGCCGACGAAGCCGGGGAGGTACTTGGCGACCTGATCGTCGAGCCCGACCTTGCCCTCATCCACGAGGCCGAGCAGCACGGTGCACGTCATCGGCATGGTGTTTTCCGCGATGCGGAACGTCATGGCCGACGACACGGGAACCGAGCCTTTGGCGGTCGTGGTCCCGAGGCCTTCGACCCAGCTGCCCGACCAGGGAGCCCACACGCCTACCATGGCTCCGGATGCGCCCGCCTGCTTCATCGCATCCGTCACCGCCCCCTCGAGCTTGCCCTTGACGTCGCTGGGGAGTCCCCCTGGGCCTGCGCGGGAAGCTGGTGCCCTCCGCTCGCGTAAGAGGTGCAGGCGGTCAGAACGAGGGCAACGATGCTCGCCAGAACGGCGACGGTGATCCGTCGGGTCCCACTCGCCGGTCGGCGCATATGCCACCCCCGATGGTCGATAGCTCGTAGCGGGATTCTATCCGTAGCATCGAGTTATGCCGACCTTCGAACCCGAAGTGGTGGATGCTGTCCTCCGCCACATGAACTCCGACCACCGCGACGACAACCTGATCATCGTGCGCGCAAACGGCGTGCCCGATGCCGAGAGCGCGACGATGATCGCCCTCGACGACCGGGAGGGAGTCTGGACGGTTCGGGCGCACGGAGTCGATTCGGAACTGCGCGTCGCCTGGACCGTACCGGTCGCCGAGCGCGCCGACATCCGGAAGGCCGTCGTATTCCTCTACCGGGATGCGTGCAAGCAGCTCGGGGTCGTGCCGCGCTCCGAGTAGCGATCGCCCCGAGAACGAGAACCAATCCGCCTCCGGCGACTCTCCGAACTACCTGGTGAGCACGACGACCGTCGTGGTCACCACTAGGAGGGAATTGCCATGCGTAACTCACCGAATCGCCTGGTCGCCACGATTTTCGGCGCCGTTTACATTCTTGTCGGCCTGCTCGGCTTCGCCGTCACCGGCGGCGTCGGCTTCATCGCGACCAAGGGAGGGCTGCTCCTCGGAATCTTCGAGGTCAACCCGCTGCACAACATCGCCCACCTGCTGATCGGTGCTGCACTGCTGATCGCAGGCCTCACCCGGGTCGCGGCCGCGAAGGCCACCAACACGACGATCGGCGCGGTATACCTGCTGCTCGGTATCGTCGGCTTCTTCCTCGTCGGAACCGGAGCGAACATCCTGGCGCTCAACACGCCTGACCACTTCCTGCACCTCGTGAGCGCCATCGTGCTCCTCGGTGTCGGCCTCGCCGCGGACAAGACCGTCCGCTCGAACACGGCCGTCGCCTGACGACCGCCGCGGTCAGCCTGCAGATGAGTACCGTGATGGGGACACCCCTGGGGGCGCCCGAGACCACGACCGCGAGCGTTCGACCGGAGTCGTTGCCGACGACCCTGACCGTCGCTCCGGCCGTGCGGGCCTGGCTGGCCGTGGCTGCGCTCGGCGCGGGACTGTTGCACGCAGCTCTCGCGGCGAGCGCCCCACTCCCGGCCCTGGTCGTCCTGGCGACGATCGGGGCCGCGGAGCTGGCCTGGGCGGTGTTGACGCTCGCACGTGAACGGCCCCCCATCCTGAAGGCCTCGCTCTTCCTCTCGCTTGCGCCCGTCGCGGCCTGGGCGGGCGTCGCGACCATCGGCGCCACGTCGGAGGCGGGCACCATCCTCGCTCTGCCTCCCCTGCCCCTTGCTGTCGCGTCGCTCCTGAACGTCGCGGTCGCACTCACCATCGCCATCGTTCTCCGTCGCGGGCGACCCGCCGCGCAGAACACCGGCGCCGGCCGCTTCGTCGCCGCCCTCGCACTCAGCGCCGTCGCAGTCTGCGCGGTGACTATCCCTGCACTGTCCGTGACGGATGCGGGCGTCGGCGCGGTCACGGTACACCTGCAGCACGAGGGTCACTGAGTTCGGCCCACGAACCTGGGGTGCGGAGCGGGGAGCAACTGCCGGGCTTCGCATTCTGCGCCCGCTCCCCTTATGCTGAGGATGTAGTTAGGCAAGCCTTACCTCATCCGACCTCAGGAGCATCGTGGCTGACGTGATCCCCTTCTCCCAGGCCCTTCGCGAGCGCACTCGCACCGACCACGGGTCGAGCGAGGGCGCCGGATTCATGCAAGACCTCATGAGCGGCAAGGGCACCCGCGACGACTACATCGCGCTGGTGGCGCAGCACTATTTCATCTACGAGGCCCTCGAAGCCGCTGCATCCCGGATGCGCGACGACGCCGTCGCCGCGGCCTTCATCTCCCCGAAGCTCACCCGCCTCCCGGCGATCACCGCCGATCTGGCGTTCCTCCTCGGTCCCGACTGGCGCGAACGCATCGCGCCGTTGCCGACGACCGTACGGTACGTCGACCGCATCCACGAGGTCGGCGGCACCTGGTGCGGCGGCTTCATCGCCCACCATTACACGCGCTATCTCGGCGACCTCTCGGGCGGCCAGATCATCCGCACCCTCATGCAGCGCCAGTTCGGATTCGAGACCAACGGGGTCGGGTTCTACCTCTTCGCCGAGATCGCCAAGCCCCGCGAGTTCAAAGACGTCTACCGGGCGCAGCTCGACGCGGTCGATTGGGACGATGCGGAGCGCGATCGGGTGATCGACGAGGTCATCCTCGCCTACCGCTTCAACACCGAGCTCTTCGACGATCTCGCCGAGGCGAAGGCCGCCGCTTAGTCCCGACGCAGCGCTAGAGCGACCGCGTCAGCGCGAAGGATGCGCGGCCGAACCGCACGACCGAGCCCGGGTCGACCTCGTGCCGGGTGTTCGGATCGCAGGAGTACGCGCCGTCGCCCGGGTACACGATCGTCGTGCCGTTGGAACTGCCGAGATCCATCACCCAGAAGACGCCCTCGTACTGCCCGAACGCCAGATGGGCCCGCGACACCGATTTCGTCTCGTCGGGGATCGCGATCAGTTCGACGTTGTCGGGGTCGTCCATCTCTGTCCCCGGGACGTGGACCGAGGGGATGCGCCCGATCACGCCGTTCCCGCGCGTCTCGACACGCTGACCGTCGCTGAACTCTAGCACGAACGCGTCCGTCACCTGCTCCTCCTCGGGTTCTCGGGTATCGCGGTTCTCGGACTACCGAGGACGCGAGCGCATGAAACGCTCCACGTCAGGATCGACCATGATGTCGCTCGGCCGCAACGGCCGGCTCAGGTAGAGACCGTCGAGCGAGGTGATCCTGCTGAGCGCCACGTATGTCTGCCCCGGACTGAATGCCCGGTGTCCCAGGTCGACGATCGCCGAGTCGTACGTCTTGCCCTGCGACTTGTGGATGGTGACCGCCCAGGCCAGCCGCAGCGGGAACTGCGTGAACTCGGCCACCACATCCTTCGTCAGCTTCTTGGTGGCGGGGGAGTACGAGTACTTGAACTTCTCCCAGATCGCCGGCTCGACCTCGTGGATTTCGCCGTCGACGTCCACATAGACGTTCGAGTCGATTCGCGTCACCGTGCCGATCGTGCCGTTCACCCAGCGTGGGCCGTCTTGCTGGCCCGTGTCGTTGCGCAAGAACATCACCTGGGCGCCGACCTTCAGCTCGAGCTTCTCGTCGGCCGGATACGTTCGGCCGCCGAAGTCGCCGCTCACCTCAGCCTTGGCGGTCAACGCGCGGCCCGGCAGCCGCTCGAGAGCCTGCGCGTTGATGCGGTTGACCGTGTCGTTGCGGGTGGCCAGCGTGATCGTGCCGTCTTCCGGAGCCGGGCGCGCCCCGGTCTCGTTGAGCCGGTCGGCGATCTCCTTGGTGACCTGACCGTGCCGCACGGCGTTCAGCATGTACTTGAAGTCGGATTCGTGCTGTCGGTGAACCTCCACCAGCTCGACGATCTTCAGGTCGGCCTCGTCCCAGACCTTCGCGTCGAAGAACCACATCGACCGGTACGTGTCGGTGAAGTACGCCCTCTCCTCCGGATCTCCCGGAACCGGCGCGAGCTGATAGGGGTCGCCGAAGAGCACCACTTGAACGCCCCCGAAGACCTCCTTCGGCCGTTGGCGGGCCTGCCGCAGGCTGCGATCCATCGCATCCATCAGGTCGGCGTTGACCATCGAGACCTCGTCGACGACGAGCGTATCGATGCTGTTCAAGAGCTTGCGCAGCTCGGCGCTCTGCTCGATGTCGTGGTCGGCGATCACGCCGATCGGCAGCCGGAACAGGGAGTGCACGGTCTGGCCGCCCACGTTCAACGCCGCCACCCCGGTCGGCGCGCTGATCACGAGCGACTTCTCGGTGTTCCACGCCAGATGGTTCAGCAGCGTGGACTTTCCCGTGCCCGCGCGTCCCGTGACGAACACGTGCTCACGAGTGTGCTCGATCAGGTCGAACACGGCCTGCTGCTCGGGAGTGAGGGAGAGTCGGCTCATCCGAGTTCCTTCCTCGCGCGACCTGCCGAACTACTCTAACTCGGCGCAGGATGCCCGAGGACGTTGTCCACAGGACCCTAGGATTGCACCATGGTCGGGGATGAGCAGGGCGACGCGCCTTCGCATCCTCTCGCCGCTTTGTCCGCCCGCACCCGGGCCATCCTGATCTGGTCCGGCTTCGCGCTGCTCCTGATCCTCGCCTTCATCGCGGCCGTCGGTGCCGTGCAGCGCACCTTCTACAGCGCGGGCGGTTTCGTCTCCTCCTACGTCGGTGCCCTGGCACGGCAAGACCTGGCGGCGGCGATGACCATGCCCGGCGCCAACCCGACGAGCGCTTCACTCAAGGCCCAGGGCCTCCCCGCCCAGCCGTCTCGCGAACTGCTGCGCACCGACGTGCTACCCAAGCTCCAGAACATTCGCGTCGTCGCTGACGACGATCTCGGAACGGGGGAGCACCTGGTCGAGGTGCACGCCGACGCCGACGGGCATCCTGTGACCGCGCGATTCAGCGTGCGCCAGACCGGGGCCGTACTCGGGATCCTGCCTACGTGGCGCTTCAACCAGACCCCGTTGGCCGTGGCGCACGTCACCGTCGAGCATGCGGACACGTTCACCATCGCCGATCACACCGTGGATGTGCGCGCCACCTCGAAACAGCCGACGGGCACGTTCACGCTCAGTGCCGACTACCTGCTCTTCGCTCCCGGGCTCTATCAGCTCGGCCACGCATCCCGGTACCTGGATGCGAAGGCCGTGGACTTCACCGCGGGATCACCCGGGCGAGTCGTCGATGCGACGGTGGTGACGAATCCCAACGCCGCATTCGTCGCGCAGGTCGACAAGCAGTTGCACACCTACCTCGACGGATGCGCGAAGCAGCAGGTACTCCAGCCCGCCGGATGCCCGTTCGGCGTCAGCATCGACGACCGTGTTCTCGGGCTGCCCACCTGGTCGATCGCCCAGTACCCGCCGGTCACGATCGTGCCAGGGGAGAACACCTGGACGATGCCGTCGTCGCGGGGAGTCGCTCATCTCTCGGTACGTGTGCAGTCGCTGTTCGACGGGAGCATCGATCAGCGCGAATCCGACGAGCCGTTCCAGCTATCCGTCTCGGCTATCACGATCTTCGACGACGGGGCCCTCGACCTCACCGTCGCTGACTGACCCTCACCCGCGCGATCAGCGCGAAGCGCCGTCCCGCGCCGCGAGCCTGGCGAGACGCTCGTTGTACGCGTTCAGCTCGGCATCGCCGGTGCGATCGGCATTGCGGTCCCGCCGCTTCGTCTCGCGTTCGTCGCTGCGGCTCCACTGGATGGCGACCACGATCGCCAGGATGACCGTCGGGATCTCGCCGACGCTCCACGCGATCCCGCCGCCCGTCTGCTGATCGACGAGCGGTGTCGCGCCCCAGGTGCGCCCCATCGCCCCGAACCAGTCGGCGAGCAGCAGCCCCTGGTTCGTCATGATGGACAGTCCGAAGAAGGCGTGGAACGCCATCGTGCCGAGCAGTAGCAAGAGCCTGAACGGGTAGGCGAGGCGGTACTTCACCGGGTCGATGCCGATCAGCGACTGCACGAACAGATACCCCGTGATCAGGAAGTGCGTGATCATCCACTCGTGACCGACGTGATCGGTCGTCGCCCAGCGGAACAGCGGCGTGTAGTAGAACAACCACAGTGAACCGGCGAAGAGGAGCGCGGCGACGATCGGATTGGTGATGAAGTTGGCGAACCGCGAGTGCACGGCGAGCAGGATCCACTCACGACCACCGCGAGACCCGTCGGTGCGCTTGCGGATCGCGCGCAGGGCGAGCGTCACCGGCGCGCCCGGTACGAGCAGCAGGGGCACCATCATCGTGAGCACCATGTGCGCGAGCATGTGCTGCGAGAACAGGTACTTCTCGTACACGTTGATTCCGCCCGAGGTGATGTAGAACAGCAGCACGAGCCCCAGCACCCAGAACACCGTGCGGTGGATGGGCCACTTGTCTCCGCGTTTACGCAACCGCCAGACGCCGGCGAGGTAGAAGAAGAGCGCGAACGCGCATCCGAGAACCCAGAGCAGGTCGAAGTTCCACGAGGTGAACATCGTTCCGAAGGTGAGCTCGGGCGGCAGCTTCTGGCCCGTCAGGATCTCGGCCGGAGTCGGGGATGCGCCCAACTTCTCGGCGACCGGGGTAGCGGTGCGCGCGAGCGCCGCAGCCACTCCGGACGCGATGCCCATGAACGCGAGCTCGGCCGTGACCAGCCACCAGAAGGTGCTGCGCTTGCCGTTCGCCTTGAGGTGTCCGATGAGGTACCGGCGCTGGAACACTCCGAAGAGCCCCAGGGCGCCGAGCGCTGCGACCTTGATGAGCACCAGGATGCCGTACGGCGTCGCCAGCTGCGCAAGCGTGCCCACCCGGAGCTCGGCGTTCACATACCCGGATGCGGCCACCACGATGAATGAGATCAGAGCGAGAGATGAGTAGCGCTCGAGCACAGTCACGAGACGGCCCCCGTCGAGCGTGCGTCGCACGATGACAATAGTCAGGAGACCGCCTAGCCACAGCGCTGCGAAGAGCACGTGGAGACCGAAGGAGGTGACGGCGGCGTCATGGCCCGCCGCATCCGCGCTGTGTCCCTGCTGGGCCATCGGCACGATCGACGCGACGGCCAGGGCTGCTACGAAGACGAGTGCGGTCTGGTTGCGCACGGCGAAGCAGAGCACGGTCACGGCGGCCGCGATCAGGGTGATGCCGAGCCAGGCCTGGCCGAGCGACACGCTGGTGATGAAGGAGCTCAGACCGTTCGTGAAGGTCGTGTCGAATGAGAGCGGCACGTTGGACACGCTCACGAACGTGAAGAGGCCGGTGATGGCGCTGGCGACGGTCATCAGGGCCGCGGCACCGGCGGCGAAGTCGAGGGCCTTGCCGTACTCGGGACGGTCCGGGCTGAAAGCGAAGCACGCGAGCACCAGCGAGCCGATCACACCGGCCACACTGAGGTTGACGATCAGTGTGGAGGCGGGCAGCCCCCACCGGATGAGCGCCCCCGGGTCGAGGAGCTGCGGTGCGTCAGCGCCGCCGCCGAAAGCCAGGGCCGCGATCATCGCGACGACGGCGACGATCAGCAGCACGGCAGGGCCGGCTATCCGGGCGATTCTGGGCACCCGACAAGCCTACGTCCCACCCGCTGAGAGCCCGCCCCACCAGCGCAATCGACTCCAGCCTAAATCCCCTTATGCGCGTGCTTTTAGCGGGATTTCGGCCGGACTCGATTGCGTTGGGCCGGGCGGGAACGACGAAGGGGACACCGCGTGCGCGGTGTCCCCTTCTCAAGCTGTGCCTCAGTAGAGGTGAGACTACTTGACGGCAGCCTTGAGCTTCGAGCCGGCGGTCAGCTTGACGCGGTGGCCGGCCGGGATGTTGATCTCGGCGCCGGTCTGCGGGTTGCGGCCGGTGCGGGCAGCGGTCTCGGTGCGCTCAGCAGCGAGCCAGCCCGGGATGGTGACCTTGCCACCGTTGGAGACGGTGTCCGCGACGGTAGCGAAGAAGGCGTCGAGCACGCCACCGACGGCAGCCTGGCTCTGACCCGTCGATGCGGCGATAGCGGAAACGAGCTCGGTCTTGTTCAGCGACTTGTCAGCCATTGAGTGTCCTCCTCGGACCTTTTGCTGGTTCTCCAGCTTTTCTTGATGGAACGGTTGAGGCCACGCGGGCCGTAACGTTTGGTCGTCTTGACCGCCTCGAATGTATCAGAAACCCGCGGAAACACGCGGATTCCCGGCCTATTTCACGATTTACCCAGGCTCGAACGCGCCCAGAACGCGCGAGAGGGCATCCGGCCGAAGCCGAATGCCCTCTCGTGAGTGCGTCGTGCGCTGTCTACCAGCTGGACTTGGTGATACCGGGCAGCTCGCCACGGTGCGCCATGTCGCGGAAGCGAACGCGCGAGATGCCGAACTTGCTGAGGTTTCCGCGCGGGCGGCCGTCGACGGCGTCGCGGTTGCGAACGCGGATCGGCGAAGCGTCGCGGGGAAGCTTCTGCAGGCCCTGGCGGGCCGCTTCGCGCGACTCGTCGGTGCCGTTCGGGTCGACGAGGGCCTTCTTGAGCTCGAGCCGCTTCGCGGCGTAGCGCTCAACGATTACCTTGCGCTGCTCGTTCTTGGCGATCTTGGACGTTTTAGCCATGTGTTTAGCGCTCCTCTCGGAAGTCGACGTGCTTGCGCACTACGGGGTCGTACTTCTTGAGCACGAGACGGTCGGGGTTGTTGCGACGGTTCTTCTTGGTCACGTAGGTGTAACCGGTGCCTGCCGTCGAACGAAGCTTGATGATCGGACGAACGTCCTGCTGCTTTGCCATTAGATCTTCTCCCCACGGGCCAGGAGGTCCTTGACCACGGACTCGATGCCACGGGCGTCGATGACCTTGATGCCCTTGGCGCTCAGGGTCAGGGTCACATTACGGCGAAGCGACGGAACGAAGTACGTCTTCTTCTGAATGTTCGGGTCGAAACGACGCTTGGTGCGTCGGTGCGAGTGCGAAATTGCGTGACCGAAGCCTGGAACGGCTCCCGTCACCTGGCACACTGCTGCCATTGTCTTCTCCAATACCGCGGAGCCGAATGCTCCGCCCAAGGTCACTTGTCGGCACGCTCAACACCCTCGATCCGAGGATTTCAGGGGTTTGCGTACGATCTGAATGGGAGAGGCCCACTCAGCCAAACATCAATACTACGTGACGCAAGGCCCCCGGCCAAATCAGTCGTGGGACTCAGGATGCGCGCGAGCAGTTCTCGCAGAGCCCGAACACGTCGACGACGTGCTGCGCCTGGGTGAAGCCGTGGGATGCGGCGGCCGCCTGAGCCCACTGCTCGACCGCATCCGCCTCGATCTCGACGGTGAGTCCGCAGTTGCGGCAGATCAGGTGGTGGTGGTGACCTGTGGTGCAGGCGCGGTAGAGGCTCTCGCCGTCGGGGGACTGCAGCGAGTCCGCGTCGCCCTCGGTCGCCAGGTCGGCGAGCGCGCGATAGACCGTGGCGAGACCGATGGGGGAGCCGGTCTCGTGCAACGACATGTGCAATCCTTGCGCGCTGATGAAACCCTCCGTCGAGGTCAATGCCTCGCGGACGGCTTCTCGCTGCCAAGTGTTGCGTTTCACAGTTCCAGGCTATCCCGCCTGGCTCACGAGAGGCCGTGAGTCCGCGGCGGCGCCACGACTCCCACGTCGGCCGCTGCGAGCGCCCCGTCGCGCACCGACGATCCGGCACACCACATAGATGACGAACGAGATCGTGGTGACGTACGGGCTGATCGGCAGGGATCCGCCGAGCGCGAGCATGATGCCTCCGACGACCGAGACGAGCGCGAATCCCACGCTCCACAGCGGCACCGCCAGCGGCGACGACGAGATGCGCATCGCGGCAGCAGCCGGCGTGACGAGCAGCGAGAGAACGAGGAGCGCGCCGACGATCTGCACGGACACCGCCACCGCCAGCCCGAGGAGCACCATGAACGCGATCGACACGAACCGAACCGGTACGCCCCTGGATGCGGCGACGTCCGCATCCAGGCTGTCGAACGTCAGCGGCCGCCAGACGAGCAGCAGGCCGACCACGACGATCGCGCCGATCACGATCAGCGAACCGAGCTGCGGGTCGTCGACCGATACGATCTGGCCGGTCAGCAGGCCGAACTTGTTCGCGCTCCGCCCTGGATACAGCGCGAGGAACAGGATGCCGAGCCCCAGCCCGAACGGCATCAGCACGGCGATGATGGAGTTGCGGTCGCGCGCCTTGGCGCCGAGCACGCCGATGAGGATCGCGGCGATCAGCGATCCGGCGAGCGATCCCAGCACAACGTTCGCACCGATCAGCAGCGCGGCCGCAGCCCCGGCGAATGACAGCTCGCTGATCCCGTGCACGGCGAAGGCCATGTCTCGCTGCATCACGAAGACGCCGATGAGGCCGCCGACGATTCCGAGCACCGCACCGGCGAAAATCGAGTTCTTGACGAGCGCCAGCAGCTCGCCGTAGTTGGCGAAGTTGAAGAGCTGCGACCAGAGGTCGGGCGAGTCGGCGAGGTGGGCGATCACAGTGCGGGCTCCGGATGCGCGGTGCGCGCGTGCTCGTGGTGGTCGTGGGTCTCCGCATCCGGAATCCCCACAACGACGATGCGTCCGCGGCTGCGGATGACGTCGACGGGCGTCCCATACAGGTCGGTCAGCACGTCGCTGCGCAGAACCTCGTCGGGAGTGCCCTCACGGAACCGGCCGCCGGCCAGGTAGAGCACCTTGTCGACCATCCCGAGAACCGGGTTCACGTCGTGCGTGACGAAGACCACAGCGCTGCCGTGATCGCGCCGGCGCCGGTCGATCAGCTCGCTCACACCGCGCTGGTGCTGCAGGTCGAGCGAGAGCAGCGGTTCGTCGCAGAGCAGGAGCGCAGGGTCTCCGGCAAGCGCCTGACCGACGCGCAGCCGCTGCTGCTCGCCGCCGGAGAGGCTCCCGACCGGGTCGTTGGCGTAGCGCCGGGCCCCGACTGCGTCGATCAGGCTCTCGACCTGGGCCCGATCGGCGCGCGTCGTGAACGGCAGCCCCCAGCGGTGCCCGTTGACACCGAGCGCGACGAGATCGCGTGCGCGCATCGGCGTGCCCGCGGCGATGAGCTTCTGCTGCGGGATGTACCCGATGCGCCTGTCGCCGCGCCGCACGGGGTGGCCGTCGAACTCGATCGTTCCCGAGTCGAGCTGCTGCTGGCCCAGGATGGTCTTCAAGAGGCTGGTCTTGCCCGAACCGTTGGGCCCGAGCACCGCCACGAACTCACCGGCGTGCACGTCGATGTCGAGCCCGCTCCACAGGGTGCGGTCGCCGAATCCGAGATTCGCGTTCCGGAGGCTGAGAACGACTTCGCGCTCCGACGGGGGAGTCACGAGGCCGAGCGGCTCGGTGTCCGTCATGCGGCGAGCGCCTTTCCGATGGCGTCGAGGTTGGCCGTCATCCAGCTGATGTAGTCCTTGCCGCTCGGAAGCGTCTCGGTGACCGGCACCACAGCGACGCCGTCTGACTTCGCAGCCGACAGGACCTTCTCCGTCTCGGGGCCGCTGGTCTGCGCATTGTAGGCGAGCAGTTTCACGCTGCCGCCGGAGATGAGGTCGAGCGTCTCCTTGAGAACGGCGGGGGACACATCCGTGCCCGCCTCGATCGCAGCGCTGAAAGCCTCGGGCGTCTTGTTCTTGAGACCGATCGCGTCGAGCATGTAAAGCGGCACCGGCTCGGTCACAGCCGCACCGGCGCCCGCATACTGCTGCTTGAGTTCGGCCTCGCGGTTCTGCAGGCCGGCCAGCTTCGCTGTGAACGCTTCGCCGTTCTGCTTGAACGTCGTGGCTTGGGATGCATCTGCCTTCGACAGCACGTCGACCAGCTTGTCCGTGAGCTTCTGCACGGTGGGGAAGTCGTACCAGACGTGCTCGTTCAGCTCACCATCGGCTGCCTTCTTGCCGGAGAGGTCGACGACATTGATCACTGTGGCCTTCTTGGTACCCCCGGCCTTCAACATCGTGTCCATGAAGTCGTCGTAGCCGCCGCCGTTCTCGATCACGACGTCGGCCTTCGAGAGCGCCAGTTGGTTCTGGGCGCTCGCCTCGAACGAGTGCGGGTCCTGGCTTGGGTTGTTCATGAGCGAGGTGACCTTGACCGCATCCCCCGCGATGGTCTGGGCGATGTCTCCGTAGACATTCGTGCTGGCGACGACGGAGAGCTCGCCGTCGGTGGTCCCGGATGCGCTGGTCGAGCATCCGGTCAGTGCGAGTGCCGCCATCAGAGCGGCGGCGGGGAGTGCGGCGAGCGAGACGAGGGAACGCGTCTTCATGCAGGGGGACCTGTCTAAGTCGATGGGAGTGCCCGACTGGGTACTCTACGACTGTAGAGCTTATTGATAATGATTGTCAAAACCAGTGCGGAGCGCTTCAATCGAAACGCACGAACGCCCGGAGTATTCCGCCGTGGGCCTCGCGCACGTCCTCGTATCCGAGCGACTCGTAGAACGCCTTCTGTCCGGGGTCGTCGTCGGTGATCAAGACCTTCTGCCGCACATCCGGATACGCGTCGAGAAGCGCCGAGACCAGCTGTCGCCCCAGGCCGGTGCGCTGTTGGGCGGGCTCGACCAGTACATCCTGCAGATACAGGATGCTCGACGCGTCGGTCACAACGCGAGCGAGACCCACGAGACGACCGTCGAGGCGTGCCGTGGCGATGCGACTCGACCCGGCGAGCGCGGCCAGCAGCCGATCCGGGTCCTTCGTGTATGCGCTCCAACCGACCGAGTCGTACAGGGCGAGCGCCTCATCCCGTGCCACGGATGCGGGCTCAACGATCGCAATGTCGACCATCCCCATAGCCTAGGGACCGCGCCTCAGTCGAGCAGCAGCGCAGGCTCTTCGATGATCGATGCCACGTCGGCGAGGAAGCGCGAGGCGACGTCTCCGTCGACCACCCGGTGATCGAACGAAGCGCCGAGCGTCGTCACGAAGCGGGGGCGAACCTCGCCGTCGACGACCCACGGCTTCTGCTTGATCGTGCCGAGCGCGACGATGCCGACCTCGCCCGGGTTCAGGATGGGCGTGCCCGTGTCCATCCCGAAGACGCCGATGTTGGTGATCGTGATGGTGCCGCCCGCCATGTCGGCCGGGGAGTCTTGCCGTCACGCGCGGTCAGTGTGAGTTGCTCGAGCGCACCGGCCAGGTCGAGCAGGGACATGTCCTGCGCTTCCTTGACATTCGGCACGATGAGCCCGCGCGGCGTCGCCGCGGCGATCCCGAGGTTCACATAATGACGGACGATGATTTCCTCGTCGGTCCACGACGAGTTGACGGTCGGGTTTCGGCGCACGGCCCAGATGATCGCCTTCGCCATGATGAGCAACGGCGACACCTTCACGCCGGCGAAATCCGGGGAGTTCTTCAGACGCTTGACGAACTCCATGGTGCGGGTCGCATCGACGTCGACGAAGAGACTCACGTGGGGAGCGCTGAACGCGCTCGACGTCATCGCGTTCGCGATCGCCTTGCGTACACCCTTCACGGGGATGCGGTCCTCGCGGTCGTTCGGCCACTCCGGCGTCTGGATGTTGCGGAACACGCTCACCTGCGTGGCCTCCCGCAACACGTCGTCGCGGGTCACGTCGCCGATCGGCCCGGTGGGCGTCACAACGCTCAGGTCGACTCCGAGGTCTTTGGCCAGCTTCCGGATGGGCGGCTTGGCGATCACGGGAACGCCTGCCGCGACGGCGACCTCCGGGCGCACCGTGAGCGAGGTGGCAGCGGGCGCAGCCGTCTCCGACTGCACGGCGGGAGCACTCACGCCGGCGGGCGCGCTGGTTCCGGACGCGGCCGGCGCCGACTGCGTCACATGCGTTCCGGGATGCGTCGCCCTGCGGCGACGGCTCGACCCGTGTCCGGATGCTCCGTACCCGACGAGCGGCGCGTTCGCCGGCTCCGCGGTCGGTGCGTCCTCGTGCGACACGCTGGCAGCGGCATCCGCTGCCGCCTCCTGCACCTCCGTGACCGGTTCTGCGACCGGCTCGGCCGTACTGCCGGCGTTGGAGACCGTGATGATCGCCGTTCCGACGTCGACCGTGTCTCCCTCGGAGACGAGGAGTTCGCCGACGACGCCCTCGAAGGGCGAGGGCAGCTCGACGAGCGATTTCGCCGTCTCGATCTCGACGATCACCTGGTTGACCGCCACGGTGTCGCCGGGGCCGACCTTCCACGAGACGATCTCCGCCTCGGTCAGGCCTTCACCCACGTCGGGGAGGAGGAACTTCGAATCGCTCATGGTGCCACTTCTTTCAGTCGGCCGGTCGGTCAGTATGAGAGGCTGCGATCCACGGCCTCGAGCACGCGGTCGGCGTCGGGCAGGTACATGGCCTCCACCTTCGACGGCGGGTACGGGGTGTCGAAGCCCGATACGCGGATGACCGGCGCCTCAAGCGAATAGAAGGCGCGCTCGGCGATGGTCGCGGCGATCTCGGAACCCACGCTCACGTTGCCGTACGCCTCTTGCACGACGACGAGGCGGCCCGTCTTGCGCACCGATTCGAGAACGGGCTCGTAGTCGATCGGAGAGATCGAGCGCAGGTCGATGACCTCGAGGCTTTTTCCCTCCTCGGCGGCGAGATCGGCAGCGTGCAGGAGCGTCGATACCATGGCGCCGTAGGCAACCACCGTCACGTCGGTTCCGACGCGGGCGATGCGAGCCGAGTGAAGCGGGGAGGCGTTCTCGGCGAGGTTGATCTCGCTCTTGACGAAGTAGCGGCTCTTCGGCTCGAAGAACAGCACGGGATCGTCTGAGGCGATGGCCTCCTGCATCATCCAGTAAGCGTCGTGCGAGTTGCTCGGGCTGACGACGCGCAGTCCTGGGGTGTGCGCGAAATACGCTTCCGGGCTCTCCGAGTGGTGCTCGATCGACCCGATGTGGCCGCCGTACGGCACACGGATGACGATCGGCATCGTGATGCTGCCTTCGTGGCGGTTGCGCATCCGGGAGAGCTGGGTGGTGATCTGATCGAACGCCGGGAAGATGAACCCGTCGAACTGGATCTCGCAGACCGGTCGGTAGCCCCGCATCGCGAGGCCGATGGCCGTGCCCAGGATGCCCGACTCGGCGAGCGGCGTATCCAGCACCCGCTGCGGTCCGAACTCGGCGTGGAGTCCCTCGGTCACCCGGTAGACACCACCGAGCGGTCCGATGTCCTCGCCCATGAGCAGGACCTTGGGGTCGTTCGCCATCGCGTCGTGCAGGCCTTTATTGATGGCCTTGCCCAGGGGCATCGAGACGATGGGGTTCGCCGGCGTCTGCGGGGCCTCGGCAGCCGGAGCCGGGGAGACGGATGCTACGGCCGGCTCAGCCTCGCCGCCGGCCGTTTCGACACTCTCGACGGCAACGGCCTCGTCACGCGCGTCTACGACCGACTCCTCGACGACGTCGGCCTCGATCTCGTCCTCTTCCTCGAACTCCGACTTGGGAGCGAAGGACGATGGGTCGGTCTCGGCCGCGTCGTCTTCGGCGAACGCCGCGGCGGGCGTGTACGCCGGTTCCGGCTCGACGACCTCAGCTTCTTCGATCGGTGCATCGTCCGAAACAGATGCTTCCGTCTCGTCGACGAGCTCGGCCTCGTGTACCTCGAGGTGTGCATCCGCGTCGCCGGTGCGATCGACGATCACGGGAAATCGGTGGTTCAGGTCGCTCATGCGCGCTCCTCGTCGAAGGACGCTTCGTAGTTCTGCGCCCATTCCTTCTGCTCGGCAATCAGCGGATGCGGTTCGGCATAGACGTTGTCGAAGATCGCGTCGAGGGGCGGCGGGGTGACCTCCAGCAGGCGGCGCCGAGCGTCCGCGGCGAGATCCGCGGCCTCCTCGTCGACGGATGCGAAGAACGACTCCCCGACGCCGAGGTCGGCAAGGTATGTGCGGTAGCGCGCGATCGGATCGCGGGCGATCCACGACTGCAGCTCTTCCTCGGTGCGGTACTTGGTGGGGTCGTCGGCCGTCGTGTGGGCGCCGACGCGGTAGGTCATCGCCTCGATGAGAGCGGGGCCCTCGCCTGCGCGAGCCTCGTCGAGCCATTTCGCGGTCACCGCGTAGCTCGCGAGAACGTCGTTTCCGTCGACCCGGGTTCCAGGAATGCCGAAGCCGCTGCCGCGAAGGTACAGCGGGGTGCGCGACTGGCGCTCAACCGGCACCGAGATCGCCCACTGGTTGTTCTGCAGGAAAAAGACCTGCGGGGTGCGGTAGCTGGCGGCGAACACGAGCGCTTCGCTCACGTCACCCTGCGACGATGCGCCGTCGCCGAAGTAGACGATGACCGCTTCATCCTTGCTCGGGTCACCCGTCCCCGCCTTGCCGTCGAGCTGGATCCCCATGGCGTAGCCGGTCGAGTGCAGGCTCTGCGTGCCGAGCACCAGGGAGTAGAGATGGAAATTGCCGTTCTCCGCCGGGTTCCAGCCACCGAGCGTCACGCCGCGCAGCATCCGGAGGATGTCGACGGGGTCGAGGCCGCGGATCATCCCGACGACGTGCTCCCGGTAAGACGGGAAGATGTGGTCCTGCGGGCGGGCGGCATACGCCGAACCGACCTGGGCCGCCTCCTGACCGTGGCTCGGCACCCAGAGCGCGAGCTGGCCCTGACGCTGCAGGTTCGCGGACTCGTGGTCGAACTTCCGCACGACGACCATGTCGCGGTAGAACCGCCGATAGTCGCTCTCGGTGAGTCGTTCGAGGTAGGGGATGTACTCAGCAGCGGGATCGCTCGGCTGAAAACGGCCATCGGCCGTCAGGAGCTGAACGGTGTCGACCGGGCGCTGGTTATCGTTCGTGGCAGCCACCGTACTAACCTAACCGCTTGCCGGGGTGCCCATTTGGTAGGTTCCGCACAATATCCCCGGCCACTTCAAGGAGTTTCTCCACAGACTCCTCTTCACCCACGCTGATCCGGATGCCCTCCGGGGCGAAGGCGCGAACGGTCAGCCCGGCGTCGAAGAAGGCCTCGTTGGCGGCGGTCGTCTCGTCGCCGGTGGCGAGCCAGATGAAGTTGCCCTGCGCATCCGGAACCGTCCAGCCCTGCTCGATCAGCGCCGCGCGCAGTTCGTCGCGACGCATCGCGATGCGGGCCACGCGCTCCATGAGTTCCTCTTCGGCGTCGATGGATGCGAGTGCCGCCACGCGGGCGACGTCGGTGACCGATAGGGGGATGGCGGCGGAGCGCGCTGCGTCGAGTACCCACTCCGGTCCGACGGCGTACCCGACTCGCAGGGCAGCGAGCCCGTATGCCTTCGAGAACGTGCGCAGCACGACGAGGTTGGGGTAGCGGCTCAGCAGCGGGATGCCGTCGACGGACGTCTCGTCGGTCACGAACTCGTAGTACGCCTCGTCCAGCAGAACCAGCAGCGTCGCTGGGACCGCGGCCATGAACGCCTCGAAGTCCGCTGCGGAGACGATCGTTCCGGTGGGATTGTTCGGCGTGCACACGATGACGACGCGGGTGCGATCGGTGATGGCAGCCGCCATAGCCGTCAGGTCGTGGGACCCGTCTGCGCGGTTCGGCACCTGCACACTCGTGGCACCGGCGACAGTCACCAGCCCCGGATACGCCTCGAACGACCGCCAGGAGTACACGACCTCGTCGCCGGCACCTGCTGCCGCGCTGATGAGCTGCGAGAGCAGCGAGACCGAGCCGTTGCCCAGGTGCACCTGCCCCGCGGAGACACCGTGCCGCTCGGCCAGCTTCTCGCGCAGATCAAGTCCGCCGGCGTTCGGATAGCGGTTGAGGTCGCTGAGAACAGCGGCCACCGCATCCACCACTCCGGGAAGCGGCGGAAAGGGATTCTCGTTGCTCGACAGCTTGAAGCCGTCGGCGGGCGCGACCCGACCCTGCTTGTATGCGGGAACAGCCACGATCTCGGGGCGGAGGTTCACGCCACCGGCTTCGTTGGTACTCACAGACCCAACTTACCGGCGGCCGCATACCGGCGGGGGAATTCCTCCAGCCCCTCGTCTTGGTCGGCGACCCCTGCCATCATGGGCAGCATGAGATTCCTCCTGCGGCTGATCATCAACGCCCTCGCGCTCTGGTTCACCACGCTGATCGTCACGGGCGTCACCGTTCGCCCGTACGCGGAAGGAGAGCTGCCGACCATCCTCACCTACCTGCTGGTCGCTCTGATCTTCGGTCTGGTCAACGCGATCGTCGGCACGGTCATCCGCGTCGTCGCCTTCCCGCTCTACGTGCTAACCCTCGGACTCATCTCGCTCATCGTGAACGGCCTTCTCCTGCTGCTCGTCGCCTGGATCAGCAGCCTGATGGGCTTCGGGTTGTTCGTCGAGAGCTTCTGGTGGGGCGTGCTGGGTGCGCTGGTGCTGAGCATCATCGCCTGGCTGCTCGGCCTCATCCTGCGCCCGCTCACCCGGCGCTCGTAGCAGAGGGCGCTCGACCAGCCGTCTCGGAGTCGGCGCAGAGGCGCGCATGCGGGAGAATAGAACGTATCCCCACACGCAAGGAGCCTCATGACCGCCCTGCCTCCCCAGCCCCTGAGCCCCCTCGACGGGCGTTACCGCTCCGCCGTGCTCGGCCTCGGCGACTTCCTCTCGGAGGCCGGCCTCAACCGGGCCCGCGTGCAGGTGGAGGTCGAGTGGTTGATCTACCTGACGGGTCACCGGATGTTCGGTGCGAGCCCGCTCACCGAGCAGCAGATCGAGTCCCTTCGCGCACTGGCCACCGAATTCGGTCAGCCGGAGATCGACCGACTCGCCGAGCTGGAGGCCACCACAAAGCACGATGTGAAGGCGGTGGAGTACCTCGTGCGCGAGCGGTTGCACGCGCTCGGACTCGACCACATCGCCGAGCTGACCCACTTCGCGGCAACCAGTGAGGACATCAACAACCTCTCGTACGCACTCACCGTGAGCGCGGCCATCAACGAGGTCTGGCTGCCCAAATTCCGTGCGGTCATCGCCGAGATCCGCGACCAGGCCTTCGAGTATCGGGATGACGCGATGCTCGCCCGCACGCACGGCCAGCCTGCGACGCCGACGACCATGGGCAAAGAGCTAGCGGTGTACGTGTACCGGCTGGAGCGCATCCGGAAGCAGATCGAGGGCACCGAGTATCTCGGCAAGTTCAGCGGCGCAACGGGCACCTTCGCTGCCCACCGGGTTGCGGATGCAGAGGCCGACTGGCCGCGCATCTCGCGCGAGTTCGTCACCAGCCTCGGCCTCGACTGGAACCCTCTTACGACGCAGATCGAGTCCCACGACTGGCAGGCTGAGCTCTACAACCGCGTCTCGCACGCCAACCGGGTGCTCCACAACCTGGCCACCGACGTCTGGACGTACATCTCGCTCGGGTACTTCCGGCAGACGCCCGAACCGGGTGCCACGGGCTCGTCGACGATGCCGCACAAGGTGAACCCGATCCGGTTCGAGAACGCCGAGGCGAACCTCGAGCTGAGCTCGGCCGTGCTCGACTCGCTGGCCGCGACCCTCGTCACAAGCCGACTGCAGCGCGACCTCACCGATTCGACGACGCAGCGCAACATCGGCGTCGGCCTGGGGCACTCCCTGCTCGCCCTCGACAACATCCAGCGCGGGCTCGGCCAGATCGCGCTCGATCGCGACCTGCTGCTAGCCGATCTCGACACGAACTGGGAGATCCTCGGCGAAGCGATCCAGACCGTTATCCGCGCGGAGGTCACCGCCGGTCGCTCGCAGATCACCGACCCGTACGCCATGCTCAAGGAGCTGACCCGCGGCAAGCGCGTCGACCACGCCGGGCTAACGGAGTTCGTCAACAGCCTCGACATCGGAGAAGCGGCTCGTCAGCGACTGCTGGCGCTCACACCGCCGACGTACACCGGACTCGCGTCCGACCTGCTCGAGTACCTCTAGGCACCACTGGAGCCGCGCAACCGCTGGGTCGGTGTCAGTGACCCGATCCGGCGGGGCGGTCGCCGTTGTTCTGCTCTTCGATGTCGTGTACCTCGGCGGCGTTCGGCTTGAACGCCATCGCGAAGAGGGCCATGAGCACGAGCGACACGATGAACGCGATCCCGAGCGCGACGCCGGCGAGGATGAACTCTCGGGTCGCGATGAGCACGATGAGACCGACGAAGACGCCTAGGGCGCCGGAGATGCCGAGCAGTTCGGCGGGGAGGAAGCGGTCGCGCCGCGTCGGCTGAGCTCCCGCGGTGGCTCCGGCCTTGTTCTTGTCGCGCTTGCTCACGATCCGCTCCCGAGGTTGTGCTCTGCTTTCGTCGCGCGTGCGGATCCGCGGAGCGTGACGCCTCCGATGGCCTGGAAGACGCCGACGACGACCGCCCAGGCACCGAACAGCCCGATCGCGAGAATCGCATCCGACGGGATGAGCAGGAAGATGAGCGCGAGGATCGCGGTCAGCGCACCCGTGACGAGCCAATCGCGCGCGGCCGCATCCTTGGTGCGCGAACGGAAGCCGCTGTAGAGCTCGAGGAACCCGGTCAGAGCCGCCCAGACGCTGACGACGAAGAGGTAGAGGCCCAGTCCGCTGCCCGACAATGCGAGCGCCAGAACTCCGGCCAGCACGCCGATCGCACCCTGCACCACGAAGAGCGTGCGGGTGAGTCCCTCAGCGACGGTGAGGAGGCTCAGCACGGCGACGGCCACCCCCTCGACGATCGCGAAGGCGCCGAAGACGATGAGTCCGAAGGTCGGCGTGTGCGCGTCGCGGGTGAAGGTGATCACGGCGGCTGCGATCAGAGCGACGACGGCCCTGACGACAGGGACGACCCAGTACCGGGCGGACTTCTGGGCAGGAACAGCGGGTGCCACGTCGGCGACCTCTCTCAAAACAGGGATTCCGAACCAGTTTAGTCGCGTGCATGCTGCGCGTTTGCCGCGTACGACTCGCACCGATCAGTAGGCTCGCCCTGTCAGCCCGCCCAACGCACGACCGTCTAGAGGGAGATCGGATGCGGACCGGATTCGGCATCGCACGCGTGCTCTTCGCCGCGCTGGGAATCGCAGCGATCGTCACCCAGTTCGCGAGCAGTGTGGCGACGATCGCGAACAAGGGCGGCAGCGTCGGTGCCTTTGTTGTCAATTTCTTCAGCTTCTTCACGATCGACTCGAACGTGCTCGCCGCCGTGGTGCTTCTGATCGGAGCGTTCTTCGCCTTTGCGCGCACCGGAGACGACCCCGAGTGGTTCACCGTGCTCCGCGCCGTCGCGACCACCTACATGGCGACCACCGGCATCGTCTACAACTTGCTACTGCGCAATATCGCGCTGCCGCAGGGCCAGACAGTGCAGTGGTCGAACGAGGTGCTGCATGTCGTGATCCCGGTCTATCTGGTGCTTGACTGGTTCTTCGCTCCGGGTCGTACCCCGCTGCGGAACAACGCCCTCTGGTGGATCGTCGGGTTTCCGATCGTCTGGGCTGTCTACACGCTCATCCGGGGCCCGTTCGCCGGCGATCCCGTCACAGGCGTGATGCCCTGGTACCCGTACCCGTTCCTCAACCCGGCGACCTCGCGGAACGGTTACCTTTCGGTGTCGTTTTACGTGATCCTGATCGCCGTCGTGATCCTGGTCGTCGGTTTCGGCGTCGTTTGGATCTCGCGACGCTGGCCTGGTCGGAGGGATGCGCGAGCATCCGGAACCCAGGTCAGCACCGAATGAGTTGTGGCGACCGTCCCTCGGAGTCGACGACGCTCTGATCCTCCGTTTGGGACCAGAAGATCACCGCGGCGACAGCCGCCACGACCAGCAGGAATGCGCCGGTCGGAGTGATGGTGTCGGCGACAGGATCCTGGCCGGCCGCTGACGAGAGGACCCCGGCGACCAGGCCGGTCCCGCCGACGGCGGCGAACGCGATCGTGATCGCCCGTCGGACGCCCGTCAGGAGAGCGCTTCGGATTGCGAGCGCCACGACCGCTATGACCCAGGTCGTCGCGAGCATGATCGCGAGGGATGCGTCGAATCCGTCGCGCAGGAGCAGGCCGGGCGCGAGGTAGAGCGGAACTGACGTCAGAAGCAACATAACCCCGAGGCCCGCGTAGGAGAAAAGGCGAGCGCGCTCGGTGCGCAGCGCGTCGATCGATGGCGTCAGAGCCGGCCAGGTGAGGGCGACGGTGAACGCGACGATCGCCAGCGTTGTGGCTCCGACGCCCTGGAAGAGACTGAGAAGACTGACGTTCATGGTTCCATTCGACCGCAACTCAGGCGAATCCGGATCGTGCCCCAGGGTGAACCGTCGTCATTCTGGAGAATGACCCTGCGGGCTTGCCCTCGGCGTCTACCCTGAATGAGACGGCGTCTCTCGTTCTCACACCCGAAGGAGTTCATCATCTCCGAGCCAGTACTCGAACTCATGCAGGCCAACCTTCATCGCGTCTTCGACGAACGAGACGACCTAGCCCGTCGCCGCGCGATCGAGGAAACCTACATCCCCGATATCGCGTTCACCGACCCGGAGGGAACGGTTGTCGGATTCGACGCGATCGATGCAAAAGCCCGCGGACTGCTGGAGGGTTCGCCGGACTTCCACTTCACCGAGGCCGGACCGATACAGGTGAGCGGCACTCTCGGCTATGCCCCGTGGAACTTCGGTCCTAGCGGCGGCGATCCTGTGGCGAGCGGCGTGGACATTGCGCTGGTCAGCGACGGGAGGATCGTCGAATTGCACACCCTCGTCTTCTGAGCGCGTGGCGCTACGTCGGCGAGCCGCTCTCGGTTGCCTGCGCTTAGATCGGCGCCATGTCGGTGAAGCGCGAGAAGTGGCCCTGGAAAGCGACCGTGACGGTGCGCGTCGGGCCGTTTCGGTGCTTGGCGACGATCAGGTCGGCCTCGCCGGCGCGCGGATTGTCCTTCTCGTAGGCGGATTCGCGGTGGAGCAGGATGACCATGTCGGCGTCCTGCTCGATCGAGCCCGATTCGCGGAGGTCGCTCAGAGCGGGAAGCTTGTCAGCCCGCTGCTCGGGACCACGGTTCAGCTGTGACAGCGCGATCACGGGCACCTGGAGTTCCTTGGCCAGCAGCTTGAGGGCACGCGAGAACTCACTGACCTCTTGCTGGCGGCTCTCGACGCGCTTGCCGCTCGTCATGAGCTGCAGGTAGTCGATGACCACCATTTTCAGGCCGACGCGCTGCTTGAGGCGCCGGCATTTGGCGCGGATCTCGACCAGGGTCATGTTCGGGCTGTCGTCGATGTAGAGCGGGGCGTCGTTGATGCGGCCGCGAGTGGAGGCGATCGTCGTCCAGTCCCGACTCTCGACCTTGCCCTTGCGCATGCTCTGCAGCGGCACGGATGCTTCGGCCGAGAGCAGACGCATCGCGATCTCGCTGCGACCCATTTCGAGGGAGAAGAAGATCGTCGGCATGTCGTTGTGGATGGACGCCGCACGAGCGAAGTCCAACGCGAGGGTCGACTTTCCGAGTGCCGGTCGGGCGGCGACGATGATCATCTGGCCGGGATGCAGGCCGTTCGTCAGTTCGTCAAGCTCGGCGAACCCGGTCGGAACACCGGTCATCGAACCGTCTTTGTGGCTGGCGGCCTCGATCTCGTCGATGGCGACGGTCACCGCATCCGTCAGCGGAACGTAGTCCTCGGTCTCCTGCGAGCCGGTGACGGAGTAGATCTCCGCCTGGGCGTTGTTAACCAGGTCGAGCACTTCACCCTCGGCCTTGTAGCCCATCTGCGTGATGCGCGTTCCGGCTTCGACCAGTCGGCGGAGCAGGGCCTTCTCAGCGACGATGTTGGCGTAGTAGCCGGCGTTCGCCGCCGTCGGCACGAGGCTGGTCAGGGTGTGGAGATATTCCGCGCCGCCAGCCCGGGAGAGCTCGCCGACCTTGGTGAGCTCGTCGGTGACCGTGATGACGTCGGTCGGTTCACCGTGCGAGTAGAGGGAGAGGATCGCGTCATAGACGATCTCGTGCTTCGGGATGTAGAAGTCGCCTCCGCGCACGACCTCGACGACGTCCGCGACGGCGTCCTTGCTGAGGAGCATGCCGCCGAGGGCGCTCTGCTCCGCTAGGAGATCGTGCGGAGGCGTGCGCTCGTGGCCCCGGCTCTCGCCCGGCTCGCGCTGGTCTGCGAGTCCGAGATGGGCGATCGACACGGGTTCTCCTCTGGTGTTCGGCGCGCTTCGTGGACGCGCGGGTATAGCGCTCGTTCCAGTGAACCTCTATCACGCGACTCTGCGTGCAACGGCTCGCTGTCGAGACGATTCTCTGCCGATCCACCGACACGGGGTGCTCGGTGACCGGGTTCTCAGCCCGGCGTTCGTCGGCGTCGCTCCACACTATGAGCGCCGACCACTCCCCACAACTCGGCCTGTGGATAACGCTGGGGACAAACTGCGCGAAACGCCGGGTGGCATGTGCACAACCTGTGGGGGAATGTGTGGACAGTCAAAATCTTTTGACGAATATATCGCCGCTGACCTGCGGTTTTCTTATCCACACCCTGTGTGTAGAAAGTTCCCTCAAGGTTGTGTCGAACGTTGCCGCCCGGGCGAGTCGCCCTGTGTACAAAGCTGGGGGAAATTCGTCGATTTTGCGCGTTAAAGGTGTAGCGGCGGACCGGAGTCCGCCGCTACACTACCTGCTTCGCGAGCCTACTTGGCTGCGACCACCTGGAGGGTGATCGTGGCCGAGAGGTCGTCGCGGAGGCGAACAGTCGCCTCGTGATCGCCGACGACCTTGATCGCGTTCGGCAGTTCGATCTTGCGCTTGTCGAGCTCGCCGATGCCGGCGGACTTGACGGCGTCTGCCACGTCCGAGGTCTTGACGGAACCGAACAGGCGTCCCTCTTTGCCGGCCTTGACGGTCAGCTTGACCTTGGTCGCCTCGAGCTTGGCCTTGAGGTCCTGTGCCTCTTCGATGGTGGCGAGCTCACGGGCGGCACGAGCCGCCTTGATCTGCTCGATCTGCTTCTCGCCACCACGGGACCACGCGACAGCGAAGCCCTGGGGGATGAGGTAGTTGCGCGCATAGCCGTTCTTGACGTCGACGACGTCACCGGCCGAGCCGAGGCCGGTGACCTCGTGCGTCAGAATCAGTTTCGACATTTCCGTTGCTCCTAACGGCCCGAGCCGGCGTAGGGGAGGAGCGCCATCTCACGTGCGTTCTTCACGGCACGGGCGATGAGGCGCTGCTCCTGTACGGAGACACCGGTGATGCGGCGGGCGCGGATCTTTCCACGCTCCGAGATGAACTTCCGCAGGGTTGCGACGTCCTTGTAGTCGATGACGCCTACGCGGATCGACTTCGCCGGGGCGGCGTTCTTGCCGTCCTTGCCCTTGCGGATCGGCTTGCGGCGGTCGCCGCTCGACTTTCCAGCCATGATTTCCTTGCTTTCCGCCCTCACCGACACGAGATGGTCGGTGCGGGCTGCTGAATGTTGGTGACCCTAGAAGGGAGTCTCGTCGTTGAAGTTGCCCGGCGTGTTCCACACGTCCGCCCCCGAGGAGGAGTCAGCGGGAGCCGAAGCAGCCCAAGGCTCTTCTACCGCGCCGCCGGGTGCTCCACCCGGGCCACGCGACGACTGAGCGCGAGTGATCGAAGCGGTGGCGTAGCGCAGCGACGGCCCGATCTCATCGATCTCGAGCTCGATGCTCGTGCGCTTCTCACCTTCCTTCGTCT
Source organism: Leifsonia poae (assembly GCF_050632195.1). Classification (GTDB taxonomy): domain Bacteria; phylum Actinomycetota; class Actinomycetes; order Actinomycetales; family Microbacteriaceae; genus Leifsonia; species Leifsonia poae_C. The sequence continues at coordinate 210,911 of NZ_CP192580.1, forward strand.
CGTAGGAGCGCTGCTTGAGACGACCCTGGGCGATGACCCGGGATCCCTTCGTGAGCGATCCGGCGACGTGCTCGGCGAATTCACGCCAGACGCTCGCACGCAGGAAGAGAGCCTCACCGTCCTTCCACTCGTTCGCCTGACGGTCGAACGTGCGGGGGTGGATGCGATGGTGAAGTTGGCAACCGCGAGCCCGTTCTGCGTGTAACGCAGCTCCGGGTCACTGGTGAGGTTGCCCACCACGGTGATGACGGTCTCGCCGGCCATCGGACTAGGCGCTTGCCTTGTCGGCGGCAGCGGCCTTGGCGGGAGCGGCAGCCTTGCGGGCGGCCTTCTCGTCGGCGAGCTTCGCAGCGGCAGCGACCTGAGCGATCGCCTCTTCAGCGCGGAGCACCTTGGTGCGCATGACGGCCTCGCTGAGCTTCAGCTGGCGGTCGAGCTCCTTGGTGGTGTCTCCGTCGGAGGTCAACTGCACGACGGCGTAGATGCCCTCGGACTTCTTGTTGATCTCGTAGGCAAGACGGCGGCGGCCCCAGATGTCGACGTTGTCGACGGTTCCACCCGCGTCGCGAACGACGTTGAGGAACTTGTCAAGGCTGGGAGCAACGGTGCGCTCGTCGATCTCTGGATCGAGGATGACCATCAACTCGTACTGATGCATGACTAACCCACCTCCTTTGGACTTAGCGGCTACAGACTTTCTGTAGCAGGAGGGTTCTACATCGGTTGCTCGGGCAGGATTCTGCCCAGACAACCTACCTAGCGTAGCGGATGCCTCATCCGGGCGCCAACCGGACGGCGATGCCCCCTCCCGCCGTGCTTGCGGCCGCTCAGCCTCGACCACGGTGCTCATGCCTTCACCCACTCCCCGAAGACGTCGGGCGAAAAGGCCGGGCGTCGCACCGGCTCGACTCCCGCCCTCAAGAGGATCGACCTCAGTCTGGGCGGGTTCCAGGCATCCTCCCACGTCCATCGTGCGACCGCCTTGCCGTGCATCCTGAGGCGATCTTCACGACGTCTCTCCTTCCAGACCGTGTCTGCCGAAGCGCCGTACCGGCCCGGATGGCTGCGCGAGTATCTGGCAAGCCCGTCGAATTCGCCGAAAGCGGTCTCCCACTCGAAGTCGGGATAGTCCGACCCGCCGTCTGCGGATTCGACGCGCGACTGGAGCAGGGGAGGGGCGAAGCCGAGCCGGTGGACCTGTACCCGGCTCAACGATTCACCCGGCGAACCCGACAGCGGATCGGCGAAGCTGACCGCCGCCAACGCCTTCGACCGCCCGCGCGCCCCGGCTTCGCGGCGCACCTGATCGAGCACATCGTCGCGGTCGGCTCCGCAGAACACCTCACCGTGCATCGACGTCACAGCCGGCTTGAGTCCTTGGTCGAGCGCCGCGACAGCGGCGACGAAGGACGCCTGCCGCGCGAGGTCTGCCAGCGTTCGGACGAGGCTCGTCACCATCCAGGAGCCGACGAGTTCGACGTCTTCATCGGGCACGTTCCACGGTCGCCAGGCGACTCCGTCTCGTGGGCGCACACGAGCACGCGGTGCGGCGAGCGCCTCGACGGCCGAAGGCCAGGCTCCCACGATCGGCAGACCCCAGACGACTGCAGCAGAGACGCCGGTGAATACCAGGTCGTCACGGCGGGCGCCGGCAGCGGCCACCATACTGCTCACGTGCCGCGTGCGCTCGTCTGCCGAAGTCTCATCGTCTCGACGAGCGGATGATCCGACGGGTGGCCGCCCGGCTCGCCCGTTCGGGACGAAAGAACGGCGAGCTCGCACAGCCTCCCCTCGATCGGTCGTGACGGTCGAGGCACTCAGTTCTACTGATGTATTGGTCATACCCCGATGCTTCCGACCCGCAGGCGGGCGAACGCCGACGTCGTCAGATCTGGGGATAACCCATCGTCCAGGCTCCCTGTGGAGTGGTCAGCGCCGCTGCCACCAGTCGAGCAGCCGGCGCGTGGCCTCCTCCTCGCCGAGCGGCCCCTCGTCGAGCCTCAGTTCGAGCAAATACCTCATCGCCTCTCCGACCTCGCGGCCAGGGGCGAGATTCAGGATGCTCATCACCTGTTCCCCGTCGAGGTCCGGGCGCACCGCATCCAGCTCCTCCTTCTCTTTGAGCTCGCGGATGCGACCTTCCAGATCGTCGTACGCGAAACCGAGTCGATCGGCCTTGCGCCGATTGCGGGTGGTCACATCGGCCCGCGTGAGCATGTGCAGCCGTTCGAGCTGGTCACCTGCGTCGCGCACATACCTGCGAACTGCTGAGTCGGTCCAGTGGCTGTCGCTGTAGCCGAAGAAGCGAAGGTGCAATTCGATCAGTCTGGCGACCGCGTCGATCGTCGCCTTATCGAACCGCAATGCCGTCAGGCGTCGCTTCGCGAGCTTCGAGCCGACGACGTCGTGGTGATAGAAGCTGACCAATCCGCCCGGCTCCAGCCTGCGCGTCGCCGGCTTTCCGATGTCGTGCAGGATTGCAGCGAGCCTCAGGATGAGGTCGGGCGCCTCATCCGGATGCCTGCTCTTCTCGTAGCCGATCGCCTGATCGAGCACCGTGAGGCTGTGCTGGTAGACGTCCTTGTGGTGGTGGTGCTCGTCGACCTCGAGGCGCAGTGCAGGGATCTCAGGGATGACCCTCTCGGCAAGTCCGGTCGAGACCAGGAGTTCGATCCCGCGTCGAGGCTCGTCGGTCAGCAGCAGCTTCGTGATCTCGTCGCGCACGCGTTCGGCGCTCACGATCTCGATGCGATCGGCCATCTCTTCCATTGCGGCCTCGGTAGCGTCATCGACGGTGAAGCCGAGCTGCGCGGTGAAGCGCGCCGCACGCATCATTCTGAGTGGATCGTCGCCGAACGAGATCTCGGGGCTACTCGGTGTGGTGATCGTGCGACTCAGCAGATGTTCCACACCGCCCGACGGATCGACGAGGATCACCTCGGGCACTCGCAGCGCCAGGGCGTTCACGGTGAAGTCGCGGCGGAGCAGGTCGCCTTCGAGGGTGTCCCCGAATTCGACGTCCGGTTTGCGGGTCGTCCCGTCGTAGCTGTCGGTTCGATATGTGGTGATCTCGACGGTCTCGTCACCGAAGCGAGCGCCGATCGTCCCGAACTGGCGGCCGATGTCCCAAACCGCGTCCGTGAGCGGTGAGACGACCTTCAGAATCTCGTCGGGGCGGGCGTTGGTCGTGAAGTCGAGATCGTTGACGGAGCGCTCGAGCAGCGCATCCCGAACCGGTCCTCCGACCAGCGCGAGCTCGTACCCGGCGTCGGCGAAGGCGCGCGACACTCGGGAGACCGTCGCCGACCGTGCGAGGTCGCCGAGGCGTGCAAGGGAATCGGCGACGCTCTGCATGGTGCCCCAGTTTACGGGCGTGCTCGCCGGGCTCTCCCAGGACCCGACCCCTAGAATCGTCGACATGGAGGCCGAAACGGGATCGCGCGGCGACGCATGAGCCGGTTCCGCCTCACCCTTTCGCAGGTGAATCGCCGTATGGGCGCGCTTATCGGCACCGCCATCGTGCTTGCTGTCCTCCCCACCACCGGAGCCACCGCGTCACCGCTGAACGAGCCCGTTTCCGTCGCGCGGAGCGTCGCTCCGACCGCCGCGGAGGCGAAAGTGACCGCCTCGCTCGCCACCGACAACGCGGGGGTCCTCTCGCCCGGCGAAGAGCTCACGGTCTCGGTAACGGTGACGAACGCGACCGAGACGGCCTACGAGCATGGAACCGCCTCGCTCTGGTTCGACCCCACTCCCCAGAGATCGCGCGCCGGGCTCGATTCCTGGCTGGCATCCGGCGACCCGGTGCCGAAGGCCGTAACCCTCGGCGAGGTTCCCGTCGGGGCGCTCGAGTCCGGCACCAGCACCGTGGTCCAGATCGTCGTGCCTGCCTCATCCATTCCGTTCGGCACCGATCCGGCTGAGACCGTCTTCGGGATCGGGGCGACGGTCACCGTCGGAACATCCACGACGGCGGATGCGCGGAGCAGCCTGGTCTGGAATCCGGGCGCCACCGCGTCCCCGTCAACGGTCGGCGTCGTGTTCCCGATCGTCAGCCCGTCCACCGGCAAAGGACTTCTCACCGCGGACGAGCTCACGACATACACGTCAGCGAACGGTGTGCTCACCCGCGACCTCGACGGACTCGAGCGTCACAGCACCGTGGCGATCGGCATCGACCCCATGATCATCGCCTCCATCCGTGCCCTGGGCAACGCGGCCCCTGCCACTGCGACGGACTGGCTCGTCCGTCTCTCCGAGCTGCCGAACGACACATTCTCGCTCGGTTTCGGCGATGCCGATCTGACAGGGCAGCTTCAGGCCGGGGTCACGACCCCGCTCGTCCCGACCTCCTCGCATACGCGCTGAAGGCGCAGAATTTCACACCGTCGCCGACGCCGGTCGGCGAACCGTCGACCGCGCCTGCGAAGTCGGCCACGAGCCCGACGCCCAGTCCGACCCCGACGGCCGGCACCGGTCCGGTGCTGCCGACGCTCGATGAACTCACCTCGTGGGACTACACGATGCAGGGCATCGCGTGGCCCGGCGACGGAACCGTGCGCTCGGCGGACCTCGGTCCGCTCGTCGCCGCCGGCTTCACGACGACCCTCATCTCCGGCACGAATACGAACGCGAAGACCCTCGACGCCACGAGCAATGCCGTCCTCCCGTTCAATGGCGGCAAGCTCGGGGTCGCCGATGCCGCCCTCTCCGAGTCCATCCGCCAGGCCGCGTCGGCACCGAGCGACGCGGCGTGGAACGCCGCGATGGCGAAGGTCAACGCGCAGCTGGAGCTGACCAGCAAGGAGGGCGGGGTCAAGAACCTCCTGCTCGCCTTCGACCGATCGTGGCCGTCGAGCGGAACGCAGTTGAAGCGCACCTCGACTCCCTCCTCACCGGTCCCTGGTCGACGCCGACCACCCTGCCTCAGACGCTCGCGGCTCCGGCGACGGATGGGCTCGCCCTGGTCGACGCGCAGCAGAGCGCAGAGCGCATCGCGACCATCAAGAGCCTGCTCGCCGACGAGGCAGACATCGACCAGTTCGCGACCATCCTCGACACTCCCGCGACGATGACGGGGCGGACCCGCGCCGAGCTCCTGACTCTTCTCGCTGTGTCGTGGCAGAGCCCACGAAACGACTGGGCGGCGGCGGTCAAGAGCAGCCACAAGACCACGACCGACACGCTCGATGCCGTCAAGATCGTGCCGACGGACAACGTCAATCTCGTCAGCGCACAAGGCTCCATTCCATTCACGGTCATCAACGATCTCCCGGATGAAGCCGCCAACGTCGTCTTGCGCGCCTCGCCCTCGAACAGCCGGCTCGAGATCGACCAGGATGTGACCAAGCGGATCCTCGCGGACTCACGAGCCACCCTGCTCGTTCCCGTGAAGGCCAAGCTCGGCAACGGACAGGTGATCCTCTCCTCAGCCTTTACAGTCCCACCGGCGTTCCCATCGGCACACCGACGTCGGTCACGGTCGAGGTGCACGCCGACTGGGAAGGCATCGGGGCGCTGATCTTCGGCATCCTTCTCGTGCTCCTCTTCGGTTTCGGGATCGTGCGCAACATCCTTCGACGCCGCGACCAGCGCCGCACCGAGCGCACCGACACGGACGAGACGGACGCAACACCTCCGGAGGACATCGAGCGTGGCTAGCATCGGACGCGCGAGCGCAATGCTCGCCTCAGGCACGCTCGTGTCCCGAGTCCTCGGGTTCGTGAAGGCGTGGCTGCTGCTGCAGGCGATCGGCGCCGTCGCCTTCGCCGCCAACCCATACGCGACCTCCACCATCGTCCCCAACAGCATCTACGCGCTCATCGCGCAGGGCATCCTGAACGCTGTGCTCGTGCCGCAGATCGTGCGCGCGTCGAGCAATCCCGATGGTGGCAGGGCGTACATCAACAAGCTGGTCACGCTCGGGATCATCATCTTCGGCTCGGTCGCGCTCATCGCGACACTGCTGTCCCCTGTGCTCATGCAGCTCTTCGGACTTCGCGGCGCTCAGGCCGAGATCGCCACGGCCTTCGCATACTGGTCGTTGCCGCAGATCTTCTTCCTCGGGCTGTACACACTGCTCGGCGAAGTGCTGAACGCCCGAAAGTCGTTCGGTCCCTTCACCTGGGCCCCGGTCGTCAACAACATCATCGGCATCGGGATGCTGCTCTTCTTCATCATCTCGTTCGGCTCCGACGCCGCCGGTAACCGCCAGGCGGACGACTGGAACCCGTTGATGGTGGCGATTCTGGCCGGTGGGGCGACCCTCGGCGTCGCCGTGCAGGCGTTCATCCTCTTCTTCTTCTGGCGCCGGGTCGGGCTGCGGTTCCGGTTCGACTTCGGCTGGCGCGGAGTGAACCTCGGGCACGCCGGTCGGGCCGCGGCCTGGACACTCGGTATGGTGATCGCCACCCAGATCGCCGGCGCCATCGAGACCAACGTCGCCAACTCGGCCGGCGAGCAATATGCCGGACCGCAGGTGATGAACAATGCCTGGCTCATCTTCATGCTGCCCCACGGCATCATCGCCGTCTCGATCGTGACCGCGTACTACACACGCATGGCCGAGCACGCGCACCGCAGAGACCTCGGGTCATTCCGTGCCGACTTCTCGAGCGGAGCCCGATCGATCCTGATGCTCATCGCGTTCTCGGCCGCAGCGCTCATCGTCGTCGCGCTGCCCCTGGCGAGCGTGTTCACGCCGCCGTTCTATCAGCAGCTCGGGCTCGTCCTCATCGCGTATCTGATCGGGCTCGTGCCATTCTCGATCGTCTTCATGGCTCAGCGCGCCTTCTACTCGCTCGGTGACACCCGAACGCCCCTGTACTTCACGCTCGCCCAGGTCGCCGTCATCCTCGTCGGAATGGTCGTGTGCCTCGGTGTCGCTCCCAACCTCCGCGCTGCAGCCGTCGCCCTCGTCGTGTCGATCGCCAGCACGATCCAGGCGGTGCTGGCGATCGCTCTGCTGAGCCGGCGAATCGGGGGAGTGGATGGGCGGCGCATCCTGAGTGGTCTGTGGCGCTTCACGCTCGCGGCACTGGCCTCGATGATCGCGGGCGCAGGCTTCCTGAGCCTCCTCGGCGGCGTGACTCCCGGTGCTTTTCCCGTGTCCGGGTTCTTCGCCGCGATCATCTCGATCGCGATCGTGGGCGTCGTGATGCTGATCGTGTATTTCGGGAGCTTGATCGTGCTCGGATCCGCGGACCTGCAGGCCGGCCTCGCGCCCGTTCTGAACCGTTTGTCCCGCCGCTCCGAACACACAGGTGAGAAGGAATAGCATCCGCTTAGGATGTGTTCTACACCTCAGCGGTTCCGTCCCGAACCGTTACAGATAGTGCAAGGAGCTCCGCTGTGCGGCAGATCATCATCATCGGTTCCGGCCCCGCCGGCTATACGGCGGCGATTTACGCCGCTCGTGCCAACTTGCGTCCGCTGCTGATCGCCTCCTCCGTCGAGGCGGGCGGCGAGCTCATGAACACGACCGAAGTAGAGAACTTCCCGGGTTTCCCGGAGGCCATCCTCGGTCCTGACCTCATGATGAAGATGCAGGCCCAGGCCGAGCGCTTCGGCACCGAGGTCGTGCTCGACGACGTCGTGTCCGTCGACCTCACCGGCGACATCAAGAAGGTCGTTCTCGGGTCGGGCGCCAAGCATGAGGCTCTCGCGGTGATCTTCGCCACGGGATCCGCCTACCGCAAGCTCGGACTCGAAGACGAAGAGCGCCTCTCCGGCCACGGCGTCTCCTGGTGCGCCACCTGCGACGGCTTCTTCTTCCGTGAGCGCGTGATCGCGGTCGTCGGCGGCGGCGACTCGGCGATGGAGGAGGCCAACTTCCTCACCCGGTTCGCCGACAAGGTCTACGTGATCCACCGCAAGGACACCCTCCGCGCCTCCAAGATCATGCAGGATCGCGCCTTCGCCAACGACAAGATCGAGTTCGTCTGGAACTCGGAAGTCGTCGGTATCAACGGCGATGAGACCGTGAAGAGCGTCACCCTGCGCGACACCGTCACCGGTGAGCAGAACGAGCTGGCCCTCCAGGGCCTCTTCATCGCCATCGGCAACGACCCGCGCGTGCACCTCGTGCACGGGCAGCTCGACCTCACTCCGGAGGGCACCATCGCGGTGGCCGGCCGGAGTTCCAAGACGAAGGTCGCGGGTGTGTTCGCGGCCGGCGACGTCATCGACCCGCACTACCGCCAGGCGGTCACCGCCGCGGCGTCGGGTACTGTTGCCGCGCTGGACGCCGAGCAGTACCTCGCCTCCCTCCCCGAAGACCTGCTGGCTCAAGCGGACACCAGCGATCTCGAACTCACCCCCACCGCTTAAGGAGAATCACACAATGTCGGCAGCACGTTCCGTCACAGACGCCACCTTCCAGGATGACGTCCTCAACAGCGAGAAGACCATCCTCGTGGACTTCTGGGCAGAGTGGTGCGGCCCCTGTCGCGCCGTCGGCCCGATCCTCGACCAGATCGGCGCTGAGCACTCGGACAAGATCGAGATCGTCAAGCTGAACGTCGACGAGAACCCGCAGACTGCGGCGAAGTACCAGATCACCTCCATCCCCGCGATGAAGGTGTACCAGGGTGGAGAGGTCGTCAAGACCGTCATCGGCGCCAAGCCGAAGCCCGCCCTCGAAGCCGACCTGGCCGCCTACCTCGCGTAGCCGACCAGTCCTTCCTGACCCGTCCGGCTACCAGCCGGGCGGGTCTTTTTTGTACCCGCACCACCCCGCCCGATTTCGGGCAGATAGCTCCACACAAATAGCATTGGCAAACGGCGTTAGAAGGAAGACAAGTGACTGATCAGGGCGGCCCGCTCTCGCGCGGCAACAATCTCGACCCGTGGTACCACCACTACGCGCAGCGTACGAGCGGCCTGGCCGCCAGCGAGGTCCGAGCCCTGTTCGCCGTGGCCAGTCGGCCCGAGGTCGTCTCTCTGGCGGGAGGCATGCCGTTCGTCTCCGCCCTCCCCGAAGACCTCGTGGTCGGTGCGATGGATCGGGTCATGCGAGAGCAAGGGCCGGTCGCCCTTCAGTACGGTTCCGGGCAGGGCGTCCCCGCTCTCCGCGAGCAGGTGCTCGACGTAATGGCGCTCGAAGGCATCTCCGCCAGCGCCGACGACGTCGTCATCACCACCGGTTCGCAGCACGCGCTCGAGCTCTTCAGCAAGCTGTTCATCGACCCGGGGGATGTGGTGCTCGCCGAAGGCCCGAGCTACGTCACCGCGATGGTTATCTTCCGCTCGTACCAGGCCGAGGTCGACCATGTTCCGATGGATGAGCACGGCCTCATCCCCGAAGCACTGCGAGAGCACATCGCGCGCCTTAAAAGCGCTGGTCGGAGGGTAAAATTCCTCTACACGATCCCGACGTTCCACAACCCTGCCGGCGTCACGCTGTCGTGGGAGCGCCGGCTGGAGATCCTGGAGATCGCGCGGGAGAACGACATCCTGGTTCTCGAGGACAATCCCTACGGTCTGCTGTACTTCGGCGACAAGCCTCCGGCGGCGATGCGATCTGTCGAGCGCGACGGTGTCGTGTACCTCGGCACATTCTCCAAGACCCTTGCGCCGGGTTTCCGGGTTGGCTGGGCGCTCGCGCCCCACGCCATCCGCGAGAAGCTGATCCTCGCTAATGAGGCGGCGGTGCTCAGCCCGAGCTCGTTCACCCAGCTCGTGGTCTCCGAATATCTCCGGGATGCCGACTGGAAGGCTCAAATCGACACCTTCCGTGGCGTCTACCGTGAGCGAAAGGAGGCGATGATCTCGGCCCTCGAGGAACACCTGCCTGAGCTGAGCTGGACCAATCCCAACGGCGGGTTCTATGTCTGGCTCACCCTGCCTTCCCACCTCGACTCGAAGGCGATGCTGCCGCGCGCCGTCACCGAGCTGGTCGCATACACACCGGGCACCGCGTTCTACGCCGATGGCAGCGGGCAGCAGAACATGCGTCTGTCGTTCTGCTATCCCACCCCGAGAACATCCGGGTGGGCGTCCGGCGTCTCGCGAACGTGATCAACGGAGAGCAGGATCTGCTCGACACCTTCGCAGGTACTGGCCGTCTTGCAGGGCGCAAGCCCGATCACAACAGCGCCAACCCGCCGACCGACCTGCGCTAGAACCTGAGACGAAAGGCCTGATCATGGCTGAAAAATCTGTACTTGACATCATGGTTCTCGCCGGCGGGATCTCGCACGAGCGAGACATCTCCCTACGGTCTGGCCGACGCGTCGTCGACGGCCTTAATTCCCTTGGACACAAGGTGACCCTCCGCGATCCGGATGCGTCCCTGCTGGGTTACCTCGTCGAGAACCGCCCCGACGTGATCTGGCCCGCACTCCACGGCGCGAGCGGTGAGGACGGCGCACTTCGTGCGCTCCTCGAGCAGACCGGCATCCCTTTCGTCGGCTCCCGGACCGATGCCGCGCAGCTCGCCTGGTCGAAGCCGACCGCGAAGACGATCGTCGCTCGTGCCGGCGTTGCGACGCCCGCCTCTGTCGCGCTTCCCAAGGAGACGTTCCGCGAGCTCGGCGCCAACAGTGTTCTCAATGCAGTGCTGTCCGGCCTCGGAACACCGCTCGTCGTCAAGCCGGCCAAGGGTGGATCCGCGCAGGGTGTGAGCATCGTCGATTCGGCCGAGGAGCTCCCGCACGCCATGGTCGACGCGTACACGTACTCGGACGTCGCCCTGATCGAACGCAAGGCTGAGGGCACCGAGGTGTCCGTCGCGGTCATCGACACAGGTGATGGCCCTGAGGCTCTTCCCGCGGTCGAGATCGAACCCGTGAACGGCGTCTACTCGTTCGACGCGCGTTACAACGCGGGGGAGACCCGCTTTTACGTGCCGGCTCGCCTGGATTCCGGGGTTCTCGCGCGAATCGCAGACACCGCCACCACCGTTCACGCCGCGCTGGGCCTTCGTCACCTGTCACGCATCGACCTCATCGTCGACGCCGAGGGGACCCCTGGTTCCTTGAGGCGAACGTGCTGCCCGGGTTGACCGAGACGTCGATCATGCCGCAGGCGATCGCCGCCTCGGGTAGGGATCTCGGCGATGTCTACGCGGCCTTGGCCATCGCGGCCATCGCCGATGAGTAGGCGGGCACGCACCTAGCGTGGCCCTAGCACCAGCTCAGCTGTAGCTGGGCTGCCCGATCTCGTCGAGAATCCGGTTGAGGTCTTGAATCGTGGCGAAATCGACCACGATCTGGCCTTTTCTTGACCCGAGAGTGATTTTGACGCGCGTGTTCAGACGGTCTCCGAGGCGCTCGGCGACCTCATCGAGGTGACCGCGGTGCTTGCCTGGCGTCGCCTTGCTGCGCACGGGCTTCGGCTGTTTGCTCGCTGCCGCTTCCGCCGCTCGCACGGACAGGTCCTCGTTGACGATCTTGTCGGCCAGGCGAGTCATGCTCTCTTCGTCGCCCGTCGACAGGATGGCGCGGGCGTGCCCGGCACTCAGTACCCCTGCCGCGACACGTGTCTGCACCGTCGACGGGAGCTTGAGCAGACGGATGGTGTTCGTGATTTGCGGACGTGAACGGCCGATGCGCGTGGCGAGCTCGTCTTGGGTGATCCCGAAGTCGGCGAGGAGCTGCTGGTAGGCGGATGCTTCTTCGAGAGGGTTGAGCTGGGAGCGGTGCAGGTTCTCGAGAAGTGCATCCCGGAGCATGTTCTCGTCGGCCGTGTCTTTGATGACAGCGGGAATGGTGTCGAGACCGACGATCTTCGTCGCGCGCAGACGTCGCTCGCCCATGATGAGTTCGTAGCGATCACGCTCGCCGACGATCGGTCGCACCACGATCGGCTGCAGCACTCCGACCTCGCGAATGCTCGCGACCAGCTCGTCCAGCGCATCCTGGTCGAATTCGGTTCGCGGCTGCACCGCGTTCGGAACGATGGAATCGGGGGAGAGGTTCACCAACCGCGCGCCGGGCACGATCACCAGATCGTCGGCGGGAGCCGAGGAATCCGGGAAGAACACGTCGACCGGTCGGGCGGACTGGTCGGTGACGGGGATGAGCGCGCCGATACCGCGGCCCAGACCTGTGCGCTTCGCTGCCATTAGCGGGGTACTCCTCTTCGTGCGATCTCGGCGGCCGCTTCCAGATAGGAGAGAGACCCCGACGAGTTCATGTCGTAGCTGATGACGCTCTGCCCGTAGCTCGGAGCCTCCGAAATGCGGACCGAGCGGGGAATGATCGTCGCGAGCACTTCTTTGGGAAGTGGGCCCGCACGTCCTCGGCCACCTGGTGGGCGAGATTGGTACGGGAGTCATACATGGTCAACAGGATCGTCGAGACACGCAGTTTCGGATTGAGGTGCTTCTCGATCAGCTGGATGTTCTTCAGCAGCTGGCTCAGCCCCTCAAGCGCGTAGTACTCGCACTGGATCGGGATGAGTACTTCGGTCGCCGCGACGAAAGCGTTGATCGTGAGCAATCCCAACGAAGGAGGACAGTCGATCAGCACGTAATCGAAGTCGTACTCCTCGAGGAAGCGGGTCAGAGCGCGCGCGAGTCGTTGTTCGCGAGCGACCATCGAGACCAGCTCGATTTCGGCGCCAGCGAGGTCGATCGTCGCCGGAACGACGAAGAGACCATCGAATTCAGGACTCTTCTGGATGACTTCGTCGAGTTCCTTGTCGTTGACCACGACGTCATAGACGCTCGGAGTTCCCTCACGGTGCTCCACACTGAGAGCGGTGGAGGCGTTCCCCTGCGGATCAAGGTCGATCACCAGTACCTGAGCACCCGACTTCGCGAGCGCCGCAGAGAGATTCACCACCGTCGTCGTCTTACCGACTCCACCCTTTTGATTGGAGATCGTGAAGATGCGCGTTCGTGACGGCAGCGGGAGAGTCTGCGCCGCGATCGCCTGACGGCGACGGGTCAGATCTTGGATTTCCCGGGCGAGTGGGGTCTCCCCATCGAAGACTGAAGAGGTCGATTCGACCTGGGCGTCTTGATCAGGATGTTTCACGTGAAACCTTGTCGCTCGATGGGTGCACGGCACCGTTTCCATGGACTCGGGAAGGTTGATCGGTCTGACTGACCAACCCAACAACTCTAGCTTGAATGACCGACACGACTTGCCGGTGCCGCCACGCAGGACGGGCATTCACACGACTGCCACAGGTCCGCCTCTATGCGCGCGCAGACCGGATCGGGAGAGCGTTTCACGTGAAACACTCGGTGCTCGCATCCAACCCCTGGCTCGAGCTGTCGGCGCCTCAGCCCCAATCTAAGATCGAGCAACTGGTCGCGGTCGCGGAGCCGGCGATCGCCAGATCACGCAGCCCCCGCTCACTGAACCACCGCGCGCCGCTCGAATGTTTCACGTGAAACCTGTCCGGACGCGCTGGATCGTGCGCGGCACGACCATCATCGATAAGCCCGCGAGTATCGGCCGGACGCTCGTGGAAATCCCTGCGGTCTCACCCAGCAGGCATCTTCTGTCGATCCGGCGGCGTCCCCTGATCTGAAGGTCAGCGACGATGCGCTGCAATATCCATCGGCTCACACAACGACGTGATCGCTCGCGGCCCGCTGAGCGCGGGTCGTCCCCAACCACTCGATCAAGCCCGGTCGGGACGGAGATATCGCACCGAGTCTTTGGAGTGTGCAGTATCCCCGTCTGCTATTCATTGTTCCGCAGCCACCCGTCACGGCCACTGCCAGCGCCTGCCCGAGTCCCTTGGGGGCACGGGTAGTGGGGGAGGAGCTGCCTCACCCGCGGATCGTCGACACGTTGAGTGTCACAGGAACGATCCTAAGACCCGCTCCCGATCAACGGACCGTCGCTCGAATCACCCTGGTGACGTCGTCGAGCACGCCATCGCCCAATGTGAGCACCTCGACATCGCTCAGCTTGAATCGGCGAATCTCTTTCGAAGCTGCCTCGACCTCAGCGGCCGCGGCGGCACCCTTCATCAGGACGAGCTCCCCACCATCTCGCACCAGGGGAGCGGTGAGGGGGATCAATTTGCGGAACGCACTCACTGCTCGCGCGGTCACTTGGTCGAGGGGAGTCTCGAGGCGCACATCCTCGGCTCGCGCCCGAACGACCTCGACGTTGTCGAGACCCAGTTCCTCGACCTGCTCAGCCAACCAGGCGACCCTGCGCTCCATCGGCTCGATCAGTACGAAGGTCGACTCAGGACATGCGATGGCCAGAACGAGACCGGGCAGACCTGCCCCGCTACCGACATCCCCAACCCGTCCGGGCTTCATCAGAGGAGCAACGATCGCACAGTTCAGGATGTGCCGCGACCAGAGCCGGGGGAGTTCAAGCGGGCCGATCAGTCCGCGCTCTTCGCCCTGTTCGGCCAGGTTGCGGGTGAACTGCCGAGCGAGGTCGATCTGGTCGCCGAACAGTTCGCGTGCCGCGGCGGGCTCGAGTTCGAGAACGTCGTCGGTCGCGCCGGCTCCGCCATTCGTCGCGTCAGTGGAGTCCGTCAATGTTTCACGTGAAACTAGGCAGCGGTGATGACGGTGTGGCGGTCGCGACCCTCGCCCTGCGAGTTCGAGACGAATCCACGCTCCGACACGATGTCATGCACGAGCTTGCGCTCGTACGAGGACATCGGGGGAAGGGCAGCCTGCGCGGCTCCTTCCTCAAGCCGAGCGATGGCACGCTCGACGAGCGTGGCGAGTTCCGCCTGGCGCGCATCCCGTGATCCGCCGATGTCGAGGATGAGACGCGAGAAGGAACCGGTCTTGTTCTGCACGGCAAGGCGCGTCAGCTCCTGCAGCGCGCTGACCGTCTCGGGCTTCGAGAGAAGTCGGAGGTCGGTGCCACCGTCGGTGTTGACCGAGATATAGGAGCGGCCGTTGCGCGCGTCGATGTCGATGTCACCGTCGATGTCGGTGATGTCGAGCAACTCCTCGATGTAGTCGGCTGCGATATCTCCTTCGCGGTCGAGCTCGTCGGCGGTCGGCTCCGAATACTCCGTACCGGTGCCCGTTACGGCCTGCGTCTCCGCGTCGACGGCGGTCTCAGCGGTGAACTCTGGTTCGGTCTGCTGCACGTCGGTCATCCTGTGTACCTACTACTTTCCGGTCTGCTTCTTGGCGCGGGTCTTGCTCACCGGCTGAACACGCTGCGTGGTCTTCTTGGGCACGTCGGACTCGTTGACGGTCAGCACGACAGCGCCCTCTTCGTTGATGAGCTTGCCCTTGCGTGCGAGGCGAGCCTCGCGAGCCTTCGCGGCATCCGAACCGGGGGTCGGCATGTTGCGGATGACAAGGAACTGCTGAGCCATCGTCCAGATGTTCGAGGTCAGCCAGTAGAACATGACGCCGAGCGGGAACGCGAAGCCCGAGAAGAGGAACACGAAGGGGAGCAGGTACAGCAGAATGCGCTGCTGCTTGAACTGCGGGCTCGCCTTGGTCTCCGGCGACATGTTCTTCGAGACGATCTGGAGCTGCGTGAGGAACTGCGATCCCGTCATGAGCACGACCATCGTGGCCGCGATGATCATGACGGCGGTCTGCTGCGGGTTGGCGTTCAGAGCACCCTGGAAGCTCTGGTGCAGGGGAGCGATCCCGAACAGGGATGCGTTTCCGAACTGCTGGGCCAGCGTCTCGTTGAGGGGGCCGACTCCGGCCTTGCCGCTCTGAGCACCGTTCAGAACCTGGAACAGGCTGAAGAAGATCGGCATCTGGAGCAGCAGCGGAAGACAGGAGCTCAGCGGGTTCGTGCCCGTCTTCTTGTAGAGCTCCATGGTCTCGCGCGACATCGCCTCACGGGAGAACTGGTCTTTCTTGCCCTTGTACTTCTCTTGGATCTTCTTGAGCTGCGGGGCCACTTCGAGCATGCGCCGCTGGTTCTTGATCTGGCGGACGAAGATCGGGATGAGCGCAGCGCGCACCACGACGGTGAGGCCGACGATCGAGAGCACCCAGGTGAGGCCGGCTGCCGGATCGAGACCGACATTGGTCAGGACCCAGTGCCAGGCGACGAGGATCAGTTCTACGACCCATTTGATGGGCCACAGAATCGTTCCGAAGATATCCATGTGGGTGCTAGGCCTTTCCCTGGCTTGTGGCGACGACGAATCCGAACGGAGTCACCCTGTAGCGACGTTTCTTCTTGAGCGGGACGTCATCGACCCCGCCGGCTGCCCAGGGGTGACACCGCGCGATGCGGCGGACCCCCAGCACTGACCCCACAACCACCCCGTGTTCTTGAATGGCCTGCAATGCGTAGGCCGAGCACGAGGGGTAGTAGCGGCAGACATCTCCGTACAGTGGAGAGATCACGGCCCGATATCCGCGCAGCAGAAGCACGGCGACGTTCCTCGGCGCAAGGAGCACAGCTGCGATCGCGGTGTTCATCGACGGGAGTTGCCTCTACTGGTGATGCGGCTGATGGATCGAGTGATCTCTTCGTGCAGGGTAGCCCACTCCGCTTGAGCACAGCCTGGTAAAGCCCTGATCACGACATCCATGCCCGGTGTCATCTGGGGGAGCAATTCGTGGGCGATCGCCTTCATTCGTCGCCGCACGAGATTGCGCCGGTTGGCGGTGCCCACCGTCTTTCCGACGATAAAGCCGAATCGCACCACCTGGGAGTCGGGGTTCGGGCGGATGTACGTCACGGTGTTCGTGTCTGTGGCACGAGCACCCCGACGAACCGTCGCCTTGTAGTCCGCCCCCCGCGTGATGCGATTGGCTTTGGCGAGCACCGGCCGGACTAGGCGGAGAGCTTCGTGCGACCCTTGCTGCGACGGGCAGCCAGGATGGCACGGCCGGCACGGGTGCGCATACGCAGACGGAAGCCGTGCGTCTTGGCGCGCTTGCGGTTGTTCGGCTGGAACGTTCTCTTGCTCATATCAATCTCCGTGTGGTCTCTTAACAGGCCGGTGCTGAATGATGGGCCAGCACGGGGAGGCCGTGAAAAGTTTTTGGGCAGCCTGAACGGCTGAAGTCAACTGGTTAAAGCTACGGCGTCGGCCGGACGAGGTCAAACCGATCGAGCCAAATCCATTGATTATGCACAGGATTGGCAGGAAGCAGGGGAGCGACACGCCGGTGTATTCCGGTTATCGAATTTGATCCACAACCTGTGGACAAGTTACCGTGAGGACGAAAGTTATCCCCAGCCATACCCACTGAGGTCTGGAGATCACTACGGTATTGCACACACAGCGGTGGATAACTCTGTGAATACCTCCCAGCGGGTACCTGAAGCCCGCTGACCCGACGACCTGGTCACGATGATGTGACTCGTTCCAACGGGTGAAGGCATCCACACCAACACGAATACGGGGAACGATGGCAGGCGGCGAAGAGTCCATTTCTGCGGCATGGCAGAGCGTGCTCGACACTTTAGGGTCGGACGATCGCATCACTCCGCAGTTGCATGGATTCCTCAGCCTGGTCGAGCCCAAGGGCATCATGGCCGGCACCTTCTACCTCGAGGTTCCGAACGAGTTCACCCGCGGCATGATCGAGCAGCGCAGCCGCGTTCCCCTTCTCAATGCAATCGGAACCCTCGACGACGACCTCGCAGTGACGACCTTCGCCATCGTCGTCAACCCGGAGATCCAACAGGACACGATGGTCGGCCCCATCGAGCCGTCCGAAGCGGCGTACATCGAGGCTCCCGTGGTTGCCACACCGTCGAACCCCACAGAGATCACGGCGCCACCTCGCAACAGCGATACGCGACTCAATCCCAAATACAGCTTCGACAACTTCGTCATCGGTCAGTCCAACCGTTTCGCGCATGCCGCTGCCGTCGCTGTGGCCGAGGCACCCGCCAAGGCATACAACCCGCTCTTCATCTACGGCGACTCGGGGCTCGGCAAGACCCACCTCCTCCACGCGATCGGGCACTACGCGATGAGCCTGTACCCGGGCATCCGTGTCCGGTACGTGAGCTCGGAGGAGTTCACCAACGACTTCATCAACTCGATCGCCAACAACCGTGGATCCTCGTTCCAGGCGCGCTACCGCAACATCGACATCCTGCTGATCGACGACATCCAGTTCCTCCAGCGAGCGGTCGAGACTCAGGAAGCCTTCTTCCACACCTTCAACACCCTCCACGACCACAACAAGCAGGTGGTCATCACCAGCGATCTGCCGCCCAAGCACCTGACCGGATTCGAGGACCGGATGCGGTCCCGCTTCGAGTGGGGCCTGATCACCGATGTGCAGGTGCCCGACCTCGAGACCCGCATCGCCATCCTCCGCAAGAAAGCGCAGAGCGAGAAGATCCAGGTACCGGACGACATCCTGGAGTTCATGGCCTCGAAGGTGTCGAGCAACATCCGGGAGCTGGAGGGAACGCTCATCCGGGTCACCGCGTTCGCCAGCCTCAACCGCACCCCTGTGGACATGCCGCTCGTACAGACCGTCCTGAAAGATCTGATCACGCTCGACGACGATAACGTGATCGCGCCGACCGACATCATCACGAACACGGCCGACTACTTCAAACTCACCGTCGATGACCTGTATGGTTCGAGTCGTTCCCAGGCGGTCGCCACCGCACGACAGATCGCCATGTACCTGTGCCGCGAGCTGACCAACCTCTCGCTTCCGAAGATCGGACAGTTGTTCGGAAACCGCGACCACACCACCGTGATGTACGCGAACAAGAAGATCAGCGAGCTCATGAAGGAGCGCCGGTCGATCTACAACCAGGTCACCGAGCTGACGAGCCGTATCAAGCAGAACCACCGCTACTCGAAGTAGCAGCCTCGGTTCTGGCAGTTATCCACAGCCTCTCCCCAACGTGGGGAGAGGCTGCCTTGCTCACATGTGGATAACTTGTGGACAAGATGCCGAAACTCGGACCGTTAATGGGGACGAATCCTGAATCCCTGTGAATTACGGCCGTTCGAACGATGCCCCGACTCCCCGCTGTTTGACTGGAGTCCCCAGGTCATCAACAAGTCACAGAGCTGTAGTTCCCAGTCGTGGACCGGGTTCCACCGAGTTATCCACAGTTTCCACAGCGGTTAACACCATTAATCGTTAATTCTTCTTAGTGGGTCAGCCGACAACCTTCGCCCAGAGCTCGAATCACAACTTTGGCCGGCCGAGGCAAGCGCTAGGATTTGTCACGTTCCATTGCCCGCCTACGACAGAGGTGACTTCGTGAAGTTCCAAGCCAACCGGGATGTATTCAGCGAGGCCGTCTCGTTCGCAGTGAAGCTCCTGCCCCAGCGGACGACCCTCCCCATCCTGAGCGGTGTTCTGATCGAGACCACCGAGACAGGTCTCCAGCTGTCGTCGTTCGACTACGAGGTCTCGGCGCAGACAGAGATCGCTGCAGAGGTCGAAGAACCCGGTCGGGTCCTAGTCTCCGGTCGTCTCCTTGCCGAGATCGCAGCGAAGCTGCCGAACGCCCCCGTGCAATTCTCGACCGAGGATTCCAAGATCGTGGTGCGCGCCGGGTCGGCGAACTTCACCCTGTTGTCCATGCCGGTCGAGGAATATCCGAGCATCCCGCAGGTGAGCGGCGAGGCGGGGCTGGTGCCGGCAGATGAGTTCGCCGAGGCTGTCGCCCAGGTCGGAGTCGCTGCATCCCGAGACGATGTCACTCCCGTGATCACGGGAGTCCAGCTCGAGGTCGGCGACAACACGCTCGGACTCGTGGCGACGGACCGCTACCGCGTGGCAGTTCGCGAGATCAACTGGGACAACGGGACCACCAGCGGCGAGCCTGTCACGGCGCTCGTGCCCGCGCGCACACTGACCGAGATCGGTAAGACCCTCGGTCACAGCGGCACCATCGCCGTTTCGATCACCAACCGCGACGACCGCGAGCTCATCGCGTTCACGGCCGATAAAAAGACCGTCACATCGTTGCTGATCAAGGGAAATTTCCCACCAGTTCGACGGCTCTTCCCGGAGACCGTCGACAACTACGCGGTCGTCAACACCGCCGAGCTCATCGAGGCGACGCGTCGCGTCTCCCTGGTGCTCGAGCGTGAGGCTGCCTTGCGATACTCCTTCTCCGCCGAGGGCCTCACCCTGGAGGCCATCGGCTCGGAGCAGGCTCAAGCATCCGAGAGCATCGACGCTCTCCTCACTGGCCAGGAGACGGTGGTTTCGCTGAAACCGCAGTTCCTGCTCGATGGTCTCGGTGCAGTGCACTCGGAATTCGTGCGCATTTCCTTCACCAAGACCGACAACCCCAACAAGCCGGGTCCTGTGCTCATCACGAGCCAAACCTCGAAGGACCAGGCAGGCGCGGACAACTACAAGTACCTGCTGCAGCCCAACCTGCTGCTCAGATAGTTGCCAGTGTCCGAAAGGAAAAGAAGGACAATCATGCACATCGGCCTCATCGGTCTCGGAAAAATGGGCAACAACATGCGTGCCCGCCTCGAGAAGAACGGCATCGAGGTGACCGGCTACGACACGAACCCTGACGTTTCGGATGTCGCCACGCTCGCCGATCTCGTCGCCACCCTCCCCGCCCCTCGCACCGTCTGGATCATGGTCCCGGCCGGGAAGATCACGGATGCGGTCGTGTCGGACCTCGAACCGTTGCTCGAAAAGGGTGACCTCGTCATCGATGGCGGCAACTCGCGGTTCACGGAGGACTTCAAGCACTCCGAGCAGCTCGCGCCCAAGGGCATCGACTTCATGGACGCCGGCGTGTCCGGTGGTGTGTGGGGTCTCGACAACGGCTACGGCCTGATGGTGGGTGGAAGCAAGGAGCAGGTCGAGCGCGTCATGCCCGTCTTCGACGCACTTCGTCCCGAAGGCCCGCGCGACGAGGGCTTCGTTCACGTCGGCGAGGTCGGCGCAGGCCACTACGCCAAGATGGTGCACAACGGCATCGAGTACGCGTTGATGCAGGCGTACGCCGAGGGTTACGAACTCCTCGACACCCGCAAGGACATCATCAAAGACGTCACCGGAACCTTCAAAGCCTGGCAGCGCGGAACTGTTGTTCGGTCCTGGCTGCTCGACCTCCTCGTTCGCGCACTCGAGCAGGACCCGGAGTTCGAGCACATCGAGGGCTACGTCCAGGACTCGGGCGAGGGTCGTTGGACCATCGAAGAGGCTCTGGCGAACGCCGTTCCCGTGCCGACGATCAGCGCCTCCATCTTCGCTCGCTTCGTCTCCCGCCAGGATGATTCCCCGGCGATGAAGGCCGTCGCAGCGCTGCGCAACCAGTTCGGCGGCCATGCCGTCAAAGCTGTCGACTGACGTGCGCCGCTAACGAAGAGTGCGTGTCACCCATCTGTCCCTGACTGACTTCCGCAACTATCGAACGGCGGAAGTTCCGATTGCGGCCGGCGCGAATCTCTTCGTCGGCCGCAACGGCCAGGGCAAGACGAATCTGGTCGAGTCGCTCGGCTACCTGAGCACCCTCGGGTCGCATCGGGTGTCGAGCGACCAGGCCATGATTCGCAAGGATGCGGAATCCGCGATCGTGCGGGCGCGCATCCACCACGAAGGGCGCGACCTCCTGGTCGAACTCCAGTTGAACCGGGGTTCGGCGAATCGAGCTCAGGTCAATCGCTCGGCCATCAAGACACGGGAGCTCCCGCGCTACTTCTCGAGCGTGCTGTTCGCTCCCGAGGATCTAGCGCTCGTTCGAGGTGAGCCGAGCATCCGTCGCCGGTTCTTCGACCAGTTGCTCGTTCAGCGCAATCCGCGGTTCGCTGGTGTGCTCGCGGACTACGATCGCGTGCTCAGGCAACGCAACACCCTGCTGAAGTCGGCTCGCGCATCCGGGGTCCGAGAGAGCCAACTGGGAACGCTCGACATCTGGGATGAACGACTCGTCACCCTGGGTTCGGAGCTCGTCGACGCCCGGGTCGACCTGATCAACCGGCTCACTGATCCGCTGGTCGCGGCCTATCGATCGGTCGCAGGCGACGATCACCACCCTCGGTTGATCCCGCTGCTCACCATTCGAGGAGCCGATGTCGACGATGTCGACACGGACGGAACGGCCGACGCAACGACTGTAACCGGCTCAACCAGTGTCGCAACCGCCGAGGCGTTCCGTGAGGCTCTCACTGGCGTCCGTCGCAAAGAACTCGACCGAGGCATCACTCTGATCGGGCCGCATCGGGACGACATCCTGTTCGAGCTGAACGATCTTCCGGCGAAGGGCTATGCAAGCCACGGCGAATCCTGGTCGTTCGCACTGGCTCTCAAACTTGCTTCCGCCGAGCTGTTGCGGCGCGAGTCCACCACCGGCGATCCGGTGCTCATCCTCGATGATGTCTTCGCCGAACTCGATCAAGCGAGACGCAGGATGCTCGCAACCGCCGTTGCCGGTTACGAGCAGGTGTTGATTACGGCGGCCGTTTACGACGACGTGCCCGAAGAGCTGACTGCGCACACGGTTCGTATCGAAGCGGGCGCGGTCGTCGAGGCTGGCAATGAGTGACGATCGGCCAGAGCTGAGCGAGGCTTCGGCGGTCTACCTTCGGTTCCGTGAGATCTTCGGGGGCGTTCCCGCTCGTGCGCGCCGCCCTAAGAAAAGGGATGAGCGGGATCCGAGCGCGAGTCAGCCCTTCGGCAAGGGGCGGGATCCGCATGGGCTCGGCGACATCGTCGACTCGCTCGCCACGCAGCTCGGCTGGACGTCATCCCTCGCACAATCCGACCTCCTCGCCGGATGGCTGGAACTCGCCGGTGAGGAGACCGCGAAGCACGCGACCCCCGAGGGGATCACCGACGGCGTTCTGACGGTGCGCTGTGAGTCGACGGCATGGGCGACGCAGCTCCGGATGATGCGCTCCGACCTTCTCGCGAAGATCGCGACCCGCTTCCCCCAGGCCGACATCCAATCCATCCGTTTTCAGGGCCCCGACGCCCCCTCTTGGAAAAGAGGCCCCAGGTCGATTCCAGGGCGCGGTCCGCGCGATACTTACGGCTGAGTGCACAAAAGAGGTCGGCGGCACAAAAATAACGCGTCAGACGGGCGAATCTGGCCGTTCCACCAGGCGGCTCTTGGTAGACTGGATGGGTCACACTGAGTGCGGTCAGGAGCCTAATTTCATATGACGATGGAACCGAACAAAGCCGAGTCGGAACACGACTACGGAGCGAATGAGATCCAAGTTCTCGAAGGTCTCGAAGCCGTACGCAAACGACCCGGAATGTACATCGGTTCCACCGGCCCCCGCGGACTGCACCACCTCGTCTACGAGATCGTGGACAACTCCGTCGACGAGGCGCTCGCCGGCCACGCCGACAACATCGAGGTCACGATTCTTCGCGACGGCGCCGTGCGCGTCGTCGACAACGGTCGAGGCATCCCGGTCGACATCCACCCCGTGGAGAAGAAGTCGACGGTCGAGGTCGTTCTGACGATCCTGCACGCCGGTGGAAAGTTCGGCGGCGGCGGATACGCGGTCTCTGGCGGTCTGCACGGTGTCGGTAGCTCCGTGGTCAACGCGCTGTCCGAGCGTCTCGACGTCGAGGTCAGCCGGCAGGGCAATGTGTACCGGCAGAGCTATCGCAGCGGTGTGCCCCAGGCTCCCCTCGAGATGGGCGAAGCGACCGACGCCACCGGTACGACGATCACGTTCTGGCCGAGCTCGGAGACGTTCGAGACGACCGAGTTCGAGTACGAGACGCTCCGCACGCGCTTCCAGCAGATGGCGTTCCTCAACAAGGGACTCCGGATCGCGCTGACCGACGAGCGTCCCCACGATGACGACGAGGACGATCGCACCGAGGTCTTCCTCTATGAGCAGGGCCTCACCGACTACGTGCACTACCTCAACGCCGCCAAGAAGGCGGAGGTCGTGCACGACGAGATCATCTCGTTCGAGTCGGAGGACACGGAGCGCAAGATCGCCCTCGAGGTCGCGATGCAGTGGACCACGAGCTACAACGAGAGCGTCTTCACCTACGCGAACACCATCAACACGCACGAAGGTGGAACGCACGAAGAAGGCTTCCGAGCCGCTCTCACCACGTTGGTCAACCGGTATGCGCGCGAGAAGAACATTCTGAAAGAGAAGGACGACAACCTTTCGGGCGACGATGTGCGCGAGGGACTGACGGCCGTGATCTCGGTGAAGCTCTCGGAGCCGCAGTTCGAGGGACAGACCAAGACCAAGCTCGGCAACACCGAGGCGAAGGCGTTCGTGCAGAAGGTCGTCGGCGATCAGCTCGGCGACTGGTTCGATCGCAACCCGAACCAGGCACGCGAGATCATCCGCAAGGCGCTGCAGGCGGCGACCGCTCGGCTCGCGGCTCGCAAGGCCCGTGAAACCGCTCGTCGCAAGGGACTCCTCGAGGGCGGCGGGATGCCCGGCAAGCTCAAGGACTGCCAGTCGAAGGATCCGTCGATCTCCGAGATCTTCATCGTCGAGGGTGACTCGGCCGGTGGCTCGGCTGTTCAGGGTCGCAATCCGGAGACCCAGGCGATCCTTCCACTGCGCGGCAAGATCCTGAACGTCGAGAAGGCCCGGCTCGATCGCGCGCTCGCGAACAACGAGGTGCAGGCGATGATCACGGCATTCGGTGCCGGCATCGGCGAGGACTTCAACCCGGACAAGGCGCGCTATCACAAGATCGTGCTGATGGCGGATGCGGACGTCGACGGTCAGCACATCACCACGCTGCTGCTCACGCTGCTCTTCCGGTACATGCGTCCGCTGATCGAGCTCGGCTACGTCTATCTCGCTCAGCCACCGCTCTACCGGTTGAAGTGGACAAACGCCGAGCACGAGTACGTCTACTCCGACCGGGAGCGCGACGCCTTCCTGGCCGAGGGTCAGGCGGCCGGCAAGCGCATCCCGAAGGACAACGGCGTGCAGCGCTACAAGGGCCTCGGCGAGATGGACTACAAGGAGCTGTGGGAGACCACGATGAGCCCCGAGACCCGCACGCTGTTGCAGGTCACCCTCGACGACGCGGCCGCCGCCGACGAGATCTTCGCCACCCTGATGGGCGAAGACGTCGAGTCGCGCCGTAATTTCATCCAGAAGAACGCGAAGGACGTGCGGTTCCTTGACATCTGACGACACCACAAACGACGGCACCGGCGTGTCCGGTGAGGACGCCGGCTCGGCCGCCGAGGGCACCGAGACGGAGATCGTGATCGCTGACGGAGCCGGCTTCGGCATCCACGGCCGGATCGATCAGGTCGACCTGCAATCGGAGATGCAGCGCTCCTACCTGGACTACGCGATGAGCGTGATCATCGGGCGCGCGCTGCCCGAGGTTCGCGACGGACTCAAGCCCGTGCATCGCCGGGTGATCTACGCGATGTTCGATGGCGGCTACCGCCCCGACAAGGCGTTCTCGAAGTGCGCCCGCGTGGTCGGCGACGTGATGGGACAGTTCCACCCCCACGGCGACTCGGCGATCTACGACGCGCTCGTGCGGCTCGTTCAGCCTTGGAGCCTGCGCTACCCGCTCGCACTCGGCCAGGGAAACTTCGGTTCTCCCGGCAACGACGGCGCGGCCGCCCCCCGATACACCGAGACCAAGATGGCGCCGCTCGCCCTCGAGATGGTGCGGGACATCGGCGAAGAAACCGTCGACTTCCAGGACAACTACGACGGTCGCACCCAGGAGCCGGCCGTTCTGCCCGCCCGGTTCCCGAACCTGCTGGTCAACGGCTCGGTGGGTATCGCGGTCGGCATGGCCACGAACATCCCGCCCCACAACCTCCGCGAGGTCGCGGACGGCGCGCTGTGGCACCTGGCCAACCCTGAAGCCCCGCGCGAAGAACTCCTCGAGGAGCTCATCAAGCGCATCAAGGGACCGGACTTCCCGACGGGAGCCCAGGTGCTGGGCATCAAGGGCATCCAGGACATGTACCGCACGGGCCGCGGTTCGATCACCATGCGGTCGGTCGTCTCGATCGAGGAGATCCAGGGTCGCGTGTGCCTGGTCGTCACCGAACTGCCGTACCAGGTGAACCCCGACAACCTCGCGATCAAGATCGCCGAGTTGGTCAAAGACGGCAAGATCGGCGGAATCGCCGACATCCGTGACGAGACCTCCGGTCGCACCGGTCAGCGCCTCGTCATCGTGCTGAAGCGCGATGCCGTCGCCAAGGTCGTCTTGAACAACCTGTACAAGCACACACAGCTGCAGGAGAACTTCGGCGCGAACATGCTCGCGATCGTCGACAATGTGCCGCGTACTCTGCCGCTCGACGGATTCATCACCGCATGGGTCGATCACCAGATCGAGGTCATCGTTCGGCGCACTCAGTACCGTCTGCGCGAGGCCGAGGAACGCATCCACATCCTGCGCGGCTACCTCAAGGCGCTCGACGCGCTCGACGAGGTGATCGCCCTCATCCGTCGATCGCCGACCGCTGACGACGCGCGCACCGGGCTGATGGAGCTGCTCTCTGTCGACCAGGTGCAGGCCGACGCGATCCTCGCGTTGCAGCTGCGTCGTCTCGCCGCGCTCGAGCGCCAGAAGATCCTCGATGACCACGACAAGATCGAGGCGGAGATCCTCGACTTCAAGGCGATCCTCGCCGACCCGGTGCGTCAGCGCACCATCGTCAGCGAAGAGCTCACCGAGATCGTCTCCCGCTTCGGTGACGACCGTCGCACCGAGATCATGTTCGGCTTCGACGGCGACATGAGCATGGAAGACCTCATCCCCGAAGAGGAGATGGTGGTCACGGTCACTCGCGGCGGCTACATCAAGCGCACGCGCAGCGACAACTACCGCAGCCAGCACCGCGGCGGCAAGGGCGTCAAGGGTGCCCAGTTGCGGGGTGAGGATGTGGTCGACCACTTCTTCGTCACGACCACTCACCACTGGCTCCTCTTCTTCACGAACAAGGGCCGGGTCTACCGCGCGAAGACCTACGAGGTTCAGGAGGCGGGCCGCGACGCGAAGGGCCAGCACGTCGCCAACCTGCTCGCGATGCAGCCGGATGAGGAGATCGCCGAGATCCTCGACATCCGGGACTACGAGACCGCCAAGTACCTCGTTCTCGCGACGCGCGACGGGCTGATCAAGAAGACGGCGCTCAGTGAGTACGACACCAACAGGTCCGGCGGCATCATCGCGATCAAGCTCCGTGAAGAGGACGAACTCGTCTCCGCACTGCTGGTCGAGGAGGATTCCGACCTGCTCCTCGTCTCGCGCAAGGGCATGTCCATCCGGTTCACGGCGTCGGACGAGGCACTCCGTCCGATGGGTCGTTCGACCTCCGGTGTGATCGGGATGCACTTCCGGGGCGAAGACAAGCTGCTGGACGCATCCGTCGTCTCGGACGAGGGATTCGTGTTCGTCGTGACGGAGGGCGGCTACGCGAAGCGCACCTCGGCGGACCAGTACCGCCTGCAGAACCGAGGCGGTCTGGGCATCAAGGTGGCCAAACTGAGCGACGATCGGGGCGACCTGGTCGGTGCGCTGATCGTGGATGAAGACGACGAGGTCCTTGTGGTTCTTGCCAGCGGCAAGGTGGTACGCTCTGCCGTGGCCGAGGTACCCGCCAAGGGCCGAGACACCATGGGTGTCGTATTTGCACGTTTCGCCGAGTCCGACAAGATCATCGCTCTGGCTAAGAACACCGAACGTAACCTCGATTCTCAGGAAGCTGAAGAAGAATCAGGGGAAGCCGCCGGGAAGGAAGAAACCGTAGATGAGCAGTAGTGTCGCCGAAAAGCTCGCCAAAAAGTCGTCCCGTAGACCCGCATCCTCCAAGCAGGTGCGGCTGAAGCTGGTCTACATCGACTTCTGGTCGGCAGTGAAGCTGTCGTTCCTCGCCGGAATCTGCCTGGCGATCATCGCGATCGTCGGAACCTTCCTCGTCTGGACCGTGCTCGACCGCACCGGTATCTTCGACCAGATCAACGGGCTGTTCAAGGACATCTCCGGCGCCGGTGGAACGGATCTCAAGGCCATCCTCGGTCTCGGGCAGGTCATGGGCTTCTCGCTCGTGGTCGGCGTGCTCGACATCATCGTGATCACGGCCCTCGGTGCCGTGTTCGCTTTGCTCTACAACCTCTCGGTGAAGATCACCGGCGGTCTTCTCGTCGGATTCACCAACAACTAGGCCACATACTCCGGCGCGATTCGGCCGGTTCTCGATTTCGTTTGGCCGGGCAGATCAGGTAGTCTCTAATCTGCCCAATCGGGGATATAGCTCAGGCGGTTAGAGCGCTTCGCTGATAACGAAGAGGTCCGAGGTTCAAGTCCTCGTATCCCCACTCTGTGTGAACAACACCCCATCCGGGGCCTTAGCTCAGTTGGTAGAGCGCCTGCTTTGCAAGCAGGATGTCAGGAGTTCGAATCTCCTAGGCTCCACAGTTTCTGTCTCACTTCCGTCACTGCGGCGGAACGATCGCCCGTGTCGGAAACGGACTCGAATACGAGACGCTCGTCGTCACGCTGCCGAGGGTGCCGATCTTTCCGCTCACCTGTTCGAGGTGTCGCATCGATGTGGCGACGACCTTCAGGATGAAACAGTCGTCGCCCGTCACGTGGTGGGCTTCGATCACCTCAGGGGTCTCTGCGAGCAGGTCGTGAAGCGGCTTGTAGACGCTACTCGGGTAGCGCAACCGAAGGAACGCGAGAACGGAGTATCCGAGCCGCTCCGGATCGACGACGGCTCGATACCCGCCGATGACTCCGGCCTCCTCCAGCCGACGGATGCGCTCTGCCACCGCGCTGTTGGACATGTGGACCGTGCGCGCGAGCTCGGCGATCGAGAGCCGGCAGTCTCGCTGAAGCTCGTGAAGGATCGACGAGTCGACGGCATCCGTGCTGAAAGTGGAATGTTCGGCCATGTCGGCATTCTTGCACCATAATCGCGGCGGTCCGTGGTGGATACCGACGATCGTCGCTTCAAAAGCTCGTCGCTGGTTCCTAATCTTGTGGCTATGGAAATCACGGCTACAGAAGCAGCGCGGCACTTCGCATCCAAGCTGCAGTTCGAGACGGATCCGTCCGACGTGAAGGCGGCGCAGGATGCGGGGAGCGGTTCGTGCTCGTCGACTCGCGCGGCGAGGCCGCCTGGCTCCAGGGCCGCATCCCCGGTGCCGTCCACATGCCCACTGCGACGATCCGGGATCGGGCCGAGGGGCTCATCCCTGCCGGCACGCCCGTAGTCGTCTACTGCTGGGGCCCGGGCTGCAACGGTTCGACCAAGGCCGCGCTGCAGTTCAGCCTGCTCGGATACCCCGTCAAGGAGATGATCGGCGGCTTCGAGTACTGGGCGCGCGAGGGACTCGGAATCGTCGATGATGCCGGTCCGATCGATCGAGTGGTGGACGAGCTCACTGCGCCGGTCGGTGTTGGCGCGATCGACTGTGCGTGCTGACGTCGTATGCCGGCGTGCTGACTACCGCTACTTGAGCAGTCTCGACAGCACACGATCGGCCAGCGGTTTACCACCGGTCTGACAGGTCGGGCAGTACTGCAAAGTCGAATCGGCGAAGATCACCTGGCGCACGGTGTCGCCGCACACCGGGCACAGTTCTCCCGTTCTGCCGTGTACCTGCATCCCTTGCTTCTTCTCACTCTTGAGTTCTGAAGCGGCAAGGCCGTCAGCACGTGCCAGCGCATCGCGGAGGGTCGACTGCATCGCGTCGTAGAGGCGCGCAGTGTCGTCGGCCGACATCGCGGCCGGCTTGAACGGGGACATGCGTGCCGTGTGCAGGATCTCGTCGGAGTACGCGTTGCCGATGCCGGCGATGATCCCCTGGTTGCGGAGGATGCCTTTGATCTGCGCGCGTCCCGCATCCTGAAGGATCCGACTGAACACGTCGAGCGTGAACGACTCGTCGAGGGGATCGGGGCCGAGCCGGGCGATACCGGGAACATCCGCCGGGTCGCGGACGACAGAGATGGAGAGGCTCTTCTTGGTTCCGGCCTCGGTGACATCGAAGCCGGTGCCGTCGTCGAGGATGAGCCGAGCTGCCAGCGGTCCTTTGCTGGGGCGACCCGTGGGTGGTGGTGGCGGCGCATCGCGCCAGCGGATCCAGCCCGCACGAGCCAAGTGGATGGCGATATGCAGGTCACCGGCGGCGATGTCCAAGAACTTTCCGTGCCTCGTCACACCGCTGATCGTCGTGCCCGAGAGAGCGGAGACCGGCGGGTCGAACGTCTTCAGGGCAGCGAAAGCCACCACCGTGAGCCGATCGATCACCCGTCCGGTGAGACGTGAATCGAGATCGGCCGCCAGCGCAGTGACTTCCGGCAATTCGGGCACGACACCAGTCTGCTCTTCACCGCCGACAACCGCAGTATGGTGACGAGATGGATATTCGGGTTGCCGCATACGGCGTCATCGTCGACGAGGGTCGCATCCTGCTCGCCCACTGGCGTGAGAACGGTCGATCGGGCTGGACCCTCCCTGGCGGCGGAATCGATCCGGGTGAAGACCCCGTCGACGCCGTCGTGCGCGAGATAGCCGAGGAGACCGGATACGTCGCCGAGCCGGGCGAGCTGCTCGGCATCGACTCCTACATCGTTCCCGCCGAACATCGCTTCGTCGAGGATGCGGGCCCGCTCCATGCGCTCAGGATCGTCTACCGTGCGAGCATCATCGGCGGAAAGCTGACGAACGAACTCGACGGCTCCACCGATGAGGCTGCGTGGTTCAGGCTCACAGCGATCCCGACCCGCCGCGTCGAACTCGTCAACGTCGCATTGCGGATGGCCGGGCTCGCATCCTGAGAATGCGTCAGACCACTCGTGCAGTGGCCGGTCGAACCTGCTCGGCGGGAATCAGGATCCACATTGCGATGTAGGCGATGAACTGCGGTCCCGGAAGCAGGCACGAAATCAGGAAGAGAATACGGACGGTCCACGCCTTCCAACCGAAGCGCTGCGCGATACCGGCGCAGACACCACCGAAGATACGGCCGTTCAGGGGTCTTTGCAGAGTGTTCATACGTCAACACTGACACCCGGCCGAGCCCGCGACTATCGGGGTATCCCCCGATTCTTCCCGGGGGTTTCGAGCTACTCGGAAGCCGGAGCGGTCGGCTCTTCGTCGGCGACCCAGAGCTCGTCGTCGGCTCGGAAGGTCTGCCAGACGGCGTAGAGAACTCCGATCGCGGCGATGACGCCAAGAGCGACGGCGATGACCGTGCCGGCACCCGGGCCGGACTTCTCCGTCGCGGCCGTGGCCTTCTTCTTCACGTCGGAGCCCGCCTTCTTGACTTCGCCGATGAAGGCACGGGCGCGAGCGTCTCGTGCGTGGTCGACGACGGACATCGCGGTTCCGATCGTCGCGCCGACAGCGGGGATCACATCGCTGACGAGACGGTCGCGCGCAGAACTCGCAGCACGTCCGGCGGTCTCAGCGGCCGGACGGACGTAGGTGTCGTAGCCATCGCGCACACGCGGAGCGAGCTCCTCGCGGGTGAGGTGACCGGCCTGCCGGCGAGCCTCGGCCGCAACCGCGTTAGCGTGCGCCAGGACCTCCTGCTGGTGTCCCCACAGTTCTTCGGCGCTACTGCGCAGGCGTTCGAGTTCCTTCTTACGCTTCCGTGTCAGGCTCATCTGGACCTCCATTGCGTCGTCTAGCGAATTGAATCCATCTTGCCACCGAATGGGCTGTGGATGACCCGAGAGCCCACAACCGCTGTGCAAGAATTGATGGCATGTCAAAGCACACCGCTGTCGCCACGCTCCACACTAACTACGGAGACATCAAGGTCAACCTCTTCGGCAATCACGCGCCCAAGACGGTGAAGAACTTCGTCGGACTGGCGACCGGTGAGATCGAGTGGACGAACCCCCGCACCGGGGAGAAGACCAACGACAACCTCTACGACGGCGTCGTGTTCCACCGCATCATCCCGGGCTTCATGATCCAGGGCGGCGACCCGCTCGGCAACGGAACCGGTGGCCCCGGCTTCCAGTTCGATGACGAGATCAGCCCCGAGCTCGACTTCACTCAGCCGTACATCCTCGCGATGGCGAACGCGGGCATCCAGGCGGGCCACGGCACCAACGGCTCGCAGTTCTTCATCACCGTCGGCCCGACCACGTGGCTGCAGGGTAAGCACTCGATCTTCGGCGCCGTCGAAGATGAGGCCTCGCGCAAGATCGTCGACAAGCTCGCCGAACTGCCGACGGATGCACGCGACCGCCCGCTCGACGACGTCGTCATCGAATCGGTCACGGTCGAGCAGGTCTGAACCGGTAGGGAGAAAGCCGAACGATGAGCGAGCCCGTCGATGTTCGGGCGAGCTATTGCTATCGGCACCCGGATCGCGTCAGCTATGTGCTGTGCCAGCGCTGCGGGCGCACGATCTGCCCGGAGTGCCAGACACCGGCCGCTGTCGGTGTGATCTGCCCCGAGTGCATGGCGCAGCAGCGCGCGACTCAGCCGAAGACCAAGCCGGCCATCCTGACCCGGATGACCGGTCGCGGCGCACCCGTCGTCACGTACGCGCTGATCGGCATCTGCGTGGTCGTCTTCATCTTCCAGTCGCTGCCCGGCATCGGCAATTCCGTCACTCAGGCGCTCCAATACGCCGGCGTCTACTCCGATCCGCGGCTCTTCCAGCCGTGGCGGATGCTCACCGCGGTCTTCGCTCATGGCGGCTTCCTCCACATCGCGCTCAACATGTACACGCTGTGGATCTTCGGGATGCTGCTCGAGCCACTGCTGGGGCGCGCTCGGTATCTGGCGCTCTTCCTCATCAGCGGATTCGCCGGGTCGTTGGGGGTGCTCTTGATTGCGAGCCCGACTCAGCCGGTGGTGGGCGCATCCGGAGCCATCTTCGGCATGTTCGGCGCCTTCTTCATCATTCAGCGCCGTATGGGCGGGGATGCCACCCAGCTCCTGGTGTTGATCGGCATCAACCTGGTGATCGGCTTCATCCCGGGTCTGGGCATCGCATGGCAGGCGCATGTCGGCGGTCTGATCGGCGGCGCGCTCGTGGGACTCATCTATGTGGAGACCCGGCGGATCTCGCGCCAGCGCTGGCAGGTGCCCTTGCTCGTAGCGCTCTGCGTCGTTCTCGTGGGGCTGAGCCTCGTGCGCTTCGTATGGCCCAACGCCTGACCGTTCGCCTTCTCTGCTCTGTCCCCACCGCGTGGATAAGTTATCCACAGCCTTATTAACAATGGGGATAATTACACGCGTGTAACTCTCCACAGGCTTATTAACACTGGGGAGAACGACACCGCTGTAGTTTTCCCCTATGTGGACGGATGCTGTGGATAACTCCGTCGCGAAGGCAAGAAAAAGCCCGGGAGCCGCCGAAGTTGGCTCCCGGGCTGAGGTAGGAGGGGACCGGCTAACGCCAGCGGGTGGTCATGAGGAAGCCGATGAAGGCGATGCCGAAGCCGACGAGGATGTTCCAGGCGCCGAGCGCTGGGATCGGGTACTGGTTCTGGCTGACATAGAACACGATGATCCACACCAGGCCGATCAGCATGAAGCCGAACATGACCGGCTTGAACCAGACGGGGTTGGGGGAATCCTCACCGGACTGCGCGACGCTGCGCTCGGGTTTGGTCTTCGACTTGGTGCGTGCCATAGCACCATAGTGTAGCGGGCCGAACTGGGCGGAACCGATGCGACGACGCCAGCGGCGGTTACACAGCTACCGCCACTAGAATTGTGAATATGAGCCTTGCCGATCAGCCTGCGGAAGCGGCGACGAAGAAGCCGCGGCGCCGGCCGACCTTCGTCGGCGTTCTGGGGGAGATCCTGATAACGGCGGGCGTTCTCGTGCTGTTGTTCCTCGGCTGGCAGGTGTGGTGGAACAGCCTGGTTCTCGCTGGTCAGCAGACGAACGCGGCGAGCAGTCAGAGTCAGAAATGGCTCGACGACGCCAAGAAGATCCCGGCTCCGACGGCCGACTCTGCCGATCCGCCGGTCTCTGCCGCCCCTGCCGACTACCAGCCGTTCGCCGTGATCTACGTTCCGCGACTCGGTCCCGACTGGAAGCGCACGATCAGACAGACCGTCGACACCCAGAAGGTCCTCAACAGCTTCGATGCGGGGGTGGGTCACTACAAGGGCTCGCAGATGCCCGGCGAGGTCGGCAACTTCGCGGTGGCCGGACACGACAGCGGGTGGGGCAATACGTTCATCGACCTGTCCAAGCTGCACATCGGCGACCACGTCTACGTGCAGACGCCTGAGGGCTGGTACACGTACACGTTCCGCAACTTCCAGTACGTGCAGCCGACGGCGGTCGGGGTCGTGCTTCCGGTGCCCACACAGCCCGACGTGAAGCCCGTCGACAGGCTCATGACCATCACGACCTGCAATCCGCCGTTCCACTCGGGCGAGCGCCTGATCGCGTACAACGTGTTCCAGGGCTGGCAACCGCCGACGGATGTGCCGAGCGAGATCGCGGCGACCGTGACCGCGAACGGAGGGTGAGACTTGTACGCAGCGCTGTGGCGCATCCTGCCGGGACCGGTGTGGGTGCGCATCCTTATCCTTCTCGTCATCGTCGCGGTGGTGCTCTTCGCCCTCGTGACGTGGGTGTTCCCCTGGGTTGATTCGCTCATGGGTCCCCAGGAAGGTACGGTGAACGCGTGACCCGCGTACTCGTCATCGACAATTACGACAGCTTCGTCTACACGCTCAACGGCTACCTGCAGGAGCTGGGCGCGACCACGGATGTGGTGCGCAACGACGACATCCCCGAGTCGGAGCTGACCGCTCGTCTGGCCGAGTACGACGCGGTGCTGATCTCTCCGGGGCCGGGCAAGCCCGCCGACGCCGGCGTATCCATCCCGGTCGTGCTCGACGCCCTCAAGACGGGTCAACCGCTGCTCGGTGTCTGCCTCGGCCACCAGGCCATTGCAGAGGCGTTCGGCGGTGTGGTCACCAATGCCGAAGAGCTGATGCACGGCAAGACGTCACAGGTCAGTCACGACGACAGCCCCTTCTACGACGGGGTCGGCCAGCCGTTCACGGCGACGCGCTACCACTCGCTGGCCGTCGTGGACGGAACGGTGCCCGACGACCTCATCATCACGGCGCGCACAACTGGCGGGGTCATCATGGGGCTTCGTCACCGGGAGGCACCCATCTACGGCGTGCAGTTCCATCCTGAATCCGTGCTCACCGAGGGCGGCTACCGGATGCTCGGCAACTGGCTCGAGGTCGCCGGCCTCGCCGGAGCGGCCGCCAAGGCGCGCGAGCTGAACCCGCTCGTGAAGCTGGCCTAGCCGAACGCGATCTTCGCAACCGCTTCTGCGTCGGGTCAGCCCGTGCAGTAAGTGAGGTTGACGGTCGAGCCCTGTGGCACATCCCCTGGCGCGACCGATTGGCTGTGCACCAACGGGCTGCCCTGATCGGCTGGACACGTCTTGTCAGGCTGCGGGTTTCCCGTCAGACCCAGCTCGGCGAGGATGCCCGTAGCCGCCTGGATCGACTGACCCGTCAGATCGGTGAGGGTGACGTTTCCGCTGGAGACCGTCAGCGAGATCGCATCGCCCTGATGAGCGGTCGCCGCGGCAGCCGGATCGGTCTTGATCACCACGTTTGCGGCCACCGTCGTAGAGTTCTCCGTCGTCACCGGACCGACTGTGAGACCTGCGGCGGTGATAGCGGCCTGGGCGGCATCCAGAGTCATCCCGTGCACGTCGGGAACGCTGACCGACTTCTTACCGGTCGAGACGTAGACGGTGACAGAGTCGCCCGTGGCGACGACGATGCCCGCTCCCGGGTCCGTGCGGATGACCTGACCCTCGGCGTACGTTGCGCTCTCCTCGGGCGTCTGGGTCCATTTCAGGCCCAGGTCGTCGAGCTTGGCCGTCGCTGCGTCCACCGTCTGGCCGGAGAGATTGGGAACCTCGCGAGAGGTCTCGGGGAGTGAGGTGCTGGGAGCGAGGCGCAGCACCCAGGCGAGCACCGCGATGACGACAACCGCCATCACCGCGAAACCGGCCCAGATCCAGATCACCGGTGGGCGGCGCTGGGTGCGGACCATCGTCTGATCCTCGGCGAGCTGACGGAAGGCGGCCTCCGGACCGGAGACCACACTCGGCGGAGCGCCGAAAAGGGTCTCACCGACCGGGTCGGGCTCTTTGCGCAGCGGGACCTTTCCGGATGCCGCGACCTCGAGGTCGGCGCGGAACTCCGCAACCGTCTGGTAGCGCTCGAAACGGTCCTTGGTCAGTGCATGGGCGACGACCACGTCCAGAGCCGGAGAAACCTTGGGATTGATCGTGCTGGGGGCGACCGGGGTCTCGCTGACGTGCTGATACGCCACGGCGACGGGAGTGTCCCCGCGGAACGGCGGCCGGCCCGTGAGCATCTCGAACAGGACCACGCCGGTGGAGTACAGGTCGGTGCGGGAGTCGACGGACTCACCTTTCGCCTGCTCCGGGGAGAAGTAGCTGGCGGTGCCGAGGATGGCGGTGGTCTGAGCGACCGTGGCAGACGAGTCGCTGATCGCCCGCGCGATCCCGAAGTCCATGACCTTCACCTGGCCGGTCTTCGTGATCATGATGTTGCCCGGCTTGATGTCGCGGTGCACGACGCCGGCGCGGTGGGAGTACTCGAGCGCGGTGAGGATGCCCTCACCGATGCGCACGGCCTCTGAGATCTCGAGCGGACCCTTCTTGATCAGGTCTTTGAGAAGAACACCGTCGACGTACTCCATGACGATGAACGGCAGCTGCGCTTCGTGCCCGTTCGGCTCGCGCACGGTCTCCTCGCCGGCGTCGAAGACGCGGACGATCGTCGGATGCGCCATGCGGGCGGCCGCCTGCGCCTCCTGACGGAAACGGGTGCGGAACGCGGGGTCGGTGGCGAGGGAAGGCTTGAGGAGCTTGATCGCAACGGTGCGGCCCAGACGGGTGTCGACGCCGCGGTGCACATCGGACATACCGCCGCGACCGATGAGTTCGCCCACTTGATATCGGCCTGCGAGCAGGCGGCTATCTGGGCTCAATGCGAACTCCTTCTCTCGGGGCTGCCGATAGTGTAGCGGGGGCTTTCTGAGTATCTCCTATTTGGTCGGGACGACGTCGCCCTAGCGGTTTCTAGCCGTTACCGCCGCCGGCCGCCGCTTTCACGGTGTAGGTCAGCGCCGGGGATTGCGCCGACTCGATCGACTCGCCGCAGAAGATCGTGTACGTGAGTTGGTAGTCGGCCGCCGTGTCCGGTTTCCAAGTGGTGGAAGTGCCAGGGACCGGGGTTTGCTTCTGTCCGTTGATATAGAGCGAGCGACCCACGAGCGTTTGGCCGGCCGGGCATGCAGCAGAGCCGAAAGTCACATTAACGGTATCGCCAACTGCTGCCTGGCCGGACGATGGATTGGCGGTGACTGTGTCGGTCGGGGTCGGGATCGACGCGACAGGGCCGAAGACCTTGACCGTGATCTGGGAGCCCTTGGGGACAGGACCGGTGGGGTTCACGGAGTAGACCGTGTTGACCTGGGCCTGTGTGGTCGCCGGGTTTCCGGTCTCGACATTGGCGACCATCCCGAGGCCCTGCAGCTTGGTGCGCGCCTCATCGGCGGTCAGGCCGTCGAAGTCCGCCTCGTTGATCGGCACAGTGTTGCTGGTCGGCGTCGGGGTCGGGGTCGGGGTGGGTGTCTGCGACTGAGTGGGTGTTTTGGATGCCGTCGTCGGCGCCGGGTTGCCGCTGGGCTGAGCGATGAGCGCGATGATCGTGCCGATGAGCACGAGTGCCAGCAGGGCGATGAGTGCGATCAGCGGCCAGGTCCACGGGCTGCGCTTCTTGGTCGTGGTGGACTTCGGACCCTCCTCGTCCTCCTCCAGCAGATCGACCGAGGCGGCCGACGGGAGGACGGTGGTGGCTTCCGTCGCACCAGCGGGGGCCGACGACATGAGCACCGTCGCGGCGCCGGTCAGGCCGGCCACGCCGAGAATGGCGGGGACGGATGCTGCCGCGGCCTGCACATCCCCTCGCCGCAGTGCCTGGGCGGCGCGCGCCAGGTGGGCCGCCGAAGCGGGCCGGTCGGCGGGGTTCTTGGCGATGCACGCGAAGACCAGGTTGCGAACGGGCTCGGCGACCGTCGGCGGAAGCTCGGGCGGAGCCTCGTTGATCTGAGCCATCGCGATCGCGACCTGCGACTCACCCGTGAACGGTCGGCGGCCGGCCAGGCACTCGTAGGCGACGATGCCGAGCGAGTAGATGTCGGTCGTCGGAGAGGCGGGGTGACCCGAAGCCTGCTCGGGCGAGAGGTACTGCACGGTGCCCATCACCTGGCCGGTGGCGGTGAGGGGAACCTGGTCGGCGATGCGCGCGATTCCGAAGTCGGTGATCTTGACGCGACCGTCGGGCGTGATCAGCAGGTTGCCCGGCTTGATGTCGCGGTGCACGAGGCCCGCGGCGTGGGCTGCGTGCAGAGCTGCCGCCGTCTGGGCGACGATGTCGAGGGTCTTGTCGGTGCTCAGCACGTGCTCGCGCTCGAGGATGGTGGAGAGGGCCTCGCCGGGCACCAGCTCCATCACGAGGAAGGCGCTCCCCTCCTCTTCGCCGTAGTCGAAGACGTTGGCGATGCCCTCGTGGTTGACGAGCGCGGCGTGACGGGCTTCCGCGCGGAAGCGCTCGAGGAAGCCCGGGTCGCCGAGGTACTCGTCTTTGAGGATCTTGATCGCGACGGTGCGTCCGATGACGAGGTCTGTGGCCTGCCACACCTCGCCCATGCCGCCGATCGCGATTCGCGACTGCAGCTCGTAACGTCCCCCGAAGGTGAGCCCTGCTGTGGGTCTCATTTATTCAGCACCGCCTCTAGTACTTTCTTCGCGATCGGAGCGGCGATGGAGTTACCCGAGCCGCTCTGACCTTGGCCACCGCCATTTTCTACAACAACCGCCACAGCGAACTGAGGATCGTCGGCCGGCGCGAAACCCGTGAACCAGAGCGAGTAAGGCTGGTTGGCCCCGTTCTGCGCCGTTCCGGTCTTACCGCCGACCTTGACCCCGTCTATTCTTGCATTGCTCGCCACGCCGTGATCGACCCCGTCGACCATCATCTGTTTGATCGTGTCGGCGTTCTCGCGACTCGACGCCTGGTCGAGCTCACGCGCCTGGAACTTCTCCAGCGTCTGCAGGTCGGCCGAGCGGATCGAGTCGACCAGATTCGGGTACATCACCTTGCCGCCGTTAGCGATGGCGGCGGAGACCATGGCCATCTGCAGCGGGGTGGCGCGGTCGCTCTGCTGCCCGAACGAGCCCTGAGCGCGCTGCGCGGGATCGGTGTAGAGCGGGTACACGCTCGGCTCTACCGGGATCGGGATGCTCAGCTTCTGATTGAACCCGAACTTCTCAGCCTGCGTCTTGATGGTCTGCGGGTCGAGCTGGATGCCGAGCTCGGCGAACGGGATATTGCACGAGAGGATCTGGGCGGTGGCGATGGACACGGTCTCGCCTGGCCCGCAAGTGCTGAAGTTGTCGTTCTTCACGACGGTGCCGCTGCCCGGAAGCTGCAGAGCCGCGGGGTTCGGGAGCTGGCTGTCTTTGGTGTACTTCCCGGTGCCGAAGGCGGTGGCGCTCATGACCGGTTTGAAGGTCGAGCCCGGCGGGTTGAGATTGCCGCCGATCGTGCGATTGATCAGCGGGTCCCCGGGCGTGTCGAGAAGCTGCTGATAGAGCGCGTTGACCTGTTTCGTGTCGTGCGACGCGAGCGCGTTCGGATCGTAGTTGGGCTTGGAGACCATCGCGAGGATCCGGCCGGTCTTCGGCTCGAGCAGTACG
This sequence comes from Leifsonia poae, assembly GCF_050632195.1. Taxonomy (GTDB): domain Bacteria; phylum Actinomycetota; class Actinomycetes; order Actinomycetales; family Microbacteriaceae; genus Leifsonia; species Leifsonia poae_C. The sequence continues at coordinate 250,485 of NZ_CP192580.1, forward strand.
ACGGCGCCCTGGTAGTTGCCGAGGGCGTCGTAGGCGGCCTGCTGCGCGACCGGGTCGATCGTGGTCTCGACGGATGCGCCCTGCGGGTTCTTGCCGGTGAGGATCGCGTTGACGCGGTCGAAGAACTGCGAGTTGGAAGACCCGCTGAGCTTGTCGTTCAGCGCTCCCTCGAGTCCCGTCGCCTGACCGTTGATCGGGAAGAAGCCGGTGACCGACGAGTACAGCGGCCCGTTGCTGTATACCCTCTGGAACTTGTAGACATCGTCAGCCGGCACCGATTGGGCGACGGGCTGTCCCGCGACGAGGATGGCGCCGCGCTGCTGCGAGTAGCTGTCGTTGCGGGCGCGGCTGTTGCGCGCATCCGCCGTCAGCGTGTCCGCTTGGAAGACCTGGAGGATCGAGGTGGACACGAGGAGGGCCAGGAACATGGCCAGCACGATGATGCTGACGCGTTTGATCTCACGGTTCACTCAGCTCACCACCAGTCGCGGTTGATTGCGCACGGTGTCGGACAGACGCAGGAGCAGGGCCACGATGATCCAGTTGGCCACCAGTGACGAACCACCTGCGGCGAGGAAGGGTGTCGTGAGACCGGTAAGCGGGATGACGCGGGTGACGCCGCCGATCACGATGAAGCACTGCAGGGCGACGGTGAACGACAGTCCGACGGCGAGCAGCTTTCCGAAGTCGTCCTGACCGGCGAACCCGATTCTCAGTCCGCGTGCGACGAACAGCAGGTAAAGGGCGAAGATCGCGAAGAGTCCCGCCAGGCCGAGCTCTTCGCCGAGGCTCGCGATGATGTAGTCGCTGTTGGCGAGCGGGGTGATCCACGGCTGCCCCTGACCGAGGCCGGTGCCGATGAGGCCGCCGTGCGCCAGCCCGAACAGGCCCTGCACGAGCTGAAAGCTTCCGCCGTTGGCGTTGTAGACCTTGTCGGAGAAAGGGATCAGCCAGTTCTGGAAGCGTCCGTTGACGTAGGGGAGGACCTGGCTCGCGATGACGGCGCCGCCGATGATGAGCAACAGGCCGATGATGACCCAGCTGATCCGCGAGGTGGCGACGTAGAGCATCACGAGGAAGAGGCCGAAGATCAGGAGTCCGGTACCGAGGTCGCGCTGGAAGACGATCACGGCCATGGCCATCAGCCAGACGACCAGGATGGGGCCGAGGTCGCGTCCGCGCGGGAGGCGCATCCCGAGGAACTTCTTGCCCACCATCGACAGCGAGTCACGTCGCTGCACGAGGTAGCCGGCGAAGAAGATGGCGAGGCACAGCTTCGCGATTTCGCCGGGCTGGAAGCTGAAGGGGCCGATACGGATCCAGACCCGCGCCCCGAAGATCTCCTGGCCGATCCCGGGCAGCATCGGGAGCAGCAGGAGCACGAGCGCGGCCAGTCCGAAGATGTACGTGTAGCGCTGCAGCACGCGGTGGTTTCGGATGACCATGATCACCACGATCGCGCAGATGATCGCGACCGCGCTCCACACGATCTGACGCACACCCGCGCTCGCCCAGCCGAAGTCTTTGTAGTGGATGTCGATGCGGTAGATCTCTGCGATGCCGATTCCGTTGAGAACGGTGGCGATCGGCAGGAGGAACGGATCCGCCTGGGGCGCGACGTACCGCAGCGCAATGTGCATCCCGAAGACAAGGACAGAGAGGCCGACGAAGAGGTACAGGAGCGTGAGATCGACGTGACCGATGGCACCGAGCTGGACGAGCACAACCGCGGCGGCGTTGACACCGCAGGCGACGATGAGCAGCGCGAGCTCGAGGTTGCGCTGCTTCTTGGGCAGATGCAGCCGTTTGATCGGGCCGGTCGCCGACTTGGGCCGGTCGGCCACCGCGCTCCTACTGTTGACTGACATTGGTCAATTGATCCACGATCATGCGCGCCGAAGCCAGGTCGGCGGCGTTGATGGTCTGCTCGACGAGTTGTTTGTCGTAGGTGGGCAGCTCGCTGACCTTCACGTCGGATTCCTCATAGACGTGGGACAGGCTGATTGGTCCGAGGTTCTGCTGCACACCCTGGAAGACGGCGACGTTGCCCGACGGTGACGCACCGACGAAGTACCGGGACTGGGTCCACTGGTAGCCGAACAGCACGGCCAGGACGATCGCCACCACCACGACGATGATGCCGATGAGCCAGGTGAGTCGGCGGCGGCGCACGCGGCGCTGATCCTCCTCGATGAGCTCGTCGAGGTAGTCCTCCGACTCCGCTTCGAAGTGGGTCGGGCCGGTGGCAGGGCGCACCGGATGCAGCCGCAGCGACGAGAGTCGCCCCGTGCGCGTGGTCGGCTTCGCCTCGGTGCTGAATGACAGCGGTGCTGCGGCAGAACCGACTGTGACCGGATCTTTCATCGTCTCACCGGGCGCGACATCGGCGATGTCCAGGATCACTACGGTCACGTTGTCCGGAGCGCCCGCGTCGAGGCTCTGCCGAACGAGCTTGTCGGCGACCTGCCTCGGTGTGTCGCGGGAAGCGAGAGCGGTAGCGAGGTCCTCGTTCTTGACCACGCCACTCAGACCGTCGGAGCAGATGAGCCAGCGGTCGCCGGGCTGCGTGTCGAGGATCCAGGTGTCGATCTCGGGGGAGGCGTCGACGTCGCCGAGAACGCGCATCAGCACCGAGCGGCGGGGGTGGACCATCGCCTCCTCTTCGGTGATGCGCCCACTGTCGACGAGACGCTGAACGAATGTGTGGTCGATCGATACCTGCTTGAGCTCGCCGTCGCGATACAGGTAGATGCGGGAGTCGCCGATGTGGGCGAGCGCGATTTGATCGCCGACCCGAATCATCGCGCTCACCGTCGTGCCCATGCCGGTGAGTTCAGGATGCTCGAACACGGTCTCCGCGAGCAGCGAGTTTGCCGCAATCAGCGCGGACTGCAGAGCGAACTCCGCTTCGGAGGCCGACGCGTACTCGCGGTCGGCTTCGCGGATGCGGTTGACGGCGATCGCGGAGGCGACATCACCGCCGGCGTGGCCGCCCATCCCGTCGGCGACGACGAAGAGGTCGCGCCCGGCGTATCCGGAGTCCTGGTTGTTCGAGCGGATCTTGCCGACGTGCGAGACGGCCGCTGCCCGGTTGGGTGTGGCCACGGCTTACCGTCGCAGCTCGAACGTCGTCGTGCCGATCTTGATCGGGGTGTCGAGCGGGACCTGGGTCGGGATGGTGACGCGCTTGCCATCGAGGAAAGTGCCGTTGGTGGAGTCCAGGTCTTGGATCATCCACTCGTCGTTCCAGAGCAGCAGGCGGGCGTGGTGGGTGGAGGTGTAGTCGTCACGGATGACGAGGCCGGACTCGCTGGAGCGCCCGATCGTGATCGGATCACGGCCGAGGGCCAGCTCTGTGCCCTGCCGCGGGCCGGAGGTGATGACGAGCCTGTTGGCGGTGAGAACGGTCGCCTTCGAGCTTCCCGCTGCCCTGTTGGCGCCCGACGGAAGGTTGGAGGCGGGCGGTGGCTGCATGGTGGGCATGGTTCCCGGTGCCGCATTGGGACGCGGGGCGACGGGTGCTGAGGCGGCAGGCGCAGATGCGGCGGCGAAAGGGGATGCCGCAGCCTGCGCCTCGGGAAGCTTGCGCACCCGCTGCCCGAACAGGTCGGTTCGCAGGGCATAGACGACGCCGAACACGAACAGCCAGAGCAGGAGTAGGAAGCCGAAACGCAGCACCAGCAGCGTCAGCTCACTGGGGTTCACGACTCGCTCCAGAAGCCGCCGAGGTCGGTGTGGCGCGTCGCGTCGTCGGCGAAGCCGTTGTGCGGCGACGGTGCGGGTGCCGATGCCTGGGGAAGGACACGGAAGACGATGCGCGTTCGCCCGATGGTGATGACCGACTCGGGCTCGAGGATGGCCTTGCGCACCGGCTGGCCGTTCAGCTGCGACCCGTTGGTGGAGCCGAGGTCTTGCACCTGGGCGGTGCGGCCGTCCCAGACGATCTGCACGTGCTTGCGCGAGATGCCCGTGTCGTCGACGGTGATGTCGGCGTCGCTTCCGCGTCCGATCACCGTGGTCGAGTGGGTGAGCGGGTAGCGCTTGCCGCCGATGTCGAGCACAGGCGTCCACGAGACGGAGCCCTTGACGTTCTCGGAGTCGACCTGCAGCATCCCCTCGCCGATGGAGGAGTCTTCGACCAGGTCGATCGAGATGCCGCCAGCGAACTGGTAATGCTGAGTGGTGGCGTGCTGCTGGACGAAAGAGACGAGCTCGTCGGTGAGGGATGCGCCCATCGAGCGCATCCTCTTGTAGTCGCTCGGCGACATCCTGAGCACGAACTTGTTGGGGGCCAGGATGCGGTCGCGCGTGACAACCGCGGCCTTGGTGTCGAGTTCCCGCCTCAGGGCGCTGGTGAGCTCGACTGGTTGCAGCCCCGACCGAAAGGTCTTCGCGAAGGCGCCATTGACGGCGCGTTCGAGACCTCTCTCGAAGTTGTCCAGAATGCCCACAGGTCTCCCGCTCCGGCTCGTCGACTATGAGCATGTTAGTCGGCCCGGGTGGAAAGCCGCCCTAGCGCTCCTCTCTATTGTCTAGAGAATGCGTCCGGGAAACTCCTGTGGAGCCTGGGCGGCCCCTGCCCCGAATTCAGGTTGGGCGGTGCGCCGTGCTATTCTCTCTGAGTTCGCGCGAGTGGCGGAATTGGCAGACGCGCTGGCTTCAGGTGCCAGTGCTCGAAAGGGCGTGGGGGTTCAAGTCCCCCTCGCGCACAGCGAACGAACGGAAGGGCCGGTTCGACAGAAATGTCGAGCCGGCCCTTTTCGCGTCGGTTCGTCTGACGCTGTCTTCGCGGCGGAGGACGTCATGTTCGGCGGTTTCGGCCTGTCGGGGGCGGTGGTCGCGGGTCTATGCTCTGGCCAAGCGGCAGCTTGCCAAGATTTCAGCCGCGACAGTTCGTGATCGGGGTTTCCGTGAAGATCGAATCTGTTACGCCGTTGGGATGTCGGACAGCGGCTGTGGTGGTGGTCGCGCTCGCGCTGTTCGGGCTGGCCGGCTGCGCAAGCGGCAGCACCGACGTCGAGCGGGCCCAGGCGAAGGTGTCGAGCAAGGAGAAGGCCGCGAACGAGGCCAAGGCGGCGCAAGCCGCCGCCGCGGAAACGTTCTGCCAAGCCAGCAAGACCTATATAACGGCCCTCGATCGGTACGGCGACGTGCTGCACGACACGGCACCCACCGTCGGCGACGTCAAGAAGGCGGGTGCAGACCTTGCGGAACCGCGCGACGACGCGTTCGACGGAGCGGAGGCGGCCGTGACGGCGCAGCAAGATTTAGTGGTCGCCGAGCGCGAGCTCGCCGATGCTCGCGCGGAACTGGAGCAGGCCAAGGCGGGGCCGTCGGGCGTGCCGAGCGTCACCGGAACCCCGCAGCCGACGCCCACCCCGTTGGTTCCCGCATCCACGGTCGACCGCGTCAAGAAGGCCGACGCCGAATTCTCCGAGGCGCAGGGTTCGATCAGCGACAAGACGACGCTCGCTGACGCGTCTGAGCAGTTCAACAGTGCGGTCGTCGCGCTCGAGTTCTCGTGGTTGCAGTTGTTCTCTCAGGCAGGGTGCATCCCGGATGCCCAGAAGCAGCAGGCCGCAGCGGCCGTCAGCACCTACGTGACCGCACTCCAACAGGATCTCGCGGCCGCCGGGTATTACAGCGGAAACGTCGACGGCGTCTACGGTCCACAAACGGTCTCGGCTGTCGAGGATCTCCAGAAGGCGAACGGACTGCCTGTTACCGGTGCGGTCGACAAGGCGACTGCTGCCGCTCTGCAGGCCAAGCTCTCGGCGCTGGGCGGCGCGGCCGCCCAGGAAGGGGTGGCGACCACGGCCGCCGTGCAGCAGACGCTGAACCTCGTCGGGTTCTGGGATGGACCCGTGGATGGAGTGTGGACGCCGGCGCTGACTGAGGCGTTGAAGTCGTTCCAGACCCAGCTGGGCGTCGAGCCGACCGGAGTAGTCGATGCGGCGACCATCAGCGCGTTCGAGAAGGCCGTCGATGACCTGAAGCAACCGGCTGCGCCGTCGACACCGTCACCATCACCTTCGAGTTGAGGTGAGTTCTATAGCGGACAGAAAGTGACCGGATGTCTTCCTAGGGCGGATGTATGACCGACACCACAGACATCCGTCCTTTCCGGATGCAGATCGATCAGTCGAGGCTGGACGATCTCGACAATCGCCTGGCTGCGACCCGCTGGCCCGACGAGCTCCCCGGCGTCGGCTGGAGCTACGGAGTGCCGGCGAACTACGCCCGACGCCTCGCCGACTACTGGCAAACCGGGTACGACTGGCGCGAGGCCGAGTCGCGACTCAATGCGTTCCCGCAATTCACCACGCAGATCGACGGGCAGAACGTCCACTTCCTCCACGTGCGGTCGCCCGAACCGGGTGCGTTGCCGCTGATCCTGACCCATGGCTGGCCGGGATCGATCGCCGAGTTCGAGAAGATCATCGGACCGCTCACCGACCCCGCCGCGCACGGCGGAGACCCCGCCGACGCGTTCCACGTCGTTGCGCCGTCGATTCCCGGTTTCGGATTCTCCGGTCCGACGACCGAGACGGGCTGGGACCTCGATCGGGTCGCGCGAGCCTGGGCCGAGCTGATGCACCGTCTCGGCTACGACCGCTATGGCGCACAGGGAGGCGACAGCGGCTCGGTCATCTCGCCGACTCTGGGACGGCTCGCGCCCGAGCATGTCGTCGGCGTGCACGTCAACGGCGGACTCGGATTCCCCACCGGGGATCCGGCGGAGTTCGAGAATCTGACGCCGGCGGAGCTGGGTCGTCTAGCCCAGTATCAGGATATGGACCGCTCGGGATACGCGATCATCCAGTCGACGCGGCCGCAGACGCTCGCGTTCGGGCTCGAGGACTCACCGGCGGGACAGCTGGCGTGGATCGTCGAGAAGTTCAAGGAGTGGACCGATCCGGCCCGCGAGCTGCCCGAGGACGCGGTCGACATCGACCAGCTGCTCACCAACGTCAGCATCTACTGGTTCACTGAGACCGCCGCATCCTCTGCCCGCCTCTACAAGGAGGGACAGAAGGGATGGGGTGCGACGGTTGACTACTCCGCGATCCCCACGGCGTGGCCGTGTTCCCGGGCGACGGGGAGTTCGACGCATCGCGGAGCGGGAGCACAACGTCGTGCACTGGTCGGAGTTCGATCGAGGAGGCCACTTCGCCGCGATGGAGGCGCCCGACCTGCTGGTGCCGGACATCCGGGACTTCTTCCGATCCGTGCGCGACTTGTGATGGTGCCGCATCCGGTTACCGACCGAGTGCGGAGACCGCGATCTCGGTCGCCGCTGCGAGCAGCGCGTTGTCGGGCGTCGCGTCGGGCGCATCCTTTCGCGACATCGTGACGACGACGATCGGCGCTCGGTTTGCTGGATAGAGCACGGCGATGTCGGCGCGCACCCCGTACTCGCCGGTTCCGGTCTTGTCTGCGACCGGCCACGCAGCGTCCGCGCCGGCGCGGATCGTGTCGTCGCCGGTCGTGTTGTCAAGCATCGTGTTTCTCAGGATGGTGCGATCGGCCGTCTCGAGCGAACTCCCGAGCAGAACTTTTCTGATGTCTGTGGCGAATTGTGCGGGGGTTGTCGTGTCGCGCGGATCCCCCGGCAGAGCCTCGTTGAGCTCGGGTTCGATGCGGTCGACCTTGGTGGTGCGGTCGCCGATTCCTCTGAGCCACTGCTCGACGGCGCTCGGTCCGCCGAGACGGGCGACCAGGAGATTGGCGGCCGTGTTGTCGCTGAATCGAAGCATCGCGTCGAGCAGCTCGCGTACGGTCATGCCGGTGTCGACGAAGCGGCTGGTGATCGGCGCGTAGCTGAGCAGATCAGCTTTCGTGAAGTGGACGACGACGTCGAGGTCTGTGGCGGACGACCGCTGGAGGATCGCCGCCGCGATGAACGTCTTGTTGGACGAGGCGAAGGGGAAGCGGTCGCCTGAGCGGTAGCCGACGGTGCGCCCCGAGCCGGTATCGATCGCGGTGACGCCCAAGCGCGCGCCGTGGGAGCGCTCAAGGGCGGCGAAATCGCGCGTCGTGCTCGATTGCAGCGATCCGGACGAGGCCGCTGCAGCCGAAGAAGGCGCCACCATGGCGTTCGGAGCAAGCGATGCCTGCCAGCCGCCCAAGACGATGGATGCCGCGACGGCGGCAACCGTGGAACTGAGAATGAGACCTTTGCGAACATTCATCTCCTCAGCCTCCTGTGTTCGACTGATCCTGTCGAAGACGGAACCGCTCCTATCCATGCTCGAATGGCATTGATCTAGGCTGCTGGCGTGGACATGATCGCAGCGTGCCGTGTGCTGGTCGAGGTCGAGGAGCGCGGTTCGGTGACGCGGGCAGCAGCGGCACTCGATGTCGCGCAGTCTGTCGCGAGCCGCCGTATCGTGGCGCTCGAACGGCAACTCGGTTCGCCGTTGCTGGAGCGGAACGCCCGCCGTGCGGTGCTCACGCCGTTCGGGCGTGACCTCGTACCCTCGGCGCGTCGCCTCGTGCGCCTCGCGGACGAGCTCGAGCTCGATGCCGAACGCGCGCGTCTGCGGCCGGTGACGATCGCCGTGCCGGAAGACTGCACGACACGCGACCTCGCCGTGGCGGATGCCGCAGGCCGAGCCGAGGGTATTCGCCTGGAGTTCGTTCGGGCGAACCCGCTCAGACGCTCGGAACTCGTCTCTGCTTTGGCCGTCCGAGTTGCGGTGCTTGCGGTGCCCGTCGATCGGGCCCGGTGGACCGCGCAGCTGGGCGCCGCCGGCAGGCGCCGGAACGATCATCCGCTCCGCATCGACAGGCTTCGTGCAGGGCGTCGTGGGGGAGTCGTGAAGGCAACCGGCGGGATCAGGATGCGGGCTCGCGCATCCGGATCGGGCCCGAGGACGACCTTCCGCACGTGCGCGACATCCTGACCCGTGCCGGATACGCGGCCGGTCTCGGCCCCGGACAGCTTCCCGTGGACGCATCGGTGACCGCATCCCTCGCCGCAGTGCTCACTGACGGCGACCTGCTGCTGTGCACACAGGCGGAAGCGCACAACCTTGGTCTGCACTGGCGCCCGTTCACCGGTCTCGAGATCGCGCGCGGGTTCGCTCTTGCCGGAGACAGCGAGCACGACGTGAGTGCTGTGCAGAGCGCGATCGCCGAAGAGCTGGCTGCAGCGCTCGGCGCAACCGTGTCGACGACAGCCTCGGAGGTTCAGGATGCGTGACGAGCGACTGCTCCGCGCCGTGCGCGCCGATCTCGCCGCCGCCGGGCTCCGTGCCTCCATCGTCGTCCGCGACCTCGATTCCGGCCGTGAGATCGCGCTTGACGGCGACGATGTGATGCCGGCGGCATCCTTGGTCAAAGTGCCGATCGCGTTGTCGGTGCTCGAGCGCGTGGCGGACGGGCGTCTCGACGGCGCGATGCCGGTAGTGCTGCCTGCGGGCGATCCGACAGAGAGCACGCCGGGGACCGGCCGCTTTCGGCACCAGGCGACGATCGCAGTCGACGATCTGGTCTCCCTTGCCCTGACGATCAGCGACAACGGTGCTGCCGACGCGCTTCTGAAGATCGTTCCCGCGAGCGATGTCATGGCCGACCTCGACCAACTCGGGATCCGCGGGATCTTCGTGCGGCATCCCCTCGCCGAACTCAGCGACACCCCGCTCGAAAGGTTCGCTCCGGATGAGGCGCACCTCGCGCAGGCGCTCGCCATCCGCGGAAGCACCCCGGCGCAGGGGCACCCCGTTCGTCAGCTCGACGTCGCCAGGACGAACACCGTGACGGCATCCGGATTCGCGGAGCTGCTCGAAGCGATCTGGCGGGAGCGCGGCATTCGGCCGATTGTCGCAGCGCGGTTGCGCGAGCACATGCACGGGAACATCGTTAGGCACCGCCTCGCACCCGACTTCGCCGCGGATGATGCGCGCTGGGCTTCGAAGACGGGGACGCTTCTGAACCTCCGGCACGAGGGCGGCGTGCTCGAACGCGCCGACGGATCCCGTTTCGCCGTCGTGGCGCTCAGTGCCTCCTCCGTGCCGGCCTCCATGCAACCGGCCGCCGAGGCCGCGCTCGGTGCCGCAGCTCGCGACCTCTACGACGCCCTTCGCGTCTGAGCGAGCATCGTCAGTTGCACTCCGCGGGCGGCCAGATGTTAGCGACGTTAGAGACGGTCCCTGCCGTGTCCGCCACCGTGTACTGCACGATCGGATTGGATACGGTGCAGACGTCGACCTGCACGATCAGTACGTGAGTCGACGGCTCGAAGGTGACGGTTTCGCCAGGGATCGGTGACACGACTGTCTGCACACCGGGCGTCGTGAGATTGAGGTCGAGTGTCGTCCAGTCGATGGTCGCGGACGGGTTCGAGGTCGTCGTCGCGGCAGTGAGGTCGGCGGTGGCCTCGCAGGGGTTTATGTTGTCGCACGCGGCGCCCTGCCAGGACACCGGCAATGCTAGGTCGGGATCTCCGACCGACGGTGCGACGACCACGAAGGCTGCGGGGGTGAGAACGGGCAGCTCGATCGTGGCGGCGTTCGAGACCACGCCTGCGCTGTCCGTCACGGTGTAGGTCGGCAAGGTCGGGGGAGCGGCGGTCGCGGTCACCGTGACCGAGAGGACATTCGTCGCGGCGTCGTAGAGGAATGCGTATCCGGAGGGGGCCGCGCTCGGCGTGAACGTGGAGTAGTCGATCGCCGCGCCAGGGGTGGTCGTCGTGTCGCCCAGCGTCGTGACGTCGACGGTGAAGGTGCAGGTCGCAGCGCCCGCCGCGCAGGAGCCCACGGGAACCCATTGCGCCAGCGCGACGGTGTTCGCGGTCACGACCCCCGCAGAGGGAGTCGGTGTCGGGGTGGGAGTTGGGGTCGGAGCCGGGCTCGGTGACGTCGTCGGACACGGCTCGGCCGCGTTCGCCGCGGGCGCTGAGCCGGCCGAACCGACGACACCGGCCAGGAGCAGGACGATCAATAGGGTGGACCCGCCGGCGCGCATCCGTCGCCTCACGAGAAGGAGTGCCGCGACCCCGGCACCCAGCAGCAGCACGCCGATCGCAAGCGCAACCCACGGCGACGAGCCGGTTGCGGCCAGTTCCTGACAGTCCATGAGCGCCCCCACTCGTGATGATTCCGCCCAGGCTACGCCACCCTCGTACGGGTGTCGCCTGTGCTCGAACCCATCTCACTAGAAAGCCGCTTCTACCCGGAGTAGTTTTTGCAGTAACGCATCGAGGGGGGACGCTCCATGGCCACATTCGAGATTCCACTGGGAAACGCTCCGCGTGTCGGACAGGACCTCCACCTCGTGAGGTGGGCGCGCACCCCCGACGGCTGGTCGCCTCAGACTGTGCTCGTTACCTACATCAGCTCGACTCCTGATACCTGGGTCGTGCGACAGCAGGGGTTGAGGACGACGTTGTCGCGGGCCGACTGGCTTCCCTTCGCGATCTGAGCGATGACGCGCGATATGAGCGATGACGCGCAGCCGAAGTCGCGCAGACGCCGGCTCACCCTGGATTCGGCGGCTGTGATCGTGCTCGCGACCATCGCCGTGCTGACCGCCTGGTGCGGGTTCGAATCCTCCAAGTGGGGAGGGGAGATGTCGATCGCGTTCAGCCAGGCATCCAGCGCACGGGTACAGGCCAGCAACTACTCCAGCGAAGCGCGCGACGCCCGCGCGCTCGATCAAGGAGTCTGGGAGCAGTGGGTGCTCGCCACCGCGCGCGGGGACACTCAACTCGTGACCTACATCGAGCAGCGCTTCTCGCCCGAGTTCGCGGTCGCCTTCGACGCGTGGACAGCTGACGGGCGGACCGATCGTGGACCGTTCGTCCGTGAGGAGTATGTGCCGCCAGGCACCGTGCAGGCGAAACAGCTGAACGACAAGGCCGACGAGCGCTACAACACAGCGCTGACGGACAACGCCCGGGGCGACAACTATTCGTTGCTGACGGTCATGTTCGCGCTCGTCCTGTTTCTCACCGCGATGTCCCAACGCGAGATCCACCGGGCCGCCCGACTCGGGCTCCTCGGCACAGCGGTCGTCTTCGGCGTTCTCGGCATCGTGCTTCTTGCGACCTTCCCGATCCGGATCTGAGCGATGTCGGTACAGGGCGATGTCAACGCATCCGACGGACGAACCGTGCGGTTCTACGACACAGGTGCGGTTCCGGATGCCGGGCCCACCGTGTTCTGGCATCACGGCACACCGCAGACCGGCCGGCTCCTCGATCCGATCGTCGAGGCGGCGGCCCGACGAGGGATGCGCGTTGTCTCGTGCGCTCGTGCCGGGTACGAGGGCACCAGCGAGATCCCCGGGCGCACGGTGGCCGCCGCTGCTGCTGATGTCATCCGCGTCGCCGACGAGCTCGGGATCGCCCGGTTTGCGACGATGGGCGCGTCTGGTGGAGGTCCGCACGCGCTCGCCGCTGCCGCTCTGGCACCCGACCGAATCGTCGGTGTTGTGACGCTGGCCGGCATCGCCCCGTTCACGACCGACTTCGACTGGTTCGCAGGCATGGCCTCGCCCGGAGGACTGAGCTCCGGTCTCGAGGGTCGAGCAGCCCGAGCCGCGTACGCCGAGATCGCGGAGTTCGACGAGACGAGTTTCACCGAGGCGGATTTCCGGATGCTCGCGGGACCGTGGTCGGTACTTGGCGCCGACGCGCAGCGCGCATCCGGAGCCGGAGCAGCGGGGAGATCGACGACGATGTCGCCTTCACGAAGTCGTGGGGATTCGAGCTCGGCGACGTTCTAGCCCCGACCCTGCTGGTTCAGGGCGGTCAGGACAGGGTGGTTCCCGCATCCCACGCCCGCTGGATGCTGGACAGGCTTCCAGCAGGGGAGCTCTGGTCGAGGCCACGCGACGGGCATGTCTCGGTGCTTGCCGGACTGCCCGTCGCGCTCGACTGGCTCGCAGAGACCGTCAGGTCAGCGGGAGCCACACCCGCATAGTCGACGGTCCGCGCTCGGCCCAGCCGCAATAGGGGACGAGCGGCACCCGGATGAGCTGGTCGACTTCTTCGTCGACGTCCACTTGGTATGGCCATTCGCGCTCAGCGGCGCGGCGCGCGCGGAGGTGCACGAAGAGACGCCCGTCTTCGAACTCGGGCTCGATGGAGTCGTCGAGCGTGTAGTCGTCGACGCTGTCGGAGCCCTCGGGAAGGTCGACCGACTCGAGCGCGTAGACGATCGGGCCGCGTTCGACCGCGACCGACCCGCGAACCGCGTCGACGCGGGGGTCGGGACGGACGAAGCGCGGCTCGAACGGCAGCTCGAGTTCGACGGTGTCGCCGGCGGCGAACTGCCTAGTCACCGTGGCGTAGTCGGCTTCGACCGAGCTCGTCTCCTCGGATGCGCCACCGTCGGACAGGACGGACACGCGTGCGCTCCCGGCCCATGCCGGCACGCGAAGGCTGAGGGTCCACGGCCGCGACGCGTCCTTCAGGATGCGCACGCGCACGGTCCCCTCGTCGGGGTACCGGGTCTCCACCTCCACTGCGATCTCCTCCCCATCGGGCAGGCGGGTCGCGATGTTCGCGGAGGCGAACTGGTGCAGTTGCAGGCCCTGCGCATCCGTCGTCGCCAGGTAGGTGTCGAGGCTCGCGAAGGTGCGGGCGACGTTCGGCGGGCAACAGGAGACCTCGAACCAGGGGGCCCGCAAAGATGCCTCTGCGCGCGGCGAGGCCGCTTCGGTGTCGGCGACAGCACCGGGGGTGCGGCGGTGCAGGGTGTTGGCGTAGAAGAATGCGCGACCGTCCTGCGACGGTGATGTTGCAACCACGTTGTGCAGTGTGCGCTCGATGAGATCGGCGTAGCTGCGACCGGTGCGCGAGAGGAGCATCCGCCAGCTGAACTGCACGGATGCGATGCTCGCGCATGTCTCGGAGTAAGCCCGGTCGGAGGGAAGCTCGAAGTCGTCGCCGAAGGCTTCGTCCTGATGGTGCGAGCCCTGGCCGCCGGTCAGGTACGTACGACGCGCGATGGTCCTCGACCACTGCCCTTCCAGGTTGGCGAGCAGCGGGGCGTCGTGTGTCTCGACGGCGACATCCACGGCCCCCGAGGCGAGGTAATTGGCGCGCACGGCGTGACCGCGAAGCACCTCGGCCTCCCGGATCGGAACATCGTCCTGGTAATAGGAGCGGCCCCACTCGATGTCGCGCAGCACGCCGGTTCCCCGTCGCTCGACGAACAGGCGGGCCTGCTCGATGTAGCGCGGCTCACCTGCGGTACGACCGAGCTCGACCAGCGCGGTCTCCACCTCGGGGTGACCGCACACCGACTGGATGCCATCGGTGCCGAACACGTCGCAGATGAGGTCGGCGAAGCGGAGGGCGCCGGCGTAGAGCCCGTCCTCGGCGTCCGGACGGGTCCGCTGGCGCGCAACCACAGCCTGGAAGAGGTGACCGGCGCAGTACAGCTCGTGACCCCACTCGAGGTCGGACCACCTTTCGCCCTGACCGGGGCGCCCGAAGTTCGTGTTGAGGTAGCCGTCGGGCTCCTGAGCGGCCAACACGCGAGTAGCGATCGCCGTGAACCGCTGATCGAGCTCCTCGTTGCCCGTCCGTCCGATCTCCCACGCGAGCGCTTCGAGGTACTTATAGATCTCGGAGTCGGAGAACTCCCGGCCACGGCGATCCTGGGGCAGCCTGCCGGCCGCCGCGAGATCGAAATTCGGCAGCCAGCCCTCGCGCTCGAGCCAGTGCTCGATGTGCTCCAGCGTCGCCGAGCTGTTGGCGCTCTGGCGTCGAGCCCAGTAGCCGCCGGTGATCCGCACCTCGTCGAGGCCGAGCGGCGAGAGCAGGGATGCGCTCGGAACGACCGGCGCTTGCGCCTGCTTGGTGTCGATGTCGGTCATGGTTACCCCTTGAAGGCGCCGGACATGAAGCCGCGCACGTAGTGACGTTGAAGGATGAGGAACAGAAGGATGCACGGCACGGCGAGCACGACGACGCCCGCTTCGGTCGCGCCGTAGTCGACGACCCCCTGAACCTGACCGCGCAGGTTCGAGACGGCCAGCGGGAGTGTCATCCGGTTGGAGTCGTTGATGAGGATCAGCGGAGCGAAGAAGTCGTTCCAGGCGGCGAGGAACGCGAACAGGCCCACTGTGATCAGCCCGGGTTTCACCGCGGGCACCAACACGCGCCAGAGTGCTGAGAAGGTCGAGCATCCGTCGACCAGTGCCGCTTCGTCGAGCTCTCTCGGGACGGACTCGAACGAGATCCGCATCATGAAGGTCGCGAACGGAAGCTGGAACATCGTGAGCACGAGCGCCACCCCGACGAGCGAGTTGGACAGGCCGACAAGATTGAGCAGCACGTAGAGCGGGATCAGCAAGGTCGCGTACGGCACCATCAGGATGGCGAGCGTCGCCATGAACAGCACGTTCTTGCCCGGAAAGCGGAACCGGGCGAACGCGTACCCGCCGAGGAGCGAGATGCCGAGCGTCAGCACGACCGTCAGCAAGGAGACGAACAGGGAGTTTCCGAGGTAGACCCAGATTCCTGCCTGGTAGTTGGCGAGCGTCGCGTAGTTGCCGAGACCCCATCCGTGCACCTGGTTCGTGCCGGCTCGGGGAGAGATCGACGACACGGCCGTCCAGATAAGCGGGTAGAGGAAGATGAGGGCAAGCCCGCCGGTGAGCACCCAATACGGGGTGCGGAGGGCGACGCCGGCGATGCGGTTGGGTCGGCGACGACTGCGGGCGTCCCGGTGGGGTGCGGCCGCGCGCGGCTCGGTGAGCGTGTCGGAGCTCATCACGAATCCTCTTTCTGGCCGAAGGCCCGGATCTGGGCGAAATTGACGATGACGAGGGCGATCAGCACCATCACCGACAGCGCGCCAGCCACGCCGAGGTTGTTCGGCCCTTGGAATGCCACGCTGTAGATGAGTTGCACGACCGTGATCGTGCTGTTGTCCGGGCCACCCTTGGTCAGGATGTAGAACTGCTCGAACGCGAGCAGGGATCCCGTCACACAGAGCACGGTTGTGAGTGCGATCGTCGGCCGCAGCAGGGGAGGGTGATCGACCGGAAGGTCTGCATCCTGCCCGCGCCGTCGATGCGTGCCGCCTCATATACGTCTTCGGGAATGGCCTGCAGGCCGACGAGCATCAACAGCATGTAGAAGCCGGCATATCGCCAGACGATCAGGAAGACCGTCGACCACAGAGCACCGCTCGGTGTGCCGAGGAAGGTGATCCCCCACGAGTTCATCAGGTCGGCGAATGGCCCGGCGAGCGGGGAGTAGAGCACGTAGAACAGGAGCGATGCCGAAGCCAGGCCGAGCGCGCTCGGGATCAGGATGGCGGTTCGCAACACTCCCTTCCAGCGCGACGATTCCTGCACGAGGAGCGCGAGACCGAGCGCGAGCGCGAGCAGGATCACGGTGGTGACGACGGTGTATGTCACCGTGAAGATCAGAGCGTTCGTGAGAAAGCGGTTCGAGAACGCGTCGACGTAGTTCTTCGGAAAGTTGAGCCCCTGGTTGCCGCCCAGTAGCGGCCAGTTCGACGCCGACATCTGGAAGACGAGGATGAGCGGAAGTACGAACAGGAGGAGCACGAAGACCGCGGTCGGCACGGCGTAGACCGCGCCGCGCCAACGTCCGCGCAAGCGGCGTGACCGGCGGGTTGTCGGCTCCCGAGGGGATCGCGTCTCTGTCGCCACGGTTCCGGCAGACATGGAAAGCCCTTCTATAGAGGTGGCCGGATGGCCGACGCGGGTGCGCCGGCCATCCGGGTCAGCGATTACTGGCCGAGCACCGATGTGATCTCCTTGTTGTCCGCGTCGACCGAGGAGCCACCGCCGAGCACGGCGTTACGGGTCAGGGTCAGCCACGGGCTGTTGGGAGCATTGAACGCCTGCTGGAAGTTGAGCGCCACCGGCGTCTCACCCTTGCCCGCGACCTCGTTGATCGTGACCAGACGCGGGTCCTGCTTGGAGTACTGGTTGTCGGCGAGGTCGCTGCGAGAGACGACGTCCTTGTCTTTCGCGAGCACGTCGACCTGTGCCTTCTCGGACAGGAGCCAACTGAGGAAGTTCCACGCCTGCGAGGCCTTCTTCGAGTCCTTCGAGACGCCGATGCCGTCGCCGCCGACGAAGGTGGATCCGCCGCCGTCGGCTCCCGGGATGCCCGCCACGCCGGCGTCGAACGTCGTCGAGGAGAGCAGAGTGGCCGGGTACGGCATGAGACCGACCTTGCCGTCGGTGAAGCCGGCCGTCCACGTGGGACCGGTCTCATCCTTCGAGGAAGGAAGCACGGCGCCCGCCTTCCACAGGTCGGCCCACGTGCTGTAGACCTTCTTGGCGCTGTCGCTGTCGAGCAATGACTTCGTGCCGGCGTCGTTCATCACCTGCTTGCCGTCGGCCCACACGCTTGGGAACCAGGTGAACACCTGGCAGCCTCCGCAGGCGAGACCTGTGGCGGTTCCGTAGACGCCGGGCTTGTTCAGCGCCTGGATCTTCTTCGCGTCGGCGGCGAACTCGTCGAGGTTGGCCGGAGCCTTCTCGGGGTCGAGCCCGGCCTCCTTGAACAGCTCCTTGTTCCAGAACATCATCGACAGGTCGAGCACGAACGGAAGTACGTGCTCCTTGCCGTCAACTGTTCCGGCCTTCAGATGGCCCTTGTTGATGGAGTCTTTATATGAGAGCCCGTCGATCTGCGTGCTGATGTCCTGGAAGAGGCCCTGCTTCACCCAGTTCGGGACGTACACGATGTCCGCGGCGAACAGATCCGGCAGGCTGCTCGACCCGGCGGCAGCGCCGACCTTGGCCACGTAGTCGTCGTTCGGAACGACGGTGAGCTCCACCTGGTTCTTGTGGCTCTCGTTGTATGCGGCGACGAGCAGCTTCGCCTGCTTCTCGAGCGGGGCGCGGGTCCAGAGCGTCAGCTTGGCGCCGTCGTCCGTCCCGTCCTTCGTGATCGCGGCTGTTTCGCCGCTGGTCGAATTGCCGGCAGAGCACGCGGCGAGACCGACCGCCAGTGCGCCTGCCACAGCTGCCGCGACGATCCGTCGCTTGCGGCCCTGGAACGAGTTCATTGCTTCTCCTCTTAGCTCTTCTTTGAGCCCGACAAGCGGGTTTGTGCCGTGGGAGCATTCCGAAAGTTCCGAAACGCCTTTCGGTAAGTAAATCGGCTATGAATTCGCGTGTCAAGCAAAGATTCAGGTAACCTTTGCGGAATCGGCCGAAGGGAGTTGAGAGTGACGCAGACGACGAACCGCGCCTCGACACGGGCCTCCACCCTGAGCGATGTCGCACGACTGGCGGGCGTGTCCATTTCGACAGCCTCCAAGGCGATCAACGGTCGCGACGAGGTCGCTCCGAAGACGCGAGAGCGGGTGATCGCCGCAGCGGATGAACTCGGCTTCACCCCGAACGCCCTTGCCCAGAGTCTCATCGCGGGTCGGACGGGAACGGTCGGACTGCTCACGAGCGACCTCGAGGGCCGGTTCGTCATCCCCATCCTGATGGGCGCAGAAGACGCCTTCGGTGCGGGCCAGGTCAGCGTCTTCCTCTGCGACGCGCGCGGCGACGCCATCCGGGAGCAGCATCACATCAAGGCGCTCCTCAACCGGCGCGTGGACGGCATCATCGTCGTCGGTCGGCAGACGGATCCCCGCCCCTCGCTCGGGCACGACCTCCCGGTTCCTGTCGTGTACGCGTACGCTCCTTCGGATGACTCGTCCGACGTTTCCCTGACCCCCGACAACTTCGCGGGCGGTCGCCTGGCCGTCGAGCACATGGTCGCCTGCGGACGCTCCCGCATCGCGCACATCAGCGGCGACCCGGCCTATGCGGCGGCGCAGGATCGCGCTGCGGGTTTTCGCGAAGCTATGGCGGCGCACGGCCTCGAGCCGGTGGGCGACGTGCTCTTCTCGTCCTGGACGGAGAGCTGGGGTCGGGATGCGGCGGCGCTGATGCTGAAACAGCATCCGGACATCGATGGGATCGTCGCCGGCTCCGACCAGATCGCGCGCGGAGTCATCGACACCCTGCGCGACCTCGGCCGCAGCGTTCCGGAAGATGTCGCTGTCGTCGGCTACGACAACTGGGAGGTGCTGGCCACCAACTCGCGCCCCGAGCTCACCAGCATCGACAACAACCTGCAGGAGCTCGGCCGAATCGCCGCGCGCCGCGTCTTCGCGGCGATCGACGGCGAGAAGCAGCCCGGAGGGGTCGAATACCTCCCTGTTCGTCTCGCCATCCGCGGATCGACCATCGAACGGATGTGACGATCGGGCGTCTTCTTTGTCGCCCGATTTGGGGTACAAATTCGTGTCCTCCAAACAACCTACAGAACGTTCTTTCTAGCTATGCTCAGGCTGTCACACACCCGAGTTACAGCCTCTGCTCTCAGCTAGCCCCGTCGTTCCCGCCGACGGATGCAGGGAGTTCCGAAACACCGGAAGGACGTATCGTGAACCAGAACTACGGAACCGCAGTCGACCCCGACATGGCCGCTCAGCGCGCCAACGCGCTCCTCGAATCCGAGATCAAAGCCCGCATCGAAGCCGTACGCGGCCTCGCCCAGCGCCAGGTCGCTCTGGATACCGCCATCGCCGAGTACGAGTCGGCCTGGCAGTCTGCAGCGCAGGCAGGCTGGACCGAGGACAAGCTCCGCGACATCGGCCTGCGCGCGCCCGAGCCCTCGACGCCGTTCGCCGGTCGCCGTGCCGCAGCGCCGGAGGAGCAATCCGCTCCGATGGCGCCCGTCGTTCAGCTGGCGCCCCCGGTGCCCGTTGCGGCGCCGGTTGCCCCGACGGTCGTCACGGCGCAGTCGATCCACTAGCACGCCGTCTCAGACCCCTGGCAGTGATTCCGTCGCTGGCCACCTAGTCGCTCCGACCACCCTCTGACCCCCAGGGCGGCCGGTAAGAGAACCCCCGAGCAGGGATGCGCGGCACCCGACCGCGCGTCCCTGCGATAACCCCGAACACCCGAACAAGCAGTCACGTCGACCCGAAGGACACGTCTGTGAACCACACCTATGCCTACAACCGCGCCCACGACGAAGCCCACAGGCTCGCTCGGCGTCACGAGCGCGACCTGCACTGGGCCAAGGAGCGCCGTCGCCAGCACGAGCGCGAGATCGGCGAGGCGATGCTGCTGGTCGCCACCAAGCCGGCCACTCTCGCCCGAAAGACCATGCTCGTCTCCACGATCCTCCTGATCGTCATCGTGGGTGGCGACGGGTTCATCGAGAGCACGGGGGCGTTCGCCGCCTGGCTGCCGATCGTCCACTGGGCCGCCGTGGCCCTGGTCGTCGGTGTTCTGATCGGCGCACTCATCTCCCTGCTCAAGCTGCGCAACCGCATCCAGGCCGCTCGTACGCTCGTCCGCTCGAACGATGCTCGTCTCGCGCACACCCAGTACCACATCAACGAGAGCGTCCACCTGTTCGTCGATTCGCGCACCGAGGTACACAACACGCGTCAGGTGCACCTGGTCTAGGGTGCGCGACTGACCGCCGTCATCCGCTACATAGCTCCAATAGCGAGAAAGACCGTGTAGAGCGCCCATACCCCCGCTCCGACGTAACCGCCCGTGCTTTGTACGGTCTTACCCTTCTTCCCGCTGTAAATCCCGAACACCAAGAAGAAGAGTGCGAGCGCACCAAATGTGATGGTGTCTATGATCCGACCGAGGTCATTGTGCCCGACAAGGGCGACGACAATTCGGATCACAATGCTCGTCGTAACCACCGCGATAAGTGTTGCCATGACGATGTACAGCGTTGTTTGCTTGCGTTTGGGTGCTCCGATAGACATGTTGCGATCCCCTTACGCGATGCAGGCGTTGAGGGCGCCTGTAGTGAAGAAGACGGCTCCGGTCTCGATTATCAACGCGAACCCACGGAGCCGATGACCGGCCGCGCGACTGACCCAAAGCCGCGCACGGCCGATAGTCAGGGGTGTCATCGGGGGATGGCTCCCGAGGGATCGAGATTGTCGTGCGCAAACTCATCGCCGTTCTGGTCTGTGTCACCGCCGCGTCGGCCGCGCTCCTCGCGCCCACGCCCGCGCCGGCCCGGGCGGATCCCCTTCCCGTGTTCTCGGGTCGGCTCTACGTGGACCCGTACAGCGACGCTCGGAAGGTAGCTGACCAGTTAGCCGCAGGCGGCGACACCGCCGGCTCGGCCATTGTTCGCACCATCGCCGAACAGCCGACGGCCGTCTGGCTGGGCGACTGGTACTCACCCGCGCTGCTGCTCAGCGTGATCCAGCGCCACATCCGTGCCGCAGCGGCTCAGGATGCGACACTCGTCTTCGTCACCTACGCCATCCCCAACCGCGACTGCGGCGGCTTCTCGGCCGGCGGATTCACGCCCGACCAGTACCTCGCCTGGAACCGCACGATCGCCGACGCGTTGGCGGGAACCCGTGCGGTCATCCTGATCGAGCCGGACTCGCTGGCGATGCTGTCGAGCGCGAAATGCGCGGGCGAGGCGAGCATCCGTCTGCCGCTCATCAAGTCGGCTGTCGAAATCCTGAACGCTGCCGAGCTCACCACCTACCTCGACGGCGGCAACGCGCGCTGGTTGACGCCTGCCGTTCAAGCGAGCTGGCTGACCGCAGCCGGAATCGACGAGGCGCACGGCTTCTATACGAATGTGGCGAACTTCGATGCGACCCAGAGCGAGCGCGACTACGCAGGCAAGGTCTCGTCGCGCGTCGGCTGGAAGCACTTCGTGATCGACGTCTCCCGCAACGGCAACGGCTGGACAGGAACCTGGTGCAATCCGCCCGGCGCGGCGCTCGGCCAGAATCCGCAGATCACGGAGGGAGTCACCACCAAGCTGGATGCACTGCTCTGGGTCAAGCATCCGGGAGCCAGCGACGGGGAGTGCAACGGCGGGCCGGCGGCAGGCAGCTGGTTTCAGGATGGCGCCGAAGCGCTCGTGCTCGCTCGCTGACGGCATCTCCATTCGTAAGGTAGAGGAACGCGCTCAGCGGAGCGGGGATGAGCAGAGCGGAGCGGGATGAGCGGCGCAACGTCCGACGCAGAGGTCGTCGTCATCGGCGGCGGAGCGATGGGATCGTCGACCGCGTGGCAGCTCGCCGCCCGCGGGTGGGACGTGCACCTGCTCGAACGGTTCGAGCCCGGACACGTGTTCGGGGCGTCCCACGGTCGATCCCGCAACTTCAACACCGCGTACTCCGACCCGACGTACGCGGCGATGCTCGCCGAGGCGTCCCGGCTCTGGCCGGAGCTCGAGCAGCAGACGGGTGAGCGCATCCTGAATCGGGTGGGCATCGTCAATCACGGGCCGAATGCGGACTTCGACCGGGTTGCGGCAGCGCTCCGCCACGTCGGTCTGGGTGCGGAGTTCCTCTCGCCCGAAGAAGCAGGCGAACGCTGGGCGGGCATCCGGTTCGACGGTCGAGTGCTCTTCGCACCCGACTCCGGGCGGCTCGACGCGGATACGGCTGTCACTGCGCTGAAGGCCGCCGCGGCAGCACGCGGTGCCGTGATCGAGCACGGTGTACGTGTTGTCGACATCTCGCCGGATGGCGACGAGCGGGTGACCGTCACGACGGAGTCGGGCGTGATCCGCGCCCGCCGAGCGGTCGTCACCGCCGGTGCGTGGACCGAGAAACTCCTCGGCGACAAGGTCAGGCTTCCACGCCTCCGAGTCACGCAGGAGCAACCGGCGCACTTCGCTCTTTGCGACGACTCGGCCGCGGCCTCCGCGCTCGCCGAGTCCGGTTGGCCCGGATTCAACCACTCGTACGATCCGACCGACCCCCGCTACGGCTACTGGCGCTCGCCCATCTACGGGATGTACACGCCGGGCTTCGGGGTCAAGGCAGGATGGCACGGAGCAGGGCCGGAGGTCGATCCCGACCGGCGCGACTTCCTCCCCGAGCCGAAGCAGCTCGATGACCTGCGTCGATACGTCGACGAATGGTTGCCCGGCGCTGATCCGGATCGGTTCGACCCGATCTCGTGCACGTACACGAGCACGGTCGACGAGAACTTCATCCTGGACCGCGTCGGCCCCATCGTCGTCGGGGCCGGGTTCAGCGGTCACGGCTTCAAGTTCACGCCGACCGTCGGCCGCATCCTCGCCGATCTCGCAACCGGCGAGGGTGCGGCGCCGCAACTGTTCCGAATCAACCGCTAACGATCGGTTCAGGATGCACGGCTCGCGCTAGATCGTCCGCGGAGCCTTATCGAGGTTGGCCACCAGCTGCTCGCGGTTCTGGCGTGTGACGTACGCGGGACGATCGCGCTCGACGCGCCAGCTCTCGGAGAGCGGGCCGATGTTGACGGTATCGAAACCGAACTCGTCGTAGATCGAGGTGACCAATGCCGCGGCGTCGTCGAAGTCGCTCGCGGTCGCGAGCGCGCGGCGGTTGGGCGTTCCGGCGGGAGTGCCGTCGGTGGGGATCTCGCGGAAGTTGATGTGGTTGAAGCCCTTGGCGACCTTCGATGACGGGAGGTGCTCCTGCAGCATCCCCGAGACCGTGGTCTTGCCCTCATCGAGGTCGGGGAAATGGCCGTCGCGCTCGAAGTAGTAGTTGTTCGTGTCGATCACGATCTTCCCGGCAAGCGGGGCGACCGGCACGTCGGTGTAGTTCTTCAGGGGGACGGTGACGACGACGAAGTCGCCCGCTGCCGCCGCGTCCGCCGCTGTCGCGGCAGTCGCGTTCGGACCGAGGTCTCGAACCAGGTCGGCCAAGGTCTCAGGCCCGCGCGAGTTCGCGATCGTGACCGTGTATCCGTGCTTGATGAACTCGCGGGCCACTGCTTGTCCGATGTGACCTGCTCCGATGATTCCTACGTTTGTCATGCTCGAGACAACGCCTCAGTCCGTCCTGAATTCCGAGTGTGTGAGTTTCGTCAGCGACGGGTCAGGGCGCAATCAGGGAGTCACGGCGGTGACGTCGTCCACGGTAAGGGTGACAGGCGAGTTCGCTACGCCGCCTGACAGGTAGCCCGTGATTCCGAGCCCACCCGGCGCCTGGAGTTCAGCCGTCGAGTCGGAGACCGAGCGCTGCCACGTCGTGGGCTCCGGGGTGCCGTCCAGCCACGCTCGCGACTCGATGAGTGTCGGACTCGTGCCCGTCACCTTGATCCGGATGTCGAGCTTCGCGCCGGGAGTGACCGTCACGCCCGCGACGGCGACACCGTTCTGCACGACCACCTCTGCGCCTCCCGAGGCATTCACGCGAACGATGTAGATCGAGACTTTGCCAGCCGACGAGATGATGACTTTCGACTGGTATGCGCCCGCGGTCGTGATGCGGCGCCCTGAAATCGAGAGGTAGACGCTGCCCGAGGAGGGCAGCTTGTCGATCGCCGCTTTCAACTTGAGATCGGTAGCCGACGACAAGACCGACGTCAGGTTGGCCATCCCCGTTGTTCCGGTCGGCATCTGCATGGTTCCCACGCCACCACTCACCGCGAACCGGGATGCGGTGCCTGCGATCGTCCATGCTCCGCCGGTCGGCGCGCCGCCCCAGCCGTTCGCGACAGTGCGATCGAAGGGATCGGACGCCAGAACGCCGGGCGGTGGCGGCGGCGCCGTGACCATGAGAGTTCTCGTCGTCGTGCCCGTGGCACCGTTGTTGTCGGTCACCGTCAGGCGCGCTGTGTACGTTCCCGCGGCCGGGTAGGTGTGCGCCTGAGTTGCACCCGTGGCGGTGGCCCCGTCGCCGTAGTCCCAGGTGAAGGCCGTCAGTGTTCCGTCGGGGTCGCTCGATCCGGCGCTGTCGAACGTGCAGGCGAGGTTCGTGCACGGAGAGCTGAAGCTCGCGGTCGGAGGTTGATTCCCGGCCCCAGGGGGACCAACGGTGAACGAATCAGCGAAGTCGGCGCCCGACGCCCTGGCGAATGATGCCGTGAGGTCGGTGGGGGTAGCGGTGACGGCGAGAGATCCGTATACCGGGCTTTGACTCACGCCCCTTGTCGCGGCGAAGTACCCCGCTTCGGAGTCGGCGGGATTGATGTCGTAGTTGCCGTTGCCTCCCGTGCCGACCGTCGCGAAGACCGTTCCTGCGCCCTTGACCATCGTGGAGTCGGTATCGGCAACGCAGGCTGCAGAGTACGTCCCCGGGACGATCGCGGAGCATCCCGCGCCCGTGGCGAGTTGATTGGTGCGCTGGTAGAGGTGCTCATGGCCCGTTAGCACCAGATCGACCCGCTTGTCGACGAGCATGTTGAGAAGGTCGGCGCCGGGGTCGCAGGTGTATTGACCCATCGAGAGGCACGGCTTGTGCATTCCGACGACGACCCAGGGGATGCTCGCAGCACGCGCCCCGTCGATGGCGGCTGCCGTCCACGAGTAGTGCGGCGTTCCGGCGGCGTAGCTCCAGTTCCCGTCGGAGAACGGAAGTGCCGGGGAGATCATGATGAATCGGACGAGCGGGGCGCCTTGCGGCACGTCCACGTAGTACTGCCGCCCGTAGGTGCCGACGGCGCCGGGCAGTTGGTTGGGCAGGCAGGCGGAGAAGTCGTTGATGTTGCCGTCCTGCCCACTGCTCTCGTGGTTGCCTGAGACGAGCTCGAACGGGAAGCCCGCGCCAACGTTCTGCGTGACGAGATCGCACCACGCCTGCTCCTGACCTGCGGGGGCATACGACAGGTCACCGAGTGCGAGGTGCAGCCCCGAACCGGCGGCCGCAATCCCCGCGAAGACGGATTGAGCGCCCGCTGCGTTGCCGAAGTCACCCGACGCCGTGAAGCGGACACTCGATGGCGTGGGGGCGACAGCTGTCACGGCTCCTGGCAGGACCAGGCTGGCCGCGATGACCGCGACACCTGCGACGAGCGCCGAAATGGTTCTGTGGTCGCGCATCCGCTGCTCCCTTGCAGTTCACTGATGTGCTCTGCGGCGCGGGCGTCGTTGCCCCCGTCGGAGGCGGGGCCCGTCTGGTGCGGGCCTCAAGCGAAACGCTAGCCCTCGCACTCGGATCCCACCAGTAGAACTGAGAGATTCTCGTGTATTGCGAACGGTGAGTGGAACGGTCCGATAGGCGACCGGCTATCCGACTCGATAGCGGAGGAACACGGTACCGCCCGTGAAGCGGCGCTCCTCGAGCAGCTGAAGAGGCACGAACAGGTTCCGGGGCAGCGCGGGTGTCCCTCCGCCGACAGCGACGGGCGTCAGGAACAGCTGCACCTGCTCGACCAGACCGGCGCGGAAGGCCTCGACGGCGAGCGTCGGGCCGCCCACGCTCACGTCGCGGTCGGATGCGGCGGCGAGCTCGCGCACCGCATCCGGATCGAAGCGGTTCAGGATGCGCGTGCGCGGGGTCGCGGCGTCGGTCAGCGTCGACGAGTAAACGATCTTGTCCGCGCTGCGCCAGATGTCCGCGTAATCGGTGATCTCCGGCGGGGCATCCGGACCTTCGGGCATGGTCTGCCAAACGCGCATGGTCTCGTACATTCGCCGGCCGTAGAGATACGTTCCGACCCGGCGTTCCTCGTCATTGACGAAGGCGTGCACCTCGGGGTCGGGAGCGGCCCAGTCGAAATTGCCGTTCGCATCCACCGTGTAACCGTCGACCGAAGCCAGAGCTGAAAAGACGATCTTCCCCATGATGACCTCCCGGCACCGACTCTAGACACCGGTGCGGGGAGGCGCCAGGCTCACCAGGAACCGGGCTCAGCCGGCGGTCTGCGGAAAGAGTGCGGCCAGCGCGTGGATCTCGTTGGCGAAGAGGATCGGCACGACCAGGTCGAGCAGAAGCACGATCGCCATCAGAAGAACCGCCGCGCCGGCCGCGATGGCCATGACGACAACGAACAGCCGAAGATAGGCGTTCGCGGCGAAGGTCGAAAGCGCCCCCTGCGCCCGGTCGACCTTCGGAACCGATCCCGTGTACGGGAGGTGGTGGTTCAGTGTCGTCATGGTGGTTCTCCCCTCGGTAGCCGGCCTGTCCAGTCAACCGGTGAGGGGCCCTCGGGACATCAGCCGAGGGGCTGGGATGGGTCATCCGTCGGTATGATCCCGCGAACCCATGCCAAGGCGCGACGGCGCGATGTGCGATTCAGGAGGGGTGCTCGGAGAGCCACCCGAGCACCTGCCGGGCGTGCGTGTTCGGCGGGAAGATCGGGTAGAAGACATGCTCGATCGTGCCGTCGCGAACGATCAGAGTCAGTCGGCTGTATAGCCGCATCCCGCCGGCCTCGAAGGTCGGGAGTCCCAACCCCTCGGCAAGCAGGTGCTGCGGGTCGGAGATCATCGCGAACGGCAGCTGCAGACGCTCGACGACCTCGCGCTGGTAGTCGACGGTCTGGCTGGAGAGGCCGTAGACGGCGTCGACGCCGGCGGCCCGGAGGTCTTCGAAGTGGTCGCGGAAGTCGCAGGCCTCGGTCGAGCACCCGCGAGCGCCGGGGATGGCATCCCAGCCGTCGGGCAGGTCGACGCCCGGCCGGCCCGTCAGGGGATAGAGGTAGACGACCGTGCGACCGGGGCCGAGTTCGGCGAGGGTGACCCCGGCGCCGTCCGAGGTGGGTAGGTGTAGCGACGGCATCCGGATGCCCGGCAGGTGGTCGGCGGCACCGTCGTCCTCGGGTCGCGGCAGGCCAGACGGCAGCGAGGTGTAGTCGGCGGCTGGAGTGGTGGGCACGCCGTCGAAGCCGCGCGATGCGCTTTCCTCGAGCCGCTGGGTCAGCATGGTGCGGCGAGACGTGAGGGCCGCGATGGCCTGGTCGAGTTCGGCGATCCCGTTGCGGTAGGCC
This sequence comes from Leifsonia poae, assembly GCF_050632195.1. Lineage (GTDB taxonomy): Bacteria > Actinomycetota > Actinomycetes > Actinomycetales > Microbacteriaceae > Leifsonia > Leifsonia poae_C. Next base: position 278,148 of record NZ_CP192580.1, read on the forward strand.
GCCAGGGATCCGGGACACTCGTCGCTGTGCACGTGGCCGGTGTCGAGGCACTCGATGAACGGCGTCGCCCGGCTCGGGGCGATGCCCACCCCGGCGAGCTGACGGATCTCGTCGACGGCCCGCACGTGCTCGTCGCCGTAGTCTCGATAGCCGTTGGGCAGCCGGTCGGGCACGATGAGGCCCAGGGTCTCGTAGTACCTCACGGCTTTCACCGTGACGCCCGCTCGCTCCGCGAGTTCGCCGATCCGCATCCTGACCTCCCGATTCAGGGTAAACCTTCACCTTCGGGGCATGGTCAATTCCCGCGAAGCTTGTACACTATTAGTTAGTGCCCTAACGAGTTAGGTGCGGGAAGCGAGAGAGACGATGGCCGGACGGTTCATGGAGTGGTACGGGCGAGCGAATAGCTCCCTCATCCGCGTGGCCGGCCCTGCGCAACTGGGAGCCGGACATCCCGAAGGTCCCGATATCCGCTCTGCGGGAGCGCCATGTCCGATCTGCGGCCAGCCGATGACTGCGCACAGCGTCTCGCGGTCCGACGGTCAGCGGGACGCGACCCGGCTGATCTGCCCGACCGCGGCATAACCGTCGCAGCCGGCCCGGGTGACCCCAGTACGTGTAACCGGGTCAGGGGTTCGGAGCGCCGCACCGATGATCGAGTGCAGGCTCCCACGCAAATTCTCTAGGTCCGAGACCGGAAGGCCGAGCCGTTCGACGATCTTGTGCGGGATGAGTTCGGCCTCTTTGCGGAGCGCTCGGCCCGCATCCGTCAACGTGACCTCGAGCGAGCGCTCGTCGCTCGAACTCCGCTTGCGCTCGATGTAGCCGGTGACCTCGAGGCGCTTCAGCAGGGGTGAGAGCGTTGCGGGCTCCAGCTGCAGAGCCTCGCTCAGCTCTTTCACCGAGCGCGGGTCGCGTTCCCAGAGCACGAGCATCACGAGGTACTGGGGATGCGTCAGCGAGAGCGGTTCGAGCACCGGCCGGTAGAGCGCGATGACGCTCCGCGCGGCGACCGCGAGACCGAAGCAGACCTGGTTCTCGAGAGCGAGCACGTCATCCGACATCCGGCCATCCTACCGACCGGAGGTGAGGGCTCAGAGGTCGTTGCGCGTGCTGCGCTGGTCGAACTGCTCGCCGGTTGCCGGGTCGATGCCGCGGCGCCGGGTCACGGTCGACGAACGACGCCTCAGCGTGAAGATGAGCGAGAGCACGAACACGACGAGGCCGGCGCCCATGAGGATGTAGCCGACGAGCTTCAGGTCGATCCACGTCACTTCGACATTGAGAGCGAATGCCAGGATCAGGCCGACCACGAAAATGAAGATGCCACTGCCGATTCCCATGATCGGGCTCCTTCTGTCTGGTGCCGCAAACACTACTCGCGTGGATTCGACACCGCACCTGATCACTCGGCCCGGGAGAACTCCGATGCCCGGGCGACCTGCTCGGCTGTGAGAGGAACGCCCGTGTACCGCTCGAACTGACGGGCCGCCTGCAGAGCGATGACCTCCGCGCCTGTGATGAGGTGCTTGCCTGCCGCCCGCCCGGCCGCGATGAGCGGGGTCTCGGATGGAAAGGCCACGACATCGAACACGGTCGAAGCTCGCGCGATGTGCTCGGGACCGAAGGAGACGGTCGACTCGGTGTCGCCGCGCATCCCGAGCGGTGTCACGTTGACGATCACGTCGAACTCGGGCGCCGGGTCTTCTGCCACCCAGTCGTAGTCGTAGCGTTCCGCCAGAGCGCGGCCGAGCTCCTCGTTGCGCGCCACGATCGTGAGGTCGTCGAACCCGGCGCCACGGAAGGCCGCGACGACCGCCTTGGCCATTCCGCCGGACCCGCGGAGGAGAACGCGCTGACCGCTGTCGACCTGATGCTCGGCGAGCAGTGCGGCGACGGCCTCGTAGTCGGTGTTCGAGGCGGTGAGAACGCCGTTGTCGTTGACGACCGTGTTCACCGACTCGATCGCCAGAGCGGAGGGCTCCATGACGTCGACGAGCGGGATGATCGCCTCCTTGAACGGCATCGATACCGAGCAACCCCGGATGCCCAAGGCCCGGATTCCGCGGACTGCACCCTCGAGGTCGGTCGTGGTGAACGCCTTGTAGATGAAGTTGAGTCCGAGCTCGTCGTAGAGATAGTTGTGGAATCGGGTGCCGATGTTGCTCGGACGGGCGGCGAGCGACATGCAGACCTGCATGTCCTTGTTCAGGATGGGCATGGTCCCATCTTCGCAGGGATCGCCGGCCTCAGCTCAGGCGATAGGCCGCGGTGGCGGCGCCGTCGAACACGCTCGCGCGCTCCGACGCCGACAGGCCCGCGACGAGCTCGTTCGCTGTCGCCCAGGTCTGCGCGTAGGAGCCGGCGAGCGTCGATACCGGCCAGTCACCGCCGAACATCACGCGCTCGGGACCGAAAACCTCGAAGGCGTGATCGACGAACGGCTGCAGGCGTCGTGCATCCGGATGCCCGGTCGGGCCGAGTGTCGTGAGTCCGGAGAGCTTGGCGGCGACGTTCGGATGCGCGGCGAGCCGCGTCATCAGCGAACGCCACGGCTCGGCGGCATCAATCCCGCCGCCGACGGGCGGCGTGCCCAGGTGGTCGATGACCAAATGCAGGCTGGGCAACTCCGCGGCGATGTCGAGCGCGTGTTCGAGGTGGCGGGGAGCACCCCGATCACGTCGAAGGTGAGGTCTCGGTCGGCGAGAAGCCTGAGCGATCTGCGCACAGCATCCTGAGCGAGCCAGTCGGGGTCGGGCTCGTCGTGGATGAGGTGGCGGATGCCCACCAACGACGGATGCTCGCCCCACTCCGCGAGCTGCCGCTCGGCCAGCCGCGGGTCGAGCAGGTCGACCCAGGCGACGACGCCGGCGACTTGCTCGTGCTCGTCGGCCACCGCGAACATCGCCTGCGAGTCCTCGACCGAGTTCGCGGCCTGCACGAGCACGACCCGGTCGACGCCCGCCTGCTCCAACTGGGGTTGCGCCTCCGCGAAGGCGAAGGTGCGGTGGATCGGTCCCAGGGCTTCGGTGAGCCAGGGGTACGAGGCCCGATCCAGGTCCCAGAGGTGCAGGTGGGCGTCGACCGTCACGGATCAGGCCTTGAGGTCGAAGCGGACGAGGGTGGGCCCGGTGACCGCAGGGGCGGGAAGCGTCACGGTGACGACGTCGCCCGAACGCTCGGCTGCAATCGGGGTGCCGTCAGCGAGCCGAGCGGTGTCGGCGAGAACAGCATCCGAGACGCCGGTCAGTGAGACCTTGCCGGTCGTATCGACGAAGGCGTTGGCGGTGTCGTCGGTGCGGGTCCAGCGCAGCCAAGGCTCGGTGTCCGCAGCCGAAGGGGCGGCGAGGGATGCGTCGAGCGTCGTCGACCCGAACACCGCGTCGCCGTTCACCGCGTTCCACGCAGCCAGGTGCTCGAGAGTTCGGCGCTGCAGCTCAGGGACCGTTCCGGAGGCGGTGAGACCGACGTTGAGGAGCAGGTTACCGCCGCGCGAGACGATGTCGACGAACGTCTTGACCGCATCCGGACCGCTGAGCAGATGGGTCTCGTCTTCGAGCTTGTTGTGGCCGAACGAGAAGCCGATGCCGCGGCAGTTCTCCCAGCCGCCGTCTCCCTCGACACTGAGCCCGTTCTGGTACTCGCTCGTGCGGATGTCCCAGTGCGTCTCGCCCCAGCGGTCGTTGGCGACACCATCGGGGGTCTGCGAGTAGAACTTGTCGAACAGATTCTCCATGCTGAACGGTCCGGCGGGCTTGCCCGCATCCGGCCACTCGATGTCCCCCCAGAGGATGTCGGGGGAGTAGCGGTCGAGCAGGTCGTCGACGTGCTTGTACGCGTACTCGGCGTATGCCGCATCGACCGGACGGCCGAACTCCTGGCCGTCGTCGGTGATCGGAGCGAGGTTCGAGAAGTGCCAGTCGAGACCGCCGGAGTAGTAGACGCCGAAGCGGAGGCCCGCATCCCGCGTCGCCTTCTCGAACGCACCGACCAGGTCGCGCTTGGGACCGCGGGCGACCGTGTTGCGGCCGTCGGTGCCGGGGGCGTCCCAGAGCGTGACGCCGTCGTGGTGCTTGGTCGTGGGAACGAAGTAGCCGGCGCCGGTGCTCTTCACCAGGGCGATGAACTCGGCGGGGTCGAACTCGTTCGGGTCCCACTGGTCGATGAAGTCGTCGTACGGAGCACCGCCGAACGCGTCACGCTGATGCTGCGCGGCGGGGCTGTCCTCGATCCGGATCGTGTTGAAGTACCACTCGGCGTACGGGTTGTGTTTGAACCAGAACTGCTTCTCGATCGTGCCGAGCTCGCCGATCGGTTCGGCCCAGGCAGGCACCGAGTATGGTCCCCAGTGCACGAAGATACCGAGCTTGGCGTCGGTGAACCACTGCGGGACGTCGCGCTCGAAGCGCTGGTAGTTCTCGGGGCGGACGGGGTCGTCTTTGAACATGGCCACGTGCGACAGTCTCCTTCTTCATCGAATGGATTGTGGGACGCATCCCTTCGCCATATCCTATAGGCAATAGCATTGCTACTCAACAATCCCTCACGTCCCACTCAAAGGAGAGTTCTTCCGTGGAGTCCACGCTCGCTGTATTGCCTGACAGTTTCGCTCGCCCCGCCGACTTCAAACTGCCTGGCGGCGACTGGTTCATCGGGGCCGGTTTCGGTCTCTTCGTGCACTGGGATCACGCCAGTCAACAAGGGATCGAGATCTCCTGGCCGCTCGTGGGCCGGTCGATCATCCCGGGCTCGGATGCGGTCGAAGACACGGTCTCGGTCGAGCAGTACCAATCGAGCGCCGCGACCTTCAACCCGGTCGAGTGGGATGCGGTCGCCCTCGCCCGACTCGCCAAGCGGGCCGGCGCACGCTACGTCGTCTTCACGGCCAGGCATCACGCCGGCTACTCGATGTTCCACACAGAGCACTCCGATTTCGGGATCGAGCACTCGCCCTTCGGCCGCGACATCACGCGCGAGTTCGTGGAGGCGATTCGCGCCGAAGGCATCCGGGTCGGCATCTACTACAGCCTGCCCGATTGGAATCACCCCGACTACCCGGCCTTCCAGATGAGCGACCGTCCGTACGCGCTGGAGCACTGGCCGTCGGCGGGCGACCCCGCTTACGCCGGGACTCCGGTTGCCGACGACAAGCACCGGCGCTCGACGCCGGAGCAGTGGGAGCGGTTCCAGGACTACCTGCGCGGCCAGCTCACGGAGATCCTCTCGAACTATGGCACGATCGACCTGCTCTGGTTCGACGGCGAGTGGGAGCGGTCGGAGCAGGAGTGGGACAGCGCCGGGCTGCGCGCCCACATCAAGTCGCTGCAGCCGGATGTGGTGATCAACGACCGCCTGCTCGGTCAGGGCGACTACAAGACGCCGGAGCAGGGATTTCCGGTGACGGCGCCGACCGGCCCGTGGGAGCTCTGCCTGACCATCGGTCAGATGTGGGCGTGGCGCCCCGGAGACACCAAGAGCAAGAGCACGACCTCGCTTGTGACGACTCTGATCGAGGTGGCGGGCCGTGGCGGCAACCTGCTGCTCAACATCGGACCGAAGGGCGACGGCAGCCTCAACGGGTCGCAGGTCGAGACCCTCGACGAGATCGGCGGCTGGATGGACCGGCACGCGGAGAGCGTCGTCGGCGTAACCCCCACAGTCGGTGTCGACTACTACGGACCGTCGACCGCTCGCCCGGGAACGCTCTACCTGCACCTGGTGATGCGGCCGATCGAGCAGGTGATCGTGCGCGGGATCCCCGTCGGCCGGGTGACGGGCATCCGTCTGCTGGCGACCGGGGAGCAGCTGCCGTACGAGGTCAACTTCGAGGTGCACGAGCAGTCGGCGGCCGGTGAGGACCCGCTCGGCGAGATCCTGATCCCCGCGCCCACCGCATCCGGAGCCGTCGTCGACGTCATCGCGATCGACTTCGCCTGAGCTGTTGAGATGGCCGGCCTCGGGGGTCTTACAGAGACAGCCCGGACTACTTGACCGGGGAGCGCATCCGCTTATGCTCCCCAATAACCTATATCAAAGACCCTATAGGATCGTGAACCAGCTACCAGGCGTCGAAGACGCGCAGCTGGATGCGAATCGGCAGGCTCAGTAGGCGATCACACAGATGAATCCAATGGAGGAGGCACAGCAAGTGACACCACGAAGCAAGCGCGCGGCGGGAAAGATCGGAACCGCCATCGTACTCGCGGGAGCGTTGACCGCTCTAGCCGGGTGCTCAGGGGGCGGTGGAGGCGGCGCCTCCGGTGGCCCCATCTCGATGTACACCTGGGTCAGCAGTCAGAGCGACCGCGACCAGTGGGAGGGCTTCATCTCCCTCGGCAAGAAGGTCGACCCGAAACTCGACGTCACCATCGACGGCCCGAGCTTCAACGACTACTGGACCAAGGTCAAGACCCGCCTCTCGGGCAGCAACGCCCCGTGCCTGCTCACCACACAGGCAGCTCGGGCGCAGGAGCTCGGCGGGCTGCTCATGCCGCTCGACGACCTGATCAAGAAGTACAAGCTCGACACCTCGGAGTTCGACAAGTCGATGCTCAAGGGCATGACCGTCGACGGCACCATCCGGGCGATCCCGTATGACGCCGAGCCGATCGTGCTGTACTACAACGCCGACGCGTTCAAGGCCGCGGGCCTCACGCCTCCAGGCACCACGTACACCCGCGAGCAGTTCCTCTCGGACGCGAAGAAGCTCACGACGGCCGACCACAAGGCACTCGCGATCGAGCCGGGCTTCTTCACGGTCAACGCGTGGACGATCGCCGATGGTGCGGAGGCCGTGAAGAACGGCAAGCTCGACCTGACGAATTCCAAGCTGGTCGATCAGGTGCAGAGCTACTTCGACCTGGTCAACAAGGAGCAGATCGCGAAGGCGCCTGAGGCAGCAGACGGATCGGATGTGGCGCAAGCCGCATTCACCGGCGGCAACGTCGACATGCTGATCGAGGGCCCGTGGATGTACGGCACCTTCGCCGACGCGGCCAAGTTCGACATGGGCGTGACCATCGTCCCGACGACCTCGGGCAAGGCGCACGGCATGACGGCCGGCTCCGGCTTCGGTATCGCGAAGAACTGCAAGGATCCGGATGGCGCATTCAAGGCCATCCAGGCGATGACCGCGCAGAGCGTCCTCGAAGGACAGGCCGCCGCCCGCGGTATCGTCCCCTCGCGGGCGGCTGCGCAGCCGGCCTGGGCAGACGGCAAGTCCGCTGCGGCGATGGATGCGGTCAACGCGCTGCTCTCCAACGCCACCGCCCAGATCACCACCCCGACCTGGAACCAGGTCGAGACCCTGTTCACCCAGTACGGCGTCGAGGGATACCGGGGTGACAAGACGGCCAAGGATGTGCTGAACACGATCCAGCACTCGGTGAGCGGCTAAGCGAATGTCTTCACCGCTGATCACGGGTGCCGTCGTCTCCGAGGAGACGGCGGCGCCCGCCGCCCCGTCACGCGCCCGTTCGGGGTTCCGCATCCGACGCCGCCGCGTGCGAAGAAGACGAAGGGCGACGGCCTCGCCGCCCTGGCCTACCTGTGGCCCGGGCTCGCCGGGTTCACGTTCTTCATCCTGGTTCCGCTGCTCGGCTCGTTGGTCATCAGCCTGTTCGAGTGGCCGCTGTTCGGCGCACCGACCTTCATCGGCTTCGCCAACTACCAGAAGCTCTTCGCCGATCCGACCTTCTACACGGTGCTGATGAACACCGTGATCTTCGCCTTCGTCTACACCGCCCTGAACCTGGCTTTGGCGCTCGGGGTGTCGCTGTGGCTCAACACGAGGGTCAAGTTCGCCGGGTTCTGGCGAGTGATCTTCTTCCTGCCGGCGATCACGCCGATGGTCGCCAATGCTTTGGTGTGGCGACTGCTTCTCAGCGACAACGGCATCGTGAACTCGGCGCTCGCATCCGTGGGCATCGACGGTCCGAGCTGGCTCTCCGACTCGACGTTCGCGCTGTTCTCGGTGATCGTGATGTCGGTGTGGCAGTCGTTCGGCTACAACGTGATCGTTCTCTCGGCCGGTCTCGGCGGCATCCCGAAGGAGATCCTCGAGGCTTCGCGCATGGACGGCACGAGTGCGTGGCAGCGGCTGCGGTCGATCATCCTGCCGATGATCTCGCCGTCGCTGTTCTTCACCATGACCATGACGATGATCGGGGCCTTCCAGGTCTTCGTTCAGCCGCAGATCCTGACGCAGGGCGGTCCGGGCGAGTCGACCAACACGTTCGTGCTGTACCTGTATCGCAACGGTTTCGTCTTCGATCGTCTGGGCTACGCCTCGGCGCTCGCCTGGATCCTGTTCATCGTCGTGATGCTCATCACCGCATTGCAGTTCGCGGGACAGAAGAGGTGGGTCAACTATGACAAGTGAGACGCTGACAGTGCGGAAGCGCCCGAAGATGCGCCGTGCTCAGAAGGTCACGGCCGTCAGAACGTGGGCGAACACTGCCGCGATCGGCGCCGTCGCGCTGATTTTCACCTTCCCGTTCATCTGGATGTTCTTCTCGGCGCTGAAGCCCGAGAGCGAGGTGTTCTCGGCGACGCCGACGTTCATCGGCTCGGAGGTGAAGTGGTCCAACTTCGTGGATGCGTGGACGCTCGTCCCATTCGGACGGTTCATCTTCAACGGCTTCTTCGTGTCGATCATGGGCGCGCTGCTGTCGGTGATCGTGGCAACGCTGTCGGCCTACGCGTTCTCGCGGCTGCGCTTCAAGTATCGCGACCGAATCTTCCTGCTGTTCGTGCTGACGCTGGTGCTTCCCCAAGAAGTGCTGGTTGTGCCTCTGTTCATCATGATGAACGCGCTCGGACTCGTCGACTCATACGTCGCGCTGATCATTCCGTTCGCCTTCACGGCTTTCGGCACGTTCCTGCTGCGCCAGTTCTTCCTGACGATTCCGATCGAATACGAGGAGGCCGCTTTGATCGATGGGGCGTCGCGCTTCCGCACGCTCTGGTCGGTGCTGCTCCCGCAGCTGACCGCACCGCTGTCGGTGCTCGCCGTGTTCTCGTTCATCGGTTACTACAACTCGTACCTGTGGCCGTTGATCATCATCAACAGCCAGGAGCTGGCAACGGTTCCGCTCGGACTGGCGATGTTCACCGGCGAGCACGGAACGCAGTGGAGCCTGATGATGGCGGCTTCGACGCTCGCGATCATCCCGTCGCTGATCATCGTGGCCGTGCTGCAGCGGCAGCTGATCAAGGGCGTCGCCCTGGGCGGCTTCGGCGGCCGCTGACGCCGTTCAGCATCCTGACAACCGACAAGACACCGAAAGCAGAGCTATGACCCTGGCACCGCCCGCAACAGCCCGAGCCGTCGACGGCACGATCGTCAGCGCGGAGGCCTGGCTGAGCGACCTCGAAGTCGAGACCGTGCGCACGGATGCAGTGCAGTCGTTCGTGAAGCAGGAGACGATCTTCGTGCGCATCCGCACCGCGGACGGTGTCGAGGGCCTCGGTTACAGCTACACGATCGGCACTGGCGGCGGTGCCGTACTGAGCCTGTTGCGCACGGGTCTGCTCGAGGTCCTGGTGGGGCTCGACGCGAACCGTCCGGAGGCGGTCTGGCGGGCGCTCTTCTCCTCGACGCGAGCGACCACGGTCGGCGTGATCACCTCACTCGCGCTCGCCGCGATCGATACGGCGGTCTGGGATGCCCGGTGCAAGGCCGCAGCGCAGCCCCTCTGGGTGGCGGCCGGCGGCGCACGCCCGAGCATCCCGTTGTACGACACCGAGGGCGGCTGGCTGCACTTCACCACCGACGAGCTGGTCGCGCAGGCCGTCGAGTCGCAGGCCCTCGGGATGAACGGGGTGAAGATCAAGGTCGGCAAGCCTCGCGGGCACGAGGATTTCGAGCGCCTCGCCGCCGTGCGCGAGGCCGTCGGACCGGGACTCGACATCATGATCGATGCGAACCAGTCGATGACCGCCGCCGAGGCCATCCGGCGGGCGGCGCTGTTCGAGCCGCTCGACATCTTCTGGTTCGAGGAGCCGTTGCCGGCCGAGGATGTCGCCGGTCACCGGCGTCTCGCGGAGTCGACGAGCATCCCTGTGGCCGTGGGGGAGAGCATCTACTCGGTCGGCCAGTTTCGCGAGTACCTCCAGGCGGGCGCCGCCTCGATCGTCCAGGTCGACGTCGCACGAATCGGCGGGATCACGCCGTGGCTGAAGGTGGCCCACCTCGCCGAGGCGTTCAACGTCTCGGTGGCGCCGCACTTCCTGATGGAGCTGCACGTGTCGTTGACTTGCGCGGTGCCGAACGCACTCTACCTGGAGCACATCCCGCAGCTCCGAGCGGTCACGCACGGCGAGATGACCGTCTCGGCGGGGCACGGGGTCGCCCCGACGGCTCCGGGACTCGGCATCGATTGGGACCTCGATGCGATCGACGATCTGAGGGTGCAATGACCAGAATGAGCAGCGTGGAAGAGATCAGACCGTACGGTCGTGCCGGGCTCACGGTCGGACCGATCGGGTACGGCGTCGCGGCCCTCGGCAACCTGTACCGCGCACTGCCCGACGACGTCTGGCCGGCCTGCGTGCCCGCCGCCTGGACGGCCGGGGTGCGCTATTTCGACGTAGCCCCGCACTACGGTCTCGGCCTCGCTGAGGAGCGTCTCGGCGTCTCGCTCGAGTCCATGCCGCGCGAGGAATATGTGCTGTCGACGAAGGTCGGCCGTCTGCTCGAGCCGAACCCGGACTTCCGGCCGGGGGATTCGGACATCGGCAACCTGTTCGACGTGCCGTCTACTCGGCGTCGCCGATTCGACTTCTCGCGCGACGGTGTGCTGCGCTCGGTCGAGGACAGCCTCACCCGGCTCGGCGTCGATCGCATCGACGTGCTCTTCGTGCACGACCCCGACGAGTTCGAGCGCGAGGCCCTCGACGGAGCCTTCCCGGCGCTGGAGGAGCTGCGCTCTCAGGGTGTCATCACCTCGTACGGAGCAGGGATGAACCAGTCGGCGATGCTCACCAGGTTCGTGCAGCAGACCGACCTCGACATCGTGATGTGCGCCGGCCGGTACACGCTTCTCGACCAGGCTGCCGAGCAGGATCTGCTCCCGGTCGCCGCAGCGAGGGGTGTCTCGGTGGCCGTCGCCGCAGTGTTCAACTCGGGGATCCTCGCCACCGATCGCCCGCGGGCGGGGGCGACCTACAACTACGGCGAGCCTCCGGTCGAGCTGATCGCACGAACCGAGCGGATCGCGGACATCGCCGCCGGATACGGTGCGACCGTTCCACAGCTCGCCGTGCAGTTCCCGCTCCGGCATCCGGCGGTCTCGACGGTCGTGCTGGGTGCGGATTCCGCCGAGCAGATCACCCGCAATGCCGGGCTGAGCGACGTTCCCGTGCCCGACGACCTCTGGCGCGAACTCGAGGACGCGGGGCTGATCGCCGCTCTCCCGACCGAAGGGTCGTGACCGATGGCGACGCGAATCCTCTACCCTCTAGCCTCTATCCTCTCTTTTCCCCTGACTAGACCTACTATTTCCTCATGAGCATCGAATCCGCATCCGGCGAACACTTCCTCCCCGCGAGGAGGGCCCTCGCCGACGACGTCTACGACGCGGTGCTCGCGCTGCTCATGGACCAGGTCATCGAGCCGGGCAGCCGTGCGAGCATCGATGGCATCGCCCGGCAGCTCAACGTCTCCCCGACCCCGGTTCGCGAGGCGCTCGCGCGCCTCGAGTCGGAGGGTCTCGTCGTCAAGCGGGCGCTCAAGGGATACACCGCCGCCCCCGTCCTCGACAGCGAGGGCCTGCGTCAGCTGTTCGAGATGCGCCGCCTGATGGAGCCGTACGCCACCCGCAACGCGGTCGGCGAGCTCACTCCGGAGACCCTCAACGAACTCGAAGAGCTCTGCGAGGAGATGCATCGGAGCGGAGCAGCGGCGCAGACCGGCGAGGACCGCTTCAAGGACTACCGCGACTTCGCCGACCAGGACTCCGCGTTCCACCGCATCATCGCGGAGCACTCGGGCAACCTGCTGCTCTCAGACGCGATCGCGCGCCTGCGCTCGCACATGCACCAATACCGCATCTACTTCAAGCACGGCGTGGTCGACGAGACCTCTGGGGAGCACGAAGCAGTTCTCGAAGCGCTGCGGGCCGGCGACGGCGAAGCTGCGGAGAAGGCGATGCTCGACCACATCACGAAGTCGTATCACCGCATCTCGGCGAGTCTCGACGGGTCAGAGGGCGCGAGCTAGCGCATCCACGAACCGGTCGATCACGCGCGGATCGCCCACCGATCGCGTGGGATTGAGCTCACCGACCGACAGCACTCGGAACCGAGGGTCGCGGCACAACACCGCCAGCGCTTCGGCCGCCTCGGCGAGGTCGGGTCCGGTGTTCCTGCCGCCCGTGTCCTCAGCCAGCGGCGCGTCAGTGAAGTCGAGCACATCCACGTCGAGGTGAATGGCGAACGGCCCCGCGCCGAACCCAGCGAGCACACGCTCGGCGGCCGCGCGCGGGTCAGCCGCCACCTGAGAACCGGTCGTCACCGCGAGTCCGAGCGAGTCCCGGATGCGCCGCTCACCGCCCGTGGTCGCCGCCGGGTCGACGCCGAACAGGTGCACTCGATCGGGCGTGAGCACGGGCTTCGTCCTCAGTGCATCCCGGAGCTCGCGGACGCTGCCCGGAACGTCGAGCAGGAGGGCGAGCCCCATCCAGTCGAGTGCGCCGTCCGTCGTGGTGTCGGGGGTGTTCAGGTCGGAGTGGCGGTCCATGTAGACGAGCCCCGCATCCGGAGCACGAGCGGTCAGCGCGCTCATCACGCCGAGCGCCACCAGACAGCTGCCTCCGAGCACGAGAACGTGGGCGTCATCGTCGAGGGCTTCTCCGACCTGCAGGTCGAGCGCGGTCACTGAGGCGATGACCTGATTGACGTTCTGGGCGAGCGGATGCGCCGCATCCGGAGCCCAGATGTGCAGCGGGCCGTCTCCACCGTCGACGACCTCGTGGCCGCGTTGACGCAGCCGCTCCAGGATGCCCCGCTCGCGCAGCACGCGCGGCGCCTGCTCCTGGCCGGCCGCGTAGCTGCCGGCGCTCGACGGCGCCCCGATGACCACGATCTTGCGCGTGCGTGCCATGCCCATAGTTTGCCCGTCGCAGACCCTGGACGCACTTGTTTTACATGCATTGCCGCGCTCGTCTCCTTACGGCTGGCGTAGTCTACCTATATCCAATAGGATGTTGGTTGCGGGTCCCCGCGACGATGATGTGGAAAGGGCAGCGAGTGAGCACTGTCACAGGTTTCGAGACACTGGACGTTCGATTCGAGACATCCGCGATGCTCGACGGCTCCGACGCGATGAACCCAGACCCCGACTACTCGGCGGCCTACCTGCGGATGACGACGGATGCCGGCGACGGCCACGAGGGCCACGCATTCGTGTTCACGATCGGCCGCGGCAACGACGTACAGGTCGCCGCCATCGAAGCCGTCGCCCACCGGGTGCTCGGGCGCGACGTCGAAGCGATCCTTGCCGACCTCGGCGGCTTCTGGCGGGAGTTCGTTTACGACTCGCAGCTGCGCTGGCTGGGGCCCGAGAAGGGCGTCATGCACATGGCGATCGGCGCTGTGGTCAACGCGTTCTGGGACCTCAAGGCCAAGCGTGCCGGCCTGCCGCTGTGGCAGCTGCTCGCGCGCATGTCGCCCGAAGAACTCGTCGACCTGATCGACTTCCGCTACCTGAGCGATGCCCTCACGCGAGACGACGCGCTGGCGATCCTCCGCGCCGCCGAACCCGGTCGCACCGAGCGCGAGGCAACGCTGCTCGCCCTCGGCTACCCGGCGTATACGACGACCCCCGGGTGGTTGGGCTACTCCGACGAGAAGCTGCGTCGCCTCGCCCGCGAGGCTGCCGACGAGGGGTTCGGCCAGATCAAGCTGAAGGTCGGCGACCGGCTCGAAGACGATGTGCGACGGATGCGCATCGCGCGCGAGACCGTCGGCCCGGGCATCCGGATCGCCATCGACGCCAACCAGCGCTGGGACCGCGATCAGGCGATCGAGTGGATCCGCGCCCTCGAGCCCTTCGACCTCGCCTGGGTCGAGGAGCCGACCAGCCCCGACGACGTGCTCGCGCACGCCGCGATCGCGCGTGCGGTGTCGCCTGTGCGCATCGCGACCGGCGAGCACGGCATGAACCGTGTGCTTTTCAAACAGCTCCTTCAGGCCGAAGCGGTCTCGATCGTGCAGATCGACTCGACCCGCGTCGCCGGGGTCAACGAGAACCTCGCAATCCTGCTGCTGGCCGCGAAGTTCGGCATCCCTGTGTGCCCGCACGCCGGGGGAGTCGGCCTGTGCGAGGCAGTGCAGCACTTCTCGATGTTTGATTTCGTGGCCGTCTCCGGCACCGAAGAAGACCGGATGATCGAGTACACGAAGCACCTCCACGAGCACTTCGTGGCACCGGTCGAGGTGCACGGCGGCCGCTACCGCGCCCCGCTCACACCGGGGATCGGGATGGAGATGCTGCCCGCATCCCTCGCCGCCCACCAGTTCGACCAACCCGTTCTGCGCTGAGCAGAAGACGAAAAGCGAGCCCCGGGATGCCCGGGGCTCGCTTTTCGTGGTGCTGGTGACCCGGTCAGTCGGCGGGTCGCGGGCGGAGGGTGTGCATGCCACCGTCGACGGCGAGGATGACGCCGTTCGTGCTGCCCGAGGTGGGGGAGGCCAGGTAGGCGACGGCCTCGGCGACCTCGTGCGGCTGCACGAGTCGGCCGCTCGGCTGGCGGGCTTCGAGAGCTGCGCGTTCGGCCGCAGGATCGGCGGCGCTGTCGAGCAGGCGACCCACCCAAGGCGTGTCCGCCGTTCCTGGCGCGACGGCGTTGACCCGGATGCCCAGAGGCAGGCAGTCCGTCGCGATCGCGAGGGTCATCGCCGAGATCGCGCCCTTGGATGCGGAGTAGAGCACCCGCTGCGGCAGGCCGCTCCAGGCGGCGATCGAGCTGGTCAGCACGACGGCCGCGGCGGCGGATTCCTTGAGGTGCGGCATCGCGTGCCGGATCGTGCGGGCGGAGCCGATGACGTTCACATTGAGGACGCGCATCCACTCGGCGTCGTCATTGGCCTCGACATCACCCTGGGCGCCGATGCCTGCGTTGGCGATCAGCACATCCAGCTGCCCGGCATCGGCCACGACGGCCTCGATGGCTGCGCGCACGCTCTCGTTATCGCCGATGTCGCACCGGATGCCGACGTGCGGTGCGACGACGCTACTCGCGTCGAGGTCGAGGCAGTAGACGCGGGCGCCCTGAGCGTTGAGTTCGTCGGCGATCGCCTTGCCGAGTCCGGATGCTCCACCGGTCACGGCCGCGACGAGTCCTGCGAATTTCTGGGTCATCGGGTTCTCCTCAGTTGACGGCGGCGCGCATCGTCGCACGCTGTTCGCCGAGACGGTCGATGCCGAGTTCGACGACGTCGCCGCTCTCGAGGTACGGGAACCGGCCGGAGAGCGCCACGCCCTCCGGAGTGCCGGTGTTGATCAGATCGCCGGGCTCCAGCACGGTGAACTGGCTGAGACGGTAGACGATCTCGGCGACGTTGAAGATCAGGTCGCTGGTGGTGGAGTCCTGCCGGGACTCGCCGTTCACGGTCGACCACAGCCGCAGCCCGGAACCGTCGCCGATCTCCGCGGCAGGCAGCAGCCAAGGGCCGACCGGGTTGAAGGTCTCGAAGCTCTTGCCCTTGCTCCACTGACCGCCGGACCGCTCGATCTGGTACTCGCGCTCGGAGACGTCGTTGGCGATCGTGAAGCCGGCGATGTGCGCCAGGGCGTCCGCCGGCGACGCGAGGTAGCGAGCCCGCTTGCCGATCACGGCCGCGAGCTCCACCTCCCAGTCGGTCTTCACCGATCCCGGTGGGATCAGGATGTCGTCGAACGGGCCGACCACGGTGTTCGGATGCTTGTAGAAGACCACGATGTCCTTGGGCGGCTCGGATCCGGACTCGCGTGCGTGTGCCGCATAGTTCATCCCGATGCAGATGACCGCGGAGGGGCGGGCGATGGGTGCGCCCACGCGCATCCCGGTACCATCGAGGACAGGCAGTTCACCGGCCGCTACCGCTGATTCGGCCCGCTCGAGACCGCCGGATACGAAGAAGGCGCCGTCGAGATCGGCCGTCAGCGGGCGCAGATCCCACGTCGTCTCGCCGTCGGTCACAACCGGGATCTCTGCCCCGGGCTCACCGAGTCGCATGAATCGCATCGAGGGTCCTTTCGCTCGTCACCGAAACCCTATTACTATTTCCTATAGCATTCAAAGACTCAGCGAGGAGAACCCATGCGCGTCGCCCTGCACTCCGTGCTCCGAGAGGGCCGGGAATCCGGCTATGTGGAGGCGCACGTGGTCATCCCCGACGACCTCGTCGAGTCGTTCGAACGGGTCGGGATCCACGACTGGAGCATCTGGCGCAGCGGCGCGGATCTCTTTCACCTGGTCGACTGCGACGACTTCGCAGTGGCGATGGATGCGCTCGACACCGACCCCGCCAACGAGCGCTGGCAGGCGTTCATCGGACAGTACGTCGACCATTTCGTGACCACCGGAGACGGGCCCGCCGGCATGATCCTGGACCGGGTGTGGAATCTGACCAGACAGCGCGAAGCGGCCGACTCCACTTCGTGAGTCCACTCTGAGTGGACCCCGTGCGGGGGTGGAACGCATGTGTTCACAACTTGACTACAACATTCGGATATTGCACTCTTATCGCTATGACCGCCACTTCGGGTTCTCTCGTCCGTGGCGCACCGAACCCCGGGTCGCAAGGCGCGCTGAGGCACTTGAACCAGGAGAGGCTCTTCGAGTTCCTCCTGTCGAACGGCCCATCGACTCAGGCGGAGCTGGCGCGCGGAACGGGGCTCTCCACCGCCACTGTCTCGAACATCGTTCGCGACATGACGGCGAAAGGCGTCGTCGCGACATCGCCGGTCAACAGTTCCGGACGACGCGCGCTGCTCGTCCGCCTCACCGACACGGGTGATATCGCAGTCGGCGTCGACTTCGGCCGACGCCACGTGCGGATCGTGCTCGCCACTCTCGGCTACGAAGTACTGGCGGAGGAGTCGGTCGTTCTCCCGCTCGGCTACGACGTCAGCGAGAGCCTGCACGCCGCCGCCGGTCTGCTCGACCGCCTGCTCGAGGGCAACGGCTTCGAGCGCCAATCGGTGCTCGCAGTCGGAGTCGGTGTTCCCGGCCCCATCGACCGTCGCACCGGCACCGTCATCCAGGGCGCGATCCTGCCCGAGTGGGTGGGGGTCAAGCTACGCGACCTCGAGGATGCGTTCCGCTTCCCGGTGGTGGTCGACAACGATGCCAACCTGGGAGCACTCGCCGAGGTCACCTGGGGAGAGAACCGCGGCATCCGGAATCTCATCTTCGTGAAGATCGGCTCGGGGATCGGTGCGGGCCTCATCCTGAACGGTCAGCCGTACTACGGCTACCTCGGGATCACAGGCGAACTGGGGCACACGCCGGTCGCCGAGCACGGAATCATCTGCCGCTGCGGCAACCGCGGCTGCCTCGAGACCGTGGCATCCACCACCGTCATGCTCGACTCGCTGAGCCGCGGGTCCGGCGAGTCGGTGACCACGGCCGACATCGTCGGGCGGGGGCTCGCGCGCGACCCGGCGACGCTCCGGGTGGTCGGGGATGCGGGCGCAGCAATCGGCAAGGCGATCGCCAACATCGCGAACATCATCAACCCCGAGATCGTGCTCATCGGCGGGCCGCTCTCCGGTCTGGGCGACACGTTGCTCGACCCGATCCGCCACGGAATCATGCAGAACGCCATCCCCGCGATCGGCGAGACCACCACGCTCAGGATGTCGTCGCTCGGCGACCGCGCGGAGTCTCTCGGGGCCGCCGCCCTCGTCATCCAGAGCGCAATCGCAGTCCACGACTGATCGAGCGGACGCCGGACCCGTCAAGTCGTTATCAGGTCGTTGTGTTCACTATTTGACGCCAAGACCGCACTTAGCGTTTACTACTTAGGCAGATGCATTGCATGCGCTGCCTGCGTCACCAGTAAGCCAAGAAACGAGCAGTAACCGTAAAGGAGCGACGATGTCGTCGAACGCAGTCATCCTCGAGATGCGCGAGATCACCAAGGAGTTCCCTGGGGTCAAGGCGCTCGAAGATGTCTCCCTCACCGTTCGGGCCGACGAGATCCACGCGATCTGCGGCGAGAACGGTGCAGGAAAGTCCACCCTGATGAAAGTCCTCTCGGGTGTTTACCCGTATGGCACGTACACCGGCGACATCATCTACCAGGGTGACGAGGTGCGGTTCAAGGACATCAAGTCCAGCGAGAAGTCGGGCATCGTCATCATCCACCAGGAGCTGGCGCTGATCCCGGAGCTCTCGATCACCGAGAACATCTTCCTCGGCAACGAGCCTGGTCGGTTCGGCGTCATCAACTGGGGCGAAGCAAAGACCCGCGCCACCGAACTGCTCGCCCGGGTCGGCCTCACCGACGACCCCGACACCCAGATCAAGAACATCGGTGTCGGCAAGCAGCAGCTGGTCGAGATCGCGAAGGCGCTCAACAAGTCGGTCAAGCTGCTCATCCTCGACGAGCCGACCGCTGCGCTCAACGAAGCGGAGTCCAGCCACCTGCTCGACCTCATCCTGGGGCTGAAGAGCAAGGGCATCAGCTCGATCATGATCTCGCACAAGCTCAACGAGATCGAACGCGTCGCCGACGAGATCACGATCATCCGAGACGGCCGCACGATCGAGACGCTGAACGTGAAGGAAGACGGCGTCGACGAGGACCGCATCATCCGCGGGATGGTCGGTCGCACGCTCGAGAGCCGCTTCCCCGACCGCACACCCGAGATCGGCGAGAAGTTCTTCGAGGTCAAGGACTGGATCGTTCAGCACCCGCAGGTTCCGGACCGCCTGGTCGTCAAGAACTCCAGCTTCTACGTACGACGTGGGGAGATCGTCGGATTCGCGGGCCTGATGGGCGCCGGCCGCACCGAGCTCGCGATGAGCGTCTTCGGCCGTTCGTACGGCAACTTCGTCTCCGGCGAGATCTACAAAGACGGCAAAGAGATCCAGGTGCGTAACGTCAGCGAAGCCATCGACGAAGGCATGGCCTACGTCAGCGAGGACCGCAAGGTGCTCGGGCTGAACCTGCTCGACGACATCAAGCAGTCGATCGTCGCCGCGAAGCTCAAGAAGATCGCCAAGTTCAACGTCGTCAACGACGAAGAGGAATACGCGATCGCCGAGCAGTACCGCAAGAGCCTGCGAATCAAGACGCCCGACGTCGACCGCGGCGTCAGTACCCTGTCGGGCGGCAACCAGCAGAAGGTCGTGCTGGCCCGGTGGATGTTCACCGACCCCGACCTGCTGATCCTCGACGAGCCCACACGCGGCATCGACGTGGGCGCGAAGTACGAGATCTACGGCATCATCCAGGCACTCGCGGCCCAGGGGAAGGGCGTCATCGTCATCTCCTCCGAGCTGCCCGAGCTGCTCGGCATCTCCGATCGCATCTACACGATCTTCGAGGGCCAGATCACCAACGAGCTTCCGGTCGCGGAAGCCACCCCCGAGACACTCCTGAGAAGCATGACATCCGCCAAGAAGAGGGTTGCCCGATAATGACCACACAGATTCCCGAAACGAAGAAGTCCGGAGGAATTCGCGACCTCGGCAAGATGTTCGGCAGCGGACAGTCGACCGGGCGCCAGTTCGGCATCCTCGGCGCTCTCGTCGTCATCATCATCCTGTTCGAGATCCTGACCGGCGGTAAGACCCTCGAGCCGGTCAACCTCATCAACCTGGTCAACCAGAACGCGTACGTCCTGATCCTCGCCATCGGCATGGTGATGGTCATCATCGCGGGCCACATCGACCTGTCGGTCGGTTCGGTCGCTGCGGTGGTGGGCATCATCGTCGCGAAGTCGATGCAGGACTGGCACCTGCCCTGGCCGCTCGCGATCATCCTGGGCCTGCTCGTCGGTTGCGCGATCGGCGCCTGGCAGGGCTGGTGGGTCGCCTACGTGGGTGTTCCCGCGTTCATCGTGACCCTGGCCGGCATGCTCATCTTCCGTGGCCTGAACCAGGCAATCGGAAACGCGAACACCATCCCGGTGCCCGACGGCTTCACCTACATCGGTGGCGGCTTCCTCCCCGACTGGGGTCCCGACTTCGGCTACAACAACTCGACGTTGCTACTCGGGTTGATCATCGCCGTCGTCATCGCTGTCGCCGAGTGGCGCAAGCGTCGCACCCAGACCAAGATGGGCTCCGAGAAGGCGCCCCTCTGGGTGAGCGTCTTCAAGGTGGTCGTGATCGACGCCGTCGTGATCTACGCCGCGTTCCTCTTCGCCGGTGGCCGCATCGGCACCAGCTTCCCGGTCTCGGGCGTCATCCTCGGCATCCTGGTGATCCTGTACTCGTTCATCACCCGCAGCACGATCTTCGGCCGTCACATCTACGCGGTCGGTGGCAACTGGCACGCGGCAGAGCTGTCCGGCGTCAAGATCAAGCGCATCAACTTCTTCGTCATGATGAACATGTCGGTGCTCGCGGCGCTCGCCGGAATGGTCGCGGTCGCCCGCTCGATCTCCTCCGGACCGCAGGACGGTCTCGGCTGGGAGCTCGACGCGATCGCCGCCGTGTTCATCGGTGGCGCGGCGGTCTCCGGTGGTATCGGAACGGTCGCCGGATCGATCATCGGTGGTCTGGTCATCGCGGTCCTCAACAACGGCCTGCAGCTGCTCAGCGTCACCTCCGACCGCGTCCAGATCATCAAGGGCCTCGTGCTCCTCGTGGCTGTCGGCATCGACGTGTACAGCAAGCGTCGTGGCGGTGCCTCGTTGATAGGCAGATTCAGTCGCAAGGACAAGTCCGCCGACGCGGCCGGGGCCGACCAGCCCACGGTCGAGCCCTCCGCCGACGAGCCCGAGGCCACCTCGCGCTCGCTCAGCTCCTGAAGTTTTATCCCGAAGTAACACCTGCAAGATCCCCTGCACCATCCAAAAAGAGAAAGTGAAAGAACACATGCGCAAAATCGCAATCGCGACAGTGGCCGTCGCTGCTGCCGCCGCGCTGGCCCTCTCCGGCTGCTCCAGCCGTGGTTCCGGAGGCGAGACCTCCGGTGCTGCCGGTTTCGACAAGGGAGCAACCATCGGCGTCGCCCTTCCGACTAAGACGTCGGAGAACTGGGTTCTGGCCGGTGGCCTGTTCACCGACGGCCTGAAGTCCGCCGGGTTCAAGCCCGACGTGCAGTACGCGGGTGCCTCCGGCGCGGTCGCCGACCAGCAGAGCCAGATCCAGTCGATGATCACCAACGGCGCCAAGGTCGTCATCATCGGTGCCGTCGACGGTGGCCAGCTCGCAGCTCAGGCGAAGGCAGCCCACGATGCCGGCGCGACCGTCATCGCCTACGACCGCCTGATCCTCAACTCGCCGAACGTCGACTACTACGTCGCGTACGACAACGAGAAGGTCGGCGAACTGCAGGGCCAGGCCCTGCTCGACGGCATGAAGGCCAAGTTCCCTGACGCCAAGACCTACAACATCGAGCTGTTCTCGGGTTCGCCCGACGACGCCAACTCGAAGGTCTTCTTCGACGGTGCCATGAAGATCCTGCAGCCGAAGATCGACGACGGAACGCTGAAGGTCGTCTCCGGACAGACCGACATCAAGCAGACCGCAACCCAGGGCTGGCTGCCGGCAAACGCGCAGACCCGCATGGACACCCTGCTCGCCGCGAACTACGGTTCGACCGAGCTGAACGGTGTGCTGTCGCCGAACGACACCCTCGCCCGCGCCATCATCACCTCGGTGCAGGGCGCTGGCAAGCCGGTCCCGATCGTCACCGGTCAGGACTCGGAGCCGGAGTCGGTCAAGTCGATCATGGCCGGTGTTCAGTACTCGACCATCAACAAGGACACCCGCAACCTGGTCAAGCAGGCCATCGCGATGGTCACCGACCTGCAGCAGGGCAAGAAGCCTGAGACGAACGACGACAAGTCGTACAACAACGGCGTCAAGGTCGTCCCGGCCTTCCTGCTCAAGCCGGTCATCGTCACCAAGGAGAACGCGGCCGAGGCTTACGCCAACGACCCGACCCTTGAGCCGCTGACCAAGTAGTCACCACCTAGCAAAACGCGGTACCCGAAAGGGCCGGGCCTCTCACGAGGTCCGGCCCTTTCCCCGTCTCGGGGGCGCTAGTCCGCCGCGAGGGTTAAAGGGGTCTGGGGCCGGATGCGGATCGCTCCGCACCGGCCCCAGCCTCCCCCAAGATCCCCCGTGTTCCCCCAGCCGAAGATCTTGAACCCCAAGGTAGCGCCGCTGGCTGCGGCCGAGCATCCGGGCTGGCACGGATCTTTTGTCTCGGCACCCCGTCGGACCGCATCACGCATGACGACGTGTTTCCACAACGGTTGTCGTGATTGTATGTCATCACTAAGCTGCCAATATGTTAGGTACGAGAACTGCTCGCCGGCCATTTACGGATGCTCGATCATGACGGTCGATAAGGCCACGGGCACGCTCTCGTTCTCGATGCAGGCGATCGATCGACGGCTGCTGCGCAACGATGTGTACGCGCTGTTGCTCGAGCGCATCATCACCGGTGATTTCGCACCCGGAGTGCGGCTCAAAGACTCGGAACTCACCGAATGGCTGATGGTCTCGCGCACTCCGGTGCGGGAGGCGCTCAGCCGCCTCGCGGTCGTGGGGCTAGTGAAGACCGCACCCAATCGCTTCACTCTGGTGGCGCCGCTCGTGCTCGGCGAGGTCGCGGACGCCGTCGGCATCCTGTGCCGGCTCTACCCGGACGCTGTCGCCGAGAGCCGACGTGGTTTGACGGATGATGTCGAGCTGGAACTCGATCTCATCGCCGCGCGACTGCGCCGGGACCCGCTGCTCAACCCGGTCGAGATGGTGCAGCGTGTGCTCGGCGTGATGCTCGGGACTCTGCGCAACCGCGTGCTCGCCGACACCATCGAGGCCGTGCAGCTGCGGGTGTTGCGGTACCTGAATGTGAGCGCCTCCCCGTCGCGGCTGCTGACGAACGAACGGGTGGCCAGGCTCGCCTGTTCGCTCGGGTCACGCAGTGACGATGCCATCGACATCCTGAATGAGTTCCTCGAAGAGATCAGTGTGCTGGTCGCGCGTGAGGCGGCTGCGAGCGTCCGGTGAGGGCACCTCGGCGAAGTGCTGCGCGGTAGAAACGCACCATCTCGGCGGCAGGAGGACGTTCCCGGGCCATCGTCGCCGTATCCGTACGCCTGGCGGCAAGATGATGGCGCCACGATTCGTATGCGCAGCGATGATCCCAGCCTGCGGCGGCCGCGGCCTCGAGGGTGCGGCACCAGCCGATCAGTTCCCTGCCTTCCGACCGCTGCGCCCAGGTGACCACGCGAAACCAGATCTCCGGCCTGTTCGGGTCCCCGAATGCGAACCGACGCACCACGGCATATGCCTCACCGGCGGCCCCCTGGCGAAGCACCCACTCGGTCGGTTGCGCATTGACGACGGGGTGCCACGCGGCCAAAGCTCTCCTCAACTCGTATAGACAGCCCGGCCCGCTGCATTCACAGAGTACGAAACGCCTCCGACAGCGACGGCTGCCGTCGAGACCGCCCGGCTAGGCGTCGCGAGTCACCGGCGCACCGGATAGCGCAGGTGGAGTACCCGGTCGCCCTGGATCACCGCGTCAGGGTCCTCCAACAGGTGCTGCGCGTCGACCGATCCGAAGTAGCGCTTGCCCGATCCGAAGACGACGGGCACGACATCCATGCGCACCTCGTCGATCAGTCCCGCGGCGAGCACCTGGCCGCCGACATCGCCCGCGGCGACCTCGACGATGCGGTCGCCCGCAAGCTCCCGCGCCTTGGCCACGGCTGCCTCGACGCCGTCGACGAAGTGGAACGGGGCCTCGGGAGCCCAACCCTGGGGCGCGGGCCGGTGCGTCACCACGATGACATGGTCGATCCCGCTCGGCGGCTTTCCGTCCCAACCGTCCGTCATATCGAAGACGTGGCGCCCGACGACGGTCACTCCGATCTGGTCCCAGTACGGCCGGGTGTAGTCGAACGACGCCTGCGACACAGTCAGGGCGCCGCTCTCGTCCAACGGCACGTCACCGCTCAGCAACCAGTCGAACAGCGGCCCCGGCTGATCGTTCTCATCCGCGATGAAGCCGTCGACCGATACCGAGCTGTACATGACTACTTTGCCCATGACACCCTCCCTGGTGGGAACGTCCTCAGTTTAGGGATCGTCGGGGTGCCGGTCACGGCCTAGGTGACGAGACGGATGAGGGCGGCCACGAGGGCGGCAGCAGGAACCACCACGATGAACGGAACGCGGAGGGCGTAGAGTCCGGCGGCGATTGCGATCGCAGGGAGGCGTGCATCCACTTGCAACGATTGGCCGGCACCGAAGGTCTGCACGCAGATGAGGGCCGCGAGCAGCGCGGCCGTGAGCAGGTCGCTCACACGCGCGACGACCGGGTGGTCGAGCGCCTTCGGCGGCACGAGCCAGCCAATCGCCTTCAGTCCGAGCACGATGATCGAGCCGAGCAGGATGATGTTCCAGGTCGTCACGGTTCCACCTCCCGTTCCATCGGGATGGCTTCGGGATGCGGTGGGTCGGTGCGCCGGCCGAACAGGTTCAGCACCCCGATCACGATCGCCACAGCGGCGGCTGCGAGCACGGGAAGTCCCGGCATGAGGAACGGCGTGAGCAGGGTCGCGACGAAGCCGGCCGCGACGGCCACGGCCTGCGTCTGGCGTGCCTTGAGCCGTGGCCAGAGGAGGCCGAGGAACGCGGCCGCCGCAGCCGCATCCAGACCGTATGCCTTGACGTCGCCGATCAGGTTGCCGAGGAGCGCGCCGGCGAGGGTTGTGAGGTTCCAGCCGATGTAGACGACGAGCCCGGTGGTCCAGAAACCGATGCGTTGTGCGCGGGGTTCCTGCTGCGCCGTGGCGACGGCGGTCGACTCATCGATGGTGAGCTGCGCGGCCGCCGAGCGGCGCCAAAACCCGGGGCCGATGATCCGGGAGAGACGAAAGGCGTAGAACGAGTTGCGAACTCCGAGCAGAGCAGCGCTGGCGATGGCCGAGCCACCCGCTGCGACGCCGCCGGAGGCGAGCACGCCGATCAGGGCGAACTGCGAGCCGCCGCTGAACATGACGAGACTCAGCACGCAGGCCTGCCAGACGTCGAGTCCGGATGCGGTGGCCAAGGCCCCGAATGACACGCCGTAGACGGCCGTCGCGATCCCGACAGCCCAGCCGGAGCGCGCGGCGGCTCGCTCCTCGGCGGTTCGGGTCATCCGACTATCCTCGGGGCGGGTCGGCCGCCACGCAAGTCGTCGGAGCCTCGAGCGGCCGGGCTATCCGGAGATCAGTCGAAGAGGCGCGAGACCAGACGCTCGGCGGTGTCGTCTTCGAGGGTCCACGGCTGGAAGATCACTCGCGAGATGATGGGCGCGATGACGTAATCGACGATGTCGTCAGCGGTCACGCCGGCATCCTCCGCGCGCTCGACGAACATGGCCGCCTCGACGCGCCGGTTGCGCAGGCAGTCCGACGTGCGCTCGCCCGCATTAGCTGCTCCGCCGCGCAGTAGCGCCGCGTTGACGGGCTTGCGATAGTGGGCGACGATCTCCGCTGCCCAGGGGTGAGGTCGCCCTGCAGGGATCCGGTCTGGGCCAGAGGACGTTCCGGGTCGAGCCGGTAGGTGGCGATGTCGTTGAGAAGAGTCGGGAGGTCGCCCCAGCGGCGGTAGATGCTCGTCGGATTGACGCCGGCGCGCTCGGCGATCATCGGAACGGTGACTCGGTCGCTGCCGCGCTCCTTCACGAGCTCCTCGACGGCAGTGCGGACGTTGTGGATGACCGCGGCACTGCGGCCGCCTGTCCTCGATGACGTGGTCGTTGCTTCCATGTTCCCTATGTTAAAGCAAAAATTGTTGCTTTTGCTGAGAATCGGGTCTAGTGTCTCTAAAGCAATCAGATTTGCTTTAGGAGACACGATGTCCACTCTAGAAGAAACGCTCAGCGCGACCGGATCCATTCCCGTCCGCGCGACTCGGGTGCCGAGTCGACGCACCCTTCGTCCGGTAGCCGCGTTCGTCGGCTCCGCTCTCGCCTTTGTGGCCGTCGCCTTCTCGGTCGGCGCCCCGAGCCCGCTCTTCGTGCTCTACCAGCACGAGTGGGGCTTTGCCGACTGGATGCTCACCGTCGCCTTCGCGATCTACGCGATCACTCTCCTGGTCACGCTTTTGATCGCCGGCTCGCTCTCCGATCACATCGGACGACGCCCAGTGCTGATCGGCGGCCTCGGCCTCATCATCGTCGCGATGGTGCTCTTCCTCTTCGCGCAGGACATCGGCTGGATCATCGTCGCCCGTGCGGTTCAGGGTGTGGGGACGGGCGCCGCGATGGCGACCTTCACGGCGTACCTGGTCGAGCTCGCGCCGGAACGCCACAAGAAGCTCGGCGCGGTGATCGGCAGCACGGCTCCCGTCGGCGGTATTGCGCTCGGCGCGTTCGTCACAGGTCTCGTCGTGCAGTTCGCCGCCGACCCGACCGTCTGGATCTTCTCCGCTCTCGCCGTGACGTTCGCCGCTGCACTGCTCGTGGTGGTGGGGTCTCGCGAGACGGTCGATGGGCGTCCCGGTGCGGTTCGCTCGCTCATCCCTCGCCTGCTGATCCCGCGTCCTGCTCAGCGGGAGTTCCTGGGTGCACTGCCCCTGCTGATAGCGGCATGGATGCTGTCGGGCCTCTTCATCGGCCTCGCCCCGTCAATCGTGCGCGGCGTCTTCCACCTCGAGAGCGGACTCGTGAACGGGGCGGTGGTCGCGCTGGCACCCGCGGTGGGAGCGACGGCCGGACTGGTGCTCAGTCGGTTCCCGGCGCGCATGTCGACGATCTGGGGGAGTGTCGCGCTCATCCTCGGCGTCGGCCTCACGGTCGCCTCTGTCACGGCGGACTCGCTCTGGCTGCTCTTCCTGGCTTCGGCGGTGGGCGGAGGCGGGTTTGGGGCGGCGTTCTCGGCGTCGCTGCGCATCCTGGCCCCGCTGGCACCGACCCACCAGCGTGCCGAGCTGTTCGCGGGTGTCTACCTCGTGAACTATCTGGCCTACGGCGTTCCCGCGCTCGCCGCCGGAGAGCTCATCGGTGTCGTCGGTCTCGTGCCGACGGTTATCTGGTACTCGGTGGCGATCGCGGTGGCAGCGGTCGTGGGGATCGCCACCCAGCTCATGCTGCTCAGGACACGTCGGTCGCAGGCCCAGCCGGTGTGACGTCGATGAGGGCCTTGCCCACGAGGCCGTTCTCGACGGCGTCGTGGGCAGCGGCCGTCTCCGCCAGCGAGAAGCGCGTGAAGGGCAGGCCGTTCTCGGCTCCGACTCCGAGTGCGCCGTCGCCGGCCGCCCGTGCGACAGCGCGCACGGCCGCATCCTTCACATCCGTCGGGGTCGTGTAGGTGAGCACGAACTGGTAGCGGAGGTTCTTCGACATGCTCGGCCGCACCGGGATGGCGAGCTCAGGCTTCGCGTCGGCGTAGATCGAGATGGTGGCGTCGACGGACGCGACCCGGATGTTCAGGTCGGCGTTGGCGCTCGGGTTCACCTCGACGATGATGTCCACACCGCGAGGGGCGAGCGCGCCGATCGCCTTCGCCGCATCGTCGTCGCGGTAGTTCACGACATGATGCGCACCCGCATCCGCTGCGAGCACGGCCTTGTCGTGGCTGCTCACGGTCGAGACGACCGTGGCTCCTGCCCAGACGGCGAGCTGAATGGCGGCATGTCCGACTGCGCCCGCGCCGCCCGCGACGAGAACGGTGCGGCCTGTAAGAGAGCCGGGCGCGAGCTCGCGCGGTGCATAGTCATACGAGGTGAGTGCGCGATGCGCGGTGAGGGCGGGGATGCCGAGGGATGCGCCGACGTCGAAGCTCACCGCATCCTGAAGCTTGACTGCGTGGCGCGCGGGCAGGGCCACGAGTTCCTGGGCCGTTCCGTTCGGTCGCTTGTACGCCGCATCCCACAGCCAGACGCGGTCACCGACGTGCAGACCCTCGACGCCGTCGCCGACCTCGTCGACGACTCCCGCTCCGTCTTGATTCGGCACCTGCGGCACGGGCAGCTCGGCGCTGCCACTGCCCTGCCTTGCCTTCCAGTCCGTGGGGTTGACGCCCGAGACGTGGATGCGCACGCGCACCTCACCAGCGCCGGCGTGCGGCTCCTCGCGCTCACCGAAGGTGAGAACCTCGGACGGACCGGTTGACGAATACGTGACAGCCTTCATGACACCAGCCAACCACTCCGGTGCCGGATGTGATTCCCCACGGAGCCGATGAAACCCGGAATCAGCCGGTCGCGCACCCGCCCGCACCGATGGGCGCAGCACCGACGGAGTTGAGAACCGGACGCAGCTCGGCGAGCGTCAGCGCGTATCCGGTGTCCGGATCGGTCGTAGACCGGGCGAAGACCACGCCGACCACTCTGCCCTGAGTGTCGAGCAGCGGTCCGCCGGAGTTTCCTGGTCGCACGACGCCGCGCAGCGAGTAGATGTCGCGGTCGACCGTTCCGCTTTGGTAGATGTCCGTTCCCCGGGCTATCACCCGATCGCGGACGCGCTCGGGGCTGATCGTGTACGGGCCGTTGCCGGGGTAGCCGGCAGCATAGGCCTGCGCGCCCGAGGTGAGATCGTCACCGATGTCGAGCGCCGGTGCGGAGAGGTCTGTCACGTCGAGCACCGCCAGGTCGCGGCTCGGGTCGAAGGCGATCAGGGTGGCCCGGATGGGCGTGGCCGCCCCGGATTCGCGAACCGCGATCGTAGACGCTCCGGCCACGACGTGGGCGTTGGTGACGACGCGGCCG
Source organism: Leifsonia poae (assembly GCF_050632195.1). Lineage (GTDB taxonomy): Bacteria > Actinomycetota > Actinomycetes > Actinomycetales > Microbacteriaceae > Leifsonia > Leifsonia poae_C. Next base: position 307,025 of record NZ_CP192580.1, read on the forward strand.
CGCGAGACGACCCAGCCGCTGCCCTCGGAGTCGACCCCGCATTCCGGCTTGGACGCGAGCACGGTGACCACTGAGGACTGGGCCGCGTTCACGGCAGCGGGGATGGTCGGATCGGGAGGCTGAACCGTCTTGATCGATTCGGCGCCCGCGAAAACCTCGGGCAGTCCCGCGCCGGCGAGCGCGTCGTCGACCGCGCCGAGCACGGTCGACGACGGTACTGGCGCAATCGCGTTGAGCGTGGCGACTACGCGCGACGACGCAGTGGCCTGCACGACGGTTCCGATGTTCGTGGCGAGAGCGAACCCGGCCAGCAGCCAGACGACGACACCCCACGTGAGGAGCCCGAGCGCGCCGCCGACCAGGGAGTCGACCCAGCGGATCGGTCCGTGGCGCAGCAGCTTGCCGATGATCGAGGCGAGCGCAGCAGCTAGCGCGTACGCGATCGAGGCGCAGGCGAGCACGACGAGCGCGGCGACGACGGACCGCTGAAGGATGCTGCCCCAGCCGAACGAAGCCATCCAGCCGACGACGAGCGGCGCGAGCGCCAGGCCGGCGGCGATCCCGAGCGCAAGGCCCACGAGTGCTCCGGCCGAACGGATGGCACCGCGGCTCCAGCCGAAAGCGATGGCGGCTACGGCGAGCACCACCAGCACGACGTCGACCACGGTTTCCACCAGGCAACCATGCCGCACCAGCCTGGATACATGCTCAACCTCGTATGTGGATCGCCGGAGTCAAGCCGCGGCGACCAGACGGATCCGCTCCGCTTAGAGCCGCCCGTCTTCTTCGTCGCCGTCGTCGACCGCTTCGGGGTCGGGCAGCGACACCGGAACGATATCCGCATCGAGGAGGCGTTCCGGCACAGCGGTCGTGGTCTGGTTCTGGGCGTCTTTGTCCATGCGCGTACCGTACGCCCCGCGCACGCCTGTGCCAAGCATCCGTTACGCCCGGTGTTCACCGGGGAGGATCACCCGCCCGTTCGGAAAACTAGCGAGCGGGTGACCTCCCGTGGTCACTTCAGCGGGTCGTCGTCTTCCGCGGGCGGTTCGGATCCTGCTGCACCGTCTGCCGCCGCGGGCTTGCGGCGGCTCGTGAGCACGACTATCAGGACGCCGATGATCGCGAGCACCACGATTCCGACGCCGATCCCGATCACGAGGCCGAGGTTGTTCGAGTCGTCGGCGGCCGCGGTCGGCGCTGCAGTCCCGGCGGTCTCGGTCGGCTGTGCTCCTGCCGGAGTCGTCGCCGTGGCGCTGGGGCTCTGGGTCGGCTCGCCGCCCTTCTTGCAGGCCGGGCTGTCACTACCCGCACCTGCGACGGTGCCGGCCGGCGGCTGGTACGTGAAGGCGTACGAGTTGGACACCGTGTGACCGTCGGCCGAGACAATCTGGTACGTGACTGTGTACGCGCCTTCGGGGCCGAGCGCCACTGGAGCAGAGACGACGGTGTCGGCGGTCATCGCGCATCCCGTCTCGAAGTGACGTCCGGACGCGTCGGTCACCTCGACGAGCGAGCTGCTGCCGTCGCCGCTGAGGTCGAGCACGCGATCGTTGAACGTCAGAGAAACCTGCTCGACGGGCGTGGTCACGGTGGCGCCGGCCGACGGGTCGCTGCTGACGAGATAGTCGTGAGCAGAGGCCCCCGCCACCGGGAGCAGCGCGAGCGCTACGGCGGCTGCCGCGGCGACGGATGCAGTCAGCGCGCGAACGTGTCTCATGCGTTCACCTTCCCACGCCGACGGGTCGCCGCGAAGACCGCGACCACGAGCGCGATCGCGCCGAGCGCGAGGCCCGCGATCCCGAGGCCGATCGCTACCGCATCCGTCGACCCGGTCGAGGCCGTGGCGGTCGGAGCGGGAGTGTTCGTCGCGACGACGGGGTTGGCGCCGTCCGCCGCCGGAGCCTTGTCGTTGATGTACAGGACGGGTGCGGGATGCTCGGGCTCAGCACCCGACGCCGGCGTCTTGTCCGCCCAGTCCACGACCGAACCGTCGGAGTACGTCTGGTGCGCCGGAAGCAGCACCTGGCCCGTGTCGGGCACGGCACCCGCGGAGATCGTGAACAGCTGGAACTGGCCGGGCGCTACCTGCACGCCGCTGTCGGCCGTCCAGGTGACGCGCACCGGGGCCTCGGTGATGGTGCCGTCGTCGGTCTTGATGGGCTTGGCGAGCTTCTCGGTGTCGACGGTCGTCGTCCATCCGGCGAGTGGCTGGTACGAGACGGAGGTGAACGGGGTGGCGGTCGGCAGGTCGACCACGAGCTTCACCGTTCCCGCGGTGGCCGACTCGGTCGGCACCTTGAAGGTGAGGGTCGCGTAGCTGCCGGCGGTTGCCTGGCCGGGGTCGACGCGCACGTGCGCGCTGGCCGCGAGCGGTGCGGCGAGGAGGAGCACGGCGGTGGTGCCGGCCGCGAGGGATGCGGCGAAAGTACGTTTTTTCATGGGGGTAGTCCTCGGTCGAAGTCGTCGGGATCCACGGGGCGGGATCCAGGATGCGGTGAGCGCGCAGACGCACGCTGTCCACGGCATCCGTGGAGCGACGTCAGAACGCGGCGATCACCCGAGGTGGCCCGCGGTGCCGGAGGCGGGCCAGGGGGAGTCCGAGGTCGCGCATCCGGGGCAGGTCGGCGTCGACGGCGACGGACGAGGCAGGGGCGAAGACAGCTGCGACGGGGGATGCGACCGCCGCGAGGTGCGTGACGATGCGGGCGACGCCCATCCTGGTCGTCTCGAACAGACTCCAGAATGCGCGCTCGCCGAAGCGCAGCGCGATGACGGTGATGAGCACGGCGCTCGCGTGACTGAACCACATGGCGGGCGTGGTCGGCAGCGCGCCCATGTCGGCGTGACCGGATGCGCCGCTCGCCGCTGACATGACCAGGTGAGACCCGGCGTGCAGGTGTGACATCATGGCCGAGCCGTCTGCCGAGCTGAACGTCGCCGTGCCACCGCCGATGCTGAAGAGCAGGTGGAACAGGAGCTGGCTGAGCCCGACCGAGATCGCGAGGCGCCAGAGCGACAGCTTGCGGGCCGTCAGGGCGATCGAAGCCAGCACCGCGAATGCGAGACTCAGCGCGAGCGGGATGAGACCGGGTGCGGAGCCGCCGCCGGCGACGTGGAACAGCGCCGCAACGAAGATCGCGACGGACGATGCGAGCAGTCCGCGCGCAACGCGAGCCCACCTCGATCCCATGTCGTTCCCTCCGCCGATCCGTCACCGGTAGTTCGGATCCAGTCTAGGAGGCGGATGGGATGCGGGCTTCAGCGCGGGCTTCGGTGCGGACGTCAGTGCAGCCGGCGCTGCCAGTCCGCGGGCACCCGGCCGGCGGGCCCGGGGGCGGGCTGGTCGTCGGGGTGACATTGCGGATCGGCGAGGGCCGGGCCTTCCCCTGTCTGGCCGGTTTCGTAGTCGTAGAACCAATCCTCGCCCGGCTCGAACGAGCGGATGATGGTGTGGCCGGTCTCGCGGGCGTGCGCCGTGGCGTGCTGGGAGGGGAGCTGTCGCAGCATCCGACGTGCCCGCACGCTGTGCAGCGCCGCAGATGGAACCACCAGCCGTCGGTCTCCGAACATTCGACGCATCCGGTGCCGCTCGGGGAGACGGCCTGATCGATGAGGGTCGGTTCAACCATGCGCCAATTGTCGTCGCCGCGGCATCGACGCGCCAGACCCGTATCCCCGACACAGTGCGTGTAGTTTCAACCGATCCGTTGAAATGTAAGATGTTTTCGAGTGTTCGCTCGCACTGTGAACTGGTATCCCTGAAGGAATCGGATCGGATGATGATGAGAAGTAGTCGGCGGTCTGAGCGAACTGGTGGGCGGGGCCTAGCTGTCGCGGCCATTCTCGCGTCGGTCGTTTTTGCACCCATGGGGATCTATCTCGGTGGGAAGGTCATGGAACGCTTTCCCGATTCGTCGAGCGCGACGATCGGCCGCATCGCGTTCTGGCTGGGGTATGCGGTCATCGCGGTGGTGATTGTGGGGGTGTTCCTCCCCATGGTCTTCGCGGCGACCTTCTAGCTCCGGGACTGGGTGCCCGGCGTCGCGCGGCATCGACGCGCCAGACCCGTATCCTACGAGGACCGCAACCCGGCGGCTGTTCGGAGGCACAAAGGAGGTCGCATGCCCAGAGGAGCGAACCTTCCCGTGATCGCGGCGTTCAACGAGACCGTGCTGCTCGACGCCATCCGTCGGTCCGAGGCGGGGCTGAGCCGGGTCGAGCTCGTGGGTGCGACCGGGTTGTCGGCGCAGACGGTCACCAACGTGAGCCGGCGGCTGCTCGCCCAGGGGCTGATTCGGGAGGCGGGCAGCCGGCCCGTTGACGGTCCAGGCAAGCCGCGCACGATCCTGCAACTGGAGCCGACCGGTTCGTACGCCCTCGGCGTGCACCTCGACCCGACCGTGATCACCTGCGTGCTGCTCGACCTCGAGAGCACGGTCGTCGAGCACACCCACCGGCAGTCGCCCGTCTCAGGCGATGCGGCGGAGACGATGGCGCTCGCTGCCGAGGCTGTCGCCGAACTGCTGGAGCGATCCGGGGTCGACCGCGAGCGGGTGAGCGGAATCGGTGTCGCTGCGCCGGGCCCGATCGACGCGGGCACGGGTGTCATGGTGAGCCCGCCGCTGGTTCCCGGATGGTCGGGGCTGCACCTCCGGGACGAGCTGACGGCCGCGACCGGGTTGCCGACGCTGATCGCCAAGGACGTGACGGCGGCCGCTGTCGCCGAGCGTTGGCGAGACCCGGCCGGAGCCAGCGGCAACTTCGCGTTCGTCTACTACGGCACCGGAGTGGGCGTCGGGCTGGTGCTCGCGAACGAGGTCTACACCGGCGCATCCCAGAACGCGGGCGATGTCGGGCATGCGATCGTCGATCCCGGCGGCGCGCTCTGTCCGTGCGGTCGGCGCGGGTGCTACGGCGAGTCGGTGCGCCCGGGACAGCTCGTGCTGCAGGGGATCCGCGATGGCGTGCTCGCCGCACCGGACGGCAGCGGAGACGGCGGCGACCTCGACGTCGAGGCGGTCGACGAGCTCTTCACGGCGCTGACAGCGGCAGCGAGTGACGGGGATGTGGCCGCGGGACGCATCCTGGACCGCTCGATCGCGAACACCTCGCTCTACTTGACGAATCTCAGCGGACTGCTCGACATCGATCGTGTCGTGTTCGGTGGGCCCTCCTGGGCGCGCGTCGAAGCGCGCTATCTCGAGCGGTTGCCGCTGCGGCTCGCGGCCGACGACATGGGCATCCTCACGCATCCGGTCACGGTCGCCTCAAGCGCAGTCGGGGATGATGTCGCGGCGGTCGGCGCCGCGTGTCTCGTGCTCGATCGGGCGTTTTCACCCCGGTCCACCCTGGCCTGATCGGTCCACCCCCGTTCGAGGTATTTGTGGAAATGTCCTGACAAGCATTGCGTATTAACTCAAACTGTTTTATAAATTACGGCAGGGTCCGGAACAATGGCGAGAACGCCGACCGGACATCGAAGCAAAGGAGCATCGATGAAACGCAGCAGGATTCTGGCCGCAGCTGTGGCCGCATCCACCCTCGTGGCACTGGCGGGATGTTCATCGTCAGGTTCGGGGGACGGCAAGACCATCAAGGTCGCCTACCAGGACTTCGGGTCCAAACTGATCGACAACTTGATGAAAGACGCGAAGAAGGACTTCGAAGCCGCGAACGCGGGCGAGAAGGTCACCCTGGTTCCGATCAAAGCGGCGGAGAACGACTACTACACGAAGCTCTCGCTGATGAACCGCAGCGCATCGACCGCGCCCGACGTGCTGTGGGAGGACACCTTCCTCATCCGGTCGGATGCGCAGGCCGGCTACCTGGAGCCGCTCGACTCCTACGCGAACAAGTGGGACGAGTGGTCGCAGTTCTTCGACAACGCGAAGGACGCGGGCAAGGGCGACGACGGTAAGACCTACGGCATCCCGATGGGCACCGACACCCGCGGACTCTGGTACAACAAGGAGATCTTCGCCAAGGCAGGCCTTCCCGCGGACTGGAAGCCGAAGACGTGGGATGAGGTGCTGGACGCCGCGAAGACGATCAAGGCGAAGGTTCCGGATGTGACGCCCCTGAACATCTTCTCGGGCAAGGCGGCCGGTGAGGCCAGCTCGATGCAGGGCTTCGAGATGCTCCTCTACGGAGCGAGCGAGGACGGGCTCTACGACGCCTCATCGCAGAAGTGGATCGTCGGCTCCAAGGCGTTCACCGACTCGCTGAACGTGCTGAAGCAGGTCTACGGCGGCGGCCTCGGCCCGGCGCAGGAGGTCACCAGCGACACCAACTACCAGAACATCGTCGGTGCGCAGCTCATCCCGCAGGGCAAGCTCGCGATCAACCTCGACGGCTCCTGGCTCGGCAACACCTGGCAGAAGGACGGCGCGACGCCGTGGCCCGAGTGGACCAAGGTGATGGGCGTGGCTCCGATGCCGACGCAGGACGGCGCCAAGCCCGGAAGCATCAGCCTCTCGGGAGGCTGGACGCTCTCGATGGGGTCCAAGAGCAAGGCGAAGGATGAGGCCTGGAAGTTCATCGCGATGGTGAACGACAAGGAGCACTCGCTCAAGACCGACAAGACCCTTGCCTGGATCCCCGTGCGCAAGGACGTCGCGGCCGACCCGACCTTCGCTCAGGGCGACCCGACCGCGTCGTTCTTCTCGTCGCTCGTCGCCGTCACCAAGTTCCGCCCGGCGACTCCGGACTACTCCAAGATCTCCAACGGCATCCAGGTGGCGATGGAGTCGGTCATGACCGGTCAGCAGACGCCGGCCGAGGCCGCCAAGGCCTACGACGAAACTGTCGTGGGCATCGTCGGAAAAGACAAGACGAAGTCGGAGTGATCCTGCTGTGACGTCGACAATCGGCGCCGTCGCAACGGAAGCGGCCGGCCGGGGATCGTCTCCCCGGCCGCCGCGGCCGGAGCCAACGGCGCGTTCGCGCAAAACCCGGCGATCCGTCGCCCGGGCTGTTCCACTCGTCCCGGCCATCGGGCTGTTGCTGGTCTTCCTGGTCGGCCCGATCCTCGCCTCCTTCTACGGCTCGTTCACGAACTCGTCGCTGACCGGTTCGGCTGCGGCCTCGAGCGAGTGGATCGGGTTCAAGAACTACATCGACCTGTTCAAGAGCCCGGACTTCCCGGTCGCCGTCGTGCTGACCCTGGTGTTCGTGATCGGCTCGGCCGTGATCGGGCAGAACGTCGTCGGGATGATCCTGGCGCTGCTCATGCGTTCCGGAGGGCGGGTGATCGGCGCGATCGTGTCGACGTTCGTCGTCGGAGCGTGGGTGCTGCCGGAGATCGTAGCGGCATTCGCCTCGTACGCGTTCTTCAGCTCGAAGGGCACGTTGAACGCGATTCTCGCGATGTTCGGCATCGCCGGACCGTCGTGGCTGTTCGCGTTCCCGATGCTCTCGGTCATTCTCGCCAACACCTGGCGCGGGGCGGCCTTCTCGATGCTCGTCTACTCGGCGGCCCTGCAGGAGGTTCCGCCAGAGATCACCGAGGCCGCTGAGGTCGACGGAGCGAACGGCGTCAAGCGGTTCTTCCTCGTGACCCTCCCGATGATCCGGCGCAGCATCTCGACCAACATGATGCTGATCACCCTGCAGACGCTCTCGGTCTTCACCCTGATCTATGTGATGACCGGCGGCGGCCCGGGCAACAAGAGCATGACTCTGCCCGTACTGGCGTACCAGGAGGCGTTCAAGTTCTCCGAGCTCGGCTACGGCACGGCCATCGCCACCATCCTGCTGCTCGTCGGGGCGATCTTCGCCATCGTCTACGTGCGCGCTCTGAGATCGGAGGAGGACTGATGCGTCTCTCGTCACCGAGCGGTACCGCACTCAAGTGGACCGCGAACATCCTGTTGCTGCTCATCGGCGTCGTCTTCGTGCTGCCGATGGTGTGGGTCGTGCTCGCCTCGTTCGACGGATCGGCGACGCTCGCCGTCGGCTGGCCGAAGACCTGGACGTTCGACAACTTCAGCAAGGTGCTCACTCCTGAGCTGGCGTTCGTGCCGCTCTGGAACAGCCTGCTGCTGTCGGCCGGCTGCGCGGTGCTGACCGTCATCGTCGCGGTGCTCGCCGCCTACCCGCTGTCGCGTTACCGCAACAGGTTCAACAAGCCGTTCCTCTACGCGGTGCTCTTCGGAACCTGCCTGCCGATAACCGCGATGATGGTGCCGGTCTACAGCCTGTTCGTGTCGCTCAACCTGATCGACTCGATCGGTGGGACCATCCTGTTCATGGCGGCCTCGTCTCTGCCGATGGCGATCTGGATGACCAAGAACTTCGTCGACGCTGTGCCGATCTCCCTCGAGGAGGCGGCCTGGGTCGACGGTGCGTCCAGCATGAAGACCCTGTGGACGATCGTCGTCCCGCTCGTGCGACCGGGGATCGCGGTGGTGTTCATCTTCGTGTTCGTGCAGGCGTGGGGCAACTTCTTCGTGCCGTTCGTGCTGCTGCTCAGCCCGGAGAACCAGCCGGCCGCGGTGAGCATCTTCACGTTCTTCGGGCAGTACGGTGCCGTGGCCTACGGGCAGCTCGCCGCGTACTCGCTCATCTACTCGGTTCCGGTGATCGGCCTGTACGTGCTCGTGTCGCGCGTGCTCGGCGGATCGTCGGCGCTCGCCGGGGCCGTCAAGGGCTGACGCCCACTTCTTTTATCCGCTCACCCTCATCCCGCTTACCCCAAGGAGTCTCGTTGTATCAGCAGAACCAACTCGTCGAGTTGCGTGTGGACCGCTTCCTGCGCGAACGTCTCGCCCCAGCCGTGGAACGCGCGGCCGCTCCGGTGACGATCGGGGCCTGGGCGGTGCCGGATGAGCCGGTGCCGTTCGCGCAGGCCGTCGGCAACACCTTCGAGCCGTTCTCGATCGGACAGCCCTGGGGTCACGCGTGGAGCACGGTGTGGTTCCGGGTGACCGGCACGGTTCCCGCCGAGTGGGAGGCCGATCCCGACGATGTCGAGCTCGTCGTCGACCTCGGGTTCCTGTCGGGCCAGGCCGGGTTCCAAGCGGAGGGGCTGGTCTACGCGACCGACGGCAGCATCCTGAAGGCGCTCGAGCCGTTCAACGGGTACGTGCGGCTGCAGGCCGCGCCGGGCGAGAGCTTCGAGCTGTTCATCGAAGCAGCCTCGAATCCGGATGTGGGCAGCGACTGGTCCTTCAGGCCCACCCCCGTGGGCCGCAAGTCCACGGCGTCGGACCAGCCGATCTACTCGCTGCGCCGCATTGAGGTGGTGCATCACGATCGCGAGGTGTGGGAGCTCATCCAGGATGTCTGGACCGCGCGCGGTCTCGCAGCGGTGCTTCCCCTCGAGTCGCCGCGGCGCGCATCCCTCTTCACCGCCCTCGAGCGTGCCGTGGATGCGGTCGACCCGTTCGCCGTGAACGCCACGGCCGCGGCCGGTCGTGCCGCGCTCGCGGAGGTGCTTGCTTCGCCGGCGACCACGACGGCGCACAAGATCTTCGCCGTGGGCCACGCGCACATCGACTCGGCTTGGCTGTGGCCCGTGCGCGAGACGATCCGCAAGTGCGCGCGCACCTTCTCGAACGTGCTCGACCTGATGGATCAGGATCCGGAGTTCGTGTTCGCCTGCTCGTCGGCCCAGCAGTTCGCCTGGATGAAGCAGTTCTATCCGGAACTGTTCGAGCGCATCCGGATTCGCGTCGCCGAGGGCCGATTCGTTCCCGTTGGCGGGATGTGGGTCGAGTCGGACACCAACATGCCCGGCTCCGAAGCGTTGGCGCGTCAGTTCGTCGCCGGCAAGGGGTTCTTCCTGGAGGAGTTCGGCTTCGAACCGCGCGAGGTCTGGTTGCCGGACTCGTTCGGGTACAGCGGAGCGTTGCCGCAGATCGCTCGCGCGGCCGGCGCCGACTACTTTCTGACGCAGAAGATCTCGTGGAACGAGATCAACAAGTTCCCGCACCACAGCTTCGACTGGGAGGGGATCGACGGCACGCGCATCTTCACGCACTTCCCGCCGGTCGACACGTATAACTCAGTGCTGTCGGGCATCGAGCTCGCCCACGCCGAACAGAACTACGCCGACAAGGGGCAGGGGAACACCTCGCTCGTGCCGTTCGGTTACGGCGACGGAGGCGGTGGACCCACGCGCGAGATGCTGGCCGCTGCCAAGCGCACGGCCTCGCTCGAAGGGTCGCCGACCGTGCGGGTCGCCGCGCCCTCCGAGTTCTTCGCTGCGGCGGCTGCCGAGTTCGATCCAGCACCGGTCTGGGCGGGCGAGCTCTACCTGGAGTTCCACCGCGGCACGTACACCTCGCAGGCCCGCACCAAGCAGGGCAACCGGCGTAGCGAGCGCCTGCTGCACGAAGCCGAGTTGTGGGCCACGACCGCCGCTGTGCGCGCAGGCGCCGACTACCCGGTGGCGGTGCTTCAGGATGCGTGGCACACCGTTCTGCTGCAGCAGTTCCACGACATCCTCCCCGGATCGTCCATCGGCTGGGTGCACGACCAAGCCGAGGAGAACTACGCCCGGGTGGCCGAGGTGCTCGAGGGCGTGATCGCGGAGTCGATCGCGGTGGTCGGCGGGTCCGATGCCGGCGCGGGCGGCGCTGCCCTGGTGTTCAACTCGTCCCCGTATGCGATCGACGGCGTGCCCGCGTTCAGCGCCGGGCAGGCTTCGGTGGGTGCGGATGCGCGGATCTCGGCCGACGGCGACGGGTACGTGCTCGAGAACCCGGCCCTGCGCATCCGGATCGATGGGTCAGGCCTGATCGCGTCGATCGTCGAGCGGGCGAGCGATCGAGAGGTGCTGCCTCCCGGCACCCGAGCCAACCTTCTGCAGCTCTTCCGGGACACCCCGGCACAGTGGGACGCCTGGGATGTGGACGTCGAGTACCGCCGTTCGGGCGAGGATCTGACCGCGGTCGACAGCATCGAAATCGTGAGTGACTCGGCCGAGGCGGTCGCGCTGCGGCTGGTGCGCACCTTCGGCGATTCGTCGATCACGCAGACGCTGACGCTGAACGCGGGATCGGCGAGCCTCGAGATCGAGACCGAGATCGACTGGCACGAGCGGCAGCGGATGCTCAAGCTGGCCGTGCCTGTGGACGTGCACACCGCGTCCGCGCGCTCGGAGATCCAGTTCGGGCACATCGAGCGGGCGACGCACACGAACACGAGCTGGGACACCGCGCGCTTCGAAACGCCCGCGCACCGCTGGGTGCACGTCTCGGAGGCCGGCTTCGGTGTCGGTGTCGCCAACGACTCGACGTATGGCCACGACATCACGCGGCACGAGCGCGACGGCGGCGGGACGTACTCGCTCGTACGGCAGACCCTGTTGCGCGCGCCGCTGTTCCCGGACCCGGAGGCCGACCAGGGTCGCCACGTGCTGCGGAGCGCCATCGTCGTGGGCGGAGTGGGCGAGGCCATCGAAGAGGGCTACCGGCTCAACCTGCCGGTTCGTCGTGCCGCGGGCGCGGCCGTCGAGCCGCTGATCGCATCCTCGACCCCGTCGATCGTGGTCGAGACGGTCAAGCTCGCCGAAGACGGCTCGGGGGATGTGGTCGTGCGCCTGTACGAAGCGCACGGCTCGCGGGCGGCCGGGACGATCACCGCAGGATTCGATCACACCGGGGTCGTCGAGACCGATCTGCTCGAACGAGCACAGGCGGAGAACGCGGTCATCCGCGCATCCGGCGCCACCGTCGAGGTCGCCCTGCGGCCCTTCCAACTCGTCACTCTGCGCTTCGCGCGGGGGTGACGCCAGAGCGTCCGCCCCGGGCCGCGCGAACCCCGGGGCGGGCGATTTCCATGTATCCGGATGGAACTCTCAGCGCTCTTAAGGCAGGATAGATCACGAACCGATAACGCTGCAGATGGGCCGAACCCCCGATGCAGCGAGAAGCCACCCCCAGAAAGTCCCGACTCTTTGCCCCGATCCCGTACGCCCCAGCGTGCCCGTCGCACGTTCCAGCCTGCCCTCGAGGTGGAGGCTCTGGAGACGCCGACGCGGCAGCGATCCGGGCGCCGCGCGCTGCGCGAGGTGCGCGAGCATCGGGCCTGGGCGACCCGTCACAAGCCGTCGGCCGTGCCGGCGCGCGCTCAGCGCAAGAGCTCTCGTCGACCGTGGTTCCAGGGCATGCTCATGGTCCTCGTGGCGGGTCTGGTCGGAACGGCCGCGCTCCCCGCTTACGCATCGTCCGACGCAACTCCCGAAAACGGGGATGTGCGCGTCGCGCTGGCCGTGCAGACGCTGACGAGCGGATCCGCGAACGCGACCGTGCCGTCGGCCACGCGTGAGGACTACAGCGTGGTCCAGAGCAGCGTCGCCCTCGACTCGACCCAGACCGGCTACGTCTCCAGCACGGTGCAGACCCTCGCCGCGAAGCTCATGGGAGCCGTGGCGGCCGGGCGGCTCGTCGGGTACACGCCCAACCACATCCCGGAGATCCAGTACCTCGCCGAAGGCAAGGTCGTGCCGAACTGCGGCATCGACTACCGGGTGCTGCAGAGCATCGACGTCGCCCTGAACACGTTCGGTTCGGTCGGCGTCAGCGACATCAACCGCCGCTGCACCGGACAGATCCTCGGAGCGGGCGCGGCCTCGGCGCACTACGCCGACGGCGGAGGCCACGCGGTCGACTTCTACCTCCTCGACGGGCGCGCGCTCACCGGCGGCGACGCGCAGTCGATCAAACTCATCCGCGCTCTCGATCCGATCGTCCCGAGCGGAGCCGGTCTCGGCCAGATCGGGTGCCGGGCGTCGATGAGCCTGCAGAACTTCGCGCCGTTCGCGGACACCTGCAACCACCTCCACATCGACTTCGCCAACGCGAAGGGCGCCGCACTCAAGGAGTAGCGGCGGGCCCGAAATCGGCCCGAACTGGGGTCGAGCGCGCGGTCGGAGGCTGCCTGCGACCGCGTTATCCTGGCGTTCGTGGTGGCAGGTGTGTGGGTTCGACGGGTCCTCGTGGTCGAGGATCACGCCCTCATGCGCTCCTCATCGCCGACGCCCTCCGCGGGCGCGGATTCGACGTCGAGGCCAGGGAGAACGCCGCCGGTGCGCTCGCGATCCTCGACACTTTCGACCCGGACGGGCTCGTCACCGACATCGACCTCGGCGAACGTCCGAACGGCGTCGATCTCGCGACCATCGTGCGATCCCGCGCGCCGCATGTCGCTGTCGTCTTCCTCTCCAACCTCTCGCGAGCAGCGGCGCTCGGTCAGGCTCGGGATGTGGTGAGCAGCGCATCCTTCGTCAACAAGGGAGCGATCGAGAGCATCGACGAGCTGGTGGATGCCGTTGAAGCCGCCCTCGAGAGCCGTCCCGTTGCGCGTGAACTGGAGGCTGGGGATGCTCGCGCGGCGATCCTCGCGCTCAGTTCGACCCAGCTCGACACGGCCCGCCACCTCGCGGCGGGGGCTTCGAACGCTGAGATCGCGCGCCGACGAGGAGTGTCGGTGCGCGCCGTCGAGAAGAGTGTCGAGCGGATCTTCGCTGCACTCGGACTCACGGGGAGCGAGGCCGTCACGCCCCGAGTGGCTGCGGCATCCCTCTACATCACGACCTTCGGCGACCCGGCGAGCGGACTCGGCGGATGACCGCGGCGCAGCTGTTCGCGCGGCTCGGTGCTCGCAACCCGATCTCGGTCTGGTCCTGGGTTGTCACGGCTCCGTTCGCCGTGACCTTCATGTCGGGCCTGCAATACGTGGTCGCCGGCCAGCCCGACTGGGCGTGGCTCGCGATCTCCTGTCTCGTGCATCTGGGCGTCGGTGTGCTGCTCGCGCTCGGATGGGGAGTGCTCGCCCTCACTCCGCAACGTTGGCGGGCCGGCCTGGCCGTCGTCGTCTTCGCGGTCGTCGGGATCGCCCGTCCCTTCCTGTTCTTCGTCGCGGCCGAGCTGCTCGGCGTCCGGATCGACACGGTCAACATCCCAGGACGCGTGGCGATCAACGTGGTGGTCTGCATCACCGTGTTCACCCTCGTCGCCCTCAGCGTCGGCCTCATCCGCGAGCACCGCGGCGTCTTTCAGCGACTCGGTGCCGTGCAGCGAGTCGCCCGAGCCGACGGGGATGCGGTTCGCCGTCGCACCGAGGAGCTGAGGGACTCCCGCAAGGCCATGGTTCTCGACTCCATCGAGGCCGAAGTTCGCAAGGCGGCCACGCCGGGGATCGACGCCACCGCTGCATCGGCACTGCTGCGTTCGCTCGCGAACGACGTCGTACGTCCGCTCAGCCACGAGTTGTTCGAGGCGGAGGAGGGCGTCGAGAACGGCAGCGCCGCGACACCAGCAACCTCCTCGCGCGGGCGGGAGTGGTTCGGTTCCGTTCTCGGTGGGATGGTCCCGGCGCCGGCTCTGTTCACGGCCTTGCTCTTCGCCATGCTGGTCGCCCCGTACGCGATCGGCAACTACGGCTTCGCCGTCGCGGGCGTGCAGGCGGTCGTCGGCTTTCTGCTGGCCTGGGGCGGCAACGCGATCGTCACCTGGTGGGCGGCCCGCGCATCCGGTGCCGCAATGCGAGTCGGTGTGCTCGTCGGGGGATACGCCGTCGTGGGCGGGCTGCTCGTGGCAGAGAGCAGCGCCATGCTCGGGATGCTCGGCCTCAACCAGGAGTTCGTCTGGTTTCAGGCGTGCCTCTACCCGGTGATCGCGCTCGCGGGGGCGCTCGTCGCATCCCTGACCGATCGTCTGCGTGCCGACCAGCGTGAGCTCGAGGTTTCGATGCGGGCGAGTGTGGAGGCGACCGCCCGGATGCGCGTCGCGTACGACCGGGAGCGCATCCGTCTCGCGCACTTGTTGCACTCGACGGTGCAGGCCGAGCTGATAGCGCAGGCCCTGGCCTTGCGCACCGATGCCACGGGCGATGCCTCCGAGGTGGTCCGTGAAGCGCTCGAGCGCATCCGGACGCAATTGGCGGAGAGCACCAGCCGACCGGATCCGCGGGCCCGCCTCGAGCGGGTCGTCGAGACCTGGCGCTCGGCCATGGCACTCGACGCGCACATCGACGACGCGGTCTGGGCGAGCCTCGCGGATGACGCACGCAGCGAAGCCGTGATCGACACGATCTCGGAGGGGCTGGCCAACGCCGTCCGCCACGGCGACGGTTCCCCGGTGTCACTCGCGATCTCGCCGGAGGGCGATGGTGTTCGCGTGGTCGTGACCTCCGGCGGAAAGGTGGCCGCGGCACGCCCGGGCATTGGTTTGCGTGACCTGGCCCGCGCCGCCGATGTGCTCCTCACTGAGCGCGCGGGTGGCGTCGAGCTGGCGGTATCGATCCCCTGACGAGCGCCGTGCGTGCTCTGTGAAGCCCGGCTTGTCGTGTGGACCGTACTCGGCACTCAACCGCCCGGCCGACGCAGGTAATCTCGTGCGCGGCCCGTCAAGCCGACCGGACGTGTGGAAGGCAGACGGGAGCGGGGCGGCTTTCTGCGTGACCCGAAGACGCGGAAAGCGCCCCGCCACCCGCCCCCGCCACCCGCCCGGACCCCGCCGCGATCTGGTCCAGGCAAGCTCACTGGAGACACAAAGGCGAGGGCTAGAACTCCCCAAGTTTCACGCGGATAGTGGTATCTGATGGATACCGACAAACCCGATCGGGCGACGAACCTCAGTCGGCGCGCGCTGATCACAGGCGGCAGTCTTGTGGGAGCGGGCGTGCTCGCCGGCGTGTTCTTCGCGACGCGAGACACCCCCGAATCCTCGGCCTCGACACTGCGGCCGACCCCGAGCGCATCCGCCACCGGCAAACCGGCGGCCCGCTCCTTCGTGAGCACCACGCTGAGCGTTCCGCAGGTGACGAGCTGGAAGACCGGGACCACCGCACCCGGACTCCTCTTCGTCACCCAGCAGGAGAAGGGCTTCAACGGCCTGATCATGCGTGAGAACGGTGAGCCCGTGTGGATCGAGCCCACCAAGGTGAATCTCACCGACCTCAAGGTGCAGGCCTACCAGGGCGCCCCGGTTCTCACCTATTGGTCGGGCAAGAGCACGGGCGGGCACGGCGCGGGATCCGGCACGATCCTCGATACCACGTACACACCGATCGCTACGGTGGCCGCCGGCAACGACCTCGACGCCGACCTGCACGAATTCAACCTGACCGACCGGGGAACGGCCCTCATCACGATCTACGTGGTGAAGAAATCCGACCTCAGCTCGATCGGCGGCCCGAAGAACGGCTACGTCTACGACTGCCACGTGCAGGAGATCGACGTGGCCACCGGCAAAGTGCTGCTCGACTGGAGCGCGCTCGACCACATCCCGATCTCCGAGACCTACCTCGGCCTCACCCAGGACGAAGGACACGACGGCACCACTGCCGGCGGAGCCTTCGACGCGTACCATCTCAACGCGGTGGAAGAGGACGGGGACACCCTCCTCGTGTCGGCCCGGCACACCCACACCATCTACTCGATCGATCGGACCACCGGCAAGATCCGCTGGCGGTTCGGGGGCAAGAAGAGCGACATCAAGATCGCTCAGGATGCCGTGTTCGCCTGGCAGCACGACGTTCGCAGGCACACCGACGGCACGATCACCCTCTTCGACAACCACCTCTACTCCGGCACGGACGGCCAGTCCCGCGGAATGAAGTTCTCCCTGAACGCCGCCGAGACCGAGGCGACTCTGGAGCAGGAGTACACCTACGACAAGCATCTCGGCACGGCGATGGGCAGTGTGCAGGTGCTCGCCAACGGCAATGTGCTCGTCGGCTGGGGTACCGATCCTGCCGTCACGGAATTCACGGCGGGCGGAAAGGCGATCTACGAAGCGACCCTCGGTGGTATCTCCTACCGGTCGTACCGTCACGAGTGGAGCGCGCAGCCCACGACGAAACCCGACGCGGCGGCTCGGGTCGAGGGCGACCGGATGCGCGTCTACGCGAGCTGGAACGGCGCGACCACGGTCAAGTCGTGGCGAATACTGACAGCGAGCGGCGGGGACCCGGTGGCTGTCGGCGAGGTGAAGCGCTCGGGGTTCGAGACCTCGCTTCTCGTGCCGAAAGCCGCGACGGCGGTGGTGCAGGCACTTGGTGCGGATGGAAGCGTTCTAGGAACGTCGGCGTCGATCAGCGTTTAGCGACCGGCGGCGGCGAGCTCGTCGCCTAAAAGAGGTTGAGCGCCGCCCACTGCAGCAGGATGACCGTCTTGCCATCGACGATCCGGCCGTCGGCGATCATCGAGAGGGCTTCGTCGTAGCCGACGGTGACGGCTTCGATCTCCTCGCCTTCCTCCTCGACCCCGCCGCCCGGTCCGGTGAGATCGGCCTGCGTGTACGGCGCCGCGAAGAAGTGCACCCGCTCGGTGACCGAACCGGGGCTCATGTAGAGGTCGAACAGGTGGCGGAGCTCGCCGAGAGTCACACCGAGTTCTTCCGAAGCCTCTCGACGGATCGCGTCCTCCGAGGAGTCGTCGTCGAGCAGGCCCCCGGCAGTCTCGATCAGGAGACCGTCGGGATGGTCGTTGACGTACGCCGGAAAGCGGAACTGCCGTGAGAGCAGCAGGGTGCGCGCATCCGGGTCGTACAAAAGGATCGTCGCGCCGTTGCCGCGGTCGTAGGTCTCGCGCTGCTGGGTGGTCCAAGTGCCGTCGCGACCGCGGAATTCGAAGGTCGTGCGGCGCAACACGTGCCAGCCGTCACTCGTGACCTCGACGTCCCGGATGCGCACATCCGCGTTCCGGTCGAGGTCACGGCCGGTCAGGTGCAGGCCCGTGCGGCCGCGGGCATCCGGAAGCCCGGCGCCGGGATGGTCGATGCTCATGTGCCGAGCCTAGCCAGACCGGGCCAGCTGCCGCGCGGGTTCAGGTGTCACGGTAGCGGCGACGGATCGCTCGGGCGCCGAGGATGTCGCCCGCTGCCGCATCCTCCGCCTTCGCGAGCGCTTTGCGCGACTTGAGGGGCAGCTGGACGCGTTCGTCGGCCTCGATCCCGTGGACCAGTTCGCGTGCCCGCTCCACCTCCGAGTCGAGTTCGGCACCGAGCAGCAGCACGACGTTGGCGATCCAGATCCACAGCAGGAAGACGATGATCCCTGCGAGCGACCCGTATGTCTTGTCGTAATTGCCGAAGTTGGCGACGTAGAGCGCGAACAGGGCCGACGCGATCCCGAGCAGCACGATGGCCACGACCGAGCCGGTCGTCAGCCAGCGGAACTTCGTCTGCCGCACGTTCGGGGTGGCGTAGTACAGCAGAGCGACCAGCAGCACGAGCGCCACGATGAGCACCGGCCACTTGAGCACCGACCACACGACCTGGGCGGTCTCGCCGATGCCGATCGCGTCGCCGATCGCCGTGGCCACGGGACCCGAGACCACGAGGAGCACCGCGACGATGGCGATCAGGATGAGCGCGGCGATCGTCACCCCGAGTTGGGTGAGACGGAGCGAGACGGCGGGCCGCCCCTCCGGAATGCTGAAGACCCGGTTGAGCGCCCGGCCGAAGCCGCCGACGTATCCCGACGCGGACCAGACGGCGCCGACGATTCCGATCACGAGCGCCCAGCCGCTCGCCGGCGAGGAGGCGAGATTCTCGATCGGCCCCTTCACCGCATCAAGAGCGCCCGGCGCCACTTCTTCGACGATGCCGAACAGAGCGTTGATCCCGGCCTCGCTCTGCCCGATCAGGCCCAGGATGCTCACCAGAGCGATCATCGCCGGGAACAGCGACAGCACGGCGAAGTACGTGAGACCCGCGGCGAGGTCGGTGCACGCGTCGACCGTGAAGCTGCGGAATGTGCGCTTCAGGATGAAGCCCCACGGCAGGCGGAACCAGGAGACGTGCTTCATCCCCGCGAGCGTCTTCGCGTCAGCATCGCAACGGCTCCGGCGGCGGCGCCCACCACGGCGAGGAAGAGTCCGGCGAAGAACACGGGATGCGAGCGGATCTGCACCCCGAGGTTGAATGTGGCGAAGACGTCATCGAGGGTCTCAGCCAGTTCATCCCTGGTCTTCTCGAGGTCGAGCTTGAGGACGTTGATGCCCGCGTCCTTCGGGATGGGCGCACGCTCCGGTCGGGTGGAAGTCACGGTTGCTGCCCCTTCAATGCCTTGACGTCGTCGCTGAGCTCCTGCTTGAGGTCGTCGGGAACCGGCGGGACACCGCGCTTGAGACTGGCGCGTCCGATCAGCGCCAAGATGACGGCGAGCACGATCAGGATCCCGGCGACGACGAGTGCGGCCAGCCACGCCGGCAGGATGAGCGCGAAAGCGAGAACCGCCGTCGTGACGAGCGCGCAGAGTGCGAAGAAGACGAACACCAGCGCGCCGACCAGGAGGCCCGCGCCGATTCCGGCCGCCTTGGCCTTCTTCGTCATCTCGGCCTTGAACAGCGCGAGCTCTCCGGCGACGAGGCGGCGCAACTGGGCGACCAGATCCTTCGTCAGCTCGGGGAGGGGTCGCAGGCCACGCGTCGTCCGCCGTCGCTCGCGCGGCAGGGGCGGCTTCTCGAAACTCATCGGGCTCCCTTCGAGGGTGTCTTGTCGTGACGGTACCCCAGCATCCCTGTCAGGCCAAGGGTGCCCCCGGAGCGGGTGCTGGACGAGGGGGCGCCCGCGCTTCACACTGGACACATGAGCGGAACCGACAACACGCAAAGGGGCGGTGTTCTCGTCGCAGTGGTCCCCGGGCAGCCGGTGAAGGTGCTCGAGCACGCGGCGCGGCTCGCCGACGACCTCGACGTCCCGCTGGTCTGCGCGAACGTCGACCCGAACCGGTACCTGGTCTCGAGCTATGTGGACGGAACGGTGGTCGCGCTGCCGTACGACCCCGATCTGCCGGAGACCGAGAAGGAGCAGTTCGATCCGGAGCTCGACGCGCACATCCGGGGCGTCGTCGACAGACTGGGCGTGCGCTACAGCCTGGAGCAACTCGCCGGTGATCCATCGTGGGCGCTCGCGCGGCTGGCCGACCAGGTGGATGCGCGCTACATCGTGGTCGGAACCCGCGAGGCGGGGCTGCGGGGCAGCATCCGGGAGTTCTTCAACGGGTCGATCGCCGTGCATCTCGCGCACCGGCAGCAACGACCGGTGATCGTCGTTCCGCTCGCGCCGGTCACCGGCGATGGGAAGCTGCCGTGGGAGGATCCGCCGGTATAGTGAGCCGGTGCATCTCCGCTGGCGCTACATCGCCCTGGTCTTCATCGGCGGCGCGCTCGGGACCACGGTTCGATATCTCGTGTCCGCGGCTGTGCCGTCCGTGGCCGGGCTGCCGGTAGCGACCTTCGGCATCAACGTCGTCGGAGCATTCCTGCTCGGCATGCTTCTCGAGGCACTCGCGCTGCGCGGTCCTGACGAGGGGATGCGCCGCGATGTGCGCCTCTTCGTCGGCACCGGCATCCTCGGTGGCTTCACGACCTACAGCGCGTTCGCGGTCGATGCGGACGGTCTGATCGTCGCGCAGAACGTCGGGGGCAGCGTCGTGTACGCGGTCGCGACCATCCTGGTCGGAGCCCTTGCCTCGGTCGCGGGGATCGCGCTCGCGGCACGCCTGGGTCGCGCGGGAGCACGACGGTGACGCCGCTGCTCGTGCTCGCCGTCGCCGCTGCGGGCGGTCTCGGCGCCGTGACCAGGCTGGTCTTCGACACGTTTCTACGGAGTCGCTTCGCGATCAACTTTCCGCTCGGCACGACCGTCATCAATGTCACCGGGTCGTTCCTGCTGGGGCTCGTGACCGGGTTGGCGCTCGCCCACGGGTTGCCCGCCGAGTGGCGCGCCATCCTGGGCACGGGGTTTCTCGGCGGCTACACGACGTTCAGCACGGCGAGTTACGAGACCGTGCGTCTTGCTCAGCAGCGGCGGTACCGGGCTGCCCTCGTCAACGGCTTCGGGATGCTCGTGCTGGCGCTCGCCGCGGCCGGCCTAGGGCTGTGGCTGGGGTCGCTGTGACCGTGATGGCGCCCGCGCCGATCGGGCTTAGTCTGAGCCGTCGCCTTGCTCCATCCACCACTCGGTGAACTCTTCGGCACGACCGTCGGGCGCCAGGCGGACCACCCACAGGTTGCTGTAGGTGGGACCCTCCCTGTATTCGGTGAGGCCTTCGACGAAGAACAGTGCGCCGTCTCGACCCGCCAGCCGCCATTCGAAGACGGCGGCACCGGGATCGTCCTGCGCATCGAGCCACCCCTCCACGATCTCGAGGTGGCCGTCCCAGGGCTCGGCGAACGGTTCGGTGCGGTAGGAGGCGTCCTCCGTGAAGAGCGCGCGGATGTCGTCGGGGTCGTTGGACTCCCACGCCCGGCGGTAGAGGTCGATCCAGTTGGTGATCGCGTCGCTCATGGCACCGTTATACGCCATGCCTCCGGCCGCGCACCAGGGTGCGGCCGATACTGGCAGCGGCTCGCTACTCTGTCAGGCATGGATGCTGCGCTTGAGCCGTGGACGGAGTTCAACGTGGCCATCGCCGGGGCCGGTGCCGCACTCGGCGGGCTGCTGATCGTCGCGCTGTCCGTGAACATCCGGCAGATCGCGGAGTCGCGGGGACTCGCGGCCCGGGCCGGTGCTGCCGTTGCTGCGCTCATCCTGGGCGTTGTTCTTGCGTGCCTTGCGCTCATCCCGAACCAGGCAGTGTGGGGGTTCGGGGTGGAGGTGCTGGTCGGAACGCTCGGCTGTGGCGTGATTGCGGTGCTCGCGGCGCGCGCCATCGTGCAGGATCAGACTCCCGGGACGCTGCACCAGTACGACGCGGGGCACATCGCGTCGTTCGTGGTGCCGCTCGTCATCTTCGCAGTGGGCGGCGTGCTGCTGGTGTTCGGGATGCCCGTGGGCCTGCTCATCGTCGCGCTCGCCACGATCGTGGCACTGATCGCCGCGGTCATCTTCTCGTGGGTCGCGCTCGTCGAGATCCTGCGCTGACGCGCTCGGTACTTATCCCCACCCCACCCCTTCCGAACGTCGAGTGTGGAGTATTTACCGTTTTGAGCGCCCGAAAACGGTAGAAACTCCACACTCGACGGGCGCAAGGAGGGAGGGGAGGAGGAGGGAGGGGGAGAGAGGGGGAGGGGCGGGTCAGGGGAGGGCGTATGGGGGTCGCGCGGTGTCGGGGGTGAGGGCGGCGGCGGGGTCGGTGCCGACGGCCAGGATGCGGTTGGCGGCGTCGACGTGCACGACGGTCGGCTCGAAGACGCGGGCTTCCGCATCCGTCAGCTGGGCGTACGAGATGACGATCACGAGGTGGCCGATCTCGGCGAGGTGCGCGGCCGCGCCGTTCACGCCGATGACACCGCTGCCGCGCTCGCCCGCGATCAGGTAGGTCTCGAAGCGGCTGCCGTTGGCGATGTCGACGACGCTCACCTGCTCACCCGGCAAAAGGTCGGCCGCGTCGAGCAGGTCGAGGTCGACGGTGAGGGATCCGACGTAGTGGAGGTCGGAGTGCGTCACCGTGGCGCGGTGGATCTTCGACTTGAACATGGTTCTGAGCATGGGGAGCTTTCGCAATCAGTGGGCGAGGGCGAGCTGGGGGAGCGCGGAAATGAGTCCGGCGAGCTCGGGCAGCTCGTTCGCCTCGGCGAGCGCTCGCTCCAACGCAGTGTCGTGGATGGGCCGGGCCTGGTCGAGCAGATGGTGGCCGGCCGCGGTCAGCTCGGTGTAGATCCCGCGGCGATCGTCGTCGCAGAGCACGCGCGTGAGCAGCGCTCGCTCTTCGAGCCGGTTGACGAGCCGGGTGGTGGCGCTGGGGCTGAGCGCGCTCGCGCGTGCGAGCTGCTGCATCCGCATGTGCCAGCCATCCTGGCGGCTCAGCGCGTCGAGCACCGTGTACTCCACCACCGAGAGGTTGACCTCTTTGCTCAGCGAGCGCTCGAGCTCGTTCTCGATGAAGTTGTGGAGCGCGGCGAGGGTGCGCCAACCGTGGGCACGCACCTCGAGGGCGTCGTCGGCGATTCCCATCCGGGGCCTCCTGGTGTCGCTGTGTGGTCTACGGGGTCGTGAAACAGGGTTGCGCGAAGTAGTTGCATGTGCAACTATTTATGACGCGCCTGCAACTAATAGAGTACGCGGCGCATCCACCAATCCGAAATGCCTTCAGGGAGTTCCCATGCCCATCGGTCTCATCGCCCTCGCCCTCGGCGGCTTCGGCATCGGCCTCACCGAGTTCGTCATCGCCGGGCTGCTGCCCGAGGTGGCAGCGGACTTCCACGTCGACGAGGCGGCGGCGGGCTGGCTCATCTCAGGCTATGCGCTCGCCGTCGTGGTGGGCGCGCTCGGCCTCACCGCCGCCGTCACGCGTCTTCCCCGCAAGCCCGTTCTCATCGGCCTGATGGTGCTCTTCATCGCAGGAAACGCCCTGTCTGCGATCGCCCCCAGCTACGAGATCATGCTCTCGGGACGCATCCTTGCCGCCCTCTGCCACGGCGCGTTCTTCGGGATCGGGTCGGTCGTCGCGGCCGGAATGGTGGCCCCCGAGAAGAAGGCGAGCGCGATCGCGATCATGTTCACCGGCCTCACCGCGGCCAACGTGCTCGGCGTTCCGTTCGGCACGCTGCTCGGTCAGGCCCTCGGCTGGCGCTCCACGTTCTGGGCGATCACGGTGATCGGGGTCATCGCGCTGATCGGCGTCGCCGTGCTCGTGCCGCGGTCGACGGATGCTGCGCCGAGCGCGGGACTCCGGCACGAGTTGACCGCCTTCCGCTCCGGCCAGGTGTGGCTCTCGATCGCGGTCACCGTGCTCGGCTTCGGCGGGATGTTCGGGGCCTTCACCTACATCGCGTACACGCTCACCGACGTCTCCGGCTTCGCATCCGCTGCGGTTCCGTGGCTGCTCATCGTCTTCGGCGTCGGGATGTTCGTGGGCAACGCCCTCGGCGGACGTTTCGCCGACCGCGCCCTCGACAAGAGCCTGATCATCATCCTCGCCGGGCTCGCTGTCGTGCTCGCTGCGTTCGCTCTTGTCGCAGTGAACCAGGTCGCCACGATCGCCGCGCTGCTGCTCATGGGCTTCTTCGGATTCGCGACGGTCGCCGGTCTGCAGATGCGCGTGATGAAGTACGCCGAGCACGCTCCCACCCTCGCATCCGGCGCCAACATCGCCGCGTTCAACCTCGGCAATGCGCTCGGAGCCTGGATTGGCGGGCTCACGATCACAGCCGATCTCGGCTACACGTCGCCCCTCTGGGCGGGCTCGCTCATCACAGTAGGCGCGGTCATCGTGATGGCTTTCGCAGCGGTCACAGCCCGACGGCTCGCTCGCCGCAGCGCCGCGAAAAAGACCGAGCAGCCTCTTCCCGTCGGGTAGACAGAGGAGTATGGTCTGCCCTATCGAACGGTCAGGGGGTGATCGCGATGGATGGTGAGCAGGCCGATGGACGGCGCTCGTTCCTCACTCCGGCGCGGCTCCTGGCCGGGTCCCTGATCGGTGGCGCGGGCATCGCGCTCCTCGGATTCTTCTTCGGAGGGGCGACCGCTTCAGCAGCGGAACCGGCCCCGCCCGAGCCTGCCACGCACTCCGTCCTCGAGTCGGTCGGTTCGCTGGTCACCCGGGTCGACGGGGCCGTGTCGGGTGTCGTCTCCAGTGTCACGTCACCCGTCGGCGAGGTGGCTTCGGCCGTCGTGCGCCCGGTTGCGAACTCGCTGCCCGCGCCGACCCGCCGAGTGGCCTCATCCGTGGTGGCTCCAGTCGCGACCGGGATTGCCGACATTGTCGCGTCCGCACCGGTTTCACAGGTGACCGCCCCGGTGACGGGTGCTGTCGATGCGGTGGTGGCGCGCATCCCGATCACTCAAGAGCTTCTCGGTGACCGGCCCCTGGGCGTCGTCGTCGATCCCGTCGCTGGCGCCGTCGACCACGCTCTCGGTTCGTTCGCTCCTGTGGTGACGGAGGCGGTCGAACCGCTGACGTCGACCGCTTCAAGTGATGGTGAAGCGGTCGTCGCCGCGGTGTCAGGTGGGCTCGGAGCAGCCGTCGCCGTCGGTGTCGCACCGACAGATCCGGTCGCCGCCGTCGGCCAAGAACCCCTGCTTTTCGGGGCGCGTGGAGTGCATCGGCCGGTCGTCGGGTCGACCGGGTCGTCACCCCAGTCCCCGGCCCCGCCGGGCGGTCTCGCTCCGTTCGCGCAGGGGGCCGTCTCGGGGAGCGGTGTGTCCTCATCCGGATCGGGCGCTGCCGGCCTGTCGGCCGCGACCGCCGTCTTCCTCGCCCTGTTCGCGCCTGTGCGCGGGATGCAGGGACTCTCTTCGGACGACCGTCTTCCGGCGTCCGCCGTCGCCGACCACGACACCAGCCCCGACTGAGTGGGTCCGCTCCGCCCTCATGGCGGAACGCGACCGAGCTCCCCGTTCTGGGAGCACAAACACTCAATCGAAGGGCAATTCTCATGAACAAGTACGTGTCGAGGGGGTTGTGGTTCACCCTCTTCCTCGGCGGCCTCTCAGCGGCTGGAGTCGGTGTGGCGAACGCCGCCGAGTCCAGCGGTGACGACGGGGTCGCCTCCGGCAGCCAAGCGGCTGTCAGCATCACCGTTCCGGTCACTCTCGGCGGAAACGGGATCAGCCTGCTCGGCGACTCGTCGAGCAGCGGGTCGACCGCTGGGGCTCAGGATGCTCCGGCTCCGGCCGCAGCGCCGGCTCCGGCCGTCTCCACGTCGGGCTTGGGTGGCGTGCTCTCGGGTACGCAGGCCATCGCCGACGTGAGCGTTCCGGTCACCGTGTCCGGAAACTCCGTCAGCGCGGTCGGCGACTCGTCGAGCACCGACTCGTCGAGTGGTGCGGCGCCCGGTGCTCCGGCGGCTTCGCAACCGGCTGTCGCGCCGACTACCTCCGGGAGCGACGGCATCGCATCCGGAACCCAGGAGCCGATCGATGTCGCTGTGCCGGTGACGGTCGGCGGAAACGCGATCAGTGTGCTGGGTGACAGCTCGTCGATGGGCGCGAGCCAAGCGGGCACAGCGCCCGTGGCCGAGGGTTCCTCCGGGGCCGCACCCGGCGGGTTGACCACGTCTGGCGACGACGGGATCCTGTCGGGCACGCAGGTGCCGGTGGGTGCCGCTGTGCCGGTGACGGCCGGTGGTAACGCGGTCAGTGTGCTGGGTGACAGTACCTCGAGCGGGTCGGCGGTGGCGGCTCCGACTGGTGCTCCGGCTTCGGGCGCCGCTGGCGGTCCGGTGACCTCGGGGTCGGATGGTGTCGCATCCGGAACCCAGGTGCCGGTCGGGGCCACTGTGCCGGTGACTGCTGGTGGCAACGCGATCAGTGTGCTGGGTGACGCGAGCAGTTCTGGCTCGTCGAGCGGCAGCGGTGACCCGGCGGGCTCGGGAACGGGTGCGACCACGGGCGGTGATGAGGGCATCCTGACCGGTGCTCAACTGCCGATCGCGATCGCGCTGCCGGTGACTGTGGGTGGAAACGCGATCAGTGTGGCCGGTGACACGAGCACTGACGGCGCTGACACTGGGGTGGCGACGCCGACCGATCCGACCGACCCGACCGATCCGACGGTTCCGACGGTTCCGACCGTTCCCGGCTCTCCGGGCACGTCGACGATTGGAGTGTCGGCAGGCACCACGATGGCCGCCACCGGCGCGGTGACGCTGCTCGGGTCGGACGCTGCAGAGACGTTGGCTCAGACCGGGTCCGACGACCTCGGGCTCGGCGCGATCGCGGCTCTGCTGGCGCTCGCCGGGGTGGTGCTGATGTTCGGAGCTCGCAATCGCACGTCGGTGAAGCGAGTGCACCGCATCCACAACACGAAGTGAGCACGGATGGTCGTGCCGCCGGGCAGAGCGCCCGGCGGCACGCCGTCATGCCCGGATGCCGCGACCGATCGTGCGAAAAGTGCAATGCAGGAGGGGTCGACCGCGCTTTTCGCACGACTCGACGCGCGGGCCGAAGTGCGATCGTGCCAAAGGGTGGTGAAGCATGCGCCAACCGCACTTTTCGCACGACTCGAGTCAGGCGACGGCGGCGGCGGACCACTCCTCAACGACGTGTCCGCGGCCGGCAGCGCGGAACGCCAGGATGGCCGCGCCGATCCGTCCGGCATCGCCGCCGAGCTCGCTGCGCACCACCTGCGGGCTCGGGCGCCACGCGAGACCCGCAGACATCCGGGCGCGCAGGGGCGTGAAGAGCGCATCCCCCGACCGTGAGAAGCCTCCGCCGAGCACGATCACCGTGGGGTCGAGCAGCAGGGTCAGGATGTTCAACCCCTGCGCGAGCACATCGACCGCTTCTTCCCACACGCGGTCTGCGATCGGGTCCGCGCCGAGGCGACCGACTATCTCGCGTGAGCTCGACTCGGTGCCTCCGGCTGCGGCGTATCGTCGGGCCAATCCGGCTCCGGACACGTACACCTCGAGGCAGCCGCGCTGGCCGCAGGTGCACAGTTCGCCGTCCATGATCACCGGGATGTGCCCGAACTCGCCGGCAGCGCCCGTCGCGCCCGTGATCGTCTCGCCCGCCGTGACCAGCGCGGCAGCCACGCCGGTTCCGATCGGGACGAGCACGAAGTCCTCGGTTCCGCGGGCTGCGCCGATGAGCCGCTCCGCGAGTCCGGCGGCGCGCACGTCGTGCCCGAGGGCGACCGGAACGTCGAGCGCCTCGCGCAGAGCGTCGAGCAGTGGGACGTCGCGCCAGTCGAGATTGGAGGCGTAGAGCACGATGCCGCGCTCCTCATCCACCATGCCCGGGGTGGCGACGCCGGCGCCGACGACGGTGATCCCGAGGTCCGAGGTCAGGGCGCGCAGGTCGTGGAAGAGCGCGATCAGTGCGGCGACCACGTCGGCGGGCGGCGTCGGACGGGTGAGCTCGGCGACGGTCTCACCGTTCTCGGTGACCACCGCACCCTTCATCGCGGTGCCGCCGAGGTCCACGGCGAGAACGGCGGCGCTCACGCCGCGACCCCGCTCGGGCGGCCCAGCTGGTCGAGGAGGTCACGGATGACAGCTGCCGAGGTGACCATCCGGATGCCCGAATCGTAAGCGGTCGGTGCGCCGCCCGCCACGCTCGAAGCGCTCGGCGCGGCGACTCCCGCTCGCAGATGTACCTCGGTCACGCCCGTGAGCCCGACGAGCTCGGCCACGTTGGCGGGTCGCACCCCACCGCCGGCGAGGATGCTCAGACGTCCGCGCGCATGCGCCACCAGAGAGGCGAGTGTCGCGGCGCCTTCGAGCGCGGTCGCAGCTCCGGCCGAGGTCAGGACGCGCGCGATGCCCAGCTCGATCAGCTGGTCGAGAGCGGCGAACAGGTCGGGCACCTGGTCGAAGGCTTTGTGGAAGGTGACGGGCGCATCCCCGCACGCGTCGAGCATCCGTCGGGTCGCCGCAGCGTCGATCGTGCCGTCGGGCAGCAGGGCCCCGATCACGAAGGCGAGCGTCACGCCCGCGGGGTTCGGAAGAGCGCGCATCGCGACGATGTCAGCGACCATCGCATCCACTTCGGCGGGACTGAACACGAAGTCGCCCGGCCGCTGGCGGATCAGCACGTTCACGCCGATGCGGGTCGCTGCTCGAAGCGCAACGGCGACCGTGCCGATGCTCGGGGTGATGCCGCCGTCGGCGAGGGATGCGCAGAGCTCGACGCGGTCGGCGCCGGCTTGTTCCGCGATCGCTATTCCGTCGAGGTCGTCGAGGCAGACCTCGACCGCGGTCACGCGGCGGCCCCGAGCGCGGTGGCGAGGTCGCCGCCGACCCGGATCTCGCCGACGGGAACGCCGCCGCCGAGGATCGCGACACTGGTCAGCGCGGTCGCGCCCGAGATGTCGACGCCCAAGGTTTCGAGCACCCGCAGGGCGAGAACGGTCGTGGCACGCGGGCTGCCGTCGATGACCTTCATGGACACAGCGGTTCCATCGGCCGCCGCCACACCGATGACTCCCTCGGCGCCGCCCTTCGCGAGTGCTCCCGGTACGGTCTCCATCAGTGTCGAGTTCTGGTGGCCGGAGCCTCCGACGTAGAAGGGATGCTCGCGCATCGCCGCCGCGACCTGGCCTGCCGGCGTCTCGGGGCCGGCCTGCACGAGGGCGCGGAACGCCTGCGCGATGCCGCGCACCGTTGTTCCGAAGAGGGTGCGCCGCAGCCATCGATGGCGTCGTGCGAGACCGGGACGCCGGTCACCTCGGCCATCGTGGCGCGCACGTGCTGCTGCAGCGGGTGGTCCGTGTCGAGGTAGTCGTGGGTCGACCAGCCGTTGACCGAGCAGGCGAGCAGCATGGCTGCGTGCTTGCCGGAGCAGTTCATCCGGATGCGCGTCCGCGGTTCGCCCGCGCGCACCAGGCGCTCGAAGGTCTCCTCATCCTCTGGACGGTCGACCGGGCAGCCGAGCGCGCTCTCGTCCAGACCGGCGCGCTCCAGGATGGCGCGCACGATCCGCACGTGCTCGTCCTCGCCGGTGTGGCTGCCGGCCGCGATGGCCAGTTCCGGACCGGAGAGGGGCGCACCCGCGGTGAGGCAGGCGAGTGCCTGCAGGGGCTTCACGGTCGAGCGCGGCAAGACCACGGCATCCGGAGCCCCGAGTTCGAGCAGGGGAGCGCCCGACGGGTCGACCGCGACGAGCGACCCGAAGTGACGGCTCTCGACCATGCCCGAGCGTGTGACGGCGGCCAGCTCGGCGAGCGAGGGTCCGCCGTCCGGCAGAGCGACGGTGGGAACGGATGCAGTGGGAACGGATGCGGTGGGCGACTCAGACATTCGCGGCTTTCGTGTGATCGATGGCCGGGAGTCCCGGCAGGGGAGGCTGCTTGGCGGGGCGTCGACGCGAGCCGCGTTGCAGACGCGACGCCAGGAAAGAGAGGCTGCCGTTGACGACGAGGTAGATCGCGGTCACGGCGATGTATGTCGGGATGAGCAGGTGCAGATACGAGGCGAGCACCTGTCCGCGGTAGAGCAGCTCGGTGAAGGCCACGATGTAGCCGAGCGAGGTGTCCTTCAGCAGGCTGACGAGCTGGGTCACGAGCGACGGCGCCACGTTGCGGAGGGCCTGCGGGAGCACCACGAAGCGCATGGCCTGGGTGGAACGCATCCCGAGGCTCAGGGCGGCTTCGCGCTGACCGCGCGGAAGGCTGGCGACGCCGGCGCGCACGATCTCGGCGAAGACCGCAGAGTTGGCGATGGTCAGCGGAACGACGAGCTTCCAGAGCGTCGGCAGGTTGATGCCGATCTGGGGCAGGCCGAAAAGCATCAGGTAGATCAGGAGCAGCACGGGAACGGTGCGGGCGATCTCGATGTAGATCGAGCTGAGCCAGCGCAGCCAGCGCTGGTGGCTCATCCGGCCGAGGGCGAGGAGCAGGCCGAGCGCTCCGCCGAGAACGGCGACGATCGCGGCGGCGAGCAGGGTGCCGAGGAGCCCGACGAGCAGGTAGCTCCAGATCGCCCACTCGGTGAACGGCGCCCAGCGCTCGGGCGCGAGCTGACCGTGCGACGCGAACTGCCACAGGCCGAGCCCGATGACGATGACGAACACCGCACAGCTGATCACGGATCCGAGCAGGATGTGCCGCTTGCCCCGGGGTCCCGGCTGGTCGTAGATGAACGAGGCGCCGTACTGCCGCTTCGGCTTGCGGGCGCGTGCCGGGGCGGGACGGTCGGGGATGAGCTGGGCGGTCATCGGACGATCGCCACCTTTCGTTCGACCCATCCGGCGGCGAGGCCGATGGCCAGAGCGATGGCCATGTAGATCAAGCCCGCGCCGGAGAAGATGAGGATGGGCTGCGCCGCCACGAGGTTGACCTTGTTGACCTCGGCGGTGAGCTCGACGACTCCGACGGCTGCGGCGAGGGCCGTGTTCATCGCGAGGGCGATCATCACGTTGCCGATCGGCTGCACGACCGCGCGCAGCGCCTGCGGCACGACGACGAAGCGCAGCGACTGCGAGAGGGTGAGGCCGAGGGCTCGGGATGCTTCGACCTGGCCGACAGAGACGGTATTGACGCCGCTTCGCACGGCCTCGGCCACATACGCGGCTTCGTAGACCGTGAGCACGATGATCGCCGTGGGCGTCAGGGGCAACAGGATGCCCGCATCCGGGAGCGCGAACACAGCGAGCAGCAGCAGCGCGAGGAGCGGGACGTTGATGAAGAACTGAACGTAGAGGAACGCCGCGCCGCGCAAGATCGGGATGGGGCTGACCCGTGCGACCGTGACGAGCACGCCGAGCACGATCGAGCCGACGCCCGCAATGACGGCCATCATCAGGGTCGTGCCGAGCGCCTGGGCGATGGGCCCGAGGTTGTCGATCAGAGGGTTCATTCGTCACTCACAAGCGAAGGCGGAAGAGGGAGGGGTGGTGGAGCTGAGGTCGGATGCGCGCGGAGGATGTGTGCACTCCGCGCGCATCCCGACCCGTCAGGAACCGGGGACCGAGCCGATCTCCGGGGGCGTGGGAATGGCGGAGTCGGTCACGGTGCCGAGCGTGGTCTTCCACGCCTTGCCCCACTGGCCGCCCTTCTGGATGGTCTTCAGCCAGTTGTTCACGAACGACTTGAAGTCCGAGTCGGCGTGCTTGAGGCCGATTCCGTACGGCTCCTTGGTGAAGGGCTCGCCGACGACCTTGATCTGCTTCTCGCTGGCCGCGTCGCTTGCGAGCAGGGTGTAGTCCTGCACGTATGCGTCGCCGCGGCCCTGAATGAGCGCCTGCACGGCGGCCGGGTCGGTCGCGAACGCGGTGACCTTGGCGGTCGGGGCGACCTTCGGCACCTCGGTGACGGCGGGCGTGTTGGCGCCGACGATCACGTTCTTGCCGTCGAGGTCCTTGACGCTCTTGATCTTCGTGTTGTCGCTCTTGACGGCGACGGCGAGACCGGACTCGAAGTACGGGCCGGCGAAGTCGACCTGCGTCGCGCGCTCGGGCGTGATCGTGTAGGTGTTGAACACGACGTCGACGGTGCCGTTCTGCAGCATGGCCTCACGCGTCTCGGATGCGGGCGGCACGATCTCCACGTTCGGCTTGCCCAGGATGTAGATGGCGAGCAGCTTCGCGAGGTCGGCGTCGAATCCGGTGACCTGGTCGGGGTTGGTCGGGTCCTGCTGCGAGAGCAGCGGGGCGTCGAGCGCCTCGGCGACGACGAGCTTGCCGCGCTTCTTGATGGCCTCCATGGTGGAGCCGGGCAGGATGAGGTCTGCCTTCGCGACGGGCGCTCCGGTGAAGACCGAGTCGGCGCCCGCGCTGGCGCTCGAGCTCGAGTCGCTGCCGGGGAGGCTGGTGGTGCCGGAGCAGGCGGAGACGGCGAGCGTCACGGCGGCAAGCAGGATGCCGACGACTGTCGCCTTGCGGGTGGTACGGGTCATGTACTGCGTCCTTCCTCAGGGGGATGTGTGGTGCAGGGTGGTGCAGGTGGTGCCTTCCGCGCCCTCAGCGCTGGTGCTCAGCGCTCAGTGCGACAGGACGGAAGCCAAGAACGAGCGCGCACGCTCGGAGCTCGGGTTGTCGAAGAAGTCCGCCGGGGCGGCCTCCTCCACGATCTGACCGCGGTCCATGAAGACGACACGGTCGGCGGCGCGACGCGCGAAGCCCATCTCATGGGTGACGACGATCATCGTCATGCCCTCCTTGGCCAGTGCGGTCATGACCTCGAGCACCTCGCCGACCATCTCGGGGTCGAGGGCGCTTGTCGGCTCGTCGAACAGCATGACCTTGGGATGCATGGCGAGCGCCCGCGCGATGGCCGCGCGCTGCTGCTGTCCGCCCGAAAGCTGCGCGGGGTAGCTCTGCGCCTTGTCGGCGATTCCGACGCGGTCGAGCAATTCCAGCGCCTCCTTCTCAGCGGCCGCCTTCTTGAGGCCCCGCACCTTGATGGGCGCGAGCGTCACGTTCTCGAGGATCGTGCGGTGGGCGAAGAGGTTGAACGACTGGAAGACCATGCCGACGTCTGCCCGGAGGCGCGCAAGGGAGGCGCCTTCGACAGGAAGAAGCTCCCCGTCGACGCGGATCTCACCGTCGTCGATGGTCTCGAGGCGGTTGATCGAGCGGCACAACGTCGACTTGCCCGACCCCGACGGCCCGACCACGACGACGACCTCCTTCTCGCGCACCTGCAGCTCGATGTCTTTGAGCACGTGCAGATCGCCGAAGTGCTTGTTGACCGCGTGCAGGCTCACCATGGGGCGTG
This sequence comes from Leifsonia poae, assembly GCF_050632195.1. Classification (GTDB taxonomy): domain Bacteria; phylum Actinomycetota; class Actinomycetes; order Actinomycetales; family Microbacteriaceae; genus Leifsonia; species Leifsonia poae_C. Next base: position 340,019 of record NZ_CP192580.1, read on the forward strand.
CATCCGTTGAAGTCATCGGGTTCCTCGTGTCGTCGTCGTCGGGGTTTCGCAAAGCGTACTAAGTGAACCCAGTATTACGCAATATTGGAGTCACTTAATCCAAATTTGCATAAAGCCGATACAGTATTCTCAACCCAAACGTCTTCAGAGTGGAGTGCCCGGCGCGATGAACAGCACCACGGATGCCCTGCTGAGCCACGGCTCATCGGCCGGCGCCATTCTCGACCTGATCCGGTCGGGTCACTCCCGCTCCCGCGCCGAGATCGCCCGCTCCACGGGCCTCTCGCCCACGACCGTCGCCCAGCGCATCGACGCACTCATCGACGCCGGATACCTACGAGAGGCGGGGAGGGCGTCTCACAGGGCGGTCGCCGCCCGCGCACGCTCGAGGTGGATCCGACGACAGGCGTCGTCTGCGCCGTCGACCTCGGCTCCCACCACGCGACCTTCGGTCTCGTCGATCTCTCGGGGCGGCTGATCGCCGTGCGCAACGAGAACATGGACATCGGGGACGGGCCGCAGCGCATCCTGACCTGGATCACCGCCGTGGCCGACGAGCTGGTCACCGAGCACGCCGAGGAGGGTCAGCGGCTGCGCGGCTTCGGTCTGGGCCTGCCCGGTCCCGTCGACTCGGCGGGCCTCATGGTCTCGCCGTCACGGATGCCCGGCTGGAACGGCGTCGACGTCGCCGCCATGATGACGCGGATCAGCGGACTCCCCGCCGCCATCGACAACGACGCCAACCTCATGGCACTCGGCGAGTACGACGCGCTCGGCGATGCCGTTCAGCACGTCGTATTCGTCAAGGCCGGGTCGAGCATCGGGTGCGGTGTGATCGCATCCGGCGAGCTGTATCACGGACACCACGGGATGGCGGGCGACATCAGCCATGTCACGGTTCCCGGGGCGCCGCCCGTGCTCTGCTCCTGCGGGCGCACCGGATGCTTGGACGCCGTCGCCGGGGGCGCCGCGATCGTGCAGGCCCTCCGCGACGCGGGAGTGGCGGTTGCCGACACGGGTGACGTGCTCGCTCTGGCTCGGGATGCGCATCCGTTGGCCACGCAGATGCTGCGCGAAGCGGGCACGAGGGTCGGCGGCGTGCTGGCCACGATCATGAACTTCTTCAACCCGCAGCGGCTCGTGCTCGGCGGCATCCTCGGCGAGGCGGAGGCGTTCGTCGCCGGTGTGCGGTCACGGATCTACTTCGAGTGCCTGCCGATGATCACGGACACTCTCGACATCTCCGTCAGCGTCGCAAAGGATCGCGCGGGCATCCTGGGCGCCGCGCGGGTGGTGCTCGACGAACTGTTCGATGCTCGGCAGATCAACCGCGTGGTGCGCTGACTCGAGCCGCCTGACTTCGAGCTTGAGCCTGACGGATCAGAGCTCGACGGAGCGATTCTCGCCGACATCCGGCGGACGACGGGTGACCACGGCACGAGCCAGCTTGAAGGCTGTCACGATGCCCGGCTCCATCGTCGCCCAGTACTCGGCGCTGTCCGCGCGCACGAGGATCAGGGCGACATTCGGGTCGTCCTTGCCTGCGGGGAACCACGGCTCGACCGTCGCCGACCAGAGCTCCTCCACTTTCTCGCGGTCGTGGACGATCTCTGCGGTGCCGGCGATCGAGAGGTAGCCCTTTCCCGTGTCGTACGAGACGTTCACTTTGGGGTTGCCGCGGATGTCGGAGATCTTCGGGCTCGGGTCCTGCGTGAAGAACCACAGGTCGCCGTCGAATTCGGCCTCCTGGGTCGCGAGCGGACGGGAGTGCAGGTCGCCGCCCTCGGTCTGGGTCGTGAGCAGGGCCACCTTGGACGCTTTGATCAGGTCGGCGATGGTCTTGAGCTCGTCGTCGTTCGCGGTTTCGGGTTGATCGGTCATGAGCGCCACGGTACGCGCGGCCCCCGTGAGCGCAATCGGTTCGGCCGACCCGATACGAGGTGGCACGCAGCCATTTCATTCGGAGCGCGGCGCGGCTAGGTTGAGGCCATGAGAACCGTACGCATCGCAGCGCTCGTGTTGGCTATCTCAGCGGCGGCCACGCTCTCCGGATGTTCGTCCGGCACATCTGCCGACAGCCCCGGCCCGACGGCAACGTCCTTCCCTTCTCCGTCGGCAGGTGCCTCGGCGGGCGACTTCGCCGGCGCGTGGGGCGAGGATGCGGCGGGCAAGCCCTCGCTGACCATCGCGGACGACGGCGCCTTCAACGGCACCGACGGCTGCAATTCGTTCGCGGGTACGGGCACGCTGAAGGGTGACAAGTTCGATTTCGGCACCTTCGCATCCACTCTCATGGCGTGCGAGGGAGTCGACACCTGGCTCATCCACGTGAGCACCGCGACGGTCGCCGACGACGAGCTCACCATCTTCAATGCGGCGGGCACAGAAATCGGCAAGCTCGACAAGCGCTGATCATGACCGACCTCGCTTCACAGATTCTCACAGGCGCCGGCATCGGCCAGGGCGTCGCCATCGGACCCGTGCTCAGGATGGCCGACCCGCTGCCCGAGCCCGCCGACGTTCCCAGCACGCGAACGCCTGACGACGAGCGCGAGCGAGTGAAGGTGGCCGTCGCTGCGGCTGCCGAAGACCTCCGCGGCCGCGCCGCCAAGGTGTCCGGAGCCGCTGCAGACGTGCTCGACGCGCAGTCGATGATGGCGGAGGACACGTCCATGCTCGACGACGTGTTCGAGCGGATCGCCGGGGGAAGACCGCTGAGCGGGCCGTCTTCGAAGGCTTCGCGGTGTTCCGCGACATGCTGGCGGGTCTCGGCGGCTACATGGGCGAGCGAGCGGCCGATCTCGACGACGTCGCCCAGCGGGTCATCGCGGCCCTGAGCGGACGGGCGGCGCCCGGTGTGCCCGAGTCCGAGCATCCGTTCGTGCTCGTCGCCCACGACCTCGCGCCGGCCGACACCGCGCTGCTCGACCTCGACAAGGTGCTCGGCCTCGTCACCCGCGAAGGCGGACCGACCTCGCACACCGCGATTCTTGCCCGCGAGAAGGCGATCGTTGCGATCGTCGGAGTCTCCGGGGCCGACACGATCCCCGAGGGCGCGCAGGTGGTGGTGGATGCCGCTTCCGGGCAGGTCATCGTGGAGCCCGACGAGGCGACCAAAGCGGAAGCGCGTCGGCGCATCGACGAGCGCGCGTCCGCCCTTGCCGGCCACACGGAACCGGGAGCGCTCGCCGATGGCACGCCCATCCCGCTGCTCGCCAACCTCGGCTCGACGGCCGGATCGCAGGCGGCACTGGATGCTGGCGCCGAGGGTGTCGGGCTCTTCCGCACCGAGTTCCTCTTCCTCGACCAGCGGGTAGCCCCGACCGTCGAGGAGCAGCGGGAGCAGTACACGAAGCTGCTCTCCGAGTTCCCGGGCAAGAAGGTGGTCGTGCGCGCGCTCGACGCCGGCGCCGACAAGCCGCTCGAATTCCTCACCGACGAGCCCGAAGACAATCCCGCGCTGGGCCTTCGTGGTCTGCGGTCACTTCGAGCCCACGAGAACCTGTTGCGCGACCAGCTCACCGCGCTCGCGCAGGCCGACGCCGCAACGGACGCGGAGCTCTGGGTCATGGCGCCGATGGTGTCGACCGTCGAGGAGACGCGGTACTTCGTCGGGCTGGCCACCGAGCTCGGGCTCAAGTTCGTGGGCGTCATGATCGAGGTCCCGTCGGCGGCCCTGCTCGCCGACCGCGTGCTCGAGGTCGCCGCGTTCGCCTCGATCGGAACCAACGACCTCACGCAGTACACGCTCGCGGCGGACCGTCTGCTCGGCTCGGTCGCATCCCTGCAGAGCCCGTGGCATCCGGCGGTCCTGCGACTCATCGGTGAGACCGGTGCGGCCGGAGCGGCGCTGAGCAAGCCCGTCGGAATCTGCGGCGAGGCCGCCGCCGACCCGCTGCTCGCGGTGGTGCTCGTCGGCCTCGGGTCGACGACCCTCTCGATGTCACCGGCGGCCATCGCCGACGTTCGACTGTCGCTCAAGCGGTACACGCTCGACCAGGCGAAACAGCTCGCCGCGATCGCCCTCGCCGCCGAAGGGGCGGCCGAAGCCCGGGATGCGGTGCAAGCCGCAGCGCAGAGGATGTGACCTCATGAGGGCGGTCCACTTCGGCGCCGGAACGTTCGGCCGCGGTTTCGTCGGGCCGCTTCTCCACGAAGCCGGCTACGAGGTGGTCTTCGCCGACATCGACAGCGAGCTGGTCGCCGCGTTGGCGGCAGCCGGTTCGTACCGGGTCCGCGAAGTGGGGGAGGGCTCGCACCAGCGGGTGGTCGAGATCTCGCGCGCCATCAACAGCGTGACCGAGCCGGATGCTCTTATCGCCGAGATCGCGACGGCGGATGTGGTCACGACGGCGGTGGGGCCGCGCATCCTGAAATTCGTGGCACCGCTGATTGCGGCTGGTCTCTCGGCGCGCCCGTCGGACGCCGCACCGCTCGCGGTGATGGCCTGCGAGCGAGCAGTCGGTGCAACGGATCTACTCGCAGCGGAGGTGCTCGCTGCCCTCCCCGAGAAGAGTCGGGAGGCGCTCGTCGAACGAGCGGTGTTCGCGAACACCGCGGTCGATCGCATCATCCCGACGCAGGATCCGGACGAGGGCGTCGACGTCACGGTGGAGGCGTTCTGCGAGTGGGTGATCGAGCGCGGGCCGTTCGCGGGGGCGGTGCCGAGCATCCCGGGAGCCCATTTCGTCGATGACCTCGGGCCGTACATCGAGCGCAAGCTGTTCACAGTGAACACGGGTCACGCGACGATCGCGTACGCAGGGTTTCTCCTGGGAGCCCACACCGTGAGTGAGGCGTTGGCGTTCCCCGAGGTGCGGTCGCGGGCGCAGGCCGTGCTCGCGGAGACATCGGAGGCACTGGTCGCGAAGCACGGGTTCGACCCGGACGAGCTCGCGCGGTACCGGGCGACGATTCTGGAGCGCTTCGCGAATCCCTCTCTCGTCGACGTCGTCACCTATGTGGGACGCGAGCCGCTCCGCAAGCTGAGCCGTAACGACCGCTTCATCGGCCCGGCGGCGGACTACACGACGGTGACAGGAGGAACGCCCGCCGCGCTGCTCAGAGCGATCGGCGACGCCCTCCGGTTCGACTACCCGGCGGACAGCCAGAGCGTCGAACTGCAGGACCTGCTCCGCAACGCCGCCGCGGAAGACATCGTGGCCGAGATCACCGCGATCACCCCCGCGGAGCCCCTGTACCGCCCCCTCGTCGAGACCGTGCGCGCCGCGCAGCGCCGCTGACGCGCGCGTCGCCGCTTCTGCCGCGCTCGCTGTCCTCACGGCCTCGCCCGCTCGCTCGCCCGCCCAGTTGCGCCAAATCGACCTTCCCGCGGTCCCGGAGGGTCGATTTGCCGCAACTCGCGGGGTGAGTCGCGGCGCGGGTCAGGGGGCGGCGGTGTTCGGGAGGAGCGGGGCCGCGGGGTCGAGGCACCAGTCGAGCACCGATGGCCAGGTGCCGTAGCCGGCGGTGCGTTCGAGGTGGCCGCCGCCGGGGATGATCGTCACCGGGATGCCGTACGGCTCGCCGAACACGGCCGCCGCCCCGTCGGGGCAGAACGGGTCCGCGTCGGAGGCGGCGATCCGGGTGGGAACGGTGCCCACGGACAGCGGAAGGGAAGCGAAAGCCGCGATCTCCGGAAAGCCCGCGATGACTCCAGGCGCGGGCGGCGCCACGAGCAGCACACGCTCGACCACGTCGTCCCGGTCTGCTGGGCGTGCGCCGAGCCAGAGCAGGCAGGCGAGGCTGTGGCAGAGCACCGTCACGCGAGCTCCTCCGGCCGAAGCCGCATCCAGGGCCTCTCCCAGCGCATCCCGCCACGCCTCGATCGACGGATGCGCCGCATCCGGCAGCTGCGGATACTCGACCCGCTCTCCTCGTTGGCGCAAAGCCAAAGCGAGTTCGTGCTGCCAGTGCCCGGCCGGACGGAAGTTGTCCCACCCGTGCAGGATGAGGAACGAGCGCGGGGCGGGAGGGTCGGGTTCGTCGGTCACCGCGCCAGCCTAGCCAGCCGCCGACAGCTGCCCGCACGCCCCGGCCGCGAGACGAAACCGGTCAGTAGCGTCCTTTGCGCAGCGCGCGCCCGGCGACTTCGTCGGTGCGTTCCGAGTCGGCCACCACCGGCCGCCCTGCGACGAACACCCAGGGTATCCCTGCGGCCTGCCGCCGCGGCTCGGCATACGTCGCGGTGTCGGCCACGGTCGCCGGGTCGAAGAGCACCAGGTCGGCCATCGCTCCCGGCCCGATGCGTCCCCGATCGGTGAGTCCCAGCCGGGCCGCGGGCCGCGCGGAGAGGTGCACGATGGCGTCCTCGAGCGTGAGCACGCCCTGCTCGCGCACGTAGTGCCCCAGGTAACGCGGAAACGTTCCCCAGGCGCGCGGGTGCGGCTTCGCCCCCACGAGGATCCCGTCGCTGCCGCCGGTGTGCCGGGGATGCCGCATCATCGTTCGAAGGTTGTCCTCGTCGCCGACATGCTGCAGGATGCCCGTCCCGAGACGGTCGGCGATCAGCAGATCCAAATACGCGTCGGCCGGAGTCGCGCCGGAGAGCTGAGCGAGCGAAGCGATCGTGTGTCCGACCGCTGCGTCGAGGGCCCGGTCTCGCACGCCCGCGATCTCGACCGTCCCCCAGTCCACGGGCACCCCGTGGCAACCATCGCTTCCGACCACCTCGAGCTCATGGGCGATCCGGATGCGCGCGGCCGGGTCGCGCAGGCGGGCGAGGGTCGCATCCGTGCCCCCGGCCGCAGCCCAGCTCGGCAGCAGGGCCGAGAGCGTCGTCGCGCCGGCCAAGTACGGGTAGGTGTCCAGGGTGATGTCGACGCCGGCGTCGAGTCCGCGGTCGATGAGCGCGACGAGTTCGGATGCGCGGCCGCGGTTGACGTCGAAGTTCATAGTCGCGTGGGTGAGGTGCAGGGCGCATCGTGAGCGGTCGGCGATGTCGATCATCTCGGCGTACGCGTCGAGCGCTCCCGCACCGTACGAGCGCTGGTGCGGTGCGTAGAAGCCGCCGTGGGAGGCGACGACCTCGCAGAGTGCCAGCAGTTCGGCGGTGTCGGCGAACATCCCCGGCACGTAGGTCAAGCCAGAAGAGAGGCCGAACGCGCCGTCGCGCATCCCCGCTGCGACGAGCTCCCGCATCGCGGCGAATTCGGCGGTAGTGGCCCGCCGGTTCTCGCTTCCGACGACGGCCATGCGCACCGAACCCTGCGGCACCAGATACGCGACATTGGTGGCGGACCCTCGCTCATCGACTGCCGCGAGGTAGTCGGCGACGCTTCGCCACGAGAAGTCGAGGGAATCGGGGATGCCGTTCCAGCCCGCGATCTGCTCGCGGAGCTGTTCGATGGTCGAGTCGGTGCTCGGAACGTAGGAGAGGCCGTCCTGCCCGACGACCTCCGTCGTCACGCCCTGAGAGACTTTCGCGAGCAGATCGCGGTCGGTGAGCACGGCGAGATCGGAGTGCGCGTGCATGTCGATGAAACCGGGTGCGACGGCGAGTCCGTCGGCGTTCAGGATGCGCGCGCCCGCCGGTGCCTCGAGATGCCGGCCGACCGCGCCGATCCGCTCACCGGCGACGAGGACGTCACCCCGGTAGCCGGGCTCGCCCGAGCCGTCGAGGATGAGCGCACCGCGGATCAGCGTCGCCTCGGCACCCGCCCCGCTCACCATGCGCGGATCAGTCACCGACCCGCGCCGCGGCGACGAAGTCGCGTGCCCGTTCCGTGATCCCGGTCCAGTCGCCCGCTTCGATTGCCGTCGCGCTCACCACGCTCGACCCGGCCGTCACCGCGAGGGCGCCCGCGCGCATCCACTCGCCGGCATTGCCCGCGTGCAGCCCGCCCGACGGAACGAACAACACGTCGGGGAGCGGCCCGCGCAGGTCACTGAGGTAGCCCGGCCCGACGAGTGAGGCGGGGAAGATCTTGACGGCCGCCGACCCCCACTCCACCGCCCGCATCACTTCGGTCGGGCTGAGCGCACCGAGCAGGAACGGGATGCCCGCCCCGCGCGCGACCGCGGCCACACCCTCGTGCAGGCCCGGGGTGACGAGAAAGCGGGCTCCGGCGGCGATGGCGCTCTCGGCTTGGGCCACGCTGGTCACGGTGCCGACACCGATGATCGCGCCCGATGCATCCTGATTGCCCGGCGCATCCTGAGCCGCAACCGCTGCCTTCACGATCTCTTCCACCCCCGGCGTGGTGAAAGTGAACTCAACCGCGCGGATCCCGCCCGCGACCAGCGCCGCGCACAGCGCACCGGGATCGTCGACCCGCGGGGCTCGCACCACGGCGAGCGCATGGTCGGTTGCGAGGACGTCGATGATCACTGGTTCTCCTTGGCCCGGCGGTCAGCCGAACGTCGTCTCGAGCAGGCCGATGACGCGCGGCTCTTCCGCCTCGACATCGTCGACCACGGCGAGGGCTCGCCATTTGTCGAAGGTGGTGCAGGGATGCGAGAGCCCGAACCGAACGACATCGCCCACCTGCAGGGTCGAATCGGCGGGCAGGCTCACGAAAGTGTGCTGGTCGTTCATAGCCGCCACGGTTGCGCCGGTCAGAGGGATTCGCTCGGTCGACCCGAACGGACGCACCTCCTGCGGCACCGGCATCCCCTCGTCGTACGGGAAGTCGCGCTTGCCCGCATCCACGAGCGCCAGCCCGGGCTCGGGACGCGACACGACCGTCGCCCAGCCGTGGATGGCGGAGTGGAACTCTCCACCCTCGACGCGGTTGAGAGGCGTGATCCCGTCGTAGAACCCGTCGTCGTGTGTGATGTACGCGCCGGAGCGGAGCAGCACGTCGACGACACGTCCTCGCGAACCCGTCAGATCGCGCCGCGGAGCGAGCACGTCGGCGACCACGTCGAAGTAGGCGCTCCCGCCTGCCGTCAGGATGACCGGCGCACCTTCGGGGTAGAGACCGCGGGTCTCGATAGCGTCGTGCAAGGCGACGAGCCGCTGCAGAAAACTGTGAACCACCCCGAGGGCGGTGTCGTCGCCCGAGTGGGCTAGCGCTCCCTCGTAGCCGGCGACCCCGGCGAGGGTCAGCACCGGTGAGGCGAACACAGCCTGTGCGATGGCGAGCGCCTGCTCCAGCGTTCGAGCCCCGGTTCTGCCGCCGGTGCCGCCGAGCTCGATCAGCACGCCGAGCGGAACCGTCGGCTCGGCGCTCGAGAGCACGTCGTGCATGATCTCGACGGCGCGAACAGAGTCGGCCCAGACCAGAACCGTCGACTCGCCGTCAGCAGTGTGCGCGGCCACGTAGCGCAGCGCATCCGGCTGCACCAGGGCGTTGGCGAGCATGACGTTCGGGATGCCCCACTCGAGCGCCACCGACAGCTGCCAGGGCGTCGCGACCGTGATGCCCCACGCGCCCGCGGCGAGCTGACGCTCCCAGAGGTCGCGGTTCATCGTCGTCTTGCCGTGCGGCGCGAGCCCGACGCCGGCCCGCTCGCACCAGGCGGCCATCGTCGCGAGGTTGTTCTGCAGCGCGGCCTCGCTGACCGTGACCAGCGGCGTCGGAAAGGTGCTGAGGGCCGGACGGTGCACGGCGAGAGCATCAATGTCGGCCGCGGTTGCGGAGAGCGGCATCGCCTTGAAGGACTGCACTCTCTCTCCCTCCGTTGCGCCTGATGCAACGTGCGTTGCAGATATCGTTGATCCCGTTCTACCATCCAGGAGGATGTCGGCAAAACGCCTGAGCGCGGGTCGGTGAAGACAGAAGCGCGGGTCGCAGGAGAAGGAGCGCAGTGGCTGTGCAGGGCGAGCCGGTCGTGGTCACGACCATCGGTGAGGCGATGGTCGTGCTGTACCCGGAGAGCCAGCGTCCCCTCGCCGAAGCGCAGACGTTCGGCTCCGATGTCGGGGGCGCGGAGTTCAACGTCGCGAGCTCCCTGGCCCGGATGGGCGTGCCCACTGCCTGGATCTCCCGGCTCGGCGACGACGGCTTCGGCGACCGCATCCGTCATATCGCCGCAGAGACCGGCATCGATACCTCGGCGGTCGAGACCGACGACGAGCGCCCGACGGGGATCTACGTCAAAGAAACGGTGACGGCCGCCCACGGTCCGGGCACCAGGATGCACTACTACCGTCGCGAGTCGGCCGCCTCGGCCATCTCCCCAGCCCTCTTCGCGGCGGAACCGGCGGCGGCAGCGCTCACCGCATCCCGGATCGTGCACACCTCCGGCATCACCGCGGCCCTCTCGACCAGTGCGGCCGACGCAGTAGGCGACCTCCGCTCGACGGTCGGCGAGAACACCGTCGTGAGCGTCGATCTCAACTATCGGGAGCTGCTCTGGCGGGGGCGGTCGACGGATGCGCTCGACGCGCTGGTCGGCCAGGCCGACATCCTGTTCGCGGGACTCGACGAGGTGCAGACGCACTTCGGACACGCTGACGCCGAGCGGCTCTTCGCCGCCCACCCCCGGCTCGGGCAGCTGGTGCTCAAGGACGACGTGCGCCGCGCATCCGTCGTGCATCGAGACGGTTCGACGACTCGGGTCCCCTGCCTCACGGTCGAGGTGGTCGAGCCCGTCGGTGCCGGGGATGCGTTCGCCGCCGGATTCCTCGCCGGCCTGGCCGAGAGCCGCGACGAAGCGGCCTGCCTGCGCCTCGGTCACGCGGTCGCCGCGCTCGCCCTGATCAGCGTCGGCGACCGTCCGGTCACGGTTCCGGATGCCGCCGACCGCGACCGCATCGCCTCGGCGCCGGCCGACGAGTGGGCGGGCTGGCGCGTGCATCCGGGAGACATCCCCTGGCGGACCGGATGAGCCAGTCCCTCTCCCGGGCCCTCGACCTGCTCGACCTCGTCTCGCGAGGGGTCGATTCTCTCGACGCGCTCGCCACGGCGACCGGCGTGCACAAGACGACGGTCATGCGGCTGCTGCAGACGCTGGAGAGTCACGGGTTCGTCAGCCGTGACGCCGCATACCGGTATCACGTCGGCTCGGCTGTGTTCGTACTCGCTCAGACCGCCCTGGACACTCGGGATGTGCGGCGGGTGGCCGCTCCGATCATCCGGGCCCTCGGCGCTTCGACCGGCCAGACCGTGCACCTGGCCACGTACGACGACGGAGTCGTGACGTACATCGACAAGGTCGAGTCACGCCAGCCGCTGCGCATGTACTCCCGCATCGGACTCCCCGCCGCCCTGCACGCCACGGCCGTCGGAAAGGTGCTGCTCGGCGGGCTCGACGACGACGAACTGCGGCGCGTCGCATCCGGAGCCGTGCTGGAGCGCTTCACATCACGCACGATCGGCACCAGGGACGAACTCATCGCCGAGGCGCACCGCGCCGCCGAGCGCGGATGGGCCGAGGACCACGAAGAGCACGAGACATTCATGAACTGCGTCGGCGCCCCGGTCTTCGGCGCCGACGGTCGGGTGGCCGCCGCCGTCTCGGTCTCGGTGCCCAACGTCGTGCTGTCGCACGAAGGGGTGCTCGCGCTGCTTCCCGCACTGCACGAGGCCACGACGAAGATCTCCGCGGAGCTCGGCTACACCGACCGAGCCCCGTTCATCCAGCCTCCGGTGAAGAAGACCCCGAATGACCGACGAAAGGAACTCCATGGCTGACCGCACTGCCATCACCACCACCGAAGCGCCCGCCCCCGCGCACACGTTCTCGCAGGGCGTGCGCCGTGGGCCGTTCGTGCAGGTCTCGGGTCAGGGCCCCGTCGACCCGGCGACCAGCGAATACCTGCACCCGGGGGATGTGGCGGCCCAGACCATCCGGACACTGCAGAATGTCGAGGCCATCCTGACCGCGGGTGGAGCGACCTTCGACGACGTCATGATGCTGCGCGTCTACCTCACCAAGCGCGAGGACTTCCCGATCATGAACGAGGCCTACGGCGAGTTCGTCTCGGCGCGCGTCACCACCGGCGTGCTCCCCGCCCGCACCACCGTCTTCACCGGGCTCCCGCGCGAGGAGATGCTCGTCGAGATCGACGCGCTCGCCGTCACCGCCTAGCCGGCGTCAGCCCGCAACTCGGCGGTCGGGCAGGATGGAGGGGTGACGGATGCGGACCAGACGACGGATGCGGACCACCCGATACTGAGGACCCGGGGCGTCGGCTTCGTGCGCAACGGCCGCACGATCCTCGACGAGATCGACTTCGAGGTACGCGCGGGCGAGCACTGGGCGCTGATCGGCGCCAACGGAGTTGGCAAGAGCACCATCCTCAGCATGCTGGGCGCGGTCGTCCACCCCAGCCGCGGAACCGTGGACGTGCTGGGCAAACGTCTTGGCCGGGTCGATCTGCGCGAGCTGCGCGGCCTGATCGGGCACGTGAACCCGCGCCACCAGGTGCGCTCGCCGCTGAGCGTGCGCGACATCGTGCTCACCGGAGTCACGGGCACCACCGAGCGCATGCTGCGCTGGGAGCCGACGCCCGAGCAGTCCGAGCGTGCCGAGCGCCTCATCGACCTGCTCGGGATGCGCGAACTCGCCGACGCCACCTGGCCGAACCTCTCGCAGGGTGAGCGCGGTCGCGCACTCATCGCCCGCGCGCTGCAGCCGGATCCTCACCTGCTCCTGCTCGACGAGCCCAGCACCGGCCTCGACATCGCCGCGCGCGAGCATTTGCTCGACCGCATCGACGGGCTGCGGATGGAGCACCCCGATCTCGCGAGCGTTCTCGTGACGCACCACCTCGAAGAGCTGCCGGCGAGCACCACGCATGCGCTGCTCATCCGTGACGGACGCATCGTCGCTCAGGGTCTCGCCGACGACGTGCTGACGAGCGAACTCATCAGTGCGACGCTCGACTATCCGCTCACACTCACCCGCACCGACGGACGCTGGGCGGTGCGCACCGCCCGCTGAACGCATCCCGCCGCCCGCATATGCCGGTCGGCGCGATCGGCCGTGCTTGGGTGCCAGCAGGGAATACCGAACCTTCCCGCGGCGCCGGGCCGTAGCGGTGGTACGTTTCGCATGTGACCCGTATCGTGGCAGTGGCACCGGTGGTGCCGGCTCGGAGCTACAGCCAGGCCGAGATCACGTCGGCGCTCCTGGCGATGATCACGAGCGATCCCGGCCGTCAAGCCGTGATGCGCCGCATCCATGCATCGAGCGGCGTGGAGACGCGAAACCTGGTCATGCCGCTGGAGCGATACAGCTCGATGACCTCGTTCCAGGAATCGAACGACTACTTCATCGCCGAGGGCACCACGCTCGCGGAGCGCGCCATGACCAGTGCGCTGGCCGCAGCCGGGCTCGAAGCGGCCGACGTCGACTTTCTTCTCTTCACCTCGGTCACCGGGATCGCAGCCCCGTCCATCGACGCTCAACTGGTTTCCCGGCTCGGCCTGCGGTCCGACGTGAAACGGCTCCCGAGCTTCGGGCTGGGATGCGTCGCCGGCGCCGCGGGAATCGCCCGCGTTCACGACTACCTCGTCGGGCATCCGAACGAGGTCGCCGTGCTCCTCTCGGTCGAGCTGTGCTCGCTCACCGTGCAGGCCAGCGACGACTCGATGGCGAACATCGTCGCGAGTGGGCTCTTCGGCGACGGCGCAGCGGCAGTCATCATGGTCGGCGACCAGCGGGCCAAGCAGCTCGGGCTGCCCGGCCCCGAGGTCGTCGACACCCGCAGTCGCATCTATCCCGATACCGCGGATGTGATCGGTTGGGACATCGGCGGCACGGGCTTCCGCATCGTGCTCAGTGCCGGCGTTCCCGAGGTGATCGACCGCAACTTCGCGGGGGATGCCGCGGGCCTCCTGGCTGCGCACGGACTGACGATCGACGATGTCGGGGCCTGGGCCGCGCATCCCGGAGGCCCGAAAGTGCTCGAGGCGTTCGCGCGCGCGCTCGAACTCCCGGACGGTGCACTCGACGCGAGCTGGCGCTCCCTCGCCCGCGTCGGCAACCTCTCGTCCGCGGCGGTGCTGCACGTGCTCGCCGAACTGATGGCTGCGCATCCTGAGCCCGGAACGAACGGCCTGCTGTTCGCGCTCGGTCCGGGAGTCACCGCGGAACTCGTGCTCCTGCGCTGGGCAGACGGAGCCGCTGCGGAGGCGACGACCGAGATCGGTGCCGCCGCGTGATCCTCTACACGGTGCTGGTGCTCGCTACGGGCGTCGAGCGCATCGCCGAACTGGTCGTCTCGTCGCGCAACGCGCGCTGGTCTTTCGCTCGTGGCGGCGTCGAGTTCGGTCGCGGCCATTTTCCGCCGATGGTCGCCCTGCACGCCGGTCTACTCCTCGCCTGCCTCGCCGAGGTGTGGTTCGGTGATCGGCCGTTCATCCCGTGGCTCGGCTGGCCGATGTTCGCGCTCGTGCTCGCTAGCCAGGCGCTGCGCTGGTGGTGCATCGCCGTGCTCGGGCCGCGCTGGAACACCCGGGTCATCATCGTGAAGGATCTGCCGCTCGTGGCGGGCGGCCCGTACCGTTGGCTGAAGCACCCCAACTACGTCGCCGTGGTGGTCGAGGGATTCGCGCTCCCGCTCGTGCACACCGCCTGGATCACCGCGCTGGTCTTCACCGTGTTGAACGCGATCCTGCTGCTCGCGGTTCGCATCCCGGTCGAGAACCGCGCACTCGCTACGGTCGTGCCGGCCCGCTCATGAGCGGGACCGATGCCGACCTGATCGTGGTCGGCGGCGGCCCGGTGGGCCTCGTTACGGCGATCGAGGCGCGCACGGCCGGTCTCGATGTGCTCGTCGTCGAGCCGCGCGAAGGGCCGATCGACAAGGCATGCGGCGAAGGACTGATGCCGGGCGCGCTCGCCGCGCTGCACCGGCTCGGGGTCGAGCCCGCCGGACACACTCTGGGCGGGATCGCCTATCTGGATGCGGACCGGGCGGTCGAGCACCGATTCGGCGTGCGTCAGGGTCGGGGCGTGCGACGCACCGTGCTGCACGCCGCGCTGGCCGAGCGGGCGACGGATGTGGGCGTTCGGTTCGAGCAGGGGAGGGTCGTGGCCGTCGAGACCGGGCCGGAGGATGCGGCCGTTCGCCTCGCCGGACCGACCGGCTCCGAGTCCGCCGAATCGGCCGGGCTCGCCGCGCGATGGATCGTCGCCGCCGACGGGCTGCACTCCCCGGTGCGCCGCATGCTCGGCCTGGAGCGCGGACCGCAGCGTGAGGCGCAGCGCCGCTACGGCATCCGTCGCCACTATCGGCTCGCCCCCTGGACCGACTTGGTCGAGGTGCACTGGGCGGGGGAGGTCGAGGCATACGTCACACCCGTGGACCCCGACACGGTCGGGGTGGCACTCCTCGGGCCGCGGCACCTGGATCTGGATGCGGCGCTGGCGAGCATCCCGAGACTTGCCGAGCATCTCGGCTCCGCCGAACCGTCCAGTTCGTCGCGTGGCGCCGGTCCACTGCTTCAGCGCACGACCGCACGCACGAGCGGACGGGTGCTCCTGGCGGGCGATGCCTCCGGGTATGTCGATGCGCTCACCGGCGAGGGCCTACGGGTCGGGTTCGCCCAGGCGCGCTCCGCGATCGCCGCGATCGTCGCCGGGGACCCGCGGCGGTACGAGCGCGAATGGCGTGCGGAGACCCGCGATTTCCGGATGCTCACCTCGGCACTCGTCGCCGCTGCGCGTTCACCGCTGCGTCACCGCATCGTGCCCGCGGCGGCCCGGTCTCCCCGCCTCTTCGGCTCGATCGTCGAGCGCCTCGCACGCTGAATCCCGTCCCCGCGCCGGCTGCGGACGAGGCTGGCTTCCACGCGTTTGCACCTTGTAGGATGACGGGCACAGTCAAATGTAATATTTTGCGAGGCGTGGAATGGGCGGTCGAACAACGCCCGACCCGGACGGGCTGGGCGACGTCGCCGCTTGGCGGGTCAGCATCACGTTCTACCTCGTCGAAGGCCTGCGCGACCGGGCGAGGGCGGCATATCGCTCCACCTCGATCGAAGAGCAGGACAGGAGTTGGTCGGAGATGCTCGCCAAGGCCCTGCTGGCCGAGGTGCAGCGACGCGAGAATGAGTACAACGCGGGGGAGCCCTTCGCGGGAGGCGACGAGCCGCTCAGTCCCGGCAGACCGCTCGGCTCGTGACAGTCGGTTTACGGCCACAGAACGCGAACGCCGCGTGAACCCAGGGCTCGCGCGGCGTCCGTCGTGTGTGCTGCGACTAGTTGGCGGTGACGGTGTACGTCACCGAGACGCCCAGGGTGCCGACGGCGACGGTGTACTTGTCGTTCGCGTACACGGCCTTGCTGTCGGTGGCGGGGGTCGTCGGCGTGAAGCCGGCCTTCTCGAGGGCGGCGGTGGCGTCCGCGAAGCCGGTCTTGCCCTTCGGCATGACCGTGACGCTCCAGCCGTTCTCGGCGTCACCGCGGGCGACGATGATCGTGCCGTCGATGAGGGGGACGTCGTTCTTCGGGAAGCTCGAGGGGAGCGTCGCCGACTCGGCGGTCGCGCTGGCCGACGGGCTCGCAGAACTGCCGTATCCGGTGCCGGTTCCACCTGAGCAGCCGGCGAGCGATGCGATGGTGAGTGTGGCCGCGATGACGGCCGGGACGAACAGTTTCTTGTGTGCGTTGTGCATGCTGGTTCCTAGTGCTGTATGTGTGATGAATTGCGATATTGCAAACATCCAGCCTACTCGCGGGCATGCGAGTGCCACCATGACAAATGTCAGCTAAACGTGGCCGTCCCCGGCCGATCAGCGCTGTCGGCCGATCAGCGTTGGGGGCCGATCAATGCTGTCAGCCGAGCAGCAGGGAGCTGAGCTGGTCGGTGGAGTGGACCACGGCGATCGCCCCGGCGGCCTCGGCGGGCGAGCCGTATCCCCACTCGACGAGGATGGTCGGAAGCCCGTTCTCGGCCGCGCCCTCCACGTCGAACGACCGGTCGCCGACCATGACGGTCTGCGCGAGGTCGACGCCCTGCTCGGTCAGCCGGCGGATGGCATCGGCCACGACGTCGGCCTTGGCGCTGCGCGACTCGTCCTCTGTCGCACCGGCGATGACGTCGAAGTACTTGGCGAGGTCGAAGTGCTCCAGGATGCGCGCAGCCTGCAGTTCGGGCTTGCTGGTCGCGACGGCGAGCGGGATGCCCGCCTCCTTGAGCCGCTGGAGCAGGCCGCGGACACCCGGGAACACAGCGCTGTCGAATGCTCCGTGCTCGTGGTACGAGGCGCGGTAGACGGCGAGGGCGTTACGCGCCTCCTCCTCCGTCATGCCGGCGAGCCCGACAAGGGAGTCGAGCAGCGGCGGCCCGACGTACTCGACGAGCTGTGCGGGGGCCGGAACGGGCATCCCGAGCGTCTCGAACATGGAGGCGAGCGACGAGGTGATGCCGGAGGCGGAGTCTGTGAGGGTGCCGTCGAGGTCGAACAGGACGCAGGTCCAGGTTCGGGTGACGGTGCGCGGGAGGGTATCGGTCATAACCGTCCAATGGTAGGTGAGGGGGCTCGAAGAACGCTCAACGTCCGCTCAGGGCGGATTCGATGTGAGATCGGGCGACGACCATGGTCTCTTCGGCGCCGGGGTTGAACTGTACAGCCACGAAGTCCGCTGTGGCTATGAAGCCGAGGGCCTCCAAAGAGGGCACGATGACGGCCTGGACCTTCTGGCCCGCGCCTTCTGCGGTGCTGCCGACGGCATCCCGAAGCGCCTTCATCGAGGTGAAGAGCGGCAGAACGGCTTCGCCCGTCGTCGACGAGATCGTGCGCAGCGTGGTGTTCTCGGGGGTCGAGCCGGTGACGTCGACGACCAGGCCGCCCTTCACGGCTGCGGCGAGCAGTGCGTCCAGGTTCGGGATGCTCGGCTCGGCCGTGATCGCCGCGAGCGCCTTGCGCACGGGTACGTTCTCGTAGCTGGAGGGGAAGCGCGGCTTCAGTGCCATCAGAACAGCCTGCTGTCGCTGTCGTCGAGGCCGCGCATCGCGTCGTAGTCGAGCACGAGGCAGCGGATGCCGCGGTCTTCGGCGAGGGTTCGGGCCTGCGGCTTGATCTCCTGTGCGGCGAAGACGCCCACCACTGGGGCGAGGTGTGGGTCGCGGTTCATCAGCTCGAGGTAGCGGGTGAGCTGCTCGACGCCGTCGATGTCGCCACGGCGCTTCAGTTCGACGGCGACGGCGCCGCCCGACGCATCCCGAGCCAGGATGTCGACCGGCCCGATGGCGGTCATGTACTCGCGGCGCACGAGCACGTGCCCGTCGCCCAGGAGGTGGATCTGCTCGGCGAGCAGCTTCTGGAGGTGCGCTTCGACGCCGTCCTTCTGCAGACCGGGGTCGACGCCGAGATCGTGTGCGGAGTCGTGCACGATGTCGTGGATCGACACGACGAGCATGTCGGCCGTCTTCGCCTGGGTGACCTTCCAGATCTCGGTCACGCCGGCCTCGGCCTGGGCCTCGTCGGGTTCGAGAACGGTGAGCGTGCAGGGCGGGCTCATCCAGTTGAGCGGCTTGTACGAGCCGCCGTCGGAGTGCACGAGCAGGCTGCCGTCGGACTTCAGCATGAGGAGCCGGTTCGCGAGCGGGAGATGCGCGCTCAGCCTTCCCGCATAGTCGACGGAGCACTTCGCAATGACAAGACGCACCCACCCATCGTACGGGGAGTGCGGGATGCCGAAATCGCCCCATCCGTGGGCCGTGGGTGACGAGTCGGACCCTGTGCGCTGCCAGGATGGGGGGATGACCAGCGCACTGCTCATCGGCACGTACACGGAGACCCTCCCCCATGTCGACGGGCACGCGGACGGCGTCGTCAGCGCCATCTTCGACGGTGACATCGTCGTGGAGGCGACGGTCGCGGCGAAGCTGACGAACCCGTCGTGGCTGACCGCGACCGCGGACGGCTCTCGCGTGTACGCGGTCGAGGAGGCGGCCCCGGATGGTCGGGTCGCCGCCTTTGCGCGCGACACCTCGGGCGCGCTCAACGCCCTCGGCACAGTATCGGTCGGAGGGGCCGAACCCGCGCACCTCACACTCGACCCGAGCGAGCGCTTCGTGCTCGTGGGCGCGTACGGCGGCGGCTCGATCGCGGTGTTCGCGCTCGCCGAAGACGGAGCGCTCGGCGACAGAGTCGCCTTCGTGCAGCACGAGGGCAGCGGCCCGGATGCGCGGCGCCAGGAGGGTCCGCACGTGCACAACCTGGTCTTCGACCCCGAGACCAGTGAGCTTGCGGTGGTCGACCTGGGGCTCGGACAGGTTCTCTTCTATTCGTTCGGTGAAGATGGCGCACTGACCCTGCGCCCGGAGGCGACGATCTCGCCGGGCGCTGTGGGTCCGCGGCACCTGGCCTTCCACCCCGACGGGCGTCACGCTTTCGTCGTGAACGAACTCGACAACACGGTGGACGTGCTGCGTCGTGACGGAGACCGATTCGTGCGGGTGGGTGGAGCATCCACTCGCCCTGAGGATGCTGCCGGTGACAGCTCCGCGGCGGCGATCCGGGTGTCGCCCAGCGGTGCAACAGTGTTCGTCACGAACCGCGGCGACGACACGGTCGCGGTGTTCTCGTTCGAGGACAGTGCGGGTCTCAAGCTGGTGGCGAGCGAGTCGACCCGGGGCAAGGCGCCGCGCGACCTCATCCTGACTCCGGATGCGCGGCGCATCCTGATCGCCAACCAGGACAGTGACAGCGTGGCCGTGTTCTCCTTCGAGGAGGAGACGCGCTCGCTCGAGTTCGTGTCGCTCGCCTCGGTGCCGACCCCGGTCTGCCTCCGTCTGGTCTAGCGAAAGGCCGGACACCCGGTGGGGTGCCCGGCCTCCGCCGGTCGAAGTGCTGAGACTCAGCGCGACCGGAGCGTTGCGAAGAACAGCCGGATGTCTTCGGCCAGCACCTCGGGGCGCTCGAGCGCCGCGTAGTGGCCTCCGCCGTCGAACTCCGACCAGTGGATGATGTTGTCGTTGTCCCGCTCGGCGAACGTGCGCACCGACTTGAAATCGTCGGAGAAGACGGCGACTCCGATCGGGGAGTGGTTCACCGCGGGCTCCGCTCCGGCGTGCGCCTCTTCGTAGTGGTAGCGGCCCATCGTCGCCGAGGTGTTCGTGAACCACTCGAGCGAGGCCTCGGTGAGGATCTGCTCGGTGGTCACGAGGCTCGTGCCGTTGCCGAACGACTGGAACAGCTCGTTCCAGGCGAGCTGGCCGACAGGGGAGTCGGAGAGCGCGACCGCGACCGTCTGCGGGCGGCTCGCGTTGAAGGCGTTGTAGCCTCCGACCGACTGGAACCACTGCATGTGCTCGAGGGCCGCGTAGTCCTTCGGCTCCAGCTTCTCGAACTCGGCCGGGTCGCCCGAGGGGAAGGAGAACAGCTGCAGCACGTGCGAACCGAGGTAGCCCTCGGGTGCGGCCAGACCGAACTCCCGCGCGACCATCGCGCCGCCGTCGCTGCCGTGGGTTCCGTACTCGTCGTAGCCGAGGCGGTGCATCAGGATGTCGAAGGTGCGGGCGACCCGCGCCATCGTCCATCCCCGCTCGACGACGGGGGTGCTGAACCCGAAACCGGGGAGCGACGGGACGACGACCGAGAACGCATCCTGAGCCCGGCCGCCGTGGGCGACGGGGTCGACCAGCGGGCCGATCAGGTCGAGGAAGTCGACGAAGCTGCCGGGGTACGAGTGCACGAGCAGCAGCGGGGTCGCGTTCTCCTCGGCCGACGGAACGTGGAGGAAGTGGATCGTCTGCCCCTCGATCTCGGTGAGGTAGCCGGGGAAGGCGTTGATCTTGTCCTCCTGGGCGCGCCAGTCGAAGTCGTTCTGCCAGGCCTCGACGACCTCGCCGAGGTAGGAGTTGGGAACGCCGTACTGCCAGTCGTCCTCGTTCGGCACGGCGCGGGGGAGGCGGGTGCGGGCGACGCGGTCGCGCAGGTCGGCGATGTCGGCGTCGGAGACGGCGACACGGAACGGGGTGATGGTTTCTGAGGTGTTCGTCTGAGTTGTCATGGCTTCACTGTAGAAACCTAATAGGAGCATTCACTTCCTATACAGCGAGGGAAAGTGGAAGGATGCAGAGGTGACGGATACGGCCTCCCGGATGCTGCGCATCCTGACCCTGCTGCAGGTTCGGCCGGCGTGGACGGGCGGCGAACTCGCCGAACGCCTCGGGGTGAGCGCGCGGACGATCCGCACCGACGTCGATCGGCTGCGCGAGCTCGGCTACCCCGTCGATGCGGTGCGCGGGCCGGCGGGCCACTACCGGCTCGGATCGGGCGGGACCATGCCACCACTGCTGCTCGACGACGAAGAGGCGGTCGCTGTGACGATCGGCCTTCGCGCCGCCACCGGGATCAGCGGCATCGAGGAGAGCAGTGCGCGTGCCCTGCGCAAGCTGGAGCAGGTGCTGCCGAACCATCTGCGCGTGAAGGTGACGGCGGTGCACGAGACCGTGTCCAAGGCTCCGGAGAACACCGGCAGTAATGTGGACGACCCGGTCGTCGATGCGGAGGTGCTCTCGGCGATCGCCACGGCCATCCACGACCAGCACTGGCTCCGCTTCGACGCCCACGACGTGCAGCACGTCGTCGAGCCGTACCGTCTCGTCAACTGGCAGCGCCGCTGGTACGTCGTGGCGCGTGACGCTCACAGCGGCGAGTGGGCGGCACATCGCGTCGACTGGATGATGCTCAGGATGCCCACGCGGCGACAGTTCGCGCCTCGGCCCCTCGAGGGCGAGGACTACTCAAGCTTCGTTCTGCGCACGGTGTCGTCGACGGGCTGGGCGATCCACGTGCGGATCACGGTGTTCGCGCCTGCCGAGGAGGTGCTGTCGCGGATCAACGCGACGGTCGGCGTCGTCGAGCCGATCGACGACGAGACCTGCGTGCTGGTCACGGGCGGCGACAGCGTCGAGATCATCGCGGTGTACATCGGGATGCTCGGGCTCGACTTCCACGTGGCCTCACCGCCCGAGCTGGTCACCCAGCTGCGTGCGCTCGGCGCGCGCTACGCCCGCTCGGTCGTGTGACGCGCGGTCGCTCGCGGTCGCTCGCTGCGCTCGCCCGCGCGCATCCTGAGCCGCTCATTTGCCACTATCCGTCGTTCTCAGCGCCTGAGAGTGACGTCAAGTGGCAAATGGGGCGGGTCGAGGGTCAGGCGGCGTCGCTGGGGGCGGGAGCGGGAGCGGGGGCGGCGCTGCGGACGGCGCGCGACTCGCGGACGGCCGGCGCGGCCAGGAATGCTCCGACGAGAAGCACGAGCACGAGGTAGAGCGCGTTCAGCAGGCCGAACTCCTTGCCGAGGAAGCCGATGACCGGCGGTCCGACGAGGAAGGCGCAGTAGCCGATGATCGCCACCGCGCTCACTCGGGCGGCCGGGTTAGCGGTGCCGTCGGCGGCCGCCGACATGCCGAGCGGGAAGCCGAGCGAGACTCCGAAGCCCCACAGCACGGTGCCGATCACGACGAGCCAGAGCGGTCCGCCCAGGATGAAGATGAGCAGTCCCGCAGCGCCGAGGCCGGCCGTGATCCTGATCGCCATCACGCGGCCGATCCTGTCGACGATGGGTCCGCCGGCGACCCGGCCGATCGTCATCGCGGCGACGAAGAAGCCGAACACGATGGCACCCGTGGAGTTGGCCTGACCGTGCCCGTCGACCACCGCGAGGGAGATCCAGTCGTTGGCCGAGCCCTCGCCGAAGGCCATGCCGAGCATCACGACGCCGATCAGGATGAGCCGCCAGTCGGCCCACACGGCGAGACTGTCGCGCATCCGCTGACCGAACGGGATCTTCGGCTTCTCGGTGACCTCGTCGCCGAGATCGGCCTCGCGCGGGATGTACCGAACGGCTATGACGGCGGAGATAACGATCACGACGGCGATGGCGATGAGGTGCCACGAGACGTCGATGTTCAGAGCGGCCATCGCGGCTCCGAGGCCGGCGCCGACCACCGTGCCCAGGCTGAAGCAGGCGTGCATGAGCGGCATCAGGGTCTTGCCGATCTCGCGCTCGACGGCGGTGCCCTCCACGTTCATCATGACGTCGACCATCCCGTTGCCGAAGCCGAGCATGATGAGCCCGATCGCGACCATCGGGATCGAGTGGGTGACCGAGGTGCCGACACCGAGGAGCACGAGCCCGATCGAGGCGATCGTGAGTCCGGCGATCATCCCCTTGTGCGGACCGAAGCGAACCAGCACTGGGGAGGAGAAACCGAGGCCGATGATCGCGCCGACCGACATCCCGAGGATGAGGAGGCCGACCGCCGACGGGTCCTTGCCGAGGTCGAGCCCGTCACGGACACCGGGAATGCGCGCCACCCAGGAGGCGATCGCGAGACCGCTCAGAATGAAGATGACGAAGACCGCATTGCGCCAGGCGGTGAGTTCTCGGCGGCTGCGGTTCGTGGTCGGGGTCGACTGCGACATCCTGATCCTGACGGGTCTCGTAAACTGGTGTGAAGAAGGGCATCGAATCGATTCGATCGAAACGATTCGACTAAGCTACCACACGTGAACGACGTAAGCACGACCCCAGCGCGCCCGACGCTCGCCGCGGTGGCCCGCCTAGCGGGCGTCTCCAACTCCACGGCGTCGCTCGCGTTCAGCGGCACCGGGCCCGTCTCCGATTCCACCCGGGACAGGGTGCTCGCCGCCGCGAAAGAGCTGAACTACGCAGGCCCAGACCCGCGTGCCCGTTCGCTTCGCCGCGGCCGCTCGGGCATCGTCGGCGTCGTCATGGAGGAGCGCGTGCGCGACGCCTTCCACGACCCGATCAAGATCGCGCTGCTCGACGGCATCGCCCAGGAGATCGGCGCGATCGACGCCGGGCTGCTCATCCTCACCGACGCGGGCGACACGGCCCAGCGCATCGACGACGCTCCGATGGATGCGGTGGTGCTGATCGGCTGCAGCCCGCGGCTCGACGAGTCGGTCGCCATCCTGCGCCAGCGCGGCATCCCGCTCGTCGCCATAGAGGGCGACCCGGCCGACGACGTGCTCACCATCGGCCAGGACAACCGCGACGCGACTCGCATCGCCGCCCAGCACGTGAAGGACCTCGGGCACGAACGCGTCGCCGTCGTCGCGCTCTCGCTCGACCGCGATCGCACTCGCGGACCGATCACTCCCGAACTCCTCGCGGCCGGCACCTCGAACACCACCATCGAGCGACTCGCGGGCGTCCGCGACGTGTTTCCGGATGCGCCCGCGTACGCAACCCGCGGATCCTTCGTCGACGAGGGCCGTCGTGCCGGCCACGCTCTGCTCGACGACCCGAACGGCCGGCCCACCGCGATCATCGCGCAGAGCGATCTGCTCGCCGCGGGTGTCATCCGGGCCGCCGAAGAACTGGAGCTCTCGGTGCCGGCCGACCTCAGCGTCGTCGGATTCGACGGCGTGCGGGTCGACGGGCTCTGGCCGTACGACCTGACCACCCTCGTGCAACCTGCCGTCGACAAGGGGCGGGCCGCCGGCGTCGCGATCGTGGACATGCTCGACGGCCGCACCGCGCATCCCGCCACCTTCACGAGCGTCTTCCACCTCGGCAACACCACCGCGCCCCCTGCCCGCTGATCTTCCGTCCTGTCGGCGTCGGCCCCTTTCCGCCTTCTCCCTCCCCCAACGCAGGAGAATTCGCCCCCGCACGCCCCAAATCTCCGTAATTACGGAGTCTCCACCGGAGTGTCGCCCGAATTCTCCTGAGTTCCGGATGCGCACCTCGACCTAGGCTGAGGGCATGACGGATCTCGAAGCCCTGTACCGCGACCTGCACAGCCACCCCGAACTCTCGTTCCAGGAACACCGCACAGCCGGCCTCGTCGCCGAACACCTGCGCGACCTCGGGCTCGACGTCACGACCGGCATCGGCCGTACCGGTGTCGTCGGCGTACTCGCGAACGGCGACGGACCGACCGTGCTGCTGCGTGCGGACATGGATGCGCTGCCCGTGCTCGAGGACACCGGCCTGGCCTGGGCGTCTACCCAGACCGGCACCGACCATACCGGTACCGTCGTGCCGGTGATGCACGCCTGCGGCCACGACATCCACATCACCTGCCTTATCGGCGCCGTCGAGCGCCTCGTCGCCGAGCGCGCCGAGTGGAGCGGCACGCTGGTCGCCCTCTTCCAGCCGGGCGAGGAGCACGGTGGCGGCGCCCAGGTGATGGTCGAAGACGGTCTGTACGAGAAGGTGCCGCATCCGGATGTGGTGCTCGGCCAGCACGTGACGCCGCTGCCCGCCGGGATGCTCGGCGCGCATCCGGGAGCCGCCATGGCCGCCGTCGACACCATGGAGGTCACGCTCTTCGGCCGCGGCGGACACGGCTCGCGCCCCGAGACGACGATCGACCCCGTGGTGATGGCCGCAGCGACCGTCATGCGTCTGCAGACGGTCGTGTCGCGCGAGGTCGCGCCGCACGACACATCGGTCGTCACGGTCGGGTCGCTGCACGCCGGATCGGCCAACAACATCATCGCCGCCGAGGCGAAGCTCGGGATCAGTGTGCGCAGCTTCAATGAGGAGGTGCGGGCCGGAGTGCTTGCGGGCGTCGAGCGGATCGTGGCGGCGGAAGCAGCGGCATCCGGAGCCACCGCGGCGCCGACCGTCGAATACGGCGAGAGGTATCCGGTGACCGTGAACGACCTCGACGCGACCGCCCGGGTCACCGCCGCGTTCGCTGCGGAGTTCGGCGAGGGTGCGCTCTTCGACCCGGGTGCGCTCTCGGGCAGCGAGGATGTGGGCAACCTGGCCACCGCTGCCGGGGTGCCGCTCGTGTACTGGATCCTCGGTGGGGCCGAGCCCGCTGTCTACGCTGCGGCTGCCGCCGCCGGGACGCTGCAGACCGACATCCCGTCGAACCACTCGCCGCACTTCGCGCCGTTGGCGCAGCCGACGATCGACACCGGCGTGCGTGCGCTCGTGGTCGCTGCGCGGGAGTGGCTCGCCTAGCGGTTACGCCCCGGCGCGCATCCAGCGGGTGGTGCGTGCACGCAGGCCGAGGGTGAGGGCACGGGCACCGATGTAACCGAAGGCGAAAGCAGCCGTCAGCCAGGCGAGTCCTGACGCATCGTGGCCGCCCCACGCGCCGACGGCGAGCGCGAGCGGAACGAACACCGCCACGTTCGTGAGTCCCGTGAGCGCCAGGTAGCGCGCATCCCCGGCCCCGATCAGCACCCCGTCGAGCACGAACACGTACCCGCCGAGCGGTGCGCCGACGCCGATGATGACGAGGGAGATCGGGAGCAGGGATGCGACCGCCGGGTCGCTCGTGAACAGCGCGGCCGCGAACGGGCTCACCACCACGACGAATGCTCCGAACACCACTCCGGCCCCGACGCCCCACTGCAGGCAGCGGCGGAGCACCGCCCGCACGCCCTCCAACTCACCCGCGCCCAGCCCCTTGCCGACGAGCGCCTGCGCGGCGATCGCGAGGGCGTCGAGGGCGAACGCGACCGTGGCGAAGACGGTCATCGTCACCTGGAACGCGGCGAGTTCATCCGGACCCAGCTGCGTTGCGGTGAAGACGGCGAGCAGCATGGCAGCGCGCAGGCTCGCCGTTCGAACGAAGAGCCAGCCGCCCGCCCGTGCGCTGCTGCCGAGCCCGGTGTGGTGCGGCAGCAGCGGAGTCTGAACTCGGCGAGCCTCCCGGGCGACGATCACGAGGTACACGGCTGCCATGCCCCACTGCGCGACGACGGTCCCGATGGCCGACCCGGCGATCCCGAGCCCGAGCGGATAGATGAAGACGAAGTTGAGCAGGATGTTCACGGCGAACCCCGCGACGGCTACGACCAAGGGAGTGCGGGTGTCCTGCAGCCCGCGCAGTAGACCGGTGCCGGCGAAGACGAGCAGCATCGCGGGCAGCCCGAGCATCGAGATCGTCAGGTAGGTGGTCGCTGCTTCGGAGATGGCGGACGAAGCACCGAACAGCGCAACCAGGGACGGCGCGGCAAACCAGCCCGCGACGGCCAGGACGATCCCGAGACCGAGCGCCAGCCAGGATCCGTCGACGCCGGCCGCGACCGCACCGCGTTCGTCCCCGGCGCCGAGGCTGCGTGCTACCGCCGGGGTGGTGCTGTAAGCAAGGAAGACCATGAGGCCGACGATGGTCTGCAGGATGGCACTGGCTATCCCGAGGCCGGCGAGCGGTGTCACGCCGAGGTGACCGACCATCGCCGAGTCGGCGAGCAGGAACACCGGCTCGGCCACGAGCGCGCCGAGTGCTGGAACGGCCAGGCGCAGGATCTCGCGGTCGACCCGTTGCCGCCCGACCCTCTGCCGCCCGACG
Organism: Leifsonia poae; assembly: GCF_050632195.1. Taxonomy (GTDB): domain Bacteria; phylum Actinomycetota; class Actinomycetes; order Actinomycetales; family Microbacteriaceae; genus Leifsonia; species Leifsonia poae_C. The sequence continues at coordinate 367,155 of NZ_CP192580.1, forward strand.
TCGCTCATCACCGGCCCAAGGCTACCGTTCGGGACGGACAGTTTTGCGGGCGGTAGCATGCGGGAATGAGGGTGACGACGTTGGGGAGTTCGACCCACTATCCGCGGCCGGGCAACGCCTGCTCCGGCTACCTGGTGCAGAGCGGCGACACGTCCATCTGGGTGGATGCGGGCGCCGGCACCCTCGCCGAGCTGCAGCGCCACGTGCAGCTCGAGGACATCGACGCGATCTGGATCTCGCACACGCACGCCGACCACACGTCTGATCTGCTCACTGCCTACTACGCCTACAGGTTCGGGGATGTGCTGCCGGGCGCGCCCATCCCTCTCTTCGCCCCGCACGGGTTGCGCGAGCGGATGGTCGCGTTCCTCGGCGGCAGCGCCGAAACCGGCCTCGACCTCGTGTTCGGGTTCGCCGATCTGGGCGCCACCCCGGGCGGCGGCTCAGCGCAGGTGGGAGACCTGACGCTCTCGTGGCGCGAGGTCGACCACGACGTTCCCGGATACGCTTTGCGCGTCGACACTGCCGACGACGGCTCGTTCGCATTCTCGGGCGACACTGGGCCCTGCGAAGCGCTCGACGAGCTGGCTTCCGGATGCGACGCGCTGCTCTGCGAGGCCGGCATCGACGCACAGGAGCGCGGCGAGCATCCTGTGCACCAGACGCCGGAAGAGGCGGGCGCGACGGCCACGCGCGCTGGGGTGGGTCGGCTCATCGTGACGCACACCGCGCTCGGGCTCTCGGGTGAGGCCGCCGCCGCTCGCGCGCAGCAGCACTACGACGGACCCGTTGAGCTCGCCCGACCGGGATCGGTGTTCGTGGTGGAGCCGAGCGGTCAGCTCAATGCGGGAACAGACTCCACGGGAACGTAGTCGACGAGCAGACCGAGCTGAGGCTGCGATGCCGGGTCGGCGACGGCCGCAGCGCCCACGGCGCAAGCGGTGCGCAAAGCAAGCTCGGGGTCGAGTCCCGAGCGGAGGGCGAGCGTGAGCGCAGCGCAGAAGGAGTCGCCGGCGCCGACCGTGTTGACCACCGATGTCTTGACCGCGGGGGCGAACGCGATCGTCTCGCCGCGCTCCAAGAGCGCTGCGCCCTCCGACCCGTAGGTGACGGCGACGAGCTTTGCCCCCGCGAGTTCGGGGATGAGGGCGTACTCCGTCTCGTTGACGATGATGAGGTCGGCGCGGTCGAGCAGCGCAGGCGGGAGCGGCTGGGCGGGTGCTGCGTTGAGGGCGAAGAAGCCGGGTACTCGTTCGGCGAGGGTCACCGCGAGATCGATCGAGATCTCGAGCTGCGCGAGCACGGTCTCGCTCGCGGCGAAGTCGACGTCGTCGATGCTCACGGCGGAGTTGGCACCCTCGCACACAGCGATCTGATTCTCGCCCGCTGCATCCACCACGATCAGTGCGGTGCCCGTCGGTTCATCGACCGTGCGCACGTTTCGGATGTCGACGCCTGCGCGTTCGAGTGATGAGCGCATCGCATCGCCGTCGCTGTCCCGTCCGACTGCTCCGACCATCCGGACGCTCGCTCCGAGCCGCGAGGCTGCCGTCGCCTGATTCGCGCCCTTGCCTCCGGCGTCTCGCCGGAGGCGTCCGCCGCCAATCGTCTCGCCCGGCTCGGGAAGGCGTTCTGTGCGGGCCGTGAGGTCGATATTGATGCTCCCGACCACGGTGAGGGCGAGCGGAGAGGACGTCTGAGGCATGGAGTCTCCAAGGAGGTTGCAAGGGTTTGCGGGCGGAGGCGTTAGAACGCCGAGGCCTGCACGACAGAGAGGTGCCCGACTCGCGTGGAGACGATGCACTTAGCGAGGTAGAGCGGTGTGCCGTCGAACTCGGCCGTCTGCGTGAGGATCAGTACCGGGTCCTTGGCGTCGAGGTTCAGCAGCTTGCCGCGGGTGGCGCCGACGACGTTGACGGCGATCTGGCACACACCAGCACCGAACACCGGACCGCAGCGTTCGGTCAGGCCGGCGAGAAGGGTCGCGGGCGAGTCGGCGGCAGCCTGCAGGTTGTCGGCCAGTGCGGGGCTGACGTCACTGAGATAGCGGCCGGCCGGCACGTGCTCCTGCACGATCGCGATCGGCTCGCCGTCCCGCTCGACGACGCTCTCGCGGAACCAGGTGTTCGCGGCGAGATCCAGACCGAGCTTGTTCGAGACGAAGTCGGTCGTCTGCTGGATGACGAATTCGATCGGGCGCACAGTCACAGGTGTATCGCCCTCCGACAACGCCTGCTCGAACGGTCGCAACTCCTCCAGCCCGACGCGGGGGATGCTCGTGGCAACGAATCGCCCGATGCCACGTCTCGTGACGATGAGGCCGTCTTCTTCGAGCAGCATCAGTGCCTCGCGCACGACTGTGCGACTGACGCCGAGCGCGTTGCCCAGTTCGGTTTCGCGGGGGAGCGCAGACCCCAGCGCGAATACCTTCGTGCGGATACCTTCCGCGATGCGCGAATACACCGCGACGCGCAGGGGCTGCCCCACCGTCGTAGTGAGATCGCGGTCGAGAAACTGATCCACGGTCGTCGTCATGGGCCTCATTCAACCACGAATAGCGCACTGTTGCACATGTCATACCGAAGAGGTATAACATCGTACCCACTGGTTCCGATCCGGATCCCTACCCAGACGAAACCCTCCCCCAGACGAAGGAGTCTCCCGTGAGTTCCCCCACCCTCGACAGCGACAATGCGGTCGCCGTCAACGCAACGGCATCCCCTCTGCGAGGCGGACGCGCCGTTGGCCTCGTCGCGACCCTCATCCTCGGTGTGCTGTCCTATCAGCTCAACGCCAGCATGATCTCGCCGGCACTGCCCGACATCGCCCGACAGCTCAATGAAAACGTCGGACAGGTCTCCCAGGTGTCGAGCCTCTTCTTCCTCGCCGGCGCGATCGGCGGCGTCGTGCTCTCGCGCTGGAGCGACTTCATCGGCCGCAAGCAGGCACTGATCGTGGTCCTCGTGCTGCTCGCCGTCGGGACGATCCTCTGCATCTTCGCCCCCTCTCTGCCGATCCTCCTGATCGGCCGCGCGCTGCAGGGTGCGTCGAGCGCCGCATTCCAGCTCTCGTACGTCATCCTCAGCGAGTCGATGAGCGCCAAGGTGTTCGGAACGACGCTCGGCATCATCACGGCCGTCAATGGCGGTGTCGGCGGTGTCGACGGCTGGGTCGGCGGGCTCCTGTCGGATGCGTTCGGCTTCCGCTCGATCTTCGTCGTCATCTTCATCGTCGGGCTCGTCGCGCTGCTCTGCGTGTTCCTCGTCGTGCCGAAGACATCCCGTCCCGTCTCCAGCGGGCGGATGGACTGGTGGGGCGCCGCTGTGCTCTCGATCGCGCTCATCTGCGTGACGTTCTTCGTCTCGCAGGGATCGTCCGCCGGATGGTCGGCGCCGATCACCCTGATCTATCTCGTGGGCACCATCGTCGCGTTCGTCGCGTTCTGGTTCGTCGAGAAGCGACGGACCACCCCGCTCATCGCGACCGAGCACCTGAAGTCCCGTCAGGTCTGGCCCGTGATCGCCACGACCATCCTGACTCTGTCGGGCGTCTTCGCGGTCATCAACTTCACCGTCGTGCTGCTGAGCCAGGATTCCCACTCGGGGTATGGCCTCGACGCAGCCACCTCGGCGTTGCTTTTCCTGGCGCCCGCAGCCCTGATCGGGGTGTTCGCGGCACCCATCTCCGGCTGGCTGGCAGGCAGGCGTGGCTGGATCCGCATCCTCCGTGTCGGTCTTATCGCCAGCACGGCCGCGCTCGTCGTGATCAGCCTCCTGCCGCACAGCCAGTGGGTGGTGTTCGGGATGATCGCCCTCCTCGGCATCACGTACAACGGTCTCGTGCTCACCACCATCAACGGCCTGGGCGTGCTGTTGTCGCCGCCTGATGCGCCCGCCGCGCTCCCCGGGCTGAACGGCGCAGCCTTCGGCATCGGTGCGAGCCTCGGCATCGGAATCGTCGCCCCGTTCGCGGCTCAGGGCACAGCCGGCGGCTACTCGACCGCCCTCTGGATCTCGGTCGGCATCACGGTGCTGGCCTTGCTCGCTAGCCTGTTCATCGCCCCGCGGAAGGGCCAGAAGCTTTGACCGCCGACCGTCACCATCCCGGAGAACCTATGACCATCCCCACTTCGCCCCGTCCCGTCTACTTCGACTGCGATACGGGCATCGACGACTCCGTCGCCCTCGCATACCTGCTCGCCTCTCCCGAGATCGAGGTGGTGGGCATCGGGACGGTCAGCGGCAATGTGAGCTCGGCGCAGGCCGCTGAGAACACACTGCGTCTGCTGGCGCTGGCCGGTCGGGAGGACATCCCGGTCGCGATCGGGGCGCACGATCCGCTCGCGGGTTCGTTCGACGGCGGTGCGCCGCACGTGCACGGCGTGAACGGCATCGGCAACATCGACCTCCCGCCCGCCGTCGCCGTGCCTCTCGCCGAGGATGCGGCCCGGTTGCTGGTGCGATTGGCACACGAGCACGCGGGCCGGTTGTCGGTCATCACCGTCGGGCCGGTCACGAACATCGCGCTCGCGCTCCGCCTCGACCCCGACCTTCCCTCGCGGGTGGCCGACGTCACGACGATGGGCGGTGCCGCGCTCGTACCGGGCAACGTGTCGCCTGTTGCCGAAGCGAACATCTGGAACGATCCCGAGGCCGCCGCCGAGCTGCTCAAGGCGGACTGGCCCGTGACGCTTGTTCCACTCGACGTCACGCTGGAGAACGTATTGGAGGAGGAGGACCGACGTGCCCTTCTCGACGCCGATGCCCCGCTCGCGCGGGCGGTTGGCGAGATGCTCGATTTCTACTTCGACTTCTACGTCGACCTGTACGGTCGGCGCAGCAGCGCGCTCCACGACCCGCTGGCGGCGGCCATCGCCGTCGGCGGGGTTCGAGCCACTGTCGCCCCGGCCGTCGGTGTCGTAGTCGACACGTCGAATGGGCCGGGTCGAGGGCAGACGATCTGCGATCTGCGTGGGCAGCGTCTCGGCCCGGTCGACCAGCCGGGAGCCCACGTACGCGTGGTTCTCGGCACCGATCGCCCGCTGGCCGAGCATCTGGTCGAACGGATGCTCGCGCCCGCACTCGTCGAAGCGGGCTGACCGCAATGCTTCTGAACCTGCACACCCACTTGGAGGGCCGAGTACGCCCCGGCACGGCGGCCGAGCTGGCTGAACAGCTGGGACTGCCGCATCCGGAACAGGGTTGGGCCGACGCCGTCGAGCTCGATGGTCCCGCAACTCTCACGTCGTATCTCGAGAAGGTGTCGTCGACGTATCCGTTCTTCGCGCATCCCGAGGCCCTCATCAGGATCGCGCGGGAGGCGGTCGAAGACGCGGCGGCCGACGGGCAGGCCTACCTGGAGCTCCGTTTCGGTCCGGCGACGCACGTCCGCGACGGGTTCGACCTCAGCGCAGTGATCGCCGCGGTCTGCGAAGGCGTCGAGCAGGGCCGCCAATCGGCGGGAATCGCCGCCGGTGTCGTGGTCGCGGCCCTTCGCCTTCACGACTCCGATCAGAACGACGCGGTTGCTCGGGCGGCCGTGTCGTTCGCAGGTCGCGGTGTCGTCGGATTCGATCTGGCTGGAGACGAGGCGCGCTTCCCGGAGCTTGCTCCCTTCGCCAGCGCGTTCGCGATCGCCCGGGCTGGTGGGCTCGGCCTGACGTGCCACGCCGCCGAAGCCGGACCGGGCTCAGCCGCTGTGGAGGCGGTCGAGCTCTTCGGCGTCACCCGGATCGGCCATGGCGCCCACATCGTCGATGATCCGGATTCTCTCGAGCAGATCGCCGACCGGGGAGTCGTCGTCGAGGTATGCCCGACGTCCAACTGGTACACGGGCGCGATCGGCGCGATCGCTGAGCATCCTGCGCCACGCTTCCGCGACAGCGGGGTGGCCGTCGTGCTCGGCGACGACAACCCGCGTCAGACCCTGTCGCCGCTGAGCTCTGAAGCCCGCATTCTTTCGGATCGTCTGGGCTTCGGTGCCGCGGGGATCGCCGAGGTGGCACGCACGAGCATCCGTGCCGGCTTCATGACGGAAAGCGATCGAGCCGACCTGACGGTTCGCCTCGCGCATGCGGAAGGCGAATCGCTCAGGCGGTGACCAAAGCGGGCGGCACCGCGGCGAATCGGCTCTGAACCGCCGTCACCCGACCGGCTCGATGCGGAAGCGCGTCTCGCGCCCCTCGCGGTATGGCTCCTTCAGCTCGAAGTTCTCGAACGAGGCGCCGCCCGGGATCGTCGACGTGCTCGCCCAGTACGCGCCGCGGGCGTTGACGAGCACCTGCAGACGCGGGTCGGGGTCGGCGGCGATCCAGGTCTGGGTCGCGCGCTCGCCGACGTACTTCCAGTGCTCAGCGACGTCGTCGGCGTAGACCGCCGCGACCGGGTCGGGCTCATCCGTCGTCGCAGACACCGCCACTTCGCCGGCGTCGTTCCGTGGCAGCTCGTCGAGGGAAAAGGCGGCGTGCTCCGTGAAGTGGACCCCGCCGAAGTCGGGCCAGAGTTCGGCTGGCGTCGCGACGCGTCCCGCGAGCTGCAGCCGGCGCAGGCGGGCGAAATTGCCCATCGTCGCCGAGAGCACACAGAAGTCGAGGTCGACCGAGCCTGGCAGGGCGAAGGAGGCCAGGCCCACCTCGTGCGGGCGGTCCGCACGGAAAGACAGGCGCACGGCGACCGATGTGCCGTTGTCGAAGCGCTCCGACAGCACGAAGACGCGCAGGTGCTCCACGCCGTCGACGGTCTCGACGACTCCGCGGGCGGGATGCGACGGGTCGCGCGGCGCGGTGTCGTCCAGCGTATCCGCGCTCCAGAACCGCTTTCCGCGCTCGCCGGGATCGAGGCTGCTCGGCTCGAGCTCGGAGTATCCCCGCTCGGTCGCGCCCGCCGGGATCGGCTCGATCGCGACGAAGTTCACCAGCCGGTCGCGCGAGTGCCCGAGGTACGGCGTGAAGATGCGTAGCAGGCCGCGGGGTCCGGGGATGGGGTGCAGCCCCACCTGCAGGCCGTCCGGATGTCCCCAGCGCGGTTCGGCCGGGGCGTCCGGGCTCGGGCGCAGCCAGCGGCCCTCGGTTTCTGGCCGTGCGAAGGCGGGAGTTTCTGGGGTCGTGTCGGTGCTGCTCATCGCGGACATCCTTGGTCGTCGAGCGGATCAGGTCGTGCTGACACTGTAGTTGCTGCGCGGAAAATATGAAATCGGTTTCTCGCAACAAATCATTGAAGATAGTGCCGCTTCATCGCCACAACCGTTGGCTCTTGACGAAACCGATTTCTTAAGGTTCACTGATATCCACTGGCACTCAAGGGAGAGGAAGGGCATGACGCCGTCGCGAGCGCGCATCCGTCGCACCACCGCCGTCCGCGGTGTGGCGTTCGCCGCAGTCGCGGCTCTCACTGCGGTCGCAATCGCCGGATGCTCGACCTCGGCCGCCGCGATGCTCACCACGGAGAAGAAGCCGTTCATCCTGTCGGGGGTGACGAACGTGGAGCGGGTCGCCCAGCTCACCGGGCACGATTCTCTCAACAAGACCGGTCGCTACGAAATCGCCGGACAGGACCTCGGTTCGATGTTCCAGTCGGGCGGCAAGACCTGGTTCGTGTTCGGCGACACCTTCGGACAACGCGAAGACGGCCTCACCGGCGGCGGCGGAACCGAGTGGCGCTCGAACACCCTCGCGTATTCGACGGACACCGACCCCTCCGACGGCATCACCTTCGACGGCTACATCGCCGACGACCTCGGCTGGGCGAAGGAGCTCATTGAGTCGAAGAAGGTCGACGGCACCGAGATGACCACGATCCCGACCTACGGATTCGAGGCGAACGGGGCCATGTATCTCGCGTACATGTCGGTCAAGCACTGGGGCGAGCCGGGCGAGTGGGAGACCAACGATGCCGGCTTCGCCAAGTCGACCGACGGCGGCCAGAACTGGACCAAGCTCGACGAGCCCAAGTGGCCGGGCGACAGCAACTTCGTGCAGGTGAGCGTCACGAACGTCGACGGCGACCTGTACTTCTGGGGCGTCACCCACGGGCGTTTCGGCGGGGTGCAACTCATGAAGGTGCCGGAGAAGGATGTGGAGCAGAAGGATGCGTACCGCTATTTCAGCGGTACCGCATCCGACGGCAAGCCCCAGTGGAGCTCCGACATGAGCGCGGCGAAGACCATCGTCGACGACACGGTCGGCGAACTCTCGGTGGTGTGGAACGACTACCTCTCCCGCTGGATCATGACCTACACCGACGGCGGCGGCGACGGCACGGCAATCCGCGAGAGCGCGACGCCGTGGGGGCCATGGGGCGAGTCGCACACGCTGGTCTCCGCGTCCGATGTCCCCGGGCTGTATTCGCCGTACATGGCTCCCCAGTTCACGGCGAACGGCGGCCGAACGATCTACTTCACGCTGTCGGTCTGGGATCCGTACAACGTCTATTGGTACAAGGCAGACCTGGTCAAGCAGGACTAGCCACACACACGTCGGCTCGATGACGAGCCGCATCAAGAGGAGGAACACATGCACAAGAGGCGCAGCAAACTGCTGCTCGCAGTCGCGGCCACTGTCGCGGCGGGCATCGTCCTCGCCGGGTGCTCCGGCGCGGGCGGCGGGGCCAAGACCGAGAACGGCAAGACCGTCGTCACGTTCTGGCAGCAGAAGTTCGAGGACTACCAGCAGGCGTGGTTCAAGAAGTACGTGGACAAGTACAACGCGTCGCAGGACAAGGTGAAGATCGACTACCAGGTCGTTCCCGCCGACACCTGGCCGCAGAAGCTGAAGGCCGCGCAGGCCGCGGGCAAGTCGCCCGACATCGCCACCACCAACTACGGCAACATCGCCGCCGGTGTCGTCAATGGTCAGTTCGCGCAGCTGGACGACCTGATGCCGGCGACGGCGTTCAGCGACATCAAGGAGAACGTCGCGAGCTTCGTGACCAGCGGCGGCAAGCACTATGCGTATCCGATGCTCGTCGAGCCGTCGACCGTGCTCTACTACCGCACCGACCTCGCGCAGGCGGCCGGCCTCGACCCGGCCAGCCCGCCGAAGACCTGGAGCGAGCTGCTCGAGTGGGCCAAGAAGCTGACGCAGGGCGACGTCAAGGGCATGACCATCGCATCCGTCGCCGCCGACCTCGGCTGGTCGAGCTGGGGTCTGCAGTACAGCGCCTGCGGTGAGCTGCCGATCAACGCTGACTGGTCCAAGGCGCAGGCGACCAAACCGTGCTTCGAGAAGCTGGCCGAGTTCTACAAGGCCCTCTACCAGGGCGGCCTCATGCCGCAGCAGCCGAAGGTCGGCTACGCGGACGCCACGCCTTACGGTCAGGGTGAGGTCGCGATGATGGCGGACGGCTCGTGGGCTGTCGGTCAGCTGAAGAACGACTTCCCCGACATGGTCTCGAAGACCGCCGTCGCACCCTTCCCGTCGATGGACGGATCGCCGAACAAGACGACCGCCACCCTCGGCGGCTGGACGCTCACGGTCGACGCCAAGTCGAAGGCCAAGCAGCAGGCGGCCGACTTCATCAGCTATCTGCTGGCAGGCGACCCGGCCATCATGGCCGACTTCTTCAAGACCAGCGGATACTCCAAGTACACGGTGCGCACCTCGGTCGACGAGGCTCTCGCCGACACCCCCGAGGCGTCGAACGACCCGTTCATGAAGATCATCTCCGACCAGGTCGTCCCGAACGGCAAGCAGGAGCCCGGCTACCCCTGGGACATCTCGCTCGCCTTCGGCACCGCGATCGAATCGGCGATGAAGGGCAGCGCTGATGTACCCTCCTCGCTGAAGACGGCCGACGACGCCATCAACGACGTCATCCAGAAGCAGTCCCTCGCGGGAACCGCGCCCAAGCAGTAGACCGATCCACCCGGTGCCCGGGAGCGCGCAGTCGTTCCCGGGCACCGCCCAGCCATTCGAGGGGACCCCTGTGTCTGTTCTCAACCCCGCCGGCGAGGTGCAGCTGCCGCCGGCCGAAGCCGAGGTGATCGCCCCCGAGCCTCAGTTCGGACAGCGCCGGCGCAAGCGGCGCGAAGCCGATCAGCCGGTGGCCAAGCACCTGCGCGACAACAAGACGGCGTATCTGATGATCGCCCCCATGGTGATCCTGCTGACGATCTTCGTCATCTGGCCGCTCGTCTACTCGATGTATCTGAGCACGTTCAAGATCAGCTTCTACAAGGATCCCGAGTTCGTGGGCCTGCAGTTCTACCAGTACGTGCTCGTGAGTCCGAAGTTTTGGAAGTCGATCGGCGTCGGGCTCTACTACGCCGTACTCGTCGTGCCGACCGGGCTGATCCTCGCCCTGCTGCTGGCCAGCTTCATCAAGACGCTGAGCAAGAAGGCCGCGAGCTTCATGAAGACAACGGTCTACCTGCCCGCCGTCGTCTCGACGGTCGTGGCATCGGTGCTCTTCGTCTTCATCTACCAGGACCAGGGAGTCGCCAACTGGCTGCTCAGCCTGATCAACGCCGGCCCGGTGGCCTGGCTCAACGACCCGGCGACGGCTCTTCCCGCCATCGCCATCCCGGGCATCTGGCTCGGATTCGGCATCACCACGCTCATCCTGTTGGCCGGTCTGCTCGACATCCCCGAGAGCTACTACGAATCGGCCCAGCTCGACGGCGCCAAGTTCTTCCAGCGCACTTGGTACATCACGATCCCTCTGCTGAAGAACGTGTTCCTCTACCTGATCGTCACGGGATTCACTCTCGCGATCCAGATGCTCGACCTGCCACTCATCATGACCGGCGGCGGGCCGGTCGATGCCACGACGACACCGAACCTGTACATCTTCAACAGCTTCCGGGACCTCACGCCGTACGCGACCAGCTTCTCCCTGACCGCGGCCCTGCTGCTGTTCGTGGTGCTCGGCGCCATCTCGATCCTGGTGTTCAGGCTCATCAACTCCGACAAAGCCGTCGACGGATAGCAAGAGAGAAACACAGATGAAGAAGACTGCTCCCCAGCGGGTGCTGACGGCCGTGCTGATCGTGCTGATCAGCGTGAGCGTGATGTTCCCCCTCGCCTGGATGGCGATCGCCGGTTTCAAGGGCAAGACCGAAGTACTGAAGTCCCCGTTCCAGTTCTTCCCGGAGGTCTGGCGGTTCGACAACTACGTGAAGATTCTGCAGGACCCGGAGTTCTCCCGAGCGATGGTCATCACGTTCGTCGGAGCGCTGATCTTCACGGCGCTCAGCCTCGCGATCAACTCCCTCGCCGCCTACGCCTTCGCCCGCCTCGACTTCAAGGGCAAGAAGTTCTGGTGGGTGTACTGCATCATGCCGATGTTCATCCCGATGATGGCCATCCTGCTCACCTCCTTCATGGTGGTCTCCGCTCTCGGGATGCTGAACACGCTGGCCGTGCTGATCATCCCGGGCGTCGCATCCGCCGCCCAGATGTTCTTCATCCGGCAGTTCTACCTGGGCTTCCCGGTCGCCGTGGAAGAGGCTGCACTCATCGACGGAGCCTCGCGCTGGCAGATCTTCCTGCGCGTGTTCCTCCCGCAGTCGGCCGCTCCGTTCGTGGTGATGGGGATCGCATCGTATCTCGCGTACTGGAACGCGTACGTCTGGCCGATCCTGACGATCACCGACCCGAACCTCACCCAGATCATGCAGTTCCTCGGCAACTTCCGTTCCGACCGCGGCAACGACTGGGGTCTGCTGATGGCCGGCTCGACGCTGGCCGCGTTGCCCACCATCGCACTGCTGCTGATCTTCCAGCGGTATATCGTCAACGGCGTGAGGATCTCGGGGATCAAATGAGTACAGCATCCGTCGCCCGCCCGTCGTACGACCGGTCGGCGCTCAAAGTGGGCATCGTGCATTTCGGTGTCGGGGGCTTCCATCGCGCGCACCAGGCGATGGTGCTCGACACCCTGATGAACCACGGAGTCGCCCGCGATTGGGCGATCTGCGGCATCGGCGTGCTCCCCGTCGACCAGCGGATGCGCGACGTGATGAAGGCGCAGGATGGCCTGTACACGCTCGTGCTCAAGCACCCGGACGGCACCCGCGAAGCCCGGCAGATCGGCTCGATCGTCGACTACCTCTACGCGCCTGACGACCCGGAGGCAGCCATCGAACGGATGGCCGACCCCGGGGTGCGCATCGTCTCACTGACGATCACCGAGGGTGGATACAACATCAATCAGGTGACCGGCGAGTTCGACGCCCAGAACCCCGCTGTCGTCGACGACCTCGCTCAGGATGCTGTGCCGCGCACCGTGTTCGGCCTCGTCACCGAGGCGCTACGGCGTCGGCGGGATCGCGGAGTGCCGCCTTTCACCGTGATGTCGTGCGACAACATCCAGGGCAACGGGCACGTCGCTCAGCGGGTGTTCACCGAGTTCGCGCGGCTGAAGGATGCGGAGCTCGGCGCCTGGATCGCGTCGAACGTCTCGTTCCCCAACTCGATGGTCGACCGGATCACGCCCGTCACGACCGACCAGGACCGCAGCGAGATCGCGGCCGAGTTCGGCGTCGAGGACGCGTGGCCGGTCGTCGCCGAGCCGTTCTTCCAGTGGGTGCTCGAGGATGCGTTCCCGCTCGGCCGCCCGCCGTACGACGAAGCGGGCGTGCAGCTCGTCGACGACGTCGAGCCGTACGAGCTGATGAAGCTGCGCCTGCTCAACGCCAGCCACCAGGGGATGTGCTACTTCGGCCGTCTGAGCGGGTATACGTATGCGCATGAGGCAGCCCGCGATCCGCTGATCGCGGAGTTCCTGCTGCGATACATGGACGAGGAGGCGACGCCGACGCTACGTCCCGTTCCCGGGGTCGATCTCGACGAGTACAAGCGGACACTGATCGAACGCTTCTCCAACGAGTACGTGCTCGACACGTTGGCGAGGCTGTGCGCGGAGTCGTCGGACCGCATCCCGAAATGGCTGCTGCCCGTCTTGCGTGAAGAGCTCGCCGTGGGCGGGCCCGTGCGCCTCTCGGCGGCGGTCGTCGCGAGCTGGGCGCGCTATGCCGAAGGGACGGGGAGAACGGCGAGACGTTCGACGTCGTCGACCGGGTGCGAGACGCGGTCATGGGGAACGCCGCGCGGCAACGGGATGAGCCCACCGCGTTCCTGACGGACCGCTCGCTGTTCGGCGACCTCATCGACGACGAACGGTTCGTCGCCGAGTACACCGCGGTGCTCGAGTCGCTGCTGCGTACGGGCGCGCAGGCGACGCTGGCGTCGCTCGTCGGCCCCGCGCCCGCCGCCTGAGGCCCGCCGCCTGACGCCAGGCGCCTGACGCCTCGCGCGACTGCCCAACGCGTGTCGCCGACCTGCCCAACGCGTCCCTGCGCGCCTGCGTCCCGCATCCTGAGCCCTATTTGCCACTACCTGTCGCACTCACGCGCTGAGAGCGACAGGTAGTGGCAAACGACCAGCGGAAACGCGACGGTTGACGCCTGCCGGGGAGCGGCGTATCTTTGTATTCAATCAAGTTGTTGATAAACGCAATGGTTGAAAGAAGGGCGTGTCATGACGCGAGTCATCGCAGACATCACAGTCTCGCTGGATGGGTTCGTGACCGGCCCGAACGCCGGACCCACGAACGGGCTCGGCGACGGAGGAGAACCCCTTCACACCTGGGTGTTCGACGACGATCCGGTGAACCGGCAGCTGTTGAGCGACGGGACGGCACGCTCGGGCGCGGTCATCATGGGCCGCAACCTGTTCGACGTGGTCGAGGGACCTGAGGGCTGGAGCGACGACATCGGCTACGGAGCCGCCGAGGTCGGCAAACCTCCGTTCATCGTGGTGACGAGCTCGGAGCCCGAGTCGGTGCGACTCACCAACCTCGACTGGACGTTCGTCACGACCGGACTTCAGGATGCGATCGCCGTCGCGCGCAGACGAGCGGAAGAGGTGTCGGCGGCACGCGGCGCAGACCTCGACGTGGTGCTCATGGGCGGCGGCGAACTCGTGGGGTCGGCGGTGATGGCCGGTCTGGTCGACATGCTGTCGTTGCACCTCTCGCCCATGGTTTTGGGATCCGGCACCCCGCTCTTCACCGGAGGATCGCCGCGCACGTTCGTGCAGCGCACCGTGATCGTCACACCGACGGCGACCCACCTCACCTACGACCTCGTCTGAACCCCACGGTCGCCGTCGCGGTCTTCGATCACAGCCGATCAGGCCGGATCGCGCGGCGGCTGGGCGCCGATGTCGGGGACGGCCTCGCGGCCTAGGTGAACCTCCAGGTCGTCGACGCTCGGCGTCTTCGGTCGGCGTGCCGTGGGGCGGTCGAGGTAGAACAGCGCGGTGGATGCGATGTCGTCGCGCAGCGGCAGGTACCGCCAGCCCGAACGCCAGCCGAGCGCCTGGATGTCGACGCGCATCCGCTCCGAGAAGTGGATGGGGTCGAGCAGGTGCCAGCGGTACATCCCGAACCGCTGCTGGCTGACGTACAGCCCGTCGGGTCGGATGACCTGCGGCATGCCGAGGTACGGGGTCGTGAAGGCCGTGTATCCCTGGCCCGGGATGTCGAAGTTCCAAGCGCCGCCGAAGTAGTCCTCGGTGCCCGTTCCGCAGATGGTCGGGTACTCGTCGTCGTCGTCGAGGTAGAACTTGATCTCGCCCTCGCCCCACCAGCCGTTGCTGTTGACGCCCCAGGCGATGTACGTGCCGACGTAGTGGCCCTCGCCCTCGACTCCCTCCAGGATGGTGTGCGGCTTCAGTTCCTCGAGCGGGTTGCTGCGACGCCACTGGGCGTGCAGGTATGCCTCGTCCGAGTAGTCTCCGCCGATCTCGTAGGTCACCTGGTAGTAGACGCGCACATCCACCACCGAGAGGTTCTCGATGGTCAGGCGCGCGCCATCACGGAACGGCATCGGCCAGTAGCAGTTGAAGCCGCCGTTGGGATTCGCGGCGATCGGCTGCGAGCTGACCTGCGCGAACTCGCCCCAGCCGTTGCAGAAGAAGTCGCCGTACGGCACTTCGATGGCCGGCTCCTCGGCGCCGTCCCAGTACGCGCGGAACAGCAGCGTGCGCCAGTTGTCCTTGTGCGTGGTGATCCAGATGTGCGTGATCTTGCCGGCGCCCTCGATGGAGGCGAGGTCGAACGTCTCGCCCGCCTCGATGTCGACGCTGGGGGAGATTTTCCAGCCGGGGCCGAGATCGCGCGCGCTCGCCGCCCCCGTTCCCTCGGTCGCGCGGCCGCCCCCGCCGACGGATCCGTCGAAGTTCTCGGGGCTGATCGACCGGGTCTGCACGGCGCGCAGGCGCGAGATCGTGCTGAGGTCGGCGTTGGTCACGGGGTTCTCCTGTACGTCGTTGTGCATGGCCGATGGATGCGCCGGGCGCGGTCATCCCGGGAGCCCTGGTGCAATCGATTTCATCACTGTAGAGTCGATCAGAGCCGGGTGTCAACCGACGGCGGGATGCACGCGCTACAGTACGGACACCGGCGAATCGCCCGGCGAGAGCAACGGAGAATCGATGCCGACGATCTATGAGGTGGCCGCCCTGGCGGGTGTTTCGCCCGCGACGGTTTCACGCGTTTTCAACGGGATGAACGTCTCGCCAGAGAAGTCGAAGCTGGTGCGCCAGGCCGCCGAACAGCTTTCGTTCACGCCGAGCCGCACGGCCCGCACGCTGCGGCGCCAGCACTCCGAAGTGATCGCCCTGGTCATCCCCGACATCGAGAACCCGTTCTTCACCTCCCTCGCCCGCGGCGTCGAAGACGTCGCCCAGGCCGCCGGATACTCGGTCGTCCTCTGCAACACCGACGAGAACGCCGAGAAGGAGGCCAAGTACCTCGACATCGCGATCAGCGACAACATGGCCGGTGTGATCCTCGCGGCCGCGGGCGACCACAGCGACCTGAGCAAGCTGGTCGAGCGGCACCGCCCGATCGTCGCCGTCGACCGCGGTCCGCACGGGTTCGACATCGACGCCGTCATGGTCGACAACCGCGCGGGCGGGCACGCGGCCACCACGAAACTGCTCGAACAGGGCTACAAGCGCATCGCCTGCATCACCGGTCCGAGCGATGTCGAGACGGCCCAGGAGCGGGCCGACGGCTGGCGCGAGGTCGTTCAAGCGGCCGGGCTGCCCGCGTCCGACGACTACCTGAAGTACTCCGACTACCGCGTGGCGGGTGGTCAGGATGCGATGCGCGAGCTGCTCGCGCTGCCCGAGCCCCCGACGCGGTCTTCATCACGAACAACCTCATGAGCGTGGGTGCCCTGCAGGTGCTGGCCGAGGGCGGCACGCTTCCGCCCGCGGTGGGCATGGCCGTCTTCGGTGACCTGCCGTTCGCCGGATTCGCGCCTCAGGAGATCACGGTCGTCCACCTCCCCGCGCGGCACCTCGGCGTGACCGCGGCGAAGCTGCTGCTGGATCGCATCAACGGTGACGACCAGCCTGCCCGCACGATCGTGCTGCGCAACGAGGTCGGTTCGGGCGCTCGGGGCTGAGCCGACCCAGGCGCGGCTGCCCACCGGCGGCTGCCTACCGGCCTTGACGATGAAATCGATTTCTGCGAGGGTGATGCCATGAGCAGAGCCGCCGTCGTCGGCGTCGACATCGGGACCTCGAGCAGCAAGGGCGTGCTCGTCGGGGCCGACGGGGACGTCATCGCAACCGCCACCCGTGAGCACCGTGTCGACCGCCCGTTCCCGGGTCAGGTGGAGATGGCTGCGGGGGTGTGGTGGACCGAGTTCGCGGGCATCGTACGCGAGCTGCTCAGTGCATCCGGAGACGTCGAGGTCACTGCTGTCGGCGTCAGCGGCATGGGGCCGTGCGTGCTCGTGACCGACGCCGCGGGCACACCGCTGCGGCCTGCGATCCTGTACGGCATCGACACGCGTGCCACTGCGCAGATCGAGCGCCTGACGGCGGAACTCGGCGGCGCCGACGCCATTCGCGAGCGCTGCGGATCGTCGCTCTCGACCCAAGCCGTCGGCCCCAAGCTGGCTTGGCTGGCCGAGAACGAGCCCGAGGTCGCGGCATTCGCACGCCGCCTCTTCATGCCGAGCTCCTGGCTGGGTTTCCGGCTCACCGGCGCCTACTATCTCGACCACCATTCGGCGAGCCAGTGCACGCCGATGCACGACGCGGCGGCGCAGAACTGGTACGAGCCCTGGGCTCGGGTCGTCGCACCGAATCTCGAACTCCCGCCCCTGGTCTGGCCGGGGGATGTGGTGGGCTCGGTCACGACGGATGCCGCGGCCGAGACGGGTCTGCCTGCGGGCATCCCTGTCATCGCCGGCACGATCGACGCCTGGTCGGAGGCGCTGAGCGTCGGCGCCCAGAGCGACGGCGACCTCATGCTGATGTACGGAACCACGATGTTCCTCGTGAACACCGTGCCCGAACCCGTCACGTCGCCGACCCTCTGGGGAACCGTCGGAGCGCTGCCCGGAACCCACAACCTCGCCGGGGGCATGGCGACTTCGGGTGCGATCACAGCCTGGCTGCGCGACCTGTTCGGCTCGCCCAGTTATCCCGAGCTGATCGCCGATGCCGAGGCCTCGCCTCCAGGGTCGAACGGCCTGGTCATGCTCCCGTACTTCGCGGGCGAGCGCACCCCCATCCCCGATCCGGATGCCCGGGGCGTGATCGCCGGCCTCACCGTCAGCCACACCCGTGGCGACCTCTACCGCGCCGCCCTCGAGGCCACGGCTTTCGGGGTCCGCCACAACATCGAGGTGATGGAGCAGGCCGGCGGGCGTATCGACCGGATCGTCGCCGTCGGCGGCGGTGCGCAGGGCACCCTCTGGACGCAGATCGTCTCCGACGTCACCGGGCGGCCGCAGGCCATTCCGGCGCTGGTCGTCGGTGCGAGCCTCGGCGCCGCCTTCCTGGCCGCTGCGGCCGTGGGGCGGGCAGACATCGCCGAGTGGAACCCGGTGGTCGAGGTGCGCGAACCGCGGCCCGAGATCAGCCGCCAGTACGACGAGCTGTATGCGCTGTACCGCGAGCTGTACCCGGCGACCGCATCCGTGGCGCATGCGCTGGCCGCGCTGCAGGAGCGCAGCGCCCGCGCATCCGTCACCGTCTGAATCCGCGCCGTGTGATCTAGCCGCCCGGACGTCATCGCGGGTGAATCGATTTCAGAGGCTTGCAGACGTACGGTTTCAGTGATCTGAGGCTTGCATCGATTCGATTTCGCAGACATACTTGAAACCGATTTCACATCCGTGCGATGAGAAACCAGTGACCAGCACCGTGAGGAGCGTCGATGGCGACGAGCACCACCGCAACCGCAGCCGCGGCGTCCTTCCCTGCCGCCCGCGACCTCGATGGCAACGCGACGGTCGCCGCCTTCCCGCTCGGCGGTATCGGCACGGGGAACGTCTCCATCGGCTCACGCGGCGAGTTCCGGGACTGGGAGCTGGCAAACCGCCCCGACAAGGGCGCCGCGCTGCCGTTCTCGGGGTTCGCCATCCGTGCGGCCACCAGTGCGGGCGCGGTGACCCGCATCCTGGAGTCCCGTCTCGCCGGACCGCACGAGGGCGACCAGGGCTACGACGCCGGTCGCCTGGCAGGCCTTCCCCGGCTGGCGGAGAGCCGGATGCGCGGCGAATACCCCTGCTCACGATCGACTTCTTCGACGACGATCTCCCGGTCACGGTCGGCCTCACCGCGTTCACCCCGCTCGTGCCGCTGGATGCGGATGCCTCGGGCATCCCAGCGGCGGTGCTGAGGTACAGCGTCACCAACCCCGGAGCCGAGGCAGCAGATGTGACGATCGTCGGATCCCTCGCCAACCCGGTCGGCATCACCGGTTGGAACGTGTTCCACTTCCCTGAGTACGCGGGCAACCCGACCGTCGGGTTCGTCGATGACGGCGACCTGCGGGGGCTGCGCTTCGCCAGCGATCTGGATGCGCACGACCCGCGCGCAGGCAGCGTCGCCCTCACGACGACCGATCCGTCGGTCACCGTGAAACCCCAGTGGCTCTCCGGTTTCTGGCAGGACGGAGTGCAGGTCTTCTGGGATGACCTGAGCGACGACGGCCTGCTCGAACCCGAGTCGGCGTTCAGCATCGATGAGCCGCCGTATCCGGAGTGGTTCACGAAGCTGCGGGTCGGGTCGCTCGGCATCGTGCACCGGCTCGAAGCGGGGAGACCCGCGACTTCGAGTTCCAGCTGTCCTGGCACTTCCCGAACCGCCACCGCGCGTGGCAGGGCAACATCAATCTCGATAACACCCATGTCGACGAGGTCGTGCGCAACCACTACGCGACCGCTTTCGAAGACGCGTGGGCG
The DNA here is from genome assembly GCF_050632195.1 of Leifsonia poae. Classification (GTDB taxonomy): domain Bacteria; phylum Actinomycetota; class Actinomycetes; order Actinomycetales; family Microbacteriaceae; genus Leifsonia; species Leifsonia poae_C. The sequence continues at coordinate 386,364 of NZ_CP192580.1, forward strand.
GCCGCCCGCCATCTCACGCTGAACCTCACCGAGCTCGAGGCGGCGACGAGGGCGTTCCACGCCACGATGTTCGACGGCACTCTGCCCGCTGAGGTCGTCGACGCCACCATGTCGACGCTCGTCGCCGCTCGCAGCACCACCTGCTTCCGCCTCGAGGGCGGCCTCTTCGCCGCGTGGGAGGGCAGCTTCGACCACTCCGGCAGCTGCGAAGGCACGTGCACGCACGTCTGGAACTACGCCCAGTCGCTCGCGCACCTGTTTCCCGAGCTGGAGCGGAGCGCGCGCCGCACGGAGTTCCTCCACGAGACCCGCGATGACGGCCGAATGAACTTTCGCGCCAACAGTGTCTTCGGCAACGAGCCGTGGGACTTCCATCCCGCGGTCGACGGCCAGCTCGGAGCTGTCGTGCGTCTGTACCGCGAGTGGCGCTTCAGCGGCGACGACGAGCTTCTCGCCGAGCTGTGGCCGGCCGCGAAACGCGCCGTCGAGTTCGCGTTCGCCGAGTGGGACTCCGACGGCGACGGCGTGCTCGACAGCCGCCAGCACAACACATACGACATCGAGTTCTACGGGGCCAACTCGCTCGCGAACTCGATGTTCTTCGCGGCTCTCGCAGCCGCATCCCGAATCGCCGAACGCGTCGGCGACCACGAGACGGCCGCACGGTTCCAGGATGCCGCCACTCGCGGCGCCGAGCGGATGGACGCCCTCCTCTTCAACGGCGAGTACTACGAGCAGCGCCTCGACGACGTCGACACCCACCGCTATCAGTACGGCACAGGATGCTTGAGCGACCAGGTCTTCGGACAGCTGCTCGCGCACGTGGCCGGCTTGGGGCACATCCTGCCGCCCGAGCACACGTGGAGCGCGGTCAAGGCGATCCATGAGCACAACTTCCGCCACGACCTCACCCGGCACGCGAGTGTTCAGCGCACGTACGCCCTGAACGGCGAGGCCGGGCTCGTGCTCTGCTCGTGGCCGCGGGGCGGACGCCCGCGCATCCCGTTCGTGTACTCGGATGAGGTCTGGACCGGAATCGAGTACCAGGTAGCGACCCACCTGGTCTACGAGGGCCTCGCCGAGGAAGGCCTCGAGATCGTACGGGCTGTGCGCGACCGCCACGACGGCATCCGTCGCAACCCGTGGAACGAGGTCGAGTGCGGCAACCATTACGCCCGCTCCCTCGCCAGCTGGGGGCTCGTACTCGCGCTGACCGGGGTCGACTACGACGCCTCAGCCGGCCGCCTGGCCTTCGCACCGCACCGGCAGGCGTTCCGCGGCGACGACCTGCGCACGGTCTTCACCACGGGCACCGGCTGGGGCGAACTCATCGCCGACGCCGACGGTGTCGCCCTGCGGCTGCTCGGCGGTGAGCTCGACTTCGACGAGGTGTCGTTCGAGCATCCTGAGGCCGGCTCGTTCGGCGCCCGTGACATCCACTTGCGAGCCGGGGAGTCGGTCGACCTCCTCGCACTCGCCATCACCGTCTGACCGATCAACACACACCGGAGGAATGACCCATGACCACCTACACGCTGCCCCAGCCGCTCACCCGGCCGGAGGCGCAGCCGCGCACCGTCTACACCGTGGCGAGCGGCGACCTGCGCCCCAGCGCGAACATCAAATGCTGGCCGACGCAGGAGCAGCTCGAGACCGACTTCGCGGCGGCGATCGGAGACCTCGGCTGGAGCGTCGAGCGCGGGCACGCCTTCGATGCGGCGAAGGGGCACGGCTTCATCGACAGCCAGCGGGTGGGCATCGAGGTGTTCAAGAACATCCCCGCGACGGCACCGTTGGTGGTGGTCGACGCGGTCTGGCAGTACAGCCATCACGTGCTCGCAGGGCTACGCACGCACCAGGGACCGATCCTCGTCGTTGCCAACTGGGCGGGCGACTTCCCCGGACTTGTCGGCCTGCTCAACCTGACCGGCAGCATGACCAAGGCCGGCGTCGACTACTCCGCACTCTGGAGCCCCGACTTCAAGGACGATTGGGCGCGCGACGGCCTGCGCACCTGGCTCGACACCGGCAAGATCGAGCACGACCAGTCGCACGTGCGCGACCTGCCGCGGCTCGACCCGGCCCTTCCCGAGGTCGCACTCGGCGCGGCGCTCGCCAGGCAGCTGACGGATGAGAAGGCCATCGTCGGCGTCTTCGACGAGGGCTGCATGGGCATGTACAACGCGATCATCGACGACGAGCTGCTCAACCCGCTCGGTATCTACAAGGAGCGCCTCTCGCAGAGCGCGCTCGTGGCCGAGATGAAGAAGGTCGGCGACGACGAGGCTCAGGATGTGCGGCGCTGGCTCGACGAGCGCGGCTTCACCTTCCACTTCGGCTCCGACGAAGCCACCGAGCTGACCGAGGCCCAGGTGCTCAGCCAGTTCAAGATGTACATCGCGGCCCTGCGCATCAGCGACGACTTCGGATTGGATGCGGTGGGCATCCAGTACCAGCAAGGACTGAAGGACACCGTGCCCGCCAGCGACCTCGCCGAGGGTCTGCTCAACAACGTCGAGCGCCCGCCGGTATTCAGCCGCGACGGCTCGCGCGAGCTCTACGCGGGTCAGGCGCTGCCTCATTTCAACGAGGTCGATGAAGGTGTGGCCGTCGACGCCCTGGTCACGAATCGCATCTGGAACGCGATGGGCTTCGATCCCGCAAACACGCTGCACGACATCCGCTGGGGCGAGGAGTACGACGGCGAGTTCGTCTGGGTCTTCGAGATCTCCGGGTCCGTTCCCGCGTCGCACAACGGTGGCTACGACAAGAGCTACAGCATGCGCCAGCCTCCGATGTTCTTCCCTCTCGGCGGCGGAACCCTGAGCGGTGTCTCGAAGCCGGGCGAGATCGTCTGGTCGCGCGTCTTCATCATGGACGGCGTGCTGCACGTCGACCTCGGTCGTGGACACGTCGTCGAGCTCCCCGCGGAGGAGACCCGGCGCCGCCTCGACGCGACCGACCCGCAGTGGCCGATCATGCACGCCGTGCTCGACGGCGTCAGCCGCGACCAGCTGATGGCCCGCCACAAGGCGAACCACGCTCAGGTGGCATACGCTCCGGACGCGGACGCAGCCGATCGCGCCCTCCTCGCCAAGGCCGCCCTCTTCTGCGAGCTCGGCGTCACCGTGCACCTCTGCGGCACCGTCAACATCTGACGCGCGCGTCCCGGCCCTGCCGCTCGCTGAGTCGCGTCGAACGCACCCTCCCAGCCCCCGGGAAGCTGCGTTCGGCGCGACTCAGTGCCGCGAGCGCGAGCGCGACCGGGCATGATGGCAGAGTGCGGATCGACGAGGTCACCCATTTTCTAGCGCTTGCCGCCGACGGGCATGTCGCGCATGCCGCCGAAGCTCTCGGCGTCTCGCAGTCGACGCTGTCACGGTCGATCGGGCGGCTCGAATCCGAGATGGGTGTGGAGCTCTTCGACCGCTCGAAGAACCGGCTGGAGTTGAACCGGTACGGGCAGATCCTGCTGACCCACGCATCCCGAGCCCTCACGGAGTTCGAGACCGCTCGGGCGCGGATCGACGCTCTGCGCGATCCGTCGGCGGGGACGGTGTCGATTGCCTACGTCACGTCGTTCGGATCGTGGCTGATCCCGCGGGTGGTCAGCGACTACCGCGCGCTCTTCCCGGCGATCCGGTTCGTGCTGAACGGCGGAACGGCAGACACCGTTCTCGAAGCCATCCGCGGTGGCGCGGCAGACATCGCCTTCCTCAGCCCCGATCCGCGCGATCCGGAGATCGACTGGCAACCGCTGACCTCCGAGCGGCTGGCCCTCGGGGTTCCGGATGCGCATCCGCTCGCAGCCACGCAGGGCGAGGTCGCGGTCAGCGAGCTGGAGGAGCTCGGCTTCGTCGCGCTCAAGCCCGGATCCGGCCTGCGAGGCATCGCCGACTCGTACTTCGCGATGCACGGTGTCGTTCCGCGGGTCGTGATGGAGGTCACCGAGCTGTCGACCCTGCGCGGGCTGGTGCGTGCCGGGATCGGTGTCGCGCTCCTGCCCGACACCGAGCAGGATGCCGGAATCACGCTCGTGCCGCTGAGCGACGAGGCGAACCGGGTGATCGGGGTGGCGACGAACCGCTCGCGGAGCACGTCCGCTGCGGCGGCCCAGTTCGCGCGATTCGTGCGGGAGGAGTGGTCCTGAGACCACGCCCCCGCGCTGAGTCAGCTCAGCTCACGGCTTCGACCGCGGCGAGGATCGCAGCGATGGTCACCTGCGGCTGCGACACCATCGAGACGTGGGATGCGGCGACCTCGGTGATCGTCGAGCCCGCGCGCTCCGCCATGGTGCGCTGGATGCCGATCGGGATGGTGCGGTCGTCGGTGCCGAGCACCGCCCAGCTGGGCAGCGTCTTCCAAGCGGGAACGCCCGAGGGTGCGACGTTCGCGCCCAGGGCCGCAGGCCGCTGACTCGCCACGATCAACCACCGGTCTGCTTCCGGCAGGTCCTGAGCGAACGCATCGTGCACCGTCGACGGCTTGAGGAACGCCTCGGCGTCACCCTCGGGGGCTCCGGGGTAGCCGGCGATGTCGAGAACGGTCGTCGGGTCGGGAACGTCGAGCGCGGATCCGGAACCGCCGAGAAGGGACACGACGGTGTCGCACTCGTCGGGGATGAATGCGTCGACGTACACGAGCGCCTTCACGTCGCCGCCGCCGAGCGCCGCATTAGTGATCACCGCGCCACCGTACGAGTGCCCCACGAGAACGACCGGGCCGCTCGTTCGCTGGGCAAGATAAGACGAGATGTAGGCCGCGTCGGCCGCCAGCCCGCGCAGCAGGTTCGGCGGAACCTGGACGGTGAATCCCTGCTCCTGCAGCTTGGACGTGACCGCGTTCCAGCTGGACCCGTCGGCCCACGCCCCGTGGACGAGCACGATGGTCGGTTTCTCAGACATGTGGTTCCCTTTCGTTCGCGCCGGGATAGCGACCCGAGAGTGACTCGGGTCACTCGAAAGCTAGTGCGACGATCGGACGACCCGCCAGGGTTGTCGCACGCTGTTAACACGGGCGACGGGCGCTCACATCTCCTCGTGCGTGTTCGGGTCGCCGCCGAAGAGGCGGCCGTCGGGCTTGCCCAGCGCCGTGATCGCGACGACCTCGTCGCCGTCGAGCTCGAAATCGAAGATCTCGAAGTTCTCCCGCTGACGTTCCGGCGAGGCGGACTTCGGGATGGGCAGCGAGCCGATCTGCGTGTGCCACCGGAGCACGACCTGGCCCGGAGTGACACCATGTGCCTCCGCCGCCCGCGTGATGGGCTCGGCCGTGAGCACGGGCGCGTTCTTACCGAGCGGGCTCCACGCCTCCGTCACGATGCCCTTTTCGCGGTGGTACTCGAGCAGTTCGGTCTGGGGGAAGAAGGGATGCAGTTCGATCTGGTTCACCGCGGGAAGAACCCCGGTCTCCGCCTCGAGCCGTTCGAGGAACTCGATCGTGAAGTTGGAGACGCCGATCGAGCGCACCGGACCGTCCGCACGCAGCTCGATCATCGCCTTCCAGGTGTCGATCCATTTGCCGACGCTGGGGTTCGGCCAGTGGATGAGGTAGAGGTCGAGGTAGTCGAGGCCGAGCGCATCGAGGGAGGCGTGGCACGAGGCGATGGTCTCCTCGTAGCCGTGGTGGCGGCCGGGGAGCTTCGTGGTGATCTGGATCTCCTCACGCGGCACCGAGGTCTCCGAGACCGCGCGGCCCACCGCATCCTCGTTGCCGTAGTTCACGGCCGTGTCGAGAAGTCGGTATCCGGTGTCGATCGCGGACAGCACGGCATCCGTGCCCTCCCGTCCACGTAGCGGGTACGTTCCGAAGCCGATGGCAGGCAGGGAGTTTCCGTCGTTCAGCGGGATTCTCGTGTCAGAGTTCATTCCTCTATAAGCAGCCGGATGCGCTCGCCGTGTCAAGCCCCGGGGCCCGGTTCGCCAGGTGGTGCCGGTGTTCCTTAGACTTTTTCGTGGAGGCCTGCCACATGACGACGACCATCCCGGAATCCGCCGCACCCCTGCTGCTCGGCCGCTACCGGCCGCACACGCTGATCGGACGCGGCGGCATGGCGTCGATCTTCCGGGCGCACGACGAGACCCTCGATCGGGATGTGGCCCTCAAGCTCTTCCGCGCGGGCGGCGCCGCCGACATGGACCAGCACCACACCGAATTGTCGGCGCTGGCGCGCCTGAGTCACCACGGCATCGTCTCGCTGATCGACGCCGGCATCGACTACTCGACGCCGGACGACCCGCGACCGTTCCTGGTGATGGAGCTCGTGCGGGGCACGGATCTGCAGGCGACCATCGATCAGCGTGCGCTCACGACAGAGGAGATCGCCGAGATCGCCTTCGACCTGGCCGAGGCCCTCGAGTACGTGCACGCCCGCGGCGTCATCCACCACGACCTCAAGCCGTCGAACGTGATGCTCGTCGAGTACGGCACGTCCACATTCCGTGCGCGGGCGCGTCTCGCCGACTTCGGCATCGCGCTCAATGCCTCTGAAGACACAGCCGACCACGGCCAGGAGACTACCGGCACCGCGGCCTACCTGAGCCCCGAGCAGGCGGCGCGGCTGCCGGTCACGACGGCATCCGACGTGTACTCGCTCGGACTGGTGCTACTGCAGTGCTTCACGCGCACGATCGCCTTTCCCGGTGGCCAGGTCGAGTCGGCGATGGCGCGTCTCTCGGCCGACCCGGCGATCCCCGCCGACCTCCCCGGACAGTGGACGCCGCTACTGACGGCGATGACCGCTCGCGATCCGGATGCGCGCCCCACGATGGCCGCCCTGGCGCTCGCGTTCCGCGACGAGATCTTCGCCGCGACCTCGTAACTCGGCGACGCGCTGGGCCGGTGACCGTCGAGGCCCGGCACAGGATGCGCAAAGCAGCCTCATAAGTTGATCCGCTCCACTGGGGTTCTGGCTAGGAGAAGGAGACTCCGATGACCGAGAAGAACACCGACCGGCGGTGGCGGGATGTGGACGGCGAACTCATCGACGAGGAGGACCGCGGTCTCGTCTACGACATCCGGACGCTGATCGACCGGCGACGCGTCCTCGGCATCTTCGGCGGCATCGCGACCGCTACGTTGCTTGCCGCGTGTTCAAGTCCCGGGGATGCGAGACCGAGCTCATCGGCCGCCGCTTCGACGCCGTTACCGAGCGGCTCGGCTTCGACCGACGCATCAGGAACCGTCTCGGAAGTGCCCGACGAGACGGCCGGACCGTTCCCCGGCGACGGCTCGAACGGCGTCAACGTGCTCGACGACTCGGGGATCGTGCGCAGGGACATCCGCTCCAGCTTCGGCTCGTCGACCAAGACCGCGCCCGGCGTCCCTCTGACGGTCCGCCTCGGGGTTCGGGATGCGTCGACCGGAGCCGCCCTCGCTGGCGCAGCCGTCTACATCTGGCACTGCGACCGCGACGGCGAGTACTCGCTCTACGGGAACGGCGTGCAGAACGAGAACTACCTTCGGGGCGTGCAACAGGTCGACGACACCGGCACGGTCACGTTCACGTCGATCTTCCCGGCCTGCTACTCGGGTCGCTGGCCGCACATCCATTTCGAGGTCTACAGAGACGTCGCGACCGCCATCGCCTCGGGCCCGATCGTGAAGACATCGCAGCTGGCCCTCCCGAAGGAGGTGTGCGACGCGGTCTATGCGACGAACGGCTACGAGCAGAGCGTCACCAACCTGTCCCGCACGAGCCTGGCGCGCGACATGGTCTTCGGCAACGACGGCGGGATCCACCAGATCGCGACGATGACCGGCTCGGTCGCGTCCGGCTACGCGGCGGCGCTGACGATCGGGGTGTGACCGCCAGCGCCCGGTCCCGACCGGCATCAGGCCCGGCCCGTAAGGATTGTGTTAGGAGTTTTCACAAAATTGTGAAACAAGCGTAGAGTCACGCGCATGGACACAGTGATTGAGGCCTCCGGCCTCGAGAAGCGTTTCGGTCGTGTGCGGGCCCTCGACGGGCTCGACCTCTCGGTCGCGGCGGGGGAGGTGCACGGTTTCCTCGGCCCGAACGGGGCCGGCAAGTCGACGACCATCCGCATCCTGCTGGGGCTCGCGAAGGCCAGCGGCGGCACGGCCACCCTCTTCGGGCGTGACCCGTGGAAGGATGCGGTCGACCTGCACCGACGCCTCGCCTACGTTCCGGGCGACGTCAGCCTCTGGCCGAACCTGTCCGGCGGCGAGGCCGTGGATCTGCTCGCCCGCCTCCGTGGCGGCACCGCGGACAAGGCCGGCTACGCGGCGCGCAAGAAGCGGCTCATCGAGGTCTTCCAGCTCGATCCGTCCAAGAAGGGTCGCGCGTACTCGAAGGGCAACCGGCAGAAGGTCGCGCTCGTCGCCGCCTTCGTGACACCGGCCGATGTCTACATCCTCGACGAGCCGACCAGCGGCCTGGACCCGCTCATGGAGGCGGTATTCAACGCCGAGGTCGCGCGCGTCGCCGGCGAAGGCGCGACCGTGCTGCTCTCCAGCCACATCCTCTCCGAGGTGGAGCTGCTCTGCGATCGGGTCAGCATCATCCGCGCGGGCAAGACCGTCGAATCCGGAACCCTGAACGACCTCCGGCACCTGACCCGCACCGAAATCGCGTTCTCCGACGAGGGGGTCACCGAGCAGCAGCTCGCACGGATCCCGGATGCTCACGACCTGCACACCGACAACGGCCGCGTGCGCTTCACGGCCGACAGCGACAAGCTCGCCGGAGTGCTGGCGGCGCTCGCCGAACTGGACACCAAGGGGCTGACCGTCGCGCCGCCCTCGCTCGAGGAGCTGTTCCTGCGCCACTACGGCGACGAGCTCGCGGAGGCGAGCGCACGATGAGCGCCACCACGACCGAGACCCGCCCTCCGTCATCGCGGCATGAGTCTCCTAGCAGCGCTGCCGCGCGCCCGCAGGGCGCCCTCCGTGTTCTCGGCGTGCTCCTGCGGCAGCGGCTCCGCCGCGACCGCTGGCAGCTCCTGATCTGGATCCTCGGGATCGCTCTGCTCGCACTGTTCTCGGCGTCGAGCATCCAGACCACGTACGGGGATGCGAATGGTCGCGTCGATCTGCTGACGCTCGCGATCGCGAACCCCGCCATCCTGATGCTGCGCGGTCTGCCTCAGGGATCGAGCCTCGGCGCCGTCACGTTCTTCGAGATCTTCACCTTCCTCGCCCTGCTCGCGGGGCTGATGAGCACGTTCCTCGCGGTGCGCCACTCGCGGGCCGAGGAGGAGAGCGGCCGTGCCGAGCTGGTCGCGTCGACGCCTGCCGCACGCATCCTGCCGACCGTCGCGACGCTCATCCACGGTGTGCTCGCGAACGTCGTTCTCGCCGTGGCCACGGCCCTCGGCTTCATGGCCCTCGGGCTGCCCGCCTACGGATCCTTCGTGGCCGGGGCTGCGGTCGGTGGGGCCGGCATCGCGTTCCTCGCGGTCGGCCTGCTGCTCGCCCAGCTGATGATGACGTCGCGCGGCGCCAACGGCTTCGCCTCGGCGGTCGTCGTGCTCGCGTATGTGCTGCGAGGCGTCGGCGATGCGACGGGAACAGTCACGGGCGACGGCACGCACATGATCGCATCCTGGCCCAGCTGGCTCAGTCCGATCGGCTGGGGTGAGCAGTTCGCCCCGTACACGGTGAACGATTGGCGACCTCTGCTGCTCGACCTCGCTCTCGCGGCCGTGCTCATGGTCATCGTGTTCGCACTGCAATCGGTGCGCGACTCGGGCGCCGGGCTCATCCCCGAACGAGCGGGGCGACGGGATGCGCGGCCGGCCCTCAACGGACCGCTCGGCCTCGCGTGGCGGCTGCAGTGGCCGACCATCCTCGGCTGGACCGTCGGCGGGCTGTTCACCGGACTCCTCGCCGGGGCGCTCGGAAGCGTCGTCAACTCGTCGATCGCCGACGATCCGAACCTGGCGGGCATCCGCGAGGCCATCGGCACGATCGGGTCGGGCGGATCCGGTCCGCTCACCCAGATCTTCGTGGCCGCGATCTTCTCGCTCGCCGGGGTGCTGGCCGCCGCCTGCGCAACGCAGGTCGCGATCCGGCTGCGGCAGGAGGAGGCTGCGGGCGCCGCCGAGGTGATGATGTCGACGCCGCTGTCGCGTGTGCGCTGGCTGCTCGACTTCCTGCTCGTCGGGGTGATCGCCATCGTGCTGGTGCTGCTGGCCGCCGGCATCGCGTCCGGACTCTCCGCCGTGGCGTCGGGCGAGGATGCGTCGCTCATCAACGACTCGTTCGCCGCGGCCGCTGCGCAGTTGCCGGTCGCGTTCGTCTACCTGGGCGTGCTCGCTCTGGTGTTCGTGGTGGTGCCCCGCTGGACGATCCCGCTCGCGTGGACGCTGCTCGGCCTCGGCGCATTCATCGGCATCTTCGGCGGGCTCATCGGGTTCCCGAAGGGCGTCCGCGACCTCTCCCCGTTCAGCCACGCCCCGGTCGTCGTCGGAACCGTCGACTGGACAGGCGGGTTCTGGATGTTCGGGATCGCCATCGTCGCCACCGCGGCTGCCGCGCTGCTGATCCGCCGCAGAGACTTCGCGATCGGGTGACGGATCGGGTGACGGCCCGCCGAACTGGAAGGATGGACACATGAGCAGGGACGAGCGGGCGCTGGGTGACGTCGTCGAGCGCGCCGCCGCCACCCTGACCGCCGCCGGGTTCCCCAAGATGCCCGCTCGCGTGCTCATGGCTCTCACCGTCACCGAGACCGGGGGCCTCACAGCCGTCGAGCTGTCCGAACAACTCGGCGTCAGCGCCGCCGCGATCTCGGGCGCGGTGCGGTATCTGCAGACTGTCGGGATCGCGCGGCGCGTCTCGCAGGCCGGGAGCAGGCGCGACATCTACGAGCTCCCCGAAGACGCCTGGTACGAGGCCCTCACGAGCAGCAACGACATCTACGAAGTGCTGGCCGTGCAGGCGGACGCGGGCGCGGCTGCGATCGACGACCCCGCATCCGTCGCCCGCGCCAGGCTCGTCGAGATGGGCGAGTTCTACCGCTTCATCGGCAGCAAGATGCCCGAACTCCTCGAACAGTGGGAGCAAGTCCGCAGCCGCCAAGCGGACTGACCCGGCACCCGCACTGCCGGTGCCGCGCCAACCCACCGCTCGCCCGCTCGCGGCCACTGTCGCGCGCCCATCCCGGTCTCGAGTCGCGCCTTGCGCACCTTCCCGCGCTCCCGGAACCTGCGCGAGCTGCGACTCACCCCGCCGCCCGGTTCGCGAGTGGCGCCGAATCGACCTTCCGCGCGGTCGGGAAGGTCGATCTGCCGCAACTCACCGCCACACCTCGCCGAGGCCGTGTCGTCCTGGTCTCGAGTCGCGCCTCACGCACCTTCCCGCGCTCCTGGAACCTGCACTCGCTGCCACTCACCACGCCGCCGGGTTCGCGGTTCGCGAGTTGCGCCGAATCGACCTTCCGCGCGGCCGGGAAGGTCGATCTGCCGCGACTCGGCGCCGGTTCGCCCGTAGGCTGGCACAATGACTGACTCTGCCACCGAATCCGGCATCGACACCTCTGAACTCGACCCCTCCGTCCGGCCGCAGGACGACCTGTTCCGGCACGTCAACGGCAAGTGGATAGACCGCACCGAGATCCCGGGCGACAAGGCCCGCTGGGGCTCGTTCATGATCCTTGCCGAGGAGTCCGAGGCGGCCGTGCGCGACATCATCCAGGAGGCCACGGATGCGGCCGAGGGCACCGAGGAGCGCAAGTTCGGCGACCTCTTCACCAGCTTCATGGACGAGGAGCGCATCGAGCAGCTCGGAACCCAGCCGATCGAGAGCCAGCTGGCGCTTGCGAGCGATGTGGACAGCATCCCGAGCCTCCTCGAGACGATCGGCAAGCTGGAGCGCCACGGCCTCGCCGGCTTTTACCAGCTGTTCGTGGACAACGACCCGGGCAACCCCGAGCGGTACCTCGTGTTCGCCGAGCAGGCCGGCATCTCGCTGCCCGACGAGTCCTACTTCCGCGAGGAGACGTTCGCGCCCATCCGTGAGGCGTTCGTGGCGCACATCCAGCGCATGTTCGAACTTGCCGGGCTTCAGGATGCGCCCGAGCGCGCCCAGCGCGTCTTCGACCTGGAGAAGGACATCGCCTCCCACCACTGGGACAACGTGAAGTCGCGCGACTCCGAGAAGACGTACAACCTGTACAGCTGGGCGGATGCGGAGGCCCTGTTCGCCGGAGACGCCAAGGACGGCGCCGACCTCAGCACCTGGGAGAAGGCGCTCGGCGCGCCCACGGGCGCCCTGGCCGAACTCGTGCTGCGGCAGCCGTCGTTCACTGCGGGGCTCGCGAGTTTGCTCACCGACGAGCGTCTGGAGAGCTGGAAGGACTGGCTCGCCTGGCAGGTCATCCACGGCACGGCTCCTTATCTCAGCGGTGACTTCGTCGAGGCGAACTTCGACTTCTACGGACGCACGCTCACCGGCACGCCGGAGATGCGCGTCCGCTGGAAGCGCGGCGTCTCGCTGGTCGAGGGCGCGATGGGCGAGGCCGTCGGCCGCATCTATGTGGAGCGGCACTTCCCGCCCGCGTCGAAGGAGAGCATGGATGCGCTCGTCGGCAACCTGATCGAGGCATACCGCCAGAGCATCCGGACCCTCGAATGGATGGGCGAGGAGACGCGCAACCGGGCGCTCGACAAGCTGGAGAAGTTCACGCCGAAGATCGGCTACCCCGTGAAGTGGCGCGACTACTCCACCCTCGTGGTCGACCCGGCCGACCTCATCGGCAACGTGCGCGCGGCAAGCCTGTTCGAGTTCAACCGCGAGCTCGGCAAGATCGGCAAGCCGCTCGATCGCGACGAGTGGTTCATGACCCCGCAGACGATCAACGCGTACTACAACCCCGGCTTCAACGAGATCGTGTTCCCGGCGGCCATCCTGCAGTTCCCGTTCTTCGATGCGAGCAGGGATGACGCGGCGAACTACGGTGCCATCGGCGCGGTCATCGGGCACGAGATCGGCCACGGCTTCGACGACCAGGGCTCCAAGTACGACGGCGACGGCCGCCTGCAGGACTGGTGGACAGAGGCCGACCGCACCGCGTTCGAGAAGCGCACGGGCAGCCTGATCGAGCAGTACAACGCACTCGCTCCGGCGCAGGTTCCCGACCACCACGTGAACGGTGCCCTCACCATCGGCGAGAACATCGGCGACCTCGGTGGGCTCGGGATCGCGTGGCGCGCGTACCGCATCTCGCTCGGCGGCGAAGAGCCGCCCGTGATCGACGGTCTCACCGGTGCGCAGCGGTTCTTCCTGTCGTGGGCGCAGGCCTGGCAGCAGAAGGGTCGCGACGCCGAGGTCATCCGTCTGCTGGCGATCGATCCGCACTCGCCGAACGAGTTCCGCTGCAACCAGATCGTGCGCAACATCGACGCGTTCTACGAGACGTTCGACGTGACCGAGGGCGACAAATTGTGGCTCGCCCCAGCAGAACGCGTCACCATTTGGTGAGTACATACAGACCCTGCGGAGAGGGCGCGCATGACCCCTCTCCGCGGGGTACTATCGAGCAGCAGCGGAGGGGCGGTCCGCAAGCCGATTAGCTTGACGAACAGGCCACACTCTTCAACCCGATGAAGGACCAACCTCCGCCGTGACGATCCAGACCCAGGCATCCGAACGCCGTAGCCGGCACAGCGCCATCAGGCGCGGCCGTCACCGTGGCGCAGAGTCGAACAGCAACTTCACGCGGGGTTTCGCGGCCCTCGGTCAACTGGCCATCAACGGCGTGCAGGTCTCGGCGCGCGCGACCGACCTCGCCACCGGAACGGTGCTGTTCTCGGTCGACGACCACGTGGTGATGCCCACCGCGAGCATCGGCAAGGTCCTGCTCCTCGTCGAGGTCGCGGCGCGGCTGCAGAGCGGGGAGCTCAGCCCCCTCACCGTGCTCGACCGTTCGCCGGCGGATGCGGTGGGCGACTCCGGCATCTGGCAGCACCTCCAAGCACCCGCGCTCCCGGTCGCCGATCTGGCCGCTCTTGTCGGGGCGACCAGCGACAACCTGGCCACCAACGTGCTGCTGCGTCGCGTGGGCCTCGAGGCGGTGAGCGCGCGCACGGAGGCGCTCGGCCTCACCCGCACCGCGCTGCTCGACCTCGTGCGCGATCACCGCGGGCCGGATGACGCCCCGCAGCTCTCCGTGGGCAGCGCGAACGAGCTCACCTGGCTCTTCTCGGCTCTCGCGCGCGGCGAGATCGTGGACCCGCCGACCAGCCAGCGCGTCATCTCCTGGCTCTCCCTCAACAGCGACTTCTCGCTCGTGTCGAGCGCGTTCGGGCTCGACCCGCACTCGCACCGCACTGCCGAGCACGGCATCCTCCTCGTCAACAAGACGGGTACGGATGCGGGCGTGCGCAGCGAGGTCGGCGTGCTCCGCGGCCCGAGCTCCGGAGTGACGTACGCGGTGTCGATGTACTTCGACGACTCGACGCTGCCGGCCCGACTCGCCGTGATCGACGGGATGCGCACCATCGGCCTCGACCTGCTCGAGTACGTCGCGTAAATCCTCGCGACCGCTCAGCCGTTCTTGACCCGATCCCGCAGGAACGCGTCCTCGTCGGCGTAGTCGAACCATCCGTCGGCTTGCGCCCGCGCCGCCATCGAGGGAAGACCTGCTCCCAGCTCTCGTCGCGACGCTCGGCGAGTTCGACTTCGCGCACCGTCCAGTCGACGGCCGCGGCTACCGACTCGGCGTAGCCGACCGGTTGCCGATACCCGAGCTCGACCGTCGCTGCAGCCATGCTCAGGATGAGCGGACGCGCCACGGTCCACGGCGTCGAGCCGAGGGTGCCGACCGGGGGACCGGCGAAGGTGACGACCTCCACCTCCCGGTCCATCGCCTGGAAGACGGTCCGCGCGATCTCGGCGACGCTCAGATTGTCCTCGTCGACGGCGTTCAGGATGCGCTTCCCCGGCTGCTCCGCGCAGAGCGCGACGAGCTCCGCGATGTTCACCGTCGACGACGTGCTGAACCGGTTGCTGCCGTTGTCGGAGAGCACGACCCGCTTGCGGTGGTCGAGGCCTCGCTTGATGAAGAACCACTCCCGGAGCGCCGGGCTGAAGGGTCCGTAGATGGCGCCCGGTCTCAGGATGCTCACGGGCAGGTCTTCGTAGTCGAGCAACCGCCGCTCCATCGCCGCCTTCAACGGGGAGTACGTCTTATCGTCGTTGTCGACCGTCGCATCCGTCTCGCGCAGCGGAATCGGGTAGTCGGGAAAGTCCTCGGGTCCGGTCACGATGTCGAGGTAGCCGCCGTTCGCGCCGGTGTAGACGCTGCCGGTCGAGATGACGACGAGCGAGCCGACGTCGCCTTGCAACTTCGCGAGCTGGTCGGCGTGCCGGGGCTCGTATGCGACGGTGTCGAGCACCAGGTCGTGCCCGCGGGCCTGCTCGAGCAGCGCATCCGTGTCGTCGCGGTCGAGGCGGATGGTGCTCACGTCGAGGTCGGCCAGTGCCGCATCCCCGGAGTGCTGCCCGCGGTGCGCGACCAGCACCGACCAGCCGTCGTGCGCGAGCCTTCTCGCGGCAGCGGCACCGATCTGGCCGGTGCCTCCGATGATCATCGCCGTGCGCGTGGTGTCCACTGCCATGTCAACAACCTACGCTCGCGCCCGCCCGACAGGCGACGGCCCCGGGCTCAGACCTCTTTGAGGCGCTTGGCGAGGTACGCGTCGAGCTCGTCGACGGGGATGCGCTCCTGCTTCATCGAGTCGCGGTCGCGCACGGTCACGGCGTTGTCCTCGAGCGAGTCGAAGTCGACCGTGACGCAGAACGGCGTTCCGATCTCGTCCTGGCGACGGTAGCGTCGGCCGATCGCGCCCGAGTCGTCGAAGTCGACGTTGCGGCGCTTGCGCAGGGAGTCGGCGAGCGAGCGGGCGAGCGGCGACAGGGCCTCGTTGCGGGAGAGCGGCAGCACGGCGACCTTGACCGGCGCGAGGCGCGGGTCAAGGTGCAGCACGGTGCGCTTGTCGGTGCCGCCCTTGGCGTTCGGCACCTCCTCCTCGTCGTACGCGTCGACCAGGAACGCCATGAGCGCGCGGGTGAGCCCGAACGACGGCTCGATCACGAACGGCACGAACCGCTCGTTCTTGTTCTGGTCGAAGAAGCTGAGGTCTTTGCCGGACGCCTCGACGTGCACGCGCAGGTCGTAGTCGGTGCGGTTGGCGACGCCCATCAGCTCGCCCCACTCGTTGCCGGTGAAGTTGAACTTGTACTCGATGTCGACGGTGCGCTTCGAGTAGTGCGCGAGCTTGTCCTTCGGGTGCTCGAACCAGCGGATGTTCTCCGGGGTCATCCCGAGGTCGACGAACCAGTCCCAGCAGAGGTCCATCCAGGTCTGCTGCCAGTCCTCATCCGTTCCCGGCTCGACGAAGAACTCGATCTCCATCTGCTCGAACTCGCGGGTGCGGAAGATGAAGTTTCCGGGCGTGATCTCGTTGCGGAACGCTTTGCCGATCTGGCCGATGCCGAACGGCGGCTTCTTGCGCGAGGTCTGCAGCACGTTGGCGAAGTTCGTGAAGATGCCCTGCGCCGTCTCCGGCCGAAGGTAGTGCAGGCCCGACTCGTCGTCGACGACGCCGAGGAAGGTCTTCAGCAGCCCCGAGAACTGACGCACCTCGGTCCACTGCCCGACCTTGTCGGGGTGCTCCGGGTCGGGGATGTCGGCGAGCCCGTTCTCGGGCGGGTGTCCGTGCTTCGCCTCGTACGCCTCGAAGAGATGGTCGGCGCGGTAGCGCTTGTGGGTGATGAGCGATTCGGTGAGCGGGTCGCTGAACACCTTCACGTGTCCGGACGCCTCCCAGACCGGCGTCGGCAGGATGACGGCGGAGTCGAGCCCGACCATGTCGCCGCGGCCGCGCACGAAGCTGTTCCACCACTCGCGCTTGATGTTCTCTTTGAGCTCGACGCCGAGGGGCCCGTAGTCCCAAGCCGATCGGGTTCCGCCGTAGATGTCACCGGAGGGGAAGACGAACCCGCGGTGCTGTGCCAGCGTGATTACCGAATCGAGTCTCGACTGCTCAGCCAATTGCTGCTCCCTGTATCGCCGTTGTGCCCTACTGGCGGGCGCACGGCCCGCCCGACAATCCTAGCGATGATGTCCAGGGTGCAGGATGCGCGGCCTGCGCGGTCAGCGGGCGCGGTACTCCGAGTCGAGCAGCGCGTAGACCGCGGTGCTGCTCCACTCGCCCTTGAAGATCTCGTTCTCGCGCAGGAGCGCCTCCTGGCGCATCCCGAGCCGCTCGCAGAGTCGTGCGGACGCCTCGTTGCGGGCGTCGAGCTGGGCGAAGACGCGGTGGGCGCCGAGCGTGTTGAAGCACACGTCGAGCACGGCCTCCGCAGCTTCGGTCGCGTAGCCGCGGCCGTGCACGGCGGGGTGGAAGACCCAGCCGATCTCGATCTTGCCGTGCTGGGCGCTCTTCAGGAAGACGCTGATGTCGCCGACGACACGGTCGTGTCCGCCCTCGGGATCGGGCAGCTCGACGGCGAACACGATGCCGTCGCCGTCTTCGGACAGCCGGTTCATCG
This sequence comes from Leifsonia poae, assembly GCF_050632195.1. Taxonomy (GTDB): domain Bacteria; phylum Actinomycetota; class Actinomycetes; order Actinomycetales; family Microbacteriaceae; genus Leifsonia; species Leifsonia poae_C. The sequence continues at coordinate 403,881 of NZ_CP192580.1, forward strand.
CGAGACGCTTCTTGAGGTGCTTGGCCGACTCCTCGTGGTCGTGCACCTCCCAGTAGAGGTAGCGAACCACATCCTTGATGCGCTGGTACGCGTGCACGTCTTCGAGGTCGCCGGCGTTCAGCGGGCGCAGGCGCAGGCGTTCGGTCTCCAGCTCTTGCGGGCTGTACGGGAGACCTGTGATGCCGTGGGGCGCATCGGCGGCGGCAGTCTCTTCTTCGAGGGTGCTCACGGATTCCTCCAGCGGTAAGTGGTCAGGATGCGGCACTGTCGGCGGCCGCATCGCCGACGGCGCGGAGCCGTCCGGCCTGGGCCTGCGCGTCGGGAACACCGAGCCCGAACAGCGCGTTCGCTGCGTCGACGACGGCCTGGGCGTCGCCATCGCGGGCGAGCTCACGAGCGCGAACCGACGGCGTGTGCAGCAGAACCCCGGCAAGGTGACGTAAGGCGGTCTCGGTCTCGTCGCTGGAGTCGCCGCGGCCTCGGGCCCGTTCGATCTCCGCGTCGAGCACGTCGAACACGTGCTTGCGCAGAGCCACGAGCGCCGGGGTGACCAGCTGTTCGGCGGACTGGGCGGCGAACTCGGCGGCCGCCTCCCCGACGATGAGGCGTGCATCCTCGGTGGCGTTCAGCTCTTCGAGCGGTGCGTGCCGGCTGATCGTCTCGAGGTCGAGCAGTTCGGTGCCGGGCAGCTCGGCGACCGTGGGGTCGACATTACGAGGGAGGCCGAGGTCGATGATCAGGCGACGCTCGACGGCGTCGGGCATCTCGAGCGCACCGGCCAGCTGGCCACGGGTCAGGATGGGGTCTGTCGCCGCACTGCAGGTGACCACGATGTCGCTCTGCGCCAGAACATCGACGAGCTCGCCGGCGAGCACCGGCAGGATGTCGTGGGAGAGGGCGAACTTGGCGGCGCGGCCGGACGGGGAGAAGACCCGCACATCCGTCACCCCGCGGTCGCGCAGCGCGGCGAGGCTGGCGCCTGCGTACGCTCCGGTTCCGACGAGGAGCACACGGGTCTGCGACCAGTCGGTCACCCGGCTCTCGGCGAGGTCGAGCGCGAGACGCACCATCGACCGGCCCGCCGTGGTGATGCCCGTGCGGTTCTTCACCCCGCGCGACGTGCGCGACGCCCCCTGGAAGAGTCGTTCGAGCTCGCTCGTGACGGTTCCGAATGCGCGCGCTCCCTCGAGCGCACGGCGAACCTGCCCTGCGATCTCGCCCTCCCCGACGACGACGGATTCGAGACCGCTCGACACCGCGAACAGGTGCTCGGCGACGCCGTGGTCGCAGATGACCGTGCTGGAATCGCGGAGCTCGTCCGCGTCGATCCCGGTCGCCGAGCTGACGGCCTGGATCACGGTCTCGACCGAGACGGCGCGAGCGGCGGTGAGGGGCTCGTCCACATCGAGGTACGCCTCGAAGCGATTGCAGGTGGCGAGCACCACGGAACCGCTGATGATCTCGGAGTGTTCCGAGAGTGCCGCTTTCACGGCCGGAGCGTGAAGCTCGAGCCGTTCCAGGAGGTCGAAGTCTGCCGTCCGGTGACTCGACGAGAAGCACAAAAGCACGTAGTGAGCCTACGCTCGCCACGCCCGAACCTCGAATCCGGGAGGGCCCGGAAACGCGCGTACAGCAATCATTCCAAGCGCTTTGACAGAATCATGGGGTGAACACCCTCGACCCGACCCATCCGCTGAGTGCCGGCCGCACCGCATCCTCTCGCCTCGTGCGCGCCTATCAGGGCGTTCGGCAGGAGGTGACGCCGGTCTGGTTCATGCGCCAGGCGGGCCGCTCGCTTCCCGAATACCGCGAGCTGCGAGTGGGCACCATGATGCTCGACGCCTGCCTCGATCCCGCCCTCGCGAGCGAGATCACCCTGCAGCCGGTCCGCCGTCACGGCGTCGACGCGGGCATCTTCTTCAGCGACATCGTGATCCCGTTGCGTCTCGCGGGCGTCGACGTGGACATCGTCCCGGGAAAGGGCCCGGTCATGGGTTCGGCCGTGCGCACCGCGGAAGACGTGGCGCGGCTCACGGAGATCGATCCGAACTCCCTCGACCCCGAGACGTTCGCGCCGATCACCGAAGCGGTGAAGCTCACGATCGCCGAACTGGATGAGACCCCGCTCATCGGGTTCGCGGGGGCGCCGTTCACCCTGGCTGCCTATCTGGTCGAGGGCGGCCCGTCGAAGGACCACATCAAAGCGCGCACCCTGATGCACGCCGATCCCGCATCCTGGGCGAAGCTCATGGAGTGGACCGCCGACCTCACGGGAGCGTTCCTCCGCGCCCAGGTGCTGGCCGGAGCGAGTGCGGCCCAGCTATTCGACTCGTGGGCCGGCGCGCTGTCGCTCGGCGATTACACGGAGTACGTGGCTCCCGCGTCCACTCGCGCCCTCTCGCACGTGCGCGACCTGACGTATGAGGTCCCCGGAGCCGAGGAGCCCGAGACCCGCAACGTGCCGATCGTGCACTTCGGCGTCGGCACCGGTGAGCTGCTCAAGGCGATGCACGAGGTCGGGGCCGACGTCGTCGGCATCGACTACCGCATCCCCCTCGACGAGGCGAGCCGCCGACTCGGTCACGTCGTGCCGCTGCAGGGCAACATCGACCCGGCGATGCTCGACGCGCCCTGGGCCGTGCTCGAGGCACACGTCACCGACGTTCTGGCGCGGGGAACGGATGCTCCGTCGCACGTCCTCAACCTGGGTCACGGCGTGCCCCCGGAGACCGACCCGGCTGTGCTCACCCGGCTGGTCGAGTTCGTCCACGGGCGGTGACCGCAGTGGAGCAGCCTCCCGAAGACGCCGTCCGGCACGCGGCCGAGGCGCCTCCCACGCGGATCGTGGTGATCGGCGGCGGGATGGCGGGCCTGGTGGCGGCGTACGACTGCGCCCGCCCGGGCTTCACCGTGACGCTGCTCGAGGCTTCTGACCGCTTCGGCGGCTCGGTCGCCGCTCTCGAGGTCGACGGCGTCACTGTGGATGCGGGAGCCGAGAGCTTCGCGACTCGGGGAGGCCACGTCGCCGAACTCATCGGGCAGCTCGGCCTCGCCGACGATGTCGTCAAGCCGAACCCGTCCGGAGCGTGGGTGCGGTTCGGCCGTCAGACCGTGCCGCTCCCGAAGGCCGGACTCCTCGGCATCCCGAGCTCTCCGCTCGCGAGCGACGTCGTGCGGGCGATCGGGTGGGGCGGCGCCTGGCGCGCATACCTCGACCGGCTCATGCCCGTGCTGAAGATCGGTCAGGAGCGCAGCCTCGGCGTGCTGGTGCGCAAGAGGATGGGCAGGAAGGTTCTCGAGAGGCTGGTCGCCCCCGTCGCGACCGGGGTCTACTCGGCCGATCCCGACGACTTGGACATCGAAGTGGTCGCCCCGGGACTCAACTCGGCGCTCACCCGGCTCGGCACGCTCTCCGGCGCGGTCGGCGAGCTGCGCGCTCAGGCCAAGGCCGGCAGCGCGGTCGGCGGCATCCGGGGCGGGATGTGGCGGTTGCCCGCGGCGCTCGCCGAACGTCTCCGCGACGCCGGCGCCGAGCTCCGCACCACTGCTGCCGTCGCTGCCGTGGAGCCTTACGAGGAGCCGTCGGTCGAAGAGCGGCTCGAGGCGGAGTTGACACTGGATTCCGACGGTCGAGTCATCGAGACGGATGCGGCCGAAGCGGACCCCAGCCGTTGGGTCGTCCGTCTGGCCGACGGTGAAGAGTTGCCCGCGGATGTCGTGATCGTGGCGGTTCCCGCATCCGGAGCCCTGAAGATCCTCGGCACCGCCTCGGGGAGCCTGCTGCCGCTGGGCGACCTGGAGTGGCCTGATGCGTCGAGCGTCGAGCTCGTGACTCTCGTCCTCACGAACGCGAGCGTCGCGGATGCACCAAGGGGAACGGGCGTGCTGGTCGCCGACTCCGAGTCTTCGGACGTGACCGCCAAGGCGATGACGCACTCCACCGCCAAGTGGGCGTGGCTGGCCGAGAACGTCGGCGAAGGTAAGCACGTCATCCGTTTGTCTTACGGTCGGGCGGGCAAACCCTCCGAAACCGAAGCCCTCTCGGACGACAGGATGCGCGAACTCGCCATCGCGGATGCTGGCAGACTCCTGGATATTCCTCTCGCGGCATCCGACGTCTCCGGCTTCGCTCGCACGCGCTGGACCAACGCCCTGCCGTACGCCGCGCTGGGCGAAGGGGACCGCATCGCCCGCGTTCGTGCGGATGTCGCCGAGGTCGAGGGGCTCGAGGTCACGGGTTCCTGGCTGACGGGCACGGGCCTGGCATCGGTCATCCCGGATTCCCGCGAGGTGGCTACTCGCGCCAGGGGTCTACGCTGGAGGGCACTGACCGAGAACCTTTGACGAACGGGGTGGCAATGCGGGGCAAGCTTCTCTTTGTGGCCGGGGCGGCGGTGGGCTACGTGCTCGGCGCACGGGCCGGACGCAAGCGCTACGAACAGATCAAGTCGGCGGCGACCAAGGTCTGGGAGTCGCCGGGCATCCAGACCCAGGTGAACGCCGTCGAAGACTTCGTCGCCGCGAAGATCGGTGATGTTCCCGGTGCACTGTACGAGGGCGCCAAGAAGTTGGCGGGTCAAGCCGCAAACCGCCAGAAGAACCGGTCGTCGAGCAGCTCCCACGAAGCGGCAGCCGGCTCGACCGCCGGCGCAACGGCCGCCGGCACAGCCACGATGGATTCGGCCGACTCGGGCGCTTGAGGCGCACCGGCCTAGGAGTACGGTGCAGCTATGACTAACGACGAACGCGCGAGGACGCGATCGCTGTTCGCGCTGATCTCCGATCTGCCGCGTCTCCTCATCCAGTTGCTCAAGGCCGAACTCGCCCATCTGAAGGCCGAGTTCGCCGAAAAGGCCAAATATGCCGGTGTCGGCATAGGCCTCATGGTCGTGGCCGCTACGCTCCTGTTCTTCGCGCTCGGAACGCTGGTCGCAGCCGCGATCCTCGGCATCGCCGTCGCGCTGCCTGCTTGGCTCGCGGCGCTGATCGTCGCCGTCGCGATCCTCGTGATCGCCGCGATCCTGGTCTTCGCCGGCATCGCATCCTTCAAGCGGATGAACGGGGTGGCTCCCTCGGAGACGCTCGACAGTATCCGGGAAGACACCGAGGCGTTGAAGGGGATGGGTCGCTATGACAACTGAGAAAGACGCGCGGCCGAACGCCGACCAGTCGAAAGCCACGCCGCCGGTCGACGTGAAGCTGGCCCGGGCCGAACTCGCCGAGACCCTCGACGCGATCGAGTACAAGCTGAACGTCCCGAAGCGCACCGCCGAGAAGGTCGAGCGGCTCCGCAAAGAGAACCCGCTGGCTCTCGTCGCTATCGCCGTGACGGCGGCCGCGGCAGTAGCCGGGGCCGTCTGGTTGATCGTCCGGGGAACCAGGAAGTAGGCGCGGAGGGCGCCGCGCTTTTGGTGCTCACAGGATTCAGAGGGAGACTGTGAGGTATGACTAACCCGGCTGCCACACCGGCAGATTCGAGCGCCCCCGAAGAAACAACGAACGGCTTCACCCTCTGGGCGGTTCTCCGCCGTGATCCCGCCCGACCCGACGACCTCGACGGTACCGACGTCCCGCGCGCGGTGCAGGAGCTGGAAGGCGTGATCGCCGACCTCGAGCTCCAGAACGTGACCACTCGCGGCCTCTACGACGTCTCCGGCCTGCGCGCCGATGCCGACGTCATGATCTGGATCCACGGTCCCGAGGCCCACACCCTGCAGTGGGCCTTGCGCCAACTGCGCCGCACCCGTCTGCTCAAGGCGCTGCTGCCCACCTGGAACGCGATGGGTGTGCATCGCGACGCCGAGTTCAACAAGTCGCATGTGCCCGGGTTCCTCCGCGGCATCCCTCCGCGCGAGTGGCTGACGGTCTACCCCTTCGTCCGCAGCTATGAGTGGTACCTGCTTCCCGACGAGGAGCGCAGCAAGATGCTCTCGGAGCATGGCCGCAAGGGCGCCGCGTTCCGCTCGGTGCTCGCCAACACGGTCGCGTCCTTCGCGCTCGGCGACTACGAGTGGATCCTCCCGCTGGAGTCCGACGAGCTCACCGACCTCGTCGACCTGATGCGCGACCTGCGCCAGACGGATGCGCGCCGCCACGTGCGCGAAGAGGTCCCCTTCTTCACCGGCCGGCGCATCGAACCCGCCGAGCTCGTGGAGGTACTCCAGTGACCGAGGTCGATACGACCGCCCGGGTGCTGGGCGCGACGCCCGCCGCAGCCTCGGGTGCGCCGTTCGTCACCGAACCGGTGGCCTACGACGCGATCCTGCTCGCCGGCTTCGGCGGCCCGGAAGGCCAGGACGACGTCATCCCGTTTCTCCGCAACGTCACCCGCGGTCGCGGTATCCCCGAGGAACGCCTCGAGGAGGTCGCCCACCACTACCGCCACTTCGGCGGCGTGAGCCCGATCAACGACCAGAACCGCGAACTGAAGACCGCGCTGGAGGCGGAGCTCGCATCCCGAGGCATCGACCTGCCGGTGCTGTGGGGCAACCGCAACTGGGACCCGTATCTCAAGGACGCGCTGGCCGAGGCGAGCCAGCAGGGTCTCAAGAAGATCATCGCGATCGCCACGAGCGCGTACTCGTCGTACTCCAGCTGCCGTCAGTACCGCGAGGACTTCGCGATCGCACTGGAGGAGACCGGCCTCGAGGGCACCATCCAGATCGACAAGGTGCGTCAGTTCTTCGACCACCCCGGATTCGTCGAGCCGTTCATCGAGGGCGTGCGCGACGGGCTCGCCGAGATCCAAGAGAAGGTGCCGGGCATCGATCCGGCGACCGAGATCGAGATTCTCTTCTCAACCCACTCCATCCCCTCGGTCGACGCGGCCAAGTCCGGTCCGGCCGAGCGCGGCTTCGGAGAGGGCGGCGCCTATGCGGCGCAGCACCTCGCGGTTGCCGAGGTCGTCGCCCACGCTGCGACGGATGCTGCCATCAAGTGGCAGCTCGTCTATCAGTCGCGCAGCGGACCGCCGTCGATGCCGTGGCTCGAACCCGACATCAACGACGCCATCGCCGAGCTGCCGGCCAAGGGCATACGGGCGGTCATCATCGTTCCGCTCGGTTTCGTGAGCGACCACATGGAGGTGCTCTGGGACCTCGACAACGAGGCGATGGAGTCGAGCGAGCAGGCGGGACTCGTCGCGGTGCGCGTCCCGACGCCGGGGACCCACCACGCCTATGTGAAGGGTCTGGTCGACCTCGTGCTCGAGCGCCGCGATGGGGTTCCCGTCGACCAGCGTCCCGCCATGACGAAGCTCGGCCCCTGGTACGACGTCTGCCGACCGGGATGCTGCGAGAACGCGCGCCTCGGCTTCAAGCCGGCCGCCGCGGGGCTCGCGCCGTGAACGCCTCGGTGATCACCGCATCCGGCCCGTCCGAGCGACGGGATGGCGTTCTGCGCGTCGGCACCCGGGGAGTGCGCTGGCGCTCGCTCAGACCACGACCGTCGCCGAGGCGATCGCGAAGGCCACCGGTCACGACGTCGAACTCATCACGGTGACCACGCACGGAGACACCTCGAAGGATTCCCTCGCCGAGCTGGGCGGAACCGGCGTCTTCGCCAGCGCCCTGCGCGAGGCGCTGCTCGCCGATGAGTGCGACCTGATCGTGCACTCGCTGAAAGACCTGCCGACGGATGCTGTCCCCGGGCTCGTCATCGGGGCGATCCCGAAGCGGGCGGATGCGCGTGACGCGCTCTGCGCGCGTGACGGGCTCACCCTCGAAGCGCTCCCCGAGGGTGCGCGTGTCGGCACCGGATCGCCGCGTCGCGTCGCGCAGCTGAAGGCTCGCCGTCCGGATCTCGACGTGGTCGACATCCGGGGCAACGTCGACACGCGCCTCGGTCGCATCGCCGAGGGCGACCTCGATGCTGTCGTGCTCGCCGCCGCCGGCCTCAAGCGGCTCGGCCGCTCCGACGCTGCAACCGACACGTTCTCGCTCTCCGAGGTGCCGACGGCTCCCGGTCAGGGCGCTCTCGGCATCGAGGTGCGCACCGCCGACGAGAAGGGCCGCGGCCCGGTCGCCAAGGCACTTGCCGCGATCGACCATGCGACATCGCGCGCGTGCGCCATCGCAGAACGGACCGTGCTCGCCGGGCTCGAGGCGGGATGCGCGGCTCCGATCGGGGCGACCGCCATCGTCGACGACGGACTTCTCTTCCTCACCGCGACCGTGTACCGGCCCGACGGATCCGAGCAGCTCACCGCATCCCACGCCGCCACCCCCGACTCGATGAGCCGCCACGACCTCGAGGTCGCCGCCGTCGATGTCGGTAAGCGGGCGGCGGAGGAGTTGCTGGCAGCCGGCGCGGCGAACCTGGCGCCGCTCGGGGGCTCGCGATGAGCGCCTCCACCGGACCGATTCCCACCGTCGGCAAGCCCCTGGCCGGATGGCGCGTGCTCGTGCCGCGCGGCGGCCCCTGGGGCGACTCCGTCGCCGCAGACCTGCGCGCCAAGGGGGCGTCCCCGGTCGTCGCCGCAATGATCAACTTTGCGCCGACCGCGGATGCACCTGCCCTCGAGGCAGCACTCGCCCGCTTGGCCGCCGGGGAGTTCGACTGGATGACCGTCACGAGTGCCACCACCGTCGACGTGCTCAGCGCGCAGCGCGCGGTCGTGCCGGCGTCGACCCGTGTCGCGGCGGTCGGGGAGACGACCGCGGCTGCGCTCGTCGCTGCCGGCTACAAGGTCGACCTCGTGCCGTCGGACGACAACTCGGCCCGCGGACTGCTCGAGGAGTGGGAGACCGCGACCGCCGGGGTTGTGCCGCTGCGCGTGCTCACCCTCCGTTCCGAGATCGCGAAACCGCTCCTCACCGAGGGCCTCAAGCGCATCGGCCACGATGTCGAGTCGGTGGTTGCGTACCGCACGATCGGCGTCCCGGTGCCGGAGAACGTGGTGTCCGACGTCGCGGACGGACTGGTGCAGGCGATCCTCGTCACCAGCGGTTCCGTGGCGGAGCAGGTGCAGAGCCAGCTCGGCCCCATTCCCGAGAGCACCCTCGTCGCCGCTATCGGCCCCCAGACCGCTCGCGATGCTCAGTCCTTCGGCCTCCGCGTCGACGTCGTCGCCGAGGAGCGCACCGCCGCATCCCTCATCGCCGCAGTCGTCGCCGCCGCGACCGCCGCCCACTGACCGGCGCCTCACCCCCTCACCCCATCCCCACCCACCCGCCCTGCCCCCACCCGCCCCGGCCCCCATCCGGATGCAGGAGATTCGGCCCGGAAACGGCCGAGATCTCCGTAACGACGGAGACTTCAGCGGCGCGTCGGCCGAATTCTCCGGAATTGCGTCACAGTCCCACCCTGTGAGCGCGTGCAGGATGCGCGCCGCGGGCGGACGTAGGCTTGTTCGGTGACCGATGTGACGCATCCTGTTGTCCGCCCCCGACGTCTTCGGCAGTCCCCGGCTCTACGCCGGCTGACCGCGGAGACCCGCCTGCACCCCGCCGAGCTGATCCTGCCGATGTTCGTGCGGGAGGGCACGCCCGAGCCGCTGCCCATCCAGTCGATGCCCGGCGTCGTTCAGCACAGCATCGACTCCCTGAAGCGCGCCGTCGCCGAGGCGGCCGAGGCCGGCGTCGGCGGTGTGATGCTGTTCGGTGTCCCGGAGACACGGGATGCGGTGGGCTCCGGCGCCACCGACCCCGACGGCATCCTGAACGTCGCCACCCGCGCCGTCGCTGCTGAGGTGGGCGACGCGATCGTCCTGCAGACCGACCTCTGCCTCGACGAGTTCACCGACCACGGCCACTGCGGTGTTCTGGATGCGCGCGGGCACGTCGACAACGACGCCACGCTTATCCGCTACCGGGACATGGCGATCGCCCAGGCCGAGGCCGGTTCGCAGCTGCTCGGGCTCAGCGGGATGATGGACGGCCAGGTCGCCGCCGTGCGCGACGCCCTCGACGAGGCCGGTCACACCGACACCGTCATCCTCGCCTACGCCGCCAAGTACGCCTCGGCCTTCTACGGCCCGTTCCGCGAGGCCGTCGACTCCCAGCTCTCGGGCGACCGTCGCGCGTACCAGCAGGATCCCGCCAACCGTCGCGAGGGCCTGCGCGAAGCGCGACTCGACCTCGAGGAGGGTGCGGACGTGCTGATGGTCAAGCCGGCGCTCAGCTACCTCGACGTGCTGTCGGATGTGGCCGCGTTCAGCGACGTCCCGGTCTGGGCGTACCAGGTGTCCGGCGAGTACGCGATGGTCGAGGCGGCCGCCGCGAACGGCTGGATCGATCGTCGTCGCATCATCGAGGAGACGCTGATCGGCGCTCGCCGGGCGGGTGCCGACGCCGTCATGACCTACTGGGCGACCGAGGTCGCGAGGTGGCTTCGATGAGCGACGACATCGCCGCGCTCGCCGACGGCGCGCAGCTCTCCGACGTGAACCTGGCGCAGTTCGAGCGCGCCCAGCGCGTGATTCCCGGGGGTGTGAACTCGCCGGTGCGAGCGTTCCGCTCGGTCGGCGGAACCCCGCGCTTCATGGTCTCGGCGATCGGCCCGTACATCACGGATGCGGAGGGCCGCGAGTACGTGGACCTCGTCGCGTCTTGGGGTCCCGCGATCCTCGGCCACGCGCATCCTGCCGTCGTCGCCGCCGTGCAGGAGGCTGCCGCGCGTGGTCTCTCGTTCGGCGCATCCACCCCCGCGGAGACAGAACTCGTCGAGGCGGTGATCGCGCGGGTGCCCTTCGTGGAGAAGCTCCGCCTGGTCTCGACCGGCACCGAGGCGACCATGACGGCCATCCGTCTCGCCCGCGGTTTCACCGGTCGTCCACTGCTCATCAAGTTCGCCGGTCACTACCACGGCCACTCCGACGGTCTCCTTGCCGAGGCGGGCTCGGGCCTGGCCACGCTCGCGATGCCCGGCTCTGCGGGAGTCACGGAAGCCACGGCCGCGCAGACCCTCGTCCTGCCTTACAACGATCTGGATGCGGTCAGAGCAGCGTTCGAGCAGCACGGTCCCGACATCGCGGCCGTGATCACCGAGGCGGCCGCGGCCAACATGGGCGTGGTGCCGCCGGATGCCGGCTTCAACGCGGCACTGACCGACCTCGCCCATGAGTTCGGCGCGCTGCTGATCCTCGACGAGGTGCTGACCGGCTTCCGGGTGAGCGACGCCGGCTTCTGGGGACTCGACCGGGGCTATTCGCCCGACCTGGTCACCTTCGGCAAGGTCATCGGCGGTGGGATGCCCTTGGCCGCGCTGGGCGGGCGCGCCGAGCTGATGGACTTCCTCGCTCCGACCGGCCCGGTCTACCAGGCAGGCACGCTGTCCGGGAACCCGGTCGCCGTCGCCGCCGGGCTGGCCACGCTCGCCAACGCCGATGCTGCGGTCTACGATCGCCTTGACCTCGTCGCCGACACCGTGTCGACCGCCGTCTCAGATGCGTTCGCGGCCGCGGGAGTCGCGCATCGCGTGCAGCGCGCCGGCAACCTGTTCAGCTTCGTCTTCGGCGACTTCGCCGCAGAGCCTCGGACGTACGCCGAGGTGCAGACGCAGGAGGCCTACCGCTATCGGGCATTCTTCCACGCCATGCTCGACGCCGGGGTCTCGCTGCCGCCGAGCGTCTTCGAGGCGTGGTTCGTGACGGCGGCGCACGACGACACGGCGGTGGACCGCATCCTCGCGGCGCTGCCCGCGGCGGCCGCCGCTACCGCGGCGGCACGCCCCTAAGCGGTCGCGAGTCGAGACCCGACGCCGGGGGCCGAGGCCAGATGGTCACACGTCGGGGTCAGCCGCCGACCGGGACACCGACTCCACGTACGAGTACGTCGCCTCCTCGGGCCACCCGTCGGAGTCGACGAGCGAGTACACGTCGAACGTGAGCTGCCCGCCGCCGCCGGACGGGCGCCGCAGGGTGCGGGGCGGGCGGTCGGATGACGCGCGCACCGTGACCGTCTGCGGCCGCGCATCCTGTCGCAGGAGGCGGGCGTGAAAGGTGGTCGTGCGGCTCATCGTCAGGCCTGACCGTGGGATGCGCGGGACCGCCGTGAAAGGGAGTCGATGACGACAGCGAGCAGCGTCACGACACCGGTGATCATGTACCGGTACGAGCTGTCGAGGTTGAGCAGGATCAGCCCATTTGAGATCGACTGGATCACCAGGATGCCGACCAGCGCCGACCACGCCCGGCCGCGTCCGCCGAACAGGCTCGTACCGCCGATGACGGCCGCTGCGATGGCGTTCAGGCTGGTGTCCGTCCCGCCGCTCGACAGCGACACCGATGCGAGACGTCCGGCGGCGAGCACACCGCCGAGGGCGGCGAAGCTCGAGCACAGCACGAACACGCTGATGTAGACCCGGTTGACCCGGATGCCCGCCCTGCGTGCCGCCTCCACCGAACCGCCGACCGCGTACACCGACCGACCCCACTTCGTGCGCCGCAGCAGGTAGTTCATCAGCGTCACGAGCAGCACGAAGAGCAGGAACATCGCGCCGACGCCGCGGTCTTTCGCGAGGTACCAGACCACGACGCACAGGGCGATTAGGAGGAGCCCGGCCTTGAGCGCCATCAGCGAAACGGATCCCTCGGAGAGCCCGGCGTTGCGGCGACGCACGTTCGTGCGCCAGTCGGTCAGGAACATCCCGATGGCCGCCAGTCCCGCGAACGTGTACGCGAGCCAGGGCGGCAGGAACAACTGCTGCGTGAAGAACACCAGCGGGGAGTCGTACGGGATGTTGATGGTGCTGTTCTTGCCGAGCACCCAGAACTGCAGGCCGAGCACGGTCAGCAGCGCAGCCAGGGTGATCAGAAAGCTCGGCACCCCGAATGAGGTGAACAGGAGCCCGTAGATCAACCCGAGCACGCTGCCGGCCAGGATCGCACCGATGATCGAGAGGGGCAGCGGCCAGCCGAAGTTCACGAAGGTCACCCCGACGATCACCCCCGAGAGACCGCTCACCGAGCCGACGGAGAGGTCGATCTGGCCGATGAGCAGCACCAGCACGATGCCGATCGCGATCGTTCCGACGGCCGCGCATTGTACGGCCAGGTTCACGAGGTTCTGCGGCGACAGGAAGGTCGGATTGAGCAGCTGGAAGACCGCCCAGATCAGCACGAGGCCGACCACGACCGGCAGGGAGCCGAGGTCGCCGCCGCGCACGCGGTGCCCGAAGGCCGTCACCGCATCGCGGAGGCCGCCGGCGCGGGCGAGTCGCGCATCCGTCACCGGAGTGGGAGCCGTGCTCGGTCTGGTGCGGGTCATACGAGGCCGTCCCTGTTGAATCGGTCGAGCTCGTCGTCGAAACCGTCGTCGTCGAATCCGTCGGCATCGAATCGGTCGGTCGCTCCGAGTCGCTCGGCGCGGCGGCTCACCACGTTGTCGGTAGCGCCGGTGATGGCCGAGATGATGTCTTCATAGCTGACGTCGGGGATGCGGAAATCTCCGTTGTTGCGGCCGAGGCGCAGCACGATCACACGGTCGGCGACGGCCTGCACGTCGGCCATGTTGTGGCTGATGAGCACGACGCCGAGCCCGCGTTCGCGGAGTCGCTCGATCAGGTTGAGCACCTCGGCCGTCTGGGCGACGCCGAGGGCGGCGGTCGGCTCGTCGAGGATGACGATGCTCGGGTCGCCGACCAGCGACCGGGCGATCGCGACCGTCTGCCGCTGCCCGCCCGAGAGCGAGGCGACAGCGACGCGAACCGAGGGGATGCGCGCCGACAGCTGCCTGAGCAGCGTCCACGACCTGCTCTCCATCTCCTCCTCGTCGAGCGTCCCGTGTGTGATCTCGCGGCCGAGGAAGAGGTTCGAGACGACGTCGAGGTTGTCGCAGAGCGCGAGATCCTGAAACACGGTGGCGATCCCGAGTTCGCGCGATGCGGCGGGACTCGGGATGCTCACGGTCTCCCCGTCGAAGGTGATGGTCCCAGCATCCTGAGGGTGCACGCCCGCGAGGATCTTGATCAGCGTCGACTTTCCGGCGCCGTTGTCCCCGACGATCGCCACGACCTCGCCGGCGTGCACCTCGAAGTCGACGTCGACGAGTGCCTGCACGGCGCCGAACCACTTCGAGATGCCGCGCATCGCGAGTACGGGCCGGCGAGGAACGGTCTCGTCGGCGAAGTCGGTGGATTCCAGCGTCACTGTGTTTCTCCTATCCGATTCCGTGCTCGGCACAGGCGGACTTGTAGTCGGTGCAGATCTTGGCGACGGTGTTGGGACCGTAGAACTTGTCCTTCACGACGGTGTCTTCTACGTTGTTGGCCCGCACGGGCGTCACACTCAGCAGGAACGACGGGATGTCCGTTCCGGCCACCCGAACCATCGTCTCGCCCTCGGGATGCTCGCGTTTGGTGAGGGCGACCGCCAGCTGAGCCGCCTTCTCCGCCTCGGGCTGAATGGCCTTGTACACGGTCATGTACTGGTCGCCCGCGAGGATGCGCTGAATAGCGGCGAGTTCCGCATCCTGACCGATCACCGGTCGGATGGGCGACACGTCGGCCGCCTTCAGCGACGCGATCGCCGCCCCCGCCAGCACGTCGTTGGCCGCGTAGATCCCGTCGATGCGGTCGCCGTACTGGGTGATCTGGCCGGTGACCCAGTCCTGCGCCTTGGCCGGGTCCCAGCCGGGTGTGTCGTACTCGGCGAGCAGCTTGTACCCGCTCTTGTCGATGACCTCGTGGGCGCCCTTCTTGAAGAGCGACGCGTTGTTGTCGGTGGGCGATCCGTTGAGCATCAGGATGCCGTGGTCGCCTTTGCCCTTGTCGTCGGCCCGCAGCTTCTCCACGAGCGCCTGCGCCTGCAGCTTTCCGACCTTCTCGTTGTCGAAGGAGATGTAGTAGTCGAGGTGCTCACTGTTGACCAGACGGTCGTAGGAGATGACGGGGATGCCGTTCGACTGCGCATCCGCCGCGATGGAGGCGGCGGCCTCGGAGTCGAAGGGGTCGAGCACGAGCACGCTCACGCCCTGGGCGAGCATCGACTCCGCCTGTTGCTGCTGCTTGCTCGCGTCGCCGTCGGCGTTGGCGTAGAGCAGTTTGCAGCGCGGGCAGAGCGACTTGAGCTCGGCCGCGAAGTACGGCTTGTCGGCGTTCTCGTAGCGCGCCGTCACCGAATCGGGCAGCAGCAGTCCGATCTTCGCGGTCTCGGGGTCGACTTTCGGAGCGCTGCCGGGGGTGACGGCATTTTCGCAAGCCGAGAGCGCCAGGGTCACGAGAAGCGCTGATGCGGTCGCGGTCAGGATGCGCGCGATCTTCATGGGTGCCTCCGTTCGGCTGCTGGCAGTGGCTGGTTTCGGGTGGTCATCGGATTCCGGTGGTCATCGGTTCGGGTGGTCATCGGTTCGGGTGGTCATCGGGCTCATGGTCAGAAGGAGATCAGGTCGCCGCCGACGGTTGCGCGATCGACGGCGTAGACGACGGCGCCGAGGGTCGCGGCGCGGGTGCCGAGCTGGCCCTCGACGATCTCGGGCGTGAGAGAACCACCGCCGATCACCGACCGTTCGACGGCGTGCCGCAGCGGACCGAGAAGCAGTTCGCCCGAGCGGGCGAGCTCGCCGTCCACGACGACCAGCTCGGGGTCGAACAGGTTGCAGAGGTTCGCGGTCGCCTCGCCGATGTGCCGCCCGGCGTCGCCGATAGCACGGATGCAGCGCGCATCCCCAGCCTTCGCCTGCGTCACGACGTCACCGAGTTTCAGGCTGCCGAGGTGGTCGCGCAGCTCGTCCAGGATGGCGGGGCCGCCCGCGATGGCCTCGAGGCAGCCGCGGTTGCCGCAGCGGCAGAGTGGCCCGTTCTCCCGGATGACCATGTGGCCGAACTCGCCCGCGATCCCGTGGGCACCGCGGTACAGCTGTCCGTTCAGGCTGAGCCCCGCGCCGATGCTGTCGGCGATGTCGAGGGTGACGGTGTTGCGCCTCCCGCGTGCGGCTCCTAGGCGGGTTTCGGCGAGCGCGGTCAGGTTGGCCGCGTTGTCCACCCAGACCGGGCGCTTCACACGGCGTTCGAGGGATTCCGCGATGTGCACGCCGTCCCAGCCCCGCATCATCCCGAGGCGGGCGATCGTGCCCGTGGCCTGGTCGACCGGTGCGGGAAGGGCGACGCCGACGGCGAGCACTTCGTCACGACGTGCATCCACCGACTCGAGCATGTCGGTCAGCAGTAGCGAGATCTTGTCGAGCTCGTTGTCGGCCCGGTGGTCTTTCGCGAGCGGCATGTGGTGCTCGGCGACCACCGTGTGCGCCACGTCTGCGAGGGCGATCCGCATGTGCCGTGTCGAGACGTGCACACCGACCACGAGACCGAGTGCGTGGGCGAGCGTCACATGCTGGGCGCGACGGCCGCTCCGGATGCTCTGCGACGTGTTGAGGACGCCCGAGCTGGCCAGCTCCTTGACGATGTTCGACACCGTCGCGGGGGAGAGCCCGGTCGCTCCGGCGAGCTCGATCTGGGTCAGGCCGCCGTGCCGTTTGATGGCGTTGACGATGCGCGCCCGGTTCGCCTCGCGCAGCGAAGTCTGCGATCCCGGAGTCCGACGCTGCGTTGCCACCAGATGAGCGTACATTGCCGTGCTGGAGCCCGCCCGGCTGTGCGATCCCGCAGGCAAGAGGGTTATGTCTTTGTGAACATTCGACGCCCAGGATGCGCGTCCGAGTTGGCAGGATAGAGGCATGGCCGATTTGCACGTTCACCCCGACCGTCTTGAGATTCACCTCACGCCGGCGGAGAAGGTGCTCGCGCTCAAACGGGAAGACCTGGTGGTGCCGCGGGAGAGCATCCGGTCGGTCGCCATCACCGAAGACCCGTGGATCTGGATCCGCGGCATCCGTGCTCCCGGAGCCAGCGTTCCGCTCGCGCTCGCTGTCGGCACCTGGAAGTTCCACGGCGGCAAAGACTTCCTGCTCATCAAGGGCAAGCAGCGCGCCGCGGTCGTGATCGACCTGGAGGGCGAGGAGTACTCGCGCATCATCGTCTCGACCCCGCACGCGACGAAGCTCATCGAGACGCTCCGCCTCGACGCCAGCGAGACGGCCGACGGCGGCGAGTTCATCGACTAGCGAGCACCGCTAGCCGCACCGCTAGCCGATCGTCAGCAGCACCAGCCCGACGAGCGGCAGCACCCCTTGCAGCAGCGCGGCGCGCAGGTAGCGGCCGCCGGTGGTGAGCAGCACGATCGCTGCGAGCACCATGCAGGTCGCGCAGAAGAAGACCAGCCCGAATCCGACCTGGTGCAGGGTCGTCCAGTACAGCACCAGTCCCACGGCTGCGCCGCCGGCGAGGAACAGGTTGTAGAAGCCCTGGTTGTATGCCATCGGCCGCACCGCGTCTGCATCGCGCTGGTCCGGGATCCCGAATCTGCGCCAGACGCCCGGTGACGACCACAGCACGCTCTCCATCGCGAAGAACCCCACGTGCACGATGACGGCCGCCCCGATCAGGATTGTTCCGATGATGGCCATGGCGTGAGCCTACGCTTATGGCTTATGGAAGCAGTGGAGACATCTTGCGTGATCGCCGGGGGCGGGCCGGCGGGCATGATGCTGGGCCTGATTCTCGCCCGCGCGGGTATCGACGTCGTCGTGCTGGAGAAGCACAAGGACTTCTTCCGCGATTTTCGCGGCGACACGATCCACCCATCGACGATCTCGGTGCTCGGCGAGCTCGGGCTGCGCGAGCAGTTCCTGGGGCTGCCGCACAACAGCATCCGCACTCTGGATGCGGTCATCAACGGCTCCCGGCTGCACCCGATCGACTTCGGCAAGCTCGAGCCTCCCGACGACTTCCTCGTGCTCGCGCCGCAGTGGGACTTCCTGAACTTCCTCGCTGCTGAAGGCGCCGGGTTCCCGACGTTCCACCTGCTGATGGAGACCGAGGCGATCGACGTCATCGACGACGGAGGCGTGATCCGAGGCGTCGTTGTGCACGGTCCCGACGGCGAGCGGGAGGTGCGCGCGCCGCTGACGGTGGCCGCGGATGGACGCGATTCGCGCATCCGGACCGCCGCCGGTCTGCGCCCGCGCCGTTTCGGGGTCGGGATCGACGTGCTCTGGTTCCGGGTGCCGAAGCCCGAAGTGGTGCCGCCCAGCACACTCGCGTACATCGATCACGGGGCGATGGTGATCACGATCGACCGCGGCGACTACTACCAGGCCGGAATGATCATCCCGAAGGGCGGCTTCGACGAACTGAAGACCGGCGGCATCGAGGCGTTCCGCACACAACTGGTCGCAGCGGCCCCGGTTCTCGAGTCGGTCGCCGACGCGGTCGCCGGCTGGGACGACGTGAAGCTGCTCTCGGTGCAGATCAACCGCCTCGAGCGTTGGTACCGCAGCGGCCTGCTCGCGATCGGCGATGCTGCGCACGCGATGTCGCCGGCATTCGGGGTGGGTGTCAACTACGCCGTTCAGGATGCGGTCGCCGCCGCCAACGCACTCGCTGAGCCCCTGCGCTCCGGCTCCGTCGACCTGCGCGTCCTCGACGCCATCCAGGAACGGCGACTGCCGCCCGTGCGCCGGATGCAGAATCTTCAGTTGGCCGCCCACGAACGGATCGCGAAGCCCGGCGGCCTGGCCTTCCTGCCGAATCCGATGCCGCGTGCCCTGCACCTGGCGATCGGCGCGGCCACACCCGTGATCCAGAAGCTCACCGCGCGGATGATCGGCCGCGGCTTCCTGCCGGAGTCCGTCGCTCCCGAGCTGCGCGAGCCCGCCCGGGTCGGCGTGTGACTCAGGCCGGCAGCATCAGGCCAACAGCATCAGAACGAAACCGACGAGTGGCAGCGTTCCCTGGATGAGCGCCGCGCGAACGTAGCCGCGCCCGGTCGTCACCAGCACGATCGCGGCGGCGACCATGCTCGCCATCGTGAACAGGATCAGCGCCAGCCCGGCCGCGTGCATCCCGACCCCGTAGAGGATGAGGCCGACGATCGCCCCGATCGCGAGGAACAGGTTGTAGAAGCCCTGGTTGTACGCCATCGGCCGTGTCGTGTCCGCGGCCTCCTGGCTGGCTACACCGAAGCGCTTCCAGATGGCGGGTCGCGCCCAGGCGACGCTCTCCATGATGAAGATGCCGATGTGGAGGGCCGCTGCGAGGGTGACGAAAACCGTGGCGAGGACGATCATGCCGCCAGCTTAGGGGTGCGGATGCGCGGTCGCCGCCAGCCGCGCCCGCCCGGCAGTCAGAGGCCCTCGCGCCCCAACCCCTCGCGCCCCAAACCCACGCATCTCAGGCGCGCACGTCCACCACGGTACGGCCCCGCAGCTCGCCGGCGAGGATGCGCTCCGCAGCGGGCACCGCATCGGCCAGCGGGATCACCGTCGTCATCCCTGCGAGCGCGTCCGCATCGAGGTCCGTGGCCAGTCGACGCCAGGCCGTGTCGCGAAGGGCCGGCGGCGCCTCGACGCTGTTGATCCCCACAAGCGTGACGGCGCGAAGGATGAACGGCAGCACGGTCGCGGGCAGGTCCGACCCCTGCGCCAGTCCGCACGCAGTCACCGTTCCGCCGTAGACGGTCTGCGCGAGGGCGTTGGCGAGAGTGTGGCTGCCGACAGCATCCACCACCCCGGCCCAGCGCTGGCTCTGCAGCGGCTTGCCCGGATCGGTCAGCTCGGCCCGGTCGATGATCTCGCTCGCGCCCAGCCCCCTCAGATAGTCGGATTGTTCGGCCACCCGGCCCGTTGACGCCGTAACCGGGTAACCCAGTTTGGCGAGTATCCCGATCGCGACCGACCCGACGCCGCCAGCCGCGCCCGTGACGAGCACACTCAAGCCCGCCTGGCGAACGGCCTCGGGGTCGACGCCGTTGCGCTCCAGAGCCAGCACGGACAGCATCGCGGTGAACCCCGCGGTTCCGATAGCGGCCGCCTGCTCGGTGGTGAGCGATTCGGGAACGCGCACGAGGGCATCCCCGCGAACGCGAGCCCGCTCGGACAGGCCGCCGTGATGACTCTCGCCGGCGCCGTCACCGTTCAGCACCACGCGATCGCCCGGATTCCAACGCTCGTCGGCCGACTCCGCCACGACACCCACGATGTCGATCCCGGGGATGAGCGGCGAGACCCGAGCCACGCCAGGGCGCCCTGCGATCGCCAGTCCGTCCTTGAAGTTGAGCCCCGAGAACTCGACCGCGATCGTCACGTCGCCGGGCATGAGGAAGGCGTCGGTGACGCGCCTGACCTCCGCGGTGTGCGCGAGGATGCGCCCCGCATCCTTCTCCTGCTCGATCACGATGGCCCGGAAATCAGTCATGGCTGTCACCATACGCCGGGGTCGGGCGGGCACCGGAGCGTGCCTCAGGATGCGCTAGTTGAGCATCCGGGTGCCCGCCGGCACTGTGCCGCCCGCGTAGAGCGCAGTCGCCGTGTCCTGCAGTGTCGTGAGCACGACCCGCTGCGTCCACGGACCATAGGAGATGCGTGCGACGCCCAACTCCTGCAGCCTCGCGGGAGGCACGGATCCGGGGTAGCCGATCACACTCAGCTTGCGCGCGCCCAGGCCGCCGACGAGCTGTTCGATCGCCGCCTCGTCTAGGGGACCGGGGACGAAGACGCATGCGGCGCCCTCGTCGAGGAAGGCCCGGCCACGGCGCACCGCCTCGGCGATCTTCTCGTCGGGGGACAGTTCTGGCGCCTTGATGAACGCATCGGTCCGGGCGTTGAGCGCGAAGGGGACGCCCTCGGCCTCGGCGGCGGTGATCGTCGCGCGCACGGCAGCGACGGCCTCGTCGAACGGACGCATGGCGTCTTCGAGGTTCGCCCCGACCGCTCCGATGCCGATCGCGCGGCGGATGGTCTCGCCCGCATCCCCGTACCCGGCTTCGAGATCGGCCGAGACGGGCTGGTCGACGGCATCGACGATCCGTCCGATCGCGGTCAGCATCAGGTCGAGAGGGATGCGCTCGCCGTCTTCGTATCCGTGCGATGCGGCGATCGAGTGGCTGGCGGTCGCCAGCGCCCGCGTCTCGGGGAGAGCGGCGATCGCCTTGGCGCTCACCGCATCCCAGACGTTCACGACCTGCAGTAACTCCGGCGCCTCGTGCAGCCGCCACAGCTCGCGCGCCCGGTCGATCTTCTCGCTCTGCTCGCTCATGCACCCCACACTAGGCCGCCCCATTCGGCTGTGGACACCCCCGCCGTAGGATGGCCCCATGCCGCAGACGACGGTGACCAAGACCCGCTCCGCTCAGGCGCGTCCGCGCTCGGTCAGCGTCGTCGTTGACTACTCGTTCTTCGTCTTCGGCGGCGCCTCGGCTGTCTGGCTCGCCTGGCTGGTGTTCACCGAGAGCTTCAGCTGGGGCTGGTTCCTCTTCCTCTTCTTCGTTCTGTTCTGGGTCGTGCTCGCGTACCTGGTGCTGCCTCGGTTGCACCGCATCCTGACGTCCATCTACGTGCCCGACTACTTCATCGGCCGGGCCAGAACGAGCGACGGCCTGCTCGGCGACCCGATCAACCTGGCCGCACTCGGCACCGAGGCGCAGCTCGATGAGGCGATGCGCAAGGCCGGCTGGACCCGAGCCGACGACGTGACCCTTGGCACGAGCCTCCGTATCATCAGTTCGACCATCCGGCGCAAGAGCTACGACGAGGCTCCTGTCAGCCCGCTGTTCCTCTTCGGCCACCAGCAGGATGTCGCGTATCAGCAGGAGGTCAAGGGCAACCCGGCGAAGCGTCATCACGTGAGGTTCTGGCGCTGTCCCGACGGTTGGCTCCTACCAGGCGGCAACCGGGCGGATTGGATGGCCGCGGGCACGTTCGACAGGGCCGTCGGCTTCTCGCTGTTCACGATGCAGGTCACCCACAAGATCGACGCGAACACGGACATCGAGCGCGACCACATCGTCTCCACGCTTCAGGATGCTGAGGTCGGCGTGACCGTGGACCTCATCAAGGACTTCTCCACCGGCTACCACGCGCGCAACGGCGGTGGAGACACCATCGAGACCGACGGCGATCTGCCCGTGATCGACGTGCGTGGGGTGGCCGTCGACTCCGCGGCCATCGCCGTCTCGGATCAGGCGGATGCGCGCCGCGCCGCGCTCGCCGAACAGCGCCCGGTCCCGACGACCCTCGGCTTCCTCCTGATGCTGCTGCGCGTGGTCGCGGGCGGCCTCACTGTCGCGCTGACCGTCATCGAGTGGCACCGGGTCGTGCAGTCACAGCTGGTCGCCGAGGCCGGCATCGTCGACCCGCCGTCCAGGGCGACCGTCGAGATCGTGGTGGCCGTGGTGATGGGGTTGCTGGCGTTCGGGCTCGTGATCTACCTGCTCGTCGCGGTCCTGGTGTTCCGCGGCAGCAACTGGGCCCGCATCGCGGCGATGTCGCTGAGTGCGCTGTTCATCATTGCGACGGCGATCGACTACTTCAATGGCGGCCCTCAGGTCTCGCTCCACAACAACCTTCTCGGCCTGCCGCTCGACATCCTCGTCGTCCTGGCGCTGTCGTCCCAGCGCGCCCGCCTGTGGGCCCGTGGCCGCAAGCAACGGCGGCGCGGGATCGATGCACTGCTCACGACGAACACGGCGGCCGACGACACGACGATCCGCTAGCGAACTCGTCCCTGAAGTCCCCGGAGTGATCTCCCGGATCCGGGAACCATTGCCGCCGCTTCCGTGTTGCCGCCATCATGAACAGCATGCCTCCAGTCATCGTCATCGTCTGGATCGTCTCGTTCGTGCTCGTGACGGTCACCGTCACGGGTCTGTCGCGCAAGGTCGGCTGGTCGGCGCCGGTCGTACTGGTGGCTGTGGGAGCGGCCGTCTCATTCATCCCCGGCGTGCCCGCGGTCGAGCTGGAGCCGGACCTTGTGCTGTACGGGCTGCTGCCGCCTCTTCTGTTCGCGGCTGCCATCCAGACCTCGTTCGTGGATGTGCGGGCCAGGCGCGACAGCATCCTGCTGCTCTCGGTCGGCTTGGTCGTGTTCACCGTGATCGTCGTCGGGTTCGCGACCTGGCTCGTGGTCCCCACGCTCACACTGGCTGCCGCTTTCGCGTTCGGTGCGGTTGTCGCTCCGACGGACACCGTGGCGGTCACCGCGATCGCCGGACGGTTGCACCTCCCGCGTCGACTCGTCACGGTGCTGGAGGGGAGAGTCTTCTCAACGACGCCACCGCCCTCGTCGCACTGAACGCGACGATCGCGGCCATCGTCAGCGTCGTCAATCCGTGGGCGATCGCCGGGGACTTCGTGCTGGCCGTGGTCGTCGGCGTCGCGGTCGGTCTCGGTCTCGGCTATCTGATCGCGGCCATCCGGAAGCAGTTGCGGGCCCCCGTGCTCGACACTTCGCTCGCGCTGATCACGCCGTATCTCGCGTTCATCCCGGCGCAGCTCCTTCACGGGTCGGGAATCCTCGCGGTGGTCGTCTCCGGACTGTTCCTCGGGTATCGGTCGCCGACCATCCAGACCGCCGAAGCGAGGATCGCCGAGACGATCAACTGGCGCACGATCTCGTTCCTGCTCGAGAACGCGGTCTTCCTCTTCATCGGACTCGAGCTCGCGGGCATCCTCAGCAGGGCATTCACGTCGGGGATCACGGCGCTTCAGACCGTTCTGATCTGCGTCGTCGTGCTCTTCGCCCTCTTCCTGGCGCGGTTCGTCTGGATGGTGCTGACGACCGCCATCTACCGATACGGCCCCGAACGACTTCGAGAGCGCGGCTGGAGCTGGCAGACCGGCATTGCGGTGTCGTTCGCCGGGATGCGCGGGGTGGTCACGCTCGCCGCCGTGTTCCTCTTGCCGAGCCAGACCCCGCACCTCGAGTTCCTGCAGTTCCTCGCCTTCGTCGTTGTCGCGGCGACGCTGCTGGAGGGGCTCGCCCTGCCGTGGATCATCCGCAGGCTCAAACTGCCGGCGCCTGACTTCGCGCAGGAGGCGAGCGAGATGCAGCGGTTACTGGCGGAGGCCCAGACGGCCGGGCTCGCGAAGCTCGACGACGAGGTCACCGGTGACGAGGATGAGCGCGTCATCGAGCGACTCCACATCAACGCGGTCTTCCTGGCGCAGGCCCTCGAGAACCCGACACCCGACGGAAGCGTCGACGCACCGATCGAGTACCAGCGACTGCGTCGTTCGATGATCAAGGCCGAACGCGCAGCCGTCCTCCAAGCGCGGACCGAGGGCCGCTACCAGGAGCTCGCGGTGCGGTCGGTGCTCGCCTTCCTCGATGCGGAGGAGGCGGCGCTCAAGTCGTCCGGTCCGAAGAAGCCGCTGAACTGAGCCCGCGCGGCGTGCGTTCCGAAGGTGGTCAGGCCTGAACCGCGTGAGCCTCGCAGAACACATCGGACTCGTTCTCGCACACCACGAGCTGCTCGCGGCACGACGGATCGGCGCAGTTCCGCATCCGCTTCGAGGCGGTGCCGCACACCACACAGTGGCCGATGACCTCGGTGTGGTCGCTGAAGTCCATCGACCCCCGGCCGTCGAACACGTACAGCGAGCCGTCCCAGAGGCCGTCATCGCCGAACGTCTCTCCGTACCGCACGATCCCGCCGTCGAGTTGGTACACCTCTCCGAACCCGCGCGACTTCATCAGCCCCGACAACACCTCGCACCGGATGCCCCCGGTGCAGTAGGTGACGACGGCCTTGTCCTTGAGGTGGTCGTATCGACCGCTGTCGAGCTCGGCCACGAACTCGCGGGTGTTCGACACATCCGGAACCACCGCATCCCGGAACCGCCCGATCTCAGCCTCGAATCGGTTGCGGCCGTCGAAGAAGACCACGTCGTCACGCTCGGCGACGAGCGAGTGCAGGGCAGCCGGGTCGAGTTTCGTGCCGCCGCCGACGACTCCGGATGCGTCGACCTGCAGCTCACCCGGAGCGCCGAAGCTGACGATCTCGTCGCGTACCTTCACCGACAGGCGCGGAAAGTCGAGGCTGCGTCCGTCGTCGTCGAGCCCGGTTCCCTCGCTCCACTTCACGTCGAGGTTCTTGAACGCGGGGTAGTCCTTCGTCTTGCGCAGGTACCGCTTGAGCGCGCGCAGGTCGCCGCCGAGGGTGCCGTTCATTCCGTCGGCGGAGAGAAGGATGCGCCCGCGCAGCCCCAGCGACTCGCACAGGTCGCGCTGCCACAGGCGTACCGCATCCGGATCGGGCAGCGGCGTGAACGCGTAGTAGAGGATGATCTTCGGCTGGGACACCGCACAATGGTAGGCGGTTCGACCTGTGGGCACTCTCAGAGCCCGAGCGATGCGCGGATTTCGTTCGTTCATCTGCATCCGCAATGCTTGGGGCGTACAGTGCAATCGCATCCGGCGACGGCAAGGGGCGACAGGCGTCAGAAGGAGGTGGGTCGATGAGCACCCTCGTGATCATCCCTACCTATAACGAGCGCGAGAACGTGGCCTCGATCGTGGGACGGGTGCGCGCGGCGACGCCCGAGGTCGAGGTGCTCGTCGTCGACGACAACTCTCCCGACGGAACCGGGGCGCTCGCTGACGCGCTCGCCGCAGCCGACGCGAATGTGCACGTCCTGCACCGCGCTGGCAAGAACGGCCTCGGTGCCGCGTACCGCGACGCGATGCGCTGGGCGCTCGACGCGGGATACACGCGGATCGTCGAGATGGACGCCGACGGCTCCCATCAGCCCGAGCAACTCCAGCGGCTCCTCGCCGCGCTGCGACCGGAGGGCGCCGAAGGTGCCGAGTCCGCCGGGACCGGCGCGGACGTGGTGCTCGGCTCGCGCTGGGTGGCCGGCGGAGGCGTCGAGAACTGGCCGGCCCATCGCCGCCTGCTCTCCCGGGGCGGTAGCGCATACTCGCGGATCGCTCTCGGAATCCGCGCCCGAGACGTGACCGGCGGTTACCGCGCCTTCACCGCCGATGCTCTGAATCGCATCCATTTCGCCGATGTCGACAGCCAGGGTTACTGCTTTCAGATCGACATGCTCCGACGCGCATATGGGGCCGGGCTCACCGTCGCCGAAGTTCCGATCACCTTCGTGGAGCGGGAGCGGGGCGCCTCCAAGATGACGAGCGGCATCGTCGCCGAGGCCATGCTGCGCGTGACCGGCTGGGGGATCACCGGCCTGCCGACGCGTTTCCGTGGTCGCCCGCAGCCCGCCCCGACTGTCGGCCACACGGTGGAGCACTGACCGTCCGCTGACAGTCCCACAGCCGCTGTCGACCTCCGGGCACCGCCGGGCGTAGCGTGAACTTCATGTCTGTGAACGATCCGTTCGAGCGCTTCGGCGCCGTCCCTCATTTCGACCTGACCAGCGACGATGTCGCAAACGACCAGCCCCTCACACGGGCGCAGTGGGGTTCCGGCGGTGGCGGGCAGGATCTCTCGCCGCAGCTCAGCTGGAGCGGCTTCCCGCCGGAGACCAAGAGCTTCGTCATCACGGTCCACGATCCGGATGCGCCCACCGGCTCAGGATTCTGGCACTGGGCCGTGTACAACATCCCGGCCTCGGTCACCTCGATCGCAAGCGGTGCAGGTGCAGAGGGAGGAGCATCCCTGCCCCAGGGAGCGGCGATGCTGTCGAACGAACTCGGCGCGAAGAGCTTCACCGGGGCCGGGCCGCCACCCGGAACGGGCACGCACCACTACAACATCGTCGTTCACGCACTCGACGTCGAGAGGCTCGACCTCGATCCGTCGTCGACCCCCGCGATCCTCGGGTTCAACGCGCACTTCCACACCCTCGCGCGCGGCTTCCTGGTCCCTATCGCCACGGCGGGGGACATCTAGCTCGGCCACAGCCGCGCTCGGCGGGCGACCGCTAGTGCTTGTTCCCCGTGAGGGCGAGCACTCCGCCCAGCCCGATCATCATCACGCCGCCCGCTGCCCCGAGTCGCTCCACGCGCTTCGGGGAGTGGGCGAACCAGCCGCGCGCCGTGCCGGCGACCAGCGCCCAGACGCTGTCGCAGGCCAGAGCGATCACGAGGAACACCACGCCGAGCTCGAACATCTGCCCGGGGATCCAGCCGCCCGTGTAGTCCACGAACTGCGGCAGCACCGCCACGAAGAACACAAGCGTCTTCGGGTTGGTCACCCCGACCAGAAACCCCTCGGTCAGGATGCGCAGCTTCGAGCCGCGCGGCGGCGTCGCCTCATGCGTCACCGCAGTGTGCCGCCGGTGCCGGATAGCCTGCACGCCCAGGTACACGAGGTATGCCGCACCGGCGAACTTGATGACGGTGAACACGATGATGGACTGTGCGACGACCGCCCCGATCCCCACGGCGACGGCGGTGATCAGGGGGAGCATCCCGAGCGCGTTCCCCAACACGCTGAGCAGGCCGCCCGCGCGGCCGAGCGCGAGCGACCGCCCGATCACGAACAGCACGCTCGGCCCGGGGATCACGATCAGCGCGAGGGACGCGAGTGCGAACGCGAGCAGCGACGGCGTGGGAACCATGCGCAAACGATACCCACCCGGAACACCGCTGGGCCACAGCAGGTAGGTTCTTCATGTGAAGCTTCCACTCCGTGCGCGTGCACAAAAGCGAAGAGAACCTCGCCCGCCAGAACCAGCTCGCCTGGGCCATCGCCGAGGTGGCGGCCGATCCCGTGGAGGTCACGGCCGACGTTACCGAGATGGTCGTCAACCGGGTGATCGACAACGCCGCGGTCGCCGCAGCCTCGCTCACCCGCCGCCCGGTCGTGTCGGCCCGGGCGCAGGCGCTGGCGCATCCCCTACCCGTCGCTGAGCTGGCGGAGCTGACCGAAGAGGTCGAGCATCCCCAAGACGGATCGACCGTTTTCGGCGAGCGGCCGGCCGTGCGTGTCTCGCCCGAATGGGCCGCCTGGGCCAACGGCGTCGCGGTTCGCGAGCTCGACTACCATGACACCTTCCTCGCCGCGGAGTATTCGCACCCGGGAGACAACATCCCGCCCATCACAGCCGTCGCGCAGCACGCTGCGCGAGCCCTGCACCTGAGCGGGCGCGACCTCGTGCGCGGCATCGCGACCGGCTACGAAATCCAGATCGACCTCGCCAAGGCGATCAGCCTGCACGCGCACAAGATCGACCACGTCGCCCACCTCGGGCCGAGTGCAGCGGCCGGCATCGGCACCCTGCTCGGGCTGCCGACCGAGGTCGTCTTCCAGGCCATCGGACAGGCACTGCACACCACTACCGCGACGCGGCAGTCTCGCAAGGGTGAGATCTCCAGCTGGAAGGCGCACGCCCCGGCCTTTGCCGGCAAGATGGCGGTCGAAGCGATCGACCGCGCGATGCGGGGCGAGACCAGCCCCACTCCGATCTACGAGGGCGAAGACGGCGTCATCGCCTGGCTCCTCGACGGCCCGGATGCGCGTTACGAAGTTCCGCTGCCCGAGCGCGGTGAAGCCAAGCGCGCCATCCTCGACAGCTACACCAAGGAGCATTCGGCCGAGTACCAGGCGCAGGCGTGGATCGACCTGGCGCGCAAGCTGCACCGCGAGCATCCCGAGGCGGCGGACCCGTCGCGTGTGGACAGCATCGTCATCCACACCTCACACCACACGCACTTCGTGATCGGGTCGGGAGCGAACGATCCGCAGAAGTACGACCCGACCGCGTCTCGCGAAACGCTCGACCACTCCATCCCGTACATCTTCACGGTTGCGCTCCAGGACGGCGGCTGGCACCACGTCGACTCCTACCTCCCATCACGCGCTCAGCGTCCGGACACGGTCGAACTCTGGGGCAAGGTCACCACCACCGAGGACCGGGAGTGGACCCGCCGCTACCACTCGCTCGACCCCGCGGAGAAGGCGTTCGGCGGGCGCGTCGAGATCCGCATGGCCGACGGAACTGTCATCACCGACGAGATCGCCGTCGCCGATGCGCATCCCCTCGGCGCCCGGCCGTTCGCCCGCGCCGACTACGTGGACAAGTTCCGGATGCTCGCCACCGACGTCCTCGAGCCAGCCGAGATCGAGCGCTTCCTCGACGTCGCCCAGCGACTGCCCGACCTCACCGCCGCCGAGCTCGGCGGCCTGACCATCACGGCCAAGCCCGGACTCCTGGCGACGACCCCGGCCCCGAAGGGACTCTTCTGATGCTGTACTCGCAGATTCCCGCACATGAGAAGCGCGCGGCCTTCCGTGCCCGCCTGAATTCGGGCGAGCTCGTCCGGATGCCCGGCGCGTTCAATCCGCTCTCCGCCCGCCTGATCGAGCGCAAGGGCTTCGAGGGCGTCTACATCTCGGGTGCGGTGCTGAGCGCCGACCTCGGGCTTCCGGATATCGGGCTCACCACCCTCACGGAGGTCGCCGGTCGCTCGGCCCAGATCACCCGCATGACGGATCTGCCCGCTCTCGTCGACGCCGACACCGGCTTCGGCGAGCCGATGAACGTCGCACGCACCGTGCAGACCCTCGAGGATGCCGGGGTTGCCGGCCTGCACATCGAAGACCAGGTCAACCCCAAGCGCTGTGGACACCTCGACGGCAAGCAGGTCGTCGACGAGAACACCGCGCTCAAGCGCATCCGGGCCGCCGCCGATGCCCGTCGCGACCCGAACCTGCTGATCATGGCGCGCACTGACGTGCGTGGTGTCGACGGTCTGGAGGCGGCGATCGACCGGGCGAAGGCGCTCGTGGATGCGGGTGCCGACGCGATCTTCCCCGAGGCGATGGCCGACCTGTCGGAGTTCGAGGCCGTGCGCAGGGCCGTCGACGTGCCGATCCTTGCGAACATGACCGAGTTCGGCAAGAGCGACCTCTTCACCGTCGATCAGTTGCGAGACGTCGGCGTGAACATCGTCATCTGGCCGGTCTCGTTGCTCCGCCTCGCGATGGGGGCCGCCGAGCGCGGACTCGACCAGCTGCTCGAGACGGGAAGTCTCGAGCCCAAGCTCGGCGAGATGCAGCATCGCGCCGACCTGTACGACCTGATTGACTACGAGGGCTACAACACGTTCGACACTTCCGTTTTCAACTTCGAAGTGAAGCGCTAGCGAAGGAGCAGCAGTGACCGATCCCGAGATCCACAAGGGCCTCGCCGGCGTCGTCGTCGACACGACGGCCATCTCGAGCGTCAACCCTGAGACCAACTCTCTGCTGTACCGCGGCTACCCCGTGCAGGAGCTGGCCGCGCACTGCTCCTTCGAGGAGGTCGCCTATCTGCTCTGGAACGGCGAGCTCCCCGGCGATGACGATCTCGTCGCGTTCGAGGCGCTCGAACGGTCGCTGCGCCAGCTCGACGACCGTACCCGGCGCGCGATCGACGACGTACCGCTCAGCGCGCATCCGATGGATGTGATCCGCACCGCGGTCAGCCAGCTCGGTGGACTCGACGCCACCCTGACTCACACCGACGGCGTGCTCGATGCTGACCTCAACGACGGTCGCGCGGTCTACCTGCTCGCGCAACTGCCTACGATCGTCGCCTACGACCAGCGTCGTCGTCGCGGCCTTGAGCCCGTCGCCCCGCGCGACGACCTCGACTACTCCCGCAACTTCCTCTGGATGACCTTCGGCGAGATCCCCGACGACGTCGTGGTCGACGCCTTCCGCGTCTCGCTCGTGCTCTACGCCGAGCACTCGTTCAACGCGTCGACGTTCACCGCGCGGGTCGTCGCATCCACCCTCTCTGACGTGTACTCGGCCGTCACCGCGGCGATCGGCGCCCTGAAGGGCCCGCTCCACGGCGGCGCCAACGAGGCCGTCATGCACGCCTTCGACGAGATCAAGACGGCCGACAAGGCCGAGGCCTGGCTCGAGGATGCGCTGGCTGAGAAGCGCAAGATCATGGGATTCGGTCACCGCGTCTACAAGAACGGCGACTCCCGAGTTCCCACGATGAAGGCCGCGCTCGAGAAACTCGCCGACCACTACGACCGGCAGGACCTGCTCGATCTCTACAACGCGCTCGAGAAGGCCATGGGCGACCGCAAGAACATCAAGCCGAACCTCGACTACCCGTCCGGCCCGGCCTACAACCTGATGGGCTTCGACACCGAGACGTTCACCCCGCTCTTCGCGGCGGCCCGCGTCGCCGGCTGGACGGCCCACGTCTTCGAGCAGTACGCAGCCAACTCGCTCATCCGCCCCCTCTCCCTCTACAACGGCCCCGCCGAACGCCACCTCACCCGCTAGCCGCTCGCCGCGCAGCACCCGCTCGCACGCTGGCGCCCGCGTGCTCGCTCGCGCCCACGCGCCCGCTCGCGCCCTTCCGTAATTCCGGAGTTTCCGCCCCACCCGCGCGGAATCTCCGGAATTACGGAACAATCACCGGCGCGTCGCTCGATCCTTCCTGCATTACGCGCGGCCCCGCAGCCCGCCATCACAGCGACAGCAGCAACGCCTCACCTTGCCCGCCGCCACCGCACAGCGCGACAGCCGCACGCCCACCACCCCGCCGTGCCAGCTCATGCGCGGCATGCACCGCCAACCGCGCCCCCGACGCGCCGATGGGATGCCCCAGTGCGATAGCGCCGCCATGGATGTTCACCTTCTCGGCGTCCAACCCCAGGTCGGCCATCGACTGCAGCGCCACCGCCGCGAACGCCTCATTGATCTCCACGAAGTCGAGCTCGTCCACCGACCAGTCGCCTCGCTTCAGCGCGGCAGCGATCGCGTTCGATGGCTGCGAGTGCAGGGAGTTGTCCGGTCCCGCCACCTGTCCGCTCGCCCCGACCACGGCGAGCCACGACAGCCCGAGCCGCTCGGCGTTCTCCCGGCTCGTCAAGACCAGCGCTGCGGCGCCATCGCTCAACGGCGACGAGTTCCCTGCGGTCAGAGTGCCACCCTCGGCGAAGCTCGGCTGCAGGAGTGCCAGCGTCTCGGGCGTCGAATCCGGCCGCACCCCCTCATCCGTCGTCACGACGAGCGGGTCGCCCTTGCGCTGCGGGATGCTCACGGGCGCCAGCTCCGCATCGAACGCCCCAGAAGCCGCGGCCTCTCCCGCCCGCCGGTGCGAGGATGCAGCGAACGCATCCTGTGCCTCGCGCGTCAGCCCGAGCTTCTCGGTGTACCGCTCGGTCGAGGCGCCCATGGAGATGCCGTCGAAGGCGTCCGTGAGCCCGTCGTGCGCGGCCGAGTCGACCGCCGGGATCGATCCGTACGTCCACCCCATCCGGGAACCTGGCAGCACGTGCGGCGCATTGGTCATCGACTCCTGTCCGCCGGCCACCACGACCTCGGCATCGCCCGACCGGATGAGTCTGGCCGCGTCGATCACGGCCGCCAGTCCTGACAGGCACACCTTGTTGATGGTCACCGCCGGCACATCCCAGCCGAGCCCGGCGGCGATCGCCGTCTGTCTGGCCGGATTCTGCCCGGCGCCCGCTTGAAGCACTTGTCCGAAGATCACGGCGTCGACCGTTCCGGGCTCGATCCCGGATTCGTCGAGCGCGCGCCGAAGCGCGACGGCTCCGAGCTCGACCGCGCTCAGCGAGGCGAGCGCGCCCTTGATCTTGCCCTGCGGTGTGCGGGCGGCGGACAGTATGACGACGTCTCTTGGACTGGGCATGGCGACTCCTTCGTTGCCTGTGTCTGGCGGCTTGTGGCCGGATTCCTTCACCATCTCACACCGCAACTGGGTTTTCCACAGGGCCGGGCTTTCCACAGATTTGCCGGTGCCGTCTGGGCGGGCGGCCTCCACTCGTACCGTGGGCTCATGCCTCACAACGAACAGGAGGAGTCGCTTGCAGACATCCCACCTCACGATCGGCCACGCGAACGGATGCGCCGCCTCGGCGTCGGCTCGCTCACCGACGACGAGGTGCTCGCGCTCGTCCTCGGCTCCGGCCAACCGGGGCAGAACGTCCTCACGTTCGCGCGATCGATTCTCCGCCGCACGGGTGGCTTTCCCGGTCTCGCGACGATGGACTACGCCCGGCTCGAGACCCTTCCCGGTATCGGGCCTGCGACGGCCGGCAAGCTGGTCGCCATCATCGAGATCTGGCGACGGGCGGGCAGCTCATCGACGTGGACGAGGCTCGTCGACCACGACGCGATCGCCAAGATCGTCACGCCGGAGCTGCTCCACCGGGACACCGAGAGATTCGTGGTCGTCGTCGCCGATCGCGCATCCCGGCCGATCGAGGTCGTGCTGCTGCGCGACGGCGCTGTCGACCAGATCACGATCGAACCCGCCGAGGTGCTGCAGGCCGTGCTCACCCGTGGTGGCAGGTCGTTCGCGATCGCCCACAACCATCCGAGCGGCAACCTCGATCCGAGCGTCTCCGACATCGCCGTCACGAGACGGCTCGATCAGGCAGCGGCCACGATCGGTTTACGGTTCCTCGGTCACATCCTGGTCGCGGGCGACGGATGGGCGGCCCTGCAGCCGCGCTCCGCTACGGGAGCAGGCGGGTCGGTCCGCGGAACAGGTAGGTCGTCTCGCGCAGGTTCGACAGGTGCAGCATGAGCATCAGAACGCGGGCCAGCCCCATTCCGAAGCCACCGTGCGGCGGCACTCCGTAGCGGAAGAACTCGAGGTAGAAGTCGAGCTCCTCCGGCTCGAGCCCCTTGTCCCGGGCCTGCGCCTCGAGAACGTCGATGCGGTGCTCGCGCTGGGCTCCGGTCGAGATCTCCACACCGTTGAAGATGAGGTCATAGCTGTTCGTGAGCGAAGCGTCGTCGTCGTGACGCTTGTGGTAGAACGGCCGGATACTGGACGCGTAGTCGGTGAGGAACACGAACTCGTGCCCGTAGGTCTCTTTCACGTAGGCCGAGATCTGACGCTCGCCCTCCGGGTCCATGTCGTCGTCGTGACGCGGAACCTCATAGCCGCGCTCGGCGACGATGCGCTTCGCCTCGGCGAGAGGGATGCGCGGGAACGGCTTCGAAGGAACGGTCACCTCCACGTCGAACAGTTCCTTGATCTTGTCGCCGTACTTGTCCTTCACGGCCTGGAAGCCCGCGACGATGAGGTCTTCGTGCATCGACATGACGTCTTCGTGGCTGTCGATCCAGCTGATCTCAGCGTCCACGCTCGTGAACTCCGTCGCGTGGCGGCTCGTGAAGCTGGGGTCGGCGCGGAACGCCGGACCGATCTCGAAAACCTTGCCGAATCCGGCCGGCTGCGCCATCTGCTTGAAGAACTGCGGGCTCTGCGCGAGGTAGGCCGTGGTGTCGAAGTAGCCGACCTCGAAGAGCTCGGCGCGCGACTCGCTCGCGCTGGCCATCAGCTTCGGGGTGTGGATCTCGATGAAGTCGTTGTCCACCCAGTACTCGCGCAGCGCGTGCTCGAAGGTCGTCTGGATGCGGAAGATCAGGTTGTTCTTCGGCTCGCGCAGGTCGAGGAAGCGCCAGTCCATCCGCTTATCGATCCCGCTGTCTGCTGCGATCGGCGTCTCGGGGATCGAGGCAGTCTCCACCGTGAGGGTCGCGAGCTTGATCTCGATACCGCCGAGTTTCACGCGCTCGTCGTGCTTGAGCTCGCCCGTCGCGACGACGAAGCTGCCCTGCGAGAGGGCGGAGATCGTCGTGGCGGGCTCGTCGGCGACGACGACACCCTCCTCGTCGACGGTGCGGGGGTTCACGAGCTGAACGGCGCCGGACTCGTCGCGAAGAACGACGAACTGCACCTTCTTCTGGTCGCGAACGGTCTCCACCCAGCCGGCAACGGTCACGGGGCCGTCGGGGGAGGCGGCCAGGTCCTTGATCAATACGCGTTCGGTCACGATCGTCAAGCCTACCGTCCGCCCATACCGGCTGCAGAGGCGGTCTCCTCAGGCGCCAGACCCGGCGCTCAGTAAATTCAAGGGAAGCCCCTCCGTAGACTGGGGCGGTGGTAGCAAGCCAAGTACATCTCGTCCGTCACGGCGAGGTGTTCAACCCCGACGGCATCCTGTACGGCAGGTTGCCGGGCTTCGGCCTCTCCAAACTCGGTCACAGGATGGCGCAGTCGGCCGCCGACGAGCTCAGCTCGCGCGGCCGCAAGGTCAGCGCTCTGCGGGTGTCGCCCCTGCAGCGCACCCGCGAATCGGCCGCTCCGATCGCTGCGGCGTTCCAGCTCGAGCCTCTCGTCGACGAGCGGATCGTCGAGCCGACCAACCACTTCGAGGGCACCGTGATGAAGCGCGCCCTGAAGAACCCCGTGAACTGGCCGTTCCTCGTGAACCCGGCGCGACCCACCTGGGGCGAGGCCTACCGGTCCATCGAGAGGCGGATGCGCGCCGCCATCGACGAAGCGTTCGACTCGGTCGACGACGGCGACGTCATTCTTGTGAGCCATCAGCTGCCGATCTGGGTGGCCCACCTGTCTGTCATCGGCGAGCGCTTCTGGCACGACCCGCGCAAGCGACGCTGCTCGCTCTCCAGCATCACGACGTTCGAGCGCACGACCGATCCGGTTCCGGATGCGTCGGCCGCGCCGCATCCCGCGGCTTCTGCCGACCAGAACGGGGAAACCCCCATCCCCGTCGAGCGCCTCATCGAGGTGGGCTACACCGAGCCGGCGGCCGATCTCCAGGCCACCGCCCGCGATGTGGGGGCCGTGTGAACCGCCGCACCAGACTGCTGCTCCCCGCCGTCGGCTTCCTGGCCGCGGCCGGCCTCCTGCTCACCGGATGCACCACGACAGACAAGCTCGCCGAGCAGTACCGCTCAGGCTCCGGCCAGAACTACATCGCCGGCGACGGCTCCGTGAGCGAGTTCGCGGCAGACAACCGCGGCGAGCCGGTGGCCTTCAGCGGCGTGACCGCCGACGGCGACGCCGTCAGCTCCAAGCAGTACGCGGGCAAGGTCCTGGTCGTGAACTTCTGGTACGCGGGATGCCCGCCGTGCCGGCTCGAAGCGCCCGACCTCGAGGCGCTGTCGCAGAAGTATCAAGCCGACGGTGTCTCCTTCCTCGGCGTGAACCTCTACGACTCCAAGCAGACGGCCGCCAGCTTCGAGAAGGAGAAGGGCGTCACGTACCCATCCGTTCTCGACCGGGACACGGGCTCCGTGCTGCTCGCCTTCAGTCGGTCGGTACCTCCCAAGGCGACGCCGACCACCCTCGTCATCGACAAGAAGGGTCGGGTCGCCGCACGAATCCTCGGGGCTGTCCCCGAACGCGGAATCCTCGACACGCTCATCTCCGACACCCTCGCGGAAAAAGACTGAGGTGGGCGGCGTCGGAGAAATAGTGTTCAGCGGTCAGCTCATCCTGGCCCTGCCCATCGCCGTACTAGCCGGACTCGTCTCGTTCGCCTCGCCTTGCGTGCTGCCGCTCGTGCCGGGATATCTGGCCTACGTCGGCGGGTTCAGCGATCCGGGCGAGAAGCGCGACCGTTCCCGATTGTTGACCGGCGTGGCCCTGTTCATCCTCGGCTTCGCAGTGGTGTTCATCGCATACGGAGCAGCATTCGGAGCGCTCGGACTGTGGCTGGTGCGCTGGCAAGACGTCGTCGTTCGCATCCTGGGCGTTCTGGTCATCGTGATGGGCCTTGTCTTCATCGGCCAGTTCTCGTTCCTGCAGCGAACCATCAAGCCCAACTGGCGGCCCGCCACCGGACTGATCGGCGCTCCGCTGCTCGGAATCGTCTTCGGTCTCGGCTGGACCCCCTGCATCGGCCCGACCCTCGGCGCGATCAGCGCTCTGAGCGTCGGCTCGGGTTCCCCGTGGCGCGGAGCCCTGCTCGGGCTCTTCTACTGCATCGGTCTCGGCATCCCTTTCGTTCTCGTAGCTCTCGGCTTCGAGTGGGTGGCGGGTTCGGTTGCCTTCCTCAAGCGGCACATCCGTGCCATCAACATCATCGGAGGGGTCCTACTCGTCATCATCGGAATCCTGATGGCGACCGGACTCTGGAGCGACCTCATGTCCCAGTTCTTGGCGGTGATCACAGGTTTTGAGCCGGCCATCTGATCACATCGACTCCGCACCACCGCGCGAAGATCCCGACGTCGTCCAGCCGAAGCTGGGTTTCGTCGGATGGGTGCGCTGGTTCTGGCGTCAGCTCACGAGCATGCGCACCGCGCTCTTCCTCTTGTTGCTGCTCGCGATCGCGGCGGTGCCGGGGTCGCTAGTACCGCAACGCACCTCCGACCCGAACGGCGTCGTCAAGTACTTCAACGACTACCCCGATCTGGCCCCCATCCTCGACAAGCTGCAGGCGTTCGACGTCTACACCTCGGCCTGGTTCTCGGCCATCTACCTGCTGCTGTTCGTCTCGCTCATCGGCTGCATCATCCCGCGCACGAAGCATCACTTCACCGCTCTCCGCGCGAAGCCGCCGCGCACCCCGGTCAGACTGACCAGAATGTCGGGCTTCCGCGCACGGCTGCTTCCCGCTGACCTCGCCGCCGACGGTCCCGAGCCGATCGGCGCTGCGCGTGACGTTCTCCGCAAGGCCGGCTATCGCGTCGCCCTGTATCAGGATGCGAGGTCCACATCGGTCTCGGCCGAGCGCGGCTACCTCCGCGAGACAGGCAACCTCGTCTTCCACACCGCTCTTGTAGGTGTGCTTCTCGCGGTCGGGTTCGGCGGCGGATTCGGGTTCACGGGCCAGAAGATCGTGGTCGTCGGGCAGACCTTCGTCAACAGCATCCCGTCGTACAACACGTTCAATCCGGGCAGATTCTTCTCCGACGGTTCGCTGTCGCCG
Source organism: Leifsonia poae (assembly GCF_050632195.1). Lineage (GTDB taxonomy): Bacteria > Actinomycetota > Actinomycetes > Actinomycetales > Microbacteriaceae > Leifsonia > Leifsonia poae_C. Next base: position 441,282 of record NZ_CP192580.1, read on the forward strand.
TTCTCGATCCGGGTCGACCGGCTCGATGTGAAGTACGAGACGAAGAACAAGAACGCCGTCGGCACACCGCTCGACTACACGGCCCACGTCACGGCGACCGAGCCGGGCCAGGCCCCGCGGCAGGAGACGATCAAGGTCAACGATCCGCTCGCCATCGGCGGAACGAACGCCTATCTGCTCGGCAACGGATACGCCCCGACGATCACGGTTCGCGATCCGAAGGGCACCATCGTCTTCCAGGACTCCGTGCCGTTCATCGTGCAGGATCCGAACAACACGTCGGTGGGCACGGTCAAGGTTCCGGATGGGCTGGCCAAGCAGGTGGGCATGACCGGCTTCTTCTATCCCACCAAGGGAGACAGCCAGACCGCCTCCGGTGCGATGACGTCGATCTTCCCCGGACTCCGGGATCCGCTCGTCACGCTCAACGTGTACGTCGGCGATCTCGGGCTCGACGCTGGTGTGCCTCAGAACGTCTACAGCCTCAACACCGACAAGATGACACAGGTCGCCGGGCCGGGCACCGATACAAAGTCCCTCGAGATCGCGCCTGGACAGACCGTGCAACTGCCGAACGGTCTGGGCTCGGTCTCCGTTGACGGGATCAAGCGCTACGTCGGTCTCGACATCCACCACGACCCGGCTCAGGGCTGGGTGCTGCTCTTCGCGATCCTGATCCTGGGCGGGCTCTTGACCTCGCTGTTCGTTCCGCGCCGGCGGATATGGGTCAAGGCGGTGCCGAACGACGACGGCACGGTCACTCTCGAGTACGCGGGGTTGGCGCGCGGGGAAGACCCGAACCTCGAAGCAGCCGTCAGCGGGATAGCCGAGCAGCACTCGGCTGCGCTCTCGCACACACCAGTACGCACCCGAACAGAAAACACTTAGGCTTGCACCGTGACTGACCTCCTCGCTCAGCTCTCAACCGTCTTCATCTACGCGGCCATGGGCGTCTATGTACTCGCCTTCATCGCGTTCGCGCTCGATCTGGCTCGACGCGGGGCGAGGGCGACAGCGGAAGAAGCGGCCGTCGTACCGAGTGCGGTGGCCCGGCGAACGGATGCGCACTCCGCGGGAGGCGAGAAGCCGGCTGTCTTGACAAGCGAAGCCTCCGGAGGCGGGGGCAGCCCCGGCAACGGCGCGACCACCACCCTCACCCGGCTGAGCTCGCGGATCAGTTCCCGGGTCGAAGACGAGGTCACCAACGGCGGACCGGTCTCGTTCAGCATGCGTGCGGCGTTCGTCATCACCATCGTCGGCTTCACCTTCCACCTCGTGGCAACGGTGCTGCGAGGCATAGCGGCCGACCGGGTGCCGTGGGCCAACATGTGGGAGTTCTCGATGACGGGAACCCTCGTCATCATCGGAGTCTTCCTCCTGGTGAACCTGAAGCTCGACCTGAAGTACCTCGGAACCTTCGTACTGGGGCTCGTGCTCATCCTGCTCGGCATAGCGCTCGTGCGGTACTACGTTCCGGTGGTGCCGTTGCAACCGGCCCTGCAGTCGTACTGGCTGGTGCTGCACATCATCGTCGCCGTGCTGGGCACGGCATTCTTCGCGCTCGGGTTCGCTCTGTCGGGGTTGCAGCTCTTGCAAGCCCGGCGCGAGCGGCAGGTGCTCGAATCCGTGCCCCAGCAGTTCAAGTTCTTGGCGACTCTCCCCACAGCGAAGACGCTGGAGAACCTCGCTTACCGGGTGAACATCTTCGGCTTCATCGCCTGGACCTTCACCCTCATCGCCGGCGCGGTCTGGGCCGAAAAGGCGTGGGGTCGGTATTGGGGTTGGGACACCAAGGAAGTCTGGACGTTCATCATCTGGGTGATCTACGCCGGATACATCCATGCGCGTGCCACTCGCGGTTGGCGTGGCTCGCGGTCCGCGTGGTTGGCGATCATCGGCTTTGCCGCCGTGATGTTCAACTTCGGCATCGTGAACGTCTTCTTCCACGGACTGCACGCGTACTCGGGTCTCTGATCCGGTCCGTCGTCCGGGCAGCCAACCCGAGCAGTACACAGAGAGCGCGTGAAGATCACGCGCTCTCTCGCGTTTAATCCGAGGCTTCTCGATGCGCACGACGACCGCCGTCTCAGGATGCCCGACTGCCGCATCCGGCGCCGGCGACCACCCGAGAGCGGTCACTTCCGCGGAATTCCGGGGTAGAGGGCCGCGACACGCCCGGGCTGCGAGCCGGATTTGCGAGCCCCTGAGGTCCTGCGTAAAGTACTTACTTGTCACCCCAAAGGTGCGGGAGAGCCGAAGAGCTCCCCGGCCTCAAGCGGGACCGAATCCCAAGCATAACGGCAATCTTCACTTGATGAAGAGCGTCCAAAATGCTTAGGATATAAACCCCACTCACTGAGCAGGTCTAACCGACTCGGATCGTGTGAAACGGTTGCGTCCAGATTAGGGCCGCCGCGAGAACGCGAAACGGCCGACTTGACAAACTGACTGAGAGTGGTAAGGTAGAGAAGTTGCCCCAGAGAGACGGCCGAGAGGTCAGAAACTGGGAGCGTCCGATCCTTGAGAACTCAACAGCGTGCACAATGTCAAATGCCAAAAACCTCGACGCTTAGCTTCGGCTAAGTAAGAGATTCCTTTGGAAACAGATTAAAACAACAAAGCAAGTCAGTAATGATTTGTTCTGTCAGTTTCAAACTTGCTGAGGTGCCCACCCATTCCGGTGGCCCGAAGCACTAGATGTGCCGAAGCGCTTGCGTTTCGTGCAATCAAACATTTACGGAGAGTTTGATCCTGGCTCAGGACGAACGCTGGCGGCGTGCTTAACACATGCAAGTCGAACGATGAACCTGGAGCTTGCTCTAGGGGATTAGTGGCGAACGGGTGAGTAACACGTGAGTAACCTGCCCTTGACTCTGGGATAACCTCCGGAAACGGAAGCTAATACCGGATATGACGCACGGAGGCATCTCCTGTGCGTGGAAAGAATTTCGGTCAAGGATGGACTCGCGGCCTATCAGGTAGTTGGTGAGGTAACGGCCCACCAAGCCTACGACGGGTAGCCGGCCTGAGAGGGTGACCGGCCACACTGGGACTGAGACACGGCCCAGACTCCTACGGGAGGCAGCAGTGGGGAATATTGCACAATGGGCGCAAGCCTGATGCAGCAACGCCGCGTGAGGGACGACGGCCTTCGGGTTGTAAACCTCTTTTAGTAGGGAAGAAGCGAAAGTGACGGTACCTGCAGAAAAAGCACCGGCTAACTACGTGCCAGCAGCCGCGGTAATACGTAGGGTGCAAGCGTTGTCCGGAATTATTGGGCGTAAAGAGCTCGTAGGCGGTTTGTCGCGTCTGCTGTGAAAACCCGAGGCTCAACCTCGGGCCTGCAGTGGGTACGGGCAGACTAGAGTGCGGTAGGGGAGATTGGAATTCCTGGTGTAGCGGTGGAATGCGCAGATATCAGGAGGAACACCGATGGCGAAGGCAGATCTCTGGGCCGTAACTGACGCTGAGGAGCGAAAGCGTGGGGAGCGAACAGGATTAGATACCCTGGTAGTCCACGCCGTAAACGTTGGGAACTAGATGTGGGGACCATTCCACGGTCTCCGTGTCGCAGCTAACGCATTAAGTTCCCCGCCTGGGGAGTACGGCCGCAAGGCTAAAACTCAAAGGAATTGACGGGGGCCCGCACAAGCGGCGGAGCATGCGGATTAATTCGATGCAACGCGAAGAACCTTACCAAGGCTTGACATATACGAGAACGGGCTAGAAATAGTCAACTCTTTGGACACTCGTAAACAGGTGGTGCATGGTTGTCGTCAGCTCGTGTCGTGAGATGTTGGGTTAAGTCCCGCAACGAGCGCAACCCTCGTTCTATGTTGCCAGCACGTAATGGTGGGAACTCATAGGAGACTGCCGGGGTCAACTCGGAGGAAGGTGGGGATGACGTCAAATCATCATGCCCCTTATGTCTTGGGCTTCACGCATGCTACAATGGCCGGTACAAAGGGCTGCAATACCGTAAGGTGGAGCGAATCCCAAAAAGCCGGTCTCAGTTCGGATTGAGGTCTGCAACTCGACCTCATGAAGTCGGAGTCGCTAGTAATCGCAGATCAGCAACGCTGCGGTGAATACGTTCCCGGGCCTTGTACACACCGCCCGTCAAGTCATGAAAGTCGGTAACACCCGAAGCCGGTGGCCTAACCCTTGTGGAAGGAGCCGTCGAAGGTGGGATCGGTGATTAGGACTAAGTCGTAACAAGGTAGCCGTACCGGAAGGTGCGGCTGGATCACCTCCTTTCTAAGGAGCATCTGGCACTCCTCGGAGTGTCCAGGCGCCGGATCTGAGCGAATGTCTCAGCCGGTTAGCTCATGGGTGGAACATTGACATTGGTGCGGAGCTGAAAAGCTCGAAATCAGTACGCTCTTCGGAGAAGGAAAGTTTCGAACTGGGAAGCACCGCACATGCACGCTGTTGGGTCCTGAGGGACCGGGCCTCGTCCACATGGATGAGAACTGGACCTCTGGACCTTTTCTCGTTGGCATCACTTGCCGGCAGAAAAGGTACCGCCCGTACTTTGAGAACTACACAGTGGACGCGAGCATCTTAGATTCGAGACTTTCGAGTCTCGGATCACAAAGATCTGATTTATTTAGATCATTGGTCAATTTTTCCTTCACCTCTTATGAGGTGTGAAGAATCGATTCAAACTCATGTGATTTCAAATTTCTAAGAGCAAACGGTGGATGCCTTGGCATCTGGAGCCGAAGAAGGACGTAGTAATCTGCGATAAGCCTCGGGGAGTTGATAAACGAACTTTGATCCGAGGATTTCCGAATGGGGAAACCCCGCTGGGCCCGTAAGGTGACCCAGTGACTCCCGCCTGAATATATAGGGCGGGTAGAGGGAACGTGGGGAAGTGAAACATCTCAGTACCCACAGGAAGAGAAAGCAAAAGCGATTCCGTTAGTAGTGGCGAGCGAAACCGGAAGAGGCTAAACCGATCATGTGTGATAGCCGGCAGGCGTTGCATGATCGGGGTTGCGGGACTTTTCTGCTGATTCTGCCGAACAGCAAGCGTTACAAAGGAATATAGACGAATGGCATTGAAAGGCCAGTCATAGAGGGTGCCAACCCCGTAGTCGAAATGTTCCAATGGCGCGAAGAGTATCCCAAGTAGCACGGGGCCCGAGAAATCCCGTGTGAATCTGTCAGGACCACCTGATAAGCCTAAATACTCCCAGATGACCGATAGCGGACAAGTACCGTGAGGGAAAGGTGAAAAGTACCCCGGGAGGGGAGTGAAATAGTACCTGAAACCGTTTGCTTACAAACCGTTGGAGCCTCCTTGTAGGGGTGACAGCGTGCCTTTTGAAGAATGAGCCTGCGAGTTAGCGATATGTGGCGAGGTTAACCCGTGAGGGGTAGCCGTAGCGAAAGCGAGTCTGAATAGGGCGATTCAGTCGCATGTCCTAGACCCGAAGCGAAGTGATCTATCCATGGCCAGGTTGAAGCGACGGTAAGACGTCGTGGAGGACCGAACCCACTTAGGTTGAAAACTGAGGGGATGAGCTGTGGATAGGGGTGAAAGGCCAATCAAACTTCGTGATAGCTGGTTCTCTCCGAAATGCATTTAGGTGCAGCGTTGCGTGTTTCTTGCCGGAGGTAGAGCTACTGGATGGCCGATGGGCCCCAAAAGGTTACTGACGTCAGCCAAACTCCGAATGCCGGTAAGTGAGAGCGCAGCAGTGAGACGGTGGGGGATAAGCTTCATCGTCGAGAGGGAAACAACCCAGACCACCAACTAAGGTCCCAAAGCGCGTGCTAAGTGGGAAAGGATGTGGAGTTGCACAGACAACCAGGAGGTTGGCTTAGAAGCAGCCACCCTTGAAAGAGTGCGTAATAGCTCACTGGTCAAGTGATTCCGCGCCGACAATGTAACGGGGCTCAAGCACGCCACCGAAGTTGTGGCATTGACATTATTGGTAGGCCTTCGTGGTCCAGCCGTGTTGATGGGTAGGAGAGCGTCGTGTGGCCAGCGAAGCGGCGGTGTAAACCAGCCGTGGAGGCTACACGAGTGAGAATGCAGGCATGAGTAGCGAAAGACGGGTGAGAAACCCGTCCTCCGAAAGACCAAGGGTTCCAGGGCCAGGCTAATCCGCCCTGGGTAAGTCGGGACCTAAGGCGAGGCCGACAGGCGTAGTCGATGGACAACGGGTTGATATTCCCGTACCGGCGAAGAACCGCCCAAACTAATCCAGTAATGCTAAGTGTCTGAATCCCCTTGATCGAAGCCTTCGGGCCTAGACGAGTGGGCCTAGCACACGACCCTATGCTGGTGCGGTTAGCGTATTAACAGGTGTGACGCAGGAAGGTAGCCGAGCCGGGCGATGGTTGTCCCGGTCTAAGCGTGTAACCCGAGAGATAGGCAAATCCGTCTCTCATATAGGGCCAGGCGCGATGGGTAGTCTTAATTGACGAAATCGGTGATCCTATGCTGCCAAGAAAAGCATCGACGCGAGGTTCCAGCCGCCCGTACCCCAAACCGACTCAGGTGGTCAGGTAGAGAATACCAAGGAGATCGAGAGAATCGTGGTTAAGGAACTCGGCAAAATGCCCCCGTAACTTCGGGAGAAGGGGGGCCTGAGGCGTGTAGGGATTTACTCCTGAAGCGTTTGAAGGCCGCAGAGACCAGTGGGAAGCGACTGTTTACTAAAAACACAGGTCCGTGCTAAGTCGCAAGACGATGTATACGGACTGACGCCTGCCCGGTGCTGGAAGGTTAAGAGGAAGGGTTAGCTTCGGCGAAGCTCAGAATTTAAGCCCCAGTAAACGGCGGTGGTAACTATAACCATCCTAAGGTAGCGAAATTCCTTGTCGGGTAAGTTCCGACCTGCACGAATGGCGTAACGACTTCCCAGCTGTCTCAACCGCGAACTCGGCGAAATTGCACTACGAGTAAAGATGCTCGTTACGCGCAGCAGGACGGAAAGACCCCGTGACCTTTACTATAGTTTGGTATTGGTGTTCGGTGTGGCTTGTGTAGGATAGGTGGGAGACTTTGAAGCTGGCACGCTAGTGTCGGTGGAGTCATTGTTGAAATACCACTCTGGTCACTCTGGATATCTAACTTAGAACCGTAATCCGGTTCAGGGACAGTGCCTGATGGGTAGTTTAACTGGGGCGGTTGCCTCCCAAAAAGTAACGGAGGCGCCCAAAGGTTCCCTCAACCTGGTTGGCAATCAGGTGTCGAGTGTAAGTGCACAAGGGAGCTTGACTGTGAGACTGACAAGTCGAGCAGGGACGAAAGTCGGGACTAGTGATCCGGCAGTGGCTTGTGGAAGCGCTGTCGCTCAACGGATAAAAGGTACCTCGGGGATAACAGGCTGATCTTGCCCAAGAGTCCATATCGACGGCATGGTTTGGCACCTCGATGTCGGCTCGTCGCATCCTGGGGCTGGAGTAGGTCCCAAGGGTTGGGCTGTTCGCCCATTAAAGCGGTACGCGAGCTGGGTTTAGAACGTCGTGAGACAGTTCGGTCCCTATCCGCTGCGCGCGTAGGAAATTTGAAAGGATCTGACCCTAGTACGAGAGGACCGGGTTGGACGAACCTCTGGTGTGTCAGTTGTTCCGCCAGGAGCACCGCTGATTAGCTACGTTCGGGATGGATAACCGCTGAAAGCATCTAAGCGGGAAGCCGGCCTTGAGATGAGATTTCCATGCCTTCGGGCGAGAGGCTCCCAGCTAGACTACTGGGTTGATAGGCCGGATGTGGAAGTGGGGACTAAAGACCCATGGAGCTGACCGGTACTAATAAGCCGATAATTTGATAATCATTACTCTCATACTGTTGTAAGGCTGGTATGAGGGGCCATGAGAATGCTTGCGTCCACTATGTGGTTCTCGATGTACGGTCGAGAACTGAAACAATCGTGATGATTGTTCGTTCACTTTGATACATCAATAGTGTTTCGGCGGCCATAGCGAGAGGGAAACGCCCGGTTACATTCCGAACCCGGAAGCTAAGACTCTCTGCGCCGATGGTACTGCAGGGGGACCCTGTGGGAGAGTAGGACACCGCCGGACTTCTTTTGTGAAATGGCCACCCAGCTTTGGGTGGCCATTTCGCGTTTAACAGCATTCGCAATGAGCGACATGCTCGCACTACCCACACAACACCACAGCGCGTTCACCACCGTGTCGACTTGAGAAGCATCGTCGTAGGCTGAGCACGTTGTGCCCACCACCTACAGGAGCAGTCGTGAGCGATACGCCAGCAGACGACAAGAACGACAAGCACGAGCCCGGGCGGGGTGCCCGCAAGGACGGCTCGAGCAGTCGCAGCAATGATCGCGATCGCCGGCCGTCGAACAACCAGCGTGGCGATCGCGGCAACAGCAGCGGTCGAAACGACCGCCCCGGCGCAGATCGCGGACGTTCCGGGAACGGTCAGGGCGGCGGGTATTCACGCGGCGGCGGCTCCCGAGACGGCAAGCCGGCGGGGCGTGGAGCTTCTTCGCGTGACGGTGAGCGTGCTGGTGGATATCGCGGTGCTGGCGCTCCGCGCGATGGTGAGCGCTCCGGCGGGTATCGCGGTGCCGGTGCGCAACGTGATGGTGCTCGGCCCCCGCGCGACGGTGAGCGCACCGGTGGCTACCGTGGCGGCCAGGGCGATCGCGGACGAGACGCGCAGCACGGCGGTCAGCGTGCCGGTCAGCGCGACCCGAGGCGGGACGGTCAGCGGCAGAGCGGTGGCCGAGGCGGCCGGGACGAAAAGCTGTGGACGCGCGAAGGCCGGCCGGCGCGAGGCGACCGGGATGCGCGTGACCAGGAGCGCGAGCTCACCGAAGAAGAGCGGATGGCGCGTGAACTGCGCTCCGTTCGCACGCGTCACGATGATCCGGACATCCCCGAAGGCATCGAGGCCCGTGATCTCGACAAGGGCGCTCGCGTCGAGCTGAAGACTCTGAGCAAGGAGAACGCCGACTGGGTTGCGCAGCACCTGGTGATGGCCGCTCGTCTGATCGACGAGGATCCAGAGCTGGCCCATCTGCACGCCACCTCGGCAGCGCGTCGTGCGGGCCGCATCGGTGTTGTCCGGGAGACGCTGGCGATCACGGCATACGCCACGGGTGACTTCGCCCTCGCGCTTCGCGAGCTGAGAACCTACCGGCGAATCTCCGGATCCAACGACCAGCTTCCTCTGATGGTGGACAGTGAGCGCGGAGTGGGTCGTCCCGACCGAGCGCTCGAGCTGGGTCGATCCGTCGACCGCAGCACCCTTCCGAACGACGTGCAGGTCTCGTTGGCAATCGCCATGTCCGGCGCGCGGCTCGATCTGGACCAGAACGAAGCAGCCCTGGCCGAGCTGGAGATCCCTCAGCTGGACCCGAACCGGGCGTTCAGCTGGAGCCCGGACCTCTTCCACGCCTATGCGGACGTGCTGGAGGTGCTGGGTCGAGAAGACGAGTCCGAGACCTGGCGGGAGCGTGCGGCGCGGGCCGAGGATGCCATCGGTGCCGCGCAGAGTGTCGACGAGCACGAGACGATCGACGTGGTCGAGGAGGAGTTCGAGATCTTCGACGTCGATGGCGAGGACAGCGTGGCTATCGGTGACGAAACCGATGACGATACCGAGGTTGTCGGCGCTGACGCGACGGAAGACGAGAGTGGGAGTGACGCATCCGATGGCACTGTTTCGACGGACCGCTAAGGCCGTGACACCACTCGATGGGGTCGATGTCGTCCTCGCGGACCTCGACGGGGTGGTCTACAAGGGTGCCGCCGCAATCGACAATGCCGTGGAAAGCCTCAACGGCGTAAGTGAGACGGTGCGTGTCGGGTACATAACGAACAATGCTTCCCGCACCGACGCATCCGTCGCCTCGCACCTCACCGAACTGGGATTGAGCGTGAAACCGGCTGACGTGGTTACTTCGCCGCAGGCGGCTGTACGGCTGCTCGCGCAGCATGTCACTGCGGGCGCGAAGATCCTCGTCGTCGGTGGCGACGGCCTTGTCGACGAGGTTCAGAAGGGCGGGTTCACCGTGACCCGCTCGGCCGACGACGATCCGGCTGCGGTCATCCAGGGATTCGCTCCAGAGGTCGGATGGACTCATCTCGCCGAGGCGGCGTTCGCGTTGCAGGGGCGCAGCGAGAGCGAGCGGCCGTGGGTAGCGACGAACACCGACTGGACGATTCCGGTTGCGCGCGGCATCGCGCCGGGAAACGGCACACTGGTTTCAGCCGTGCACACGGCGATCGGGCGGCTTCCGCTGGTCGCAGGCAAACCCGAGGTGGCCATTTTCGAGGAAGCGGTTGCGCGTTTCGGCGCGAGCAAGCCGCTCTTCATCGGTGACCGCCTCGACACGGACATCCTCGGGGCGAACCGTGCAGGGATCGATTCCGTGCTGGTGCTCACCGGCATCGATCGGGCCAAGCAGCTCATCGCGGCGGATGTGAATTCGCGGCCGACCTACATCCTGCAAGACCTGAGAGGGCTCACGGAAGAGTATCCCGCGACGACGTTCTCGAAGGATGGATCGAGTGCGACCGTGGGCGATGCGACGGTCCGGCTTTCCGGGAATGATGTGCAGATCGTTGCCGAGGGATCGTCCGAGCTGAACCTGTTGCGGGCGGCCTGCGCCACGATCTGGAACTCGGGTCGCGCGATCTACGGCCTTGAGGTGCCGGAGAGCCTGTACAGCTGACCGGGCGCAAAAGTCAGAGCGCCGTCGACCGCTCGACGATGCGGTAGCACCGACGGATGCGGTCGAGCCACCAGTCTCTGCGATCGGAGTCGGCCGCCAGGGCATCGAGGCGCGCAACCGAAACCACGGGACGGACGACAGGGATCGAACCGTCGACCGGAAGCAGCGGTTCGTCGGTGACGTCGTCGTCGAACATCGCCGCCGTGCCGAGCCCGCAGTCGAACTCGAGCGAGGGGATGCTCGCGGCGAGGTGCGCCCCCATCGCGATGCCGACCGAGGTGTCGATGGCGCTCGAGACGACCACCGGGAGGCCTGCTTCCTCGATGATGCGGAGTGCCGAGTGGATGCCGCCGAGGGGCTGAGCCTTGACGATGAGGATGTCTGCTGCTCCGGCGCGGGCCACAGCCAGCGGGTCGGCGGCCTTGCGGACGCTCTCGTCGGCCGCGATCGGGACATCCATGTACGAGGTGCGGCGCCGGATCTCCGACAGTTCCTCGATCGTGGCGCAGGGCTGCTCGACGTACTCCAGGTCGAACGGCGCGAGGGAGTGGATCGCATGTTCGGCCTCGTCGACATTCCAAAGCGTGTTGGCGTCGATCCGGATGCGTCCCTCCGGTCCCAGATAATCGCGCACCGCTCGAACGCGCGCGATATCGTCAGCGAGCGTCTGGCCGGGCTCTGCCACCTTCACCTTGGCCGTCCGGGCACCGGGATAGCGGTCGAGAATGGATGCGACGTCTTCCGCGGCGACTGCCGGGATCGTGGCATTGACCGGGATGCGGTCGCGCAGGGGGTCGGGCTCTCCCGCCAGCCGAAGTCGATTGCGGCGTGCAACCAGGCGGCCGATTCCTCATCGGAGTACTCCACGAAGGGCGAGAACTCCGTCCAGCCCCGCGGCCCCTCGAAGAGCACCGCCTCGCGCACCGTGATTCCACGAAAGCGAGTGCGCATCGGAAGCGCGACGATGCGGGCGTTCCTCCACAGGTCGGCAAGCTCGGGCAACATTCCCCAAGTCTGGCACGCGCGGTTCGTCGTGGACCGGCGAACCGTAGTCTGGTGGCATGGCAAAGGCAGTCTCAGACATCTTCGACGCGAGCGCATGGCGGGCGGTTCCCGGCTTCGAGGGCGCGACCGACATCACCTATCACCACGATCTGGCCGGGCGGGTCGCCCGAGTGGCGTTCAACCGTCCGGAGGTGCGCAATGCCTTCCGGCCGCACACCGTGGACGAGCTGTACGCAGCGCTCGAAGACGCTCGCACGAATCCGCGCATCGGGGTCGTGCTGCTTACAGGCAACGGGCCGAGCCCGAAAGACGGCGGGTGGGCGTTCTGCTCGGGCGGCGACCAGCGCATCCGTGGTCGCGACGGATACAAGTACTCGGAAGGCGAGACCGCGACGGGCATCGATGCGGCGCGCGGGGGCCGCCTGCATATTCTCGAGGTGCAGCGGCTGATCCGGTTCATGCCCAAGGTGGTGATCGCCGTCGTGCCCGGGTGGGCTGCCGGCGGAGGCCACTCGCTCCACGTGGTCTGCGATCTCACGATCGCGAGCGCCGAACACGCTCGGTTCAAGCAGACGGATGCGGATGTCGGGTCGTTCGACGCCGGCTACGGCAGTGCGTACTTCGCACGCCAGATCGGGCAGAAGTTCGCGCGCGAGGTGTTCTTCCTGGCACGCGAATACTCGGCGCAGCGAGCGTATGAGATGGGGGCGGTGAACGCCGTGGTGCCTCACGAGGAGCTCGAGAGCACGGCGCTCGACTGGGCCAACGAGATCCTGACCAAGTCGCCGACCGCTATCCGGATGCTGAAGTTCGCGTTCAACGCGGTCGACGACGGGCTGGTCGGGCAGCAGGTGTTCGGGGGCGAGGCCACCCGCCTTGCCTACGGAACGGATGAAGCCGTCGAGGGTCGCGACTCGTTCCTCGAGAAGCGGGAGCCGGAGTGGTCGCCGTTCCCGTGGCAGTACTGAGGATGGTCGGGCTCGAATGACTCGAAAGATTCGCGTTCTCGGATCTGACCGGCCCGCCGAGGTGTTCCTCGCGCTCCGCGAAGCCCTGGGCGGCGGCGGGCCAGCGGTGGTCCCACGGGAGTCCACTGAGAGCAAGGGAGCGCCGTGGCCGGAGCCGGGAGCGACGGTCGCGCAGAATGTGGCGTTAGTGATCGAGACGTCGGGGTCGACCGGCGTGCCGAAACGTGTGGCTCTGTCGGCGGATGCGCTGCTTGCGAGCGCTGCGGCATCCGCAGGGGCAATGGGAGGCCAGGGACAGTGGATCCTCGCGCTCCCGCCGCACTATGTTGCGGGAGCACAAGTGCTGGTGCGCTCGATCGCGGCACAGACGGAACCGCTCTATTACGGACGGGGTCATTTCGATCCGGTACAGTTCGCGGCGCTCGCCGCACAACTGACTCACGATCTGAGGTTCGTTTCGCTGGTCCCGGTTCAGCTGGCGAGGCTCGTCGACGCCGCCGAGGAAGGGGCGACCGACGTGATGGCGGCCCTTCGACGATTCGACGGGATCCTCGTCGGTGGGCAAGCGCTGGCAGGGGCACTTCGGGAGCGGTCCGAGCGCCTGGGGGCGCGCATCCTGAGCACCTACGGGTCCAGCGAGACGGCGGGCGGGTGCGTCTACGACGGTTTGCCGATCGGCGCCACGACCGTGCGGGAGGTCGACGGCGGGTTGGAGATCGGGGGCCCGGTGCTCGCCGAGGGGTACATCGGGGATCCGGAGCGCACCGCGGCCGCCTTTCACGAAGCGGACGGACTGAGGTGGTACCGAACGGGCGACCTCGGCCGGGTGACCGCTGACGGACGAGTGGTCGTCGAGGGGCGCGCCGACAACGTGATCATCTCGGGCGGCGAGAAAGTGCTTCTCGACTCGGTCGAGAGGTCCGTGCGGATGCTCGACGGGTTCGGAAACGCGATCGTGCTCGCCGTCGACGACGATGAATGGGGGCAGGTGCCGGTCGTCGCGGTCGAAGGCGCGGAGCCGGCTCGCCTCTCGCCGAGGTGCGGGAGTTCGTTGCCGACCGGTTGGGGCGCGCCGCGGCTCCCGCCCGGATCGTCGCGCTGAAGAGTCTGCCGATGTTGAGCAGCGGCAAGCCCGACAGGGTCGCCGTCGCGCGTCTCGTCGGCGACGCACCCGATTCGCCAAGAACCGCATAGCCGGTGTCGTTACAATTCGCACTGTGATGAGTCAGAACAAGCCCCGGATGCAACGGATGACGCCTGCGCAACAACGCGCACGCAACAGCAAGGGTGGGCGGCCGGGAGCGCCGAAGGCGAAGGTCAAGCCGGCCACGGCGTCCGACTGGATCGCGGGCGCTCGACTGCGCACTCTTCCGCTGGCGATCGCTCCGGTGATCATCGGCGTCGGTGCGGCGAAGATCGTTGACGGCGCCGGAGTGTGGCACCCCATTCGAGCGCTGCTCTGCCTCGCGGTGGCGGTCTGCCTCCAGATCGGCGTGAACTACGCGAACGACTACTCCGACGGAGTGCGCGGCACCGATCAGTACCGAGTCGGTCCGAGCCGGCTGACCGGCTCCGGCCGTGCCGCCCCCCGTCGCGTGCTGACCGTTGCCCTGGTCTTCTTCGCGCTGGGCGCGCTGGCGGGCCTGGTGCTCGTTCTCCTCACGCAGCACTGGTGGGTTCTGCTGGTCGGTGCGGCGGCGATCGCGGCCGCCTGGTTCTACACGGGCGGCAAACGGCCATACGGATACTACGGTTTGGGCGAAGTGTTCGTGTTCCTGTTCTTCGGCGTCGTGGCGACGGCAGGAACGACGTACATGCTCTCCGGAACCGTCAATCAGGAGGCTTGGTACGGTTCGGTCGTTGCGGGGCTGATCGCCTGCGCCGTGCTGATGGTCAACAACATCCGGGACATCCAGCCCGACAAGGCGGCGGGCAAGCGCACGCTCGCGGTACTGCTCGGCAATGTCGCTTCACGCATCGTGTTCTGCGTGTTTCTGCTGGTGCCGTTCGGCATCCTCGCCCTGCTGGCTCTGTTCTATCCGATCGCGTGGCTCGGGTTCTTCGCGCTGCTGGCGGCGCTCCCGGCATGCGTGATCACTCTGTTCGCGAAGACTCCGCGCGAACTTGTGACGGCGCTGCAGCTGACCAGTCTGACCGGGCTGCTCGTGGCGATCGCGCTGGGCGCGGCCTTCGTCTTCTAAGCCGACCTGACGTCAGGATCTGGTGTCGGGTGCGGAGGGTTTTTCCGTCGAGGCGTCGACGTGGACGTCCGCTGCAGCGTCGATCGCCGCGTCCTCCGAGTCGTCGTCGGCGTTCGTGACCGGGGTCGTGCGGTGGCGAACGGCATAGAGGTCGCGCGCTACAGCATCCCTCGGCTTGCGCAGCACGATGTACGACAGGCACAGACCGATCAGCGCGGCCGCGATCACGGCGATCCACCAGTCGATGCGAAGAATCAGAAGGATCGCGAGCGGAACCGCGAACAAGAGAAGCCGGAGCACCGAATAGATGACCCAGGAGGGAATGCCTTTCACCCTCCCAGCTTAGAGACACACTCTGAGAGTTACGATTGACCTATGGTTCGCCTCTGGATAGTCCTCGGCGTCGCTGCCGCGGTCTTTTACATCTATTCCGTGGCTGACTGCGCCTTTTTCGACCGGTCACGTGTTCGCGGACTCCCGAAGCCCGTCTGGCTTCTCATCATCATCCTGTTCCCCGTCATCGGCGGCGTGCTCTGGTTCCTCATCGGCCGAGGCCGGCGCCGCAATCAGGGTGTGCGTCGATCCGTCGCTCCGGATGACGACCCCGAGTTCCTGAAGCGCCTCGGCCAGGACAGGGACCAGGAAGAACGCATCCGGCAGCTCGAAAAAGAGCTCTCCGACCTCGACGACAACGGACCAGACGACCCCACCACCGGCCGCCGGGATGGTTGACGGCGCACAGACGCACGGAGCGGAGAACGGCACGGGAAACCCGGCCACCGACTACGCTGTCGCGCTCTTGAGCGGGCTCGTCCGCGCCGGCGTGCGCGACCTGATCGTCAGCCCGGGGTCCCGCTCGCAGGCGCTCGCGCTCGTCGCGGCCGAGCTGGAACGCTCGGGCTCGGCACGACTGCACGTGCGCATCGATGAGCGCGTTGCGGGATTCCTCGCGCTCGGGCTGGCCCGGGAGAGCGGGGTTCCGGCCGTCGTGATCACCACGAGCGGAACGGCGACCGCAAATCTTCACCCGGCCGTGCTCGAGGCGCACGAATCCGGGATCCCCATGATCGTGCTCACGTCGGACAGGCCGACAGAACTTCGCGGCATCCGCGCGAACCAGACCACCCAGCAGTACGGGATGTACGGAGCGGCGCCGCGGCTGGAGCTCGACGTTCCGGCGCCAGACGGTTCCGATGGCGAAGCTGAGGCCGCGGCGCGTCTGGCTGTGGCCGCTGTTCGCGCGGCGGTCGGGGCGGACTCCGCGGATCCGGGACCCGTGCACCTCAACGTGGCGTTGCGCGCGCCGCTCTCCGTCGCCGTTCCCGAGATCGCGCTCACGGATGTGGAACCCCCGTGACCCCGCCGATCGCCGCTCCCGAGGTGCTCGGCCGCACCACGATCCAGCTCGAGGACGGACCGCGAACGGTCGTCATAGCCGGTGCCGATGCCGGCGAGGACGCCGAAGCACTCGCCAGAGCGGGCGGCTACCCCCTGCTCGCGGAGGTCTCCAGCGGAGCGCGGTTCGGCCCCAACCTCGTTGTCGCGTACCGCGAACTGATGAGCGACGACTCGTTCGGCCGAAACGTCGAGCGTGCGGTGGTCTTCGGCCACCCCACGTTGAGCCGCGAGGTTCCGGCGCTGCTCGAGCGAGCGGACGTCGAGACCATCGTCGTGGCCCCGCACGGAGCTCAGGCGTACAACCCGGGACACCGGGCACGGATCGTCGGTGGCGTGACCGCTCCCGCATCCGTCGATCTGCGCTCGCCCGAGGTGCGCGCGTGGGTCGGCAGTTGGGTGTTCGCGAGCCGCCGGCTGGTCGACGCGGCCGAAGCAAAGGCCGATCCGGGCGCAGTGGCTCCCGATGTCGACAAGGCACGATCGTTCGCGCCGGCGGATGCGCTGGCGTTCGCGAAGGCGGAGCTCGCGGCCGTGCGCGCACCGATCACGCGACCGCTTCTCGCCGAGGCGCTCTGGCGATACACCTGGCCGCACGATCGTCTGGTGCTCGGAGCATCGCGCCTCATCAGGGACGCCGACCGTATCGTTCCCGGCAAGAAGATCAGGGTGCACTCGAACCGTGGGCTCGCCGGAATCGACGGAACGATCGGGACGGCGATCGGAATCGCGCTCGCCAGCCAGGGTGCGGCAGAGGCAGCGGGAACCGCGACCGGCGTGACGCGCGTGCTGTTGGGGGACCTGACTCTGTTGCACGACGTCGGATCCCTGCTGTTCGGCGCCGGTGAGACACGCCCGCACCTCCAGGTGATCGTCGGCAACGACGGCGGCGGAACCATCTTCGACGGGCTGGAAGTAGCCGCGACCGCTCCCGAATCGGCATTCGATCGAGTGCTCTACACGCCCCAGGCCGTCGACATCCGTGCGCTCGCCGCGGCATACGAGTGGAGTTTCAGCAAGGTGAGCACCAAGGGCGAGCTCGATCAGGCGCTCTCGGCTCCGCCGGCCGGAGTGAGCATCGTCGAGGTTCCGCTCGACCGCTAGCTCCATCTCTGCAAAGGCGCGAGGCATTCACCGGGCACAGCGGGGACCCACAACGCCGGCAGCGCGACACTGCGCGCGGTTTGGAGGCTGTTCACAACGGAAGTGAGATGTCGTTGGCGGATGGCTAGCATGACCGGGTGCACATGATCTTTCGAACGATGCTTCACGCGCTGATCTCGCGGTTCGGGACGCGGCTCGGCCACTGGGATGTGGCACGCACCAGATTTCGCGTGGTGCCGACAGACCTCGACATTCTCAAGCACATGAACAACGGCGTATATCTCTCGATCGCGGACATCGGGCGTTTCGATCTGCTCACCCGCAATGGCGTCTGGGCGATCTTCAAGAAGCGTGGCTGGTACCCGGTCGTCGCGTCCGAGACGATCTCGTTTCGCAAGTCGCTCGAACTGTGGCAGCCGTTCGTGGTCGAGTCGCGCATCCTGGGCTTCGATGAGAAGGCCGTGTATGTCGAGCAGCGGTTCACCGTCGATGGCGAGATCTACACGCAAGCGTTCATCCGGGGCCGGTTCCTCAAGCGAGGCGGCGGTGTCGTGACGATTCAAGAGCTGCTGGATGCCGTCGGCCCCGCGCCGACAGACGTCACCGTTCCCGAGTGGCTGCTCGAGTGGGGCGGGGATGCCGCCCTTCCGTCGACTCGAGCCGCCGCACCCAGCGTCTGGCGCTGAGCAATTGGCGCTGCTCGAGCAAGTGACACTGCTCGCGCAACTGACGCCGCGACCCCCCGGCTATTCGGGGCCGAAAGCGAAGACGCCGCGCGGGTCCCACTCGGAGCGCGCCGCGGCAAGTCTGTCGAATATCGCGGGCGGCCAGGTCTTCTCGAAGGCCGCCTTGTCGATGAGGCCGACCGACCAGTTCACGTTGGTGGTCTCCGACACTCTGTCGGCAAGGGCTGCGGTGATCTCAGCCGCGCGGGCAGGCGCAAGCTCGGCGAAGGTTGAGGGATCGCCGGCAATCGTGGACAGGGTGTATCTGCTCTCACGCCCGCCGACTGACGTTCCGTCAGTGGTGTCGCGAGCCGTGGCACCACCGATCTGCCGGATCTCGACCGCGACGAACGGGGAGCCGGATGCGGGTGTCACCAGGTCGAGGATGGCCTGCCCCGCTGCCTGATCGAAAGAGTCGAGCATGAGCCCGCGCACCCAGCTCGGCGTTCCGACCTCAGGATCGTTGTGGATGCTCGCCACGGCCGTCGTCGGCATCTCGCCGACGAAGTCGAGGTACACGGGTGCTGCCTCGCGGAGCGGCGCGATCAGTTTTTCGCCCTCGGTGGCGCTTCCCGGGTACGCGAATCGCACGCTCAGCACGAACCGGCCGCGTAGCGGCGGCGGCGCGCCCTCGACGTCGGGGACCTGGAGGAAGACGATCGAGGTGGTCGCCTCGTCTGACAGGGTGGCGGACCAATCGATCCATGCGCGGAAGGCGGGCTCGATGGCATCCCCCTCGAAGAAGAGGCTGCCTGCGTAAAGCGTGCGCAGCGGAACGAGCTCGAGCGTCATCTCGGTGACGACGCCGAGTCCGCCTTTGCCGCCTCGAAGCGCCCAGAAGAGTTCGGGGTTGGTGGAGTCGTCAGCCGTGACGATCTCCGCGTTGGCGGTGACGACACGGAAGCTCCGCACCCAGTCGGCCGTGAAGCCGTACTTGCGGGCGAGGGGTCCGAGACCACCACCGAGCGTGTAGCCGACGGCGCCCACGCTCGTGGAGGAACCGGTGATCGGGGCGAGCCCGAGATCGGCCGACGCCTCGATGATCGGTGCCCAGCGGAGCCCAGCGCCGATATGCGCGAGAGCAGTGGTCGGGTCGATCGAAAGGCTGTCCAGCCCGCGGGTGGAGATGATCAGACCGTCGGTGATCGGGAGTTCCGAGCCGTGGCCGGTGGCCTGAACGCGCACCTCGAGCCCGTTCTCCGCGGCAAAGGTCACCGCCTGAGCGACATCGTTCTCGGTGACGGCCGCGACGACGACGTCGGGGTCGTGGATGACAGTCGGGTTGAAGCAGGCGACTTCGGCTGCGAGGCCCTCTTCGCCTCGCAGGTAGACGGTTCCGGACACGGCGAGGCGCAAGTGCGCGACCGCGCGGCTTTCGAGTGCTGATCCCATGGGGCGAGGGTATTGGAGCCTACCGACATGAGGGAAGGCCCGGCCGAACATCAGACGGCTGACGTAGCATTCCCTGCATGAGCACCGCGATCCCCGCCGCCGCCTCCGCGGTACCGGTATCGCCGCATCCCGAGGCTTCGACGGTGTATTCGCCCGCCGAACCCGTCGACGTACGGAGCACGCTCGGCCTGCTCGGACGCGGTCCGCACGACCCGACGACGAAGTGGGATGCGCGCGGGGTGTGGCGCGCCTTCCGCACGCCGGACGGGGTGGCGAGTCTGCGCATCCTGAACCCGGCTGCCGACGGCAAAATCGAGGCCGCAGCCTGGGGACCGGGCGCTGAGTGGGCGATCGAGGCCGTGCCGGGGATGCTCGGCCGAGACGACGACTGGAGCGGGCTGGATGTGAGCGGCACGCCCCTGCTGCACGAGAGCCGCCGGCGCAACGCGGGTCTGCGGTTGATGCGAACCGGGCGGATGTTGGAGGCTCTGGTTCCCGCGGTCATCGAACAGCGGGTGACCAGCCTCGAGGCGTACCGGTCGTGGGCACGACTGCTTCGCTGGTACGGTGAGCCCGCCCCCGGGCCGGCGCCGGACGGGCTGCGAGCGGTGCCGACCGTCGAGCAGTGGCGCGGCATCCCGTCGTGGGAATGGCACCGAGCGGGAGTGGATCCCGGCCGGGCCCGAACGGTCGGCGCTGCGATGGCGGTGGCGGGTTCTCTCGAGCGCGCGACGGATGCGGCGGAGACTCTCGCCGTTGCCGCCGAGAAGCTGCGGACCGTCCCAGGAATCGGGGTGTGGACCGCAGCCGAGACGCTGCAGCGCTCGCACGCCGACCCGGATGCGGTCAGCGTCGGCGACTACCACCTCGCGCACTACGTGGGCGAGGCGCTGATCGGGCGTCGGGTCGACGACGACGGGATGCTCGAACTCCTGGAGCCGTGGACCGGGCACCGGCAGCGCGTGATCAGGCTGATCCTCGCATCCGGACACCGCTTCGAGCGTCGCGGACCGCGCATCACCCTGCAAGAGCACCGCTGGCACTAGGCACACGGATGCGCGATTCGGGTCAGAGCGGCGCTCAGCGCCCGTCCGTGCCGGTGGCCTCACGATCGACCGCGTGCGCCGCGGCGTGCTCGGCGCGCACGTCGGAGTTGACCTCGCGGCAGATGTTCTCGTAGTGCTCGAGCATCGCCGGGTAGTAGTCGTCCCAATTCGGCATCGGCTTGCCCGCGCGGGCAGCGACGAGCCGGTCGAGGTAGTAGTCCCAGCCGACGCCGACCTCCGCCTCTTCAGTGAGCGAGCGGAGTCGCTGGGCGAACGTCACGGTCGTGTGGCCGCTCGCCTCGGTGAGGTGCCAGTACACGCGCCATGAGTCGCCGGCAGGGCCGACATCCGCCGCGAACTTGTGGGGCGCAACGCATTCCATGATGGAGACGTTCTGCCAGTCGGTCTCGTCGCCCTCGGCGTTCATCCGGAACCGGACGGCACCGGTGGCCGGCGTCCCGGTGAACTCGCCGACCCATTCGGCGAGGCGGGGCGATCGGGAGAAATACGACCAGACATCCTCGATAGGCGCCTTGAAGATCCTGTCGAGGACCACGTAGACACCGTCATCTTTGCGGACGAGCCGCCCTGTCGGTTGTGGCAACATGATGCACCTCCCACTGACCTTCAGACTAGTCACGTCGGCTCGAATGCGGCAGTGCTGTCACTGCGAGAGCTCTCAGCTCAGGATTCGAGCACGGCCATGGCTGCGTTGTGCCCGCCGATGCCGCTGACCGCTCCTCCGCGGCGTGCGCCCGCCCCGCAGATGAGGATGCGCGGGTGACGCGTCGCGACGCCCCATCGCTGTGCCGGGGTCGCGAGGTCATCGTCGTCCTCGGCGAACGGCCAGGAGAGCGGACCGTGGAAGATGTTGCCGCCCGGCATGTTGAGGGCGAGCTCCAGGTCGCGCGTGGTCTTGGTCTCGATGCAGGGCCGGCCCTCCGCATCCGTCAGCAGTAGGTCTTCGATGGGTTCGGCCAGCACCGAGTTGAGGGATGCGAGCACCGACTTCTGCAGGCGTTCGCGCGTCGCGTCGTTGTTCGCCTCGCTCAGCCAGCGGTCGGGGGTGTGCAGACCGAAAACCGTCAGAGTCTGTGCGCCGCTCGCCGCGAGATCGGGGTCCAGGATGCTCGGATCGGTGAGCGAGTGGCAGTAGATCTCGCAGGGGAGCAGCTCGGCCATGACCCCGCGCACGGCGCCGGCGTACGCATCCTCGAGCTGGGAGTATGTCTCGTTGATGTGGAACGTTCCGCCGAACGCGGCTGCGGGGTCGACGCTGGAGTCTCGGAGCTTCGGCAGGCGTTTGAGGAGCAGATTCACCTTGACCTGCGCACCTTCGGCCTTGGCGCGCGAGGGTTGGGCATCCTGTTCGCCGAGGAGGCGGTCGAGCACCTCAGGCGCGACGTTCGCGAGCACGTGACGGCCGACGACGCGACGGTCGTGCTTCTTGCGCCGGTAGTCGACAGTTCCATCGGGCCGGATGCTCGTCACTTCTGCGCCGGTAACGATCCGGGCTCCGGCATCGCGGGCGACGCGGGCGAGCTCGGTGGTGACTGTTCCCATGCCCCCGACCGGTACGTCCCAGTCACCGGTGCCGCCGCCGATGACGTGGTAGAGGAAGCAGCGGTTCTGCGGCAGATCGGGATCGTCGACGCTTGCGAACGTGCCGATCAGTGCATCCGTCGCCACCACGCCGCGCACAAGGTCGTTGTGGAGCCGCGACTCGATGAGCTCGCCGATCGGGCGCTCGAACACCGCCTGCCAGAGCTCATCGTCGTTGACCAGGGCCTTCGCTTCGCTGCGGGTCAGCAAGGGCTCGGTGACGGTCGGCCAGAGGGATCGGGCGAGCTCGGTGGTGGACTCGTAGAAGTCGGCGAAGGAGTCGGCGTCTTCAGCGGCACCGATTCTGGCGAAGGATGCGGCCGTCGCCTCGGCGTCGGTGTTATCGATGAGAAGACCGAAGCCATCGGGATCGCCGGGAACCGGTGTGTAAGAGGAGTACCTGCGGCGGGCCAGTGTGATGCGGAGCCCGAGGTCGTCGATGATGCGCTGGGGGAGCAGGCTGACCAGGTAGGAGTAGCGCGACAACCACGCGTCGACCCCGTCGAAGGCCTGCGCGCTCACCGCCGCCCCACCGACCACGCCCAACCGCTCGAGGACGATCACGCTGAGGCCGGCCTTTGCGAGGTACGCGGCCGCAGTGAGTCCATTGTGTCCTCCGCCGACGATGACGACGTCGTGGGTCGGCTCGGGGGTGGCGTCGGCCGTGCTCTGGGTGGCGTCGGTGGAGGCTTCGGTCATGAACCGAGCCTAGGACGTCGGGGCGTCAGACGCTCGCGACCGCCCTGGCCAGGGCATTCCGGCAGGCGACCACCCCTGGCCGGGTCGCGGATGCACGTCGGGCGGACGTGAAGATCGTGCGCTGCGGCGACCCCGGCAGGTCGATCAGGCGCACGGTCGGCTCGTCACCTGCCCAGACGAGATCGGGGAGCAGGCCGACGGCGTTGCCCGAGCGGATGAGCCGGATGTGCGCAACCAGATCGGCGGTCTCGTACCGCACGTCCGGCTCGAAACCGGCAGCTCGGCAGAGCTGCACGGCCCAGGTGCGGGCGGCGGTTCCTTCGGGCTCCATCACCCAGGGGAGGTCGGCGGCGTCGGCCAACGAATGCGCTGCGATCCGCGCATCCTGTGCCAGCGAGGTCGCGAGGTGGATCGGGTCGGTCGTGAGGTCGATGCGGTCGAGGTCGGCTCGGAGACCGCGGGTGCTGCCCGGGTACTGTTCGGCGACGACCAGGTCGAAGTCGCGCGCGGAGACCTCGAAGAGTCCCAGCTCGGGCTCGCGCTCGGTGACCTCTACGCGCAGTTCGGGGTATTCGGCCGCCAGGATGCTCAACGCACTCGGGATCACGGCGTGCGCCGCCGACTGGAAGACGGCAATCCGCACGACGCCCGTGACGGTCGTCAGCGATGCGGCCAGGTCGGCCTCCGCCTGGTCGAGAAGGTCCAGGATGTCAGCGGTGTGCTGCACGAGGATCTCGGCCTGCGGGGTGAGCTGCACGCGGCGGCCCACCTTGACGAGCAGGCTTACTCCTGACTCCTTCTCGAGGGCGGCAAGTTGCTGTGAGACCGAGGAAGGACTGTACGAGAGCGCCTCGGCGACTCCGGTTACCGTCCCGCGCACGCTGAGCTCGCGGAGGAGGCGGAGTTTGCGAACGTCGAGCATCCTGACTCCTCATCATTCGGTTTAAGCGAACAATACCGTTCATAAACATTCGCTTTTACTAACCGAAGAATAGCCTCACACTGTATCCACAGCAGCGAGTTCTCCACATTTCCGGTCTGCCCGGAGCATCCCCGAACAGCGAGGAATACAGTCGTGAGCATGGTCAATGACACGGAGGGCACCGAGGCGCGCCCGTCGCAGATCGCTGGCGAGGCTGTCGAACTCGTTCGAACCTGGCTCGCCCAGAGTGCGAGCGAGGTCGACGGCGCAAAGCCGAAGGACGATCCCGCGGCCGAGCGTCTGGCCGGCGTGCTGAAAGACCCGAACGGGCTCGATTTCGCTGTCGGCTTCGTCGACGGGGTTGCGCGGCCGCAAGACCTGTTCGTCGCCGGATACAACCTGCAGCGGATCGCGAAGAAGATCCCGGCGTTCCTGCCGTGGTACATGCGCTTCGCCATCTGGCTGGGCGGGGTCTTCGGCCCGGTTCTTCCGTGGATCGTCATTCCGATCGCGCGTCGAGTGCTGCGCGGGATGGTCGGACACCTCGTCGTCGACGCGACGCCGGAGAAGCTCGGCCCGGCCATCGCGCACCTGCGCAAGTCGACGGATCCGCAGGGCCACGGTGCCCGGCTGAACCTCAACCTCCTCGGCGAGGCCGTACTGGGCGAGAAGGAGGCGGCGCGACGTCTCGAAGGCACGCGGGCGCTCCTCGCTCGGGACGACGTCGACTACGTGTCGATCAAGGTCTCCTCGATCGCCTCGCAGCTGTCGATGTGGTCGTTCGATGAGACGGTCGCCCGGGTAGTGGATCGCCTCACGCCGCTCTACGAGCTCGCGGCCTCGTCGCGCGAGCCCAAGTTCATCAACCTCGACATGGAGGAGTACCGCGATCTCAACCTGACGATCGCGGTGTTCACGGGCATCCTCGCCAAGCCGCAGTTCGTCCGCCTCGAAGCAGGGATCGTCCTGCAGGCCTACCTCCCCGATGCGCTCGACGCTCTGCAGGGGCTCACCGAGTGGGCGACCGAGCGACGGATGCGCGGGGGAGCGCCGATCAAGGTGCGTGTGGTCAAGGGCGCGAACCTCGCGATGGAGCGGGTCGATGCGGCGATTCACGATTGGCCGCTCGCGACGTACGACACCAAGCAGGCTACCGACACGAACTACAAGCGGGTGCTCGACTGGGCGTTGACGCCCGAGCACACCAACGCGGTGAAGATCGGCGTGGCCGGACACAACCTGTTCGATGTGGCATACGCGTGGCTGCTCGCTTCGCGACGCGGAGTCACCGACAGGATCGACTTCGAGATGTTGTTGGGCATGGCGACGGCGCAGGCCGACGCGGTCAAGCAGACGGTCGGCTCGCTGCTGCTCTATACGCCGGTGGTCAATCCGGCTGAGTTCGATGTGGCCATCTCCTACCTCATCCGTCGGCTTGAAGAGAACGCAAGCCAGGAGAACTTCATGTCGGCGGTGTTCGAACTCGAGTCGAACGCTGCCCTCTTCGAGCGGGAGAAGCAGCGTTTCCTCGCCTCGATCGCAGACCTCGAGTCCGATCCGAGTCCCCGCGGAGTGGCTCCGCTGCCGAACCGTCGGCAGGACAGGCAGCGCGAGTGGGAGGACGCCGAGTCCTTCACTCGCCCACCGGCCGCGCCCGAACCCGAGGGAGCTGCCGAGGGTCTGACCAGCGCGGTGCTCGGTCTGGAGCGCGGTTCGAGCGGAGGGGCCGGTGTAGGGGCTGCGGGCACTGCACTCAGCGGCTTCCACAACGCCGCTGACACCGATCCGTCGCTCGCGGTCAACCGAGCTTGGGGCCGCAAGATTTTGAGCCGGTCGGCCAACTCGGAGCTCGGTCTCGAGACCGTCGCGCGGGCTGCCGTGACGGATGCGGTCACCCTCGACCACCTCATCCGTACCGTGCAGGCGAACGGAGAAGCCTGGGGCCAGCGCAGCGGGTTCGAGCGGGCGAGCATCCTGGACCGGGCTGGGCTCGCTCTGGCGGCGAACCGCGACCGACTCATCGAGATCATGGCCGCCGAGACGGGTAAGACCATCGCGGAGGCCGACCCCGAAGTGAGCGAAGCGATCGACTTCGCGCACTACTACGCCACCCGCGCGCGTGAGCTCGACACCGTTCAAGGGGCGACCTTCGTACCGTCGAAGCTCACCGTGGTGACGCCGCCCTGGAACTTCCCGGTGGCGATTCCCGCCGGGTCGGTGCTGTCGGCGCTCGCCGCAGGCAGTGGCGTGATCATCAAGCCGGCACCGCAGGCGATCCGATCGGGTGCGGTCATGGTCGAGGCTCTGTGGGAAGCCGGCATTCCGCGAGAGCTGCTGGCGCTCGCCGACGTGTCCGAGAACGAGCTCGGCCAGGCCCTGGTGTCCGACCCGCGCGTCGACCGAGTGATCCTCACGGGCGCGTACGAGACCGCGAAGCTCTTCCGCTCGTGGCGCCCCGATCTTCCGCTCCTGGCCGAGACCAGTGGAAAGAACGCGATCATCGTCACTCCGAGTGCGGACTACGACCTCGCGGTGGCCGACATCGTCAAGAGCGCTTTCGGGCACGCCGGTCAGAAATGCTCGGCGGCCAGCCTGGTGATCCTCGTCGGCTCGGTGGCGAAGTCTGAACGATTCCGGCATCAGCTCGTCGACGCGGTGGCGAGTCTGCGGGTCGGCTATCCGCAAGACCCGACCAGCCAGATGGGGCCGCTGATCGAACCGGCGAGCGGAAAGCTGCTGCACGCGCTCACGACCCTCGGCGGCGAGGAGGAGTGGCTTGTGCAGCCCAAGCAGCTCGACGGCACCGGACGGTTGTGGACACCCGGCGTTCGCACCGGTGTGCAGCCCGGCTCTTACTTCCACCTCACCGAATTCTTCGGGCCTGTGCTCGGCGTCATGAGTGCGCGCAACCTCGAAGAGGCGATCCGCTATCAGAACGCGATCGAGTACGGGCTCACCGCAGGCCTGCACTCGCTCGACTCCGAAGAGCTCGCGCATTGGCTCGACACCGTCGAGGCCGGCAATCTCTACGTGAACCGAGGGATCACCGGAGCGATCGTGCAGCGTCAGCCCTTCGGCGGTTGGAAGCGGTCGTCGGTCGGTGCGGGTACGAAGGCCGGAGGCCCGAACTACCTGATCGGCTTGGGCTCATGGAAGCCTGAGGCCGGCAACTCCAGCACGAGTCTGCACCTGCGCGGCCTCGACAAGCGCGTGAGCGAACTGATCGAATCCGGGCAGTCCTCGATGGACTACACGGCCTTCGACCTCGTTCGGCGGTCGGCGCTCAGCGACGCGATCGCGGCCGCAACGGAGTTTCACACGGTGAAAGACGTCTCCGCCGTTGGAGCGGAGCGCAACCTCTTCCGCTACCGTCCGGTACCTGTCGCCATCCGTCTCGCCGACGACGCCGAGCTGCCCGCGCTACTCAGGATTCTCGCGGCGGCGACCGTCGCCAGGTCGCCGTACAGCGTCAGCACGTCCGCGAAGCTGCCACGCGCTGTCCACCAGATCCTGCGCGACCGCGACGTGGAGGTCACCGTCGAGACCGACCAGCAGTGGCACGGGCGCGTCGCCGCAGGAACCGTGAAGGAGCACCGCATCCGGCTCATCGGGGGAGACCCGAGAGCGCTGGCCACGGCGCTCGGTGGGACTCCGGATGTGGCGGTGTACGCGAATCCGGTAACCCCTTCCGGCCGCATCGAACTGTTGCCGTTCGTGCATGAGCAGGCAATCTCGATCACCGCTCACCGTTTCGGCAACCCGTCGCGACTGTCAGAGGGTGTCATCTAGAGGCACGAGCGACCCGCTGGTGATTAGCCTGGACGTATGACCATTCCCAGGATCGCCCTCAACTCCGGCACCAGCATCCCGCAGCTCGGACTCGGAACGTCACCGCTCAACGATGCCGAGGTCGAACGCGCCGTGATCGAGGCCCTGGAGATCGGCTACCGGCACATCGACACGGCCGTCCGGTACGGCAACGAGGTCGGCGTCGGGCGTGGCATCAGCGACAGCGGGGTGCCGCGCGAGGAGGTCTTCGTCACGACCAAACTCGACGGAGAGTTCCAGGGTGACGATCGAGCGATCGCCGGGCTGGACGCATCCCTCGACCGGTTAGGACTCGACTACGTCGACCTTCTGCTCATCCACTGGCCGCTCCCGGCCCGCGACGACTTCGTCTCGACGTGGAAGACCTTCGCGAAACTGCAGACAGCCGGCAGAACTCGCGCGATCGGCGTCTCGAACTTCAAGCCGGCGCACCTCGACCGTCTCATCGCCGACACCGGTATCACCCCGGCCGTGAACCAGATCCAGCTCAACCCGTATGTCACCCGTCACGAGCAGCGCGAGTACAACGCCGAGCACGGGATCGTCACCGAATCGTGGAGCCCGCTCGGCGCCGGCGGCGACCTGCTCACGTCCTCGCTGCTCGCCCGCATCGGCGCGAAGTACGACAAGACGCCCGGTCAGGTCGTGATCCGGTGGCACCTCGACAACGGGCTGGTCGTCATCCCGAAATCGCAGAACGCGGAACGCCTCGCCCAGAACCTCGATGTGTTCGACTTTGCTCTCGACGCGGACGATCTCGCCGAGATCGCCACGCTCGACCAGGGACCCGGCGCGGGCGTCGATTCCGACGCCTCGGGACACTGAGCGCGCGTCGGCCCTAAGAGGAGGGATGCGGTGCGAGCGGCAGCACTACGGTCGCCACCAGCCCGCCGCCCTCCGCGTTCGCCAGAACGACGCTTCCCCCGGCTGACCCGGCCAGCGCACCCACGATCGCGAGCCCCAGGCCGCCCCCCGAATGGCCCGTGCGCGCGCCATCGGCACGGGTGAACCGGTCGAGCGCCACCGGGATGAAGTCCAGCGACATCCCGGGCCCGCTGTCGTGCACGGTGAGGATCACCTCTGCGGGTGTGGCCGTCAACTCGGCAGTGACGATCCGCTCGGGGCGACCGTCGCCGTCCGGGTCGGCGACGTCCCCAGTCTGGTGGCTCGGCGCTCGCGATCGCGGTGATCGCGTTGCCGAGCAAGTTGTCCAGGATGCGCCCGAAATCGGTCGGCGACAGAGCCACGAGCGCGTTGAGGGACTGGCGTTCGCGCGGTCGGTAGTCGAAGTCGATCGAGATCTCGGGGGCGTTCGTCTCGTCCGTGCGACGGGATGCGATCAGCCGCGCCCGGTCGATGGCGTCAGCGAGCTCGTCCGTGAGCGTGCGCCAGTCCGTGCGACCGCTCGACGGGCCGGCCTCGATCCGCGAGAGCTCGAGAAGGTTGCTCGCGAGCTGCCCGAGCCGCATGGCTGTGGCATGCGAGGAGCGGATGGCGGCTAGCAGCGCATCCGCATCGCCCGCGTCGAGCTCCGCGAGCTCGAGCTGACCGCGCAGCACGGCGAGAGGCGTGCGCAACTCGTGGCTCGCATCCGACACCATCTGACGCTCACGGTCGGCGGATGCGCGAAGCCGGCGGATCAGATCGTTCAGCGTGGTGGCGAGGGCGGCGAGCTCGTCGTTGGCCGGGCCCACAGGAAGCAGACCGGTCGAAGAGACGTCGGCGATACTTTCGGCGCGCTCGCGCATCCGACTCACCGGGCGCAGAGCTGCGCGCGCGAGGAGCCAGGATGCGCCACCGAATCCCACGATCACCACCGCTGCTCCCACCAGCAGCAATGAGGTGAGTCGATCGAGCACAAGATCGGTCGTCTCGTTGTTGCGCGCCGCAATCACGCGGAACGTTCCGTCGCTGGTCGGCACCGCCCGCACGAGCACGACATACCGCTCGTCGCCGGTCTGCACGGCGGTCGGGTCGTCGCCCAGATTCAGGAGGCTCGGCGTTCGCGCCTCGAGGGCGGCGGGGAGGCTCGAGTGGAGGATGCGCCCGTTCGGGCCGACGATAGCCAGCTCCTGTCCTCCGCCGGGAAGTGCAAACGGTCCTCTCGGATCGGCCTTCACCGCTTGCGTGGGCGCCGCGACATCGTTGTTGAGCAGGGTGACCGTGGCGTTGTGCAGGATCGACGCGACGCCGAGGCGCACGACCTCGACCGCGACGAGGCCGAACAGGGTTGCGACGATGAGGCTCCCGATGGTGATGCGGGCCGTGATCGAGAGCCGCCGCAGCCAGCTCACGACGACGGCGCCTCGGCGTTCTTGGCATCCAACCGATACCCGCGGCCGCGCTCCGTGACGATGGCGAGACCGGCTCCCGCGATCTCCAGCTTCTTGCGGAGGTACGACACGTACTGGTCGATGACGTTCGTGCCGATATTCTCGCTCGTGCCCCACACGGTCTCGAGGATGTCGGAGCGCGCGAGCGTCTTGTCCGGGTTGGTCGCGAACAGTCGCAGCAGCGTGAACTCGCGGCGGCTGAGCGGCATCTCGTGTCCGGCGACGAGTGCGCGGTGCTCGTGGGAGTCGATGGTGAGGCGTCCGACGGTGACCTGGGGGCGCATCCCGCTCGGCTCCCGCCGCAGCAGGGCGCGAATGCGCGCCGCGAGTTCCGCGAACGCGAACGGCTTGGTGAGGTAGTCATCGGCGCCGGAGTCGAGCCCGTGCACCCTGTCCTCGATCGCATCCCGAGCCGTGAGCAGCAGGATGGGCATCGGGTTGGCGGCCTCACGCACGTGGCGGCAGAGTTCGAAGCCGCTCATCCCGGGCAGCATCACGTCGATCGCTGCCGCCGAGAACGGCTGGGCGCGGAGCGCGATCATCGCGTCCACACCGTTCGTGACCAGTGTCACGTCGTAACCCTCGGCGGTGAGCCCTCGCTCGACGAGGCCGCCCATGTCGGGATCGTCTTCGACAACCAGCAGTTTCATGCGTTCATCGTGCCACCGTTTGCCGTGGTGGTGCTCGAAGTCTTCGGCTGACGGATGCGCTCTGGCTGTGGATTTTCGCAGGTGCGAGTCAGGTACGGGTCAGATCGCGCCCGGCTGGCCCCTGGCCTGCGCTCAGCTTGACCCCTCGACCACACCCTTCAGCCCCGTGAGCGTCATGCCCCAGTTCTCCGCCATCCGGTCGGCTTCCGCGCGGTCGGCGCAGCCGTCCTGCGTGACGGTCACTCGCGTGCCCGAGCCCTCGGCTGCCAGCGTGTACGTCACGTTCTGGTAGCTCTCGGGCACGTCCGGCTTGCCGCTGAGCGGGCTGTAGTAGCTCGACGCCAGCAGGCGCGGCGGTTCGATCTCGAGGATGGTGCCCTTGTCCTCGTAGGGCTTACCCTCCCACTCGCCCCGGTAGACGATCGGACTCCCCTTCTTCCAGTCGGTGGAGACCTCCGTGCCGTACATGTATTTCGCGATCGCCGCCGGGTCGGTCAGCGCGTGCCAGACGGATTGCGGCGACGCGGCGACGAGGATGCTCGTTTCTGCTGTCTCGGTCATGGGACCATGCTCCGCGCATCCGGAACCGAATGCTTGAAGAAATGCGACGGCTGTCAGTCGTGTGCACGGTGGATCAGCCGGGAGAGCACGATCGCGCTGCGCGTGTGGTCGACGTTGGGGGCCAGCCGCACCTTCTCGAGGGCGGCCTCGAGGCTCGGGATGTCCCGCGACCGGATGTGCACGATCGCGTCGGCGCTGCCCGTCACGGTTCCGGCCTCCACGACTTCGGGCACGGCCGACAGGATGCGCAGCAACTCGTCGGGCGCGACGGTCCCGCGGCAGAAGAGTTCGACGTACGCCTCGGTGCTCATGCCGTCGATGGTCGGATCGACCTGAATGGTGAAGCCGCGGATGACGCCATCCGCGACGAGCCGGTCGACGCGGCGCTTGACGGCGGATGCGGACAGGCCGACGACCGAGCCGATGTCACCGTAGCCCGCGCGCGCGTTCTGGCGGAGGAGGTCGAGGATGCTGCGATCGAGGTTGTCCACGCCGCCAAGCATACGGTGGATCGTTGCGCCATCGGCTGCCATTGCGCAGAAATCGTGCGCGACGTTTCCGTGCGTGACGGTGCTTGATCGCGGGCCGCGGCGGGTTGCTTTCGCGGACGATGAACGCAAATAATCCGCATGAGTTTGGGATTCACAGCGTTTTCGTGCGCACATCGCCCGAAAAGTGAGCACATCATTGTGTGACACTATCCCCATGTCGATGATTCATGAGGACGCGGAGCCGCGCGTGGAACGGCCCGAACGCACGTCCACCGCGAGGTCGGTGCTGATGTGCCGTCCCGAGCACTTCACCGTCGTCTACCGGATCAACCCCTGGATGGATCCGCAATTACCGACCGACACATCCCTGGCCGTGCAGCAGTGGGACGCGCTCTACCGCACGTACCTCGACCTCGGTTTCGACGTCCAGCTCATCGACCCGATCGCTGGGCTGCCCGACATGGTCTACGCGGCCAACGGCGGTTTCGTCATCGACAACATCGCTTACGGCGCGAGCTTCACCTATGCCGAGCGGCAACCTGAG
Source organism: Leifsonia poae (assembly GCF_050632195.1). GTDB lineage: Bacteria > Actinomycetota > Actinomycetes > Actinomycetales > Microbacteriaceae > Leifsonia > Leifsonia poae_C. The sequence continues at coordinate 473,415 of NZ_CP192580.1, forward strand.
GGGCCGGCGTACATGGACTGGTTCCGGGCTAACGGATTCGACGTGGCCGTGCCGGAGCACATCAACGAGGGGAGGGTGACTTCCTGCTCGTCGGCGACACGATCCTCGCCGGAACAGGGTTCCGCAGCGCGAGCGACAGCCACCTGGAATTGGGTCGGCTGTACGGCCGCGAGGTCGTGAGCCTCACCCTGATCAACCCGAGCTTCTACCACCTGGACACCGCTCTCGCGGTGCTCGACGGAACGCCGGGCCAGGAGCACATCGCCTACCTGCCGAGCGCGTTCGACGAGGCGAGCCTCAGCATCCTGCGCGAGCGCTACCCGGACGCGATCATCGTGAACGACGAGGACGCCTCCATTCTCGGCCTCAACTCGTTCTCCGACGGCTACAACGTAGTCATCGCATCCCGCGCTGTCGACTTCGAGCGCCAGCTGCGGAAGCACGGTTACAACCCGATCGGCGTCGACCTCTCCGAGCTCCTGCTCGGTGGCGGGGGCGTCAAATGCTGCACGCTCGAACTTCGACGATGAGAGGACAGCCATGACCGACACCGAGACGGCGGCCCCGGAATCCGCCGAGACGGTCGCCCACCGCATCCACGCCGAATCGAAGGCCGCGACTCCGCGTCAGGCCGAGGCGATCGAGCGCGAGGAGGCGCACGCTGCGCACAACTATCATCCGCTCCCCGTTGTTGTGGCCGAGGGTGACGGCGCCTGGGTCACCGATGTGGACGGTCGCCGCTACCTCGACTGTCTTGCGGCATACTCCGCGGTCAACTTCGGGCACTCGAACCCGGTGTTGCTGGATGCGGCGCGAGCGCAGCTCGACCGGGTCACGCTCACGAGCCGCGCGTTCCACAACGACCAACTCGGCCCGTTCGTAGAGGCGCTTGCGCAGCTCGCTGGCAAAGACATGGTGCTGCCGATGAACACGGGCGCCGAGGCCGTGGAGTCGGGGATCAAGGTCGCCCGCGCCTGGGGCTACCGGGTGAAGGGCGTGCCCGACGGGCTGGCGAACATCATCGTCATGTCGGGCAACTTCCACGGGCGCACGACCACCATCGTGAGTTTCTCCGACGACCCGACAGCGCGCGACGGCTTCGGACCGTTCACGCCCGGGTTCCGCATGGTTCCCTATGGAGACGCCGAAGCGCTCGCCGCGGCGATCGACGAGAACACGGTCGCCGTTCTGGTCGAGCCGATCCAGGGAGAAGCGGGCATCGTCGTGCCGCCTGCCGACTACCTCCCGGCCGTCCGCAGGCTCTGTGACGACAACAACGTGCTCTTCATCGCCGACGAGATCCAGTCCGGGCTCGGTCGCACGGGTGCGACGTTCGCCTGCGACCTCGTGGGTGTGGTTCCGGATCTCTACCTCCTCGGCAAGGCGCTCGGTGGCGGGATCGTGCCGGTGTCGGCGGTCGTCGGAAACAAGGATGTGCTGGGCGTGCTCCAGCCCGGGGAGCACGGCTCCACATTCGGCGGCAACCCGCTGGCCGCGGCCGTCGGACGAGCGGTCGTCGGGATGCTCGCGACCGGCGAACTGCAGGAGCGCGCGCAGCTTCTCGGTCAGCGGTTGCACACCGGACTCGAGCGCCTCGTCGGGCACGGCGTCGTCGCGGTCCGCGGTGCCGGACTTTGGGCAGGTGTCGACATCGACCCGGCGCTCGCGACCGGCCGCGAGGTCTGCGAGCTGCTGATGGAACGCGGCCTGCTGGCCAAAGATACGCACGGCTCCACGATCCGGCTCGCACCGCCGATCGTCGTTGACCCCTCCGACCTCGACTGGGCCGTCGATCAGCTGGCGGCGGTGCTGGAGGATCTGTCCGAACGGTGACCCGACACCGTGGACGGCGGGCGGATGTGCGGCTGACCCGATGCCGCGCATCCGCCGAATTCGTCTAAAGGACTCACCCCGCGCTCGCCGGAGCCCCGCCAAACGCGCTGAAAGCGTTCCATTGCGCGATGCGGAGTGGGAGCATGTCCGCATGAGCAACGCGACGGCGCGTAAGGAATCATCGGAGCCGGCGGGGGAGCGCAAGACCTTCTTCGGCCAGCCGCGGCCACTCGCCACCATCTTCGGTGTGGAGATGTGGGAGCGGTTCTCGTTCTACGGGATGCAGGGCATCCTCCTCATCTACCTCTACTACTCCGCCGCGCGCGGAGGCTTGGGCATCGACCAGGCGACGGCGGCCGGCATCGTCGGCGCATACGGCGGGGCGGTCTACCTCTCGACGATCCTCGGGGCGTGGCTCGCCGACCGTATGTTCGGTTCGGAGCGCGTGTTGTTCTGGAGCGCGTTCGTCATCGTGGTCGGCCACCTGTCGCTGGCGGTGCTGCCGGGGGTCAGTGGGGTGATCGCGGGTCTCATCTTCATCGCGCTGGGCAGTGGCGGGTTGAAGGCGAACGCGACGCGCATCGTCGGCACGCTCTACGACGAGCACGACAGCCGGCGGGATGCGGGATTCTCCCTCTTCTACCTCGGCATCAACCTGGGCGCGTTCTTCGGCCCCTCCTGACGGGACTCTTGCAGACCACGCTCGGCTTCCACTGGGGCTTCGCGCTCGCCGCGGTCGGGATGACGATCGGGCTCATCCAGTACTCCTTCGGGCGCAAGCGCTTCCCGGAGGAGGCCCACGAGGTGCCCAATCCGCTTCCGGCCTCGCGTCGCCAGCTCGTGATCTGGGTCGCGGTGGCGGCCGTGGTCGTCGTCGTGGTCCTGGTGCTGACCGGGGTGATCACCGCGCAGAACCTGGCGTTGATCGTGATCGGCCTCGTCATCGTGGCGACGATCGCCTACTTCGCGGTCATCCTGAGCTCGAAGCTCGTGAGCGGGGATGAGCGCAGCCGGATCGTGGCGTTCATCCCGTTGTTCATCGTCAACGCCGCGTTCTGGTCGCTGTACCAGCAGCAGTTCACCGTGCTGACGATCTACTCGGACGAGCGTCTCGACCGCAACATTCTGGGCTGGGACTTCCCAGTTTCGTGGGTGCAGTCCATCAACCCGATCTTCATCATCATTTTGTCGGGCGTTTTCGCGGCGATCTGGACGAAGTGGGGCGACAAGCAGCCGTCGACCCCGCTGAAGTTCGCCGCCGGAACGGTCGTGATGGGACTCGCCTTCCTCCTCTTCCTGTTCTGGGCCGGAGGAGGCAAAAACAGCACGCCGCTGCTCGCGATCATCGGCATCCTGTTCGTCTTCACGATCGCTGAGTTGCTGATCTCCCCGTGGGGTTGTCGGTGACGACCAAACTCTCTCCGCACGCGTTCCGCGCGCAGATGGTCGCGCTGTACTTCCTCTCGGTGTCGCTGGGGACCGCGCTGGCGGGACAGCTGGCCAAGCTGTACGCGCCGGAGACCGAAGGGATCTATTTCGGAGTGATCGGCGGCATCGCCATCGTGATCGGCGTCATCCTCGCGCTGATCAGTCCGTGGGTGCTCAAGATGATGCGCGGGGTGCGGTAGACCCTCTCTCCCAGGCAGTATGGAGGCATGGCTGAGCTGCTGGCGCTGTGCAGGGTGGAGAAGCTGCTTCCGGACGCGGGCAACGTCGGTGTGACCGCGATCGACAAGCAGCCCGTCGGCGAGCCGCTCCGGGTGCGTCCCTACGGCCTCTTCGGCGACGTGCAGGCCGACCGCAAACACCACGGCGGCCTGACGAAAGCGCTCTACGCATATGCGGACGAGGATGCGGACTTCTGGGCCGCCGAGCTCGGCCGCGAGATCGCCCCGGGCATGTTCGGCGAGAACCTGCGCACGGTCGGACTGGACGTGAACGGCGCCGAGATCGGCGAGCGCTGGCGCATCGGCGACGAGCTCGTGGTCGAGGTCACCTGTCCGCGAACGCCGTGTGCGACCTTTCAGCGCTGGATGCACGAGCCGCAGTGGGTCAAGCGATTCACGGTCGCCGGTCGGCCCGGCGCGTACCTCCGGATCGTTCATTCGGGCACGATCGGAGCCGGCGACGCCATCGAGGTGCTGTCACGCCCGGGTCATGGCGTGAGCGTCGCATCCTGGTTCACGGCGGCTGACGTCGAGCAGGCCGAGGCGCTGGAGGAGGCCGAGCGCGTTGGGTCTGTCGCGTTGGTGCCGGAGATGCGCGGGGCGATGGAGAAGGCGCTGGGCGTGGGGGCTCGGCGGTAGAACCGCTCTAGCCTGGCGCGGTTGCGCGTCTCGCACCCGCACTTTTCGCACGACTCGGCGTCCGGCGGAGACCGACAGGCTACCCCATTTCGGGGGTGATACTTCCCGTGAGTCGCCAGTGATACTCGACGAGTCCCATCGAGTCGTGGCATTCTGACAATAAAAGTATTAAATATAAGTATTGCAGATTCTGTTAGCTTCGCCGAATGGGGAAATTCGGGGGGCGCTGTGCTCGGCGACTGCTAGGGCGGTTGACGGTATTCGCTGTCGCGCTGGTGGGGCTATCGATCGGAATCGGAGGTGCGCCTGGTGCACACGCACAGGAGCAGATCGCTGTCTCCGCTCACTCGCACACACCATGCGCGGCTGAGCGCGACGTCTCCGACTGCGATGCCGACACTGACACCATCCCGGACACCGTCGAGCGCGTCGTCTGCGGCACTGCGACCTGCGCCACGGGCCGGGAGGACGTAGATGGGGACGGCATCCCCGACTGGACCGAGGTCCTTGCCTGCGGCACGGCGTCGTGTGCATCGCCGACGACAGACCGGGACGGCGATGGCATTCCCGACTATGCCGAGACGCTCACCTGCGGCACGGCGACATGCTCCAACGGATTCGAGGACGCCGATCACAACGGGGTGAGCGACTGGGCGAGCTTCGTCATCTGCGGAACGCGCGACTGCGCAACCGGCTCGGAGGACTACGACGGCGACGGCATCTCGGATGCGGTCGAGCTCGCGGCATGTGTGCGGCACCAAGACGACCTCGCGCGCACAGGGTCGACCATCGCGATCTGGCTGATCGCCTTGATCGGTGCAGGTCTTGTCGGCACGGGCCTCGCACTGGCGCGTAAGCGCGCGCTCTTCCGGGCGGCGCTCGGGCTTCCGGATGCGCTCGAGACCCGTGCGGCGGGAGCGCGAGCGTGACCGGGCCGCGTGCGACCGATTCGCGCATCCCTTCGTCTATCGGTCGTGGAGTGATCGCAGCCGTGGCTTCGGCTGCCTTGACATTGGCGGGCACTGTGACGGCGGCCGAGGCCTCTCCGGTGGAACAGGCGAGGCGCATCCAGGCGGCGACGTTGGCCGAGGTGCGGGAAGCATCGCGAGTTCAGGATGCCCGCGTCGTTGCCGAGACAGCCACGCCAGATCCTGCCGCGACGGGAACGATCATGCCTGAGAAGCCCTCGACGGTTGAGGCAAACGATCTCGGAGTATCGGCCACTTTTTCCGGCCACGATGTCGAGAGTGAATTGGCCGTCACGGTCGGTGCGGCATCGAAGGATGCGCTACGTGCCGCCCGAGCCGAGTCGCCCGGCAACGGCGCTGTGGTCTCCGATCCGGTGGAGATCGTTGCGACGACCGCTGAGGGTGAGGACATCACGTCTTTCGAGCCCAAAGCAGTGAACACCCGAGGTGGCGGCGAAAAGGGACCCATCGTGTCGGATGTGGTTCCGGGCGTGAAGCTCGAGATCGAGCCCGACAAAGCTTTGATGAAGGCGTCGAAGGTCAGGGCCTCCTCGCTGAAGATCTACACGCGCGAGCGGTCGGGGGATCCGTGGACGTTGCTGCCGTCGTACTACGACGCGAAGTCCCGCACGGTGCGCGGAGAGTCCGACCACCTGTCGCAGTTCGTTGTCATCGGCGTCCCTTTCCCGGTGCCGCCGGGTCCCGTGATCGTTCTCGACCCCGACAATGACGAGGGACACGTCTCGACGCCGGCGCCACCCGTCACCGAGTTCGGGTACAACAGGGCGCTGGCCAACGGGCTCAAAACCATGTTCGAGAACAACTGTCAGGCGACGGTGACTCTGACCAACGACGGATCCAACCGGATGCTGTCCCGCGATCTCCGAGCTGGGATCGCGGCTGCGGCCGCGCCGGCTCTCACACTCGGCATCGGGTTCAACACCAACCGTGGCAAGGCATGGGGTGATCCGACACAGGGTGGCACCCAGGTCTACTCGCGAGGGGAAGCGCTCGACCAGGCCGTCTCGTCGGCCTTAGTCGGAGTGCTGCCTTCGTACACCGGTCGTCCGGCCAAGACGATGCCGAACAACGGCAACTTTCCGCATCCTGAGTTCGCGGGGCTACCGGGGGCCATGACGCACATCGAGGCGTTGTTCATGGACAACAACTTCGACCGTCCGGTGATCGACGGCGCCTTCCAGCACATCACCGACGGGGTGTTCACGGGCCTCGGAGCGTACCTGGAGTCACAGGGCTTCGACTGCACGGATCCCGTCACGGGTGGATGGCCGACGCCGCCGTCGGCGGCCGAGCTGGCGAAGTGGCGTGACCTCGGTCACCAGAGCTACCTCACCTATGGCGGCGACCCCGTTTCCTTCTCCACGGGAAACCTCGTCGAAGACGAAAAGCTTTTCAGCGTGCCGGGCGTCGGCGGATCGTCAATGGACGTCACCCTTACTTACAACTCGCAGGATGGGCGCCTCACCCGGGTAGGAGCTGGCTGGTCCTTCGGACTGGGAGCGAAGGCGCAACGGTTCATCGACGGCTCGGTCCTTGTCGAAGGCGGCGACGGCGCCTCGTACGTGTTCACCTCGGATGGGCACGGAGGCTACGTCGGCGAGACTGGACAGCACGAGACGCTGACCGAGGCGGGCGGTGGACTACTGAAGCTCACCGCGGTGTCGGGTGAATCGTGGGTCTTCGACGCAGGCGACATCGATGGGATCGGTGAGCTCGTGTCGCACACGGACGCTAGCGGCAACACCACAGTCCTTGGCTATGGCCCTGCGAACCCCAAGGTGAACCAGTTCGTGCCGTTGACCTCGATCACGGACTCGGCCGGCCAGACCATCCAGGTGCAGTCGGACACGCTCGGACGAGTGACAGGATTCACTCGACCGGGCGGGGACAAGTGGAGCCTCAGCTACGACGGGAACGGCAATCTGACCACCATCACGCTGCCTGACGGTCGCACACGCGCCTTCAGCTACGACGCGACACACCAACTGCTCGAGGCGAAGGATGCGACCGGCACGCTCTATCTGAAAAACGAGTACGACGCTTCCGGTCGGGTCGTCAAGCAGTGGGACGCCGACGGCAACCTTCGAGTTTTCGACTACTCATCTGCGAACGAGACGGTCTACACCGACAACCTCGGTCGCATGTCCCGGTTTGCGTTCGACGACAAACATCGAATCACCAAAGTCACGCATCCCGACGGCACCAGCGCCGCTTACGCGTTCGACGACCAGAACAACGTCACCAGCGTGACCGATGAGGCCGGTCGCGCCACCGACTACGCGTATGACGTCGACGGCAATCTGACCCGCGAGACGGCTCCCGATGGCTCGGTCGCCAAGTACACGTACACGCCGACTGGGGATCTCGCGACGGTCACCGATGCGGGCGGGGCGAGTGGCGCATCCCGTACCACCGCTTATGACTACGACGCGGCCGCAAACGTCACCGCGATTCATCGCCCCGATGGCACCACCGTCACGAACAGCTATGACGCCTCCGGAAATCTGGTCGCTGTTCGACAACCGTCCGGTGCTACCACGAGTTGTGCCTACGGCGCGGCGGGCAAACTCCTCACGATGACCGACCCTGTCGGAGGCGTCACTCGGTACGCATACGACGAAGCCGGTCGTATGTCGTCGCAGACTGATCCGAACGGCAACCTCACGCTCTACGCCTGGGACTCGGGGGACCGCCTGATCACAGTGACGGATGCCGCTGGCGGGGTCACGACGTACGGCTACGATGCGAACGACCACGTCGCACGCGTCACGGATCCGACCGGTGCGGTATCGACGTACAGCTGGGACGCGATGTTCCACCTCACCGCCTCAACCGACCCGACCGGCGCCGTCACGACGTTCGCGAACAGTGCCGAGGATGCGCTTCTGGCGACCGTCGATCCCCTCGGAAACACGACACACTTCACCCTCGATGACCGCGACAGGATTACGAAGACGGTCGACCCGAATGGCGGCGCCTGGAAACAGTCGCACGATGCGACCGGACTCATCACCTCGAGCACCAGCCCCTCGGGCGCCACGACGAAGTACTCGTACGACGATGCCGGTCGGATGGTCGAGGCGACTGATCCCACCGGGGCGCAGACCACCTGCGCCTACGACGCTGTCGGACGCCTGACGAAGACCACCGACGCCGATGGCGTGGCGACGACGTATGCGTACGACGAGCTCGACCGGGTCACCTCCACGAAGGACGGCCTCGGCGAGCGAACCCGCTATGGCTACGACCAGGACGGCAATCTCACATCAGTCACCGACCGCAATCACGCGGTGACGGCCTACCGCTATGACGCGGCTGGCAGGGTCACGTCTGTGACCACGCCCCTGGGCGAGATCACCCGATACTCCTACGACCCGGCGGGCAATGTCACGTCGGTGACCGATCCGCTCGGCCGCGTGACGACGAGCGCGTACACGCCTCTGAACCTCGTCGCTTCGGTTACCGACCCCTCCGGCGCCACTACCACTTTCGCCTACGACGCGAATGGTCGTCCGGCAAAGACGACGGACCCGCTCGGACACTCGAGCACGCTTGCCTACGACGCGGCTGGACGCCAGTCGTCGAGCACGGACGCCACCGGCGCGGTCACGGCTTACGGGTACGACGCAGCAGGGAACCAGACGTCGATGACGGATGCCCTCGGCCACGTCACCCGTTACGGCTACGACCCGGCGGCGCAACTCACTTCGGCGATTGAGGGATTCGTCAAGGGAGCCAAACCGTCGACTGCCGTCAACGTGACGACCCGCTACGCCTACGACACCGACGGGAACCTCACCACGGTGACCGACCCGAACGGGCACAAGACGGCCTCCACGTTCGACAAGGCGGGGAGACGCCTTGCGGAGACGAACCCCGTCGGCAACACCACGCGCTACGCATACACGGCCGCAGGCAGGTCGGCCGCTGTCGTCAACGGCGCCGGCCAGACCACGCGCCTCAGCTACGACAAGCGCGGCGACCTGACCCGCCAAGACCTCGGCGGACAGACGGCGAGATATGAGTATGACCGCAATCAAAACCTGATCGCGATGGTCGACCCGACCGGAACCACGGGCTTCGTGTACGACGCCGACGGCCGTCAGACCAGACAGATCGACCAGACCGGCGGCCACCTAACCTCCAGTTACGACAAGGCAGGCCAGCTCACAGCCCTGACACTGCCGACGGGGCAGTCCCTCGACTACACCTACGACAAATCCGGTCGGGTCACTTCGCAGACCTCGCCGTGGGGGAGCTTGACGTACAGATGGGACGCTGCGTCGAACATCACCGCCCTCGACCGCTCCACCGGCGTATCCACCAGTTATGGCTACGACGCAGCCGATCGCGTCACGAGCATCCTGCACCAGACGCCACAGCCTTCAGGGGATGCGCAGCCGGCACCGTCGACGAAGCCTGTGCCGGTCGTGTCGAAGAAGGCGAACGGATGCACGACGGTCGCCTCGTACCTCGGCGACCGGGCGGCGCCCGGAGCCGGAATCAACAAGTTGTGCAAACCCACCAACGCTTATCTCAGCAATCGGACACTCCCTGTGCCGGCCAACCCGGTCGCCGACGGTGGTTCGCTCGAATTCCGCTATACCTACGACGCCGATGGCAATGTGAGCAACGCTGCCCGCACGATCACGCCTCCGACCGTCTCGTCGGCCATTGGCACGCTTGCCCCGACCGCGTCCCCGACCCAGGGATCGGCTTCCCATTCCAAAGCACGTGCATCGGCTCCTGAGGCTCCGAAGCCAACGACGCAATCGGCCAGTTACAGCTATGACCCGCTTGGCCGGCTTGCCGCATCCGTCAGCTCCAAGGGTGAGAAGAACGAGTATGGGTATGACGCGGCAGGCAACAGGACGTCGTGGACCCACGCGGGCGGCAAATCGGCGGCGGCGGCTCAGTCGGCGTCGTTCAACGACGCGAACCAGTTGACGCGCACGGACACAACGGGTGCTGGCGCAGGCGGAGCCACGTACGATTACGACGGCGCGGGGAACCGCACCAGGCAGTCGGTCAGTGGCACATCCACGAGCTTCCGCTACGACCCGACCGGTCGCACCACCGCAGTAGAACGGGACGGCCGCACAAACACCTACGCCTACGATGGTCTGGGTCGTCAGGCATCGAGCACGGACGCGACAAAGTACGGCACCAACACCACGCGCACGGTCTCATCCGGCACCTCCGCGATTCAGCAGACGGACACTCTGCACGGTACGACCACACTGGTCCGGGATGCGGCGGGCAGTCTCGCCGAGCATGTCACCGGCTCGGGCGCCCCGACCTGGGATCTGCTCGATGGTCTCGGCTCGGTCGTCGCGGGCGCCACCGGCACCTCGATCACCCACCTCGCTTCGTACTCCGACTGGGGCGTCCAAGATTTCGACACCACTGGATGGTCGTCCCCCGAGGGCTTCACCGGTCAAGCCGCCGACCCGACCCAGGGCCTCAGTCACTTCTCCGCCCGCAGTTACGACCCTGCAGCGGCCACCTGGACAGCCCCGGACACGTACCGAGGGCTCCTCACCGCTCCTCAATCTCTCGCCCGCTATGCCTACGTCTCCGACAACCCGGCCACCTACATCGACCCCCACGGACACGCCTGTGCACGCCGCGGCTCTGGCGACGGTCTTCCGCTCGGCTGCGGGGCGCCGCCTGTCCAAGCCCATAACAACGTCACAATGCCGCCTCAAACCAGGAGACCGGTTCCCGCGAACCCGCCGCCACCGGTCCACGTGGTGCCCGCAAAGCCTAAAGCGATTGGACCGAACACTAAGAATCAGGTGTCTGGTCGACACGCGTGTCCTGCTGGAAAGTCGATCTACAGTAATCCGTACTCAGAGTCGGAATGCGTGTCAACGGCCGCCTTGAAGCAGCGATCCAAGAATTGGGACTCCTTCTTTAGCGTTCTAGGGTGGATTGGTGCTCTCGCTGGATTCGCCTCGCTGTTTCCAGGGATGCAATGGCTGGCACCGATCGCTTTCGTCGCAAGTGCCGCGAGTACCATCTATGACTGCATCAAAGGGGCTCCCGACTTGTCGGATGCGTCATCGGCATAATTACGACCGCTATTCCGGGCGGCGGACGAATTATTGGACGAGCGTTGAAGCGTCGAATTCAAGATTGGGCGCAAGACGCGATTGCCCAGGCAACGCGGGCGCTTGGTATATCTGGTGATGCACTCGGTGTCGCTCAAGGGTGGGGATAGACGCATGAGAGTCCAATGGGTAAAGCTCGAATTGCTACCTGGGAAGACCGTCAAACAGTGGTCAACGTTAGCGCTGTTGTGCTTCGCGGTCGCGGCGGTCGGAGCAGCCGGAGCAGTCGTTTGTGCGTTGTCGATCGTCGCGCAGACTCAGCGGTGGGATCCCGTCACCGTATCTTTCCTGGCGCTCTTTGGACTCGGTTTTGGAGGCGGATGGATCTTTGACCGGATCGCCACCGCAAAGGAGAAGGCAGAGGTGCGCGCTGGCTACACTACGTCGGCGCAGGGCCATAACGATGTTGTGTATCTCCACTCACCGACAGGGGTAGTCATGCGTGAAGCGGGACACCCGAATCTCACAAAGCCGGAGTGGGACACCGCGATGCAACGCGTGAACGCTTATCGGGCTTCGCTCGCCGAGCTTCATGGAGAGGACGAGGGTTGAAAGCTAGACGATGCGGTCGCGAGCGGAGGCGAGTTGTGCATTAGGGAGACCTATTGTGAAGCGATTCGTTAGATCTTGGGAGCCGATAGTGGGGCTCGGCGGTGCTCGTTGGCTGGCTCGAGCGCACATACCGCTCGTAGTAGTAGCGGCCACGATAGTTCTTTCCTGGCCTGTTGGGATTCTTCGAACGGTTCTCCCCGGAGAAGCGCAACGAACACTCGTTATTGCGAACAGTTTTGTTTTCCCCCTTCTAGCCGCTCAGGTGATCGTATGGCTCGCATTTATATCGAACCGCCGACGCAAGATCGGCGATCTGCTGCGTGAATCGGGTATCGGGTATGGGAGGCGCCCAGCGATTCTCACGGCGTCACGGTTTGTTCACTGGTCGCGAAGCGAGTCGATCCCGCAGGCGGATATCCATGCTGTTCTGGCTGCGGCTTTTGATCCGAGAACGTGATCATTCTCATCCGAGGCGCCGAACCATGGTCCGGCTCGGCGCTTACGAATCTTTTTGGCGGTTCACTGATATTCGGTGCCGGCTAGAAGGTTTCTGAATGTTGGGAGTCGGAAATGGTGCCGATGCAATTTCGGGCGTTGGACGGGGTCGTTCGTACGCCGTCGCGGCTCGACAGCTCCGCAGGATATTCCCGGAGGCGCTGAGTGTCTAGGAGGCTTGCCAGAGTCGCGGCTGGTTTCAAAAGAATGGATCGCAGTCCAACGGACACAATCTCAGCGTTTTTCGCGAAGCATACTCAGGCCGGCGTCATATTGCCCGATGGGTGGTTCGGGCGTCCATATGACTCGCTGTTTGTATTGCGAAGTACCAGTGAAACGGAACGCGCCTTGGAAATCGGACTCAGCGAGGCTCACCTGACTTTGCCTCGAGCGTCGACCACATTCGTTAAACACGGGCTGCTTGTAATCGAATGCGACGATGAAGTCGATTGGCAGTGGGACTTTGGCGACGGTGGAGGCAGGTCCCGATACCGCGAAGGCAGGGTAGTCTTTGTTTCTTCCGAAACCCGGGATCTTGGGGGCCTCAGGTGATTTTCAAGAACCGGAAACGTGTCGAACGTCGTACTAGTGGCGTCGCCGTTGAGACGTTGACGCAGTTGATCGATGTCGTCAGACGGGTGATCGAACTGTTGGAGCAGTGCGGACGACAGGAGAACGCTCATTGGATGCGGGAGCGGCTGAGGCTACTGCAAGTTGGGGATGCTTCCGAGACGTTGGCATGCACGAAAGAACTGCATTCGATTGTCCTTGGCATGGGCGGCTTGATCGACATCAGCCTTGAGCCTCGCGATCCGTTGAGCCTCTCCGCGAACGATGCTCGAGCAAGCATGGACGAACTCGCCGACCGGCTTTACCGACTGACGAGTGAATAGCGACGCTGCATAGTTCCTTTTGAGACGACCCCGCTCTAGGGCTAGCTCGGTGCTGAGTGGGCGCTGATTCACACGTAGAATCGCTGAATGGAACTTAGGCAGCTCGAGCACTTCGTCACGGTCGCGGAGGAGCGGCACTTCACGCGGGCGGCGGAGTTGCTGCAGATCTCGCAGTCGGGGCTGTCGGCGTCGATTCGGTCCCTCGAGCAGGAGCTCGGCACATCCCTCTTCATTCGCAGCACGCGTCGCGTCGAACTGACGACGGCGGGGCAGGCGCTCCTGGGGGACTCCGTGCGCACGCTGGCCAGTGCCGCTGCTGCGCGCAATGCGGTCGCCGCTGTGCGCGGTCTTGTTCGCGGGCGCCTCACGATCGGGGCTGAGCCGTGCCTCGGGTCGGTCGACCTTCCGGCCGAGCTCGCGTCGTTCCGGACGGCGAACCCGGGCGTCGAGGTGCGACTGCGCTACTCGGGCTCCGTCGAGCTGGTGGATGCGGTCGCCGGCGGACGGGTGGATGTCGCGCTTGTCGTCGACACCGGTCACACTCCGCCCCGGGTGCAGCTACGCCGGCTGAACACGCAGGAGATGCTCGTGCTGTGCCATCCGGAGCACCGATTCGCCGCGAACGAGAGCATTCCGCTCGAGGAGCTGCGCGGGGAGCCGCTCATCGGCTTCCAGGAGGGGTGGGGCGCCCAGGCGCTCGCCCGTCGAGCGTTCGCCGCGGCCGGGTTCGACTACCGGGCGGCGATGGAGGTCAACGACGTGCATCCGCTGCTCGACCTCGTCGGGTACAACCTCGGGGTCGCGGTTGTTCCGGCGAGCTTCGCCAAGAAGCGGCCCGACAAGCTGAAGGCGGTCGGTCTGCTCGGCGAAGTTCCGTCGTGGACCGTAGCGGTGGCCGTTGCGGACGAGCCGAGTCCGGCCGCCGGGGCGTTCCTGCGCCAGTTGCAAACGGCCTGAACAGAGTCCACAGGCGGTTGTAACAAACTCTTTACACGCCGAGCGTGGAAATAACTTGCAGAGTCTCGACCAATATCGGAGACTATTTCCAATCATGTTCCGGGCGTCAGCCCCCAAACAGTTTCGAAGAGGAGACAGCACCATGAAGAAGCGCTATCTCTCCATCGCCGCACTCGCGATCGCTGCGCTCGGGCTCACCGCCTGCTCCAGCGGCACGAGCGGAGACGGAGGCACGGTCGACGCGAAGGGCCAGAAGCTCACCGTGTGGATCATGCAGGGCACCAACCCCGACTCATCTGGATTCTTCAAGGAGGTCGGTGACGCCTTCAAGAAGGAGACCGGCGCGACGCTCAAGGTCGAGTTCGTGCAGTGGGCGGATGCGCACGACCGCTTCGTCACCTCGATCGCCGGCAACACCACGCCCGACGTCGCCGAGACCGGGACCACCTGGACCGCCGAGTTCGCCGATGCCGGAGCGCTCGCTCCCATCACCGACGACGTGAAGAAGGCCGGCCTCGAAGACGACCTGGTCAAGGGTCTCAAGGAGTCGGGAACCTACGACGGCGACCTCTACGGCATGCCCTGGTACGCGGGTGTGCGCTCACTGGTCTACCGCTCCGACGTGTTCGACGAGCTCGGCCTGAAGGCGCCGACGAGCTGGGACGACATCGTCGCGGCCGGCGAGAAGATCAAGGCCGCGAAGCCCGACATGATCCCGTTCGCCGTTCCGGGCAACGCCGAGTTCGGCGTGTATCCGTGGGTCTGGGGCGCGGGCGGCGACGTCGCGAAGCTCGAGGGCAAGAAGTGGGTCTCCGGGATGGACAGCGCCAAGTCGCGCGAGGGCATACAGTTCTACACCGACCTCGCCACAAAGTACGGGTTCTCCACTTCAGGTGCGACCACCTGGAAGGAGACCGACGTGCTGGACAACTTCAACCAGGGCAAGGTTGCGATGGCGATCCAGGGGTCCTGGACCCCGGCCACCATCGTCCAGAAGGCGCCCGACCTGAAGGGCAAGATCGCTGCGACGCCGATCCCGGGCCAGGACAGCGGTATCAGCCCATCGGTGCTCGGCGGATCGCACCTCAGCATCTTCAACACGGCCAAGAACAAGGATCTGGCCTGGCAGTTCGTGAAGATGATGACCACCGGCAAGTTCGCCAGCGAATGGGGCAGCCAGACCGGATACTTCCCCGGCCTGAACTCGCTGCTGAAGCCGGCGCAGAGTTCGGACGACCCGCTGGTCAAGCCGTTCGCCACGCAGATGGTCGAGGGCGGCGCATCCGTGCCCGTCACTCCGCAGTTCGGCGCGGTTCAGGCGAAGCAGACCACCAACGCGATGATGCAGTCCATCCTCTCGGGGCAGAAGTCGGTCGAACAGGCCACCAGCGACGCTGCCAAAGAGATGAACACCATCCTGAACACGAAGTAGCACCCTGTGTCCGTTGACGTTCAAACCCAGCCGCCGGCCGTGCGCGACCCGCGCGCGGCCGGCGCCGGGCCGCAGCGCCGCAAGCGCAAGCTCACGGTGGCGCGGCCTTGGCTCCTCCTCGTTCCCGCACTCCTCGTGCTGGCGGGGCTGCTGCTGTGGCCGCTCATCCGGGTGGTCCTGTTCTCGCTGCAGGACTACGGTCTGCGCGAGATCGTCAGCGGCAAGACGAACTTCATCGGCCTCGCCAACTACGCCGAGATCTTCGGCAACTCCACTCTGTGGACGGTCGCGCTGCCCAACACGGTCGTGTTCGCCATCCTGTCGGTGTCGTGCACGGTCATCCTCGGCACGCTCGTCGCCCTACTGATGGCCTCGCTCGGCTCCTTCTGCCGCACCATCGTGGGCAGCGCGATCATGATCGCGTGGGCCATGCCCGCCGTGACCGGCACGTACGTGTGGGTCTGGATCTTCGACGCCGACAACGGCATCGTCAACCAGGTCCTGAAGAACCTCGGGCTCATGCACGAGTCGTTCAACTGGTTCACCAATCCGGTTACCTTCTACGGGATCGTCCTGCTGAACATCGTTCACCACGGTTTCCCGTTCATCGCGATCACCATCCTCGCGGGCCTGCTCGGCGTTCCCAAGGAGATGCTCGAGGCGGCCGAGATGGATGGGGCGGGCGGCATCCGTCGGTTCTTCAGCATCATCGTGCCGTCGCTCAAGCAGGTGTTCGCCGTGGTGATCATCCTGTCGACGATCTGGGACTTCAAGGTGTTCGCGCAGGTCTACCTGATGCCGGGAGGCGCGGGTTCCAACCGCTCGGTGCTGAACCTCGGCGTGTGGTCGTATGTCGAATCGTTCGGTCAGAACCGGTACGGCTTCGGGTCTGCGATCGCGGTTCTGCTCACCCTCGTGCTGCTCGCCATCACCGTCGTCTACGTGCGCACCATGCTGAAGGAGGACAAGCTGTGACGCGAACCATCCGCGGCAATGTGGTCAAGGCGATCCTCGTCACGCTGCTCCTCATCTTCACGCTCTTCCCCGTCTACTGGATGATCTCGAGCGCCTTCGACAAGAAGGCGTCGAGCGGTGGTCAGTCGCTCATCCCGCAGGAGTTCACGTTCGACAACTTCTCCTACGTGCTGACGCAGGGTGGCTTCGACGTCTTCCTCCGCAACTCGGCCATCGTCGCGATCTCCGTTGTGGTGCTGTCGGGAATCGTCGCCCTGCTGGCGTCGGTCGCCGTCGCACGGTTCAAGTTCAAGTTCCGCACGGCCATCCTGTTCATGGTGCTCACCGTGCAGATGGTTCCGCTCGAGGCGCTCGTCATCCCGTTGTTCGTGCAGGTGCGCGACCTCGGGCTGCTCAACCAGCTTCTCGGCCTGGTGATCGTCTACGTCGCCCTCTCGTTGCCGTTCGGCATCTGGATGCTGCGCGGCTTCGTCGCGGCCGTTCCGGTCGAGCTGGAGGAGGCCGCGTATCTCGACGGCGCCAGCTGGTGGCGGATGTTCCGATCGGTGCTGTTCCCGCTGGTCATGCCCGGCCTTGTCGCGACGAGCGTGTTCGCCTTCATCACCGCCTGGAACGAGTTCATCTTCGCGATGACCCTGCTCGGCGGAGCGACCGACAATTACACGGTCGCCATCGGACTTAAGCAGTTCTTCGGCGAGCACTCCAACGAGTGGGGCTACGTCATGGCGGCGTCGACCATCATCACGATCCCGGTCATGATCTTCTTCGTGCTGGTGCAGCGCAAGCTCTCCAGCGGCCTGGTCGCAGGAGCGGTCAAGGGATGAGCCACAGCACCGATCCCGCGGTGCGCGCCCTTGTAGCCAGCGTGCTCTGGCCCGGATTCCTCGGCCACCGGGCCCCCGACTGGCTGCTGCGCGCCCTCGACGATGGTCTCGCGGGCGCCGTCTACTTCGGGCACAACATCGATGCGGGCTCGCCCGACCAGATCGCAGCGCTCTCCAGCCGGTTGAGGGATGCGCGACCCGGCGTACTGCTCGGCGTCGACGAAGAGGGCGGTAACGTCTCCCGCCTCGAGTCGGCGCACGGTTCGACCCTGCCGGGTGCCGCCCAGCTCGGTCGCGTCGACGATGTCGCGACGACGCAGGCGGTCGGAGCGGAACTCGGTCGTCGCGTGCGGGTTGCGGGAGCCAATGTCGTGCTCGCGCCGGTCGCCGACGTCAACACCAACGCGCGGAATCCCGTCATCGGGGTGCGTTCGTTCGGAAGCACACCCGACCTGGTCGGTCGGCACGTCGCGGCCATGACCGAGGGCATCCAGTCGGCCGGTGTCGCCGCGTGCGCCAAGCACTATCCGGGTCACGGCGACACCGTCGTCGACTCGCATCACGGCCTCCCGCGGGTCGACCTCGATCGTGCGACGCTCGAAGCCGACCACCTGCCGCCGTTCCAGGCCGCCATCGAGGCCGGCGTCGCGGCGATCATGACGTCGCACGTCGTCGTTCCCGTCTTCGGCGAGCTTCCCGCGACGCTCAACCCCACAGCGCTGGGTGAGCTGCGTGAGCGAGGCTTCTCCGGGGCCATCGTGACGGATGCGCTCGATATGGCCGCCATCCGTGCCGAGTACGGCGCGGGCAACGGCGCGGTGCTGGCTCTGAAAGCCGGGGCCGACCTGCTCTGCATCGGCAATCCCTCCGACCTGGGTCCCAAACGCGGAGCGACTGACGACCTCGCCGACTACCTCGAGGTTCGGGATGCGATTCTCGCGGCCCTCGACGACGGCACGTTGAGCATCGCCGACGTCGAGCGGGCGTCGCGATCGGTGTCGGGACTCTCGGAGTGGGTGATCGCGGGGGAGCGCATCCCGATGCCCGTTGTGAATGACTTGGACGCAGGTGCGGTGGTTCGCGAGGCGATCAGCGTGAGCGAGCCCGTGAGCCCTGCCGGGCGCGACCTGACGGTGCTCGATCTGCGCGACCGGGCGACGATCGCTGTGGCGTCTCGGGCAGATCCCTTCACCGAAGCGCTGTCGGCGGCTGCCGCGTGCGAGCGGGTAGCGGTCGGGCCGCTTCGGAAGCAGGATGTTGTTGCCGCGTTGGCCGATGTGCTCGCCGGAATCCCCGCCGACCGCACGATCGTAGCGTTGGTGGATGCGGTGCAGCCGGGATCGGCGCAGCGTCGCGCCGTGAAGCTGCTCGCGGCCGCGCGCCCGGGGAGCATCGTCGTCAACGCGGGACTCCCGGCTCAGAAGCCGCTGCCGGCGCCGACGATCGACGCGTACGGGGTGAGCCGGGTGACGGCGCAGGTCGTCGCGGAGATCGTGACCGGGGGTGCGGGCCGATGAGGATCCTGTCGCTCCAGTCGGGCACCTCCGCCGACGGCATCGATGTCGCGGTCGCGGATCTGCGGGCGCTCGACGACTCCTCGACGCCGGTCGTGCGCATCCGGACCCTGCTCGCCCGAACCGTTGACTGGTCGCCGGAGTTGCGTCAGCGCCTTCTCGCCGCGGTCGACGGAAGCAGTCTGACGCCGGCCGAGTTCTGCGAACTGGACACGCTCAGCGGACGCGAGTTCGCGGCGGCAGCCCGTGCCGCGGCCGACGAGTGCGGCGAGGTCGACCTGGTCGTTTCACACGGGCAGACGCTCTTCCACTGGGTCGAGGACGGGCGCGCTCAGGGCACCCTGCAGATCGGGGAGCCTGCGTGGATCGCGGAGGCGCTCGGCTGCCCGGTGCTCTCGAACGTGCGCTCGGCCGACATTGCAGCAGGTGGCGAAGGTGCCCCGCTCATGGGTCTGTTCGACCGCGCGTGGCTCACCGGCGAAACGGCGGCGAGCGGCCGGCCGATCGCCACCGTCAACCTCGGCGGCATTGCCAATGTGCAGGTCGTCTCACCCGATGGGGGGCTGATCGCTTTCGACAGCGGTCCGGCGAACGCGCTCGTCGACGGTGTGGTTGCGCGCGCGACCGAGGGGCGACAGACACGAGACACGGATGGCGTGCTCGCCAGCGCGGGGCGGGTGGACGAAAGGGTACTCGCTGAGCTGCTCGCGCATCCCTACTTCCTTGCTGCCCCGCCGAAGAGCACTGGTCGTGAGACGTTCGACCTCGGCGTCGTCGACCGGGCGGTCGCTGCCGCGGGTGCCGAGCCCGCGCTGGCCGACCTCGTCGCGACCCTCACCGCGCTCACAGCTCGAACTGTCGCCAATGCGGTGCGCTCCGCGACCGCAGAGCCGCCCTCGCGCGTGATCGTCTCGGGCGGTGGCGTGCACAACCCCGCTCTGATGCGTGCGCTCACAGCGGTACTCGCACTGCACGGTATCGAGGTGAGCACGAGCGACGAGTGGGGGATCTCGGCCGACGACAAGGAGTCACTGCTGTTCGCCTTCGTCGGGTTCCTGAGCTGGCACGGCATCCCAGCTGCACTTCCGGCCACCCCGGAAGGTCGCGCACGCGTGCTCGGACAACTGACGCTGACGCCGGAGACGATCCTCGGGCCGAGACTGCGCGGTGCCGCGGGGCTCACGATCGCGGGAGGCCACGAATGAGCGACACGATATCCGTCCTCGCCATCGACCTCGGCAAGACCAGCTGCCGCGCGCGACTCACGACGAACGACGCGGTGGTAGGCGAAGCGCACGGGATCGGCGCCCCGGGTCTGGCAGACGCCGACGGAGCGGTGCTCTCCTTCCGGGCGATCGTCGACGCGGTCGACCGGATGCGCATCCCTGTGCCCGAGGCGCTCGCCGTCGGCATCGGGGCGGCCGGTAGCGAGGCCGCACCTGAGTCGGCTCGGAGTCTGATCGGGATGCTGCGCGAACGCTTCGCCGGACCGATCGCCATCATCAACGACGCGCTCGCAGCCCACGCGGGCGCCTTCGCGGGCGAAGCGGGCACGGTGCTCATCGCCGGAACCGGCGCCGTCGTGTTCGCTGTCGACGAGCAGGGCCGAGTGCGTCAGGTCGACGGATGGGGCCCCTGGCTCGGCGATGAGGGCAGCGGCCAGTGGATTGGCCGGCACGGCCTGGTGGCCGCAGTTCGCGCCAACGACAAGCGAGGGCCGCAAACCGTGCTCCTCGATGACGCCACGGCGCTCACCGGAACGATCGCATCCCTGCCGCACTGGGCATCCCAGACCGGAACCCCCGCCCGCCAGCTCGGGTCGTTCGCGCCGACGGTCATCGACCGCGCGGCCGAGGGCGACGCCGTAGCGCTGGAGATCGTCGAACGGGCGGCAGGACATCTGGCCGACAGCTGTGCGGCTGCGGGCCTCGAGACGGTCTGCGTCGCGGGCGGGCTCGCCACGCATCCCTATTTCGCCGCACGAATCACCGCGGCACTCGAAGCGCACGGGCTGCGCGAACGGGCACCGAACGGCGACGCGCTCTCGGGCGCCGGGCTGATAGCCATGAACCGTTCACTGCCCTACGAAGAAAGGATCCTCCGTGGCTGAGCCGCATCCCCTCGCAGAACTCCGTGCCACCCTCGGCACGCTCTCGACCGAGGCCGTGAGCGACAAGTATGGCGACCTCGACCTCATGACGGTCGAGCAGCTCGTCGAAGGCATGAACGCGCACAACGCGGAGGTCCCGCTCGCAGTCGCCCGCGAGACGCAGCACATCGTCGCAGCGGTTGACGGGGTCGTCGAAGGGATGCGTCGCGGCGGCCGCCTGATCTACGTGGGCGCCGGCACCGCCGGTCGCATGGGCATCCTCGACGCCAGCGAGATCCCGCCGACATTCGGAGCGCCGCCCGAGCTGGTCGTCGGGGTGATCGCCGGTGGCAGCGAGGCCATCCGCACCGCGATCGAGAATGCGGAAGACGACGAGACGGCCGGAGTCGCCGACCTGCGCGCGCTCGATCTCGGGCCGGACGATGCTGTCGTCGGGATCTCCGCATCCGGACGCACGCCGTATGTTTTGGGCGCGATCGCCTATGCCCGGGAGGTCGGAGCGTTCACCGTCGGTCTCGCTTGCAATGCGGCATCCGCGCTCGGCGCAGCGGCCGACGTCGGGATCGAGGTCGTGGTGGGTCCGGAGATCCTGACCGGCTCGACCCGGCTGAAGGCAGGTAGCGCCCAGAAACTGGTCGTGAACATGATCAGCACCATCACGATGGTGCGGCTCGGCAAGGTGCACGGCAACCTCATGGTCGATATGCGGGCCACCAACGACAAGTTGCGGGCGAGGTCTGAGCGGACGGTTATGCTGGCGACGGGCGTCGATGCGGAAACCGCTGCGCAGACGCTGGATGCGACCGGCGGCTGGATTAAGGCGGCGATCCTGATGAGTGAGACCACCCTCGACGCGGACAGCGCCGTGCGGCTCCTCACCGAGCACGGCGGGCGTCTGCGCGACGCCCTCACGGCAGCTGTCTCTGGACCGATCGCCGAAGCGTCGGCGTCGGGGGATACGGCTGAGGCGGCCCATGTCCGCTGACGTGCTCTCCGCGGTGCGCCAGGCGCTGCCACGTCTGAGTGCCGCCGAGGCCCGCGTCGCACGAGTGATCATGGACGATCCGGCGCGCATGGTCGACCTCACGATCACCGAGCTCGCGGCCCTCTGCGACTCGTCCCAGGCGACGGTGGCCCGGTTCTGTCAGGGCCTCGGCTACTCGGGCTATCGGGACTTCCGACTGGCGGTTGCCGCTGCGACAAGTCGCGAGCAGGTCACGCGGGAACGTTTCGAGCTCACCGAGAGCGAGATCGACCCTGCCGACACGGTGCAGGAAGTGGTGGCGAAGATCGCGTACCAGGAGGTGCTCGCGATCGAGCAGACCGCGAAAGAGCTCGACGTCGAGACGCTCGACAAGGTTGCCGCCGCCATCGTGTCCGCACCACGCGTCGACGTCTACGGCGCCGGATCGAGCAGCCTCACCGCTCAGGATCTGCAACAGAAGCTCTCCCGCATCGGAATCACCGCGTTCTGCACGGCGGATTCGCACCTCGCGCTCTCCTCGGCGGCGCTGCAGAAACCGGGCAACGTCGCCATCGGCGTCTCACACTCGGGATTGACCGCCGAGACCAATCACGCGCTGGCCGTCGCGCACGCCGCGGGGGCGACCACGGTGGCGATCACGAATTTCCCGGACTCCCGGATCGCCGACGAGTGCGACTTCGTGCTGACGACACAGGCCCGCGAGAGTCTCTACCGGTCAGGAGCGATGGCGAGCCGCATCGCACAACTTGCGCTCGTCGACTTCCTGTTCGTCCGGATCGCGCAGCAGCTGTACGACCAGATGACCGAGTCGCTGCGGCTGACGTACGAGGCGGTGAAGAGCCAGCGGCTTGCGCCCGAGCGGCACGGGGAGCGCCATCCGGAGCGGCATCGCGGTTCGTCCGGCGCCTCTACCCAGCCCGACACCAAGAGCGCGACCGGGGGCGCCGGCGCACCGGACGCGAGCGTCGGGTGACGGCCGCGTCACGCTTGCTGCCTGCACCCGTGCGCGTCGTCGAAGGCGACGGCGAGTTCGTGTTCACCGCGGCGACCCGGTTCGAGGTCGATTCCGGAGCTGAGCGCCCCGCCGCGTGGCTGTGGTCGGTGCTCACCGCCTCGACCGGCTTCGTGCGAAGTGCCGCGGCACAGGATGCGCCGGGCGAGACAGCAGGCAGCATCCGGCTCGCCATCGACGCGTCCCTGGGCGCGGAGGCGTATCGGCTGAGTGTGACCGACGGGAGCGTGCGGATCGTCGGTGGCAGCGCATCCGGGGTCCACTACGGCACCCAGGCGTTTCTGCAGCTGCTGCCCGCCGAGGTGTACCGCCGCTCGCCTGTCCACGGTGTGCGCTGGGCGGCGCCGGTGTGCGAGGTCGAGGACGAGCCCCGGTTCGGATGGCGGGGTGTGATGCTCGACGTCGCCCGGCACTTTCTGCCCAAGCACGACGTGCTGCGTTTCATCGATCTGATGGCGATGCACCGCCTGAACGTGCTGCAGCTGCACCTGACGGACGACCAGGGATGGCGCATCCAGATCACCCGCTACCCCCGGCTCACCGAGGTCGGCGCGTGGCGGCGCGAGTCGCAGGTCGGCTACGGCAAGGATGCGCCCGGCGACGGCCGTCCGCACGGCGGGTACTACACGCAGGCCGATCTGCGCGAGATCGTGGCGTACGCGGAGGCGCGTGGGATCACGGTCGTGCCGGAGATCGAATCACCCGGGCATGTGCAGGCGGCGATCGCGGCGTATCCGGAGCTCGGCGTCACAGGTGAGGCGCTGGAGGTCGGCACGCGGTGGGGAATCATCCGGCACGTGCTCAACCTCGAAGACGCCACTGTCGAGTTCTTCCGGAACGTGCTCGACGAGGTACTCGACATCTTCCCGTCGCCGTACATCGGGGTCGGCGGCGACGAATGTCTGAAAGACCAGTGGCGAACGGATGCGCGAACCCAGGAGCGCATGCGTGAGCTCGGTGTCGACGACGAGGAGCAGCTGCAGAGCTGGTTCATCCGTCAACTCGACGACCACCTCATGGCGCGGGGGCGGCGGCTGTTCGGCTGGGACGAGATCCTCGAGGGAGGGCTCGCACCGGGTGTGGTCGTCGCATCCTGGCGCGGGGAGACGGGCGCGCTCGCCGCTGCGCGAGCGGGACACGACGTCGTGCTCTGCCCCGACCACACGATGTACCTCAACTACCGGCAATCGGAGCGACCGGATGAGCCCATCCCGCTGGTCGTCGTCATCACGGTCGAGGATGTGTACCGCTTCAACCCCGTACCCGCCGAGCTGAGCGAGGCCGAGCGAGCGCACGTGCTCGGCGGTCAGGCGAACCTGTGGACCGAGTACATGGACTCGCCCCGGACGCTCGACTACTTCGCGTTCCCGAGGTTGAGCGCCCTGGCCGAGGCTCTGTGGTCGTCGGCTCCGCGCGACTTCGACGGATTCTCGCGACGGCTCGAGACGCACCTCACGCGGCTCGACACGGTCGGGGTGGAGTATCGGCGCGCATCCGGACCCTTGCCCTGGCAGACGCGGCCGGGCATCCCGGGCCGCGTGGACACGCGGGAGCAGCGCGCCGCCGAGGTCGCCGCGCTCGTCAGCAACATCGACGGCTAGCGCCCGCCGGCCCTACGCGGCGTCGAGCGCGGCGAACTCCTCCGGGGTGAGCTCGAGGTCGACGGCCGTCACCGAGTCGCGGATGGACTCGGGGCGGGATGCGCCGGGGATCGGGATCACGTGCGGGCTCTTGGCGAGGTGCCAGGCGAGCGCCACGACCTGCGGGCTGACGCCGCGTGCATCCGCCACTTGCTGGAAGGGGGCGAACCGGTCGCCGAGCGCGCCGGCCGACTTGATGCCGCCGAGCGGGCTCCACGGGAGGAAGGCGATGCCCATCCGGTCGGCGAGCTCCAGTTCGGGCTCGCTCGAACGGAACGCCGGCGAGAACTGGTTCTGCACCGACACGAGACGGCCGCCCAGGATGCTCTGGGCCTGCTCGATCTGATCGGGGTCCGCATTCGAGATCCCCGCGAGGCGGATCACGCCGTCGTCGAGGAGGTCGCGGATCGCGCCGACCGACTCCTCGTACGGCACTGCGGGGTCGGGGCGGTGGAACTGGTAGAGACCGATCGCATCCCCGCCGAGCCGGGCGAGGGACGCCTTCGCGGCTTCCTTGACGTACTCGGGCCGGCCGTCGACGTACCAGCTGCCGTCGCCGGGACGGAGGTGGCCGCCCTTCGTGGCGATGAGCACCTGGGACGTGTCGCCGCCCCAGCTGCGCACAGCATCGGCGATCAGGGTCTCGTTGTGTCCGACTTCGTCGGCGTGCAGGTGGTACGCGTCGGCGGTGTCGAAGAAGGTGACGCCGACCTCGAGAGCGGCGTGGATGGTGGCGATGGAGCGTGCCTCGTCGGGGCGGCCCTCGATCGACATGGGCATGCCGCCCAGGCCGATCGCGCTCACTTCGAGGTCGGCGATGTTACGGGTCTTCATGGGTCGAAAGATCCTTTCGGGGGTCTTCGGGAGTTCGGAGTCGGGGTTCAGAGGTGCTCAGCGAGACATCGCGCTCAGGATGCGCGGATCACCACGCGTAGTGCTCCGGCGCGGTCTTGTGCCCGGGGAAGATCTCGTCGAGCCGGGCGAGCGCCGCGGCGTCGAGCTTGACGTCGAGCGCGCGAACGGCCGCATCCAGCTGCTCGCCGGTGCGCGGGCCGATGATCGGGGCGGTGACCGCGGGCTGGTGCAGCAGCCAGGCGAGCGCGATGTCTCCGGGCTCGTGGCCGAGCTCGTCGGCGAACGCCTCGTAGGCCTCGATCGCACTGCGGTGGGTCGCAAGTGTGTCGGCAGCGCGACCTTCGAGGCGACGCTTGCCCTCGTTCTGCTTGCGGATGACGCCGCCGAGCAGGCCTCCCTGCAGCGGCGACCAGGCGATCACTCCGACGCCGTTCGCCTGAGCGGCGGGCAGCACCTCGAGCTCGACCTGGCGCGTGAGCAGGTTGTAGATCGACTGCTCGCTGACGAGACCGGTGTAGTTGCGGCGGCGGGCCTCCGCCTGCGCGGTGGCGATGTGCCAACCGGCGAAGTTGCTGGAGCCCGCGTAGAGGATCTTGCCCTGCGCGACCGCGACCTCCATCGCCTGCCAGATCTCGTCCCAGGGGGTCTCCCGGTCGACGTGGTGGAACTGGTAGATGTCGATGTGGTCGGTCTTCAAGCGGGCGAGGCTCGCATCCAGTGCCCGGCGGATGTTCAACGCCGACAGCTTGCCCTCGTTCGGCCAGTCGCCCATGTTGCCGTAGAGCTTGGTCGCGAGCACGGTCTTCTCGCGGCGGCCGTCGCCCTTGGCGAACCAGTCGCCGATGATCGACTCGGTGGCGCCGCGGCCCTTGTGCTGGCCGTAGACGTTGGCGCTGTCGAAGTAGTTGATGCCGTAGTCGAGGGCGGCATCCATGATCGCGTGCGAATCCTCTTCGCTCGTCTGCGGCCCGAAGTTCATGGTGCCGAGGGCGAGACGCGAGACGACGAGGCCGGAACGGCCGAGGTGTGTGTACTCCATACCGCCAGCCTCCGCCCGGTCGAGTCAGATGTCCAACAGGAGGTGTGAATGGCATTGTGCACAGCGGGCTCTGAGTCGGGGCTGCTTCCCAGTTTCGGTGGTGGGATGCTGGACGTATGCGCGAGCTCACCGAAAACGTCTACGCCCTCGACAAGACCGCCGGTGCCCACGGGTATCTCGTGGCCGGTTCGGATCGCAGCGTGCTGATCGACCCGGGTCTCGCATCCGGAGCCAAGGCAGTCCTCGCCGAGCTGGCCGGTGCGCACAGCAAGATCCCTCGGGTGACGGATGTGGTGCTCACGCACTACGACCCCGACCACTCGGGCGCGGCCCCGGCGATTCAGGATGCGCTCGGCGTCACAGTGTGGATCGGGCGCGCGGATGCGGCCATCCTGCGCCGGGAGGTCGAGCCGCCCACGCGCGCGCGTCGGATGATGAAGAAGGTCAACCCGACGGCGCCCCCTGCGTCGCTGCGGGAGATCGATGGTGAGACGTCGATCATTCCGGGTCTCTCGGCGCTGCCGGCGCCGGGGCACACGCCCGGGCATCTGATCCTGACCTGGCACGGTGTCGTGTTCGTCGGGGACGCTGTGATGGTGCGGGGCGGGCGGCTGCGACAGCTTCCCGGCTTCTTGATCAGCGACAAGGATGCGGCACTCGCGACCACGGCGCTGATCGAGTCACTGCACCCGCGGCTCGTGTGCCCCGGGCACGGGAAGCCCGATCGGCTCGTCGCCGGCTGACGCGCGGTTTTCGCACGAGTCGATAGACCCTCAGGGCTGGCGGCGCGACGGATGCGCGGCTAGCGTGCGGGGTGTCGGCGACGGCGCCGATGTGTGGACTCGCTGGAGAGCAGGGAGGAGAGCGCGATGAGCGACCCGAGGGACGATGCGTTCGATGAGCCGGAGGCGTTCGACGTCGACGAACTGGCGGAGGGGCGCGGTGTAGGGCCATATGACGCAGACGGCGTCATCGAACCCGAACGCTACGACCCGGACGACGAAGACGACGAGCCGTAACGGGCAGAATTAAAGCAGAAGGTCAGCGCGCTGCGAGGGCGTCTTCGAGCTCGGCGTCGGTGGGCTCGACGAGATGTGCGCCGTCGGGGAAGACGATGACGGGGATGTTCGTGCGGCCGCTGATGGCCTTCGCGCGCTCGGCGCCATCCTGAACGGCCTCAAGGTCGACGTAGTCGAACTCGGTGCCGAGCCGCTCGAAGAGGGCCTTGGAGCGGCGGCAGTCGCGGCACCAGTCGGCGCCGAACATCGTCACACGGTCGAAGGTTTCGGGAGTCGAAGTCATCCGTCGAGCCTAACCGGCGTCTCTGGGTGCCGTTCCCAGGTGACCGCCGCAGTCGCACGCCGCAGCCGCAGCCGCAGGGGCTAGCGGCGGGCGGTCGGCTCGTATCGGGTGGGCGGGAAGGTCGCGGCGACCAGCGCACGGAGAGCCTCGGGCGACGCATCCGTCAGACCGACAGCGCCTGCCTGAACGAGGACGTTCCCGATCGCGGTGGCCTCGACAGGACCGGCGACGACAGGCAGGCCCGAACGGTCGGCGACCGCGCGGCACAGGAGAGTGTTGCGAGCGCCGCCGCCGACGACGTGCACCGTCTCGACCGGGACGCCGGCCAGCGAGGCCACCTGATGTACGGTCGACGCGAGCGCTTCGGCGAGGCTCTCGATGATGCTGCGGACAATCGAGACGTGATCCGTGGGCGCCGGCTGATCGTGCTCGCGGCACCAGTCCGCAATCCGCGCGGGGATATCGCCGGGCGCGAGAAAGCGGGGATCCTCCGCGTCGAACAGCGTGAACGGCACCCCGGGCTGCGCCGCACGCTCAAGCAGAGACGCGAGCTCGGCATCCTCGCCCCGCGCCTGCCAGGTGCGCAGCGACTCGCTCAGCAGCCAGAGCCCCATGACGTTGTGCAGGTACCGGATGCGCCCGCCAACCGCCCGCTCGTTGGTCACGTTCGCGAGACGTCCGGCCTCACTGAGCACAGGGTGGTCGAGTTCGACCCCGACGAGACCCCAGGTTCCGCAGGAGATGTACGCTGCCGATTCGGGGCGCATGGGCACGGCGAGCACGGCGGAAGCGGTGTCGTGGGATCCGACCGCCGTGACGACCGGGCCGGCGGCTGAACCCCGGCCCGAACCGGACCCGGCGGGCAGCCGCAGCTCGGCGGCGACCGCAGGGAGCAGCGACCCGATCACCTCGCCTGGATCGACGAGCTCCGGGAGGATCCCCGCGGGAGCCCCAGCCGCTCGATCAGCGCGTCGTTCCACTCTCCGTCCAGCGTGAGGAGCCCGGTCGTGGACGCGTTGGTCCGCTCGGCGACCCGTCGCCCGGTCAACCAGTAGGCGACCAGGTCGGGGATGAGGAGCGCGGTGTCCGCATCCTGAAGCAGCCCGTCCTCGGCGTCGGCCGTGAACTGGTACAGGCTGTTGAAGGGCAGGAACTGCAGCCCGTTCTGCTGGTAGAGCTCAGTAGGGTCGGCGATCCGGTGCACCGCTTCGACCCCGCGCTCGCTGCGCTCGTCGCGGTAGTGGTGCGGGATGCCGCGCAGCCGACCACTCGACAGCAGTCCGTAGTCGACGGCCCACGCGTCCACTCCGATGCTCCGGATGCCCGGCTCGGCGCGCACCGCCGCCGCGAGTCCCTGAACCGCCGCCGAGTACAGGCCCACGGCATCCCAGTGCAGGGCGGCTCGCGAGCCGTTCCAGAGCCGCACGGGGGTGTTGAGGAAGCGCGCGACCTCGGTCAGTTCGAGGGTGTTCGGACCGACCCGGCCGAGCATCACCCGCCCGCTGGTGGCGCCGAGGTCGACCGCCGCGACGGCCCCGGTCTCGCTCATCGCAGGAAGGCGGCAGCCACGCCGGCGTCGACCGGGATGTGCAGACCGGTGGTGTGGTCGAGGTCCGAGGTGCAGAGCACGAACACCGCGTTGGCGACGTGCTCCGGGAGCACCTCGCGCTTCAGCAGCGTGCGCTGGGCGTAGTACTGGCCCAGCTCTTCCTCGGGCACGCCGTAGACGGCGGCTCGCTTCGCGCCCCAGCCGCCGGCGAAGATGCCGGAGCCGCGCACGACACCGTCAGGGTTGATCCCGTTCACACGCACACCGTACTCGCCGAGCTCGGCCGCGAGCAGACGCACCTGATGCGCCTGGTCGGCCTTCGTCGCCGAGTACGCGATGTTGTTCGGGCCGGCGAAGATCGAGTTCTTCGAAGAGATGTAGACGATGTCGCCACCGAGCTTCTGGTCGATCAGCACCCGGGCAGCGGCACGTGAGACCAGGAACGAGCCCTTCGCCATCACGTTGTGCTGCAGATCCCAGTCGGCGACGGTCGTGTCGAGCAGCGACTTCGAGAGCGAGAGCCCTGCGTTGTTGACCACGAGGTCGAGCCCGCCGAACGCGAGCAGTGTGGCCTCGACAGCGGCGGCGACTGCGCGCTCATCGGTGACGTCTGCTTTGATGCCGATCGCCACATCCGTGTTGCCCAGTTCGGCGGCAGCGGCCTGCGCCTTCTCGAGGTCGAGGTCGGCGATGACGACGCACGCGCCCTCGGCGGCGAGTCGGGTGGCGATCGCCTTGCCGATTCCGGATGCCGCACCAGTGACGAGCGCGATGCGTGAGGCGAGCGGCTTCGGCTTGGGTAGCCGCTGCAGCTTGGCCTCCTCGAGTGCCCAGTACTCGATGCGGAACTTCTCCGCCTCGTCGATCGGGGCGTACGTCGAGAGGGCTTCCGCCCCGCGCATCACGTTGATGGCGTTGATGTAGAACTCGCCGGCGACTCGGGCGGTCTGCTTGTTCGCGCCGTAGGAGAACATCCCGACGCCGGGGATCAGCACGATGGCCGGGTCCGCACCGCGGATGGCGGGGGAGTCGGGTGTCGCGTGGCGGTCGTAGTACGCCTGGTAGTCGGCCCGGTACTGCTCGTGCAGCTCCTCGAGTCGCGCGACTGAGTCCTCGATCGATGCGTCCGCGGGGAGGTCGAGCACGAGCGGCTTGATCTTGGTGCGCAGGAAGTGGTCGGGGCAGCTGGTGCCGAGGGCGGCGAGCCGGGGTGCTCCGCGGCGGCCAGGAAGTCGAGCACGACGTCCGCATCGCTGAAGTGGCCGACCTGCGGGCGATCGGTCGACGCGATTGCGCGCAGGTGCGGAGCGAGGGCGGCCGCTTTCGCGCGCCGCTCATCCTGAGGCAGAGGCTCGCAACCGGCCAAGCCGGGACCGAAAGGTTCGGGGCGCCCGTGCTCGGCGATGTACGCGGCGGCGGTCTCGATGATCCACAGCGAGTTGGCCTCGGCCTCCTCGCTGGTGTCGCCCCACGCGGTGATGCCGTGGCCGCCGAGGACGGTGCCGATGGCATCCGGATTCGCCGCCTTGATCGCAGCGATGTCGAGGCCGAGCTGGAAGCCGGGGCGACGCCATGGAACCCAGACGACCTTGCCGCCGAACGCCTCAGCGGTCAAACGCTCGCCGTCGGCTGCCGTCGCAATCGCGATGCCGGAGTCGGGATGCAGGTGGTCGACGTGGGCCGCATCCACCAGGCCGTGCATGGCCGTGTCGATCGACGGAGCCGCACCGCCCTTGCCGTGCAGGGTGTAGTCGAAGGCAGCCACCATCTCGTCTTCGCGGTCGACGCCCGGATAGACGTCAACGAGTGCACGGAGGCGGTCGAGACGGAGCACGGCCAGGCCGCCCTCCTTCAGCGTGCCGAGGTCGCCGCCGGAGCCCTTGACCCACAGCAGTTCGACCGGCTCACCGGTGACCGGGTCGGTCTCGGAGCCCTTGGCCGACGTGTTGCCGCCGGCGTAGTTCGTGTTCTTCGGGTCTGCGCCCAGGCGGTTGGAGCGCGCGATCAGCGCGGCAACGGTCGGGTTGGTCATCAGGCTCCCCATCCGGCTTGGGTTCCGCCGACGCGGTCGGCTTCGATCTTCTCCTGGTATCCCGAGGCCTTGTACGAGGCCATCGGGTCGGCGGGCAGGCCGCGCGACTCACGCCAGGCGGCGAGGTCGGGGCGAACGTCGGTGTAGAACGCGTCCATCAGGATGCCGTTGGCGCCGAGAACGTCGCCTTCGGCCTGGGCGGCGGCCAGCGCATCCTGGTCGATCAGCAGTGCACGGGCGGTCATCTCCTGAACGTTCAGCACCGAGCGGATCTGGCCCGGGATCTTCTTCTCGATGTTGTGGCACTGGTCGAGCATGAAGGCGACGCCCGAGTCGGGGCCGTAGCCGCCGCCGCGGATCACCTCGCTCAGGATGCGGAACAGCTGGAACGGGTCGGCCGCGCCCACGATGAGGTCGTCGTCGGCATAGAACCGCGAGTTGAAGTCGAAGGAGCCGAGCTTTCCGAGGCGCAGCAGCTGCATCACGATGAACTCGATGTTCGTGCCTGGGGCGTGGTGTCCGGTGTCGAGGCAGACCATCGCCTTGTCGCCGAGCGCGGCGACCTGGGCGTAGCTGGTTCCCCAGTCGGGAACATCCGTGTGGTAGAACGCCGGCTCGAAGAACTTGTACTCGAGCACGAGCCGCTGGTCGTCGCCGAGGCGGGCGTAGATCTGCTGCAGCGAGTCGGTGAGGCGGTCCTGCCGGGCGCGCATGTCATCCTGCCCCGGGTAGTTCGTGCCGTCGGCGAGCCAGATCTTGAGGTCGCGCGAGCCGGTCTCGTTCATTACGTCGATGCACGCGAAGTGGTGGTCGATCGCCTTCTGACGGATGCGCGGGTCGGAGTGCGTGACCGAGCCCAGCTTGTAGTCGTCGTCCTGGAACGTGTTCGAGTTGATCGTCCCGAGCTCGACGCCGTTGTCTTCGGCGTGCTTCTTCAGATCGGAGTACGAGTCGACCAGGTCCCACGGGATGTGCAGGGCGACGGACGGGGCGAGGCCGGTGTGCTTCTGCACCTGGGCGGCATCCGAGATCTTCTCGTAGGGATCGCGCGGGGTCCCGGCCGAGCCGAACACCTTGAAGCGGGTTCCGGAGTTTCCGAACGCCCAGGAGGGGAGTTCGATCGCCTGCTGTTCGAGCAGAGGGGCGATGGATGAGAAGGCAGTCATGATTCGTCCGTCATTCGTTTCGTGGTGGTGAGCTGGTCCTCGAGATGGAAGATCTCGGGGAGGAGATCGAAGCCCTCGTCGGGTGCCGACCCGTCGAGCCCTTCGAAGAACTGGTTCATCTCGGCCTGCCAGCGGGCGTTCACATCGGTGAGCGCCATCCGGGCCTGCGCCTCGGCGATGCTGTCGGTGGCCTCGACGTAGCCGATGAGCAGGCCGTCATCGGCGAGGAAGAGGGAGTAGTTGTCCCAGCCCGTCCCTTCAAGGGCAGCGAGCATCTCGGGCCAGACGGCGGCGTGACGCTCGCGGTACTCGGCGAGGCGGTCTGGCCGCACCTGTAGCCGGAAGCACGCGCGTTGCATGGGATGTCCTTAGGGGGTCGGTGTCGGTCGGGCAGGTTCTGGCTAGAAGTTGAACTTGTCGATGTTGTCCTTGTTGAAGACGAACGGGTCGCCGAGGAGGACGGTGGCGTTGTCGCCGACCTTGAAGGTGCCGAGCTTGCCTGCTTCGAAGGAGTCGCCCTTCTTTCCGGTGATGGTTCCGTCGATCAGAGCCTTGGCCGTGAACGCGGCCAGGTAGCCGAGGTCTTCGGGGTTCCACAGGGCGAACTCGTCGACCGTTCCGTCTTTGACGAATTCACGCATCTGGTTCGGCGTGCCGAGACCGGTGAGCTTGACCTTGCCCTTGAACGCCGAGGTCGACAGATATCGCGCGGCGGCGGCGATACCGACCGTCGTCGGCGACACGATGCCCTTGAGGTCCGGGTGGGACTGGAGCAGCGCCGCCGTCTTGTCGAACGAGGTCTGGTCGTCGTCGTTGCCGTACACGGTGTCGACGAGCTTGACGTTCGGGTGGTTCGCCTCGAGGTCCTTCTTCATCAGGTCGATCCAGGCGTTCTGGTTGGTCGCATTGGCGGAGGCCGACAGGATGGCGATCTCGCCGCTGTCGCCGATCTCCTTGGTGATCGTGTCGACCTGCACCTTGGCGATGCCCTCCGCGGTCGCCTGGTTGACGAACACGTCGCGGAACTTCGGGTCGGTGTCTGAGTCGAAGGTGACGATCTTGACGTTGGAGGCCTTGGCTTGAGTCAGGGCGCTGCCGAGAGCGGTCGGGTCGTTGGCCGAGAGCACGATCGCACCGACGCCCTGCTGGGTGAGTGTGTTGATGTAGCTCACCTGAGCGTCGGCGGTGGCGGTCGATGGGCCGACCTGGTTGTACGTGCCACCGAACGATTTGACGGCCGTCTGGCCACCCTTGTCCGAGGTGTCGAAGTACGGGTTGCCGAGGTTCTTGGGCAGGAAGGTGATCTTGTAGTTCTTGTCTCCGCCGGAGGTCGATCCGCCGCCGGAGCCGCTGCTCGAGCACCCCGTCGCGACGAGGGCGAGGGCGACGATGCCGGCGCCGATTCCGAGGGCGCGTTTGAGCGCCTTCCGGCTGGTGGTGTGAGGCAACATCTTTGTTCCTTTCGATGGATGACTGCTGGTGCTGCTTGTGGTGCTGAGTCGTGGTGGGACTGCTTGCGGAGGGCCCCGAGCCGGTCAGGTTCGAGATCGCCGACGGGATGCGCGACTCGCACGTATCCAGCCGACGACGCGGGGGGACAGGACGGACACGATGAGGAGCACGCCCGTGATGATGTTGATGGCGTCCGAGCTCACGTTGGCGAGCCGGAGCGCGCTCTGCAGCACTCCGATGAGCAGCACGCCCGCGATGACCCCGTGCAGCGCGCCCTTGCCGCCGAAGATCGAGACACCGCCGAGCAGGACTGCCGCGATCACGGAGAGCTCCAGGCCGATCGCGTTGTCGCCGCGGGCGCTGCCGTAGCGCAGCGTCCAATAGATTCCTGCGAGCGCCGAGACGAGTCCGGTGAGCAAGAAGGCGATGAACTTCGTGCGGTTGACGTTGACGCCCGAGAACGCAGCCGTGTCCTTGCTCAGGCCGAGCGCGAACAAGCCGCGTCCGTACGGCGTGAAGTGGAGGAGAACCGCGAAGACGATGATCAGCACCAGGACGAGGACCATCACGAGGGGTATGCCGGTCTGGCCTATCCGCGACTGCACGAGCGTCTGCCAGAAGAGCGGGAAGTCGGTGATCGCCGTCGTGCCGAGCAGCCCGACGGCAATGCCGCGATAGAGGGCGAGTGTGCCGATGGTCACCGCGAGCGATGGGAGACCGACGACTGTGACGAGGAATCCGTTGATCGCTCCCGCGACAAGCCCGACGACGAGGCAGACGACCATCGCCGCCTCGATCGGCCAGCCTGCTTTGGTGAGCACACCCAGGGTCACGCTGCTGAGACCGAGCGTGCTGGCGACCGAGAGGTCGATCTCGCCGCTCACGATCACGAGCGTCATCGGCAACGCGATGAGCAGGATGGGCGTGGCGTCGAGCAGCAGGAATCCGAGCGTCGTCGTCGTGCCGAAGTTGGGAACGACAAGACTGGCGACGATGGCCACGACGATGAGCCCGGCGATCACGGCGGACTCGCGGGAGAGCAGCCAGCGCTGCCAGGCCGGCCGCCCGTAGTCCACGTAGACGCGAGCCGCCGCGGGGCTTACTTCTTTGGAGACGTCGATGCTGGTCACTTCTCGACCTCCCTCTCGGCCACGAGCCTTCTGGACAGCCGGAGCGCTAGTACGCGGTCGAGCACGATGGCGCCGATGATGAGCACGCCGACCACGGCCTGCTGCCAGAAGTCCTGGATGCCGAGGATGGGCAGCGCCCGGTTGATCGTGAGCAACAGCATCGCGCCGATCGCGGCGCCGTACACCGAACCGCTGCCGCCGAAGATGGCGACACCACCGATCACGGCCGCGCCGACGGCCTGTAGTTCGAGGCCGGTTCCGGTCTGCGAGTTGGTGGTTCCGTAGCGGGCCGAGAACAGCACGCCGGCAAGACCTGCGAGGGCTCCGCAGAGCACGAAGGCGACCAGGATGCGCTGGGTCACCTTCAAGCCGTACAGCTCGGCCGCCTCCGGGTCGGACCCGATCGCATACAGTTCGCGGCCGCCGCGCTTGTTGCGCATGTACCAGCCCGCGATGAGCACGACGACGAGCGCCAAGATCGTGAGGTACGGGATGCCCAGGAACGAGTTGGTGCCGAGGTTGAGGAAGTCGCTCGGCAGATCGCTGGCGTTGATCCTGTTTCCTCCCGCCCAGAGCACGTTGATCCCTCGATACACGTACAGGGTTCCGAGGGTGATGACGAGAGCGGGCACCTTGCCGAAGGCGACGAGCGCACCGTTGATCAGGCCGAGGAAACCTCCTGCGAGAGCGCCGATGAGGAAGACGGCGATGATCGGGATGCCCGGCACGTCGATGAAGAGGCGTCCCGTCAAGTAGGCCGTGAGCCCGACGACCGAGCCGACGGACAGGTCGACGCTCCGGGTGATGATCACCATCGCCTGCCCGACGGCGACGAGCACCAGGATCGACGGCGTCAGCAGCAGATCGCGCCAGCCGTCGGTGCTGAACAAGAAGCTCGGGTTCACCGCCGTGGTGATCGCGATGACCGCGATCAGCGCGATCAGGATGCCGGTCTCCCTCGCCCCGAAGAACGTGCGGAGGCCGCGGGCGACGACGTTCGTGCGCGGGTCGTCGGTCTGGAGCGTGGTCATTTCGTCGCTCCTTCCGCCTCATGGGTGGCGGCGTACATGACGTTCTCCGCCGTCGCCTCCGCTCGGCTGAACTCCGCGGTGATGCGGCCCTCACGCACCACGAGGATGCGGTCGGCCATGCCGAGCACTTCCGGCAGCTCCGAGGAGATCATGAGGATGCCGATCCCGCGGCCCGCCAGCTCGGACGTGAGGCGGTGCACTTCTGCTTTCGTGCCGACATCGATACCTCGAGTGGGCTCGTCGATGATGAGTACGCGCGGGTCCGTGGCGAGCCACTTGCCTAACACGACCTTCTGCTGATTGCCGCCGCTCAGCGTGCCTGCGAGCGTGTCGAGTGCAGCAGTCTTCACCTGCAGTCGTGCAGACCATTCCCGTGCGGCACTGTTCTCGCTCGCATTTCGGATGAACCCGAACTTCGCCAGCTTCTTGCGGATCGCGAGGGTGGTGTTGCGGGCGACAGACGTCTCGAGGATGAGTCCCTGGCGCCTGCGATCCTCGGGAACGAGCGCGAGCCCGGCTGACATGGCCGCGGCCGGGTTGCGTTTCGGGATGCTCCTCCCGTCGACGCGCACGGAACCGGTCTGGTATCCGTCGACGCCGAAGACGGCGCGAGCGATCTCGCTGCGGCCCGCGCCCACCAGTCCGGCCAGGGCGACGATCTCGCCGGACCGCACCGAGAAGCTGATGTCGTGGAACACGCCCGACAACGAGATTCCTTCGACGACGAGCAGCTCTTCGCCGATCGTGGCTTCCTGCTTGGGAAAGAGGTCCGTGACGTCACGGCCGACCATGCGCCGGACGATCTCGTCCTCGGAGACGTCGCGTGTGGCATCCGTGGAGATGTATGCCCCGTCGCGCATGACCGTGATGGTGTCGCAGAGCGCGAACACCTCGTCGAACCGGTGCGAGATGAAGACGATGCCGCGACCTTCGTCGCGCAGGCTGCGCGCCACCGAGAACAAGCGATCGACCTCGACGCCGGAGAGAGCGGCGGTCGGCTCGTCCATGATCAGAAGGCGCGCATCAAGGGAGATGGCCTTGGCGATCTCGATGATCTGCTGATCGGCGATCGACAGGCCCTCCGCGAGACGATCCGGATCGATGGAGACGGCCAGGCGGGAGAAGATCGCGCGGGCCTCGGCCTTCATCTTCTTGCGATCGATGCGTCCGAGACGATCGGTGGGCTGCCGGCCCATGAAGATGTTCTCGGTGACCGAGAGGTCGGGGAACAACGTGGGCTCCTGGTAGATCACGGCGATCCCGGCGGCCTTCGCAGCGGCGGTGCTCGAGAAGTCGACGGATTCGCCGCGAAAGAGCAGCTCCCCGGAGTCGCGTTGGTAGAGCCCGGCGACGATCTTGACGAGAGTGGATTTACCGGCGCCGTTCTCGCCGACCAGCGCGTGGATCGACGCCTGGCGCACCGTGAGATCGGCCGACTTGAGCGCGACGACGCTGCCGAAGGACTTGGCCACCTTGCGGAGCTCGAGCACCGCTGGCGAGAGCGCTGTCGAGGGGGCTTCGGGCGGCTCCGCCTTGCTTCCACCGATGGGTGTTTGGTCTGTCGACATTGACGAAACCTGAGCCTCCCCGTCGAGGGCCGTCGCATGCCGGCCGTGCTGAAACGTTTTAATTGAACTGACCTGCCAGCACTCTATGACCGACGATCGCTGCCGTCAAGACTGCATTAAAACGATTCAGATATCAATTCTTGACGTACACTGTCGTTCATGCGGCGGCCCTGCCGCGACCAGAACCTGGAAGGTGGTGGCCATGCCCTCGGTGAGCGTACGCGACGTCGCTGCTCTTGCAGGCGTATCGGTCGGCACCGTCTCGAATGTGCTCAACCGGCCCGAGAAAGTCGCAGAGACCACGGTCGACAAGGTGCATTCCGCCATCGAGAAACTCGGGTTCGTGCGCAATGATGCAGCCCGCCAACTGCGAGCCGGCCGGAGCCGCGCCCTCGGTCTCATCATCCTCGATGTCGCCAACCCCTTCTTCACCGACCTCGCTCGCGGCGCGGAGGCGAGGGCCGCTGCCGAGGGCCTGTCGATCATCCTGGGCAACAGTGACGAGAAAGCGGAGCGGGAGTCCGCCTATCTCGACCTCTTCGAGGAACAGCGGATGCACGGCGTGCTCGTGTCCCCGTTCGGCAACATCATCCCGAGGTTGCGTCGATTGCGCGAGCGGGGCATCCCTGCCGTCCTGGTCGACCGCACGAGCGCGGACTCGACCTTCAGCTCGGTGTCCGTCGACGACGAGGCCGGCGGGGAACTGGCGGCCGCACACCTGCTCGACACCGGCCGCCGCCGCATCGCCTACGTCGGTGGACCGACCGAGATCCGCCAGGTCGTCGACCGGTTGGAGGGTGCCCGCCGGGCCGTGGCCGCGCATCCGGGAGCCACGCTCGAAGTGGTGCCTGTGGGAGCCCTCACGGTCGCCGAAGGGCGCGAAGCCGGACGCTCGCTCGCCGCCCGGCCGCCCGAGTCGCGCCCCGACGGGATCTTCGCAGCGAACGACCTGCTCGCCATGGGACTGCTGCAGGCGATGGAGCAGGCGTCGATGCACGTTCCCGACGAGGTCGGGTTGATCGGCTACGACGACATCGGGTTCGCGAGCGCGGCTGTCGTGCCGCTCTCGTCCATCCGGCAGCCCAGCGTGCTCATCGGCGAGACGGCGGTGGAGATCCTGCTCGAAGAGGCCGAGGACCCAACGCTGCCCCCGCGCCAGATCGTCTACCAGCCCGAGCTCGTCGTGCGTCAGAGCACCGGCGCGGCAGTGTCCGCGGGCGTCACGACTTTATAACCGGCTCCGGATCAGAGGGCCGTGACATCCACGAAGCGGGTCAGTTTCGCCGGTCCCTCCAGATAAGTGCCCAAGTGCGAGGCTCCGTCCCCGGCACGCCAGGCGCGGTAGGCGTTGTCGTGCTCGATGGACTCCCAGTGCTCGATCGCGATGGCGTGGGCGGGGTCGTCGACATCGGTGATGATCTCGACCCCGATGCATCCGTCGAAGGTGCGGGTCTGCTTCAGCACTTCGACGAGAGCGGTCGGTCCGTCTTCGAGATGATCCGGTGCGAACCGCAGGTCGAACAGTGAGGTGACGGACATCCGTCTCTCCTTCCGCGTCGACTCCGTCACCGGGCGGCGGCGGACGTCATCGGCACCGTAGCACCCGCATCCGGGTTCAGGATGCGCGGGCCGCTGTCGCCTCGGTGTCTGCGAGCTCTTCGCGCACCTCTTCGCGGGCGTCGAAGGTCAGTCGTGGCCGCCAGGCCTGCATACGGAAGCGGAGGTTGCGGTACTTGATGAGGTAGAAGACGCCGACCAGTGCAGCAGCGAAGCCCGAGGCGGCCCCGACGCCGAGCGCCCAGCGCGGGCCGAACGTGTCGGCCACCCAACCGACGATCGGAGCGCCGATCGGGGTTCCGCCCATGAAGATCGCCATGTAGATGGCCATCACGCGGCCGCGGAGCTGCGGGTCGGTGCTCATTTGCACGGTTCCGTTCGCCGTGGTCATGAGCGTCTGCGAGGAGACGCCGATGATGATCAGCGCGAGGGCGAACAGCCAGTACTCGGGCATGACGGCGGCGATCGCGCATCCCACACCGAAGAAGGCAGCGCCGGCGAACAGCAAGGCGACTCGAGGTCGCTCTCTGCGTGCCGAGAGCAGCGCGCCGACCACTGAGCCGATGGCCATGATCGAGGAGAGCAGCCCGAACTCGCCCGCGCCCTTGTGGAAGACGCTGACCGACATCGTCGAGATGAAGATCGGGAAGTTGAGGCCGAAGGTGCCGATGAGGAACACCATCACCAGGATGACCATGATGTCGGGGCGGCGCCGAACGTAGCGGAAGCCCTCGACCAGGCCGCCGCGCTTCTTGCTCGCGCGCTCCGAACGGTAGAGCTTCTCGGTGCGCAGGAACTTGAGCGAGAGCAGCACCGCGCCGAAGGTCGCCGCGTTGATGAGGAACACCCAACCGGCGCCGACCACCGCGACGAGCAGACCGGCCACGGCGGGCCCGATCAGGCGCGCGGCGTTGAACGAAGCCGAGTTGAGCGCGACGGCGTTCGAGAGATTGGGGCCGGCGACGAGTTCGGAGACGAACGTCTGGCGGGCAGGCGCGTCGAAGGCGGCGACGCAACCGAGCAACAGCGCGAACACGTAGACGTGCCAGAGCTGGACGACCCCCGTGACGGTCAGGATCCCGAGGCCGAGACCCAAGGCGCCCATGGCCCCCTGGGTGAACATCAGCAACTTGCGGCGATCGAGGCGGTCGGCGGCCCAGCCGGTGACCGGAAGGAGCAGAAGGGCAGGCGCGAACTGGAGCGCCATCACGAAACCGACCGCAGCCGCGTTGTTGTGGGTGAGCTGGGTGAGCACGATCCAGTCCTGGGCCGTGCGCTGCATCCAGGTGCCGACATTGGAGACGATCGCACCGCCCGCCCAGATGCGGTAGTTCACTCCGGAGAGCGACCGGAACATCGCGCTCAAGAGTCGGCCAGCTCTCGCATGATCGCCGCGGCCTCGGCGAGCGTGTCGCGCTGCTCCTTGGTGAGCGTGCGGAGGCGCTTGTGCAGCCACGCGTCTCTGCGACGGCGAGTTTCGGCGATCAGCTCTCGCCCCGCATCCGTCGCGACCACCACGACCTTGCGGCCGTCGTCGGGGTCGGGGGTGCGCTGCACATAGCCGGCGGCCTCGAGGTGGTTGACCGTGCGGTTCATCGACGGCGGCTTGACCCGCTCGTGGTCGCTGAGCTGCCCGATGGTGCCGGCGCCCTCGCGCACGACGAAGGCGAGGGCCGAGGTCTGGGTGTCGCTGAGCTCGTGGTCGGCCTTCTCGGCGCGCAAGCGGCGCGAGAGGCGGGCGACGGCGATCCTGAGCGTTGTGCTGAGATCGTGAGTGGTGAGCTGTGGCATACATAGTTAGCCTATCAAATTAGCCACGCTAAATAAATCCCGGTGAGCGATGCGGTGGGCCAGAATGAGCGCGTGCCTACCTTCACGGACGCCCAGGGAATCGCGATCACCTACGACCACTGGCCGGTGGACACTCCGCGGGCCGTCGTCCAGGTCGCGCACGGCGTCGGCGAACACGGTGGCCGGTACCGTGCGCTCGTCGATCACCTCAACGCCGCGGGATACACGGTGTACGTCGACGACCACCGCGGGCACGGCAGAACGGGCATGGCGCAGTGGAGCGATGCCGAGAAACTCGGCCGGCTCGGCGAGGGCGGTGTGCGTGCGGCTGTGGCCGGGATGCACGAGTTCAGCCGCCTGATCCGGCGCGAGAATGCCGACCTCCCGCTCGTGCTCTTCGGTCACAGCTGGGGTTCGCTCGCCGCGCAGATGATCCTCAACGAGCACTCGGACGAGTACGACGCCGCGGTGCCTTCGGGCACGGCTTACCGGATGCTCGGCTCGATGAACAGCGGCTACAACCTCAACAAGCGCTTCGCACACCTCGGCACAACCGGCGCGGAATGGCTGAGCCGCGACCCGGCCGTCGCGCAGGCGTTCGTCGACGACCCGCTCACGACCCTCACCCCGCTGCCGAAACTGTTCGGGCCGGTCGACGCCGCCCGCCTGCTCGGGCGGCCCGCCCGACGGCTCGCCCGCGATCTGCCGTTGCTGATCCAGGTCGGCGGAGACGATCCGCTCGGCGGTGAGGCCAGTGCTCGGCGGCTCGAGCGCGCGTATCGGGAACGGTCGGGGCTGACGGATGTGACGACGATCGTGTATCCGGGTGCCCGGCATGAGGTCTACAACGAGACCAATCGGGCGGAGGTCATGGCCGATCTGACGGACTGGTTGGGGCGGAGGATCGCGGAGCGCGTCTGAGTTTGCGCTGGGTGACCCGGCGTCAGTGCAGCCGGCCGTCGTACGCGACCCGGTTGCGTTCGATCGACGGGTAGTGCTCGATCGCCCAGGTGGCGAGGGCGAGGGAGGGTTCGATCAGGGTCGCCCCGACCGTGGTGAGTTCGTACTGAACCCGGGGCGGAACCTCTGCGTGCACGGTCCTCGTGACCAGGCCGTCGCGCTCGAGCTGACGCAGAGTCAGCGTCAGCATCCGCTGTGAGATGCCCGGGATGTGCTGCTGCAGCTCGCCGAAGCGCAGCGTGCCGTGCTGCAGGGTCACGATCACGAGCAGCGACCACTTGTCGCCGATGCGGGTGAGCACGTCGCGCACGGCGCGGCCGTGATCGGCGTCGGCGTGGGACTCGCACGCGCGCTCGTACGGGCTCGCGGTCAGGGGGTCGTGCGCATCCGTCGACGTGGTCATCGTGGCTCCCGTGTGGTTCCCGTCGTGCTTCCCGCGGTGATTCGCGTGGTGGTTACGAACACCGATGTGCCTTTTGTGCGAGTCGTCTGAGTGACGCATCATGTGGTTACGAACAAATCGTAACCATCGCACCTGGGAGAGTCCACCGTCATGCTCATCGCCTTCTGGATCGTCACCGGTCTCGCCGCACTCGTCTTCCTCGCCGCGGGGCTGACCAAGCTGGCGCGCCCCCAGGAGGCGCTCGCCGCATCCGGAATGGCCTGGGCAGGCGACTTCTCCGGCCCGAGCGTGAAGCTCATCGGGTTGGCCGAGGTGCTGGGCGGGCTGGGGCTCGTGCTGCCGCCGCTCACCGGGATTGCGCCCATCCTGAGCCCGATCGCCGCCGTGGCGCTCGTGATCGTGATGATCGGGGCCGTGGTCGTGCACGTGCGTCGCAAGGAGGCAGCTGTTCCCGCGATCGTGCTCGGAGTGCTCGCGCTCACTGCGGCCGTGCTCGGCTTCGTGGCCCTTCTCGGCTGAAACCTGCGGCGGGCGAATTAGGCTGGAGTCATGCACGGTGAATACAAGGTGCCCGGCGGCAAACTGGTCGTCGTAGACCTCGACGTCGTCGACGGCAAGCTGGCTGACTTCCACCTCGCGGGAGACTTCTTCCTCGAACCCGACTCGGCTCTCGAAGCGATCGACGGGGCCGTCAACGGGCTCTCGGCCGAGTCGAGTGCAGCGGACATCGCCGCGGCTGTCAGGGGCGCGCTGCCCGAGGGCGCGATCCTGCTCGGGTTCTCGCCGGAGGGGGTGGCGGTCGCGATCCGGCGATCGCTGGCGCGGGCGACCAGCTGGCGCGACTACGACTGGCAGATCGTGCACTCGAAGGCCGTGCATCCGGTGCAGCAGATGGCTCTGGACGAGGTGCTCGCGACCGAGGTCGGCGAGGGGCGCCGCCAGCCCACCCTGCGCATCTGGGAGTGGGATGAGCCGGCCGTCGTGATCGGCAGCTTCCAGTCGCGCAAGAACGAGGTCGACGCGGAGAACGCGAAGAAGTACGGCTTCGACGTCGTGCGCCGCATCTCGGGCGGCGGGGCGATGTTCATGGAGGCGGGATCCGTCATCACGTACTCGATCTACGCACCGTCGGACCTCGTGCAGGGGATGAGCTTCGCCGACAGCTATGCGTTTCTCGACGAGTGGGTACTCGTCGCCCTCAAGTCGCTCGGCATCGACGCGTTCTATCAGCCTCTCAACGACATCACGAGTCCGAAGGGCAAGATCGGCGGTGCGGCGCAGAAGCGACTCGGCTCCGGCGCTGTGCTGCATCACGTGACCATGAGCTACGACATGGACGGCGAGAAGATGACGGAGGTGCTCCGGATCGGCCGCGAGAAGATCAGCGACAAGGGCATCGCCAGCGCCGCCAAGCGCGTGGACCCGCTGCGCAGCCAGACCGGCCTCACCCGCGCGGAGATCATCGACCGGATGAAGCAGACCTTCACCCAACTCTACGGAGCGACCCCCGGCGACATCACCCCCGAGGAGTACGCCGCCGCCGACAAACTCGTAGCCGAAAAGTTCGGCACCGAGGAGTGGCTCAACCGCGTCCCTTAGCGCTCCGCGCCCACGCGCTCTCGCTTCGCTCGCTCGCGCATAACGCAATCGACTCCGGCCAAAATCCCGCTTCAGCGCTCGTCGAAGCGGCATTTTGACCGGAGTCGATTGCGTTATGCGCGAGCGCGGGCGCGAGCGAGCAGCGAGCGGCGCGAGCGGCGCGAGGGGCTTGCGCGAGGGGCGGGGGCGGCTGATAGGTTAGGGGAGGCTTACTAAGGTAAGCCTTACCTAATCCATTGGACCAATTCAGCGGGACGGCGCCTAGGCCGGTCCGCTCACAGGAGCGCCCATGAGACCATCGAGTCCGCCGTCAGAAACCCGTTCATCACCGACCCGCGGCATCAGGATGCTCGCAGCCGTGTTGGCCACGGCTCTCGTCAGCCTCGGCCTCACCGCCGTCGCGGCGACC
The DNA here is from genome assembly GCF_050632195.1 of Leifsonia poae. Classification (GTDB taxonomy): domain Bacteria; phylum Actinomycetota; class Actinomycetes; order Actinomycetales; family Microbacteriaceae; genus Leifsonia; species Leifsonia poae_C. Next base: position 517,888 of record NZ_CP192580.1, read on the forward strand.
CCAGCAATGGCGGCAGGCCTGGCGGTCTCCGCACCCGAGGTTCCGGCAGCCGGCGGCACGATCACCGTGACCGGAAGCGGTCTCGCGGCGGACGGCGTCGGCATCTATATCGGCCTCGGCCCGGCCGGACTCCCGGGCTTCTACATGGGCTCGGCAAGCCTGATCCCGTCCGAGACGGTATGGATCGCGACCGGCGTAACCGAGGTCTCCAGCGGGAGCGCACGCCAAACGCCGATGAACCCTGACGGCACCTTCTCGGTGTCGATCACCGTCCCCGCCTCGACGGGCGCCTCGTATGCGCTGTACACGTCCAAGGCGCACGGCCAGGGTTTCAGCGACCCGTCCCAGAACACGACCACCGCGCTGAGCTACGCAGCTCCGGAGCCTCCGGCGCCCGCCGCGACGACTACGACGCTCGCCGCATCGCCCGCGACCGCGGAGGAGGGCACATCCGTCACGCTGACCGCCACGGTCTCACCGAACGCCGCCGGAACAGTCGTCTTCACCGATGGAGCAACAACTCTCGGCAGCGCCGCGGTATCCAACCGCACGGCCGTGCTGTCGACATCGACTCTGAGCGTCGGCGCGCATCCTGTGATCGCCACGTTCACGCCCGATGACACGGTCGCGTTCGACGGCAGCGCTTCCTCCGCGACCACCGTCACCATCACCGCGAAAGCAGTCGAGCCCGCCCACGCCTCGGTCTCGGTCTCGCCGGCCACCGGCATCGACCCGGCCGGCGCATCCCTCACCGTGAGCGGGTCATCGTTCAAGCAGACCGGCGCCGCCGTCTTCGGTGTCTATGTCGGGATCGGCCCGAAGTCGGTTCTCGACGATCCGACCTGGTTCGTGAACGCGGGCTACTTCGCCAACGTCAAGTGGGTGAGCACGATCGGAGCAGACGGCACGTTCTCGAGTACGCTCACGGGCGTGAAGGCCGTGTTCACCTCGAACGGCACCCAGGTCGACTGCACCGTCGTCGAGTGCGGAATCTTCACGATGGCCGCCCACGGCTCTGCCGACCGAACGCAGGACACCTTCACCCCGGTCTCCTTCGCGACGGCTAACACCGGTCCCGTCTCGACCCTGCTCACCGTGAAGACCTCCGCGCCGTCCGCCACACCGGGCGCGGGCGTCGACGTGACTGTCACGGTCTCCCCGGCGGCGGCCGGAACGGTGACGATCTACGACGGTGTCGCATCCGTCGCACCCTCGGCTTCGGCGCGTCTGGTCTCAGCCTTCGCCGCACCGACCCCGCTCGCGTCGAACCTGCGCCTCGTGAACGGGTCGGTCACCACCCACCTCGACGGATTCGAGCTCGGCTCCCGCACGCTCACGGCCAGCTTCACGCCGGATGACCCCACCGCGTTCGCGCCGGCCGTCGCCGCGCCCGTCGTGCTGACCGTGACCCCGGACGCAGTCGTCGACCCCGGCACCAGCACCACGGCGCCCGCCGTCAGCCCGGTCGCCGCGACGACGGAGCCGGTCTGCGTCGCCCGTTCGGTGAGCGGCGCGACGCTCGCCTGGGGCGTCAAGTCGAGCTTCCGCAACTACATCTCCGGCGGCATCGCCAACGGGTCGTGGACGCTCGCCGGCGTCACCTACGCCAACGGCGCATACTCGTGGAGCAGCGGAAAGGGCAGCTACAACACCACCGCCGACAAGGGCACAATCCGGTTCCCCGGAAGCGTCTCGTTCACGGGACACGAGGGCGTGCTCAACCTGGCGATCTCGAACATCGCGCTCCGGATCTCCAGCGCGACCAGCGCGACGATCGTGGCCGATGTGCACTCGACCGACATGAGCGGCACTCCGAGCGATTTCAAGGGCGTCTCCTTCGCCACGGTCGCGCTGAGCGGCGGATCCTCGGGTAGCACGCTCCGCGCATCCGGTGCCCCGGTCACGCTCACGGCCGACGGGGCCAAGGCATTCGCCGGCTTCTACAACGCCGGTGACGCGCTCGATCCCGTGTCCTTCTCGGCTCCGCTCGGCGCCGAGGTCGAGTGCGACAGCACCACGGCGACGGGTCTCGCGACCACCGGCGGCGGTGACGTCGGCGGCTGGCCGCTGGTCGGCGGCCTGCTGATCCTGGTCGGAATCGCGGCCGTCGTCGTGCGCCGTCGGGGCACCGCCGAGGTCGCGAGCGTCGTCGCACGGTGACCGAGTCCACATCCACCCGGCCCGCGGGCGGCGCGAACAGCGCTGTCCGCGGGCCGCGGCGTGCCCGCTTCACCGCATTCGCAGCCGTGGTCGCCGCGTCGCTTCTGCTCTCCGGATGCGGCATCGGCGTCGAGAACGCCACAGCGCCCACCGCGTCGAGCTCCTCCTCGACTTCGGTGGCTCCGGATGCGCGCGCCGGTCTCGAGAACCCGCGCACGATCGCCGGTCCCTCCACCGCGGCCACGGTTGCCGACGTCGCACCGATCGCGAAGGACCCGACCCCGAAGCTGCCGGTCACGATGACGGATGCCGGTGGCGCGAGCGTCACGGTCACCGACGCATCCCGCATCCTGGCGCTCGACATCTACGGCACGCTCGCCGAGACCGTCGTCGGCCTCGGTCTGGGCGATCGGCTGGTCGGCCGGGGCTCCTCGAACACGCTCGACTCGATGAAGGATCTGCCGCTCGTCACCCAGAACGGACACGAGCTGAACGGCGAGGCGATTCTCGCGCTGCGGCCGACGCTCGTGCTCACCGACACAACGCTGGGGCCGCGTGAGGTGCAGGATCAGCTGCGCGCATCCGGAGTCACCGTCGTGTTCTTCGACCCGAAACGCAGCATCTCGACCATCGGCAGCCAGGTCGAGACCGTTGCCCAGGCCGTGGGGCTCGACGCGCTCGGGCGCAAGCTCGCGGCGCGCATCGCGACCGAGCTCGACGCGGCGAAGGCGAAGATCGCCGAGGTCGCTCCGGCAGACGAAGCCGAGAAGCCGCGCATCGCATTCCTCTATGTCCGGGGAACGGCGGGCGTCTTCTTCCTCTTCGGCAAGGGGATGGGGCCGGACGACCTGATCGACGCGGTCGGCGGTGTCGACGTGGCGACCGCCGCAGGCATTACGGGCAGCAAACCGGCGAACAGCGAAGCGCTGCTGGCGACGAATCCGGATGTGTTCCTGATGATGACCGACGGCCTCGCCTCGACCGGTGGAATCGACGGGCTGCTCAAGCGACCGGGCGTCGCCGACACCGCTGCGGGTCAGCACCGCCGCATCGTCGACATGGCCGACGGTCAGGTGCTGTCGTTCGGTCCGGCCACCCCGGCCGTGCTGCTCTCGCTCGCCGACGCGATCTACCGCGCGGGTGTCGCGCGATGACCGCGCGTGCCGAGACGGAGGCGTCGCAACGCACCGCCCGACCCAGACCGGTCGTGCTCGGCGGTTCCGCCGTGATCCGCGCACACCGCCGTCGCATCCCGGTGATCCTCGGGATGCTCGCACTGCTCGCCGCCGTGCTGCTCACCTCATCCGCCCTCGGCCAGTTCTCGGTCCCGCCCGCGGAGATCCTCGCCTCGTTCGCGCGCAAGCTCGGACTCGCCCCTGCCGCCTCGGGCGCTGCCGCATATGCAGACGGCGCGCTGTGGAATATCCGGTTCCCCCGGCTGGTGCTCGGTGTCGTGGTCGGGGCGGCGCTGGGCGTGGCCGGCGCGCTCATGCAGGGTGTCTTCGCGAATCCGCTCGCTGAGCCGGCGGTCGTCGGTGTGTCGGCGGGATGCGCTGTCGGCGCGTGCACGGTGATCGTGTTCGACCTGCAGTGGCTCGGCCCGGCCACGGTTCCCGCCGCCGCGTTCGTGATGGGCGTGCTCACGACCATCCTCGTCTACGCGCTGTCCCGCGCCCGCGGCCGAACCCAGGTGCTGATGCTGGTGCTCACCGGCATCGCGGTGAACGCCGTCGCCAACGCGATCATCGCGTTCCTCGTCTTCAGCGCCGACACCGCGAGCCGCGAGCAGGTCACGTTCTGGCAGCTCGGCTCCCTCAACGGAGCGACCTGGACGGCCGTCGCCGTCACCGTTCCGCTGCTGGTGGTCGGCGTCTCGGGGGCCTGGATGCTCGCCCGCCGCCTCGACGCTCTCGCACTCGGTGAGCGCAGCGCCCGGCATCTCGGGGTCGACGTCGAACGTGTGCGACTCTGGGCGGTGCTCATCGTCGCGCTGCTCACCGCTGCGGCGGTCAGCTACGCGGGCATCATCGCGTTCGTCGGCCTGATCATCCCGCACCTGCTGCGGCTGCTGATCGGCCCCGCGCACGGCGCGCTCATCCCTGCCAGTGCGATCGGCGGCGCACTGCTCATCAGCGGTTCCGATCTTGTCGCCCGAACCGCCATCCCTTTCGCCGACCTCCCGATCGGGACGTTCACGGCCCTGGTCGGCGGCCCGGTGTTCTTCGTGCTGCTGCGGCGGACCGTCGGCGCCAAGGACGGTCGCGCATGAGCGAGACGACAACGCGCACCCGCGGCGCCCGGATGCGCGGTGTCGACCTCAGCATCGGCGGCAGCAGGCTACTCCACGGCGTCGATCTGGCCGTCGAGCCCGGCGAATTGGTTGCCCTGATCGGCCCGAACGGCGCGGGTAAGTCCACGGCGCTCTCCGTGCTGGCTGGGGATGTGCGCCCTGACGCGGGCGAGGTGCAGCTCGACGACAGGGATGCGTCGAGCATCCGGATCTCCGAGCTCGGACGCCTGCGCAGCGTACTGCTTCAACAGAAGGGCGTCGCATTCTCTTACCCGGTCCGCGATGTCGTCGCCATGGGCAGGATGCCCTGGGCGCGCACCCCGCAGAGCGCAGTGGACGACCAGATCGTCGCCGATGCTCTCGCCCGCACCGACGTCGAGCACCTGGCCGACCGTGACGTGACGACGCTGTCGGGGGCGAGCTCGCGCGCGTCGCGCTCGCGCGCGTCATCGCGCAGCAGTGCCGTGTCGTGCTGCTCGACGAGCCGACGGATGCGCTCGACATCGGCCACCAGGAGCAGGTGCTGACGCTCGCAGCCGGTCTCGCGGCCGACGGATGCGCGGTGCTGGCCGTGCTGCACGACCTCGGCCTGGCCGCCGCGTACGCCGACCGCGTCGTGCTCGTCGCGGACGGGCGCGTGGTCGCCGACGGTGCGCCGCGGGAGGTGCTCACCGGCGAGCGGCTGACCGAGGTCTACGCGCATCCCATCGAGGTCTTCGACCACCCTCGCACTGGCGCCCTGCTCGTGCTCCCGGTGCGGTCATCAGCCGAGTCGCGTACCCTTTACCCGTGAATTGGTGGATCGTCGGCGGCATCGTGGCGTTCGTCGTGCTCGCTATCGTGGCGACGAAACTCGGCTGGGTCGACCTCTCGAACAAGACGAAGCGCACGGGCGGCTCATCAGGCGGCGTCGTCGGCATTCTCGACGAAGTGTTCGCTCCGACACGTCACGAGGCCCAGGTCGAGCTCGACCGGCAGACGATGCTGCCGGCGCCCGCACCGCTCGCGGGCGACGGCGACAAGGGCATCTGGGACGGCAAGATCCAGATCGATGTCGGCTCCGCCGGACGCGGTCAGCGGGTCGAGGGGCGCGAGGACTCGCTTGCCGAATGGTCCGATCCCGACCGCGCTTCCAAGTCCTGATAGTCAGGATGCTCGCCCAGCCAATGCCGCACGTACGGGCATGACGCCACCACGCGCAGGTCGGTGTTGTCCCGGATGTCGTCGAGCGCCTGCTGCACGAGGGTCGAGGCGAGCCCGTGCTCACGCTCGTCCGTGTCGACCTCCGTGTGGATGAAGTCGATCGCGCCGTTGCCCAGCTCGTACTGCGCGATGCCGATCCGTTCTCCGTCGCGGAGCAACGCGTAGCGGGAGGCGTCCGGTTCTTTCACCACGGTGAGACTCATCCCGCCAGGGTAACCCGGCGCACGCGAACACCCGTGCGCCGCGCACCCGGCGCACAAACGCCGCCCTCCCGCACTGCGAGAATAGAAGCATGCCCGACGACGCCACAGCAGCGGATGCTGTCCCCGCTGCCCTCTGGCATCCGGATGCCCCGAGTCAGGTCGTGCACGCCGACAACCTGGAGGTGGTTGCGGCGCTGCCTGACGCATCCTTCACCCTGATCTACCTCGACCCGCCGTTCAACACGGGACGCTCGCAGGCGCGGCGGAGCACCACCTCGGTGCGGTCGGAGGGCGGCGCAGGATCGGTCACCGGATTCAAGGGCCGCAGCTACGAGCGGATCAAGGGCGACCTGCTCAGCTACGACGACCGGTTCGACGACTATTGGGAGTTCCTCGAGCCGCGGCTCATCGAGGCCTGGCGCGTGCTCGCCGACGACGGAACGCTGTATCTCCACCTCGACTACCGCGAGGCGCACTACGCCAAAGTGCTTCTGGATGCGCTGTTCGGCCGTGAGTGCTTTCTCAACGAGCTGATCTGGGCGTACGACTACGGCGCGAAGTCGAAGAACCGCTGGCCGACCAAGCACGACACGATCCTGGTCTACGTGAAGAACCCCGATCGGTACTTCTTCGACTCGTCAGCTGTCGACCGCGAGCCGTACATGGCACCGGGACTGGTCACCGCCGAGAAGGCCGAGCTCGGCAAGCTGCCGACGGACGTGTGGTGGCACACCATCGTGTCGCCGACCGGCCGCGAGAAGACGGGCTATCCCACGCAGAAGCCCGAGGGAATCCTGCGCCGCATCGTGCAGGCTTCGAGTCGCGAAGGGGACTGGGTGCTCGACTTCTTCGCGGGCAGCGGCACGACCGGCGCGGTCGCGGCGGCCCTCGGGAGGCGATTCCTGCTCGTCGACCGGAATCCTGAGGCGATCGCCGTGATGCGCTCGCGGTTCGCGGACTCGGCGGTCGACTTCGTCGACTGAGTCGGCTGAGCCCACCTGAGCGGGGCATGCGGCCTTTCCCAGGTGCCGTGTGGAAGGGTTGGTGCTTATGCGAACCGCTCCCGCATCCGCACTCCGAGCATTGCCCTTCCTGTGGGGCGCGCTCGGGTCCGCGCTTGCTTTCGTGGTGATCTACCTGGTGTTCGTGCGCAGCTACATGGGCCAGGTCGTCGACGAGACCGCCTTCACCGGCGCCGATCGGTGGAAGGGCGACTCACTTGCCTTCGCCCATGCCTTCCTGAACGCGCTCCCCGTCGTCTCGGTCGTTCTCGCGTGCATCGTGGCCGTCGTGATCGTGCTGGTGCGTCGCAACTGGCGGGTGTTCTTCGTCGCCGTCGCCGCCGCCGCCCTGGCCAACGGCAGCACGCAGCTGCTCAAGTACACCATCCTGAGCAGGCCGGAGAAGGGGGTGGATGCGGGGCTCAGCAACTCGCTCCCGTCCGGTCATACGACCGTCGCCGCCTCTGCCGCTCTTGTCGTGTTCCTTCTGGCCAGTCCGCGCCTGCGTCCACTCGCCGCGGTCGTCGGTTCGCTCTTCGCGATCGCCGCGGGCGCTTCCACGCTTGTCGAGCAGTGGCACCGGCCGAGCGATGTGATCGCCGGTCTGCTCGTCGTCTCGTTCTGGGGATCCCTGGCGGGCGTCGTCTTGGCGTGGATCCGCGCACGCACGGTGTCCGACCCGCCCAACTCCCGGCTGTGGGCGCTCGTCTGCATCGCCGTCGTCTGCGGAATCGGGGGAGCCGCTGCTCTCGCCGTCACCTACTTCGCAGCCACAAACGGCACGACGCACTTCTTCATCGCCTACGCCGGAGGCATCGCCGCGATCGCGGCCGTCGGCTTCACTCTCGCCGTGGTCGGAAACCGGCTGTTCCGCGCGCTCGCGTAGCGCCCCGTGCGCTTCCGAGCTGGTCGGATGGCGAGATCCTTGCGGTCGGCGTCCTCCCTCCCGCTGGTGACCCCTGGACATTCCCCGTTGAGTTGCTTCATGGACGATCACACGAACATCCCTCACCGTTCGTCAGACGGCAGCGCCGGCGATGCGGACTACGGGTCGATCGGCGCCGGCTACTCGAAGTACCGGCAACCCGAACCGGCCTTCGCCGAAGCGATCGATGCTGCGCTCGGCGACGTGGCGACGCTTCTGAATGTCGGCGCGGGTTCAGGCTCGTATGAGCCCATCGGTCTCGATGTCACACCCGTGGAACCCAGTGCTGCCATGCGCGCGCAACGCCCGCCGAATGCGGCCCCCGCGATCGACGCCGTCGCAGAGCACCTGCCGTTCCCGGACCTCGCTTTCGACGCGTCGCTCGCATCCTTCACCGTGCATCAGTGGCAGGACCTCGGGGCAGGTCTCCGCGAGATGAGGCGGGTCACACGTGGCCCCGTCGTGATCTTGACCTGCGACCCCGCGGCGCTCAGCCGATCTTGGCTCAACGAGTACGCTCCCGAGGTCATCGAGACCGAAGCCCAGCGTTACCCGGCCATCACCGACATCCAGGATGCACTCGGCGGCACCGTGCGCGTGACCACCCTGCCTATTCCGTTGCACTGCGTGGACGGCTTCTCAGAGGCGTACTACGGCCGACCCGAAGCACTCCTCGACCCCGGCGCGCGACGGGCGAACTCGGCGTGGAGCTTCGTCGACACGCGCGTCGAGGAACGGTTCACGCGCGCACTCCGCGCCGATCTCGAAACGGGATCCTGGGATGCGCGACACGGCCATCTGCGAACTCAGGCGACCTTCGACGGATCGCTGCGGATCATCGTGGCTACGAGCTCTGGCGAACGATCAACTCGGTCGGGAGAAGCGTGACGCGGTCGACGGGCTCGCCCTCGATCCGCTTCACCAGCACCTGCGCCATCCGCTCGCCCATGCCGATCGACGGCTGGTGCACGGTGGTGAGCGGCGGGGTGGCGGTGATGCCGAAGTAGTCGTCGTCGTAGCCGACGACGGCGATGTCGCCGGGGATGCTGCGCCCCGTCTCGAGGATCGCCGAGTAAGCGCCCGCTGCCATCTGGTCGTTGGTCGCGAAGAGGCCGTCGATCAGGCGGCCGGTGGCGAGCAGGCGACGCATGGCCTCCATCCCGGAGAGGGGCGAGAAGTCGCCGTACTCGATGAGGCTGCAGTCGAGACCGTGGGCCTCCATGGCCCGGCGCCATCCCGTCAACCGGTCGACGCCGGCGGGCATGTCCTGGGGGCCGGTGATGAGGGCGATGTTGTGGCGGCCGCGCTCGATGAGGTGCTCGGTGGCTCCGGCGGCGCCGGAGATGTTGTCCACATCCACGAAGTACGAGTTGTGCTCGGCGTCGCTGAGCGGCCGCCCGCCGAAGACCATCGGCAGCGAGCTGCCGAGCTGCGCGTATGAGTGGTCGCCCGAGTGGTGCGAGACCACGAGCGCACCGTCGACGTTGCCGCCCATCAGATAGCGACGCGTCTTGTCGGGGTTGATCTCCGACGAGATCACCATGTTGAGCGTGTAGTCGGTGTCTGCGAGGTGCAGGGCGACGCCTTGGACGATGGATGCGAAGAACGGGTCGGCGAAGACCTTCGCCGTCGACTCGGGAACGACCAGGGCGATCACGAGCGTGCGCCGCGACGCCAGTGAGCGGGCAGCACGGTTCGGCACGTAGTTCAGGTCGGCGATCGCCTTGGTGACGTTCTCGATGACCTCCGGCGTAACCTTGGTGGAGCCGTTGACGACGCGTGAGACCGTCGCCCGGGACACGCCCGCCAGCGCCGCGACCGCCTCGAGGGTGGGCACGGGCGGATGCGCCGACTGCTCCGTCGTCATCGCCTCACCTTTCTCACGGTCGTCCCATGCTAAACGCGCCCGGCGGACGCGATTTCCGCCGGCTCGAGCGATGAGTCGGCGTCGGCCTCGACGGCCTCCGAGATCAACCGCGCGAAGGCCCGGCCGCTCTCCTTCACAATCCGCTCCTGCGTCGAGTAGTCAACCCGCACGATCCCGAACCGCTTCTCGTAGCCCCAGGCCCACTCGAAGTTGTCGAGGAACGACCAGACGAAGTATCCCCGCACATCGGCGCCCTCGGTGATCGCCTCGCGCACCGCGTTCACATGATTCAGGATGTAGCGCTCGCGTTCAGGATCCCGCACGCGTCCATCCGAGTCGACCGTGTCATCGTAGGCCGCACCGTTCTCGGTGATGTAGAGCGGCGGCAGCGTCGGGTACTCCTCGCTGAGGCGCACCAGGAGGGAGCGCAGGCCGTCGGGGTTCACTTCCCACCCCATCGACGTGACCGGAAGATGCCGCGACGGGAATGTGACGTATTCGCTCCCCACGAACGGCGAAGCCTTCGGGCGGTCGGTGGGCGTCAGCCCCGGCGGAGTGTCAGCCGGCAGCGGATGCGCGCTGACGTTGTCGTCGTGGTAGTGGTTCACGCCGAGGAAGTCGATCGGCTGAGCGATCGTCGCCAGGTCGCCATCGTGCACGAGCGACTCGAAGTCGTAGGCCGCGACATCCTGAAGTACGTCGGCGGGGTAGCTGCCGAGAAGGAGGGGCTCGAGGAACATCCTGTTCCACAGGCCGTCGATGCGGCGGGCGGCCTCGCGGTCGGCTGCGTCGGACGGGTCGTTCGGCACCGCGTTGGTCAGGTTCAGCGTGATGCCGAACCTGAGCGGAGCCGATTCGGTACCGGCACGCTCACGCAGCGACTGCACAGCGAGGCCGTGAGCGAGGTGCTGGTGGTGCAGGGCCGCAAGCGCGGCGCGCGGCTCGCGGCGGCCGGGAGCGTGCTCGCCGGCCGCGTATGCGATCAGCGACGAGCAGAGCGGCTCGTTGAACGTGGTCCAGTGCGTCACCCGGTCGCCGAGCGCGTCGAACACGACCTCGGCGTAGTCACGGAATCGGTATGCGGTGTCGCGGTTCGCCCAGCCGCCCGCATCCTCGAGCACCTGAGGGAGATCCCAGTGGTACAGCGTGAGCCAGGGCAGGATGCCCGCGTCGAGCAGCTCATCGACGAGCCGGCTGTAGAAGTCGAGCCCCGCCGGATTCACGTGGCGATCGCCCGGGACGACGCGCGCCCACGAGGTGGAGAACCGGTACGACTGCAGACCGAGGTCCTTCATCAGGGCGACGTCGGCGGGCATCCGGTGATAGTGGTCCACAGCGACCTCGGGGGTGTCCCCGCCGGCGATCGCGTTCGGCACGCGGGCGAAGTGATCCCAGATGGAGTCCTCTTTGCCGTCCTCGTGGGCCGCACCCTCGATCTGTGCCGCTGCGGTGGCGGATCCCCAGAGAAAGCCTCGGGGCCAGCCGGCCGGGGTCGTGGTCGGAGAGGGGGTCATTCTTAGCCTTTCACCGCGCCGGCCATGATGCCGGAGACCAGCTGCCGGCCGGCGAGCACGAAGAGGATGAGCAGAGGGATGGTCGCGAGCACGGCGCCGGCGAGCACGATCGAGTAGTCGACGTACTTCGCGGACTGCAGTTGACTGAGCGCCACCTGCAGGGTCGGGTTCTGCGGTACGACGAGCAGCGGCCAGAGGTAGTCGGTCCAGGCCGTCATGAACGTGAAGAGGCCGAGGATCGCCATCGCCGGGCGGGCAGCGGGAACACCGACGTGCCAGAACGTGCGGATCATGCTCGCGCCATCGACACGGGCCGCCTCGATGAGCTCCTCCGGGATCACGTCGACGAGGTACTGCCGCATGAAGAAGACACCGAACGCGGTGACCAGGGTCGGGATGATTACGGCGCCGAGCGTCCCGGTCCACCCGAACTGCTTCATCACCATGAACAGCGGGATGATGCCGAGCTGGGTGGGTACCGCGAGCGTCGCGATCACGAAGACCATCAGCCCCTCACGCCCACGGAACTTCAGCTTCGCGAACGCATAGCCGGCGAGCGTCGAGAACGACACCACCGAGAGCGTGATGACGGATGCGACGATGATCGAGTTGCCGAGGGCCAGCCAGAACGGGACGGTGTCGAGCACCTGTCCGACGTTGGTCCAGAACTGCCCGCCGGGCAGCAGGGGCGGCCAGGTCGAGGTGAGCACACTGCTCTCGCTCGATCCGGCAACGAACGACCACCACAGCGGGTATGCGCCGCCGACGAAGATGACGATCAGGATGCCGTAGGTCAGGAACCCGGGGCGGCGGTCGATCCCGAGGGCGCGGCGCTTCGTGCGCGGCTGCTTCGGGGCGCGGGCGGTCTCGCTCACGCGGGGCGCGGTGGCGGTCATGCTCTCTTCTCCTCGGCTGCTGCCGCGAGGGCGAGTTCGCCCTCGGTCTTGGCGTTCACGGCGTCGGAACCGGTTCCGGTCCCGCTGCCCGACTGGTGCTGCTTGATCTTGCGCGCTGTCCGTTTCTTGAGCGCCCGGCTCTCGGTCGAGGCGATGCGCCGCGAGATCAAGAAGTTCAGTACGCCGAAGAGCACGATGATCAGGAACAGCAGCCAGGCGATGGCAGAGGCCTTGCCGAAGTTCTGGCGGTTGAACGCCATATCCCACAGGTAGAGCACGGTCGTCTGGTATTGCCGCTGTGGTCCGCCGGGCACTGCACTCGACGGGTTGAACAGCTTCGGCTCGGTGAAGATCTGCAGTCCGCCGATCGTCGCCGTGATGATGACGAAGATCATCGTGGGCCGGATGCTCGGCAGCGTGATCGAGAAGAACCGACGGAACTGCCCGGCGCCGTCGAGGGCGGCCGATTCGTGGATGTCGCGCGGCACGGCCTGCATGGCCGCGAGCAGGATCAGCGCGTTGTAGCCGGTCCAGCGCCAGTTGACCATCGTCGCGATGGCGATGTGCGAGGGGAAGGTCTCCGTCTTCCAGGCCACGGGATCGAGGTGGAAGAACTGGAGCAGGTTGTTGATCATCCCGTACTTCTCGTCGAACGCGCTGGAGAAGATGAGGGTGACGGCGACCGGAGTGACGACGTAGGGGAGGAGCACGCTCATCCGCCAGAAGGTCTTGCTCCGGATGTTCTGGTCGAGGATCGCGGCGATGAACACGGCCGCGATGAGCTGGGGGATCGCCGACAGCAGGAAGATGCTCACGGTGTTGAACAGCGAGTTCCAGAAGAACGGGTCGGTGAGCTCGGCGATGTAGTTGCCGAAGCCGACCCACTCGCCGGGACCGGTGAGGAGGTTCCACTTGTTCAGGGAGACGACGAATGTGTAGATGAGGGGGAAGAGCCCCACGAGCCCGAAGAGGATGAAGAAGGGCGCGATGTAGAAGTACGGCGACGCCTTCACGTCGAAGCGGTTGAGCTTCTGCCGAAAGGTGAGGTCGGCGCGGGAGTCGCGGTCGACGCGTCGCCGGTCGGTGTGGCGGTCGCTGCCGCCGCGGCCGGGCTGCTCGGGGGCTGCGCCGGTAGCGGATGGCGTGGTGACGGTGGTCATGATCTCTCCGGGGTGCGGGTCTCCGGATGCGCTGGTCGCGCATCCGGAGACCCGATCGGGTTTGTCTTACTTGTTGACGACGAGCTGGTTGAGGAGCGTCATTGCGTTGCTCCACGCCTGGTCGCCGTTCGCCTTGCCGGAGTCGAGCTGCTGCACCGACGGGCCGAACACCTGGGACTGGATGACCGAGTCGTCCGGGCCCTTGTACTGGGCGACGACGCCCTTCGCGCGCTCAGCCAGGATCTGACCGAGGGGTGCGTTGTTGAAGAACTTCGTCAGGTCGCTCTCACCGGTGACGCCGGGGTCGCTCTGCGCCTCGGTGACCGACGGGAACGTGCCCGCAGCCTGGAACGTGGCGACCTGCGACTTGGCGGTGGTCAGCCAAGCGGCGAGGGCTGCCGCCTCCTTCGGGTGCTTCGACTGCTTCGGCACGGTCAGGAACGATCCACCCCAGTTGGCTGCACCACCCGGGAACACGTTGGCGAAGTCCCAACCGGTCGATGCGTCTCCGCCCCCGGCCTTGACCTGGCCCTGCACGACGCCGAGCATCCAGCCCGGGCAGACGAACGTGGCGAACGAGCCGTCGGTGAAGGCCTTGCCCTTGCCCCAGTCCCACTGGGTCTGGTTGGACGACAGACCGGCTGCGGCACCCGCGGCCAGCTGGCTCCAGAGACCCTTGAGGTCCGAATTGTTCTCGATGTTCAGCTTGCCGTTGGAGGTGTAGTACCCCTCCTTCTGCTGGTTGACCATGGCGTTCCAGAGGAAGCCGGACTGGTCGTAGAACGCCTTGCCGGTGGCGGCGTGGTACTGCTCGCCGACCTTGAAGAAGTCCTCCCAGGTGGCGTCGGCGCCGCCGAAGAGCGCCGCGACGCCCTCACGGTCGCTCGGCATGCCGGCGGCGGCGAGGAGCTTGCCGTTGTAGCAGAGGCCCTCCGGACCGATGTCGGTGCCGTAGCCGATGACGCGGCCGTCCTTGTCGGTTGCCTGCTTCAGCTTCCAGTCGACCCAGCGGCTGTCGATCTTCGACGCCCCGTAGTCCTTCAGATCGTTGAACTGGTCGGAGACCTGCATGACCTTGCTGAGCCAGCCTTCTTCGACGGCCTGCACGTCGGGCAGTCCGCTTCCGGCGGCCTGCTTGGTCTGCCAGTCGGTCAAGGCGTTGTCACCGGTGTCGATGTTGGTGGCCTTGATCTTGATCTCCGGGTGCTCCTTCTCGTACTGCGAGTAGAGCTTGTCGAATCCCATCGTGCCGAACGTGGTGACGGTCAAGGTGATCGGGTTCGAGCTGCTACCGCTGTCCCCGCCGCTGGATGAACATCCTGCTGCGAGGAGAGCGAAGGATGCTGCGCCGGCGACGGCTGCAACAACCTTGGTGCGTCGTGAGAATTTCACGGTCACTCCCTTGTGCGTGGTTTTATGTGCGTGGTCTTGTGTTTACTCGGAGAGAGCGCTCTCACGGTTGGCCGTGAGAGCGCTCTCACGAGTTCGGTCAAACCATATGCATGCATCGCGGCCGCTGTCAACACGACCCCGTTTCGCGCGCTTCTCACATCCCTCTCGCGCACCCCTCCGAGACCTCCGTCGAGTCGCGCCAAATCGACGTTCCCGGGGCCTCGGAACGTCGATTTGGCGCGTCTCACCGGGCCTTCGCATCCGGAAACGACGACGGCCGCCGACTCCGGAAAGAAGTCGGCGGCCGTCAGGGCCGTGATCGAATCGTGACCTAGTCGGTCGCGGGATTCGACTTCGGACGCTGCGCTCGCAGCGACGCCGTGTCGGCGCCGGGCTCGATCAGCGCGCCGAAATCGTCGGCCGCACGGTGGGCGAAAATGCCGGTGTTGAGTTCGGCGTCATCGTCATCGGCTGCGGAGCCGAGAACGCTGCTGACGGAGATCCGCTCGCGCTCGGTCTGGGCGTCCGCCTCGGCCTTGTCGTCGGCCGCCTCCTGCAGAGCCGACTTGGCTCGCAGCGGTGGCGTCTTGAAGAACAGCGTCAGGATGAACGCGATCAGCACCACCAACAGAGCCACCCAGTAGACGGTCACCGCCGAGGCGTTGAAGCCCTCGAGGAAGGGCTTCGTGAGTCGCGGGTCGGCGCCGTTCAGGAACGACGTGTCGTTGAGCCCTGCGCCGCCGGCGGCGGAGCCGGAGCCCTGCTCGAGCTGCTTCTGTAGCGCGGGCACCGCGCGGTCGACGACAGCCTTGCGCTGTGCCTCGTTGGAGAAGTCGACACCCTGTGCCTGCGCGGTCACACCGGTGACGATCCTGTTGTAGACGGTGTCCATGATCTGCTTGTTCTCGGGAGCGCTGGCGACCGACGGGGTCAGTGCAGCATCCAGAGCGTTCGTCAACGTCGTCGTGTTGGTCAGCGAGTTCGTGAGGTTGGTCGGGAAGACCGTGAACAGCAGCGAGAGCAGTACCGCGGTACCGAGCGTTCCACCGATCTGACGGAAGAACGTGGAGGCGCTGGTCGCGACACCCATGTCCTTCAGGCCGACCGAGTTCTGGCTGGCGATGGTCAGCGTCTGCATCAGCTGGCCGAGGCCGAGGCCGATGAGCAGCATCGCACCGGCGATGAACCAGTACGAGACGTCGTACTTCAGGAACGTCAGGTAGAAGAACCCGCCGGCCAGCAGGGCCGTGCCGAGGATCGGGAACATGCGGTACCGACCGGTGCGGGCGATGATCTGGCCGCTGGCGATCGACGAGATCATCAGACCCAGGATCATCGGCAGGAGCTGTAGACCACTCTCCGTCGGGTTGGAGCCGAGCACGAGCTGCAGGTACAGCGGCAGGGTCAGCATTGCACCGAACATCCCGAAACCGACGAACACACCGATGATGGTGGCCATCGAGAACGTCGAGGAACGGAACAGCTTGAGCGGGATGAGCGCGTCGTCCTTCATCGCCATCTCGATGAAGATGAAGGCCAGGATGCCGATCCCGCCGATCACGTAGCAGGCGATGGCACCGGCGCTGCCCCAGCCCCAGTCCCTACCCTCTTCTGCGATGAGCAGCAGGGGAACGAGTGCGACGATGACCGCCGATGCGCCCCACCAGTCGATCCGCACTGAGCCCGGTGTGCGCTTCGGCAGGTGCAGGAAGCGGAGCACGATGAGGAGAGCAGCGACGCCGATCGGCACGTTGATGAGGAAGACCCAGCGCCATCCGGCGATCCAGAGGATCTGGTCCGCACCGGCGAACAGGCCGCCGACCAGCGGGCCGACGAGGCTCGAGATACCGAACACGGCAAGGAAGTAGCCCTGGTATTTGGCTCGCTCTCGTGGCGCGAGCATGTCGCCCATGATCGCGAGCGGCATGGACATCAGACCACCGGCACCGAGGCCCTGGATGGCGCGGAACACCGCGAGCTCGATCATCGAGGTCGAGAAGGTCGCCAGGATGGAACCGACCACGAAGATCACGATGGCCAGGATGAAGAGCGGACGCCGGCCGAAGATGTCGGAGAGTTTGCCGTAAATGGGCGTCGAGATCGTGGAGACGATCAGGTATGCAGTGGTGACCCAGGCCTGCTGGCTGAGTCCGTGGAGGTCGTCGCCGATCGTGCGGATGGCGGTTCCCACCACGGTCTGGTCGAGAGCGGAAAGGAACATTCCGGCCATGAGGCCGAAGATGACGAACAGGATCTGCCGGTGCGACATGATCGCGTTCGTCGGGGCGGCCGGGGCCGGGGATGCTTGGCTTGACATGAGTCTCCGAGTCGAGAGTCGAAAAAGGGGACACCCGAGCCACGGGCGTCACACCGGTGTGGGTAAAAGGAAATTTGCGGAGAGTGCAAAGTTACACCTTATGCGACCCTTTCAACAGCGGTCGCCGATTGCTCTCGTGCACTGTTCGCTCACGGCGAACATTCCTGAGAGTGCCCATATGTTGCCTGGGTTTATGCGCATGCATCGAGCTGATCCGCGACTCTCGCATGCCACTCAGGTACCGCCGATTTCGCTGGCGTAATCTTGAGCCCGATTCGACTCAGATCCCGCACGAGAACCCCGAAGGTCCCATGCTTCCCACCGTACGATTCTCCCGGCCGCGCCGGTATCTCGCACTTGCGGCGGGTATCGCGGCGACAGCGCTTCTGCTCACAGGATGCGCGAGCCAGCCCTCGCCGGCAGCCACCGCCGCAGAGGGAGCGAGCAACAGCACCGAGAAGGCCGCCGAGCCGACGACGATCAAGTCGGTCTCGCCGGCCACCGGAAGCATCTCGGGCGGCACGGTGACCATCGCGGGGACGAACCTGGCAGGGGTCAAAGCCGTCGACATCGGCGGCCAGGCCGCGGTCGTGCAGAAGGCGACCGAAGCGCAGGTCGTTGTCACGGCTCCGGCCGCAGTGAACTTCCAGCCCGCCACGGTCGCCGTCTCGGTCACCGCCGACAACGGCAAGACGGTGGCCAGCGAGAACGCTTACTCCTACCAGGTACAGACTCCGGTCGACAAGCAGATGAACTATGCGCTCACCTACTGGAAGAACTACAACTCGGCAGAGTGGGGCAACCTCAATCCCGTGGGCGGGGACTGTGCCAACTTCGTGAGCCAGGGCCTGATCGCCCGCGGCTGGACGCAGACCGCCGCCTGGTACAACAAGAACGCTGCTGCCAAGTGGAGCCCGTCGTGGGGGTACGTGCCCGCGATGGACAACTACTTCCGCGCCAACGCCGCGTCCCTCGGCCTCACGGAGTATTCGTTCGACCAGCGGGACAAGATCAAGGTCGGCGACATCGTGATGTTCGATTGGAACAACAACAATTCGCTCGACCACGTTCAGGTCGTCTCTGCGGTTCAGAACGTCGGCGGCAAGATCGTCATCAAGATGGCGGGCCACAACGAGGACAGCGACTACCGCGACCTCGACGAGGCGATCACGGTCGACCACCCGGGCGGCACCGGCCACTTCTGGAGCCTCTCGAAGTAGCAGGCGGTTCCGGATGCGCGCTGCCGCATCCGGAAGCCAGGCGCAGCCGCCCCGCCAGAGGCTCGCCTGCCCGCGCTAGGCGCCCGCGAGCGCGTCGCCCACGATGCGCTTGGCCTCCTCCTGAACTTCGCGGAGGTTGTCGGCGCCGGCGAAGGACTCGGCGTAGATCTTGTACACGTTCTCCGTGCCGCTCGGCCGCGCCGCGAACCAGGCGGTGGCCGTTTCGACCTTGACCCCGCCGAGCGCAGCGTCGTTGCCGGGAGCCCGACTCAGCTTGGCGGTGATCGGCTCTCCCGCGAGCTCGGTGGCCTCGATCGCATCACCGTCGAGCTTGCCCAGTGCGGACTTCTCGGCCGGGCTCGCGGGAGCGTCGACACGCTCGTAAACCGGGTCGCCGAACTTCTCGGTCAGCTCCGCGTACAGCTGCGAGGGCGTCTTGCCCGTGACCGCGAGGATCTCGCTCGCGAGCAGAGCGAGCAGGATCCCGTCTTTGTCGGTCGTCCAGACCGAGCCATCGAGCCGCAGGAAGCTCGCGCCGGCGCTCTCTTCCCCGCCGAAGCCGACGGAGCCGTCGATGAGTCCCGGCACGAACCACTTGAAGCCGACCGGGACCTCCCAGAGCCGTCGAGCGAGCGACTCCGCGACCCGATCGATGATCGAGGAGGAGACGAGCGTTTTGCCGACGGCCGCATCCTGGCGCCACCCCGTGCGTGTGCGGTACAGGTAGTCGATCGCGACCGCGAGGTAGTGGTTGGGGTTCATCAACCCGCCGTCAGGCGTGACGATGCCGTGCCGATCGGCATCGGCGTCGTTGCCCGTGAGGATGTCGTAGTCGTCTTTGTGCTCGAGCACCGATGCCATCGCCGACGGGCTCGACGGATCCATGCGGATCTTGCCGTCCCAGTCGAGCGTCATGAAGCGCCACGTCGGGTCGACCGACGGGTTCACCACGGTGAGGTTCAGGTCGTATCGCTCCGCGATGGCCTGCCAGTAGTTGACGCTCGCGCCGCCCAACGGATCGGCGCCGATGCGGATGCCGCTGTCACGGATCGCCTTGACGTCGATGATGTTCTCGAGGTCATCGACGTATTTTCCGCGGAAGTCGTAGGTCTCGACCGCGCTCGGCTCGCTCATCCTGACGCCGCGCATCTCGTCGGCGATGATCTCGTTGGCGCGGTTCGCGATCCAGCTGGTGGCGTCGGTGTCGGCTGGCCCGCCGTGCGGGGGTTGTACTTGAAGCCGCCGTCGGTGGGCGGGTTGTGGCTGGGGGTGACGACGATGCCGTCGGCTTGGGACGAGTGGCCCGCCCGGTTGTAAGCGATGATCGCGTGCGAGACCGCCGGCGTCGGCACCCAGTCGTCGAATTCGTCGACGAGCACGCGCACCTCGTTGCCGACCAGTACGGCCAGCGCCGATGTCATCGCGAACTCGCTGAGCAGGTGCGTGTCCGCGCCGATGAAGAGGGGGCCGTCGATGCCCTGCGATGCCCGGTATTCGACGATCGCCTGCGTGGTCGCCAAGATGTGGTTCTCGTTGAACGCGGTGTTGAGGGAGCTGCCACGGTGACCGGATGTGCCGAACACCACCCGCTGCTCCGGGATGTTCACATCGGGTTTCAGGTCGTAGTACGCGTTGCGAAGCGCATCGACATCGATCAGGTCGGACTCCTGGGCGGGGGTGCCAGCTCGTTCGTTCATGGCTCCATACTTCCACTCGACGCCGGTCTGGCCACAGGGGGTTCGAAGGATGTGCAGAAGTTGTTCGTTCCGCGAACGGTGGAGGAGCCTGGCTAAGCTGATCGGCATGTCCGAAGCTGCCGAGCCCATCGCCGACCTGCCCTCCGCCGTCGACGAGGTCTACAGCTTCCTCGGCCCCTCCGGTACCTTCACCGAGGCCGCACTCGCGCAGGTGCCAGAAGCCGCAGGCAAGCAGTGGCGCGCGGTCAACAACGTGGGTGAAGCGCTTGCCGACGTCGTCTCGGGACGCAGCGTCGCGGCGATGATCGCCATCGAGAACTCCATCGAGGGCGGCGTCTCCGTGGCTCAGGATGCGCTCGCCACCGTCCCCGGGCTCCGCATCGTCGGCGAGTACCTCGTTCCGGTCAACTTCGTGCTGGTCGCACGGCCGGGAACGACGATGGCCGACGTCAAGCTGATCAACGCGCATCCGGTGGCCTACGCCCAGTGCCATCTCTGGCTCGACGCGAACCTGCCCGACCACGGGCACCTGCCCGCTTCGAGCAATGTCGCCGCGGCTGCATCGCTGTTCGAGGGCAGCACCGCGGATGCGGCGATCGCCCCACCCGGAATCGTCGATCACCACGACGTGGTCGTGCTCGCCGAGAACATCGGCGACAACCCGAACGCCGTCACCCGGTTCGTGCTGGTCAGCCGGGAACGCACCGTTCCCGCCGCCACCGGAGCGGACAAGACGAGCCTCATCGCCGAGCTGCCCGACGACCGTCCCGGCAGCCTCCTCGACCTGCTCGAGCAGTTCTCGACACGCGGGGTGAACCTGAGCCTCATCGAGTCGCGTCCGATCGGCGACGCCCTCGGCCGCTACCGGTTCGTGATCGATGCCGACGGTCACATCCACGACGAGCGAGTGGCGGATGCGCTGCTCGGCCTCCGGCGGTTCAGCCCGGCGGTCATCTTCCTCGGCTCATACCCGCGAGCCGACGGTGTAGCGGTGGACTACGACCACCGCTATCGCAGTGAGGTATTCACCGAGGCGCGCGACTGGCTCGCATCCCTCACGATGCCGGAGGCTGGCAGCACGGGCGCCGATACCGGCAAGGGCACCGGCGCCGATGGCCGCGACGTGCTGGAGTAGGCTGCGAGCCAGGAGCGAGGAGGCGCCATGATCCTGGATGAGTCGGGCCGGGAGCCGGGGGATGCTCGCGGAGCGGGGGATGCGCGCGAGCCATCCTCAGGGAGTGGTTCGGCGGAGGCGTTCGACCCCAAATACGCTCCTGAGTTCCAGCGTGGATACCAGCCTCGCCCGGGGAGCGTCCGCGCACTCGCGTGCGGGATGACGTGCCCCCCACCGACACGGCGCCCTTCCGGCGACCGGGCGCTGGCGAGGCCCCGACGGTCGCCCATTACGCGTTGACGGACCGAGACGTTCGAACGGACTATGCGGAAGCGCCGGAGGAGCCGGAGGACGTCGACCCGCTCATGGTCCACTTCGCGGAGCTCGCGGAAGACGACAAGCAGACGGATGCGGCACTCGCGACCATCTCGACGGCCGACGAGCCCGCCACCCTCGTCGTCGGGAGCATCCTCGACCGGGTCGACGTCTCGCCGAAGCGCAATCCGTACTTCCTCGCCCTCTGGATCCTCGGCGGCGGATTCATCGTTCTCGGCATCGTTCTCTATGCCGTCTCCGTCTACACCTCGTACACGTCCAGTTCGACCGAGCTGGATCTGACGACCCTCGTCTTCAGCCAGATCGGCTGGATGCTCGCCGCTCCGCTCGTCAGCGTCGGCCTGGCGACGATCGTCGCGCTCGTGCTGCTGTCGGCATTGCGCGCGCGGCCCGCGCCAACGAGCGCCGAGCGGGACTGATCGTGCGGAAGACGTTCCGCGTGCTGGTGATCTTCGCGATCGTCTGCACGGCCATCGCGATCTTGAGCGCTCTGGTGCCCGCCTTCGTACCCTCTGGCTCGCGCAACTTCTTCTACCCGGCCCCGGGCAGTTTCGTCGCGGGACTGGCGGACCTCGTGCGCGGCCCCGCCGTCACGTTCGCCCTCGCGGGCGCGGTCGGTGCCGTCTTCGTGCGCGCACTCACATGGCAGCGTTCTCCGGGTTCCCGCGGCTCGCGCCGCCGCTGACGCACCCGATCATCGCGTCTTGAAGTACCGGAACAGGTGCTTCTCCCGAACAAGCGAGACGGCCAGCATGGCGCCGAGGAGCGCTATCGGACCGGCTTCGAGAACTTTGACACCGAGCTCTATGAGTGCGCGAGGGTCGCCCGCGTTCGCGATTCCGACCAGGATCGACAGCATCGGTGCGACCAGCAGTACGCCCGCCGTCGTCCACGCTCCCGTCTCAATAAGGATCTGGAGCGCCTGCGCTTTCGGCGTCACGCGGGAATGGCGAGCGGCGGCGAGTTCCAGACGACGACGCCACACCGAGAAGAAGCCGAGGGCGAACGTCGCGACGCCGCCTACGGCCGGGGCGAATCGTGTCACTCGCTCGCCGTAGCGGCCGGCGCCGTCAAAGGTGGATCCCAGGGATGCGTTCAGTTGTTGCAGTCGAGGAGTAGGCCCGCGCGCGCCTGCGACGACTGCGCCGGGCTTCAGCGTGGTGGACATGAGCGAGCGGAACGACTCTGCGACGGGCCACGTCTCCAGCCAGCACTCGTCGAACGGGGCGCGACTATCGGCCGGAACCAGCACCGAATACCCGAGGCCGGGACGTCGACCGTCCTCTGCGTATCCGAAGACTTCGAGGCGCGGCGAACCGGCGGCCAATCGAAGATGTTTCCCCGTCGTCAGGCCAAGAGTCTTGGCGAGCTCGCTGGAGACCAGCACATTGCCGGCCGCGGACGGCTTCCCGAGGGCTCGAAACCGCCCGAATGCCGGCGAGACCTCGAACGTCGGCACCTGTTCGTCCGGCAGTTCGGGGATGGTGAGACCCGCATCCCGCTGCCGGATCGCACCTGCGGCGATGACGCCGTGCACCGTGCCCAATGCGTCACAGGCTGCGCCGTTGATGCCGCCTTCCATCGTGTAGATCAGGGTCGAGCCGCCCGAGTCTCGGTATCGCTGAGCCTCATGGTCGAGCGAGGCGACACTCGCGATATCCGCAACAGCGAGGGGTAGCAGGACGAGGACGAGTGCGAACGTGAGGGAAGCGAACCTGGTCGTGCCCGTGGCGATATTGAGCGCCGCCTCGCGCAGGATGCTGGTCGGTCTCATGCCGAGCGGCCGAGCTCGATGAGGTCGGTGCATGCCTCGCGTGTCCGGGCGTCGTGGGTGGCGACGACGACGATCGTCCCGTCATCCGCGATGGTTGCGATTGCGTCGTTCACCGACTGCCCGGTGCGGTTGTCGAGCTGCGCTGTGGGCTCGTCGACGAGCAGAACGTCGGGTCGGGATGCCATGCCCCGCGCGAGCATCAGGCGTTGCGCCTCGCCACCCGAAAGCTCGCGGAACGGCGCTGCAGAAACGCTTGCCAATCCGACCTTCGCCAGCCGCTCCAGCGCCTGGGCCCGAGCCGCGGCGTGCCTCATCCCCCGTGCCAGCAACGGAAGCGCTACGTGATCCAGCGCAGTCCGGTTTGCGACACCATGTGGATTCTGAAACACCCACGCAATCGACCGGATGTTAACCCGGCTGATCGCACCGGACGTCGGGTCGAGCCAGCCGGCGATGAGACTAAGCAGTGTGCTTTTGCCTGAGCCCGATGGACCCGTCAGTGCGTAGATCCTGTTCGGCACCAGGATGAAGTCGACCCCTGCGAAGAGGGCTGGTGAGTCCCCGAAGCGGTGGGTTACATTCCGACCGATGACCAGCTTCTGCTCTGGGGCCGCCGTCACTTGCACGCGCGATCGGGATCTGGACTAAGGCTCACGCGTTTTAGTGCCTTACCCGTGCTCGGCACCACGAAGGTCTGCCCCAGCTGCGAACCCGCGATCGTGACAGCCATTGGCTGGCCATCCCCGAGGACGCATCCGTTGCCGCCGTCGACACCGAACAGCGCGGAGGCCGGAACGGACCACACCGAGAGAGGTTCGGCGAGCTGATAGGTCACCGCGATGACAGTGCCGTCGCTGGGCGCGGTTTCTTTCGTGGGCGGCGCTGCGTCGGCGGGAGGGCTCCCAGGCGCGCGTTCCGGTACGCCGTCGACAGCGCTATCTTGTCGAGCTCGCGCGGATCGGTCACCGCACCGGTCGCGTCGACAGGGATGGCTTGGTCGTCGATCGCGACTACCCGCGCGCCAGGCATCACGTTGATGGGGCTCGGTTCGATTCGGGCGGCCGAGATCCCCTGAGGAAGCTTCGACAGGGTTGCTCCCGCTGTCACCTGATCTCCAACGCCCAACTCGCAACTCTGCGCCGAGACGGATGGTGCAGGCAGCCAGGTGTACTGACCCACCTCCAGAGACTGTCGCGCTGTCCGGGAACCATTGCGTCGTGCCAGTTCATTCGTCGCCGCAAGAGTCGACCTTTCGGACACTCCGTTCTCCGCGACCGCAATACCGAGGCGCCCGAGTTCCGTCTGCAGGGATTTGACGTCCTGCCCCTTATCGCCGATCGCGAGGTCGCGCCAGAGTGGCTGGGCCGAGGCCAAGTAGATGATCGGTTCATCGTTCACCGAGAAGCTGGAAGTCCCAGACGTTGCCTCGCCGCCGGGAACACAGGTGGTCGCGGTGATGACGCCGGAGACGTTCGAGGTGAGGTCGTGCGCCGTCGACGTCGTCACGACGAGATTGACGTTCTGCCCATCCGCGGTGTCCGTTTTCGTAGCGGGAGCCGTCTTCGCAGTCACCTCGGGGGCAAGTTCGTCGGGGACACGCGCAGGCGCCAGGAGAGCACCCAGCGCTATACCAGCGGCCAGGATGCACGCCACGCTCACGGCAGCGAATGCGGGGATTCCCCGTGGCGCGCGACGCATCAATGTGCCGACGTGAGGCCGAGCGGATTGCTGATGCAGATACCGAATCCCCCGAGTTCTCGTCGAAGGGGAACGTCATCGTCTCAAGATCGTGCGCATATTTGCTCGCGGTGTACGACGGGGGAGCGACCTTCTTCTTGATCAGGCAAGCGACGACTATCTCGTTCATGTCGAGGTTCTGCGGGTTCATCAAGAGGGCACCTCGCAGCGAGGAGATCTCGGCGAAGTCTGCGTTGCACGTCGCATCCGCGGCGTTGGCAGCGTCTACGTCCGCATCGGTGGGTACATCCGAGATCGTCATCTCCCCGGTCGGCCCGTCGATATGAACCTTGAATCCCTTGTTCGTCATGCACTTGACGTAGATGCCACTGATCGCGGCATAGTCCTGATCGGTAATGGACTCTTTAGACAAGATCCGGTGCGCGAGATCACTCGTAGTCTTCCGGTATGCCTCCGCGAACCTGGCCGCGTACGGCCCGGTGAAGTTCGGTACGGGTTCGTCGGTCGACGGGCGGGCGCTATGCGCCGCTGTCATTGAGTTGGATGCGCTCACCTCGCTACAGGCAGTCAGCGTGGTCGCGACGGCAACTGCCGCCGCGACCACGGTCATGCTTCGCCCTGTTCTCAAGGTCGGCCCGACTCAACTCTTGAAGCCGTAGTAGGGGTCCTTCGCGCCAACCGCGCAAGAGTTCTGGGTCGACCAATTGTTCTTCCCAACCCAGGGCGCGTAAATGGCCTTGCCGTTGACTTTGTTGTAGTGCCTGACCTGTCCGTACGAGTCCCCGTAGTTGAAGGCCCGATACAACTCCACCTTCACATGCGGCATGATGACGGCGCTGGCAGGCATGATGTCTCCCCGTTTCCGGATCGCGCAGTCGCGATCTCGGTACGAGGCTACGGTTCGAATTGGAGATACTTAATGCTTATATTATATTTCACACGCCAGACTTTTACCCGTTCGGCACCCTGACCTTGAGGCCGCCGGGGTCGACTGTCAGCTGCACTTCGGTCACCGTTCCGACCCCATCCCCGTCGAGTTCGAAGGGTTCGAGCACGTCGACGGTCAGGCGTACCGTGCTGCCGCGCAAGTAGCTCAGCTCGGTGCGCACGGCGCGGTCGGTGATACGGATGATCCGCTGTCCGAGGGCGGACTTGCGCAGCACCCGGTTCTCCCAGGTCACCTTTCGCCAGATCATGAGCCAGCCGAAGATCGACTTGGGCTGCAGGATGGCGATGTCGAACATCCCATCGTCGACGAGGGCATCCGGGATGAGCTCGATGTTGCCAGGCAGGCTGCCGCAGTTGGCGACCAGGATGGTGCTGACGTGCGCCAGACGTGTCGGACCGCCGTCGAGGGAGTAGCCGACGCGCACCTTCTTGGACTTCGGGAGCGCGCGGAATCCCGCGTCGACGTAGGCGAGCCAGCCCACCCGCTTCTTCAGCTGGGGGCGTGCGTTCGCCATCATCGCCGCGTCGATCCCGAGACCGGCCATCACCAGGAAGGCGCGGTCGACGGATGCGCCACTCTCGTCGGTTGTTGTGGCGATGCCGATGTCGATTGCCCGAGTCCTGCCCTGGAAGGCGATCGCGCAAGCGTCGTCGAGGCTGGTGAGTGGGATGCCGATATTGCGGGCGAGAAGGTTGCCGGTGCCCGACGGGACGATGGCGAGGGCCGCATCCTGATCCCGGAGGGCTTCGGCCACGGCGCGTACTGTTCCATCGCCTCCGGCAGCCAGAACGAGGGTCGCACCGGCGTCCAGGGCTTCGCGCGTCTGTGACTGCCCTTCGTTCTCGACTGTCGTGGACAGCCAAAGCACGTCCGCGATTCCGGCGTTCGTCGCGGCAGCGTCGACAGCCGCTCTGACGCGGGTTTCGTCGACCTTGATCGGGTTGTAGACGACCGCGACCCGGGCGGGTGCGGCGCGGTCGGGTTCGGTCACCCCGCTCACGCTACTCGGTCCCTGTGGATAACCCGAATGCGAAGTGCCGTGGTCGATAAGCTGTCCGAGTGATCGATCCAGTTATCCTCCGCGAAAACCCTGACCTCATCAAGCGTTCGCAGGTGGCCCGAGGTGACTCCACCACCTTGGTCGACGAGGCGCTGGAGGCCGATCGCGAACGCCGCTCCACCATCACGCGCTTCGAGGAGCTGCGCGCAGAGCAGAATCTGTTCGGCAAGCAGGTCGCGGCGGCGCCCAAGGAGCAGAAGAAGGAACTGGTCGCTCAGGCGCAGAGTCTCGCCGCACGCGTGAAAGAGGCGCAGCAGGTCGCGAACGAGGCGGATGCGCGCTTCGAGGAGCTGGTGCGCGGCATCGGCAACGTGATCATCGACGGCGTTCCGGCTGGCGGCGAAGACGACTTCGTCACCCTTCGCACGGTCGGGGAGAAGCCTGCGTTCGACTTCGAGCCGCGCGATCACCTCGAACTCGGCGAACTGCTCGGCGCCATCGATATGACCCGGGGCGCGAAGGTCTCGGGGGCCCGCTTCTACTTCTTGCGCGGCGTTGGCGCGCGCCTGGAGATCGCCCTGATGAACATGGCGCTCGATCGCGCGCTCGCCGCTGGCTTCACGCCGATGATCACCCCGACCCTCGTGAAGCCGGAGATCATGCAGGGCACGGGATTCCTCGGAGCCCATGCCGACGAGGTGTACCGCATCGAGGGCGAAGACCTCTACCTCACCGGCACGAGCGAGGTCGCGCTCGCCGGGTACCACGCCGACGAGATCCTCGATGTGACCGAACCGCTCCGCTATGCGGGGTGGTCGACGTGTTACCGCAAAGAGGCCGGCTCGGGCGGGAAAGACACCCGCGGCATCATTCGGGTGCACCAGTTCAACAAACTCGAGATGTTCGTGCACACGTTGCCCGACCAGGCGGAGGCTGAGCACGCTCGCCTGGTGCAATTGCAGGAAGACATGCTCCAGGATCTCGGGCTCAGCTACCGAGTGATCGACACCGCCGCGGGCGACCTCGGGTCGAGCGCTGCGCGCAAGTTCGACATCGAGGCCTGGGTGCCCACGCAGGACAACTACCGTGAGCTGACCTCGACGTCCAACTGCACGACGTTCCAGGCGCGCCGCCTCGACATCCGGTACCGCACCGAGAGCGGCAAGACCGCTCCGGTCGCGACTCTCAATGGAACGCTCGCGACCACGCGCTGGATCGTGGCCATTCTCGAGACGCACCAGCAGGCCGACGGGTCGGTGATCGTGCCCGAGCCGCTGCGGGCGTACCTCGGCGGGCTCGCCGTGCTGGAGCCGATCGCCCGGTGAGCGACTCCGACCGCCTGCTGATCGCGCTCGACGTCGACGGCACGCTCATCCACGAGGACGAGACCATCGGCCAGGCCGTGCTCGAAGCCGTCACCCGGGTGCGCGAAGCGGGGCACGAAGTCATGCTCGCGACCGGACGCAGCTGGGAGACGGCGCGCGGGATCCACGAGCGGTTCGGCCTCACGAGTGAATACGTCGTGTGCGCGAACGGTGCCCTCACGATGCGGCGCGACGAAACCGCCGAGGGCGGTTACCGACGCGAGTTCATCGAGTCGTTCGACCCGACCGAGGTGCTCGAGACGATCCGGCCGTACCTGCCGAGCGGCAGTTTCATGGTCGAGGATGCGACCGGGTTCCGTCGCTACACCGCCGGGATGAGCGAATGGGAGCTGGCGAACGGGACGGAGGTCTCCTTCGAGGAGCTCAGCGCGCATCCGGCGACCCGAGTCGTGGTGATCTCGCCGCAGCACGATGAGGAGCAGTTCCTGTCGATCGTCGAGCGGATGGGGCTGCACAAGGTCAGCTACGCCATCGGCTGGACAGCCTGGCTCGACATCGCTCCCGACGGCGTGAACAAGGCGACCGCGCTGGAGCGAGTGCGTGCGGCGACGGGCATCCCGCGGTCCCGCGTGATCGCGGTCGGTGATGGGCGCAACGACATCGACATGCTGCTCTGGGCGGGCGCCGAGGGCCGCGCGGTGGCGATGGGGCAGGCTCCGGATGAGGTCAAAGCCGTCGCGACGCAGGTCACAGATCCGCTGGTCGAAGACGGTCTCGCCGAGGTTCTCAATTCGTTGTGACCAGCACTTCTGCGTGTCTGTCCAGAGGTTTTCCAGGGTGGTTTGAGACGCTTGAAGTCCGTGCCCACTCACGGGCGCCCATCCTGTAACCCTCCGAGCCGCACTGGCCGGAGTGCGCGATGAAAGGAAGTGAATGAGCGAGTTGCCTACCCGTACGCAGATGCGTGCGAAAGAAACGTCAGCAGGTCCGACGATCGCACGCCACGGACGACTCAAGCAGCACCGCCCCTTCCGCTTCATCGCCATGATCTTCGCGGCCGTCATCGGCGTCGTCGCGGTGAGCAGCGCATCCGTCGCTGCCTATGCGATCTGGGATGTGTCGACCAGCCTCAAGCCGTCGGTCAAACTCGTCGACGCCAAGGGTGACCCCCTGCCTGCTGCGCCGCAGGTCGGCGCCATGGACGGCGCGTTCAATGTGCTGCTGGCAGGTAGCGACTCGGGCGGCGGCAATGCCGCATACGGCAACCGCGGCGAGGTGCTGAACGACGTGACGATGCTGCTGCACGTCTCGGCCGATCACAAGAACGCGACCGTCATCAGCTTTCCGCGCGATCTCTACGTCGCGATCCCTTCCTGCCCCGACCCCAAGGGCGGCAACTTCGGCGCGATGAGCCGGCAGAAGATCAACAACACCCTGTCTTACGGTGGGCTCGCGTGCACCGTTCTCACGGTGGAGAAGCTGACCGGGATGGACATCCCGTACGCCGGCGTCATCGAGTTCGACGGCGTGATCGAGATGTCGAATGCCGTCGGCGGCGTGCCGGTCTGTGTCGCGGGCGACATCAAGGACCCGTACACGGGCCTCGACGTCAAGGCGGGTCAGAACACGCTCGAGGGCCAGCAGGCGCTCGCGTTCCTCCGCACCCGCCACGGCGTCGGCGACGGATCGGACCTCGGCCGCATCAGCAACCAGCAGGTGTTCCTCTCCTCGCTCGTGCGTACGATCAAGAGCGCAGACACCCTCGCCAACCCGGTGAAGGTCTACGGGATGGCCAAGGCGGCCACGAGCAGCATGACCCTCTCGGAGAGCCTCAACAACGTCGGAACGATCGCTTCCATGGCCGTCGCGCTCAAGAACATCGACCTCAACAAGGTCGTGTTCGTGCAGTACCCGAACCACTACGTCGAGGGCGGCGGAGGCGTCGAGCCGACCACCTCCGCGGCGACGGCACTGTTCAACGCGCTCAAGAACGACCAGTCGATCGCGCTGACGGGCGACGCCGGCGTCGGTTCGACGGTCGACCCGAACGCACCGGCGACAGGTACCCCCGCAACCGGTACGCCGACCGCACCTGCAACCGGTGCTCCGGCGACGGGCACGCCGACCGACGGCTCGTCGAGCGGTTCGAGCGACGGCTCGACGGATGCGGGCGGCACGGTCGACCTCCCATCGAACGTCCACGGTCAGACGGCGAGCGAGTACACCTGCTCGAAGCCGTTCGGCGGCTGACGCCCAGCATCGTCTCGTCCGTTAGAATCGGGCGACGCCGGTTCGCACCGGCACGCCGGTTCGCGCCGGCACGCCGGTTCGCGCCGGCATCTGGAGGGCTGTCCGAGCGGCCGATGGAGCCAGTCTTGAAAACTGGTGGGCAGAAATGTCTCGTGGGTTCGAATCCCACGCCCTCCGCTTCGTAGGCGGGGTCTGAATCCCTGCGGAATGCTCAGATCCAGGCGCTCGCACTCGGGTGGTCATACGCCATAAGCCTCGTTCGTGCTGATGGCAGCCGAGTAGAGCTCGGCTTCGCGTCGTTTCGAGGGCGCGTTTGGTTTGGCAAGTTTTGGCTTTTTGGCACGCTTTGGCAGTTGACGAGGGTCGATCCGCTTGCTTATTGTCGTGCCGAAACGATTGGCCAAATCGTTTTACCAAGATATTCTGCCCACAGCAGCCGATGGGCCGCCGCCGCTAACTGGGGTTGCAGTATGCCGTCCGCATCCCCGCGGTCCGGCCTGCCATCCGGTTAGTGCACAAACGAACGTACGGGAGTGGGCTGACCTGTCAAGGGGTAGCCTGATGGCCTCGGCTCGGGCCCGGGCCCGGACGCTGCTCGGCGAGTGAGTTCGTCTTGGTGGATGTTCGATGGCGCCCCGTCTGCGCACATTTTGCGCACAATCGGGTGAAACCGAAGGAGATTGAGCGGGGTTCTGAACCACCCAATTTCGTTGATTTCCCGCGGTTTTTGCGTCATCGGCAACTCACTGCTGGACCCCGGATAGAGTTCGAATCCCATGCCTTCGGCGATGTCACCGTCCGCGCGCTTTCCTCCCCATTTCGGGTGTGTTTTCGTTGCAAGTTCTATGCAGAATCTGTGAACTCTTATAGAAATGCCCCATCGCCGATCGGGCGGCGCTTTTACTTCGTGGGGGAAGTGATGAGGTCGATGCGGGTTCGCAGATCCGGCACATGGTTCGCAGTGGTCGCTCACGTGGTGGCATTGGCGCTTGTCGGGACGCTCGCCGTCGCGGTTCCCACTGAGGCCCACGCTGACACCGGCGGTCAGTACACGTTTGAGAACCCACCCGTCGCCGATCTCGGGCTCGAGGTGGGTGGATACAACGAAGCCGGACCCGTTGCCTGGAGTACGACTCCGAAGCTCGTCGTGAACGCGTATGACGATGCAACGACCGGCGACTTCGCGTCGCCCGATGCGCCGGACTACACCTTCCATGTCGAGGTCTGGCCCGTCGATGAAGGCGCCGCGATGTTGTCGACGATGGAGCTTTCCGGGCAACGAACTGATGACAGCTTTCCCGAATGGTCAACAGCGTCCGGTACGGTCCCGAGCGATGTCATGCAGGTGGATGGTCAGTATCGTCTGCGTGTCGAGACTGTATGGCCGGACGCGTTGGCCGGGATAGCTTCCAGCAGCGGTTGGAGCGATTGGGTCACGATCAGCGTTATCCTGCCGCCCGAGCAACCCCGGCTGGTATCACCGGAAGACGGAGCCGTAATCGGGCAGACCCCGACGTTCGTCGCATCGACGGCGCAGCCGGATCTGGTGCACTGGGCTCTTGTCGCGATCGTGACTGTGGACACGGATCTGCCGGTTCGGTCCGACTGGGTGCCGGTAGCTGCCGACGGACAAATCATCTATAAGCCCCAGGGTCTGGCGGGCACGTACCGGTGGCACGTGTATGTGCAGTCGGACACGGGAGTCTCCGAGTGGTCAGCCGAGCGAACGGTCACGGTCCAAGCGGTTCCGCAGCGGATCGACTGGGCGCAGGCATGGCAGGTCCGTCGGGGCGTCGCCGTTATGTGGGCGGGCGCAGTCGCCTCCGCCTCCACTCCTGTGTTGGACTACACGATTACCGCCCAGCCGGGCAACCACACCCTGACTGTTCCGGCCGATGCCGGCCCGAGTGCGACACTAACTCCGCTCCCGGAGGGAACCTATACAGTAACGGTGACCGCGCGGAACATCGTCGGCTCGAGCCTCGCCAGCGCTCCGATGCGCGTCACCGTGAATCCCTCCTACGCGACCGCGCCTCAGGCGCTCACTGTCGCCCTGGATCGGAACGACGCGACTTTGTCCTGGCTTCCCCCGCCGACGATGGTGGGCGTCCGATACTCGACTACACAGTCCGCATCAGCGGCTATGACACTCACACATACGACGAGATCAACACGACGGACCTAAACGTCGAACTCCACGACCTTCAGTTCGCGTCGCGTTACTGGGTGACGGTCGTCGCCAACAACGCGATCGGATACGGCGAAGGAGCCAGCACCCTCGTCTTCCCGTCCCGGGAACCGGACGCGCCAACGAACGTTACTGTGCGCCTCGGCGATGGATCCCTCGACGTCTACTGGGACCAGCCCGAATTTGATGGTGGCAGTCAGGTAACGAGCTACACCGTCACCGCGCAGCCGGGCGGCAAGACGAAGACCATTGCAGCCGACTACTGGTCTCAAAACGCTCTCACATTCGACGGCCTCGACAACGGAACGGACTATTCGATCAGCGTCCATGCGACGAACGCCAACGGCGATGGTGCAGAGTCTGATCCCATCCAACCGCGGGCACCTTCCGCGGAAGAAGCAGACCAGGACGGCGACGGCCTTCCCGACATCCTTGAAGAGCGCGCGGGAACCGAGAAAACCGTTGCAGATACCGACCACGACGGTCTCAGCGACGCGATAGAAGTCCTTCAATTCACCGCCAAACTCTCCCCGACATCGTTTGACTCCGACGGAGACGGCATCGGAGACGCAGATGGAGACGTCGACAGTGATGGGATCAGCAACAGCAACGAACTCGCGGGTGGGACGGCGCCAAACAATCCCGATATGGACGGTGACGGGGTTCTGGATGGCCAGGAAATCGAGCACGGCACCGACCCCTCGAAAGGCGACTCTGATGCGGATGGGCTCTCGGACGGGCTTGAGCAGAAGCTCTCTTTGAATCCGCTCTCGGGCGATAGCAACGCCGACGGGGTTCCCGACGCCGAGGCGCCGGCCCAACTGCCGATGGAGGCCGTCGGCGCGACGGCCACGATCTCCTCGCTCGCGGCCGTCACAGCAGAATTCTCACTCGAGTCGACTGAGGATGTGCGGATCCCGGGTGTTCTGTCGAGAACGGCGACCATCGTCCCGCCGGCCGACTTCGACAATTCCTCACCCTCTGCGGTCGCCGCGTTGAAGCTTGAGACGACCAGCGCTGAGGTCTCAGCCGCGACTCCACTCCAGGTCCTCGCGTATGACACGGAGCGGAATGTGTGGGATGCGGCGGCCAACCCGGCGGTCTACTCCGCCGTTGATTCGACGATCTCCATCCAATCGCCGTCGTTGGGCGTGCGATATGCGGTCGTGGACCTTGACGAATGGAAGCGACACGCACGCGTCTGTGACAGCGCTTCATCCGGCAACGCGCCACTCAACGTTTCGATCATCATGGACGAGACACCGAGCGTCCAAGCAGCTGACGTCACCGGTGAGCGTTTCAACGCTCTCCACACGGTCATCGACTCCCTGCAGCGCGGTGACGCCATCACCGTAAACGACTTCCGAATCGTCATCGCAGACTTCGCTCCCGGCTGGGCGGCGCTGCCGCTGGTATCCGATCCTGTCGAGACCGGAGACTCCTCGCACGTGGGATCCAAGGCTCAGGCGAACGCCTTCGTGGACGAGATGGCAGCCCGCGCGGCCAGCGAATGGGGCATCGGAGGCGATCCATTCATGGCTACCTTGGCATCGAACTTCGAAGCTTCCGCGTCCGGAGCAGCTCTTGCGGCGAATGGCTTCAGGGACCTCGCCAGCAGTGGGAAGGCCACGGCCAACCCCTATCAGCTGGGACAGAACCCGAATCCGGCAGTTACCTGTCGCATTGACACCACGGTTATTGTCACTGACGGTGCGGAGCAGCCGGTCTCGTATGACGGTGTGTGGGAGGGTCCCGGAGAAGCACCTGCACACCTCCCGTTCGTGGACCGGAGCGACCGGCCCGTGCATGTACTGGCCGTCGGCTCGCAAAACGCCAATGGCGGCGGCTGGCTGCAGGAGGTCGCTGATCAAACGGGCGGTACCTTCACGTACGTGCCGAGCATGAGCGTGATTGCCTTCAATCGGCAGATCCCGCATGGACAGATCGACGAGGCGCAGAAGCTCCGAGATGACGACCACGATGGCCTGAGCAACTGGATCGAGCTTCACGGCATTACGCCGGCATCGTTGAAGGGGCCGCTCGGGCTCGGCGTGAATGACGTCTTCTACAGCGACCCGGAAAACGCCGACACAGACGGCGACGGCATGGACGATAGCCAGGAGGTCGGCGAACCCCTGACCTCGGCGCAGCTCGGGGGTGGACTTCGGGAGACCCGATCACCATCTACAACGTCGTCTCCGATCCCTCACGCTCGGACGGTGACGGCGATGGCGTCGGTGACTCCGAGGAAGTCGAATCCAATCTCAATCCGCTCGATGCCGATATGGACGCGGACGGACTCGACGACTCCGCCGAACGCGACTGGGGAACCTTCCCGATGCTGGCGGACACCGACAGCGATGGCTTCAGTGACGGGTTCGAGGTAGAGCACGCGGATTCCGGTCTCGACCCTGTGAACCGCAACGAGATGCTCCCGCAAGTTCAGTGGCTCACAGACTTCGCGCTCGGAGCGTTCTGCGGAGACAACAACGTGTGCCGCCGAGACTCCTTCCCATGGCTCGTGGGCAACATCCTGAGCAGCATCGCGGTTTACGGCGATGTGCGCGACTTTGTCGCGAACATCCTCGAAGGCAACATCTTCAACGCCGGACTCGTCGCTGTCGGCTTCATCCCTTTAATTGGGGATGCAACGGGCGCGGCAGCCAAGATCGTTCGCGCGATGTCGCACCTCCACGGAGAGGATGCACGTGCTGCGGTGAGGCTGCTTCTCCAAGTCATGCATGCAGACGACAGCGCCTTCATTGACGTGATGCGGCAGTTCGAACCCGGGCTAATCGGCAGGCTCGAAGCGCGCGGCATGAACGACGCCGGTATGGCGCGGATCATTGTGAGCAACAGCACGGATTACCTCAAGCGCCTCCTGGACTCCAGCGCGCTCTTGGCGAAACCTCCGTACCCGCACGGCTTGCCGACGTTCATGAACACAGGTGCCGATGGGGAGCGCTTCCTCCGCGAGTTCACGGGAGTGCCGCAATACAAACACACCTTGATCCCTGCTCCTGGAAAGGGCGACGGCGTGGTCTTGGGTGGCCGGTTTCCGGACGCGATCGTGACCACCGGCCTATTGCGGCATCTTCATGAAGTGAAGGTTGGTTACGTTCGGGGCATCTTCGCGTTCACACAACTGAGGAAGGATCGCGCCCTGCTCGCGGCGAACACAGCCGATTCGGTGACGTGGCACTTCCTGGCGAGCAATCGAACCGGCAAGATCGGGCCTTCTCTTGAACTCCTCAAAGAGCTCGAAAGAACCGGCACGCCCTTCTACATTCACTTCCCATAGGCTTTCGGACGATGCACTTCATGGAGATTTCTCGCGCTGACGCCGACCGCTTCAGGGACTTCGTCGCCGGGCGTCAGGCTGCTCGCCTCGTCGACCTCGCTCACTGGATGGCGGCAACCGATGGGCCGATCGAGTCGATGGATGCCACTGTCGACAGTTTGGTACCGCTCTGGGAATGGTTTGTCCAGTTTGTGGACGCTGGCTGTCCGGGTGTCCCGCGCGATGCTCGCTGGGCGGTCGGTGAGGCGATCGGGGTCGCCCCCGGGAGCGAAGAGTCCGAACGGGCGATCTTCGCGGGCGAGAGCATCGAGCACTACGTGTATCTCGTATGCGCGAAGGCTCTACCGGAGACCAACTGGCGCGTCTACGATTGGCACCCGAACAAGCGCGTGATCCACCGGAATATGACAGGGATCTACCTCGGCCCGAGCCGCGCATTCGTCCCGATCCAGGACATCGTCCCCCGGCTTTCAGCGAGTGTGGTCGACGGCACCCCGCTGACGCGGGCGCGGTCGAGACTCAGGGAAGTTGTGCTCCTGAACGGCGGCGAGTGGTTGGTTGAAGCGACCAGGGATGAGCTCCGTGGCCCATCTGTGCTCGCCCCTCTGCTGACAAAGCCGACCGTTCCGTGCGGCGCCGACGTCCGGCGGCCTCCGGCCTTCAACTCCCAGACGTTCGAAGTGAACGAGCCCGATGGCGAAGTCGGCGGCGAGTACATCCTTGCTCGCGGGTCTGCCGACGAGCTAGATGATCCGCGCCGCCTACGTCCACTACCGGTTGACCGAGTCGCCGCGGCCCTGGCCGAGCTACGGTTCGAGGCTGAGAGCGGGCCGCTAGAGGATGCTCTTCGGCAGGACGATGCTACCGTCCTCAGCGAGTTGGGCGCGGCCGTCACTACGTCGGTAGTGTCGGGCGAGTTACGCGCACTCCTACTCGAGCCAGCCGGCGCGGACAGCTCCAGATGGGCCCAGATCGTCGAGGGCTTCACCCAGCTGGCCCGCGCTCTCGGCGCAGCGCTCCACACCGACGAGTCATAAGCGACAGAGTCGTAATTGTGTCGGTTCTGCGCCGCACGGACGGATCGAATCCGATTTCGGGCAGACCCGGTACGCCAGGCGCCGGTTGGCCGATCATGATCTCCGCGCGCGAACTAATTTGCGCACATTTTGCGCACAATCGGGCGCGATCGGGGGACATCGAGCTGGCCTCCAAGAGGCTCAACTTCGTTGATTTCCCGCGGATTCTGCGTCGAAATCAATCCGTCGCTGAGCCAAGGATAGAGTTCGAATCCCACGCCCTCCGCCCTTTTGAATGGCCCGGCATCCCAATGATTTACTGGGGCTTCGGGCCATCGCCATTCTTCGAAGCATCAAGATCCGGTCAGCGTCGCTCGGAGGCTTTCGGGGATAGAGGAGAGTGACTGACGTGGAGGAAGACCAGCGCAGAGCAGGCGAGTCGAACGCGAAACCGAGGAAGTATCGCTACCCATATGGGCCGCTCTACATGCGTCTAGTGACGCCAGGCCTTGCCATCGTGGTCGGTATGTTCTTCGTGACAACTCGGGTGGGCAGCATCAATAAGCCTGGGGAGGAGAGCGCGACCGTCTTGGTGTGGATCGGGGTCGTGCTGATTGTGGTCGGTATCGCTGGAATCTTCCTTGCTCGATGGATGGCAAAACGCGACTTGTAACTGCCCCCCACCGCTACGCATTCGCAGGCTGCTTCGCAAGCAACGGATCAAATGCAACCGGTAGGAGTCGACAGATTGCCGTGACTGATGCTCATTTCGCGTGACGAACAGAGCCCGATCATGGTCGAACCGTCACTAACCCCTTGAGGACGTCGGGACAGACACTGCTCGAGTTCGTCTCGGCTGATGGTTCGCTGGCGCCACGTTTGCGCACATTTTGCGCACAATCGGGTGAAACCGCTGCTGATCGGTGACCCTACTTCGCGGTCGCCTCGAGTTCGTCGAAGTCGTCGACGCCTGCCGCTGCCGCTTCGGCACGGCGTGCGCGCACCGACGGTGCGACCAGCGCGGCGAGGATACCGAGTACTCCGACGCCTGCCGAGACCCAGAAGCCGATTGTGAAGGCGTCGTCGGTCGGGGCACCTTGCGGCGAGACGTTCGAGGAGATGATGGCGGCGATGACGGCCGTGCCGATGCTGCTACCGACGGTTCGGATGACGGTGTTGGCGCTGATCGCCTCACCGGTCTGCGTTGCGGGAACGCTTTCGACAATCGCATTGGAGGTCGCGGCGAGTGCGAAGCCGATACCGATACCGGTGAGTACGCCCGACAGGATGATCTGCCAGTCGTCGGAGTGGCCGAGCGCCGGGATGAGGAAGGCGACGGTGACCGAGATGCCACCGAGGATCATCGGGATCTTCGGACCGACGCGGCGGATCAGGATACCGGCGACGACACCGGAGATAACCATCGCGACCACGGTGGGAAGCAGGTAGAGACCCGCTTCGCTGACGCTCTTGCCGAACCCGTAGCCAAGGACGGTCGGAAGCTGCAGCAGGGTCGGGACGAGAATGAAGGTGCCGAACATCGCGAAACCGAATGCGAGCGCGACGACGTGGGCGGTCCAGACGCCGCGGTGCTTGAAGAGTCGGACGTCGATCAGCGGGTTCTTCACGCGCAGTTCCACGAAGACGAACGCGATGAGCGCGACGGCACCCAGCACGAGCAAGCCGACGGTCTTGCCGTCGCCCCAGCCCCACTTCTCCCCTTCGCTGATCGCAAGCAGAACGGCAACGAGACCGACCGAGAGAATTGCGGTGCCGACTACATCGAGACGACCGGGCGTGCGCACCGGGGATTCCGGGATGCCGAAGATGGCGCCGAGCAAGGCGATCGCGACGAGCACCGCGGGAAGCCAGAACAGCCAGTGCCACGACAGGGCTTCGACGATCGGGCCTGCGGCGACGATGCCGACGCCGGCGCCGATGCCGAAGATGGCGGACAGCAGACCGATGGTGACGCTGACGCGTTCGCGCGGCAGTTCGTCACGCACGATACCGATCGACAGGGGCATCACGGCACCGGCGGCACCCTGCAGGACGCGCGCGATAATCAGGACGCCGAGGTTGGGTGCGAGGGCCGCGAGCACGGTGCCGACCAGCAGCAGCACGAGCACGACGATGATGATCTTGCGTTTGCCGACCATGTCACCGAGGCGACCGAGGATCGGGGTCAGCACTGCAGCCGAGAGCAGGTATGCGGTCAGCACCCAGCTCGCATCGGCCGTCGCGACACCCAGATCTTTTCCGATCGTGCCCAGTGCCGGTGCCACAAGCGACTGCAGCACCGCGAACGACAGACCGCCGAGCGAGAGGAACAGGATGATCGCGGTGCTGTTCGGACGTTTGGCGCCATGACCAGCCTGGGCCGGTATCGAGCCGGTGGCGGGACTCTGGGCGGTGGCGGACATTGACTCTCCTCGCGATGTAAGCAGTTGCTGACTTGACGAGTATTCCTTAACGTATGACAAGTGTCAACCGTTGTTTACTTACAGGGCGACGGTTACAGTGGCGTGTGGGAAGTGGAGACATGAGCAGTGTGGCGAAGGAGTCCACCGGAGTACTCGCAGAGTCGGCGCTGTGCGCAGACGACGAGTTGGTCCGGTCAGGGCGGGACGCCGCCGCGACCCAGCGGGCACTGGTCAGGGCGGCGCGCCGCAGATTTGCCACGTCGGGATATCGGGCCACGACCGTGCGGCAGATCGCAGCCGACGCGGGCGTGAACGTCGCCTTGATCAACCGCTATTTCACGTCCAAGGAGGGTCTCTTCGAGGCGTGCGTGCAGCGCACCTCCGACGAACTCGACACGCAGACGTCGCCCCGCGCATCCGATCTCGATGACGTGATCGAACGCCTCGTCGCCCGCGTCGTGAACGCACCCGACGGCGACGACCCGCTCCAACTTCTCTTGCTGGTGCGTTCCTCCGGTGACGAGAATGCGGACCGCATCCGTCGCAGGACCTTGGAGCACTTCGCGGAGAGGCTCGCTGCGGCTGCCGGCTGGAACCCCGACGACGCCGCGGCTGCCCCGATTCTCCTCCGCGCCCAGATCGCCATCGCGACGATGCAAGGCATCGTCATGCTCCGCGCGTCCACCTCGATGCAGCCGATCGCCTCCGCCGGTGCAGACGAGCTCGCCGATCCCCTCGGTGAGATCTTCCGCAGCCTGTTGGCGGGACCGGACAACTAGCGAGGCGTCCCACCCTGCTGCGGTTCTCCGCCACCGCGAACGCTGACCGCTTGTGGCAGACGGCTACTGCGATGGCAGAGCTGTAAGCGGCCGCCACCCTACGGATGGAGCACTACTTTGACGCAGCCGTCCTCCTTGTCGCGGAAGAGGTCGTACATCGCCGCTGCGTCGGCGAGTGCTGCGTGGTGGGTGACGAGGTCCTCGGTACCCAGGGGGTCGGCCGCGTCCTCGACGAGGGGCAGGATGTCCTCGCGCCAGGATTGCACGTTGCACTGACCCATTCGCAGAGAGATCTGTTTGTCGAACATGTTCATCAAAGGCAGCGGGTCGGCGACGCCGGCGTACACACCGCTGAGCGAGACAGTGCCGCCGCGGCGCACGCTGTCGAGGGCGAGCATCATCGCTGACAGGCGATCCACCCCGACAGTCGTCATCAGCTTCTTCGCTACCGGGTCCGGAAGCAGGCCGACCGCGGACTGGACCAGCGCAGTGCCCGGGTTGCCGTGGGCCTCCATACCGACCGCGTCGACCACCGCATCCGGACCCCGCCCATCCGTCGCCTCGCGTAACCACTCCGCAGCGTCGTCGCTGAGATCGAAGGTGTCGACCCCGTGGCGCTCTGCCATCGCTCTCCGTTCAGGCACGGGATCGACGGCGACCACGCGATGACCGCGTTGTACGGCGATGCGGCTCGCGAACTGACCGACCGGCCCGAGCCCGATGACACCCAGTACGCCGCCTTCTGGCAGATTCGCATATTCGACGCCTTGCCAAGCGGTCGGCAGGATGTCGCTGAGGAAAAGATAGCGTTCGTCCGGGAGCTCCTGACCGACCTTCAACGCGTTGAAGTCGGCCAGCGGTACCCGGAGTCGTTCCGCTTGCCCGCCTGGGACCGACCCGTACAGTTCCGTGTACCCGTAGAGGCTCGCGCCCGTTCCGTGGTCGCGGTTCTGCGTCGTCTCGCACTGCGTCGTAAGCCCCTGCGCGCACATGTAACACTCCCCGCAGGCGATCACGAAGGGGATCACGACGCGGTCGCCGACGCCGATCGTTCGCACGGCCGAGCCGACCTCCTCCACGATTCCCATCGGCTCGTGGCCGAGGACGTCACCGGCGGCGAGGAAGGGGCCGAGCACGTCGTACAGGTGCAGATCGGAGCCGCAGATCGCGGACGATGTGATGCGGATGACGACGTCGGTCGGCTGTTCGATTCGCGGTTCGGCCACGTCCACGACCGCGACCTTCTTCGTTGCCTGCCAAGTCAATGCTTTCATGAACCGCTTTGTACCCTCGGAGCGGAAGCGGCGGAAGGGGGTTCCGCCGGAAGACGGACGATTGGATGATTGGTGATGACGAATGCCCCCGTGGAAAAGGAGCGCACTTGACCAACGCCGACCCGGACGATGGACAAACGCCCGAGGACAAGAGACACGATCAGCTCACCACTGCGCCGAAATCGACCGACGCCGACGCGCGGCCGCGCATCGAGACGACGACGTCAGGTTCTCGTATCCGCATCGACATCCGCGACGACGCGAACGCGCGTCCGGGCGCACCCGACTGAAGACTG
The DNA here is from genome assembly GCF_050632195.1 of Leifsonia poae. GTDB lineage: Bacteria > Actinomycetota > Actinomycetes > Actinomycetales > Microbacteriaceae > Leifsonia > Leifsonia poae_C. The sequence goes on from NZ_CP192580.1 coordinate 559,456, forward strand.
TCGCGCGCCAAACTATTCGCTGTTGGCCCCCGGTGCGCGGAGCTCGATGCTGAGCTGGTCGGCGTCCAATGACTTGAGCGCCCAGGTCAGTGCGCCAGACGAGTAGGTTCCCGTCTTCTGCAGTTCTAGAAGTCGGGTGCGTTGAGCCTCGATCATCGTGAGCCGGAAGGCTAGGAACTTCTCCTGATCCGGCGACGGATCCGGTACGTTCTCACCCGCGGAGGCGTCGGCGTCGGCGTTGCGCGCGAAGAGCGCGCGTCGGTCTATGCCGCTCTTCTCGAGGGCCGCTCGAGCTGTCTCGCCGAGCTCTTGTGACAGGCGGTTGCGCTCCTTGATGTCGGCTTGAACACCGGTGAGGCCGAGCCAGCGCGCTAGCGGAGCGAGCGTTCCGCCCTGGATCACAAGCGATGCCGTGGCCACGAAGAAGGCGATGAGAATGAGGAACGAGCGGTGCGGTGTGCCCGTGGGGAGGGTTTGGGCGGCGGCCAGTGTCACGACGCCCCGCATGCCGGCCCAAACGACGATCGTGCCCTCGCGAAACCCGAGCGGCTGGCTCTGCATATAGTCGACGTCAGCGAGGAAGCGCGCCGCGCGTGTGCGAAAGCGCTTGGCCTGGTCCGCATTCCAGCGGAGGATCTGTCGTTCCCTGCCGGAAGCCTCGGCGTCGGAGGTCTCCTCCGTGCCAGTGAGCTGATCGACCCGTGCCTGAAGGGTCTCGACGTCCTTCTTGCGTTCCGCCGAACGCTCCGCGGTGCGTTTGAGGCCGCGCAACAGCGAGCCGACGAACACTGCCCGGACCGCTAGTGTCGCGACGATCGCAAGGAGCGCGAGCACGAGCGCCTGGGGCACCGTTCCCGAACCGGTAAGGTCCCCGAGGATGGCTGAGAGTTCGAGACCCATGATCAGGAAGACGGCGCCTTCGAGTAACAGCTCGATCGTGCGCCAGTTGCGTTCATCTGACAGTCGGTGGGATGGCGAGAGCCATCGAGCGGCGCCGCGTCCGGTCACGAGACCCGCGGTCACCGCAGCGACCAAGCCGGATGCGCCGAGGAACTCCGCCGGAACGGAGGCGATGAAAGGGATCGTGAACGAAAGCGCGGTCGCGACGGCGACATCCGTGATCTTCGCGCGCACGCGCAAGTTGACCCAGCCCACGACGACGCCGATCGCGACGGCGATCGCCACCGAGTACAGGAACTCGCCGAGCACGCTCCAGAACGAGACGGCGGCCGCCGTGGCGGCGATCGCAGTGCGCAGCAGCACCAGCGCGCTGGCGTCGTTGAGGAGGCTCTCGCCTTCGAGAACGGAGACGATGCGCGGTGAGACGCCGAGCCGCTTCACGATCGCGGTGGCGACTGCATCCGTCGGCGAGATGATTGCCCCGAGTGCGAAGGCGACGGGCAGGTCGAGGCCCGGGATGAGCCAGAAGAAGAGGGCGCCGATGACGGCTGTGCTGAGCAGCACCAGGATGACGGACAGGCCGCCGATCGCCCGAAAGTCGCGTCGGAAGTCCATCGTGGGCATCGAGACGGCCGCCGAGTAGAGCAGGGGCGGAAGCACGCCGGCGAGGATCACCTCGGGTTCGATCGGCGGAAGGTCGGGGATGAACGGCACCAAACTCGCGACGATCCCGAGCACCATGAGGATGAGCGGCGAAGCGACGCGCATCCTCGTTGACGCCTGCGAAGCCGCCGCGATCGCGAGAACGGCCAGGACGCACACGATCAGAATCTCCATGGCACGCTCCTTCTGACGGTTCGTTGTCCCAGGGTGGCATCAAGCGCACCGTCTGTCGACGGCGGTGGCCGGCGAGCCGATGCAGATCGGCCAGCCTGAATGGGGTCAGTGCTCCGCGATGACGCGCGTGAGAGTGCGCTCGGTACCGTTCTGTCTCGTCGTGACGTCGACCAGAGCGAGCGTTCGGCCGTGGTAGCGCACGAACGCATCCACTTCGGCCGGCACGTCGTGAACGGTCGGCCTCGGGTAGTGGATGCGAAGCGATCGAACGCGCAGCGCCGGACGGTCCGCCTCGGCGATCGCCGTCTCCGCCACTGTCGCCGCTGCTGCGATGGCCGTTCCACCGTGCACGGCGCCCATGTTGTTGCTCGCGGCCTGGTCGGTCCGCAGCACGTACCGGTCGGCGGGCGAGCCGGGGCGCGCAGGAGCTCGGCGAAGGATGTGTGATGGTCGGGGTTGATGATCGAGTCCCAGTGGAGGTGGGGGTCGCGCAACCCCGAAGGCCGACCCATCGGCCACGCTGCGATGTCCGCACCAGCAGCTTGCCCGTCTCGTCGCGGATCGTCCCCTCGGCGTACGCGCCGTGGCGATCCGCGCTGACGACGGCAGCATCCGCCTGCAGTGTGGAACCGGAACCCGGTAGCTCGGCGACTTCGTCCAGGGTGATCTCGATGCTGACCGACCAGTGCTCGGCGGGTGCGTGAGCGACGAGCGCGTAGCCGAGCGTGTCGTCGGCGAGCACACCGAGCGCCCCGAGAGCGGTGCGCCCGTCCCGGCCGGTGGACCAGGCGCCCAACTGCATCGTGCCGGTCGACCCGGACGGGCTGGAGGTGAGATCCGTGACCCTGAACAGGGCCTCGGGCCCGCCATGGATGGTGCGCATCAGGCGCGGGCCAGGACCAGGGAGACGTTGTGGCCGCCGAAACCGAACGCGTTCACGAGGGCGACGCCCGCGCCCAGATCGCGCGGCTGCCCGGTCACCACGTCGAGCCGGATCTCCGGATCAACGGTAGTCGTGGTCGCAATGTGAGGGATGCGTCCGGCGCGCAGCGCTTGAGCGGCAACGAGCGCTCCGAGGGAGCCGGCCGCGCCGAGCAGATGGCCGAGCGCCCCCTTGGTCGATGTGACCGGCACGTCAGGGCCGACGATGGACGCGATCGCCCGACCCTCGTTCGCATCGCCGACGGATGTGGACGTCGCGTGCGCGTGAACGAATCCGACCTCCGACGGCGCGACGCCCGCGGAGCGAAGCGCCAACCGCATCGTCCGCTCCTGGTTGACCGGGTCGGCGTTGACGATGTCGAGGGCGTCGGAGGTCAGCGCGGCGCCCAGGACCTCGGCGATCGCGGTCGCGCCGCGCGCGCGTGCGTGCGCCTCGCTTTCCAGCACGACTATGGCGGCGCCCTCGCCGAGGACGAACCCGTCGCGATCGACGTCGAACGGGCGGGACACGGCGGCGGGGTCCTCTTCGCGGCGCGAGAGTGCGCGGGTCTGGGCGAGGGAGTCCAGGGTCAGCCCAGTGATGCACGCTTCCGTTCCTCCGGCGAGGACTATGTCTGCCGTGCCGGCCCGGATCATCTCCCAGCCCATCATGATGGCCTCCGAGCCGGACGCGCAGGCGCTGACGGGCGTCCGTGCGCCTGCCTTCGCCCCGAGCTCGATCGCGAGCCAGGCGGCAGAGCCGTTCGCCATCATCATCGTGACCGTGTGCGGGGAGACCCTGCGGGGGTTGTCCTCCAGCTGAGCCTGCTGTGCGAGCGTCGTGGTCAGACCGCCGATCGCCGACCCGACGGCGATCGCGAAACGCTCGGGGTCCACCGCCGGCGCGCCGGCATCCTGCCAGGCCTCGCGACCGGCGAGCATGGCGAACTGTTCCGCCCGGTCGAGGCGCTTGGTCTGAGGAACGGTGAGGCGCTCGCTGAGGTCGCTCTTCACAACGCCCGCGATGCGGACAGGGATGCGGTCGGCCCACTCTTCCTCGATGCGCGTCACGCCGGAGTGCCCGGCGAGCAGGGCCTCCCAGGTGGAAGGGGCGTCAGCACCCAACGGAGTCACCCCGCCGAGTCCGGTGATCAGCACGCGTCGAGTGGAGTCCATACATCGATCCTCTCACCGGTAACGTGAGAGACATGCATGCGCTGGTCGTCCCCGCCCTCGACGGTCCCGCGGCGGCTCGGATCGCGGAGGTTCCCGAACCCGTCGGGTCGCACGAGCGGGCCCGCGGCCAACGTGTCGTCGTCGAGGTGCACGCGACGGGACTGTCCGTGATCGATGCACTTCAGGCGAACGGGGCGTACCAGTACGGTGCGCCGCCGCCCTATGTGGCCGGCAGCGAGATCGCAGGGGTGGTGGTCGAGGCGGATGCGGGCAGCGGGTTCACTCCGGGCGACCGGGTCGGCAGCATCGTCTTCTGGGGCGGACTCGCCGAGCGCGCGGTCGTCGCGCCGGAGTACACGGTCAAGCTTCCGGACAGCATGGACTTCGAGCACGGCGCGGCCGTGTATCTCAATTGGTCGACCGCCTGGTACGCGTACCACCGGTCGCGGGTGCAGCCGGGGGACACTGTGCTCGTGCACGGCGCTGCCGGCGGCGTCGGAACGGCGCTCCTCGACCTTGCGGCCGTGTTCGGCGTCCGCGCTGTCGCTGTCGTGTCTTCGGATGAGAAAGAGCGTGTCGCCCGCGCGGCGGGAGCGACAGCAGTGCTGAGGTCTGACGGGAACTGGCTCGACGGGGTTCGCGAGCTGACCGGTGGACATGGCGTGGATGCGGTTCTCGATCCCGTGGGCGGCGACCGGTTCACCGATTCATTGCGGGCGCTGCGAATCGGCGGGACCTTGGTCGTCATCGGATTCGCAGGCGGCTCGATCCCGGCCGTGCGCGTCAACCGGCTGCTGCTGCGCAACCTCACCGTGACGGGCGTATCGATGGACACGATGGACGCGGAGCATCCCGGGACTTTAGCGCGTGTGCGGGATGAAGTGGAGAGATTGCTCGCGGAAGGGCGCATCCACCCGCTGGTCGGAGCCGCCTACTCGTTCGAGGATGCTGCAGCGGCCCTCGTCGCGTCGGGCGAGGGCCGCACGGCCGGGAAGATCGTGGTGCGCGTCAGGAGTTGACGGATGTGTTCAGCTCGGCCCTCAGCGTTGCCGCGATCTGGTCTCGCAGCACGTTCTTGCGGATCTTGCCCACGGCGGTCATCGGCAGTTCCTCGACGATTTCGAGGCGCTCGGGCTGCTTCTGCACCGCGACCTTGTGCGCTTGCAGGTACTCGTTCACGTCGACGAGCGTGAGCGGGTCGGCATCGGCCGCGGGCACGACGAAGGCGCACGACTTCTCGCCGAGACGCGCATCCGGCATCGCCACAACCGCGACCGCGCGGATCGCAGGATGGCCCGAGAGCAAGTCCTCGACCTCGCGGCTGGAGATGTTCAGCCCGCCGCGGATGATGATGTCTTTCACCCGCCCGCTGACACGTACGAAGCCTTGGTCGTCCTGGATTCCGAGATCCCCCGACCGCGAGAATCCGTCTGCCGTGTAGAGCGCGGCGGTCTGATCGGGGTCGCGGTAGTACTCGAGCATGTGAGAGGGCCCGTGGTACGCCAGGTCGCCCTCGGTGCCGTTCGGGACGCGCACTCCCTGACGGTCGACGGCGATCACGTCGGCGGAGGGGAGGGCGCGGCCGTCCGAGGTCACAGACCGTTCGGGAGCGTCGTCGGGCCCGCACATCGTCGTCGTCATGTTCTCGCTGCGACCGTAGAGGCTGAGCACCGAGCAGCGAGGGAAGAGCGAGCGTGCTGCTTGCACGATGGCGCCGGGGATGGGCGCGCCGGCACAGACCCAGTACCGCATCGAGCTCACATCGTGGCGCCCCTCCTCGTACGCCTGCATGACGGTGGAGATGAAGGTCGTCGCCGTGTATGTCACCGTGCAGCCGTACTCCGCGATGCGGCGCAGGCCGTCCTCCGGGTCCCAGGCGGGTTGGAAGTGCGTTCCGGCTCCGGCCAGGATCGGCATCAGCAGTCCGGTGACGAGTCCTGTCGAGTGAGACACCGGCGACGGGTTGAAGAAGACATCGGAGTCGTCGATGCCGAGTCGCGCGATCATGGCTTTCGCCGAGGCGTGGATCGTGTTGAACGTGTGCAGGCAGCCCTTCGGCCGCGACGTGGTACCGGAGGTGTAGACGATGAGGCAGGGTTCGTCGGCATCAGCGGGTGCGCCGAGCGCCGCATCCAGTTCTGCGAGATCGCCCTCGGCGTAGAACGCCTCAAGGTCGGACTCGCTGTCGCCGCCGGGACGGTCGCCGCGAACGATCAGGCTGTGTCGCAGCCCGGGCGTAGCGGCACGCACCTCCCGGTACATCTCGCGGTAGTCGAACTTGTGGAAGAACTCGGGACTGATCGACACGACAGCGCCGGAATGACCCACCATGTAGTTGACCTCGTCGAACCGGAAGATCGGCATGATCGGAACGAGCACAGCCCCCAACCGCGAGATCGCGACGACCGCGACCGCGAATTCCGCCCAGTTCGGCAGCTGTACCGCAACGCGGTCCCCGCGCTCGACGCCGAGCCCGCGCAGGCCGGTCGCCAGACGGACGGCGCGGTCGTACAGTTCGCCGTAGGTGAACGAGGTGTCTCCGTCGCTCACGAACACCTGGTCGGTTCGCTCCCCGGCCTGACGCTGGACGATCTGGGCGAGCACTTCGTGCTGCCAGTCTCCGTCTGCGTAGTAGCGGGCGATGTCGTGGGCGGTGTGCGGTCCCAGCTGGTCTGTGGTCGAAACGGCCATGGCTTCCTCTCGTATCGAGACAACGAAACGGAAGATGGTCGGGCTGGCATACGCGTCCATGCGGACCAAGTCCGGCACGTCTTCGGTGAATGTAACGTTAGCAGCGACCCAGAGGCCGCTTCGAAGGGAGACGCTCGCGCATGTCTCAGCCGTACCGTCACGACTTGCTCACCGGCCATCGGATCGTGGTGACGGGTGCGGGCGGCGGTCTCGGCGGTGAGATCTCCCGCACGCTCGCCGAGTTGGGTGCGGTGGTGCACCTGTGGGGACGACGGGAAGCGTCGCTCGCCGAGGTGAACGAGAGCCTCGAGTCGATCCGCCCCGGCAGCAGCGTCGCGCAGAGTGTCGACGTCCGTGATGCCGACGCCGTGGAAGCGGCCTTCGACGCCGCCGAGGAACTCGGACCCGTGACGGGGGTGGTGAATGGCGCCGCGGCGAACTTCGTCGCGCCGACCGCGGGGCTCAGTCCGCGTGCGTACCGCGCGGTCGTCTCGACCGTCATGGACGGCTCGTACAACACCACGCACGCTGCTGGAACGCGGTGGATCGCCGCCGGACGTCCGGGAGCGGTGGTGTCGCTACTGACCTCGTGGGTGTGGACCGGGTCTGCGTACGTCGTCCCGTCGGCCATGGCCAAGGCGGCGGTGCACGCCATGACACTGTCGCTGGCAGCGGAGTGGGCGCAGTATGGGATCCGGCTCAATGCGATCGCGCCCGGTCCCGTGCACACGGACTTCGCCTGGCAGATGCTCGACCCTGGACGAGACGATGTGGTGGCCGCGACCGATCCGCGCGGCGTTCCGTTGGGGCGGCTCGGCACACCGCAGGAGGTCGCCAATCTCGTGGCCTTCCTGCTGTCCGACGCGTGCGACTATCTCACCGGTGAGACGATCGCGATGGATGGCGCCCAGCGGCTTGCCGGTCCGGCGACCTTCGCGCCGCTCGCCGAACTCCGTGACGAGGACTGGATGCGCATCCGGGAGCGGGCACGAGCGGCCAGCGAGGCGAATCGGCCGCGTAGCTGAGGGCTAAGCACGCTCAGCCCAGCGTCGGGCGACGTCGAGGAACTCGGTGACGTGGGTCGGATCGGCGTAGAAGGCATCGCCGACGCCGGCGTCGAACCGACGGCGGTTGTACTCCCACAACACGGCGAGTTTCCACTCAGCGAGAACGACATACCAGGCGAGGTCGCCCACGGTGCGGCCGGACGCTTCCTCGTACCAGTCGACGAGCTCGAGCCGTGTCGGAAAGTCGCCGCGCGAGGATGCGGCTCCGAGCCGTTCGATCGCAGTTGCCGGCTCCCGCCCGGGCTCGGCCCAGGATGCGACAAGGTAGCCGACATCGACGAGCGGATCCGCGACGGCAGCGAGCTCCCAGTCCAGTACGGCGGCGATACGCGACGGGTTTGAGGCGTCGAGGATCACGTTGCCGAGACGGAAGTCGTTGTGGACGAGCGCGGCACCGCTTTCCGTCGGTGCGTGCGCGACGAGCCAGGCGTCGACGTCGGCGAATTCCGCTGGCGGCTCACCGTCGAGGGCGATGAGCCTGGCCAGGCGTGCGCGGTGACGGATGTTGGAACCGTCGGGGTTGCCGCGGAGGCCCGCGCTCACCCAGTCCACGGCATGCAAACCGGCCAGAGCGGCCGTCAGATTGCGGCCGAGGCGTGCGCGTTCGATGCCGTCGGGCGCGCGATCGGTCACGATCGGGCCCGGCACGTACCTCATCACGAAGAATGGAACGTCGAACACCTCGTCGGTCTCGCCCTGGGCGAGCACATCGGGAACGGGGATGCCCGAGCCGGCCAGAGACCTCAGGATGCTCGCCTCCCTGAGCACATCGTTCGCGCCCGGCGGCGTGGGCGGAGGAGGAGGTCGACGCACGACGACGGTGCGCTCGCCGTCGCTGACGAGATAGGTCAGGTTGGAGTGCCCGTCTCCCGCGAGGCGCGCGGTCACCGGTGCCGCAGCGAGCAGGCCGCGCTGCTCCAGCCACCGAGCCAGCCGGCGCAGGGTCGCCGGTGTCATGCCGTCAGGTGGCGGAGGTACTCGATGGGCCACTCGCACTCCAGCTGCCCGGCACCCTCCACCCCGTCGATGCGCGCGAGGCAGGCAGCCTCGCGCACTTCGCTGCCGCTTCGTTCGTCGGGCAACCGCAGGACTCCGAAAGACTCCATCTCGATGCGGGTGCGGCGGCCGGTCACGTCGACGACCGTCGCGTCAAGCGAACGCTGGTCGTACTGATCGTCGAAACGCACTCGGTGCTCGATCCGGTCCACGGCGGTCACGGTCTCGCCGTCGGCGACGTACCCTGCGAAGCCCCACGTTCCCGCAGCGATCCAGATCCAGCCGTTCACACTCCGGTCCCCGGCGTACGCGACGAACCAGGTCCAGTGCTGCGGCATCCGCCAGTCGCGCCGGCCCCACGAGTGGTCGCGATGGCCGATGGTGTCGAGCCGCAGTTCGCGGCCGTCGACGCGCAGGGAGCCGGTGAGGCGTCCGGTCTGTTCGAAGCGGTCGACGGCGAACCACTCTGGCAGGCCTCCGGGCGAGTCGCGGTAGCTGTATGCCGCGTGCCGCCCGGTGAACTCGGCGTGCAACTGCACTCGATCCGTCTCGGCGTCGATGGTCACCGCCCGGAGCGGGTCGCCATGCCGCACCCGGATACCGCCCGCGGCGAGGTCGTCGAGGTCGGCGCCCTCCGGCAGCTCGGCCGAGCCCACCTGCTGGACCGGCTCACCGATTCCGTCACCCCAGACGGCGAGGTTCCAGCCGGCGCGTCGGCCGCCGATCGGAAGGTAGAGCTGCACACCGAGCCGCTCCTCCGGCAGTGCAGCCTGCCAGAACAGGCTGTCGCGTGTACGAAGACCCGGCGCGGCCAGGTGTCGCCGGTCGTCCGCCGGGGAGAGCGCCATCAGCGAACCGTCCGCGACAGCATGGCGGCCTCGTACGACGCGATCTCCTCGTCCACGAGGATGGACCGCTTCGCCATGCCGTCTTCGCGGTCCGCTGCCAGTGTGCGCGCGAGTTCCAGCGTCCGCTCCTGGAGCAGTGCCGCATCCACCACGGTGTTCACTAGCCCGATGCGCATCGCTTCGGTCGCATCCACGCTCCGGCCGGTGAAGCTGAGTTCGGCTGCGATGCCCGGCCCGACCAGTCGGGACAGCATCCACGATGTTCCGAGCTCTCCTACCGAGAAGCCGACCCGCGCGAACGCGGCACTGAACGTCGCATCGGCTGACGCGATGCGCACATCGGCGGCGAGGGCGAGCGACAGTCCACCGCCGGCCGCAGCGCCGTTCACCGCTGCCAGCACCGGGAACGGAAGTCGGTGGATGGCAGCGATGGCTCCGCTCGCGCGGTCTTCGAGATCGAGGAACTCGGGCACGCTCAGCGCACGCAGCGCGGGCAGAAGTGCGAGATCGAAACCGGCACAGAACACACGGCCTGCCCCGGTGAGGATGAGCGCGCGCGTTCCGTCTTGCCGCACGGTGTCGGCGGCGGCACGCAACTCCCGGAAAACTCCGTCGTCCATCGCGTTGCCGCGACCATCGAGGGTGAGAACCGAGACGCCGTCGCCGGTCGACTGCAGCCGGACGTCGGTCATCGGTTCTGGAACTCGGCTGGGCGCTTCTCGAGGAACGCCTGCAGCGCCTCGCCCATGTCGTCGGTGCGGGTCAGCAGGGTTTGGCCGCGGTTCTCGAGTTCCAGCGCCGCGGAGTACGAGGCGATCTCGAGGTTGGCCTGCAATGCACGTTTCGACAGCCGCACCCCGGCAGGTGAGTTGCGAGCGATCTGACGAGCGAGGTCCACTGCGGCTGCCAGAAGATCACCTTGCTCGACGACTCGATTCAGCAGCCTCAGGCGGTACGCATCTTGCGCGTCGAGCGACCCCCTGTGAAGGCCAGTTCGGCTGCAGCCGCAGGTCCGATGATCCGGGGAGCAACCAGGATGCCCCCAGGTCGCCGATCGACAAGCCGATGCGAGTGAACGCCGCGGTGAAGCTCGCTTGCGGCGCGCCCAGTCGGATATCTGCGGCCAACGCCAGGGATAACCCGCCGCCCGCCGCGGGACCGTTCACTGCCGCGATCACAGGCACGCGGAGGTCGCGGATCGCCACGAGGGCGCGCATGGCGAGTTCCTGACGATCGAGCATCGCGGTTGCGCTCAGAGTAGGGAGTTCTTTCGCCTCTTCGAGGTCGTAGCCTGCACAGAAGCCGCGCCCGGCGCCGGTCAGGATGACAACACGGATGTCGGCGGTATCGGTGATGTCGGCCGCGACCCGCTGCAGCTCGCCGAACATCTCGGCCGTGATCGCGTTGAGTCTCTCGGGCCGGTTGAGGGTCACGACGAGCACACCCGCTTCAGGCATTGCCGTTGAGAGCGTGGCGTATTGACCGATCACAGCAGTACTTCCGCGCCGACCCCGTTCGGCAACTCGACGACCTGCGCGGCGTAGCAGAGGCCCGCGCCGAAACCGAACTGCAGCGCCAGTTGTCCGCCGCGCGCTGCGCCCTCGCGCAGAAGCCGCTCCGTGGCCAGCGGGACGGAGGCGCCGGATGTGTTGCCCGTCTCCACGATGTCGCGCGCCACGACCACGTCATCTCTCAGCCCGATGCGGTCGACGAGGCTCTCGATGATCCGAAGGTTCGCCTGGTGGGGGATGAAGACGTCGATATCGGAGGGAGTGAGCCCCGCCTCCTCGATGGCACGCGACGCGAACTGCGGCACGACCGAAGTCGCCCAGCGGAACACGGACGGCCCTTCCTGTCTGGCCGTCGGCCACTCGATGTGCTCGTCGGGACCGGCGTAGCGGTAATCCAGCCATGAGTGCGTCATGGTGATGGCGTCGGCGTGCGTGCCGTCCGAGCCCCAGATCGTGGGCCCGATCCCGGGGGTGTCGCTGGGACCGATCACTGCGGCGCCGGCGCCGTCACCGATGATGAACGAGATGGTGCGGTCGGTCGGGTCGGCGTAGTCGGAGAGCTTCTCGGCACCGATGACGAGCACGTGGCGGGCGAGGCCGGAGCGGATCATCGCGTCCGCTTGGCCGACGCCGTAGCAGTAGCCGGCGCATCCCGCATTCACGTCGTACGCGGCTGCGCTCGGTGAGACGCCCAGCCGTGCGGCCACGATGGGTGCCATGCCCGGTGTCGGGTTCATCCACGAGACGGTGGAGACGATGACCACGTCGATCTGGGACGGCTCTATACCCGCCGCAGCGATCGCTTCGCGCCCGGCCGCCTCGGCCATGTCCTCGACGAGCACCTCGCGCGGAGCACGTGCGCGGGTCTCGATGCCGGTCCTCCGGCGGATCCACTCGTCGGAACTGTCGATAGGTCCAGCGAGCTCATCGTTGGTGATGCGCTCGGGCCCTCGGGCCCCCGCGACGCCGAGGAGTCGGGAGTAAGCAGTGGAGCGTGCACTGCGCAGATTTGATGACACGTGTCCTCCTCCGCATTCGATCGTACCCGTCGGGGGCGGTGGGTTCTGAAACGCGCTGAGAAGAGCACCCGACGGCTAGGGTTGGGGGCGTGCAGCCGGAACCCGTGACCGCGGAGCGCCGCCGTGACGTGGTGAGCTGGATCGGAGCCGCGGTCGCCCTCATCGGCGTGTTCATCTGCGGATGGGCGCTCCTGACCGGCTGGGGTGCGATCGTCCACGGCCACCCCGCCTATGCGATCTGGCTGGGCGTCACACTGCTGGTGTCGCTCGCCGCATTCTGGCTGACGCTCACCCCGCGGCGGCGGCGTGGTGGTTGGCGCCGGGTCGGTCGGGTCGCGCTCATCGTCGGCGCTTCCGGATGGCTGGCGCTCACCGCATGGTTGCGTCCGTACACCGCGGTCGAGCCCGCGCTAGCCGCGATGCACTCGGATTCCGCGGTGACCGTGACCGAAACCCCCACCGAGATCGTCATGCACCCGCGGAAGGCAGCCGATGGGACGGGTCTGCTCTTCCAGCCGGGCGCGCTCGTCGATCCGCGAGCGTACGCGGCCGTCCTGCGACCTGTGTCTGAGGCGGGCCATACCGTCGTCATCGCGAAGCAGCCCCTCGGCATCGCCTTTCTCGCGACCGGAGCTCTGGAGTCCGCTCGCTCGGGGCATCCTGAGGTCAAGGAGTGGGTCGTCGGCGGTCACTCGCTCGGCGGCACGGTGGCAGCGATGGAGGCCGACGCGGGCAAGGCCGGCGATTCGGCACCGGTGGCGGGCCTGCTGCTCTACGCGTCGTATCCGGCGAGCGACATCAGCTCCTCGCTGAAGACGCCGGTCGAGTCGATCTCAGGAAGCAGGGACGGCCTGGCGACGCCCGACAAGATCCAGGCATCCCGGTCGGACCTCCCTGGTGACACGGTCTTCACCGTGATCCAGGGCGGCGTGCACTCGCAGTTCGGCGACTACGGACCCCAGTCAGGCGACAACACTCCCACCATCAGCCACGACGACGCGCGAAAGCAGATCAGCTCAGCCTCGGTCGACTTCTTCACGACTCTCGCTCGCTGAACCGCCTAGCCAAAGCGATACGAGTGGGCTACCCCGCGACGGCGGTCTTCAGGACGCCGGCGATGCGCTTCTTGTCGGCGTCATTCATGCTGGTGAGGGCGTAACCGACCGGCCACACATTGCCGTCATCGAGTGTCGCCGCCTGCTGGAACTCGATCGTCGCGTAGCGGATCTTGAACTTCGAACCCGGCTTGAAGGCGACGACGACCTTGCCGGCCGCGTCGGCGTAGGCGGGCATCCCGTACCAGGTCTTTGCCGCCAGCGACGTGTTCTCTTTCACCAGCTGGTGGAAGGCCTCGGCCATCTCCTTATCGGCGCCGGTCATCGCGGCGATCGCCTCGTCGCATGCGGCAGCAGCATCGGCGCCTTCCTGCGCGGCCTTCTTCTCTGCGACAGCGGCCTTGATCGCCGCCTTCTCTTCCTTGCTGAACGTCTCGGCCATGAGGCCCCCCTTTGTCTGGATGTCTGGATGGATGTGGGTCTGTTTCAGGACTGAGATCAATCTATGGTCCTGACCATCAGGCCTGCTTCTCCGATCCTGCTCTGTTCGATTTCGCGTTGTCAGAATCGCTCGGTCACTCGCCGGCGACCCGTTCGAGCAGGTGTCCGTCGCGCACCGCCTGCACCGAGAGCACCCGATACCCCTGCTCCTCGAAGTAGACGGTGAGGCGATCCTCCTCCGCCTTGATCACGACGCCGGCGCCCCACTTGGCGTGCCGGACCTGCGCATCCACCGGGTAGGCGTCCTCGACCGCGACGTCGTGCCGGGCCGCCCATTCGTAGGCGCTTCCGGATTCGCACGTGTCGCAGTGACCACACGGCTCAGGAAGCGTCTCGCCGAAATAGCCGAGCAGGAACTGCCGCCGACACGAGGACGTCTCCGCGTACTGCTGCATCATGTGCGCTCGCGAGGCTTCGACGCGCTGTCGTGCGTCCGCCTGCTCGACGGCGGCCGATGCGGCTCCGGATGCGCTCATCCGGCGGGCGTGCAGCGCATCCTCGTGCACGGTCAGCGCTCCGGCGTCATCGAGCAGGCCCACCAGCCGGGCGACGGTTCGCGGGCTCAGTTCGATTCGCGCGGCGAGCGCATCCCGAGAGACCCCTGGCTCATCGCGCACAGCGAGGAACACGCGCTCGAGTTCCTCGACGTCGGGTTCGCCACCGGAGAAGAACTTGGTCAGTGCGAAGTCTTCCGGACGGTAGTGCAGCGTGATGCTCGCCGGCTCCCCGTCGCGACCCGCTCGGCCTATCTCCTGGTAGTAGCTGTCGAGCGAGTCGGTGACAGAAGCGTGCACCACGAACCGCACATCCCGCTTGTCGATCCCCATGCCGAACGCACTCGTCGCCGTCACCACTTCTGCTTCTTCGTCGAGGAACCGTCGGTAGACGGCCTCGCGCTCGGCCTTGGGCAGGCCCGCGTGGTAAGCGGCCGAGTGCATCCCCTCGGCTTCGAAGGCCTGCGCGTAAGCCTCGGCATCGTGACGGGTCGAGGTGTACACGAGTCCGGGATGCGGCAGCCCTCTCACCTGGTCGATCACCGCCGTGCGCTTCTCGGCGTCGGACTCGTGCCGGCGCACCGCCAGGTGCAGGTTCGGCCGATCGAACCCGTGGGAGAACAGCTGTGGCTCGACGAGCCCGAGACGCTCGACGATCTCTTCGCGAACGGGCGGTGCCCCGGTTGCCGTCGCTGCGAGGGTCGGCGGATGCCCGAGTTCGGCGATCACGTCGCCCAGCACCAGGTAGTCGGGGCGGAAGTCGTGGCCCCACGCCGACACGCAATGCGCCTCATCCACGGCGAAGAGGCCGACTTTCAGCGCGGCCAGACGGTCGCGCACCGCGGCGTTGGCGAGCTGCTCGGGAGAGAGGAAGACGTAGCGGGCGCTGCCGTCGGCCAGGGCATCCCAGGCCGCCGAGACAGCGCGTTCGCCTTTCGTCGAATTGACGGCCACGGCCGCGGGCACACCCTCTGCTTCGGACAGCGCGCGCACCTGATCCTCCTGCAGCGAGATGAGCGGCGACACCACGACGGTCACGCCATCGACGATCGCGCCCGGCACCTGGTACAGCGAGGACTTGCCGTAACCGGTGGGCATGACCGCCAGAACGTCCCCGCCCGCGAGCAGTACCTGCATCGCTTCGCCGAGGCCCGGACGCAGTGAGGGCCATCCGAAGGACTCGGCTGCTAGGTTCCGGATGCGCTGAGCGATGCTGTCGCTGCTGCGCTCGTTGTCGGTGCTGCGGTCGGCGCTTCGAGACATGGCACCACCGTAGGAGGCCGGCCGGCGCACGCCAAGTCGCGCGGTCGGGCATCCGGAAACCGACTACCGGATGAGAGGCTCGAGAAGGTCGACGATCACCGGCACACTGGTCGTATCCGCGCCCCGGTAAGGTATCTCCAGTTCGGTGACTTCGACCCCCAGCACGTTGTGCGATGCCAACATGGCGATGAGATCGGCCGCTTGCTCCAGCGTGTAGCCACCGGCAATGCTGTAGTCGGTGGGCACGATCCCCGGATCCAAGGCATCGCAGGCGAAATGGACGAATACCGACCTGCCGCCGATGGCGTCGACGAGATCTGTGAGGGGCTGACCGGGCTGGTGAACGTGCGCGACCAGTCCGGACTCGATGAGCAGATGCTCGACCGGCTCAACATCGCGGGTGCCGCAGAACACGATGTGCGAGAGCGGCAGACCGTCGCCGAGCGGCGTCTTCCACAACCCCGAGGCGGCGGAAAGGACCATACCGCCGAGATAGCCGGTCCTTGTCGTGGACGGCGTGTTCAGGGAGGTGTCCGCGCCTATCCACACCATGACGGCGCCCGGATGGCGGCGTGCGAGAACGGGCAGGGTTGCGAGCGCAACGGTGTTCCGTCCGGCGATGACGACAGGCCGGGTTCCAGCCGACCAGGATTCGTCCACTACTGCTGCGAGCGCGCGGAGTTCGGGTTCTCCATCGGAGAGCTCGTGCGCCCATCCGTGGTTCGTGGCAGGCCGACGATTCCCGATCAGAACCGGCTCGGTGTCGAGTCGGCGAGAGATCTCCGCGCCCACAAGCGGCGCCGCGGCCATTGCCCGATCATTGTGATCGCCGACCTTGCCGGCGAAGACGATGATCGACGGTCGCATTGTGCTCCTTGCTGACAGCGGCGTAAGTGAGCGCCGGTCAGATACTAGTGTGCCTGACCGGTGCGTTGCGGGCGTCCACCGCTGCAGTTGGAGCGCATTACTCCTTATCGATCAACTCCAGCAGGTTCTTGGCCGCTTTCGCGATGTCGTCGTGGTCGTTCTGAGCGGCGCGGCTCTCGAGTGAGATCACTCCGCACCGGTGCACTTTCGAGAAGTCGCCGAACGGAAAGCTGTATCGGCCCTTGGTGTCTTCGCCCATCTCGGTATCGACGCCCAGGAACCACTCGCCGTAGTCGCCGTAACCGTGCTTGTCGATGTAGCGGTTCTCGTCGTCGGCGCTCGGCGCATCCTCGCTCCAGGCATCGCGCTGGTCACGGACGACCTTGCCCTGCTCGACCAACCGCCGCGCGTGCGACAGGGCTGTCCGGTTCAGTTTCACACTCATCGTCTCCCGCTCTCCATCGTGGGCTCGGCCTTTCCCGGCCAGGTCGGCGGCGACCGGCCGCGAAGCCGGCCACCGCCGAGGACCGGGCCTGCGGTTTGTCGGCCGCTCCGTTGTCGGCTCGACCCGCCATCCGATCTCGCGACCACCGTGCACCGTGTTCCGGAAACGGTCAATCCCCTTCCGTTTCACCTCACAGCGGGTGAGAGTCGTACCCGAAACCGGGCCGACAGGTGCTCGGCAAGAGAGAAGCGGAGGGTGTTATGGCATTTCCGGAGCAGCAGCAGCAACCGCCGGGATCGACGGAGGCGATGGATCCGCGTCCGGACCACGGCGAGGAGAGCTATCGCGGTTCGGGACGGCTGGCCGGGAAGGTGGCCCTGATCACCGGCGCGGACAGCGGGATCGGCAAGGCCGTGGCGATCGCATACGCACGCGAAGGCGCCGATGTCGCGATCAGCTATCTCGATGAGCACGACGACGCCGAGGACACCGCCCGGTGGGTGCGTGAGGCCGGTCGCAAGGCCCTTCTGCTGCCCGGCGATCTCGCCGACCCCGCTCAGTGCCGAGAGGTGGTCTCTCGCACCGTCGACGAATTCGGGCGGCTGGATGTGCTCGTCAGCAACGCCGCGTACCAGATGAGCCATGAGACGGTCGAGGAGATCTCGGATGAGGAGTGGGACCACACCATCGCGACGAACATCTCAGCGTTCTTCCACCTGGTGAAGGCCTCGTTGCCGCACATGAGTGCGGGGGCGTCGATCATCGGATCGTCCTCGGTGAATTCGGATTCTCCGTCACCGGCTCTGATGCCCTACGCCGCAACGAAAGCCGCGATCGCGAACATGACCGCATCCCTGGCGCAGTTGCTCGGTGATCGCGGAATCCGCGCCAACAGCGTCGCCCCCGGGCCGATCTGGACCCCGCTGATCCCGTCGACGATGCCCGTCGAGAAGGTCAAGGCGTTCGGCGACGACACCCCGCTCGGGCGTGCCGGGCAGCCCGCTGAACTCGCGCCGGCGTATGTGCTGCTCGCTTCCGACGAGGCGAGCTACATGTCGGGCGCGAGGATCGCGGTCACCGGCGGCCGACCCATCCTGTAGTCGTGTTCGAAGGGTTCCGTGTAGACGACCTCGACGTCGGCGAAGCGACACTTCACGTGCGCTGGGCCGGCGAGGGCCCGGCGATCCTGCTCCTGCACGGCCATCCGCGCACAGGTGCGACCTGGCATCGGGTGGCTCCGGGTCTCGTGGCGGCGGGCTTCACGGTCGTCGTTCCGGATCTGCGCGGCTACGGAGCGTCGACCGGACCCGAGCCCACCTCCGATCATCGGCCGCACTCCAAGCGTGCCGTGGCAGGGGACATGGTCGAGTTGATGCGCATCCTGGGGCATGATCGGTTCCACGTCGTCGGCCACGATCGCGGGAGTTACGTCGGCCTGCGGCTCGTGCTCGACCATCCGGAGCTGGTCGAGCGGATCGCACTGCTCGACTGCATTCCGATCGTCGAACATCTCGAGAGGATCACCCCCGAGTTTGCGACGCAATGGTGGCACTGGTTCTTCTTCGCGCAACCATCGACCCCGGAACGCGTTATCGGTGCCGACCCGGACGCCTGGTATCGCGGTGACCCGGAAAAGATGGGTCGCGAGAATTACGAAGAATGGCGACAGGCGACGAGGCGACCGGAGGTGATCCGGGCGATGCTCGAGGACTATCGCGCGGGGTTGACCGTAGACCGGTCGGATGAGCAAGCCGACCGTGCTGCCGGTCGGCGAGTCGATCGGCCGCTGCTCGTGCTCTGGTCCGAGCGAGACGACCTCGAACAGCTGGTCGGGGATCCCGTAGCCATCTGGCGGGATTGGGCGACCGACGTTCGAGGGTACGGAATCGACTCGGGTCATCACATGGCCGAAGAGCGCCCGGACGAACTCGCCTCTGCGCTCCGAGAGTTCTTCGCCTGAGCCTTCGCGGCAGCCTGGCAACCCGCGGCGGGGGAGTGATTACCCCGAAATGACGACCGCGAGAAGGGCTCCCGACAGGGCTGCGGTCAGGTCTACGGTGTTCGATGTGATGAGACAGGATGCCGCGGGCCGCCGTGCCGCGCGGGTTGCAGCGCTGTGTGTGGCTCTGGCCTCGATCGCCTCGGTGACCGGCTGCTCTTCGACGACGTCAGACCTGTCGCAGTCCGCCTCGTCGGCTGCGTCGGCCGCGAACACCGCCGTGCTCGCGATGACCCAGCAGGCCGCTGATCGCACATTCCTGCCGACGACGCAGACCGCGCTGAGCGACGCGCTGACCGAGCTGAACGATGCCGAGACCTCGGCGACGGCGGTCCAAGCATCGGCGTCAGCGGACGTGAAGTTGCAGAGGAAAACGCTCGAAGCGATCCGCACCGCCGAAGATGCGGTACTCGCGGCGCAGCGGACGGTGGCTCAGGATGCGGCGGCGGCGTTGCCCGCGCTGCGTGCATCCGGCAAGACCCTCACTTCGCTGTCGAACGAGCTGGAGAAGAAGCAGTGAAGCGCCTGCTCGGTGTGATGCTCGGTGTCCTGACGGCTATCGGGGGCTTTCTCGATATCGGTGACCTCGTGACCAACGCGGTCGTCGGCTCGCGATTCGGTTTGACGTTGGCGTGGGTCGTGGTGGTCGGCGTGGTCGGGATCTGCGTCTTCGCGCAGATGTCGGGACGGGTCGCCGCGGTCAGCGGACGCGCGACGTTCGAGATCATCCGCGAGCGTCTCGGGCCACGCACCGGCCTGGCCAACCTCGCCGCATCGTTCCTCATCAATCTGTTGACTCTGACGGCTGAGGTCGGCGGTATCGCGCTGTCCCTGCAACTCGCCAGCAGCATCGAGCCCACCCTGTGGATACCGGTCGCCGCGTTCGCCGTGTGGCTTGTCGTGTGGAGAGCGAAGTTCTCGATCCTCGAGAACGTGACCGGACTTCTCGGGCTGACTCTGATCGTCTTCGCGGTCGCGGTGTTCTTGCTGCATCCGAACTGGGCGGTTCTCGCCGGGCAGGCGATCGCGCCGCACGTTCCGTCGACCGAGTCGGGCGCGAGCTACTGGTACTACGCCATCGCCCTGTTCGGGGCGGCTATGACGCCGTACGAGGTGTTCTTCTTCTCGTCTGGAGCGGTCGAGGAGAAGTGGAAGAAGAAGGACATCGCGCAGTCGCGGATCAACGTGCTGGTCGGCTTTCCCCTGGGCGGTGTCCTCTCGGTGGCGATCGCCGCATGCGCGACGATCGTGCTCCTCCTCGCGGCATCGAGGTGACCTCGTTGGTGCAGGTCGCGCTTCCCGTGGCGGAGGCCGGCGGCAAACTCGCCCTGGCATTCGTCATCGTCGGAATGGTCGCAGCGACCTTCGGGGCGGCGCTCGAGACGACGCTGTCGAGTGGATACACGCTGGCCCAGTTCTTCGGCTGGTCGTGGGGCAAGTTCCGGCGCCCCGCCCAGGCGGCACGGTTCCACCTGACCATGATCATCGCCCTCCTCATCGGAATCGGGGTTCTCGCGACCGGAGTCGACCCGGTCGCCGTGACCGAGTTCTCGGTGGTGTTCTCCGCGATCGCGCTGCCGCTCACCTATCTGCCGATTCTGATCGTCGCGAACGATCGGCAGTACATGGGTTCGGATGTGAACGGCAAGGCGACCAACGCCGTGGCGATGGTCTATCTCGCGATCATCCTGGTCGCCTCGATCGCGGCGATCCCCTTGATGATCGTGACGGGAATGGGCGCATGACCGACGAACTGGAGCCCCCGGAGACGTACGCGGGACAGGTGCTCGATGCCGAGCTGCACATCCTGGACCGACAGATTCTCGACCGCGACGATGTACCGGTCGTCACCGCCGACGACCTCGAACTCAGCGACGTGCCGTTCGACGAACCGATCGAACCGGGAACGCCCGCACCGATCATCGAGAACCTCGTGAGCGGCTCTGCCCTCTGGACCAGGATGTTCGGCGGCCGGCCGCCGCGGAGCCGGCTGCACCGCATCTCGTGGTCCGACGTCGAACGCGTCGGTGTCGTCATCTCGCTCGGCGTCTCCGGGGAGCACCTCGATGTGACCTGGGTGGAACGGTGGATGCGCGACCATATCGTCGCGCGCATCCCGGGAGGCCGTCATGATCCTGAGTGACCTCATGCAGACGCCGGTGTTCGACCCCGATGGCAACCGGGTCGGCCGAGTCATCGACGCGCGGTTCGTGATCGACGGCACGCCCCGGCAACTGCTCTCGGATGCGCGCCTCGCGGGCTTCGTCGTCAGCTCGCACTCCGGGTCGTCATTCCTCGGGTACGAACGCACCGACGAGAGGTCGCCTTGGCTGATCGCGCAGTTCCTGCGCTGGCGCCATCGCGGATCCTTCTTCGTGCGCTGGGAGGACGTGGCGATGCTCGACCCCGAAGCGATCCGCCTTCGCCCCGGCTACGCACGCGTCAACCCGCGGCTGCCCGACTAGACCGACGACGGCACGTCGTCGTCCCGCAGGTGCTGCGCTCGCCGCATCTGGTAGTCCCGCTCGGGGATCGAGCGCGTGCCCTTCGCCGCATTCCGGTATTCGTCGATGGCATCAACGGTTCTGCCCGCCCGTTCGAGCAGGTGCGCACGAACCGCGGCCACTCGTTGCGGGTCGACTTGGCGCCCGCTCTGCACCAGCCGCTCGACCGCGGTGAGGCCGGCGAGCGGGCCGCTCACCATCGCTTCGGCGACGGCGGCGTTGAGCGTGACGACCGGATTGTCGGTCTGGCGCTCGAGCAGCCGGTAGAGCAACAGGATCTGCGGCCAATCCGTGGAAGCGGCGGTCGTGGCCTCATCATGAACGGCTGCGATGGCCGCTTGCAGGGCATACGGACCGGCCGGCGTTGCCCCGGGGAGAGTCTGCTCGAGAATGGCGACCCCTTCGGCGATCAGATCCCGGTTCCAGTGTGACCGATCCTGTTCATCGAGAGGGATGAGCATGCCGGTGGGGGAGGTGCGCGCGGGGCGACGCGCGTCGGTCAGCAGAAGCAGCGCGAGCATCCCTGCGACCTCGCGGTTGTCGGGAAGGGATGCGTGCAGCAGCCGCGTGAGCCGGATCGCTTCGTCGGTCAGGCGCACGTCGTTGAGCTCCTCGCCCGCCGCGACGGTGTGCCCTTCGGAGAACATCACGTAGATCACGGCGAGCACCGGATCGAGGCGGTCGCTCACCGAGGCCGGGTCCGGGAAATTCGACCCGGACTCCCGGATGCGCGCCTTCGCCCGCGTGATCCGCTGAGCCACCGTCGACTCGGGAACCAGGTAGGCGTGCGCGATCTGAGCCGTGGTGAGCCCCGCCACCGCGCGCAGGGTCAGCGCGATCTGAGCGGGTGTCGTAAGTGCCGGGTGGCAGCAGAGCAGGAGCAACCGAACGCTGTCGTCGGCCTGCGTCGAGATCGCGTCCGCGAGCGGGTGGGCGAGCGCGACCTGACGGTTTTCGCGTTCCCGTCTGCTGGTCTCGCTCCGGATCTGGTCGATGAGTCGGCGCCGTGCCGTGGTGATCAGCCAGGCGAGCGGGTCCGCGGGGAGCCCGTCGACCGGCCACTGCTGGTGTGCGGCGAGCATCGCATCCTGAACCGCGTCCTCGCAGATGTCGAACTGCGTGCCCCCGTAGCGCCGCAGTAACGCGGCGAGGACCTGCGGCGCGAGGTCGCGCAGCAGGCCCTCGATCGACGGGATGGTCACATGTCGACCCCGGCCGAGTACATGACGGGTCTCACCTCGAGCGCGAGGCCCTCGATGCCGGCGTCCGGGATCTGCTTGGCCAGCTCGATCGCCCGCTCCTTCGACTCGACGTCGACGAGGTAGAAGCCGCCCATGAACTCCTTGGTCTCGGCGAACGGTCCGTCGACGACCTCGGGAACGCCGCTCCGGCCGCGCACCACGGTCGACTGGCTGGGGTCGCCGAGCGCGTTCGTGCTGAGCATCTCACCCGACTCCGTGATGGAGGCGATGAAGGCCTGGTGGCCGTCGCCGACGGCCTGCATCTGCTCCTCGCTGAGGGCAGCCAGAACATCCGGGTCGACTTGCATGAGGATGATGTACTTCACGGTTCTTCCTTTCGGTCGTGCGCCGCGGTCACCTGCCGCAGTCTCAACAAGGTCGGAGCCGATCGCGAAGTATCGACACTCTACTTCCCGAATTCTTAAACGGATTCTGGAGCATGAACAAGAGATGAACGATCGTCCGTGGGGAGCAGACACGCGACCGATCCTGCCGGCGTCGGCCCTGAACCGCCCGCCGGCACGTGGTAGACACGGGCTATGACGGATTCCCTGCACGCCGATCCTCCGTTCGGCGGCACGCTCAGCTACATCGACTCGGTGATCCCGGCGCTGGTGCCGAGCGAGCAGCGGGTCGCCAGGGAGGTCGTTGAGCATCCCGAAGACGTGGCGATGATGTCAGCCGCCGACCTTGCATCCAGAACCGGAACGTCGGCGGCCACGGTGATCCGAGCGTGCCAGAGCCTGGGATTCAAGGGGTTCCAGCACCTGCGGTTGCTGCTTCTGCGCGATCTGCCCTCCCGACTCGAGCCCGTCGCGTCAGGCCATGAAGGCACGCCGCGTGAGTGGCTGCCGTCGATGTTCCGTTCGGCGGGGGATGAGCTGGCGAACGCACTCGCGCCACTCGACTTCGACGAGTTCGACCGGGCCGTCGCCGCGATGGCGGGCGCGAAGCGGCTGCTGATCATCGGGAACGGGGCGTCGGCGCCGATAGCGCAACTGGCCACCCTCGGATTCCTGAACTCGAGTCGCCCCAGCGAAGCGCCGGCCGATGCCGTCGTGCAGCAGCTCACCGCGCGCTCACTCGGCGCCGGTGACGTGTGTATCTGTATCAGCGGCAGCGGGTCCAACCCGGTCACCTTGAGCTCGGCGGAGGCGGCAGGGGCGGCGGGAGCCACGGTGATCGGTGTCACCGGCTATCAGCGTTCTCGCCTGCACGAGCTCTCCGATATGACGCTCGTGTGCGGTGCATCGATTGCGAAGTGGTCGACCGGTCTCATCACGGGCAACGTCGCGCATGTGCTCCTCTTCGCCGCGCTCGAATTGGCGATCTCGGCCGCCGCCGGACGGCCTCCCACGGACCCGGCGGTCATGGAGGGTGTCATGTCGCTGGTCGGCCGCGATGAGGACGGCAGCCGCGACAGCACCGGTCGCGACGACGAAACAGTCGACTGAGCGGAGCCCCGGCCACCTGTTGCGGGAATGTCTCCCGGGTGGTCCACTGCACTTTGCCTCTTGTTCACCTGCGCCGCACACGATGCCCAAGTAACGAAAATTCCCAGCGAATAAAAGTTGCGGAATGAAATTACTTGACCGTGAGGAGCAGGCGTGAGCCGCATCGAGATCCTGGGGCTGACCCAGCAGTTCAAGGGCCACCGGGCCGTCGACGAGGTCGACCTCGTCATCGAGGACGGAGACTTCGTCGTTCTGCTGGGACCGAGCGGGTGCGGTAAGACCACCCTGCTGCGCATGATCGCCGGTCTGCTCGAACCGACCGCCGGGCGCATCGTGATCGATGGTCAGGATGTCACCGACCTGCCTTCGAAGAAGCGCAACCTGGCGATGGTCTTCCAGAGCTACGCGCTTTATCCGCACCTGAGTGTCGCGAAGAACCTCGCCTTTCCACTCGCGGTGTTGCGCATGCCGAAGGAGGAGCGCGACACCAGGGTGCGCGACGTTGCGGCCACCCTCGGGCTCGACAAACTGTTGCAGCGCAAGCCGCGCGAGCTGTCGGGCGGCCAGCGTCAGCGGGTCGCGGTCGGCCGGGCGCTCGTGCGGCAGCCCAGCGCGTACCTGATGGATGAGCCTCTCTCGAACCTCGACGCCAAGCTGCGGACAGCGACGCGTCAAGAGCTCAGCGAGCTCCACGCCCGGCTCGCGGCGACGTTCGTCTACGTCACCCACGATCAGGTCGAGGCGATGACGATGGCGACCAAGATCGTCGTACTCGACGCCGGCCGCATCGAACAGGCGGGCACCCCCGAGGAGATCTACCACCGCCCCGCCTCTGTCTTCGTGGCGGGATTCGTGGGCGCTCCGCCGATGAACCTGGTCCCCGCTGTTGCGGGCTCGGCCGCCGGTGTGGTCACGGCCAGCGCCTCCGGAATGGACGCCCGCCTCTGGCAGGGTGAAGTGGACGAGCGCGATGTCGTGATCGGCGTGCGGCCTGAGCACCTTCGCGTCGCAGACTCCGCCACCGGCGCGCTGCGCGTTCACGGAGTGGTCGAGCGCATCGAGAACCTCGGCAGCGAGCAGGTGCTGTATCTCCGTGCCGGGGATGCGCTGCTCACTGCGCGAGGCGATGGGCTCGGCGGGTACCGCCGCGGCGACGCGATCGTGCTCGGCGCTGCGCTCGAGCGCATCCACCTCTTCGACCCCGAGACCGGACGTCGACTCGAATGGGTCTCCGACTCGGACGAGTTGCCGGCCATCGAGGCCTCAGTCCCCATCCCCGCCTGACCCAATCTCAACGACCGTCTCACCACTCCCACCCCCGAAGGAGCACTACCGTCATGCCCATTTCGCCCCGCTCGATCGC
This sequence comes from Leifsonia poae, assembly GCF_050632195.1. Lineage (GTDB taxonomy): Bacteria > Actinomycetota > Actinomycetes > Actinomycetales > Microbacteriaceae > Leifsonia > Leifsonia poae_C. The sequence continues at coordinate 584,608 of NZ_CP192580.1, forward strand.
CGCGACGGCGCTCGCCGCAGTGACAGCCATCGCCTTGACTGGTTGTGTCGGCGCCGGTGTTGCAGCCACTTCTGCCGATGAATCCGGCACGGTCGCGACCATCCCGGCGCTCAAGTCCGACCAGAAGGTCTCGATCACGTTCGAGAGCTACAACCTCGCCCAGGCCGGCGCGTGGACCGACACGATCCAGGGTCTCATTACGGAGTTCGAGAAGCAGCACCCGAACATCACAGTGACCGGCCAGGCCCCGACCGCGGCGGCCGGTGCCAACACGTCATACATCTCCAGCGTTCAGACGGAGATGCTCGCGGGGAAAACCCCGGATGTCGCACAGCTGACTTTCGACGCGCTGGACTACATCGCCAACGACCTGGGCGCACAGCCGATCTCGAAGCTCGTCGGCGACAAGGCCGTTCAGGATGCGTTCGGCGGAAAGTACCCCATGAACCCGAACGCCGCGAAGCTCGGCGACTGGAACGGCGTCACCTACGGCATCCCCTACGTGTTCTCGACGCCGGTGCTCTGGTACAACGCAACCGCACTGGCGAACGCAGGCATCACCAACCCCGATTTCTCGACGTGGGACGGCCTGGAGAAGGTCGCAACGCAGCTGAAGGCGAAGACCGGTACGGCGCCGGTCACGATCTCCTGCACGGTCACCGGCGGTGACTGGTGCATGCAGGGCCTCATCAAATCCAACGGCGGCAAGATCGTCAGCGCAGACCACAAGTCCATCCAGTTCGGCGACGCCGGTTCGGTCGGCGCTGTGCAGGAGATGCGCGACCTCAATGACAAGGGTCTCCTTCAGAACCTCGACTCGACGAGCATGTACACCGCGTTCGCCTCGGGCAAGTCGCTGATCCAGGTGCAGACCTCCGCGCTGCAGAGCATGTTCATGGCCGGTGCCAAGGCCGGCGGCTGGGAGTTGAAGAACACCACGCTTCCCGCTTTCGGCGACAAGAAGGTCGCGCCGACCAACTCGGGCTCCGCACTGTTCATCATGTCCAAGGATGCGGCGAAGCAGGCGGCGGCCTGGGAGTTCATCAAGTTCATGACCAGCCCGACCGCATACGAGCAGATCTCGACGAAGATCGGCTACCTCCCCTGCGAGACACGATGACCGAAGGCACCGGGCCGCTCGCTGCTTGGGCGAAGTCCAACCCCTTGGTCGCGCCGAACATCGCCCAGCTGCAGAAGCTGCAGCCGTGGGAGTCGTATCCGGGAGCGAACTACAGCCAGATCAGCACCATCTTCTCCAAGGCCGTCGAGGACTCGATCTACTACGGCAAGGACCCGAAGGCGACCATGCAGGCTGCTCAGAAGCAAGCTCAGGCGCTCGTCAAGTGAGCCTCAGCCACGACGATCGACCGCTCCCCGAATTCCGAGAAGAGACGACCATGACCGACACCCTCTCCCGCCGCCGACTCCCTGTCGAAGGCACTTACAACTTCCGCGAGACGGATGGTTACCGTGCCGGAGCCGGCGCGGTGCGCTCGGGCAAGCTCTACCGGTCCGACGCCCTTCACGCGCTCACGCCGAGCGGTCGACGTGCGGTCGAGGAGCTCGGCATCCGTCGGGTCATCGACCTCCGTTCGGACGAGGAGGTCGTCGCCGGTCCGAGTCTGCTTCCCGATGAGGCGGTGATCGTTCACTCGCCGATCTTCGGCGCAACGCAGCCGGTGACGATCGGCGAGGTGCAGGTCACCCTCGACGGCGTCTACGACCTCATGATCGACCAGCACGGTCGTCAGCTCACCTCCGCGGTCCGTCTGATCGCTGAGTCCGGCGACGACCCCGTACTTGTACACTGCACCGCTGGCAAGGACCGCACCGGCCTCGTGATCGCCCTTGCCCTGCTCACGGCGGGCGTGGAGCGTGAGGAGGTCATTGCCGACTATGCGCAGACGGCCGGCAATCTCGCCGGTCCCTGGGCTGCGGCGATGCTGCAGAGGATGACGGCATCCGGCGCGACAGTCACCCCCGACCTCGAAGAGATCGTGACCGCGAGCCCCGCCGAACTCATGGCGGCCGTCATCGCCCGGTGGGATGCCGAGTGGGGCTCCGCCGCGGGCTACCTTCGCGCACACGGGCTCACCGACCAGGAGATCACGGCGCTGACCACGGCGCTTGTGCATCCCTCTACCGACACTGCCAACTGAGATCCGAAAGGTGACATCATGACCGACTACGACGAATACCCCACGCCCGACCACTTCATCCTGCACATCAGCGACACCCACTTCGTGCAGAACCGCGACATGCTGCACGACATCGTCGACAGCGACGCCAACCTGCAGGAGCTGTTCGAGGGTTTCGAGAAATCGAACACCCGCCCCGAGGCCATCGTCTTCACGGGCGACATTGCCGACACCGCCGCTCCGGATGCGTACGACCGCATCCGCGCGCTCGTCGAGCCGATCGCGGAGCGCTACGGCTCCGAGCTGGTCTGGGTGATGGGCAACCACGACGAGCGAGCCGCCTTCCGCGCCGGACTGCTCGGTGAGGAGGGCACCACCGAGCCGTACGACCGCGTGCACGACATCAACGGGCTGCGGATCATCGTTCTCGATTCGACCATCCCTGGGCAGCATTGGGGCGAGATCTCCGATGACCAACTCGCCTGGCTCGCCGACGAGTTGAAGACCCCCGCGCCCGACGGCACCCTGCTCGCACTGCACCACCCACCGATCCCGAGCCACCTCGGCTTGATCCGCCTGTTCGAGCTGCACGACCAACCGAAGCTGGCCGACGTGATCCGAGGAACTGACGTGCGTGGCATCCTCGGTGGCCACCTGCACTACTCGACGACGGACACGTTCGCCGGAATCCCTGTCTCGGTGGCCTCGGCGACCTGCTACACCCAGGATCTCGTCGTGCCGTACCCGTCTGCCCGTGGTCAGGCCGGCGCGCAGTCGTACAACCTGGTGCACGTCTACGGCGACCACGTGCAGCACTCGGTCGTTCCGATCGGTCAGTTCCCCACGGCGTACGAGATGGCGGGCGAGGCCCTGGAGAAGTTCCTCGCCATGACTCCGGCCGAGCAACTCGCCGCCGTTCAGGCCTCCGTCGGCGCCGAAGAGTAGGCGGCGGCAGAGGGATGTTCGTCACAGATGCAAGGCCGGTCCGGGTCGCGGTTTCCGCGCCTGCGGCCGGTCGGCCGCGCCGCAAGCGTCGCCGCGTGCCCATCGCCCCTTATCTGTACGTGCTGCCGGCACTGGCTCTCCTGGGAGTGTGGATATACCGTCCGCTCGTGCAGACCTTCCAGCTGTCCTTCTACAGCTGGAACCTGCTGCCGACGCAGCCGCTCACCCCGGTCGGGTTGCAGAACTACACCTCGGTCGCCACCTCGCCGCAGCTGCGCGACGCCCTCGTAAATACGGGCGTCTACATCGCAGCTTTCCTGGTCTTCTCGGTGGTACTGCCCATCGTGATCGCCCTGGTGTCGCGTAGGGTCGGCGGACGGGCGAAGACGGTCTACCAGGCGATCATCTTCGTGCCCTTCCTCGTCACGCCGGTCGCTGCCGCCGCGGTGTGGCGCTGGCTCCTGTCCGACTCGGGCGGCGCCATCCCGACCGCCCTCCAGCATTTCGGGATCGACATCGGCGACGTGTTGCGCTCCCCGAGTGGGGCGATCTGGGCCATCATCGCGATCGTCGGCTGGCAGATGCTCGGCTTCGGTGTGCTCGTGGTCTCGGCCGGCATCGCCGGCATCAACCCCGACTACGCGCACGCCGCGTCCATCGACGGCGCCGGCAGCTGGACCATCCTGCGCCGGATCACCCTGCCGCTGCTGTCGCCCACGATCGTCTTCCTCGTGCTGATGACCATCCTGCTGTCCGCACAGTGGACGTATCCGATGATCGACATCCTGACCCAGGAGGCCCTAGCGACTCGACGACCAACCTGTACTACCTGCTTTACCAGGTCGGGTTCCAGAACTTTGACGCCGGCACCGCGGGAGCGGCAGGAACGCTCTTCTTCATCGCGTTCGGCCTCATCGCCCTCGGGTTGGTCGCCCTGTCCGACCGCCTCTCGTTCCACGACAACTAGGAGCACACTCATGGCTCTCGTTCCCGTCACCGGCTTGGTGGCACCTCTCCGGCCTCTTGCTCCGGCGACCAGTGCGGCGGCACCATCGCGCGAACGCAGTGCGACCCGCAGCAGCGGACGAACGGCGACCGTCGTCGGGCACGTCGTGCTCGTGGTGGTCTCGGTCGCGAGCATCTTCCCGATCTACTGGATGTTCGCCACGGCATTCCGCCAGCCGGTCGACGCCACCGCCGAGTCACTGTTCCCCTGGCCGATGTCCTTGCAGAGCTTCGTCACGGTGTGGCAGCAGATCCCCATCCTGAGCATGATCGGCAACACCTTTCTGATGGCGTTCGCGGTCGCGGCGTGCCAGCTGATTATCGCGATCCTCGCCGCGTACGGCTTCGCGATGTGGCAGTTCCCGGGCAAGAGCATCCTGTTTCTCTTCTTCATCGGCTCCTGGCTCGTTCCGTTCCAGGTCACGATGATCCCCAACTACGTGCTCATCTCGCAGCTCGGACTTCTCGGGACGCTCGCGGGAGTGATCGTCCCGAACCTGTGCTCGGCGTTTGCCGTCATGCTGATGCGGCAGCACATGCAGTCGTTCCCGCGTGAGCTCATCGACGCCGCGCACATGGATGGGCGGAACAACTGGAGCGTCCTCCTCCGGGTCATCCTGCCCAACATGCGCCCGGCGCTCGCCGCGCTCGGGATCATGCTGTTCATCGAAGCCTGGAACAACTACCTCTGGCCGTCGCTGATCTTCCAGCACCAATCAGACGCGCTCATCCAGGTCGGCATCCGCAGCTTTCTCGGAGCCGAAGGCGACAACTGGGGTGCGATCATGGCCGCCTCCGGGCTTGCCTGCCTGCCCATCTTCCTCATCTACCTCTTCCTGCAGCGCTACATCGTCGACGCTTTCGTCCGTTCCGGTCTGCGCTGACCCGTCATTCCCGAATTGACCCCTGAGAGGAACCCACCTCATGAAGATCGTCCAGCTCTCCGACACGCACATCTCCCACCTCGGCGGCGCGACCACCGAGAACCTGAAGCAGTTCGTCGACCTCATCAACAAGATCAACCCCACGTTCGTCGTGCACAGCGGTGACGTCGCGATCCTCGACCCCGACAATGGCGCCGACCGTGAGGCCGCACGCGAGCTGCTCGCGGGCATCCAGGCACCCTGCGTGTTCTGCCCGGCAACCACGACATCGGCGAACGACCCGACAACGCCTGGGCAGATCTCGCCGTGACTACCGAACGAGTCGCCGCGTTCGAGTCGACCTTCGGCCCCGATCACTGGCTCGAGCTCGTCGGCGACTGGGCCATAGTCGGCTTCGACAGCGAGATCATGGGTAGCGGACTGCCCGAAGAGGAGGCCCAGTGGGCGTGGCTCGAGAGCCTCCCCGCGCAGATCGGCGACCGTCCGACGATTGCCTTCAGCCACAAGCCGGTCTGGAACCCGTACCCCGCGATCACCGAACACAATATCGCCATCCCCGACGAGTCCAAGGACCGCCTGCTGACCGCGTTCGCCGGCATCAAGCTCGCGGCGTTCGGCAGCGGGCACCTGCACCACTACTCCGTCGTGACCGAGACGCACGGCGATGCACAGGTCCTGACCGTGTCGGCACCAGCGACAGGATTTGCACACGCCGGCTTAGGCGGTCCCGCTCTGGCCCAGCAGGGGATCGTCGAATACGTCCTCGGCGCCGGCGGGGCGACGGATGCGGTACGGCCGTACTTCCGCAATCTGGCGACCATCGTCGAGGTGCCCCCGACCGATATCCCCGAGTTCACTTCGGCGCTCAATGCGCTCGGGGTCACCCTCTGACGGTTCTCTCCCGACAATGAATTTCCGAGCGTCGCGTTATGAGCTGACCTCGGGCGAGTCTCCTCGGTAGGGCTGTCAACGATTGTCGGGGTCGTGCGACAGTTCTCGCCCGGCCGGCCTCCACCTTCGGGTAGGTGTCGAGTGCCGGCCGGGCATCCTGAACCGGGGAGACGTCGTGGACGACACAGGATGCGCGCAGCTCACGCATTACCTCCGTCTCCTGCAGCGAGACTTCGCGGCCGAGTTCGGTGCCGCTGACTTCACCGTGTGGAACCTGCGAACGAGAGAAGCCGTCTTCGGTGAGGCTCGCCGCGACGTGCGACTCTCGGGCTTCGGCTGGTCGGGTTATGCGATGGAGTGGCTCGGCACGGTGACGGATGTGGGCCACGGCTCACCCGCCACCGTTGCGGTCGGCGTGGCGGCGGCCCTGCAAGACTGCGTGGCCGATCGGCGCGGAGACCGCTGGCCCGAGGTCACCGTGCACGGCATCATTCGCGGTTGGCGCCCGCGCGTGGGCGACGACGGGGAGCCCGGATGGTCGCGCACCGGCGAGCGCTGCCGGTTCGGCGTGCTGAGCTCGACGTCAAACCAGTCGGTTCTTGTTCGTCCGTTGTGAATGGCCGGTTATCGGGTCTTCCTAGCGAGGCCATCTCTGACGGTGACCTCGAGGACAGACGCAAAGGAACAAGAACCCGATGGAACCCGACAACAAGACGATGGACAGCGCGGCCCCGAATGGAACACGTCGACCGCGTGTCGGCCGACGCGTCCTAGCGGTGGTGACTGTTCTCGCGCTCGCCGCAGGGGCGGCGCTGACCGGCGCTGTTCCCGCGTCCGCCGCCGACGCGTCCCCGATCCCCGGAGTGGTGGCCACACCCAGAACGGGCGACCTGCGCACAGCCGAAGCCGGAGGCAAAGGTGTGCACACCGCCGAGTGGAAGAACGATGGGTCCGCGCCGCTGTCCGGGCTGTCGGTCGATGTGACCTTTCCGCGAGAGGTGGTCGCTGCCACGCCCGCCAACGCCAGCACCTTCATCTTGACGGTGCTCCAGTCCACGCCGATCACCGTGTCCGCCACTCCGGGAGCGCCGACGGCGCCTCCGTTGAACCCGTCGCTGTACCCGGCGGCACGCCCGGTTCTCAACCCGTCTGACGGGAAGACGATCAGCGGCACCGTCCCGTCCAACAGTTTTGTCACCGTGACATCGAACGGCGGCGTCACTTACGTGGCAACCGGCGACGCGAATGCCGACGGAACGTTCAGCCTTCCGCTAGTTCCCGCCCAGCCGCCGGGCACCGTGCTGACGGTGTCGTCGTTCGACCCGAACGTCTGGGCCGACCACAGCGGACGGACGCCGGATGTCGCCAGCAACTGCCTTACCCCCTTCGCGCACCACCTCGTCTGCGACCTTCCCGGCTTCATCCTTCCCCCGATGCGACGCTCATCTTCGACATTGGAACGCTCCTCGCGCCGACCGCTCCGCTGACGTCACCGTGGGGGCCGACCAACGCCGTGCTGCGGCAAGGCGGGTTAGGTACCAGTTCCCCGATTCAGACCAAGGTGATCAAGCCGTACCCACTACCGGCGGTGGCGTCGCCGCCCGCGACGGGCGCGCACACCGTGGCGGGCACGGGCAACCCGGGATCACAGGTGACTCTGACAAAAGATGACGGGACGGTCTTCGGACCGGTTTACGTCCCCGACAACGGCACCTGGTCGATCACCCTGCCCGACGGGTTCGGCAACCTGACGCCGAGGTTCACGGACGTCGCCGGAAACGTGGTCACCGGTGCTCCGGTCTACTACAACACCTACCCGTTCACCGCTGCGGTGGTTCCGGATGCGGTGAAACCGTTCGCGGGTGGCGTGTTCTCCGGCAAGGGGCAGCCCGGCTCGACGATCGTGATCAAGGATCCCAAGGGTGCTCCCATCGGCACGACGACGGTGAACCCGGATGCCACCTGGACGCTCGCGAAAGCAGGCCCACTGCCCGCGGGCACGACGACCTACGATGTCGCCAACACCATCAGCAACGGCGCTGTCACGCACACGCCCACCAAACTGACTCTCCCGACCCGCAAGCCCCCGACACCCACAGCGAAGCCGAGCGACGGCACGATCGTGAACGGTGCGGGCGAGCTCGGCGACACCGCGACGCTCACCGATGCGACCGGCACCGTCCTTGGGACTGTTCCCGTTGCCGCCGACGGATCCATCACGATTCCGCTGTCACCTGCCCAGCCCGACGGCGCCAAGCTGTCCTTGAGGGTCACGGACCCGGCGGGCAACGTGTCCGATCCAGCTCAAGTCACAGTCGACAGCTCGCGGCCGAGCGCGCCGGCGGTGAAGCCCACCGACGGAAGGCTCGCCGTAGGCACCGCCGAGCCGGGCACCTCCGTCACCGTGAAGGACCCGGATGGCAAGGTCCTCGGCACCGGCCCGGTCGGCGCCGACGGCACGTTCAGCATTCCGCTTTCGCCGAGGCCGTCCGACGGCACGCGGCTGACGGTCACCGCCACCGATGCCACGGGCAATGTCTCCGACCCCACGCTGGTGACGGTCGACTCGTCGAAGCCCGCCGCGCCGAAGCCGAACCCGACGATCGGCAAGACGGTCACGGGCAAAGCCGAACCCGACACCACTGTGACGGTGAAGGACAAGAACGGTGTGACGCTGGCGTCCGGCCCGGTCGGCCCTGACGGTACGTTCTCGATCCCGCTGAACCCCGCTCAGCCCGACGGCACTCCTCTGACGCTCACCGCGACTGACAAGGCCGGCAACGTCTCGGACCCCGCGTCAGTGACGGTGGATGCGTCCGCCCCGGCTGCGCCGATCGTGAACCCCAGCGACGGGACCGCAGTCAGCGGCACGGCTGAGCCCGGCGCCACGGTGACCGTGAATGATCCAGCCGGCAACCCGATCGGCACCGGCACGGCGGGAGACGATGGAAAGTTCTCGATCCCGCTGAACCCGACCCAACCGGACGGCGCGACCCTGACGGTCACCGCCACCGACAGCGCGGGCAACGTCTCCGCACCGACCCCGGTAACCGTCGACTCGTCCAAGCCTGAGGCCCCGAAGCCGAATCCCACGAACGGGAAGACGGCCACGGGCACGGCCGAGCCCGGTACCACGGTGACCGTGAAGGATCCGAACGGCAAGTCGATCGGTTCGGTGCCGGTCGCTCCCGACGGTACGTTCAGCATCCCGCTGAGCCCGGTCCAGCCGGATGGTGCGGTGCTCACGCTCGTAGCCACGGATCCGTCCGGGAACACGTCAGGCCCGGCCACGGTGACGGTGGACGACTCGAGGCCGGATGCGCCCAAGCCAGACCCGACGAACGGGAAGACGGTAACAGGTACCGCTGAGTCCGGCACTGCTGTGACGGTGAAGGATCCGTCCGGTGCTCCGATCGGGACCGGAACTGTCGCTCCTGACGGCACGTTCAGCATCCCGCTGACCACCCCGCAGCCGGATCGAGCAGTGCTCTCGCTGACCGCGACCGATCCGTCCGGCAACGTCTCCGACCCTGCGTCGGTGATCGTGGACGCGTCCAAGCCGAACGCGCCGAAGCCGAACCCGACCGGCGGCAAGACGGTCACCGGCACGGCAGAGCCGGGCACCACGGTGACGGTCAAGGACCCTTCTGGCATCCCGATCGGTACCGGCAAGACGGGTGACGACGGCACGTTCAGCATTCCACTGACCACGCCGCAGCCGGATGGTGCTGTGCTCTCGCTGGCGGCGACAGACCCGGCGGGCAATGTGTCCGACCCCGCATCGGTGACCGTGGATGCCTCCAAGCCGAACGCGCCCAAGCCGAAACCGACCAACGGAACGAGTGCGACGGGAACCGCCGAGCCCGGCACGATCGTCACAGTGAAGGGGCCGGACGGCAAGACTCTCGGCACCGGTGCGGTCGCACCCGACGGAACATTCTCGATCCCGCTGTCTCCGAAACCGTCCGACGGCGATGAGCTGACGTTGACGGCAACCGATCCCTCCGGAAACGTATCCGACCCGGCGACGGTGACGGTCGATTCGGTGAAGCCGGATGCGCCCATCCTGAACCCGACGAACGGCACCAACGTGACGGGCACCGCCGAACCCGGCGCGACGGTCACGGTGAAGGACCCGTCCGGCACACCCGTGGGCACGGGGATCGCTGGCCCGGATGGGACGTTCACGATTCCGTTGAGCCCCGCACAGCCGGACAAGACACCGCTGACGGTGACCGCGACCGACCCCTCCGGCAACGAATCCGACCCGACCCCGGTGACGGTGGACGCCTCGAAGCCGGATGCCCCCAAGCCGAATCCGACCGACGGAAAGACCGTCACCGGCACAGCAGAACCTGGCACGACGATCACGGTGAAGGATCCGTCCGGTAACACGATCGGCACCGGAACCGTCGGCGATGATGGGAAGTTCTCGATCCCGCTGACCGTCCAGCAGCCCGACGGCACGCCTTTGACAGTGACCGCGACCGACAACGCCGGCAACGTCTCGAACCCGGCGACTGTGACCGTCGATGGGTTGAAGCCGGATGCGCCCAAGCCGAACCCGACGGACGGGAAGACCGCGACGGGCACGGCCGAACCCGGTACGACGGTGACCGTCAGGGATCCCGACGGCAAGCCCATCGGCTCTGGTGTGGTCGCCCCGAATGGCACGTTCAGCATCCCGCTGACGACATCGCAGCCGAATGGTGCTGTGCTCTCGCTGACCGCGACAGACCCGGCGGGCAACGTGTCCGATCCCGCGTCTGTGACGGTGGATGCGTCGAGGCCGGACGCGCCGAAACACAACCCCACGAACGGGAAGATTGTGACGGGGGTGGCCGAGCCGGGCACAACGGTGACGGTGAAGGATCCGGACGGCAAGCCGATCGGCTCTGGTGTGGTCGCTCCGGATGGCACCTTCAGCATCCCGCTGACGGCGGGCCAGCCAGACAAGGCGAAGCTGACACTCACCGCGACGGATCCGGCCGGCAACGAATCCGCCCCGGCATCCGTGACGGTGGACGCCTCCAAGCCGGCCGCGCCCATCCTGAACCCGACCGACGGTAAGACGGTGACGGGCACTGCTGAGCCCGGTACCACGGTGACGGTGCATGACCCGAACGGCAACCCCATCGGCACGGGAACTGCCGGGCCGGATGGCACGTTCAGCATCCCGCTGACCACACCCCAGCCCGACGGGACCCCGTTGACGGTGACCGCCACAGACCCGGCAGGCAACATCTCCGACCCGGCGACGGTGATCGTGGATGCGTCGAAGCCGGCCGCACCCAAACCGAACCCGACCAACGGCAAGACGGTCTCGGGCACGGCAGAGGCGGGCACCTCGGTGACCGTGAAGGATCCCGATGGCAAGCTGATCGGCTCCGGCACGGTTGCCCCGGATGGCACGTTCAGCATCCCGCTGACCACTCCGCAGCCCGATGGTGCTGTGATCTCGCTGACTGCGACCGATCCGGCAGGTAACGTGTCTGACCCTGCGACGGTGACTGTGGATGCGTCCAAGCCGGATGCGCCGAAGCCGAACCCGACTAGCGGCAAGACGGTGACGGGTGCGGCCGAAAAGGGTACGACCGTAACGATCACCGACCCCGCCGGGTCCGTGATCGGTACCGGTAAAACGGGTGATGACGGTACGTTCAGCATCCCGCTGAGCCCAGCCCAGCCGGACGGTGCGGTGCTCACGCTCGTCGCCAAGGATCCGTCCGGAAACACGTCGGACCCGGCGTCGGTGACGGTGGACGACTCGAGGCCGGATGCGCCGAAGCCGAACCCGACGAACGGGAAAACGGTCGCGGGAACAGCTGAGCCAGGCACGACCGTGACGGTGAAGGATCCGTCCGGTGCTCCGATCGGGACCGGAACCGTCGCTCCTGACGGCACCTTCAGCATCCCGCTGACCACCCCGCAGCCCGATAGTGCTGAACTCTCGCTGACCGCAACCGATCCGTCAGGGAACGTCTCCGACCCTGCGTCGGTGACCGTAGATGCATCCAAGCCGAACGCTCCGAAGCCGAACCCGACCGACGGCAAAACGGTCACAGGCACGGCCGAACCGGGCACGACGGTGACGGTCAAGGACCCCGACGGCAAGCCGGTCGGCGCAGGTCCCGTCGCCCCCGATGGCACGTTCTCGGTTCCTCTGAGCGCGCCGCAGCCCGACAAGACTGTTCTGACTTTGACGGCGACGGACCCGGCGGGCAACGTCTCCGACCCCGCGTCGGCAACGGTGGACGCTTCCAAGCCGGCGGCGCCCATCCTGAACCCGACTGATGGGAAGACGGTCACGGGCACGGCGGAGCCGGGCACAACGGTGACGGTCCGGGGTCCTGACGGCAAACCGATCGGCACGGGAGTGGCTGGGCCCGACGGCAAGTTCAGCATTCCGCTGACCACACCCCAGCCCGATGGCACGCCGCTGACGGTGACAGCGACCGATCCCTCAGGGAACGAGTCCGACCCCACTCCGGTGACGGTGGATGCGTCCAAGCCCGATGCGCCCCAACCGAATCCGACCAACGGGAAGACCGTGACCGGCACGGCAGAGCCAGGAACCACAGTGACGGTCACCGACCCGTCAGGCGCGCCGATCGGCACGGGAAAGACCGGCGATGACGGCACGTTCAGCATCCCGCTGAGCCCGGCCCAGCCCGACAAGGCACCGCTCTCGTTGACGGCGACTGACCCGGCAGGCAACGTGTCGGAGCCGGCGACGGTGACGGTGGATGCGTCGAAGCCGGACGTGCCCGTCCTGAACCCGTCCGACGGGAAGTCGGTCACGGGTAACGCGGAGCCGGGCACCACGGTGACCGTGAAGGACCCCGACGGTAAACCGGTCGGCACTGGCACGGTTGCTCCCGATGGCACGTTCAGCATCCCGCTGACCGAACCGCAGCCAGACGGTGCGCCGCTGACCGTAACCGCGACCGATGCTGCCGGCAATGTGTCCGACCCTGCGACGGTGATTGTGGATGCGTCCAAGCCGGATGCGCCGAAGCCGAACCCGACCAATGGAAAGACAGTCACCGGTACCGCAGAACCGGGCACCACGGTGACGGTCCGTGACCCTGACGGTAAGCCGATCGGCAGCGGCACGGTCGCCCCGGATGGCACGTTCAGCATCCCGCTGACAGTTGCCCAGCCGGACAAGGCGCCGCTGAGCCTGACTTCGACCGACTCGGCCGGGAACGTTTCGGACCCAGCCACCTTGGTCGTGGATGCGTCCAAGCCGGATGCGCCCAAGCCGAACCCCTCCGGCGGGAAGACCGTCACGGGCATGGCAGAGCCGGGTACGACAGTGACGATCTTGGACCCGTCCGGCAAACCCATCGGTACCGGTCCAGTGGCCACCGACGGGACGTTCAGCATCCCGCTGACCACCAGCCAGCCGGATGGCGCGAAGCTCTCGTTGGTCGCGACTGATTCGGCAGGCAACGTGTCCGATCCGGCGACAGTGACGGTGGATGCGGTGAAGCCGGATGCGCCCATCCTGAACCCGACAGACGGGAAGACGGTCACGGGCACGGCGGAGCCGGGAAGCACGGTGACGGTTCGAGACCCCGACGGCAAACCGATCGGCACGGGAACCGCCGGGCCGGACGGCACGTTCAGCATTCCGCTGACCACGCCCCAGCCCGACGGCACACCGCTCACAGTGACCGCGACCGATCCGTCGGGCAACGTGTCAGACCCAGCGAAGGTGACGGTTGACGCCGCGAAACCGGATGCGCCCATCCTGAACCCGTCTGACGGGAAGACGGTCACGGGCACGGCGGAGCCGGGAAGCACAGTGACGGTTCGAGACCCTGATGGCAAGCCCATCGGCTCTGGTGTGGTCGCCCCGGACGGTACGTTCAGTATCCCGCTGTCCACACCGCAACCCGACGGGACCCCGCTGACCGTCACCGCTACCGACGCGGCCGGCAACGTGTCGGATCCGACGACCGTGGTCGTGGATGCGTCGAAACCCGACGCGCCGAAGCCGAACCCCACCAACGGGTCCCTGCTCACCGGCACGGCCGAGCCCGGCAGTGCGATCACCGTCCGGGGTCCGGACGGCACGGTGCTCGGTACCGGAACGGCCGCGACAGACGGGACGTTCGCAGTGGTGCTGTCGCCGAAGCCCGGCGTCGGTGACACGGTGGCGGTGACGGCCACCGATGCGGCGGGCAACCAGTCCGACCCCGCACAGGCAACCGTTGACGCATTGGGCATCATCGTCCGCGTCCCGACGCTGCACCGCGGCGACGTGGAAGTGGCGATCGGCCTCGGGTTCAACCCTGGCGAGCAGGTCACGGGCACGATGCGCAGCGCACCGTTCCCCCTGGGAACGCAAAAGGCAGACCGTGACGGCACTGTGACGTTCACCTGGAAGATCCCCGCCGGGGCCGACCTCGGAGCCCACCAGGTCGAGCTGACCGGCGCCGAGTCGGGAAGTGTCTCCGGGCCCTTCTCCGTCATCGCCGAACCTGTGGCCGCCGGCCACGGCGCGGGAACGGGTCCCGGCCTGGCTCACACCGGCTCCGATGTCCTCCCGTTCATCTACGGGGCCGTAGCGCTCGGGCTGGTCGGAGTGTTCCTGCTCCTCGCCGCCGCACGCCGGCGGCGCCGCGAAGAAGACACCCAAGAGAACTAGTTCGACACCAGTGAGTCGTGTGGCACGGTCCGACCGGGCCGTGCCACACGACGCTCACCTGAACAGAGGACCTTGACGATGCGTTTCCCAAACACTTTCCGCCGTTCCTTTGCCGTCACGATGGCTGGCGCGCTGCTGGCTGTCGCACTGGCCGGATGCGTGACGACCCCGCCTCGCGGTCTCCCGTCCGGGTTCCCCACTCAGGTGCCGGTACCGTCCGAATCCGTCATCGCGAGCTCGCATGACGACGGCACCTGGCGCCTCACGGTGGGCGTCGACGACACAGCCGCACAACGCAAGGCCCTCAAGGAGCTCACCGATCACGGGTTCGAGGTGATCGGAACGATCCGGTCCAAGACCGGTTCGGTCTACTCCCTGGTCAAAGGCGAATACAAGGTTCGCGTCGAATTCACCCGCACCGACGACGACTTCCGCGTCACCTTCGGCGTCGCCGGCTGACTCCCGAACCGAATGCTCTCCGTAGCTCTCCGTAGCGCTCCGTAGCGCTCCGTAGTTCTCCCGTGTTGCGGTTTTCCTCCCGTCGACAGGCTGGAATCGCCAGCAGAAATCGCCCCACCCGCGCTGATTCTCCTGGCACTTCCCCGTTTCCCGCAACGACGGATGCGCCGCCCCGAGCCGAGCGTCCGGCCAGGAGCACCCTCATGACCGTTCTTGCCCCCACCCGCTTCGCCGACATCACCGACGGCGAACTGCTCACCCTCACCCGCTCCGGCGACGACCGGGCGTATGGCGAACTGTGGTCTCGCTACAGCGCACGCGCACACGCTTTGCGCGCCGCGTCACCGGCACCTTCGAAGCGGCAGACCTCGTGGCCGAGGCGTTCACGCGCATCCTGTCGGCCATCCGCGGCTCCGGGGGACCGACGGGCTCGTTCAGCGGATACCTCTACAGCACGATCCGTAACGTGTCGGCGAAGTGGGCCCGCCACGTCCCAGTGAACGTCGAGCCCGAGCAGATCGCAGACATCGCCGCCGACATCGACATCGAGCAGTCGACCGAGGACCGTCTCAGCGTCGCCGCGCCCTTCCGGTCGCTGCCCGCCCGGTGGCAGGAGGCGCTCTGGTACACCGAGGTCGAAGGTCTCAAGCCCGCCGAGCTCGCGCCGTTGCTTGGCATCACCGCAAGCGCGGCAGCCATGCTCGCAAGCCGCGCGCGAAAGGGTCTTCGCGAAGCGTGGGCCGCGGCGAACCCGGTCAACGCGTGATCGCCGCAGCGGAGTCCAACGCGTGATCGCGCCAGCCGGGCGATCTGCGACGGGACTCGCCGGCCGCCACTATTCGGCGCTGTCGACGACGATGATCCCCGCGAAGCGACCCGGCCCTTCGAAGCGAATCGTGGCGGCACCGGATGCGTCGTCCACCTCGACCGAGCCCTGACCGTCAATCCGTACGTCGGCAGCGGACCCTGGGAGGCGGAGTCGCAGTGCCAGCGCGACCGAGTCCGGAACGGTCGGTGCCTCGATCTCGTAGCGCAGCCGCATCCTGGAGGTCTCGGTCGCGGAGTCCTCGACCGTGACTCGGACTGACACCGGACCGTAGGTTGTGGGGACCGCGTCGGCGGAGAACCCGCCCTGGAGGAGCCAGTCCCTCGGCACTCCCCGGCCGAGCCAGATCGTCTCGGTCTCCGGGTCCTCCCAGACCAGCGCCCACCGCAGCAGCATGGGCACGGCCAGCTGCGCCGGCACGGCATACGGCGCAGGGGACAGTCCAGGGTGGATGCGTCGGGTCTCGGGCGCAGTCCAGCTGCCGCGCGTGTTCCCGTGGAATGCGAGGGCGTAGAGCTCGAGCAGGAAGTCTTCGATCCGGTCGGCGCGCAGCAGACCCCAGCCGTGACCGTAGCTGAGGAAGACGGCCAGCTCGCCGTGGCGGGGTTCGCCTCCGCCTGCGGTGTCGTAGTTGTAGGCGCAAGGCACTCCACAGATGACGTCGTGCCGCGCCGCGCGGTAGTCGATGACGTGTTCGGCATCGGCGAGCGGCAGAATGCCCGAGTACACGAGCTCCATGTTCGCGCGGTATGCCCGGAACTGCGGGTCGACGGCGTCAGCTGACACGGCGACGTCATAGGGAACGTCGACGCCCGCGATCACAGGCAGCCAGGGCGGGTTCTGGTCCCAGCGCGTGGAATTCGTGACCACCGTCAGGAGATCGGCTCGCAGCGCCTCCGCGGCGGAATCCAGTTCGGCCGCCCACGAACGCAGCCGCGACCCCTCGGCGTCTTCGACGGCGAAGGTCGCTGCCGCCCGCCACATCCGGGCCAGTTCGGACCAGCCGCGTACTGCTTCCGCGCTGTTCGAGAGGTACGGGAGGTGGTAGCGCGAGGGATCCGTCTCGAGGCAGGAGTCCGCCTCGCACCAGCCGGCGATCAGGCCGCGGCCGGGGTCGCCCTCCGGGAGTTCGAGCGAATCCGCGCGGCGGTCGAGGAGGAGGCGGGCGATCGCATCGATGCGGATGCGGTGCTCGGAAACGGTCTCGAAGTCGCCCGTCGAGAGGGCGTACTGGGCGACGGCGGTGAGCATCCGCCCGTACTGCCCGGTTCCGGGACCGCGGTAGAGGAGGGACCCGTCGTCACGGACGAACCGTGACAGATAGTTCGTCAGGATGCTGCGGGCTCGCTCCGAGTGACCCCACTCGACAGCGGCGGCGAGGTCGGTGGTGAACGTGTCCTGGAAACCGTCGTGCTCGGCACCGCCGTAGAGGCGGTCGAGAACGCCGTACTTCGGGTCGTCGCCGAATCGCGTCATCATCGACTTGACGAGTGAGTGTCGAGCAAGGTTCGCGAGCCGCACATCCGGAACCCGGATGGACGCCCCGGCCATACGCGTGCGCCACTCAGCGGCGAACGCAAGCAGATCGGCGACGAAATCGCGCGCATTCCCGTTCTCCTGGGCAGGAGGGATGGGCGGGAACGTGTCGATGTATCGCACGCTCACGAGGCGGCCGTCTTGCACATGCGTGACCCGATACCAGACCGGCTGCACGGCGCGGTTGCCCTGCAGGATGCGGAACGGTGCGAACGCGATCACCTCGAACCACTCGGTCGAGGCGGTGTCGGCGACAGAAAGCTGAGGGGAGGGGTGAGGGTCGTCGGTGGCGAGGTCCATCCACGGCCTGGCCGGTGCAGAGGCGGCGGGGGAGGACCCATCGGCCGCGTCGACCGGATACACGAATCGCGGTGCGGGTAGCCAACCGCCCACGAGTCCGTCCAACACGCGGCGCTGTGCACGCACGCCGAACATCCGGGAGTCGTACACGGCCGGGTCGAAGTTCGGGGTGCGGCCGCCGTATTCGAAGCCGACCTTGTCGATGGACTCCGGGGTGCCGATGAAGGTGTGAACCGCGAGTTCGGTGATCGGCACGAGGGTGCCGGCGACGACGGATGGATCCGGATCGGTTCTAGGGCCGGCCGCGACACCGGTCAGGGATGCGGCGAGCAGGTCGGTGGGGCTCGCCAGCACTTCCTCGAGAGTGTTCCCACCGTAGAGTCCGGCTTCCTGTGGGAGGCTCGACTCGGCGCTTCGTGGGAACAAGAGACACGTGCCGTCGGGATCGACCACGACCAGGTCGCCGTCGATCCGGCTCAAGTCCTCGAAGACTGCGCCGTCGGCGGTGGCCGCGGTCAGCGTCCAAGGTCCGACCGCGGATCCGACCGCCAGGGGGCATCGGATCCGGGTCGGACGACCCCACCGTCGACGAGGGTCAGATCCGACAGCTCCGGTACTGCGAGGGCCTCGAAGCCATCCCAACCGAACTCTGCAGAACCCGGCGTGCTCATCCGACGTCCAGGGCGTTCCGGGCGGCCACGGAGCCGAGCCAGTGCAGGGACGGCTTCGGGGTGCGCGCGAATGTCTTGCGGTCGACGGCGATGAGGCCGAACGTCGGGGCGTATCCGCTCGCCCACTCGTAGTTGTCCAAAGCGCTCCAGTGCAGGTACCCGCGCACATCGATCCCGTCTTCGATGGCCCCATGGATCGCTCGCAGGGAGTCCCGCGTGTAGTCGATCCGACGGCCGTCGTCCGCGGTGGCGATCCCGTTCTCGGTGACGAGGATCGGGATACCGCCGCTCAATTCCCAGGCGGCGCGGATGCCGTGCGCCGCTGCGTCGGGATAGTACTCCCATCCGGTCAACGTGGTCTCCGTGCCGGCCGCGAGGGGCAGCGGCCCGTTCGGTCCGATGCGAGTACGCGTGTACGCCTGGACCCCGACGAAGTCGTCGCCCCGCGACGCCTCGAGGTACCAGTCGTCGCGCACGTAGCCGTAGTCGCGCAGCGCCTCGTCAGCCCCTTGCTCGCCGGAGGATTGGAAGTCCTGGGTGGCGACCGTCCAGCCGCTCCGGATGCCCGGCACGGTGCTCAGGATCTCGCGCGAGCGGCGGTGCGCCTCGAGCAGTCGCTCAGCGACCACGGGGTCGGGAGCGGGCAGACCGCCGTCTGCTGCGAGCGACGACTCGTCCTCCGCACCCGCGAGCATTGCGGCAATGTTGGGCTCGTTGATCGTGCAGACAGTCCGCACCCCGGTCTGCAGGATGGGCAGCACTGACTCCGTGTACCGGGCGAAAAGCTCGGGCGACTCGGGATTGTGCCAGAAGCCCGCCTCGTGCATCCACTGGGGCACGGTGAAGTGAAGCAAGGTGATGACGGGATCGAGGCCGTGGTCGAGCGCGGTGTCGATCATGCGGCGATAGTGGTCGAGCATCGCCTGGGACACTCGCCCGCGCTCCGGCTCGATGCGGGCCCATTCGAGCGAGAAGCGGTAGGCCGTCAGCCCGGCATCGGCGAGGAGCCTCATGTCTTCGGGGTAGCGGTGGAAGCTGTCGGCGGCGTCGAGACTCGGCTCGACGATGGGGGTACCGGAGGCGTGCTCCTTCGTCCACCAGTCGCTGTTGGTGTTGTTGCCCTCCACCTGGTGTGCGGCGGTGGCGGCACCCCAGAGGAAGTTCTCCGGGAATTTGAGCATGGTGAATCTCCAGTGTGTTTCTCGAATGGGTGGAAAAGTGGATGCGGGTCAGCTCGGCCGCGACCCGGTCGGGGTCGGCACGGCGTCAAGCAGTCGTCGCGTGTAGTCGTCCTGCGGGTTGCGCAGCACGTCGACGGTGGCTCCGCTCTCAACGACGGTTCCCTTGTTCAGCACGAGGATCTCGTCGGTGACGAGCCGTGCACTGAGGAGGTCGTGAGTGATGTAGAGAAGGCTCACACCGCGTTCCCGGCGCAAGCGGGTGAGGAGCGCGAGCACACCCGACCGCAGTGACATGTCGAGCATCGACACGGGCTCGTCAGCGATGAGCACCTGCGGATCGCTGGCCAGGGCGCGAGCGATCACGACACGCTGGCGCTGGCCGCCCGACAACTGATGCGGCAGCTTTGTGAGGAACTCATCGGCCGGGGTGAGCTCGACGGTCTCGAGGAGTTCACGGGTGCGTTGGTCGACCTGGGCGCGGTTGAGCCCTCCGAAGTTCTTGAGCGGCCGACCGATGATGTACTCGACGGGATGTAGGGGGTTGAGGGCCGCATACGGGTCTTGGAAGACCATCTGCACCTTGGCGTAGAGGCGCTTCAGCTGCCTCCGGTTCGTGAGCCGGTCGATCCGCACGTCGCCGAAGCTGATCGTTCCCGAGGTCGGGCGCTCGATGCCGGTGATGAGCTTGGCGATCGTGCTCTTGCCGCTGCCCGACTGTCCGACCAGCGCGATCGCCTGGCCGGGCGCGATCTCGAGCGTCACGTCGTCGACGGCGCGGAACGGCGCACCGCGCACACCGGATCGGTACTCCTTGCTCACGCCCTCGAGACGGATCGAGTTGGTGACGCGGACACGGCCCGAGTGTGCGTCAGGAGATGCGGAGGTCTGCGACGGCGTCGCATCCACGACCAGGCCCGGCACCGAGATGTGTTCGGCGCGCGGGTCCGCGTAGTGGCTGAGCAGCATGCGCGTGTACGGATGCTGGGGGTTCGTAAGCAATTGCTCGCTGTCGCCGTCTTCGACGATGCGGCCCCCGCTCATCACGAGCACCCGCTCGGCGCTTTCGAGCACGGTGCCGAGGTCGTGGCTGATCAGCACCGCGGTGAATCCCTCGCTGCGCTGGAGCGACTGGATGGTCTTCATGACCGCCTGCTGTACCAGCACGTCGAGTGCCGTGGTCGGCTCGTCGAACACCATCAGGCGTGGCTCCAGGGAAAGCGCGAGGGCGATCGCCACCCGCTGGCGCATACCGCCCGAAAGCTGACCGGGGTAGCTCTTCAGGATGCGGTCGGAGAGCTCGACCTTCTCGAGCAGGTCGACCATCCGTGCGTGACGCAGCTTGTCGGGCACGTGTCCGTGAGCGCGGAAGATGTCGGTGAAGTGGTTCGCGACCGTGCGTACCGGGTTGAGGGCGTTCATCCCCGCCTGCAGCACCATCGCGAAGCCGCCGCGGCGCTGCCGCCGCACTTGCTCGGGCGAGAGTTCGGCGATGTCGGCGCCGTCGAAGAGGATCCGGCCCTTCTCGATGCGCGCGGGCGGCTTCGCGAGCCGGGTGATGGCGAAGCCGAGAGTCGACTTTCCGGAGCCAGACTCCCCGACGATGCCCACGAACTCGCCCGCCCTGAGGTCGAACGAGACATCGTCCACCGCGACGACCGGTGGCCGCTTGTCGCTGGCATAGCTCACGGTGAGGTTCTGGACCGAGAGTAGAGGTTCGGTGTTCTGCATCACTTGCGCCCTTCTCGGAGACGGGGGTTGCTGAGGGCGTCCACGCCGAAGTTGATGAGAGCCATTGAGACGGCGAAGAGCGCGATCATGAGGCCGGGGGCGAAGATGATGATCCACTGCCCGGTGAGCAGCACGTTGCTGGTCTCGGCCCAGTAGAGCTGCGTGCCCCAGCTGACGACGTTGGAGTCGCCGAGCCCGAGGAACTCGAGTCCTGCTTCGGCGAGGATCGCGCCACTCGCCGCGCCGAAGAAGGTGGCGATGACCAGCGAGCTCATGTTGGGGAGGATCTCGCGGAACACGATCCGGGTGGCACTCTCGCCGCTGAACCGCGCGGCCGCGACGAAGTCCCGCGAACGCAGTGTCTGCGCCTGTGCCCGGAGTACGCGCGCTCCCCACGCCCATCCGGTGATGACGATCACGAGGACGACCGTCGAGACGCCGCCGCCGTGCAGGTATGCCGCGATCACGATCATCAAGGGCAGAGCCGGGAGCACCAGGAACAGGTTCACGAGGAAGTTAAAGAAGTGGTTCGTCGTCGCCTTGCTGTATCCCCAGGCTAGGCCGATGATCAGCGACAGCAGTGTGGCGAGTGCGCCTGCGACGAGCGCGACCGTCACGGAGACCTGGGCGCTCGTGAGCACCTGCGAGAGCACATCCTGTCCGAGCGGAGTGGTGCCGAGCCAGTGCGCGGCCGACGGATCGGCTCGTCGTTCGAATGAGTTGTCCGTCGCGGAGTACGGCGAGATGAGCGGGCCCACGATCGCCAGGAGCACGAAGAAGCCGAACAGCACCAGGCCGATGCGGGCGAGCCGGTTGGACCAGATGGTGGCGAAGCCGCGACCGATGACGCGAGCGCCGTCGGCCATCATGCTCGCGAAGGATCGCGAGCGGGTCGTGCGCTTCGGTGCGGGAGCAGCGGTGGTCTCAGCCGGTGTCGATGTTTCGATCATGAGCGGGTCCTTGGATCGAGCAGGCCGTAGAGAAGGTCGACGGCGAGGTTGGCCACCAGGAAGGCGACCGTGATCATGAGGAAGAGGGCCTGCATCAGCGGGAAGTCCTGGTTGCTGACCGCGTTGAAGAGCAGCAGGCCGAGGCCTGGGTAGCCGAAGACGGTCTCCACCAGCAGTGAACCGCCGATGACACCGCCGAGGACGAGCCCGAACTGTGTCAGGTTCGGGAGCAGGGCGTTGCGGGCTGCATAGCGAAGCGCGATCGTGCGCGGCTTCAGCCCGTTGGCCTCGGCGAAGGTGACGTAGTCGTCGCCGAGCGTGCCGATCATCGTGTTCCTCATCGTGAGCACCCACGTTCCGACCGTTGTGGCGAAGATCGTCAGGGCGGGCAGCATCGCGTGCGAGGCGATGTCGGTGACGGATGCCCAGCTGAAGGCGACGTCGATGTCGGGGGAGTGCGATCCGGAGGTGGGGAAGACGCGGCCGACGTAGCCGAGGAAGAAGAGGACGAGCATCCCGAACCAGAACGGCGGGAAGGCGGCGAAGAACTGGCCGCCGACGGTCGCCCAGGTGTCGAGCGCACGCCCGCGCCGCCAGGCGCCGAAGATGCCGAGGAGGGTTCCGACTGCGTAGGAGATGATCGTGACCAGCCCCACGAGCACCACGGTCCAGGGCAGGGCGGCGAGCACCATGTCACGCACCGAGTGCGGGAAGTTCGAGTACGAGACCCCGAAGTCCAGATGGGCCACCTGACCGAGGTAGGTGACGTACTGATCCCAGAGGTTGCCGTTCGGCACACCCAGCTGGGCGACGATCGCCTTCTGCATCTCGGGCGTGACCGTCTGGTTGCGGGCCAGCTTGGCGATCGCGGCCTCCGCCGGCGAACCGGGCATGAGGCGGGGGACGATGAAGTTCACTGTGACCGCTGCCCACAGGGTGAGCACGAAGAGGCCTAAGCGACTGAGCAGGTAACGAGTCACTGCTCTCCAATCACGGTTGTAACGGGGGTCGGGCGGACTGTGGGGCGGAGGCAGCGGGATTCGTGTCCCGCCGCCTCCGCACTGGTCAGGACCGCTTCAGGTGCGTGGCGTAGAGCAGGACGGTCGACATCCACGTGCTCGGCGGCGCGTACGGGTCCTTCGCGCTCGGCCAACCGGTGAAGTGAGCGTCGTTGTAGAGGCCCCACAGACCGCCGTAGTACAGGGTGATGACGGGCAACTGGGTGACCATCTTCTGCTGGATGGCGTCGGCCGCTTCCTTCTGCGCCGCGGGGTCGGTGCTCGACTTGAGCTGGTCGAGCGCCTTGTCGACGTCGGGGTCGGAGTACCGACCGAAGTTCGACGAGGCCGCCTCTCCGGCGGGAACCGCGAACGAGCTGCTCAGCGCCAGGTTGTAGTCCTGGAAGAGCGAACCGGAGCCGCCCATCGCCGACATCGCGAGGCCGAAGTCGCCGTTGGCGAGTGCCGTGCGGTACGCGGGCTCTTCCGGCTTGTCGAGCTGCACGTCGATGCCGAGGGCGCCGAGCTGGGTCTGAACGGCCTGCAGGCCCTGCAGCCAGTCGGTGTAGTCGTTCGGAACCGTGATGCTCACCGTCAGCTGCTTGCCCGACGCATCGGTGAGCTTGTCACCGTGCTTGGTGTATCCGGCCTTGGCGAACGCATCAAGCGCGGCGCTCGTGTCCTGCTTCACGTTGCCCTGATCGGGAATGGTGTCGTCGAGCGAGGCCTTCTCGTTGGGCAGGATGAGGCCGGTCTGAGATGCGCCGGTCGTGTATCCGTTGACCGCGCTTTCTGCGATCTTGGTGCGGTTCAGAGCGAGACTCAGACCTTCACGGAAGTTGACGTCGTCGTACGGCGCCTTCTTCATGTTGGGGATGAGGGTGATCGTGCCGCCCGGAGGGAACCAGTAGCTGTTGTGCTGCTGATCCGCACCGACCCAGGTCTTCTCGACGTCCGGCATGTAGGCGTATGCCCAGTCGCGACCGTTCTTGACGATGTCTTCCTGCGTGTTCGTCGCGGTGTACGTGATCGTCTCGGCAGCGACCTTGTCCGCATCCCGGTAGTCGTCGTTCTTCGCCAGTACGTACTGGTTGTCGCCGAACTTGCCCAGCTTGTACGGGCCGGTTCCGACGGGTTCGTCGACGGTCGACTTGGTGGGGTCGGCGATCTTGCTCCAGACGTGCTCGGGAACGATCAGCTGCTTGCTGATGATCGCCTCGGCGGGCACATCGTCGCCGTTGAGCGCGAACGTGACGTCGTCGCCCGACGAGGTGATGGAGGCGATGTGCCCCCACACGCCGTTGACGTCGAGGGCGGGGTTCTTCTTGAGCAGGTCGAACGTGTAGAGCACGTCCTGCACGCTGAAGTCCTTGCCGTCGGACCACTTCACTCCGGTGCGGATGGTGAAGGTCACGGTCTTCGAGTCGACGATCTTGCTGGCCGAGGCGAGGGCCGGGGTCTCCTTGCCATCGAGCGGGTTGACGATCTGCAGCGGTTCGTAGATGAACCAGACGCCGAGTCGTGCGTTCGCGCTGAAGGGGTTGAAGTTGCGGGTGTAGGTGGGGGAGCCGTCGTCGGCGCCGAGCATGATGTTCGTGCTGGGCTTGGAGTCGCCACCCGAGCTGGGCTTGATGCTGCAGCCGCTCAGCAGCAGTGCCGAAGCCGCGATCACCGAGGCGGCGACGATCACAGCCCGGGAGCGGGGATTGCGCGTGAGTCGCATGTGTGTGCTTTCCTGTCTTCTTTGACCAGCGCAGCCCTGCAGGCGTGGGTTCCGGATTCGGAATGACCCTGGCAAGCGGGAGGCGCGGTGCGCACGGAACGGTTGGGGTGACTCGCAGTGTATGCGCATACAGTAGCTTTTCGCAAATCTCTCGAGTCGCGCATCCTGAGGCCGGCGGATGCCCTACTGTAGGGAGTGCGACGGGCCCTCGATCCCGTTGATTAACCCGATTCTCGGCCATTGGAGTCACCGTGAACCCTCGAGCTCGACAGCATCGACCGGCTCGCGTCAAAGCGGTGCGCAACTGTAAGCGCGTAACAATGGTCATCAAGGGGTCGACGGATGCACGCTGAGTCCGAATCGCTCGACCGCACCCCCGAGGCGCCTCGGGTTCCCACTGTCTACGACGTGGCCGAGCGCGCGGGCGTCTCCATCGCCTCGGTGTCGCGGGTCTTCCGTCAGCCGGAGTCGGTACGAGCCGAGACGCGCTCCGCTGTTCTGGCGGCAAGCAGCGAGCTCGGCTATCTGCCGAGCGGCAATGCCCGGGCGCTGGCTGCCAAGCGCACGGGGGCCCTGGGAGTGGTCTTCCCCGGAATGGATGAGAGCGAGTCGCTCCCCGAGCTCGTGCTTGCCGGAGAGTCCGCGGTGACCGTCACGGGCGACGATTCCGAGACCGTGACCAACCGGAATCCGGACCAGTTCTACCACGACCTCGTTCTCCGTGGCAGCGAGCTGCAGTCGTGGCATCGCGGATACGCGCTGCACATCAGCGCGGCCCGCGGACGCACCGAGGCCGACCTGGAGCGCACCATCTCCGACATGGGCGGTCGGGTAGACGGCATTGCTGTCTTCGCGGCCAGTCTTCCGGATGAGCTCATCCAGCGCATCGCCCGTCGCATCCCGGTCGTGCTCATCGCCGGAGAGCCGCGCGGAGACGACTTCGATCATGTGACCGTCGCGAACCGCGAGGGCATGGCAGCGCTCACGACGCACGTCGTGCGGACGCACGGAATCCACGACCTGATGTACCTGGCCGGTCCCGCCGATTCTCCCGACGACGCCGAGCGCTTCGACGGTTTCCGGTCGGCCCTCGTCGCCGAGGGCATCAACCCCGACTCGATCCCCGTTCTGCGGGCCGGGTTCACACGCAGCCGCGCGTATGCCGTCGCCGAAGATCTCGTGCAGAGCGAGCGGCTCCCAAGGGCGTTGATCTGTGCGAACGACCAGATGGCCTTCGGTGCTCTGGATGCTTTCCGCACCCACGGCGTCCGAGTGCCGGACGAGGTCATGGTGACCGGATTCGACGGCCTGGCCGACAGCCGCCAGTCGGATCCGCCACTGACCACCGTGTATCAGCCGATGGCCGATGTCGGCCGATCGGCGATCGAGCTGCTTGTCGACCGACTCGGCGACCGATCCCTGCCGCCGCGATCCGTGCGTCTGCCGGTCACCCTGGTGCTGCGCGCGAGCACCGAAGGGCGCTAGCCGCCAGACCGAGGGGCGTCAGCCCGTACGTCCGGCCCATGGGTCGTAATCCGCGATGAGCGCACCCTGCGACGGCCGCTCCGCCTCGGGCACATGCTGCAGGTTCACCCGCACGCGGTACCACTGCGAGCTCGAGCCGCGCATCCCGTCGACCAGCTCGTCGGCGGGGTGAAGCTGGGCGGCGGCTTCGGGGTGGGCCGACTTCCACTTGTCGAGCGCATCCTGAGCCTCGGGTTTGGTCTTGGTGCGAGCCACTTCGATGAGCGGCATCTGGGAGACCCGTCGGCCGGCGCCGTCTCCGGCCCGGGGCGGCTTCTCGGCGGGGCCGAGCCGCTGGGCGAGCGCGAGCAGCCCGTCGAGGGAGCCGACCTCGCCGTCGATGCCCTCGTGGGGGTCGCCTCTTTCGGCGAACCGGTGCAGCACGGTCGGCACGGTGAACTCGTCGGGGCGGCGTGAGCGCACCTCGTCCCAGTCGAGCGGCGTGGAGACGCGGGCGTCGGGCAACGGCCTGACCGAATACGCCGACGCCACCGTGCGGTCTTTGGCGTTCTGGTTGAAGTCGACGAAGACGCTCTCGCCGCGTTCCTCCTTCCACCAGCGCGCCGTGGCGAGGCCGGGTGCTCGGTTCTCGACCTCGCGGGCGAGGGTCTCGGCGGCCAGCCTCACGTCGGCGAATCCCCACTGGGGCGCGATGCGGATCAGGATGTGGAGGCCACGCGATCCGCTCGTCTTCGGCCAGCCGACCAGTCCGTTGTCCTCGAGCACGTCGCGGGCGATGAACGCGACGTCTACGATCTGCGACCAGTCGACGCCCGGCATCGGATCGAGGTCGACCCGCAGTTCGTCCGGATGCTCGAGGTCTTCGGCGCGCACAGCGTGCGGGTTGAGGTCGAGGCAGCCGAGGTTCGACACCCAGGCGAGCCCGGCCGCATCCCGAATCACCGCCTCCTCCGCCGACGTGCCGCTGGCGTAGTGCAGAGTCGCCGTATCGATGTAGTCGGGATGTCCCTCAGGGACGCGCTTCTGGAAGAACGGTTCCTGAGACAGCCCTTTCACGAACCGCTTCAGCACCATCGGCCTGCCGCCCGCGCCGCGAAGGGCGCCGTCGCCGACGGCGACGTAGTAGCGCGCGAGGTCGAGTTTGGTGATTCCGGGCTCGGGGAAGACGACCTTGTCAGGGCTCGAGATGCGCACCTCGTGCCCGGCGACCTCCAGGAACGTCTCGGATTTCGAGGACGGGCTCATGGCGGTCACGCTACTGTCGACGGAGCCGCGCGTCCAGGGCCAGCCGCGAGTGCGGCTCGTTCGGGCGAAGGACAGGCGAACGCTCCACACGATCTGGGAGAGGATTGAACCTCCAACCCGAACGAAAGGCTTTTGTGATCCCGCACCTCGTCGCTTTCGACCTCGATGACACCCTGGCTCCCTCCAAGTCGCCGCTCGATCCCCGCATGGCCGAACTCCTGGGGCGGTTGCTCGACGTCGCCGAGGTGTGCGTGATCTCGGGCGGGCAGTTCGAGCAGTTCCGCGACCAGGTCATCTCCCGGTTGCCGCGGGCGGCGCGACTCGAGCGGCTGCATCTCATGCCCACCTGCGGCACGCAGTACTACCGGTGGGACGGCGACGGATGGGAGCAGCAGTACGCCGAGAACCTCACCGAGGGCGAGAAGGCGGAGGCGCTGCACGCCGTCGAGGAGGAGGCCAAGCGCCTCGGCCTGTGGGAAGAGAAGACCTGGGGGCCTGTGCTCGAGGACCGCGGATCTCAGGTCACGTTCTCGGCGCTCGGTCAGTCCGCTCCCGTCGATGCGAAGAAGGCCTGGGACCCGACCGGTGAGCGCAGGAGCGTGCTTCGGGCTGCCGTCCAGGCTCGGCTGCCCGAGCTCGAGGTGCGGTCGGGCGGCTCGACCAGTATCGACATCACCCGTCGCGGGATCGACAAGGCATACGGGATGAACAAGCTCACGGCGCTGACAGGCATCCCGTTCGCGGACATGCTGTTCGTCGGCGACCGGCTCGACCCTGACGGCAATGACTTCCCGGTGGTCGCCCTCGGCATCCCCACGCGCTCCGTCGCGGACTGGGAGCAGACCGCCGACCTGATCGAGACGCTGATCGCCGACTAGCCCGAATCGCCGGCTAGACCCGGTGCGGGTCCACACTGGAAGCATGATCGCAGAACAGATTCTCACAGAGATCAGGAGCTACGACGGTGTGCTGGAGCTCGCGCCCCAGCCGGGCAGCGAGCATCCTGAAATCTCCTGGGGTGACTACTTCTTCTATTACGCTCCGGATGCCGTGGTTCCGCAGAACAGGCAGCCGTACGCCACGATCGTGACCAAGGACTACCCCGATGACGTTCAGTCGCATCTCGATGCGCCCGACCGCTGGCGGCTGAACATCCATGTCGGGACGCACCTGTTCACCGAGCTGCTCGGCTACTCGCCCGAGAAGATCGGCACGGATGTCGACTACAGCGAGACGGATGTGTTCCTCCCGCATCCGCTCTACGGTGCTTACGGTTGGGTCTCCGTCGTGAACCCCGGACCGCGCACGACGGAGCGCGCACTCGCCGTTCTGCACGAAGCGCACCTCGCGGACCGGCAGCGCGTGGAGCGCCGCCGATCCGCTCCGAGCTCATGAGCGGCCGTGCTCAGCGTGCCGTGCTCAGCGCGCTGCGCTCAGCGTGCTGTGCAGATCCTGACCCGTGGCCTTCTGGTATGCCTTGAGGCTCGAGTATGTCTGACCCAGCCAGCCGAATGAGACGTTCGCGCCGCTGACCGCGAAGGTGTTCTTGTCGCTGACGTTGTGGCCGCTGACCTTGTCGGCGTCGGCGCGGTCGACGGTCCCGATCAGGGCGCCCGCGTCGTTCGTGGCGGTGATCGTGTTGTTCCGGATGACGTTGTCGAACGCGTAGAACTGGATGAGTACCTCCGGAGACCCATCGTTCAGTTTGTTGTTGTTTCGGAGGGTGTTGCCGGTGAAAGTGTTGTCATGCGATTGGCCGGTCTTGACGTCGCCGCAGTCGCTCGCGCCGTCGCAGTAGCCGCCGGTGGTGATTCCGACGTAGAGGCTGTTGCTGATCGTGTTCGATTGCACGTTGACGAAGTCGGCGGAACCGCGTGCGTTCTCAGCGGCGACCTCGATACCGATGTCGTTGCCCGTCACCACGTTGTTCCGGATGACGATGTGCGTGCCGCCGTCGACGTAGATGCCGTCGGCGCAATTGCACCAGCCGCCGTCCTCGTAGTAGGCCGGGTTGCCCTGCGAGCGGATGTAGCTCACCTGGTTGTCCGAGATCACGCCGTTCCGCGCGCGGTTGAGGTCGGTGTACCGGTACTTGCCCGTGAGCGTCGATTCGTAACCGATCGCGTCGATCCCGATGTTGTTGTTGTCGTGGATGTCGTTGCCCGAGATGACCCATCCGTCGACGTTCCCGTTGACCACGACGGTCTCGCTCGCGCCCAGGCTCAGGTGATCGACGGTGTTCTTACTGATGGTCAGGTCGGTGATCGAGTGCGTGGGATCGTCGCCGTAGACCGCGATGCCGTGAGCGTTGATGTCGAAGCTGCCCATCGTCTGGTTGTCGTTCCCCAGATCGTGAACGTGGTTGCCGCTGATGAGCACGTGATCGTCCGCTCCGTGCACGTAGATGCCGATCGGCATCGCATCGATCTCGCTCGAGCGATAGTCGGTGATCTCCAATCCCGTCACCGTCACGTGGGAGCTGTTTTCGATCGTGACCATGGCGGATCGACCGTCCGCCGGTTTGAACCGTGAGCCGTCGAGGATCACAGGCTCGTGTCTGTAGGCCTCGACGGTGATTCCGGATGCTCCGGTCAGGTCGACCGTCTGGTAGTAGCGGCCGCCGCGGATATCGACTGTGCCACCGCTGCTCAGACGCTTCACCGCCTCCTGAATCGTGCGAAGGGGTGCGGACAGGGTTCCCGCGGCGCGGTCGTTGCCGTCGACCGCGACGGTGATCGTCTTCGGCGCAGCGCTCGCCGCAGTGGGCGCTGCGGCGCCCATGGTGAGGCCGGCCAAAGCGATGACGGCGAGGGAGGGCAGAAGAACTGGACGGAAAATCGACAACATTGTGAATCCCATCTACGAATACCCCGCCTCGAGTGACTTCTCTGGCGAAACGCGCCGGACCTACCTCGCAGGCAGCCGGCTGGGCTCCTCGTAACAGTCGGAAGTTATCACTCAATCCGGCGCAGGGATACGAACGCGCAATCAGAGTGAGCGTTACGCTCCTTTGGTGGGAGGGACGACCGATGACGTTTCGCGATCTGCACTTCACTGACCTGCCTCTGCTCCTTCCGAACGCCTGGGATGTGGCCTCTGCACTCGGCTTTGTCGCCGCCGGGTTTCCTGCGGTCGGCACCACCAGTTTCGGCGTGAACGCGTCGACCGGGCATCCTGACGCCGAGGGTGCGAGCAGGGATGCGACGGTCGAGCTCGTGCGCAAGCTCCGGTCGCTCTCGGCGTACGTCTCGGCCGACATCGAGGACGGCTACAGCGACGACCCGGGTGAGGTCGCATCCTTCGTAGCCGGTCTCGGCGTCTCGGGTGTGAACATCGAGGACTCTGCCGGCGGCAAGCTGATCGACCCGGCGATTCTCGCGGCGAAGATCGCAGCGATCAAGGATGCGGCGCCCGACGTCTTCATCAATGCGCGCATCGACTCGTACTGGTTTCACGAGGACGACACCGTTCCGGCCGTGCTGGATCGCGCGAAGGCATACGTCGACGCGGGCGCCGATGGCATCTTCGTGCCTGGCGCGACCGAGCCCGCGACGCTCGAGGAGTTGGCCGAAGGGATCCCGCTCCCGCTCAACGTGTTGATCGTGCCGGGGCTCTCGCTTGCCGAACTGGGGAATCTCGGCGTGCGGCGGGTGAGCACTGGTTCGCTGCCCTATCGCGTGGCGATCGACGCGGCCGTCGGTGTCGCGATCGCGCTCCGGGATGGTGGCGAGGTCGCGTCGGCGACGTCTTACGCCGAATCGCAGCAGCGGCTGCTCGACTTCGCGAAGCGCGCGGATCGGGCCTGAGGAAGGAGTTCGGTCGTGCGAAAAGTCGTCGTCTACGAGTTGTTGTCCCTCGATGGTGTCGCCGAGGATCCCGATGCCTTCATCACCGAGTGGGACGACGTGATGGATGCGAACCTCGGCGAGGTGATCGCGCCGCAGGATGCGGTCATCCTGGGACGTCGCAGTTATCAGGAGTGGGCTCGGTTCTGGCCGAGCAGCGAGATCGAGCCGTTTGCGAGCTTCATCAACCCGGTCGCGAAGTACGTGGCGACGTCCGCGCCGCTGGACCCGGAGTGGGCCAACGCTGCTGCGATCGACGGTGATGTGGTCGAGTTCGTGCGAGAGCTGAAGAACCAGGCAGGCGGGGAGATCGGTGTGCACGCCAGCATTTCTGTGGCGCAGGCGTTGCTGGCCGGAGGTGTCGTCGACGAGCTGAAACTCGTTGTCGCGCCGAAGATCGCGGGTGGCGGGAAGAGGCTTCTCGACGGGGTACCGGCGACGGCTCTCGTGATGAGCGCCAGCGAGGTCACGCCGACCGGGCACCTGCTGCTGAACTACCGCGTGATCTCGTAGTTGCCGAGGATCGGGTCGTCGGTTCCGAGGAGCCGCTGCAGCGCATCCTGAAGGTCGGCGATGCGATCGCGACCGACCAGCGATTCCCACTGCGCGCGCAGCTCGTCGAACACCGCTTCGCCCTCGCGCATGAGTGAATAGCCGCGATCGGTGACCATCAGGCGCGCTCGGCGGCCGTCGGCGGGATCGGGGCTGCGGAGCACGTACGCGTTCTCTTCCAGGAAGCCGACCGTCTTCGCGGCGGCTTGTTTGGAGACGGATGTGCGACGCCCGACCTCGGAGACAGTCTCGGCCCCAGCCACGATCGCGCGCAGAGCGAAGTCATGAGCTGGTCGGACGCCGGGGTGACCGCGCGCAGATAGTCGTTCCGTCGCCTCCTCGGCCATGAACCGGAACCCGCCGAGCAGCAGCAACGCGAGATCGGCACCACTTCGAGACATGAGCCAATCGTAGCGATACGGGGATTATCGACAACCTGGTTGTTTATTTGAGTGATTTGTGACAACCTGGTTGTCTTGTTTCGAACTCATCAGGAGGAACCCATGCAGCTGGATTACGCAACGATCACTGGCGTTCGACACGCGACCGCCGCAGTGAACGGGACGCGCCTGCACTACGTAGCTGCGGGAGACCGGGGCGCTCCGGTTCTGCTGGTGCACGGATTTCCGGAGACGTGGTGGGCCTTCCGCAGGCTCATCCCTCTTCTCGCGGCGCATCACCGCGTCTATGCCGTCGACCTCCGCGGGTTCGGCGACTCGGACACGGCCGGCGACGACTACTCGGGTGCCGTCGCGGCCGAGGATCTTCATGCGCTGATCGAGAGTTTGTCCGTCGGACCGATGCACGTGGTCGGTCAGGATGTCAGCGGCGGGGTGGTCTACCGGCTCGCGGCCACGCATCCTGAAGCCGTCATCAGCCTCACGGCGATCGAGTCGGGCTTGGCGGGATTCGGCGCGGAGGGGTTGGCGGATGTGACACACGGCGGGGTCTGGTACATCGGCGCCTTGGCGGCGCCGGGCATCGCGAGCCTGCTGTTCGAGAAGGAAGCGCGCGCCTTCGTGGGGGAGTACTTGTATCCCCTCTACGGGGTAGCGCCATCCGCGGTCGGGTCCGATGACATCGCCGAGTTCGCCCGCACCTACGGCAGACCAGGCGGATTCGCGGGCGCGGCGGGGCTGTACCGCGGCATGCTCACAGAGGGCGACGAGCTGCGGGCGCTCGCGACGGATGCGCCGCTCCGGATGCCCGTCACAGCCATCGGCTCAAGTGGCGGCGGTTTCACGTACGCAGCGTTCAGCAAAGTCGCCGCCGAGGACGTGACCTCGATCCAGCTCGACGGGGTGGGCCACTATGTCGCGCAGGAGGCGCCGGACGCGCTCGCGGATGCGCTGATCGGGACATTCGCGCGCAGCTCTGCCTGACCGCGTGCCGGTCGGCGCGACGTTTACATCGTTCGCGGGTCTCTGATGCACGCTCAAAACCTCGGCACGTCGCTAGACGGGCCCGCCGCGGATGCGCGACCGCTGCCCGCCGTCGAAAGTGGAGTTTCTACCGTCTGAACCGTTTCAGAATGGGAGAAACTCCACTTTCGACGGTCGATCTGGCGCTGCGGCGGCGGTCGGGCAACCTGCCGAGCGTGGTGGTGGCGAGAGTGCCGGATACGCGCCTGGCGGCCGCGAGTCGGCGAGCGGTACTCTCAGTCGCACATCGCCGCCGCACTGGCCGGCGAACCGCGCAGCACAGGATGCCCGCGGCCGGATCGGAGGCGTCGAAATGACCGACCAGACGAGCGTCGCCACGGCGGCTCACAGCTCCCGACGTCCGCAAACCGGGCAACGGATCCCGCTCAACACCCTCGCTATCGCGTTCGGTCTTGCGGGGCTCGCAAACATCTGGGTGACCGCATCCCGGCTGCTCGGCGTCACCGAGGTCATCGGCCAGGTGGTGTGGGCGGGCGTGGTCGTCGCCTGGGTGTGGCTGATCGTGGCGCATCTGCGCCGGGGCGCGCGCAGCTCCGAGACGCTGGCGCAGCAGCTGCGGCATCCGGCGCAGGGTCCGATCGCGGCCCTCGTGCCGGTCGTCGGGATGCTCATCGGCGCCGACCTCTATCGCTTCTGGCCGGTAGGTGGCGAGATCCTGGTCGTGGTGTCGATCGTGGCTGCCGCTGCCTTCGCCGCCTGGATCCTGGCCTTCTGGCACACAGGAGCGCTGACTCCGGAGGCGTTCCACGGCGGGTACCTGCTGCCGACGGTCGCCGCCGGGCTCATCGCGGCCACGACCGCGTCGAAGGTGGGTCTGCCGCTGCTCGCGATCGGCTCCTTCGCCGTCGGCATCTTCTTCTGGATCGTCGTGTCGACCGTCCTGCTCGCGCGTCTGGCGTTCTTCTCGCCGTTGCCTGCGGCGCTGACGCCGACCTGCGCCATCCTCCTGGCGCCGCCCGCTGTGGCGGGAACCGCGTGGTTCACGATCAACGGGGAGCACGCCGATCTCGTGTCAGCCGCTCTGCTGGGGTTGCTCGTGCTCATGGCGCTTCAGCAGGTCGCGCTGATTCCGCGCTATCGAATGTTGCCGTTCACCCTCGGGTTCTGGTCGTTCACCTTCCCGCTCGCGGCGGCCGGCGGCTCTGGAGTGGAGTGGCTGTCGATCAGCGCGTTCCCGGGCTGGCAGTTTGTGGCGTGGACCCTGGTCGCGCTCGTGACCGTCGTGATCGTGGCAGTGGGCATCCGGTCGCTGGTGCTTGTGTCGAGTGTGCGTCGGGGAGTGCTGCGCGCGGAGAGCGTGTTGCGCCGGGCGGACAACGCAGTCGAGCGCGGCTGAGCGTGGTCGCGCGTGGTCGCGCGTGGTCGAGCGCGGTCGAGCGCGGTCGCGTCGACCGCATCCTGACCCGACCTGAAGAGACTCCGTGATCCTCGGCCGATCCAAAGACTCCCACCGATAACATCGGTCCGAATGGGCTGCGAGGTGGCCCGAGGAGGCGGCGTGATGAGCAACACAAACGGACAGACCCCGGCCGGCTGGTACGCCGACCCGAGCGGTTCGCAGCAGCTTCGCTGGTGGGACGGGATGCAGTGGACCGAGCACTACGCGCCCGCCGCGCCGCCTGTTGCGCCGGTTCAGGCTCAGCCGGTTCAGGCTCAACCCGCTCAACCCGCTTATGGGCAGCAGGCTTACGGCCAGACGTATGGGCAGCAGCCGTACGGCGGTGCGCCCGCGACCGCCTACGCCACCGGGCCCTTCGTTCCGGAACGCCCGCCACTCGCATCCGGAACCCGTATCTACAGCGTGTGGATCTGGCTGGTGGTCGCGCTGCCGATTCTGCCCAGCCTGCTGCTGCCGTTCTGGAACCCCTTCGAGGGGATGGCGTCGATTCGCACGTCGCGCGACCTCGAGCACCTCACCAGCCCGTTCGCGCTGTTCGGCTGGGCGTATTTCGCGATCATGATCGTGACGTGGCTCGCCTACGGTCTCGCCGTCGTCTTCGCGTGGCTCGACTACCGCGAACTCAAGCGCGTCGGAGTGGAGCGTCCCTTCCATTGGGCGTGGGCGTTCCTGAGCTCGTACGTCTACGTCATCGGCCGCTCGATCATCGTGCGCAAGGTGGCCGCGGGCCGCGGCCTCGCACCGATCTGGGCGAGCATCGGAGTGGTCGTCGCGAGCTTCATCATCATCATCGCCTGGATATCCCTCGCCTTCGACTCCCTCTACCGCTTCGCCCCCGGCTACGGCGGCGGGTACGGCGCATAACCTGCGAAACGGCTGTCCGAAACACGCTCGGGTGTCCGTTATGATGGCTGTCGTGCGTTCGCTCGCGGACGCTCAGGAGACGTCGCATAGTTCGGCCTAGTGCACCACCCTGCTAAGGTGGAGTGCCCTTTACAGGGCACCGTGGGTTCAAATCCCACCGTCTCCGCACTGAGGCTCTCCATAAATTCAGCGAACCTGTTCTACGAATTCGGCTTCGTTTTGGAGGGCTTTGATCTTGGATGGGCTCGACGAGCATTTCAGAACTCATCTTGGTCGACTCGCTGGAATCCGAAGGTTTTCGGGCACCCCTGAGGGCGTCGACGTAGAGTTCGACCTTCTCACTTTCGAACCGGGTCATGATGGCTTTGCCCCTGTCGTGACGCGGGGTCTGAGTTTGCACCTGCTTTCGATGGGAAGTGACGCAACCGCCCGAATCGAATTGTTGATGCTTGTGCCGGAGTCGCTTTCCGAACTCGCCGAATCGCGCATCTGCGATGTGGCGCTGGACGTGATTCGTTCGCATAGAGCACCGGGGCGTTCCCAAGTGCTCGATCGACGGGGGCAAGTGTTCCCGGGTTCCGAAATGTGTGCTCTGATGTCGGTTGCGTCGGTCTATCAAGCGTCTGGGTTCTTCATCCTCGAAGCGGCGGACGAGCGCATACTGTTTCCCTGGTTGATGCCGATTACTGCCGCGGAGGCCGAATTCGTGCGCTTGAACGGCAGCGATGCCTTCGAGGAGATGCTCGAAGCGTCTGACGTCGACATGCGAGACCCTTACCGCCAGTCGCTCTGCTGATTTTGTCGCCGCTCCACGACGGGATCGCTTGGATTCTGTGTGCGGTCGATCAGCGGCGGATCTGCGCCTGGGGGAGCGCGCGCGATACATTGAGGCCGAAAGTTCTTCAGCTCGGACCCTTCAGGCTTCACAGCTGAACGAGCTCGCGATCGACTCCGGGTTCCGGAGCGGCATTTGGGGGAATGAATGATGATCAGGGCGATTCGCGCTGCTGCCATAGCGACGCTCGCGGGACTTGCACTCGTCGGGTGCGCGACGAGTGCGAGCGTTTCCGATGAGGGGACATCCGACCCAAGCGTCGCGTCAACGCCGTCGGCTCCGGACGTCTCTCAGGTTCTGGCGAGCGGAGCGTTCGAGCAGAGGAACGGTGTGTCCGGTGACGTCACGGTCGAGCGCGATAGCGACGATTTGCGAGTGATCGTGGATTCGTTCCACGCCGGCGGCAACCAGACGAGACTGCTTCTCGTCGATGCCGGGGCGGAACAACTCATCGCGTGCATCCCGGAGTCCGTGGCGACAGCGAGCGTCGGAGGCATTCCGGCCGAACCGAAGTCGAGCTTCCCGTTCGCGTCAGCTTCGGACTTCGACACGGCGCAGGTGCCCCATTTCAAGTCGGTAGTACTTGTGAGGCAACGTGTCGACGGCGACCCCGAATGTATTGAGCCAATCGTGTCCGTTGCTCCGCTCGCCTGGTCTGACGCCAACAACTGACCCGGACCGGCGTCCGGTATTGAGACAGAAACAGGAGGTGATGGTGGCGCGGAGGTTGGTGCGAGCGCTTGCGATGGGTGGCCTTCTTATTGCCCTAACCGGATGCGGTTATCACCCTCCGGGCGGCCTTTCGTTGAACCCGAGCGAGCGATCTCTTCCTCGATGCGAGAAGCGAGAGCCCGTTCCTGTTGAATCACTGGGCGCTGAAGGTCGAGCGCGCTGCGATCTGGTGGGCGTCGAGATCGTGTTCCCGGACCACAACAAGCATCCTGCACCGGACATCCTCGGCCATTCGGTCTTCGGCGGCGGAGCCGACTACCCGCAACGCAGCCTCAGCAACCTCGGGATCTACGGCATTGTCGCTGCAGTCACGACGGACCATCCGAAACATACCGAGTGGTGGGGTACCGATGAAGGAGTAGCAATCGAGAAGAAGTTCGCCGGCGCGAACGACGGCAACTAGAGGGCCCCGCGAGAATCTCGCGGGGGCCCTTCAGCTAGGCAGGTCAGACGGCCGAAGGCTCCCGAGCGCCCAGCACAGCGGCGAACGGGTCGAAGTCGGTCGGGAGGGCCGCGATCGGGTCCACGGTCGAGGCGACCTCGACGAACGAGTGGCGTTCGACGGACTCCTCGATCGCGACCATTGTGTCGAGCACGTGGTAGCCGACGTGGCCGGTGGCGACGTGGAGGTCGCCCGCGCCTCGGATGGTGCGTGCCATCGTGAGCGCGCCGACACCGCGGCCGGACAGCGGACCCTCCTCGGGCAGGATCTGCGCCTCCTGGAAGATGCCGCCGTCGCGGAACTCGATCTCCGGACGGTAGAGCTTGATCGGGCTCCCGCCGAAGTAGTTCGGGTCGCCGAGCACCAGCGTGCCCTCGGTGCCGTTGATCTCGAAGATGCCGTGGCGGAACAGGGCCGTGTCGACGCTCATCTGCGATGCGGCCGTCTCGCCCGAGGCGAATCGGCTGACGACCGCGAGGTGGGTAGGCACCTCGACCGGGAAGGTCGCACCGGCGCGCGGACCGGTGTGGATGCTGCGCGTCTCCTGCGCCTTGGTGCCGACGGCGACGACCTCGGCGATCGGACCGAGCAACTGCACGAGCGCGGTCAGGTAGTACGGGCCGATGTCGAAGAGCGGTCCCGCGCCCTTGGCGAAGAGGAACTCGGGGTCAGGATGGAACCAGTCCGGTCCCTGGGACTGGAACGAGGTCGTCGCCGAGAGCGGGGTGCCGATCGCGCCGTTCGCGATCGCCCGCTTGGCGGTCTGCCAGAGGGGCCCGAGCACCGTATCCGGAGCGATGCCGAGTAGCAGCCCGCGCTCGTCGGCGAGCTCGACGAGAGCCTTGGCCGATGCGCGTTCGATGCCGATCGGCTTCTCGCTCCAGACGTGTTTTCCCGCGTTCAGGGCGGCGGTCGAGACGGCGACGTGTGCCGCCGGGATGGTGAGGTTGATCACGATCTCGACGTCGTCGTTGGTCAGGATCGAGTCGGCGTCGCCGGAGGTCTCGATGCCGTACTTGGACGCCTGAGACGCTGCACGCTCCGTGTTCATGTCACCGACTGCCACGACCCGCACATCCGGATACTGGGCAAGGTTGGTGAGGTACTGGTCGCTGATCATGCCGGCGCCGATGAGGCCGATGCCGACGGGTCCGTTGGTGCTCATCGTGCGTTCTCCAGGGTGCTCGTGAGGTAGTCGAAGCTGGCGGCGACGCCCTCGAAGATGTCGCCCTCGTAGTGGTCGAACTCGACGACCGCGAAGCGGGCGCTGGGGGCCGCCTCGATCGCGTTGCGGAGCGGCACATCCCCTGACCGGCCGGCGTCTGGTCCGTGGGAAGGTTCGCGCTCGACCGGCCGCCGGCCATCGGGCCATCCTTGATGTGCAGGGCATGCACGCGGTCGCCGAGGCGGGTGAGGAGCGCGATCGGGTCCCGGCCGCTGGCGGTCGCCCAATACAGGTCGACCTCGAGCGCGACGGCGGGGTCGAGCTGCTCGGCGAAGATCTCGAGGCCGGTGACGCCGTCGATGACGGACAGCAACTCGTGGTCGTGGTTGTGGTATCCGACCCGCAGACCGAACGTTGCCGCCTGCTCGGCACGCTTGTTCAGGCGTTCGGCGCTGCGCAGGATGCTGTCTCGATCGGCCCAGCGCGGCGGCGCGAGGTACGGGTCGATCACGATCTCGATGCCGAGCTTGGCCGCCGCTTCGAAGGTCTCCTCCGCGGGCGGCACGGTGAGGATGCCGTCGGGGGTGTTCACCTCTTCTTCGATCAGTATGGCGTGGCCGGTCGGCGCCGCGAGTCCGTGGCGGTCGAGCGAGGTCTTCAGCTCGGCGGCGCGACGCACGAAGTCGAACGCTTCGACGTTGGCGAATCCGATCCCGGCGAGGCGGGCGAGCGTTCCGTCGAGGTCGGCGTCGAGAGCCTTGTACACCGAGTAGAGCTGGACGGAGGGTTGGGGCGTGGTCATGAGGTTTCCTTTCGAGGTGGTGCGGTTGTCGGTGTGCGGCGGTCGCGTCAGCGGACGCCGCGGATGGCGAAGAGGCAGAGCGCTCCGACGATGACGAAGACGATCGCGATGGGGAACAGGGCGAGGTAGCCACTGAAGACGGTCACGATGATGCCGCCGAGAGCGACACCGATGGTCTGCGGCAGGGTCGTGGTGATGTTGATGATGCCGAGGTCCTTGCCGACCTCATCCGCCGACGGGAGCACCTGCGTGATCAGCACGTAGTCGACCGAGAGGTAGGCGCCGAGGCCGAGACCGGAGAGGAAGGAGAACAGCCACATGCCCGGGACGGTGGGCGAGATCATCGGGATGATGAACGAGATCACCAGGAACAGGGAGGCGGCGACGATCAGCGGTTTTGTGCGCTTGATCTTGTCGACGATGAATCCGGAGATCGGCGTTCCGATGAGCGTGCCCAGCAGGCCGGCGAGACCGATCACGGGGACGACGCTGACCGCGTCCTTACCGAGTCCGACGTAGGACTGGAGGATGTACAGCGTGTACGCCGTGAGCGGGAAGTACCCGACCATGAGCAGGAAGCGACCGGTGAACGCCCAGGCGAAGTTCGGATGCTTGACCGGGTTGACCCAGAATGTGCGCAGGATCGCGCCGATGTTCAGCGGCGGCTTGGGCACGCCCAGGTTGGAGCGCCGGTTCACCACGACGAAGAGGATCGCGGTGACGAGCACGATCATGCCGACCAGGATGTAGCCGACCACCATCTTGTCCGAGAAGGATGCACCGATGGTCTGGCCGCCGAGGGAACCGACCAGCTGCATGGTCCCCATCACGGCGGAGAACGCGCCGCGACGGATGACCGGCACGCGCTCGGGGATGTGCGCACTGATCGGGGTGAAGACGAAGTTGGTCGCGATCTGCATGAGGAACCAGTAGGCCACCAGCATCGGGATCGAGGTGCCGAACGCCATCAGCACGGTCAGCGCCAGGCTGGCGACCGCTCCGAAGAGGATCCACGGCGCCCGGCCGCCGAAGCGGGTGCGAGTGCGGTCGGAGAGGGTGCCGGCGATCGGGGCGCCGAGCATCGCGGCGATGGCGCCGATCCCGACGATCAGGGAGAGGCCGCCGACCGCGCCGTTCGGGTCGATGCGCTGCACCTGGAGCGCGAGGAAGACGGATTGGACCGCTCCCCAGAGCACCGCGACACCGGCGCTGGCCAGGCCGATCGTGATGAGGAGGCCCCACAGTTTGAGCTGTCGCAGGGATCCGGTTCGGTCGATCAGCGCTTCAGTTGTCTCGACGACGTTCACATTCGATTGAGCGCTCAGAGGCTCGTTGGGCAGAACAGACATCGGTCCTTACTCCTTTGTAATGTCCGTGATCAGGGAGATGGCCTTAGGGCCGATCGAGGGGTGTTCCCGGTGGTCGGGCTTGCGTTGGGAATGAGAGTAACAGTTAAAAGCTCCACGTGGAAGTTTTTATTTTGCGAATGTGGGATAGCCTCGATCCATGGCCGAAGCGAAGACGACACGGCGCCCGCGGGGGCCCTATTCGAAGGGCATCAAGCGCCGGCAGGAGATCCTTGATCGAACGCTGGAGGTGTTCACAAAACGTGGGTTCGAAGGCACGTCATTGCGCGCCATCGGGGAAGCGATCGGCGTCACGCATGCAGCACTGCTGCACTATTTCCCGTCGCGGGAGGCCCTGCTGATCGAGGTGCTGCGCGAACGCGACATCCGCTCGGAGGAGTTCACTGGCGACCAGCCGTTCTTCCCCGGTCTCATCAAGACGGCCGAGTACAACGCGACCATCCCGGGCCTCATCGCCCTCTACACGTCGATGCTCGGAACATCCATCGAGCCGCAGAGCGAAGCTGCTCGGGAGTTCTTCGCGAAGCGGTTCGAGACGGGTCGCGCTGGCATTCAGAAGACCCTCGCCGACGAGGTCGTGCAGCCGATCGCCGTCGACCCCGAGAAGCTGGCATCGTTGATCATGGCTGCGTTCGACGGCCTGCAGATCCAGTGGCTACTCGACCCCAAGGTCGACATCGCGGGCACGCTCGACCTCCTCCGGGCCTTCGTCCCCGACCAGCCGGCCGCCGAACACCCGTAAGCGCTATCGCACGCTCATCACCGGTAGGTGTCGATGA
Organism: Leifsonia poae; assembly: GCF_050632195.1. Classification (GTDB taxonomy): domain Bacteria; phylum Actinomycetota; class Actinomycetes; order Actinomycetales; family Microbacteriaceae; genus Leifsonia; species Leifsonia poae_C. Next base: position 626,453 of record NZ_CP192580.1, read on the forward strand.
GCTCCCAATTGTCTCCGCCGACTCGCCGAACGTCGAACATCCGTACCTCTGCGCCCGGGCCCATCGAGGCGCCCTGAAACCGCCACCCCGACACCTGGAGGAGCGGATGCGTGAGCGCGTCGTGAATGGCCGGTCGCGTGAGCGGCGTGGGCGTATCCGTCACCACGTATCGCGTTCCGCGCCAGACGATTCGCGTCGGGCGACCCTGCTCGGTCCACACAGCGATGATGTCGGACGCGTGCGCGATGCTCATGAAATGGCCTTCCTTCGATTCCGGATGTCGTGCTCCATTGCACCACACTTTCGAACATATGTTCGAATCATTTTTGGAATGAAGGAGTCGATCTACTAGCTCGCGATCACGCTCGCTGACGCGCGTGAAAGCATCGACAATTCAACGTTGTAGCATTCGAACAGCAGTCAACCAGCAGGGAGAACGACATGGCAGTGACGCTCCGAGAGGTCGCCGAAGCGGCAGGCGTGTCGATCAAGACGGTATCGAACGTGATCAACGGATACCCGTACATCAGCAAGCAGACCAGGGCGTCCGTCGAGGCCGCTGTGGAGTCGCTCGGCTACCAGCCCAACCTCTCCGCTCGCGGACTGCGTTCGGGCCGTACGGGGGCGATCAGCCTCGTGATCCCCGACCTCAAGAACCCGTACTTCGCCGAGTTGGCCGACTCGGTCATGCGTGCGGCGACGAAGCGCGGCGTCGCCGTGTTCATCGAGCAGAGCGGCGGCGATCGCGAGCGCGAGCTGGCCATCCTGCACGGTCCGCAGATGCGCATGGCCGACGGCATCCTGTTCAGCGTGCTTGGCCTGGGGCAGGATGACGCGGCCTTGGTGGACATCCCGAGGCCCCTCGTGCTGCTTGGCGAGCGAATCTTCAACGGGCCGGCCGACCATGTGACGATGAAGAACGTCGAGGCGTCACGGGCTGCTACCGAGCATCTGCTGTCGCTCGGCCGCACCGCCGTCGTCGCGCTCGGCGCGCATCCCGATGAGGTCATCGGCTCGGCCGGTCTGCGTCTGGCGGGGTACCGGCAGGCGCTCGAGGCGGCTGGGGTCGAGTACCGCGACGACCTCGTGGTCGAGGCGGGGGAGTGGCACCGCGTCGACGGCGCGAACGCAATGCGTGCGTTCCTCGAGAGCGGCCGGCACTTCGACGGCGTGGTGGCCTTCAACGACTCGCTCGCCTTCGGTGCGATGCGCGCGATCGAGGATGCCGGCTTCAGAATCCCGCAGGATGTCGCGATCGTGGGCTTCGACGACGTCGACGAGACGCGGTACTCCATCCCGACCCTGTCCTCGATCGACCCGGGCCGCGATGACATCGCGGAGACCGCCGTCAGGCTGCTGCTCGCCCGGATCGAGGGCGACGAGAAGGCGACCTTCGACGAGTACGAGGCGCCCTTCCGGCTGATGGTCCGGGAGTCCAGCGCGAGCTGATCAGCCCGTCTGCGAACGCTCTCAAGCGACCACGAAGTCGACTTGACAGCGCGCCGACTCATGGTTGATAGTGCTCTTACAACGTTGTTGGTAATCGTTGTAGAAATCACAATCCAGAGACCGGATGCGCCGGTCCAGGGCCCGAGGAAGGGCCCGCGGACACGTCGTCACCCTTCTCTTTCGCCACAGTGAGCCCCCAGCGGGCGGATAGTCACATCGAGAGGAAACGCAATGATGCGTAGGACAAGGAAGGTGCTCGGCCTCATCGGCACGATCGCCACCGCTAGCGTCCTGCTGGCCGGATGCTCAGCATCCAGCGGAGGAGACTCCAGCAGTTCAGGCACCGTCACGGTGTGGGTCCGCGACTACGAGAAGGCGATCGTTCAGCCGCTCGCCGACGCGTTCAACAAGTCGCACAAGACCCAGGTCAAGGTGACCCTCATCCCGGCCGCCGACTTCGTTCAGAAGCTTGGAACCGCCGCATCGTCGGGCTCCGCTCCCGACGTCGCCGCGACCGACCTGGTCTTCACTCCGTACTTCGCGTCGGTGGGCGCCCTCGCCGACATCACCGACAAGGTGGACGCCCTTCCGTACAAGGACGACCTGAGCCCGGCGCACGTGAGGCAGTCGAAGTACAAGGGCAAGACGTACGCGGTGCCGTTCACCGGCGACGTCTCCGTCATGTTCTACAACAAGGATCTCTTCAAGCAGGCGGGCCTCGACCCCGAGAAGCCCCCGACAACGTACGCGGAACTCCAGGCCGACGCGAAGGCCGTCAGCGCCCTCGGCGGCAAGAACAAGGGCTTCGTCTTCTCGGCCGCCTGCGGTGGGTGCAACATCTTCGAGCTCACCCCGCACATCTGGGCGAGTGGCGGTGACGTGCTCAACGAGGACGGCACCAAGGCGACCCTCGACTCCTCCGAGGTGACGGATGCGCTGCAGCTGTACCGCGACATGTGGACAGACGGCAGCATGCCCACCCTCGTGCAGACGGACAACGGCCCGAACGCGGGCACGGCCTTCCAGGGTGGAACGATCGGCATGAAGCCGGACGGCACCAGCTTCCTGGGCTCCCTGGTCGCGGCCAAGAAGATCGACTTCGGCGTCTTCCCGATCCCGGGCAAGGACGGCGGCTCGGCCTCGTTCGCGGGCGGCGACAACATGTCGATCATGACCGGTGCGAAGAACCCCGACGGCGCTTGGGAGTTCGTGAAGTGGGCGACCGACGAGCAGGCTCAGAAGATCCTCGCGTCGAAGTCGGTGCTGCCGATCCGCATGGACCTGCTCGACAAGATCTACACGCCGCTCGACCCGCGGTACAAGGTGTTCGCCGACGCGCTCAAGGTGGGCCACACCCCGTACAGCACGATCGAGAACGCACTCTTCAACGACAACAACGGTGTCTGGTCGAAGATGATCCAGTCGGCTGTCTTCAAGGGTGACATCCAGGGCGCCCAGGCCACCGCTCAGAGCGCCGCGCAGGCGCTGCTGGACAAGGCGAACAAGTAGCAGGCGGGCGCGGCCGGCCGGGTGCCGGCCGCGCCCATCCTCGGGAAACGGGAACCACCCTCATGGCTCTACCAACAGCGGTCGGCGGCGCGCTCAAAGCGCCGCGGCCTGCGGGCAGACGACGCAACAGTCTCTCGCGCAGACGCGGTGTGCTCGGCGTCATCTACGTCGCTCCGGCGGCAGTGCTGCTCGGCCTCTTCTTCATCTGGCCGCTCATCCGCACCGTCTACATCTCCTTCTTCGACTACCCGCTTCTCGGGCCGTCGTCGTTCGTCGGCGTGCAGAACTACATCGACGCGTTCAGCGACTCGGAATTCGGTCAAGCCGTCGTCTTCACCCTCTTCTATACGGTGATCACCACCCCGGTACTCCTCGCCGTCGGATTCGGCCTGGCGGCTTTGGTGCGGCGTCGCACTCGCGCCGCGCGCATCTTCCAGACCGTCTACTTCGTTCCGGTCGTGATCGGTCTCGCCTCGGCCAGCTACCTCTGGGTCTTCATCTGGCAGCCGGACATCGGACCGCTCACCGACCTGCTCGCACGTCTCGGGATCGGCGATGCGAGCACCAACCTGTTCGCGAATCCGGGAACCGCGTTCCTCATCGTGCTCGGCATGGTGGTCTGGAAGACGGCGGGCCTGCAGATGCTACTGCTGCTCTCGGGCATCCAGTCGATCCCCGAGGAGGTCGTCGAGGCGTCCCGGATGGACGGGGCCGGTCGCTGGCAGACCTTCCGCCTGATCACCCTTCCGCTGCTCCGCCCGACACTGGCGCTCGTGCTCGTGTTCTCGGTCGCCGGATCGCTGCTGGCGTTCGACCAGTTCTACATCATGACCTCGGGCGGACCGGACAACTCGACGATCACCGCGGTCTTCCAGATCTACCGCACCGGATTCGTGCAGTTCCACCTCGGATACGCCTCGGCGCTGTCCATCCTGCTCATGCTCGTGCTCGGCGCCGTCAGCGTCGTGCAGATGCTCCTGCTTCGAAACGCGGACGACTGATGACCACACAGACAAGCCCCATGGCATCCCCGATCAGTGTTCCGGATGCGCCCGCGCCGATCGCACGGGAGCAGCGCAAGCGTCGGTCGAACCGCATCCTGCCGGCCAGCGCCTGGTGGATCGTCTCGATCTGTGTCGCGATCCTTTTCCTCTATCCGCTGTACGTGCTCGTCACGCAGTCGCTGAAGAATCCGGCGGAGGCGGTCCAGACCCCGCCGACGCTCTTCCCGCACGGGCTGTCGTTCGACAACTTCGCGCAGCTGGGCAGCAACGCCGGCGGGCTGAGTTTGCTCGGCAGCCTCGGCAACTCGCTCTTCGTCACGCTGCTGACGACGGCGATCACCGTCGTGGTGTCGACGTTGGCCGGATATGCGTTCGCCAAGCTGCCGTTCCGCGGCAGCCGGGTCGCCTTCTTCGTCACGCTGATCACGTTCATGGTGCCGTTCCAGGCCATCATCACGCCGATCTACTTGACGCTGAAAGACGTCGGCCTTCAGAACAACCTGTTCGGGCTGACGCTCGTGCTCGCCACGTTCAACCTCCCGTTCGGCATCTTCCTCATGCGCAACTCGTTCGCGGCCATCCCCGCGAGCATCGAGGAAGCGGCGATGATCGACGGCGCGAGCGCGTTCGGAGCAATGCGACGCGTGATGCTGCCGAACGCGGTGCCCGGCATCGTGTCCACGGCGCTGCTCACGTTCTTCGCTGCCTGGAACGACTTCTTCGCCACGCTCATCCTGATCACGGACCAGTCGAAGTACACACTGCCGGTGAGCCTCGGGATCCTCTCGGCGGGGCAGAACAACTCCGTCGACTGGGGTCTGCTCGAAGCGGGCGTGGCCGTGACGGTGATCCCGTGCGTCGTGATCTACCTCGTTCTGCAGAAGTACTACACGGCCGGCCTGCTCAGCGGCGCCGTCAAATGACCATCGACAACCGACCAAGGAAACACGACACAATGCCAGACTCCACCATCATCCTCGATCGCGGCCGCACCGTCGGCCCGGTTCGCAGCCGCACCTTCGGCTCCTTCGTCGAGCACCTCGGCCGGTGCGTCTACGACGGGATCTACGAGCCCGGGCACCCGACCGCGAACGAGGACGGCTTCCGGCTCGACGTCGTGGAACTGGTCAAGGAGCTCGGCTCGACCACCATCCGCTACCCCGGTGGCAACTTCGTCTCCGGATTCCGCTGGGAGGACAGCGTCGGCCCGCGCGAACAGCGTCCGGTGCGTCGCGACCTCGCCTGGCACTCGCTCGAGACCAACCAGGTCGGTCTCGATGAGTTCTCGCGCTGGCTCAAGCTGACGGGCTCCGAGCTCATGCTGGCCGTCAACCTCGGCACCCGGGGCATCCAGGCCGCGCTCGACCTTCTCGAGTACGCAAATCACCCCGCCGGCACCGCGCTGAGCGACCAGCGGATCGCCAACGGCACGACCGAGCCGCACGACATCCGGATGTGGTGCCTCGGCAACGAGATGGACGGCCCGTGGCAGACCGGGTACATGACGGCCGACGATTACGGCAAGCTCGCCGCTCGCACCGCCGCCGCGATGAAGATGGCCGACAAGGACCTCGAGCTCGTGGTCTGCGGCTCGTCCGGCTCGGGGATGCCCACCTTCGGCGAGTGGGAGCGCACGGTTCTCGAGCACTCGTACGAGCACGTCGACTACGTCTCGGCGCACGCCTACTACCAGGAGCGCGGCGGCGACCTCGGCTCGTTCCTCGCGTCGTCGGTGGACATGCAGTACTTCATCGACACGGTCGTCGCCACGGCGGACCACGTCGGGTACAAGCTGAAGAGCAAGAAGAAGGTCAACATCTCCTTCGACGAGTGGAACATCTGGTACCTCGACGAGCACCAGGCGTCCGACGAGGTCAACGACGAGTGGCGCTACGCGCCCCGTCAGCTCGAGGACGTGTACTCGGTGGCCGACGCCGTCGTGCTCGGGAACCTGCTGATCACGCTGCTGAAGAACAGCGACCGGGTGACGTCCGCATCCCTCGCCCAGCTGGTGAACGTGATCGCCCCGATCATGACGGAGCCGGGCGGTGGCGTCTGGCGTCAGACCACCTTCTTCCCGTTCTCGGTCACGAGCCGGCTCGCGAAGGGCGTGGTGCTGCGTCCGGTCATCGATTCGCCCAAGTACGAGACTGCCGTCCACGGCGAGGCCGACCTCGTCGACTCTGTCGCGACCTACGATGACGAGTCCGCGAGCGGCGCGGTCTTCCTGGTCAACCGCGACCAGACCGAGTCGCGAACCGTCACGATCGACGTGAGCCAGTTCGCCGCATCCCGCATCGACGAGGCGGTCACGTTGGCCGATGACGACGTCTACGCCAAGAACACGATCGACAACCAGACCCGGGTCGGCCTTGTCTCGAACGACAGCGCAAGCATCGTCGACGGCCAGTTGACCGTCGTACTTCCGCCCGTCTCGTGGACGGCGATCGCCTTCGCATGATGCGTTCACGTCTGCTGCGGTCGGCATCGGCGATCATCGCCGTGTCGGCCGCGGCGGCGCTGCTCGTGTCGTGCTCAGCGCCGCCGAACGCGACGGTGACCACGCTGCGGGTCGAAGCGGGATCGTCTCAGGGAACCGTTGAGCACGTCGGCGCGGGCGGCCTGTACGCGTTCGCGGATGCGTCGACGCCGGCGGCGGCCACGGTCGCTCCGCTCCACCTGAACCAGGTGGTGCAGCCTCCCCCGGTGTGACGCAGCTCGGTAACGGCGCGACCACGCCGACGGGTGACGCGCTCGTGGTCGCCCCCGCGGTTCGCGCGGCGGGGGCGAAGGAGTTCGTCCGGATGCCCGACATCTATCCGACGTTCCCCTACGAATGGGTCGGCTGGGACGACTGGCTGGCGAAGGTCGACACCATGATCGACCAGGTGGGCTCGTCACCCGACTCTGACGTCATCAACGGTTGGGAGCTGTGGAACGAGCCCGACTGGACCTGGGACACCGTTCAGGCAGGACCGTTCGACGACGGCTGGAACCGCACCTTCACGGCGGTCCGAGCCCTCGACCCCACGACACCGATCGTCGGCCCCAGCTTCAGTGTCTGGAACGACGGCATGATGGCCGACTTCCTGTCGAGCGCCAAGGCGGCGGGCACCCTCCCCGATGTGATCTGCTGGCATGAGCTCACCGACGGCGCCGACGGATGGGAGCAGATCGACGAGCACGTCGCGGCGTACCGCTCCCTCGAGAAGTCTCTCGGCATCTCGCCTCGGCCGATCGCCATCGACGAGTACGGTTCTCCGAAGCAGATGGAGGTGCCCTCGGCGATGACGCACTACCTCGCTCAGTTCGAGCGCACCGGCGTGGCCTCGGCCAGCCGGGCGTACTGGCACGAGTCGGGCACCGTCGGTGGACTGGTTACTCCCTCAGTGGGCAAGCCGACGGGCGTGTACGGCCTCTACGACTGGTACGGCGCGTTGAGTGGCAAGATGCTGCGGGTGGTGCCTTCCGGGAAGCTCGACGGTCTCGCATCCGGAGACGGGTCTACCGTTCAGGTGCTCTTGGCGGGGCAGGCCGGTCAGTCGGGGCAGGCGGCGGTCGCCGTGAGCGGCCTGCGGGCGTCGGCGCACTACTCGGTGACCGTCGAGCGGGTCGCCGGAACCGACCGGGCGACCGTGGGCAAGCCCGCGACGCGCATCCTGTCGACCGAGTCCGCTGCCGTCGACGGCAAGCTGACCGTCGACATCCCCCACATCGACTCGACGAGCGCTTACCGACTCGTCGTCAAACCGAAAGACTGACGAGATGGCTGAAACGCTTCCTGTGGCTGTGTCACCCGCGACCTTGCCCGTCCCGATGCCGCTGCACTCGGTGCGGCTGACCGGTGGACCGTTCCTCCGTGCGCAGGAGCTCGACGGCCGCTACCTGCTGGGGCTCGAACCCTCGCGCCTGCTCGCCCCGTTCTTCCGGGAGGCGGGACTGCCCGTCGAGGCGCCGGCATACGGCAACTGGGAGAGCCAGGGGCTCGACGGCCACACGGCCGGGCACTACCTCTCCGCGACGTCGCTCATGTACGCGTCGACCGGCGACGAGCGCTTTCTCGACCGGGCGAAGACGATGGTCGAGGGGATGCGCCGGGCTCAGGATGCGATCGGCACCGGCTACGTCGGCGGCGTCCCCCAGGGGGAGGCGCTCTGGACCGAGGTCGCTGCCGGCGGAATCCGCCCCGACTCGTTCGCGCTCGAGGGCCGGTGGGTGCCCTGGTACAACCTGCACAAGACGTTCGCCGGACTCGTCGAGGCGTATCGAAGCGCAGGCATCGACGACGCGCTCACGGTTGTGACGGCGTTGGGCGAGTGGTGGGTCGCACTGGCCGCGCGCTTGAGCGACGACGACTTCGAACGGATGCTCGACACCGAATTCGGGGGGATGAACGAGTCGTTCGCCGACCTCGCAGCGCTGACTGGCCGAGTCGAGTTCCTGGCGATGGCGAAGCGGTTCTCGCACCGGGTGATCCTCGATCCGCTCGTCGCCGGCCAGGACGCCCTGACCGGGCTGCACGCCAACACGCAGATCCCGAAGGTACTCGGCTATCAGCGCGTGGCGGAGGTCGGCAGCGCAGAACCCGACTTCGCCGTCGCCTCGCGGTTCTTCTTCGACACGGTCGCAGAGCGGCACTCGGTGACGATCGGCGGACACGGGGTGCGCGAGCACTTCCACGACCCGAACGACTTCACCGGGATGGTCGAAGACCGGGAGGGTCCCGAGAGTTGCAACACGGTGAACATGATCCGTCTCGCCGGTGGCCTGTACGCGTCGACGGGTGAGACGCGATACCTCGACTTCATCGAGACCGCGCTCGTCAATCACGTGCTCTCGGCGCAGCATCCTGAGCATGGCGGGTTCGTGTACTTCACACCGCTGCGCCCGGGTCACTACCGCGTCTACTCCGAGGCGGAGAACAGCTTCTGGTGCTGTGTCGGCACGGGCATGGAGGTTCACGCGCGGCACGCGGCCTATGCGTACGCCACTCGAGGCGACGACCTGCTCGTGAACCTGTTCATGGACTCGGCCGTCGAGTGGCAGGGTCGTCGCGTGACGCAGCTGGCTCGCACCCAGGACGGGGTGGTCACGACGCTCACGATCGACGCGGGACCGGCGCTCCATGCCGCGATCGGCATACGCCTCCCGGGTTGGCTGTCGGGGGAGCCGTCGGTGCGGGTGAACGGAGTGCCCGTCGACGCTCAGACCGAGGACGGGTACGTGGTGATCCGCCGAGATTGGTTTGAGGACGACGTGCTTGAGGTGCACCTGCTGAGCACGCCGCGATTCGAGCACCTCCCCGACGGATCGGGCTGGGTGTCTGTGGTGGACGGCCCCGTCGTCTACGCCGCCGAGGTCGACGGGCCGCCGCTCGATGGCCTCGTCGCCGGTGCCGGCCGGATGAGCCACATCGCGCTCGGCTCGCTGGTGCCGCTCGTCGACGCACCGCTCGTCGAGGGCGACGATGCTGACGCCTTGATCGAGCGCGCCGGTGATGACAGGCTCGTGCTGCACGCCGTGGGCCAGGATGTGCTGCTCCGACCCTTCGCGCAGGTTCACGACACCCGGTACACCGTCTACTTCCCGCAGGGTCCGGATGCGTCCACTCGCCTCGCGGAACTGGCCGAGCGCGACCGTTGGCAGCTCGGGCTCGACGCCCGCACCCGGGACTCGGTGGTGCTCGGCGAGCAGCAGCCGGAATCCGACCACGGGTTCGTCGGCGACGGGAGCGAGTCGGGTCGCGATGGCGGAGTGCCCTGGCGGCGCACCGAGACCGCGATGAGCGTGACGCTGCTCGACTGGATCCGCCTAGCCAAGGTTCTCCGGGTCTCCTGGCTCGACGGGGATGGCGACGTCGACTACGAGATCCTGGTCAACGGGGTCTCGGTCGCGCGGGTCACACGCCCCGGAGCGGACATCTCACCGGTCGTATGCGACAAAGAGTATGCGTTGCCAGCGGCGGTGCGCAGCCAGGACACCGAGCGTGCGACGGTCGAGTTCGTCGCCCGCGGTGGACGTACGGACAGGATCACCGAGGTGCGCCTGCTGTCGGAGTGAGCGCATCCGGAAGCCTGATTCTGACCCGTGACACCCGGTGGATCGGTATGCCACGATGAGCGCGTGACCATCATCGTGAATGCCGACAACTTCGTCCGAGCCGAGAACGACCGGATGCTCCACGACCTTCAGCGGGACGCCGGAGGCATCAACACCTTCTTACACAACCGCGTGCCCGCGGCGATCGACAAGCAGACGGTCATCAGGTTGAACAGGGACACCCTGTACAGCTTCGCCGTGGTGGACATCACCAAGGGGGCGACGTTCAGCCTGCCGGAACACGGCGACCGGTACGTCTCCGCGATGGTCGTGAACGCCGACCACTACATCAACCGGATCTTCCACTCGGCGGGGGAGCACAGCCTCACGGTAGACGAGTTCGGATCGCCGTACGTGGTGCTCGCGATCCGCATCCTCGTCGACCCTGAGAACCCGGCTGACGTGGCTGCCGTCGCGGCGCTTCAGGACCAGATCACGCTGCGGAGCGAGTCCGCGGTGCCCTTCGAGATCCCCGACTACGACAAGACGAGCTTCGACGAGACACGTAACGCCCTTCTGGCGCTGGCGAAGAACATGAAGGACTTCAGCGGCATGTTCGGCACCGCCGACGAGGTGGATCCGGTGCACCACCTCATCGGAACGGCCGCGGGTTGGGGCGGGCTGCCATCGTCAGAGGCGACGTATATCGGCGTCAACCCGAGCAGCCCGGACGAACGGCACGAGCTCACGGTCGGGGATGTGCCGGTCGACGGCTTCTGGTCGATCTCGGTCTACAACGCCGCCGGCTTCTTCGAACCGAACGAGTCAGGCGCGTACACGGTTAACAGTGTTACCGGTGTGCGCAACGACGACGGGTCGATCACCGTGCGCTTCGGCGACTATCCCGCGGGAACCCCGAACGCGATCCCGACGCCCGAGGGCTGGAACTATCTCGTGCGGCTGTATCGCCCGCGTCCCGAGATCCTCAGCGGCGAGTGGACGTTCCCGACACTTCAGAACTGACAGGCGACGATTGCGGTCGCGCGGCAATCGCCGGTTACACCACCAGTGACCGGATGGCCGTAGCGGCAGCGCCCCGCGCCCAGTCCTCGAACGTGTGCGGCCGCACGACGACGCGGCACCGGTCCGCCGACGCGAAGACGTGCTCTGCGTACGACTTGCGCAGCGCATCCTCGATCAGGTCGAAGTTCACCACGCCCTCACCGCCGATGATGACGAGTTCGGGGCCGACCATGTTGACGAGGCTGGCGATGGCGGCGCCGATGACCTTGCCCGCCTCTGCGAACGCCTGAACGGCAGCGGGATCACCGCCGCGGCCGAGCGCGACCGCCTCCTCGATGGAGACATCGCGTTTGTGGGCTCCGGATACGGCGGCGACGATCGCCGCGGTGGCAGCGACCGCCTCGACGCAGCCCCGACGACCGCACGCGCAGATCCGGTCGGGGGAGGTCAGTGGCAGGTGGCCGATCTCGCCCGCCACCCCGTAGGCACCCTCGACGACTTCGCCGTTGAGGTGCAGGCCGCTTCCGATTCCGCGGCCGATGGTGACGATGGCGAACGAGCTCGTCCCGAGGCCCACGCCGAACCAGTGCTCGCCGATGGTGAGAGCGCGCACGTCGTTCTCCACGACGATGCGCGTGCCGAGGCGTTCGGTCAGTGCTGCGCCGAGGTCGACTCCGCGCCAGTCCATCTGGGCCGAGTCGCGCACGACGCCGGTCGCCATGTCGACATCGCCAGAGACGGCGACGCCGATGCAAGCCAGGCGCGACCCGAGCGCGCCGATATCGCCCTGGAGACGGCCGCACATTTCGACGATGGCGTCGGTGACGGCGGCGGGCTCGTGAGACGTCAACGGCATCCGCTCGGACGTGATGATTCGGGTGGTGAGGTCGGTGGCGACGCCGATGAGCTCATCCGCGTTCACCTTCACGCCGAGCGCGACGACGGCGTCGGGGACGACCGCGACCGGGCTGACAGGGCGGCCGGGGAGTCCGGTGAGCGTGGGGTCGAGCGAGTCGTTGATCAGGCCGGCGGCCACCAGCGGCGTCACCGCTTTGGTCACGGCGGCCTGCGAGAGACCGGTCAGCCGGGCGACGTCGATCCTGCTGATGGGACTGCGGGTCAGGATGGTCGTGAACACGCGCGTGGCAGCGTCGGACGACGATCCGAGCAGCGCTGTCCGCGTCTGCGTCTCATCGTTCATCGTGTGCCCTTTCTTCGGGATGGGGTCGGCGGGCGAGGAGCGCGCCCTCGCCCGCCGACCCCGGAGTACTACTGCTTGGCGATGATTTCTTTCGACTGCTCCTGTGCGGTCTTCAGGAAGGACGTGTCGCCCTCACCACTGAAGAATGCCTCAAACATCGGCTGAAGTGTGTCAACCAGCTCTTGTCCGTTCGCCGTGGGCGGCGCCGGGTAGAGCTCGTCGTTCTTCAGCGCGTCGACGAAGCTGGAGATGTCGACCCCGTCTGCCTTCTGAGCGTCGACGGTCGACTGGAGCGCCGCGGCGATCGACGGCAGGAACGTCGCGGTCTTGCCCGCGATGGTCTGGCAGCCGACGGTGCCCATGTACGAGACCCACTTCCAGGTCTGGTCGACGTGCTTGGTGCCCACGAAGATGTTGTTGGCGTTCGAGTTGCTGATCATGCCACGGCCATCCGGACCCTTCACCGTCGGCGCGATGCCGACCTTGAGGCCGGGCACCTTGGTGAGGGTCGTGGCGTTCCAGGTGCCGTCCTGCGCCATCGCGACCTGCCCGGCGCCCATCTGTTCGGAGGAGGAGACGGTGAACTGGCCGAACTTCGGCATCAGGCCGCGGTCGCCGAGGGTGCGCACGTAGTCGAGCGTCTTCGCGAGGCGCTGGTCGTTGAACGGCAGCTCCTTCGGCCACGCCTTGACGTCGCCGCCGAGCTTCCACCCGAGCGTCGTGACGAACGGGTTCCAGGATGTCTGACCGTTGAAGTCTCCCGCAGCCAGCGTTCCGATGCCGTACGTCTTCACGTTGTTCTTGTCGAAGCCGGGCTCGTCGCCGCGCTTGCCGTTCTTGTCGACGGTGAGGTGGGCGACGATCTTGTCGAACGTGCCGCCGTCATCCGGGTTCCAGGTCATGTTCTTGACGGCGTCGTCGGTGAGTCCGGCCGCCTTGACCATGTCCTCGTTGAAGTAGATCGCCGCGCCCGCCCAGTCGAGGGGGATGCCGTACTGCTTGCCGTCCGTGTACTTCCACGAGTCGACGCCGATGTTGAACTTGCTGAGGTCGAAATCGGTCTTCTTGATCAGGTCGTCGAGCGGCATGATCTGCTTCTGACCGGCGTACTGGCCGAGCAGCGGGACGCTGTTCTGGAACGCATCCGGAGCCGTGCCCGAGACGAAGCCTGCCGTCAGCTTGGTGAAGTAGTCGTTGACGTTGTACTGCGAGATCTTGACCGAGATGTTCGGGTTCTCCTTCTCGAACCCGGGGATGCACAGCTTGTAGTTGGCTGCCTGGTGGTCGTCCCAGGTCCACCAGTTGACGGTGACCTTGTCGCTCGACGCGTTGTCGGACGAGCAGGCCGCGAGGCCGACGGCCGCGAGCCCGGCTGCTGCCAAGCCGGCGATGATGCGGAGCTTTTTCATGAGTTCCTCACTGTGATTGCCCGGGCACCTTCGTCGGTGTCGGGGGTGGTTTGGTGTTGTGGTGGGTTCGTGACGACGACCTGTCCCTCGGCGGGGATGCGGACGTCGAAGTCTGAGTCGCCGTAGCTGACGCGTACATCGCGGGGCGTCGGATGCGGGTTGCGCAGCACGGCTTCATCGAGGCTGCCGGCCGACCAGGTCAGGTCGACGGCGATGCCGCCGCGGGCTCGGAGACCGTCGACCCGGCCGAGCGGCCAGGAGGTCGGTAGCGCGGGGAGCAGCGAGATGCGGCCGTCGTGGCTCTGCAGCAGCAGCTCGGCGATCGCGGCGGGGAAACCCAGGTTGCCGTCGATCTGGAACGGCGGATGCGTGCTGAACAGGTTGGGGAGGAGCCCGCCCCATTCGGAGCCGTCGACCGGTCCGTGTCGGCGGGCGTCGCCGTCGTACGGGGTGAGCGCCTGCTGAAGCAGGTCGGCGGCGATGTCACCGTCGCCGAGTCGCGCGCGGAGGGCGATCTTCCAGGCCCACGACCAGCCCATCGCTCCCGGGCCTCGGGCGTCGAGGAATGCCCGAGATGCGTCGGCGAGGTTCGGTGTGGCATTCGGAGTGATGAGGTCGAGCGGGTATAGCGCGACGAGGGCAGAGAGGTGACGGTGTCCCGGCTCGAAGTCTTCGACGTCGGCCGACCACTCGCGCAGCCGTCCGTCGCGGCCGACCGCAAGCGGCGGAATAGTCGCGAGCGCGGCCTCGATCTCCGAGCGCAGCGGGTCGGTAGGGTCGACGGTGTCGATCGCGAGCAGCGCTCGCTGGAGGAGCGCGCCGATCAGTTCGAGGTCCATCGTGGCGGTGAGTCCGAGCGCCTGCGCGCGGCCCTCGTCGTCGCGGTACATGTTTTCCGGCGAGGTGGACGGTGCCAAGAAGACGGTCCCGTCCGGTCGCACCTGGAGCCAGTCGAGGCAGAACTCGGTCGCACCGCGCAGAAGTGGCCAGATCCGGTCCCTGAGCAGGGTCGTGTCTCCGCTGAACTCGTACTGGTCCCAGAGGGAGTGACAGAGCCAGACTCCGCCCATCATCCAGATCGCCCAGCTCGGTGCGCCGTGGCCCATGCCGACCGGCAGACTCCATCCCCAGAGGTCGCTGTTGTGGTGCGCGACCCAGCCGCGAGCCCCGTAGAGGTCGCGGGCGACGTCGCTGCCGGTGTGCGCGAGACGCTCGACCAGTGCGATCAGCGGTTCCGCTTCGTCGGTGAGGCCGAGCGGTCCGGTCGCCCAGTAGTTCATCTGGGTGTTGATGTTGATCGTGTAGTTCGACGACCAGGCCGGGCGCAGCTCGCCGTTCCAGATGCCCTGGAGGTTGGCGGCCGGTCCGCCTGTACGTGACGAGGAGGCCAACAGGTAGCGACCGTACTCGGCGGCGATTGTCGCCTGGAGTGCGTGGTCGTCGCCGCGCAGGATGTCCGCATCCACATCCCAGCGGCCCTCCCGCCTGCCGCCGATCGCGAACCGCGCCCTCGCGGAGCGACGCGTGAACGCATCGCTGGCGGCCGGGGAGGCGTTCTCGGCAAGCGCGTCGAGCGCGCGTCCCCGTGCGCGGTTCCGGATCGTCTCATGGGAGACGCTCCGCCACTCGTCGTCCGCGCCGGCCCACCACGACTCAGCGCGGGTCGACGACGAGAGGGCGATCAGCAGCCGGCTGGCATGACGGATCGTGAGACCGGAGTCGTCCGCATCCGTCGTGCCGTCGCTTCGCACCGCGAGAAAAGCGGATGCGAAGCCGTCGTAGGTTTTAGGGCCGGTGTCGGCGTTGGCGTCGGTGTTCGCGTCTGCGTAGCGCAGCGCCGGGACGACGGACGGTTCGTGCAGCGGTGCGCCGTCGACCGGAACGGCGATGTCGAGCGCCAGCGTGCCGTCGTCAGCAGCGGCCCGTCGGCCGAGCTCTCGCAGAGGCGTCGTCAGCCGAACGTGCACCTCGGGCAGCGGCTGGTCGGAGTCGATCGCGACGATCAGGGTGCGGCCGCTGACTCGCGACACCCGCGTGATGCGCGCGCCGCTGAGCGTCAGCGCCTCCTCCACGACCGCACGGTCGAGGTCCAGGATGCGCGCCGGCGCGCCCTCGGCCGGCGCTGCTCCCGGGATGGTGGCGTACACATCCACGAACGGCAGGAACTCCTGCGTGTATCGGCCCTCGAAGGCCATCAGCAGGTCCTCGGCGCGATCGAGGTCGCCCGCGGCCAACGCGTCGCGAACATCCTGAAGCCGCTCGGGCCCCGCACCGCTTGCAAGCAGGCGACGGAGTTCGTCAGCCGGCCCATTCGGGGTTCCCGACCAGACGGTGGCGTCATTCACCTGGTAGCGGCCATCGGCGCCGCCGAACACCATCGCACCGAGCAAGCCGTCGCCGATGGGCACGGCTTCTTCCCAGTGCGCGGCGGGCTCGCGCCAGGCCAGCTGGAGTGTGTCGTCGGTCATTTGAGCCCCGAGAATCCGATCGAGTTCACGATGCGCTTTCCGAACACCATGAAGAGGATGAGCATGGGCAGCGCCGCGACCAGGGTGGCGGCCATCAGTCCGGCCCAGTCGGGCTGCGTCTGCGGCGACGACTGCTTGAATACGGCGAGCCCGAGGGTCAGCGGCTGCACGGTCGAGTCGGTCGTCACCAACAGCGGCCAGAAGTAGTCGTTCCACACGCCGATGAACCCGAGGATCGACAGCGTGATGATCGGCCCGCTGGTCATGGGGATCGTCAGCCGGAACAGGATGCGCAGCTTGCCGGCGCCGTCGATCAGCGCAGCCTCCTCGATCTCGGTCGAGAGTCCGAGCATGAACTGCCGCAGGAAGAAGATGTTGAAGGCCGAGAACAGCGCGCCCGGCAGGATCATCCCGGCGAAGCTGTTGAGGAGGCCGAGCTCCTTGATGAGCACGAAGTTCGGCAGCAGGGTCAGGATGCCCGGCACCATCAGCGCCGCAAGGAACAGCGAGAATACGAGCTCGCGGCCCCGCCACTGCAGTCGCGCGAACGCATACGCCGCGATCAGTGAGAAGAACACGATCAGCGCGGTCGAGATCGTCGCGTAGATGACCGAGTTCACCAGGTAGTGGAAGATCTGCACGGTCGCGCCCGAGCCGCCCTGCGCGATGGCCTCCTTCGAGTCCTCGAGTCCGAGGACGCGAAGGAATGGTCCGAAGGTGAAGCCGACGGGCAGCGGTGACGACGGATTCGCGATCATCGCGTAGTTGTTCGAGAGCGCCGAGCGGAGCATCCAGTAGAAGGGGAAGATCGTGACGAGCACGATCACGACGAGGTAGATCCAGGCGATGGTGCGGCCGGCGGTGGGACGGCGGCGGCGGCGACGACGGGTCTTCGACTGCGTGGCGGCGGGAGCAGCGGGCGCGGGGGCCGGGGCGGTTGCGGTGGCGGTCATTATGCGTTGTCCGATTCGCTCGCGCGCAGCAATCGCATCTGCACGAAGGTGATCACGATGAGGATGGCGAAGAGGGCCAGTGACATCGCGGACGCGTATCCGAAGTCGAACTGGCCGAAGGCCTTTTGGTAGATGTACATCTGCAGCACGTTCGAGGCGTGCGCCGGCCCGCCCTTCGTGGCGACCGAGACGATGTCGAACACCTGGAACGCCCCGATGACGTTGAGCACGACCACGAGCGCCAGGATCGGGCGGAGCAGCGGCAGCGTCAGCCGGAAGAACATCTTCGGCTCGCTGGCCCCGTCGATCCTGCCCGCCTCGTAGATCGACGGTGGGATGGTCTGCATCCCGGCGAAGATGATGATCGATGTGTATCCCATGTTCTTCCACACGTGGATCAGCGCGAGCGACGGGATGGCCCACTCGCGCGAGGTGAGGAACCGGATGCCGTCGCCCCCGACCGCCTGCACGAGCTGGTTGACGATGCCGAGCTGCGCGTCGAGCATCCACGACCAGACGGTCGCCGCGACCACTCCCGAGATGAGGAAGGGCAGGATGATCAGGCCGCGCAGAACGGTCGAACCGGTCACGCGGTGGAGCACGGCGGCCGTGACGATCGAGACGATCAGGGTGAGTACCACCGCGATGAACACGAAGTAGATCGTGATTCCGAGCGACTGCCAGAACGTGTCGTCCTTGGCGAGGTCGATGAAGTTCTGGATGCCGATCCAGGTCGGCGCGCTCAGCAACCGGTAGTCGGTGAAGCTGAGGTAGACGCCCCGGATGGTCGGGTAGAGCGCGAACACCAGGAACCCGATCATCGCCGGTGCGATGAGGAACCAGGCGAGCTTGGCGTCGCCGCGATGGGAGGGTGCGGCAGCGTTCACCGCGCGACGGGAGCGTCGCCGCGCCGCGCCGGCGGAGCGCGTCGGCTCGATGGCGGTTGGGACGTTGGAGATCGACATTGGTCTTCCTTCTCGGGGTTGCAGAACACACAGTAGGCATGGTTAATTGACACTGTCAAGTAACCCACTTCGCAAGGAGCCCCTCAATGCCCGACGGCTACGGCGCCGTATTGTCCCTCCGCGCATCCGGGACCTCGCTCGTCATCGACACGGTGGGACGGGTGCCTCGCGTGCTGCACTGGGGGGCCGATCTCGGCGCCATCGACACGGCAGAAGCCGAGGCGTTGCGCGAGACCGGGGGACCGGCCGTGCTCAACAATTCTCCGGATGTGCCCCGCGCATTCAGCCTGTGGCCCACCGAGTTCGAGGGTTGGGCGGGCACTCCCGCGCAGGAGGGGCACGCCGCCGGCTCGGCGACCACTCCGCGCCCGGAGACGATCGCTGTGCGCTACTCGCCGCAAGGCGACGACGGTGGGAACGGCGGCACGATCGAGATCGACCTGGTCGACGCGATCACCGCCCTGCGCTCCACGATGTCGCTGCGCCTCGACCCGTTCGGCGTGCTCTCCGTCGACATCTCGGTGGTTCGGGATGCGTCGCTCGCGCCCGACACGGCCGCCACCCCGTACACGCTCGACGCCCTCCGCGTGCTCCTGCCCGTGCCAGAGCGAGCCACGGACATCCTCGATTTCACCGGCAAGTGGTGTCGCGAGCGGGCACCGCAGCGCGGCCCGATCTTCTTCGGCAGTCATGTGCGCCGGGCGCGTCGCGGAAAGCCCGGACACGACGCTCCCTTCCTCGTGGTCGCCGGCACGAGCGACCTCTCGTTCGGCCGCGGCGAGGCCTGGGCGAGCCATCTCGCCTGGAGCGGCGACGCCGAGTACGTCGTCGAGAAACTCACCGAGGGAGCGGGTCCGTTCTCGTCGGTGCTCGGCGTGGGAGAGGGTCTCCGGCCAGGCGAGATCGCGCTCGCCGACGGCGACCGCTATGTCGCCCCGACAGCGCTGTTCGTCTGGTCGGGGGAGGGTCTCGACGGGATCGCGCACCGCCTGCATCGCCGATTGCGCGCGCGTCCGTCGCATCCGTCGACGCCGCGTCCCCTCACCTTGAACTCGTGGGAGGCGGTCTACTTCGACCACGATCTCGACCGGCTGACCGCTCTGGTCGAGCGCGCCGGCCGCGTCGGTGTGGAGCGGGTCGTGCTCGACGACGGCTGGTTCCATGGCCGTCGCGACGCCAACGCCGGACTCGGTGACTGGTTCGTCGACCGGTCCGTCTGGCCGGACGGGCTCTCGCCGCTGGTCGACATCGTGCGCTCGCACGGCATGCAGTTCGGGATCTGGTTCGAGCCCGAGATGATCAACCTCGACTCGGATCTCGCACGCGCGCATCCTGACTGGGTGCTCGGACCGCGGCAGGCGCTCGGGGCGACCGCGCGCGACCAGTACGTGCTCGATCTGACGCGTCCCGAGGTCTACGAGCACGTGCTCGAGCGGATCAGCGCGATCGTCGACGAGTACGGCGTCGACTACATCAAGTGGGACCACAACCGCGACCTCTCCGAGCCCGTGAGCGGCTATGCGGGCATCGACCGACCCGTGGTGCACGAGCAGACTTTGGCGCTCTACCGGATGCTCGACACCCTGCGGGCCCGGCACCCCCGGCTCGAGATCGAGACCTGCTCCGGCGGAGGCGGCCGCGTCGACCTCGGCATCCTCGACCGCACCGACCGCGTCTGGGCGTCGGACTGCAACGACCCGGTCGAACGCCTTCAGATCGAGCGCTGGACCAGGATGCTCGTGCCGCCCGAGCTCATCGGCTCGCACCTCGGCGCACCGCGTTCGCACACGACCTCCCGCCGCACCGATCTGTCGTTCCGGCTGATCGTGGCGCTGACGGCGCACGCGGGCATCGAGTGGGACCTGCAGGAGGCCGGCGACGACGAGCTCGAGCGTATCGCGCAGTGGGGAGCGGTTTACCGCGAACTGCGGGGGCTCATCCACAGCGGCCGGGTCGTCAACGCGGACCTCTCCGACGACACCACTGCGCTCTCCGGATTCGTCGCGATCGACGGCAGCCGGGCGATCTATACCTGGGCGCGGCTCGGGACATCCGCGCCCGGCCAGTCGGGGCGGGTGCGGTTCCCCGGGCTCGACGCCAGAGCGCGCTATTCGGTGCGCATCCGGGACGAGTTCGGTCCGGCGAGCCGGCACCAGAGCGCCGATCCGTCGTGGATCGCCGCAGCCCTCCGCCCGGACGGCGTGACCCTGCCCGGCTCGGTGCTCGCCGCCGCCGGGGTTCCCCTGCCCACGCTCAACCCGCAGCAGGCGATGCTGTTCGACCTCGTCCGGCTGCCGTGATGCAGCCGGGCAACGGCGTGCATCCGCGCCCCACAGACGGCCCACCGCAGTAACGCTCCGGCGCACCGACGCGCTCGAGTTCTTCAGAGAGGAAGATCGCATGACACGCCAGACACGTGCGCGACGGGGGCTCACCGCTCTTGTCGCCACCATCGCGGCCCTGGGCCTGGTGGCAGCCGCCGCCGCGCCGGCCGGCGCGAGCCCGACCGACACTCCCACCCCGACACCGACGAGCGCGGCCACCGCCGCGCCGGCCACCGCCCCGGCATCCGCGCCGACCACCGCCCCGGCCCCCGATGCCTGGGCGCTCAAGCCGTACATGGGCTGGAGCAGCTACAGCATGCAGGTCTACACGGGCAACCCGAAGTGGATCACCGCCGACCAGCTCATCGCCCAGTCGGACGCCATGCACGCCAAACTGCAGAAGGCGGGCTACAACTACATCAACGTCGATTCCGGATGGACCGACCACGTCGACGCCAACGGCCGACCGGCCCCGAGTGACACGCTGTACCCGCAGGGGCTGAAGAAGGTCATCGACCACGTGCACGCGAATGGACAGAAGTTCGGGGTGTACCTCATCCCCGGCATCTCGCCCGATGTGTACGAGAAGGCGTACCCGATCGCGAACGCCCCCGGATGCACAACGCACGACATCGTGAAGCAGCCGCTGCAGCAGGCCGATTACTGGAAGATCGGCTACCGCATCGACTTCACCAACCCGTGCGCCCAGAAATACGTCGACTCCATCGCCGACCAGCTCTCGGCCTGGGGAGTGAACTTCCTGAAGTTCGACAGCGTGACGCCCGGCTCCGGAGTGAGCGACCTGTCGCTCGACGCCCGCGACGATGTCGCCGCCTGGTCGAAGGCGCTCAAGAAGCGCGGGATCTGGTTCGAACTGTCCTGGGCGCTCGACATCAACTACGCCGACACCTGGAAGCAGTATGCGAACGGCTGGCGCGTCGAGTGGGATGTCGAGTGCTACTGCGCGGGTGTCGCGTTGACCCAGTGGGACAACATCGCTCGCCTGTTCCCCCGAGCGGCCGACTGGTGGCGTCACGCCGGCCCCGGCGGTTGGAACGACTTCGACTCGCTCGACGTCGGCAACGGCACGATGGACGGTCTGACTCAGGATGAGCGCCGAACGGCGACCACGCTGTGGGCGATTTCCGCCGCCCCGATGTACGTCGGCAACGACCTGACCAAGCTCGACCAGTTCGGCGTCGACCTGCTTACGAACCGCGAGGTCGTCGCCGTGAACCAGACCGGAACGCCTGCGCAACCGGTCTCCACGTCGACCGACAAGCAGGTCTGGTATGCGCCGAACGCCGACGGCAGCTACACCGTCGCGCTCTTCAACCTCGGCCGCACCGATTCCGACATCACAGCGAACTGGTCCGACTTGGGCCTCACCGGCGCCGCATCCGTCCGCGACCTCTGGGCGGGCAAGGACCTCGGCACGTTCGCGTCCAAGTTCACCGGCCAGACCATCCCGATCCACGGCGTGCGACTGCTCAAGGTGACCCCACAGAAGGGCTCGACCATGGCGCTGAACGATGACGCGCAGCGCGTGACGTACGACGGGAGCTGGACCCGCAACGGCGGCAACGAAGTCCCGGCGACGACCCAGCCGCTGCAGGTCGCGGTCGGGAACTCGTCTGCAGGACAGGTGCCGACGCCTCCCGCCTCAGGCCGGATCGTCGCGGTGAACGACGACGACCCAGCCATCGCCTATAGCGGCAGCTGGGGACAGAGTCGGGGCCGCGGCTTCGGCGACTACAAGGATGACGTCCACTACGTCGAGGGCGACGGCTCGTCGTTCCAATACACCTTCACCGGAACCGGCATCGACTACGTGACCGAGCTGGACGAGTCTCAGGGCGACGTGGACGTGTATCTCGACGGCCAGTTCCAGAAGACCGTGAGCACGGGTCGGGATGCGGGACAGCCGCGACAGGCGCAGCAAGCGGTGTGGAGCGTGAGCGACCTGCCCAACGGATCGCACACCCTGCGAGTCGTCAAGAAGTCGGGCTCGTACATGCTGGTGGACAAGCTGGATGTGACGCTCGCGAGCCTGCTGCAGCCGGACACTGCCGTGTTCGACAAGGCGAAGCCGGCTGATGTGCCGGTGACCCTGCTGCGAGACGGCGGCGAACTCGCCAGCATCACGAACAGCGGCGCGGCTCTCAAGCGCGGAACGGACTACTCCGTCTCGGGCACGACGGTCACGATCCGGTCGTCCTACCTGGCCGGCCTCGCCGACGGCACCGTCGCGCTCGGGTTCCAGTTCCGCGGGGATGCGCACGACGACATCCACGCGACGGCCAAGAACGGCGACACGGTCGGTCTCGCCTTCCGTGGCACCGGGGTCTCCTGTATCGGCGCGACATCGCCCGACCAAGGAAAGGCCGAGGTCTATCTGGATGGCAAGCTGGTGAAGACGGTCGACACGCACTCCGACTCGCGCAGAACGGGACAGACCCTGTTCAGCGTGAGCGGTCTCCGCGACGGCGACCACCGCATCTCCGTGAAAAAGTGTCGGGTGACGTGCTGCGGCAAGACGTCTTCCAGTACACCCTGAAGGGCTAAGGAGTCCCATGTCCCCCATCGCCCGATTCGTCTTCGTCGGCGACTCGATCACCGACTGCGGCCGCGATCGGAGCGATCCCACGTCGCTCGGCGAGGGCTACGTCCGCATCATCGCGGACACCCTCGCCGGGCGCGGCGGAGACGTCGACGTACGCAACGTCGGCGTCTCCGGCGACCGCGCGGTCGATCTCGAGGCCCGCTGGGCTCAGGATGTCGTGGTCGCCGAGCCGGATGTCCTCACCCTGTACGTCGGCGTCAACGACATGTGGCGCCGTTTCGACAGCGACGACCCCACATCGCCCGAGGCCTTCGAGGCAACGCTGCGGCGGCTCCTGGATGCGCTGCCCGAGCACGGCCCTCGCTTGCTGTTCATCGAGCCCTTCTTCCTCCCGTTCGCCCCCGGGCAACAGGAGTGGGTCGACGATCTCGACGCCAAGCGCGCGGTGGTCCGTCGCGTCGCCGCCGAGCACGGTGCGACCCTCGTCCCGCTGCAGGAGCGCATGTCCGCCGCGGTGGCCGAGTCCGGCCTCGACGCGATCGCTCCCGACGGCGTGCATCCCACCCCCTCGGGCACCGGATGATCGCCGACGCCTGGCTGGACGCGTTCGAGCACGCGCATCCCGCCCCATGACTTCGATGACATCCCCGCGCTTCGACGCCCTGCTCGGGCACGACCCGCTGCCGACCCCCAGCGACTACCGCGCCTTCTGGGCGACCGCACTCGAATCCGCGCAGCGGTTCGGGCTCGACACCCGCGTCGATCCGGTCGACACCGGTCTGTCCGCGATCGACGTGTTCGACTTCTCATTCCGCGGCACGGACGGGCGCCTCGTGAGCGGATGGCTGCGGCTGCCGCGGCACCGCCCGCATCCACTTCCCGCCGTGCTCCACGCGAACGGATACGGCGCCGGCCGACTGGCCCCGATCGACGATCTGACGTGGTCGGCTGCCGGCTTCGCCCACCTGGTGATGAACACGCACGGCCAGGGCGGCGGAAGCACCGGTCACCTCCTCGACCGGATCGACGACGCCGAACACTCGTACTACCGGGGCGTCTTCGTCGACGGGGCGCGCGCGGTCGAGGCTCTTCGCGGTCTCGACGAGGTCGACGCAGCACGCGTGGCGGTCATCGGCAACAGTCAGGGCGGCGGGATCGCCCTCGGCGTCGGAGCACTGGTCCCCGGTCTCGCGGCGGTGCTCGCCCAGGCCCCGTTCCTCACGGATGCGCCGGTCGCCCTGCAGTACGCGGCGCAGGGGCCCTGGACGGAACTGCGCGGTTATCTCGCCGAGCATCCCGAACGTGCCGCCGCCGTTGCGCGAACGTTGGCGTACGTCGACGGCGTCACGTCTGCACGGCACGCGACGGCGCCCGGATGGATCTCGGCCGGGCTCGACGACGACATCTGCCCACCGCAGACCGCGGCCGCCGCGGCTGCGGCGTATGCGGCGCCGATCACGTTCCGCGAATGGCCGAACGCCGGGCACGAGGCCGGAGCCTCCGCCGACCGACAGGCGGCGATCGAGGTGCTCAGACAGCACCTCGTGTGAGCCGACCCGACGCCTAGGATGTGCTGTGTGAAGGTCGTCGCGGTCTACAGCATCAAAGGCGGGGTCGGTAAGACGACGACCGCCATCAACCTGGCGTGGACCGCAGCCGCCAAACTGCGGGTGCTCGTCTGGGACCTGGATCCGCAGGGCGCAGCGACCTACCTGCTCGAGGTGAAGCCCAAACTCAAGGGCGGCGCCGAGGCGCTGGTCCGCGGGAACACGGCCACCGGCGCGGCTGTCCGCGCAACCGGGAACAAGAACCTCCACGTACTGCCCGCGGACGACAGCCTTCGCGAGCTCGACCTGATGTTCGACGCGGCCAAGAACTCCACCCACCGCGTGGAGAAGATCCTCAATTCGGTTGCCGCCGACTACGACCTCGTCGTGTTGGATTGCCCGCCGGGCGCTTCGCTGGTCGCCGAGAACGCTGTCCGGGCTGCAGATCTGGTTGTGCTGCCGGTCGTGCCTGCGCCCCTCGCGCTGCGATCGCTCGACCAGGTCGACGCGATCGTCGCGGAGTCCGCGCATCCCGCGCCCATCCTGGCTTTCCTGAATATGGTCGATCGCCGCAAGGTGTCGCATCGCTACGCGGCCGAGACCCTGCCCCGCGATCGGACAGAGGTGGTCGACGTCATCGTCCCGGCCGCCATCGCCATCGAGCGGATGGGCACCGAACGTGCCCCTGTCGTCGCATACGCGCCGCGGTCTGTCGCCGCCGTCGCCCTGGCCGAGCTCGCAAATCAGATCATCGACAGGGTCAAGGCCAAACCCGCCAAGCGCAAGCATTGACGGGTTCGGGTACTGCGCCTTCTCTGTGTGACGCTCAGACCGCAGTGCGCCCGGCGTCGACGGGGAAGATCGCCCCGGTGATGTAGCTCGCCCGCGGCGAAGCCAGGAAGCCGATCGCTTCGGCGATCTCCTCGGGCTGAGCGCCACGGCGGAGGAGGGTCGTCGCTGCAAGGCCGTCGATGTTGGCCTTGTCGGAGCCGCCCGTGTAGACAGGGCCCGGAGCGACTGCGTTCACACGGACACCGCTGGCTCCGTATTCCGCCGCCCACGACTGCGCGAGGGATGCGACGGCCGCCTTGGTGGCGCCATATGCGGCGCCGCCCGCGAGGCCGATGGTACCGGCCATGCTGGCGAGATTGATGATGCTCCCGCTGCCCTTGGCGGCCATCTTCGGCCCGATCGCTGCGACGAGCAGGTAGACCGATTGCACGTTGGATGCGAACAGCCGGTCGAGCGTCGTGCCGTCCAGATCGGCGGTCGCGCCGAACCAGGAGAACCCTGCGTTGTTGACGAGGATGTCGACATCGCCCGCTTCTTCCGCCAGGCGCGTGGCCGCCTCAGGGTCACCGAGGTCCGCGGCCACGAATCGGGCCTTGCCGCCGGAGAGCTCGATCTCTTCGACGACCTGAGCGCCCCTTGCCGCATCGCGTCCGTGGACGATGACGGTGGCTCCCTGCTTGGCGAGCTGGAAGGCGGTTGCCCGGCCGATGCCGGATGTCGCGCCGGTGACGAGAGCGGTCGAGCCCTCAAGGTCCCGGACGGTGTTCGCGAGTGCGGGGGTGGCAGTCATGATGTCTCCTGAGTGTTGGTGAAGCTCTTTGTACCGATCTGTCTAAAACGTTAGACCGGGTTGTCTAAAAAGGCAAGACTCATTCTCGGTTTAGACAGATCTGTCTGATATTCTGAGGACCATGACGATCTCCGCGGGCAAGCGATTGAGTGCACGAGACCGCCTTCTTGCCGCGAGCGACGAGCTCTTCTATACCGAGGGCATCCACTCGGTCGGCATCGATCGGGTGCTCGAGCGGGCGAATGTGGCCAAGGGATCCTTGTACTACAACTTCACCGGTGGCAAAGACGAGCTAGTGGAGGCATACCTCGACAACCGTCACGGAGTTTGGAAGGCCACCGTGGAGGCGGGCGTGTCAAAGCAGACAGATCCGGCTCAGCGGATACTCGCCGTGTTCGACACCCTGGGAGAGCTTTTGCGAAGCCGGACTACCGCGGCTGCGCATTCATGAATGCGACGGCGGAGGCGCGGCCAGACAGTGTCGAGATGCAGGCCGCAGGGCGGTTCCGTTCCTGGGTGCACGGGCTCTTCCTCGACCTGGCGACGCAGTTCGGCGCTGCCGATCCGGCGACACTCGCCCGACAGCTCGTCGTCCTCTACGACGGCGCGACCACGACATCCCAGATGGACCACACGGCAGGGGCTGCCAAGACTGCGCGCGACCTCGCGCAGCTCATCCTGAACTCGGCGTGACGTCGCGCAGTTGGTCGACCGTCGCGTGGATGCACTCCACCCAGTCGTCCGACGGAGTGCCGGCGATCCAGGATTCGAACCCCACCTTGAAGACGGTGACACCGGTCTCGGCCGCGAGAGTCGCGCCCGGTTCTGCGACCCCTCGCTGACGGAGCGCCTCCGCGACGGCGGTGCTGATGGATGCCATCTTCATCAGCTCGCGTTCGCGCAGCGCCGGGTTCGCAGCAATGATCTGCGCGCGCCTGATCGAGTGGGCGCGGTCGAGGAAGACCGTTCCGACGCCCTCCATCGCGGCGATGACGATGTCGATCGGGCGCAAAGAGTCTGGGGCCATCCTGATCGATTCGAGGATCGCCTGTTCCAGCATTTCAGAGCCCTGGAACAGCACCTCGCGCTTGTCGGCGAAGTAGCGGAAGAAGGTCCGCTCGGTGACGCCGGCCCGCTCTGAGATCTCGAGCGCGGTCGTCTGCTCGAATCCCTGCTCCGCGTAGAGCTCCATCGCGGCCTTCGCGAGGCGCCCACGCGCATCCGGTGCCCAGCGTCCCATCGGGCCAGTATACGGTCGCGCTCCTCGTGATGTCGGTGACTGACATTAAGTGCTACGGTGATGACAGCAACTGACATGAGGAGGAAGAATGCGTATTTTCATCACCGGAGCATCCGGATGGATCGGCACTGCCGTCACCCAGGAGGTCCTCGCCGCCGGGCATGAGGTCACCGGTCTCGCCCGCAACGACGACTCGTTCGCCAGACTCCAGGCGGCGGGCGTGACGCCGCACCGAGGAAGCCTCGACGACCTGGACAGCATGCGAGACGCGGCAGCCGCATCCGATGGCGTCATCCACCTGGCCTTCAAGCACGACTTCTCCGACATGGCGGGGGCCGGCGCCACGGAGCGCGCGACCATCCAGATGTTCGGCGACACCCTCGCCGGGTCGGATCGCCCCTTCCTCTTCGCCTCGGGAGTGGCTGGACTCGCCCCCGGCCGCGTGGTCACCGAGGACGATGAGGTCCCGTTCGGCGGACCCGACTCGCCCCGCGGCGGCGCCGAGCAGCTCGCCCTCTCGTTCGCCTCGCGCGGCATTCGTCCGGTCGCCCTGCGGTTCGCACCGACGGTCCACGGCCAAGGCGACCATGGCTTCACATCCGTGATCTCCGGCGTCGCCCAGGAGAAGGGGGTCTCCGGATACGTCGGTGACGGCTCGAACCGCTGGCCCGCGGTGAACCGCGCCGATGCCGCGAAGCTTGTCGCTCTCGCACTCGAGAACGCCCCCGCCGGATCCCGCGTGCACGCCGTCGGCGAGGAGGGCGTCTCCGCTCTCGAGATCGCGACCGCGCTCGGCGATGCGCTCGGCGTGCCCACCCGCTCGATCGCCCCGGACGCGGCAGCCGAGCACTTCGGCTGGATCGGCATGTTCTTCGCACTGGACATCCCCGCTTCCAGCGCCAAGACCCAGGCATCGCTCGACTGGACGCCGACGAACCCCGGTCTGATCGACGACATCGAGTCGGGCTACTACGGTACGAAGTAATCGCACCGCCGCTCGATCTTCGGCGTGGATGTCACAGCACGGGATGCTGCCCGGTCTGAGTTGGTGAAGGCCGTGGAGCACTCGCTCCGCGAGCTCCCAGTGAAAGGAATCCCATGAAGATCGTGGTCATCGGCGGTACAGGTCTGATCGGTCGGCCTCTGGTCGCGGCGTTGCGCGAGGCGGGACACGAAGCCGTCGCCGCGTCGCCGTCGACGGGAGTGAACACGGTGACGGGCGAGGGTCTCGCCGAGGTGCTCTCCGGCGCGGACGTCGTGGTCGACATCCCGAACTCTCCGTCGTTCGAAGACGGGCCCGTGCTCGACTTCTTTGAGCGCTCAACCAGCAATCTGGTCGAAGCGGAGAAGGCAGCGGGCGTCGGCCACCATGTCGTGCTGTCGATCGTCGGTGCCGACCGGATGCCCGACATCGGCTACATGCGCGCGAAGGTGGCTCAGGAGAAGATTGTGACCGACAGCGGCGTTCCGCACACGATCGTGCGCGCGACGCAGTTCTTCGAGTTCATCCCCGCGCTGGCGGAGGGTGGGGCCGACGGCGACACGATTCGCCTGTCGCCCGTGCTCATGCAGCCGATTGCCGCGGCCGACGTATCGGCCGCACTCGCGAACGCCGCGCTGCTGGCGCCGAGCAACGGGATCTCTGAACTGGCCGGTCCTGAGCCTCTCCGGCTTGCCGATCTGGGGCAGCGCGTCCTCGCGGCACGAAACGACCCGCGCACGGTGATCGAAGACGTTTCCATGGGCTACTTCGGCGGAACCGTCACCGACGCGTCCCTCGTTCCGGGGAACGATCCTGAGATCACCTCGGTCGAGCTGGCACCGACCAGCTTCGAGGAGTGGCTGACCGAGTCGTCGACTCGGAGCTGACAGGCGCATCAGAAGCAACGAAGAAAGGGGTGCGAGGCAATCGCCCCGCACCCCTTTCTTGGCGCGACTCTCAGAGCGTGCGCGCCGCGATGTCGCCGGCGGTCGTGGTCGCGTGGATCTCCAGGGCGACATCGCCGCCCGTGTTGGCCAGGGCGTTCGTGATCCGGCCGTGCGTGGTTCCCGCGTTCAGGCTGGTGGTGACGCCGGCAGGCACACCAACGGTCACGTCTCCCAGCTGGGTGCTGAGAACGACCTTGCCCTGCAGGGCCTCATCGACTCGCACATCGCCGCGAGCCGTTGCGACCTCAGCGGGGCCGGTGAGACGGCCGATCGTGATGTCGCCGTCGAGCGTTCCGAGGGTGGCGCTCGATGCCTCGTCCAGCTTGATCGGGCCGTACGAGTCGTGCACGGTCACGTCGCCCAGTCGGCCGGCGCCGCGGAGCTCCGCACCGGCCTTCGCTTCGACACGGGAGCCGGCGGGCAGCTGCACCGTCACCTCAACGGTGCCCGACGGCCCGAAGGCGGCATTCTTCTCGGGGGTCGCAACCCGCAGGACGCCGTCGGTGAACTCGACGGTGGTCCGCTCCGCTGCTTTCACGTCGCGGCCCTTCGAGGCATCCGCGGGTCGCACATCCACGATCGTGTCAGTACGCGCTGCGGCGACGAACCGGAGGTGACCGGCGGGCACGTCGAGAACGGCGGTGATGGGACGGGGGTGTTGTACTTCGGCATGGCGCTCACTCCTTCAGTGGTACTGCTCAGGATGTTTCGGACAAGAGAAACGCTACGTTGCGTTTCGCAATCACGCAACAACTATGTTGCGTTAGATCGGTAAATATGCCGATCAAGAGGTAGATAATGTTGCACTGGTCCACAACTGAACGCAATTTTAATACGGCCATCCGTTGCATTAGTGCGCCGATGAACGCTACGCTCGACGTGTCGACGGCGGAGGAGGCCCAGGATGCCCGCAGGTAGACTCACGAAGCAGGAGCGGCAGCAGATCGCGCTCGGTCTGGCTGACGACCTCGCGTATGCGGAGATCGCGCGCCGCCTCGACCGCCCGACGTCGACGGTCACGCGGGAGGTCATGCGCAACGGCGGCCCGACCGGTTATCGTGCCGACCTGGCGCAGCGCGCCACAGAACAGCGCGCTCACCAGAGTCGGGGTGCCGCGCCTCGCGCTGCGCCTTCATCCGTCGCCGACGGAGTCGACTCGCGGGCGGTTCGCGAGTACGAGGAGCAGTTCACCACTCTGTTCATGCAGTCGGGCCTGCCGCGCGTGGCAGCGGGTGTTCTCACCAGTCTCTACACGACCAACGCCGGCAGCCTCACTGCAGCGGAGCTGGTGCAGCGGCTGGGGGTGAGCCCCGGATCGGTCTCCAAGGCGATCGCGCTTCTCGAGAGCCAGGGCCTCGTCATCCGGGAACGCACCGAGGGCCGACGCGAGCGATACATCGCCGACGGAGACGTGTGGTTCCAGTCGATGATCGCTGCGGCTCGATCCAACGCCCAGATCGCGGAGACCGCACGCCAGGGAGTGCGCCTCCTCGGGGCTAACACCCCCTCGGGCACACGCCTGGAGAACATGGCCCGCTTCATGGATTTCGTCGGCGAGAGCATCGCCCGCGCCGCCGAACAGGCCCGCGGGCTCCTGATGGTCGACGGGGCGGGCCAAGTCAAAGACGAGTGACCGCAATCTGTGCAGGATTGCAACCTTTGATCAGACCCACCACGGGCAGCGCCCCCGGCGTAAAATCTCAGCCATCGATTGGTTCGCCAGCGCCTGTCGTCCGGAATACCCGGAACGGACGGACGAGGAGCTGCGACCACACCGGCGCAGTACCGCGATGCGGTCGAGTTCCCACCCCGGAGTAAGACCGCTGTACCACGCCCTAGGAGGCGTATTTCCCATGCTCAAAGAAGCGCACGCAGTGCTGCCCGCATCCGATCTCAAACGCGCACAGGACTTCTATCACGACGCCCTCGAATTCGATCCGGATGCCGCGGCGGACGGCAACCTGATCTACCGCCTCGATGGCGGCACGTCGTTCGAGATCTACGAGACGGGCAATGCCGGCTCGGCCCAGAACACCCAGATGTGCTTTCTCACCGACGATCTCGTGGCCGACATGACCAGGTTGCGCGGGCGTGGTGTCGCCTTCGAGGACTACGACTTCCCCGGTCTGAAGACCGAGAACGGAATCGCGACGGTCGGCGACACGCGAGCCGCCTGGTTCAGAGACAGCGAAGGAAACTTCATCTGCTTGACCGAAGGAATGTAGAGTTCGATCGCCAGGTCGTCGTCGAAGGAGAGCGATCATGCCCGCTACAGCCCTGCCGTCAGAGGGAGCCGCGCCGAACGGCGGTCCCGTAAGCGCCAAGACCTGCGATGCGCGGGGTATGGCCGAGATCCACCGGATGTTCCGCGCGGGGTTCCGCGAGGCACCGGCTCTCATCGCGGGCGTTGCAAGCGGTGATTCCGCGCACGCCGACGTCGTCGGCGACCACCTCGCGATGCTGTCCGTCTCCCTCCATGCTCACCATGAGGGCGAGGACTCGCACCTGTGGGGCACTCTCGAGGAGCGCGCGCCCGCCTGCGCCGTTCATGTCGAACGGATGAAAGAGCACCATGCCCAACTCCTCGTTCACCTGACCGAGATGGATGGTGCGCTGCCCCGTTGGCGCGCCTCGGGCCTGGCCGCGGATGCTGCACCCGTTCAGGATGCTCTCGACGGCATCAACGCGGCACTCGCCATCCATCTGCCCGACGAGGAGGCGAACATCGTTCCCGTCATGGAGAGGACCATGACGCCGAAAGAGGTCGACTGGTTCGGCGAGCACGGGCGCAAGGCCACGCCCAAGGGCAAGAACTGGGAAGCGCTGGGCGCGATCCTCGCTTCCCAGCCCGACGGCGGCGCTGAGTGGCAACGCGAGCACCTTCCGGCTCCGGCCCGTCTGCTCTGGCGGATGGTCGGCAAGCGCAAGTACGAGAAGAACCGGTCGCAGCTGACCGGAAGCTAGCCGGCGCCGGCCAATGGCTCGGTCAGGTACCGCTGGATCGACGGCGCTACCTCGGCGACGAGCGTCTCGTGGCTGAGGCGGGCGATCGGCGGCACTTTGACGACATAGCGGGCCATCGCGACCCCGAACAGATGCGCTCCTGCGAGGGCGATGCGGTGCATCCGTTCGTCGCCCAACGCACCGCCGTTCGGGTGGTCGCGGATGCGGGTGCCCATGACTTCGATCAGCATCTCGGCCGCTCGACTCGACGTGACGGCGGAGCGGACGAGGGAGAAGAGGATGGGCCGCGTCTCCGGCTCCTCCCACAGGCGGAGGTACGA
Organism: Leifsonia poae; assembly: GCF_050632195.1. GTDB lineage: Bacteria > Actinomycetota > Actinomycetes > Actinomycetales > Microbacteriaceae > Leifsonia > Leifsonia poae_C. The sequence continues at coordinate 658,942 of NZ_CP192580.1, forward strand.
GTCGGCCACTCGGGCGCCGAGACCGTCGATGTCGCCCACGAAACTCGCGGCCATCCGCTCGGGGATAGCAGTGCGATCGACCAGCGTAGCCGCGAACAGGGTGTCCTTGTCTTTGAAGAAGTGCCGGATGAGCGCCGGATCGACTCCTGCCCGGGTGGCGATCGCGCGGATGGACGCACCCTCGAAGCCGCGCTCCGAAAAGAGGTCGCGTGCGGAGTCGAGGATAGCGTCGCGGGTTCCGCTGTCGCCGCCGCGTCGACCGGTCGGACGCTTGCGCATTGCCTCGGTACCCGCCATGCGTGTAGCTTACTCTCCAAGTGGGGATTTCCTCACCTGGAGAGTTCGTTCGACCGACGTCGAAGGGGAAGTCCATGAACGCGGACGCGGTAATCGAGGTCGAGGGGCTGACGAAGTCCTTCGGCAAGTTCCAAGCGCTCAGGGGCCTCGACCTGACAGTCACAAGGGGCGAGGTGCACGGCTTCCTCGGTCCGAACGGAGCCGGCAAATCCACGACCATCCGAGTGCTGCTCGGGTTGCTTCGCGCGGACGGTGGAACGGTGCGTTTGCTGGGCGGCGACCCGTGGCGCGACGTGGTCGACCTCCACCGACGCCTCGCCTACGTGCCGGGTGACGTGTCCCTCTGGCCCGGGATGACCGGCGGCGAGGCCATCGATCTTCTCGGCACCCTGCGCGGCGGCCTCGACGAGAAGCGACGTGCCGACCTGATCGAGCGGTTCGAGCTCGACCCCACCAAGCGCGGACGACAGTACTCCAAGGGCAACAAGCAGAAGGTGGCGATCGTCGCCGCACTCGCGTCGGACGTCGAACTGCTGGTGCTCGACGAGCCGACGAGCGGGCTCGACCCCCTGATGGAGAACGTGTTCCAAGAGGTCATCGGAGAGGCCAAGAACAATGGTGTGACCGTGCTGCTGTCGAGTCACATCCTGGCCGAGGTCGAGAACCTCGCCGATCGGCTCAGCATCATCCGTGACGGCCGCATCGTCGAAGACGGCACGCTCGCCGAGCTTCGCGGACACACGCGCACGTCCATTCACGCTGTTCTCGATCGGGTTCCGGATGCGAGCGAGCTGGCAGCGTTCCACGATGTCAGCCTCGACGGCAGCAAGCTGACCGGAACCGTCGACTCCGACCGGATCGGTGAGGCGATGAACCTGATCGCGCCGTTCGGGATCGCGGCGCTCACGGTGGAGCCGCCATCGCTCGAGAGCCTTTTCCTGCGGCTCTACGAGAGCGAGAACGCCACTGAGCCCGCTAGCGCGACGAAGACCGAGCCGGCGGCAGGGCGATGAGCACCGCGCTCACGGGTACGGCGCCGCTGCTCCGCACCTCGGTCAAACACGACGGCCGAAGCTTCGCACCCTGGATCCTCATCGTCTCGGCCCTGTCCGCGTCGTCCGTGCTCGTCTATCCCTGGATCTTCCCCGACCAGCAGGATCGCGCGGGGCTGGCGACGGCGATCGGCGCGAATCCTGCACTCGGCCTGATCTTCGGCCCGGCGTTCGACATCAGCACCACCGACGGATTCAACGCCTGGCGCAGCCTCGCCATCGGCGGATTCCTGGCCGCGCTCGCAGCGATCTTCGCGGTCACGCGGGCGACCCGCGGTCAGGAGGACTCCGGCCAAGCCGAGTTGCTCGCGTCCGGCGTGCTCGGGCGGGACAGCCGTCTGCTGGCGGGCGTCGGCCTGGCGCTCGTCGGTTCTCTCGGACTCGGTGTGATCGCCGGCGTCGTCACCGGATTGTGCGGTGGCAACTGGCAGGCGTCGATGCTCCTCGGTGCAACGTTCACGGCGACGGGGTGGATGTTCACAGCCGTCGCAGCGGTGACGGCTCAGATCGGGTCCGACTCGCGAACCGCCAACTCGATGGCGGTCGGCACGCTCGGTGTGCTGTTCATCCTCCGCGGCTTTGCATACTCGGTCGAGGCGCCCAAATGGACGGTCTGGATCAACCCACTGGGCTGGATGACCGAGACCCGGCCGGCGAACGGCGACCACTGGTGGCCGTTGCTGCTCGCGCTCGGCCTCACGGTCATCCTGATCGGCATCGCGTTCGCGCTTCAGGCCCGGCGTGACTTCGGGCAGGGCGCGATCGCGCCGCGTCCGGGTCCGGCCCGGGGGAAGGACCGGTCGACGTGGCGCCTCACCTTCCGCGTGAATCGCGGCCCGGTCATCACCTGGACGATCGCGTTCCTCGCGCTCGGCGTGGTCTTCGGCTTCTTCGCCACCTCGATCACCGACATCCTGAGCTCGGACAGTGCGGTTGCGCAGGTGCTCGCCGCGGGAGCGACGACTCCGGATGCGCTCGTGTCGGCGTTCCTCGTCACCATCCTGAGCCTGGTCGGCATCATCGCCTCGATCCCCGGCGTGCAGATCATGCTCAAGCTGCGCACCGAGGAGATGGAGGACCGCGTCGAAGTGGTGATCGCGACCAAGGTACGTCGCCAGCGCTACTACGCGAGCAGCGTCGTGCTCGCCCTGGCCGCACCCGCGGTCTACGTTCTGATCGCCGGAACGGTCATCGCGACCCTCGCCTCGACGGCGGACATCGGCGTCAATTTCGGAGACGCGATTCTGCAGGCGGTCGTCACCGTCCCAGCGGTCTGGACGGTCGTCGCGGTCTCGGTCGCGGTGGTCGGGGCGCGTCCGCAGGTCAGCATCGCGGCATGGCTCGGGGTTCTCCTCTCGTTCGTGCTCACGCTGCTCGGGCCCACGTTCAAACTCTGGGACTGGATCCTCGCGATCAGCCCGTTCTGGCACATCCCGAACGTCACACTCAGCGACGCGGATGCGTGGGGGCTGCTCTGGATCAGCCTCGTCACCGCATTCTTCGTCGCGGTCGGCTTCGCCGGGTTCCGCCGCCGCGACCTCGCTCGCTGACAGGCGAACACAGGCTGCTGTGATACCGTCCTCGACGGCCGAGGAATTCCTCAGCTGTAGAGAAAATAGAGAGCACGCGCGCGCCCGAGCGCCGAACCGATGATCACGCAAGACGAACCCCGAACCCGCGCCCTCCGAGGCAGGGGAGCAATTCTTACGGCGCTCCGACTGACGCGGGCCGGACTACTCCGGTTCCTTCTCGTCATCCTCGCTCTGCAGGCGGTGAACTACTTTGCTGTGCTGCCCGCGATCAACGGGCTCTTCGGCCTCGCGCTCACCTCGGCGCACCTCGAGCAAGTGACCGACCGCACTCTCGGGGATCTCCTGGTCAGCCCGCTGGCCGACCTGTTGCTGCTCGCGATCGCTGCCATCGCGCTGATCGCCCTCACACTGCAATTGTCGGCGACGGTCGTCATGGTCAATCGGCAGCAGACCGGTCGAGCGCTCACCTTCTCCGGGATCGCGGTGGACACGGCGCGCGCGATCCGCCGGGTGATGCACCACCAATCGGCTGTGCTCGTCGTGTACCTCTTCGTGCTCGCGCCCCTGGGCGGTCTGGGGCTGTTCTCCGTGATCACGCGTGGGGTGTCGATCCCACCGTTCGTCACGCGTGAGTTCATGAAGACCACGGCAGGCGGATTGGGTTACATGGCTGTCATCGGCATCCTGATGTACCTCAATCTGCGCTTGATCCACACGCTCCCGCTGATGTTCGTCGGGGGCAGGCGACCCTTCCGGGCGCTCGTCGACAGCGTTCGGGCCACCCGTCGGCGGTTCTGGCGCACCCTGCTGCTGATCGCCGTTCCGGTCGCTGCCGGGGTGCTGATGACCACGGCGCTCTGCGAGGCTCTCATCGGCGTCACGGATGCGGTGAGCCGGGTCTGGCCTGACGCCGCGGGCGTCGTCGGCTCCGTCAGCATCAGCGCCGGGCACACGATCGGGTTCTTCCTCACCGGCGCGGTGACCGTCGTGGTGGCTCAGCTCCTGGTCGCGGACTGTCGCGAATTCCTGGGCCTGGCGCCGATCGAACTCGGGGTTCAGATCGCGTCCAAGTCGCGGCGCGCGAAGGCGACGCTTGTGGGCGCGCGAGTCGCCGTGGCGTCGGTGATTCTGGCCAGCGGCGTCGCGGCGGCTCCTGTCCGCGCGGCTGACGAGCCCGCATCCGTCGACACCGTGGTGCTGGCGCATCGGGGTTACTCGGGCGGCGGGGTGGAGAACACGATCGCCGCGCTGGATGCTGCCGCCAAGCTTCATCCCGACTATGTCGAGACCGACATGCAGGAGACCAAGGATGGCCGCTTCGTCGCGAGCCACGACACCAACCTGCTCATGGTCGCCGGCCTCAACGAGAACATCTACGACATGACGGTCGACCGGGTCACGAAGGTCGTGGAAACCGAGGGCGGGTTCACCGGAACGATCCCCACGATGACCGACTATGTGAAACGCGCCGCGAAGCTCGGCGTGCCGCTGCTCATCGAGCTGAAGGTCCACGGCCACGAATCGCCCGACTACATCGACCGGTTCCTCGCCGAGCTCGATGCCGCCGGGGTAACCGACCAGAACATCTACCACTCTCTCAGCCCCGAGGCGGTGCGCGGTCTGAAGGAGCGTCGTCCTGAACTCCGGGTCGGCTACACGATCGCGATGAGCATCGGGGCGGTCCCTCAGCTCGACTGCGACTTCTACGTCATCGAGCAGGCGTCGTTCAACACGGGCTTCCTCGCGGACGCGCACGCGGAGGGGAAACCCGTCTACGTCTGGACGGTCAACGATCCGGTGACGATCCGCAAGCTCATGCGCGACCGCGTCGACGGAATCGTCACGGACATCCCGAACGTCGCGGAGGAGAGCCGCACGCAGTTCGACCGGACGGACGAGACGGCCTTGCACGTCGCGGACGCGTTGAGCTACCTCGACGCTCTCCGCTAGCGCTCCGCTTGTTCGACGTGCTGCGGTGCGGGTCCAGAATGGGGGCATGCAGCAACGCATCGGTCGGGTGACGACAGCCGACGGCGCGCAGCTCGCGTTTTCCACGGTCGGCACGGGACGCCCGGTCGTGTACGTGTCGGGCTGGCTCAGTCATCTACAGCTGAGCTGGGAGGTGCCGGAGGAGCGCGCCTTCTACGAGTCGCTCGCGCAGGGATGCCGTCTGGTGCGGTACGACCGTGCAGGATGCGGCCTCTCGGCGCCGTCCGACCGGCCGCCTTCGCTGGCGTTCGAACTCGAGCAACTCGCCGCGGTCGTCGCAAGTCTCGGTCCGGAACCGTTCGACCTGGTGGGTACGTCGATGGGGGCGCTGGTCGCGGTGGCGTGGGCGGCCGCGCATCCTGAGACCGTGCGACGGCTCGTGCTCTACGGCGGCTGGGTGCGCGGCCCTGAGATCTCACCACCCGATGCGCGTGACCACATCCTGGGCCTGGTCGAGTCGCACTGGGGGCTCGGCTCCGACGTGCTCACCGACATCTTCGCTCCGGATGCGCGGTCCTCGACCCGCGAGACGCTCAGCCGCTACCAGCGTGCCTCCGCCTCGCCCGCCACCGCCCGAGCGTTACTCGCCATGAGCTACGACCTCGATGTGACCGACCTCCTCGCCCAGGTGAGCGCCCCGACGTTGGTGGTGCATCGGGATGAGGACCGCGCCGCGCCGGTAGAGCAGGCTCGGGCACTCGCCGCGGGCATCGCCGGCGCCGAACTCGTGGTGCTGCCCGGCCGCTCGCACATGCCGTACGTGGGTGACTCGCACGCTCTCGCGTCGACGATCCGCCGCTTCCTAGGGTTGCGCGCTTCGCGAGCCGGCGCCGGAACCCTGACGCCGCGGCAGGATGAGGTCGCGGCGCTGATCGCCGCCGGGCACACGAACCGCGAAATCGCGACGCGACTCGGGATCGACGAACGGTCGGCTGAGGGGCATGTCGAACGCATCCGGACCCGCCTCGGCTTTCGATCACGCGCGCAGATAGCCGTGTGGTACGCCACCCAGAAGTGAGCTGTTACGCGTACGGTTGGTTTATTCAGTCGAGGAACGGGGCGTGACCATGGCATCGTCGCAGTCGGCTCGCAGCATTGTGACCGCAACGGGGCGGGCCATCGGCAGCTTGTTGGCGCGCATTGCGAGGATTCTCATGATCGTCGTCGGCGGAATGAATGGTGGACGTTCAGCGGATGAATCCGCGAGGTCGCTCTATGAGGCCAAGAAGGACTACCGGCCGTAGCTCTCGCTGTTTGTCGCGCCGCTCGGAAGTGAGGTAGTTCCACGCCTGACGGGGTCGGCGCGGTCTTGCACTCTGGAGCGATGGACAACGACACGACCACACCCGACACTGCTCCTGCCGAACCCGACACCTCGTCAGACCCGCACTTCGAGCTGCACAGCGCACGAGGCCCATTCAATGCCGCCTTCTTCCGCGTGATGGGACCGTACCTGGAGTCGAGCCTGCGTCGGCGCAAGCGCCAGGTCTTCGCAGACCTCCCTCGCACGGTCGTCGAGATCGGCCCAGGGGTCGGCGCCAACCTCCGCTACCTCGGCGCGGGCGACACACTCGTCGCCATCGAACCCAACCGCTACATGCATGATCAGCTGAGGGATGCGGCGCGCAGCCACGGCGTTAACCTCGACCTGCGCGAGCGCATGGCCGAGCAGACGGGCCTCCCGGATCACAGTGTCGACACGGTGATCTCCTCGCTGGTGCTCTGTTCGGTGCAGGATCCCGCGGCAGTGCTCGCTGAGATCCGTCGCATCCTGAAACCCGGTGGCACGTTCCGCTTCGTCGAGCACGTGGTCGCCGATCCCGGAACGCCGACACGTGCCGCGCAGCGGATCCTGCGTCGCCCCTGGGCCTGGACCTTCGAAGGATGCTCGTGCGAGCGCGACCTCGAAGGTTGCGTGCGCGCCGCCGGATTCGACACGGTTGCGGTCGAGCATTACCGCGTGCACACCCCGTTCCTCCCGTTCAACACGCACATCGCGGGGACCGCCCGGGCGTAGAGCTTGCCAGTAGGCTCGGGCCAGCCCGCGACTCAGCGCCGAGAAGGGACAGCCGGAAATGCCGCGGGTCACGCGATGGCGGTAAGCAGCTTCCTATTTCTGATCTACCGAGCGTTCACTCTGACCTTGATGCGTCCCGACCTGCTGGCTTTAGCACGGGCTGACGGCGGCTTTTCCTTATGATCGAGCAATGTTCCGGCACCTGAGGGAGGAGAACCGAATGGCTGAGCAGACCGACGCAGAGTTCGCGGCACTGGCGGCGAGGCTGACTGATCCGGCGACCGGGGTGCCTGTGGCGGCGAACGTCTCGACGGGCGCTGATGCGGCCGCCGGGGGCCTCGAGTTCTTGCTGGCTGAGTACGGGTCGCCGGAAGCCCTGGACGCGGCTTTGCGCCCAGCGGGCCGGCCTCGGCTGAACTGATTCCGCGCTCTGGCCAACCGATTCAGGAGCGCCTGCCGAAACTACGAATGCAGCGCGACTCAAGCCGCCACGCGCCTCCGGAGCGCCATCGTCGTGGTGATGGCGAGCAGCACGACGCCGATCGCGTCGACGATGACCGTCTCGGGCACGAGGGTGAAGGACCACGATTCGGTGATGCCGAACAGGCCGACCGTCAGCGCCAGTAGTAGGGCGAGGAGGCTCGCGATCGTGAAGAGCAGGCTGAGCACAGTGGCGATCTTGAAGAGCGCGCCGCGGAGGATGAGCATCCCGATCGCCAGAACGATCCCGGCGACGGCGTTCAGGATGAAGAGGACGCCCAGAAGGCCGCCGACACCGTCGAACACGAGGAAGAGATGGATCCCGGCGATCGCCAAGAGGACGATCGCGCTGAGGATTCGCATGACCCGAAGGCCACGGCCGCTGTCAGTCATCTGAACACCTGCTTTCGATTCGAGCCTCCGCCAAGGTAGGCCACTTAAACGACACGAGCGGGCCGCGCAAATGGTTCAATCCGTGGTCATGCGCAAACGCGACTACGGGCCGTACGCGTCGAGGAACCGGTTGCGGAACGCATCCATCCGCCACACCGGAGCGGTCGGCGAGGGAAGCATCCCCGGCTGCCACTTCCACGACGAGATCCGGTCGATGACCGCCGCGTCCTTCGAGATGATGCTGATCGGAACCTGGTGGTTCGCGCCGGCCCCGCTGACCACCGTCGCAGGCTGGTGGTCGCCGAGCACAACCAGCACGAGGTTCGGGTCGTCGAATGTGGTGAGGAACGAGAAGAGGCTGCTCATCGAGTACTCGATGGACTGGCCGTACAGCTGCTGCACGTGGCGCGGATCCTGCCACACAACGCTCGGCGGGAGCCCCTGCGCCGGCTGCGGGCCGTAGATCGAACCGTCGCCGATCGAGTCCCAGGGCACCAGATGCGGCAGCGGCGTCCACGGCGTGTGCGACGAGACGAAGTCGATCTCGGCCATCAGCGGCTTGTGCGGCTTCGACAGCTCACTCTGCTGAAAGTACGACCACGTGTATTGGTCCGGGATGCGAGCGTAGCTGAAGCGCGGACCCGCGTACCCGACATTGGTCGCGTTCAACTGCTTGCCGTACTGGTAGAACGAGCTGCCGACCGGCCACGGCTTCGTATCGGATGGCACGTCGCTGACGGTCTGCCAGCCCGCCTTCTTGAAGGCACTGCTCAGCGTCAGCCGATTTCCTGCCGTGACCTGGTCGTACTTCTGCTGCGAGTCGACCCAGAGCCCGGACTGCAGTGTCGAATGGGCCAGCCAGCTGATCCCGCCGAACGTCGACGAGGTGAGGAAAGCGCTCCGCTCGGAGTAGCCGCTTGCCGCGAGCTGCTTGTTTCCCTGCTTGAGCACCGCATCCACCCCGGGAGAGAAGGACGTGTTCTGAACGGCGACCTGGCCGTAGCTCTCGATGAAGGCGACGATGACGTCCTTGCCCTTCAACCCCGTGAGCAGGTCGGACGCCGGCAGGTGGGCATACGCATCCGTCGCCCCGGCTTTGTCGAAGGCGGCCTGATCGCGAGCGGCGACGCTCACCTGATCGACCTTGGCGGCGGCAGCGTCGACGGTGTCCGCCGCGGCGACCGGCTCACCCGGCACGATCTGCGCGCCGACCAGCGCGAGCACGAGCCAGCTGGCGGTCACCGCGGATGCCCCGATCACCGCCGGCCTCCGGTGACGCCGAGCGACGCGGGCGAGGTGAAGGAACGAGGCAGCGACAGCCACAACGGCCCCCGCCGCGACGACGATCACCAGGGCCAGGATGGCGAGCGCCGCGAACGATCCGGTGGAGTCGCTGACCACGCCGTATCCGTCGACCAGTTCCGACCAGCCGCTCACGACGTTGAACGGCTTACCGACCGTCGCCGTGAATTCTCGGTCGAGAGCCGCGCTGATCGCCGCCAGCACGAGCAGGGTGGCGACGACGATCGCGACCGTCCGGCGTACCCACCGCCAGGGCACGAACGCCAGAACGATCAGGGTCAGGATGCTCTCGAGCGGCACACGCACGAGAGCCAGCGCCGATCCCGAGCCGATCAGTCCGGGCGCCAGCGAGAACACGAACAGGGTCACCGCCGACAGAACGGTCGCGATGGTCGTTCTGACGGGATGCGCGCCGACCGGTTCGCGATGCTCCCGCGTGCGACTCACAGTCCGCCTCGGTCGTCGAACCGGTCGGACAGGGCATAGCGCAGGAGCACCACATCCCCGATCTGCCGCACCTCGGCGAGGGTCGCGCGGCGATCGCTCGTCCACGGGAAGGCGGCGTCGCCGACGAACCGGGGCGCGCGCTGATCGCCGACGAAGATCGGCGCCACCGCCAAGTGCAGCTCGTCGACGAGGTTCTCGGCCAGGAACTGCGTCAGAGTGATCCCGCCGCCCTCGACCATGAGCCGCTTCGTGCCGCGGTCCGCCAGGTCGGCGAGCAGGTCGGTCATGGTCACGTCTTCACCCAGCTCCACCACGGTGGCCGAATCGCCGAGTCGCTCCCGGATGCGTCGCCCGGCCGACCGTGGGCAGTAGACCAGCTTCGCCGCGTCGCCGTCAGTGAAGAACGCAGCATCCGGATCGAGATCTCCGGTTGCTGTCACGGTCACCTTCCACGGCGAGCGCTCGAGCCCCGCCGCCGCGCGCTCACCCTGTCGGTCGGCACTGCGCACGAGCAAACGCGGGTTGTCGCGTCGAACAGTACGGGCACCGACGAGGATCGCGTCGTTGCGAGCGCGGACCTCATCGACCCGATCGAAGTCCGCTGCGTTCGAGAGTGCGAGCTTCGGCGGGAGCGCGGTGTCGAGGTACCCATCGAGGGAGATGGCGCAGCTCAACGTCACGTACGGTCGGTCGGTCACGATGGTTCCTCCTGGAGCTGACGGATGCGAGCCTCGTCACGATCACGCCGGGCACGATCGAGATGATGGCGAGAACGCCGAACAGGGTGGCGGCGGAGACGCCCGCGGATGCGCCGAAGCCGGCCACCGCGAAGGCCCACCCGGCGACGCCCTCGCGGGGACCCCATCCGCCGACATTTAAAGGGATGGATGCGGCAAGGAGCACGACGATGGCGAGAGTCACCACCTGCACCGGTGGAACGTTCACGCCTACGGCTGTCGTCGCTACAGCGAACGTTGCGACATGGCAGGCGACGACGACGATCGACGCGCCGACGACCTGGGCGGACACGGCCGGTGAGCCCAACCCGGCACGCACTTCGACCACTTCGTGTCGCAGCGCGCGTCTGAACCTTGCACTGGCCACCGTGGCAGCGAGAGCGCCCACGGCGAGCGCGGCGAGCCCGATCCCGATCACGGGAAAGAGGAAACCCTCGTACTCGGCACCGAAGAACGCGAGCACCACCACCGTGAGCCCCAGCTGCACCACCTGTCCGACCGTGCGTTCCACCACGACAGCGCGCGCGGCCTTGGCCACGCTGTCAGCGTTTCGGCCGTGATCGACCGCTCGCTGCACATCCCCGACGACACCGCCCGGAAGCACGGTGTTCAGAAACTGCGACTGGTAGTACATCTTCACGGCCGTCGACCAGCGCAAGGCGACGCCGAGTCGTCGAGCTATGAGCTGCCACCTCCAGGCTGCGGCGGCCGTCGCGATTGCGGCGAACACAATCGCCGCACCGATCGCCGGGGCGTCGAGACTCAGAAGCCCGTGCACGAACGGGCCGGTCCCGACACGGGCGACCACCGCCACGAGCACGCCCCCGCCGACGACAATGCGAATCGTGAGACGAAACCCTCTCGACGCTACGATCTCTCGGGCACGGGATGCGGTGAGCCGGCCGGTCATCGCGGCCACGCCAGCAGGTCGAGGTGGTACACCACGGCGGAGAGCTCTCCGCGGTCGAGTTGTGCCTGGCGATGCTCGCGGTACCCTGCGTGATCGCTCTGCAGTTGCGGATCCTGCTCCTCGGCCGCGTCGATCCAGCCCTCGAACCATTCGCGGAGCAGGTCGGGTTCGCGGTCGGTGAGGTGCCAGGTCGTCCGTGCCTTGCGTACGTGCCAACCGGCATGGCCGAAGAGCCCGTGGACGATCGGAGCGCCATAGCGACCGAGGAGCTGACGGCCGTCGACCTCGCGCCGCTGGTGAGCGTTGAAGGCAGTCCTGAAGTGCTTGTCGCGCGCATCCCAGGGCCGGAGTTCAACCTCGCCGGTCACGCTGAGCGAGAGAAGCGTCGGTGCGCCGACCGCGAGGCAGGCTTCGACGATCGCGTGTGCCTCGTGAGCGGTCAGCACGTCGAGGAGGGCCGATGCCGTTACGAGGGAGGCGCCCGCCAGATCGGCGGCTTCGAGGGAGCCGAGCTCGCCGACTCGGAGGTCGATCGAGACCGGGACGCCGTCCCGGTCGAGAGGGCGCGGTCCGTCGAGGGCTCGCCGGGGAAGGGTCGCGTTCCAGTCGTGTAGCACCCACGACTGCGGGCCGGGCAGGAGCGGCGCGAGCCAGCGCATCATCGAGCCGGTGCCGCTGCCGAGATCGTGAACGGTGATCGGCCCCGGTGGGAGGAGGGTTGGGATGGCTTCGGCGAGCGCGCGGGCGCGGGCGCGTGCGTCCTCCGCCTCGCGAACGGCAAGCCAATCGCTGCTGACCTCGAGAACCTCGCTCACGATCGCGGCGCCGATCCGGCGGCGGCGTTGTCGGTGAAGTTGTCGTCTGTGAGGGTGCCCGTAGTCTCCGCGAGCACTGACCCGACGATGGCCGTGGTGCCGCTCCACGGCCGAACCGCATCCCGCGCAGCGAGCGCTGCAGTTTTCGCTTCCGACCGCCAGGCCGGGCTCGCCCACCACCGGCGCAGCACGACGCTCAGAGCCCACGGGTCGTCCGGCGGCACGATCATGGCAGCTTCACTGCCCCCGATCGCCTCAGAGATCCCCCCGACACCGCTCGCGAGAATGGGGATGCCATGCGCGAGCGCTTCGGCGACCGCCATGCCGTAGCTCTCCCCGCGCGAGGGCATGATCGCGAGGTCGGCGCGACCGTACGCATCCTGAAGCGCTCGGCCGGTGAGTACGCCGGTGAACGTGACCCGATCTGTGAGGCCGGCTGAGGCGATTTCGGCGGTCAGCTCGGCGACGAAGTCGGGGGCGGTCGCGAGTGACCCGACGATCGTGCACGTCCAGTCGTAGCGGTCGGCGAAGCCTGCGAGGGCTCGTACGAGCACATCCTGACCCTTATGCGGAGCGACCGTCGCCACGCAGAGCAGCCGCCCGCCCGAGTCGGACGCGGTCGTCGCGGGTGCTCGGTCGGTTCCCGGATGCGCGACCACGATCCTGTGCGGATCCGTCGCATCCTGCGCGATCAGCTCGGCGCGGGTCCAGTCGCTTGTCGCGATGATCCGGTGCGCGGCTCGGAGGGCACGGCGCTCCCGCTCGCTGATCTCGGCCGCGACCATGTGCACGAGAACGATTAGGCGCAGGCGCGATCCGTTGTCGGTCAACGCGTCGGGCTCGCGAGCGGCGAGCAAGCCGTCGATCAGCACGAGGGCGTCCTCCGGGAGGTGCAACAGCGCCGTCGCGGTCTGCCCGTACCCGTTGTCGGGGACGAGGACCATCCGCACATCCCAGCCCGTCGCTCGTAGGCCGTCACGAACCCGCTGGTCGTACACGTTGCCGCCGCTCACTCGCTCGCTGACGTCGATCATGTCGGGAACGACGAAGAACACAGGGGTCTCCGGATGCGTGTTCACAGTGACCTCGAATAACTCGCCCACGCGATGTGCGACTCACGCAGTGTGACCGTGATCGAGGTCAGGCTCTGCCCCTTGCCGAGCGAGCCGTCGGCGACGCGGTCGGCCAGACGGTCGGCGATCACCCTGCACAGCATCTCGGTCGTCGTGTTCATCCCCGCGAATTCGGCTTCGTCGTCGAGATTGCGGTAGGTGAGGGAGCCGGTGATCTGCGAGAGTGCATCCGCCGCCTGGCCGATGTCGACCACGACACCGTCACGGTCGAGCTCGTCGGCGCCGAACGTCGCGTCGACGACGAAGGTCGCTCCGTGCAGTCGTTGCGCGGGGCCGAACGTCTCGCCTGTGAAGCTGTGGGCGACCATCATGTGGTCTCGCACCGTCACTGTGAATGGCATTACGCATCCCCCCAGTCGATCGTGTGGCACAGGTCGGAGCTCGGCCCGGCCGCGAGCGTCGTCATCACGTCGGGCAGATCCCGCCACGACGACTCGGCCGTGAGCAAGGCATCGAAGGCCGGGTCTCTCAGCAGTTCGAGGGCGAGGGCCAGACGGTCGCGCGTGGTTCTGGTGGCGCGGCGACGGCTGGACACCGCACCGACCTGGCTCGCGCGGATGGTCAAGCGGCGGGAGTGAAAATCCGCGCCGAGGGCCAGCGTCACCGGGCGATCCGCGTACCAGCTGGCCTCGATCACCTCGCCGTCGGTAATGGCCGTTTCGAGGGCGAGCCGCAGGCCGGCGTCTGAGCCGCTCGTGTTGATGACGAGGTCGCGGTCGTGCGGTGCCGCATCCGGTTCGGCGAAAGCCACGCCGAGCCGCTCGGCGACGCTGCGTCGCGAAGGGTCGAGGTCGACGAGGGTGACATCGACGCCAGGGATGCCGTGGGCCAGCCGCGCGACGCAGCAGCCGATCATCCCCGCTCCGACGACGGAGATGCGGTCGCCCAGCACGGGAGCGGCATCCCATAGCACGTTCACTGCGGTCTCGACGGCGCCCGCGAGAACGGCTCGCCGCGAGGGTACGCCATCCGGAACCGCTGTAACGGAGTCGGCCGGAACGACGAAAGCGGACTGGTGCGGGTACAGCGTGAACACCGTTCGGCCGAGCAACTCGGCCGGCCCCTGCTCGACGACACCGACGTTCAGGTAGCCGTACTTCACGGGCCAGGGAAAGTCGCCCTCCTGAAAGGGGCTCGCATCCGCGCATTCTCGCTCGCGGGCACGTGCCCGCCGAACACCGACGTCTCGGTGCCCCGGCTCACCGCGGTGTGCAGCGTCCGCACGAGAACGTCCCCGTCGCCGAGCGGCTGAAGGGGCTGTGAGCGGAGAGCGCCGACGCCCGGCTCCTCGGTCCAGAATGCAGTGGCTTCGAGCACATCCCCTCCCTCTTGTGAACTATTGGTACACGTTCGGCGTGTTAACGAATAGCCGCCGCAAACAGAAACACGAGACGCATGTGAAAAGAGTTCAACTCGTAGCCGTCGGATGGGCCTTCGCGGGTCTCGCACTCGTGCTGCTCATCGGAGTGCTCGCCATTCAGTGGCGGCTGGCCCTGCTACCGCTCTCCGGATGGCTGGCCGTGCTCGCCTACCTGCTCGTCTCGAACGCGCTCGTCATCCGAGGACTGCAGCGACGGCGCTCCGAACTCTTCGGCCCCGCGAACATCGTCACAGGGATGCGGTCGACCCTTGTCGGACTCATCACCGGCATGGTCGTGGCATCGTTCACCGACGAGATCTCGGTCGCGCTTCTCGTCGCCCTGGTCGTGCCGGCACTCGCGCTCGACGCGGTCGACGGCTGGGTCGCCCGCCGAACAGCCACTTCGAGCGAGTTGGGCGCCCGCTTCGACATGGAGGTGGATGCGTTCCTCCTGCTCGTGCTGAGCGTCTACGTCGCGCAGAGCCTGGGGATCTGGGTGCTCGCCCTCGGACTGATGCGCTACGCCTTCGTGATGATCGGCTGGGCGGTCCCGTGGTTCAACCGCAAACTCCCACCGCGCTACTGGCGCAAGGTGGTAACGGCCGTCGCCGGCATCGCACTCGCGCTCGCCGCATCCGGACTCCTCCCGGGTGTCGCCGTGGCGCTCGTCGCGTTCGCGCTCCTGCTACTCGTCGAGTCCTTCGGCCGCGACGTCATCTGGCTCGTGCGCCGACGCCACGCAGACGTGGAAGCACCTGTCGCGTGAACGGCTTTCAGTCAACGCCTTGCTGGAACGCGAATCGGTCCTGGGCGGAGAAACGGTACTCGTCGTCGCAGCGATAGCCCCGCAGCCACTGCTGGTTGTCGACGACGCGCAGATAGAAGCCCTTCGGGAAGTCCACGTCGTCACTCAGCGGCGCCGACGCCACTTTGAGTGCGCCGCTGGGCGACCGACCGGCCGACAGCACCGAGTCGGGTGCATTCGCCTGCGACGTCATCACGAGGCGGAGGTATGGGCCGGTGTCAGGAGGGCACAGCGCCAATCCATGCTCCCGAGCCGCAGCGAAGACCTCAGACAGTGTCGCGCCGTTGCTCAGATTGAAATCGCCGACAGCGCGCTCGACGATGTTGATCTCCTCACGGTCCCGCCGCTCGAAGGCGGCGTGATCGAGCAGCGTCTCGGCGTGCGCGTTGAGTTGGACGCCGCGCGAGTCCAGCGCAGACCGCAGTTCGCTGCGGGTAGAACCGCCGACCTGTAGGCGCAGGGCCCCGGTCACATGCCCGTCGGTCTGTTCCACAGAGCAAGGCTACGCTGATGCGGTGCTGGTCGCGTTGATCCTGTAGACAGTCGCTCGGCCACCGGATGGGTCGGATCGTTCTAAGTTCGGCGCATACTCGATCGCCCTCGAAAAGGTGGGCCACAGAGCGCTCCTCGTCAACGGGCAATACCTGCTGAATGTGGCGGACGGGGCACTCGCGCCTGCGGCGCGCTAGGACGGAGGCCCGAATGCCTGCCATAGGCTGATCGAACTAAACCGGGAGGTCAGCGATCGTTTTGATTCCTCCCATGCGCCGTGGCTGCACGCTAGGGTGTGGCCAAGGGGGGTGTGGGCTCATGAGCGCACTGATGGCAGGTCTCGAGCAGGACGAGCGCCGGCGTCGGCGTGTGGTGCTGTTGGTGGTGCTCAGTTGCGTGACCGGGCTCTGCACCTGGCTGGCCGCGCCGTTCGGCATCGTGCTCCTCACACGCGGCGAACCGACGGGATGGGCGCTCCTCGCCGGCGGAACGATCATGCTCGCCCTGACGGTTGTCGAGATCCTCGCGGCAAGGCGAGCTCACCACCCACCGGTAAGCGCAGCGGGCCGTCCCAATCCGCGCTTCGACGAGCCACAACCGTCGCCCGATCCGCACGGCGGTCTCAGCATGGCCGGCACACAGCTGGGGTCGTTTTAGGCGTCGTTCGTCTCGACGGGTCTGGAGGCGATGGCAGCCTCGGGCATAGTGTGGCGCCATGATCGGAACCCTGGAATCCCTCGTCATCGATTGCCCAGACCCGCGCGAGCTGGCCCGCTTCTACTCGAAACTCCTCGGACTGGAGATCGTCCAGTACGACGATGACTGGGCCGAGATCGTGGAGGCCACCGGCAACCGTCCCATCATCGCGTTCCAGCAAGTCGCGGCGTACAACCCGCCTCAGTGGCCGTCTCAGGATGTGCCGCAGCAGATGCATCTCGACGTCAAAGTCGACGACCTCGACGCGGGGAGGCGGCCGTGCTGGAGATCGGGGCGACCACGACCGGTGCGGGAACGGCCACGTTCCGGGTCTACCGCGACCCGGCCGGACATCCCTTCTGCCTCGTCAACCCCGCCGACTGAGCCGCGGGGAATCTGATGAAGGTTGTCGTCATCGGAGCCACCGGGCACGTCGGTGGCTACCTGGTTCCCCGCCTCGTCCGCGCCGGCCATGAGGTGGTTGCGATCAGTCGTGGGCAGTCAGCGCCCTACCGCGACGATCTTGCGTGGGAGCGGGTCGAACGCCTAGTGGTGGACAGGGATGCGGAAGACGCGGCCGGCACGTTCGGCGCGCGCATCGCATCCCTCGACGC
The DNA here is from genome assembly GCF_050632195.1 of Leifsonia poae. Classification (GTDB taxonomy): domain Bacteria; phylum Actinomycetota; class Actinomycetes; order Actinomycetales; family Microbacteriaceae; genus Leifsonia; species Leifsonia poae_C. Next base: position 676,013 of record NZ_CP192580.1, read on the forward strand.
AGACGTGGTGGTGGACATGATCTGCTTCACGGAGTGGTCAGCGCGCCAGCTGGTCGACGCCATCCGGGGCCGCTCGAGGCTCGTGATGTGCTCGACGATCTGGGTGTACGGCACTCTCACGGCCGTCCCGGCGACCGAAGATGAGGCCACCCACCCCGCCAGTCCGCCCTGGGGTTCGTACGGAACGAACAAGGCGGCGATCGAGGCGCTGCTGCGTGAGGAGGGGAGAAGGGATACGCCAGCCGCGTCCTGCGCCCCGGCCACATCAGCGGCCCGGGCTGGAATATCATCAACCCCCAGGCGAATCTGGACCTCGGCGTGTGGGAGACGCTCGCCCGCGGCGAGACCCTGCTGCTCCCGAACTTCGGCTTGGAGACCGTGCACCACGTTCACGCCGACGATGTCGCGCAGGCGTTCGCGCTCGCCGTCGAGGCGGAGTGGGCGGGACGGCACGGCAGACCGGGCCGACCGGAGCGCACCGAGTTCTACAACATCGTCTCCGAGCGGGCGCTCACGCTTCGCGGCTTCGCCGAGGCTGCAGCGGGGTGGTTCGGTCGCGACGCATCCCTCGAGTACCTTCCGTTCGACGACTTTCGCGAACGCGTGTCGGCGACGGATGCGGACACCACCTGGGAGCACGTGGCGCGCAGTCACTCGATGAGCATCCGGAAGGCCCGCGACGAGCTCGGCTACGCACCCGCGTACACGAGCCTGGAGGCTGTGCGCGAGGCCGTCGACTGGCTGCGCGCCGACGGCCAGCTCGACGTTCCTTAGCTCGCTGGCGTCTCGTCCTGGAGGCTCGACAGGTGCTCGGTGAGCACCTCGACAACCAGGTCGTGGTCGGCTTCATCCGTGAGGCCCGAGACACCGACGACTCCGACGAGTGCGCTGCGGACGCGCAGCGGGAACGCTCCGCCACTGAACGTGTGGCGGCTGTGGTCGAGGCCGAGCCGCGGCTCGACGACGTCGATGCCCTTCGCGCGGAACTGATCGCGGATGAGGAGGGAACTGGCGTTGAAGCGCCGAACGACCCCGACCTTGCGGTCGAGCCAGTCGTCGTTGTCCGCGGTCGACCCCGCCAGGCCGACGTGGAAGACGCGCTGATCGCCGAGGAAGATGGTCGCGGCGATGGGAGCGTTGCGCTCGGTGCCGAGTTCGACGATCCGGGACCCGACTGCCCAGGCGTCGGCATGGGTGAAATCGGGGAATCGCAGGAACTCTTCGTGCTCGGCCAGGCGGGCGAGAGTCGACGGGTCGACGGGTTCGGTCATGGGGGTCTCCTCGGGTGGGCTCGAGGCAATCTTGCCAGCCGAAGTGGGGACATCCGGAGCTTTGCACCATGAGTCAGATCGTGCAAGACTGCACTTCATGGAAGAAAGTGCAACGGGCACGCTCGAGCGCAGGATGGCGGACACCGCCGAGCGCATGAAGAGCACCGCCCGTCGCCTGACCGCCGAGCACGGTCTCACCGGCTTCACCGTGGACGAACTGTGCGCAGAAGTCGGAGTCTCGCGGCGCACCTTCTTCAACTACTTCGCGTCGAAGGAGAACGCCGTTCTCGGCCTGCCGGCGAGGCTCGACGTCTCCGGCCTGGTGGAGCAGTTCGTCGAGGCCGGAGAGCCGCACCGGGCTGGCCTTTCTCCCCGACTGCTGGACGATTTCGCCTCGCTGATCATCGCCCGGTGGGAGCTACTCGATCTGACGGCCGACGACGTGCCCCTGCTGATGGCGGCGGTCGACCGTGAGCCGCGGCTGCTCGCCCACCTGCTGGCGCTCTCGGAGCAGAGCGAGCGTGAGGACATCCTGCTCATCGAGCGACGCGAGAGACTCGACGCCGGCGACCTGCGCGCCGAGACGGTCGTGCAGCTTCTCGGCACGATCCTCCGCGGCAGCGCCGGCGAGTTCTTCCACCACGCCACGACCGACACCTTTCACGACATCTTCGTTCGCAGACTCGCCGCCGCCCGCGGCGTGTTCGCGAGCTGAGCATCCGTCACCCCGTCTGCCCGTCAGACCTCTGCCACCCCTTTTGCCACCCTCTGATCCTGGAGCCCCATGACCACGACCACCACCACCAGCGCGCCGCTGCTTCTGACGAAGCGCCGCATCTGGATCATCTTCAGCGCCCTCATCGCAGGGATGCTGCTCTCGAGCCTCGACCAGACGATCGTCTCGACCGCCATGCCCACGATCGTGGGCGACCTCGGGGGAGTCGAGAACCAGGTCTGGATCACCACCGCGTATCTGCTCGCCACCACCATCGTCATGCCGGTGTACGGCAAGTTCGGTGACGTGCTCGGGCGACGCAGGCTCTTCCTCATAGCGATCGCGCTGTTCACGCTGGCGTCGGTCGGCTGCGCGTTCGCCACCGACTTCTGGGGCTTCGTCGTGTTCCGCGCCCTCCAGGGCCTCGGCGGCGGTGGGCTCATGATCCTCTCGCAGGCGATCATTGCTGACATCGTGCCCGCCAACGAGCGCGGCAAGTATCTCGGCCCGCTCGGCGCCATCTTCGGGCTCTCGGCGGTCGGCGGCCCGCTCCTCGGCGGATTCTTCGTCGACCACCTCACCTGGCAGTGGGCGTTCTACATCAACATCCCTGTCGGCATCGTGGCGTTCGTCATCGCGCTGGTCGCACTCACCCTGCCCAACAAGAAGGCCACGCAACCGATCGACGTCCTGGGCGTGCTGTTCCTGTCGATCGCCACGACGTGCCTGATCTTCTTCACCGACTTCGGCGGGGACAAGGCGCACGGCTGGGGCGCGCTCGAGACCTGGGCGTGGGGTGTCGGCCTGCTGCTCGCGGCGGCCGCCTTCGTCTTCACGGAGTCGCGCGCGAAGGATCCGATCATCCCCCTGGCGCTGTTCCGCAACCCGATCTTCGTCAACGCGACCGCGATCGGCCTCACGCTCGGGCTCGGGATGTTCGCGGCGATCGGCTTCATCCCCACCTTCCTGCAGATGTCGTCGGGAACGTCGGCGGCGGCATCCGGACTCCTCATGCTGCCGATGATGGTCGGCCTGATCGGCACCTCGATCGTGTCGGGAATCCTGATCACGAAGACCGGCAAGTACAAGCTGTTCCCGATTCTCGGCACGCTCATCACGGGCGCGGCGATGGGCGCCATGACGACGCTCGCCGCCGACACCCCGATCTGGCTGATCTGCGTGTACCTGTTCGTGTTCGGCGCCGGGCTCGGCCTGATCATGCAGGTCGTCGTGCTCGTCGTGCAGAACGCGGTCCCCTCCGCGCAGATCGGAACCGCCACCAGCACGAACAACTACTTCCGCGAGGTCGGTGCGGCGCTCGGAACAGCAGTGTTCGGAACGATCTTCACGACGCGTCTCACGCAGAACCTCACGGACGTTTTCGCGGGTGCCGGGGCGAATGCTTCCGATGCTGCCAACGCCACGGCGACGATCAACCCGCAGACGATGGGCCAGCTGCCCGACGCGGTACGGGACGGAATTGTCACCGCCTACGCGGACGCGCTGGCGCCGGTGTTCTGGTACCTCATCCCGTTCATCGCGCTCGCCTTCGTGCTGTCGCTCTTCCTCAAGCAGATCCCGCTGTCGGATGTGGCCGGTCTGGTCGCCCGCGGTGAGGCGATCGGCGGCGACGAGGCCGAGCGCCTCGAGGCGGAGCGGCACGAGAGCGAGCGCGTCGGCGCAGGTGGCCCCGGTGCAGAGTCGAGCGGTGCCGAGAAGCGGGACGCTACTTCTTCGACTTCTCAGCCGTAAACGCGGCCGCGAACGCTCGTCGGGGGTGCCTCAGCGCACTCAGTGAGGTCACCTCCGGCAGCGAGAGCGCGTCCACGACCCACCCGCTCAAGACCCGGAACTTTCGATTCACCGTCGGGATGACCAGGCCGTGGTACGCGCGGTGCGCCAGCCACGCGGGCAGTCGCCTCAACCGCACGCCCAGGATGAGCGCCGCCCCGTCTCCGACGCCGTAGCTGGCGATGGTGCCGAGGGATGCGTGACGGTACTCTTCGAGATCCTCCCCGCGGATGTCGTGCACGATGTTCCGCGCCGCCACCGCGCCCTGACGCAACGCGTTCTGCGCGTTGGGCGTGTAATACGCGGGTTGTTGGGCAGCGGTCAGGTCGGGGACCTGCGCGTTGTCGCCGAGAGCCCACGCCCCGGGGATGACGGTGCCGTTGTCGTCGGTGACCTGCAGCCGCGTGTTGGCGATCACGTGTCCTTTGGGGCCGCGTGGCGCATCCGTCGCGTCGAGGGTCGGGCTGGGTCTGACCCCGGCGGTCCAGATGAGTGTCGCGGCGTCGAACGTCTCACCGGTGGAGAGCTCGATGTGGCCGTCGACGCATGATGCGATCGTCGTCTCGAGCCGCACGTCGATGTCGTGCCGGCCGAGTTCGCCGAGGGACCATTTCGAGAGCTCTGGTCCCACCTCGGGCGCTACTCGGTCGAGCGCTTCCACGAGCATCCAGTGCACATCTGATCTGTTGAGCGATGCGTAGCTGTCGACTGCCCGCATGCACACGTCACGGAGCTCACTGATGGCTTCGACACCGGTGTATCCGGCGCCGACGAAGACGAATGTGAGCAGCCTGCGGCGCTCGTCGGCGTCGGTGCTGGCGGCGGCTTTCGCCACGCAGTCCAGCACGTTGTCCCGCGCGAAAACGGCTTCTTCAACGGTTTTGAAGCCGACCCCGAACTCCTTGAGCCCGGGTGTCGGGAAGGTGCGGGTGACCGCGCCGAGTGTGAAGACGACGTGATCGAAATCGAGCGTCCGGATGCTGCCGTCGATGGATCTGATCGTCGCGGAATGCTCCGCGAGGCTCAGCGACTCGACGGTCGCGCAGACGACCCGCGACTTCTTGAGCGTGCGGTGAAGCGGAATCGTCACATCCTGAGGCGCAACGTGGCCGCCGGCCAGCTCGGGCAGCAGCGGCTGGTAGGTCATGTACGGGTTCTGGTCGACGACCGTGATCTGAATCGGCGTCGTCCCTCGATGCCTCTCCAGGCCGAGAGCCGTGTACAGGCCGGCGTATCCGCCGCCGAGGATCAACACGCGCTGCACGCCGTTGCCCGACATCAGGACCTCCCTCCGGCCCGCACGACGAGGGCCGTTGACGCGGATCGTACGCCGAAATCGGCTCAGGATGCGCGCCGCCGCCGGGTTCCGGATGCGCGACCGCCGCGGCGCCTACGCCCGGTACGCGAACGCCGAGCGGAAGATCGCCCGCCCGCGCGCTGCCGTGGCCGAGCGGTCTGCGGCGTCGGACTTCGAGAGCATCAGCGCGAGCATCGAGATGGCCAGCATCACGTCCTCCGCGTCCACCGTCGAGGCGATCCTGCCGACGGCCTTGTCGCGGGCAAGGATCGCCTCGATCACCGCGATCACGCGGGTCCCGAGGTGCACGGTACGGGGATCGTGCCGGTCGGAGATGAGCATGTCGACCAACGCCGTCGACCCCATCGCCTGGGCGGTGATGAGGTCGAAGAGGTCGCTCAGCGTGGAATCGTCGCGGTCGAGGATCGCCTCGAGTTCGGCGATGTTGTCGTCGAAGACGGCCACGGCCAGAGCAATGCGGTCGGGGAAGTGCCGGTAGAGGCTGCCCTGGCCGACGCCCGCTCGACGTGCGACAGCGCTGAGCGGCGCCTGAAACCCGCTCTCCTCGAAGACCTCGCGTGCGGCGACGATGAGCGCGCGCCGGTTCGCCGGGCCGGCAGTCGGCCCGAGATTCGCTTTCGCGTTCGTCGGCACCGGTGTAGCGTACTACCGGACAGTGTTGTCCGGTAGCCCTGACCGTTTCCCACAGCCAGAGCCGCTCAGAGACCCACAGATAAATCAGAGACGGCGCCGTGCAGGCGCAGCCGCAGTGAAAGGAACATGCAATGACAGACCCGAAGCCCCTGGCCGCCAACAGCACGATCGCCACCTGGCTGCAGCACCCGGAGGGCGGCCCGATGATCCGGCAACTGCTCGGCGGGTCGGGCATGGACGAGTCGGTGCTCGCACCCGTGCTCGGACTGCCGCTCCAGCAGCTCGTCGCGATGAGCCAGGGCGCGATGCCCCAGTCCGTCGTCGATGACCTGGTGCTGCGGGTCAACGGCGGCGTCGCGCCGGCCGAGGACTCCGAGCCGACCGGCTGGCGGGAGCGGATCACGCCGGGCCGGTTCGAGGGACGCACGGTGATCGTCACCGGCGCCGCATCCGGAATCGGTCGCGCTACCGCATCGCGAATCGCTCGCGAGGGCGGCCGCGTGATCGCCGTCGACATCTCGGGCGACAAGCTCAACGACCTCGCGGCTTCCGTCGCCGGTGGCACCGTCGTGCCCGTCGTCGGCGACATCACCAAGCAGGAGGACATCGACCGGATCGTCGCCGAGGCGGGAGACAGCATCCACGGACTCGCGAACGTCGCCGGCGTCAACGACGACTTCTCGCCCGCCCATGAGACGACGGATGCGGTCTGGGACCGCGTGATCGCGATCAACCTCACCGGCGGGTTCAAGCTCAGCCGTGCGGTGCTCCCTGCGATGCTCGCAGCCGGCAACGGCTCGATCGTGAACATCGCCTCGGAGGCGGGGCTCCGCGGCGACGCCTCGGGCAACGCGTACACGGTCTCCAAGCACGGCGTCATCGGTCTGACCCGCAGCGCCGCGTTCATGTACGGACCGCAGGGCGTACGCGTCAACGCGGTCGCTCCCGGCGGCGTCGCGACGGGCATCCCTATGCCCGCGCACGTGTCGGAGACCGGCAGCGCCCGCCTCGGCCCGTTCCAGGCCGCGATCCCGACACTCGCCACGGCCGAGCAGCTCGCCGCGTCGATCACGTTCTTGTTGAGCGACGACGGGGTCAACATCAACGGCGCCATCCTGCCGTCGGATGGGGGCTGGTCCGTCCAGTAGGACGTTCTGCGGCGCCGCTGTAGCGGCATTCCCGCGCCGGGTCTCCCGATGTTGTTGACGTCGGTCAACTAATTGTATATAGTTGACCGTCATCAACTATTCGGGAGACCCGTGACTACAGAGATCAGCGCGCCGCAACAGGCCGGCGCAGCCACCACGAGCAAGCGCCAGGTGCTGGTGCCGCTCTCCGGACTCCTGCTCGGGATGTTCGTCGCCCTCCTCGCGAGCACGGTCGTGTCGAGCTCGCTGCCGAAGATCATCGCCGACCTCGGCGGCAGCCAGTCCGGCTACACCTGGGTCGTCACCGCAACACTTCTGGCCACCACGGTCAGCACGCCCATCTGGGGCAAGCTGGCCGACCTCACGAACCGCAAGCTGCTCATCCAGCTCTCGCTCATCATCTTCGTGGTCGGCTCCGGACTCGCCGGACTCTCGCAGAGCACCGAGATGCTCATCTTCTTCCGCGTGCTGCAGGGCCTCGGCGCCGGTGGTCTGACGGCCCTCGTTCAGGTCGTCATGGCCGACATCATCCCGCCGCGCGAACGCGGGCGCTACATGGGCCTGCTCGGCGCGATCATGGCGGTCGCGACCGTGGGCGGCCCGCTGCTCGGTGGCGTCATCACGGACTCGGCCGGCTGGCGCTGGAACTTCTACATCGCGGTTCCGTTCGCGGTTGCGGCGATCATCGTGCTGCAGAAGACGCTCCACATCCCGACGCACAAGCGCAAGGTGACCATCGACTACCTCGGCGCTGTGCTGATCGCCGCAGGGGTCTCCCTTCTGCTCGTCTGGGTGTCGCTCGCGGGTAACAGCTTCGACTGGGGCTCCGTGCAAAGCATCCTGATGGTCGTCGGAGCGGTTCTGCTGCTCGCCGCCGCGGTGTTCGTCGAGTTCAAGGCGAAAGAGCCGATCATCCCGATGACGCTCTTCAAGAACCGCACCTTCTGGCTCGCGATCATCGCCAGCATCTCGGTGGGCGTCGCGATGTTCGGAACGTCGGTCTTCCTCAGCCAGTACATGCAGCTCGCCCGCGGCAAGACGCCGACGGAGTCGGGACTGCTCACGATCCCGATGATCGCCGGCGTGCTCGTCTCGTCGGTCGTCATCGGCCAGGTGATCAGCCGCACCGGCAAGTGGAAGCGGTACATGGTCATCGGCTCTGTGCTGCTGACCATCGGCCTCGCGCTCATGGGCACGATCCGCTACGACACGAGCTTCTGGCTGGTCTTCCTCTACATGTTCATCATGGGATCCGGGGTCGGCATGGTGATGCAGAACCTCGTGCTCATCGTGCAGAACGCGGTGAACCCGCGACAGATCGGAACTGCCAGCGCCTCGGTCGCCTTCTTCCGCAGCCTCGGCGGCACGATCGGCGTCTCGGTCATGGGTGCCGTTCTCGGCTCACGTATCACGACTCTGGTGACGGATGGGCTGACCAAGCTCGGCATCGATCCCTCGGCCACCGGCGGCAGCGGATCGATCCCCGACCTCAGCAAGCTGCCGCTCCCCATCCGGACCGTCATCGAGTCGGCATATGGTGAGGCCGTCGCCGACGTCTTCCTGCTGGCGGTGCCGCTCGCGATCATCTCGATCATCGCGATCTCCTTCCTCCCGAACCTCAAGCTCGGAACGAAGACCTCGGTCGAGCAGATCGCCGAGGAGTCGGCCGCCGGAACGCTCGTCTCCGCCAGCGCCGCAGAGATCGCCGGCGACCCGGCGGGCGAGGCGCTCCTGGAGGAGGAGGGTCGCGTCGATGACGAGGCCCGGCTCGCGCGTGAGGGTTCTGGAGGCGACCGTGGTCCGGGTGGTAGCGGGCACGGCGACCCGGTGGACAGTCCTCAGCGCGGCTGACGATGGGCGGGCTTACGCTGGTCTCCGTGGATCCGGATGCGCGTCGTGAGGCTGTCGAAACGATCGAGCAGGCCATCGGGCGGTTCATCAAGACGATCCGCACGAACCTGCACGAGAGCGCTGCGGCGTTCGCGCCCGACCTGCAGCCATCGGCGTACGCCGTCATGAACGTCGTGGCGGTGAAGCATCCAGTCGCTCCGGCGGTCATCATCGCGGTGACCGGGATGGACAAGAGCTCGGTCAGCCGCCAGCTGCGCATCCTGAAGGACTCCGGCTACGTCACGTCGGAGCCGGATTCGGAAGACCGGCGGGCCGACCTCTACTCGCCGACGCCCGAGGCAGGCGCGCGGTTCGAGGCCATCCGCGCCGCCAACCGCGTGCGCTTCGGCGAAGTCTTCACCGGGTGGGACGAGGATGAGGTCATCACCTTCGCCACGCTGCTGGACAAGTTCGCCGGGCCGGCCAAGGAGCGCTGAGGTCGAGCCCGGTCCGCGGGCGCGGTCCGCGGGCGCGGTCCGTGTGTTTCGGAGCATCGCGGGTTAGGGTCGCTGCGTGACGGACGAGGCGGGCGAACACGGCGCGGGCGAACACGGGGCGGGGGAGGCTCCCCGCCACGGTGAGTCGCGGCGCGTGCTCTCCCGGCGTGCCCTCATCGGAGGCGCGGCCGGGGTGCTCGTCATCGCCGCTGCCGGTATCGCGACCCCGTTCGTCGTCACCCAGCTCACCAAGTCGCACGGCAAACTCGTCAAGCCGCTGCTCGAGTCGGAACTGTTCACGGTGGCGCATCGCGGCGGCTCCAAGGACTGGCCCGAGATGTCCCTGTTCGCGTACCGCAACTCCGTCGACCGCGGCGTAGACGCCCTGGAGATCTCACTGGCGCGCACGAGCGACGGTGTGTGGTTCGGGCTGCACGATGCCACGCTCGACCGCACATCCGGAACCCAGGGCTTCGTCGTGGCCGATCACACCTGGGCCGAAGTCTCGGAGCACCGGATCACGGCGGCAGAGACCACCGACCCGAAGCAGCCGTCCCGGCCGTACCTGCGGTTCGAGACCCTCGTCGCCGAGTTCGGTTCGACGCACGCGATCTTCGTCGACCCGAAGGTCGTTCCGGCCACGTATTTTCCCGAGCTGCTCCGACTGATGGACCGGATGAAGAATCCCGGCCAGACCTTCATCGCGAAGGGATACTGCACGAGCAGGACCTGGGCACAGTTCGCGCGCGACAACGGCCTGAAATCCTGGGGCTACTACTACGGCTCGGAGCTGGATGCGTCGCCGACACTGCTCTCCTCGACGCAGGGATACTGGAACCTGCTCGGGATCGACTACGAGGCGTCGGATGCGGCGTGGGCGAGTATCCGGTCGCCGGGCAAGCCTGTGGTCGGCCACATCATCCCGACTCGCGCCGCCGCCGACATCGCCCGCTCCCACGGCGCCGCCGGCCTCGTCATCTCAGGCATCACCGAAGTCCTCGGCTAACCCCGCCCCCATCCCCCATCCCCACCCCTCCCCACTCCCACCCCCACCCCATCCCGTCGCTCGAAAGTGGAGTATTTACCGTTCTGAAACGCTTCAAACGGTAAATACTCCACACTCGACGCCAGGAAAGAGGAGGGGAGGGGAGGAGGGGAGGAGGGAGGGAGAAGAGGGCAGGGGCGGGTTAGAAGTCGTGGGGGCGGGCGAAGCCGGCGTCGATCGTGACCTCGTCGGGGTCCAGGTGCGAGCGGATGAGCGGAAGCGAGCGCTTCAGCGACGACTGGATGCGCCCCTCCAGGTCATCCGACACGATGCGGTAGTCCTCGAAGTCGCGTTCGCCCGCGAAGATGCCGAGCGGGAGCGTCAGCGACTGGAAGAAGCCGAACAGCGGCCGCATCTGGTGTTCCACCAGCAGCGCGTGCCGGTCGCTGCCGCCGGTCGCGGTCAGCACGATCGGCTTGCCCACCAGCGCGTACTGGCCGATGTGGTCGAAGAACAGCTTGAAGAGCCCGGTGTATGTGGCGCGGTACGCGGGCGATCCGACGACGACCACATCCGCCGCCTCAACCTTCTCGAGGGCCTCGACCGCGTTCGGCCCGAGCTGGCCGCGGAACGGCCCCGCGCCGAGTTCCCCCAGCAGCGGCGCGAGTTCGACCACCGTGGCCGTGCCGCCGAGCTCGGTAGCGAACGCCGATGTCACCTCTGCCACCAGCGCGGTGGTCCGCGACGGATGCGTCGGGCTGCCGCTGACCCCGACGACCGAGATGGTCTTCTGGTCGGTCATCAGAACGAGGCTGCGTTCGCCGTATCGAACCGGAGCGGCTCGACGGGGTTGTCGAGGTTCGCGCCGCCGCGGTAGCGCGCGCCGATGTGGCGGTCGGGGAGCCGGCTGTTGCCCGCGCCGAACAGCCGCTCGCGCAGGGTGTCCGACCGCTCGCTCTCGTCGGGCAGGCGGCCGCGCTTGCGCAGCTCCGGCACGACGAGCTCGGCGAAATCGCGCGCCGTGTCGAACGAGTGGTACTGACGCAGGTTGATGCCGTCGAGGCCGTCTTCGTCGAGCCACTTCTCGATCTCGTCAGCGACCGTCTTCGCGGTGCCGACCACGAGGAAGCGGTCGTCGCGGGAGCCGCCGACGAAGTCGAGCGCCTGGCCGACCGTGCGCTCCAGCGGCAGGAACGGCACCTTCGAGGGAGACACATCCGCACGGCGCAGGGCCTCGGCGACGGTGATGTCGCGCGGGAACGCGGTCAGATCCACGGGCAGGCTGCTGTGGGCCAGGATGCCGTCGAGACTCGAGTTCTCTCGGTACAGCTTCCACTTGTCTGCCGCTTCCTCCTCCGTGCGGCCGACGATGATCCCGGCCATCGCGATGAACTTGACGTCCTCGCGCTCGCGACCGTGCCGCACAGCAGCGTCGCGCATCCCGTCGGCGTTGCGTCGGAACTCCTCGGTCGTGCGGCCGCCCGTGAAGACCACCTCGGCGTGACGGCCGGCGAACTCGATGCCCGCTGGCGATCCTGTCGCCTGGAAGAGGACAGGTGTGCGCTGGCGCGACGGATGCACGATGTGCGGCCCCGAGACGCGGTGGCGCTCGCCGACGTGGTTGATGTACCGCACCTTGGACGGGTCGGTGAAGATCTTGTTCGCGCGATCGGCGACGACCGCGTCATCGTCCCACGAGCCCTCCCACAGCTTGTAGAGCACGTCGAGGTACTCGTCGGCGTACTGGTAGCGCAGGTCGTGCGGTACTTCGCCGTCGAGGCCGAAGTTGTGGGCCGCATTGGGGAGGTACGAGGTGACGACGTTCCAGCCGACGCGACCCTTGGTCAGGTGGTCGAGTGTCGACATCCGTCGCGCGAACGCGAAGGGTGGCTCATACGTGGTCGAGAAGGTGACCCCGAAGCCGAGGCGCTCGGTCACGGCGGCCATGGCCGGGATGACGAGGAGCGGGTCGATGTTCGGGCTCTGGAGACCTTCGCGCAGGGCCGTCTCGGGCCCTCCGCGGAAGACGTCGTACGCACCGATCACGTCGGCGAGGAAGATGCCGTCGAATCCGCCGTGTTCGAGGATCTGGGCCAGCTCGGTCCAGTAGTCGATGTCGGCGAAGCGCTCGCGATTGTTGCCCGGCAGCGGCCAGAGACCGTGGGTGATGTGGCTTGCCGTGGCCATCTCGAAGAGGTTGAGGAAGAGTTGCTTGCGTTCTGCCATGGTGCGGGTCAGTCCTTGTCGATGGGGGTGTCGGCGAACGAGGCCGGGTCGAACTCCGGAATCGACGCTATCAAGCTGCGGGTGTATGGATGCGTCGGGTGACGGAAGATGTCGTCGGGCCGGCCCTCCTCGACCACGACACCGTCTTTCATGACGAGTACGCGATCGCTGAGGTGACTGATGACACCGAGATCGTGCGAGATGAAGAGGTAGCTCACACCTGTCTCCCGCTGCAGGTCGACGAGCAGGTCGAGGATCTGCGCCTGGATGGTCACATCCAGTGCCGAGACGGCCTCATCGAGCACGATCACCGACGGGCGGGGCGCGAGTGCGCGCGCGATGGCGACGCGCTGGCGCTGGCCGCCCGAGAGCCGCAGCGGAAAACGGTTCAGGACCTCTGCGGGCAGCCCGACGAGGTCGAGGAGCTCGAGCACTCGCTCCTTGCGGGCAGCCGCCGACTTGAAGTGCTCCCCGCGCAGGGCGTCGTTCAGGATGCGCTCCACATTCCAGCGCGGATCGAACGAGCTGAGCGGGTCCTGGTAGACGACCGAGATGCGGGGACGCAAAGAGCGGCGCTTCCGTTCGGGCAGAACAGACCACGCTCGGCCGAGCAGCCGCACCTCGCCGCCGTCGAGCGATTCCAGTCCGAGTGCGAGCCGGGCGGTCGTGCTCTTGCCCGAGCCCGATTCGCCGACGATGCCGAGCGTCTCACCGGCCGCGAGGGTGAACGAGACTCCGTCGACCGCGCGGGTGATCGAGCCGTCGCGCGTGTGGAAGCGCTTGACGAGGCCGGTCGCCTCGAGAACCGGGCCGGTCGGGTCAGCCGCGCGGGGCGCATCCGGAACGGCAGGAGTCGCTTCAACACCCTCGCCCGTCGCCGGGCTCAGCGCTTTGCCGCGGGTGGCCTCGCTCGGTACCGCAGCGATCAGCGCCTTCGTGTACTCGTGCGTCGGCGACCCGAGCACCTGCGCGGCAGATCCCTGTTCCAGCACCGCGCCGCCCTGCATCACCAGGATCTGATCGGCGAGTTGTGCGACCACCGAGAGGTCGTGGCTGATCAGGATGATCGACGCCCCGCGCTTCTTCATCTCCTCCAGCTGCGCGAGAACCTGCGCCTGCACCGTCACATCCAGGGCGGTCGTCGGCTCGTCCGCGATCACGATGTCGGGGTCGAGCGCGATCGCGGAGGCGATCAGGGCACGTTGCCGCAGGCCGCCCGAGAGCTGATCGGGCCGCTGCCGTGCGCGCAGTTGCGGCAGGGGCACGCCGACCCGGGTCAGGAGGTCGAACACGCGCTGCTTGCGTGCGGCACGGTCTCCCCACTTGTGCAGGCGCAGGGCCTCCGCGATCTCGGCGCCCACCGGACGCAGTGGGTCGAGCGAGACCAGCGCATCCTGAAGCACGAAGCCGATGTCGCGGCCCCGGATGCGCCGCCACTGCCGCGGGGTGAACGAGCGCACGTCCTCGTGGTGGATCTCGAGTGCGTCCGCTTGCACGATCGCGTTCGCGCCTGCGAGACCGACGAGCGACCGGGCGGTGACGCTCTTGCCCGAGCCCGATTCGCCGACGATGGCGACGCACTCGCCCGGAAGAAGGTCGAACGAGACACCGGAGACGACCTCGCGCGGACGCCCGTCGATCAGGAAGCCGGTGCGCAGGTTCTCCACCCGCAGACGCGTGGCCGGCCAGTCGAGTTCGTCGACCAGTTTCTCCGTGGTTCCTTCTACGACGCTCGTGAGCGCTCACCCTTCTCCAGTGAGGTCTGCAGGTGGCGGCCGATGGTCGTCGCGGCCAGGGCCACGGCCACGATCACGAGTCCGGGGATCACGACGAGCCACCAGGCCTGCGTGATGTATGCGCGTCCCGCGTCGAGCAGGGCGCCCCACTCGGATGAGGGCGGAGCGACGCCGAGACCGAGGAACGACAGGCTCGACGCCCAGACGATCGACTGGCCGATCGAGAGGGCGAAGACGGCCACGAGCGGGCGCAGTGCATTGGGCAGGATGTGCGCGCGCACGATCCGCCACCGCGAATGTCCGAGGGCGGTCGCCGCCTCCACGTAGCCGGAGTTCTTCGCACCGAGGATCTGGCCGCGGACCATTCGCGCGTATCCCGGAGCCGTTCCCAGCCCGACCGCGAAGATCTCGGTCGTGGCCGACGGCCCCGCGATCGCGATCAGGAGCAGCGCGAGCAGCAGTGCAGGAAAAGCGAACATGACCTCGACGAACCGGTCGACGATCACCGCAGCGGGCTTGACCGCGAGTGCTGCGATCGAGCCCAGGATGAGGGCGGCGATGACGCCGACCGCTGCAGCGCCGAGCCCGATCATCAGGGATTCGCGTGCGCCCCAGACGACGCGGGTGTAGAGATCCCTGCCCGACTCGTCGGTGCCGAACCAGTGCGCGGTCGACGGAGGCTGCAGCGCGGCGCCGTAGTCGATGTCCGTCGGCGCGTGAACGGTGAGCACCTGCGGGGCGATCGCGGCGACCGCGAGTAGCACGGCGAAGGCGATCGCCGCGTACAGACCCCACGGGCGTCGGCCGAGGGATGCGCCGACGCCTTGTGAGCGCGGTGGTGCGGTGAGCGCGGTCATGAGACCTCCATCCGGGGATCGACGATGGTGTAGACGATGTCGACGAGCAGGTTGGCGACGACGTAGACGACCGCGACGAGCGTCACGATGCCGACCACTACCGGCAGATCCTGCGAGTTCACCGCGCCAACCAGCACCGAGCCGATTCCAGGTCGATTGAAGATGGACTCCACGATGACCGCACCCGAAAGCGTGGCGCCGAGGGCCCAGCCCGACAGCGTGACCGCGGGAATGATCGCGTGGCGAAGCACATGGCGGAGGCGGATGCCCCAGTCGCCCATGCCGCGCATCCGGGCCGAGAGCACGAACGGTTGATCCAGCGCCCGTTCGAATTCGGCTCGGGTGCTCTGGGACATGAAGCCCGCGAGCGGGATGGCCAGCGTGAGCGCCGGAAGGATCAGCCCGTTCACGCCGTTCCCGCTGAGCACCGGAAACCAGCGAAGGCCCAACCCGAACACCAGCAGCAGGATGATCCCGAGCCAGTAAGCGGGAAGCCCCGCGGCGAACACGTCGACCGTCGAGCCCACGCCGCCGATCCGTGGCCCGCGCCCGGCGGTGAGGGTGACCCACACCACCATCAGGATCCAGGCGAACAGGATCGCCGTGAGCGACAGGATGACCGTGGCGCCCAGCTGCTCGCCGATGATCGCGGTGACCGGGCGGAACTGCTGGTACGACGTGCCGAAGTCGCCGCGCACGAGGCCGCCGAGGTAGTCGAAGTACTGCACGATCAGCGGGCGCTGCAGCCCGTACTGCGCGTTGATCTGCGCGAGTTCCGCCGGTGTGCGCACCTGGGCCTGACCGGCGCGGATGTTCAGGATGACGGTCGCGCGGTCCCCCGGGAGCGCCGTCTGCGCGAAGAACGCGACCGTGGCCGCGCCCCAGAGCACGACGACCGCGGCGACGATCTTGCGGCCGATCTGCAGCAGAACCCGCCTGCTGACGGAGGGGCGCCGCGGAGCGGGAACCGTGTCCCGCTCCGCGACGGCCGCGCTACTTGACGAAGTACGCGTCATAGAACGTCGGTCCTCCCTGTGCGTGCTCCTGCCAGACGTCCTTGAGCTTCGGCGACACGGCCAGCGTGCTCAGCCGGTCGTAGACGCCGATCGAGAGGGCGTGCTCGGCGATGTAGTCCTGGGCCTTCTGGTATGCCGCGTTCTGCGCATCCAGGTCGGCCGCCGAGTTTCCTTCGAGGATGTAGCCCTCGAGCGTCGGGTCGTTGTAGAAGGCCGAGTTGGAGTAGTTCGGGTTGTCGGGCGTAGAGGGACGCCAGTTGATGTACAGGATGCCCGCGGTCACGGCTGTCCAGTAGCCGGCAGCCAGGTCGTACGACTGCGGGGTCGAGTACTTGCCGGAGAAGAACTCGGCCTGGGGAACCGGGACGAGCTTCACATCGAAGCCGACCTTGGAGGCTTGCTCCTTCACGCCCTGCAGGATGGCGGCGCCGTCGGCGTTGATGATCGAGCCTGCGCCGTACGGCAGCGTCACGGTCAGTGTCTTGCCATCCTTCTCGCGGATGCCCTTGTCGTTCTTCTCGGACCATCCGGCCGAGTCGAGCAGCTCGTTAGCCTTCGAGGTGTCGAGGCTGTACCAGGAAGCAGCCTTCTTGCTGTACCCGGGCGTCGCCTGGCTGACCCCGCCGTTCCCTTCGACCGGGATGACGCCGCGGCCGATGGTGTTGACGATCTCCTTGCGGTTCAGGCTGTACGCGAACGCCTGCCGTACCTTCTCATCGGTGAACGGGCCGACCTGCGTGTTGAACGAGATCTGCTGCGGACGCCCGGGCGTCACGTACTTGTCGAGGGTGTACCCGCCGCTCTTGAGCGTGTTCCACTGCACGGCAGGCACGTCATAGATCGCGTTGACCTGTCCGCTCTGCAGGGCAGCCACGCGCGTCGTGGGATCGGCGACGAACTTCCAATCCACCTCGTCGACGAGCGCCGGGCCCGTGTGCAGCGCGTTGGCGGGCCACGAGGTGTAGTTCTTGTTCCGCTTCAGGATGATGTCCTGGCCGCGGTTCCACTTGTCGACCACGAAGGCGCCCGAGCCGATCGGAGCCTCGCAGTTCTGTTCTTTGGTGCGGTTCTCGAGCGCCTTCTGCGACTGGATGCCGAAGTAGCCCTGGGTGAGGTTGTCGGCGAGCCGCGGGTACGGCTTCGACAGGTTCACCTGCAGCGTCTGCGCGTCGACGGCCTCGGCCGACTTGTAGTAACCGCCGAGCCAGACCTTCGCCGTGCTGTTTCCGCCGTTCACCCAGTAGTCGAAGTTGTACGCGACGGCCGCTGCGTCGACGGGCGATCCGTCGGTGAACTTCACGCCCTTCTTGAGGGTGAAGGTCCAGGTCAAGCCGTCGTCGGACTGCTTCCAGGCGGTCGCGAGCCAGGGGACGACCTTGTGGTTCTCATCCAGCGACACGAGGCTGTCGAGCACCTGGTACGAGAGGTAAGCCTGCTCGATCCAGCCGCCGAACACGCAGGCGGGCTCCTGCTGATGGGCGTACACGATCGTGCCGCCGGTGACTTTCTCGCCGGAGCCCGAGCCGGCAGCATCGGCGGAACCGCTCGCGCACGAGGTCAGAACCAGTGCGGCGGTCAGGGCGAGCGCTGTAGCGGCGGCGGCCGTACGAAGGGGGCGCAGAGGCATGCTGTGACTCCAGGATTCAGGGATTTTGGTGAGTGCCCAGAACCGTACGGGGGAGTCAGCAAGCGAGACCAGACCTGCGTGTCCGATAGAGAAACGGAACGTCACCTTGCGACATGTGCTTGTCGCGGTGCGTTCCGTCTGTTAAGAAATGCAGGCGGCGGCCGGAGGCACCGGACCGCCGCCCGCGGCTCACTCCCAGACCATGAAGGGCCGGATCTCCAACTGCCCGTTGCGGGCCATGGGGTGCTTCGAGGCGATGGCGATCGCCTCGTCGAGGTTCTCGCATTCGAGGATGTCGAACCCGGCGATCCACTCCTTGGTCTCCGCGAACGGGCCATCGGTGACGTGCAGCTTGCCGTCGCGCACGCGCACCACCGTGGACTTGGCGGGCGGTTCGAGCACCTCGCCGATGAGCCGCTTGCCGGACGAGTCGAGCTCGTCAACCCAGAGCTCGACATCGGAGTCGTCGGGGGTCGTGTCGGGCTCGAGATCGGTGACGACGAACATCATGTACTTCATCGTTCTTCCTTTCGGTCGTTGAACGCTTCACTGTGACGTCGAAGCAACGTGACGGTCTTCGACATTCTTGTGGAAAAAATCTTCGAAGGGCCGTGGCATGCCATGATCGGGGGTGTGACCGGGCGATTGATGCTCCTCGATACGGCTTCGTTGTACTTCCGCGCGTTCTATGGCGTTCCGGATACTGTGCGCAGCCCCGACGGAACCCCCGTCAACGCGGTGCGCGGCCTGCTCGACATCATCGCCCGCCTCGTCTCCGAGTTCGAGCCGACGGCGATCGTGGCGTGCTGGGACGACGCGTGGCGACCGCAGTGGCGGGTGGACCTCATCCCGAGCTACAAGGCCCACCGCGTCGCGCGGGAGGTTCCGGGAGGCACGGACGTCGAGGAGGTTCCGGAGAACCTCGTCGTGCAGATCCCGGTGATCCGGGAGGTTCTCGATGCGTTCGGGATCGCCATCGTCGGCGCCCCCGACCATGAGGCCGACGACGTGATCGGCACCCTGGCCACGAAGGCGAAGGGTCCGGTCGACGTCGTCACGGGGGATCGCGACCTGTTCCAGCTGGCGGACGACGCATCCGACGTGCGGGTGATCTATACCGCACGGGGGATGAGCAATCTCGAGATCGTCACCGACCGCATCCTGACCGCGAAGTACGGGATCGTGCCCGCTCAATACGCCGACTTCGCTGTGATGCGCGGAGACTCGTCCGACGGGCTCCCCGGCGTCGCCGGCATCGGCGAGAAGACGGCGGCCAATCTGCTGAACGAGTACGGCGACCTCGACCGGATCATCGCCGTCGCCGCCGACAAAGAGGAGCCGCTGTCGCCCACAGTGCGCAACCGTATCCTCGCCGCCGCGGACTACCTCCTCGTCGCGCCGAAAGTGGTCGAGGTGGTGCGGGATCTCGACCTCGGCGAAGTGGATGCGCGCATCCGCCCCTGACAGCAGAACAGCGAGCGGAGATCGACAGCCTCGCCGAACGCTGGGGGCTGGGCGGTTCGGCCGACCGTGCGCTCCGCGCGCTCGGCAACGAGTAGGTAGGAGCAGGCCATGACCCAACATCCGCTGCGCTGGGGGTTCCTCGTCACGCTTGGCGCGCTGGGTGCCCTCGCTCTCGGCGCCGCCATCTTCAACCTCAGCAGCATCGTGTTCTCGATCTTCCTGGCCGCCTTCATCACGGTCGGGCTCGACCCGCTCGTTCGCTGGTTCCAGCGGCACGGGATGAGCCGCACCTGGGCGATCGTCACGGTCATCCTGCTGATCGTCGCCCTGCTCGTCGGGATCATCTGGGTGGTCGTCCCGCTGATCGTGTCGCAGATCACGACGCTCGTGCAGGCGATCCCGCAAGAGGTGGCCACCATGCGGGAGCAGGGCTGGTTCGATGCCGGCAATGAGGCGAGCAACGGTGTGCTTGGCACAGTGGTCAACTGGATCGCCACGGAGATCAAGAAGCCCGAGGTGATCGCCACGATCGGCAGTGGCGCGGTCGGGTTCGGCATCTCGGTCGCGAACGCCATCACATCCGGATTCTTCATCGCGGTGCTGACGATCTATTTTGTCGGAACCTACGACGCCACCAAGGCCGCCGCATACCGACTGGTCAAGGCGTCGCACCGCGCGACATTCATCAACTACGCCGAGCGCATCCTGCAAAACGTCGGCAAGTACCTGAGCGGGATGGTGATCCTCGCGTTCATCAACTCCGTCTACAGCACGATCCTGCTGCTCGTGACAGGCGTTCCCGGGGCCTTCCTCATCGGTCTTCTGGCGTTCTTCATCACGCTCATCCCGCTGATCGGCACTATCTTGACCACTGTCGTGATGACGGTTCTTGCGTTCATCCACTCGCCGGTGTCCGGCTTGATCGTGCTCATCTTCATGCTCATCTACATGCAGGTGGAGGCGTACATCCTGACCCCGAGGGTCATGAGCAAGGCCGTGAAGATCCCCGGGTCGGTGGTGCTGATCTCGGCACTTGCCGGTGGCACCCTCTTCGGCCTGCCGGGCGCTCTCGTGGCGATCCCGATCTCGGCGGGCATCATGCTGATCATCACCGAGGTCGTCATGCCATCGAAAGAGCGGGTCTGACCTCGTAGCGGCACCGGGCTCGCGGCCGACGGAGGCGTTTGCTACCCTCGAACGGGTATGCAGCCCCAGTACCCGACCCCCACACACGGCCGCCGCTCCGCGGGCCGTCGGGTGACGGCACCTCCTCTGGTGGTTCGACGGTCGATCATCGACCGCGTCGGAGTGGGCGTGACGGCCTTGGCGCTCGTGGCCGGGCTGTCCATCTCGCCGGCCGGACCGGCCCAAGCCAGCCCCGCACAGGTGCTCGCGACTGCGCAACAGCAGCAGCAGCGCCCGGCCGGTCAGATCTACGTCGTCGACGCCGACGTGGTCGCCCCGGCGATCGTCCGCGACGGCATGGCGGCCAGCGACGGCGTGCAGACCCTCACGAACAACGGGACGAACGCCGACTGGGCACGCTTGGTGCTCATGGACGGCGCATGGCCCACCACCGACGAGAACATCACCGTTCTCCTGCGCTGGATGCGTCAGGAGAACGGACCCCCGGATTGGTGGAACCGCAACAATCCCCTGAACAACGGTTACGGCTCGGGCGGTGGCGCGGGCCTCGGCAGTTACGACAATCTGCAGGATGCGGCCCAGTACGCCGCCGCGAACCTGCACCGCGGCTATCCGGGGATCTCTGCGGCCCTCGCGGCC
This sequence comes from Leifsonia poae, assembly GCF_050632195.1. Lineage (GTDB taxonomy): Bacteria > Actinomycetota > Actinomycetes > Actinomycetales > Microbacteriaceae > Leifsonia > Leifsonia poae_C. The sequence goes on from NZ_CP192580.1 coordinate 696,912, forward strand.
TCCTCGTCCGCCGACGTCACCGCGGCCGCGATCTGGGCATCTCCCTGGGCGACGAGCCACTATGCGAACGGCGCGCACTGGAGCACCGCTCCGGTGAAGATCGTCAAGGCGCCCGCCTCCGCCTGGGGCGGCTGAGCGCCCAAGCGGCCCGACTGATACCGTTCTTGCGTGGCCGTACGCATTGAAAAGGTGGATCTTCCGGGGATCGGCGTGCGCCATGACCTGCTGACCGACGCGGGACGCCGGCTGTCCGTCGTCTCTCACCGGAACGGCGACCGAGACCTCGCGCTCTTCAGCCTCGACGATCCCGACGCGAGCAGTGAGTCCATCCCGCTGAACGATGACGAAGCCGCGGCGCTGGCAGACCTGCTCGGAAGTTCCGTCACCCTCAGCCGGCTCACGAGCCTGACCGACGACACGGCCGGATTGTTCACCGAGCAGCTGCAGTTGCCGGTCGACTCGCCGTACCTGAACCGGCCCCTCGGCGACACCAAGGCGCGCACCCGCACCCGGGTCTCGATCGTGGCGCTCGTCCGCGGCAACGACGTGATCCCCTCCCCGACGCCCGCCGAGGTCATGCGCCCGGGCGATGTGCTCATCGCCGTCGGAACCCGCGAAGGCCTCGACACGCTCGGACGGCTCATCGCCGGCACCGGCTGAGAGTAGCGCGCCATGCCCGAGACCACGCTGATCTTGATCGAAGTCGGCGCGCTGCTGCTCGGGATGAGCCTGCTGGGTCGGCTGGCGATCAGGATCGGCATCTCGCCCATCCCCTTCTACCTCGTCGTCGGCCTCTTCTTCGGTGAGGGCGGTCTCGTGCCGTTCGACGCCAGTCAGAGCTTCTTCGAGCTCGGCGCCCAGATCGGCGTCATCCTGCTGCTCGCCCTGCTCGGCCTCGAGTACACGGCGAGCGAGCTGCTCGAGAACCTGCGCAAACGGCCGACCGCCGGGCTTCTGGATGTGCTGCTCAACGCCCTGCCCGGAGCCATCCTGGCCCTGCTCCTCGGCTGGGGCCCGATCGCAGCGGTCGCGCTGGCTGGTATCACCTGGGTGTCGTCGTCCGGTGTGGTCGCCAAGATGCTGCGGGATCTCGGCCGCCTCGGAAACCGGGAGACTCCGATCGTGCTCGCCATCCTCGTGATGGAGGATCTGGCGATGGCCTTCTACCTGCCGGTGCTCGCCGCGCTCGTCGTCGGGGTGAGTCTCCTGCAAGGGGCGGTCACGGTGGCGATCGCGGTCGGCGTCGTGTCCCTCATCCTCTTCGTGGCGCTGCGCTACGGCGCGCTCGTCTCGCGGATCTTCACGCCCGAGCATCCTGAACCTTTGCTCCTCGGCGTTCTCGGTCTGACCATGCTCGTCGCCGGTCTCGCGGCGCAGGTCAACGTGTCGTCGGCGGTCGGCGCCTTCCTCGTCGGCATCGCCCTCTCGGGTCGGGTCGCGCAGCAGGCCAGCCAAGTGCTCACGCCGCTGAGGGATCTCTTTGCCGCCGTGTTCTTCGTGTTCTTCGGGCTGGCGACGGATGCGAGCGAGCTGCTGGTCATGCTGCTCCCCGCCGTCGTGCTTGCGGTCGTGACCCTCGGCACAAAGGTCGCCACGGGATACCTCGCGGCGCGCAATGCGGGCATCGGGATCCCGGGTCGCTGGCGCGCCGGTCTGGCGCTCACTCCGCGTGGCGAGTTCTCCATCGTGATCGCAGGGCTCGCGGTGACCGCGGGCATCGAGCCGCGGCTGGCGCCGCTCGCCACGGCCTATGTGCTCATCACTGTGGTCGCCGGGCCGCTGCTGGCGCGCATCCCCGACTCCGCCTGGTTCAAGACGGCGACCAGGAGGCGCAAACCGGCCGCTGCGTGACTACACTGACACGCACACGAGGAGGCCGAAGATGGTCGACGTATCGCCCCAGGACGGTCGATCCGGGGACCCGCGCTACGATCGCCCGCTGGGCACGACCGCCGAGCGAAACCTGAACGCCGACGAGGTGCGAGCGCTCTGGAACTTCATCCACGGCGACATCATGGAGGTGCGCACCCGCAACCGGCTGCGCGAGCATTGGGGGATGTGCACCAGGCACGCCTGGGCGTACGCCGTCGTCGAGATCGAGCTCTGGGAGGCGGGCGCCGGGCGACGCGGCGGCCATCAGCCGTTCGACGTCAGCATCCTGTACCAGGATCTGCTGGCGACCATGCGCGACGGGCTCGGCCGGGTTCGGGGTCGCCGTTTCACGCGCACACTGCTGCCTCGGGGCGGCTGCGTCATCTGCGACAAGCTGCGTACGCCGGCTCCCGGCGGCATCGTCAGCACGCACGCCGGCTTCGCGCTCGCGCCGCTGGTCGGGGAGGCGAACGAGATGATCCACACCCGTGTCTGGCTGGACGAGACCCTGCTCGAATGGCAGGGGAGCGTCTGCCCCGAGTGCAGCGACGAGCTCGGGATCCCCGCGCGCGAGGGCATCCTGCCGTGCCGAAGTCACCTCGCCGCGGCGGGCAGTCTGAGCGATGCGGGGGTCGAGCTCACCCGCACCACGCTCGCGGAGCTGCAGCGCGACATCCGCGAGCTCACCGACTCGATGACGCAGAACGGTGCGCCGAGCACACGCCGGATCGACGCATCCTGGGTGCGCACGCTCGGCTGGTTCCACGGCTGGCGGTTCCCGCTCGAGCTGCGGATGGGCTGAAGCAGGGTCGCGGTGCGCCGTTGGGCCAGTCACCGCCTCTTTGTCGTGCACTAACGATCCTCTGGCCGCCGAAGTTGATCAGGCGTACAGTCCTGACATGGGCGACAGTGCTGATTTTGCCCGGGCGCGACGAGGCGTCGGGTGGGGTGTCACGCTTGCTGTGTTCGCATTCGTGGCGACGGTCGCGGTCGCCGTGGCGATTCCGACGCAGGGCGAGAATCCGCGGGCCTGGGGCGTCGTCGGATGCGGTCTCGTGACGGTCTGGTTGTGCGCGCAACTGGCCAGACGCAACTGGATGCGCATCCGTCACTACCGCGGAGACGATCTCCCGAGAGTCCGCTGAATGAAAAATACTGAACGTCCGGTTGTGTTAGCATCCATCTCGCGAGGCGCCGGCACAGGCTCGCTGTCACCACGGGGGTTGTGACCGCCCGTCGGCGCCTCGTCACTCTCTTCGCGCGTGCCTGATCGCGCATGCCTCGTGCCGCCTCGTCTTCAGTTGACATTGAACGTCGCTTTGAAGCGCTGAGAACGACGGGAACCGTCAACTCGCCGGGGGTGCCGTGGGCGGCCGGGGTCAGGTTAACGATTTGTGAACACTCGTTTCACGATCAAGATTTCTATGAACGGAACGTTCATAGCCGCATAAGCTGCACTCGTGAACGAAGCACGTGCCCCGAAGAAGCCCCTCCTGGTCCTCGATTTCGACGGGACCGTCTGCGTGGGGGATGCGCCCGTCTGGGCGTACGCGGAGGCCGTGATCGCGGGGATCCTCGACGACGCTTCCAGCGCATCCGTCGACCTCGACGCGCAGCTGCGGGCACGCCTGGGCGCCTTCCTCGACGGGGAGCCGTGGTCGCCCTCGTACATCGACGGGTACGCCGCGGTCGCCGCGCTCGCCGCCGGGCACGCCAGCGAGGAGCTTCTGCAGCGTGCGTATCAGACCAGTCGGCGGGAGCTCGCCGGGGGAACCATCGCCGTCTCGGCGCCGGACGGGCTCGCCGAGTTCCTCGGCTCGCTGGGGGAGCGGGTCGAGCGCGTGCTCGTCACCAACGCGCCGCTCGACGGGGTGCGGGAGACGCTGTCGGCGATCGGCCTCGCCGGCGTCGTCGACCGCATCGTGACGGATGCGGGCAAGCCCGCCGGCTGGTCCGCTCTCCTCCCCGAGTTGCTCGACGGACGCGAACCGGCCGAGCTCCTCTCGGTCGGGGACATCTGGGGCAACGATCTCGAGCGGCCCCTCGAGGCCGGCTGCGTCGTCGCGCTGATCGACCGGTTCGGGCATCGGGCGGGACCGGCGCATCTGACGGCTCCCGAGTTCCCGGGACTGTACGACGGGATCCGCACTTGGGCGGCGTCACCGGCGGCCTTCGCCGAGGGCTCTCGCGTCGTCGTCGCCCACGCCGCCATCTCCGGCGCCGTCGCCTCCTCCCCCGTCACGACCTGACCCGACTTATCCACCGAACCGCACCACCACCTCGCACGCAATCCAACGCCGCACAGAATGGGAATGTCATGAAACTCAGAAAGATCGCCGTCGCGGGGGCTTCCGGCCTCGCGCTCCTCACCGCGCTCGCGCTGAGCGGTTGCGGTGTGCAGCAGCAGACCGCCGCTGGCGCCACCAACTCTGCCGGTTCGTCCGATATCTGCACGGGCACCGCCGACGACTCGGCGAAAGACCCGACCCAGCTCACGCTCGCGCTCGTTCCGTCGGGCGACGCGAACAAGCTGGTCGAGACGGTCAAACCCCTCGAAGAGGCGCTGACAAAGAGCCTCGGCATCCCGGTCAAGGGCGTCATCACGCAGGACTACCAGGCGGCCGTCGAGGCCATCGGCAGCAACCAGGCGCAGATCGGCATGCTGCCCAGCCTGCAGATGAGCCAGGCCTGCGACAAGTACGGCGCCGTTCCGGCTCTGCAGACGCAGCGCGCGGGCAAGAACTCGTACGCCGCGCAGTTCTTCACGAACAACCCTGACAAGTACTGCGCCGACACCCCGGTGAAGGGCGCCAACGGCATGCTGTACTGCAACGGCACGGAGAAGGGCACCGGCCCCGCCGGGCTCGACAGCATCAAGAAGATCAAGGGCGCGACGGTCTCGCTGCTGCAGGCCGCATCCCCGGCCGGATACATCTTCCCGGTCGCAGCGCTGAAGAAGGCCGGAATCTCGGCAGACACCGACATCAAGACCGTGCAGGTCACGGCCAACGACGCCAGCGTGCTCGCCGTCTACAACGGCGATGCCGAGGTCGGCACCAGTTACTGGGATGCACGCAGCGTCGTGCAGGCAGACACCCCCGACGTGGGCCAGAAGGTCGTCGTGTTCGCGCTGACCGACGAGATCCCGAACGACGGCGCCTCGATCAGCAGCAAGCTCAGCAAGAAGTGGCAGACCAAGATCGCCGACGCGATGAAGGAGTACGCAGGCACCCCGGAGGGCGTCAAGGCGCTCACCGCGATCTACCAGATCACCGGTCTGGTCGACGCCGACCCCGCGAGCCTCAAGAAGACCCAGGAGGCGGCAGCCTCCATCGGCCTGGGTTGATCCCGGTCCTGCCAGAACGGCACCGGCGGTCCGCGGCTTTCGTCGCGGACCGCCTCCGGGCATCCTGTGCCGGCATGCCACAGAGCAGGCAGTGTGCGGGGGCGTGCGGCGGACGAACAGAGACACACGGAATGAGGATGCGATGAGCGAGACGACGATACAGCGGGCGGGAGCGGGCATCCGCTTCGACGACGTCAGCGTGACCTACCCGAACGGCTTCACCGGCCTCCGTAACGTAAGCCTCACGATCGAGCCGGGCGAGATGGTCGCGGTCGTCGGGCTCTCGGGCGCGGGCAAATCCACGCTTATCCGCACGATCAACGGTCTCGTCCCGATCACCTCGGGGGAGATCACGGTTGGCGATTACGGGCTTTCGGGACTCCGCGGGCGGCGACTACGCACCCTGCGCAGCGAGGTCGGGATGGTGTTCCAGAGCTTCAACCTCGCCAAGCGCACCACGGTCATCAACAACGTGCTGATGGGCCGGTTGCATCACACGTCGGCCTGGCGAACCCTGTTGTCGGCGTGGTCGAAAGACGATGTCGAACTCGCGATGCAGGCGCTGGAGCGCGTCGAAATCGTGTCGAAGGCGTACTCGAGTGCATCCGAGCTCTCGGGCGGCCAGCAGCAGCGCGTCGCCATCGCGCGCACGCTCGCGCAGCAGCCGAAGGTGATCCTCGCCGACGAGCCCGTCGCATCCCTCGACCCGCCGACGTCGCACGTGGTGATGCGCGACCTGCAGCGCATCAACACCGAACTCGGCATCACCGTCGTCGTCAACCTGCACTTCCTCGACCTGGCTCGGCGCTACGGCTCCCGGCTGATCGGGCTCCGCAACGGCGAGGTCGTCTACGACGGTCTCGGAGCGGATGCCGACGAAGCAGTCTTCGAGTCGATCTACGGCCGCTCCCTCACCGCGGAAGACGTGCTCGATGCTCCGGCGGTGCTGCCGTGAGCAGCCTGAGCACCGGATCCGCCGGCCCACGGTCGCTCGGCGCACCGCCGCTCGGCGTACGGCCTGTCAAACCACGCAACGGCTGGAAGATCGCGGTCGTGCTGACCGTCGTGATCGCCATCACCGTCTGGTCAGCGATTGCCGTGCAGGTGGATGTGGGGGCGCTCTTCGCGAACGCGCAGAACGCATCCAACACCCTGATCCAGCTCTTCCAGCCCGACTACAGCTTCTTCCCGCAGACCCTCCCCGCGCTGCTGCAGACCGTCCAGATGGCGGTCATCGCGACCGCCGTGAGCGTGATCGTCTCGCTGCCGATCTCGTTCCTCGCGTCACGGGCGACGAACCCGAACAACCCCGTGCTCCTCGGCGTGCGGTTCGTGATGAACATCGTGCGCAGCGTGCCCGACCTGCTCTACGCGTCCATCTTCGTGACGGTGGTCGGCACGGGCGCACTGTCGGGCATCCTGGCGCTCGTGCTCTTCAATGTCGGCATCCTGGTGAAGCTGGTCTCCGAGGCGCTCGACGGGCTCGACCGGGGCGGGCAAGAGGCGGCACTCGCGGCCGGGGCGACATGGTTCCGAGCGAATCGGTCGGCGATGGTGCCCGAAGTGGCGCCCACCTACCTGTCGCAGACGATCTATGTGCTCGAGCTGAACATCCGGGCCTCGACGGTCATCGGTCTCGTCGGCGCCGGCGGTCTCGGGATGCTCATCGACAAGGTGCGCACCTTCTACCAGTACCACTACCTCAGCATGATCATCTTCGAGATCCTGGTGCTCGTCGTGCTGCTCGAACTGCTCAGTTCGTACACCCGGAGGAGGTTGCTGCGATGAGCGCGACGATCGTCAGCGAGACGCGCGCCGATACGGGGGTCGGCAACCGTATCCCCTCGCAGGAGCGCCCGCGCAAGCCGATTCGGGTGGTGCGTGCCGTCGTCTGGGTCGTCGTCACCGTGATCGTGGTCGCAGCGTTCTGGGGTGTCGACATCTCGTGGGATGCGCTCTGGCAGCTGCCTCAGAAGCTCGCCCGCTACCTCGGCCTGATGTTCCTCCCGCCCGCCTGGGAGAAGTTTCCGGATGCGCTCGCCGCCACCATGCTGTCCGTCGCGATGGCCTGGTTCGGCACGGTGCTCGGCGTGATCGTGTCCTTCCCGCTGAGCCTGCTGGCGACGCGCGGGCTCACCCCCGGCATCGTGCGCTGGCCGCTGCGAGCGGTGTTCGCCGTGCTGCGTGCAGTGCCCGAGGTTGTGATCGCCGTGCTGATGCTCTCCGTCACCGGACTGGCGGCATACACCGGCGCGCTGGCCATCGCGATCGGCTCGATCGGAACCCTCGGCAAGTGGGGGTACGAGAGTTTCGAATCGGTCGACCGGGGTGCGATCGAAGCGACGACGGCGGCAGGCGCATCCCGGGTGCAGATCATGCGCTGGGGAGTGTGGCCGAACGCCAAACCGGATGTGCTCGCCTTCTGGCTCTACCGGTTCGAGATCAACGTGCGCGCATCCGCGATCCTCGGACTGATCGGGGCCGGCGGCATCGGCAAGATGCTGATCGACAACATCCAGTTCCGCATCTGGGACGTCGTCGGGATGCTCATGATCGTCGTGGTCGTCGTCACGATGATCATCGATCAGCTCTCCGGCATGGTGCGGCACCGCATCATCTCCGGGCAGTGGGAGCTTCCGATTGTGTCCGCCGTGCGGCGGCGATCGGCTCGCCGCGCGCGTGCCGAGAGCATCGAGTTGAAGGCGAGCGAATAGGCTGAACGAGTGACCGACCCGACGCCGTCCACCCACCGTGGTCTGCGCATCCTGCACCTCTCCGACACCCACCTTTTCGGCGACGGGACGCTGCACTACGGGATGGTCGACACGCTTGCCGCGCTCGACCGGGTGCTGACGCGTGCGAACGAGCTCGGGCACGTGGATGTCGTTGTCGCCTCAGGCGATCTCTCGGACGACGGCAGTTCCGAGTCATACCGGTTGCTCGCGGCCCGGATCGGACCGTGGGCCGACGAGCACGGAGCCACGGTCGTCTACGCCATGGGCAACCACGACCTGCGCGACGGATTCGAGCAGGTGCTCGGCGCGCGCGAAGGCGTCACCGAGGTGAACGGCTTCCGCATCCTCGCGATCGACAGTTCTGTGCCCGGAGCCGGATACGGCAACATCGACGCCGGCCAGCTCGACACCGTGCACGGAGTGCTCGACGAACCGGCACCGCACGGCTCTGTCGTCGTGCTGCATCACCCGCCGGTCCCCGCGTCCAGCGCTCTGCTGGCGGCGCTCGAACTGCAGAACCCCGACGAACTGCTCGACGTGTGCGCATCCGGAGACGTGCGACTCGTGCTCGCCGGTCACTACCATCACGCGCTCGTCGCCGAGGCGCACGGGATCCCGGTGGTCGTTGCTCCGGGAGTGGCGAACACCGCAGACGCGATCGCCCCGGCCGGTACCGAGCGCGCCACCGTCGGGTCGGGTTTCGCCGTCATCGACCTGCCGGTGCAGGGCGAGCCGCGCGTCGCTTTCATCTCCGCGCCCGGCTCCGACGACGGCACGGAGATCTTCGACCTCGACGCCGCCGAGGTGCAGCGAATCGCCGCAGCGGCCGGGCCGAGCGCATGACCGACCGGCGTCCCGGTGAGGTCATCGCGACCATCCGCTCCCTCCTTCCCTCCCTGCTCCCCACGGAGCAGGCAGTCGCCGCCGTGCTCCTCGAACGATCAAGCGAGATCGTCGAGCTGAGCTCACAGCAGGTGGCCGAGCTGGCCGGCGCATCCCGCGCCACCGTCGTCAGGACGTGCCAGAGCCTCGGTTTCACCGGATACCAGCAGCTTCGGGTGCTGCTGGCACGCGATGCCGGGTACCGCCCCGCCGAGCAGGCGCCTGCTCCGGACGGGGCGGCCGGCATCGTCGCGCAGACCTTCACCCAGCTGGCCGACAGGACGGGCGACATGCTCGCGCTGCTCGACTCGGGCGCGGTCGACCGGGCGGTCGAGGCCCTCGCGGTCGCGCGCCGCGTCGTCGCGATCGGCAACGGCCTCTCCGCACCCCTCGCGCTCGACGCCGCGGCCCGTCTCACCAGCGTCGGCCGCGCATCCGAAGCCCCGCTCGACGTCATCGGCCAGCAGATCACCGCGCGTCTGCTTTCGCCTCAGGATGCGGTGCTCGTCATCAGCGGCAGCGGCTCGAACGCCTCCACCCTCCGCACAGTCGACGCCGCGACCGCCGCGGGCGCCACGGTCATCGCCGTCACCGCCTTCGCACGGAGCCCGATCGCGCAGGCCGCCGGAATCAGTCTCGTGGTAACGATGCCCGACCTGACTTTCCGCGACGAGATCACCCTCGCATCGCGACTCCCGCAGGCGATCCTCATCGAGGGACTCGTCGCTGCGGTCACCCACCGCCTCGGCGACGCCGCCACCCGCGCGAAAACCCTCGCCCTCGACGCCATCAGCAACAACCTCGCCGAGTAGCGCGCCCACCTTCCGTCGAGAGTGGAGTTTCTACCGTTTTGAGACGGTTCAAACGGTAAAAACTCCACTCTCGGCGGGAGGCCCTCAGGCGGGCTGCGGCGAGCGGGTGAAGGAGCGGCGGTAGCGCGTCGGGGCCACGCCGACCTCCTGGTCGAAGTGGTGGCGGAAGAGCGTCGCGCTCCCGAAGCCGCAGCGCACCGCGATCTCGTCGATCGTGAGGTCCGTTGTCTCGAGCAGCAACCGCGCGTGCAGGATGCGCTGCCGCGTGAGCCACTGCATCGGCGAGATCCCGGTCTCCGCGACAAAGCGGCGGGAGAAGCTGCGCGTCGACATGTGCACCCGGGATGCAAGCCCCGACACCGTGTGCGCCTCATCCAGGTGCTCACTCAGATCGTCGAGCAGTTCGCTCAGCATGTCGTCTGTGCAGTCGCTGACCGGCCGTTCGATGTACTGGCGCTGGCCGCCATCGCGCTGGGGAGGCACGACCATGTTCCGCGCGATCGTGTTGGCGAAATCGCTGCCGAGCTCGCGGCGTACCAGGTGCAGACTCGCGTCGATTCCGGCTGAGGTTCCGGCGCTGGTGATGAGGTTGCCATCGTCGACGAAGAGCACGTCAGGGTTGACTCGCGCCTGGGGAAACCTCCTGGCCAGCGCATCCGCGTACCGCCAGTGCGTCGTGACATCGCGCCCGTCGAGCAGTCCCGCGGCACCGAGCACGAACGCACCCGAGCACACGCTCAAGAGCAGCGCGCCCCGTGCATCCGCTCGCCGCAGCGCTTCGAGCAACTCTTCCGGGTACTCGTCACGGATGCGCGCAGCCGGCACCGCGATGAGGTCCGCGTCTTCCATCGCCTCGAGCCCGAATGGTGCGATGATCGACGCTCCCGTGGGGTTGGCCAATGGCGTACCGGGTTCGATGGCGCAGACGCGGAAGTCGAACGGGGCGAGCCCGGCGTAGCTGCGATCGAGTCCGAAGACCTCGCACACCACCCCGAACTCGAACATGGCGAAGTCGTCGATGAGGGGTACCGCTACCGAGTGCAGCATGAACATCAGTGTACTGGCCGAATGTTTACGAAGATAGACCCAAGGCCATCTCGTGGCCGAATCTTTTCCTTCGTAACGTATAAGACATGGCAAACACGACATGGGTACAGGGAATGGAACACGGGTGGGTAGCCCGCGCGGAACGCAGCGGTGTCACGATCGCCGAGCGCATGCCGCGCCGTCGCCGCTTCACCCTGAGCGACTGGCTGCCGTCGGCCGTCCAGGCACGGGGCGGTCGCGTGACCCGCGAAAGCGAACGTGCGTACAGCGACCTGCAGGCGGTTCAGGATGCGCGGGGCACCGTCCGCTAACCGACCCGCCTAGCCGGACGGTCTTACAACAACCGGCCGCGGAGCAACCCGGCTGCTACCGTACGGTTCGTGCATCTCTTCATCCTGTGGGTCGGCTTCGTGGGCGCCTGGTTGCTGTTCGCCGGGCCGCTCTACCAGGCCGCCATTGAGCTTCAGGATGAGCAGCTCGACCGCGAGCGTTTCGATGCGGCGATGCACGACGTCGGCGAACCGGAGCGTGTCTCGAACTGGTGGTGGCTGCTGCCGCCGGTCGCGTACTGGAAGCAGCGCAAGGTTCAGACCGAGTACCGCATGCGGGTCTTCGAAGCTCTCGGCTCGGAGGAACTGCACAAGACGGTCCGGTTCCTGGACAAGGCCAAGGGCTGGATGATCGTCGCCGGCGGTGCATTCTTCATCGGTGTGAAGGAGACCTGGGAGCTGGTCGAGGCGTCCGAATGGCCGATCTGGGTGTTCTGGGTTCTGGTGGTGCTCATGCCGCTGATCGGGATCATCTACACGGTTGCGAACGTGTCGCGGAGCAACGGCGTGGTCAAGAAGGCCGAGGAACGCGAAGCGGAGCGCGCCCAAAGCGCCCCCGACGACTCCGGCAGCGCCGCCGACCCCTCCGCCTAGAAGACGAAGATCTGCCCGAGCACGATCACGAGGATCAGGAAGATCACGACGATCGAGCCCACGACGGCGAGCGTCCGCGACGAGAGCTTGGCGATCCCGAAGCCGACGAGGAACGGCAGTGCGAGGCAGCCGAGGGCAAGGATCCACCAGAAAGCCTGGAATCCCGCCTGCGACGCCGACTCGAGCCGTCCGCCGAAGAGCCGCTGGGTCGCCGGATGCGTGGCGAACGCGACACACGCCGCCAACGGATACGCGATCAGAACGGCGACGATGAGTCCGGCGAGGACTCCCCAGTGGCTTCTTCCGACCCGCTTCCCGCTGTCCAGGTCCAACGTGGTCTCACGATGCGGTCCCTGCCTGCTCTTCGTGCTCATGGCCACAGCATAGAGGCGAACACGCGCTGACCAGCAGAAAGAATATGCAGTCGGCGCGAAACCCTGGACTAATCGCGGCTGGGGCAACAGAATTTCAGACATGAGCACTGCTCATACCATTCGCACGCCAGACCAGCGGCTGCGGATCTTCGTCAGCTCCACTCTCAAAGAACTCGCCCCCGAACGCCGGACGACGCGAGCCGCTATCGAGCGCCTGCATCTCGCCCCGGTCATGTTCGAGCTGGGTGCCCGTCCGCATCCGCCGCGCGAGCTGTATCGCGCCTACCTCGACCAGAGCGATGTCTTCCTCGGCCTCTACTGGGAGCGGTACGGCTGGGTCGCACCCGATGAGACGGTGTCCGGACTCGAAGACGAGTACAACCTGTGCCCGCCGGAGCTGCCGCGCCTGCTGTACATCAAGAGCCCCGCCGACAATCGGGAGCCCCGTCTCACCGAGTTGCTGGACCGCATCCGCGACGACGACCGGGCGGCTTTCAAATACTTCGAGCAGGCGGATGAACTGGGGCACCTCGTCGAGGCCGACCTGGCAACCCTGCTGGCCGAGCGTTTCGACCAGAGCCGCGTGCACCGGCAGGCACCGACGCCGCCGACCGTCGAGCCGATGGCCGATCCTGTCGTCGAGGCGGTTCGGCTTCCTGTGCCTCTCACCGAACTGATCGGGCGCGAACAGGACATCGCGACGATCGACCGGATGCTCGACACCGGCACAAGGCTCGTCACCCTCACGGGCCCTGGCGGCATCGGCAAGAGCCGCCTGGCCATCGCGGCGGCGCGCGCGAGCGCGGCGAAGTTCGTCGACGGCACCGTCTTCGTCGATCTCTCAGCCGTTCACGACCCGACCCGAGTGCCTAACGCGATCGCCCACGCACTGGGCGTGCGCGACATGGGCGAGGCGCCGATAGTCGACAACGTGATTACGGCGTTGGGCGCTCGTCGCATCCTGTTGGTGCTCGACAACTTCGAGCAGGTGCTGCCGGCGGCCCCGCTGCTGACGACGTTGCTGTCGTCGGCACCCGGCCTGGCGGTCATCGTCACGAGCCGGTCCCTTCTCCGCGTCGGCGCCGAGCAGAGCTTCGAGGTGAGGCCGCTGGCGGGAGCTGCATCCGTCGCCCTGTTCGTCGAGCGGGCCCACGCCGTGAAGCCCGATTTCGAGATCACGCCGGAGAATGCCGCCACTGTCAGCGCCGTGTGCGCGGCGGTGGATGGGGTCCCGCTAGCGATCGAGCTCGCGGCGGCACGCATCCGGGTGCTGTCGCCCGCTGATCTGCTCGAACGACTCGACCGGCGTCTCAGCCTGCTCGTGGGCGGATCCCGAGATCTGCCCCAGCGGCAGCAGACCCTGCGCAGCACCATCGAGTGGAGCACGCAATTGCTCGACGACCGCGAGAAGCGGCTGCTCGCCCGGCTGGGCGTCTTCGAGGGCGGGTTCACCCTCGAGGCGGCCGAGTTCGTCGGCGCCGACCGCGATCAAACGGACGGCGATGCCGGGGGAGACATCATCAGCGACCTCGCCGTTCTCGTCGACAACAGTCTCGTCAGCCAGCACGACAACGCCGAGCGTCCTCGCTTCTCGATGCTCTCGGTAGTTCGGGAGTATGCCATCGAACAACTCGAGTCAGCCGGAGAGCTGACGCGAATTCGGGATGCCCACGCCGACTTCTTCGTACGCCTCGGCGACCGCGTCGAGTTCGAGCTCGAACAGGAGCGTCAGCGCGAGTGGGTGCTGCGGCTAGGCGATGAGCGCGACAATCTGCGCGCCGCCGAGCGCTACCTGCTCGACACCCGCGACTGGGAGCGCGCTGCGCACATGTCGTGGGCCTTCTACATCTACTGGTGGATCGACGGCCTGCTCGGCGAGGTGCGCGACTGGATGGAGAAGCCGCTGCGCTCGGGCGACGACCTCAGCGATCTCGCCCGCGCCACAGCGCTCTACTTCACCTGCGCGATCACGTTCTGGAAGGATCCGGACGGCCAAGTTGCTGCGGGCCTGAGCGAGAGCGCGGAGCTGTTCCATCGCGCGGGGGAGCGCTCGGGAGAAGCGCTCGCTCTGATCTCGCTCGCGCTCACTCTGCTGGCCGCGCCCGAGCCCGACACCGAACGGGCCGATGACGCGATGGAGACCAGTCTCGCGTTGTTCCGGGAGAACGACGACGACTGGGGCGAATCGATGGCGTTGGTGATGCTCGGCCGGGTCGCACTCCTGCGCCAGAAGGTGGGAGCCGCTCTGGAGCGCTTCGAGGAGAGCCTCACACTGGCGCGCCGCGGGGGCGACACCCTGAGCGCGACGATCGCGGTCCACCATCTCGGATGGGCCCAGTTGCTGCTGGGAAACGTGTCTGCGGCCACCGCCGACTTCGTTCAGGCCGTGACGCTGTCGGCCAGTATCGGCCACGTCGAGGGTGTCGCATACGGGCTCGAGGGGCTGGTCGCCGTGGCCGCCGTGAACGGGGATGTCGAGCGCGCCGGTCGGCTCACGGGCGCATCCCGCGCACTGCGCGAACGCACGGGGTTGCACAACGCCCAGGCCTTCACATTCCACCAAGGGTATGTCGACCAACTCGGCGCCTCGGGGGCAGCGGCGGCACTGGATGCGGCGATCGCCCAAGGCCGCGAGCTCTCCGTCGACGAGGCGGTCGCCGAAGCGCTCGCGACGAGTCGGACGGGCGAGCCCGCATGAACGGCAGCGACCGCATCCTCCCGTACACCCGCTGGGTCGGCGCGATCATCATCCCGTTCCTGGTGGCGGCGTTCATCATCCTGTACCTCTTCCCCACACACACCGACGCGCTCTTCGCGTGGACGATCAACCCGCCGATCACCGCGATGTTCTTAGCCTCGGCGTATGCGGGCGGCATCTGGTTCTTCGTCCAGGTCGTGCGCCCGAATCGCTGGCATGCTGTGCGTTACGGCTTTCCAGCGGTGTTCGTCTTCGCCACCCTCCTCGCCATCTCGACCTTCCTCCACTGGGAGAAATTCCACTTCGGGCATATCTCCTTCATCGTGTGGGTCACCCTCTACATCGCGACGCCGTTCCTCGTGTTCGCGGCGATGATCGCCAACGCGCCGGCCGACCCGCGGGCGCCGGATGATCGGGATGCGCGCATCCCTTGGCCGGTGCGCATCCTGCTCGCGCTGGTCGGCCTGTGCGCTCTCGCCACCGGAATCTTCCTGTTCGTCGTGCCGCAGGTCGCCATCGACGTCTGGGCGTGGCAGCTCACTCCGCTGACCGCGCGCGTCTGCGGCGCCATCCTGACGCTGCCCGGGCTCGTGAACGTCTGGATGCTCGGCGACGCCCGCTGGAGCGCGTTCCGTCAGATCTTCCAGGCCCAGCTGGCCAGCCTCGTCTTCATCGGCGGCGCCCTGGCCATCCGGAGCGGCGACCTGGACTGGTCGCGACCATCGACGCCGATGTTCGTGTGCGGGATCGTCGCCTCGTTCGTCGTCTACGCGGCACTGTATCTCTGGGGTGAAGCCTCGATGCGTCGGAGCGCACCCGTGGTGCGCGCCGCACCGCAAGACTAGGCTCGGCACGACAGCGTCCGTCGAAGGAGGCCCGAAATGGCTCTCGGCACAACCCTGCATCACTCGCACGGCCCGTTCATCGACGGGTTCTTCCACAATCAGGACTTCGACTACGAACTGAGGGTGGTCCTGGGTCACGCGTTCTCCGGCGCCTCCGACGTCGGCGAGGTGCTCGCGGCGATCGAGTCGGTAGGGGAGCACGACCACGAAGGGTGGTTCACTGCCTGGTCCGACCTCGGCACCCGCATCCGCGACGAGGCGGTCGAGCAGGCGGCCGCGGGTCACGACATCAGCGCGGCCCGGTCGTACCTGCGCGCGGCGACCTACCTCGGGGTCGCCTTGAACGCCGTCGCCTCCCTGCCGACTCCGGATGCGCTGCTCCCGACCTTCCGCGCCCACCGCGCCGCCTGGGACGGCTTCGTCGACACCACGCCGGTCTCGATCGCGCGCGTCAGCATCCCGTACGAAGGCGGCGATCTGCCGGGCTACTTCTTCCGCCCGTGGGGCGGCGCGCAGGCCGGCCGTACGCTCATCATGAACAACGGCAGCGACGGCCCGATCAGCTCGCTCTGGGCGTTCGGGGGCAACGCGGCGATCGTGCGCGGCTACAACGTGCTCTTCTTCGACGGCCCGGGGCAGCAGTCGATGTTGTTCGAGCGCGGCATCCCGTTCCGCCACGACTGGGAAGCCGTGATCACCCCGGTGGTCGACTACCTGCTCGGCCGTGACGACGTCGACCGGGACAAGATCGCGCTCTACGGGGTCAGTCAGGCCGGGTACTGGGTGCCGCGTGCTCTCGCGTTCGAGCATCGCATCGCCGCTGCTGTCGTCGACCCCGGGGTGGTGGATGTGTCCACATCCTGGACCAGTCATCTGCCCAAGAGCATGATGAAGTCCCTCGCCGACGGGGAGCGCGAGAAGTTCGACCGCGACATGGAGCTCGCGCTCAAGTTCTCTCCCGACCTCGCGCGCACCTGGAGCTTTCGCGCCCGTCCGTACAAGACGGAGGGCTACTACGACACGATCAAGGCCGTGCTCAACTACCGCCTCGACAACGTCGCTTCGTCCATCAAGACACGGCTGCTGATCACCGATCCGGAGGGGGAGCAGTTCTGGCCGGGCCAGTCCCGCAAGCTCGCCGAGCTGACCGCATCCGTCTCCACCCTCGTTCCCTTCACTGCGGCCGAGGGGGCGAACCTGCACTGCGAGCCGATGGCGCGCGCGCTCGTCGATCAGCGCGTCTTCGACTGGCTGGAGGACCACGTCACCTGAGTCGCGTCAGCTCACCCGGCCGGCCGCATCCAGCCCGCGGAACCATGCGGTCTTCGACGCGACCCGCAGCGCTCCAGCGGGCAGGTTCGTCAGCCGGAGCTCGACTCCTCGACCCGCGAGCTCACGGTCGAGGTCGGCGAGCGTGTCGAGCACGGTCACCGAGGTCTCCTGGATGACTGACATGTTCAGCACGAGAACTCGCAGGCCGTCGATGCTCTCGGCGTAGGTCAGGATTGCCTGCTCGGTCGAGAGCACGTTGGCCGTGTAGAGCGGACCCAACAGGTTCACAGTGAGCACCCCGTCCACCGGATCGCTCACGCCTACCCGGGGCTTGTTCAACGCTGAGAGCAGCAGGATGAGCGTCAGCACGACACCGGCAGCGACTGCCGCGAGCAGCCCGGCCGTCAACCCGATCGCCATAGTGACCGCGGCTACCCAGAAGTCCCGCTTGCTGATCCGCCAGAGGAGCACGATCGCACGCACATCGATCAGGCCGAACACTGCGACGAAGACGAGCGAGGCGAGGGTCGCCTGGGGGAGCAAGCTCAACACGGGTCCTAGGAAGAGCCCGGTCAGCAGAGCGAGGGCCACGGTCACCAGACCCGCGACCTGGGATCTCGCTCCTGCGGCTTTATTCACCGCGCTCTGCGAGAAGCCGCCGGCCGCGGGCAGCGTCTGGTAGAACCCGCCGACAATGTTGGCCGCCGCCGTGGCCAGAAGCTCCTGATTACTGTCGATCGCGCGTTCTCCGGGCTCCCGGATGCCACGGGCCACCGCCGTTGACTCCAGAAACGCCATTACCGCGATCGCGAACGCGCCCGGCAGCAGCCCGAGCACGTTGTCGAAACTCGGCAGCACCGGGATCGGAAAGGTCTGCGGCACCGGAGGGATCAGTCTCAGCCCCGTCCCCTCGAACACCCCGACGGCCACCAGAATGATCCCGGCCGCGACCACGATCAGCGGCCCAGGAATTCGCGGCAGAAATCGCTTGAACAGGAACAGCGCAGCGACCGAGCACACCGACAGGATCACGGTCGGCAGGTTCGCGCTCGGCACGGCGTGGACGACCGCCACCAGCGACCGGATGAACCCGCCGCCCGTCGGATTCTCCGACTCGCCGAGGAGTTTCGGCAGCTGTCCGACCGCGACGGTCGCGCCGACGCCGACCTGGATTCCGAGGAGCGTCGGCCGGTTGATGATCTCGACCAGCGAGCCAAGCCGCAGGAAGCGCGCGAACAACAGGATCAGCCCCACGAGCAGTGTCAGCGTGATCAGGTCGCGTGGGATGTCGTCGGAACTCGCCGCCACCCCGACCGACACGAGGGTGGTCGCCGTCAGCGTGGCGATCGTCGAGGTGGTCGACACGCTCATCGCCCGCGATCCGCCGAGCAGTGCGTACACCACCATCGGCACCACGCAGGTGTACAGACCGGCCTGCACTGGAAGGTTCGCTATGGTCGCATAGGCCATCGCCTGCGGGATGACCACGGCTCCAGCCGAGACGCCGGCCAGGATGTCTCGACCCAGCCACGATCGTTTGTAGCCGACCATGGTCGGCACCAGCCAGCCGCGTCGCCGCGGCGGGGTCGCCGTCGTCACGCGGGTGCCGCATCCTGAACAGCCGCGACACCAGCCGTCGGGTCGATCATCGCTACTGCCTCGTCATCGCGATCTGCAGCTTGTGCGCCGGATCGACGAGGTGGTCGTGGGTGTCGTCGCCGAGATCGATCCGGACGTATCGGATGGTGCCGGTGAAGGCGTTTTCCCCCGCGCCATAGTCAGTGGACACCGGGGAGGCGATGTCCTGGCCGATGTCGACGGACTCGTCGACGGAGATGGTCATCGGCATGGTGCTTTGGACGCGCCCCGAGCCGATCTGCTCGTTGCCGTCGAACAGGGTGACGTCGCCCCCTTTGGCCAGACCTCCGCCGTCGTAGGCGAAGCGCACAGAGACGGTGTGGTCGCCTGGAGTCAGCGGCCCGTCGGCCCGGACGGTGTCCGTATGCAGCCCGAGGAGGTTGTAGGCGAAGCAGAGCGCGCCGTTCTTCACGTACATCGCCCAGCCTCCGAACGCCCCACCCTGCGAGATGACCACTCCTCCCCTACCCGTGTCGGGAAGGGCGAGGTCGGCGGTCACCGTGAAGGACTTGTTCTTGATGCTGATCACGGAGTTCTCGGTGAGGCGCTTCATCCCCGGGTAGAACGTTTGGCTGCTCCCGGTGATGAGGGTCGGTCGCCCGGCGAGGTCGGGGTTGAAGCGTTCTATGCTGCGCACATCCATCGGGAGCACGTTGAAGCGGGCCGCCTGGATGAGGAAGAGGCGCTGCAGCTCGGCCAGCTTCGCGGGCTGCTCTGATGCGAGGTCGTGCGACTGCGTCCAGTCGGTCTCGACGTCGTAGAGCTCCCAGACGTCGTCGTCCAACGGGTGGTCGGAGCCGAGCCACGGGAACTTGTGCCGCGCGACCGCAGTCCACCCTTTGTGGAAGATCGCCCGGTTGCCGAACATCTCGAAATACTGGGTCTCGTGGTATTCGGGCGCCTTCTCGTCGGCGAAGGTGGCGTTCATCGGCCGTCCTTCGTACGGCCGCTGCGTGATCCCGTTGACCGTGGAAGGCTCGGGGATGCCCGCAGCCTCCAGGATGCTCGGCGCGACATCGATGACGTGGGCGAACTGGTTGCGGACCTCGCCGCGTGCCTCGATGCCGTTCGGCCAGGAGACGATCGTGCCGTTGCGGGTGCCGCCCCAGTGCGAGGCGATCTGCTTGGTCCACTGGTACGGAGTGTCCATCGCGTGAGCCCACGCAATCGCGTAGTGATTGTACGAGCGCGGGGTGCCCAGGTCGTCCGCGTGCTCAATCAGAAACTCGTCAGTCTCCAGCGCGGTCATCCCGTTGAGGGTGAACGACTCGTTGGTCGTGCCTTTCATGGTGCCCTCGGCGGAGGCGCCGTTGTCGCCGACGATCAGGTAGATCAACGTGTCATCGAGCGCCCCCACCTCCTCGAGCGCGTCGAGGTACTGCCCGACGTAGTGGTCGGCGTACGCCATATATCCGGCATAGACTTCCATCTCCCGGGCCAGCACCGGCTTCAGTTCGTCGCTCATGTCCTCCCAGGCCGGGATGCATTCATTGCGGACGGTGAGCACCGCATCCTGCGGGATGACCCCCGACTTCTTTTGCCGCTCGAAAGTCTCCTCGCGGAGCGCGTCCCACCCTTGGTCGAACTTGCCCTTGTACTTGTCGGCCCACTCCTCGGGCACATGGTGCGGGGCGTGAGTAGCACCGGGCGCGAAGTAGACGAAGAACGGCTTGTCGGGTGCGAGCGCTTTCTGCTGCTTCGTCCACTGGATGGCCTTGTCCGTCATGTCCGCCATGAAGTGGTACCCCTGCTCCGGCGTCCCCCACGGCTCGACGGGTGTGGTGCCCTCGTAGAGCGCCGGGTACCACTGGTTCGTCTCCCCGCCGATGAAGCCGTAGAAGTGCTCGAATCCTCCACCCGGCGTCGGCCAATGATCGAAGGGTCCGACGGGGCTGGTCTCCCAGACCGGCACCTCATGGCACTTGCCGAACTGGGCCGTGTTGTAGCCGTTCAGCCGCAGCGTCTCCGCGAGCGGCGCGCAGTTGTTCGGGCGCAATGAGTTGTATCCGGGAGCGCTGGTCGCGATCTCAGTGATACCTCCCATCCCGACCGTATGGTGGTTACGTCCGCTGAGCAGCGCGGCCCGCGTCGGAGAGCAGAGGGCTGTCGTGTGGAAGCGCGTGTACTTCAGCCCACGCGCGGCGACCCGCTCGAAGTTCGGCGTCTCGATCGGGCCACCGAACGCGCTCGACGACCCGTACCCCGCATCGTCGATTAGGATGATCACGACGTTCGGCGCGCCCGACGGCGGCATCAAACGCTCGATCGGGGGGTAATGCGTGTCCGGGTCGGTCGCGTCGTACATCACGGTTCCCGTATATGCGAGGTCCGGAATGGGCAACACCGATCGCTGAATCTCATGCTGCTCGCTAGCCATCTCGCCGACCCCTCCGTCGTTCGCTCAACTACCTGCTCGCTGTGCTGCCGACCCTAACTCAGGGGACACCGTCTGCAACAGGGTGTAGACGACACCGTCCCGGGGACGATACATTCAGCCCACGGCCCGGGCTCATCCGCGAGCCTGGACGAGGAGGGGTATTCGTATCATGAGCAACTTCTGGGACATCATCTGGCTCTTCTTCTGGAGCTTCGCGTTCATCGCGTATCTCTTCGCACTGTTCGCGATCATCGGAGACCTCTTCCGCGATCACAAGCTGAACGGGTGGTGGAAGGCTGTATGGATCCTGTTCCTGATCTTCGTTCCGTTCCTGACGGCGTTGATCTACCTGATCGCCCGCGGACCTGGGATGGCCGAACGCAGTCAGAAGCAGGCCAGGCAGGTTCAGGAGGCCACAGACACCTACATCCGTCAGGTCGCCTCATCCAGCCCCGCCGATGAGATCGCCAAGGCCAAGGGTCTGCTCGACAGCGGCGCCATCACGCCGGAGGAGTTCGCGCACCTCAAGTCTCACGCGCTCGGGACGAACGCCGCCGCGGCGCCGAGCGCACCCGCATCGCCCAGCGCTCCAACAGCACCCACCGCCTGATCGCTCACGTCGGTGACGTGAGTTGACGGCTCAGTCCGCCGGACCTCCGGCGCCGCCCACCGGGGCGGCGCCGGAGCGGCGTGACCGGATGCGGCCGCTAGCCGGGTTGAACCGGCACAACGTCGGCCGCGAAGTACTCGCCGGCGTCACCCTGCTGGCGATCGCTGTTCCCCTGAACATCGGCTACGCCCAGATCGCCGGCCTGCCCGCGACAGCCGGCCTTTATGCGTTGGTCGTTCCAGCCGTGCTCTACGCGCTCACGGTGTCGTCGCGTCAACTCGTCGCGTCTCCGGATGCCGCGGCTGCCGCGCTCGTGGCGTCGTCGCTCGGCGGCCTCGCGGTAGCCGGCGGCCAGGACTACATCACCCTCGCCCTCGCGCAGGCGATCATCGGCGGCATTCTCTTCCTGTTGTGCTCGGTCTTCAGACTCGGATTCTTGGCCAACTTCCTGTCGAAGCCCATCCTGATCGGCTTCGTCGGGGGTCTCGCGCTCGACATCCTGATCAGCCAGATCGCCAAGATGCTGGGTGTCAAGATCGACAGCGGAGGCGAGTTCGTCGACAAGCTCACCGGGCTGTTCACCGGTCTCGGCACGACCAACGTGTGGTCGTTGCTCATCGCGGTTGGTTCCCTCGTGGTCCTGTTGGTCGGCCGCCGGGTCCTCGCGGCCGTGCCGTGGGCATTGATCGTGCTGATCGCCGCGACTCTGATCGTCGTCTTCACCGGCGCCGAGAAAGCCGGTGTCGATGTGCTGGGCAAGGTCGATGCCGGGCCCCGCGGCTCACATGGCCGACGATCGATTGGACGACCTGGCTCACTCTCATCCCGTCGGCCATCGCGCTGACCCTCGTCACCATGGGTGAGGGCCTGCTCGTCTCCCGCTCGTACGGTGAGAGGCGGGGCTATCGCACGAGTCCGAACCGCGACCTCTTCGCGTTCGGCCTCGGCAACTTGGGAGCCGGCGTCACGGGGGGCTTCACCGTCGGATCCTCGACGTCGCGCACGGCGGCGATGGACCAATCGGGCTCGCGCACGCAGCTGCCCACCCTCATCACGGCCGTCGGCACCCTAGCGCTGCTGATCTTCGGCACAGGGCTGCTCGAGCACATCCCGTCGCCCGCCATCGGCGCGATCGTGGCCGTCGCGGTGTGGCCGCTCCTCGGAATCCCCGACCTGATCTGGCTGTGGCGGCAGGACCGCTTCGAGTTCGTCATCGCGGCGGTCTGCTTCCTCGGTGCGCTGTTGCTCGGTCCGATCGCGGGCATCGTCATCGCCTTCGTGCTCTCGGTCATCAATGTGACGCGTCGCGCAGCGAACCCCGCCATCGACACGCTCGAGGCCGACGGCGACCCGAACGACTCCCTGCTCGATGCGGCAGACCCGGGTGAGCCGACAGCGCCGGGTGTGGTCATCATCCGGCACGCGGCACCTCTCTTCTTCGCCAACAGTGCCGTCTTCGAGCAGGCGGTCAAGCGAGCGGTGCGCGCTACGGGCGCTCACCATGTCGTGCTCGATATGGAAGCCGTGACCGACATCGACGTCACCGGCGCCGAAGCATTCCGGTCGGTGCGTGCCTGGCTGACCGACCACAAGGCAGACCTCGCGCTGAGCCGGCTGCGGCCGGGCCTCCACGACCTGATGGAGCACTTCGAGCTCCTCGACGGGGTCACCGTCTTCGACACGAACCGTGCGGCCCTCGCCGAGCTCGCACCTCCCCAGACACCCTGACTCGTTAGCCTGGAGCCATGATCGTCGTCGTGGGTTCAGGGGTGGCGGGAGCGAGCACGGCGTTCGCGTTGGCGAGACGCGGCGTCGAGGTCGGGCTCGTGGATGCGCACCTCGCCGGGCGGGCGACCGCTGCGGGAGCAGGCATCATCCAACCGTGGAGCACGGGGGCGGAGGGGGAGTTCTACGACCTCTACGCCGCCGGCGCCGCGTTCTATCCCGAGCTGATCGAACAGCTGGCAGAGGTCGACGTCACCGACATCGGCTACCGGCGCAGCGGCGGCCTTGTGGTGAACGAGGATCCCGGCGTGCTTGCAACGGTCGAGCAGCGAGTGCGCGGCCGGTTGGGCTCGGGGGTCTCGCGTCTCTCGAATGCCGACGCGCGTGAGCTCTTTCCGCCGCTCGCGGAGAACCTCGACGGGCTGTTCATCGAGGCCGGAGCGCGAGTCGACGGTCGCACTCTGCGCGACGGGCTTCTCGCTGGCGCCGCGCGACTGGGCGCGCGAACCCTTGGGGACGCAGTCGAGGTCCGCGAGGGTGGGTCCCGCGGCTGGCGGCTCTTCATCGACGATGTGGAGACGGGAGCCGACGCGGTCGTGTTGGCGACCGGGGCCTGGACCAACCGCATCCTGAGCCCGCTCGGTCGTCGGATTCCGGTCGAGCCGCAGCGTGGCCAGATCACGCACCTGCGTCTCGAGGGGGTAGAGACCGGGGGCTGGCCGTCCGTGCATCCGGTCGCCGACCACTATCTCGTCGCTTTCGACCGCGGAAGGATCGCAGCGGGCGCGACCCGCGAGACGGGCAGCGGATTCGACGCCCGGGTCACGGCTGCGGGGCAGAAGCACGTGCTCGATCGTGCGCTGGCGCTCGCGCCGGGTCTAGCCGACGCCACCTTCATCGAGACGCGAGTGGGCTTGCGTCCGCTGCCCGACCGCGACCTGCCGACGGTCGGCCCGCTCGACGGCCTCGACGGGCTCTTCGTGAACGCGGGATTCGGTGCGGGCGGACTCACGATGGGCCCGCTGGTGGGTCACCGTCTGGCCGCGACGGTCATCGGCGAGCGAGACGGCTGACAGCAGCCGGGGTCAGCGCGCCGTCCACCCGCCGTCGATAGCGAGCGTCTGGCCGGTGATCAGCGAGGCAGCGGGGGAGCACAGGAAGGCGACCGCGCCGGACACTTCGGACGGCACCCCGATGCGATGGAGGGCGGCGATACGCTCGATCGTGTCCGCCTTGAACGCCTCGTCGGAGAGCGCCTCGCTGGTGCCGTCCGTCTCGATGAACGTCGGGGCGACCGCGTTGACCCGGATGCCGTACTCGCCCCACTCGACGGCGTGGCAGCGGGTCATGTGCACGACCGCCGCCTTGCTGATGCTGTACGAGGCCTCCCCGGGAAGGGCGACGAGCCCGGCCTGCGAGGCGACGTTCACGATCGATCCGCCACCGGATGCGCGCATCAGTCGTGCGGCGTACTGCGACAGGAAGAACGTTGACCGGGTGTTGAGCGCCCAGACGGCATCGAAGTTCTCTTCGCTGACGTCGATCGCGGGTTCGCTGATGCCGCCGCCGGCGTTGTTGACAAGGATGTCGAGCCGGCCGAAGTGGGCGGCCGCCTCCTCAATTGCGGCGTGACTTGCGCGGAGGTCGAGCACATCCAAACGCAGGGGAAGGGCGTGAACACCGAACTGCTCGATCTCGGCGACGAGGCCGCCGTCGTTGCCCGGGTCGCGCATCCCGAGCGCCACGTCGGCTCCCGAGCGCGCGAGCTCTATGGCGATCGCGCGACCGAGGCCCCGCGTGGCGCCGGTGACGAGTGCGGTCGAGCCGGCGAGGCTGAACGGCGATCCCGCAGAAGCGCTGTCGCCGCTCATGGCTTGGGCTGGGAGGGAGCGTCGGCCGCGGGGCTCTCCGCGGACTCGGGGGCGGGGTTCGCCGCGCCGGTGGCCTGTGCGGTCCGCTCCTCGGTGGTGAGGAACGTGACCTTGTCTCCGATGGCAGCGATGCGCTCGAACCCGAGGCGTCGCGCAAGTGCCATCGACGACTCGTTGTCGACATCGATGACCGCGGTCACCCAGAGCGCTCCGACCTTACGGAACGCGAAGTCGAGCAGGGCCTCGGCCGCCTCGGTCGCGTAGCCCTTGCCGCGGTAGTCGGGCAGCTGCAACCAGCCGACCTCGACCGATCTGCCCTCGGGGAGCACGGTGCGCAGGTGCATCGAGACGTCGCCGATGAGCGCGCCGTCGAGCTCGACAGCGAGGGCGAGAAAGTCGTCGGCCTGGTAGAGCGAGGTCTTGCGGGTGCGATCCCGAAGGTGCGAGCGCACCTCGGCCTCGGAACGCTTCGGCCAGTGCAGGTAGTTCTGGATGGCCGGGTCGTTCTCGATACGGGTCCAGGCTTCGAGGTTCTCCATCCGGTGCGGGCGCAGAACGAGTCGCTGCGTGCGCAGCACGGGCGCGTCGACCTGTGACGGAAGGTGCGCACCGCGCAGGAATCGTGGTCTGCGGGGTCGGGGCAGAGGCATCGAGACGTGACCTGCTTTCGGGAGGAAGGTACGTACCAGTCTGCATCATCCCGCTCGCCGATGCCTGATCTGTGCACACCCCCTGGCTTCGCCTCGCCGCCGAGAGTGGAGTTTCTACCGTTTTCGGGCCCCGAAAACGGTAGAAACTCCACACTCGACGCCCGGGTAGGGGAGGGGGAGGGAGGAGGGGGCGGGGGCGGCTTGTGGTGCATATTCCGCCACTGATATGTTGAGCCAGCTGAACGCGGATGCGGCGCTTTTTCGACCGGGTTACGCGTTCCCGGCACTCGGCACTCGGCACCAGCTTCCCTGATCCGCTGGCAGGTGTCCCGCTCGGTAGGAGACCCAAATGAGAGTGTCGAGCCACAGACTCCCGAGGCCCCCTGGGCGGCTCGGTGCAGTTGCGATCGTGCTCGCGATCGCATTCCTGACGCCGCTTACGTTTTCACTGCCGGCGGAAGCGGCAGATTCGTCGATGACGCTCAGTGGACACGTGACCCTCGGCGACGGGGCCACACCTGCCGGCGCCGGCGGCGTTCGAATCGACCTCTACTGCTTCGCGTGCGGTCCGGTCGTCATAGCGAGCACCACTACTGACGCTTTCGGGGACTACGAGTTTACTCAGCCCACGATCGGAACCGCGACCTATGTCGTCGACATGGTCGATACCGCCTCGGACGGCTTCCTCAACGCGTGGTGGACTCCCGACGCTGGCACCACTGGCTCGTACGCGCGGCTGCGAACCCAGGCCGAAGTCATCGACCTCACAGCAGGCGGATCGTTCACCGCCGACATGATCATGCCCAAACCTGCGAGCATCAGCGGCAGGGTAATCACGGCGGCTGGTCAGATTCCCCGGGTCAGAGTCGACGTGAGCGCGGTCCGAACTGACAACTTCACGAATCCTTGGAGCTGGCTCTACCCCGAAAGCGGCTACCCCGTAGTAGACGCGACCACGGTTCCGCTGGCCTCCGACGGCACGTACACGATTCCCGGTCTCATGCCCGGAAAGTACATAATCACGTTCGCGCCGAATTACTTCGTCGGTGACTCGAACCTGACAGGCTCCTATGCGGGGTCGACATTGCAGACTCCCTTGGCCAAATCACTCCTTGTGGCTCGCAGCGGGCAGGCGGTGGCGGGAGCGGACGGCGTTCTCTTCAACGGGGCGACCGACAACGTCAGTGTCACCTGCCCCGGCTGTGGCCCCACCGGTTACACGATGCTGACGCGTTCGCACCAGGCTCCTGGCGGTGGCTGGATCGTGGACTTTTCGTCGCACGTCGAGGCAAACGCATCGAACGATGTGCGCACCGTCATCGCGGGACTTCTGCCCGGAACCTACCGCCTGCTCGCGTACAGGGCGGATGACCCGCAATTGGGCTACGGCGTAACGACGGTCACGGTCGCCGAAGGTGAGGTCACGAACACGGGTCTGACGATCGAACGACCGTCGACGAGCCGAGTGTCCGGCGCGGACCGGTTCGCGGTCGGCGCCGCTGTCTCCAATTCCACCCTGGCGGGGAGTGCTGGGTTCGCTTCCGGTGTTCCCGTCGTCTATATCGCCAACGGACTGAACTTTCCCGACGCACTCTCGGCCGGCCCCGCGGCCGCGGAAGGCCACGGACCGGTGCTTCTCGTAACCCCGTCGAGTATTCCGCCGGCTGTCGACACCGAACTCCGACGACTGGCGCCACGGCGGATCGTCGTCGTGGGTGGGAGCGCCTCGGTTTCAGACTCCGTTGTCGCCGCTTTGGCCGGCTACGTCCCTGATCCCCATGATGTGGTCAGGGTGTCAGGCGCCGACCGCTATTCCGCGTCGCGCGCAGTCGCCATGGCGGCATTCGGACGTGGCGGGGCTTCGACCGCCTACCTCGCCACAGGTGCCAACTATCCAGATGCTCTTGCGGCGGGCGCGCCTGCAGCCGAAGCGAAGGCGCCCGTCATACTCGTGAACGGCAATTCGCCCACTGCTGACGCCGAAACGCTCGCAACGCTCAAAAGTCTCGGGGTCACGACCATCAAGGTCGTGGGTGGTGAGGCATCTGTTTCGGCTGGATACTTCGCCTCGCTTCAGAGGATTCCCGGCACCAAGGTGACCCGTCTGGGCGGCAGCGACCGCTACGCGGCATCCGTCGCCGTGAATTCGGATGCTTTCCCCCGGGTCCTGAATCTCTCGTACCTCGACTACGTGGGCAGCACCACCGCGCCGCCGGACTATGCATTCTTGGCATTGGGCACCAACTATCCGGACGCCTTGTCAGGCGTTCCCCGCGCGGCCGCCCTTGGCGCGCCCCTGTTCATCGTGCCGGGATCCTGCATCCCGACGGCCGTGCTCGAGGAACTACGGGATCTCCAGATCACGCACCTGGTCCTCCTGGGTGGGACCGGTTCGCTCACAACGGCGGTCGCCGCCTATGTAGCGTGCCCGAGCTAACCGAGGGCGTTAACGACAAAACCCCCGCCGAGGCGGGAGCCGTGTCTACTGTCTCAACCAGTGTGCGCCCGGAGGGATTCGAACCCCCAACCTTCTGATCCGTAGTCAGATGCTCTATCCGTTGAGCTACGGGCGCGTCGGTCCTGAGCTATTCGCTCCCGGACCGGGTTAGAGCCTACATGATGCCGTCTAGGACCGCCAATTGGCGCTTCAGGGCGACCTGGCGGTACGAGGTCTCGATCAGTTCGGCGATCTCCTGCCAGTCCGTGGCGGCCGCTGCAGCGTCGCCGGCGGGTTCCAGTGAGAGGTCGATGGCGAGCCATCCTGAAGGCCCCCAGTACGGCGGGATGAAGATACGAGCGTCCTGACGAAGCGCAAGCGACTCGTCGGGGTCGGGTTTGAAGACGAGGCTGTTCGAGCGGTCCATACTGCTGCCGACGAAGGCGAACACCTTCTTCCCGGCGAAAAACGTCGGCCGGCCGTGGGAGAGCGCTTCGACCGACTCCGGGAGCCGTAGACAGAGGGCTCGCACGCGGTCGACGAGAGGGTCGCCCGGTTCGAACAGGCGCGGATGCTCCATGCCGGGAGGCTACCGCGCCGAGCCTCGCAGGACCAGACTGTCAGGCACGACAGCGAACGGTTCGGCGCCGAATCCGGGAGGTTGACGATGAGTGTGTTCGTGGACATGACGATGTCGCTCGACGGGGTGACGGCCGGCCCCGAGGTGGGTCGCGCGCATCCGCTCGGGCTGGGCGGTGGGCGTCTGCACCGGTGGATCGGGATGGGCGGCGACCAGGACATCCCGAACCCGCCGCCGCGTGCGGGGAGCCGGAGATTGCCGACGAATCAGCCGCCGCGGGGATGCTCGCCACCGCCGGTGCGGTCGTGCTCGGGCGCACGATGTTCGACGTCGGCATCGACCTGTGGGGACCCGATGGGGCGTTCGAGGTTCCGTCTTTCGTCGTGACGCACCGCTCGGAGCCGGTGCTCGTGCGGGGCGCGACCACGTTCACCTTCGTGACCGAGGGGGTGGAGACGGCGGTGAAGTGGGCCAGGGATGCGGCGGGTGACCGCGACGTCGCCATCGTCGGCGGGGCGCAGGTCGTCGACGAGGCGCTCCGCGCGGGCCTGGTGGACGAACTGGTCGTGCACATCGTGCCGGTCATCTTCGGGGAGGGGACGCGCCTCTTCGAGGACGGTCCGCATCCGCGCGTCGAGCTGGAGCCGCTCTCAGTTGTGCAGACGCCTTCCGCGACACACCTCCGCTACCGCGTGCTCCTTTGACGCAGCGTCAGGCGAACACCTCGTCGAGGAAGCACACCAGCGCCCGCCAGCCGCGCGCATCGGCGACCGGACGGTAGCGCTCGCCGCCTGGGATCGTGAACGCGTGCGGCGCTCCCGAATACGTGGTCACCTGCCAGTCGACGTGCGGGGCCGCGCGCAACTCGTTCTCGAACGCGGCCACGGCTTCGTCGGGCACGACCGGGTCGTCCCCGCCCGTCAGCACCAGCAGGGATGCGGCGATCGCGTTCGCATCGCTCGGCTCGTGGGTGATCAGCCCGCCGTGGAACGACACCACTCCACGGGCAGGAGCACCCGTGCGTGCGAACTCGAGCGCAGCAGTTCCGCCGAAGCAGTACCCGATGACCGCGAGGCGGGCGGGATCGACGGCAGGATGCTGGCGCAGCCAGCTGAACCCGGCGGCCACCCGTGCCCGCAGCAGCGGCAGGTCGCGATAGTACTTGCCGGCCTCCGCTGAGGCGGCATCGCCCTCGGGTCGCACATCGGCGCCGTAGAGGTCGGCTGCGAAGGCGACGTACCCGAGGCGTGCGAGCATCTGGGCCCGCATCTTCACGTTGTCGCCGACGCCGTGCCAGTCGTGCAGGATGAGCACGCCCGGCTTGCGCTCGTCAGCCTGCACATCCCGGGCCAGGTAGCCCTCGAGCGCCAGACCTTCGTGCTCGTACGACTCGGTCTCCGCCTCGATCACCGAGTGGGGGCCGATGGGCACATGCCCGAGCAGGGCCTCGTGGGCGGGCGACAGGGCAGACGGGGAAACGACGGTCACAACAGCTCCAGTGTCTCGGTTCGCGGGCGACGGTCGTCGCCGCGGGCTGGCCTGCTGTGGCTCTCGCGGATGCGGTACGCGCGGAGTCCCGTCGGGTGCGGGTCGGGATCCCACGCCTTCACACTACCTCGGCTTGCTTTCGCACGCGATGAACGGCGGCGGCTACGGCCCGGGCAGACCCATCGCGCTGGACGTCCCGGACGGACGTACCATGGGCCCATGGCTACGGAGTTCAGCAATGAGACGGATGCGCAGCGGTACGCGATGCACATCGACGGCGAGCTCGCAGGTGTGCTCGACTACAGCATCCTGGGCGGCGCCATCTCGCTCACCCGGGCGTTCACGGTACCGGCACGTCGAGGTCACGGCCTCGCGGCTCAGCTCGTGGAGTTCGCCGTGAACGACATCGAGGCGAACACCTCGCTGAAGGTCGTTCCGATGTGTTGGTACGTCGCCGATTGGTTCGAGCTGCACCCGGAGCGCGCGGGTCTGCTGCACAAGCGCGCGGGCTGACCGCGGATGGCGCACCCGCGAATGGCCGACCCGTGGACGGCACAGCGGACGCAGGCGATCGTCACAGGTTTCGGCGAGGCGGAGCGCATCGCCCTGGCGGATTCGCCCGTTCCCCGACCCCGCAAACGCGATGTGCTCGTGCGCGTGACCCACGCATCCGTCGGCAGCACTGATGTGCTCGCTCGCCGCGGCGGCTACCTGCTGCAGCCGATGGTGGGCTTCACACCCGGGTACGACTTCGTCGGTGTGCTCGAGACGGTCACGGGGTCGGCAGAGCTGCTCGGTCTGCGAGTCGGCAGCCGGGTGGTGGGCTGCCTGCCGCGCATGGGATCCCACACGACGCACCTCGTTCTCGACCCGTCCTTTCTCATCAGGGTTCCGGATGCGCTCGACTCGGCCGTCGCCGCCACGTCGCCACTCGATCTCGTGACGGCCGCGCTCGCGCTACGGATGGCGATGATCCCGGCGGGCGGGAGCGTGCTCATCCAGGGCGTGACCGGAGCCGTCGGAGCGTTCGCCGCGCAACACGGGGTGCAGGCGGGGCTTTCGGTGTTCGGTACGGCATCCGTTCGGTCGCGCCCGGAGGCTGAGCGGCTGGGCGCGACCTTCGTCGATTACGCCGACCCCGCCTGGCCCATCCGGGTTCGGGATGCGTCGGGCGGCGGGGTCGACGGAGCGATCGACCACACGGGCTCACCCCTCGTCAGGAAGGCGGTCTCGCCTCACGGCACCCTCGTGCACACGGCGTTCGTCGGCACCCCGGGGCGGGAGCGTCGCGACACGGCAACGGGAGGCATCACCTCTGGGGTGCGCCGCTGGTCCCGTCCGCGCGAGCGCGTCTGCTCCGTTCCCCTGTTCGTCGAGACCCAGCGCAAGGCGTATCGGGAGATGCTCACCGGCGAGCTGGAGCTTCTCGCTTCCGGTGTGCTCACCGCGCCGAAGGTGGTCGCCGTGCCGTTCGGGGAGGTGTGGGATGCGCAGAGGCTCGCGGAGCATCCTGAACCCCGCACGAAGGTCGTGCTGGAGATGCCGAGCGCGGACTGAGCGCTCAGCTACCGCGCGATATCGGCAACGCTGGGCGCTTGCTCGATCCGGTACTCATTCGGGTCGAACCGGTGAGTGGTCCGCCGGAACGATGCCGCCCGCAGCGGCCAGAGTGCCGTGTTGCGGCCGCTCGCGTCGAGGTAGAAGCTCGTGCAGCCGCCGCGGCTCCAGACTCCCCGTGCGAGGGAGCGGTCGAGCCACCGGTTGTACCGGGTCGCAGCTGCCGGTCGTGCGTCCACGACCGCGCCAAACCCGGTTTGCTCCAGGGCGTCGATCGCATAGTGGATCTGCGCCTCGATCATGAAGACGACGCTGTTGTGCGCGAGCGCGGTGTTCGGCCCGGTCAGGATGTAGAGGTTCGGGAACCCGGGAACAGTCGAGCCGCGGAGAGCGAACATCCCACCCGACCACACGTCTGCAAGCACGCGCCCGCCGTCGCCGACGATGCGCTCGGCGATCCGGGGACGCGTCGCCGTGAAGCCTGTGGCGCACACGATCACGTCGACCGGTCGCCGCACACCGTCGCGAGTGACGATGGCGTCAGCCTCGATGCGCTCGATGGCGTCGGTGACCAACTCGACATTCGGGCGCTGGATGGCCGGATAGAAGTCGTCCGACACGAGAACCCGCTTGCAGCCGATCCGGTATTCGGGATGCAGGCGGGCGCGCAACGCAGGATCGGAGACCTGCTTCGCGAGGTGCCGGGACGCGACCCGTTCGACGATGGCGCCGATGCGCGGTCGCGTGAACCCGAACCAGCGAGCGTCGTTGAGGGTGAAGACGACGGCCCGGCGCGCACGCTGCAGGATCGGAAGCGTCGCGAAGACCCGCCTCCGGATGCGACTCGTCGGGCGATCATGACGCGCGATGATCCAGGGCGGTGTCCGCTGGTAGACGGTGAGCCGCTCGACCTGGGCTTGCAGTGCAGGCACGATCTGGATCGCTGACGCACCCGTGCCGATGACGGCGACCCGTTTGCCGGTGAGATCGAGTGTGTGATCCCACCGCGAGGAGTGAAAGAGGTGGCCCGTGAACGACTCGAGTCCGGGTATCGCCGGCCACTGGGGGTCGATGAGTGGCCCGTGGCCGGAGAGCAGCACGCGCGCGGAGAGCGTGCCCTGCGAGGTGAGGAGCGTCCATCGACCGGCCTCGGCATCCCAGGTCGCCCGCTCGAGTTCGACGCCGAACCGGATGTGCTCGCGAATGCCGCGCCGGCGCGAGACCCCGATCAGGTACTCCAGGATCTCCGGCTGGCGACCGTACGTCCACCGCCACCCGGGGTTCGGTGCGAAGGAGAACGAGTACAGGTCGCTCTTGATGTCGCAGGCCGCGCCCGGGTACGAGTTGTCCCGCCAGGTGCCGCCGACCTCGTCACCGCGCTCGACGACGACGAAGTCCGTGAGGCCGTGCTCGATCAGCTGCCAGGCTGCGCCGATTCCAGCGAAGCCGGCGCCGATGACCGCGATGTCGCACCGCTCCTCCACAGGTCACACAGTATGCCTCGTCAGCCCGTGGATGGTTCGGGAACGGGATCTGCCAGACTCGACGGATGGGGAACAGGGTTGCTCTCATCACGGGCGTCGGCAGGCGCGAAGGCATCGGCCGGGCTATCGCGTCACGGCTGGCGAACGACGGGTGGGACATCGCGTTCAGCTTCTGGCGTCCGTACGACCAGCGACTGTCGCCCGCGGCGCTCGATTCCGGCCCCGAGAGCATCGAAGCCGAGCTGAATGCGACGGGTCGGCGCATCCTGGCGGTCGAAGCAGACCTCGAGAACCCGCAGACTCCGGATGCGCTGCTCGCTCAAGTGAACCGCGAGCTCGGTCCCGTGACCGCCCTCGTGCTCTCGCACGCGGAGTCGGTGGATTCGAGCATCCTGGACACCTCGATCGAGAGCTTCGACCGGCACTTCGCCGTCAACACGCGTGCGGCCTGGCTGCTCATCGCCGCCTTCGCCCGTCAGGTGCCCGAGACGGGAGGAGCGATAGTCGCGCTCACGAGCGATCACGTCGCGCACAACCTGCCTTACGGAGCGAGCAAGGGTGCGCTCGATCGGATCGTGAACGCGGCAGCGATCGAGCTCGGCCCGCTGGGGATCCGCGCCAACTCGCTCAACCCGGGCCCGATCGACACGGGCTGGATGACGGACGACGTGCGCGAGGCACTCACGGCCGGGCAGCCCTCGGGCGCGCTCGGTACGCCCGAAGACACTGCGGATATCGTCTCGTTTCTCGTCTCCGATCAGGGTCGGTGGGTCTCGGGTCAGTTACTGAAGAGCGACGGCGGATTCTCGGCCTAGCTCGCAGAACCGCAACCGCGGCAGAAAACGACCCCCGCACGCCGAAGCATGCGGGGGTCGTCTCGTACCCAGGCGCTAACTCAGTGCGCCGATGGCGAAGCTCACGGAACCACTCGCGTCCACCTGGGCGTCGAGGATCTTGTCATCGAGCGCGACGGCGGCTCCGGGCTCCAGGAAGAGCCGGGCTCCCGACACCTCGACGACCTGGTCGGCCGGCTCCGGTTCTGGGGCGACGGCCGCGGCGAACGAGGTGTTCTGCGGGTTGCTGCTGCTGATTCGCAGTCCAGCGTCCTCCTCCGGGGTCTGCCCGGTCAGAGTCTTGACGATCGTGCTGGCGTTCTCGGTCAGGGTGAGCATGTGCTCTCCTTCCAATTGCGTTTCCCAAGAACCATCCACGCTTCCGCGATCACGGCCGAGCCTCAAGGCTTTGCACGCCATTGCCAGGAAACGCCCACCCAGCACAGAATGAGGGATGACTGGAGCATCCTCCGCATCGTCGCAGCCGCTTCCGCTCTGGGCGCCGCACTACGGCGCGACCTTCGGCGAGGCGGTCAAGCGCTTCTTCAAGAAGTACGCGCGGTTCGACGGACGAGCGAGCAGAAGCGAGTACTGGTGGTGGCAGGCGCTCCAGGCGGTGGTGCTGTTCGTGCTGTACATGATCACCTTCATTGGCGGTGCGATCGGGTCGGGTGGCCGCGACGCGCAGGCCGTTCCAGGCGTGGGGATCTTCATCGGCGTCGCGCTGCTGATCGTCTGGGGGCTGGGCACGCTCATCCCGAACCTCGCGCTGCTCGCGCGACGGCTGCACGACGTGAACCTCAGCGGCTGGATGATGTTGATCGGGCTGGTGCCATACCTCGGCGAAATCGCGCTGATCGTGCTCACGATTCTGCAGCCGAACCCGTACGGGGCACGATTCGATCGCGCCGACGATGAGGTGCCGGGGTATGTGCCCGTCGTGCCGGTCTCCCCTACGTACCATGCCGCGGGGCCGGTAGGGCCGGCCGGACCGCCGCCGCCGCCGCAGTTCCCGTCGGCGCCGTACCCGGGGCGGCCATTCCCGCGGAGCCCGTATCCCGGCGAGCCGCTGCCGGGGTCGGGGCAGGTGTACCCGCCGAGTGTCCCGCCTCAGGTGCCGCCCGGCCCGCCCGCGCCTCCCGGGCGGCCTGCACCGCCGGGGCCGACTCCTCCTCCGGCGCCGCCCGGACCCCCTCCTGCGCCACCCGCTCCTCCTGCGCCGACGCCCCCACAGGCACCTCCGCCCGCGAAAGAATGAACGTATGACCTCGATTCCCAACGTCGCGCTCAATGACGGCCGTAGCATCCCCCAACTCGGTTTCGGCGTTTACAAGATCCCCGAAGCCGAGACGGCGGATGCGGTGATCGCCGCCCTCGACGCCGGATACCGGCACATCGACACGGCCGCTTTCTACGAGAACGAGCGAGGCGTGGGCGAGGGGATCAGGCGAAGCGGCCTCGACCGCGACGACGTCTTCGTGACGACCAAGGTCTGGTGGGACCAGAACGGGTACGACACGACGCTCCGCTCGTTCGACGCCAGCCTCGAACGGCTCGGCTTCGACACGGTCGACCTGTTCATGATCCACTGGCCGGCGCCGAAGCACGACAGGTACGTCGAGACCTGGCGCGCGCTCGAACGGGTTCGGGATGAGGGACGCGCGCACTCCATCGGAGTCGCGAACTTCCACATCCACCACCTCGAGCGGCTGGCGCGGGAGACAGAGACCGTGCCCGCCGTGAATCAGGTGGAACTGCATCCGTGGCTGCCGCAGGACGAGGTGCGTGCGTACGGTGCGGAGCACGGAATCGTGACCGAGGCCTGGTCGCCGCTCGCCCGCGGTCGCATCCTGGGCGACCCGACGCTCGACGCTCTTGCCGCGAAGCATGGCGTCTCTCCTGCGCAGGTCGTGATCCGGTGGCAACTGCAGCTCGGCAACGTCGTGATCCCGAAGTCGGTCTCGCCCGAGCGCATCCGTCAGAACCTCGACGTCTTCTCGTTCACCCTCGACGACGCCGACCTAGCCGCAATCGCCACCCTCGCCTCCGGCGCCCGCACCGGCCGCGACCCCGACGACCTCGGCTGACGCTGCGCCGCGCTCCGCTCCGCGCCGCGCTCCGCGCTCGCGCCAAACGCAATCGACTCCGGGAGAAGTCCCCCTGAAAGCCTGCCGAAACGGGACTTTGCCCGGACTCGATTGCGTTACCCCTGCCACGCAAAGCCGCGCGCCGTAACGCAATCGAGTCCGGGAGAATTCCCGGTAAATCCCGCTCATGAGGGGATTTTGGCCGGACTCGATTGCGTTATGCGAGCGAGCGAGCGAGCGCAGCGCGGCTCGGCGAGCGTGCGAGCGCGGCCGGCGCGCAAGCAGCCAAGCGCGCTACTCGCCGGTGGGGTGCGCTCCGACGGCGTCGATCAGCCAGGCGTACGAGAACGCGCGCTCGCGCCAGGCCGAGTAGCGGCCCGAGACGCCGCCGTGTCCGGCCGCCATCTCGACCTTGAGCAGCGCATCCGCCCCGACCTCGCGCAGCTTGGCCACCCACTTCGCCGGCTCGACGTACAGCACGCGCGTGTCGTTGAGGCTCGTGACGGCCAGGATGCGCGGATAGTGCGTCTCGTGCACGTTCTCGAGCGGCGAGTACGACTTCATGTACGCGTACACCTCGGGGTCGTGCAGCGGGTCGCCCCACTCGTCCCACTCGATCACGGTCAGCGGCAGCGACGGGTCCAGGATGCTCGTGAGCGGGTCGACGAACGGCACCTCGGCGAGGATCCCCGAGAAGTACCGCGGCGCGAGGTTGGCCACGGCGCCCATCAGCAGCCCGCCAGCGCTTCCGCCCTGTGCGGCGAGCCGATCGGGGAGGTCCAGCCCGTGTCGATCAGGGTGCCGGGCGCTCTCGACGAAGTCGGTGAACGTGTTCTTCTTGTGCAGCTTCTTGCCGTGCTCGTACCAGAGCCTCCCAAGCTCCCCGCCGCCGCGAACGTGCGCGATCGCGAAGACGATCCCGCGGTCGAGGAGGCTGAGCCTCGGGATGCCGAACGACGGGTCCATGCTCGCTTCGTACGACCCATAGCCGTACAGCACGAGCGGCGCGGGTTCTCCCGGCGTCACGAGGTCGCGGCGGTAGACGAGCGAGATCGGGATGCGCGTGCCGTCCTTGGCCGTAGCCCACTCCCGCCGCTGCTCGAACAACTCGGGATCGAACTCGCCGAGCACGGCCTGCTGCTTGCGGATCTTCAGTTCGCGCGTTCGCACGTCGTAGTCGAAGACCGTCGAGGGCGTGACGAAGCTTCCGTAGCCGAGCCGCAGCGTCGGCTGGGTCCATTCCGGATTGCCGCCCACGCCCACCGTGAAGATCGGCTCGTCGAACTGCAACTCGTGCAGCGTGTCGTCATCCGAGCCGTTCTTCTCGGGCACGCACGCGACAGCCACCCGGGTGAGCCCGTCGCGACGATATTCGACCGAGACGAAGTCGCGGAACGCATCCACGCCCTCGATGCGCACCTGCGGGTTGTGGGGGAGCAGGATGCGCCGGTGTCCCTGCGGGTCGCTCGCCGCGACGCTGACCAGCTCGAAGTTGATCGCGCCGTCGTTGTGGACGATCAGCAGACGATCGGTTCCCCCACGACGACGTGGTCGATGTCGTACTCGACGCCCTCTTTGCGCGGCCAGACGACCCTGAACTCGCCGGTCGGATCGTCCGAGTCCAGCAGCCAGGCCTCGCTCGTGATGCTCGAACCCGCCTCGACGACAAGGAACCGCCGACTGCGGGTGAGACCGACTCCCACCCAGTAGCGCTCATCCGGTTCGTGGAAGACCTGCTCATCGGTGCGCGTCCCGTCGGCCGTGGTCGCCGGGCCCTCGCCGACAGGATGCCGCCAAACGGTATCCGGACGCCATGCGTCGTCGACGGTCGTGTAAAAGACGAACCGCCCGGTCTGGTCGAACAGTGCACCACCGGCGGTGTCCGCGATCTCGTCGGGGAACTCGACGCCGTCGTCGACGAGCGACCGGATGCGGATCGTGTACCGCTCATCGCCCTCGGTGTCGACCGCCCAGAGCAGGCGCGTGCCGTCAGCGCTCACGTCGAAGCTGCCCAGCGAGTAGAACTCGTGCCCCTCGGCCTCGACATTGTCGTCTAGCAGAATCTGCTCGCCCGGCAGGCCGTTCCGCTGCGCCTCCTCGTCGAGCGCGGGCGGCTCCCAGTCGTTCGAACCCGCAATCGGCGCGCGGCAGTGGATGCCGTACTGCTGACCCTCGACCGTGCGCGTGTAGTACCACCAGTCGCCCTCGCGCGTCGGCACGCTCAGGTCGGTCTCGCGAGTGCGGCCCTTGATCTCCTCGAAGATCTGCTCGCGCAGCATGGACAGGTGTTCGGTGCGGGCGCCCGTGTACGCGTTCTCTTCGGCCAAGTGAGCGAGCACGGCGGGGTCGTCCTTCTCACGCAGCCACTCGTACTCGTCGATGTACACGTCACCGTGCTGCACACGCTCCGTCGGTTTCTTCGCTGTCTGCGGCGCCTCGATCATTCGTTCAGGCTACCGGCTGGCACGCCGCGCGGCGGGTCCAGCTCCTCGACGAGGGCGGTGACGGCGGCGAGGATGCGGTCGAAGTCGGCCGGCGCCGCGAGGCTTCGCCGCGCATCCCCGATCGCCTCGCGCAGCCGCGAGCGCGCCTGCTCGCGAGCCCCGCCGTCGCCGTCGCGGCTCACCGCCAGCCGGGCGTCCACAGCGTCGGGCAGCCGGAGCGCAACCTCGATGCAGTCGAACGCGCGGGTCCGTCGTCTCCGCCGACGGGGGCCGCCGAGCATCCTGTGCGCTCGATGGGCAGGCGAGAGTTGATCGAGCCGGCCGACGGATGCGCGCAGCGCGGCCACCCGCTCAGCCCGGCTCGGTCCCGGGTCGGCGCTCGGCGGTGCGAACACGCCCGTCACGGCGAGAAGTACTTCGGACAGCCGCTTGCGGAAAACATCCGAGCTCCGTACCGGGAGCACGAACCAGCTCGCCGCGATCCCGATCAGCGCACCGAGGACGATGGCCGCCATCCGTTCGAGCAGAAGGGAAGCCCCTGCTCCCGGCCCCGGGACCGGCGCGACACCGAGTACCCCCTGCAGCATGGTGAGTACCAGGGTGATCGTCAGAGCCCAGAATGCGTAGCTGAGCTGGCGGAGCCATGTCCCGACGAACAGCGCGGCGAAGATCACGACGACCGCGCCGAAACCGGTGGGCTCGACCACATACGACAGCCCCACCGCGCCGACCGTTCCGACCAAGGCTCCCGCGACACGAAGGGAGCTCTTGTAGACGACATCCCCGCGCCCGCGGTTGCCCGAGCACACGATGAACGCGGTCAGCACGGCCCAGATCGCATGCCCAGGGAACACCAACCACCCGACCGCGAACGCCACCGAGAGGGCGACCGCCATCTGAAGGGCCATCCTCGTGCTCGCCGCGAGGCGCGCACCGTTCGCCCGGGTCGCATCGCCTCGAGTGGTCCCGACTCGCCGTGCGCGCCTATCGTCCCGCGGCAAGTCGGGACCACTCGATCGGGAGCCACCAGGGATGAGCGCACCCACTTCCCGCGCGCTCCAGACCCACAGAATCGCAACGAACGACGCGAGCACCAGCATCCCGAGGTCAGCCCACCACATCCCTGTCTGCGGTGGAGCGGCCGGCGCGATCAGGATGGCGCTGAACGGCAGCGTGATCAGGGTGCCGAGCCGCGCCGCGCGCTCCCCGTATCGCCGCATCCAGATCGGCACCGACATCCCCGCCACGAACGCGATCGCTCCCACGACAGGGACCGCGACCAGCAGCCAGCCGACGCCCGCAGCGACGAGGCCGACGATCGGCAGCACAGCAGACGATCGGACGAACTCCGCACGCGAGGCGAAGGTGCGGCGCGACAGGGTCAGCGCAATCACCGTCGAGAGGAGCGCCGTCGTGTATCCCGCACCGATACCGACGGCGACCCACCACATGGTCGCGCAGGCGCCGATCGCAGCCCCGACGCTGAACGCCGCATCGATGCCGGCGCGGCCGAGAGCTGAGATGCTACGCATAGGGCTACCGTTTCTGAATCGTTCAGCGAAGAATAGGCATTAATAGTACGTGTTAGCGTAGTAATTATGGAAGAGGATCTGCTCGAGACGGCCGCGGTCATCCGTCGCGGCACCAGCGGCCTGTACCGACTGCTCCGCGCCAAACGGTCTTCGAGTCTCAGCCTCAACAAGTTGAGCGTGCTCGGCCACCTCTACCGCGACGGGCCTCTGGCGATGGGGGCGCTCGCGGCGGCCGACGGGGTGCAGCCGCAGTCCCTCACCCGGGTCGCGGCGCAGCTCGAAGCAGACGGCCTCGTCTCGCGGGCTGCGGACCCAAGTGACCGCAGACGCTCGCTGCTCGAACTCACCGAACAGGGGGTCGAAGCCCTCGCCGTCTCGATGCGTCCTCGCGATGAGTGGCTCGCCGAGCGTCTTGCACAGCTCTCACCCACCGAGCGTGACGTTCTGCGAATCGCGGCGACGCTGATGGACGACCTCGCCAAGGCCTGACTCGATAGTCTGAGGCGATGAGCGAGAAGTGGTGGCACTCGGCGGTCGTCTACCAGATCTACCCGCGCAGCTTCGCGGACGCGAACGGCGACGGGATCGGTGACCTGCGGGGGATCATCGAGCATCTCGACCATTTGGAGAACCTCGGCATCGACGTGCTCTGGCTGTCGCCGATCTACGCATCCCCGCACGACGACAACGGATATGACATCAGTGACTACCGGGCGATCGACCCGCTGTTCGGCACTTTCGACGACTTCGACGAGCTCCTCGCCGGACTTCACGCCCGCGGTATCAAGCTCGTGATGGACCTGGTCGTCAATCACACCTCCGACGAGCATCCGTGGTTCATCGAATCGGCGAGCAGCCTGCAGAGCCCCAAGCGCGACTGGTACTGGTGGCGACAGCCTCGCGAAGGCATGTCGCCGGGCGAGCACGGCGCCGAGCCGAACAACTGGGGATCCTTCTTCTCCGGCCCCGCCTGGAAGCTCGACCCGGC
Source organism: Leifsonia poae (assembly GCF_050632195.1). GTDB lineage: Bacteria > Actinomycetota > Actinomycetes > Actinomycetales > Microbacteriaceae > Leifsonia > Leifsonia poae_C. Next base: position 738,019 of record NZ_CP192580.1, read on the forward strand.
CTCCGGCGAGTACTACCTGCATCTGTTCTCACCCAAGCAGCCTGACCTCAACTGGGAGAACCCCGAGGTTCGGGATGCGGTCTACGAGATGATGAACTGGTGGCTCGACCGCGGCGTCGACGGCTTCCGGATGGACGTCATCAACTTCATCTCCAAGGTCCCGTCCCTGCCCGACGGCGAGGTCGTTCCCGGGCACCTCTTCGGCAACGGCTACCCGTTCTTCGGACAGGGACCGCGCATCCACGAGTTCCTCCACGAGATGCATGAGCGGGTGTTCGCCGGCCGTGACGACCGGTACCTGACGGTCGGCGAGATGCCCGGAGTGACAGTTCAGGATGCGCAGCTCTTCACCGACCAGAACCGAGCCGAACTCGACATGGTCTTCCAGTTCGAGCACGTGGACCTCGACCACGGGCCCGGCGGCAAATGGGATCACCGGAACGCCAGCGTGCTCGACCTGAAGCGGTCGTTCGGCAAGTGGCAAGTCGGGCTGGCCGCCGCCGGTTGGAACAGCCTCTACTGGAACAACCACGATCAGCCCCGCGTCGTGAGCCGCTTCGGTGACGACGGCCACGCCCGCCACCAGTCGGCCACCGCTTTGGCGACCGTTCTGCACCTCCAGCGCGGAACGCCGTACATCTACCAGGGCGAAGAGCTCGGGATGACCAACGTCCCGTTCCGTGGGATCGAGGACTTCCGCGACATCGAGTCGCTCAATTACTACGCCGAGGCCGTGAATGTGCTCGGCGCGGCTCCCGCAGACGTGCTCGCCGCGCTACGTCGCACCAGCCGCGACAACGCCAGAACCCCCGTGCAGTGGTCGTCGGATGCGCACGCCGGCTTCACGACGGCGACGCCGTGGATCGAGGCGAACCCCAACTACACCGAGATCAACGCTGCCGCCCAGCGCGACGACCCCTCGTCGGTGCTGGCCTACTATCGCGCGTTGATCGACCTGCGTCACCGTGAGCCGGCCATCTCGGAGGGGTCGTTCGAGATGGTGCTCCCCGAGCATCCCCAGATCTTCGCTTACACCCGCACGCTCGGCGATCGACGTCTTCTCGTCCTCGTGAATCTCACCGGAGAACCGGCCGAGTACGGGCTTCCGGATGCGGCCGAATGGGCGGACGCGCGGCTCGTGCTCACCAACCTTCCGGGCGCTCCCGCGATCGGTGACGGCCACCTGGCCCCCTGGCAGGCTCTCGTCGTCTCCCACTGACCCACGGAACTGCCCATTGTGTGGCAGGCGCGATGGGTGTGTGATGGGGCGCAAGGCGAGGGCGAGGAGGCGCGATCATGGGCAGCTACGTTGCGCGCGCGGAGGTGGACGTCGCCGCGCCCCGCGAGGCGGTGTGGCGAGTGCTCGCGACCAACGGCTCGCATCCGGAGATCCTGTTCGGTGCTGAGATCGAGTCGAATTGGCGCCTCGGTAGCCGGATCGTGTGGCGGGGAACCTACGAAGGCAAGGACTTCGAAGACCACGGGGTCGTGATCGAGTTGGACGAGCCGTCGCGCATCGTGCTGACGCACTTCAGTCCGCTCAGCGGCCAGCCCGACGTGCCCGAGAACTATCACACGCTTCGGTTCGAGCTCGATGAGACGCGGAACGGCACGCACATCACGCTCGATCAGGACAACAATCCGACGGCCGAAGCCGCGCAGCACTCACGCTCGGTCTGGGTCGCGATGCTCGAGGGCGTTCGTACGGTCGCCGAACGCCGCTGAGCCGCAGGTCGCCTAACGGACGCGGACCTCTGGTCTGTCAGTCTCCGAAGGTCTCGCGCAGGAACGCGCCGAGGAACACATCGAAGGCCGCGACCGTCTTGTCTGAGTCACCGGTGAGCAGGAATCCGAAGTGCAGGCCCGCGGCGCTGTCGACGAGCCAATGCGACAGGATGCTCGCGCGGGTCGTGTCGATGCCTCGCGCCGCCAGCCATGCCTCGACGAGTTCGCGCCATTCGGTGAAGGATGCGGTGATCCGCTCTCCGATGTCCGGATCGATGGGCTCCAGAACGCCCGCCTCGAACTGGAGTCTCAGCCCGGTGCGGTTGGCTTCGCGGAGGGAGTGGCGGAACGACTCCCGGTACCAGGCGTCGAACTGCTCACGGTCGAAAGCGGTGATATCGACACCGGACAGGCTCTCACGCTGAAGTCTGACGCCCTCTTCGAGGATTGCGTCGATCATCTCCTGGCGCGAGCCGAAGTGGTAGACGAACGAATAGGTGCTCACTCCGAGGGCATTCGCGAGGCTGCGGAACGTCATTCGGGAGAGCGGCTCGGTCGCCACATGATCCATGATGCGGCCGAGGAGTTCGGGCTTGCGAGTTGGGTCTGGTGTGCGTCCCACGAGACAACAATAGGTGAGAACCCGCGGCGTATGCCTGTATTCCTGGGGATTTGAAACCGGATATCGGCATACGATCCACGTCGCCGAACGGGGCTGTCAGCGGCCTCAGCCGTTCCCTCCGTTGCCGCCCCCACCGCCGCCACCGCGGCCATTGCCGCCACCATTGCCTGGGTTGCCGGCGCCACCGACACCCGGTGTGGGAGCGACGGGCTGCCCCGGAGTCGGGGTGGGCGTCGGCGCGGGCGGGGCCTTCGTGTACTTGCTCGCCGGGGCGGTGAACGCGCTCCCGCCGTAGGCGCGGTTCAGCGCTTGGACGATCGGTTTGACGATGGCGAACTTCACGTTGCCGCCCCCGACCCCGTTGAAGGACTGCCGCCGCAGCGGGACAGCGCCCTGGATGTTGCCCACCCATGTTGCCTGCGCGGTCTTGGTGGTCGACGTGACGAGCCAGTTCTCCAGCGAGGCGTCGGTCGTTCCGGTCTTGCCGAAGATCGGGATACCGTCGCCCGGGTTCGCCGAGGCCGCGGTGCCGCCGCCACGAAGCACACCCTGGAGTGCATAGATCGCTCCCGCGGCCACGGCCGGATCGATGGGCGTCTTGGAGCATTCGCTCTTGGGGACCGCATGCTCTGTGCCGTCGGAATTGAGCACCTTGTCGATCGCAATCGCGCTGCAGGCGACGCCGTTGTTGGCGATTCCGGCGTATGCCGTGGCCATGGTCAGGGGTGCGATGTAGTTGGTGCCGAGCACCGCGGAGGGGTTCGCCCGGTAGGGGTTCTGCGCCTCGTCGGCGCCGTGCACCAGAAGGTCTTGAGCGCGCTGCTTGATGCCGCAGAGATCGAGCTTGGTCGCCATCATGGCGAACACCGAGTTGATCGACGCTGCGGTGGCGTTCATGACCGTCGTGTTTCCCGCGGTCTCGCCCTCGTCGTTCGCGACCGGCCACGGTGCCCCGCCGATGTCGTTGCACGGCTCGCTCGAGTGGAACATCGTCTGCGGGAACAGGTGCTTCGATCCGTCGACCGATTCGTAGAGCGAGTGTCCCTCATTCAACCATTCGAGCAGATCGAAGGCCTTGTACGACGACCCCGTCTGGAATCCTTCCGACCCGCCGTAGTTGTAGTCGGTGTTGTAGTTCACCGCCGTGGTTCCCGGCGGCGGCGCGGCCGTGTTGTCGTACGCCCTGTTCTGCACCATCGTGATCACCCTGCCCGTGCCCACCTCGACCGAGACATTCGAGGCGCCGAGGTCGAGCCTCGGACTGGTGGGCGGAATGTAGGCGCTCAGCGCCTGCTGGGCCGTGTTCTGCAGGTCGAGGTTGAGCGTGGTGTAGATCTTCAAGCCACCCCGGCTGAGGAAGGTGGTGCGGTCGTCCGCGGTCGCGCCGAAGATCGCATTCTGCTCGATGGTGCGCTCGACGAAGTCGCAGAAGAACGCCGCGTGGTACTGCTGGGCTGTCATGCAGCCGTTGTCCTTCGGCGTGATCTTGGGCTCGATCTTGGTGGCGACGGCGTCGTCGCGCTCTTTCGTGGTGATCTTGCCTGCCGCGAGCATCCGGTCGAGCACGTAGTTGCGACGCTCGAGGGTCGCCGCGTATCCGTTTGCTGCGCCGTTCGTCTTGTCGTTCGGCTTGTCGATCCGCAGATTGTCCGGATTGTTCAGGATGGCGATGAGCGTTGCGGACTGGGCGAGAGTCACCCCGCTGGCCGGCACTCCGAAGTAGTACGACGCCGCCGACTGAACCCCGTAGACCCGGCCACCGAACAGGGCGATGTTCAGATAGCTCTGCAGGATCTGGTTCTTCGTGTACTCCTTCTCGAGACCGATCGCGTATCGCATTTCTTTGAGCTTGCGAACCGGATCGACTTTGGTGGCGTCGTTGTAGCAAGCAGAATACGTCGCCAGCTGCTTCTTCTGCACCGCTGCCGTCGCCGTGATGTCGGGCTGCTTGCTCTCGCACCGCTGCACGAGGATGTTCTTCACGTACTGCTGCGTGATCGAGGAGCCGCCCTGAACGTCTCTGTGCAGGGCCGTCAGCACTGCGCCGCGCAGGGTTCCCGTGACGTCGACACCGCCGTGCTCGTAGAACCGGGGATCCTCGGTGGCGACGGCCGCATCTTTCAGCGTTTGCGCGATGTCGTTCCAGCCGACCTCGATACGGTTCTGCGAATAGAACGTGGCGATCGGCACGGATTGGCCGCCGGACGTGGCGTACATCGTCGAGGCCTGGGCGAGCGGCTCGACCTTGATGTATTCGGGCAGGCCGTCGAACACCCCGATGGTGGAGTCCGCCGCCGAACCGGTGAGTGCGACCGCCGGCGTGACCGCGGCCGCAGCCAGGACGCCGGCGACAGCACTGAGCGCGACGAACCCCAGCAGCGATGGTGCCCATAGCCAGCGGCGGCTCCCCGAAGCTTTCATGGCGTCATGATACGCGGCGAAGGTGAGCGGCCGACTCCGCGGAGATCAAATTGTGAAGAACCGAATCCTGTGCAGACATCCGGTCTCAGGATGCGCCGCGCAGCTTGTCGCAGAGCTCCGCAAGCCGTTCGAGCTCCTCGGGGTCGAGCTTGCCGCCGACGCGCTCGTTGATCGTCTTCATGTGCTCGACCGCTACCCGGCGGAACATGTCGTACCCCTCGTCGGTGAGTCGGATGACCGTTCCGCGCGCATCGGACGGCTCGGGGCACTTGGCCACGAGACCACGGGCGACGAGGCGGTCGATCAGGCGGCTGACACTCGGCTGGGTGAGCAGCACATGCTTGTTGAGGTCGCGCATCCGGAGCTCGCGATTGGGCTGACGCGACAGGTTGAACAACACGTCGTACTCGTTGAACGAGATGTCTCTGGTCGGGAACTCCGCTGCCAACGTTCGCATCACGGCTACTTGGGCGCGGAACAACGACTCCCAGGCTCCCACCGCGGTGGTTCGTGCCTTCACTCGCTGCTGCGTAGGCATTCCGGCCTCCTCATGCTCTGACCAGCTCTTCGGGTCTCGCATGCGCTGACGACACATGCATTCGCATCATCTCACCAGCGGCCGACACGGGCATCAGTGCCACCACGGTTAAACAGATTGAGGGTCGGTCGCAGAGGCTAGCGACCGACCCTCTCCCTTGCACCAAGAGTGTCCTGCAATCACATTCCGCGTTGGCTGCCACAGCAAACAACTAACGCTCTTTGACTATATAACGAAGAGGTAACGGCCGCTAGTTACCTGTTCGTTATTTTTGCTGCGAGTTTTCTATGCGCCTATGTGTACGGACTCTGGCGCCTCGCATTGCGCCAACTGGGCGGCGCGCCTGGCGCCAGCGGTCGGTCGCTTTCCTCGTACGGCTGGCCACTGTTGTACTCCAGCTCGCGCCGTCGAACCTCGGCGAGCACGGCCTTGAGCACGAAGTCCGACCAGCTGATGTCGTGCTCGTCGCCCGAGGTCGCGCGGAATGCCGTGCGGGCGCGATTCCGCAGAGCGCTGTCGAGGTACACCGTGACCGACGCCTTCTCCTGGCGTGCGATTGTCTTGTCCATCATCTCCTCCTCCAGGGTGGTTCCCTGAGAGACCGACTCCGTCGGGCGAGACAACGCAGCGACCAGTAACACTCGGCTGACACTCAGGCTGGACAGATCACTCGAAAGCGAATACTCTGAGTCAAGTATTTGGAGGTGAGTATGTCGAAGCGACCGGTGTCCAACCCTTTGGCCCTGGCTGTGCTGTCGTGTCTGTGGGAGCGCCCCATGTATCCCTACGAGATGACGACTTCTATGCGCGAACGGGGCAAGGAAGACAGCATCCGGCTGAACTTCGGGTCGCTCTACTCCGTCATCAAGTCGCTCGAGAAGAACGGGCTGATCGCCGTCGCACAGACAGAGCGCGAGGGCAATCGTCCTGAGCGGATCGTCTACGAGATCACCGATGCGGGTCGCGTCGAGGCCGACGAGTGGTTGCGCGAGCTGATCGACACTCCCGTGAAGGAATACCCCGCGATCGAAACGGGGCTCTCGCTCATGGCCATGCTCCTGCCCGAGACGGTCGTCGAGCTGCTCGACAAGCGGGTCGAGCGGCTCGACGCCGAGATCGCGGCGCGCGACGCCGAGCTGATGGGCGTGGCCGCCGGGGTCCCCGAGCTCTTCATGGTCGAGTTCCACTACAAGACGGCCATGCTCACAGCCGAGCGCGCCTATCTCGCGCAGCTGGCCACGCGCATCGGGAACCGAACGCTCGACGGCGTCGGGATGTGGGAGCAGCTGCACGCGCTGCTCGCCCAGGGTCTCAGCATGGCCGACATCAACAGCAAGGTGTCGAAAGGCGACTTCGGGCAGGAGGTGGCCGACCTGCTGGGACAGTAACGAACAAAATGATGGCCGGAGAGCGGCAACTCTCCGGCCATCGAAACCCCAGTCGTTCCGTGAGGAACCTGCGTCAACAGTCACCGAGGGTCCCTTCAATGGTACCGCGCAGGCCCCCACGAACGGCATCCTCGACAATCTGAAAGGAAGCCACCGTGGCTACTTCGTATCCGGGGAGTCGGCGCTCGCCGCCGAGAACCTCGTCAAGACATACAAGGCGGGCAGGGGCAAGACACCCGTGCGCGCCGTCGACGGCCTCACCTTCGCCGCCGAGACCGGAACCGTCTTCGGTCTGCTCGGGCCCAACGGCGCCGGCAAATCCACCACCATCAAGATCCTCTCGACCCTGGCACGCGCCGACTCCGGTACGGCCTTCGTCGCCGGGATCGACGTCGCCAGGCATCCCGCCCGCGTTCGGCGCTCGATCGGGTTCGTCGCGCAAAAGTCCGTCGCGGACCCGATGGACACCGGGGTCGAGAATCTCGTCCTCGCGGGCCGGCTGCAGGGCCTGAGTGCTCGGGATGCGCACGCCCGCGCTGCCGACTTGCTCGACCGTTTCAGCCTCACCGAGCATGGCACACGACTGGTGAAGACGTACTCGGGCGGAATGGCCCGCAAGCTCGACGTGGCCATCGGGCTGATGCACCGGCCGACGGTGCTGTTCCTCGACGAGCCGACCACAGGGCTCGATCCCGAAGCCCGAGCGGAACTGTGGGCCGAGATCGAGCGGATGACCGCCGCCGAGAACATGACGGTGCTGCTCACGACCCACTACCTCGAGGAGGCAGACCGGCTCGCCAAGCGGCTTGCGATCGTCGACCACGGGACCGTCGTGGCCGGTGGGACACCCGAAGAGCTCAAGAACGACCTCCGCGGTGATGCTGTGATCGTCGAGCTCACCGCCGACGGAGACCCGTTCGCCGCGCTCGAAGCGCTGAGCCGAGTGGATGCGCTGCGCGAGATCGGCGGTGACGGCCACACCCTGCGCGCTCGTGCAGACAACGGCGCCGCCACGCTCCCGGCGGCGCTCGCCGCCCTCGACGCCGCGGCGATCAGCGTCGCCTCGGCCACCGTCGCCCGGCCCAGCCTCGACGACGTGTACCTGCGGCACACGGGCCGCACTATCGGCAAGGCCCAGGAGAACTACGCATTGGAGAACGCATCATGACCGCCATCGCGACGACGGGTCTTCGCGCCCGCACAGTGGGGCCCACCTTCCTCACGCACACGGCCATCCTCACCGGGCGGCAGTTGCGCGCCGCCTGGCGGATGCCGGCTTTTCTGGTGATGAACCTCATCCAGCCGATCATCTGGCTGCTGCTGTTCGGGCAACTGTTCAAGGCGATCGTCGAGATCCCCGGATTCGGCAACGGCCAGAGTTACCTCGAGTTCCTGACGCCGGGGATCGTGATGATGATGGCGCTGTTCGGCAGCGCCTGGTCGGGCACCGTGTACATCCAGGACATGCAGCGCGGGGTGATGGATCGCTTCCTCACCTCGCCGACGAACCGCGGCGCCCTGATCGTGTCGACGCTCGTGTACCAGTCGATCCTCGCGATCTGCCAGTCGTTGGTCGTGGTCGGGATCGCGTTCTGGGCGGGCGCGCGCTTCGAGGGCGGGCTTACGGGCATCCTGTTGCTGCTCCTCGGAGTGGTGCTGCTGACGGCTGTGTTCTGCTCGCTGTCGAATGCGGTGGCGCTGCTCGCACGGGATCAGACGGCGCTGATCGGGATCTCGCAGATCCTCACGCTGCCGCTCATGTTCCTCAGCTCGGCGATCATGGACACGAAGCTCTCGCCCCAGTGGGTGCAGAACGTCGCTGCATACAACCCGTTCGAGTGGGCGGTGATCGTCGGGCGTGAGGCGCTCAGCGCGACACCGGACTGGGCGTCCCTCTGGGCCCACGTCGGACTCCTCGCGGCCCTGACCGTCGTCATGGCCACCCTCGCGACGAGCGCCTTCCGCGCCTACCAGCGCTCCGCTTAGCGCCGCTTTCGCTGCGCTCCGCGCTCACGCTCGCCGCGCTCTCGCTCGCCGCGCTCTGGCTCGCTCCGCTCGCGCTCGCCGCGCTGTGGCTCGCTCCGCTCGCGCGCAGCTCGCAAACGCAATCGAGTCCGGACAAAATCCCGCTAAACCGATGGTTTTAGGGGGATTTTGGCCGGACTCGATTGCGTTGAGGCGCGGAGCGCGAGAGCGCAGCGGAGCGCGGAGCGCAGCGGAGCGGGTTAGAAGAGGTCGGGGGAGGGGGCGCTGGCGTGGCGGATGGAGACGTCGGCGTGACGGTCGAAGCGGTAGCCGACGCCGCGGACGGTGCGCACGATGTCCTCGTAGCGGCCGAGCTTCGCGCGCAGGCGGCGAACGTGCACGTCGATCGTGCGCTCGTTCGGCGCCTCGTCGTCGGCGGCGCCCCACAGCGAGCTGATCAGCTCCGCGCGCTCGATGGTGCGACCCTCGCGCAGCACGAGGTACTGCAGCAGCTCGAACTCCTTATAGGTGAGCGCTGCGGTCTGGTTGTCGAGCAGCAGACGCTTGCGCGAGATGTCGACGACGACGCCACCCGATGCGCGGTCCTCGTCCTCGTCGACGGCGCCGGCGTGGCGGTGCTTGGCGATGGCGGCCGGGTCCTGCAGGGCGAGGCGCACCACATCCACGTCGCGTCCACCGACACCCTCGGGGGCGAGGGCGACGGCGGCGTAGGTTTCGGCCGAGGGGGCGATCTCGGCGGTGAGGCGCTTGAGCGCCTCAACGATACGGCCGAGGTCGGTGCCTGCCGCGGCGGCCTTCGCCTCGTCGATGCCGACGTAGAGCACGAAGCCGCGGGCTTCGGTGCCGTTCGGAACGGCGCGGATCTGGGCGGGCGCCGCAGGAGCGGAGACGGGAGCGGCCTGCGCCGCGGCCGGGGCCGGGGCGGCGGAGAGGCGGCGGGTCGGGGCGAAGTCGGTGTCGAGAGTGGCGAGAGACATGGGATGAAGTCCTTTGTGATGATGCTGGAATCCACTGCCGCCGATGTCGGCTTTCCCGAGAGCTGTCGGAGTGTCCGACCGATGAGGCGCCGGGAAGGCGGGGATTCGCGTGTTCTGTGTTGGGCCTTCAGAAAGCGGCCGGTAAACGGATGCGTGAGTGTGGCGCATCCGGGGAACCAATGGCCTGGCTCGACTCAGTAGGTCGGCGGCCGGCTGGTTCGGCGAAGGGTCGTCAGATTAGCGACACATTCGGCAACACATGACCGAAGCGCTGCCGGGCATCATCATGCCGGCATCCCCAGGGGCCTCGAAGGAGGTCAGGGTGCGCGAGTTGTCAGTCATACCCGCAAGTAAAGCGAACCGTGACGCGCCGTGTCAAATCATTACGTAATGTTGCGGCGCGCGTCGAAGGGTCAGACCGTGCCGTAGAGGCGGTCTCCGGCGTCGCCGAGACCCGGCACGATGTAGCCGTTCTCGTTGAGTCGTTCGTCCAGCGCACCGAGCACGATGGTGACGTCGCGACCCTCCGTGGCCTTCTCGAGAGCGGCGAGTCCTTCGGGGGCGGCCAGGATGCAGATCGCCGTCACGTCGACGGCGCCGCGCTTGAAGAGGAACTCGATCGCTGTGCCGAGGGAACCGCCGGTCGCGAGCATCGGGTCGAGCACGAAGCACTGACGGTCGGAGAGGTCGTCGGGCAGGCGCTCGGCGTATGTGGTCGGCTCGAGGGTCTCCTCGTTGCGGACCATCCCGAGAAAGCCGACCTCTGCGGTCGGCATGAGCTTGACCATGCCCTCGAGCATCCCGAGGCCGGCGCGCAGGATGGGCACGACCAGCGGGCGCGGTTCGCTCAGCTTGACGCCGACCGTCGTGGTGACCGGGGTCTCGATCTGCTGCGGCTCGACGCGCACCCCACGGGTCGCCTCATACGCGAGAAGGGTGACGAGCTCTTCCGTGAGGGCGCGGAACACGGGAGACGGTGTCTCTTTGTTGCGCAGAACCGTCAGCTTGTGGGTGATGAGAGGGTGGTCGGCCACGTGAACGCGCATAGGCTCAAGGGTACCGAAGATATCCGTCAGGAGTTCCCGCTTGTCTCTGCCCGTACCTCCCTCGTACGCCGAGTGGATGCGCCTCGCCATCGCAGACGCCCGTCTTGCGTTCGGCACGGGTGACGTGCCCGTCGCGGCCCTGGTGCTCGACGAGAACGGCGACGTGATCGGAACCGGCCGCAACGAGCGGGAGCTACGAAACGATCCGACGGCACACGCCGAGGTGCTCGCTTTGCGGGAGGCGGCAGCATCCCGTGACGACTGGCATCTCGAGGGATGCACCCTCGTCGTCACCCTCGAGCCCTGCGTCATGTGCGCGGGCGCCGTGCTGGCGGCTCGCGTGCCGACCGTCGTCTTCGGCGCGTGGGATGAGAAGGCCGGCGCCGGAGGATCGGTGTACGACGTGCTGCGCGACCGGCGGCTGAACCACCGGGTGGAGGTCTACGCGGGGGTGCTCGCCGAGGACTGCGCCGAGCTGCTGCTCGACTTCTTCCGCGCCAAGCGCTGAGCGACAAGCGCTGAGCGCTCGCGGGACGCGCGATCAGGTCCAGACGACCGCGACGCCGACGTTCGCGATCGCGAGCCAGCCCGCCGTCAGCAGGAACGGTCGCGCGCCGCCCATCCTGCGTCGCTGACGCACCATGCCGATCACGACGGCCGCGAGCACCAGCAGAGCGACCGCCAGTTTCACGGCCATCTTGAGGTCGTCGACGGGGAGGCCCTCGAAGCGCCGTGCTCCGATCAGAAGTCCGCCGCTGACGACCTGCACGATCGACCCGACGAGCATCGTCGCGAACGACAGGTCGGTACGCGCGCGCAGTTGGAAGATGAACGGACCGATCACGGCGGCGAGCCCTACGAAGTGCGTGATCAGGAGCACCAGCCGCGTCACCTCCCAGCCGCTCATGACGCCACCGACACGATCGTGCGGATGCTCGCCGGGTTCTCGATCAGGTCGACCACCGCATCCGCCAGATCGCCGCGACTGATGCTGAGGCCGCCCGTGACGTTCTTCTGCTCGCGTGACCGGTAGTGCCCGGAGCGCGGTTTGTCCGTGAGTCTCGGCGGCCGCACGATGGTCCAAGCGCTCTCGCTATTCGTGAGCACCAGCTCAGCGGCACGGAGGTCGCGGAACGGTTCGCGCAGCACTCGCTGCACGATCGGCTTGAGCACGAATCGGGTGAACGGGTCGTCCCCGGCGGTGCTGATTCCGCTGGCACTGACAGCGATGACGCGGGCACCGGGCACTCCGGCCTCGCGAGCGGCTTCCACTGTGTTCCGGATGCCCATCTCTCGCAGCGTCGTCGGTGCCGACGTGCTCGCGGGGCCGACCGCGAAGACGACGGCGTCGCATCCCTGAAGGGCCGAAACGAGCGATCCGCGGTCGGTGACGTCGGCCTGCGCGATCGTCAGGGGAGTGGTGGTGAGGCCGTCCAGCTTCTCGGGGCTCCGCACGACGGCTATCACGTCGTGGCCGCGCGCGGCGGCTCGTTCGACGACCTGGATGCCGGTCCCGCCGTTCGCGCCGATGATGGCGATGCGCATTACGTCCTCTTTCGGTGAGGTTAGTGAGTGCTTACTAACCTCCACTGTAGGGTGAGTGAGTACTTACTTGTCAAGGAGTTCGATGACCGCGCGTGAAAAGATCCTGGATGCCGCCTTCACCGTCATGCACGAGAAGGGGCTGGCGGCCGCGACGACCAAGGAAATAGCAAAAGCCGCCGGATACTCGGAGGCGACTCTCTACAAGTACTTCGACGACAAGCAGGACATCTTCATCCGGGTGCTGTCCGAGAAGATGCCGCTGTTCTCAGAACCGGAATCACTCGTGGGCACGGGTACGGTGCGCGGCAACCTCGAAGACATCACCGAGACGCTCCTGCGCTTCTACGTCCGCAGCTTTCCGATCGCGGCGTCCATCTTCAGTGCCCCGCCCCTGCTCCTGGCGATCCGGGAGGGAACGCGCGCAAGGAACGCCGGGCCGCGCACTCCCATCGACTCGCTCGCGCGATACCTGGAGGGGGAGCGGGCGGCCGGACGACTGCCTGCGGAGTTCGACAGCGCATCCTGTGCCCAATTGCTGGCCGGTGCGGCCATGCAGCAAGCTTTCCTGGCCACGTTCGACGGGTTGGATGAAGTGCCGCGGGTGAAGAAGCTGGCTCAGGCGCTCGTCGCGGCGGCGCTGCCGACCGGGAGCTGAGCCAGCCACTCGGAGAAGGCCCGGCTCGACGCATCCTGCATCGCCGCGGAATAGCGAGCACGATCTTGACGCAACGCATCGGGGTCCAGCGCGTTCTCGTCGAGCTCGTTGTAGCCGTCGGCGACCCACTGCTCGTGCATCTCGTCGGTGACCTCAGGATGGAACTGCACCGCGAGGGCGAAGTCGCCGATCGCGAAGGCCTCGTTCGAATAGTCGGATGAGGATGCGAGCAAGGTGGCGCTCGCCGGCAGCTCGAAGGTGTCGCCGTGCCACTCGACGACGGGGACGCCGTCGAAGTGCCGGATCGGCGACTCGGCGCCCGCCGAGGTCGGCTCGATGCGTCGGAAGCCGATCTGCGTGGTGTCTCCCTTGTAGACGCGCTCGCCAAGTGCTCCGGCCATCAGCTGTGCGCCGAGGCACACGCCGAGCGTCGGGCGTTCGGCCTCGATCCGCTGCCGCAGCAGGACGAGTTCGTCGGCGAGGAAGGAGTATTCGTCGGTCTGGTACACGCCCATCTCGCCGCCGAGTACGACGACGAGGTCGGCCTCGGCAGGATCGATAGCCGCGACATCCTCGACCGCCACGTCGATCACACGAACGTCGTAGCCGGCGTCGAGGAGAACCGGGCCGATGTTGCCGAGGTGGATGCTCGGGTCGTGCTGCAGGACCAGTGCTGTTCGGGTGGGGGCGGTCGTGTCTGCGGTGTCGGTGGGGGCGGTCGTGCCGCTCAGCGCATCCGTCGTCACTCGAGTCCCTTGATCACGATGGTGTCGGTGGCCGGGTGCTTCTCGTTCGGGTCGATCCAGACATCCGGTTCGATGTAGATCACGCGAGCGATCGGAACGGCGGCACGGATGCGGCGCTCGACCGAGTCGATCGCGGCCGCGACATCCGCCAACCGGTGCTCGCCCGAGAAGGCCAGCTTGGCGCCGACGAGAAGCTCGTCCGGGCCGAGGTAGAGGGTCTTCATGTGGATGATCCGCTCGACCTCGGTGCCGTCGAGCACCGCCTTCTCGATGGCGTCGACGTCGACGTCGCTTGCGCCCTCGCCGACGAGGAGGCTCTTCGTCTCCATGCCCAGGATGATTGCGACAACGATGAGCAGGGCGCCGATCAGGAGCGTGCCGATCGCGTCGAAGACGCCGTTGCCCGTCAGTGCGGTGAGGCCGACGCCGAGGAAGGCGAACACCAGACCGGTGAGCGCCGCGACATCCTCGAGCAATACGACGGGAAGCTCGGGTGCCTTGGCGCGACGGATGAACTGCGGCCACGACATCCCGACCTTGTGCGGGCGCGACTCGCCGATCGCGGTGCGGAGGGAGAACGACTCGAGGCCGATCGCGATCAGCAGCACCAGGATGGGCAACCACCAGTTCTCCAGCGGATGCGGGTGCGTGATCTTCTCGAAGCCCTCGTAGAGCGAGAAGACGCCGCCGACGGAGAACAGGATGATCGAAACGACGAAAGCGTAGACGTAGCGCTCACGGCCGTAGCCGAAGGGATGCTCGCTGTCGGCCTTCTTCTTGGCCTGGCGTCCGCCGAGGAGCAGGAGAAGCTGGTTGCCGGAGTCAGCGAGGGAGTGCACACCCTCGGCGAGCATCGAAGACGAGCCGGAGAAGAACCAAGCGATGAACTTGGTGACGGCGATCCCCAGGTTGGCGGCAAACGCCGCGACAATGGCCCTGGTTCCACCTGATGCGCTCATGGACTCCATCCTAGGATGGCCGCATGACCGACACGAAGAACGTCACACTGCCGACGATCGCGCTTCTCGGCGCCGGATCGATGGGTCGCGCGATCCTCACCGGACTCGTGGCGCCAGGCGTGACCGTGCAGGGGGAATCCGTGTCACGAACCGGTCCCTGGCGCGCGCGGCTGAGCTCACGGAGCTGCCCCACGTCACGGCGTACGCCACGGAGCGGCAGGCCGACGCGAACCGGCTCGCGGTCGACGGAGCGACGATCGTGATCGTGGCCGTGAAGCCAGCGATGGTGCGCGACCTGCTTCGGGAGATCTCCGCATCCCTTCTCCCCGGAACGATCGTCGTCAGCGTTGCCGCCGGTGTGACGATCGCCACGATGGAAGCAGCGCTCGCGCCCGATGTCGCGGTCGTGCGCGCCATGCCGAACACTCCGGCGATCGTGGGCAAGGCGGTCACCGGGGTCAGCGGCGGCCCGCGGACGAGGACGGAGGACCGCGCGCTCGTTCGGGCGGTGTTCGAAACCGTCGGTGAGGTGGTCGAGGTGCCCGAATCGCAGCTGGATGCGCTCAGCACGATCTCCGGATCGGGTCCGGCTTACGTGTTCTACCTGATCGAGCAGCTCACCGCCGCGGCGATAGCCAAGGGTTTCACGCCGGAGCAGGCAGCCACGCTCGTCAACGGGACGTTCCTCGGCTCGGCCGAGCTTCTCGTGACGTCGAAGGAGGACCCGGCCGAGCTCCGCCGCCGGGTCACCAGCCCCGGCGGCACCACGGAGCGCGCCGTGCAGGTTCTCGAGTCGGCCCACCTCAACGACCTCTTCGCCCGCGCGACCGACGCCGCGCTCGCCCGCGCCCGCGAACTGGCGGCGGACTAGCTCGGGGTCGCTGCGCTCGCTTGCGCTCCTCTCGCGTGCGCTCTGCTCGCGCTGCTCGCGCCGCTTGCGCCGCTTGCGCTGCTCGCTCCGCTCGCGCGCATCCTGAACCATCGACTCCGGGAGAAATCCCGCTAACGGCCCGCTCATATCGGGGTTTCTCCCGGAGTCGATTGCAGTAGCGCGCGGCGGGTTCGGAGCGCGGCGTGGTGGAGGTCGTCGGCGGCGGTGACGAGGATCACTGACCACGCGCGGTCGACGAGGAGCTCGCGTCTGTGAATGTCGTTCCGATACGTTTCGCGGTCGGTGCGGTGGTGGTCGCCCAAGTATTCGACGGCGACTTTGTGCAGCGGATAGGCGAGGTCGATCATCGCAATGGTCGTCCCGTCCTCTTCGATCCGGTAGTTGAGCTCAGGCTCCGGTAGCCCGGCATCGACGAGCGCCAAACGCAGGCGCGACTCCTGGGGTGACAGCGAACCGTATCGCACGCGTTCCAGCGCGAGGCGAAGGGACTGAACGCCTCGCCGACGACCGTGACGACGAACGGCGGCCTCGAGGCGTTCGCGATCAGTGGGCGGCGGATGCCCGGTGTACGGCTCCGAGCCCGTCACAAGAAAGTCGCCGAGCACGACCAAATCCCCCACGGGGAGAAGTCTGCTGAGTTGCGCCCACGTGTCTGCGGCGCCGATGACCGGGAGGCCTTCGACGGTGGCGATCTGCTGCCCGCTCCAAGTGAGTTGATGTGCGTCGACGCCGACGATCTCGGGAGGGCGCGACGGGTCGAAGACGCTGACCTCGGGATGAAGCGGGAGGGCACGGAGCGGCACCGGGAGGCCATGGAGGACTGCCGCCGAACGGTGGCTGAAGAAGGTTCCAGGTGGAAGAACCGTCGCGGCTGCGCGGCAGAGCTGGATGTGGTCGGCGAGATCGACACCGGATGTCCGCATCCCGAAGAACGGGCTCTGCAGGTCTGCGGCGTAGAGCCGTTTGCGCGGGACTCCGGCCGCTCGCGCATCCGCGACCGTGAACCCCGCTGATGCCAACCCCTCGGGCAGCCGTTCTGGTTTCCGCATCCCACATGATCGCGAATCGCGGTGATCTTCGCAGAAGTTATCCACACCCACGATCGAGTCCGGGAGAAGTCCCGAAAAGGGCGGGGTGAAAGCGGGATTTCTCCCGGAGTCGATTGCGTTTGCGCGAGCGCGGAGCGCGGCGGAGCAGCGCGGCGGAGCAGCGCAGCGCAGAGCGGCTACGAGTCGATCGCTGCGAAGCGTTCTATGTCGAGGGCGGTGCCGGCGACGATGACGAGGTCGTGGTTGGAGACGACGGTCTCGGCCGTGGCGTAGGTGAAGGGCTTGCCGGGGGACTTCACGCCGACGACGGTGACGCGATACTTCGACCGCACGCCCGATTCGCCGAGCTTGGTGCCACGGATGAGCTTGGGCGGGTACATCTTGACGAGCGCGAAGTCGTCGTCGAACTCGATGAAGTCGAGCATCCGTCCCGACACGAGGTGGGCTACGCGTTCACCGGCCTCGGCCTCGGGGTAGATCACGTGGTTGGCGCCGATCCGTTCGAGGATCTTGCCGTGCGACTGCGAGATGGCTTTCGCCCAGATCTGCGGGATCTTCAGGTCGACGAGGTTGGCTGTGATCAGCACGCTCGCCTCGATCGACGAGCCGACGGCCACGACCGCCACCGAGAAGTCCTCGGCCCCGATCTGGCGCAAGGTCTCGATCGAGCGCGCATCCGCTTGCACGGTGTGGGTGACGCGGTCCGCCCATTTCTGGACGAGTGCGGCGTCGGTGTCGATGGCGAGCACTTCGCGGTCGAGGCGGTCGAGCTCGCCTGACGTCGCGGCCCCGAACCGTCCGAGACCGATCACGAGCACGGGAGCGTTGTGCTTGATCCTGTCAACCAACGAGCGGCCTCTCCTCAGGGTTCTGGAACAGCTGCTTGCGCTGGCTCGCCGCCAGCGCCGCAGCGAGTGTCACTGTACCAACGCGCCCGCAGAACATCGTGGCAGCCATGATGTAGACGCCAGCATCCGGCAGCTTCTCGGTGAGGCCGGTCGTGAGACCGCACGTCGCGAATCCTGAGATCACATCGAACAGAACGTGGTCGAGCGGTGCCTTGGTGATCTGCAGGATCAGGATGGTCGCCACCGCCACGATCGTCGCACCCCACAGCGCCACCGCAACCGACAGCCGAAGCACATCGGTCGGGATGCGGCGGCGGAACGTGTCCATCGTCTCCACACCGCGCGCCTCCGCAAACGCGGCCAGGAACAGCACCGCGAGCGTCGTCACCTTGATGCCGCCGGCCGTGGATGCGGACCCGCCGCCGATGAACATCAGCATGTCGGTCACGAGCAGGCTGGAGCCGTTGAGGTCGTCGATGGGGATCGTCGAGAATCCGCCCGACCTGGCCATCGTCGAGAGGAACAGGGACTGGAAGATCGTGTGCCCGGCATCCAGATGCCCGAAGGTCTTGGGGTTGTTGTATTCGAGGACGATGTAGAGCACAGCGCCGGTGACGAGCAGGATCACCGAGGTCCACACGGTGAGCTTCACGTGGATGGACCATTTGCGCCGCTTCTTGCGCAGGTTGGTCGCGATCGCGAGGATCACGGGGAACCCGATCGCGCCGAGGAAGACGCCGATCATCAGCGCCCCGAGAAACCAGAAGTCCTCGGCGAACGGGGTCAGTCCTTCGGCATTGGGGGCGAACCCGGTGTTGGTGAAGGCCATCGCCGAGTAGTACAGGCTCTCCCAGGCGGCGGTGCCGACGCTGATGCCCGCGATCAGCATTCGGGGGAACAGCAGCAGGGCGACAGCGCCCTCGATCACGACCATGCTGAGCGCGACTGTGGTGAGCAGCTTGCCGACGTCGCCGAGCCGAACGGCCTGCCCCTCGGCGACCGGGCCCGCGTGGATCCGGAGCGGGTTGCTATCGCTCGCGGCCATCAGCTTGGCGCGAAGTCCGAGCCGTCGCGACACGATCAGGCCCAGGATGCTCGCCATCGTCAGCACGCCGACGGCGCCAATCTGCACACCGGTGTAGACGAGGATGTGCCCGAAGACCGACCAGTGGGTCGCCATGTCGACCGTCGAGAGACCGGTGACGCAGATCACCGAGACCGCGGTGAACAGAGCGTCGGCCAGCGGAGTCCTCGAGCCTTCCACCGTCGCGATCGGCAACGAGAAGAGAAGCGTGAACACGAGGATGAGCGCCGTGAACACCAGGATCGCGAAGCGCGAGGGGCTGCGGTTGGCGAAGTCGGTGAACACCTCGCGGATGCGCCCGGTGGAAGGCATCACCGGACGCTTGACTGTCGATGTTGCTCGCATGGTCCGTTCCTCCTTGCGACAGCTTGACATGGTACTCGGCTGGGCGAATGACTAGCCTGGGGGATGGCCGACATCTTTGACGTGATTGCCGACGCTACAAGGCGCGACATCCTGGGGGTGCTCAAAGATCGTCACGCCGAAGAGGGGCACTCATCGGGTGAGATCAGCGTCTCCGAGATCGTCTCCACCCTCGAGCTGAGCCAGCCGACGGTCTCCAAGCATCTGAAGGTGCTTCGGGATGCGGGGCTCGTCTCGGTGCGTGAGGAGGGCCAGCACCGCTACTACCGGCTCGACTCCGAGCCGCTCGAGGCCGTCGAGGACTGGATCATCCCGTTCGTCGCGAGCGACCTCGGCACGGAGGGTTTCGGCGTGGACCTGGCCGACGAGACCCGCGAATTCGCCAGCTCGGTCGGCAAGGTGTTCGCAGACACGAGCCACCGCGTCACAACCGCCGTGGAGCGCGTGACACCGCGCAAGTGGCGCCGGGACTGACCGTTCTCTTCCCCGCTGAACCACGGGCATCCGGATGCGAGCTACGCCGCTCTTTACGCCGGGGTCGCCGAGGCCCTAGAGTTTCGATTCACGACCCGTCGACGCGGGTACGATGAGGGTGGACCCGATCCGTCGGGCCCCGGACAAGAGGACCCAGCAGACATGGCACGCGATCTTTCGGAAGTGCGCTTTCTGACGGTTGCCGAGGTGGCCGACATGATGCGCGTCTCCCGCATGACCGTGTACCGGCTCGTGCACTCCGGCGAGCTGCCGGCCATCCGTTTCGGACGCTCTTTCCGGGTACCGGAATCGGCCGTGAGCCAGGCTCTGGACAACCACGTCGCTGACACCGCCTGACGTCGGGTAGACTTGTGCTTTGTGTCGCCGCGCATCCCGCGGCCTACCCCCTATTTTTGTGAGGTCTACGTGGGTTCCGTTATCAAGAAGCGTCGCAAGCGTATGGCGAAGAAGAAGCACCGCAAGCTGCTTCGCAAGACTCGTCACCAGCGTCGCAACAAGAAGTAGACCTCGTCGTCTGCAGCTCGAGCGTCGGCACCTCCGGGAGTCGGCGCTTTTTGCTGTGCCCGGATGCGCGCATCCGTCGGCCCGACGCGTCGTTAGGCTGATCGGGTGACGAACGTCGAACTCACCCTCATCGGCAAGCCCGGCTGCCATCTCTGCGACGATGCTCGCGATGTGATCCGCTCGGTCATCGCCGAGCTGCCCGCGGGCGCTCCGGCCGTGACGATCGGTGAGCGCAACATCCTGGAAGACGCCGAGCTGCACGACCGCTACGTGGAGGAGATCCCCGTGGTGCTCATCGACGGTCGGGTACACACGTACTGGCGGGTCGATCCGGCCCGCCTCAGAACCGCACTGCTGGGGGCCGAATGACCATCCGCCACGTCGTCTCGTGGAAGCTCGCCACGACGGACCCCGCCGCACGCGCCGAACAGGCTGCCACGATCAAGCGCGGGCTGGAGGGCCTCCCGGCCACGATCCCCGAGATCCTCGCGCTCGAGGTCGGCATCAACGTGTTGAATCCCGAGGCGAACTTCGATGTGGTGCTGATCAGCGACTTCGAGGATCAGGATGCGATCGCGCGGTATGTCGCGCATCCCGACCACGAAAAGGCGGCCGCATACATCAAGTCCGTGGTCGGCGGCCGCTCAGCCGTCGATTTCGAGGTCTGAGCGGCCGCCTTCCAACCGGTCGAACGGTGCGTCTGCGCGCCTAGACGATCGGGCTGGCGTCGATCTCGGCGTCGCTGCGGCGGTACTCGTCGAAGAACTGTCGACGCGCGGGCTCGTACAGCTCATGGATGAGCTCGCCGACCTTGTCGCCGTCGTGAGCCTTCGCTGCGGCAGCGATGTCCGCGATCTTGCCGGGGATGTCGTCGGTGTCGAAGGGCAGCTGCCAGACGCTCACGTAGCGCAGCAGTTGCGGGCTGAGGCCCTCACTCACGGTGACGAGCACCGTGTTGTCGGTCGAGCGCTCGAACTCCAGGAAGAACTCGTTGAGCGAGCGTCCCAGCGCGGGCAGGTCCTTGGTCTTCGCGTGCTTCTTGATCTCCTTAGCGACCTTCTCGAGACGGCCGATCGTGGCGGCGTTCAGCGAGGGAGTGGATTCGCGGGCAGCGTGCTCGTGCAGGATGCCGGTCGTGTAGATGGCTTCGTCGATCGCGCGCAGGTCGATCGGGGCGACGCGCGTGTAGCGGTTCGGAGCCATCTCGACGAGGCCGATGTCCGCCAGCTTCATGAGCGCCTCGCGCACCGGGGTGCGGGAGACCCCGAGCCATGCCGTGAGCTTCTCGTCGAGGAGGGTCTCGCCGGGCTCGAGCGTGCCGTCGATGATGCCCTCGTAGAGGCGCTGGTAGACCACGTCGCGAAGGAGCCGTCGCTCGACGGGCTGAGTGTCTTTCACGGGAAGCGGCATCAGTTCTCCTTGCTCGCAGTCGCGGCGTACTGGTCGACGAGCTGCACCAGTGCGGTGTTCCAGTAGTCGGACACTCCGTCGGCGGCCTTCTTGGCGTCGCCGGCGACCGACGCCTCGATCGTGGCGCGCAGGAAGGGGATGCCGGCCTCGAAGGATGCGGTGCTCGGCGATGCATTGAGGGCCCGGCGGATCTCGGGGAGGTGACGCGTGGCGAGCCGCGCGATCGTCTTGTTGTCGAGTCGACGCACGTACACGTTCATGAAGGTCTCGGTCACTGCTCGGTCCTTGATCAGGTGAGCCAGGTCTTCGCCGCTGTTGACCCGGGCGAGGAAGGCCTCGAGCGCGATCTTGTCGCCCTCTGTGAGCAGGGGTGTCGCGTCGCGCACAACGCTCCGGAACACCGTTCCGAGGGTGTCGATCAGGCCGCGCAGGCGGTCGGGATCGATCGGGGTGACCCGGGTGCGCTTCTGGGGCAGGATCTCGACCAGTCCCATCGCGGCTAGCTGGTTGAGGGCCTCGCGAACCGGTGTGCGCGATACGCCGACCCACTTCTCGATCTCCGCGTCGTAGAGCTGTTCGCCCGGCAGGAGGTCGCCGTCGACGATGGCATCGAGCAGGCGAAGGAAGACTTCGTCTCGGATGAGTCGCCGGGGGTTCACGGCTTCAGTTACGGGAACAGGCATACATGAATATTACATCCATCTGGGCGATACCCGAGATTCACAAGCATTCTGTCAGCGCGTGTCCGCCGAATACAAGTGAACGCCTCAGCATGGCGCGCGTGCACCCTGCAATCAAAACGGCGGCGCCGCCGGTCGGTGACACAGGTCGGCGTTAGGCTGACGCCATGCTGCCGCAGATTCGCCCGTATCTCTGGCGCGAACGCGGAGCGGGCGCACGCGCGGGGTTCGTGGTGGCCCTGATCGTCGGGGCGCCGGTCATGCTCGCGATCGGCCTCGTGCTACTGGCGCTCGCCGTCGTGGTCTGGGTCGTCGCTGTGGTCGGTTGGCTGCTCGGCGCGGTTGCCGTATGGGTGTGGTTTGCAGTCCAGCGGATGCGGCGCATCCCGTACCCGTTCCGTCTGCGCCCGCCGCTCGGCCGCTCCGCCCGCACAGTGGCGTTCAGCTCGCTGTACCTCACGTCGGCGCCGAGGATCGTCGGCGCGGTTGCGCGCCTCGCGGGTTTCCTACTGGCTCCCGTCGCCCTGCTCGTGAGTCTGGTCGGGATCGTCGCACCGCGGTGGCGCGCCCGGCCGTACCTCGCGGTGTTCACGCTGTCGGGCATCCTGAGCAAAGCCGTCGGGCTGGG
The DNA here is from genome assembly GCF_050632195.1 of Leifsonia poae. Taxonomy (GTDB): domain Bacteria; phylum Actinomycetota; class Actinomycetes; order Actinomycetales; family Microbacteriaceae; genus Leifsonia; species Leifsonia poae_C. The sequence continues at coordinate 760,580 of NZ_CP192580.1, forward strand.
GGAGCGCCGAGAGCTGCTTCGAGACGGGCACGGCGTGCGCACGCTGCGCTATGACGACTATCTGGGCCAGGCGTTTCCCCACATCCGCGACTTTCTGACGTGGTGGCGCGACCCCGCCGCCCCGCACGACTACACGCCGTCGCCCAAGATCGTGGACGTTCCCGCCGAGCTGCTCGGTCTCGACCTGGAACCGTATCCCGATCCGCTCGGCTACCCCGGTCTCGCCGCGGGTGCGCTCCGACGTCGCCAGATCACCGGGTTGCGCGATCTCTTCGTCAGTCAGCGCGAGATCGACGACCTCTGCGATCCCGACCTCGACGATCGGGCCGACGTCGCCACCATCAGAGTGAGCTCGCGGCGGGATGCGACGGGCCTGCGGCACTGGATCGTGCAGCTCCCCAGCACCAAGTCATGGCATCCGCGGGCGGGGGCGGCGCCGAACGACCTCACGGCGGACCTCGTCATCGGAGCGGGGAGGAGGCGACCGCTACCCGGGCGGCCCTCCAGACGATGCGCGAGGCCGGTATCCGAACGGATGAGCCGGTACTGCTCGCAGGCTTCAGCCTCGGCGGCATGGTCGCGGCGCAGGTTGCCGAGCGGGCGACAGCCGAGGGCTTCACCGTCACGCACCTCGTGGTCGGCGGGGCGCCGCTCGGCCGCGTGACGATCCCGGCGGGCACCCGGGTGCTCGCGTTGGAGCACGTGCTCGACATCGTGCCCCGCATCGACGGGCGTGAGAACCCGGTGGCTCAGGATGCGCAGCCACTGGTCACGGGAACGGCCGACTTCGTCACGGTGAAGGCCGGCCCTCCGCTGCCGGTCGGTTTCCGGTTGGGCGTGCTGCACCAGTCCACCGCATACGCCGACACGGCCGCACTGATCGAGAGCGATCCGCCCGACGCGCGGGTGTCGGCGATCCTGACCCAGCTGCGGATCTTCTTCGGGCCCGGTCAGCGGCTCGTCGATCACGCTGCCCTCCGCACGTCGACCTCGGTGTCGCGTCCGTCCGTGCCCTTCTACCTGCACAGCACGGTGCAGGAGGGCATCACCCGGGGCACGCTGCGGCAGACCCTTCGCCGGATTCCAGGTGTGATCGCGGTCGACGTGTACCAGTCGCGTGCGGGGTTCGCCACGACCATCCTGTGGAACGCCGACGTGCTCGTTCGCACCCTGCGTCCGTGGTTCACCCTGGTCGAACGGATGACGGTCTACCGAGGCCTGCTGTCGCTGCTGAAGCGGCGCCGTGCGGTCGGCATCCACTTCCGCCTGCAGGCGAAGGAGACTCCGGGGGTCACCTGGGAGGCGACGGTGCAGCGGATGGCCGACGGTCGCTGGCGGGAGACCATCGACCTCGTCTTCGAGGACGCAGAGGCGGAAGCGGAGTTCGGCTCGCTGCTCCTGCCCGAGGGCGCCGGGACGACCGTCGCGTATTACCCGCCGGATGCGTTCGAACCGGTGATGGACCAGACCCGAGCGGGATAGCAGGGGCTCCCCGGCGGGGTATCACAAGACGTGGACCCACGCTATACGCGATCGCTACGGTGGCGCACAGTCGCACGCAATTCTACGAGAGTTCGTCATTTGCGGGTGGCTACCGGGCGCGCTCGATCCTTAACGGCGCCGCCCAACTTGGCTCGGTAGGCAATCAGGGAAGATCACTGTCAACCTTGCGGCGATCTAGTCGAAAGCCGAATCGATCTGATCGCTCGAGGGTCACCCCGAGTAGGTGATCCCCTGCCACAGATTCCCGATCCCAATCAAAAATATCCCGCAACCCACGATGGCCGTCCAACTGGGCGTGGATTTTGCAGCGATGGGCTCGCCCAGCTTCCGGGGCACGGAGGCAAAGACTCGGTTATACCAACCAGAGACTCGACGACGCCACAGCACCAAGACAGCCCCCAAGCAGCTAGCCACGACACCGGAAATGAACATCATCGCCTGCGGTGTGTCCACGTTACGCCCCTACCGCGAGTATATGAGCGCTGCCGAGCACCCGGTCAGCCCCCGACGCGACGCCAACAGATCCAGAGCTACCTCCGGAGAAGTCGCGGGTACATTCACGATACGCCCCGACGGGTCCGGCTGCGATCTGGCAGCCGACCTGAGTTACCCACTCCATCGTGTCGCCGCTGGACGCGCCACCCCAGACCTGCCGTGTTCCAACGAGAAGGCAACCGGTATCGCATCCGGATGCGCGACCGTACTATGAACACAACTCGCCGATGAGGAGGCACCATGGGCCGCGAAAGCTTCTGGACGACCGAACCGGAGGAGTTTCTCCGGGTGGGGGAGGACTTCGTGCTGGCGGACCAGCCGACCCATGCCAAGTACGGCTTCAACGAAGGGAAGTCGGAGGGTAAGGATGCGCTTGCCGAGGGCGCGGGGATCCTCGGCGAACTGCAGGAGCAGTTGTATGCGGCGGGTACGGTCGGCGAGCGACGTCGTGTGCTGCTCGTGCTGCAGGCGATGGACACCGCGGGCAAAGGTGGGATCGTCTCGCACGTGGTGGGCGCCGTGAACCCGGCCGGCATCAGCTACAAGGCGTTCAAGAAGCCCACCAAGGAGGAGCTCGCCCACGACTTCCTCTGGCGTGTTGCGAAGGAGGCGCCGGAGGCCGGCCAGATCGGCGTGTTCGATCGCTCGCATTACGAGGACGTGCTGATCGGCCGGGTGCGCCAGCTCGCGCCGCCCGAGGAGATCGAACGGCGGTATGAGGCGATCAACCAGTTCGAGAAGGAGCTCGCCTTCGGCGGGACCACCATCGTCAAGGTGATGCTGCACATCAGCAAGCAGGAGCAGGGTGCTCGGCTGGCCGATCGACTCGAACGACCGGAGAAGCACTGGAAGTACAACCCCGCCGACATAGACGAGCGGATGCGGTGGGACGACTACCAGGATGCGTATCAGGTCGTCTTCGACCGCACGTCGACCGAGTACGCGCCCTGGTACGTCGTGCCCGCCGACCGCAAGTGGTACGCGCGACTGGCTGTTCAGCACCTGCTCGTGCGGGCGCTCGAGAATCTCGACCTCGGCTGGCCGGAGGCGACGTTCGACGTGGAGGCTGAGAAGGCGCGGCTCGCTGCATCCTGAAACCGGGAGTGAGCCGGAGGGGTCAGCCGAAGGCTTCGACGATCGGGCGGAATTTCATGGTCGTCTCCGCGAGCTCGCGCTCGGGATCCGAGTCGGCCACGATGCCGCAGCCCGCGTACGCCGTGAGGTCTCCGGACTCGGCGATCTGTGCCGAGCGGAGGGCGATCGCCCACTCACCGTCTCCGTCGGCACCCACCCAGCCGACCGGTCCGGCGTAGCGCCCGCGGTCGAAGGGCTCGAGCGCCCGGATGAGCGCGACCGCATCCGCCGTCGGCGCACCCGCGACGGCGGCCGTCGGGTGCAGGGCATCGATCAGATCGAGCGAGGTGGATCCGTCGCTGAGCGTGCCTGCGACGTCGGTCGCGAGGTGCCAGAGGTTCGGAAGCTTGAGCGTGAAGGGGATGTCGCTGGCCGCGAGCCCAGAGCTGTGCGGCGCGAGGGCGGCGATGACGCTCTCCACCGCGTAGCGGTGCTCGTCCTGGTCTTTCGTGCTGGTGGCGAGCGAGACGGCGGCGTCGTGGTCGCTGGCGGCGTCTGTTCCACGCGAGATGGTGCCGGCCAGCACGCGGGCGCTGACGGAGCCGTGGTCGACTCGCACCAAGGTCTCTGGCGACGAACCGACGAGGCCGTCGACGGCGAAGGTCCAGCACTCGGGGTAGCCGAGCGCGAGCTCGACGAGTGCGCGCCGCACGTCGGATTCGAGGGGGAGGTGACCCACGAGGTCACGGGCGAGGACGACCTTGCTCAGGTCATGCTCGCGGATGCGCTCGACCGCCGCGGCCACGGCATCCTTGTACCCGTCCTTCTTGAGTTTGCCGGGGAGCAGCGAGAGCCGGTACTCGTCACCGAACGGCGTCGGCTGCGGGTTCGCGCGGCGCGGGGTCGCCGACTCGGGGATGTCGTCGGTCTCGGTGAGACGGATGTGCGTGATCCAGCTGCGTCCGTCGCGCCGGCCGATCACGACCTCGGGAACGATGAGCACGCTGGGAAGGGCGCTGTCGTCGGCGAAGGTGAAGGTTCCGAAAGCGACCAGACCGGTGCCCGGCTTCGCGATCGGATCGATCACTGCCGAGCGGGACACGACCTCGGCCCAGGCTGTCGCCGCTGCGCGCATCCGGTCGGCGCCGGAGAACTCGAGTCGCAGGGCGGTGCCGATGCCGGCGAGTCCCTCCCCTTGCGGCTCCAGAGCAGCGGGTGCCGCGCATCGAGGAACGGGATGAGTTGCCGGACGTCGTCGAGGGGGATGGTCTCGATCGCGAGCGCCGTGGCGCTCGACGCCCGCGGCGTGGTCGCTGTGGATGTCACCGGATCAGCCTACGCCCGCGACACTGGGCGACGGATGCACGCCGGCTGGGGGCCCGCCGGGTGTTCGGCCCCGGGAAAATGCGCGCCACCCGGCCGCCGCCTAAGCTAGTGGGGTGAGTAAGGCCGACCTGAGCAAGCAGCCCGAGCAGGTCGCCGCCATGTTCGACGAGGTGTCGACCCACTACGACCGGACCAATACCGTCCTGTCGATGGGGAACGCCACGCTCTGGCGTGTGGCGACGACCCGTGCGGTGGACCCGCGAGCCGGGGAGCGCATCCTCGATGTGGCGGCCGGTACCGGAACCTCGAGCGCATCCCTCGCGAAGAACGGCGCCCGCGTCGTCGCCGCGGACTTCTCTGCCGGGATGATCGAGGTCGGGCGCGAACGGCAGGCGGGCAATCCGTTCATCGAGTTCGTGCAGGCGGATGCCACGGCGCTTCCCTTCGCCGACGGCGAGTTCGATGCCGTCACCATCTCGTTCGGCCTGCGCAACATCGTCGACCCCAAGAAGGCGCTCGCCGAGTTCTTCCGCGTGACGAAGCCGGGCGGACGCGTCGTGATCTGCGAGTTCTCGCAGCCGCCGGTGCCCCTCATCCGCTCCGGATACGCCGCTTATCTCCGCTACGGGATGCCCGTGCTCGCACGACTTGCAAGCTCGAACCCCGCGGCCTACGAATACCTGATGGACTCCATCGAAGCCTGGCCCAGCCAGCCCGTGCTCGCGGACTGGCTCCGCGAGGCGGGTTACGTCGATGTGGCCTACCGCAACCTCACCGCCGGGATCGTCGCGTTGCACCGCGGCCGCAAGCCGTCGGAACCGACCGTTCCACCCGAGCCAACCGTCCCACCCAAGGGGAGTAGTGCCTGCAAGCGTTCCGGCCGTACGGCGACCAGCGTCGCTGTCGAGCCAGATCGGCCTGAGTGAGAAGATCTTCGCCTCCGGGGAGGACAAGGAACTCGCCGCGGCCGTCGACGCCGGACTCGCCCTCGTCGAGGACGGTCTGCACTCCGAGATGCGGTTCGCCGACAACCTCGCCGACGTCACCGCCCGTTACCTGCTCGAGGCGGGCGGCAAGCGCGTTCGCCCCATGCTCACTCTTCTGACCGCGCAGCTCGGGCGGGGCAACACCCCTGAGGTGCTCTCCTCCGCCGAGGCGATCGAGATCACGCACCTCGCCTCGCTCTACCATGACGACGTCATGGACGAGGCCCAGATGCGCCGTGGAGTGCCGAGTGCGCAGACTGTCTGGGGCAACTCGGTAGCGGTGCTCACCGGCGACCTTCTGTTCGCCCGGGCCAGCAAGATGGTCGCCGCTCTCGGCGAGCGAGCGATCAAGCTGCAGGCCGACACCTTCGAGCGGCTCTGCCTCGGCCAACTGCACGAGACCATCGGGCCCCAGAACGGCGAAGACCCGATCGAGCACTACATCCAGGTGCTCGCCGACAAGACCGGCTCCCTGATCGCCGCCGCGGCTCAGATGGGCGTGGTCTTCTCGAAGGCTCCCGCCGAGTACGAGCAGGCGGTCGTGACGTTCGGTGAGAAGGTGGGCGTCGCCTTCCAGCTCATCGACGACGTGATCGACCTCTCCGCCAAGGGTGTGAAAGAGACGGGCAAGACGCCCGGAAACGACTTGCGCGCCGGCGTCGCGACCCTTCCGCTCCTGCGGCTGCGCCAGCGAGGCCGAGACGGATGCGGATGCTCGCGCCCTCCTCGAGCGGCTCGAACGCGACGTTATCGGCACGGTCGACGACGGCGCCATCACGCCCGAGGCGAACGCGGCCATCGCCGCGCTGCGCGATCACGACGTCACCAAGCAGACTCTGGAAGAAGCGCACCAATGGGCACGTGAGGCGGTCGAGGCCATCGCGCCCCTGCCGAAGGGTCCGGTCAAGAAGGCTCTGACCCGGTTCGCGGACACCATCGTGGAACGTTCGAGCTGAGCGAGAGAGAAAACAACGAATGACCAAATTGCGACTGGCCATCGTCGGCGCCGGCCCCGCCGGTATCTACGCAGCGGACATCCTGCTCAAAGCTGAGCGCAGCTTCGACGTCTCGATCGACCTCTTCGAGCAGCTTCCGGCACCGTACGGTCTCGTGCGGTACGGCGTCGCGCCCGACCACCCACGGATCAAAGGGATCATCACCGCGCTCCGTGAGGTGCTCGACAGCGGCGACATCCGTCTCTTCGGCAACGTGAAGTACGGCGAGGACATCACGCTCGACGACCTCAAGAAGCACTACAACGCGGTGATCTTCTCGACCGGTGCGATCCACGACGCCGACCTGGAGATTCCTGGTGTCGAGTTGAACGGCTCGTATGGGGCCGCCGACTTCGTGAGCTGGTTCGACGGGCATCCGGATGTGCCCCGCACCTGGCCGCTCGAGGCCCAGTCGGTCGCGGTGATCGGCAACGGCAACGTGGCTCTGGATGTGTCGCGCATCCTGGCCAAACACGCTGACGATCTGCTGCCCACCGAGATCCCCGACAACGTCTACGAGGTGCTCAAGTCGTCGCCCGTCACCGACGTGCACGTTTTCGGACGTCGCGGCCCGGCCCAGGTGAAGTTCACGCCGCTGGAGCTGCGCGAGCTCGGAGAACTGAACGACGTCGACATGATCCTCTACGACGAGGACTTCGACTACGACGAGGCCTCGAAGGCGGCCATCGCCAGCAACAAGCAGGTCATGGTGATCGATCGAGTGCTCCAGAAGTGGCGCGAGCGGGAGGTCGGGGCGGCGTCCCGCCGCCTGCACCTGCACTTCTACGCGAAGCCGCTCGAGGTCGTCTCCGACGGCGAGGGCAACGTCGCCGCGCTCCGGTACGAGCGTACGGAGCCCGATGGCGAAGGCGGCGTTCGCGGCACGGGCGAGGTCCGCGACGTCCCCGTGCAGGCCCTCTACCGCGCGGTCGGCTACTTCGGATCGCCGCTCGACGGCATCCCGTTCGACCGCAAGCACGGCGTCATCCCGAACCACGAGGGTCAGGTGCTGCGCAAGGGCGACAACGAGCGGATGTACGGCGTCTACGCGACCGGGTGGATCAAGCGCGGGCCGGTCGGCCTGATCGGCCACACCAAGTCGGACGCGATGGAGACCATCAAGCACGTGATCAACGATCAGGGCAATTGGTGGTCACCGACGGACCCCTCCGAGGAGGCGATCGTCACCCTCCTCGAGTCGCGCTCGGTGGAGTACACGAACCTCGACGGCTGGCACAACCTGGATGAGCACGAGCTGGCGCTCGGCGCCGACCGCGGCCGCACCCGCGTGAAGGTGGTGCCCCGAGACGAGATGGTCCGCGTCTCGAACGGCAAACCATAGTGTCATGACGCGAGAGGCGAAGTGGCAGCCGGACGTGCTGGGGGAGCCGTTCGAACAGCTGACGCTGCCGCTCGCACCCGATGCCGAGGGCGACGTCGTCGCCACTCTCGTGCGCTACGTTCCCGGGCCTCGGCTCTCCGACCTGCACTTCGGCCGCGAGGAGGCCGAGAACACCGATGTGCTGTACGTGCACGGATGGTCGGACTACTTCTTCCAGAGAGAGCTCGCCGAGTTCTGGCACACCATCGGGGCGCGGTTCTTCGCGCTGGATCTGCGCAAGTACGGCCGAAGCCTGCGGCCCTGGCAGACGCCGGGCTACATCGAAGACCTCGCCGCGTACGACGAGGAGATCGAAGCCGCGCTTGGCGAGATGGGCCACGGGGCCGACGCCCATGCTGAGCATGGCGGCCACGGCGAGCACGGGCGTGCTGGTCGGGAGGGCCGGCGGCGCCTGATACTGCTCGGTCACTCCACCGGCGGTCTCACGCTGAGCCTGTGGGCGAACCGCCATCGCGGGCGTGCGGATGCGGTGATCCTGAACAGTCCCTGGCTCGAGTTCCAAGGACATTCCGTGGGGCGGGCCGCGATCGCCCCGCTCGTCGGCCTTCGAGCCCGGGTGGACCCCCTCGGGGCCGTTGTGAATGTCGACCTCGGTTTCTATTCGAGATCGGTGTCGGCGACCATGGACGGCGAGTGGGACTACGACCTCGCGTGGCGTCCGGCGAGAGGGTTCGCCCTGCATCCGGGGTGGCTCAACGCTGTGCTGGCCGGTCACGCTCAGGTCGCTGCAGGACTCGCGATCGATGCTCCGGTGCTGACGATGCTGTCGGCCCGCTCGACGCTTTCGCCGCGGTGGACCCCGGAGATGATGAGCTCCGACATCGTGCTCGTGGTCGACGACATCGCCCAACGCGCGATCCGGCTGGCGCCGACGGTCACCGTCACTCGGCTGGACGGCGCGCTCCACGACATCTTCCTGTCGAGAGCGCCGGTGCGCCAGGAGGCGGAGAAGAGGATGGCGCGGTGGCTTCGTGCCTACCTGAGGTGAAGCCGCCTGCTGCTACCGGAAGTTGACGAACTGCAGGGCGACGTCGAGATCGGCGTTCTTCAGGAGCGCCATCGTCGCCTGGAGGTCGTCGCGGCTCTTCGAGCTGACGCGCAGCTCATCGCCCTGGATCTGGGCCTTGACGCTCTTGGGGCCCTCGTCGCGGATCAGCTTGGTGATCTTCTTGGCAGCGTCCTGCTCGATGCCGTTCTTCAGGCTGGACTCGATGCGGAACTCCTTGCCGGAGGCGTACGGCTCACCGGTGTCGAGCGAACGAAGGGAGATGCCACGCTTGATGAGCTTCGCCTCGAAGACCTCGAGAACGGCCTTCACGCGCTCCTCGGTGTTGGCCTTCATCAGCACCTTCTCGCCGCTCCACTCGATCGAGGCGCCGACGTTCTTGAAGTCGTAGCGCTGCTCGACCTCCTTGCGGGCCTGGTTGAGGGCGTTGTCGGCCTCCATCTTGTCGACCTTGCTGACAACATCGAACGTTGAATCTGCCACGGTGTGCTCGCCTTCCTCTCGACCCCGCCGGATGTGTGCGCGGCGCTGTTCCAGCACCCAGTCTAGGCAGAGGCGGCCCCGTCACGGCTGGCGTTCGGAAGGCTGGACGGCCAATACAGTTGACTCATGTTCACCGACATCGCCGAATCCGAACTCCGCGACTATGCCGGAAGCCAGGTCGATCCCGACGACTTCGACGAGTTCTGGGCGGACACCCTGAGCGAGTCGCGGGCCCTTCCGCTCGATGTCGTCGTCGAGCCGGTCGCGAGCCCGCTCAGCACGGTCGATGTCTTCGACGTGACGTTCTTCGGATACCGTGGCCAGCCGGTCAAGGCGTGGCTCCGTCTCCCGGCGGCAGCGGAGGCACCGCTTCCGGCGCTCGTGCAGTTCGTCGGCTACGGCGGAGGCCGTGGGCACGCTCTCGAGAACCTGCTCTGGGCTTCAGCGGGGTTCGCTCACTTCCAGATGGACACCCGCGGGCAGGGCTCGTCGTGGAGTTCCGGCGACACCCCCGACCCCGAGGGCTCGGCGCCGGCGTTCCCCGGTTTCATGACGCGCGGTATCGAGAGTCGCGAAACCTACTACTACCGTCGCGTCATCGTTGACGCGGTGCGCGCGGTCGAGGCCGCCCGGTCCCTGCCCGCGATCGACGCATCCCGAGTGTCCGTGCTGGGATTCAGCCAGGGCGGCGGTCTCGCGCTTGCGGTGGCCGGGCTCATCCCGGATCTGCGCGCAGCGTTCCCGTTCGTGCCGTTCCTCTGCGACTTCCCTCGAGCGACCACGATCACGGACAACGATCCGTATCACGAGATCGTTCGCTACCTCGCGATCCACCGAGGTAAGACCGCGGCGGCGCTGGAGACCCTCCAGTACTTCGACGGGGTCAACTTCGCCAAGCGGGCGTCCAGCCCGGGCTACTTCTCCACCGCTCTGATGGACCCGACCTGCCCGCCGTCGACCGTGTTCGCGGCCTACAACTCCTATGCCGCGGCCAAGGAGATCACCGTGTGGCCGTACAACGCGCACGAAGGCGGCGCGCTGCAGGATGAGCTCAAAGCGCTCGAGGTCCTGCTCGAACGCTAAGCGGTCTGCTGCAGCTCAGCCAGGTAGGTGACGTGGCATCCGTCGCCGGCGCACTCGATGCACAGCAGCACTTCTTCATCGCGCTGGACCGGGTCGGCGCCGGTACCGTCACACCGTTCGCAAATCAACACTGTCCTCATGCCGACGATTCTGCGCCGCACCCCCGACAGTGTCGTCAGGCTTGCCGGGGTGTCGCGGATTGCCGCGCATCCTGAATCGAGTCGACGCGCAGTGATATCACCCTGCGGTAGGGGGTCCATCCGTACCGGCGGGTGACGCGCTCGCGGGCGCCCTCTTTCTAGCCTCGAGGAGGCGGAGCACTTCCGTCCCCGAGACAGAGAGGAGGCGCCCGTGGATGCCGTCAACGAGTTCATCGCGCAAGCTGCCTCATCGCCCTGGATCTACCTCATCGTGCTGGCTGTCGTCTTCGTCGACGCCTTCTTTCCACCCGTGCCGAGCGAATCCGTCGTCATCGGCGCAGCCGCGGCGAGCGTCGCGGTGGGACAGCCGAACATCGGCCTCGTGATCGTCTTCGCGGCGCTCGGCGCGATCCTCGGTGACAACCTCACGTTCGCGATCGGGCGTGCGGTGGGCCTCGACCGGTTCCGGTGGATGCGGCGGCCCCGGATGCGTTCCGCGCTCGGCTGGGCTCGACGCGGTATCGAGCGGCGACCGGCCGCGCTCCTATTGACGGCACGCTATGTGCCTGTCGGTCGGGTGGCCGTGAATCTTGTCGCCGGCGCATCCGGCTTCTCGCGCCCGCGGTTCTTCGGGCTCTCTATCGTCGCCGGGATCACCTGGTCGGTGTACTCGGTCGCGATCGGCTTGCTCGCGGGGCACTGGCTGCACGGCAACCCGGTGCTCGGGATGCTCGTCGGCATCGCGATGGGGTTGGCCACCGGCGTTCTGGTCGACGCCGGCATCAGGATGGCCGCCAAACGCCGCGCAAGCGGCCTCGTTTCAGGTCAGGTGAGGGAACAATGAGTCAGATGACAGCCACGACGAACCCGGTGCAGCAGCGGTTGGATCCCGCGCGAGTGCTGATGTGGGGCGTCGGCGGAACGGCGGCGGTCGCTCTGTTCGCCGTGAGCGCCGCGCTCGGTTCGACGATCTACGGCATCCACGTCGTGTTCGCCCTGCTGCTCGGGCTTGTTCAGGCGGGCGCGATCGTGCTCGCGATCGTGCTCCCGCGAACGGCGATGACGCTCTCGGTCGCCGCGCTTCTCGTCTCTGCGCTCCTGTCTGTTCAGGATGGGCAGAGCCCGTGGCCGGTGGCGGTCACGTCGATCGTGGCGCAGTCGATCGTCATCTTCTTCGCGACGATCCGATCGACCTGGCGCACCGGCCTCATCGGCTGGGGCGCGGGCGTCGTCGGTGCCGCCGTCATCGCCCTCACTGCACTCCACGCGCCGACCACGGGCGGCAGCGCTCTTGCCGATGTCATCGTCTTCGCGTCGGTCAGTGCGGCGTTGCTGGTCGCGGCTCTGCTCGTCTCGCAGTGGCAGGCGGTTCGCCGTCAGCTCGTGCGGGAGAAGCAGGTCTCGGCCTCGGAGCTGGCCCGGCGCGAGATCGCCGAGGAGCGCACCCGGATCGCTCGGGAACTCCACGATGTGGTCGCTCACGGGATGTCCTCGATCCAGGTGCAGGCGGCCTCGGCCCGGTACCGCATCCCGTCGCTGAGCGATGAGGCGGCCGCGGAGTTCGACGACCTCGCGGCGACCGCTCGCAGCGCGATGGGTGAGATGCGACGCCTGCTCGGGGTGCTCCGCAGCGAGGACACGACCGTCGACCTGGCTCCGCAACCCGGGGTTCCGGATGTGGCTGCTCTCGTCGAGCAGGTCGCGCGGGCGGGAGGCGTCGTACGCCTCGAGAACCGCATCCCGGAGGCCGAGGCTGCATCGCTCGATCCCACGCTCTCGCTCACGGTCTTCCGGATCGTGCAGGAGTCGCTGAGCAATGTCGCCCGCCACGCCACCGGGGCGGAGACGCTCGTGCTGATCGAGCGAGCAGACCGGGCGATCGACGTCGAGGTGCGCAACGGCGCTGCGCCGGGGCGCCCCGCTTCTGCACCGGCGCCCGACACGGGCGGCCACGGGATCCGCGGCATGCGTGAGCGGGCGGTCCTCCTCGGCGGCACACTGGACGCGGGGCGAACCGACGATGGTGGTTACGTCGTGCGCGCATCCCTGCCCCTGAAGTCCCCGAGAAGAACCGCATGACCATCACGGTGCTCATCGCCGACGACCAGGCCATGGTGCGGGCGGGCTTCGCCGCGATTCTCGATGCGCAGGACGACATCAGCGTGGTCGGGCAGGCGGCCGACGGAGCCGAAGCGGTCGAACTCGCCCGCAAGCTGCGGCCCGACCTGGTGCTGATGGATGTGCGGATGCCGGTCATGAACGGCATCGACGCCACCCGCGAGCTGGTGCACCCGAGCCGCGGCGAACCGCATCAGCCGCTCGTGTTGGTGCTGACCACGTTCGACGCTGACGACTACGTTCACGATGCGCTGAACGCCGGTGCGAGCGGGTTCCTGTTGAAGGATGCGCTGCCCGAAGACCTCGTTCAGGCCGTGCGGATCGTCGCAGCCGGTGATGCGCTGCTCGCGCCGCGCATCACCAAACGGCTCCTCGAGCGCTTCGCATCGCAACGGCCCGCGAACACCAGGCACGCCCTGGCGCTCTCCGACCTGACGGAGCGGGAGCGCGAGATCCTCGTGCTGATGGGGCGCGGATACTCGAACGGCGAGATCGCCGCCGAACTCTTCATCGCCGAGCAGACCGTCAAGACGCACGTGAGCCGCATCTTCACCAAGCTCGGCCTGCGGGACCGGGTGCACGCGGTCATCCTTGCCTTCGACGCCGGGTTGGTCGAGCCCGCGCCCTGAGCGCCTTGTCTTCACGCGCCGTCGATCGGGCCCCCTGCTGCTACCGCGGTAGGGGGTCCGATTGGTTCCGGGGAGCGATGTCCCGCCCGAAGGCCCGCTGAGACGCTGCTTGCGACGGCCAACCGTGGCCGACGGAAGGAGTGCCGACCATGCCCGTCACATACGCACCGACTCTGCCTGTCGCAGCCGCGCGCATCCCTGTCTCCGCCCCTGCAACCGGGAAGCCCGCCAGGGACGCCACCGTCGATATCGCGCGGGCCTGGTGTCTGACGGTCGTCGTCGCGCTGCACGCGCTCATGGTCGGCGTCAGCGTGTCGGCCCAAGGCCCGGTGCTCGCCAACGCCCTCGAGAGCTGGTCGTGGTTCCCGGCGTTCAGCTGGCTGCTGCAGATCATGCCGCTCTTCTTCGTGCTGGGCGGGTTCTCGAGCTACCTGCAGTGGTCCCGAATGCGCACCCACGGCGTTCGCCCGTCGGAGTACGTCGCCGGCCGGATGCGCCGTCTGCTCTGCCCGGCCGTTGTCGCCGTGACCGCTGTAGTCGTCGTGCTGGCAGCGCTCGCGGCATTCGGTGTCCCCCGCAGATCGTCGCGACCGCGGGGTTCCGGATCAGTCAGCCGCTCTGGTTCCTCGGCGTCTACATCCTGTGCACCGCGTTCGTGCCCCTTCTCGTAGCCGCGCATCGTCGGGCACCCGTTCTGACCATCCTGACGCTGGCCGGGGTTGTCGTCGCGGTGGATGTCGTTCGGCTGTCCACCGGCGTGACCGTCATCGGGTTCGCGAACCTGCTCTTCGTCTGGCTGCTCATCCAGCAGTTCGGCTTCTGGCTGGCCGAAGGACGACTCGACGGACGTCATCCCCGGATGCTCGGGGCGCTCGCCGTGGCGCCTTTGCTGGCGCTGCTCGTGCTCTGCCTGACCGGCGTGTACTCCTTCGACATGCTCGTGAATCTCAACCCGCCGACCTTCGCCCTCGTGCTGCTCGGCGTGGCACAGCTCGCGCTCTTCGAACTCGCGCGTCCGACTCTGCGCCGGTGGCAGCGCATCCGGCCGCTGGCGATCGTCGTCGACGCGATCAACGCGCGGGCGATGACGGTGTACCTCTGGCACATGCTGGTGCTGATCGGTCTGGCCGGGGCGCTGCTGGTCAGCGGCGTGAACCTCCCGGCTCCGCTGAGCGCCGACTGGTGGCTGACTCGGCCCGTCTGGCTGATGGCCGTTGGCTTCTTCGTCGCTGTTCTGGTTGCGCTGACCGGCCGCGCCGAGCTCGCGGGTCGCAGGGTTCGGGATGCGGCCGCGCCCGCTCCTGCCGCGGCTTACGCGAGCGTGCTGCTCGGTGCCGGCGGAGTGCTCGTGCTCCTCCTCACCGGCTTCTCCCTGGTCGGCGGGATTCTCGGCACAGCGCTCATCGCGGGTGGCGAGCGAGCCAGCCGGGGGAATGCCCGCCCTCTGATGCGGATTCTGCCCAGCGCATAACCGGGGAGACGGGGCAGCCGGATCCAGACGAACGCGCCTAGGCTGGCGCACACACCGACCGTGAGGAGGGGCCATGCTGTTGCGACACGCGATCGGTGCGGTGCTCAGACGGATGCGCCTGGAGCGCGGCAAGACCCTCCGGGAGCTCTCGGAGTCGTCCCGGATCTCGCTTCCGTACCTCTCCGAGGTGGAGCGCGGACGCAAGGAGGCATCCTCTGAGATCCTCGCGACGCTCTGCCGCGTGCTCGACGTGAGCGAGCGGGAGCTCCTCGCGCGGGTGTCCGCCGAATACGCCGCGGTCGGGGCCGCGGTACTGGAGTTCCCTCGCTCGGTCGGCGCTGGATTCGGGGCGTCGGGCGACGGGGTGCACGCGCGTTCTGTGGCGCCCGCGCATCCCGAAACCCACACCGCTCAACTGCTCGCCGCCTGAGCGCCCGCTGATTTCGTTTACCGCCGTTCGATGAGTATTCTTGTCGAGCGCCTTCGGTCAGCAGAGAACTGGTGGTTGGAGCGCCACGGCGAGTTACCCAAGCGGCCAAAGGGATCTGACTGTAAATCAGCCGGCGTAGCCTTCGGGGGTTCGAATCCCTCACTCGCCACACTCCGTCAAAAGGACTCAGCATGACTGCTGGGTCCTTTTGTGGTTCGAGGGGCCTGTCGTCTGCGAGGCTGGGGGCATGCCATCGAATGCGGAGCTGCTCGCCATCGCCCTGAACGTCGCGCGTCGCGCGGGAGAGGTCGCACGGCAGCGCCGTGCGGACGGGGTCGAGGTGGCGGCGACCAAGTCGTCGCTCGTCGATATCGTGACGCAGGCCGACCGGGAAGCGGAGAACCTGATCCGCAGCGCGATCTCGGCCGCTCGACCGAACGACGGGTTCCTCGGAGAGGAATCCGGGGGCGGCGAGGGGACGAGCGGGCTCACCTGGGTCGTCGACCCGATCGACGGAACGGTCAACTACTTCTACGGCATCCCTTCGTACGCGGTGAGCGTGGCGGTCGTGGAGGGCGATCCGGATCCGCTCACCTGGCGCACGCTGGCCGGGGCCGTGGTGAACCCGGTGAACGGCGAGATCTACACCGCGTCGGCAGGCGGCGGGGCGCACCTCAACGGAGAGCGCCTGCGGGTCAAGGAGTCGACGGACCTCGAGCTCGCGCTGGTCGGTACGGGGTTCGGCTATGACGCTCAGGTCCGCGAGAAGCAGGCGCGCATCCTGGTCGAGCTGATCGGCAAGGTTCGGGATGTGCGACGCATCGGTGCCGCATCCCTCGACCTCTGCAATGTGGCGGCCGGGCGACTCGATGCGTATTACGAGCGGGGGCTCAATCCCTGGGATCACGCAGCGGGAGCGCTCATCGCGCGAGAGGCGGGTGCGACCGTCGGCGGGTTGGGGGATGCGCCCGCGAGCGCAGCGCTGATCGTCGCTGCGCAGCCGGGGCTGTACGCCCAGCTCGACCCGCTCATCCAGGCCGCCTTCGCCGACTGGGTGCTGTGACGCACTGACCGCGCTTCGTGGCCCGACCTATACGTAAGCATGGACACGTCGCCCACGAGTTGGTTAGTGTTTATGAATTCGTTACATTGGAGATGCGCCCGCTTCCCAGCAGGCGCATCTTCGTGAACACCGCCCCCGAGATCGAAAGCCGACCCGACCGTTGACTCCCGACCGCCAGGAAAGCGACGCCCCAGAGCGCGCGGTTCCTGGACCGTCGGACCCGTCGGAGGCCCAGCCGCTCACGCGCCGGGAGCTTCGCGAGCGCGAGCGTGCGGCTGCAGCGGCGATCGAAGTGGAGGAAGCTGCGGAAGCGGCCGAAGCGGCGGAAGCGGCGGAGCCTCCGGTCGACGCTCCGGCTAGCATCTGGCGCAGTGAGCATCGGGTGCCCCCGCTCCGCGCATCCGGAAGCAGCGTTGTTCCTCCCACGTCGACGCGTCGGCGAGCCGCTCTCGGCAAGGGGTTCAGCGTGCTCGCGATGGCGTTCGCCGCGACGATCGCAGTCGCTACCTCGGTACCGGCGATGGCGCTTCTCACCGAGGACGATGTGCGCACGCAGGCGCAGCTCGCCCTCGTCGCTCCGGCCCAGAAGGGCGTGCCGCAGCAGCTGATCTCCGAGGCGGACGGCACGGTCGCCGCGATCACCCGCGACGGGGCAGCCGTCACGCCGGCCGAACAGGTGGCTGCTCTCAGTCACATGCGGATCGCCAACACGTTCACGAACGATCCGCGCGGCGTCATCCAGTGGCCGTTCCCCGTCGGCGTTCCGATCTCCGACTATTACGGCGCCCGCTCGGCACCGACAGAGGGCGCTTCGACGAACCACTTGGGCATCGACTTTGCTCCCGGTTCGGGGGTGCCCATCCAGATCATCGCGGACGGCGTCGTTCGGGAGGTCGTGCCCACCGATCAGGGCGGATGCGGCGTCAACGTGACCATCGACCATGTGATCGACGGCGAACTCGTCTCGAGCAAGTACTGTCACATGCTCGCCGGCTCGGTGCGGGTCACGGTCGGTCAGCAGGTCAAGGTCGCCGACATCGTCGGCCAGGTCGGCAGCACCGGCGTCTCGACCGGCGCCCACCTGCACTTCGAGATCCTGCTGGGCGGCACCGAGCACACCGACCCCCTCGCCTGGCTCAAAGCCCACACCGCCTAGCCAACGCAATCGAGTCCGGACAAAATCCCCTGCGAACGCGAAATAGGGGGATTTTGGCCGGACTCGGTGCGTTGTGGGTACGCGCGGCGCAAGCGAAATGCGGAGTTGGCGTCAGCGTTATGCGGTGGCGACCCAGACGGTCACGTCCTGGGGGATTACGCCGCCGTCCAGCGGGGCGCTCGACACCAGCACATCGCCCGCCGGAACGGGGATCGGGGTCTCGCCGAGGTTCGCGATGACCGTCACATTCCCGTTGCGGAATGCGAGGACCTTCTCGCCCAGGTCGAACCAGTCGAGCGTGCCGAACGCAAGGTCGTGTGCGGCTCGCGCCGCCAGCGCATCCTGATACATGGTCAGGGTCGAACCCGCGACACCCTGCTGCGACTCGCGGGCGTACTCAGCCCACGACGAGGGCTGGGGCAGCCAGCTCTCCGGGCTCGGGCCGAAGCCGAACGACGGGCTCGCCGACTCCCACGGGATCGGGACGCGACAGCC
This sequence comes from Leifsonia poae, assembly GCF_050632195.1. Lineage (GTDB taxonomy): Bacteria > Actinomycetota > Actinomycetes > Actinomycetales > Microbacteriaceae > Leifsonia > Leifsonia poae_C. The sequence continues at coordinate 778,435 of NZ_CP192580.1, forward strand.
GTCGCGACCGTAGCGCTCGCCGTTGGTGCGGAACCAGGTCGGGTCCTGACGGGCCGAGTCGGGGAGGTCGATCGCCTCGGGGAGGCCGAGCTCCTCGCCCTGGTACAGGTACGACGATCCCGGGAGCGCGAGCATCAGAGCGGTCGCTGCGCGAGCACGGTGCAGCGCGAACTCGGGATCGGGGAGACCCTTGGTCGCCGGGCCGATGCCGTGCCCCTGCAGGTTCTCGCCCGTCAGGGCGAGGCGGGTGGCGTGGCGCACGACGTCGTGGTTGGAGAGCACCCAGGTGCTGGGCGCGCCCACGCTGGCGAAGACGGAGATCGAGCGGTCGATCACGTGGCGGAGCGCCGGCGCATCCCACGGTGTCTCGAGGTAGCCGAAGTTGAACGTCTGCTGCATCTCGTCGGGGCGCACCCAGCGGGCCAGCTTCTCGAGCGGCTCGACCCAGGCCTCGCCGCAGAGCACGCGGTCGCCCTCGTACGCTTCGAGCACCTTGTGCCAGTCGCGGTAGATGGCGTGCACCCCATCCTGAGCCCAGTACGGCGGAGTGGGGGGCTCGACGGATGCGTGACCGCCGATCTCGGGTTCGAGCGCGACGGCCCCGCCCATGCTTCCCGCGTTGGCCGGCGGGGTGTAGTCGGGGAGGCCGGGAGCCTTGACCATGCCGTGCGCCACGTCCACCCGGAAGCCGTCGACGCCGCGGTCGAGCCAGAAGCGGAGAATGCCGCGGAACTGCTCCCACACCCACGGGTTGTCCCAGTTCAGGTCGGGCTGCGAGCTGTCGAAGAGGTGGAGATACCACTGGCCGGGCGTGCCGTCGGGCTCGGTGACCCGGTTCCAGGCCGCACCGCCGAAGATGGACTCCCAGTTGTTGGGCGGCAGAGAGCCGTCTTCGCCCTTGCCGTCGCGGAACATGTAACGGTCGCGCTCAGGGCTTCCGGGGCCCGCGGCGAGTGCCTGCTGGAACCAGACGTGGTCGCTCGACGTGTGGTTCGGCACCAGGTCGATGATGACGCGCAGCCCGAGGGAGTGCGCGGCCGCGAGCATGGCGTCGAAGTCGGCGAGCGTGCCGAAGAGCGGGTCGACGTCTTCGTAGTCGGCGACGTCGTATCCGGCGTCCCGCTGCGGGGACGTCTGGAACGGGGAGAGCCAGACGGCGTCGACGCCGAGGCTCTTGAGGGCTGGGAGGCGGCTCGTGATGCCCGGCAGGTCGCCGATGCCGTCGCCGTCGGCGTCGGCGAACGACCGCGGGTACACCTGGTAGATGACGGCGGAGCGCCACCACTCCCGGCCTGGGCGGCTCTCGGAGAGAGCGGGGGCGACAGCGGTCTGGTCTGTTGAGGGCACGAAAATCCTCACGTCGGTGAAAGAGGGGAAGGCCTGAACGATCACTGGTCGGACCGGTTGGTATCGTACAGGCCCCGTGCTTGGCGTTCCCTGGCCATTACGGGCGGTGACGGGGTGTCTGTCGACCGTCCGTCCGTCAGTCGGTCCAGTGCGAAGGGCGATTCAGGATACGCGGCAGCAGCGTGCGCGCATCCCCCCGCGCCGCGTTCACCTGCGTCTGGGTGAGGTAGATCGCGGTGCGGAGGTCGGCGCCAGCGAGATTCGCGTCGCGCAGGTCGGCGCCGATGAGCTCCGTGCCGGACAGGTCGGCGTCGTGCAGGTCGGCCGCGATGAGGAGCGCACCCCTCAGCTCGGCTCCGCGGAGGTCGAGGCCGGACAGGTTCGTGCCGAGCAGGTCGGCTCCGGGGCCGATCTTCCGAGCCTGGCCGGCGGGAACCGGGCGTCTCGCTCGGTGGCCGCTTCGTGCATCCTTGCTCGACGCCTTGCGCAGCACGTCTTCGCGTGTGAGCCGACTCGCCTCGCGGAGGAGTTCGGCGACCGGCCCGCGCACCTCGTCCAGATCGGTGTCCAGGATGTTCGTAGCCGAGTCCTCGGTGATGGCGGTGACGAGGGCCGTTGCGCGATCGAGTTCTGCGCGCAGGCCGGCCGCTGCGGGCATCCGGATCGCCTCGTCGAGATACCAGAGGAGTTCGTGAAGTTGGCGCATCAGAGGGAGCACCGCGAACATATCCGCGCGGACCTCAGGCGTGGTGAGCCAGCTCCGGCCTGCGAAGGTCTGTTGGGACACCTTCTGCCCCGCGCCGAAGCAGTCGAAGACGGTGCAGCCCTTGAAGCCGCTCTCGCGAAGGTGGGGATGGATCGTGCAACGGAAGCCTCCGTCGAGGTTCTCGCACGGCTCGCCGACGGCCTTGTCGAAGCCGAAGTCAGCGGACTTGGCGAATGCGAGCGCAACGCAGCACAGGCCGAAGCAGTTGGCGCAGTCGGCCAGCAGGTCGGGACGGGCCTCTCGATCGATCGTCTCCACCGTCCCAGAGTATGCGGTGAAAGTTCTTGCAGAAGGGGGAATGATCGGCCCGGGTCGGGTGGTTGGCCTTGGAGTCGCACGAAGAACGTTCGAACAGCCACGAAGGAGACAAGCATGACCGCATCCCGTCGCACTATCGGAGACTCCGACCTGTCGGTCTTCCCGCTCTCACTGGGCGGAAACGTCTTCGGCTGGACCGCCGATCGCGAGACCTCCTTCGCCGTGCTCGACGGGTACGTCGCCGGTGGGGGCAACTTCATCGACACGGCCGACGGATACTCCGCATGGGTGCCGGGAAACACCGGCGGCGACTCGGAGCGCATCCTGGGGGAGTGGTTCGAGGCCCGCGGCAACCGCGACGACATCGTGATCGCGACGAAGGTGAGTCAGCACCCGGACTTCAAGGGGCTCGCAGGCGACAACATCCTGAAGGCGGCGGATGCGTCGCTCGAGCGACTGCGCACCGACCGGATCGACCTCTACTACGCCCACTTCGACGACCAGACCGTGCCGCTGGAGGAGACCGTCACCGCGCTCTCGAGCCTGGTGGACGCCGGCAAGGTGCGCTATATCGGCATCTCGAACTACACGCCCGAGCGCATCGAGGAGTGGTTCCGCATCACGGAGGAGAAGGGGCTGCACCGCCCCGTCGCGCTGCAGCCGCACTACAACCTGGTCGAGCGCGGGTTCGAGGATGCGTACCTCGCCATCGCCGAGCGCGAGAACCTCGGCGTCGTTCCCTACTTCGCACTCGCGGCGGGCTTCCTGACCGGTAAGTACCGTGATGGCGTGCAGGTCGACAGTGCGCGGGCTGCCGGGGCTTCGAAGTACCTCGACGACCGCGGTCGGGCGGTGCTGGCGGCGCTCGACGACGTGGCCGCTGCTCATGACGCGTCGGTCGCATCCGTCGCCCTCGCCTGGCTCGCGGCGCAGCCGAGCGTAGTCGCGCCGATCGCGAGTGCCCGCACTCGCGACCAGCTGCCCGACCTGCTCGCGTCGGTGAGCCTGGAGCTCACGGCCGACGAGCTCGATGCTCTGTCGGATGCGTCGGAGCAGGACGAAGCCGCGTAGTCCTTGGGCCCCGTTCGGTGGTACGAAGCAGGGCCGCGCGGATGGTATCCTCGTACGGTTGCCAAAAACGCGAATCGCCAGTCGAACGCAAGGCCAACGCCCCCTTAGCTCATTGGTAGAGCACTTCCTTGGTAAGGAAGAGGTAGTGGGTCCGATTCCCACAGGGGGCTCCGTCCTCCCGGTGCAAGGCACCGAGCAGGCCGCGGCGGGGTAGCTCAGGTGGTTAGAGCACACGGCTCATAATCGTGGTGTCGCGGGTTCAAGTCCCGCTCCCGCTACAAGCCCCGGAAACTCGCCTTTCCGGGGCTTTCTTCTTGCCCTCTCGGCTCCCGATTCGGCCGGCAGTCGTGTGGGCCGATTCGATCGAGGCGGTCGGGTACTGTTGTCCCGCCGCCCGTACCGTGGTGAGACCGAGCTCGTGGAGCGGATGACGATGACCGATGCTGTGAATGGCGCGCCCCTCCTTCTGGGCCGCTATCGCCCGCACCGTCTCATCGCCCGCGGAGGCTCATCCCTGGTCTTTCGCGCACGGGACGAGAATCTCGGCCGCGATGTCGCCGTGAAATTGTTCGGATCCGGCGCAGAGGATGATCGGGCGCGGTTTCGGGACGAGGTTCGAGTCCTGGCCGACCTCAGCCATCACGGCGTCGTCTCGATCCTGGACGCAGGGGTCGATTCGTCGGCAGCAGACGACCCTCGCCCGTTCCTGGTGATGGAGCTCGTCGAAGGTGAGACGCTGCGTGCCATTCTCGATCGCGAAGACCTCACACCGCGGCGGATCGGTGAAATCGGGTTCGAGACCGCTGAGGCTCTCGAATATGTCCACGCACGAGGCGTCATCCACCGAGACATCACACCGTCGAACATCATGCTGGTCGACTACCGAACTCGATTCTCGCGGCCACGCGCACGTCTCACCGATTTCGGCATCGCGATCGAAACCTCCAGGCGACAACGACTGGACGGCGCGACGATCGGCACAGCGGCATATCTGAGTCCGGAACAGGCCCGCAACGACACCCTCACCCCACTATCGGACGTCTACTCGCTCGGACTCGTTCTCCTCGAATCGTTCACCCGAACGATTGCGTTCCCAGGCGACGCCGTCACCTCCGCCCTAATGCGGCTGGAGATCGATCCGCCGATCGCTCAAGAGGTGCCAGAGCGCTGGCGTGAGTTGATCCGCTGGATGACAGAGCGCGACGCTTCCCGACGGCCGTCCGCCGGCGATGTGGCGACCGCAGCTCGGGAAGCGCTTCGCGCAGACGGATTCGACGAGGCGGATTGACCTACGCTGGACAGCTCGAGCTATGCGTCGAACTCGTCGTGCGAATCACGATCGGTTCCTTCGTCGAGGGTGCCGGTTCCATCCGGGTAGCCCGCGTTGTCGGGGTACTCGAATGGCTGGGGCGTTGCGTCTGTCTCTCTCGGGTCGGACATGTCATTCCCTTCGGTTGAAACGGTGTGCCGTGGTGGCCGGGTGTCAGGACGCCGACCACCACGACGTCGTGCGGGCGGTGGGCGCTTCATCCACGAGCGCGGCCCACGTTTTCGCCCGCATCAGCTATGACCGGACGGAGCGCCCGGTCGTGACACAGCCGACCGCAGGACGTGATGGTGAGCAGTCAGATCTGGCATTCCGCCTGGACCGTTCGCTACGGACGACGGAAGCGCGCCGACTTCCGGTGGCACTCCGCGGGGGTTGCGGATGCCGATCGCCGACACGATCGCGCCGACCACCATCGCCACGGCCGCGGCGACAACCAACTGGTGGAAGCTCGCGACGTCGATCACCGCAGAGCCGGCAAGCGACCCGGCGAGGGCGACAGCGACGAGGCCGGCCACGCGAGAGATGGCGTTGTTGATCGCCGAGGCGATACCCGACCGCGAGGAGTCGACCGCACCGAGAATGGTCGCGGTCAGCGGCGCCACTGTCACCGCCATGCCGAGTCCGAAGGCCACGACGCCAGGAAGTACCTCGGTGAGATAGTCCGCTTGGTCGCCGATCCGCGCCATCAGCGCGAATCCGACGCCGGCGATGAGCGGGCCGACAGTCATCATCAGACGAGGCCCCACCCGCGCACTGAGCTTGCCGAAGAATGCGGACAATGCGATCAGCACAACGCTGGACGGGATGACCGCGAACCCGGCGAAGGTTGCCGAATAGCCGGCGCCTTGCTGAAGGAAGACGGCTAGCGCGAATGTTCCCACCGCCAGTCCGCCGTATATGAACAAAGTGGCGACGTTGCCGAGCGAGAAGTTGCGCGCGCGGAAGATGCTCAACGGGAGCATCGGCTGGGGTGTCCTGCGCTCCCACAGGATGAACGCGACAATGCACGCTAGTCCGACAACGAGCGGTCCTTCGATGATCGGCGAACCCCACCCGTAACGCGACTGCTCGATCAGGGCAAAGACGGGCAGCCCGAGGCCGACGATTCCGAGGCTTGCTCCGACCAGGTCGATGCGGGTATTCGCCGGCGCGGCCGCATCCCGCTGCAGTGCCCGTGTTCCGAGCAGCGCGAACGCGATAGGCAACACATTGATGGCGAAGACCCATCGCCACGAGAGGGAGTCGACCAGCACTCCACCGAGCACGGGACCGGCGACACTGGCGACACTCGTGTACGCGGTCCAGGCGCCGATGGCCCGACCCTGGCTGCCTCCGGAGAACGCGTCGAGGATGAGCGCGAGTGAGCTCGGGACAAGGAGCGCCCCCGCGATCCCCTGCACACCGCGGGCCACGATCAGCAGCTCGATCGTCGGCGCGACCGCGCACGCGATCGACGCCGCACCGAAGCCGAGGAGCCCCCACACCAGCACCCTTTTGCGCCCGAATGCGTCCGATAACGACCCGGCGAGCAGGATCACCGACCCGAGGGTGAGCAGGTACGCATCCACGACCCACTGCTGCGAAGCAAGGCCGCCGCCCAGGTCTCGGCTGATGGCTGGCAAGGCGACGTTCACCACGCTGCCGTCGAGGAATGCGATGAAGCTGGCGAGTACCGCCACCGCGAGGACCGCGCGCTGATGCTTTGTGGTCCACCTGGTCAACTCAGATCCTCCTGTCGGCGTGCGGAGAGGGCGGCCACTTCGACGATCGCCGCCGCGAACGCTTCGGGTGCCTCCTGAGGAAGGTTGTGCCCGGCGTCTGTCACCTGACGGTGAACGCGCGGGCCGGTGAAATGCTGGGCGCCCGTCGACCCATCCGTCGCCGGGAAGTTGCCGTCCGCGGTTCCATCGAGGGTGACCGTGGGAACGGGGATCGGGGGGCAGCCGCGAGCATCCGCTCATCCGTGTCATAGACCGCTGCGCCCGGAGCATGGCCGAGGCGATGCCGGTACGAATGGATGACGACATCCACGTAATCCGGGTTGTCGAACGCAGCCACTGTACGTTCGAGCGTCTCCTCGTCGAAGTCCCACCGGGGTGAGTTGCGGCGCCAGATCACTTGGGCGATCCCTCGGCGATCGGCGGTGAGGCCGGCCGTGCCGCGCTCGGTCAAGAAATAGAAGAAGTACCAGAACCCCGCTTCGAGAGCCGGGGCCAGGGGCTTCATCGACGCGGCGATGTCTTGAATCAGGTATCCGTTCACTGCGACGAGCCCCATCACGCGGTCCGGGTGCAGGGCAGCAACGACGCAGGCGGCTCGGCCACCCCAGTCGTATCCGGCCAGGACCGCTTGAGGGATGCGCAATGCATCCATCAGTTCGATGACATCCGCGCCGAGCGCTGCCTGCTGTCCCGTGCGTGGGGAGTCCGGCTCGGCGAATCGGGTGGGACCGTGCCCGCGCAGGTATGGCACGATCACGCGGAACCCGTGCTCGGCGAGGAGGGGTGCGACGTCCGCGTAGCTGTGGATGTCGTACGGGAAGCCGTGCAGGAGCAGCACCGGCTGCCCGGAAGGGTCACCGGTCTCGTAGTAGGCGACATCGAGAGTCGCCGTCCGGATGTGTTTGATCGGCTCGAGCCGTGTGATGGCCATGGGTGTCCGTTCTGGATGGTCGGTTTCGTCGTGCGGGCGGTGCCGCCTTCGTGAGCTATGACCGTGCATCCCCTTCGACTGTGACCGCGCTGTCACGAGAGGGGCCGCTTCCTGGTCTTCCTTATCGAGACCGCCGAGTTCAGGCGGCGCAGAGAGGACGAGATGGAAACCCCGGACGAATCGCCAACACTTCTGGGTGCGCTGAGCAGCGAGCAGTTCATGCTGGAGTCGATCGCTGGCTCCACCATCAGCGAGGGCGGCACGCGCTCGTCGATCTATCTGTCGACGCTGTCCGGTGGACTCGTCGCTATCGGGTTCGCAAGCTCGTCGCCCGACCTGCTGACCGCGTTCGCGCTGACAGTGCTGCCGACGATCTTCGTGCTCGGCTGCTTCACGGTGGTCCGTCTCGTCGACACGAGCATCGAGAACATTGCCGTCAGCCAGCGCATCGAGCGCATCCGCTCGTACTACGCGACTCTCGGGCCGACCGCGGCCATCGTGTTCGCGGCCGAGGATCCCCTCACCAACGGCAAGTTCGGCGTCCGCTACACACGGTGGTCGGTCCTGTTCACGATGGCGAGCATGATCGCGGTGGTGAACTCAGTCGTCGCCGGAGCGATCTGCGCCCTCATCCTCTCGCTCCTCCTGGGCGCGGCGACGCCGCTTGCTGTGCTCGCAGGGGTGGTGTTCGGCGGCATCCTTCTCGCAGCCACTTTGGTCTACCAGCGTCGCCGCATAGCTCAACTCGAGAAATCTTGAGGAGGCTGTCACAAGCCAGTCCCCTGTCCGGTCTCCCTTATGAGGAGTTCTGTGCCCGACGCCTACGCCGAGCGCCCGAACAGCCAGAATCGATGACGGAACGGGGAACGGATGAACGGGAGAACGCACGCTGAGAATGAGTCGCTCGAGATCTTCAACCGCGAGCGGCGGCGCGTTTTCGGCACGGCGTATCGGATGCTGGGGTCGGTGTCCGACGCGGAGGACATCGTGCAGGACACCTGGCTCCGGTGGCAGGCCCTCGACCCCGGCGAGATCGACCAACCGGGCGCCTATCTGACCACCATCGCCACCCGGCTATCCATCAATGTGTTGCAGTCGGCGCGTTCACGGCGAGAGACGTATATCGGGCCGTGGCTACCCGAACCAGTGAACACCGAGGGAGACCCGACGCTGGGCGCGGAGAACACGGAAGCGCTCGAATTCGCCTGCCTCCTCCTGCTGGAGGCACTGACCCCGACCGAACGGGCAGCCTACGTACTGCGCGAGGCCCTGGACTACCCGTACGAGCGCATCGCCGAGGTGATCGACTCCTCGCCGGCGAACGCACGGCAGCTGGTCAGCCGCGCACGCAAGCACCTCGCCTCTGGCCGCACAGAGACGGTTCCGGCGAACGAGTCGCGCCGGCTGCTCGAGGCGTTCCTGGGGGCCGCCCGCACCGGGGACGTCGAGGAGCTGGAGCAGCTGTTCGCCTCAGACATCGTGAGCTACACCGATGGCAACGGTGTGAAGCTGGCCGCCCGCATCCCCGTTGCCGGCCGCACACGCGTGGCTAAATTCGTCTCCGCATTCGCCAGCCACTTCTGGACGGGAAAGCGCATTGGCTGGACAACCCTCAACGGCCAGCCGGCGTTGACGCTGTCACAGGATGGCGAGATCACCACGGTGCTGACGGTCACTGTCTCGCAGCGAGGCATACAACAGCTGCTCTGGGTGATGAGTCCGGACAAGCTCCGCCACGTCGCACCGGTGGGGGCATGACGGGCGGCTCGCCCGGGTCCTGGTTGCATCTCCCTTCCCGATCGACCGCGCAGGCCTACGCTCGGTCGATCGGTGCAGTGCGCACGATCCAGGACGCGTGCGCGTCGGGCGATGTCGCCGGGTTGATCCCCCTGTTGTGCGAGGACGCGAAAGTGATTGTCGACACGGGCGGCCAGGTCTCGGCGCCGGAGTCTGCCTGCGGCCGTACCTCCGCTGTCCAAGCCCTCGCGCTGGTTCTGGAGGGGCAGGGCATCGCCACCACAACCGTCCACTCCATCAACGGCTCTGCCGGCCTCGCCCTCCGGGACGCGGACAACCGGGTGCTCGGGATCATCACCGTCGGTGTCAGCAGGCGCGGCGTCAGCCACATCTGGGTCGTGCTCAACCCCGCCAAACTGCGTCACTGGAACTGAGCTGCGCACAGCGCCCCGAACCTGTGTCGCGGGTTCGGGGCGCTGTGGTCGGTGGCGGGTGGGACCAGCCGCGTCTGCTTGGCGCATACCCACGAGGGGCCGCCTGAAACCCGGTATTCCCGCTCTTACCTCACGGCAGACCGGAGCGCTGCGTCGAGGTCACAACGCTCATCAGGGAAGACCGGACGGCGCATCCGGATGTGACAGTTCTGCATCCAAGGGGCACAGGCCGGCGTCCCCCATACGTGTCACACCGTAGCCCTCGCTGCGGTCGTAGATAAGTGAGGGGTCGAGTGAATGAGGCCTCCGGACCATTCAAGATCGAAGGAGAAAGCAATGAGCAGACCTATTCTCGAGAAGGAGGCACAGGGTATCGTCGACGCCACGTCGACGCCGCCGTTCCTCTACGAACTCGGGCCCGAAGGCGCCAGGAAGGTGCTCGACGATCTGCAGTCCGCGCCGGTCGACAAGCTTGATGTCGACGAGACGTGGATCACCGTTCCCGCGGCGGTCGGAGACGTGCGAGTTCGGATCGTCAAGCCCGTCGGCGCTCCCTCCGGGTTGCCGGTCATCCTGTACATCCACGGCGGCGGCTGGGTCATCGGCAACGCGGGGACACACGATCGACTCGTGCGCGAGCTCGCCGTGGGTGCTCGGGCCGCGCTGGCTTTTGTCGAGTACGACCGTTCCCCGGAGGCGCAGTATCCGGTGGCGATCGAGCAGGCGTACGCGACCGCCCAGTGGCTTACCGCGCACGGCGAGGAGCTCGGCCTGGACGTCTCGCGGCTCGCCGTTGCCGGCGACTCGGTGGGCGGGAACATGACCGCGGCGGTCGCCATTCTGGCGAAGCAGCGCGGAGATGTCACGTTCGTTCACCAGTCCATGTACTACCCGGTGACGGATGCCGCCCAAGACACGGACTCCTACCGCGAGTTCGCCGAGGGTGCGTACCTGACCGCAAAGGCGATGGCGTGGTTCTGGGATGCCTACCTTCCCGACGCCGACCGACGCGGTGAGATCACGGCGTCACCGCTCCGCGCCACGTCGGAGCAGCTCGCGGGTCTGCCGGAGGCCTTCCTGATCGTGGACGAGAACGACGTGCTCCGCGACGAGGGCGAAGCCTACGGGCGCAAGCTCGTCAAGGCGGGAGTGCGCACCACATCCGTTCGCTACAACGGCACCATCCACGACTTCATGATGCTGAACCCTCTGCGACCTTCTGCGGCAGTGACCGCAGCAGTAGAGCAGGCCATCCACATCTTGCGCAAAGCGCTCGGAACCGAGAACTGAGACTAGGAGAAATCGAAATGACTGATCAGAAACCCGCTGTCGTGCTCGTGCACGGTGCGTTCGCAGAATCGGCAAGCTGGAACGGTGTCATCGAGCTCCTCCAGCAGGAAGGAGTCGAGTGCATCGCGGCAGCCAATCCGCTTCGCAGCCTGTCGGGCGACGCGGCCTATGTCCGCGACGTCATCGCGGCAGTCGGCCGTCCCGTCGTGCTCGTCGGCCACTCCTACGGAGGTCTCGTGATCTCTGAGGCGGCCGCCGGCAACGAGTCCGTGGCCGGGCTCGTCTACGTCAACGCGTTCGTGCCCGAGCACGGGCAGACCGCTTTCGACCTCTCGAACGAGTTCCCCGGAAGCACCCTCGGCGACGCGCTCGCCCCGCAGAAGCTGGCCGACGGCAGCGTCGAGTTGCTCATCCAGCCCGCGCTGTTCCGTCACCAGTTCTGCGCCGATGTGCCGGCTGGGGTGGCGGCACTCATGGCTGCCACCCAGCGTCCGGTGACGCAGGCGGCCCTGACCGAGCCGCTGGCTGCTGAGACGCCGGCATGGATGACGATCCCGTCGTGGTGTGTCTTCAGCGACCAGGATCTGAATATCCCCGTCGCCGAGCATCGCGCCGGAGCCGAGCGGGCGAACGCTCGCGTCGCCCGGGAGGTGCAAGGAGGGTCCCATGCCCTGTCCGTCTCCCAGCCGGTTGCCGTCGCCGAGACGATTCTCGACGCCGTCGCCGCAGTGGGAGCTGTCAGCGTCGGCGTGTGAGTTGAGGGCGTCCCCGGCGTCGATCGCCGGGGACGCCCTCACACAATGGTGACGCGGGTGCGAGTCAGCGTGTGTGCTCTCGCAAGGCGGACCGCACCCGGGTCGCGACGTGAAGGTTGAAGCGTGTGTCGGGTTCGGTGATATCGCGGCCGCTCAACTCGCGGATGCGTCCGAGGCGGTACCGCAGAGTGCTCCTATGGATGACCAGCGCTGCAGCCGTGCGATCATAATTGCCGCCGGAATCCAAGTAAACGCCTAAGGTGCGAACCAATTGGGAACCGTGCTCGAGGTCGTGCTCGATCAGGATGCCAAGCCATTCGTCCACGTAGCGTTCGAGTTCGACTCCGTCCTCGGAGGTGTCGAGGATGCGGATCAGACCGAGATCCTCATGATTCGACAGTCCGTATGGCCGACGTGATTCGAGCCGGATCCGCATGGCACGGTTCGCCTCGGCAAGGGAGTCAGCGAGATCCCATGCGCTGCAGGGCCCGCCGACGCCGATCGTGCCTCGGTTGCTGGAGACGGCAGCAGAGAGCCTCTCGTACAGTCCCGAAAGATCATGGCCGACCGCGATAATCGCGAGCGTCGCCTCAGGTCGCCGCGAGATCAGTGCGGGAACGTGCATGGAGGCGAGCTCGTGGCGCACAGCGGCGCCGATGTCGACACCGTTAGGTGTCGGAGAGTCCCACGAGACCAGCACAACACGTTGTGGGCCGCTGAGATCGAAGTGGAGTGCCTCGGCGCGGGCGGGGGCGTCGACGACGTCGCCGGCGGCGACGAGGTCGTCCGCGAGCTCGCGACCCAATCGGATTTCGACCTCGGCCACGTTGCGATGATGCGCGAGTTCGACGGCGATCATCGCGCTGGCATAATCGACAGCGAATCGATCGTCCTCGCTCAGGCTGTCGTCCGGATCATAAATGCCGATGGCCCCGAGCGTCTCCCCGCGGGAGTGGATCAGGACCGGTCGCCAATCGGTTGCGGAAATCCCGGCGGCCGACAGATTGCCGGGAAGTTCAGGGATGCTCGACGGCGCCTCGGAGTCGATGACTCCGGTGAAGGCGCGCTCATTGCCGAAGGAGTCCTGCAGCACGACGGACCGCCCGGTGATGGCGCTCACCGCCTTGACGATCTGAGCCTCGCCATTGCCGGTACCGGCCGCTGCGACGATCGAATCACGGATGTGCTGATGAGCGTTCAGGCGTACGATCGTGGCCGCCATCCTGCGGTTAGTGGCCGCTTGGGCCCGACCGAGTTGGCGGAGTTCGTGACCCTGGCGGCGCTCGCGGTCGATGACTTCAGCCGTGGCCAGCGCGGCCCCGGTTGGTTCTGCCAGGGCGCGAAGCAAGAACATGACTTCGCTCGACGGTTCAGCCGTCGACTGGAGCACGAACGCTCCCTTGACCTTGCCGGCCCCTCGGAAGAACAGCACGTAGCGCCAGCCGTTGCGGGGATCCAGGACCCCGCTGATGCCCATCCGCGCTTCCACCAGCAAATCGAGCCGGTGGTTCGCCTTGCCCGAATAGCGCACGAGATGACTGTCCGCCGTGATGTACACGGCGGGAATGGAGCATCCGGCGATCGCCTTGGCCGAGGCTCGTGCAAGACGCAGAGTTTCTTGAACGGACGGGTGCTCGAACATCTTCGATCCGAGCCGAAAGAGGTCATAGAGACCCGGCTGCATCTCGGTTTCCACTTCGGCAAGCCCGGCGAGTTCTGGATAGTTCGATGCGCGCATCGTGGTTCACTCCCGCGCTCACGTTAGCCCCGTTCGATTAGACCCGACAGTGCAACGCCGAAGGTTTATTTCACCCTGTCGGGTCGATGGAGGAGCCGAGCTTCAGACCACAATCGCGAGTGACCGGAAGGGAAACGTCTCATGGCCAAAGCAGTCGGCATCGACCTCGGTACGACAAACTCGGTGATCGCCGTATGGGAAGGGGGCGAAGCGAAAGTCATCCCGAACGCGGAAGGCGCTCGCACCACTCCGTCTGTCGTCGCCTTCACCGACACCGGTGAGCGACTCGTCGGGCAGCTCGCCCGACGGCAGGCGATCCTCAACCCCAAGGGCACGATCTCCTCAGCCAAACGCTTCATCGGGCGCAACTTCGACGAAATCGAAGAAGAGGCCAAGGCAGTCGGATTCGACATCGTGGCCGGCCCGAACGGCGAAGCAAGGTTCACGATCCGAGAAAAGCTGTACGCACCCGAGGAGATCAGCGCGCTCGTACTGCGCAAACTGGCCGACGACGCCAGCAAGTTCCTCGGCGAGAAGGTGACCGAGGCGGTCATCACAGTCCCGGCGTACTTCAACGACGCCCAGCGCACCGCGACGAAGGACGCGGGCCGCATAGCCGGCCTCGACGTGCTCCGCATCATCAACGAGCCGACCGCGGCGGCTCTCGCTTACGGTTTGGACAAGAAGGAGCACGAGACTGTTCTCGTCTTCGATCTCGGCGGAGGCACGTTCGACGTGAGCCTGCTCGACGTCGGCGACGGCGTGGTCGAGGTGCGTTCGACCGCAGGCGATACCCACCTCGGCGGCGACGATTTCGACCGACGTGTCGTCGACTATCTCGCGGACGAGTTTCAGAAAGACAACGGAATCGACCTCCGCCAGGATCCTCAGGCGTTGCAGCGTTTGTTCGAGGCGGCCGAGAAGGCGAAGGTCGAACTCAGCACCGTCAGTCAGACGCAGGTCAGCCTGCCCTTCATCACGGCGGATGCTGCCGGACCCAAGCACCTGACGACCACGCTCAAGCGCTCGACGTTCGACAACATCACCGCCGACCTGGTCGAGCGTTGTCTCGGCCCGGTACGCCAGGCTATGGAGGACGCCAAGGTTTCCGAGAACGACATCGACGAGGTCATCCTCGTCGGCGGTTCGACGAGGATTCCGGCCGTGCAGAACCTGGTCAAGCGGCTCACCGGCGGCAAAGACCCGAACATGACCGTGAATCCGGATGAAGTGGTCGCCGTCGGCGCCGCCATCCAGGCCGGCGTTCTCAAGGGGGAGGTCAGCGACGTCCTCCTGCTCGACGTGACCCCGCTCTCGCTGGGTGTTGAGACGCGGGGCGGCGTGATGACGACGATCATCGAGCGGAACACCACCATTCCGGCGCGGCGGAGCGAGGTGTTCTCCACCGCCCAGGACAACCAGGACTCCGTCGAGATCGTGGTCTTGCAGGGTGAGCGCGAACGCGCGGCCGACAACCGTGTGCTCGGCCGCTTCTCGCTGACGGGCATCCGTCCGGCGCCGCGCGGCGAGCCGCAGGTGGAGGTCACATTCGACATCGACGCCAACGGCATCCTCAACGTCACAGCGCGCGATAAGGACACAGGAGCCGAGCAGGGCATCACCATCAGCGGCACGACCAACCTCGACCAGGGCGAGATCGAACGCATGGTGCGCGAGGCCGAGCAGCACCGCGCCGAGGATCAGCGTCTGCGCGAAGACATCGATGCCCGAAACGACCTGGATGCTGCCGCCTACCGGGTCGAGCGGACGCTGGCGGAGCGCGGTGAATCGGTGCCGCAGCATGAGCGTTCCCGCGCCGAGATGCTCATCGGGCAAGCGAGGGAGGCTGTGGAACGAGAGGTGTCTGCATCCGAGGCCCGAGAACTGACGAGCGAGCTTCAGCAGGTGGAGGCAGCCCTGTCCGTGGCTCGCGCTACCGAGGCCGCTTCCCCCGAAAGCGCCTCCGATGTCGACGACTCGGATGACGTCGTAGACGCCGAGTTCGATCGGAACTGAGGGGCTGCGGATCATGGACAACGCGGATGTTAGTGCCGCGCAGGCCGATCAGAGTGCCGCTTCCGAGGAGCGCGACGATCCCGTGGAGCGCGACGATCCGGTGGAGAAGCCCTCGACCGACTCCGACAACGATCTGGCCAGGCGTCTCGCCGACGTCGAGGATCGCTGGCATCGGGCGGCCGCGGATCTCGACAACACCCGAAAGCGTGCCGCGCGTGAACTCGCGATGGCGAGGGAGACGGAGCGGGCTCGCGCTGCGGCAGTCTTCCTCCCGGTGGTGGACGGACTCGACGACGCGGTCAGCTACGCCCGTCAGGTGAACGAAGGCCTCGCCGAAGGAATGGAGTCGATCCGCGAACAGGGCATCGTCGCGCTCGAGCGCCTCGGTTATCCACGCATCGACGAGGTGGGCGTGCCGTTCGATCCGCGCATCCACGAGGTGGTGTCGGTCGTGGAGAGAGGCGATCTGGCACCGCGCACCGTCGTGGCCGTCGCTCGACTGGGTTTCGGCGGCCCCGAGCGATTGCTGCGGCCCGCCGGCGTCATCGTCACTGCGGCGGAAGCGTGACGCCGTGGCAGACGACTACTATCAGCTGCTCGGCGTCTCGCGGTCGGCCGACGCCAAGGAGATCCAGCGCGCCTACCGCAATCTGGCCCGCAAGTATCACCCCGACGTGAATAAGTCGTCGGGAGCGGAAGACATGTTCAAGAAGGTCAGCGAGGCGTACCACGTGCTGAGCGACCCTGAGTCGCGCGCCCAATACGACCGATTCGGGCCGGACTTCCGGCAATACGCCGGTGCGGGACCCGAATATGCTTCGCAATCCCGCGGCAGTGCTGGAGCCGGAGCCCGTGGAGGCGGCGGCAGCCGCAATAGAGCTCGTCCCGGGCCGAGCGGCTTCAGTTGGTCGAGTGCGCAGAGCGCCGCCGGACCGGGCGGGGCTTCCGTCGATTGGGACGACCTCTTCGGCGATGTCTTCGGCTCGAGGCGCGGAATGGATAGCGAGGCCGAACTCGTACTGACCGTCGAAGAGGCCTTCCGCGGCGGACCGCGAACGATTGTCCTCTCCGGCCCGGACGGTGATCGTCGGACGTTCGACATCGGCGTCCCACCCGGTGCGATTGACGGGCAGCGAATCCGTGTTTCTGGCGGGGGAGGAGCCGGCAGCCAGGACGGCGGCACCGGGGATCTCGTCATCACGATCAGGATCCGCCCCGATCGTCGATTCCGCCTGGACGGCAAGAACATTGAGATGGACCTGTCGATCTCCCCTGGGAGGCAGCTCTCGGCGCGAGCGTCTCGACCCGCGCGCCGGGCGGCCCGATCACCGTGCGAGTGCCGCCCGGCTCGTCCAGCGGACGTCGCCTGCGGCTCAAGGGCCAAGGGATGCCGCAGCCCGGCGGAAAGCCTGGCGATCTGTTCGCAAGGGTCAAGATCATGGTTCCCTCGCATCTCACCGACCGCGAACGCGAACTGTTCGAGCAGCTGAAGCGCGAATCCTCGTTCGACCCGAGGTCATCATGAGCTCCCCGCTGCTCCCCGTCCTCCCGCCCCGTCTCGACCTCGGCATGGTCGCCGTGGCGTCCGGCGTCCATCCGGAGTTGGTTCTGAGGTTCGTCGAACTCGGACTCGTTCCAACCAGCCGGGACGGGTCGGGTCGACTGTGGTTCACCCCGGCCGCCCCAGAACTTGTGCGTCGCATTGTGCGACTGCACGCAGACCTGTCGCTCAACTATGCCGCCGTCGCTCTCGTCATCGATCTGCTCGCGCGAATCGACGTGCTTGAAAGCCGACAGTGGGAGATCCACTCCGGAAAGGAGAATCGGCAATGGAGATGAACAAGCTGACCCAGAAATCCCAGGAGGCCCTGCAGGATGCTCAGAGCATCGCGAGCCGGAACGGGCAGACAGAGACGGAAAACGAGCACCTCATGCTCGCCCTGCTCATGCAGGAGGGCGGACTTATCCCACGGTTGCTCGAAGCCGCCGGCGTCGATCTGACAGTCCTGCTCAACGAGGTGCAACACGCGATCGAGCGCAAGCCGAGCACGACGGGCCCTGGTGCGACGCCGGGCCAGGTGTTCCTCTCCAAGTCGCTCGCGGCCACGCTTGACCGGGCGGAGCGGGAGGCGGCACGGCTCAAGGACTCGTACGTCTCGGTCGAGCACCTGCTGCTCGCGCTCGCCGACGATCCCGGCGGTAGTGCGGCCGCGCGTCTACTGCAGAGCAACGGCGTGACCAGGGAGAGCTTCCTCAAGGCCCTGACAGCGGTCCGCGGCAACCAGCATGTGAACTCTGCTACTCCCGAACAGACCTATGAGGCGCTGGAGAAGTACGGTCGCGACCTGGTCGCCGACGCCCGTGCGGGTCGTCTCGACCCTGTCATCGGCCGTGACACCGAGATCCGTCGCGTCATCCAGATCCTCTCGCGCAAGACGAAGAACAACCCGGTGCTGATCGGAGAGCCCGGTGTAGGCAAGACAGCCATCGTTGAAGGACTCGCCCAACGGATCGTGCGCACTGACGTTCCCGAAGGACTGCGCGACAAGACGATCTTCCAGCTCGACCTCGCGGCCCTCGTCGCCGGCGCAAAATACCGCGGCGAGTTCGAGGAGCGGATGAAGGCGGTGCTGGCCGAGGTCGTGGCGGCCGAAGGGCGCATCCTGTTGTTCATCGACGAACTCCATACCCTCGTCGGCGCGGGGGCAACCGAGGGCGCAATGGATGCAGGCAACATGCTGAAGCCGATGCTCGCGCGCGGCGAACTCCATCTCATCGGCGCCACCACCCTGGAAGAGTACCGTCAGCACATCGAGAAGGACGCCGCCCTCGAACGGCGCTTCCAGACCGTCATGGTGGATGAGCCGAGCGTCGAAGATGCCATCTCGATTCTCCGCGGGCTGCGGGAACGCCTCGAGGTTTTCCACGGGGTTCGTATTCAGGACAACGCCCTCGTGGCCGCCGCGACGCTCTCGCACCGGTACATCACCGACCGGTTTCTGCCTGACAAGGCCATCGACCTCGTTGACGAAGCTTGTGCTCGGTTGCGCACCGAGATCGACTCGATGCCGGCCGAGCTCGATGAGCTCACCCGGCGCGTGACCCGGCTCGAGATCGAGGAGGCGGCGCTGGAGAAGGAGAAGGACAAGCCGAGCCGGCTCCGCCTCGAGGAACTCCGCCGCGAACTCGCCGACCTGCGCGCGGATGCCGACGCCAAGCGCGCGCAATGGGAAGCCGAGCGTCAGGCGATCCGCAAGGTGCAGGAGCTGCGCAGTGAACTCGAGCGTGTGCGTCGTGAAGCCGAGGACGCGGAACGCAGCTACGACCTCAACCGCGCCGCCGAGCTCCGCTACGGCAAGCTCGCCGAGCTCGATCGCCAGCTCGCTGCCGAGGAGCAGCGGCTTCAATCGAAACAGGGTCAGCAGCGACTGCTGCGCGAGGTCGTGACAGAGGAGGAGATCGCCGAGATCGTCGCAGCCTGGACAGGCATCCCTGTCGCGCGGCTTCAGGAAGGCGAACGCGAGAAGGTGCTGAAGCTCGATGAGATCCTGCGCGAGCGAGTCGTCGGTCAGGAGGAGGCAGTGCGGCTGGTCACCGACGCAATCATCCGCGCTCGTTCGGGAATCCGCGACCCTCGGCGCCCGATCGGATCGTTCATCTTTTTGGGGCCGACGGGCGTTGGCAAGACCGAGCTTGCGAAAGCACTTGCCAGCGCTCTCTTCGATAGCGAATCCGCGATGATCCGCCTCGACATGAGCGAGTACCAGGAGCGGCACACCGTCAGCAGGTTGGTCGGGGCGCCTCCGGGATACGTCGGATACGACGAGGGTGGCCAGCTCACCGAGGCAGTACGACGACGGCCGTACAGTGTGGTGCTCTTCGACGAGATCGAGAAGGCGCATCCGGATGTGTTCAACACCCTGTTGCAGGTGCTCGACGACGGCCGCATCACCGACAGTCAGGGCCGCACGGTCGACTTTCGCAACACCATCGTGATCATGACCTCCAATATCGGGGCTGAACACCTGTTGACGAGTGCCCGCGACGCCGACGGCCGCATATCCGAAGACGTGCAAGAGCTGGTGCTGGCGGAGCTGCGCGGGCGTTTCCGCCCGGAGTTCCTCAACCGGGTCGACGACACCATCATCTTCGCCCCGCTCGGTCTCGAGCAGATCGAGTCGATCGTGGAGCTGTTGATGAGTGACTTGAGACGTCGACTCGCAGAACGTCAGATCATGCTCGAGTTGACCCCCGCTGCCCGGCACTTGATCGCCGAGCGCGGCTACGACCCGCTCTATGGCGCGCGGCCCCTGCGCCGGTACATCTCGCACGACATCGAGACCCGTCTGGGCAGAGCGCTTCTCTCCGGAGCGGTGCTGGACGGCTCCGTCGTTCGCATCGATGCTCGCGACGGTGACCTTGTCGTGGACGTGGTCGACGCGCCAGCGGAGGCCGAAGCCGAGGTTGCGGTTTGACGACACACACCGAGACGACGATCATTCGCTGCCCGAATTGCGGGCGCAAGAACCGTGTCCCACTCGCGGCCGATGGGTGGCCCCGGTGCGCCAACTGTCATAGGGCGCTGCCGTGGATCGTCAATGCTCTCGACGACACCTTCGCCGAGGTCGTCTTGAACGCGGACACACCGGTGATCGTCGACATGTGGGCGGCGTGGTGTGGCCCGTGCCGCATGGTCACTCCGGTGCTGGAGCAGTTGGCTACAGAGCGGGCGGGCGATGTGAAGCTCGTCAAGGTGGATGTCGACCGAGCACCCGGACTGTCGTCGCGGTTCGCTGTGCGAGCTGTTCCGACGCTGCTGATCATGAACCACGGCAACGTCGTTGCAAGGCAGGCGGGTGCAGCACCAGTCGAGGTGTTGCGCCGCTGGTTCGACGACGCGATGGCGAACCAGAGGCGGGATGAGAGGCCGAATGAGAGGAAGGCCGGCTCTGACGCAAAGCGAGGAGATCCGTCATGACCGATCATCCTGACCCCCACCTCGCCTACATTCGCCCTGTGGCTCCGCGCACCCCCGGCGCCTGCGAGGACTGCCTGGCGACAGGCACACCCTGGGTGCATCTCCGGATGTGCTTGACCTGCGGCAAGGTCGGCTGCTGCGACTCGTCCCCGATGAAGCACGCGCGAGCTCACGCGATGCGCGGAGGGCATCCGATCGTCCGCTCGCTCGAACCGGGTGAGACCTGGCGTTGGTGCTACCTCGACGAGAACTTCGTATGATCAGCAGTCCCTCCACAGGGTCTTCGCCGCCAGAGACACCGGACACGCTCGGAGCGTTCCCGCGACTCACCCCGGCGCAGCAGCAGGTCCTGAGCGAAGTGGGTTCGACCGCGTCGGTCTCCGCGGGCCAGGTTCTCGCGCGCGCAGGCGAGCCATTCGGAGTGTTCCTTGTCGTGGTCGAGGGCCGCATCGTGGTCGACTACGGCGACCCGGTTCGTTACCCGACCGCGGAGAAACCAGAACGCGCAAGCCCGGATCAGACGGATGCCCGGGTCGAGATCCACGGACCCGGCCGTTTCGTCGGCGACATCGGACTGCTCGAAGGGCAGCCTTCGTTCGCCACGATCACCGCTCTGGAAGGTGGCACGGTGCTGACTGTGCCCCTCCCTGCCCTCGAGCGGCTCGTCACCCGCAACCAGCTGATCGGCGACGTCATCCTGCGTGCGTATCTCATCCGGCGTTCGATGGCGATCAGCTTCGGCAGTGGGCTGCGCGTCATCGGATCGCGGTTCTCGCCCGACACACGACGGCTGCTCGATCTAGCCGCCCGGAACCGTGTGCCGCACAGGCTGATCGACCTGGAAAGCGATCCCGCGGCCGACGTCATCGTGCGACGGCTCGGGCTGGACGTCGGCGAGCTGCCGGTCGTCATCGTCGGGGGTACCCGTGTTCTGCGGAACCCGTCCGTTGCGGAGGTCTCGGATGCCTTGGGTCTGCGGCGAGCCCGCCCCGGCGCAACCAGCGATCTACTGGTCGTGGGTGCAGGGCCCGCGGGTCTCGCCGCGACGGTGTACGCCGCGTCCGATGGTCTCTCGGTGGTCCTGTCCGATGCAGTGGCGACCGGCGGCCAGGCCGCCCGTTCGGCCAGGATCGAGAACTACCTCGGATTCCCCGCCGGGATCTCTGGCGCAGAGCTAGCCGATCGCGCCACGCTTCAGGTCGCCAAATTCGGTGCCACCCTCTTCGCCCCCTCGACCGCTCAGGAACTCATTCACGAGGCGGGTGCGCTGGAGGTCCGCTTCTCAGACGGAACGAGCCTCACGCCTCGCGCGCTTGTCGTCGCATCCGGCATGGAGTACAACCGTCTCGCTGTCCGGAATCTCGACCGGTTCGAATATGCCAGCGTCTTCTATGCCGCCACGATCAACGAGGCGCGCGAGTGCGGCACAGACCCCGTCGTCGTGGTCGGCGGCGGAAACTCTGCGGGGCAGGCGGCCGTCTTTCTGGCGGACACAGCCGCGCAGGTGCATCTGGTGGCGCGGGGAACCGACCTTACGACGAGCATGTCGCGATACCTGATCGCCCAGGTGGAAGCCCACCCGCGCATTCGCGTGCACCGGGCAAGTGTCGTGGCCGAGGCGATCGGCACCGATCGCCTCGAATCGATCGTGGTCGTCCACCAGCCGTCCGAGACGAGGGAGGAAATCGCCGCGCCATACCTGTTCGTCTTCGTCGGCTCTACCCCTGCGACGTCCTGGCTCGGACCGGGCATCGAGCGCGACGAGCGAGGCTACCTCATCACCGGACCCTCCACAGCATCCCCCGATTCACGCAAGCAGCCCTTCGAGACATCGGTGCCGGGTGTCTTCGCCGTCGGAGACGTCCGAAGCGGGTCGGTGAAGCGCATGTCGGCGGCTATCGGCGAAGGGGCGAGCGCCGTCCGAATGGTGCACGACTACCTCGACACGGGCGGCTGCCGGCTCTGAGTCCCGCGCATCGTGTCGGACGGACGCTCGGCGAACCGGCTCCGGTAGGCCGCGGCGAACCTGCCGAGATGAACGAATCCCCAGCGCAATGCCACTTCCGTCACCGTGACCGCTCCCGGTTCGGCTGTCACGAGCTCTTCACGCACCTTCTCGAGTCTGAGGTTGCGCAGGTACGTCATCGGCGTCGTGTCCAGCGAACGACGGAAGCCCTCCTGCAGGCTGCGCACGCTCACCGAAACCCGAGCCGCGAGCTCGATGACGGTCCACGGATGCGCGGGACTGGCGCGCAGAAGCTCCACCGCCAGGGAGACGGGCCGCGACCCGGCAGCCGGCACAGGACCAGCCAATGCTGCGGAGTGATTGTGCGGTTGAGCGAACAACAGGCTGTGCATCAGAACCTGCTCCAGCCGCTGCATCGCCAGCGGGTGAGTGAGAGGTCCCCCGACCTGGTCCGAAGCGTCGTCGATCACTCTCAATGCCTGCATCAACATCTGCCCTCCCGACGTCGAAACGTCCAACTCGGGGCTGAACTCGAGTGGGCGCCCGGGTTCTTCGCCGAGCAGATTCTCGAGTTCGAGCTGCAGCTCGTCGCGGGGGATCATCAAGGAGAGCTGTGCGAACCGTTCGCCGCAGTCGAGTTCGACCGGCCTCCCCGGCATGAAGACGGCGCCTGTGTCGTGCGTTCCATGAACCGGCCGGCCAAGACTCGCCTTCATGGTGGCACGGCCGCTCATCGGGATGTCGACGTGGTAGTTCTCGGGCTCCGCTGTCTCGATGCGCACAGCATCCCGAAACCGCATGTAGCCGCAGGTGAGCCGACCCACCCTCAAGGCGTTGAGCTGCAGGTCGAGGATGCTCGTCGCCTGCGCCGAGGGGAAGTCGACGGGCAGGAAGACATCGGTGAGGGCCTGGCGGGCCTGGTCGATCCCACGGGAAGACAAGATGCGGTGGCTCGCGAACATCTCGCCCGTGTCTGACCGCATGCCGCGATTGTAAGCACGTCGACGCGACTGGACGTAGCCGGGCGTAGCCGGTGCGCATACCGGACAGTTCTTCGCGCTTGTCGGATCGTGCCACCGCACATTCGTGCATAGCGTGAATGACAGTCGGAGCTCCCCGCCCGGCGGCGCGCGGTGGCCCTTTCCTTCGGGTGGAAAGGGCCACCGCGTCTTCGTGATCGGTGCCCAGCACCACGACAACGGCGGATGGCGGCTGCGGACGATGAATGAGCCGAACGTTTTGACCAGACCCAGGTGGTGTCCGAGGTGCGGGTCCCGCATGCGCATCATCGGCAATCCGTATTACGGCGTGGGCCTGGCAGTCCATCGATATCTCTCCAGCTGTAAGCGCTGCGGTTTCGTCGAGTTCCTCCCGATCACGCCGCGTGCTGACGAAGACCACACCCCGATCGAGGAGTCCGTGGTCCCTTCGCGCTGGCGCCGTGCTCGCGCTCGAATCGTGAGGCTGTTCACTCCGAAAGGTGACAGCGTTCTGATCCTGTGAGTGCGCTAACACAGAGGAACCAGAATGCTCCGAGCTCGCCTCAATATAAGAAATCCCGCAGAAATTCGTGAGCAAAAAAATGCCAGATCAGACGGCTTTTAATGCGAATCCCAGACGAATCAAGGCGCGATGTTCGAAGCGACGCGACTTTGTGACCGGTTGATAGTGCGCTAACGTGACTGCCAACCAAACGACAAAGGAGTTGAAGTGACTGAGCCGTACACCGTGGTAGCCCTATCGCCGCTGCAGATCCCGATCGTCGAGCCGGAAGACGCTCTGGAGAACACCAAGCGCATCATCGGCTTCATGAAGACAGCGGTCGGAGTGGCCTCGACAGAGGGCTACCCCGTGAAGCTCGTCGTCATCCCCGAGATGGCGATCCAGGGCATGCACATGGCCTTCACCGCCGGCAACCGCGAGGCGGAGAAGAAGTTCGCCCGCACCATCCCCGGGCCTGAGACCGACGAGCTCGGCAAGGCGGCGCGCGAGCTGAACACCTACATCGCCGGCGAGCTCTACCTCGTCGCCGACGACGACTTCCCTGACCGCTACTTCAACTGCGCGTTCATGATCGACCCGAACGGCGACGTGATCTACCGTCGCGCCAAGGCGACGAGCGATGGCTTCGAAGGCGGAACCCTCGGCACCACCAACCCGCACGACCTGTGGGACGAGTGGATTCAGAAGAAGGGCGACGGCAACGTGATGGACGCCATCTACCCGGTCGCCAAGACCCCGGACATCGGCAACATCGGCTACGTCATCTGCCACGAGGGCGCATACCCCGAGATCGCTCGCGGCCTCGCCATGAATGGCGCAGAGATCATCATCCGTGCCACCCTCATCGAGCCGCAGACGTCGCAGGGCATGTGGGAAGTGCAGAACAAGGCACACGCTCTCTTCAACAACGCGATCGTGGTCGCGCCGAACCTGGGCCCCGAACTCGGACCGGACGGTGTCATCAACGACCTCTTCGGCGGCCGCTCGATGATCGTCAACCAGCGCGGCAAGATCATCACGGAGACGCCGGGCGTGACCGCCGGCGACACGTTCGTCAGCACGACGATCGACATCGACGCCCTCCGTCGCGACCGCCAGGCCAACGGTGTGTTCAACGGCTTCAAGGATCTGCGCACAGAGCAGTACGCCGCGATCTACGAGAAGCCGATCTACCCGAAGAATCAGTACCTGAACGCCCCTCCCGGCGAGGACTGGCTCGCCCGGGAGCGTGCGACCCGCGCACGCAACATCAAGCTGCTCGAAGAGCGCGGGGTCTTCACCCCGCTCGACTGAGCCACAGGCGTGGCGGCATCCCGGGAGTCCACCGGTCCTCCCCGGGCCCGGGGTGCCGCCGCTCGCAGCGTTCGCTGCACAGCACGATCCGCGTCACCAGACACCAGCATCACTCCGCTGTACCCAGCACCGATCACCTCACAAGGAAGTGGAAAAATGATCAGTCCCAGCAGCACCACGAAGTACACCCGTACCCGGTCCGTCCTCACAGTCGCGGCTATCGCAGCAGCGACAGTCCTCGTTTTCACCGGATGTGCGCGAGGCGGAACCGACGGCCAGGCGGCCGCGAACGACGCCGACAAGAAGACGGGCAAAGGCCTCGTCATCGGATGGAGCCAGCGCGGCATCAGCGGCAGCGACTGGTGGAAGACCCTCGTCGAGGGCGGCCAGGCCGAAGCCAAGAAGCTGGGTGCGACCATCCAGTTGCTCGACGCGAACGGCGACACTGTTCGCCAGAACGCCGACGTGCAGACGCTCATCACGAAGAACGTCGACGTCGTGATCATGAATCCGAACGACCCGATCGGCGTCGGCGCCTCGGTCGCCGCGCTGCAGAGTGCCGGCGTACCGCTCGTCACGGTCAACTCGAACCTCGATCCTTCGCTGGTCAAAGACATGTACTGCTACGTCGCAGAAGACCAGGGCTACACCGGCTCGCTCGCGGGCGAGGTCGCGGCGAAGAAGGCCGTCGCGAAGTTCGGCGAGACCGGCGAGATCAAGGTCGTCGGGATCGGCGGCTTCCCCGGCGATGTCCTCAGCGACCTTCGGTTCAACGGGTTCCTCAAGGGCTACGAGAACGTGATGAAGAACTACCCCGGCATCACGACCAAGAAGCTCGAGACGAAGTACGGCGAGTGGAAGCCTGACAAGGCGCTCGCCCCGATCCGCGACGTCGCGACCGCGAACCCCGATCTCAAGATCGTCTACAGCATGAGCGACGTCATGGAGGGCGGCATCGAGCAGGGCCTCCAGCAGGCCGGCATCTGGGGCGACGGTGTCATCGTCGCCGGGTACGACGGCGGGATGAACGTCGTGAAGGAGATGGTCGACAACCCGACCGGTCCGCTCCAGGCCACCGCCTCCAACCAGCCGTGGGACCAGGGCGTCGCCGCCGTCAAGATGGCCGTCGCCGCCTACAACGAGGACAAGTCCGCGTGCCCGAAGAAGGAGGTCTACATCAAGACCACCGTGGTCACGCCGGAGAACGCCAAGGAGTACTACAAGCCCGAAGACACGTACGTGCGGGCGAACGGCTAGGCGCCGCAAGGCACCACCAGGAGTCGCTGCGCCCGATGTCATCGGTTCGGGCGCAGCGACCGCTTTGAGAAGAAACACATGTCACGAGGAAGTGCAGAGGAACGTATGGACGAGCTTCAGCTCGAAGGCATCACCAAGGGCTACCTCGGTGTGCAGGCGCTCAAAGGGGTGAGCTTCTCGGTCAAGCGGGGGAGCATCCACGCCCTCGCCGGACAGAACGGGGCCGGCAAGTCGACCCTGGTCAAGATCCTCTCCGGCGCCGAGACGCCCGACGGCGGAACGATCCGCTTGGGTGGCGAGGTCATGAAGTTCCGCGAGCCGACGGATGCGCAGGCCGCGGGCATCCACACCATCTACCAGGAGCTGAGCCTCGTGCCGTCGCTCTCGGTGGCCGAGAACATCTTCCTCGGTACGCTGCCCAACAAGGGGAGCATCGTCAACTGGTCCGAGATGCAGGCCAAGTCGCGCGAGGCTCTCGCCCGCGTCGGCTTCGACCTCGACGTTCGACAGCCGGTGTCGAGCTTCTCGGTGGCCGAGCAGCAGGCCGTGGAGTTGGCGAAGGCGCTACACAAGGATGCGCGGGTCCTGCTACTCGATGAGCCTACGTCGACCCTTCCGCTGCCCGACGTCGAGCGCCTCTTCACCGTGCTGCGCCGACTTGCCGCCCAGGGCGTCACCCTGCTCTACATCTCGCACAGGATGGACGAGCTCTACAGTCTGTGCGACGCGGTCACCGTGCTGCGCGACGGTGTCACGGCCGCCGACCTGACGACCGCCGACACGAAGCCGGCCGACGTCGTGACGGCCATGGTCGGCAAGAGCCTCGAGGGTTCGATCGCGGATGCCGCGCTCCGCGGCGAGCGCAGCCCCCGTCTGGGAGCGGGTCGCGGCGACAAGATCCTGATGTCCGCTCGCGGCCTCGGCGAGGAGGACCGGGTCTCCGGCATCGACTTCGACCTCTATCAGGGCGAGGTGCTCGGCATCGCCGGGCTGATCGGATCCGGACAGTCCGAACTCGCCAGCCTGCTCGCCGGCGCTCGGAAGAAGACGGATGGACAGCTGAAGATCGATGACAAGCCGGTCACCTTCAACTCGCCCCGCGACGCCATCCGCCGTGGAATCGGCCTCCTGCCGCAGGACCGCAAGACGCAAGGGTTCATCCCCGACATGGGCGTCGCCGGCAACATCACCCTGGCGAGCATGCCGATGTTCAGCCGACTCGCTGTGATCGACGGCAGACGCGAGAAGCGCGCGGCCCAAGACATGGTGTCGAAGCTCGGCATGAAGGTCTCCAGCGTCAACCAGCCGATGAAGACCCTGAGCGGCGGAACGCAGCAGAAGGGCATCCTCGCCCGCTGGCTGGTGCGTTCCTCCCGTGTGCTCATCTGCGACGAGCCGACCCGTGGCGTGGATGTCGGCGCCAAAGAGGACATGTACGAACTCATCCGCGACTTCGCCCGCTCCGGCGGAACCGTGGTCATCGCGAGTTCGGAGATTTCCGAGGCAATGATGTGCGACCGCGTTCTCGTCATGGCTCGCGGCCGAGTCGTCGCCGAGTTCGACCACGACGAGATCGACCCGCAGGGGCAGAGCATCCTGCAGCTGCTCGCCTGAGGCCGACCTCCGAAACCCAGAACACAAGACAACCCACTGACTGAAACCCATCGAGGGAAAGACAATGTCGAACAACACTTTGCAAGAGCCGGTGAAGCCGACCGGCGACGCCGCTGACGCGCTCCAGCGCACGACTTGGGGAGGGGTGGTGAAGCGCCTCCTGCCGAAGAGCTATCTGCTGCTGGTCCTCGTCGTCATCATCGTCATCGGCTATTACGTCTCGGCTGACTTCCTCACGCTGAGGAACGCGGAGAACGTGATCGCGGCCGCATCCATCGTCGCCGTGCTCGCCGTCGGCCAGTTCTTCGTGATCCTCACCGGCGGCATCGACCTCTCGGTCGGATCGATCCTGGCGATGTCCACGGTGATCGTGGCGCTGACCCTGCAAGCGGGCATGGCGACCGGGCTCTCGGTCGCGTTCACCCTGTTCTGCTGCGGGATCGCCGGGCTCATCAACGGCTTGCTCGTGGTGTGGTTGCGCATCCCGCCGTTCATCGCGACCCTCGCCATGATGAGCGCGGTCAAAGGCTTCAGCTACATCATCCAGTCGACCAGTCTCATCCAGATCACCGACCAGACGTTCATCGACCTCTTCGCCCGCGGCACGACGTTGGGCCTGCAGAACCCGGTCATGATCTTCCTCGTGGTGATGATCCTCGCGGCCATCGTGGCGAAGTTCACGACCTTCGGCCGGTCCCTCTACGCGATCGGCGGCAACCCGGAGGCGGCCCGACTCTCTGGTCTACCGGTGGCCCGCAACCTGCTGATCACGTACACGATGTCAGGACTGCTCGCCGGTCTGGCCGGGCTCATCGCCGCCGCACAGCTCCGACAGGGCAGTTCCCTCATCGGAGTCGGCTACGAACTGGATGCGATTGCAGCAGTCGTCGTCGGCGGTGCATCCCTCATGGGCGGCAAGGGCGACCCGATCAGCGCCGTGATCGGGGTGTTCGTTCTCGCCACCATCATCAACGTGATGAACCTGGTCGGGATCTCCTCCGAACCTCAGCTCGTGATCAAGGGCGCTGTGATCGTGGTCGCCGTCTTCCTCTCCAGTGCCGGCGGCGTTCAGAGGATCTCCGGATTCTTCAAATCGCATTTCGGCCGCCGCACCGCACAGGCAGCGAGCTAGAACGATGACGGCACCTTCGAGCAGAGAGAAGCAGTCGACGACTCGCGGTGCCAGGATGATCGACGTCGCGCGGCTCGCCGGCGTCTCCCAGCAGACGGTCTCCCGGGTGGTCAACGGGAGTCCCAACGTGACCGCAGACATCCAGGAACGTGTGGAGCTCGCTATCCGCCAGTTGCGGTACCGCCGCAACCCCGCCGCCAGGGCGCTCGCAAACGGCCAGACGATGAACCTCGGAATCGTCAGCTTCGGTCTCGCCCAGTACGGTCCGTCGGTCGCTCTGAGTGGAATCGCCGACGAGGCGAGGAAGGCAGGCTACGCAACCAACCTCGTCACTCTCGGCGACGTGGACAGGCACGCCATGAAGGCGGCGCTGGACCACCTGGCGGAGGATTCGGTCGACGGGATCGTCGTCCTGGCGCCGGTGCAAGCGGCACTCGAGGCGATCTCGGGCCTGGAGGCCGACGTGCCACTGGTCTTCTTCGAGCCCGGCGCGGCGGAGGGAACCACGAGTGTGGCGACGGATGAGGTCGGTGGCGCCGCCCTCGCGACCCGCCACCTGCTCGACCTCGGCCACGACACCGTCTGGCAGGTGGCCGGTCCGAGCGGCTGGCTCGGCTCGGAGGCACGTCTGCGCGGCTGGGCGCAGACGCTCGCGTCGAGCAGGAGGGTGACGAACAGGATGATCAGGGGGGACTGGTCCACCCTCTCCGGGTATGCAGCGGGCCGCGAGATCGCCCGGAATCCCGAGGTCACCGCTGTCTTCGTGGCCAACGACCAGATGGCCCTCGGTGTCGTCAAGGCCCTCTCGGAGTGCGGCCTGCGGGTACCCGAGGACATCAGCGTGGTCGGGTTCGACGACGTGCCCGAAGCCCAGTACTACCGGCCCGGACTCACCACCGTGCGGCTCGACTTCGAGGAGGTCGGCCGCCTGGCCGTCGACCGCATCCTGCACCTCATGCGCGGAGGACGGGCCGACCCTCTTCCCCGGGTGCTTCCGCAGCTCGTCGTACGCCAGAGCACGGCTCCCCCTCCCGACTTCCCACGAACCGTCGATCCCCACCTCGAATAGAAAGCGAAGCGCATGACCATCAAACAATTCGGGCGCACCGATCTCACCGTCTCCGACGTCTGCGTCGGGACCAGCGCCCTCGGCAGCTTTCCCGCCCAGTACGGCTATGAAGTCGACACGGAGACGGCCGTCGCCACCATCCGCCGTGTCTTCGAAGGTCCTTTCACCTTCATCGACACCTCCAACGAGTACGGCGGCGGCGACAGCGAGAAGCGCATCGGGCAGGCCATCCGCGACAACGGCGGCGTGCCCGAGGGCTTCGTGGTGGCGACCAAGGTCGACCCCATCCCGGGAACGACCGACTTCTCCGGCGACCGGGTGCGACGCTCAGTGGACGAGAGCCTCGAACGCCTCGGCCTCGACAAGCTCCCGCTGGTCTACCTGCACGATCCGGAGAAGATCAGCTTCGAGGAGGGCGTCGCCCCCGGCGGCCCGCTCGAGGCGCTGATCGCCCTGCGCGACGAGGGTGTCATCGACTACCTCGGCGTCGCCGGCGGTCCGATCGACCTCGAATTGCAGTACCTCGCGACCGAGGCGTTCGACGCGGTCATCAGCCACAACCGGTTCACCCTCGTCGACCAGTCGGCCGAACCTCTGCTCGACGACGCCCAGGCACGAGGGGTGGCGTTCGTGAACGCAGCCCCCTTCGGCGGCGGGATGCTCGTGAAGGGTCCGGATGCGGTACCCACCTATTGCTACGCGCCCGTCAGCGACGAGGTGCTCGAGCGCGTGCGCCGCATGGAAGCGCTCTGCGCGGAGCACGGAGTTCCGCTCGCCGCCGCCGCCCTGCAGTTCTCGCTGCGCGATTCCCGCGTCACCTCCACGATCGTCGGCATGTCCGAACCCAAGCGGGTCGAGCAGACGGCGGTGCTCGCCGGCTACGACATCCCCGACACGCTCTGGGACGCGCTGTTGCCGATCGCGCAACTCGGTCGCGCGGGCGTGCTGGCGTAGGCCGCGCATCCGGAACCCAGAGATCGCCCAGAAGAAAGGACAGAGTATGACCACCCTCAAGAACCCCGATCCCGTCGACGTCGTGATCGTCGGCGCCGGGGCGGGCGGCGCAACCGCCGCCAAGGTGCTGACCGAGGCGGGTCTGCGCGTCGTCGGCCTCGAGCGCGGGCCGTGGCTGAAGCCCGAGCACGCATCAGGAGACGAGCTGAAGTTCCTCAACCGCAACTTCATCTGGCAGGACCCGAAGCTCAAGCCGCGCACATACCGGCAGAACGACAGCGAAGAGGCCGTCATCACCAACTTCTCGGCGACCCCGCAGGTCGTCGGCGGTGGCACGACGCACTGGGGCGGAATGGTGCCTCGGATGACCGTGAACGACTTCAAGCTGCGCTCGCTGCACGGCGACGTCGAGGGTGCGAGCCTCGTCGACTGGCCGATCAGCTACGACGACCTCGAGCCCTACTACACCCGCGTCGAATGGGAGTTCGGTACGTCGGGCCTCGGCGGAGCAAACCGCTGGGAGGGCCGCCGGACCCGCGACTACCCGACCAAGCCGGCGCCGCTCAGCCAGATCGGCCGCAAGTTCGCTACCGCGATGAACAAGATGGGGCACAGCACGTTCCCGATGCCGCAGGGCATGGTCACCGAGCCATACCGAGGCCGCAAACCCTTCAGCGAGAACGGGTTCTGGCAGCAGTACCCCGACCCGGGCGATGGCAAATCCTCGACCTTGATCAGCTTCATTCCGGATGCGATCAATACCGGTCTCTATGACCTGCGCTCGGACTGCTACGTGAGCGAGATCCTCGTCGACAAGACCGGCAAGGCCACAGGCGTGCGGTATCAGGACGAGAACGGCAACGAGTTCGTGCAGAACGCGAAGGCCGTCATCGTCTGCGGAGGAGGAATCGAGACGCCGCGGCTGCTGCTCATGTCGAAGTCGGCACTCTTTCCCGACGGGCTCGGCAACGGCAGCGGGCAGGTGGGCAAGAATGCGACGTTCCACCAGTACTCGTTCTCGGTCGGGCTATTCGACAAGGAACTGCACGACCCGCTGTACGGCTGGTCGGGCCACTACATGAACCTGTGCTCGTTCGACTTCTACGAGACGGACGAGTCGCGGGGTCACATCCTGGGCTCCCTGATCTTCCCGTCGATGCTGGGGCACCCGGTCAACTGGAGCTTCCCCGGTCGCCCGACCTGGGGGCAGGCAGCCAAGGACGCCGATCGCGACCTCTTCAACTACAGCATGAAGATCGGCATCCTGCTGCACGATCTGCCGGTCGAGTCGAACCGCGTGGACCTGGACCCGACGGTGAGGGACGCATGGGGCCTGCCGGTCGCGCGCATCACCCACACGCCGCACGCCAACGACTTCGCCCAGGAGAAATGGCAGGTGAAGAAGAACGGCGAGATCCTCGAGGCAGCAGGTGCATCCAAGATCGTGCCGGTCAACATGGAGCGGATCACAGGGAACACCTCGCACGAGCTCGGCACGGCCCGTATGGGTGACGACCCGGCAACCTCCGTCGTCGACAAGTGGTGCCGTTCGCACGAGGTGCCGAATCTCTACGTCTTCGACGCGAGCTTCTTTCCGACAGCGACCGGAATCAATCCGGCGCTCACGATCATGGCGAACGCCTGGCGCTGCGCCGACCGCATCATCGCCGTGGACCGCCACGGATGGACCGACTGACATCGGGTTCAGAGACTTCAGAGACTTCAGAGACTTCAGAGGAGAACGCGAAAACAATGGGACAGGCAGAATGGGTCACAGTACCGATCTCGACTCGAGACGCGACTGGGCCGCTGTTCTTCACGGAGCACGAGTGGGCGACTGTCGAGGCCGCCACTGCGCGCATCATTCCGACGGACCACCACCCGGGTGCGAAGGAGGCCGGGGTGGTCCGCTTCATCGACCGGATGCTCGCGGGGACGCAGTTCGTCTTCCCCGCGGCAGACGGTAACGGATTCCTGCGGATGGAGGGACTCGAGGAGAAGGCCTGGCAGGAGCGCATCGAGAGCCGTCAGAAGTTCTATCGAGAGGGGATCGTCGAGCTCGACGGTATCGCCGTCGACTCGTTTGGCGCGCCGTTCATCGAGCTCGGCGACGAGCAGCAAGACGCCGCGCTCGAGACGATTTCGAGACGGGAGAAGCCCGCGAAATTCGTCTTCACCGACTCGGATGGCCAGGGCAGCGGGGGAGCGCCCGCCGGCAACCAGCCGGTGAATGAGGACTTTCTCGAGTTCTTCCCACTCCTCGTGCTGAACACCAGGCAGGGCTTCTATGGCGACCCGGTCTACGGGGGCAACGACAACCGAGTGGGCTGGCGGGTCATCGGATTCCCGGGCCCCCTGTCGCTCGCCGCAACGGTGGACGGCAGCTACACGACGCTCGACTACATGATCCCCGAGGCCGAATGGCCATATGAGCAGCACCCCGCAGTACTGCGCTACGGGAACCGCTGACGGAGCCGCATCCACGAAGGGGCCGGCTGGGCGCGGTGTGCCGTCGCCCAGCCGGTCACGGCCATAATTGGGGGATGATTTTCCTTTCCGCGCATCCGTCGACGGCTCGAGGTTTCGATCGATGACGGAGACGAACGAGACTCCGCGCGCGGCGCGCATGGTCGACGTCGCGCGTCTCGCCGGAGTCTCGCAACAGACGGTGTCGCGCGTGGTCAACAGACACACCAACGTCGCTCCCGAGGTACGTGAGCGGGTCGAGAAGGCGATCTCGCAGCTGCGCTACCGCCGTAACTCCGCGGCGCGCAGCCTGGCGACGAGCCGCTCGATGAACCTCGGAGTGCTCAGCTACGCGCTGTCGGTACACGGCCCGGCGCTCGCGTTGTTCGGAATCGCGGAAGAGGCCCGTCGCAGTGGTTATGCGACGAGTCTGGTGAGCATCGCCGATGTGGACCGGGCAAGCATCAAGAAGGGCCTCGACTCGCTCGTGGACGACGGGGTCGATGCGATCGTGGTGCTGGCACCCATGACGGCCGCTATCGAAGTGCTGCACAGGCTCGACTCAGACGTACCGGTCGTGCGATTCGAACAGGGGTCGCCTGCCGGCCCGTGGACCGTCTCCGTCGACGAGACACTCGGCGCTCAGCTGGCGACTCGGCACCTGCTCGACCTGGGACACGACACCGTTCATTTCATCGGTGGTCCCCCCGGGTGGATGGCCTCCGAGGCGCGCCGTCGCGGCTGGCAGGCCGAGCTCGCCCTTGCTGGGCGAGTCACTCCACTCGAATTCGAGTCCCCGGACTGGTCGGCGGAGTCCGGATACCGTGCGGGCGTGAAAATCGCCGCCGATCGCTCGATCACGGCCGTGCTCGCAATCAACGACGTGATGGCGCTCGGCTTGATGAAGGCCCTCGATGACCACGGGCTCTCCGTTCCCGGAGACGTGAGTGTCGTCGGATTCGACGACCGAGACGAATCGGCATACTTCCGTCCCGCCCTGACGACCGTGAGACTCGATTTCACCGAGGTCGGCCGACGTGCCGTCGAGAGTGTCCTCCGCACCCTCCGCGGCGAACCCGCCGAGATCATCCCGCTCATCCATCCTGAGTTGAAGGTTCGAGAGAGCACCGGTCCAGTGCGCTGAGGTGACGTATCTCCTCACTGAGAGGAGAGCCGCTGTCAACCGGGTTGGCCGCATCCCCGTTCGGGTCTACTTTCCGCAGGAGAGACGAGCCGAACGAAGGAGATCTGAGATGGCGACCACGTCCAAGAACGCGAGCAAGACCACGAAGGCTGCGACGACCCCACGCACGTCACGCCCGCGAGGGGCAGCGCCAGGCGAGCACGAGACCCGTCGTGAGAACGCAGAGAACGGGTTCGTGGCATCCGGATCGCTCGCCGGTGACCTGCAGCGTGTGCAGGTCGATCTGATCGAGCTGTCGCTGCAGGGCAAGCAGGCGCACTGGAACATCGTCGGCAAGAACTTCCGGGATCTTCACCTCCAGCTCGACGAGATCGTGGAGGCTGCCCGCGAGTTCAGCGACGCCGTCGGCGAGCGCCTTCGCGCGCTGCACGCGACCCCCGACGGACGGTCGCGTACGGTCGCCGAGCAAACGGCGCTCGCCCAGTTCCCGAATGGCGAGATCGACACGTCGGATGCGGTGGACCTGATCACGGACAGGCTCGAGACGGTCGTGCGCACGATCCGCTCCGTGCATGACGACGTGGATGAGGAGGATCCCACCTCTGCCGACCTGCTGCATCAGATCATCGAACGGTTGGAGCAGCTGGCTTGGATGGTGAGCGCTGAGAACCGCAGGCCAGCCACTCGCTGAGCCCGGCCGTACCGTGGCACTCGACGAGTATCTGGAAGCGGCAGCCGAGTGCGCCGGCCATGTTGCGCCACTTCTCGAGGTACTGTGCCGGACTCCGCCTGCTGAGCTGCTCCCGCCGCCCGGATCGGGCCAGACGGCGCAACGCTTCCGGGGCCTCGCGAAGGTCGCAACCGCGGATGTGACCGCTGCACGCGTGCTGGAACCACACCTGGACGCGGTTGCGATCCTCCACGAGGCGGATGCCCCCCTTCCGAAAACCGGCACCACCTGGGGCGTGTTCGCGGCCGAAGCACCCCAAGCGGAGTTGGTCGCATACCAAGAGGGGCAGAACTGGGTGCTGCGGGGCCGCAAAGCATGGTGCTCGCTCGCTGGCAGCCTCACGAGCGCTCTCGTCACCGCTGCCACTCCGGAAGGCGGGCGGCGAATGTTCGCCGTCTCACTGAAAGCCCCGGGGGTGAGCGTCGAACCGGCCCACTGGGTCGCTCGCGGCCTCGCTGAGGTCGTCAGCGGGCCGATCGACTTCGACGGCGTCCCGGCGGATCCCATCGGTGACGCCGGCTGGTACCTCAGTCGGCCCGGGTTCCGCTGGGGTGCGGTCGGGGTCGCCGCATGTTGGTGGGGAGGCTGCCTTCCTGTGCTGGATGCGCTCGTCACGCGCTGTCGCAAACGACCCGACGACGCGATCCTCGCCGCGGGCACCGGCGAACTCTACCGTAGTCTCGACGCCGGCCGGTTGGCTCTCGAGGATGCGGCGGAGCGGATCGACGGAGGCAGCGCCCCGGACGCGGCCGTGCTGGCCCATTCCGTCCGCGGCACCGTCGCCGATGCCGTCGCGGCGACACTGGATGCCGCTCGAGACGTGCTCGGGCCGGCAGCGCTGGCGTTCGACGAGGGGCTGGCCCGACGGTGCGCAGATCTCGAGCTGTACGTGTCGCAGTATCACCGCGGCCGAGACGACGCTTCGCTCGCCGGTCACCTGGAGGAAGGGCCGCTGGCGTGGTGAGCTTCGACCCGTTCGTCACGACGACACCTTTCGACGTGTGGGAGGGCGAGCCGCGGTGGAACCTTGTACCCACCCGAAGGCGCACCTGGCTCGCCGGCTTCGACAGAGTCGTCGTGTTCTCCGCGCATCCGGATGACGAGACGCTGGGGGTCGGGGGCCTGCTCGCATCGTGCGGCGAGCTCGACATCCCTGTCTCCGTGGTCGTCGCAACCGAAGATTCGGGCGAACGGACAACCGAGCTGGAGACTGCGCTCGACCGTCTCGGCGTACAGGCGGACCTGACGTTCCTCCACCACGTCGACGGCGGGCTCAAATACGCGGCGGATGCGCTGCGAGCTTCGATCGACGCGATGCTCACTTCCCACCGCGGTCCGCGGACACTGGTGCTGGCCCCGTGGCCGGGTGATCGGCACGGCGATCACCGGACCCTCGGACGCGAGGTCGCCGACGCGTGCGCGCTGCACGGCGACACCCTCCTTTTCTATCCGATCTGGTTATGGCAATGGGGTACACCGGAGGACATGCCGTGGCCGCGCGTCAGCGAGGTCGAGTTGACTTCGTCGACGCGCGAGCGCAAGCGGGAGGCGCTCACGGCCTTCGTCACGCAGCTTCAGTCTGAGGCGAACCCTCTGGGTGTGCTCAGCCGTGAATTCCTCGAGCGAGCGATCGGAGGAAAGGAGGTGCTCTTCGAGCCCGAGATCAGCCCGTCGACCGAGCACTTCGAAGCGCTGCATCGGGCGAGCGCCGATCCCTGGGCGGTGCGCACCCGATGGTACGAACGACGCAAACGCGCGTTGAGTTCCGCCGCCCTGCCGAAGGAACGATACGAGCGAGCGTTCGAGATCGGCTGCTCCAACGGTGAGATGTCTGTCCTCCTGGCTGAGCGCTGCGACGCACTGCTCAGCGTGGACAGCGCTTCGAGCGCGGTCGCACTGGCGACCGAGCGGACGGCCGGATGCCCGAACGTCTCCGTCCGACGGATGCGCGTCCCCGACGAGTGGCCGGACGGCGGTTTCGATTTGATCGTGGTGTCGGAGGTCGCCTACTATCTCGCAGCCGATCAGTGGGCAACGGCCGTCGACCGCATCCTGAACTCTCTCGCTGACGGAGGCCACGTGCTGCTCTGCCACTGGACGGGACACGCGGACGACTTCGCTCAGACGGGCCGCGAGGCGCATGCGACGTTCGCGAACAAGTCGGGCATTCACGCCATCGTCCGTCACGTCGAGGAGGAGTTCGTTCTGGAGGTGTTCGGGTGACCGTGAGCCGGTTGCTGATCGTCGTGCCGGCGCGCGACGAGGAATCGACGCTGCAGGACTGCCTGGAGTCGATCGCTGCCGCGCGCGCCGCCGTCCACATCCCCTCGACCGTCGTCGTCGTGCTCGACTCGTGTACGGACAGATCGGGCGAGATCGCCCGAGACTTCCACGATGTGCTCGCGATCGAGAGGGATCACGGAAACGTCGGTCGAAGCCGCCACGACGCTGTTCGTGCGGGGCTGGCCACGATGACGACGCGCGCGAGCCGTGTCTGGATTGCATTCACGGATGCCGACAGCTGCGTGCCGGCGTCGTGGTTGCAAGAGCACCTCGCCGCTGCCGACCACTCGGACGCCTACGTCGGTGCCGTCGTGCCGCACCTGGCCGATCTGGATCCGGAGCGGCGTCGAACCTGGGAGCGCACTCACCCGCCCGGCGCGACGCTCGGCCATGTCCACGGTGCCAACCTCGGTGTCCGAGCCAACGCGTACAGACACGTCGGCGGCTTCCTTCCGCTCTTCGTGGGCGAGGATGTGGACCTCGTCGCTCGGCTCCGCGCGGCCCGTTTCCCGATAACCGAGAGCGAGCGGCACCCCGTGATCACCTCGAGCCGGCTCACCGGGCGCGCGCCGAACGGATACGCCGCCTACCTGCGGGACCTCACCACCTGACGCCGAAGCAGCGTCACCGTGAGTGAGAGCGCGGTGGCGAGTGCGCCCAACGCGGCGATGCTCCAGGCGAGCGCCGTCCCGGGTATCCGCCCGAGATCGAAGGACGCGACCACGACGAGCAGCGCGGTGCCGAGCGCGGTACCGATCTGCGCGCCGGTGTTCAGGATGCCCGAGGCGCTGCCCGCGAGGCTGTCGGAGACGTCCGTTCCGATCGAGGTGGCGCCCACCGAGGCGAGACCGAGGCCGAACCCGGCGATGCCCACCCCGACGGTGATTCCCCACCACGTGCCGTATGTGCACGCGAGCACGATGTTCCCGCCTGCGATGATGCCGAGGCCTGCGATCGCGAGACGCCGCGAATCGAGCCATCGCGAGAGCGTCCGTACCAGCGAGGATGCGACGATGACGGCAATGCTCAAGGCCATGAGGGTGAGCCCGGCGGCGATCGGCGATGCGTCGAGCTGACCCTGCAGAAACAGGGTCGCGATCACTGCGGACGAGCTTGTGGCGGCGGTGTTCACGAACGACACCAGCGTGCCCACACGGATGTTCGACGACCGGAATGCGTCCAACGGGATGAGCGGGTCTGCGGCCAGTCGCTGTCTCACCACGAAGCCGGCGCCGATGAGTGCACCCGCGACGATGCCTGCGACGCCGAGCGCGCGGGTCGACGCGGATTCCAAGAGCGAGCATCCGAACACGATGGCCATCACTGCGCCGATGAGAAGAACCGCGCCGAATGCATCGAGTGAACCCGTTCGCTTCTGCGGAGGCAGCACAGGGATCACGCTGAGGATGCCGGCGGCGAGCAGCGCTCCCACGGGCGCGTTCACCCAGAAGACCGCTTGCCAGCCGAGCGACTGCGCCAGCACGCCGCCGACGAGGAAGCCCGACGCTCCTGCCGCAGCACCCACCGCACTCCAGGCGGCCAGTGCGGTGGTTCGTGCACGTCCTTCCGGTGAGGCGTGGAGGAGGAGCCGCAACGCAGACGGGACGGAGATGGCCGCCGCCGCTCCTTGCGCGGCGCGAGCGATCAGCAGCTGTGCGAGACCGGTCGCGGTGCCGCCGACGATCGAGACGAGAGCGAACATGACGATGCCGGCGAGGAGGATGCGGCGGTGGCCATAGCGATCGCCCAGGCGCGCGCCGAGCACAAGGAATCCACCGAAGAACATCGCGTACATCGTCGCGATCGGTCCGGCCGCGGCCTCATCGAGATTCAGCCCGTCGATGATCGCAGGGATCGCCGTCGTCGCGCTCGTCACACCGAGCACGTCGACGAACTGCACGAGGCAGAGGACGGTCACCACCCATCGGCGCATGCAGAAAAAGTAGCCGCCGCCACCGACAGAACCCTCGCTGACGAGGCGGCACGGGTGAAGCTACCCTCCGATTCGAATTGGTCAATCGGGTGACGAGATCGCCGGATGCGGGTGAGAGTTCGGGTCACGGTAGCGACAAGCGCTACCCGATGACCAACGGAGGTCGACGTGTTCTTCCACGTACAGCACCTGATCAATGAGATCGAACAGGACGAGCCTGATCCTGCCGCCGCGAACGCCTTGCAGGAGGGGCTGGGTGGGCAGTTCGGCGAGATGCGGACGATGATGCAGTACCTCTTTCAGGCGATGAACTTCCGAGGGCCGGCGGCGAAGCCGTATCGGGATCTCATTCAGGGAATCGGCACGGAGGAGATCAGCCACGTCGAGCTGATCGGCACGACGATCGCGCGCCTCGTTGATGGCTCACCGCGCTACCAGGGCAAACTCACCGATCCGCTCGACACTCCTGGCGCCGGCGGTACGATCCCCTTGAACATCGCGTTCTCGGAGGGGAACATCCATCACTATCTGGTGGGCGCCCAGGGTGCTTTGCCGGTGGATGCGGTCGGCAACCCGTGGTCGGGCAGTTACGTATACAACTCGGGCAATCTCGTTCTGGACCTTCTCTACAACCTGATGCTGGAATCGACGGGACGCCTCCAGAAGTGCCGGATCTATGAAATGACGGACAACAAGACGGCCCGGTCGACGATCGCCTACTTGATCGTCCGTGACCAAGCGCACGAGAACGGATACGCGAAAGCATTGGAGACTCTCGGCGTCGAGTGGAACAAGCTTCTTCCGATCCCGAAGACGAACGCCGAGAAGTTCCCTGAGGTCAAACGCCTCACCGATCTCGGGCTCCAGAGCAAGCAGTACACGTTCGACCTGGCCGGCCAGTCTGAGGCGGGGAAGATCTTCCAGGGCTTGTCGCCGTCGAAGGACGGCACCGACCTCGATGCGTCAGAGCAGGCACCCGAGGGCGTCCCTTCCGTCATCGCCGAGGAACGCCTCGAAGAGTTCGCCCCCGGTCTCGACCCCGAACTGCTCGATCTCATTCAGGCGACCGCAGACCTGGAACTCGCCGACGTCGACGCACTGTTCGGACCGGTCGCCAAGAAATGACGCGCGAACAGGGCATGCGTCCGAATCCGTTTCGCGCGAGGGGTGGATTCGAAGCGGAGGTGGGGTGAGAATCCGGCTTATGCGGAAGCTCATCTATGCGGGAACCACCTTTTACACCGGTGATCGTCTCGCGGCCGCCTTGCTTGAATATGCGAGCGCGCTCGCTCAGAACGGCACTGCGCAGACGGTCGTGATTCCGGCAGTCAGCGACTCCGGCGAGCACGGCGACTTCGAGCTCGTCATCGGGCCGGCAAGCCAATTGGTGAGCGAGCCGGCTCATATCGATTGGCCGGAAATCGTCGATGACGCGCTGGCCGAGCATCTCGAGCAGGAGACGTCCTCACTAGCCCCGTCCCGTCCCGAGCTCGGCCCTGAAGAACGGGACGGGACTTGGGGTGACGATTATCTCGGGAATTGAGCGAGGCTCAGTGCACGAGCGTTCCACGCACCTCGTTTCCGGATTCGTCGGTGACGACAAGTCCGCTGGAGCTGGACGCTGAGGTGCCAAGCGCTTCGATCCAGTTGCGGTTGATCGGCGGGGTGGTAGCGCCCGCGTAGGTGAAGATCAGGGGGATGGATGGGTCAAGCCAGATCGTGCAGCGACCGTCGCCGGCGGCTGGGGGTTGCGCCAGTTCATGGCGAATCCTTCGCGTCGACGGAGCTTGTTGATGATCACGACCTCGAGATGCCGGAGGAGACAATCCTCGAAGCTGATCTTCACGCCGTTGTAGTGCAGCTCGCCCATGACGATCCATCCGATCCCTTGACTGGCATGTCCGATACCGTGGCCTGCCGTGCGGGGCGGTCGTCGACGAGGTCCGTCGACAACCGCCCCGAGCGCAGCACGGATCAGGCGGAGATGACCTTCTTGTTCTGCTCCGACATCGATTCGACGGTGATCTTGCGCGGCTTCGCACGCTCAGCAACCGGGATGACCACGCTGAGCACACCATTGTCGTAGGTGGCGCTGATGCCCTCGGCGTTCACGTCGTCGCCGATCGAGAACTGACGCGCATACGAACCGAACGGTCGCTCCTGCGCGAGCCAGCGGGCGCCCTCCCGATTCGCCGCTGACCGTTGCGCGCGGATCGTCAGCAAGTGACCGTCGACATCGACGTCGACAGAGCCCGGGTCCACGCCGGGGAGGTCCGCGTTGAGCACATACTGGTCACCCTCGCGGAAGAGGTCCACCGGCATCATCCTCGGCTGCCTGCTGGTGTCGAAGATGCTCTGCGCGATCCTGTCCAGCTGGCTGAAAGGATCAAATGACATCGACATAATGAGATTCTCCTTCCTCGTCGGGCGGGTGAAGACGCCCGGATTTCGCAGATGATCCAGAAAATCTGGATCTGTTGACGCATATTTTCTACACCAACTGTTGACAGCAAGCAACACCGTTCAGCAAACTTTGGGAATGAACGAAAGTGCCGCGAGCCGCCCGGTCTACAGCATCACGGTTGCCGCGGAACTCGTCGGCTTGCCGCCGGCGTCGCTGCGCCTCTTCGAGCGCAAGGGACTCCTCACGCCTGCCAGAAGCGCGGGTGGCACCCGCCGGTACAGCGCCGACGACATCGAGCGGATACGCCGTGTCGCCGCTCTGCAGGGAGACGGGGTGAATCTGGCGGGCATCGGACGAGTCCTTCACCTCGAGGGCGAGAACGCGGAATTGCGGCGCGAAATCGCCGATGCAGCGTCGCCTGCAGTCATCGAAGACGATGACTCCACGCCCGCGGCCGAGTAGGCCAGGGGCGCCAAGGCGCACGTATTAGACAATTTCTCCCCGCGTTCTGGCTAGGAGTCAATCGGCTGGCGGAGTTCGTTGTGCGGGGTTGAGTTGCGCTACCGCGCGTTGGCGCGCTCGTTCGAGGGAGAACAAGAATGTCCGAAACAACATCGCTGTACGGAGGCTCGGAGGAGCCCCAGGGCAGCACCGGCGGAAACAGTACCGTCGATACAGCTCGCGAACAGGCCGAGCACGTCGCTGGGACGGCTGCTGAAGAGGGACAGCACGTCGCCGAGGTCGCCAAGGAACAGGCCGGTGCTGTTGCCGACGAAGCGAGGTCGCAGGCGAAGGATCTGTTCAAGCAGGCGCAGGACGGCTTGCGAGATCAGGCCGCCCAGCAACAGGAGCGGGTCGCTGCAGGGTTGCAGTCGGTGAGCGAGGAACTCTCGCAGATGGCGCAATCGTCGCAGTCGCAAGGCGTGGCGAGTGACCTGGCGAGGCAGGCGGCCGGGCGCGCGCAGGGGATCGCCTCCTGGCTGGGGCAGCGGGATCCCGGGTCGCTGCTGAGCGAGGTGAAGTCTTATGCCCGTCGCAATCCGGGAACCTTTATCGCCGTCGCGGCCGTGGCGGGTGTGCTGGCTGGTCGCCTGACTCGATCGCTTGCGAGCGGCGATTCCGACTCGGCGCAGTCGTCGAGCGACAACCGGCACGCGCCCGAAGTGTTCGATGCTCCGGATGAGCGGGCACCGATGCGCGCACCGACCGCCCGAATCGTTCCAGCAGACGCGAGCGCCGACGGTGTCACTCCGCCCTCGCATGTGGCGGACTCGCCTGGATTCGACACTCAGGGTGGTGGTTGGCGATGACCGACGAGCAGACGCCGTCGGAGGCGAAGGCCGCGTCGACATCGCTCGGCGATCTGTTGGGCGAGGTCACCCGCGACCTCTCCACCCTCATCAGGCAGGAGGTCGAGCTCGCCAAAGCCGAACTCCGTCAATCGGCCACGC
Organism: Leifsonia poae; assembly: GCF_050632195.1. Lineage (GTDB taxonomy): Bacteria > Actinomycetota > Actinomycetes > Actinomycetales > Microbacteriaceae > Leifsonia > Leifsonia poae_C. The sequence goes on from NZ_CP192580.1 coordinate 822,006, forward strand.
GGGCAGCCAAGGGCGCGGGGATGTTCGGTGGTGCCGGCTACGCGGCCTTGATGGTGTTGTTCTTCCTCTCGGTGGCGCTGTGGTGGGGGCTCGGCTACCTCGTTGGGAACGCGTGGTCGGCGGTGATCGTGGCCGTCATCTGGGCGATCGTCGCCCTGATCCTGTTCCTGCTCGGCCGTAAGCAGCTGGCCGAGGTGAGGGGCTTACCGCAGACGGTGGACTCCGTCAAAGAGATACCCGAAACGCTGAAACGAAATGGAGAGAACCGATGAGTGACGACCCCGACGCGATCCGCGCCGATATTGAGAACACCCGCCGTGAACTGAGTGGCGATGTGGATGCGCTGGCCGACAAGGTGACACCGTCGAAGATCGCGCACCGCCAGACCGAGAAGGTGAAGTCGGCGGTCAGGTCTGTCACCGATCGGGTGATGGGATCGAACGACTCCGGTGTTCACGCCTCGGCTTCGTCGATCGGGAACACGGTCTCCGACGCCGGTCGGGCCGTTGTCGACAAGGCCGAAGGCAACCCGCTCGCGGTCGGCCTGATCGCGTTCGGTGTGGGCTGGTTGGCCGCATCCCTGATACCCGCCAGCCGTAAGGAGCAGCAGATCGCCGCGAACGTGAAGGATGCCGCGCAACCGCTGATCCATGAGGCCGCCGACGCGGCCAAGCAGGTCGCTGAGGATCTCAAGGAGCCGGCCAAAGACGCGGTCACTGCTGTGACCGACACCGCAAAAGACGCTGTCGGGACAGTGAAGGACGAAGCAACCGATTCCGCACAAACCGTCGCTGACGAGGCCAACGAAGCCCGCCACGTCATCGGCGACAGCAACGGCTGACACCAGGAAGATCCCGGGGCGCGGACCGCGCACGCGCACGCGTGCGCACCACGGTTCGCGCCCCGGTGACCTGCCGAGCTATCGCGACGTTACCGTTTGCGCTGCACGCCGAACCTGGTTCAGCCGCTGTACGAGCAGCGTCACCACCCCGCCGAGCGTGATCGCGGCGAGGTTGATGACCAACTGGATGAGTGCGCCGACGGACTGTTCGGTGACCCCGTAAGCGAGAGCGACGGCGGCGTTCGCTGCGGCCGGAACGGTCGTCACCGAGATCAGCACCCCGACGAGTGCGCCCGACTTCGCGGTGGACAGGGAAAGGAGGCCAGCGATCCCGGCGAGGAAACCAACCACCCAGCTGAGCACGTTCGGTCTCCAGATGAAATCGGTCAGAGGCCGGGAGTGCAGCAGGTCCGCGGGTGACATCAGGTGGAGCGCCGTGAGGAGCCAGGTGAACAGGATGGTGATCACGATGGCGGCGCCGAACCCGACGGCGAGTGCGAGGACGGACTGGGCGATCATCCGTCGCCGCCACCGCACGAGGCCCACCGAGAGAGCAGCGAGCGGGCCGAAGTCCGGGCCGACGACCATCGCACCGACGATCAGGATGGGCTCGTCGAAGACCACGCCGATCGCACCGATCATGGTGGCGACCGACATGAACGTCAGGAAGGTGGGGGAGAGGCTGGTCTCCTCATGCGTGCGCTGCTCGATCTCCTGCCACACCACCGCGTCGGCTGCATGACCGGGGGTGGCGCGGCTTGCCCGCTTAGCCGAATCAGAGATCTCGACGCCGATGTCGTCGACCGAGATCGATCCCTCGTGTTGCACGCCGAGCAGTTGAAGCCGGTCGAGAAGGATGCTCAACCCTTCACGCGCGACATCGCAGAGCACCAGGTCGCCGGGAGGTCGGGTGGCGGCTTTCGGGATGCGAACTATGTTGGTCGTCGCGGCGCTGTCCTCGAGGGTGGCGAGCACCCGGTCGACGAGGTCGGCGGGGGCGATGATTCGCAGATGCTGCACGTGGCCAGTGTCGCCGCAAACGAGGCGCGCCCGTGGCGATCGGGGGCGTGTCGGTGAACGCGCCCGAAGGGCTTCAGGGCTCGAGCTGCGGATCGGTCTTGAAGCGGATCAGCTTGTGGGTTCCGTCGCAGAAGGGTTTGATCGTCGATACCCCGCACCGGCACAGTGCGACGGTGCGACGATTCTGGGGGATCGGCTCTCCGTCGGAATCGAGAATCGTGACAGGACCACGCACAAGCAACGGCCCGTCCGTGCACGCGACGATGGTCGGTTGCGATTCGCTGGTGGCGGTCATGCGAGAACCACCGCCGGCTCGCGAAGGGAGCTCCGTCCCGCCTGCCAAGAGTCGAGGATGTGGCGGCCGGCGAGCCCGTCGATGTAGAGGCAGGCACGAGCACCGAAGATGATGTCGGTGAGCAGTTCCGGATGCTCTGCGGCCAGCCCGCCCGCGAGGTCGCGGCCCGCGATCTGCTCGTGCACCGCATCCGCTTCGACATGTTCGTCGTAATAGTCGGTGACCTCTGTGCCGTAGCCGAGCCGTCGGAACCCGTTGCCGTAGAGCCGGTTCGGGATGGAGGACGTCATCTCGAACGCAGCCAGGTGGCCGGCGATCGCCCCGCGCAGACGCCGATTCAGGCCGAACATGGACATCATGTTGAACGAGGCCAGAGTGACTGCGGGAACACGATCGATGTACGTGCCGTAGCTGTCGTCGAGCCCGAGTCCGCGCATGGTCTGCGCGAAGATCGCGGCGTGCATCCGGTCGGGGCGGCCGCCTCCGTATTCGTCGGATTGAACCTCGACGAGCGCAGCCTTCGCTCGGCCGGTCAGCCGTGGGATCGCCCAGGAGTGAGGATCGGCCTCTTTGAGCGTGTAGATCGAGCGTTGGATGACGAATTCGATCGCCTGCTCTTTCGTCGCCTTCTTGGCCAGGTAGCGGGAGATCCTCGGCCCCTCGTCCTCCGAGGTCACGGCGAACAGATAGGAGGCGACCGCTTCGGCTTCTGGCGCGGGAAGTTCGCCGAGGTCGATTCGCTCGCGGAGTTGTTCCTCGAATCGCTCTTCGATGGCGGTGCGCAGCGTCACCTGCGACGGATGCCACTCCCAGCGGTCGTCGGCGTCGACGATCCCGCCGTACGAGAGCCCGTAGCTGAGCAGGAGCGCGAGTTGGAGGTCCTCGTCGGTGATGACGTCCAGGTCGCGATCAAGGGACTGAAGGGTGAGCTCGAGGGCGAGCTCCATGTCGGGGGAATCGGGCGTCGCGGACTGCGCGAGGGCGGTCAGGAGCTGCTCGCTGACCGGTCCGCGCGGGGTGATCGGTACTGTCATGCTCCGACCGTGAGCCGAAGGCGCCGCCGAGTCAAGCCATTGCGCGAGCGTATTCATCATGCGTACGTTGTGCGACGGACTGGAGGTGTTCGGATGCGCACGACGATCGGGATCGAAGAGGAGTTCGTCCTCCTCGACCCGGCGACGCTGACTCCGGTCGAGTGCGCGAAAGGTGCTCAGGATGCGCTTCGCCGCACCGGCGATCGGGCCGGCACGGTCACCCCCGAGTTCTTTCCGTCCCAGCTCGAATTCGCCTCGCCTGTCTGCGAGACGACCGGAGAGGCGGTGACCGCGCTCGCCGCCTTTCGCGAGGAGCTGCGCTGCTGGTCCAACCGAAACGGCGTTCTCGCTGCCGGAGTAGGAGTGCCATACCGTGTCGCCGCCGCCGCACAGGTCACGAATGAGAAGAGGTATCGGGACATCGCCGCCCATTTCGGCGCCATCGTCGCGGACCATCAGATCAACGGGATGCACGTGCATGTCGGGGTCGCTGACCGCGACGAGGCCATCCGGGCGCTGAACCGGCTCCGACCGTGGCTCCCGACCCTGCTAGCGCTGTCGGCCAATTCGCCGTTCTGGCAGGGAGCCGACACCGGTTTCGACAGTTGGCGAGCCATCCACAGTCGTCGGTGGACCACCTTCGGGGTTCCACCACCGTTTCGGAACGGCGACGACTACGATCGCCGGACTGCCGCGTTGCGCGGGGTCGGGGGAACCTCGGACGCGGGCACGCTCAACTGGGTGGTGAGACCCTCCGACCGGTTCCCGACCATCGAAGTGCGGGTGTTCGATGCTCAATTGCGACCCGAGACGAGCGTCGCGCTGGCCGCACTGATCCGCGGTCTGGTGGTTTCGGAACCGGTCCGCGATCTGCCGGTCGGCGAGCCGGAGCTCCTCGACGCCGGGCTCTGGCACGCGGCGCGGAACGGGCTCGCATCCGACCTCGTGGATCCGAGCACCGGTTCGCTCAGTTCGGCCGCTGAAGTCGTCGAAGCGCTCCTCCGTGATGCTTCTGCTGGGCTGGCGGAGCATGGCGACGAGGAGCTGGTCGCATCGACCGTCGAGCGCATCCTGAGTGATGGAAACGGCGCAACCCAGCAGCGGCGCGCGCTCGACCAGGGAGGAACAGCAGCCCTGGCCGAGCTGATAGCGTCGCAGAGCTAGCTGCTACGGGTCACGCCGCTTCAGGATGCAGGACGACCTTGGTCCAACCGGCGTCGCGTGCGTCGAAGTGGGCGAACGCATCCGGAGCATCGTCGATGGACAGCTCGTGGGACACGATCGCGCCCGGTGTCGCCTTGCCGTGGATGATCAGGTCGCGAAGCTCGCGGTTGTAGCGCTTGACCGGGCACTGGCCGGTGCCGATCGAGATGGCCTTCTCGAACGCCGACCCGAAATCGAATCCGATGCGGCCTTCTTTCGCCCCCTCCGTCGCGGCGCCGGGGTCTTCGGGGACGTAGACGCCGACCACGCCGATGCCGCCGGTGGCGCGTACGACGCCGACGAGGTTGTCGAGCACGAGTTCCGGATGCTCGTGGCCGGACGCGTCGTGCGCCTGGTACCCGACCGCCTCCACCCCACGGTCGACGCCGAATCCGTCGGTCGCGTCCATGATCGCCTCGACGACGTCACCGTCTGCGAGGTCGACGACGGTCGCACCCATCGACTGCGCGAGCGAGAGCCGGTCGGTCTCCTTATCAACGACGAACACCTGGGATGCGCCGCGGATCATCGCGCTGTGCGCCGCCATCAGGCCGACCGGTCCGGCGCCGAAGACGGCGACCGTCTCACCAGTGCGGAAGCCGCTGAGCTCGACGCCGTGGTATCCGGTCGGAAAGATGTCGGAGAGCATCGTGAAGTCGTTCTCCCACTGTGTTCCGGCGGGGAGTTCGAGCAGGTTGAAGTCGGCCCACGGCACTCGCAGCAGTTCGGCCTGGCCGCCCCGGTACGGTCCCATCTTCGGGTAGCCGTATCCTGCGCCCGGGTTGCCCGAGGGGTTCGCCCGCAGACATGCCGATGTCCAGCCCCTGTTGCAGTTGCGGCAGGTGCCGCACGCGATGTTGAAAGGAACGGAGACCCTGTCCCCGACGGCGATCCGTTCGACGCCGGCACCGACTTCCACGACGACACCCATGTTCTCGTGGCCGAACACCGTTCCGCTCTCCATATCGGCGCGGCCTTCGTACGGGTGCAGATCTGAACCGCAGATGTTCGCTGTTGTGATCCGGATGACCGCGTCGAGTGGATGCTCGATCTTCGCGTCCTCGACCTCCTCCACGACGACATCCCTCGGACCCTTGAATACGACAGCCTTCATGACTTCACCCTTCCTGTTGTCGGGTCGGACGGTACTCGGACCGATCGATTCGGAAACGGGATTGTCGGCAGCGAGGTTCGAGGGTAGCCGGAGCCCACCTGAACGCTGGCGGCTCAGCTGGAGGTTCGGTCTGCGGCGTTCATCTCCACGGCGAAGCGGTCCACGATCTCGCTCGCGAGGAACCCGAGCGGTGCGTACTCGCGGGCGAGCGTCCGTCCGGCCGCCACGTGCAGGTACGTTCCCCAGACCGCGGCCTGTAGTGGATCGCACCCCCGCGCCGCGAGGCCGGCGATCGCCCCGGCCAGGGCATCCCCGCTGCCCGATGTGCCGAGCCCCGGGCCGCCGTCACCGACCAGGACCAGACGACCGTGCTGGTCGGCGACCCAGCCGTTGCACGACACGACCGCCCGATACCGCCGAGCGATCTTCACCGTGTCTACGGCGGCATCGGTGAACCGCCCGCCGAGCAGAACAGCTGCCTCATCGCTGTTGGGGGTCAGGATGGCGGCCTGACCTGCGACCCGTCTCGGTCGCCCCGCGATGGCGCCGAGAACGTATGCGTCCAGAACAAGCGTGGCGCGAGGTGCGAGCGCCGAATGCAGGCGCCGCACCAGGCGGCGCGTCTCCTCGATGTCGTCCAGGCCCGGACCGACGAGGACGGCGTCGGCCGTTCCGAGATCTCGTGCAACGGCGGCGATCCCTCGTCCGCGGATGCTTCCTGCGGAGGTCTCGGCGAGCGGGACGACACCGGACTCCGGCATCGAGACGGCCGCGGCCGCTGCGACGGACGCCGCGAGCGCGATGGTGAGTCGTCCAGCGCCGACTCGGAGGGCGGCCCGGCCGGCGATCAGCGCGGCGCCCGGAGAACGGGCGGCACCGCCGATGACGACGATCTCGCCGCGGTCCCGTTTCGACGGTCCGGGCGCGGGAAGGGGCCGCGCCACCAGGAACGCCTCCGCCTGTTCGGCCCGGGACTCATTCGGCGACACGAGCGGTTCCCGGATGCTTGGTGGGAGGCAGACCGGCGTCGATGAGGTGCGCGTCGTCGGCGAAGCTCTCGAGCCGCCACCCCGCCCCCTCAGCGACAAGGGTGGTCACCGAGGCGTTGCCGACGACCCGCGTGAGGAGGAATTCGTTCAACTGCTTCTCGTCCCACTGGCACAGGACGTACAGGAACAGGCTGACCACAGCGTCGTGGGTGAACAGCACAAGAGGGCGGTCGCCAGTTGTCTGCCCATCCAGGAAGGAACGGACGCGCAGCGCGACATCCGTCCAGGCTTCGCCGCCCGGCGGCCGATAGTAGAACTTTCCGAGCCATCGCCGCCGCGCGGCTTCAGCCGGCAATCGTGCCTCCACACCCCGCGCGGTCAATGCGTCGATGATGCCCAGCTCCCTGTCCCGGAGCCGTTCGTCAACGCCATAGGTGGCAGCGCCTCCGAGTGCGAGCGTTGCCGTCTCCTGCGCCCTCCGGTATGGCGAGGTGCAGATCAGCGCGTCGCGCAATCGCCCGGCGAGTTCTTCCCGAAGGAGAGGGCCGAGTGACCGCGCCTGCTGTTCGCCGAGGGGCGAGAGCTGCACGTCGGCGTCGCGAGCTTCGACGGGGATCACCTCCCCTCCGGCAGCTTCTGCAGCCGCAGCCGCGACGTTCGCTGTGCTCTCACCGTGGCGGATGAGCAGAATCCTTCCCGCACTCATGGCGCGCACAGTACACCGGGCGCGACGCCCCGCCACCGTCCTCCCGCGATCGCAAAGATCCGCCTGCAAGACCGTCCTGACTGCGCAGGAAGTCAATCCCTTGAGACGTTCCGAGACGGTTCTACTTTGTGGAGCGAAGCCGGTCCGCTGTGGCACCGGCGGAGTCGGAGGGTACAACGATGAGCAAGAGACAAGTCGGCTTGTCCGCAGTGGCCTTGACCGCCATGGTGGCGCTGCTGTCCGGATGCGGGTCCACCGGGAACGCGTCGTCCGACGCTTCCTTCACCAAGGACGCGAAGGGCACCCTGAACGCGTGGGGGTTCGACAACGCCGACGACGTCGGGACGTCGCGTCTCGCCTACGCGAAGAAGCAGCTTTCGGGCCTCACGATCAAGATCGATCAGACCCCTTTCGACGCTCAGAAGTTCACCACCAGGGTCGCAGGCGGCAATGTCCCCGACGTCGTGCAGATGGACCGTCAATTCGTGGCGACGTATGCGGCGCAGGGGCTGATTCTGCCACTCGACAAGTGCTACTCCGCGCACGGCGTCGATCCGTCATCGTCGTACTACCAGTCCGTGCTCGACGACGTCACCTACAAGAGCAACGTGTACGCCGTCCCGCAGTTCTACCAGCCACCCGCGATCATCACCAACGAGCGGGTCATGAAGGCGGCAGGTGTCACGGATGCGGAGATCGACACCTCGAAGCCGGACACTCTCGTCGCAGCGATCACGAAGATGTACAAGGCATCAGGCGGCACCCCCAGTGTGCTCGGGCTCGACCCGCAGGCCACGGGCAACGCCGGACTCTGGCTTCTCGCTTACGGCGGCCAGATCATCGGCTCGGACGGGAAGCCGACCCTCGACGACGCTAAGAACGTCAAGGGTCTCGACGTCCTCAAGAAGATCACGGATGCACAGGGCGGCTACGCCAAGATGAAGAGCTTCAGCGACTCGTTCGACTTCTTCGGCAAGAACAACCAGTACGTGAAGGACCAGGTCGGCGCCGAGGTGGATGCGCAGTGGTACGTCAACGTGCTGACCCCGTTCGTCGATCTGGTCGACATCGGCGCTGTCCCGTTCAAGGGCGCTGACGGGAAGCCGTTCACGGTCGCATCCGGAACCTCGTTCGTCATCCCGGCCGGAGCCAAGAACAAGGATGCCGCGTGCGCCTGGGCGCTCGATCTGACCGGGCTCCCCGCATGGGAGGCTGCGGGCGCTGCCCGGGCGCAGACCCTCGCGAAAACGCCGGGCGCCATCAACACCGGCATCTTCACGGGCTCGCCGAAGGCCGACACGACTCTTCGGGAGAAATACATCAAGCCGAGCGGAAACGCCGGGTTCGATAAGGCGATCTCCACGTTCTACGACGTGGTCGGAAGCGGCAAGTCGTTCGGCGCTTCTCCGGCCGGCCAGCAGATCCAGACGGAGCTTCAGAACGCGGTGTCCTCGGTGCTCCTCGGCAACAAGTCGGCGACGCAGGCGTTGAAGGACGCGCAGGCGTCGGCGATGCGGGCGTACGACCAGTCGACGAAGAACGCGAAGTAGGCGGTAGCCCCGTCTAACTGCCTGTCTCCTGCAGCTCATGGACGTCGCGTACGCCACGGAGCGCCGACCAGAGCACGAACGGGCAGATGAGCAGAGGGACGCCGGCCGCGACGATGGTCCACCGAGCGCCGATGAGGTCGCCGAGCGCGCCGCCGACGATCGCGCCGACGGGGAAGAGTCCCATCACGACCACCTGAAAGGTCGCGTTGACGCGCCCGAGGATGCGGTCGGGGCACAGTTGCTGACGGATGCTCAATTGCGTGATCGCGTAGACGATCTGCCCGAACTCTCCCGCGGCGATCCCGACGACGACGAGCAGCGTCCACCATCCCGGCTGCGCGAACGCGCTCGCGAGGGAGATCGGCGCCGTCACGGCGAGCGAGAGCCACACGATCCTCACCGACCCGACCGCTCGCGCCAGCCTGGTCGTGAACGCTGCTCCGACCATCACGGTCACCGACCCGACCGCGATGACGATGCCGATGAGCGTCGGGGTGAGTTCGAGCGTCCTGGACAGGAACACGATGTTGACGGCAGAAGCCATCGCGAACGAGAAGTTGCTGAGCGCGCTCGCGGTGGCCGTGGCGCGCAACGCAGGGGAGCGGAGCACGAACCCGAAACCTTCGGCGATCTCGGCCGGAATGCGGCGCCGGTTGGTCGGGGTCTCCGGCCGCGGTTCGACGGCCCGGATGCCGACGAGACAGAGCGCCGAGACGACGAAAGTCGCGGCCTGAACGAGCACGACCGTGGCCGCGCCGATCAGCGAGACGAGGACTCCGCCGATCGCGGGCCCCGCCACCTGCCCGGATGCGCGCACGAACTCGAGCGACGAGTTGCCGGCGAGAACACGGTCCCTCCCGATCACGCTGGGAAGGTAGCTGCGATAGCCGACGTCGAAGAACACCCGGGCGAACCCGGTGAGCAGCGACACGACCACGAGCTGCGCCATCGTCAGAAGGCCGAGCACGGCGGCGGCCGGGATCGTGGCCAAGAGGATGGCTCGGGTCAGATCGCTCGCGACGAGGATGGGGCGTCGCCGCATCCGATCGATCCAGGCGCCGGCTGGCAGCCCGATGGTCGCGAACGCGATCGTTGATGCTGCCCCGAGCATCCCGACCTGGAACGGAGTCGCACCCAGGGAGACGACCGCGAGCAACGGAACGGCCACGCCGCTGACCTGCGCGCCGAGCTGGCTCGTCGCCTGGCCGGTGAGGAGCAGGCGGAAGTCGCTGGACGCGAAGAGGGAGGAGACGCATCGGCCACGAGCGGCCGGTCAGCCCTTGCGGCCCTGGCTCGCTACGCCCTCGATGAAGTAGCGCTGGCCGAAGGCGAACAGCAGCAGCATCGGGATGGTGACGATCAGGGCGGCGACCATCACGTACTGGTAGTCGCCGTGTCCGCCATTCGTGGGGCTGAACGTCGTCATGGCGTAAGAGATCCCGAGAGGAACCGTGAATCCTTCGACACCACCGGCATTCAGGTAGATCAGGGCGGCTTGCAGGTTGTTCCAACTCGCCTGGAACTCGAAGAGGAAGATGATGACGAACGACGGGATGCTGAGTGGCATCGCGATCCGCCTGAACAGTCCCCAGTAGCTCGCGCCGTCGAGCCTGGCCGCCTCGAACAGCTCCCGGGGGAGCCCGAGGAAGAATTGTCTCTGCAAGAAGATGTAGAACGCGGAGCCGAACAGATTCATCCCGAACAGAGGCACCCAGGTGCCCACGAGACCCAGGTTCTTCCAGATGAGGTACTGCGGCACCATCGTCACAGCGCCGGGGAGCATCATCGTCGCGAGCACGAGGCCGAACAGAAAGGTGCGGCCCGGGAACCGGAAGTAGGCGAAGCCGAAGGCGACGATCGAGCTCGAGATCGACACCAGGCCGGCCGCCAGAAGCGCGATGACGATACTGTTGCCGATCCAGGAGAGCAGTGGGAGCTTCTCCCACACTTCTGCGTAGTTCTGGGGGCTGAAGGTCTGCGGCCAGAGAGCGTTGTCAAATACTTCGTCGCGCGGTTTGAGACTCGCGGCGAGGAGCCACGCGAACGGGTACAGGAAGAGCAGGCCGAACGCGACGGAGATGATCCACAGGGCTGTTTTGCGGAGAACGGACCGCGGCTTGTACCACCGGTCGCGCGGCGCCCTCGCGATCGGACGGAGCGGCGGCGTCTCGACGTCGTTCGCGAGCGCGGCGGCAGCAGGGGCGGACTGGGTTGCCGACGTCATCACTTGTCTCCCTCGTAGTAGACGAACCGATTGCTGAACTTCACCTGCACGAGTGTGATGATCAGGATGATGACGAAGAGCAACCACGCCATGGCCGCCGCGAAGCCGAAGTTGAACTGCCGGAACGCCTGCTGGAACAGGTAGACGCCGTAGAACAGCGACGATTCGGGGGAGGAGTTGGTCTGGTCGCGCCAGAAGAGCAGGTACGCCTGGTCGAAGACCTGCAGCGCCGCGATGGTGAGAACGATGACGTTGAAGAAGATCGATGCCGAGATCATCGGGATGGTGATCGTGAAGAACTGCCTGATCGGGCCGGCGCCGTCGATGGACGCCACCTCGTAGAGGTCGCGTGGCACGTTCTTGAGTGCCGCCAGGAAGATCACCATCGTGCCGCTCACACCCCACAGGGTCATCAGGACGATGGACGGCTTCACCCAATTCGGGTCGATGAGCCACTGCGGTCCCTGGATGCCGACCGCCGCCAGCGCCTTATTGATCGCCCCGGTGTTGCCGTTCAGCAACAACAGGAAGACGGATGCGGTGGCCACCGCCGGCGTCATCTTCGGCAGGTAGTAGACGGTGCGGAAGACGCCAGCGCCACGGCCGACCCGGTTCAGCAATAGTGCCAGGAACAGCGCGAAGATGATCTCGAGCGGTACCGCCATCACCGCGTAGAACAGCGTGTTGCCCAGCGAGAGGGCGACGCGCGGATCGTTGAACAGCTCGACGTAGTTGTCGACGCCGGCCGGTGACGCCGAGTTCGTCGCCAGGTTGTAGTCGCTGAACGAGATGACCAGGCTGTACGCCATCGCGCCGAGCGTGAAGACCAGGAAGCCGATGATCCAAGGGCTGATGAAGAGGTAGCCGGCGATGGCTTCACGCCTGTTGTACTTCGGCGGTCGTCGGCGCCCGGACCCCGAATTGATCGCGCGGGTGTTCGCGCGCGATCGCGTGTGAACGGCTGTACGAGTGTCGTGGGCAGTCATTCTGACGGTCCCTTCCGTCGCCGCTCACAGGTGCAGTTCGAGCGGGCGACCAGAATCTACGTCCGTGCGATGAGTACATCAACGGAATGTACAGAACCGTTTCGACGGCGTAGGGGTGCGCGGCACAGCCTCCGTCAGCAATGCTTCATCGTGCGGCCGCGAGTGCCTCCTCCTCTTCTAAGAGGTAGAGACCGCGGGAGCTGTTCGAGGCGAGGGTGAGTCGTTCGAGCCATTCCGAGTTCATGTTCGCGTGCTGAGCATCCTGATACCAGAAACGGATCGGGATGGAAGGATCGATCCAGATCGACGTGTAGTGGCCGTCCGCGCTCTGCCAGCTGAAGAAGAAGCCTTCGTGGCGCCGGAGTTTCAACCCGATGACGATCTGCAAGTGCGCGAGAGTTCGGTCGTCGAACCCTTTTTCATAACCCGATCCGTACACCATGGTGCCCATGATCGATCACTTCCCGACCCGTCTGGAGGCGCACACGAACGCTGCTCGTCATCGTCCGGGGTCCGGCGGCGGCGACAGGCTCGCGTTCCGCTGCTACGCGGTGTGGCATCTCAAGTCTGCACCTGTTCCAAGCGTTCGAACCCACGTTCGGCCTTCCCTTTTCCTCCGATTTTCAGCGGCTGTCAATCGCCTGCCGGTCCGCGCGTCCAGGCGTTGTGTGGCGCCAACCACCTCAAAGGGGTGTGAAGGAGGTCCCCAAATGTCTACTATCGGCGCCAGCGAAGAGCTGGCCGACGCGCCATCACCGGAAGACCCGCGCAAGCCCAGCCGGCCGACAAAGCTGCAGAAGCAGTCCTGGAAGCTGGTCATCCGCAAATCGTTCCGCGAGTTCATCACCGATCAGTGCACCGACATCGCCGCAGCGCTGACGTACTACGCCGTGCTGAGCCTGTTTCCCGCACTGATCGCACTCGTCTCACTCCTCGGCGTCTTCGGCCAGGGGAAGAAGGGTGCCGATGCTTTGCTCAGCATTGTGCGTGACGTGGCGCCGGGTTCGACGGCCAACCTCATCCGTGGCCCGATCGAGAGCTTTGCGAGCTCGCCTGCCGCGGGCTTCGCGTTGGTCGCCGGAATCGTGGTCGCCATCTGGTCGGCCTCGGGATACGTCGGTGCGTTCTCCCGCGCGATGAACCGCATCTATGAGATCGATGAGGGGCGACCGTTCTGGAAGCTCAAGCCGCAGCAGCTTCTCGTCACCGTGATCGCGATCGTGCTCGTCTTGATCGTCGCCCTGATTCTCGTGGTCTCCGGACCTGTGACGTCGGCGATCGGATCGACGCTCGGCATCGGCGAGGTGCCCCAGATCGTCTGGTCGATCGTCAAATGGCCCGTGCTGCTTTTCGTGGTGGTATTGATCCTCGCGATCCTGTACTACGCCACGCCGAACGCCAAGCAGCCGAAGTTCAAGTGGATGAGCATGGGCGCTCTCCTCGCGCTGCTCATCCTGGCGATCGCCACCTTGCTGTTCGGTCTGTATGTGGCCAACTTCTCGAACTACGACAAGACCTACGGTTCGCTTGCGGGTGTCATCGTCTTCCTCCTGTGGCTCTGGATCGCCAACCTCGCGCTGCTGTTCGGCGCCGAGTTCGACGCGGAGACGGAACGAGGTCGTCAGCTTCAGGCCGGAATCGAGGCCGAAGAGCAGATCCAACTGCCGCCGCGCGACACCAGACAGAGCAAAAAGGCTGCCGACAAGGAGGAGAAGGATGTCGCTGCGGCGCGCGTACTCCGGGAGCAGCACGACGACGGCGATACACCAGAAGGGAGCGGCAGCCGCACGCGGAGGAAGGAGAAGTGAATCGACCGGAGCCGTCGATCGGGTTCGGGGACTGCCTAGCCGGCCAACCTTTGTTGCTGTCAGACTGGGTGGGTGAGGGAACGGGACGTCGAGGTTGTCGAGGGACCGCGCGTGGAGACGCGTGCTGAGACGCCCACCCTCGGCATCCGGGAGACCGTGCCGTTCCGCACGATGCTCTCGAACCGAGACCGGTTGCTGGGCGAGCTCATCGAGTGGTTGACGGCGCACGACGTCGAACCCACGGGGCCGTTCTTCCTGCGGCTGCATGTCGTTGATATGGCGGGTTCGATGGATATCGAGGTGGGGGTCGTCAGCGCTGCTTCGACCACGGCCGATCAGCGAGTCAGAGCAGGAGTGATTCCCGCTGGTCGCTACGCGCTGCTCGACTACCAGAACACCTCATTGCCCGCGAATCGAATGCTGATCAGGTGGGTGAGCGAGCAAGGTCTTTCATTCGACTCACATGGGTCTTCGGAGGGTGATGTGTTCGCTGCTCGCTGCGAGATCTACGTGACGGATCCACGCACAGAGCGCAGAAAGACGCGCTGGGTCGTGCAACTCGCCTTCCTCCTCCGCGACGGCGCCCCTTAGTCAGACGCGCCTGCTGCCTGTGAACATCCGGACGAGGAAGACGATGGCTGCGATGACGAGGAGCACGATGCCCACCCAGAGCAAGAAATTCAGGGAGGAAACGAAGCCTCCCGTAAACAAGAGGATGACGGCTATCACAGCGATGATGATGAGGAGAATATTCATGAGGGCAAACCTTTCTGATTCCTTATTGATCGTCCAAGGCAACTCTTTGCGGAGCTGAGGCACCACACCCTTGGGGGTGTAATGTGCTCGCATGCCGACGACGGTCGCCGCACCGCGCAAGCCGTTCACGATTGCGCTCGTGGACGACTACGACGTGGTGCTGATCGGGTTGGCGCACATGTTCGACGACTACCACGACAAGGTCGTCGTAGCTGAAATCGACGCGAACGCGCCGCTCGACGAGTCGATCGATATCGTCCTGTACGACGCGTTCGCCCAACCCGAGTCCCGTCACGAACAGATTGGCGAGCTCGTTAAGAATCCGCGTGCTCGTCACGTAGCGGTTTACACCTGGAACTTCCATCCGGAGCTCATTGACAGCGCCCGAAGGCAAGGCGTCCACGGATACCTCTCGAAAAAGCTGTCAGCAGGTGAACTCGTCGCTGCGCTGGAAGCGGTACATGCGGGGGAGATCGTGGTGAGCGAATCGCCAACGCATGTGCGAAGCGCGGAGGGGCTCGATTGGCCGGGAAAGCGTGAAGGGATAACCGACCGGGAGTCCGAGATCCTGGCGTTGATCACGCAGGGCAAGAGCAACGCAGCCGTGGCGGAGCTCACCTACCTCAGCCCCAACACGGTGAAGTCATACATTCGGAACATCTACCGCAAGATCGGCGCCGAAAGCCGGACGCAGGCCGTACTCTGGGGCGTCGACCACGGTTTCACCCCCGATCATCGGCGGATCGAACGCTGGCTTACAGGTGGAAAGCCTTAGCGTGGGAGCGCAGCCGGGGCCGCTGGAAGAGCGGCCGACAGGAACATTTCTATGACGTGTGCAACGCGATCGGGCGCGGTCTGCTGAACAAGATGGTGACCGGGTACTGCTGCGAATGACGACAGCGGTGCACGATCGGCGAGCTCGCGACACCATCCTTCGCTCGAGATCGGATCCTTGTCGCCGCGGAGCACCAGGAACGGTTGGGCCAGGTCGTCGACGCGCTCCTCGATCGCGTAGCCGAGCATCGGACGGAGCTCCTTCAGATACCACCGCGGCCCGCACCGAAGGTAGTCCGTGAACACGATCGCATTCACGGACGGTGGTTCCGCCAGAGTGTCGCGCGCGAGCGCGGCGCTCTGCTGGACGACTGTGCGCCGCGCGCGCTCCACAACCGGTCCGATCACGACCACGCGCGAAACAATGTCTGGCCTCATTCTCGCGAGCTCAACCGCGAACTGCGCGCCCATCGACTGACCGACAACGACGCAGTCCCCGATTCCCAGCGCATCCAGCGCCCGTCCAATCACGTGCGCGTATCTTTCGACCGAAAGCCGCGTTCCTGGCTTCGCCGTTCCCCCGAATCCAGGAAGGTCGAACGCCACGACGTGCCCCCGAACACTCAGAACGCGACACAATTTCGAGAAATAGCGGTGCGACATCCCGATACCGTGAAGGAGCACGAAGACCGGGCCTCCGCTCGCGCCGGCCCGGTGGACCCGGAAGTTCAAGCCGCCTACGTCGGCACGCGCGCGCGGTCTCAAGCTGTGACCTTCAGCTGTCGAATCATCGGCCGAGGCCGACTCTGTCGACCTTGCGGTGGTACCGCATTCCTGCGACCCCGCCGAGCAGAGCTCCCGCAAGACTGATGATGGCGACAGCGATCGCCGTGATGATTCCGGCGACGGTGAGGTCGCCCTCGTTGAGAGGGATGCGCGGGAAGCTGTTGAGGTTGCCGAGCACGTTGAATTGAGCTCCGGCGATCGCTGACAAGATGGCGACGACGACAGCGATGATGACCGCCCACAACCAGACGGCAAGCCCCTGCTTGAGACCATCGAAGCGGGACATCCGGCCGGCGACGTAGCCGCCACAGAAATAGGCGACGAAGAGCACGACCACCACCGCGATGATGCCGATGATGCCGATGGTGTTCGGGTCCTTGGTGGCGGCGTCCGTCGCATCGGATGCCGACGTGTTTGTGGCCAGGCCCGCCGCGGCACCCGCTGCAGCGACCAGCGCGGTCAGGAGCACGGCTGTGCCGGTGGCGGTGAGCCAACCGAAGAACGCCGACCCGAACTTCATGCCACCGAAGCGTTCCTTTTCGCGTTCGACGACGTCATGGCGGAGTGTCGCTTCGCTATCGATCGGGACGGCCGCGCGCGTCTCATCACGTTCGTACACTGGTTCCCCGGGTTGCCGCTGGGGGTTGGGCTGTTGATCGGCGTTGGTCATCGCATTCTCCCTCGGTCGGTACGCGCACGCTCTGAGCGTTATGCGCGCTGGCGGCCGGAGCATTCCGTGTCGGCCGACCTGGGCACTACCGTAGGCGGCGACTTCTCAAAGGAGAGCGGGTTGACTGTCCGGGAATGAATGGTAACCGCGCGAAGCGAGTCAGTCGCCGGCGACTTCTTTCGATTCCTTTCCCGTGATTCAGACGGTGAGCAGGACCTTGGTGGCGCGGCGCTCGTCCATCGCACGGTAGCCTTCGGCCGCATCCTGGAGGGGAAGAGCGAGGTCGAACACCGTACCGGGGTCGATCTCGCGGTCCCAGATCCGCTGGATGAGGTCGGGCAGAAAGCGCCGTACGGGCGCCGGTCCACCGTGCAGGTGCACAGCGGAGAAGAACAGCTCGTCGCCAGCGAGTTCGACGTCGTGAGAGACGCCGACGTAGCCGACGTGCCCGCCGGCGCGGGTCGCGCGGATGGCCTGCATCATCGACTCCTGCGTGCCGACCGCCTCGATCACGGAGTGCGCACCGAGTCCGTCGGTGAGCTCTCGGATCTTCGCGACTCCGGCATCCCCGCGCTCTTCGACGATGTCCGTGGCACCGAATTCCCGGGCAAGCGCCTGCCGGTCGGCGTGACGCGACATGGCGATGATCCGCTCGGCGCCGAGCTGCTTGGCGGCCAGGATGCCGAGAAGTCCGACCGCTCCGTCGCCGACCACTGCGACGGTCTTTCCGGGTGCGGCCTCGGCGGCCACCGCGGCGAACCATCCTGTTCCGAGCA
Source organism: Leifsonia poae (assembly GCF_050632195.1). Classification (GTDB taxonomy): domain Bacteria; phylum Actinomycetota; class Actinomycetes; order Actinomycetales; family Microbacteriaceae; genus Leifsonia; species Leifsonia poae_C. The sequence goes on from NZ_CP192580.1 coordinate 839,538, forward strand.
CGTCGGATGCGGCGAGGAGGGACGGGATGAGGTCGACATCCGGCTGACCGGGGGTCGCCACCAGAGTGCCGTCGGCCAGTGGGATTCGGGCGTATTCCGCCTGCGTGCCGATGGCGCCCAGAGGCACTGCGTGGATGCAGCGGGACTGGTATCCCGCCTGGCAGATCTCGCAGGTGTTGTCGGATGCGAAGAACGATCCCACAACGAAATCGCCGACCTTGATGTTCTTCACGGCGGAGCCGATCTCGGTGACGGTGCCGACGTACTCGTGGCCCATCGGGTTGTGGTCAACGGGCTCGAGGCCGCGATACGGCCACAGGTCGGAGCCGCAGATGCATGAGGCGGCGAGGCGGATGATCGCGTCGGTGGGCTCGATGATGGTCGGGTTCTCGCGCTCTTCGACGCGGACGTCGCCGGGGGCGTACATGATGACTCCACGCATGAGGTGGTTCTCCTTCAGTTGTTGACGGTCGAGCGGATGGCGGTCTCGGTTCGGTCGGTGTGATGGGTGGCAGGGGACGAGCGGCGGCGCAACACGATCAGCGCGCACGCTGCGAGAAGCACGGCGACCACAGTGACGATGCCGAGGGGAAGATGCTCGTCGCGCCGGCGACGCCGACCAAGGGCGCGGCGATGCCGCCGAACCCGAAGCGGACCATGCCGAGCAGGGATGACGCGGTTCCAGCGATGCGGGGATACTCAGCGAGCGCCAGCGTCGTGGCCGGGGAGAGGAGATCGCCACTCCGCTCGCCAATGCGAAGAGGGCGACGATCACCACCCACAGGGGCATCGCGGCCAGACCGGAGACGAGAAGTCCCGCCGCGCCGGCCCCCGCGACGCCGACGCCGACGATGAGCGTCCCGCGGATGCTCCACCTTTCGGCGCTGCGCCCCGCCAGGTAGCCGAACACCATGAAGCCCGCGGAGTTGAGGCCGAAGGCGAGCGCGTACGCCTGGGGAGAGAGGCCGTAGATGTCCTGGAGGACGAAAGTCGCTCCGGACAGGTAGGCGAACAGTGCCGCGTAGAGGAACCCCTGGTTGAGGACAGCGCCGAGGAAGATGCGATCGGCGATCAAGGTGCGGAAGTCGTGGAGGCTGTGCGACCATCCGCCCGTTATCCGATCCTGTGGGGCCAACGTCTCTCGGAACACCGACAACGTCGCGATCAGGATGGCGGCGCCGATCAGGGAGAGGAAGAGGAACAGCCCTCGCCAGTCGAACACGGTGTTGAGCAGCCCGCCGAGGAGGGGCCGACGACGGCGGCCAGCCCGCCGACGACCGTCAACCGCCCGTAGAACCGGATCAACTGGCGTCCCGAGTAGATGTCGCGGCCCGCTGCCTGCGCGACCACGATGCCGACACCGCCCGCGAGTCCTTGCACGAGCCGGGCGACGATCAGGATCCCCACGGTCGGGGCTGCCGCGCAGAGTGCGGAGACGACGATGTACGCGGCGATCCCGATCAACAGCACCCCGCGACGGCCGAACCGATCGGACAGCGGACCGGCGATGAGTTGACCGGCGGCGAGTCCGATCAGGCACGCCGTCACTGTCAGCTGTGCGACGGAGGTCGCCGCGCCGAGTTCCCCGGTGAGTGCGGGCAGCGCAGGCAAATAGAGGTCCATCGAGATCGGCCCGAAGACGGTCAGCAGCAGCAAGAGGGTCGGCAACAGGCGACTGGGCCTCGGGATGTTCGTGTGGGTGCTCGCATCGGACATACCAACAGCCTGATCGGCCCGTCACGCGAGAGGAGTCCCTGACGAGAGGTGTACCGTCAGGGCCTCCCTCCGGCCACGGCGTCGGCCTACCCTTCCTCTATGGACAATCGGGCCGAGATCCGGGACTTCCTCATGAGTCGCCGCGCACACGTGACGCCGGAGGCGGCTGGCATCAGCACGGTCGGCAATCGTCGAGTCGCCGGTCTGCGGCGCAGCGAGGTGGCCGATCTGGCCGGGGTCAGTGTCGAGTACTACGCGAAACTGGAGCGTGGTGCGATCGCCGGCGCATCCGCATCCGTGCTGCACTCCCTCGCGAACGCGCTGCAACTGGATGAGACCGAACGCGCGCACCTGCTCGATCTCGCGCGCGCAGCCGACGGCGTCCCCGCTGGCGGCCGCTCGCGGCGTCGTAGCACCAAGGTCGCTGTTCCGCGCCCGAGCCTGCAGTGGGCGCTCGACTCGATCATCGACGCCGTCGCGTTCGTGCGCGATCCGCGGCAGAACATGCTCGCTACGAACGAGCTCGGACGCGCCTTCTACTCGCCGGTGATCGGCGACGGGGGTCGCACGCCGAACCTGGCCCGATTCCAGTTCCTCGATCCTGTCTCCCGCGACTTCTATCCGGACTGGGACCGTATGGCGGAGATGTGCGTCAACATCATCCGCGCGGAGGCCGGGCGGGACCCGCACGACAAGGCGATCCAGGATCTCGTCGGCGAGCTCTCGACGCGCAGCGACACTTTCCGTCGACTCTGGGCGGCGCACAACGTCCGCACGCACGGGGCCGGAACGAAACGGTTCGTGCATCCGATCGTCGGCGAGCTCGTGCTGTCGTATGAGGAGTTCGCCGTCACCGCGGAAGCGGGCAACGTAATGCTGATCTACTCAGCGGAGCCCGGATCGGAGTCGGCAAAGCGACTGCGGCTGCTGGGCTCCTGGGCCGCGGAGCAGACCGCCGCCCCCGGAAGCAGTGAAGTGAGCCCAACGCGGTCAACGCCCTCTTAACTAGGCGGATCCGTCTATGTGCAAAGTGGCACGTTCGCGGGTTCGGTCAGCAGCGAAGAAGGCCTCTTCCTCGACCATCCACCGCTCCCACAGGGCACGGTGGGACTCACCATCGCGCTCGATCCCTCGCGCAAGACGTTGGCCGGGTGACGCTTCAATCCACACGCTGCACGCGAGCTCATCCGCGATCGCTCGTCGGCTACACGTCACTCCCTCGAGCACGATGACAGGATTCCACGGCACGGTACGCCATTCGCCCAACGCATCCCCGAACTCGTCTCCCTCCCAGTCGCGAGCCTGATACACCGCATCGCGCCCTTCGAGAAGCGGCCCGAGCACCTGCTCTTCGAACCGAGGCCACCACGCCCCGAAATGCTCCCAGGTCACGAAGTCGTCGATAGGAACCAGCGGAGCTTTCAGGCGCGCGGCGAGCAGGGAGGCGAAGGTGCTCTTGCCCGAGCCGGATGGGCCATCGACCGCAACCAGCCGGGTGCGAGCTGTCGAGACGGAAAGGCGCTTCTCGATTTCAGCGATTGCGGAAGGAAGATCAGGGCGCATGGTGGGCCTCCTCCCCGTCCGAGATAGAACCTACCCCGTGAAAGAGCCCGCATCCCGAACCCAGGGATGAGTGCGGTCGACGATGTCGGGCAGTCCGCAGATTGCGTCATGCGGTTAGGGTGGGGGCGTGCAGCCGGAATCACGAGACATGGTCTTCCTCAACGGTGGTTCGTTCACGATGGGATCGGACGACTTCTATCCCGATGAGCGACCGGTTCACGAGCGTGCGGTGAGCGCCTTCTGGATCGATCGCTACGAAGTCACCAACGCGCTCTTCGCAGAGTTCGTGGACGACACCGGTTACGTCACTGTTGCCGAGCGGGACCTCGATCCGGCCGAGTTCCCCGGTGCGGACCCCGCCGATCTCGTTCCCGGGGCCATGGTCTTCGCGCCGACCTCGGGCCCCGTTGATCTGCGCAACTGGCGCAACTGGTGGAGGTGGACGCCGGGAGCGTTCTGGCGCAAGCCGTTCGGACCAGGCTCGTCGATCGACGACCGCTTGGAGCATCCGGTCGTGCATGTCGCCTATGAGGACGCGACCGCTTATACGGAGTGGGCCGGTCTGCGGTTGCCGACCGAGGCCGAACACGAGTATGCGGCTCGCGGAGGTATCGAGGGTGCGAGATTCGCCTGGGGCGACGAGGTCTACCCGGGCGGGGTCGCGCAGGCGAACTCCTGGCTTGGCCGCTTCCCCTACGACAACCAGGGCGTCGGCGGCACCGCTCCTGTGGGTTCGTACCCCGCCAACGGATTCGATCTCTTCGACATGACCGGCAACGTCTGGGAGTGGACGAGCGACTACTACACGCCGCGCCACCTGCGCCTGTCGGACAAGCCGGTGGATGCCGGCAAACGATCGAATCTGCTCGCGACAGCGAGCGCCCAGCCCGAGTTTCCCGCCATACCGCGCCGTGTGCTCAAGGGTGGATCGCACCTGTGCTCGCCGGACTACTGCCTGCGTTTCCGACCGGCCGCGCGCTCACCTCAGGCCGAAGACACGGGCATGTCGCATATCGGGTTCCGCTGCGTTCGGGATGCGTGAACTGAGCTTCAGGATGCGCTCGGGAACACCTCTGACCAGTCGTCTTTCACACTGACAGCCGTGTAGCCCCGCGCATCCGCCTCTGCCAGCGCTCGCTCGGCACCCTTGTCGTACGGGACGTCCCCTCGGCCGGTGTCGTCGTCATGGTGCACGAGCAGCGCGAATCCGGCACCGTGGTTGCGGGTGAAGTCGAGCATGGGCATATCGCCGTTGGCGTTACCGGCTGCGAACAGGGGTCGTCGTCCGATGCGGCTCCAGATGCGGGCAGGCTTCTCCGGCCCGTCGTCGAAGAAGTCCAGTGACCCGCCGTACCGCACCTCACCGGATGCCTCGTCGTAGGTCAACCCGTATGCCGACCCCACGACGCGTTCGGGCGGGACGCCGTAGTAGTCCTCCGCGATGGGTCGCATGAAGTCGCGTTCTGCAGCGGAGACGATGTAGCAGGTGAATCCGTTCGCCTCCAAGTAGCGCAGGAGTTCGACCATCGGCCGGTAGACGGTCTGGGCGAACGGTCGATCGAGTAATGGGTGATGCCCTTTGCGATAGAACTCCGCCGCAGAGGCCGCGTAGCCGTCGACGCTGGTATTCTCGGTCACCCCGACGAGCGCACCGATGAGTGTCCGGAGATCACTGTCGTCTCCCGCGTAGTGCTTGTCGACGGATGCGGCGATCCAGGACATGTCACCGCTGGCAACTGCGGTGTACGGCTGTTCTTGCGCGAGTGACGGATCGGCGCGCAGACGCGCACGCCACTGCTCCACGACGTAGAGCAACTGCGTGGGCATCGGCTTCTCGATCCAGAGCGTGCCGTCGTTGTCGAAAACGGCGACGCGCTCCTCGACCGGCACGGGATGCGCACCCGTCGTGACGGACGCGACGAAGGACTCGATCGCCGAGCGGGTGTCGGTATCGCGCCACGAAGGCAGCAGGTCATCGGGCATCGGGAGTCTCCTCAGTGGCGGCGACGGCGACGGGCTTTCGGTCAGAGTCAACACCAGATGGGTCTATCCGCATAGCTTTTCGGTTGCTACGTTGACCGCATCGCTGCTCGATACGAGGGAGTTGGTTATGGCCGAGAAACCGAACATCATTCTCTTCATGTCCGATGATGTCGGATGGGGTGACCTGGGCTGCTACGGCGGCGGGGAGAACCGCGGAGCGCCGACTCCGAACCTTGATCGACTAGCTGCCGAGGGCCTTCAGTTCATGTCCTTCTATGGGCAGCCGAGCTGCACGCCGGGCCGCGCAGCGGCGCTGACGGGGCGGCTGCCGATCCGCAGCGGCATGACGACCGTGGCGTTCCCCGGCGACGGCGGGGTCTCCCCGCTGGCGAATGGACACTCGCCAGCGTGCTCAAGAAGGCGGATTACGACACGTGCCACATCGGCAAGTGGCACCTGGGGGAGTCGGACTACTCGATGCCCACGGCGCAGGGCTTCGACGAGATGTACAACACGTCGCTCTATCACCTGAACGCTTACACGTACACGTCAAAGGTCTACAACCCCGACTTCCCGTTCGACGACGAAGCAACCATGAAGATGTGGGGCAACGTGATCGGGGCGCTCGAGGGGAAAGTGGGCGAGGAGCCGCACGAGGTCGAGAAGATCGATCCATCGAACATCCCGTTCATCGACGAGAAGTCGACGAACATCGCCCTCGACTACCTCGATTCCCATGCGAACGGTGACAACCCGTTCTTCCTTTACTTGAACACTGCCAAGCTGCACCAGCCGAACCTGCCGCATCCCGACTTCGAGGGCGCATCCCTCGGCAAGTCCAAGTACCTCGACTCTCTCGTCGAGCTCGACCATCGGGTGGGACAGGTCATCGACAAGGTTCGCGAGCTCGGCATCGCCGAGAACACACTCATCGTCTGGACGACCGACAACGGCGCCTGGCAGGACGTCTATCCCGACTGCGGATATACGCCGTACCGAGGGACGAAGGGCACCGACTACGAGGGTGGCAGTCGCGTACCCGCGATCGCCTGGTGGCCGGGGACCATCGAAGCGGGACGTCGCAACTCCGACATCGTCGGATCCCTCGACTTCATGGCCACCTTCGCCAGCATCGCCGGCGTCGAGCTGCCCACCGAGGATCGCGACGGAGAGCCGACGATCTTCGACAGCTTCGACCAGACCGCCCTGTTGAAGGGCGAGGCTCCTTCGGCACGCGATCACTGGCTCTACATGACCGAGACGGAGATGATCCCCGGCGCGGTGCGGATCGGCAAATGGAAGGCGATCTGGAACGTTCGCGACCACTGGCGTGGGCCGTCCTCGTACACCGCCATCGTTCCGGAGCTGTTCGACCTGTGGCAGGACCCTCAGGAGCGCTACGACATCTTCATGACGAGTTTCGCCGAGAAGACCTGGCAGGCTCCCCAGATGGCGGCTCGACTGCTGAGCATCTTGCCCACATACAAGCAGTATCCGAACCGACCTCTGCAGACAGCCGGAATCAGTTATGCGATGTTCGAAGTGGACGACGCACAGGTGCAACAGCAGGTCAGCAGGATGGTGCACGGTCTGTCGTCGTCGAATTAGAGGGCATTCGCCGGGGCCACGTGCCACAAGGCTCGGCCTCAAGCTACTCGCGTTCGACCAGGAGGTGGCGTTCCAGGGCGACCGCGATCGCATCCTCCCGACCCGAGACGCCGAGCTTTCGATAGGTGCTGCGGAGCTGCGTCTTGACCGTATTGGTGGAGACGACGAGGGCGGCAGCGATCTCCGAGATGGAACCGGTTTCCATGAGTTGCTCCAGCACGGCGAGTTCGCGACCGCTGAGCAGGAGGTCTGGTTCCACATCCTGAAGCAGCGGCCGCACAGGGAGGTCGGCCGTCACGTGGCCGAAGCCGGCGGAGTCGAGCGCTTCGACGACACGGGCGAGGTCACGAGGCGGGAGAAGAGCGATGGCCAGTCGCTGCTCCGACTGATCGAGAAGAGCGCCGAGACGTTGCACCAAGCGCTCCCGGCGCGGCGTCGGTGAGATTCGCAGCAGAACGGCCGTCTCGATCGCCGCGGATTCCGCCGCCTGGCGGGTGGTCGGGTATTTGTCGGCGAGCGACCGGAGCTCGTTGAGGGCGGTTCCCGTCTGCCCGAGAGCGAGCGCGACGCGGGCAGCCTCGACGCTCGCGGTGACCCCGACAGGAAGGTCGCGTTTGATGATCGCGGCTGCAGCGGCCGGATTGCCCAGGGCGAGTTGGAGGATTGCGCGGAACCGCGCGAGCTCAGTGCGTGTGGGGTTGGTGCGCCCGTGCGGGCCGCGGAGCGCGGCGAACGCGTCGAGCCCCGCGAGTCCTGCCCCGGGCGTTCCATTCACCAGTTCGGTCAGCGCCTCCATCTGGGCGATGGTCGCCCACCGCTCGTTGCCATTACGACCGGTGGGCGTGTCCAGGAGGAGTCGTGCGAGTTGTGTGCGTGCCGTGTCGGCATCGAACCGCTCGAGCGCCAAAATCGCCTCGGCGACGCGGTAGAAGGTGCCGGAATACCCGTCCCGCTGCTGATCGGTCCACGGTCCGGTGCGCGCGTAGTCGATGTGTTCACGGGCCTGCGGGAGGTCGCCGCGGATCGCGTTGATGCCGGCGAGCAGCGAGAGGGCGCCCATCCCGTTCGACGGTGGCGTCGTCGGTGCCTCAGCCAGCCCACGCTCGGCCGCATCCAACGCTTCCGCGAGCAGACCGCTGTAGTACAGGGCTGTGCCGATCACCGAATACACCCGGGGAAGGTCCGTGACCGTCGCTCGATCATCCTCGCTGAGATCCTCGAGTATCCGAAGCGCTGCACGCGCCGCGGCGACGGAGCTGTCGGTGCGTCCGAGCAGTCGGAGCGCTCCGGCCTCAGCGGTCCGGATGTACAGCCGATCCACCGGGTTCAAATCAGAGTTACGGCTGGAGCGGGCGGCACGGATCGCCATCACGAAATACCGCAGGGCGCGAATCCGATGAAAGCGGAGGTTGTTGTAGACGATGCCGAGTTCCATCGCGAGCACCGGCTGGGTGCGCAGGATGTTCGCCGGAACACGCTCGAGCAGCTGACTGGTGCGCTCGCTGCCCTCGGCGGCAAGTACGAACCAGCCCGCGCGCACCGCGACGCACGCGGCGACCCAGTCTCCCCTGTCGACTGCGCTCTCCAAGGCCGCGAAATGATGCGCGCCGCTTCCGGTCGAACTGCCGGTCGTTACCGCCGGATCCGTGCCATCGTTCACTGGGGCCTCCACTTGCCATTATCGGGGAATCGTCAGCGGACTTGCACACACTGTGCAGGTTCGGGGTTCGATATGCGCACGCCGACCGCCGGTCCGCGATCAACTCCACAGCCTCCAGCGCTCGCCTCCGGCCCATCCCGGCCTCATCCGGCTTCATCCGCCCCGAATAAAGCTGTCCCCCGAAATGGGGTCGACAAGCCCGGGGTGAACGCGGGGTGAAAACCGGCGAACGGACACCGTCGCGCCGATAGCTTTTCGCTGGCAGGGGAGAAGTCTGACTACTCGCCCCATCACCAGAGAGAAGGGCGTGGCAGTGGCCGAAGGCGTGGACGGAACGAAGAGACGGCATCGTGGCGAGCGGAGCGGGTTCTCCCTGCGCACGCTGGGACGGCGTCTCGGAGCGGTCGGTTTCGTCGCTGCGCTGGCGGTCGCGCTGGTCGCAGTCGCGTCGCCGACGCCTGCGCTCGCCGCGGACATGACGCTTTCGATCAGCCCCGCGGCCACGACCGTTGCGAGCAACACGGCCACCACATATACCCTCACCTACTCGTGCAGCAACGGCGCGGGCAGCTGTCTGAACTCCGTCGTCACGATTCCGACCGGGACGGTCACCGGCAACGGTGGCAACACGGACTTCGCAGCCTGGGTCACCTCAGGCACCTGCCCGGCCGTGAACAAGACTGTCGCGGGCCAGGTGTCGTTCAACCTCGGCACGCTCGGCACCAGCACGAACACCTGCACGTTCACGGTGCGGCCCCCGGAGTACACGACCCTGAACAACGCGACGGCGACGATCACGCCGACGCTGTCGAGCAGCAACTCCACCTCGGCCGCCGCGGCCGCGGCTACGCTCACGGTGACGGCGGGGCACAACAACAGCCTGGGCAATTCGATCCCGGCCAAGTCGATCTCCGGCAACACAGTCAACTACGTGATCACGTACAACTGCGGGCTGAACGTCAAGAGTTACACCGGCGACATCGGCATCTCCGGCATCACGATCACGAGCACGCTACCGGCGAACTTCGACTACCAGTCGGCCAGCCTCAGTGCCGGGATCCCAGGAACTGTCTCTTACAACGCGGCGACCCGCGTGCTCACATACTCGGACCCGACCGGCAAGTCCTGCGGCAACCCCCGCTGAACGTCTCCAACTACTTCGCCATCACCGTGACGGGCAAGGCGTCCACGGGCGGGGTCCCGGATGCGGTCGGCACGCAGATCTGCGGGTCGGCTTCGGCGACCTGGACCTACATCGACGGCGTGGCGGGTTCGGGATCCACGGCGACGGTCTGCTCGACCGTGATCACTCTGGCGACAACGGTCTCCAAGACCACCACATCAACCTCGACCCTCAGCAACATCGGTCAGTTCACCGCGGCGGACGGCGGAGCGAACGCCCCGTACACCTACCCGGGCGACTGGGATACCTCGGCCGCGACGGCCTACTACGACATCACGACGGCGACCGTGCCGCCCGCCGTCAACGCGGGCGTTGCCTACGACCTCAAGGACGCGATGCCGTGTCTGACGAACGTCTCGAACAACAACTACTCGTCGAACGCGCCCGGCACTGTCTGCGCGAGCCCTGCGTTCGTCCCCACGCTCGTTCAAGCGTTCGGATACACGGCCTCCGCCGCGGACACGATCACCCTCGTCTACACGGACGGGACCACGGGAACCGTCGCGTACTCGGCGGCCAAGACGGGCTGGGTCATCCCGGCGTCGCCCGCGGTCGCCGAGGTCGACATCCCGGCCTTCGCAGCCGAGGGCACGAACACGGCAGCCACGATGCGGTTCCGGATGTTCGGCTACGCGGCGAGCACTGTGCCGACCCCGGCCGTCCTGACCAACAAGGTCGTCTCGACCCCGTACGCGGCAGGTGACACGACCTCTCCGCTGCTCTCCGCTCAGACCGCGTCGTCGCGCCTGCTCGTGGTCGCCCCGCCGGCAAACAGTGCCGCGTTCGTGTACCCCGGTATCACCACTGCCCAGGTGGGCACGACGTGCGCCGCGAACGCAGTCTTGAACAGCAGCAACAATGGCGCGTACAGCAACCGGATCGAGATCCCGACCGCGCCGTCGGCCGCTATCTACATCGACTACCTCGCTCCCGCCGGCGCGACGGCGGTGAACCCGGTTGCGACGCCGTTCCAGCTCGCCACTTTCAACAACAACGGCGCCGGTGCCAAGTCGTTCACCACGGCAGCCGTTACGCCCACTGTCACGCCGAACTACAACGGCACCGGACGCATCCTGGTGCGTTACGTCATCCCCGCCGGCGCCGCGACGACGCCGGGCTACTACAAGATCCAGTCCACGACGTTCGTGCCCATGACCCTCGAGGCAGGCTGCGCCGGGACGTACACGAGCGACATCACCGTTGGCTACGGCGCACCGATCCAACAGTGCTACTTCAACAACTACTCGAGCGCGCACATCGAGCCGGCACCGATGTACCCTACCGGCACCACGGATCTCCGCGCCAACGCCACACCGCTTACGAACAATTACTGCGGATTCTCGTCGAGCTTCGTGGTCGCCCCGATCAAGCCCGGCTTCAGCGTCGACAAGACGGTGCAAGGCAATCTCGATCCATCACCCATCGGGAGCGGTGGAACCGGACATGTGAGCGTCGACGGTGGCACCGCGACCTACACCGTCACCTTCACGAACAGCGGATCGTCGAACCTGACGAACCCGGTCATGTACGACGTGCTGCCGCGCGTCGGGGACACCCGGGCCTCGTCGACCGCAGCACGAAACTCGCAGTTCCCGGTCTCCCTCACCGGCATCGGGACACTGCAGGCGGGTCTGGCCGTGGCGTATTCGCAGGCGACCAATCCGTGCCGCACCGAGGTTCTCGCGACCAATCCGGGCTGCATCGACGACTGGTCGACCACTCCGCCGTCGCCGCTGTCGAAGACCACGGCGCTGCGCTTCACATACACCGGCAAGGTGCTTGTGACCACCGGCTTCTCGGCGACATACACGGTCACGACCCCGCCGGCTGCCGCGGGCAATACGGCGTGGAACAGCGTCGGCACGAATGTCTACGCGGGCGACGCGCTCGTCGGTGCGGCGGAGTCGTCGCTGACGGGCCTGCAGGCGCAGAGCGCTCAGCCGGCGATCACGAAGACGGCGGACCGGACCACGGTCGACGCCGTCGGGCAGCCCGTGACCTACACGTTCACCGTGACCAACAACACCGCGGTGACGCTCGGCAACGTCCGTGTGACCGATGCGCTGGTGGCATCGGCGGCCTCGAGCATCGCGCCCAGCGCGACCTGCACCACGCTGACGAGCCCGACCGCCCCCTGCTCCGGCGCGGTCACATCATTGGCCTCAGGACAGTCCGCCACCTTCACGGCGACGTACATCACCACTCAAGCAGACCTGGACCACGGACTGATCTCCGACCAGGCGACCGCGACCGCCGACCCGCCCACGGGTCCGGGCCTGAGCAACAGCAGCGACGTCGTCACCGTGACAGCGGTGCAGAACGGCGCACTGTCGCTGACCAAGGCGGCCTCACCGGGCAGCGTGAGTGCCGTCGGCGACACCGTGGCATACACGTTCGCGGTCACCAATACGGGCAATGTCACGCTGAACACAGTCGGAATCACTGAGAAGTCGTTCTCAGGATCCGGCAGTCTCTCGGCCATCGCCTGCCCACCGAGCGCACTGGCTCCCGGGGCGTCGGTGGACTGCACCGCCAGCTATCCGGTGACCCAGACGGATCTGACGGCCGGCTCGGTGGTGAACACCGCGGCGGCAACCGCCAAGACACCCAGTGGCACCATCGCGACGTCCGCCGACTCCACCGCCGCCGTCACGGTCGACCAGGTCGCGAACCTCGTGACCGTGAAGTCGGCGACCCCTTCGGCGGCCGCGGCGTACAACGCCGGACAGCTGATCACCTACACCTACGTCGTATCGAACACCGGGAACATCCCTGTTACCGGCATCACGGTGAACGAGCAGCTCTTCACCGGCTCCGACGTCCTCTCGGCGATCAGCTGCCCGGCTACGACCCTCGATCCGGCCACCCAGTTCAGCTGCACGGCGACATACACGCTGACCCAGGCCGACGTGGATGCGGGCTCGCTGACCAACACGGCGAACGCGACCGGCACCTCGGCCACCGGTCCGGTCACCGCGGGCGACTCGACCGTCACCACCCCGCAGGAGCAGGTCTCGAAGCTCACGCTGACGAAGACCGCCGACACGGCCTACGTGAATGCGACCGGTGACACGATCACCTACACGTTCCACATCCGGAACACGGGCAACGTGTCGCTGCACGACGTGACGGCGACGGAGACCGCGTTCTCCGGCACGGGCGGCACTCCGGTGGTCGACTGCCCGACGACGGATCTCGTCCCCGGTCAGCAGGTCGATTGCACCGCGACACACGCGGTGACGCAGGCAGACATGAACGCGGGATCCATCGTCAACACGGCGAAGGCGACCGGCGTCGACCCGGGCGATGATGACGTCGCGTCCGCCCTCTCTACCGCGACCGTCGCTGTGAACGCCGCCCCGGCGATCTCCTTGGTGAAGTCGGCCGATGTCGCCTCGTACGCCTCCGTCGGCACGGCGATCACGTTCTCGTTCTTGATCACGAACACCGGCAACGTGGCGCTCACGGGCGTAGACGTGTCGGAGGACACGTTCACGGGTAGCGGGACCCTCGCCGACGTCGACTGCCCGGCAACCGAGCTAGCGCCGGGGGAGAGCGTGACGTGCGACGCCGGGTATGAGACGACCCAGGCCGACCTCGACCGCGGCAGCGTCGACAACACGGCCACGGCGTTCGCCGCCACAGGATCAGGGGTTCCGGTCGTCTCCGATCCGTCGACGGTGAGCGTGGCTGCAGTGCAGTCGCCGAGTCTGCTGCTCGAGAAGACGGTGAATCCGGATGCGGTGCACACCGCGGGCGACTCGGTGACGTACACGTTCCATGTGACGAACACCGGCAATGTGACGCTGACCGGCCTCGCGATCGCGGAGTCCGCGTTCTCCGGCACTGGTGCGATCGCCGTCCCGGACTGCGGGGCGACGGCTCTGGCCCCCGGCGGGGACCGGTCGTGCGAGGTGAGCTATCAGGTGACTCAGCCAGACGTGGACGCGGGGACCGTGACGAACACGGCAGTCGCGACGGCAGCGCTGGGCACGTCAGCGGTGTCCTCCGACCCCTCCACCGCGACGGTGTCGATCGATCGCAAGCCCGCCCTCTCGCTGGTGAAGTCGGCGTCGCCGGCTGCTCCGGCGGACTTCAAGGCGGGTGAGCAGATCACGTATTCGTTCGTGGTCACCAACACCGGCAACGTGACGATCACCGATCCCGGTGTGCAGGAGGGTGCCTTCACCGGCACCGGAACCCTGGATGCTCCGACGTGTCCCTCGGCCGATCCGCTGGCCCCCGGTGCCCAGCTGATCTGCACCACCGTCTACACAGTGACTCAGGAGGACATCGACAATGCGTCGGTGACGAACACGGCCACCGCGGTCGGCAACGGCCCGGCCGGCGCCGCCCCGCTGACACCGGCCAGCTCGTCCGTGACCGTGCCGGAGCCGTCGAAGCCGAGTCTGGCGCTGCTGAAGACGACCGACGCGAAGAAGGTCGCTGCGGCCGGCCAGATCGTGACATACACATTCACGGTGACCAACACGGGTAACACCACGGCGACGAAGGTCGGCATCAAGGAAGGCACCTTCTCCGGTCACGGCACCGCCCCAGCGGTCGACTGCCCGGCGGGCACCCTGTTGCCGGGACAGAAGGCATCCTGCACGGCCGCCTATACGGTGGTCGCGGCCGACCTCAACGGCAAGCCGCTCACCAACACCGCCAGGGCGTTCAGTGGATCCCCGTCGGGTACGGACGTGATCTCGGACCCGTCGACGGCGACCATCGCCAACGTCGTGACCGCCGACCCCGTCGATCCGGCCGGTGACCTCGCCCGCACCGGCTCCACCATCGCCTGGGGCGTCGGGATGCTCGGCCTGGCGCTGTTGGCGGCCGGAACCATCCTGTTGGGCCTGCGTCGACGCCGCCGGACACAGCACTGATCGCGCGCGCCCGGCCGCATCCCCGCGGGGACCGCGGCCGGGCGGGGGCGACCGGCTGGTGGTGATCGGCGAATCGAGACTGCGCGAAAATGAGCGACGCTCTACTATTGGCGCATGTGCTGATCTGACCCGAGAGGAATCCGCCATGACCGATCAAACCTCCACCCCCACCGTTGTGCTCGTTCATGGAGCGTTCGCCGATGCCGGAAGCTGGAACGGGGTGACCGAGAGACTGCTCGCAGCAGGTGTGAAGGTCCTTGCCCCGGCCAACCCCCTGCGCGGCCTGATCAGCGACTCCGACTACATCACCAGCGTCCTGTCGCAGGTCGAAGGTCCCGTTCTCGCGGTCGGTCACTCCTACGGAGGCGCCGTGATTACGAACGCAGCGCTCGAGGCTGGCAACGTGGTCGGGCTCGTCTATGTGGCGGCTTTCGCGCCCGATGAGGGCGAGACCCTGGGGGAGCGCGAGGGCGACTCGCGTGACAGCGTGCTGTCCGCGGCCCTGCTGCCGCGCATGTATCCCACAGGCGGTGGTGAGTCGGCGGCGGAACTGTATGTCGATCCGGCCAAATTCCACGAGGTGTTCGCGGCCGATGTTCCCGAGGTGCAGTCTGGGGTGCTCGCGGCGGCTCAGCGTCCGGTGGCAGCGGCCGCCTTCGATGAGAAGACGCGTTCTGCCGCGTGGAAGACGTTGCCGTCCTGGGCGGTCGTCGCAACGGGTGACAAAGCGGCCGGAGCGGACGTCATCCTGTCGATGGCGCAACGAGCCAAGGCCGACATCCTGGAGCTCGAGGGGTCGCACGTCATCATGATCTCCCAGCCGCACGCCGTCACCGAGGTCGTGCTGAAAGCGCTGAAAGCCGTCTCCTGATGTCCGACAACGACGGCGACAACGAGACCGGCACTGCGGGCCCGGTCGACGATCTCGCGCGAACCCTCAAACGAACCGAGTTGCAGCGAAAGCCCTCCTCGATTCCGGATCGCATCATCGTCCAGGTGCTCACCGAGATCCCGGTGGGTGTCGAATCCGGATGGCACACGCATCCGGGCGAAGAGGTCGGCTACATCCTGACCGGAACGGTGGAGATGCGGATCCAGGATCAGCCCACGCTCACTCTCAACACGGGCGACCCGTTCCTCATCCCGCCTGGCACACCGCACAATGCGCTGGACCTCGGACCGGACGTCGGCCACATGCTCTCGACCTACATCGTCGACCCCGGCCAGCAGCTCGCCACGTTCGTCGAACCCGCTCCGTAGCGGCTGTCTACGTCATGCCCGCCTAGTCCTTCGCGCGCGCCGTGCTCGACCGCACGATGAGCTCCGGAACGGCGAACTCCGGCGTCTCCGGCGACGGCGATCCCTCGATCTCCGCCAGGAGCAGCCCGATGGCGCTCGCGCCGAGTTGCGCGAAATCCTGCCGAACGGTGGTGAGCGGTGGCGCTAGATGCTTGGCCTCGGGGATGTCATCGAAGCCGACGACACTGAGGTCTCCCGGCACCGACAGCCCGAGGTCGGCGGCGGCGTGCATCGCGCCCAAGGCCATCTGGTCATTGGATGCGAACACCGCCGTGAACTCCTTGTGGGGCAGCAGTCTGAGCCCGATCTCGTAGCCGCGGTCGACCGTCCAGTCGCCCAGAGCCGGAGCAGTCGGGGCGATGTCCCATTCCGACATCTCCTCGAGGAACCCGCGCATCCTCTCCTCGGCCTCGTTCCAATCCTGAGGGCCGGCGATGTGCAGGATGCGCGTGTGCCCGAGCTTGAGCAGGTGCCGCGTCGCGAGGCGCGCACCACCGCGCTGGTCGAACGCGACGGAGCGGTCGCCCGGCGTATCCGGCCACTGGAGGCTCACGAACGGCACGCCGATCGAGACGCGGTGCAGCGCCTCGTGTGCGCGCTGTTGCGGAGCGATGATCACGACGCCGTCGATGCCCTGGGCGAGGAACGCATCGAGGGCGTCGATGAGGCTCGCTTCGTCCTCGCGCGCCAATGTCGCCGACACGATCGTGTAGCCACGGGCACGAGCGGCACTGTCAACGGCCGCTGCTGCGCTGAACGGTCCGTAGTGAGAGCGTGCGCTCACGAGCAGACCGATCGCTTTGAACCGCGAGCTCGCGAGTGCGCGGGCGGCGCTGTTCGGCCGCCAGCCCAGCTCGTCGATGACCTTGCGCACCTGCGCCTCGGTCGACGGCTTGATGTAGCGCTCGCCGTTCAGCACGCGGGACACCGTCTGTCGAGAGACACCGGCGATGCGGGCGACATCGCGGATCGACGGCCGGCGCGGCGGCGTGTCTCCGATCTTGTCCGTCATGTGCTCTCCGAGTGGGCTTCGTGCGGGTTCGGCGCCGGCGCTCGCCGTCTTCTGCCGATCATAGGGGTCGCGAGCGGTGGGATGTTTCGAGCGATTTTCGCTCGGCGGCTTGACGTGCCGCGTTGTTGAGGCATAGCGTTCTACCGTTCTGGGACCGGTCTCATATTCGGGATACAACCTAGCGGATGACGAGGGAGTCGCACATGAAGGACGACGAATCGCGAGGATGCGTTTCGCTCCACGACTCCGCTGTTGCCACTCCCGAGCACCGAGCGACCGTTCCCGGCCGGCTGGAAACCACGCGCATTCGCCGCGCGGACCACCCCACCTCTCGAAAGGAATCACAGTGAAGTTGAAGAGAATCGCGATCGGGGCCGTCGCCATCGGAGTGGCCGTTCTGCTTGCGGCATGCTCCGGGGGACGACCGGGCACGGATTCGTCCGCAGGCTCGTCCGACAACAAGGGCGCCCTCGTCGGCGTCGCGATGCCCACCAAGGTGTCGGAGCGCTGGATCGCCGACGGCAACGCGGTCAAGGCCGACCTGGAGAAGAACGGCTACAAGGTCGACCTCGAGTACGCCAACAACGACATCCCGACCCAGGTGCAGCAGATCAACACGATGATCACCAAGGGCGCCAAGGTGCTGATCATCGCCTCGATCGACGGCGGCTCGCTGACCGACCAGCTCGACGCCGCCGCGAAGGCGGGCATCAAGGTCGTCTCGTACGACCGCCTGCTCACGGGCGACAAGAACGTCGACTACTACGTGTCGTTCGACAACTACAAGGTCGGCGTATTCCAGGCGAACTCGCTGCTGACCGGTCTGGGTGTTCTGGATGCGGACGGCAAGAAGACCGGAACGAAGGGCCCGTTCAACATCGAGCTGTTCGCCGGTAGCCCCGACGACAACAACGCGACGTTCTTCTTCAACGGTGCGATGGACACCCTGAAGCCGTACATCGCCGACGGAACCGTCGTGGTGAAGAGCGGCCAGACGGCGTTCAACCAGGTCGCGATCCTCCGCTGGGACCCGGCGACCGCCAAGGCCCGCATGCAGGACCTCGTGGCCAAGTCGTACTCGGGCGGTGAGGCCGTTCAGGGTGTGCTCTCGCCGTACGACGGACTGTCCGACGGCATCCTGAGCGCGCTCGAGGGTGCGGGCTACGGCTCGGGCGGCAAGCAGCTGCCGATCATCACGGGTCAGGATGCCGAGGTCGCGAGCGTCAAGCAGATCATCGCGGGAACCCAGTACTCGACGATCTACAAGGACACGCGCCAGCTCGCCAACGAGGCGGCCAAGATGGCCAACGACATCCTCACCGGCAAGAAGCCCGAGGTGAACGACACGAAGAGCTACGACAACAAGACGAAGGTCGTTCCGAGCTTCCTCTTCCAGCCCGTCGTCGTCACCAAGGACAACTACCAAGAGGTGCTCGTCGACAGCGGTTACTACAAGGAATCGGACCTGAAGTAGCCCCACCGGCAATCAGAGGGGATGGGCGCGGTCGCCCGACCGCGCCCATCCCCTCGCCACGAAACAAGGAAGAGCATGGCCAAAACGATTCTCGAGATGCGAAACATCTCGAAGGAGTTCCCCGGCGTGAAAGCCCTGCAGGACGTCTCCATCGCGATCGAGGAAGGCTCCGTCCACGCGATCTGCGGTGAGAACGGGGCCGGCAAGTCGACGCTGATGAAGGTTCTCTCCGGCGTCTACCCGCACGGCACCTTCGAAGGCGAGATCAGGCTGGAGGGCGAGCCCGTCGAGTTCCGGTCGATCAACGACTCGGAGTCCGCCGGCATCGTGATCATCCACCAGGAGCTCGCCCTCTCGCCCTATCTGTCGATCGCCGAGAACATCTACCTCGGCAACGAGCGGCAGCGCGGCGGGTTCATCGACTGGAACGAGACCAACCTCGAAGCGGCGAAGCTGCTGAAGCGCGTCGGCCTCAAAGACAACCCGATCACCAAGATCAAGGACATCGGGGTCGGAAAGCAGCAGCTCGTCGAGATCGCGAAGGCGCTCTCGAAGGAGGTGCGCATCCTGATCCTGGATGAGCCGACCGCTGCGCTGAACGACGACGACTCCGCACACCTGCTCGAGCTCATCCGTCAGCTGCAGAAGCACGGGATCACCTCGATCATCATCAGCCACAAGCTCAACGAGATCAAAGCGATCGCCGACCGGGTCACGATCATCCGTGACGGCAAGACGATCGAAACCATCGAGATGAGCGGCGAGGGCGCAAGCGAGGACCGCATCATCAAGGGCATGGTCGGCCGGGATGTGGCGAGCCGCTTCCCCGACCATGTCCCGCACATCGGCGAGGAGCTTCTGCGCGTCGAGGACTGGACGGTGCACCACCCGCTCGACCGCAGCCGCAAGGTGGTCGACGGCGCCAACCTCTCGGTGAGGGCCGGCGAGATCGTCGGCATCGCGGGCCTGATGGGCGCCGGTCGCACAGAGCTCGCAATGAGCATCTTCGGCCGCAGCTACGGCGTCAACATCAGCGGTCAGGTGTACAAGCGGGGCGAGCCGATCTCGGTCAATACGGTGTCGAAGGCGATCGCCCATGGCATTGCGTACTCGACCGAGGACCGCAAGCGCTACGGGCTGAACCTGATCGACAACATCCAGCGGAACATCTCGATCGCCGCGCTCGACAAGCTCACCGACTGGTTCAAGATGGTCAACGCCTTCAAAGAGCGCGCCGTCGCCGAGGACTACCGCAAGAGCATGAACATCAAGACGCCGAGCGTCCTGGCCGTCGCGGGCAAGCTCTCGGGCGGCAACCAGCAGAAGGTCGTGCTCTCCAAATGGATGTACGCCGACCCGGAGGTGCTCATCCTCGATGAGCCGACCCGCGGCATCGACGTGGGCGCGAAGTACGAGATCTACACGATCATCCAGCGCCTCGCCGACGCGGGTAAGGGCATCATCGTGATCTCCTCCGAGCTGCCGGAACTGCTCGGCATCTGCGATCGCATCTACACCCTGAGCGAGGGCCGCATCACTGCGGATGTGCCCCGCGAGAAGGCAACCGCCGAATACCTCATGCAATTCATGACCCAGGAACGTGAGAAGACCACAGCATGAAAGCCCTGTCCAACGCCCTTGCCTATCTGACCGGTCAGCTTCGGCAGATCGGCCTGTTCATCGCGCTCATCGTGATCGTGGTCTTCTTCCAGATCACGACGAACGGCATCACGCTGGCGCCGATCAACGTCTCCAACTTGATCGTGCAGAACAGCTACATCCTGATCCTCGCGGTCGGCATGGTCATGGTGATCATCGCCGGGCACATCGACCTCTCGGTCGGCAGTGTCGTCGCGTTCATCGGCGCGATGGCCGGCGTCATGATCTCGTCGTGGCACATCCCGTGGCCGCTCGCCGTGATCCTGTGTCTCGTGCTCGGCGCTCTCGTCGGGGCCTGGCAGGGATTCTGGATCGCGTACTTCGGCATCCCCGCGTTCATCGTGACGCTCGCCGGCATGCTCGTCTTCCGCGGTGCCGCGCAGATCGCGCTCGGCAACCAGCAGATCTCGTTCTTCCCGAAGGAGTTCCGCGCGATCGGTTCTGGCTTCCTTCCCACGTTCGGGACGTCGGGTTATGAGCCGCTCACGATGATCCTCGGTCTCCTGGCCGCGATCGCGATCATCGCGTCGTCTGTGCGGCAGCGCCTGGTTCGGCGACGTTACGAGCTGGAGGACGAGCCGTTCTGGTGGTTCCTGGTGAAGGTGATCTTCCTCGTCCTGCTCGTGCTGATCGTGACCGTGCTGCTCGCCAGCTACAACGGCACGCCGATCGTGCTGCTCATCCTGGGCGTTCTCGTCGTCGGCTACACGGCGGTGATGAACCGGTCGGTGTTCGGACGGCACATCTACGCCATCGGCGGCAACCTCGCGGCGGCGCAGCTCTCCGGTGTGAAGACCAAGCGCGTCACGTTCCTGCTGTTCGTCAACATGGGTGTGATCTCGGCGATCGCAGGTCTCGTGTTCACCGCCGGGCTTAACCTGGCGAGCCCGAGCGCGGGCAACGGGTTCGAGCTGGATGCGATCTCGGCCGTGTTCATCGGTGGTGCGGCGGTGACCGGCGGTATCGGAACGGTTCCGGGTGCGATCATCGGTGGTCTGATCATCGGCGTGCTGAACAACGGCATGTCCATCCTCGGTGTCGACAGCGACTATCAGCTGCTCATCAAGGGCCTGGTGCTGCTCGCAGCCGTCGCGTTCGACGTCTACAACAAGCGCCGTTCGGTCTCGGCCTGACGCCAGCGGGCCCGCACACGGCAGACGTTGTGTGGGCCCGAGGCCCGGAGGGGTCCCACCCGACCGATCTACCCCCTTGCGGGCGGCGACAGGATGCGGCGAAGCTGACCCTGACGTCTGCCACCGACGGCGGGCCCGACGGGAAGGCACGCGATGAGCGACGAGCACGCATCCCCACTGCTTCGGCAGATCAACGACGGCAACTGGCTGCCTCAGGATGAGGCCGAGTCTCTGCGCTCGGAGTTGTTCTACCAGCGAGCGATCCACGCGTACTTCACGATGCAGCCGGCCTTGAATGTGATCGGGATGCGCGACGGCTCCGAGGCCGCGTTCGGTCGCGGGTACAACGTGCTGCCGATCTGGAAAGACCGGATGGACAGCCGCACCTGGGTGCCGACGCCGAACGCCGATGTCATCTACTCGATGAACTACCTCGACCTCAAAGAGACCGGGCCGCTGGTGGTCAACGCGCCGGCAAATGTGATCGGGATGTTCACCGACTTCTTCCAGCGCACCCTCACCGACGTCGGCGCAATCGGCCCCGACCGTGCTCGAGGCGGCCTCTACCTCTTGCTGCCGCCGGACTACGACGGCCACGTCCCGGGCGGGTATTTCACCTTCCGCTCGCCGACATACAACGTGTTCCTGTTCTTCCGCACGATCATGGGGAAGGGCGACGGCGTGCCTGACCCTTCGGTTGGAGTGGCGGTCGCCGAGCGCACCAGGATCTTCCCGCTGTGGACCGAAGAGAAGAACGCTCCTGCGATGGAGTTCCCGAACGCCAGCGGGATCCGCTTGAACATGATGTACCCGACCGACGCGTCGTACTGGACCAAGCTCAAGGACTTCATCGACTACGAACCCGTTAGCGCGATCGACCCCGAGCTGCGCGGTGTGCTCGCCTCGATCGGAATCATCAAAGGGCAGCCCTTCGATCCGTCCGACTGGCAGCAGGAGCAACTGCAACGTGCGGTCGAGACCGCGCCGAAGATGATCCTCGCCCTCGCGCAGCTTGGCCGTGACGATCAGCGAAACCGTTACTACGACGACCGCCAATGGGAGCAGGCGTGGGCGGGTGGCACGGCGGAGTGGATGCAGGAGAGCTATCTTGACGTGAACACGCGCGCGCGGTTCTTCCAGTACGCGTACTCGTCGGCTCCGGCGATGAACATCCACAGCACGGGCGCCGGGTCGAAGTACCCCTTCACCTACCGCGATGCCGACGGCGACTTCTTGAACGGCTCGTCGACGTATCGTCTGCACCTTCCGCCCGACATTCCAGCCGGGCTGTTCTGGGCGGCGACAGCGTACAACGTCACCGACGGGACGATGCCCGAGACCGAGCAGTTGCTGCCGTCGACCAACGGGTACTACGAGATCCCGAAGAACGACGACGGCTCCATCGACTTGTGGTTCGGGCCGTCGCAACCTGATGGAGTCGCTGACCCCGCGTTCGTCCAGACCGTTCCGGGGCGGGACTTCATCGTCGCGTTCCGGCTGTACGGCTCCGAGACCGAGTTCTACGACCAGACGTGGAAGCCGGACGATCTCGTCAAGGCCTGAGACGGAGTCGCCACTCGTCCCTTGCCGCGGTGCGCGGCCCGGGCATACGATGTCGCGCAAACGAGCCTGAACGTGCAACCCACGCAGCGCTCCGGGAGGTTCCCGTGGCCGTTTCGCCGCAGAACAAGCCTTCAGCGGAAGAGAAGCCGAACGAGCCCGATGCGGCCCTGGCCCTCGACCGAGTGTTCGACTACGAGTTGAGGAAGTCGCGGAACGCCTATCTGCGGGCATCCCGACGCGCCGAGCAGGTCGGCGAGGTCTTGACGCACGTCGACAAACGCTTCGTCGAGCTGACCTCTGCGATCGGTCGGCTCGAGGCGCCGCTCGTCATACCGCGTGAGAGCAATCCCTCACCCGGCGAGCTGCACACTCTGAGTCTCGTCACGACCAACACCAGCGACAAGCTGTCTTTCGCGGGCCCGCCGTACGACGCGACCTGGACGACCTTCCAGCCGGCCGGCGCATCCGGAACCGCTGCTCGCGGGCCGAGCGTCTACAAGCAGCAGGGAAGCATGTTCATCGATCTGACCGAGACCTACGTCGATCGACCGGTGGCCGAAGGCGGCTGGATGTACGCGGGAGCGGGGCTCGGGCTATGGTTCAAGCCGAAGGCGCCCTCGACCTACGTGCGTGTGTCCGGGCTCGTGGACTACGAATACGACTGGGCCGACAGCTCCAGCCTGCAGGTCGCCCACAACCGTGCGCAGCTCTGCGTGATGGTGCAGCACCGCCGCGGGCCGGGCGACATGGAGACGATCCTCGACACCCGCGACCAGCTGTGGGCAGACGGCACCTCCTGGTACGAGGACCACAGCGACAGCGGTGGCGGCTACTGGCCCAACCAGAACTTCTTCTGGGGCTCCAGCAATGACTGGTACCTCGTGTGGTTCTGGATGAACGGCGGCATCGACTTCTCCACCAAGGACACCTTCGGGTCGAGCAAGGCGTTTCAGACGTGGCACGCGCGCGTGCCGTTCATGGTCTTCGAGCAGTGGGCCTGAACGGTTAGCAGCCCTCGTCAGTCACGCGAAAGCCCCGCCCGGAAGTCGCGTTCCAGATCGATGTAGGCGTCGTCGCCGACCGCGATGCGAACTTCGGTGATGGTGCCGCCGCGGAAGGGGTATCCGGAGTCGTACTCCTTCGACACCGGGTCTGCGGTGTCGCGGCCGATCGCCAGCCCTTCGCCGTCGAGGGAGAAGTGGCCGGGCTGTGTCTTCCAAGGCGTTTCGGCGACGGGTTGGTCGTCGATGTGCAGAACGGCCTTTCCGATCGCTTCGTGCTTGTCGCCCATTCTGTCCTTCACGAACTCGGCTCCCAGTACGTGGACGCCGGGTGTGACGTCGTCGGGGGAGACGAGCTGCTGCTCGGGCGGTATGCCGATGAAGTTGTTCACGTACCAGAGCTTCTTGTTCTTGAGGAACAGGCTGTGGCCGCCGTGGCGTGAGCCGACGGCGAGAATGACGCCCTCGGCATCCGGATCGGTGATGGTCACGTCGGCGAGGATCTTGAACGAGCGACCCCGGATCTCTGCCGCGTTGAACTCCGGGAGCTCGCCGGTTCCCGGGTAGTAGCGGTAGATCCCATCTTTGGGGATGTCGGCGACGGGTACGACGGCCACGAGTTCGGCGACGGTGCGGTCGTCCAGCGGGAGCACGTTGTACTTGCCCGCCTCGACGTACCAGAGGTTGACCAGCTCCTTGACGAGTTCAGGATGCTCGGCCGCGAGATCGTGCATCTCCGACCGGTCGACATCGGTGTGATACAGCTCCCAGGTATCGGATTCGAAGTGGCCCTTGCCGAGGAAGGGTGCCCGCTGCGCGACGACTTTCCAGCCATCGCGCCAGAGGCCGCGCGTGGCGAGCATCTCGTAGTACTGGATCTTCTTCTCGGTGGGCGCATCCGGCTTCGTCCCGAACGTGTACTTCATCGAGACGCCGGGCAGTGGGGACTGCTCGTACCCCTGTACGAAGTCAGGGAACTCGAGACCGATGCATTCGAGGATGGTCGGAACGACGTCGACGGCGTGATGGTACTGGTGCCGCACCTCGCCGTGCGCGTCGATACCTCGAGGCCAGGAGATGACCATCGGGTCGGCCACGCCGCCCTGGTAGGTGTACCGCTTGAACATCTTGAACGGCGCGGAGAACGCGGTGGCCCATCCCGTGGGGTAGTGGTTATAGGTCTCCGGGCTGCCCAGCTGGTCGATCATGGACAGGTTCTGCTCGAGGTCTTCGGGATACGCGTTGAAGAACTTGTTCTCGTTCACCGTGCCGTCGGGGCTGCCCTCGCCGGAAGCGCCGTTGTCGGCGCAGTACAGGATGATCGTGTTCTCGAGTTGCCCGGTCTGCTCCAGGAAGTCGACGACGCGCCCGACCTGTGCGTCGGTGTACTCGCTGAAGCCGGCGTAGACCTCGGCCATCCGCGAGAAGAGGCGCTTCTCGTCGTCGTTCAGGCTGTCCCACGGCCGCACGAAGTCCGAGTCGGCGGAGACGTCGTCGGGCAGGGGGTTGATGGGGGAGAGGGTCGTGTCCGCGGGCAGGATGTCCCGCTCCACCATCCGGGCGAGCGCCCACTCCCGGTATGCCTCGTAGCCGTCGTCGAACACGCCCTTGTACTTGTCGATGTACTCCTGCGGCGCGTGATGGGGCGCGTGGTTCGCACCAGGGCAGAACCACAGGAACCACGGCTTGTCCGGGTCGGCCTGGCGCACATCCCCGAGATAGGAGATCGCATGGTCGGCGAGATCCTTCGACAGGTGATACCCGTCTTCGGGCAGGTACGGCTGCTCGATGTAGTGGTTGTCCTCGACGAGATTCGGGTACCAGTTGTTGGTCTCGCCGCCGATGAACCCGTAGAACCTGTCGAACCCGCGCGCGAGCGGCCAGTTGCGCTTCGAACCGCCCGGCGACCATTCGTCGATCGGCACATTGTGGTTCTTGCCGACCCACAGAGTGCTGTAGCCGTTCTCGCGAAGCACCTCGGCCAGGGTGGCGTTCTCCATCGGGATGATGCCGGTGTGGCCCGGGAAGCCCTGGGTTCCTTCGGCGATCTGCGCGAAGCCGTTCTCGTGATGGTTGCGCCCGGTGAGCAGGCAGGATCGGGTCGGCGAGCAGAGCGCGGTCGTGTGCCACTGCGTGTAGGTGAGGCCGTTGGCCGCGATGCGGTCCATCGTGGGCATGTTGATACGGCCGCCGTACGGCGACCATGCTGCCAGGCCGGTGTCGTCGTACAACACAAGGAGAACGTTCGGCGCCCCTTCGGGTGCGGGTGGCTGCCGGAACGCCGACCAATCCGGAACCGAGTCCCTCACATCGACGTTGACCACACCGTTGAACCGACGCGCCATGACGCGACCCCTTCCCCGCTCCAGTTGCGGCTCACTTTACGGCGCGCTCTCAGCGGTGGGAAGGGCTGATCGGGGATGCGGACCCTTGCCTCCAGTTGACAGACGGGTCTATCGTCTACCCCGACGGGGGTTCATCGTGAGGGATACAGCTAGCTGAGTTCAGCATGGGTCACGACTACGGAAGCGACCAGCTGGACGCCACGGACCGCAAGGCCGGTTCGCGCACTCGGCTGCGCTCGTTTCTCGCCATTCCCACCGTTCTTGCGCTCACGGTCGCGGCCTTCCTCTCCGCGGGGGTCGCGGCGGCGCTGCCGGGGAGTCCGGGCGTTCCGCAGGCTCCGGCCACACTCGTGTACCACGAGGACTTCCAGAATCAGCCGGCGACCAACGGCGTGCGGATCGGTCAGTACGTCGGCGGTCCGGCCGCGCTCGGAGAGACCTACCTGACGAGCCCGAACTGGGCGCCGGCCGGCGATCAGTGCAACGGCTGGGTGCTGCGCTCGAACACCCCCGCAACACGACCGTGACCAACCTCGACTCCGGCTGCGACGCCACCGCGTGGAGCTTCCTCCAGGGCATGGCGACCGCGATCGGACTCTCCCGCGGGGAGGCCCTGGCGACGGCGCAGCAGAATCAGATCCTCTCGGAGTACACGAACGGCGGGAGCGCGCCCGGCCCGGGGGTGGAGTTCCAGACCGCGCAGCCGATCGTCACCGGGATCACGCCCGGCCACTTCTACCTCATCAGCGCGATCTACGGTGCTGCGAACTGCGTCTCTGAAGGTCCTGGGCTGAACCGCGTCGACCCATCGCTCACGTTCAACCTGATCCAGAACCAGACGGGAAACGGCCCGGCACCGGGCACCGGGGCGGCACGGTGACGACGCTGGCCAGCGGTCTGAACCCGTGCACAGCATCCGGAGCCCAGGTCATCACGACGGGCGGCCACACGTACCACGTCGCCAAGCTGAACTCCGCGGGGTTCCGGGTGCCCACCGGGGTGACCTCGTTGGGCGTGCAGCTCTTCAACGCCGCAGGCGGTTTCCGCGGCAACGACTCGGGCTTCGACGACCCCTCGATCGTGGATGCGACCCCGCAGCTCGACAAGGCGTTCAGCCCCACGACGGTGAACGTCGGCCAGACCTCGACGCTCACGTTCACGATCACGAACACCGACGACCTCCAGGCGAAGGCAGGATGGTCGTTCACCGACAACCTGCCCGCCGGTCTCGTCTTCGCGGGAGCGCCGGTCACCGACTGCCCCGCCGGTGTCGCGAGTCTCGCGGGCACCTCGATCAGCGGATCCGGGAACCTGGCCGCCGGTGACGTGTCTTGCACGTTCACGGTTCCGATCACCTCAGCGGACGCGGGCACCTTCACCAACGGCCCGTCGAACGTTTCGCCGATCAACGGGCTCCTCACCCCCGGCAGCAGCACGGTGGTCTTCACGCAACCTGATGTTCCGGCGATCAGCCTGGTTAAGTCGGCGAGCCTGACCGATCCGTCACAGTATGTTCTCAACGCGCCGGTCACCTACTCGTTCCGGGTCAGCAATACCGGCAACGTTCCGCTCACCGGCGTTGTCGTGTCCGACACGGCCTTCAGCGGTACGGGAACGCCCCCGTCGTCACGTGTCCTCAGACGACCCTGGCCGTGAACGAATCGATCACGTGCACGGGCCCGTACACGATCACCCAGGCCGACATCGATGCGGGCTCGGTGACCAACACCGCCGTCGCCACGGGCACGCCTCCGACCGGCGCGAACGTCACAGACACGAGCAACGCGGTCATCTCGGGGAGCGCCGTTCCCGCGTTGGAGCTGATCAAGTCGGCTGACGCATCCGGAGTGCAGGATCCTGCTCAGCTGAACGACCCGATCGTCTACACGCTCACGGCGACCAACACCGGAAACGTCACGCTCTCGGGCGTGGCGATCACCGACTCGCTGCTCGGTGCAGGGATCACATACACCTGGCCGGGAACCGCGGGGATTCTGCTGCCGGGGCAATCGGTCACCGCCACCGGATCGCATCCTGTCACCCAGGCGGAGATCGATGCGGGCGTCGCGACGAACACGGCCACAGCGTCGGGTCAGGATCCCGGCGGGAACCCCGTGCCCAGCGGCCCCGCCTCGACGACCACACCTCTCGCACCCGGGCCTCACCTGACGCTCGACAAAACCGCGAGCCCCGCTTTCGGAACTCCGGCGGCAGTGGGCGACCTGATCACCTTCGGCTTCACCATCACGAACGACGGCAACCTCACGTTGAACACCGTCGCCATCACTGACCGGCTCCCGGGACTGTCGGCCATCGCATATACCTGGCCCGGCATATCCGGAGTCCTCGCGCCCGGTCAATCGGCGACGGCGACGGCGACCTACCCGATCACGCAGGACGACATCGACGCGGGAGGCGTCGCCAACACCGCGATCTCGAACGGCACGACGCCGGGTGGAGCCGACACGCCCTCGAACGAGGACGGAACGAACACGCCGATTCCCCAGGCACCCGGTATCGGCCTGACGAAGACCGCGGACGCATCCGGAGTCCAGAACCCCACTGTCGTCGGCGACCCCATCGTGTACCACTTCACGGTCACGAACACGGGCAACACGAGTCTGACGGGTGTCACCATCACCGATCAACTCGCCGGGCTGTCGGCGCTTACCTACAGCTGGCCGGGGGCCGACGGTGAGCTCTCACCGCAGCAGTCCGCGACGGCGACCGCGACATACGCGGTGACGCAGGCTGACATCGACAACGGTCAGGTGGTCAATTCGGCCACCGCCACGGGGGATGCGCCTGGTGGAGGAACCCCGCAATCGCCACCCGTCTCGACGGTGACCCCGACAGGCGCAGCCGCCGCGCTGTCACTGGTCAAGTCGGCGAGCCCGATCCTCGCGAGCAGCTACACAGCCGGTCAACTGATCACTTACACCTTCGTCGTGACGAACACGGGCAACGTGCTGGTCAGCGGGATCGCCATCACGGAGACCGCATTCTCTGGAACCGGCGTGCTCGGTGCCGCGACCTGCGACGTCACAGCGTTGGCGCCGACGGAGCAGGCCACCTGCACCGCCGCATACACGCTGACGCAGGCAGACGTCGACTCCGGGCAGCTGAGCAACACCGCGACTGCCTCCGGTACTGATCCGAATCAGGATCCGGTCGACTCGAACCCGTCGAGCGTCGTCATCCCGTCCGACCCGAGCCCCGCTCTGACCCTTCTGAAGACCGCGAACCTGACGAGTGTCACAACGGCGGGCCAGGTGATCACCTACACGTTCACCGTCACGAACACGGGCAACGTGACCATCGCTGGCATCACCATTTCTGAAACCGTGTTCACCGGCGCCGGCAGTGCTCCAGCACCGACGTGCCCGGCAGAGGCGGCCAGTCTTGCGCCCGGCCAATCGGTGGACTGCACCGCGACCTATACGGATGTCGATGCAGATCTCACCGGGAGCCCCATCCTGAACACCGCGACGGCGACCGGTGTACCTGCGGGAAGCGACCCGCTGACGACGCCGCCGTCGACAGCGTTGGTCGACACCGTGGTACCGGAACCGCCCACGCCGCCCGAGCCGCCGGCGCCTCCGGTACCGGATGTCAGCCCGCTCGCCAAGACAGGCTCGACGCTGCCCGTGCTGCAGTTCGCGTTGGGCGCCATGCTCATCCTGATCGGCACGGTGTTCACGACGCGCAACCGCCGTCGCCGCGGAACGCGATGAGTCTCGAGTTCCACTCGGTCACGTTCCGATCTCCGGATGCGCGGCGGGACGCGGAGTTCTGGGCCGCTGTTCTGGGGCGGTCGCTGCACACTGACGACGGCGGGATCCTGCTCCCCGGAGGGCTCGGACAGGTCGGCATCCGTTTCGAGGATGGACCCGCGCACGGCGTCGAGATGAACCGCCTCCACCTGCACCTCAGCCGAGCGAACCGCAACCAGCGGGACACCATCGCCGCATGCGTGGAGTCCGGGGGACGCCTCCGGGGAAACGGGCATGTTCCGGAGAACAGCTATGCGGCCATGGCCGACCCTGTCGGAGACGAGTTCTGCGTGATCGAAGACGAGAACGGCTACTTGGCCGGATGCGGTCCACTGGGCGAGGTCACCTGCGACGGCACGAAAGCCGCCGGCCTCTTCTGGGGTGCTGCCCTCGGCTGGCCGGTGGTCTGGGATGTCGGGGAGGAAGTGGCCATCCAGTCTCCGATCGGCGGTACGAAGCTGGCGTGGGGCGGGGAGGACATCGATCCGGCGAAGGATAGGGAACGCCAGGTCTTCGTGCTCACCGCGTCGGCTGACGAACTCGCCGAAGAGGTCGATCGCCTGGTCGACCTCGGGGCGTCAGACCGCGGCGAAAAACGTACGGGCATCACGACGCTCCGGGATCCCGACGGCATCGAGTTCGAGGTTCGCACCCGGCGCTGAGCAAGGGGGCTCGCGCGTCAGATCTCGACGTCGCTCCCCATCGTGACCGTCCGAAGTGCCGGCAGCCCGAAGCGGGCGGCGGGGTCGGCGGCGTTGTGCGCAAGCGCGATGAACAGCGAGCGGCGCCAGGGCACCATCCCATGGGTCCTGGTGATGCGGATCGCGCCGCGAGAGATGAAGTATGAGGCGTTCTTGAAGTCCGCGGCAGCGAGGGGCAGTGCGCCGACGCGGCAGGCGGCACGAAGCGCGCGGGGGATGTCGGGCTTGTCCGAGAAACCGAAGCGGATGCTCAGGTGCTCGATGCCGTCGTCCGCGTAACCGAGGTCGTCGTACTCGAACGCGTCCACTGTCGGCACATGCGGTACGGATGCCGTGGTCACCGACACGATGATGACGTGCTCGTGCAGAACGTGGTTGTGCTTCACATTCGCCCGCAGCGCCAACGGCGTGCTGTCCTTGTTTGGATGCGGGAAGATGGCGACACCCGGCACCCGTGGCAGGTTCAGCTTGCGCACGCTCTCGATGAAGGCGGAAAGCGAGCCTTCCTTCTTCTTCCGGTCCATTTGAACGAGCTGACGACCTCGGCGCCACGTCGTCATGATCAGGATGAGCACGGCCGCGATGAGCAGGGGCACCCATCCGCCGTTGATCACCTTGGTGAGGTTGCCCGCAAGGAACGCGATCTCGAGCCCGCCGAAGACGACCGCGGCGGCGACGATCTTCCACGGCGCCCAGTGCCAGAGCGGGCGTGCCACCAGGAGGAGCAGCAGCGTGTCGACGACCAGAGCACCGGTGACCGAGATGCCGTACGCGGTCGAGAGCCGGTCGGATGAGCCGAACGCGAGCATCACAGCCATGACCGCGACGAACAACAGGATGTTGACCGCCGGCAGGTAGATCTGGCCGCCTTCGCGCTCCGAGGTCTGTTTGATGGTGAGCGGCGGGAGCACGCCGAGGTGCACGGCTTGCCGAGTGAGCGAGAAGGCGCCGGAGATCACGGCCTGGCTGGCGATCACGGTCGCGGCCGTGGCCAGGATCACCACGGGAAGCCGTCCCCAGTCGGGGATCAGCAGGAAGAACGGGTTGGCCTTCGCTGCGGGATCGTGCAGCACCAGCGCGGCCTGGCCCAGGTAGTTGATCGTCAGAGCGGGGAAGACCAGGAAGAACCAGGCCCGCCGGATCGGGGAGCGCCCGAAGTGACCCATGTCGGCGTAGAGCGCCTCCGCTCCGGTGATGACCAGCACGACCGCCCCGAGGGCGATGAACGAGATGGCGGGATGCGCGACGATGAAGACCACCGCATACGTCGGCGACAGGCCGAGCAGCACCGACGGATGCTGGATCACCATGCCCAGCCCGGCCGCGGCCAGCACGACGAACCACAGCACCATCACCGGGCCGAACAGCACGCCGACCCGTCCCGTCCCGTAACGCTGCACCGCGAACAGACCGACCAGGATGACCGCCGCGATGGGGATGACCAGCTGACCGATCTCCGGGATGGTGACGTGGAGGCCCTCGACCGCAGACAGCACACTGATCGCCGGTGTGATGATCGAATCCCCATAGAAGAGTGCCAGTCCGACGATCCCGATGACCAGAAGGGTCCCTGCGCGGCCTGCCCGGCTGGCGTAGAGCCGCTGTGCCAGGGCCGCCAGCGCCATCACGCCACCCTCGCCGTCGTTGTCCGCCCGCATCAGGATGCCGAGGTACTTGATCGAGACGATGATCGTGATGCTCCAGAAGATCAACGAGATCACGCCGAACACGTCGTCCTGGTTCGGACGGACGGCGCCGCCGTCCAGCAGGAAGACCGTCTTCAGGGCATACAGCGGGCTGGTTCCGATGTCGCCGAAGACGACACCTAACGCGGCGATGGCGACCACCGCGGCCGGACGCGTTCGCGAGCGGGAGGTGTGGGCCGTGCGAGGCCGCGTGTGCTGCATTGGCGCAACGTTACCCCTCCGCGACCCCGCCGGGACCGCCCCGCGCGGGTCAGGAAGCGGAGCGCTGCGCGGTCGGCCTCCGACGCAGAGTCGGGTCGCCGACTTCGGGGCCGCGGTAGACCATATCCATCGCGCCGATGCTCTCGCCAGGAGGCACGATGGCGTCGATCCGGTCGAGGATCTCGTCCGACAGCGACACGTCGACGCCGGCCAGCGTGTCCTCCAGCTGCTCCATCGTGCGCGGCCCCGCGATCGCTGACGTGACTCCCGGATGCGCGATCACGAACGCCATGGCGAGGTGGGTCAGCTTCACCCCGACCTCGTCCGAGAGGGCGACGAGTTCCTCGACGGCGGCGAGCCGACGCTCATCCCGGAAGTGGTGCATCCCCGTTCTGGTGGACCGGAAGTTGTCGTTCTCCTGGCCCGCCCGGTACCGACCCGTCAGCGTTCCGCCGGCCAGCGGGCTGTACACGAGCGTTCCCATCCCGTAGCGCTCGGTCACCGGAAGGATCTCGCGCTCGATCTCGCGGTCGAGGATCGAGTAGTTGGGCTGCTCGGTACGGAACCGTTCGAAGCCGCGTCGTTCGGACATCCACTGGGCTTCGACGATCTCCGACCCGCGCATCGATGACGTGCCGATCGCGCGCACCTTGCCTTGTCGGACGAGGTCGGTCAGGGCGGAGAGCGTCTCGTCAATGTCGGTGTCCGGGTCGGGCCGGTGCAACTGGTAGAGGTCGATGTGGTCCGTCTGCAGCCGGCGGAGCGAACGTTCGACCGCCTCCATGATCCAGCGGCGGGATGCACCGCGATGGTTGATGTCGTCGTCGACCGGTCCCCAGAACTTCGTGGCGAGCACGACCTCGTCGCGGCGACCCTTGAGCGCCTCACCGACGACATCCTCGGAGTCGCCGTAGCGGTCGGCTGTGTCGATGAAGTTGATGCCGGCGTCGAGTGCTCGGTGGATGATGGCGACGCCCTGTTCCCTGTCGGGGTTTCCCAACGACCCGAGCATCATCGCGCCGAGCGCGTATGGGGTCACCTTGATGCCGGTGCGGCCGAGTGTGCGGTACTGCATGGTCTCTGCTCCTGGAATTCTCGTGGTGGCATCGGAACCTGCCCGTGCCATATGATCGGGCTAATCGGAACACCTTTCCGGATGGGTGCGCAGCAGCCCTTATCGGAACGTTGTTCCGCTTAGGATCACTATATGCGGAGCTATGTTCCGTTAGCAAGGGGTATCGGCATGTCCACGACCGCGAGCATCGCCCGCAGCGACAGGGGCACTGCACCTCGCAAGATGCGATCCGACGCACGTCACAACGTCGACGCGCTGCTGGGGGCCGCGAAAGCGGTGTTCGCGGAGTCCGGGGTGGATGCGCCCGTCCGCTCGATCGCCGAGCGCGCCGGCGTCGGGGTCGGCACGCTTTACCGTCACTTTCCGCTCCGCTCCGACCTGATCTCCGCGGTATTCCGGCGGGAGATCGACGCGTGCGTCGACGCTGCGCCGGGAATCGAAGCAGCGTACCCTCCCGGCGAGGCGCTCGATCGGTGGATCATGCGCTACACCGAGTTCGTCGCAACGAAGCGCGGTCTGGCCGCGGCGTTGCACTCCGGCGACTCCGCCTACGAGCCGCTCGCGGAGTACTTCTCGACGCGCCTCGCGCCGACGCTCGACCGACTGCTCGCCGCGGCCACGGCATCCGGAGACATCGTTCAAACGGTCGACGCGTCCGAATTCCTCGGAGCTGTGGCAAACCTCTCCCATCAGAGCGGCCCGGTCTCAGGCGATGCTTCCGGGCAGCCGGAGCGCATGGTGCGATTGCTCCTCGCAGGGCTTCGAGCCGAAGAAGCCTGAGATGACAGTCCCGTCTGAGATGCCGGCGCCTGACGGGGATAGCGACGCGGCGCCGGGGACGGAACGAACGGGTCGCGTTCCGTGGGCCAGGCGGTGGGGATACTCCGGGTACCCACTGATCTTGGTGCTCATCGTCGTGTCGTATGCGTTCACCGCCGCTCAGACCTCCGGCGAACCGAGCGAGATCGCCCTCCTCGCCCAGCTCGTGACGGTCGGGGCGGTGCTCGCTGTCGCCCGGACTCCTCGGCGCGTTCAGCAGGTGGCAGACGTCATCCTCGGTGCAGCGTTCATCGCGGTCCTCATCGTGTTGATCAGCGGGCTGACCGGCGACGGGCTCTCCCTCATCCTGGCCATCGGCGCGATGGTCGCGTATTTCTTCGCACCCCTCGTGATCGTGTTCTCCGAGACGAGACGACGAAGCATCGACGGGGAGACCCTCTTCGCGGCGATCTGCGCGTACCTCCTGATCGGCATGTTCTTCACGTTCTTGTACAACGTCTTCGCGCTGACCCAGGGGTCGATCTTCGGACCGGGAATCCCGACAGCCTCCCGCAACTGCTCTTCTTCTCTTTCACGACCTTGACCACGACGGGCTACGGCAATCTCGTGCCGGTGACCTCAGGGGTGCAGAGCGTTGCGATCGCGGAGGCGATCACCGGTCAGCTCTTCCTGGTCACCGCCATTGCCCGTGTGGTCACGGGATGGACGGGCAGGCTCCGCAGACCCTCCCGCTGACTACTACGACGGGCTCAGGATGCGCCGGCGCTCGCGAACTTGCGGAGGAACAGCGTCTGGGCGACGATCATCCGCTGGATCTCCTCCGGATCGACGGACTCGTCGGATGCGTGGATGCGCGACTGCTTCGTGTCCTCGACCCCCCACAGGACGATGGCGGCCTTCGGCGCGATCTTCTGCAGCGAGGCCACGAGGGGGATCGATGCTCCGCTGCCGATGGACTCGACCGAGGAGCCGTACGCCTCACCCAGTGCGTCGATGGCCGCGGCTATGGCCGGGTGCGATTCGTCGACGGCGAAGGGATGCCCGGCCTTCACTTTCTCGACCGTCACCTCGCAGTTCCAAGGCCGTTGCGACCGGAGGTGGTCCATGAGCGCGTCGAGCTGGGCGTCCGCGTCGGCGCCGGGCACGATCCTCATCGAGAGGCGTGCGGTCACCTCGGGGAGCAGGACGTTCGACGCCTCGGCGGTGCTCGGCAGGTCCATCCCGAGAACGGTGACCGACGGCTTCATCCAGATCCGATCGGACAGCGATCCGGTGCCGAGGTAGTCGACGCCGGGGAGGATCGAGGATCCGCTGCGATAGACGGGCTCATCCATATCGGCACCCGACCAGTGTCCCGAGTCGACCCCCGGGATGACGGTGTCACCGTTCTCGTCGTGCAGGGTGTCGAGGATGCGGATCATCGCGGTCATCGCATCCGGAGCCGCACCGCCGAACATGCCGGAGTGGACCGGATTCGCCAGGGTGCGCACGGTCAGCGTGCAAGCCACGTCGCCGCGGAGCGCAGTAGTGAGGCCAGGGCGTCCGACTTCTTGAGGGCCGATGTCGGCGATCACCGCGACATCGCAGGCGAAGCGTTCCGGGTTGTCCTCGACGAACTGCTCCAGGTGCGAGATCGTCTCCTCCTCGCCCTCGGAGAGGAGCTTGATGTGGCACGGCAGCTGCTCACCGAGCAGCTTGAGGGTGGCGTAGTTGATGACCAGCCCGGATTTGTCGTCGGCGGCGCCTCGGCCGTAGATGCGGCCGTCCGCCTTGGTCGTCGGCTCGAACGGCTCGCTCGACCACCCCTGGCTCGCCGGCGCCGGCTGCACGTCGTAGTGCGCGTAAAGCAGCACGGTCGGCGATCCTTCCGGCCCCTCCATCTCGGCGTAGACGCAGGGGTAGCCGTCGGGCACGTCGAGCAGTTCTGCGTTCGAAGCTCCGGCCGCCTTGAACAGGTCGACGACGGCCTGGCCCATCTGGGCGACCGGCTGGGGATCGAATCCCGGGAACGCGACCGACGGGATGCGCACGAGCGTCTCCAGACGTTCGAGAACGTCCGGCATCAGCGCGGCGGCCGCCGCGGTCAGGTCTTCGGACTCCGACATGGTTTCCTCCTCGAGAGCGGGGTGATGGTCAGGCTGGGACGACGAGCTGGATCAGCAGGCCGGCAACGACGACGGAGACCCAGGACACGAGCATCGGTATCGTGAACGAGTGCCAGATCGGCACCTGCGTGAGTTTGGTCGAACCCGTCAGGTCGGTTTCAACCGACGCGATCTGACCTCCGTTCGCCGGGAACAGCCACACACCGATCAGGGATGGCCACATC
This sequence comes from Leifsonia poae, assembly GCF_050632195.1. Taxonomy (GTDB): domain Bacteria; phylum Actinomycetota; class Actinomycetes; order Actinomycetales; family Microbacteriaceae; genus Leifsonia; species Leifsonia poae_C. Next base: position 876,191 of record NZ_CP192580.1, read on the forward strand.
GCCGTGATCACGCCAGGGGCAAGACCCGCTGTTATCGCGATCGGGATGAGCGTGTTGGTGGTCGCCGACTGGCTCGTCGTGAGGCCACAGACGAGGAAGAGTGCGACGGCCAGGAGCAGCGGGTAGCTCTTGATCAGCTCACCCAGGGGCTTGATGATGGTTTCCTCATTGGCCGAGATGAAGGTGTCAGCCATCCAAGCGATACCGAACAGGGCGACCGCGGCGACATAGCCGGCACGCAGCAAGGGCTGCTCCACGACCAGGGTCGGCTTCACCCGGCGCACCAGGATGATGACCAGAGCAGCCGTGAACATCACCATCTCGATCACGGTCGACATCCCGAGCGGAACGAGGTTGCCCTCCTCATCGGGGAAAGCCGGTCGCAGCGAGGGGAACAGGCCGAGGACGACGACGAGCAGGGTGCCGACGATGAAGATCATGGCTGCCGTGCGACCGCCCGGGGGCACCGTGTGCTCCACGACAGGGACCGGTTCGCGCCTCCGGCCGGAGCGTCCGCGGGTGGGCGGCTCGTCGACCGTGACGGCCGTCGTCGTGCCATCCGCTGTGGTCGCTTTGGCTCCCGCGCTGGTTGCTGCCATCTTCGATTCGAGCACGGCCGGAACCTGAACCCGGCCCTCGGCGACGCGCTCCTGGAACACCGGGTCGTCGGCGAGCTCCTTGCCGATTCGCTGCTGAACGAACGAGGTGGCGATGCAGGCGACGATGGCGGCGGGGATCGTGATGAGCAGCACCTGCGGGAGGCCGTATCCCGAGGGCTCGATCAGCACCAGGTAGGCCGCCATCGCGGCGGAGACCGGGCTGGCCGTGATGCCGAGGCCCGACGTGACAGTCGAAGCGGCGAGTGCCTTCTCGGGACGCTGACCGTTGCGGTACGAGGTCTCGTAGATGACCGGGATCAGCGCGATGAAGATGTTGGACGTTCCCGACAGAACCGTGAAGACGAACGCGACGAGCGGTGCCACGTAGGTCAGCCGTTTCGGATTGCGCTGGATGATCTTCGACGCGATCGACACGAGGTAGTCGATGCCGCCGGCTGCCTGCATCGCGCTGGATGCCGTGATCACCGCGATGATGATGAAGAACGCGTCGATCGGTGGGGAGCCGGGCGGCAGCCGGAAGACGAACACGAGGATCGCGGTGCCGACGACTCCCCACAGTCCGAGACCGATTCCACCCGTTCTGACACCCAGGACGATCGCCCCGATGACGACGACCGCTTCCAGAATGACGATGAAGATGTTCATGACGAGCCTCTCGTTCAGCCGATCATTCAGGACAGAGTTTCCCGGATGATCGACCCGACCAAATCATCCTGTGCGGGTGATTGTGGGGTGAGACGGGCGGAATAGCCTCAGCGCATACTCGCCCGTACGCGCAAGGAGCCACCGTGAGCACAGGCAGCACCGAGAAGCGGATGACCGTCATGCAGGCGACCTTCATCGGGGTCGGCTCGATGGTGGGAGCGGGCATCTTCGCCCTGCTCGGAGCGGCAGGTGCGGTTGCCGGCTCAGCCGTCTGGCTGTCGTTCCTGATCGCCGGGATCATCGCGGCTCTGCAGGGATACTCGTTCGCGAAGCTCGGGGCGAAGTACCCGTCGGGTGGAGGCATCCTGGCCTACCTCGAGCGTGGTTTCGGCGCCGGACACACCGCCGGGATCGGAGCGTGGCTGTTCTTCACGGCGGGTTCGATCGTCGTGGCGATGATCGCTTCGTCGTTCGGCGGATACGCGAGCGCCGTCGTCGCGCACGACGATCCTTTCTGGGCCACGGTTTGCGCGGTGTTGCTGATCCTGGTGATGACCGCCCTCAACGCCATCGGGTCGGCTGCCGTCGCCCGGGTGCAGTCGGTCATCGTGACCGTGGTTCTCGTGATCCTGGTCGTGTTCGCGATCGTAACCATCGCCAATTGGAACCCCGCGCTGCTCGCCCCCTCCGGATACCCGGGTGTGCAGGAGATCATCGCGAGCGTCGCCCTCACGTTCTTCGCCTTCCTCGGCTTCGGCGTGATCACGTTCACCGCGAAGGATCTGCCGAACCCGGCGCGGCAGCTTCCTCGGGCCATCTATCTTGCGCTGGCGATCGCGACAACGGTCTACGTCGCGGTATCGCTCGGAGTCTTCGGAACCCTCACCGCCGACGAGGTCGTCCGTTATGGGACGACCGCGCTCGCCGAGGCGGCCAAGCCGACGCTCGGACAGGCCGGCTACGTGCTCATGGTCATCACGGCCCTGTTCTCCACCACCGGCGCAGTCAACGCGGGACTCTATCCGTCGATCGGGATGACGCGACACCTGGCCTCGGTCGGCCAGTTCCCGCCGGTCTTCTCCCGTGGAGTCGGTCGATTCCCGACGGGTCTGCTGGTGATGGCGGCGCTCGCCATCCTGTTGGTGATCGGCTTCAACCTGAACGCGATCGCCTCCATCGGCAGCGCTGTCGCACTGCTCGTCTTCTCAGCGGTCAGCGTCGCGCACTTCCGGCTGTTCCGGAAGACGGGCGCGAATATCGTCGTTCTCGTCATCGGGTTGATCGCGACGCTCGGCACGTTCATCGTCTTCTGCACCACGACGTTGGTGAACGAGCCGACGACAGCGATCGCGCTCGTGGTCATCATCGCCCTGGCGGTCGTGGTGGACTTCGGCTGGAAAGCCGCCGCGCGCAGGCGCGCACCCGCTCCTCAATAGCGTTCGGAGGGCACGACTCCGGATGTATACCCGCGCCCGATAGGGTCGGCGCATGGCCACCTCGACCGCTCCGTCGACCGGACACGTCGTCCGTCTCCTCGACGTCTGGAGCGAGCCCTCGCCACCGACAGCGCTCCCTCTCCGCGGCCGGATGCGTCCCGCGACCGTCATGACGCTGCTCGTACTGCTGCTCATCGCGTCCATCGGCGGGGCGGCAGGAGTCGTCCTCCTCTGGTCGCAGCCGACGCCTGGCTGGTGGTTTTCGCTGATCTTCACCGTGATGATCGGCGGGCTGCTTTTCACGCTCTGGTTCGCCTACGTCGGCTCCATCGCCGACGGTCGTCTGCGCGCGGTCGCCCGACAACGCTGGGCCGACGGCGCCGGGCGCATTCACCTCGAGTCTGGAACCATCCGTCAGCGCACGGTCTCGACGCTCGAGGACGGCCGCGTCGACACCTTCACCCTCGCCGTGACCATCTCGGACGGCGGAACGGTCAACGCCGTGTGGCACCGGCCGACAGCCCGGGCGGCCGGACTGCTTCAACCGCAGGTGCCGAGCGCGGGCGCGATGGTCAGGGTCTGGCGCGTCGCGGGCGCCCCCGCCGAATGGCCGCTCCTCATCGAGGCCGTCGATCCGTCGATTGTCTCCGAAGTCCCAGACATGTGAAAAGGGCCCCTTCTCGCGAAGGGGCCCCATCTCACTCCGTGCTCAGCCGAGGGCGCGCGCCTTGATGGTGTCGTACTCGGCCTGGGTGATCGCGCCAGAGTCGAGAAGCGCCTTGGCGCGGGTGATCTCTTCCGACGGCGAGACCCCGGGCGACGCGGCCGCGGCGGGTGGAGCGTATGCGGGCGCCCCGGCTCCGGCCGACCGCACCATCATCCGTCCCTCGCGACGTTCCGCCATCCCGCGGCCACGCGTGACCAGGTAGATCAGCGCCCCGAGGAAGGGAAGGAACACGAGGAAGATGACCCAGAGCGCCTTGAACCAGCCGTTCAGGGTCTTGTCGCTGAACAGGTCGACGAAGATCTGAATCAGGATGATGATGACCGACACGAAGATGTAGGTCCAGAAGAGGAACCAGAGGAAATCCCAGAAGCTGGTCATGACGTTGCCCTTTCAGTCGCAAATGAGCCGGTGGTTGGCTGAATGTAGCGCGGCCGATGTAGCGTGGGCATCACCCCTTCCGGATGATGTCCGTCGGGCGAGGATCAGCGCTTTGCGAGCAGAAAGCGACAGACAACGAGTGACCAGCATCGAGCGTGACGTCGTCATCGTGGGCGCAGGAGCGTCGGGATTGACGGCGGCTACAGAACTCAAGAAGGCCGGCCTCAGCGTCGCGGTCTTGGAAGCACGCGACCGTGTTGGCGGCCGGCTGTGGACGAACGACATCGACGGCGCGACTCTTGAGATCGGCGGCCAGTGGGTGTCGCCCGATCAGGATGCGCTCATCGAGACACTGCACGAGCTCGGCCTCGACACCTACGAGCGTTACCGCGAAGGACTCAACATCTACATCAGCCCGAGTGGCGAACGGCGCACGTTCGCGGGCGAGATCTTTCCTGTGCCGGCACAGACCGAGCACGAGATCCTCACGCTGATCGAGAAGCTGGATGCGCTGGTCGCGGAGATCGATCCGGATCGGCCGTGGCAGCATCCTGTCGCCAAGGAACTCGACGAGATCTCGTTCAGCCGCTGGCTGGAGACGCAGACCGATGACGAGGAGGCGCGGCTCAATATCGGGATGTTCATCGCCGGTGCGATGCTCACCAAGCCCGCGCACGCGTTCTCCGCGCTGCAGGCGCTGCTGATGGCCGCCTCCGCCGGGAGCTTCTCGAACCTCGTCGACGCCGACTTCATCCTGGACAAGCGGGTGAAGGGCGGCCTGCAGCAGGTTCCGCTGCTGCTCGCCGAGCGACTCGGTGAGGATGTCCACCTCGGGCAGCCAGTGCGCACGCTGCGCTGGGACGCGGATGGCGTCACCGCGGTCGCGGACGGGGTCGAGGTGCACGCACGGTCCGCGATCCTGGCCCTGCCGCCCATCCTGATCAGCCGCATCTCGTATGAACCCCCGCTGCCCCGGCGGCAGCAGCAGATGCACCAGCACCTGTCGATGGGCTTCGTCATCAAGGTGCATGCGGTCTACGAGACGCCGTTCTGGCGGGAGGACGGATACTCGGGCACGGCATTCAGCCCGTACGAGGTCGTGCACGAGGCGTACGACAACTGCTACGACGGCGACCCACGCGGCACGCTCGTCGGATTCGTCTCGGACGAGGAGGCGGACGGGGTCTTCAAGCTCCCGGCCGAGGAGCGTCGGGCGCGCATCCTGGAGTCACTGTCGCACTACTACGGCGAGGCTGCGCTCCACCCGGTGGTCTACTACGAGAGCGACTGGGGAAGCGAGGAGTGGACGCGGGGAGCGTACGCGGCGAGCTTCGACATGGGCGGGCTGGCGCGCTACGGCAGCGACCTGCGGGAGCCGGTCGGACCCATCCACTTCTCGTGCAGCGACATGGCGGGCAAGGGCTACCAGCACGTCGACGGTGCGATCCGCGTCGGCCGCGAGACCGCCGCGGCGATCGTGACCGCTCTCGCCCCCTGCTGACCCCGCCGCGCCCTCCTAACCCGCTGCGCCCTCCCGACCCCGCCTACGCACATCGAGTCCGGGAGAAATCCCCATTTGAATCGCTGGGAAAGGGGATTCCTCCCGGACTCGATGGCGTTAGGAGGGCTAGGCCGGCTGCTGCTGCGTGATGCAGTGGATGCCGCCGCCGCGGGCGAAGAGCGGACGCGCGTCGACCGTGACGACACGGCGGCCAGGGTAGGCGTCCGCGAGGATTGCCGCGGCCTCGGCATCGTGCGGGTCGCCGAACGAGCAGGCGATCACTCCGCCGTTGACCAGCAGGTGGTTGATGTAGCTGTAATCGGTCCAGCCGTCTTCGTCCCGCAACGTTGCGGGCGCGGGGACCTCGACGATCTCCAGGGCGCGGCCGGCTGCATCCGTCGCCCCTTCGAGAACATCGCGCAGTTGACGCGACACCTCGAAGTCAGGATGCTCGGGGTCGCGCTGCGTGTGCAGCAGCACGGCGCCGGGGCGCGCGAAAGCGGCGACGATGTCCACGTGCCCCCGGGTACCGAACCGTTCGGAATCGCGGGTGAGCCCGCGCGGCAGCCAGATCGTCTTGGTCGCGCCGACCGTTCGCGCGAACTCGGCTTCGACGTCTTCGCGGGTGAGGCCGGGGTTGCGTCCGGGGTCGAGCTGCACGGTCTCGGTGGCGAGCACGGTCCCCTCGCCGTCGACGTGAATGCCGCCGCCCTCGTTCACCAGCGGGCTCGGGATGTGCGTGGCCCCGGCCCACGACGCCACGCGCGCGCCGACCTTGCTGTCGTGCTCCCACGTGGCCCAGTCCTGCGCGCCCCAGCCGTTGAAGATCCAGTCGACGGCGCCCAGCTCGCCCGTCGAGGTGGAGCGCACGAAGGTGGGACCCATATCGCGCATCCACGCGTCGTCGAGGGCTGCTTCGTGCAGCGCGATCGAGGCGGACAGGTAGCGCGGGGCCAGATCCCGGTCACGCGGGTCGACAACTACGGACACGGGCTCGAACTCGGCGACGGCGTTGGCGACCGCCGCCCACGTGGTGCGGGCGTCCTCGGCGTCCTCCGCCGTGTCACCGAGCGTGTAGCCGCTGCTGGGCCAGGCGAGCCAGGTGCGCTCGTGCGGGTCGCCCTCGTGCGGCATCAGCCACGCGGCGCTCATCGGGTCGGGCCGAGCAGGTCGTAGGTGTCGGGCCGGCGCGTTGCGAGGAAGGGGAACAGCGCCAGCCAATCGTCGCGCTGCGGCAGATCGAGGTCGACGACCAGTACCGCCTGCGAGTCCCGCGGCGCCTCGGCCAGGATCCGTCCGTACGGGTCGCTCACGAACGACGAGCCGTAGAAGGTGTTGCCGGGGGTGCCGTCGGGCTTCGTCTCCGAACCGGTGCGGTTGGGCACGACCATGAACGTTCCGTTGGCGATCCCGTTGCCGACGATCACCTGACGCCAGAGCGGCTGCGTGTCGAACTCGGGATGGTCGGGCTCGGAACCGATCGCCGTCGGATAGACGACGACGTTCGCGTTCTGCAGGCCGTAAGCCCGCGCGACCTCGGGGAACCACTCGTCCCAGCAGGTCGGCATCCCGAGCCGCACGCCGGGAAGCTCTGCGAGCTCGTGAACGGGGTAGGGCTCGTCGGCAGGCCCGGCGCGGAAGTACTTGTCCTCGTAGTATCCGGCGGTCACCGGGATGTGCAGCTTGTGCGTCTTCGCGACGATCTCTCCCGACGGGGAGACGACGATGGCCGTGTTGAGCCCGCGGCCGTCTTCGTCGCCGGTGCGCTGGTAGAGCGACGCGTGCACGAAGACGCTGTTTGCCGCGGCTGCCTCGGCCGCCCAGCGGCGGGTCGGTCCGGTCTCGAGGTCTTCGGCGAGCTCATCTGCGCGACCGCTCGGGATCGTGTCGGCCGGATAGCGCGAGAGCGTCAGCTCGGGCAGGAACACGATCTCCGCGCCCTCGGATGCGGCTAGAGCGACCGCTTCGCTGAGCTCGGCTTCGAGCGCGGCGCGGTCGGGCTGCCAGGCGTGCTGCACGACGCCGATGCGCACCGGTGCGGCATCGTCGCGGCTTCCGGCAACGCGGGCGAGGGATGCGGGGGCGCCGGTCGAGCGCACGAGTTCGAAGGTCATGGGGTCCATCCGGGTGCTAAAACGAATAGTGTTCGTTTATTATGCACAGAGAAGGCCGCGAGCGAAAGGGGAGAGGATGCCGAGACCGTCGTCGCCCATCCTGAGCACAGACCTGATCGCCGACTCGGCGATCGCGCTGGTCGACGCCGGCAAGCCGTTCGGAGTGAACGCGCTGGCCCGGCAACTGGGCGTCACCCCGTCTTCGCTGTACAACCACGTCGAGGGCAGGGATGCGATCGTCGAGCTGATGCGCGGACGCCTCGCGGTGCAGTCCGAGATCGCAGTGCCCGAAGGGCTCGAATGGGATGCGGTGGTCGAGTACGTCGTGCGGTCGCAGCGGGCGATGTTCGCCGCGCATCCGTTGGTCCTGCCGCTGCTCGTCGGCAAGCCCGTGACCGACGTGACCGTACTCGGGTACTACGAGGCGCTCGCCGAGGCCCTGCTCTCGGCGGGATTTCCCGACGATGACGTGCTCGTGATCGTGGCCGTTCTGGATGCGTTCGCGCTCGGTTCGGGGCTCGACCTCTCCGCCCCGCCCGAGGTCTGGCACGCCGACCCCGCCTCCGCCCTCGGGCGACTGGTGAGCCGCGGAGAGCCGGGACGGGAGCGGGCGGATCGTGCCTTCGACCTGGGAGTCGAGCTGCTGCTGGCCTCGTTGCGTGCGCGACTGGCCACGGAGGAAGCAGCCCTTTCAAACGGGGCCGCGACCGCCTAGCTGTCAGACGGCGCGGATGGTCCAGCCTGCCGATGTCGACTCGTTCGGCTGCAGCACGACGACGTCGACACCCGAGTTGAAGGCGTCGGGCGGGCACGTCATCGGCTCGACGGCCAGACCGAGCCGGCTCTGCGCCGGGTCGTCGTTGTCGGCGGTGTGGATCTGCACCCACGGGCATGCCTCATCCCAGACCATCTCGACGCCCGTGCCGTCTGCGGTCAGGACCGACACGGTGGCCATGCCCTGCGCATCCCGAACCAGGTCGGTGTACGCGTGATCGATGAACGTGTCGCCGATGAGGCGGGGCTCGACGAAATCGAGGCCGGCGGCGGCCTCGGCGTCGACCGGCTCGGCGGCGATCGGGACCAGGCGGTCCTCGGTGACCGTCACCACGGTCGTGGCGGGCAGCGTCAGAGTCCAGTCGTCGACGTGGCCTTCGCCGGCGACGAGGTACGGATGCGGGGCGGTGCCCCAGGGGGCGACGTCGGTGCCCGTGTTGGTCGCGGTGACCGTGGTGTGCAGGCCGTCCTCGTCGAGGCTGAAGGTGACGGCGACATCCACTCGGTGCGGGTATCCGGCTTGCGCCTCGATCGTGGCCGACAGGGTGACGTTGTCGGCGGCGCGGTCCACGACCGTGAAGTCGAGCCAGCTGGCGAGTCCGTGAAGGGCGTGCCCGCGGGACGGCTCGGTGAGCGCGAGCTGCTGCGCGACCCCGTTGAACGTGTAGCGCCCGTCGACGACCCGATTCGGCCACGGAGCGAGGGTCGCACCGCGGAAGGCCGGCCGCACCTCGTCGGCGTCGAAGGGGACGACGAGCGGACGGCCGCGGAACTCGAGCGTGCGAAGCGTGGCCCCGACGGAGGCGATCGTGGCGTGGTAGTCGCCGGAGGTCAGGCCGAAGTGAGTTCCGGAAATGGGTGTGGTCATTCAGCCATTCTGCCGAATAAGCGGGATCGGTACAGTCGGTGACATGGCCGACACGAACGACACCCTCAGCGGAGACGAAAGTCTGCACCTCCCCGAGTTCGATTCGCCGCCCGCCGATCCGATGCCGCTGCTCAAGGGATGGCTGGTGCGCGCCCAGGCCGACGGGGTGCGCGAACCGTTGGCCGCATCCCTGGCGACGGCCGGGCCTCAGGATGCGGACGGGCCCGCCATCCCGTCGACCCGCGTCGTTCTCGTGAAGGCGTTCGACGAACGCGGGCTGATCTTCGGAACGTACACATCGAGCCGCAAAGGCCGGGATCTCGCGGCCAATCCGTATGCGGCACTCGGCTTCTACTGGCGCGAGACGATGCAGCAGCTGCGGGTCGAAGGCACAGTCGAGCTACTCGCGGCCGACGAGTCGGCGGCCCTGTTCGCGGATCGGCCGAGAGCCGCGCAAGCGACGACGGCGGCGTCCCGGCAGGGGCAGCCGCTGCCGGATGAGGGCGCGCTCGTCGCCGAGGCGACCGCTCTTGCGGAGGGGAGCAGAGCATCCTGAAGCCCGATGATTGGGCCGGATACCGTCTGACGCCAGCGTCCATCGAGTTCTGGCAGGGCCGCTCGAACCGGCTGCATCGGCGGCTGGCGTACCGGCGCGCTGCCGACGGCGCCGATTGGACCCACGCGCGGCTGCAGCCATAGTCGGCGCCGATATCCGGAGGCGTAGCGCGATGGAAACCTGCGGAAACGTGGGGGAAACGCGCGCTGGGTAGCGTCTGCACATGGGCGATCTGTTCGGCGGTTACGGTGTGCTGGCAGGCAAGAGCCGGCGCGGGGGCGGTGACGCGTGGGACGAGATGTTCGCCCGCTTCGGACGGTCGGCTTCGGCCGAGCACGCGCGTGCTCCCTACCGCGAGCTCTACGGCGCTCTCGCCGCACTCACCCAAGAGGAGTTGCGCGGTCGCACGGATGCGTTGGCCAGCTCCTACCTGGCGCAGGGCGTCACGTTCGACTTCGCCGGCGAGGAGCGGCCGTTCCCGTTGGATGCGGTTCCCCGGGTCATCGAGCAGGCCGAGTGGCGGCGCGTCGAGGCGGGCATCAAGCAGCGGGTTCGGGCGCTTGAAGCCTTCCTGAGCGATGTCTACGGCGCCCAGAATGCGGTGCGCGACGGCGTCATCCCTGCCGGGCTCATCACGTCCTCGGCGCACTTTCATCGTGCGGCAGCGGGGATCGAGAGTGCGAACGGTGTGCGCATCCAGGTCTCGGGCATCGATCTGATCCGGGATGAGCGTGGCGAGTGGCGCGTGCTCGAAGACAACGTGCGCGTGCCGAGCGGTGTGAGCTATGTGATCTCGAATCGCAGGGTAATGGCGCAGACGCTGCCTGAACTCTTCACATCGATGCGGGTCCGGCCGGTCGGGGACTACCCCCACCGCTTGTTGCAGGCGTTGAAGGCGAGCGCGCCCGACGGGATGGAGTCGCCGAACGTCGTCGTGCTGACGCCGGGCGTCTACAACTCCGCATACTTCGAGCACACTCTGCTCGCCCGGTTGATGGGCGTCGAGCTGGTCGAGGGCAGGGACCTGTTCTGCTCGGGCGGCAAGGTCTGGATGCGCACGACCTCGGGGCCGCAGCGCGTGGACGTGATCTACCGGCGCATCGACGACGAGTTCATCGACCCGCTGCAGTTTCGAGTCGACTCGGTGCTCGGGACGCCCGGCCTCATGCTCGCGGCGAGGCTCGGTACGGTCACGATCGCGAACGCGGTCGGCAACGGTGTCGCCGACGACAAGCTCGTCTACACCTACCTGCCCGACCTCATCCGGTACTACCTCGCGGAGGAACCGCTGCTCCCGAACGTCGACACGTGGCGTCTCGAAGATCCGGATGCGCTCGCCGAGGTGCTCGACCGGCTCGACGAGCTGGTGGTCAAGCCGGTCGACGGTTCCGGGGGCAAGGGGCTGGTGATCGGACCGGCGGCGTCGAAGAAGGAGCTCGCAGCACTGCGCGCGCGTCTGATCGCCGACCCGCGCGGCTGGATCGCGCAGCCTGTGGTGCAGTTGTCGACCATCCCGACACTGGTGGAAGCAGGGATGCGCCCGCGGCACGTCGACCTTCGACCGTTCGCCGTGAACGACGGCCGCGACGTCTGGGTGCTGCCGGGTGGACTGACCCGGGTGGCGCTGGGCGAGGGACAGCTCGTCGTGAACAGCAGTCAGGGCGGTGGTTCCAAAGACACCTGGGTGGTCGGGACGACCGGTTCGGCCCGGGATCCGGAAGGCGAGGGTCGCGGGGTGTCCGGCCTTGTGGCCGAGCAAGCCGCGGGTTCGCTGGCGGCATACGGCACGCAGCATGCTCCCGACCATTCGGAGCAGGATGCGCCGCGCACCGACCAGCAACAGCAACAACAGCAACAGCAGCAGCAGCAACAGCAGCAGCGGGCGGCGTCGTGCTGAGCCGCATCGCGTCGAGCCTGTTCTGGATCGGGCGCTACATCGAACGAAGCGACGGCACGGCACGCATCCTGGACGTGCACCTGCAGTTGCTTCTCGAGGACCCGTGGATCGACGAGGACACCGCGTGCCGCTCGCTGCTCGGCGTGATGGGAAGCGAAGCACCGGCGGGCGAACTGGTTCGCGAGGATGTGCTGCGCATCCTGGCCGTCGATCGCAGTGCCCCGGCCTCGATCGTTTACTCGCTCAGCGCGGCGCGGGAGAACGCGCGGAGGGCTCGAGAGATCGTCTCCACCGAGTTGTGGGAGTGCCTCAACACGACGACCGCGCGGATGCCGCGACGCGTCACCAGCGACAAAGTGCACGAATTCTTCAACTGGGTACGCGACCGCACGGCGCTCGCCGTCGGGCTCATGGACTCAGGGGCCAGTCGCGACGAGGCGTGGCAGTTCTTCACCCTCGGCCGCAGCCTGGAACGCGCCGATATGACCGCTCGACTGTTGGCGACCCGATCGCTGACGGAGGCCAGCGGGCCGAGTTGGACGACCATCCTGCGATCCTGCGGCGCATACGAGGCCTATCTGCGCACGTATCGGGGCGTGCCGTCGGCGCGCAACGCAGCCGAGTTCCTCTTGCACGACCGACTGTTTCCGCGGTCGATCCTGTTCTCCGTGACACGGGCAGTCGAATCGCTGCGCGAGATCGAGCCACGACTGGAGCGTGCGGGAGTGTCCGACCGGGCGCAACGACTGCTCGGGAAGATCCAGAGCGACCTGGAGTTCCGACCCGTCGCCGAGGTGCTCGATGATCTGCCGGCCCACATGTCGGCGATCCAGGAGGCGACCAGCACCGCGACCGAGGCGATCCGACGCCGCTACTTTCCCGAGAACGTCGCGCCGAGCTGGGTGGGGGATGCACGATGAAGCGATTGAGGATCGTGCACTCCACCGGGTTCCACTACGGCGGCGAGGTGACGGCGTCGTACAACGAGGCCCGGATGCTGCCCGTGTCGGGCGACCGGCAGCTCGTGCTGCACGCGAACCTCGACGTGCATCCGGTGTCGTCGCACCACCAGTACACGGACTACTGGGGCACGCGCGTGCTCGCATTCGATGTGCTCGCTCCGCATGAGGAGCTGACCATCACGGCGAGCAGTCTGGTCGAGGTGTTGGAGGCCGCGCATCCGTCGACCGGTCTTGATTGGACGAGCCTGGACGCGGTGGTGCAGCGCTCGGGAGAGTGCGTGCAGCAGCTGTCGCAGACTCCGCCGACGGCGCCGCCTCCCTCGGTGGTGGCGCTCGCCGAGTCGGCGCGAACGCAGGATGCTGACGATCCTTGCGCGGTTGGCCTGCGGATCTGCGAGCAAGTCGGCGACGCGATGGAGTACGTGAGCGGAGTGACGGGGGTGAGTTCGACAGCCGCTGAGGCGTGGGAATCGCGGAAAGGGGTGTGTCAGGACATCGCTCACGTCGCGGTGGGGGCGTTGCGTGCTGCGGGACTGCCCGCGCGGTACGTCTCCGGGTATCTGCATCCGGTGGCGGACGCACAGATCGGTGAGACCGTCGTGGGGGAGTCGCACGCCTGGGTGGAGTGGTTCTGCGGAACGTGGCATGGCTACGACCCGACCAACGGTCTCGCGATCGGCGACCGGCATGTGCGGGTCGGACACGGCCGGGACTACACCGACGTGGCGCCCCTCCGTGGTGTCTACGCGGGAACCGCTGGGTCGGAACTTTTCGTGTCGGTGTCGATCACCCGGGAGTCCTAGGTCACGGGATGAGCTGCAGCGCCGCGTACAGGTCCGCGCGGGCGGCGAACGGGGTGAGGTCGCGGCCGAGCAGGCGTTCGGCGTCGGCGACGCGGGCGCGGAGCGTGTGGCGGTGGATACCGAGTTCGCGGGCGGCCGCGTCGTAAACACCGTTGTGGTCGAGCCAGGTTCGCAGGGTCGCGAGCAGGGTCGGGTCGTCGGTGAGCGCGGAGAGGGATGCGGCCGCGACTGTACGGGCGTCGTCTGTTTGCAACAGGGCGAGCATCCCACCGCCGGCGAGGTCGTCGAACGTACTGACGGGTGCCTCGGCGGTTGCGCGGTCTCGGGATGCGGTGGCCTGGTCGAAAGCGCGCGGGAGCGCGTCGAGGGCGGCCGGCGCAGACACTCCGGCGCGCAGGTCGAACCGTGATGCAAGGTTGGTTGCGAGCTCTACGGCTGAGCCGCGAGCACCCGGTGCCGCAGCGGCCAGCACGATCAGGTCGTCGCCGTCGCGGGCGTAGAAGGTCGACGGATGCAGGTCCAGCCATTCCGCGGCCGCCTCGACGCCAGCGCCTCGCGCCAGCACCACCCGCGCGGGTCCTCCGGGCAGGTCTCCGATCACCGGCTCGGCGATCGCGGCAGCGGCCACGTGGTCTCCGGCGAGGAGCGCGCGCCAGCAGGCCGTCCTCAGTCGCGCTCGCGCCGCATCCGTCGCCCGGGTCTGTTCGAGGGCGAGACCGGCCAGTGCGACGACGCTCGTGACGACCTGCTGTGCGGCCTGATCGAGAGTGTCGCCTCCGACGGCGAGCACGCCGCGCAAGCGTCCCGCGGCGCCGATGGTCTGCAGGGCGAACTGCTCGTCGGCGAGTTGGACCGTGCTTCCCGCCCGGCGACGGGGGTGAAGCAGAGCCTCCGCCGCTGTCGAGAGGGCTGCGCGCGCGTCTGCGCCGAGGGCGTGCGCCGGATGGACCCGGTCGACGGCGCTGGTGGCACCCAGGAGGACGACGGGCCGACCGAGCTGGCGGGCGAGTTCGGCGAGAGCCGAGCCGAGCGCATCCGGTCGCAGGGCAGCAAGCGAGATGGCCCGGGATGCGCGGAGCGCCCACGTGCTGCGGGCGTACGCGTCGGCGGCGACCCGGTCGGCGATGAACCGCGCGATCGCGATGAAGGGTGTGCGGTACGGCACCTCGAAGAGCGGCAGCCCCCGACGGATGCATGCCTCGACCAGGGCATCGGGGGTTCCGTCGCGCACGACCTCGGTGCCGAATCCGAGGCCGGCTATGCCGTGCTCGACGAGGCGTGTCACGTAGGGGTCGACGTCGTCGGGCGTTCCCGTGACGAGCAGCACCTGGCCCTCGCCGAGGAAGGGGGTGGGGTCGGCGAGCTCGGAGCTGTGCGCCCAGAGGATCGGCCGGTCGAGCGCATCCCTGGCGGACGGAGTGAGCAAGCGCAGCCCGAGCTCGGGGCGGGCCAGCAGTTGGGCCAGGGTGGCGGGCACGTTTCCTCCTTGCCAATGTGTCCAACGTGTTGGACATGATTGTACAAGCTGTCGATGAGAGCCACCGCCGACGCTCCATACGATTTCCCCATGACCATCGTCGACCTTCCCGTCACCGCCCCCGTCACCGGTGGGCCCTCGCTCCCGCAGGAGCGCCGGCTCGTTACACCTATCCCCGGCCCCGAGTCGCGCAGACGGATGGAGCGCAAGGCGCAGGCAGTCGCTGCGGGCGTCGGCACGACCATTCCCGTGTTCACGGTTGCTGCGGGCGGCGGCGTGCTCGTCGACGTCGACGGCAACTCGCTCATCGACCTCGGCTCGGGCATCGCGGTGACCGGCGTCGGCAACTCGGCTCCGCGAGTGGTGGATGCGGTCGTCGCCCAGGTCGCGCAGTTCACCCACACCTGCTTCACGATCGCCCCGTACGACTCCTACGTCGACGTCGCGGAGGCGCTCAACCGCCTCACGCCGGGCGACCACGCCAAGCGCAGCGCTCTCTTCAACTCGGGGGCGGAGGCCGTCGAGAACGCGGTGAAGATCGCCCGCCATTACACGGGCAAGCAGGCTGTCGTCGCCTTCGATCACGCCTACCACGGGCGCACCAACCTCACGATGGGGCTGACCGCCAAGAACCAGCCGTACAAGAACGGCTTCGGACCCTTCGCACCCGAGATCTACCGTGCCCCACTCAGCTATCCGCTTCGGGATGGCGGGCTCAGTGGCGCCGAGGCCGCCGCCCGCGCCATCCTGCAGATTGAGAAGCAGATCGGTGCCGCCAACCTGGCCGCCATCATCATCGAGCCCATCCAGGGCGAAGGCGGCTTCATCGTGCCCGCCGACGGATTCCTGCCTGCCCTCGCCGAGTGGGCCGCCGCGAACGGAGTCGTGTTCATCGCCGACGAGGTGCAGACCGGATTCGCGCGCACCGGCACGATGTTCGCCTCCGAGCAGTTCGGCATCGTCCCCGACCTCATCGTCACGGCCAAGGGCATCGCGGGCGGCCTCCCGCTCTCCGCGGTCACCGGTCGCGCCGAGATCATGGATGCGCCGCAGGTCGGCGGCCTGGGCGGCACGTACGGCGGCAACCCGCTCGCCTGTGTGGCGGCTCTCGCGACGATCGAGACGTACGAGGCCGAGAACCTGGCCGAGCGCGCCGGCGAGATCGGCGCGATCCTCTTCGAGAAGCTCGAGATGCTGCGAGACGCGGATCCCCGCGTCGCCGAGGTGCGCGGCCGAGGCGCGATGGTCGCGATTGAACTCGTCGACCCCGCCACGGGCGATCCGGATGCAGCACTCGCGAACAAGGTCGCCGCGGCCGCACACGCGGCCGGCGTCATCCTGCTGACCTGCGGCACCTACGGGAACGTGATCCGCTTCCTGCCGCCGCTGAGCATCCCCGACCACCTGCTGATCGAGGGTCTCGACGTGGTCGCCGAGGCGGTGGCCCAGGCATGAGCGTCGTCGACACCACTCCAGCATCGACCGCGCCCGCGCTGACCGCGCGCGAGGAAGAGCTGCTCGCCAGAGTTCCCGACGGCCTGTTCATCGGCGGGCGGTGGGAGGCCGGCTCCGCCGACCCGATCGAGGTCAGCGATCCGGCGACCGGCCGCGTGATCAAGCGCATCGCCAATGCGCGGCCCGAGGACGGTATCCGGGCACTGGATGCCGCCGCCGAGGCAGCGGAGGCGTGGGCCGCGACCCCGCCCCGCACCCGCGCCGAGATCCTGCGCAGGGCGTTCGATCTGCTGCAGGAGCGTCGCGACGACTTCGCGTTGCTGATGACGCTCGAGATGGGCAAGCCGCTCGCAGAGGCCAACGGCGAGGTCACCTATGGTGGCGAATTCCTGCGCTGGTTCAGCGAGGAGGCCGTGCGCATCGGCGGTCGATTCGGCCAGAACCCCGAAGGCACGGGAACGATGGTCGTCTCGCAGCGCCCGGTCGGGCCGTGCTACCTGATCACGCCGTGGAACTTCCCGCTGGCGATGGCGACCCGCAAGATCGCACCGGCTCTGGCTGCGGGATGCACCGTCGTCGTCAAGCCGGCGGAGCTCACCCCACTCACGACCCTCCTCTTCGTGCAGTTGCTGACGGATGCGGGGGTGCCCGCCGGCGTCGTGAACGTCGTGCCGACAAGCAACGCGGGCGCGCTCTCCGAGCCGATCATCGCCGACCCGCGCTTGCGCAAGCTGAGCTTCACGGGTTCGACCCCGGTCGGACGTCGGCTGCTCGCACAGGCCGGCCAGAACGTGCTGCGGACGTCGATGGAGTTGGGCGGAAACGCGCCCTTCGTCGTCTTCGAGGACGCCGATCTGGAAAAGGCGGTCGAGGGCGCGATGCTCGCCAAGTTCCGCAACATCGGTCAGGCCTGCACGGCGGCCAACCGCTTCCTGGTGCACGAATCGATCGCCGAGGACTTCGCGGCGCGGGTCACGGCCAAGGTCAAAGCGCTGAAGCTCGGTCGCGGAACCGGCGACGGCGTCACGATCGGTCCGCTGATCGACGACCGTGCGGTGGCCTCGATGGGTGCACTGATCGGGGATGCGGTGGCCCGCGGGGCGCGCATCCTGAGCGGCGGCAACGCCCCTGATGGCGACGGCTACTTCTTCGAGCCGACCGTGCTGGTCGACGTGCAGCCGGGCAGCGACATCCTGCGCGAGGAGATCTTCGGGCCGGTGCTCGCCATCTCGACCTTCGCCACAGAGGAAGAGGCCCTCGCCCGTGCGAACGAGACCGAATTCGGCCTTGTCGGGTACGTCTTTACGAGCGATCTCGCCCGAGGTCACCGGATGATCGACCGACTCGACACAGGAATGATGGGCCTCAACACGGGTCTCGTCTCCAACGCGGCGGCGCCGTTCGGGGGCGTTAAGCAGTCGGGGCTCGGGCGCGAGGGCGGAGCCGAGGGCATCCACGAGTACCTCACGACGAAGTACACGCTGATCCCGGCGTGATCCGCTCTTCCACGGCGGCCCGCTGCGCTCCTGTGGAGAAACGGGCCTGTGGAGAAACGGCCTGTGGAGAAACGGGCCTGTGGAGTCGTGCCAAAAGTGTGGTTGTGCTGGGGGGAACCGCACTTTTGGCACGATCGCAGCCGCCGCTTGGGCCGCATAGGGTGGAGGGATGGCAGAGACGGTCGAGGTTGTGGTCGTGCGGGTGTTCGCCGACGAAGACGGCGGGCACGGCAACGAGTTGGGGATCATCCGGAGCTCGGCACTGACCGAGGGCCGCGAGCAGACGATCGCGACCGGCCTCGGGTTCAGTGAGACCGTGTTCGTGGATGCGGTAGAGCCGGTCGCGGCTGACGCTTCAGACGGTCGCGTCGGGCGCATCCGGATCTTCACGCCGGCGGTCGAGCTGCCGTTCGCCGGTCACCCGAGCGTCGGAACGGCGTGGTGGCTAGCGCACGAGGGCACTCCCGTGACCACCCTGCGTGAAGCCGCGGGTGATGTGGCCGTCGGGAACGACGAAGAAACCACCTGGATCACCGCCCGCGCCGAGTGGGCGCCCGAGTTCGAGTGGATCCCCCTCGACTCGCCCGCCGACGTCGACGCGGTCGACCCGGCCCGTTTCACCGACGGCCATCACTATGCGTACGCCTGGATCGATCAGGATGCGGGACACATCCGTTCCCGCATGTTCGCCCCGCAGATGGGCATCGTCGAGGACGAGGCCACCGGCGCCGCCGCCGTGCGCGTCACAGCGCTCTTGGGGCGCGACCTGCGCATCTCGCAGGGCGCAGGATCGGAGCTCGTCACGGCCCTGGCCGGCGACGGGCTCATCCGGGTCGGCGGTCGCACCGTGTTCGACCGCACGCTCTCGGTGGCTCTGTGAGCGTCACAATCGTGGAGCATCCGGTCGGCGAGCCGGGCGAGGGCCCGTATGGCGTCGCCGTGACACGCGATGGCGCGGTGTGGTTCACGCTCGTGCACGGCGGCCGGGTCGGTCGCCGCACCCCCGACGGCGAAGTCGCTTACCTCTCGCTCGGCGAGGGGGCGCAGCCGTCGCTGCTCGCCGCCGCGACAGAATCCACCGTCTGGGTGACGGACACCACCGGCAATCGACTTCTGCACCTCGGGCTCGAGTCGGACGGGACGGGTATCGCGGTGCTCGGCACGACCGCTGTACCCACACCCGACGCGCAACCGTTCGGGGTCGTCGCGCTCGACGACGGAACCGCCTGGTTCACCGAGCTCGGGGCCGATGCGCTCGGACGTATCGACATCCTCGGTCGGGTCGAGGAGTTTCCGGTGGGGCGCGAGGGTTCTTTCGTCTCGATGATCGCCGCATCCGGTGACAGCCTCTGGTTCACCCTCAACGCCGCAGGCGCGGTCGGACACGTACGGGGCGGGGATGCGGCAATCGCGTTCACCGAGCTGCCGCGCATCCCGTCGGGGCCGGTCGGTATCGCGGTCGCCGAGAACGGTGCGGTGTGGGTTGCCCAGATTCTGACGGATGCGCTCGCTCGAATCGCACGCGACGGAACCCTCGCCGAGTTCCCATTCGAACCCGGCTCGAAACCGCACGCGGTCGCGGCCGATCCGGTCGGCGGCGTCTGGGTGACGCTCTGGGGCACCGACCAGCTCGCGAACGTGGCAGACGACGGCACGATCACCCTGCACGATCTCCCGACCACCGAAAGCGAGCCGCACGGTGTGGCCGTCGCTTCCGACGGCACGGTCTGGGTCGCGCTGGAATCGGGTGCGCTCGCAGAGGTCGCGCGGGCCTGAAACCGGGGTCTACAGTGTCGCGCATGATCGATGACACTCCCATCGCCTACACCGCCCTCGAGAAGGGCGCCGCCGTTCTCACCGCCCACGGAACCCGGATCGGCACCGTCGAACATGTGCTGCAGGATCCGTCGCTCGACCTCTTCGATGGATTAGCGATCTCCACCGACCACGGCCTCCGGTTCGTGGATGCGGCCCAGGTCGACCGGATCACCGCTGACGTGGTCCGCACCACGCTCACCGACGAAGACGCATCGACACTGCCCGAGCCCGAGGGCGACGAGGTGTTCGACGCCGACCCGGACCAGTACGACGGGCCCGGGCTCAGCGCATGGTTCGGCCGCATGTTCAAGCGAGAGCACTGGAACCGACGGGAGGAGTGACCGTGGTCGACCCGGTCGTGCACTTCGAGGTGATCGGCAAGGATCCCGAACGCCTGCGCCGCTTCTACGGCGATCTGTTCGGCTGGGAGTACGCGCTTCCCGCGCCGGTCGCGCCCGCGATCTCAGACACTGCCGACTACGGATTCGTCACCAACGTCGCCGACGCGGGCACGGGCATCCCCGGCGGAATCGGCGGCGGTCCCGGATTCGAGAGCCACCTGATCTTCTACGTGGGTGTCGCCGACGTGGAGGATGCGCTGCAGCGGGCCGAGAGTCTCGGCGGGCACCGCATCCTGGGACCCGAGCTCAATGCTGCCGGCGGAGTCGTCGTCGGGCACTTCGCGGACCCCGAAGGGAACGTGATGGGTGTCGCAGGTGCTGCGCCGACGGAGCCGGACCAATAGACTCCCGCTCATGGTGCTGCTGCCGTTGCTCTCGTTCGCGCTGTTCGTCGGCGCGCTGATCGACATCATCCTTCGCCAGGAAGGTCAGGTGAAGCACCTGCCCAAGTTGGTCTGGATCCTGATCGTCATCCTGCTGCCGTTGATCGGGAGCATCCTCTGGTTCACCCTCGGCCGCGTCTACAACTCCACGGGAAGTGGCCGCAGTGTGCTCTCGATGCCGTTGGTGGCCACACGGATGCCCGAGCCGGCCCACACGGAAGCGCCGCGTCGCAACGGCGAACTGACCACCGAGGAGCAGCTCGCGCAGATCGACCGCGAGATCGAATACTACGAGCGGCAGGCGCATCTCGAACGACTCGAGGCGGAAGTCGAGCGCAAGCGCAAGAGCCTCGAGCCGTGACGTTTCTCTGACAACCAAAGGGCGGCGCACCGATGATCGGTGCGCCGCCCTTTCTGTCTGGCGGGCTGCCTAGCCGGCGACGCCGACGTACTCCGCGGCCTCGTCGGGGGTCTCGGTGCCCCGGGCGAGTTCGGCCCGTAGTGCCTGGCCGAGCGACGCATCCACGTTCGTCCAATACTGGATGGCGCGTTCGCGGATCTCGGGGTTCTTCACACCGCCGACCGCGCCCGTGATGGTCTGCAGGAAGCGCTCCTTCGCCGCAGCAGAGAACACGTCTCGGTAGAGCGTTCCGGCCTGACCGAAGTCGTCATCCTCGGCGTGCAGGGTTGCCGCTGATCGGATGAGCTCGCCGTCCGACTCCCACGAACCTTCGCCCGCGCGTGCGGGTCGGCGGCCGGGCCGCCCTTCGAGTTCGGGGCGTAGACCGGCGCATCCGCGGGCTTGTAGCCGTGGCGGGTCGCGCCGTCCTGCGAGTAGTTGTGCACGGGTGCGATCGGCGCGTTGACCGGGAGCTCGTTGTAGTTGGTGCCCACGCGGTAGCGCTGAGCATCCGGATACGAGAAGACACGGGCCAGAAGCATCTTGTCGGGGCTGACGTCGATGCCCGGCACGGTATTCGCGGGCGAGAACGCTGCCTGCTCGATCTGGGCGAAGAAGTTCTCCGGGTTCTTGTCGAGCGTGTGAACTCCCAGCTCGATCAGCGGGTAGTCCGAGTGCGACCAGATCTTCGTGAGGTCGAACGGGTTGAACCGGTAGGTCTTCGCGTCCTCGTACGGCATGACCTGAACGGAGACCTTCCAGGCCGGGAACTCGCCCCGCTCGATTGCCTCGTAGAGGTCGCGGCGGTAGTAGTCCGCGTCCGCACCGGCGATCGCCTCCGCCTCGACGCCGTCCATCTCCTCGTTGCCCTGCAGCGCGTGGAAATGGTATTTGACCCAGAAACGCTCGCCGGCCGCGTTGATCCACTGGTAGGTGTGCGACCCGTAACCGGGCATGTGCCGCCAGGAGCGCGGGATGCCGCGGTCGCCCATGAGGTAGGTCACCTGGTGCGCCGACTCGGGGGAGAGGGTCCAGAAGTCCCACTGCATGTCCGCATCCCGAAGCCCGGAGCCCGGGAGGCGCTTCTGCGAGTGGATGAAGTCGGGGAACTTGATGCCGTCGCGGATGAAGAACACCGGGGTGTTGTTGCCGACGATGTCGTAGTTGCCCTCGGTCGTGTAGAACTTCACCGAGAATCCGCGCACGTCGCGCCAGGTGTCGGGGGAGCCCTGCTCGCCGGCGACGGAGGAGAACCGCTGCACGGTCTCGGTGGTCGTTCCGGGCTGGAAGACCGCTGCCTTCGTGTACGCGGTGACATCCCCAGTCACCACGAAGTGTCCGAACGCGCCGCCGCCCTTTGCGTGCACGATCCGCTCAGGGATGCGCTCACGGTTGAACTGGGCGAGCTTCTCCACCAGGTAGCGGTCGTGCAGCGCGACCGCGCCGTCTGGGCCTGCGCTCAGCGAGTGCGTGTCGCTTGCCACGGGGCTTCCGGTCTGGCTGGTCGTGTAGTTCTCCGACATTGTTCTCCTTGCTAGTCACTCTGCTCGGCGTGCGACGAGACCTCGGCACGCTGTTGGCAGGACGGGCACAGCCCCCAGAAGGTGACCTCCGCGGTCGACACGGTGAATCCGGATGCGTCCGACGGCGTCAAGCACGGAGCGTGCCCCACGACGCAGTCCACATCCGCCACGGCACCGCACGACGTGCAGACGACATGGTGATGGTTGTCACCGATGCGTCGCTCGTACAGTGCGGCGGAGCCCGCAGGCTCGATCCGCCGAACCAGTCCGGCCGCGGTCAGGTCGCCCAGAACGTTGTGCACGTTCTGGATCGACGTGCCCGGCAGCTCGGCGAGCACCGCGCGGAACACCGTCTCGGCGTCCGTGTGCGGCCGCTCGCCGAGCGCGCCGAGAACGGCGACCCGACCGGCGGTGACGCGGAGGCCCGCGGCCCGAAGGCCGTCCTCGAAGTGTGCGTCGTCCATCCCTCGACCCTAGCGGGTTGTTTTGAATGACTCAAAACTGTCTGGCCTCACTGGCGAAAGCGACTCCGATTCCGATTGGTTGCGATCCGATCGAGACGGGGTCTTATCAGGCAGACCCGTCCTCGCCCTCCCGACACGAAATGCGACTCCCATGCCTGAATGCCTCACTACGCTCGCACACACCGGTTCCGACATCGTCGGGCCGGCCATTCTCGCCCTCGCGGTTCTCGTCGTCGGACTCGTCCTTACAGTGGCCCGCCGGCCTGGCGGTCGTCCTCGCTTTCTACGGCGGCACCGCAGCTCGACAGTGCTCGTCGCGGCCGCGCTCGTCGCAGTCGGTGCGCTGGCCACACTCATGCCGACCCCGTCACAAGCTGCGGAGGTCTGCGGAGCTCCCTCGGGAGCAGACCCGGTCCCCGGACCGGCGGAAGCCGATGCGATCCTCGCCACCGTACCTGTGGCGCCTGCAGATCCGGGAGAGCCGCCGGTGCAAGCAGACGCCAGCGCCGACGCGACTGCCGTCGTCGCGCTGAGCGGTACTCCTGCGGACAAAAGCGCGGGTGTTTTGAACACGGTGGGCTCGCTCATCGCCGGCGTCAGAAGCAGTACCGGGAGTCTCCCCGTTGGAACCCGATTTCACGTGCGATACACCGCCGCCGGAACGGGCCAGCTGCTCTTTCTCGGCGTCCCTGTGCCGACGCCGCCGTCGACCGTAACGATCGATTCGATCAGCCCCGACCTCCGCTGCGATCCGGCAGCCGCTCCTGGACTGGTCGCGGGCCCCGGATCGCAGGTCGTCCTCGACATGACCTGTTCCCTCACATCGGTGTTGCCCCCGGGTCACCTCGCCGAAATCAGGGCGTCCTTGCTGATCGGCGGGTGCGGTAAAAGCACCAGACCCGTCGTGGATGTCGCGCTTCCCGCTTCTCTCAGAGATCTGAACCTCGCCGACAATTCCGCTTCGGCAGATCCACTCGCCGGCACGTGCCTCGCGGTGCGTCCGCCACGCGGCGTCGATGCCACCGCGATCGCTACGAGCGAGGCCGGCGGAATCTCCCCAGCCGACTCGTTTCAGTCGCTGCCCGCGGGCTCGGCGATGCACATCGTGCTCTCTCTCAGTTCCACCCCGCCGCAGGGATTCGCGGGCACGCCCTCGAGGGTCACGATCGGATCGATCGATCCGCGGCTGAAGTGCGACGAGATCGCCGCTGGTCAGGCCTTCGGCCCAGCCGACCTCTTCGGCTTCAGCGCCACCTGCACGTTGACCACCGCGCTAGAACCTGGAACCGCCGCTTTAGTCACGTTCACGCAACAACTGGGTGAGTGCGTATCGATCGTGGGCCCCGTCGTAACCGTGGTGTTGCCGACCGGATACACAGACACAGATTTGTCCAATAACGAGGTGACCAACGCAACCAGGTCGGTTCCTTGTTCACCTGTACGCCCCGTCGCGATTCCTGACTAGACGCACAACCGGGCGCGGATCCAATCCCCGGAATCGGCCGGCGAGAGCTCGCCCGAACGGATCAGCCGCGTGAATTCGAGGGCCTGATCGGTGAGCCGCCCGTCGGCGCTCGTCGGTTTGTCGCCGCCCACGGTGATCGAGAGCCGCCGGGCCAGCCGGGTTCCCACGCGCGCGGCGACCGCGACGATTCCGGCGAAATGGCGCGCCTGTCCGTCGGTGCCGTCGTCGACATGACGGCGGAATCCGCGACCCGAGAGCCGGTTGCGGCCGCCCGTTCCCGCATCCAACACCCAGAGCGGCCCACGGCGTACCCCGCCGCGGCGTGGCCGAAGTCGACGAGAAAGCGCCGCGGAGTGGTGGCGGTCGACGCGACGCGGGTGGCGGCTTCGGCGAGTTCGGAACAGGCATCCATGCGGTCCACGTTACGTCGAGCAGGTCGACGGACTAGAAAGGACTCGATGACTATTCAGGCGTTCGAGAGGATCGTCCCGGTGGCGGCGACCCGAATCGAGATCGTGGCCGACGTTCCATTCGAGACGCTACGGCGGGCGTTCGAAGAGGAGGTGCCGCCGCTCGACGAGGAGCTGTTCCGAAGGCTCGTCGACGCGGGCGCCGAGTGGCGACAGTTCGCTCAGGCGGCGGCGGGCAACGGCATCCACAGTTTCGTCGTGTTCTGGCGCGACTACCCCGGCGACATCATGCGTGCAGGCGGATCGGATCGGCCGAGCGCGAGCTATCTGATCGGCGACTACGCCACGGCTGCACGGATGTTCCGGCACGACCCAGGCGTCATGCTCTACGCGCCGTTGCGCGTCGAACTACACGTGGATCGCGTCGGCAAGACCGTGCTCTCCGTCGACCAGCCCAGCTCGCACCTCGTGAGCTTCGGCAACAACAAGATCACCCAGACCGGCTATGAGCTCGACCGGATGCTCGGCGACCTCATCGAGGAACTCGGCCTCCCGAGACCCTCCGTTCTGCGCCGCTGACCCCGATGCAACGCACCGCGGACGCGGGCGCACATGGGGGTTGCCTGCCAATGTCGCAGAAGAGTGTGTGGAAAGGGGCCGGAGGCATAGCCTTCGACTACCGAGCCACCGTGGCTCCGATGGAGGAATCACAATGGCCGAGAAATCCGCACGCAAGACGACCGCCAAACCCGCCGCGCGCTCGCTCAAGGAGAAGCGCGCCGACAAGAAGGCGAAGAGCGACCGTCAGGACCACGCCGCCGACGTCGTCTCCAACACCAAGAAGCGGTAGCACCGCATCCGGTGACCGAATCCACCAGCACCCCTTCGACTCTCGAAAGAAAGTCGAAGGGGTGCTGTCGATTTCCCCGCGCTCGTTCGACGCCATAGTAGAGGGACGCAATCGCGACCCCTGACGAAGGAGAAGAAACCGTGAAGTACATGCTGATCATGCGCTCCAACGACGAGGCAGTGAAGACCTACGAGAACATGGACTTCGAAGAGGTCATCAACGCGATGGGCGCTTTCAACGAGGCCATGATCAAGGCGGGCGTTCTGCTCGCCGGCGAGGGTCTGTCGGACGCCAAGGAGGGCTTCGTCGTCGACTTCGCATCGGAGAAGCCGATCATCACCGATGGCCCTTACGGGGAGACGCACGAGCTCTTCAACGGCTTCTGGATCATCGGGGTCTCCAGCAAGGAGGAGGCCGCGGAGTGGGCCCAGCGGGCACCGCTCACCCCGGGCAACAAGCTCGAAGTGCGTCGTGTGACCGACGAGACCGACTTCGCCGACTACGCCGACAACGAGTACATCCAGAAGGAGGCCGGCTGGCGCGCTGAGGCGGAGAAGGCCTGACGGGTCCGTCGGCGCATCCGGAGACCGCGATGACCGACACCCGGCGAGCCGCCGAGGCTGTCTGGCGAATCGAGGGTTCGCGCATCGTGGCGACACTCGCCAAGATGACCGGAGACGTCGGTCTCGCCGAGGATCTCGCCCAGGAGGCGTTCGTCGACGCACTGGCCCAATGGCCCGAGTCGGGCGTTCCGCGCAATGCGGGCGCCTGGCTCACGGCCGTCGCCAAGCGGAAGGCGATCGACGGATGGCGGCGCCGCGAGCGACTCGACGAACGCTACCGCGCGATCGCCCGCGACCTGTCGGAGACCACCGAGGACGACTGGCAGGCGATCGACGACGACATGCTGCGCCTGGTGTTCACCGCCTGCCATCCCGTGCTGTCGCGAGAGGCTCAGGTCGCGCTGACGCTGCGGATCGTTGCCGGGCTCAGCACGGAGGAGATCGCCCGGATGCTGTTCGTTCCGGTCGCGACCGTGCAGCAGCGGATCGTCCGCGCGAAGAAGACGCTGTCGGCCGCGCGGGTGCCGTTCGAGGCACCCGATCCGAACGAGTGGGCGACACGGATGGGGGCGGTGCTGGGCGTCGTGTACCTCATCTTCACCGAGGGCTACGCTGCCACCTCCGGCGACCGGTGGCTGCGGATCGAACTGGCCAATGAGGCGCTCCGGCTCGGACGCATCCTCGCCAACCTGCTGCCAAGCGAGCCCGAGGTGCACGGACTCGTCGCGCTGATGGAATTCCAGGCGTCGAGGTTCTCGGCCCGCACCGCCCATGACGGAACGCCGATCCTGCTCGACGAACAGGATCGGTCGCGCTGGGATCGCGCGCAGATCGCCCGGGGACAGGCATCCCTCGCTCTGGCGGATGCGGTAGGACGCGGTCGTGGAAGCTACGGCCTGCAGGCGGCGATCGCCGAGTGTCACGCGACCGCGCCCACGTTCGAAGCGACCGATTGGGAGCGGATCGTGCTGCTCTACGAAGCGCTCGGTCGGTTGGCTCCGAGCCCCGTCGTCGAGCTCAACCGCGCCGTTGCCGTCTCGATGGCGACCGGGCCGGCCAACGCCCTTCGCATCGTGGACGAGCTTGCTGCAGAGGGCGCGCTCCGCGGCTCGCACCTTCTGCCGAGCGTGCGGGGCGAACTGCTCGCCCGGCTCGGTCGCACCGAGGAGGCGCGTTCGGAGCTGTTGACGGCAGCCGCGCTGGCGGCCAACGAGCGCGAGAGCGCGTTGCTGCGCGCGAAGGCAGCAGCGCTCTGAGCGGAGGCTACGCTGCCGGACCGGCCGACCGCGCATGCGGCTAGCCTGGGGCTGTGTCAGCCTCCCGTCTGCATCGCGTCGCCGTTCTCGTTCTCGAGGGTGCCAAGCCGCTCGATGTCGGCATCCCCGCGCAGGTGTTCTCGACCCGCGCGAGCATGCCATACGAAGTTCGCGTGTGCGGCGCCGCACCGGGACTGGTGACGGGCGGCGACGGCCTGTCGTATCACGTCGCCGACGGCCTCGATGCGCTCGAGTGGGCCGACATCGTCTTCATCCCGGGCTACCGGTTCCCGGATCGGGACGACGCGCCGCAACCTGTCGTCGACGCCCTCATCGCCGCCCACGACCGGGGCGCGCGGCTCGCCGCCATCTCGACAGGCGCGTTCGCGCTCGCCGCAACGGGTCTGCTCGACGGCAAACGCGCGACGACCCACTGGCACTACACGCGGGCGCTCGCCGCGAAGTACCCGCTCGTGCGCCTCGACGAGAATGTCCTATTCGTCGACGAGGGCAGCGTGCTCACCTCGGCGGGCGCCGCCTCCGGGATCGACCTGTGCCTGCACATCCTTCGCGGAGATCTCGGCGTTGCGGCATCGAACCACACGGCTCGGCGTCTGGTCGCCGCGCCTTACCGGAGTGGCGGCCAGGCGCAATACGTTCCACGCAGCGTGCCGGAACCGCTCGGCGAGCGGTTCACGGATACCCGGGAGTGGGCACTGCACCGACTCGGCGAGCCGCTCAATCTCGACGTTCTCGCCCGCCACGCGGCGGTGTCTCCACGCACGTTCTCGCGCCGCTTCGTCGAGGACACCGGATACACGCCGATGCAGTGGGTGATGCGCGCCCGGATCGACGTGGCCAGGGAACTGCTCGAGCGCTCCGAGCGGAGTATCGAACAGATCGCAGCGGACGTGGGACTCGGCACCGGCGCGAATCTGCGGCTGCACTTTCAGCGCATCCTGGGCACGACGCCGAGCGAGTACCGGCGCACCTTCGCCCTGGGTGAATAGCTCTGGCGCGATCCTTTCGAACCATGGCGCTCTCGCCGCTGTCGTCGACGGATGCGGCGAGCGAGTCTTGTGGGGAAACCGAAAGGAACCCCTTCATGACCCGCATCGCCATCAACGGATTCGGCCGCATCGGACGCAACACCCTGCGCGCGCTCCTCGAGCGTGACAGCGACCTCGAGGTCGTCGCCGTCAACGACCTCACCGAGCCGACGGCTCTCGCCCGACTCCTCGCCTTCGACACCACGGCCGGCCGCCTCGGTCGCCCGGTGACCGTCGACGGCGACACCCTCGTCGTCGACGGCCGACGGATCAAGGTCCTCGCCGAGCGCGAGCCGGCCAACCTGCCCTGGGCGGAGCTCGGCATCGACGTCGTCCTCGAGTCGACCGGGCGCTTCGCGACGGCTGCAGCGGCGCACGCACACATCGACGCCGGTGCGAAGCGCGTGCTCGTCAGTGCTCCCGCCGATGGCGCCGACGTCACACTCGCCTTCGGCGTCAACACCGACGCCTACGACCCGGCCGTCCACACGATCATCTCGAACGCCTCGTGCACGACCAATGCGCTCGCGCCCCTGGCCGCGGTGCTCGACGACCTGGCCGGCATCGAGCACGGCTTCATGACCACGGTCCACGCGTACACCCAGGAGCAGAACCTTCAGGATGGGCCGCACCGCGATCCCCGCCGCGCCCGCGCCGCCGCCGCCAACATCGTGCCGACGACCACCGGCGCCGCGAAGGCCATCGGCCTGGTGCTCCCCAACCTCGAGGGCAAGCTCTCGGGCGACTCGATCCGCGTTCCGGTGCCGGTCGGCTCCATCGTCGAGCTCAACACGACCGTCTCCCGCGACGTGACCCGCGACGACGTGCTCGCCGCATACCGCGCAGCCGCAGAAGGCCCGCTCGCGGGCATCCTGGAGTACTCGGAGGACCCGCTCGTGTCGTCCGACATCACGGGCAACCCGGCCTCCTCGATCTTCGACTCGGCACTCACCCGCGTCGAAGGCCGGCACATCAAGGTGGTCGCCTGGTACGACAACGAGTGGGGATTCTCGAACCGCGTGGTCGACACCCTGGAGCTGCTCGCCGCAAGCTGACCGGCCGACGAAGTCAGCCGACGATCTTGCCGAGCACCTCGTTGAGAGCTTCGGTCGAACTCGGGTGCGTGTAGATGGCGTTCCTCAGCGTCGTGGCGGTCACCCGCTGCCGCATCGCCAGCGCAATGGTGTTGATCACTTCTTGCGCATCGATGCTGAGGATCGCCGCTCCGAGGATGAGGTCGGTGTCGGCATCCAGGATGAACTTCATCACTCCACGCGTCTCCTCGACCGTGTATGCGCGAGGCATCGCGACGATGTCGGCGACGTTCTCCCGAGCAACCAGGATGTTCAGGCCGCGCTCGCGGGCCTCACGTTCGGTGAGTCCCACGGTCGCGAGCGGGGGAGTGATGAAGAGCGTCTTCGGCACCGCGACCCGGTCGTCGGTGCCCCGTTCACCGTCGCCGAGTAGCTGGTCGATCACGATGCGCGCGTCGTCGAGTGAGACGTACGTGAACTGCGGTCCTCCGTTCACGTCGCCCAACGCGAAGATGTGCGGCTGGGTCGTGTGGAGTTTCTCGTCCACGACGATCGTGCCGCGTTCGGTCGTGTCGACGCCGGCCCTGCCGAGGTCGAGCGTCTGTGTGGCGGCACGACGTCCGGTCGCGGCGAGGAACGCATCCGTCTCGACTGTGTGCATGTCGCCGCCATTTCGGTAGCTGATGGTCGCCGAGCCTTCTCCGTCACGAACCTCGGTGACCTCGGCGCCCGTCACGACGGTGATTCCGTCTCCGATCAGGATGCCCGTGGCCACGTCGGCAACGTCCTCGTCCTCGCGCGGCAGCAGTCTGTCGGCCGCTTCGAGAATCGTCACCTCGGATCCGAACTGGCGGTAGATGGAGGCGAACTCGAGTCCGAGGTAGCCGCCCCCGATGATGACGAGCCGCGCCGGCAGATCCTGGGCCCGGATCAGGTCGGTGCTGCTCACTAGGTGAGTACTCGTGCGAACTCCTGCGATGTCGGGGAGGATCGGCTCCGATCCCGTGTTGATCAGGATGGTCGGAGCGGTCACCGTGATCGTGTCCGAGCCCTCGCCGACGGCGATCGTGTGCGAGTCGATGAAGCGTGCGTGCCCCGTGATCACCGTCGCCGTGTCCTTGCCGTCCAGCGCCTCGAAGTTGCCGGCGCGGAAGGCGCTCGTCAGCGCACGGACGCCCTCGATCGAGTTCGCGAAGAACTCCTGGGCCTCGTCCTCCAGTCGCTTCGAATTCGAGTAGTGGACGAGCATCTTCGTCGGCACGCAGCCGACATTCGGGCAGGTTCCGCCGTACATGTCCTCGGACTGCTCGACGAGGATCACGCGCTTGCCGGCATCGGTGAGGGCGTGTGCTGCGGTCTTGCCGCCTTTGCCGAATCCGATCACGAGGACGTCGGCGCTGAGTGCTGTTGTCGTTTCCATGTGTTGAGTTTGCGCGCTCGTGAATGATACAAATAGGCATACCGGTATCAATAAACTGCCCGAAAGTCTCACATTGGATGACATCAGCAACCTTCTGAGAATGGCCCGACTCGAGGCGACCCTGGAGAAGAGGTGTCTTCTCGGAGCAGCGACCCGCATGGACGTGAGCCCCGGAGCGGAACGCGAGGTGCCGTTCCACGTGCTCCTCGAGGGCGAATGCCGGATCGAGGTGGGGGAGCGCTCTACTCGATGAGCGCCGGAGACGTAGTGATCATCCCCGCGGGCGTCGGCCATCGGATCATCACCGCGGGTGCCGGCGAACGCCCCACGTCCGAGGTGGCTGGCAGGACTTTCGCGATGACGACGACGGAGGGCGGGGCGACCCCGGTCATCGACCTGTTCTGCGGTCACTACACGATCAGTGCGGGAGCGGGCGACATCCTCTTCGGCTCCCTCCCGACGCCGACGCGAGTGTCCCTCTTCGAGACGTCGGAGGGGAAGGCGATCCTCCTGCAGCTGAGCGCACTGATGCGAGCTGAAGCCGAGCGCGACGGTGCTGGCACCGCAGCGATCATGTCCGCGTTCTGCACCGTGCTGATGGCGCTGGTGTTGCGCACCCCGGTCGGTGCGGGAGCGCACTCGAAGCTCTGGACTGCGATCCCCGACCCTCGGCTCAATAGAGTCGTGCAGCGAATCATGGATGCGCCAGGCGATCAGTGGTCGATCGACCGCCTGAGTCGGGAAGCCTCGATGTCCCGGGCGACGTTCATCCGGCGATTCAGTTCGAGCACCGGGATGACCTTCGGTCAGTTCCTGTCGCGGGCGCGCCTGATGTGCGCGGCAGAGTTGCTGACGACGTCGGACCTGACCGTCGCCGCAGTGGCTGCGCAGGTGGGATACCAGTCGGAGTCGGCCTTCACCCGTGCATTCCGAGCCCAGGTCGGCCAAACGCCAGCGCGCTTCCGGAGATCGCAGGAGGCTACCCGACCGGTCGTGCCGGTTTAGGGGTGCGTGCCTACAAGCCGTCAGTCGCGGGTTCCGACACGCCGAAAACACGCGCGACACGCCGTGGATCGACGCGCTGCAGTGGCTCTGGATCGCGGAAATGTCGGTGGTTCCCGCTAAATTCAAGGTGAGCCCAAAAAAGTTCGAAAACACTACATGTAGTGGAATGACAAGAGTGTCATTCGGGTTATATAGTGGGTGAACACCGCACGAAGCGGTGACCAAGACTTCAAGGGAGGCCATCATGGACTACGAAAACAGCGACAGCGTTGGCGGCTACTCGGTTCCCGTCGACCCCATGGACCTGCTGCAGTGCGACAGCTGCCAGTAAGGCGCTAGCACCGAGCACGAGAACCCCGGCAGCCGCAAGGCCGCCGGGGTTCTCCCGTTAACGCACGTCCCCGCATCCGGACCCTGCTGGGGCGAGGGAACAGCATCCGTAGAATGGTCGGGTGCCAGTGAACCCAGAGTTGCAGGGGCGGGCGTTCGCGCCGGTCAGCCCCTACCTTGTCGGCCGGGAGAAGATCCGCGAGTTCGCGGCGGCCGTCTACGCCACCAACCCGCTCAGCTTCGACGTCGACGCCGCGCGCGCCGCGGGCTATGCCGACCTCGTGGCCCCGCCGACGTTCCCGATCGTCGTGCAGGAGCGCACCCTCGCGCAGCTGCTCGCCGAAGAGGACTCAGGGATCGACTTCAGCCGCGTGGTGCACGGCGACCAGCGCTTCACGTACTCGCGTCCCATCGTGGCCGGCGACGAACTCACCGCAACGCTCGCGGTGACCAGCGTCAGGACGCTCGGCGCCCACTCGATGGTGACCGCCGAGTCCACGATCGTCGGCGCCGACGGCGAGCATGTCGTAACCGCCACGTCCACCCTGGTCGTCCGAGGAGACGAGTGATGCCCGAGTTCGACACCCTTACCGTCGGCGATGTCGTCGCCGAGCGCGTGACTGCGATCACCCGTGAGTCGCTCGTGCGCTACGCGGGCGCGTCCGGAGACTTCAATCCCATCCACTACCGCGACGACGTCGCCACGGCTGTCGGTCTGCCGGGTGTGATCGCCCACGGGATGCTCACCATGGGTCTCGCCGTGCAGCCCGTCGTCGACTGGGCCGGCGACCCGTCGCTCGTCTCGGACTACCAGGTGCGGTTCACGCGACCGGTCGTCGTCGACCCAGCTGACGGCGCATCCGTCACCATCACCGCCAAGGTGGGCCAGCTGGATGCGGAGGAGAACGTCGCCCGCATCGACCTCACCGTCACATTCAACGGCGACACAGTGCTCGGCAAGGCGCAGGTGCGCGTCTCGCTTTCGCGATGACCGAGCTCTCGTCCCTGACCACCATGCAGGTCGGCGGCGCGCCCGAGAATCTCATGGCGCCCGCAACCCGCGACGAGCTCGTCGCGGCCGCTCGTGAGGTGTGGTCGGAGGGCGGCGACTGGCTGCTGCTCGGCGGCGGCTCCAACACCATCGCGAGCGACGACGGATTCGCGGGCACGGTCATCCGGATCGTCACCCGCGGCGTCGAACGCCTCGAAGCGCCCGCCGGCACGGTCCGACTGCGCATTCAGGCGGGGGAGCCGTGGGATGAGCTGGTCGCGCACACCGTGCGCAACGGCTGGTCGGGCGTCGAGGCGCTGTCGGGCATCCCTGGTTCCACCGGTGCTGCTCCCGTGCAGAACATCGGCGCCTATGGCCAGGAGCTCGAGTCGAGCCTGCTGGGGGTCGAGTTCCTCGACGAGGCGACGCACGAGGTCCGCTGGATGTCGCGCGCCGACCTGCACCTCGGCTATCGCACGTCTGTGTTGAAACAGGGGATGCGCGGGGTGGTGCTCTCCGTCGACCTCGAGCTCGCCGACGGCAACGCACCCGGCGGACTCGGAGCTCCGCTCAGTGCGCCCGTCGCCTACGCCCAGCTCGCCGACTCACTCGGCGTCGCGCTCGGCTCGCGGGTGCCCGTCGCCGAACTGCGCCGGTCGGTTCTCGCGCTTCGCGCATCGAAAGGCATGGTGCTCGACCCGAACGACCAGGACACGGTCAGCGCGGGATCCTTCTTCACCAATCCGATCGTGTCTGAGAACTTCGCGCGGTCCCTGCCCGCGAATGCGCCTCGGTGGCCCGTCTCACCGGCCGAGCCCGACACGGTTCTCGGTCTCGGTGCGGGCGGCGTGCATCCCCTCGACATCCCGCAACTGGCCGACGGGCCTTACGACGTCAAGCTCAGCGCTGCGTGGTTGATCGAGCAGTCGGGCATCCGCAGGGGCTTCTCGCTTCCCGGATCGCGTGCTGCCGTATCGAGCAAGCACACGCTCGCTCTCACCAACCGCGGCGGGGCCACCGCGTCGGAGATCGTTCAGTTGGCGTCGTACGTGCAGGCGCGCGTGCAGTCCGAGTTCGGCGTGCTGCTGCAGCCGGAGCCGATCCTGGTGGGGGTCGCCCTCTAGTCGCGCGCCTGGGCCTTGTGGCGTCGTCCTCTAATCGCGCCTGTTCTGGAGCGACCCGCTCTTTAGAATGGCCACATGGCCGCCACCTCGACCCGCATGCTCGTGCTGGGCGTGGTGCGCCTCTTTCGCCGGCGAACGGCTACCAGCTGCGTCGCGAACTCGTCTCGTGGAACGTCGACTCGTGGGCCAAGGTCAATCCCGGGTCGATCTACTCCATGCTCGCCACGCTGACCAAGCAGGGGATGCTGGAGGCGACCGCGCTTCCCGAAGGCGGCCGAACCGTCACGGTGTACACCCCGACACCCGCCGGGATCGAGGAACTCGACCGGCTCATCCACGACGGGATCCGCACCGTCACGGCGATGGACCCGACCGGTTTTCGCGTGGCCTTGAGTTTCGCACCCCTGCTCGAACGAGGAGTGTTCGCTGGCCTCCTCGAAGACAGGCTGCAAACGGTCCGCGGGGGAGCGGACGGGTTGGCGGTCGAGGCCGAGCGGATTCTCACAACCCAGTACGCGCCGCCGCATGTCGCATATTCGTTGGGCTTGGAGGGCTGCCTCCTCGCCGCAGAGGCCGAATGGATCGAGGACCTGCTCACCGTCGTGCGCGACGGCGGCTTGAACTTCGCCGGCGAAGACGGCGGCTGGGTAGCTCCGCCGGAGGATGCCGGATGGGAAATGGCGCACGAGAGCGCTCGGTACCGCGAGCAGCTCGAACGGCTGCACGCGATCACGGCGGAATCGCATGGGAAGTCGGCCTAGCGTCAGTCTCGTCTACTGATTTTAGTCAAACTTGACTAATCAATTTTGACTAATCTGGTCCCACCGCTTGCGTGCGCACAACTTCGCGATATATCGTGAGTCCGGTCAATCACGATATATCGCGATTCATGATCAACGCGTCAACAGTCACAGACTCATCCAACCGAAGGGATCCACGGTGATTCACGCCAGAGGGCTCGCCCGCACATTCGACACCAAGCGAGGCAGGGAGAAGGTCGCGGTCAAAGCGGTCGCGGGCGTCGACATCGACGTCGAGGAGGGCGAGATCGTCGGCTTCCTCGGTCCGAACGGAGCCGGTAAGACGACGACGCTCCGCATGCTGACCACCCTGCTGAAGCCCACGACGGGCACCGCGACGGTCGCCGGTTTCGACCTCGCCAAAGACCCGATCAACGTGCGCAAGAGCATCGGCTACGTCTCGCAGAGCGGTTCGACCGCATCCGAGGCCCGCGCGGGCGAAGAGATCGTCGACCACGGACTGCTCTACGGAATCACCGCGGCGCAGGCCACGCGCCGCGGCAAGGAACTGTTCGAGCAGCTCGACCTCGACGGGATGTGGGCGCGCCAGCCCAAGACGATGTCCGGCGGCCAGCGCCGCCGGCTCGACATCGCGATGGGACTCGTGCACGATCCGAAGCTCGTGTTCCTCGACGAGCCGACCACGGGCCTCGACCCGCAGGCTCGCGCCAACCTCTGGACGCACATCTCCGACCTGCGCACGAAGCGTGGAAGCACGGTGTTCCTCACCACGCACTACCTCGACGAGGCGGATGCGCTCTGCGACCGCATCCTGGTCATCGACCACGGCTCGATCGTCGCCTCCGACACTCCGGATGCTCTGAAGCGTCAGGTGGCCGGCGACCTCATCGAGCTCGTACTCCACGATGAAGCACAGGTCGGCATCGCGGCCGAGCAGCTCGGCCGTCTCGGTGACGCGGATCCGGACGTGAAGGATCGCGTCGTCAGCGTTCGCGTGCCCAACGCCGGTACCGAGCTCCCGCCGCTGCTGCGCTCGCTCGACGCCGCCGGTGTGGCGCTGGCGGCCATCGAAGTGCGCCGCCCGACGCTCGACGATGTCTTCCTCACGATGACCGGCCGTTCGCTGCGCGAAGACGCCTGAGCCGCGCACCCCGTCGCCACTGACTTTCACGACTTCTAAGGAACGACCATGACTTTCGCAAACCAGACCTGGATCATCTTCCGGCGCCAGATGCGCCTCGCCCTCCGCAATCCCGCTTGGGTGATCATCGGGCTTGCTCAGCCGGTGCTCTACCTCTGCCTCTTCGGACCGCTGCTCGAGCCGTTGGCCGCACAGATCGGAACCGACAACGCGTACACATTCTTCGTGCCGGGTCTCCTCGTGCAGCTCGCCCTGTTCGGCGCCCTGTTCGCGGGCTTCGGACTGATCTCGGAATGGCGTGAAGGCGTCATCGAGGCGGAACGCGTCACGCCTGCCAGCCGCACGGCACTCCTGCTCGGTCGCGTCGGCCGCGACCTCGCCCTGTTGACCGTGCAGGGCCTCGTGCTCGTCGCCCTCGGCTTCGCGTTCGGCCTCACCGGGTCCATCCCGGGCATGATCTTCGGACTCATCCTCACCGTGCTGCTCGGCGGCGCGTGCTCCGCATCGTCGAACGCCCTCGCGCTGACGACCAAGAGTGAGGATGCACTCGCCCCCATCCTGAACAGCATCTCGCTGCCCGTGCTTCTGCTGTCGGGCATCCTGCTGCCGATCAGCACTCAGACCGGTGCGCCGCAGTGGCTCGTCACCCTGAGCGACTTCATGCCGATCAAGTACATCGTGAGCGGGATCCGCTCCACTTTCACGGGTGACTTCTGGACCACGACCGTGCTCTGGGGCGTCGTCTGGACTCTTGTGCTGTTCATAGCCGGACTGTGGGTGGGCACGCGCACCTTCCGCAAAGACAACGCGTAGGTCGCTGGCTGGCCGTCGGCCCGCCTGTTCGTAACTCCGGAGCTTTGGTCGTTTTCGGCAGCAAGACTCCGTCATAACGGAGTTCCCGCCGGCGTGTCGGCCGAAGTCTCCGGAGTTACGAACCGACCGGGTTAGGCGTGTGGCCCCTGCACCATCCGCCGAATCGCCTCGGCCGGCACCTTCGGCACCCGCGCGTCCGTCACCAGCCCGTTCGTCTCCTGCCCGGTGTCGGCCAACTGCGTGTAGCAGAAGCCGGCGAGCACCGGGCTCGCCAGCGTCGCCTCGATCAGGGCGCCGACCCGGGATGCGAAATCGTCGGCGTTCTCGGCGGCCGAGTACCCCCACGCGCCGTCCACCGACCCCGCGCGGTCGACGAAGGACACCCCGCCGAACTCGGTGAGCATCACGGGCGCGTTCGGATCGCGGTCACCGGCCACGATCATCCGGCGACCGGCGGGGCCGAGTCCGCCGAGCATCCGGTCGACCGACTCCTCGCTGCCGTACCTCGAGGCGACGACCGGTCCCGACGACTCGTAGTCGTGAATGCTCAGGATGTCTGACCCGACATGCTCCCAGCCGTCGTTCGAGATCACGGGGCGCGTGGGGTCGAGTGCCTTCGTGAGTTGCACGAGCGCGGCGGCGTAGTCGCGCATCCGTCGGTCGTGGGCTATGTGCTGCACTCCCCAGCTCTCGTTCGTCGGCACCCAGGTGACGATCGACGGATGCGAGTAGTCGCGATCGACGATGGCCGTCCACTCCGCCGTCGTGCGGCGCATCGCGAGGTGGGTGAACTCGTAAGCGGCCGGGGCCTCGCCCCACACGAGCAGGCCCAGCTTGTCGGCGAAGAAGAGGAACCGGGGGTCCTCATACTTCTGGTGGATACGGGTCGCGGTGAATCCCAGGTCCAGGATGAGCTGCGCCTCGGCCCGCAACATCTCGGTCGTGGCCGCGAGGTGGGTCGTCGGCCAGTAGCCCTGGTTGAGCACCGAGCGCACGTAAAAGGGTCGGTCGTTGAGGAGAAAGCGGCCGTCGGCGACGGCGACAGACCGCAGACCGAGGTAGGAGTGGACGGTGTCGACGGTGCCCGCGGTCAGGGTGACGACCGCATCCACCAGTCGGGGATGCTCGGGCGACCACAGCAGGTGCTCGTACGCCTGCCCGTTGCGCTGCTCCGGGAGCGGGATGCGCACCTCGATCTCGCGTCCGACGGCCGACGTCGACACGCGGCCGACCGACCGGCCCTCGTAGTCGAGTGCGATCGAGAGCTCCGAACCGGCGGGGGCAGGCCGGTTCAGGCGTACCCGGGCGTGCACACTCGCGTCGACCACATCCGGAGTCCAGTGGATGCGCTCGATCGCGACCGGCGCAACCGCTTCGAGCCAGACCGGCTGCCAGATGCCCGTGGTGCGGTGGTACCAGATCACGTGCGGATCGAGCAGCCAGTCCTGCTTGCCTCGGGGCTGCGAGAGGTCGGCCGGATCGTCTTCTGCGCGAACGACGACGGACGTTCCGGCGGGGGAGTCGCCGAGCAGGTCGGTGATGTCGAACGAGAACGGTGAGCCGCCGCCCTCGTGCGTTCCGGCGAGCGAGCCGCCGACCCAGACGCTGGCGCGATAGTCGACCGCGCCGAAGTTCAGGATGAACCGGGTCCCGTCGCCGTGGCCGACCGCAGCGACGTCCTGAGCGGTGAGAGTGCGGCGGTACCACACGACGGGGTGGAAGCCGGTGTCGCCGATGCCCGAGGCGGGCGACTCGGGCGGGAACGGCACGACGATGGTCCGGTTGAAGACGTCGGTGACGGTGTCGGCGAACCATGATTCGCGCAGGCCGGCATCCTGATCGTCGTAGGCGAATTCCCACTCGCCGCCAAGGTCGCACCAGTGCTCTCGCACGAGTTGCGGTCGGGGGTAGGTTCCGTCGAGGGTGCTGGCGCGGTTCAAGGTCATGCGCACTATCGTGCCCTACATTTGCAGCGCTGTAAATGCGAAGACGATCACGCCTCGGGTGCGCTCTCCCGCTTGACGAGGTCGAAGTCGACGAGCTCGTGGCGTCCCATCGTGTCGAGTCCATCGATCCGCTCACGCAGCATCGTCAGCGCTCGGGACGCCAGAGCGGTCATGTCGGGGGCGATCGTCGTGATGCTCGGAAAGGTGACCCACGTCATCTGGGTGTTGTCCCAGCCGGTGATCGCCACGTCTTCGGGAACCTTCAGGCCGCGCTCTTGCAGCGCGCGGAGGGCGCCGATGGCGGCGAGATCGTCGCGACACATGATGGCGTCAACGGCCAGCCCGGCGTCGAGGGCGGCGCCGACCGAGCGGGCCGAATCCACCGGCGAGACGGACTGCGAAGGGATGAGCAGCGCAGGATCCGCGGTCAGCCCCGCCTCCTCGAGGGCGGCCTGGTAGCCGGCGATGCGCAACTCGGACGTGCGAGAGAGCGCTGTCCGCTCATGGCCGGCGAAGGCTACCCTCCTGCGTCCCAGGGAGAGGAGGTGTCTCGTCGCTTCCCGCGCTGCGGCGACGTTGTCGATCATGACGCGGTCGATTGTGACCGGAGCCGCGCCCTCGCCGAGGATGACCATCGGGATGTCGCTGCGAGTCTGCGCGAGTTCGGCCGAACTCATCCTGCTGGGTTGAAAGATCATCCCGTCGACGAGCCCGGCTTCGCCGCTCGAGACCACGGCGCGCTCGCCCTCGAGCGTGCCATCCGTCTCTTCGAACAGCACCCGGTAGCCCTGTTCGGCCGCGAGTGACGAGACGCGTCGCGCGAGTTCGGCGAAGTAGGGGACGGAGACGTCCGCGAAGGCCAGCGCGATGAGTCCGGTTCGGCCCGTGGCGAGGCGTCGGCCCAGCACGTTCGGGCGGTAGCCGAGCTCCGCGATGGCGTTCTGCACGCGCTCGCGCATCTTCGCGCTGACGTGGGGATAGTCGTGGACGACGTTCGAGACGGTCTTCATGGAGACGCCGGCCAGGTCGGCCACGTCTTGCAGGCGCACCCCGCTCATGCCGCCTCTTCTCGTGTTCGTCTGACCCGTCGATCGATGAGTCGATCGATTGTAGCGCTGCAAATCGCGTTTCTCGGTTCTCCACAACCCTGACTTCTCAACAGATTCAGGCCTTCACCGGGGACTGCCGGTGGCCTCTGAAACGATGGAGTCATGAGCACCACCAGAGAACAAGCCCTCGCCACGCTGCGAGCCCTCGTCGGCCGAGACGACGCCGAATTCCACGACGGCCAGTTCGAGGCGATCGCGGCCCTCGTCGACGAGCGGCGGCGGGCACTCGTGGTCCAGCGCACCGGATGGGGCAAGTCCGCGGTGTACTTCGTGGCGACCATGCTCTTGCGTGCTCGCGGTGCTGGGCCGACCATCCTGGTGTCACCTCTCTTAGCGCTCATGCGCGATCAGGTGGCTGCGGCCGAGCGCGCCGGCGTGCGGGCGGTCACGCTCAATTCGGCCAACCGCCACGAGTGGGAAGACGTCACGCAGGCGCTGCGTGACGACACAGTGGATGCGCTGCTCGTCTCGCCCGAGCGGTTGAACAACCCGGAGTTCCGCGATCAGTATCTACCGGCGCTCATCGCTCGAAGCGGCCTACTGGTGATCGACGAGGCCCATTGCATCAGCGACTGGGGGCACGACTTCCGCCCCGACTACCGGCGCTTGCGCGACCTGATCGCTGGGATGCCCGACGGCGTGCCCGTGCTCGCCACGACCGCAACGGCGAACGAGCGCGTCGTGGCCGACGTTGCCGAGCAGATGGGCGCAGGGGCGCACAATGACGTTCTCACCCTGCGAGGTCCGCTCGCCCGAAAGTCGCTACGGCTGGGCGTGCTGACGCTTCCGGATGCGGGTGCCCGCCTCGCGTGGCTGGTCAGCAACCTCGGGGCGCTCCCGGGCAGCGGCATCATCTATGCGCTTACGGTGTCGGCCGCAGAAGACACTGCGAGACTCCTGCGCGATGCGGGGCACGAGACCTTCGCGTACACCGGGCAGACGGATACGGCGGAGCGCGAAGAGCTCGAGTCGAAGCTCAAACGCAACGAGGTCAAGGCGCTCGTGGCGACGAGCGCGCTCGGAATGGGGTTCGACAAACCCGACCTCGGATTCGTGGTGCACCTGGGCGCTCCCTCTTCGCCCGTCGCCTACTACCAGCAGGTCGGCCGGGCGGGCCGAGCGACCGACAACGCTGACGTGCTGCTGCTGCCGGGACAGGAAGACCAAGCCATCTGGGACTACTTCGCGACCGTATCCATGCCCTCGAAACCCAAAGCGGGTGCCGTTCTCAGCGCGCTCGGTACCGAGCCTCAGTCGACGCGCGCGCTCGAGAGCCAGGTCGACCTCAAGCCCTCCACCCTGGAGCTCCTCCTCAAGGTGCTCGACGTGGACGGTGCCGTTCGCCGGGTGCCCAAGGGATGGGTGTCGACGGGCGAGGAGTGGCGATATGACGAAGAGCGATACGCGCGGATAGCAGCCGCCCGTCTGGCCGAGCAACGGTCGATGCTCGCCTATGAGACCACGGACGAATGCCGCATGACCTTCCTGCAGCGAGCGCTCGACGATGCCGGAGCGCAGCCCTGCGGTCGATGCGACAACTGTGCCGGCGCCTGGTACCCGAGCGAGGTCGCGTCGGGAGCAGCAGCCTCGGTCGCCACCGCCCTCGACCGGGTCGGCGTCGAGATCGAGCCACGCAAGCTGTGGCCCACTGGCGCCGATCGGCTCGGGGTGCCCGTGCGCGGCAAGATCACGCCCGAAGAACTCCTCGCGCCGGGCCGCGCTCTCGCCCGGCTGACCGACCTCGGCTGGGGCGGTCCGCTTCGCGAGCTTTTGGACGCAGATGCGGAGGACAGAGCGATTCCGCCTCAGGTGCTCGCCGCCTGCATCCGGGTCCTTGCGGACTGGAAATGGGACGAGCGACCGGCAGCGGTCGTGAGTATGCCGTCGCGCCGTCGACCGGAGTTCGTCACGTCGCTCGCGCGAGGGTTCGCCGACGCTGGACGCCTGCCGTACCTCGGCTCGATGGAATCGGTGGGTGGGGGCCCGACCGGCGGACCCGGCGGCAACAGCGCCTTCCGGCTGTCGTCGGTGTGGGAACGATTCGGAGTCGGCTCGCTGGAGCTCCCGGTCGGGCAGCCTGTGCTGCTTGTGGACGACCTGGTCGACAGCCGCTGGAGTGTCACCGTCGCCGGGCGCGAGTTGCGTCGCGCCGGCGCGTCAGCGGTGCTCCCGTTCGCGGCGGCACTTCGCAGCTGACCGCGCCGGAATCGTGCATCCGGCGTGCTGCGCTGACGGCTCAGCGGTCCTTGCGGATCCAGCGGAATGTCATGCGACAGACGATGAGGCCGACCACCAACCAGATGGCGAGCACGAGCGCGATCAAGCCGAGCTGCCAGCTTCCGCTGGGCTCCTGGGCTTCGAAGCTGGCGGGGAGGAAGACGCTGCGCATCCCCTGGGCGATCCATTTGAGAGGAAAGATGCTCGCGATGTTCTGCAACCACTCGGGAAGGAGATTGAAGGCGAGATAGACGCCCGAGATGAACTGAAGAATCAGGACGATCGGGATGATGACGGCCGTAGCACTCTTGCCGGTGCGAGGAACCGACGAGAGCGCGATGCCGAGTACGGCGGAGGTGACGATGCCGAGCAAGTAGATCCAGACGAAGCGCAGCCACAGAGCTGGATCCGTCGGCAGGGCGACACCGAAAGCCACTCGGGCCACCAGCAGCAGGATCAGGATCTGCAGCACGCTGGTGACGATGACCTGGCCCATCTTCCCGAAGAAGTAGGACACGACAGGAAGCGGTGTACCGCCGAGACGTTTCAGGGTGCCGTCGCTCTTCTCCATGGCGATGTCGACCGCCAGGTTCTGCACACCGCTCAGCAGGATGCCGGCTGCGATCATCCCGGGCAGATAGTACGCAGCCTGTGTGATGCCGCCCGTGCCATCCGGAGCCGCGCCAACGTTGCCGAGCCCCTGGAACGCGACCGAGAAGATCCCGAGCATGACCACGGGAAAGAGGAAGGTGAAGAAGATCGTGTCGCCCTGACGAAAATAGACGGCGACCTCGTAGCGCACGCGATTGACGCCCAATCCCACGGTCCTCATGCGCGGCCTCCGATGCCGGCACCGCTGCCGGTGCCGATCGCGCTCTCGGTCGCTTCGCGCACGAGGTCCAGGTAGATGTCCTCCAGGCTCGGGCGGATCACCTCGAGATCACGGGGCTCGCCGCCGAGCTCGGCCGTGAGGCGCGCCACCAGCGCGGCCGGGGCATCCGTTCGCTCGGATCGCGACTGCCCGTCGCGGTCGCGCCACCGCACGATCGGAATCCGGGCATCCTGACCGCCGATCGCGTCGACCTCGCCGATGTCGATCAGCTCGCCGTTGGCGATCACCGCGACCCGGTCGGCCAGTTGGGCGGCCTCGTCGAGGTAGTGCGTGGTGAGCAGGATGGTCGTGCCCTCCCGC
Source organism: Leifsonia poae (assembly GCF_050632195.1). Taxonomy (GTDB): domain Bacteria; phylum Actinomycetota; class Actinomycetes; order Actinomycetales; family Microbacteriaceae; genus Leifsonia; species Leifsonia poae_C. The sequence continues at coordinate 919,565 of NZ_CP192580.1, forward strand.
TTGAGGCCGCGGATCAGCTCCCAGAAGTCGCGTCGTGCCTCGGGATCGAACCCCGTCGTCGGCTCATCGAGAAACAGCAGCTCGGGCCGTCCGATCACGCCGAGTGCCACATCCACTCGCCGTCGCTGACCGCCCGATAGATTCTTGATCCGCGTCTTGGCCTTGTCGGCGAGCCCGACGGCGGCGATGACCTCCTCGACGTCCCGCGGGTTCGGATAGAACCGGGCGAAATGCGTCAACTGCTCACGAACGCTCACGTTGCCGGCCTCGCCGCTCGACTGGAGCACGATCCCGATCCGTGCCTTCCAGTCGAGGCGGCCCTTGTGCGGGTCGATTCCGAGGACGCTGGCCTCGCCGCTGCTGCGATCGCGGTACCCCTCGAGGATCTCGATGGTCGTGCTCTTGCCTGCCCCGTTCGGTCCCAGCAGGGCGAAGGTCTCGCCGGAAGCGATATCGAAAGTCACACCGCGGAGGGCCTCGAAAGATCCGTACTCCTTGCGGAGCTCGCGAACCGAGACGGCGGGAGACGGCGAGGTCATGTGACCATCATGCCCGCCGCTTGCGCTGAGCGCTCCTCACCACCGCCAACAACGCGAGAATCAGGATGAACACCCCGACTGCAATGACGGCCAGCGTCCAGAAGCCCCCGGGCGTCAGACCCGCCACCCAGCTGTCGAAGGCAGCCTGACGCTCGTGCGACGACACGATGAAGAGCACGAAACCGGCGATCGCGACGAGGATCGCTCCCCACACGATCCCGCCCCAACGCACGTGGGGCCGGGTCGACACATTCGCGGCGTACGCGTTTGCGGTGTACACGGCGCTGGGAGCCCATGCGCCCTCGGGTGCCTGGGTCGCCTCCGCCGCCGGTGTCGGCAGCGTCGGGTTCTCGTCGCTAGTACTCATTGTCCGGCTCCCTCGTTCTGCTCGGGGTCGTGGATCTGAACGGTCAGTTCTCCGGTCTGCTCGACGCGCAGGATCGTGTCGGGTGTGCCGCCCGGACCGACGTGGACGTGAATCGTGCAACTACCGGACCGGTCGGCCGGGCAGCTGTGCTGTACCGAGCGTCCGGTCGACTCATCGACGACGAAGAGGCTTCCTCCGTGCAGCTGCGCCACGACCTCAAGGGTCAGGTCGGACTGCATCGTGGCTGTTGTCGTCCCTGCGCCCTTGACGAGGTCGACGACCGGCGCTTTGGGGAACGAGGCCAGCCCGGGGTCGAGTGTCAGGTCGGTGTACCCGTACGGCTGAGCGATGCTCTCACTGCTCGACACCGTCAGGTTCGCTCCGTCCAGCACGACCAGCCGATCGCGAGGGATGAGTGCGCTCACGATGGTGACCACGGCCAACACGATGCCGAAGAAGATGAGAGCGCCGCTGCGCCGCTTGGCGACCCCGGCGATCAGTGCGGCGAGCCCGAAGACCCCGGTCGCGACCGCGAACGCCGCCGTGAGGCTGTACTCGGGGAGATCGGTCATCTGCCACAGTGCCTGCGTCAGGGCGGCGCCCACGAGAGCCAGTCCGACCACGGCCCAGCCGACAGCTGCGCCCACCCGGGGGTTCGCCGCCCGGCGAGCCGCGCGTTCGGCACGTGCCCGAGCCGCCATCGCAGCGGACTGTGCTCGCAGCTCTGCCGAGCGCTGAGCCTTGACCGCTCGCATGTCTTCGTTGAGGCGCTGCTTCCACTGTGCGTGCTCCGCCTGCCAGGCGGCGTGGCGCGCCTGCCAGTCGGCAACATCCTGAGTCGACGCCCCGACGGTCGGTGCAGGCGGCTCGGTCGGTTCGGCGGTGGTGTCGAGGGATGGGGTGAGCGGCACAGTCGCGTCGGCTCCCGCCGTGGCGTCTTCCGTGTTCGAAGCGTCGGAGTCCGACGACGCCGTGCTCGCGTCATCAGGCGCTGTCGTCCCGGAGGCCCGGGCAGCGAGTGTTGCGGCTCCCGCTGCTGCTGCAGCTCCCGCTGCGGCTGCAACTCCCGCTGCGGCTGCAGCGGTCGCCGCGGTCGAAGTCGGAGGAGTGGCCGAATCCGTCGAGGCCGGCTCGGCCGTGGACGAGGCAGGGCCCGCGGTCGCCGACGGTGCAGCGGTGGCCGTGCCCGCGAATCCGGACCAAGTCCCTCCCCGCCGTGAGGCGATGATCACCAGCGCGACCAGGGCCCCGATGACGATGAGGGTCCAGACGACGCGTCCGACCACGTCGCCCCAGGATGCGGTGCCCCAGAATCCACCGCCGGCCCACCACAGTCCCTGCGCCATCGGGAGGAGCGAGAGCAGTGCCATCGCGCCAATGCCGACGATTGCAGGCTGGAAGTCGCCCTCGATGAGTCGCTGCAGGTGGATGCGGTTCTCCCGATCGGGGAGGAGCGCCCATGCCGCCGCATAGAGCAGCAGCGCTGGAGCGCCGAGGATCGCGGCCACGACGACGATGCCGCGCACGATGATCGGGTCGATGCCGAGGCGGTTGGCGATCGCGGCGCAAACACCTCCGATCCAGCCGTCCGTGCGAACGAGGCCGAGACCGCGCAGCCAGTCGAAGAAACGGGTGCCGCGTCCTGAGAGTCCGGTCTGCGGTCCGTCGTATGGCGATGAGGGCGTACCCGCACCGGAGTACGGCGGTGGTGGCGGAGGAGGCGGTGGCGTCGAATCGTGCTGTGACATGCTTCGATCGTGGCCCCACGGCCGGGGCGCTGCTATGGGGTATCACCCTGACCGGCCCCTGATTCATCAGAGCTGGGGTGTCGGGGCTCCCCCGAGTCTGCTTGGATTTCACCATGACCCAGGCCGCCTCCTCCCACGCCCCGCGCAAGCCGCGGGCTTCGGGCGCGCCGCGCGCTTCGCGCACGCCACGAGCTCCGGGCGCGCCGCTGGCTCCGGGCGCGCCGGTGGACCCGCGTGCCCAGCAGGCGGAGCGCGCCCCGTCCTCCTCTCGGCCGCCCCTCGCACGCCCCCGTGTCTGCGTTCTCGGCGGGGTGAGTCAGGCGCTCGCCGATCACCTGGGGTGGCCCGTGACATCCGTGCGGTGGATCTTCGCCGGACTCTCGCTTTTTGCGGGCGCAGGGGTACTCCTCTATCTCTGGCTATGGGCACTCACCCCGCTCCGGCCACTCCAGGCTCCGGATGCGGTCGGCCCTGCGGGTCTGACCGGCTCGGTCGGCCGAGTGGATCCGGTCGACGGGGTGCAGCGCACGGTCCCGGTCGCGTGGGTGCTGCTCGCGCTCGCCGCCCTCGCCGGAATCGGCACCATCGGGTCCGCTGTCTCCGGCGGCAATCCGCTCGGGCTCCTCGCCCTGGTGGGTCTGATGATCGCCTTCGCCGTCAGTGCGGTGAGCTGGGACCAGCTCGTCGACGTCGGCGACGCTGCTCGCGGCCGTGCATCCTCGGCGCTGCTCAGGCTCGTATCGGGCGGCTTCCTCCTCCTCGTCGCCATCGCCTTGGCCGCCACCCCGAGCCAGGTCGGTTCCGGATGGGTCTGGGCGTCGATCATCGCCATCACGTTCGCAGGCGCGGCGGTTCTGCTTGCCCCGTGGGCGTTCCGGCTCTGGCGGGAGCTCATCTCCGAGCGCACCGCCCGGATCAAGGAGGAGCAGCGCGCCGAGATCGCCGCGCACCTACACGATTCCGTGCTGCAGACCCTCGCCTTGATCCAGAATCGGGCTGGAGCATCGAGCGAGGTCGCCCGCATCGCCCGGGCGCAGGAGCGCGAGCTGCGGGAGTGGCTGTTCGCGGGATCCGAGGCTCCTTCGAGCGACTTGGCCGCGGACCTGCGCGACTTCGCTGCTGTGCTGGAGGTCGACCATCCTGTGCACATCGACGTCGTCACTGTCGGCGAACCGGTCGAGCGGGGCACGGCGGAACTCGGCGCGGCGGCCCGCGAAGCCATGCTGAACGCGGCACGGCACGCCGGCGGCGAGATCTCGGTGTACGTCGAGAGTCGCCCGGGCGCTGTCGACGTCTTCGTCCGCGACCGCGGAGCGGGCTTCGACGTGGAATCCCTTCCCGAGGGGCGCCTCGGAGTCCGCGAATCCATCATCGGCAGGATGAAGCGGGCCGGTGGCACCGCGACCGTGTCGTCCCGCGAATCCGGCACCGAAATCCACCTGAGTATCGAATTCACGAACGAGGCACCATGAGCGACGAGCACAGTCCGAGCGACCACGCCGACCACGCCGACCACGCCGAAGAAGCGAGCGCGACCCGTCCAGAGCCCGATCCCATCTCGGTGGCGATCGTCGACGACCACTCCATCTTCCGGTCGGGCCTGCGGGCTGACCTCGATGCCCGGCTCTCTGTCGTCGCGGAGGCGGCGGACGTGGATTCGGCCGTCGAGGCCATCCTGAACTCCCATCCTGGTGTGGTGTTGCTCGACGTGCACCTTCCCGGGGGCGCGGGTGGCGGGGAGCGGAAGTGGTTCGGCGCACGGCTCCGCAGTGCCCGGACACGCGCTTTCTCGCCCTGAGCGTCTCGGACGCGGCCGAGGATGTGGTCGGCGTGATCCGCGCGGGCGCTCGCGGCTACCTCACGAAGGGAAGCTCGGGCAGCCAGGTCAGCGATGCCGTCGTGGCGGTCGCTAGCGGTGACGCGGTGTTCTCGCCACGCCTCGCCGGATTCGTGCTCGACGCGTTCGGTGTCGCGGCAGGCGAGCAGGCGGAGACCAAGGACGAACTCGACCGCCTCTCGGCGCGCGAGCGCGAGGTCATGCGGCTGATCGCCCGGGGCCACTCCTACAAAGAGGTGGCCGCCGACCTCTTCATCTCGATCAAGACCGTCGAGACCCACGTGTCGGCCGTGCTCCGCAAACTGCAACTCTCCTCCCGTCACGAACTCACCGCCTGGGCCCTCGAGCGCAAGCTCCTCTAGCCGCTGCGAGCCCCCTCATCCCGGCGCCTGGCGTCGAGTGGCGCCGATTCGACCTTCCCGCGCGCCACGAAGGTCGAATTGCCGCGACTCGGTGCGCAGTCGGAGGAGGTCACGCACCGTCCGAACGAACGCGGCTTCGGAGCGGATGTCGTCGGGCCCGACGAGGACGACATGCAGGCCAGCCGTCTGAAGGTCGAGCACCCGGGAAAGATCCTTCCTGTATTGCTGGCGTTCGCGATGATGGTCACCCTGGTACTCGAGAATGAGCCCGCGATCGAGGAAGGCGAAATCAGCGCGGTACAACTGACCGCTGGCGCCCTGAACAGGTGCATTGACGCTGAGCCCCGGAAAGTTGGCGCGCACCAGGATCAAACGGATCCGCGTCTCCTGTGGAGACTCTGAGCGATCGTGAAGCAGCGGAAGCGCCTCTCGTAGCTTGCGTCGACCTCGTTGACCCAGGAAACCTTGCACCGCGGCCGTCAAATCTGCCGACGACGCGATCGGATGCGCCCGTCTGATGATGAAGTCACCCGCAGCGATGAGCTCATCGGTCGTTAGATACGAGCCGAGTTCGCACCACGTTCGTGTGGGGTTGCTTACTCGCAAACCATCGACTTCCCTGATATCGCCGTCAAGAAATCGGACCGTGTGACCCCTGACGCCGCGACCTTCCGGCGCTCGATTCGGCCACGCCACTGAGACGTCGATCGCGCGTGACGTAGCGTGGGGCGGGAGTGGAATTCCCCAGAGTTGCGCGGCCGTCGTATGGCTGAAGAATGACTCGGGCGGCGCTTTGGTCGAATACGCGCGACACAGTGAGGCGACGTCCGAGGGGAGATCGGCGGGCATCCTGACCCCGTGGAACGGGATCGCGAGGTCGCGCCCGTAGAGGCGTCGCTCACCGTATCCCGCGTCGCGCGCCTCACGGACCAGAAAGGCTCGCGTGCGGTGGAGCGATTCAAGTTCGATGCGAGGCGTCATGTCCCCACCTTGCAGTTCCGCAACCGCCGCTAAGCGGTTATCCCCAGCCCGCAATCACCGTCCACAGATCGAGTTGCGGCGAATCGACCCTCCGGGCGCGCGGGAAGGTCGATTTGCCGCCACTCAGCAAAAAGAGGGGGCTATGCGAAGAGGCGCTGCAGGCGGCGCACGCCCTCGAGGAGTTCGTCGTCGCCGAGCGCGTAGGAGAGCCGCAGGTAGCCGGAGGGGCCGAAGGCCTCGCCCGGTACCGTGGCGACCTCGGCCTGGTCCAGGATGAGGTCCGCGAGCTCCAGCGAGGTCGTCGGCGTCACGCCGCCCCACGAACGGCCGAGCAGGCCGCTTACGTCTGGATACACGTAGAAGGCACCGAGAGGTGTCGGGGTGCGGATGCCCGCGATGGCGTTCAGCTCGGCGACGATCGTGCGCCGGCGCCGGTCGAACGCGAGACGCATCTCCTCCTCCGGCTCCTGCGGCCCGGTGAGTGCTTCCAGAGCAGCCCGCTGGGAGATGTTGGACACGTTGGAGGACAGGTGCGACTGCAGGTTCGCCGCTGCCGCGATGGCATCGGCCGGCCCGGTCATCCAGCCCACGCGCCACCCGGTCATGGCGTAGGTCTTCGCCACACCGTTGACCAGGATGGTGCGGTCCGCGAGCTCGGGGACCGCATCCACGATCGACACGGCCTTCACACCGTCGTAGGTGAGGTTCTGGTAGATCTCGTCCGCGATGACCCACAGCCCGTGAGCTTCCGCCCAGCGCCCGATCTCCTCGACCTGCGACGGTGAGTAGACCGAGCCAGTCGGGTTCGACGGGGAGACGAAGAGAAGCACCTTCGTGCGGTCGGTTCTGGCGGCCTCGAGCTGGTCCACGGTGACGAGATAGTCCTGGTCTGCTCCGGCGAAGACGTCGACCTGCGTTCCGCCGGCCAGCTTGATGACCTCGGGATACGTGGTCCAGTACGGCGTCGGCACGAGAACCTCGTCGCCCGGGTCGAGCAGCGTCGCGAACGCCTGGTAGACGGCCTGCTTGCCCCCGTTGGTCACGACGACCTGCGAGAGGGAGACGGCGAGGCCGGAATCGCGGAGGGTCTTGGCTGCGATCGCCTCGCGCAGCTCGGGCAATCCGGCGGCAGGGGTGTACCGATAGTTGCGCGGATCGCGAACAGCCTCGAGCGCGGCCTCGACGATGTTCGACGGTGTGACGAAATCGGGCTCGCCCGCCGCATAGCTGATGATGGGCCGGCCCTGGGCTCTCAGCGCCTTCGCCTTCGCGTCGACTTTGAGGGTGGCGGATTCGGCGATGCCACTGATTCTGCGGGAAACTCGCTGCTGCGCTGTCACGATGCCCAACTTTACAGTCGTGCATCCGTCACATACACTGGGCTGCGGTAGTTGAAATCTGCCAAGCTTTTTGCGCCCTTTTTTCGGTAGAGCAGCTGCGAAGCCCCGGAGTAACTTCCTGGCGATATCGGTTAGCCTTGTCGTCAGGATGTGCGCGATCAAGTGTCGCGGTTTCCACTTTCCTAGGGCGGTGGCTCAATTGGTAGAGCAGCGGTCTCCAAAACCGCAGGTTGCAGGTTCAAGTCCTGTCCGCCCTGCAAGCCGGCATTCCGATGCCGGCCCACGAAAGGTGTAACGAGGTGGCCCGAAAAGTTATCGACGAGCCCAGCGAGGAAGTCGTCGCCAACGCGAAGAAGGAGCGCGCTGCAAAGCGTGGACCCTTCGCGCGGATCGCCCTGTTCATCCGACAGGTCATCGGCGAGCTCAAGAAGGTGGTCACACCCACCCGCAAAGAGCTGTTCAGCTACACCGGCGTCGTGCTCGTCTTCGTGGTGATCATGATGGGGATCGTCTCCCTGCTCGACTGGGTCTTCGGACTCGGAGTCGTGTGGGTGTTCGGCAATCCGTCCTAACGACGGCAGCCGCCGTCACGACGGCAGTCAGGGCCGCATCCGGCCAACGACAGAAATGGAATGAATTCAGTGTCTGAGACAAATCGCGACGACGTGGACTGGGCGACCGCAGCCGAGCAGTCCTCCGAAGACGATGAGGCGCAGACCGGGAACGTTCTCGCCGCCGATGAAGACTCCGTAGACGCCGCAGAGCACGAGGCCCTGCACGTCGTCGCCGAAGACGGAACCGAGATCGATCTCGACGCCGTGCTCGACGCGATGGCCGAGGCCGTCGACCCCGAGGCCGACCGCGCCGTCGACGAGGCCCTCGAAGTCGACAACGACGAAGAGGCCGAGGCCGCGATCGAAGCCGTCGAAGACGAGGACGAGAACGCCACCGACCCGTACGAGGAGTTCCGCGCCGAGCTGCGCGCCAAGTTCGGCAAGTGGTACGTCATCCACTCCTACGCCGGGTTCGAGCGTCGCGTGAAGTCGAACATCGAGAACCGCATGGTCTCGATGTCGATGGAGGACTTCATCTTCGAGGTGCAGGTCCCCATGGAAGACGTCGTCGAGATCAAGAACGGCCAGCGCAAGATGGTCAACCGCGTGCGCATCCCGGGTTACGTGCTCGTGCGCATGGACCTGAACGAAGACAGCTGGTCCGTCGTCCGCCACACGCCGGGCGTCACCGGCTTCGTCGGCAACGCGCACAACCCCACCCCCTACGTTTCGAAGAAGCCTTCTCGATGCTGAAGAGCCTCGTGCAGGTGCAGGAGGCTCCGGCCAAGGGCGGCGCCACCAAGGGCGCCAAGACCGCACAGCGCGTCATCCCGGCCGAGGTCGACTTCGAGATCGGCGAGACCATCACGATCAAGGAAGGCTCGTTCGCGGGTCTTCCCGGTTCGATCAGCGAGATCAAGCCCGAGAGCGGCAAGCTCACGGTCCTCGTCTCCCTCTTCGAGCGCGAGACCCCGGTCGAGCTCAGCTTCGACCAGGTCACGAAGCTCTAACCCACAGATTTTTTAGAACACCGGATCTCGGAACGGCCGAGAAACCGGGAGAGCCGTTCGGGATGCATCCCGAACGCTCGAATACACAAAGAAGGAATGAACATGGCACCGAAGAAAAAGGTCACTGGTCTGATCAAGCTTCAGATCAAGGCCGGCGCCGCCAACCCCGCCCCGCCCATCGGCCCGGCGCTCGGTCAGCACGGCGTCAACATCATGGAGTTCTGCAAGGCGTACAACGCGGCTACCGAAGCGCAGCGCGGCAACGTCATCCCGGTGGAGATCACCGTCTACGAGGACCGTTCGTTCACGTTCATCCTCAAGACCCCGCCGGCCGCAGAGCTGATCAAGAAGGCCGCTGGCGTCGCCAAGGGCTCAGGCGTCCCGCACACCACCAAGGTCGGCAAGCTGACCACGGCACAGGTTCGCGAGATCGCCGAGCAGAAGATGGTCGACCTCAACGCGAACGACATCGACGCCGCGTCGAAGATCATCGCCGGCACCGCGCGTTCCATGGGAATCACGGTCGAGGCCTAAGCAGCCCGCCCGTCCATCCCGGACGCCAGCACAGACACATTCGTGGCAGAGCTTCGCCAGGCTCGCACCACATTCTCGACAGGAGAAACAAATGGCACAGAAGTCAAAGGCCTACCGGGCCGCGGCCGAGAAGATCGAGGCCGGAAAGTACTACACCCCCGCTGAGGCCGTCTCGCTCGCACGCGAGACCGGTTCGGCCAAGTTCAACTCGACCGTCGAGGTCGCGCTGAAGCTGGGCGTCGACCCCCGCAAGGCGGACCAGATGGTCCGCGGTACCGTGATCCTTCCCCACGGCACCGGTAAGACCGCCCGCGTCATCGTGTTCGCGACCGGTCCGGCCGCTGAGGCTGCGATCGCAGCCGGCGCCGACGAGGTCGGCGGCGCCGAGCTCATCGAGAAGGTCGCCGGCGGCTACACCGCGTTCGACTCGGCCGTCTCCACCCCGGAGCTCATGGGCCAGGTCGGTCGTCTCGGTAAGGTGCTCGGCCCGCGTGGCCTCATGCCCAACCCGAAGACCGGCACCGTTACGCCGGATGTGGCCAAGGCCGTCTCCGACATCAAGGGCGGAAAGATCGAGTTCCGCGTCGACAAGCACGCCAATGTGCACTTCGTCGTCGGCAAGGCCGGCTTCACGGCCGAGCAGTTGCAGGACAACATCAGCGCCGCCCTCGAAGAGGTCATGCGACTGAAGCCGTCCGCTTCGAAGGGTCGTTACATCCAGAAGGGCGCCGTGTCGACCACGTTCGGCCCCGGCATCCCGCTGGACGTCAACGCGATCTAGTCGATCTGCGTACGAAGACACAGTCTCGTTCGAAGGCCCGCTCCGTGAAGGAGCGGGCCTTCGTCGTTGACGGCTCCGGGCATCCCGAACCAGCGAGTCGAAGTGAGAATAGTTCATTCCCGACAAAGACTATGACAGACCCGTCTACCCCCTCTTGTGGTGGTAGAACACACAGGTCTAATGTCGCGCTTGGTACGCGCCGCGTGCCAGCTCACAGTCGAGTAAAGGATGACATTCATGACAACTCGCATCAGCCGACGGCCTCTCCACAAGAGGGCCGTCGGAATCGTCGCCACCGTGACCGCCGTCGTGGCGCTGTCACTGACCGGCGTAGGGGCGGCGAACGCCGCCGACCGGGTCACGTTCGCCGACTCGGTCCCCACCTGGGCGACTTCTGCCAACGACGCCGGAGCCGCCCCGACCGATGAGACGTTCGAAGGGGAGATCTACCTTCCACTGCGCGACCAGCAGGGCGCTGAAGCCCTCGCCAAGGCGGTGTCCTCACCCGTCAATCTCGCGTTCCGCAAGGCCCTCACCCCGAATCAGTGGATCAAGCGGTTCTCCCCGACCCAGGCAGACTCCGACTCGATCGTGAGCTTTCTCAAGACCGCCGGCCTGACCATCACTGCCGTTCCGGCCAGCCGCCAGTACGTGGTGTTCCGCGGAACTGCCGAGCAGCTCGGCTCGATATTCGGCACCTCGCTTCACGCGTTCAACTACGCGGGCAAGCAGCTCGTCGCTCCGACCACGGCTCCGTCGCTCCCGACGGCTGTCGGCACGAAGGTATCCGGCATCAGCATCGAGCAGTCCAGGATGCTCACCAAGCCAGACTCGATCAAGCAGGGCGACCTGGGCGCATCCGGCGAACCGCAGCTGAGCCGCAAGGCCGCTGCCGCTCCCGTCATCGTGACGCCTTGTTCGCACTACTCGGGCGAGCACACCGTCACCGTTCCGCCGGCCTACAACGGGCAGACGCAGTACAGCACCTTCAACTGCGGCTACACCCCCAAGCAGCTCCGGTCGGCTTACGGCCTCGACACGCTGAGCAAGCAGGGCATCAACGGGTCGGGACAGACGATCGCAATCATTGACGCGTACGCCAGCCCCAGCATCCTGAGCGACGTGAACACGTACTCGGCTGCGAACGGCGAGCCCGGTCTGACCAACTCCACCTACCAGCAGCTCGTGCCGAAGCCGAGCGACTTCACCGACCAGGCGCTGTGCCAGTACCCGAGCGGATGGCAGGGTGAGCAGACGCTCGACGTCGAGTCGGCCCACGGCATCGCACCGGGGGCGCGCATCCTGTACGTCGGCGGAACGAACTGCGGCGGCGGCCTCGATGTCGCCATGTCGAAGATCCTGGATAACAAGCTCGCGACGATCGTGAGCAACAGCTACGGCAACGTCGGCGAAGCGGTTCCGGCCGACGTGCTCCAGGGCGAGGCCAACCTGCAGATCCAGGCGGCCGGCGAGGGCATCGGCCTCTACTTCTCGAGCGGTGACAACGGTGACGAGGTCGCAGCTCTCGGCTACCCGTCGCCCGACTTCCCGGCATCCTCGCCGTGGGTCACCTCGGTGGGTGGCACGAGCATGGGCATCGACAAGAACGGCAAGCTCGCTTACGAGACCGGTTGGGGCGACACCTTCGACCAGATCGTGAAGGATGCGTCGGGCAACCTGTCCTACGTGCAGCCGCTCCCCGGAACGCGTTTCGTGGGTGGTGCCGGTGGTGGAACGAGCGCCGTGTTCGCGCAGCCTGACTACCAGAAGAACGTGGTTCCGGCGGCTCTCGCCAACGGTCACCGCGTGTCTCCGGATGTTGCGGCCCTGGCCGACCCGTACACCGGGTTCCAGATCGGCATCCGTCCGATCATCGACGACGACACCCTGGCGACGGGCGACTTCATCAACGAGACCTACGGTGGAACGTCGCTGGCCTCGCCGATCGTGGCAGCCCAGATCGCGATCGTGCAGCAGTCGACGCACACGTCGATCGGGTTCGCGAACCCGACGCTGTATGCCGTCGACCGCGTGCTGCCGAAGAGTTTCCGTGATGTCCTGCCGCTGAACCCGACCCAGGCGGTCGCTTACACGAGCGCGATCAGCGGAAACACCTATCTCGTGTCCTTCGACCAGGACACCTCGCTGAAGACGGCGAAGGGATACGACAACGTCACCGGCCTCGGCGGCGTCTCGTTCTCGCTGCTGTCGTTGGTGGCCTCCGGGCGCCACTAGCGCGTCGGATCATCGGGCCGGCCGTCCCCACCAGGGGCGGCCGGCCTTCCTCTGCCTCGCGTCTCTGCCAGCGTCTCTCCGTGGTGTCGCAGCACGGCGATACAGTGAACGGATGACCGTCACGATCCGCACCGCGGGGGCTCAGGATGCGCGGGCGCTCGCCGCCGTCGCAGCCGAGACCTTCGCACTCGCCTGCCCACCGCACACCACGGAGGAGGCGAAGGCGCACTTCATCGCCACGATGCTCTCCGAGGCCAAGTTCACCGAATACCTCGCCGACGACCAGCGCGCACTTCTCATCGCCGAGGATGTCGACCCCGAGGACGGCGGGGCCGTCGCGCTCGGCTACACGATGGTGAATTTCGGGGAGCCGACGGATGCGGACGTGAAGTCGGCGATCCGCATCCGGCCCACGAGCGAGCTCAGTAAGTGCTACGTGCTCGCCGGCCATCACGGAGCGGGCGTGGCCGCCGGGCTGATGCAGGCGAGTCTCGACGCGGCCGTCCAGCGCGGAGCCGAGGGGATCTGGCTGGGCGTGAACGAGGAGAACAGTCGCGCCCAGCGGTTCTACGCGAAGCACGGGTTCGAGCGGGTCGGGTCGAAGCAGTTCCTCGTAGGGGAGCGGCTCGAGGACGATTGGGTGATGGAGCGGTCGCTCGCGCCTGCCGAAAACTAGCCTTCGGCGACCTTGATCACGATCTTCCCGCGGGTGTGCCCGCCTTCGATGGCGCGATGCGCCTCGGCGATCTCATCGAGGGAGAAGATCTGCTGGACGTGCACGCGTACATTGCTCGACTCGAGCAGGCGGGCTATCACCGCCAACGCGTTGCCGTCGGGGGCGACCTTGAAGTCCGTGCCGCGCATCCCTGCGGCTGTCACATCTTCCTGAAAGGTCGGCCAGCTGCCCGTCGGCACGTTGATGATGAGACCGCCGGGGCGCAGTACGGAGAGCGAGCGTGTGCCGGTGTCGTCGTGCACGTTGCCGATCAGGTCGATCACGACGTCGACATCGCTGACGACGTCCTCGAAGCGGGTGGTCGTGTAGTCGATGACTTCGGTGGCCCCCAGTGAGCGCAGCCAGGCGACGTTCGCCGTCGAGGCGGTGGCGATCACGTGGGCGCCGAAGTAGGAGGCGAACTGCACGGCGAAATGACCCACACCGCCGCTGCCGGCGTGGATGAGCATCCGTTGCCCCTCATGCGCTTTCGCCACCTCGACGACCATGCCCCAGGCCGTGAGAGCCGCAACGGGAGCGGCTGCAGCCTCGATGTGGGAAAGCGTCGTGGGTTTGCGCACGACGCTCAGGCTCGGCACCGACACGTACTCGGCGTAGGTTCCGCTGTAGCGCGGGACCATGACCATCCCGAACACTTCATCGCCGGGCTTGATGGGATGCGCGCTGAACGGCGACTGCACGACGACACCACTGAAGTCGTGCCCGAGCACCGCTGGAAGGCTGTGGATGGCGCCGAACACCCCGCGACCGGCGCGGGTCTTGGCGTCGATCGGATTGACGCTCGAAGCGACCACCTTCACCAGGAACTCGGCGTTCACCCGGTCGGGGGCGGCGGTCTCGGCGATCTCGAATTCCTCGGGAGGTCCGGGCTGGCGGAGGAGGGCTGCTCGCATCGTCGTCACCATTCGTCGTCCCATCGTCGTTTCGATCCTCAGTCAATCCCGTCAATGATTCGCCGGTGTTACGACGGAGTCACCGCTTGTGAACAATCTGTTTCGGATACCCCCAGGCAGTTTCCCTGACTTCACTCGTTATGATGCTGCACGTGACCCGACTGCTCCGATCCGACGGCCGAGTGCGGCTGTCGCAGATCGTGCGGCAGCCGTTCGCTGTGCCGCTGCTCGCGCGCGGATGGCAGCGAGCCGTTCCGGTTCTGCTCGCGATCGGCACCTTCGCCGTTCTCGGCGGACTCACCGTGATCTGGGCGGCCAGACTCACCGTGCCGTATCCGGTGTACGTCAGCGAGCTCGGCGCACACGGGGCTCCCACGGCGGCGCCCTTTGCGGTGGCGTTGCTCAGCATCGCCGCGGGCGGATTCTCGATCGCATTGGCTAGCGGGCACATCCGATCGGCTGCGCCGGTGCTCGGTCGCTGGGCTCCCGCTGTCACGCTGGGATTCGCTGGACTGTGCTTCGTTGTCGCGTCGCAGATCACCTGCTCCGCGTACTGCCCGGTTCCCCTCGTCGACCCGCGTTCGACGGTGGGAGACCTCGTGCACACGTCGACCGCTGTGCTCGGGTTCGGGGCCGCCTGCTACGCCATGCTCCAGGTCGCTTTCGCGACCGCCCTGCCTCGGATCGCGCGCTTCTCGCTGCTCTGCTGCGTGGCGGTCGCATCGATCACGATCGTGGGCGGTCTGCTTGCTCTCGTCCACGTCGCCACGGATGTGGGGGCGTGGCTGGAACTCACCGGAACGACGGTGGCGATCGCCTGGTTGGCGGTCTACGGGATGTCACTCGTGCGCGTTCCCGTGCTTGCGGCGGGCGACGGGCAGTAAGCCAGGCGTCAGCCCGCGCGTTGCGTGCTGCGCTGGAGCACGGCGATGAGATTGGCGGCAAGGGCGACCAGTTTCGCGATCTCGGCGTCATCCCGGTCGACCCACTGGCACTGGGGCTCCTCGTGGACGGGGACGAAGTTCACGTGCTGCTCCCAGACGAACAGCGTGCGCTCGGCGCCGAGCACATACTGCTGCCACCAGATCTGACGCAGATAGTTGCGCGGGATGCTGCGGAACTCCTTGTTCGTCGTCTTGATCTCGGCGAGTTCCAGCGTTCCGGTCGAACGCAGCGCGAGACCGTCGGGCGTCGCCAGGTGCCGAAGGTCCCGTTCCGCGTGGAACAGCGCGTCGCTCGGGTGGATGCCGTGGGTCGCAGCGACCCAGGATGCGATCTGGGGTTCGCGGTCGCGACCGTGCTGCGTGTAGACGTTGCCGCCGAATCCTGTGCCGTGCAGCTTGTCGTATGCGGCGCTCTGCACGGAGCGCGGCGTGGACAGCTTTGCGACGTCCGTTGCGGTGATCCCGCGGCTGCGGGCGCGCAACCAGGCCACACGGTCGCTCGATCGAGCGACGACGCGGCCGAGGTGGCCGGTGGGGCGCTGCTGCGGCTGCTGCTGCGGCTGCGCTTGCAGCGGCGATCGGCGGGGCGGGATGCGCTCTGGGAGGCCGAGGTCCAGCTCTGGCGCTGCCGGCTCGGAGAGAGCCAGCGGGCGGGTCAGAGCGACGTCGAACATCCTCCTATTCTGCCCCGAGTCATCGTGCCGCGCCGCCGCCCACGCCCAGCGCGCCGATCTGCCGTCGGGCCTCGTCGATGGTCTCGAGGGTGCTGATCGCCTCGTCGAGCGGGTGCAGAGGCGAGTCGGTGAGTCCGTCGGCCACGTAACGGGCGAGGGCCGCGGCCTCGTACACCATTCCCTGGCGTCCGGGCCGGTCATACGGATCGATCCACTCGGCGCCGACGGATCCGTCCGCCTCGTGGAAGCGGAGTCCGCTCGGGGCCCAGAAGGGGCTGTGCGTCTCGACCCTGCCTGCCGATCCGCTGATGGTCGCGAGCGACGGGGTGCCCGCCCTGATCCCGGTACTGAGCAGGGCTTGGGCTCCATTGGCAGAGCTCAGGATGAGCGCGACCTGCTCGTCGACGCCGGTCGACGTGAGCGTTCCCGCGGCGATGACACCCGCGGGTGCGCCCAACGCGAATGACGCCCAGGAGACGGCATAGACGCCGAGGTCGAGCAGAGCCCCGCCACCGAGCGCCGGGTCGAAGAGGCGGCTGGTCGGGTCGAATGTGGCGGCGAATCCGAAGTCCGCTGTCACGACGCGAACATCGCCGAACGCGCCGTCGGCGAGCAGCTGGCGCACGATGTCGGTCTGCGGAAGGTAGCGGGTCCACATGGCCTCCATTGCGAACACGCCGGCTTCGCGAGCGGCCGCGGCGATCGCCCTGGCGTCGTCCGGCCGTACGGCGATGGGCTTCTCGATGAGCACGTGCTTGCCAGCGGAGATCGCGAGGAGGGCGAGCTCGGGGTGCTGAGGATGGGGCGAGGCGACGTACACGACGTCGACCTCCGGATCGGCGACGAGCTCCTCGTACGACCCGTAGGAACGAGCGACCCCGTGCGCGGCCGCGAAGGCGGCGGCGCGCTCGGCGGAGCGCGAACCGGCGGCGACGACGCGCTGACCGGAGTGCTTGTGCAGCGCATCCGTGAAATCTGCGGCGATGCCACCAGGAGCCAGCACGCCCCAGCGGAGTGCGGGAGCGTCCGTGGGATCGGGGAAACGGGGTTCGGGCAGGGTCTGGAAGGCGCTAGTCATGAGATCAGTCTGCCTTATATACACGTATTCTGCCGTCGATCAGGCGACTTTTGCTTGACCTCCGATCGAAGTATCTCTAGGTTGATGGCATCCAGTAGAAAATACCTAGGGCATAAAAGCACTAGGTTCCCCACCGCCGATGTCGTCGACGACGAGAGGACCCACCGGTTCCATGAGCAACAAACGCAGTTCCAGGCCGCGCAGCGCTCGGCAGCGCCGCATCCGGTCGTTCACCATCGGGACGGCGCTCGCTGCCGCCACCGCGGTACTGATCGGCACGAGCGGATGCGCCACGGGCGCATCCGACAGCGCCGACGGCACCACACTCACCTACTGGGCGAGCAACCAGGGCACCAGCCTCGACAACGACAAGGCCGTGCTCACGCCGGTGCTGAAGGACTTCACCGACAAGACGGGCATCAAGGTCAAGCTCGAGGTCATCGGCTGGAACGACCTGCAGACCCGGCTCCAGACCGCGGTGACGAGTGGTCAGGCGCCCGACGTCACCAACATCGGCAACACGTGGGCCGCCTCGTTGCAGGCGACCGGCGCCTTCCTGCCCTTCGGAGAGACTGAGTTGAAGGCCGTTGGCGGCGCCAAGAAGTTTGTTCCCACGGCGCTCGAGACCGGTGGCGCCGCGGGGCAGGATCCCACGTCGGTTCCGCTCTACGGCCTGGCATACGGCCTCTATTACAACAAGGCCTTGTTCGCGGCAGCGGGCGAGAAGCCGCCGACGACCTGGGAAGAACTCGTGGCAACGGCGAAGAAGCTCACCACGGCAGACATCGCAGGCATTTCACTCGCAGGTGGAAGCTACACCGAGAACGCGCACTTCGCCTTTATCAACTCCGCTCAGAACGGCGCGGCTCTTTTCGACAAAAAGGGGAAGCCGACCTTCACCAGCGACGGGGTCGTCGACGGTGTGATGCGCTACCTCGATCTCATGCAGAAGGACAAGGTGATGCCGACGGCCGACGCTCAGTTCGCAAGTAGCAACGACGCTCTTGCTCGCTTCGCGGCAGGCAAGGCGGCGATGACGGTGACGCAGAACAGCGCGGGTACGTCTCTGGAGGCCGGCGGAATGCACTCCGACGCATACGGGGTGGTTCCCTTCCCCTCTCCCCAGGGAGGGAAAGCGATCGCCAGCATGGTCGCGGGCATCAATCTCTCGGTCTTCAAGAACACGAAGCACAAGGACGAGGCGCTCAAGCTCGTCGACTACCTCACAAGCGAGTCCGCCCAGGCGGCACTCGGCCGACAGTTCTCCACCCTTCCTGTACTGAAGGGCGTGGCACCCAGCGTCAAGGGCGACCCGGAGCAGATCGCCCTGTTCCAGAAGATCTACAGCACGATGTCGGCGCCGCTGCCGACTGTCGCAGCCGAGGACCAGTACGAGAGCACGGTCGGCAAGGCCATGAACCAGCTGTTCGCCTCGATCGCCACAGGAACCCCCGTCAGTCGCGCCGACGTCAAGAAGGCCCTGCAAACCGCGCAGGACGACGTCGCCGCATCCGTCGGCTAACAGACCGGGGCGCGCGGGCGGGTTCCCCCGTCACCTCAGCCCGCGCGTCCCACCTCCGTTCAGCGTCGAACCGAAAGAAATGCCATGACGACAGTGTCCGAACCATCCGCGCGCGACGTGAACGGCATCGCTACCGCATCCCCGCCCCGTTCGTCTCGTCGATCTCGTGGACGCGGCGGCGTATTCAGCAGTCGCTGGCTGCCGCTGCTGCTCCTGGCTCCGGCTCTGGTCTTCGAGCTGGGAATCCACGTCTTCCCGATGATCACGGGCATCTGGATCAGCTTTCTCAAGCTCACCAAGTTCTTCGTGGCCAACTGGGGTGCCGCCCCCTTCGTCGGGTTCGAGAACTACCGGGTCGCAATCGACGTCAATGGCGCTGTTGGCGCGGGGCTCGTGCGCTCCTTCGTGATCACCTGTGCCTTCACAGCACTCGTCGTCGGGGCGTCATGGGCGTTCGGGATGTGCGCAGCCGTCGCCCTGCAGCGTTCGTTCCCGGGTCGGGCGATCCTCCGCACCCTGTTCCTGCTGCCCTATGCGCTGCCGATGTACGCCGCCATCATCGCGTGGAAGTTCATGCTGCAGCGCGACACGGGAGCTGTGAACCACTTTCTCGTCGACAACCTCCACTTGTTGGACGAGAAGCCGTTCTGGCTGATCGGAGACAATGCGTTCTGGTCTGTCGTGATCGTGGCCGTCTGGAAGCTCTGGCCGTTCGCGTTCCTCATGCTGATGGCCGGCGTTCAGAGCGTGCCGGCCGAGGTGTACGAGGCGTCGGCGATGGACGGCGCCGGTGCTCTGCGGCAGTGGCGTGCGGTGACGCTGCCGATGCTCCGCCCGGTGAACCTCGTGCTCGTGCTGGTGATGTTCCTCTGGACGTTCAACGACTTCAACACGCCCTTCGTGCTGTTCGGGTCCGCGCAGCCTCCGGCCGGCGATCTCATCTCGTTCCACATCTACAACGCCTCGTTCCTCACCTGGAACTTCGGGTCGGGGGCCGCGATGAGCGTGCTCCTGCTGCTCTTCCTGCTTCTCGTGAGCGGCGCTTACCTGCTCCTCACCAACCGGAGGTCCTCGGATGCATGACACGATCGGCAACCGCGTCTTTCGCATCGTGGTGCTTACCCTGCTCGCGGTCTTCGTTCTCGTACCGCTCTACGTCATGGTCACCTCGGCCATGAAACCGCTTCAGGATGTGCAGGGCGCGTTCACGTGGATCCCCACCACCGTCACGCTGCAACCCTTCATCGACATCTGGTCGACGGTGCCGCTGGCGTCGTACTTCCTGAACAGTTTGATCGTCTCGAGCGCGGCTACTGCTCTGAGCGTGGTCGTTGCGATCTTCGCGGCATACGCGGTGTCGCGCTACAGGTTCAAGGGGCGCACACTGTTCACGACGAGCGTGCTCTCGACGCAGATGTTCCCCGGCGTGCTCTTCCTGCTGCCGTTGTTCCTGATCTTCGTCAACCTCAACCAGACACTCGGCATCCAGCTCGTGGGCACGCGCTGGGGCCTCATCATCACCTACCTCACGTTCTCGTTGCCCTTCGCGATCTGGATGCTCGCCGGCTACTTCGATGGCATCCCGCGCGATCTCGACGAGGCGGCGACGGTCGATGGAGCGGGGCCGCTGCGAGCGCTCTTCAGCGTCGTGCTTCCTGCGGCTAGGCCCGGCGTCGTGGCGGTGGCGATCTACAGCTTCATGACCGCGTGGGGCGAAGTGCTCTTCGCATCCGTCATGACCAACGACGAGAACCGTACGCTAGCGGTCGGGCTGCAGCTCTATTCGACGCAGACCAATGTGTTCTGGAATCAGATCATGGCAGCGTCGCTCGTGGTGAGCATCCCTGTCGTCGTCGCTTTCCTGCTGCTCCAACGTAACTTCGTCGCCGGCCTCACCGCCGGCGCCGTGAAGTAACGACGCCGGCGGCGGCACGCTCCTCAGCGAGGGAACGCGCCCGCTTCCGGATTCGACACCTCGGGCGCCCGGCGCGTGTCGGACAGCGGCGCCGCCCAGCGGACGCCGTTGGCGAGCACGCGCCGCACCTGCGGGTGGAAGTACACCGGATACTCCTGGTCGCCCGGGCTGAAGTAGAAGATCTTGCCGCGGCCGCGCGTGAATGTCACGCCCGAACGGAAGACCTCGCCGCCGGTGAATGAGCTGATGAAGACGAGGTCGTCCGGGGTGGGGATGTCGAAGAACTCCCCGTACATCTCCTGCGCTTCGATCACGATCGGCTGCTCGACGCCCTCGGCGATGGGATGAGTCGGGTTCACCGACCAGACCAGCTCTCGTTCGCCGCCCTCCGGGTTGCGCCACGCGAGCGAGCAGGTCGTGCCGAGCATCCGGATGAAGATCTTCGAGAAGTGTCCCGAGTGCAGCACGATCAGACCCATGCCGCCGAGAACGTGCTCGCGCACGCGCTCGACCACCTCATCGGAGACCTGGTCGTGGGCGATGTGCCCCCACCAGAGCAGCACGTCGGTGTCGGCGAGCACCTCCTCGGTGAGGCCGTGCTCGGGGTCGGCGAGGGTCGCGGTGCGGATGCGCGCATCCTGTCCCAGCAGCTCGCCGAGTCCCTCGGCGATCGCACCGTGGATGCCGTGCGGGTAGACGGCGGCGATCGCGGGCTGAGTGGTCTCGTGAACACCCTCGTTCCAGACGGTGACGCGCAGAGCGGACATGATCAGGCTCCCTTCGAAGCGGTCGTGGAGTTGGTGGTTTCGGTGCCGGTTTCGCCCGGACCCGCGTCGAGACGCACTTCGGCGCCGCGGGCTGCGGACTCGTAGGCGGCGTCGATTATTCGGGCGCGCTCAAGGGCCACCGACCCGTCGTAGTGCGACCAGTTCGCTTCGTCGGCGACGTGCTCGAGGAAGGTCTCGACGACGGCCGCGTGACCGCGGCCCGGGTCGGCGTTGACGCTGACATCCGCTCTGAGCTCGCCGTCGCCGCTGAAAATGGTCAGCTCACCGGCCGGTGCGTAGTCGACAACACGCAGGTCGGCGCCGCCCTCGGTGCCGTAGAGGGTGATTCCGAACTCGTCGCCCGCGGGTCGGTACGCTGCCCAGCTCGTCTCGAGCACCAAGGATCCGCCGTTCTCGAGTCGGAGCAGCAAGCTGGCGAGATCTTCGACTTCGTACGCGGAGCCCACATCCTGCTTGTTGCCCGCTGCCCCGCCCCGGCCGCGGGAGCCGAGCTCGGAGTGGGTGACGGCTGAGACGGCGAGTACGCGAGGCTCCCCGAACAGGAACATGGCGTAGTCGAGCACGTGCACGCCGATATCGATGAGGGGCCCGCCGCCGGCCATCTCGCGGTTGGTGAACCAGCTGCCGAGGGCGGGGATGCCTTCACGACGCAACCAGGTGGCGCGGCCGTGGTACGGGCGGCCGATCTGACCGGCGTCGATCGCGGCCTTCAGCGCCTGGATGTCGCCGCGGCGGCGATGGTTGAAGGCCACCTCGAGCACTCGGCCGCTCGCGTGCGCGGCATCCACCATCGCCTGCGCCTCGGGAGCCGTTCGAGCGATCGGCTTCTCGCTGAGCACGTGGATGCCCGCCTCGAGTGCGCCGACCGCGATGGGAGCGTGCAAGAAGGTAGGCACCGCGACGCTCACGACGTCGAGGTCGCCGTCGGCGACGAGATCCTTCCAGTCGCGGTAAAGCCGGGTGATTCCGTACTTCTCACCGAGGGCCGCTCGGGGCTCGTCCTCCATGCCGGCGATTGCCACCAGCTCGACGCCGGGCAGAGCGGCATAGGCCTCCATATGCTGCTGGCCGGCCCACCCGAGGCCGACGACGCCCGCGCGTAAAGGCTTGCTTGTGGTGGTTGCGTTCTCCGAGGTGCTGGTCACGTCGGTCCTTCCGGTTCTGTCGATGGTGCTTCTCGGTCTACTACTGAAACGGCTTCACTGCTGCTCGGGAGGGGAATCGAAACGATTCGATCGGTGCGATCGCGACGATGTCCGTTCGACGGATGCGGGCTCAGCGGCCCAGGGATCTGGACGGCGCGGGCGTATGGCGCTCCGCATCCGGGTCGAGGGCGTGCTGGATGACCATGATGGCCGCGCCGAGCACGCCGCCGGTCTCACCTGCCCGTGACTGGGTGATCGTCAGGTATTGCGTGGCGAGTGGTGTCGAGCGCTGATAGACGACCTCGCGCACCCCGGCCAGCAGCTGCTCGCCGACGCGCGACAGGCTTCCGCCGACGACCACGACGGAGGGGTTCAGCAGGTTCACGCAGGTGGCCACGACTTCACCGAGGTCGCGCCCTGCCTGGCGGATGGCCTGCAGAACGGTCGGATTGCCGGTTCGGGCGAGGGTGACGACGTCTTCGCTTGTGGTGGCCGGGATGCCAGCGGCTGTCAGCATGCGCGCGATGGCGGGACCGCTGGCGAGAGCCTCGAGGTCCGCATCCTGAGCCCCGTGGCTCGGTGTCTCGGCGCCGAAGGGAACGCGCACATGACCGAGGTCTCCCGCAGAGCCCTGCGCACCGCGCTGCAGGCGACCGCCGTTGATGATGCCCGCGCCGATGCCGGTGGCGACCTTGACGAAGAGGAGGTCCGACTGGTCGGGCCAGCTCGTCGCATGCTCGCCGAGGGCCAACAGGTTGACGTCGTTGTCGACGAGGACGGGAACGTCGAAGGTCTTCGCCACGTATGCGGGGATGTCGAAGCGGTCCCAGCCGGGCATGATCGGCGGATTGACGGGCTTGCCGCTCGAGTGCTCGACGGGCCCGGGTACGCCGATCCCGATGCCGATCAGGTCTCCGACAGGTCGATTCGACTCGGAAAAGAGGGTTGAGGCGGTCGTCAGTGCCCAACCGAGCACGGCCTCCGGTCCGTCTGAGATCAGGATGCGGCGCGATTCGCTGTGCAGGATGGTGCCGGCGAGGTCGGCGATCGCCACGACCCCGTGCGTCGCGCCGAGATCGATGGCGATCACGATGCGTGAACTGGGGTTGAACGCGATGCGCGCCGGGGGCCGGCCCCCGGTGGACACGTCATCGCCGGCGGGAGCGACAAGGCCGCTCGCGGTGAGGCCGTCGATGCGCACGGCGATGGTCGACCGGGCGAGACCGGTGAGTTCGGCGAGCTGGGCGCGGGTGCGGGGAACGCCGTCGCGCAGGATCGAGAGCAGTTGTGCAGCGTCGGGCGCGACCAGCGTCGAATCGCGCGCGCTATCTGTCATGAGGTCATTGAAGCACACGGTTCCCCGGCGATCCAAAGTCTGATTTCGAAGAGCGATCTTTTGATTGACAATCGGCAGAAGCCTGCTTGAATGGTTGAGCGCCTTTTCGCGCGCTCAATGAATCACTCGACGAGGAGAACAGTGTCGACGTCCAAACTCTCCGTGCAGCTTTATACCGTTCGTGAACTTCTGACCGAAGACGCGGTAGGCACGCTCAAGCGCATCGCCGACCTGGGGTTCACCCAGGTCGAGCCGTTCGCATTCCTGTCTTTCGGCGACGACCTCCGTCGCGGCCTCGCTGAGGCCGGCCTGTCCGCCCCGACGACCCACCAGAGCTTCATCGGCGCCGACCTCGAGCCCGTCTTCGAGGCCGCCAAGGCCCTCGGCATCGAGACCGTCATCGACCCGTTCGTCGACCCCGCCCGCTGGCAGACCGCCGAGAGCGTCGACGAGATCGCCGCGCAGCTCAACGAGGCCGCCGAGGTCGCCGCCCGCTACGGCGTGCGCGTCGGCTATCACAACCACGCCCACGAGCTCGAGAGCACCATCGACGGCGTCACCGCCCTCGAGTACTTCGCGAGCAAGCTCTCCGACAAGGTCGTGCTCGAGGTCGACACCTACTGGGTGGCGGTCGGTGGACACGACCCCGTCGAGCTGCTCCAGAAGCTCGGCGACCGCGTCGTCGCGCTGCACGTGAAAGACGGCCCCGCTACGACCGAGACGAAGGACCAGGTCGCCGTCGGCCAGGGATCCCTGCCGGTCGAGGCCATCATCGCCGCGGCACCGAACGCGCTGCGCGTGATCGAGCTCGACGACTCGCGCGGTGACCGCTTCCAGGCCGTGGCCGACAGCTACGCCTTCCTCACCTCGAAGGGGCTCGCATGAGCGGCGGTCGTGTCGGAGTCGGTGTCATCGGCGCCGGTGTCATCAGCACGGAGTACTTGAAGAACCTCACCACCTTCCCGGATGTCGAGGTGCGATTCATCGCCGACATCGACGAAGAGCGTGCACGCGCCCAGGCCGAGGCGTTCGGCATCGCCGGTTCCGGGTCGGTCGATCAGCTTCTCGCTGACGACGGGATCGAGATCGTCGTCAACCTCACCCTGCCGAAGGTGCACGTGGAGGTCGCGCTGAGGGCTCTCGCCGCCGGCAAGCACGTGTGGAGCGAGAAGCCGTTCGCGCTCGATCGCGAAAGCGGCAAGCAGTTGCTCGACACCGCGCACGAGAAGGGACTGCGGGTCGCCACGGCGCCCGACACCTTCCTCGGGGCCGGCATCCAGTCGGCTCGTCGCCTGGTCGAGGGCGGCACGATCGGTGCACCGCTCACGGCGCTCACACTGATGCAGAGCCCGGGTCCCGAGTCGTGGCATCCGAACCCCGACTTCCTGTTCCAGGAGGGCGCGGGTCCGCTTTTCGACATCGGCCCGTACTACCTGACGGCGCTCGTCCAGCTCTTCGGGCCGATCGCGCGGGTCACGGCCGTCGCCTCCAAGTCGCGCGAGTCGCGGGTCATCGGCTCGGGTCCCCGCGCCGGTGAGGAGTTCGCGGTCACCGTTCCTACACACGTGAGCGCGCTGTACCAGTTCGAGGGCGGTCAGACCGCGCAGAGCATCTTCAGCTTCGACTCGAAGCTCGGGCGCACGCTGTTCGAGGTGGCGGGAGTCGAGGGCACCGTCGTCGTTCCCGACCCCAACACCTTCGTCGGCGAGCTTCTCGTGCACGGCACCGACGGGGTCGAGACGATCCCGGCCACCGGATCGACCAGCAGCCGCGGAACCGGTGTCGTCGAACTCGCGCGGGCAATCCGCGCCGGGCAGCCGGAACGCGCTTCGGGTGAGCAGGCTTATCACGTGCTCGACGTCATGGTCTCGACGATCGAGGCGGGCCTGAGCGGTCTGCCCGTCGACGTCGAGAGCACGGTCACCGTGGCCCCGGCGCTCCCCGAGGACTGGGACCCGCGGGCGGCGACGCTCTAGACGAATTGGCGAGCCGCAAGCTCGCAAGCAAGGCGATGACACGAACGACGATGGCTGATGCGGGCTTGCCCGGGAGGACGACTGAATGACGGAGAGTGAGACGGTGAGCGGTTCGGGACTGGGCGCACGGCGGGTAAGGGCCGCCGTTGTCGGCGGTGGATTCATGGCTGAGGTGCATTCCCGGGCAGCTCGCACCGCGCGGGCAGAGCTGGTGGGCGTCGTCTCGTCGTCGCCGGCGAAGTCGGCTCAGGCCGCCGAGACGCTCGGGTTCGAGCGATCGTACGGGTCGCTCGACGAGTTGCTGGCCGACGACTCGATCGACGTCGTGCACGTCTGCACGCCCAACACCCTGCACGCGGAGCAGGCGGCGGCCGTGCTCGCCGCGGGCAAGCACGTCATCTGCGAGAAGCCGTTGACCACGACGGTCGCCGACGCCGAATCGCTCGTCGGTGCGGTCGGCTCCCTCACGGCCACGGTGCCGTTCGTGTACCGCTTCCATCCGATGGTGCGGGAGGCTCGGGCGCGGTTCCGTTCGGGAGACGCGGGCGAGGTGCTGAGCATCAACGCCTCGTACCTCCAGGACTGGCTGCTGGGTGTCGGCGACGACAACTGGCGGGTCGACTCGGCTCTGGGCGGTCGCTCGCGTGCGTTCGCCGACATCGGGTCGCACCTGGTCGACCTGGTCGAGTTCGTGAGTGGCGACCGGGTGTCCCGGGTCGCCGCGACGAAGAAGACCGTCTTCAGCGAGCGCGCGGCTCATTCGGGAATCACCACCGAAGACGCGGTCGCTGTCGTTCTCGAGACCGTTTCGGGTGCGCTGGGAACGCTCCTCGTGTCGCAGGTGGCGCCGGGACGCAAGAATCGCCTCTACCTCGAGATCGCGGGCAGCGAGCAGAGCGTCGGCTTCGACCAGGAGCAGCCCGAGACGCTGTGGGTGGGCAAGCGGAAGGGCAGCATGGTCGTGCCGCGTGACGCCGATCAGCTCGATGCCGACGCGGCGCGACTCTGCGTCGTCCCGTCCGGGCACGCGCAGGGCTATCAGGATGCGTTCAACGGCTTCGTCGCTGACACGTACGCCGCGATCGGGGGAGCCGACCCCGACGGCCTTCCGCGCTTCACCGACGGCCTGCGCGCCGTTCGGGTGACGGATGCGGTGATCGACTCGGCGGAAGCCGGCACCTGGATTGAGATTGGATCAGAACGATGACCGACACGAACTCGACGAACGGCGGCGCCGCCAAGGAGCTCGCCAGCACGCATCCGGTGACCCTGTTCACCGGCCAGTGGGCCGACCTCACCCTCGAGGAGGTGGCGAAGTACGCCAGCGACTGGGGCTACGACGGGCTGGAGATCGCCTGTTCAGGTGAGCACCTCGACGTGTGGCGAGCGGCCGAAGACGACGCATACCTGCAGGGACGCCTCGACATCCTGAACAAGTACGGCCTCAAGGTGTGGGCGATCTCGAACCACTTGAAGGGTCAGGCGGTCTGCGACGACCCGATCGACTTCCGCCACCAGGCGATCGTCGGCTCGAAGGTGTGGGGCGACGGCGAGCCGGAGGGCGTGCGGCAGCGCGCCGCCGAGGAGCTCAAGCTCACCGCCAAAGTGGCGCGCAAACTCGGAGTGGACACAGTGGTCGGCTTCACCGGCTCGAAGATCTGGCCGTACGTCGCCCAGTTCCCGCCGGTTCCCGCCGACGTGATCGACGCCGGCTACCAGGACTTCGCCGACCGGTGGA
The DNA here is from genome assembly GCF_050632195.1 of Leifsonia poae. Taxonomy (GTDB): domain Bacteria; phylum Actinomycetota; class Actinomycetes; order Actinomycetales; family Microbacteriaceae; genus Leifsonia; species Leifsonia poae_C. The sequence goes on from NZ_CP192580.1 coordinate 946,598, forward strand.
ACCCCATCCTCGACGTGTTCGACAGCGAAGGCGTGCGGTTTGCCCACGAGGTGCATCCATCGGAGATCGCCTACGACTACTGGTCGAGCGTGCGCTCCCTCGAAGCGATCGATCACCGTGAGGCCTTCGGTTTCAACTGGGACCCGAGTCACATGATGTGGCAGGACATCGACCCGGTCGGCTTCATCGTCGACTTCAAGGACCGCATCTACCACGTGGACTGCAAGGACACCCGTCTGCGCCCGAAGAACGGCCGGGCCGGCGTGCTCGGCTCCCACCTGCCCTGGGGTGACCCGCGACGCGGCTGGGACTTCGTCTCAACCGGGCACGGCGACGTGCCCTGGGAGGACTCGTTCCGGGCCCTGGAGTCGATCGGCTACACCGGTCCGATCTCCATCGAGTGGGAGGACGCGGGCATGGACAGGCTCCACGGCGCGAAAGAGGCAGTCGGCTACATCCGCTCCCTGCTCTGGGACCTGCCGACCGCATCCTTCGACGCCGCCTTCAGCAACCAGGACTGATCCGCGGCAGTCGTCGGTGGCGACTGCTTGGATGAGCACATGGAAAGCACTGTTCGGGGCGAAGACTGGTACGGGCGCGAGCTGGAGGGCGCCGAGTACACAGAGGTCGACTTCGTCGACGTCGACATGACGGAGTTGGTGAGCACCGCCGCGGTATTCACCAACTGCACCTTTCGCAACGTGCGCTTCAACGTCAGCGAGCACACCGATAGTGCGTTCGTGAACTGCTCGTTCAGCCGGTGCAACTTCTTCGACGCCACCTTCCGCCGCTGCAAGCTCACCGGCAGCACCTTCGACGGATGCGACTTCGGCTTGCTCAAAGTCGACGGCGGCAACTGGTCGTTCGTCAGCCTGCCGAAAGCGGACCTGGCCGGCGCCGAATTCGCGGGCGTGCGGCTTCGCGAAGCCGACCTCGCCCGCGCTCGCTTGGTCGGTGCGACCCTGACCGGCTGCGACCTCTCCGCCTCAGCATTCGAGGGTGCCGACTTCAGCAAGGCCGACCTCCGCGGGAGCGACCTCACCGGTCTCGACCCGCAGACCGTCACGCTTACCAACGCCACCATCGACGACCGTCAGGCCGTCACCATCGTCGAAGCACTCGGCCTCATCGTCATCGGCTGACCGGCGCCCGTCGCGCCGGGTCAGGTGATCGCCGCGTTGAGAGCCGCCGCGTTCTCGCCCAGCCACTTTCCGCGGCGCAGGATGCGGTCGCCGACCCCCGCATCCCACATCCGTTGCCAACCGCCCCCGCGCTCGAGAGCGTTGCGGCGCATGAGATGCCACGACCGGTCGGCTCCATTGTGGGCGACCTCCACCACCCGCGACCGATCGGCCGACCCCAGATCGTATGCGTCGAGAAGGTCCGCGGCTCGGCTCGCAGGATCTACGTATCGGAACGCCGGGTCCCGGTCTTCCTCGGGCATCCAGGCACCCCACCACAGCAGCAGATTCACGACCTCCTCGACGCGCGTCGCAGGCCGCACGAGGTCGAAGTCGATGAGGGCGGCGGCCCGGCCAGAACGGAAGACGACATTCTCGGGAGTGATGTCGAGATGGGCGAGGAAGGTGGGCGCTCCGGCGATCGGTGGCGGGCATCCGGCGGGGTCGGCTGGTCGCGCACCGGCAGCCCAGTCAGGAACGCCGAGCGGATACGCAGCGTCGTCGTATGCGCGAACAAGACGGGCGACGCTCAGCCCTCGCGCTTCGTCGCCCACCCATGAAGGCCAGGGACGACCCGCGACCTCACCCGGAACGTAGGTCAGCACGTCACGGTCGACGGCATCCACGCCCAGAAAGCGCGGCGCGCCGGTGAACCCGACGGAGGCGAGATGGTCGAGCACCCCGCGGACCCGAATCGACGCATCGTTCACGGGCCGGCGAACCGTGTCGTCGATGCGGACGAGCCCCTCTGTCACATCCCCGCCGAGCAGCGGGATCTCGGGTCCCGGATCGGCCGGTTCGACGTAGCGGAGAGGCTCGGTGGTCATCTCCTCATGCTGCCAGAGGATTCTTCTCAGACGTCGCATAGGTTTCACATAGCCCGCGCGAAGGGCTCTCGCGATAATAGGAAAGGTGACCATGAACTCGCGCGCCGTTCCCGGCACCCCCAGCCCCTCCCGCACCCTGTTGCGCCGTGCAGACGGCAGCTCCATTCGCGTGCTCGTCGTCGACGACGAGTCGACGCTCACCGATCTGCTCTCGATGGCCCTCCACTACGAGGATTGGGATGTGAAGACGGCCTCGAACGGCCAGCAGGCGCTCAGCATCTCGCGCGAGTTCAAACCCGATGTCGTCGTGCTCGACATCATGCTCCCCGACATCGACGGTTTGCAGGTGCTCTCCCGGATGCGCGCCGACGGCAACGAGGCGCCCGTCCTCTTCCTGACCGCCAAGGACTCGCTCGACGACCGGATCGCCGGCCTGACCGCGGGCGGCGACGACTACGTCACCAAGCCCTTCAGCCTGGAGGAGCTCGTCGCCCGGCTCCGCGGACTCCTGCGCCGGTCGCGGGCGGCGGTGGCCGACCACAGCGACCCTGTGCTCATCGTGGGCGATCTCGTTCTCGACGAGGACAGCTACGAGGTGCACCGCGACGGAGAGCCCGTACAGCTGACCGCGACCGAGTTCGAGCTACTGCGCTTTCTGATGCGCAACCCCCGTCGCGTGCTGAGCAAGACGCAGATCCTCGACCGGGTGTGGAGCTACGACTTCGGGGGCTCGTCGAGTGTCGTCGAGCTCTACATCTCGTACCTCCGTAAGAAGATCGACTCGGGCCGCGCCCCGATGATCCACACCGTGCGCGGTGCCGGGTACATGGTGAAGGCCGCGACGTGACGGCTGCCCCTGCGACGGGCGCTGCTCAGTCCGGGTCCAGGATGCGCCGCGGATTCGCGCGCATCCGCCCGTTCCGTTCGTGGACCATCCGGAGCCGGGTCGTTCTCGTCGTCGTCGCCATGCTCGCCGTTCTCGGTACAGCGATCGGCACGGTCAGCGTCTTCGCGCTGCAGGGCTATCTGCTGGACCGCCTCGACGGACAGCTTACGAGCGCGGTCGAGCGCGGCCAGCACGCAGCCAACACCGCGCTCGCTGTGAACCCGACCTCTCCCGATCTGGCGGGCATCGTGATCACGCCCGGCCAGCAGACGTCGACCTTCGGTGCGATCGTGAGCGGCAAGGCCGTGGCGTACTCGGTGGTCCTGTCACCGCGACCCGAGGGCACGGTTCCGAACGGGCCGCTGGCGCCGAAGCAGGTACCGGCGACGCTGGGCGACGTTCCTAAAGTGAAGGCAGGCGCCGACCCGCAGACGCAGAATCTGGGCCCGACCCTCGGCGACTATCGGCTCGCATCCGCGCCCCTGCTGAACGGCGACGTCGTCGTTATCGGGCTGCCGCTGAACGACTTGAACGCGACGGTCGAGCAACTCACCTTGGTGATCGTCCTCGTCACGCTCGCCGGGTTGATCTTCGCCTTCCTGATTGCGAACTTCGTCACCCGGCTCGCGATGCGCCCGTTGGAGCGCGTCGCCTCCACCGCTCAGGCCGTTGCCGAGATGCCGCTCGATCGCGGCGACGTCGCGCTCTCGGTGCGAGTGCCCGAGGCCGACACCGACTCGCACACCGAGGTCGGCAAGGTCGGTGCGGCACTGAACCGGATGCTCGGCCACGTCGCGTCTGCGCTGACCGCGCGTCAGGCGAGCGAGCAGAAGGTGCGGCAATTCGTCGCCGACGCGAGCCACGAGCTGCGAACCCCGCTTGCCTCGATCCGCGGCTACGCGGAGCTGACCCGGCGCTCGCCGCACGAGCTTCCGACCGACGTGACGCGCTCGCTCGGACGCATCGAGTCGGAAGCGACTCGCATGACGTCGCTCGTCGAAGACCTGCTCTTGCTCGCCCGCCTCGACGAAGGTCGCGAACTTGATCGCGACCCTGTCGATCTGTCGATGCTGCTCGTGAACGCCGTGAGCGACGCCCACGCGGCCGGCCCGGATCACAAGTGGTCCATCCAGTTGCCCGAAGAGCCGGTGGAGGTTGTGGGCGACCGGGCGCGACTGCATCAGGTCGTGGTCAACCTGCTGGCGAACGCACGCGTGCACACCCCCGAGGGCACGAAGGTGACCGCCGCTCTCAGCCTGGATGACGAGAACGAACGCGCGATCATCACGGTCACCGACAACGGCCCGGGCATCCCGGACGACCTCAAGGCGACCCTGTTCGAGCGGTTCGCGCGGGGGACAGCTCGCGCAACCGGGCGACGGGATCGACCGGCCTCGGCCTCGCGATCGTGCTCGCCGTGGTCGAGGCGCACGGCGGCGAAGTGTCTGTCGAAAGCGAGCCCGGAGAGACGGTCTTCACCGTGTCGCTGCCCTCGCGGGCGCCGACCGCCGACGAAGCCTCACCCTCCGACGAACCCGCCGACGCTTCCGCGAAGCTGTAGGAGCCCACTCGGCCCGAAGACGTGGCGCACGAATCGTTCGGCGATCAGCGCGTTGACGTCGTCGCCCGGGTGGAGGTTGTCGGGGAGGGGCCAGCGCTCCGCTTCCTCGGGACCGTAGAGGCGCAGCCCGTCGAGATAGTGGAGGTTCGCGTCGTCGACGGCCCGCTCGCGCACGATCCGCTCGAGCTCCGCGCGGATCACGGACAGGCTCAGCTTGCCCTCGGCGACCTGCTCCGGGGTTCCGGATGCGATCGTCCAGGTGTCCGTTCGCGTAGGATCCTGCACGGTCGGTCCGGCCGACTCTTCGACCGGGGCGCAGAAGATCGGCGAGATCACGATCAGGGGCTCGGTCGGGTGTCCGTCGCGGATCAGATCCAGGAAACCGTGGACGGCGGTGCGGAAGATCCGCAGGCGCATCATGTCGCCGTTGACGATGTTGATGCCGATCTTGACGCTGACCACGTCCGCCGGCGCATCCCGCATCGTGCGCGCGGTGAGCGGGTCGAGCAGGGCGTTGCCCGAGTATGCGACGCTCGTGAGCTCGGTTCCGGATGCGCGGGCGGCAGCGACCGGCCACGTGTTGCTCGTGCGACTCGCGATGTACCCGTGGCTGATCGAGCTGCCGTGGTGCAGCCAGCGCAGCCCGGTGGCCGGAGTCGGGGGCTCGATCGGCGCATCCGCCCGCAGGTCGAGCAGCTCGACCTCGTCGGTGTACGGAAGCCAGAGCTCGACCTCCTTGTCGACGGCAGCCAGCCCGTCGAAGCGGAGCGTGTCCGGTTCGCCGGGCACGATGTACGCCTCCGGGCGCTCGAAGGTGAAGACGAAGCGATTTCCGGCGGCGGATGCGCGCGTCTGCACGAGCTCGCCGTCCACGACGAGCTCGTAGTGCGCATCCGGCATCGGCGCCGTCTCGCTCTCGATCATCTTCGTCGCGAGCACACCGAGTTCGATCACCGTCGCCGTCGTTCGGAACGCGAGGCGGATGCCCGCGCTCTGCGAGACCGAGGCCAGCATGAAGTCGTCGGGGATCTGCTTCCATTCGCGCGGTCCGAGCCGGCGCGGCAGCAGACCGCGTTCCGTGCGTTCGACCACGATCGCGCCGCGCACTTCCGCCTGGTCGAGGCCGGAATGCGGGAGCGCGCCGGCGGCAGGGACGGGAGCGGCGGGATCCGCGTCGGCCAGCGTCACAGCTCTTCGACCCGCCCGTCCGCGTGGATGCGGTAGTCGCGGCCGGCGGCGTGGTACCCGGTGAGGGTGGCCGTGGGGTCGAGCTGCGCCGCGCATCCGGAAGCAGTCACTGTGCCGTCGAAGTCGGCGCGCACACCGAACACCGACTCGACCACCAGGGCGACCCAGGCGCCCGCGGACGAGCACGACCAGTCGTTGATGTACGGCAGCTGCGGGGGAGCCTTGCGCGCCCCGCCGGCGATGCCGGGCAGGGCCTCTTCGACAAAGTGCGCCTGCCCGGGAGGTCCCTGGTTGGCCGAACGGGCGAGACCCTCGAGCCACGGAACGGCCACGTCGGCGGCGCCGAGCGCGATGAGCGACCGGGCGGCATCGGCGGGCCAAGCCGGATACGCGCCGTTCCACTGGTGGTCGGGGCGCACGCTGAAGCTGGCGTCCGGGTCCCAGGGGAGAGGGCGCGCATCCAGTTGTCGGTCTGCAGGTCGTGCTGGAAGAACCGCACCATCTGCTCGCGTACCGCCGGGTCGAGGTCGTCGGCGATGGTGGTGCCGACGACGTTGAAGTCGTAGCAGTGCTTGACCGGGATGCGCGTGCCGTCGGGCTGGCCCGCGGCGAAGTGCCCGGTTCCGTCGAGGTAGAGGGAGAGCACATCCGGAAGCAGGGTCTCTGCTTCGTTGCGCAGGCGCTCGGCTTCTGCCGTGTCGCCGAGGCGGTCCAGGATGCTCGCTGCCGTGCGCAGATTCCACACGTTGGCCGCGTTCAGGCTCGCGACTTCGTGCGTGTACGAGCTGACGCACTCGAGCAGGTTGTCGATCTCGCCGTAGTCGGCGAGGCGGCCGCCCGCACGGAGCGTCTTCCACGCCTCCGCCCATTCGACGAGGTGGTCGGCCACCCGCCGGGCCTCGCTGTCTCCCGCGCCGACGACCTCGTCGAGGAAGTCGATGTCGCCGGTGAGGCGCACGTAGTCGCTGACCAATCTAGTCATCGCGTAGTCGTTCACTGAATACCAGCGGCCGAGCGGCCCACCGGTGATCGACGAGGTTCCGAAGTGGGTGTGGATGTCGCTGGCGATCCAGTGCCGCAGCTGTCGGCGCATCTCCACCGGGTCGAGCATCGCGTGGGTGACCGAGCTGAGGCTGTAGTCCCAGATGAAGGTCGCGGTCGCCCAGTAGTTCGGCATCAGGGTGTCGTAGCTGCGCCCGTGCACGTTGCCCGCGAACTCGCGGCGGAACCAAATCGTGCCGAGGGCGCCCCACCAGTAGAGGCGGCGCAGCGCATCAGAGGTCGTCTCGAGCACCGGCAGGTGTCCCGAGTACTCGGAGTTGCCGGGGGTGAAGACGGCTTCGAGTTGGGCGTTCCACATCTCCTCGGCGGCTGAGACCGCACCGGGAACATCTGCTGCGACCCGGTCGAAGACCGCATCCGCCGCCTCCCGGGTCGTCGCCACGGCCTGCACGTAACCGAAGCGACCGGTCTCACCCGGCGCGAGGTCGAGCGAGGTCTCGAGCTCGCCACCGCGACCTGCGCCGCCGATGCCCACCTCGAACTCGTCGACGGGCGTCGGGGGCACGGCGCTCTTACGCACCTGCGCGCTGCGATCGAGGCCCTGGATGCTCCACGCGGTGCCCGCCTGGCTTTCGAACACGAGTCGGTTGCCCGCCGCATCCACCGTCACCTCGTTGCGCTCGTTCGGCGACTCGGCGTCGCCCCACGCTTCGGCGGATTGCACCACTCGTGCGTTCGCGGCCATCGTGAGCGACACGCGTCGCGCCGAGGCGCCGCGGTTCGTCACGCGCACGTCGATCGCGACCGCCGTCTCACCGGGCACGCAGACCGTCACGGTCTCGAGGTCGAGCCCGTCGACGCTCGCACTGCGCACGACCCGGTCGGGCCGCCACGCGTGCGAGATCGGGATGCCGTACGACTCGAACACGCGCCCGTCCACGAACAGAGTGCCGGTCAGGGCCAGCCCCTGGGAGACGGGCGGAAAGGTCACCGCCGCCAGCGACGTCAGGTCGTGACCGACCACGGTCGTGCCGAGAAAGTTCGTGAGCCCGGGCGGCGCGATCAGATCGTCGTAGTGGTGCGTGATGACGTCGGCCGCGAGGTCGTCGACCGTCGGGATGGTGCGGGTGCCGCTGATGGTGCCGGGCATGGATGCTCCTGAAAGGTCAGTACTGGCCGAGGGCCAGGCCGCGTGAGAAGAACTTCTGCGTGAAGAGGAAGAGCACGACCGTCGGCAGCGACACCAGGATGCCCGCCGCCAGCACGGTCGACAACTGGGCGCCGCCGTAGGTGCTCTGCATGCCGGCCAGGGTCGTGACGATCGGGCGCACGTTGTCGGACTGGCTCAGGGTGAGTCCGAGCAGGAGATCGTTCCAGATGAACGTCGCCTGAAGGATGAACACTGCGATCAGTGCACTCGACGCCATCGGCAGGTAGATCCGGCTGAAGATGCGCCACGAGGATGCGCCGTCGACGACAGCGGCCTCGAACACGTTGTGCGCGATCCCCGTGAAGAAGTTGCGCATGACGAACGCCGAGAACGGTATGGAGATCGCCGTGTAGACGATGATCATGCCGAGCTGGGTGTCGAAGAGCCCGGTGCGCGAGTAGCCGTCGAAGAGGGGGAGCAGGATCATCTGCAGCGGGAACACCGTTCCGCCGAAGATGAAGACGAACCACCAGAACCCGTGCTTGAGGCGCAGGGCGACGATCGCGAATCCGACGGCAGCGCCGACGATCACGGCAACCGTCGGCGACACGATCGAGTAGATGACGGTGCTCAGGAGGCTGTCGCCCAGATTGCTGAGCTGCCAGGCCTGTACCATGTTGTCGACCAGGGCCGTGCCGTTCGGGATCCACGACTGCTTGGAGTCGTACGCCGTGGGCGACTTGGCCGCGTTGATGATGAGCAGGTACACCGGCAGCAGCCAGATGATGCCGAAGAAGACGAGCACGGCGGTTCTCGTGATGCGGGATGCCATGGGTCGCTCCTAGATCTCGTTCTTCTTGGACAGCTGCTGGCGCAGGTACAGCACGGAGGCGACGAGGGTGACGACGGTGAGGAACACCGCGATCGCCGATCCGAGGCCGTACTGGCTGTTCACGAAGGTGTCGTTGTACATGGTGAGGGCGAGCGTCTCCGACACGCGCCCCGGGCCGCCCTTGGTCATGCCGAGCACGATGTCGAAGGTCTTCAGGCTGGCGACGATCGACAGTCCGATCACGACCGTGGTCAGTGGCCGCAGCATCGGCCACAGGATGCTGCCGAACAACCGCGCGCCTGTTGCGCCGTCGAGACGCGCGGCCTCGAGCGGTTCCTTCGGGATCGACTGGAGTCCGATCGTGAAGAGCAGCGCATTGACGCCGACGCCCTGCCACGCGGCCGCGATGATCATCACGACTGTGTTGAGCGGGGCATCCAGAAGCCATCGTGGGGTGTCCATGATGCCGAAGAAGTGCAGCGCCTGGTCGAGCGCGCCATCGCTCTGCAGCACGAACGACCAGATGAGGCCGACGCCGATGCCGGAGATCGCGTATGGGATGAGGAACGGCAGCCGAAGCCACACGCCGCCCTTGAGGTTAAATGTCAGCAGCGCGAGTGCGAGGCCGAGCCCGACCGGGATGACGAGCGTGCCGACCACCCAGAGCAGGGTGTTGAAGAGGGAGTTGAGGAAGTCGGGATCCTCGAACATGGTCACGTAGTTCGAGAACCCGGCCCAGGTCGGGTCGCCCAGGCCGTTGTAGTCGGTGAAGCTGAGGAACACGGTCCACAGCAGGGGAAGGTAGAGGAGTACGGCTACCAGGATCACGCCCGGGGCTACGAAGCCCCGGGCGGCCCAGTGGTACTGCGGTTTCTTGTCGCTCACGTGTTATTTCTTCGAGGCCCAGTACTTGTCGGCGGCGTCCTGGATCTTCTGCAGGAACGGCATCGGGTCACCGGGGTTGGCGGAGAAGGCACCGAACTGCTCGAGTGCCACGTTCAGGATGGGCGTGGGTGCGGCCTCGAAGTAGCGGGTGACGAGCTGGTAGTCGCCGCCCGACACATCCTCGCCGAGCTTCTTCAGGCTCGCGTCCTTGACGGTCGCCTTCGGGTTGAAGGGCACGTCGCCGCGGGCGTTGCCCCAGGCGGACTGGGCGCTGGGCGTCATCCACCACTTCGAGTAGGCGAGTCCCAGGTCCTTCTGCTTCGAGGTCTGCGCGACGCACATCGGGCCGGTCTCCACCGGGACGGGCGTCTTGCTGAGGCTCGCGTCGACCGCGGGGATGATGAAGTAGTCGTAGTCGCTGCCCGCCTTCATCCCGACCCCGTCGAGGGATGCGCCGAAGAACGTGCCGAAGTTGATCATGGCCATGTCGCCCTGCTTCAGCATCTGCGCCGGGTCGGTCTTGCTTCCAGCATCGCTGAACCAGCCCTTCTTCTCCTGCTCGAGCCAGACGTTCATGATGTCGACGATGCGCTTGTCGGTGTACTTGACCGAGCCGTCGGCCAGGCCGTTGTAGAGCGCGGGGTCTGTGCCGGCGACGAGAGTCTCGAACCAGGGGAAGGTGAAGAGAGTGCTGGTCTGGTAGAACGGCGTCACCCCGTTCGACTTGAGCTTGGCGGAGTCGGCCATCAGCTCCTTCCACGTCGTCGGCTTCTCGATGCCGTACTTGTCGAAGATCTTCTTGTTGTAGTACATGACCCAGTAGGCGATGTTCATGGGCACGCAGTACTGCTTGCCGTCGAACGTGTAGTACTTCTCGAGGTCCTTGCTGACGTTGCCGTCGTCGATCGCCTGCTTCCAGACGTCCGAGGTGTCGGCGACGAGCTTCTGGTCGACGAGCTGGCTCAGCGAGTCGCCGGTGGCCCAGGTGAACAGACCCGGGCTCTGCTGGGTGCGGAACGACTGCTTCACGAACGCCTGGTACTGGTTCTCGTCCGAATACCCGGTCGTGGTCAGGCTGATCTTCGCGTCCTTCTGGGACGTGGGGTTCAGCGACTGGAACTGGGGTTTCCAGGCGGCCTTGTCCGTGTAGAACTTCAGCGTGCCGGTCGTGGCGTCGCTGGATCCTCCGCCGGAGCATCCGGCGAGCAGGAGCCCGGTCGCGAGCACGGAGGCGACCAGCCCGATGGTGCGTTTCTTGTTCATCTGAACTCCCTTGTTCTCTGTGCGGCTTGGTGGCCGGCACATCCGGTGCGCCCCCGAAACTGGGTTGGTATCGTTACCAACAAAGTGCAAAAGTATCAGGATTCGAATACCCCTGCAAGGCGGCGGGTGTTTCTGGTGCTGTGTTGCTGTATTGCTGTCGTGCGCTCTGTTCAGTTGTCGCTTGCGCGGGTGCCGCGCACCGAGGCCTTCACCGTTGCGAAGGTCTCGCTCTTCGAGTCCGCCGTGCGGCGGATCACGTACTCGCCCACCGCGGCCGGCACGATGAACGTCTCGGCGTAATGGATGCGGTACGGCTCGAACGCATCCGTCGGGCTCGCCACCTCGACGCAGTCGCCTTCGACCAGGTTGAGCACGTTGACCGTGCCCTCCGTGTCGTGCCGTGCCTCGGACTCGAACCAGTGCCGGCGCACCTCGATGAACTCGAGCTCGTGCAGACCCGTGCGCTCCTCGCGCACGCCCTCGTTCTCGTGGATCACCTCGACCTGGCCGACCAGGTTCTTCTCCACCCACTCGGTGTCGCGATCCCACTGGATGTTCTTGCGACCGTGCTCGAGGTGGATCGGGCGGGGGATGCCGTCGCGGCCGACCCTGCCCCAGTCCCAGAGCTTGAAGGTGAAGATGAACGGCGTCGCCGAGATCTCGAGCACCATGGAGTCGGAACCTGAAGCGTGCACGGTTCCGGCGGGGATGGCGAAGTGGTCGTGCTTCTTCGCCGGGAACACGTTGACGAAGTCCTCAGCGGGGAAGGGATGCTCGCCGTCGGCGGCCGCTTCGAGTGCGGTGATCATCGCATCCCTGTCAACATCGGTCTTGAGCCCGAGGTAGACGACAGCGTCGTCGGCGGCGTCGAGCAGGTAGTAGCTCTCGTCCTGGGTGTAGTGCATGCCGAAGGTGTCGAGGATGTAGTCGGTGAGCGGGTGCACCTGCAGTGACAGGTTGCCGCCGTCCATGGTGTCGAGGAAGTCGAACCGGATGGGGAACTCGGCCCCGAAGCGCGCGAACGTCTTCTCGCCGAGCAGGTCGCGCGGCTGCGACAGCACGAGGTCCATCGCGGGGATCTCGACGATCCGGCCGTCGGCTTCGAGCAGCAGCGAGTTCTCCTCGGGCACACAGTCGAAGCACCAGGCGTAGTTGTCGGCCGACGGGTCGAGGTCGAGCCGCTTCTTCATCCACTGGCCGCCCCAGACGCCGGGGTCGAAGAACGGCACGACCCGGAACGGGGTCGACGCGGCCGTCGCCAGGGCTTCGCGGAACGCGTCCCCGGTGATCAGGCCGGCAGACGGGATGCTCGTGTTCGTGTCGAGCACGAAGTCGACGCGGTCGAAGAGTGTGCGCTTGTGCCGGTCGGCCGTGCGCCACTCGACGAAGAAGCCACGCTTGTACTTGCGCAGATTGTCGTCGCCGGCGTTGCTGGTGTGCCAGTTCGTCGCTCCCGCGCGCTGGCGCTGCTGGATCTCCCAGCGGGCGAGGTCGGCGAGCACGAGCAGGTCGAACTCGAGGGGGACGAGTGCGGCTCCCCAGCCGACCAGGATAGTCGGACGGCCGGACTCGACGACCGCGTCGGCCAGCGCATCCAGTTCGGCCTCGACGTAGAACTCGCTCAGCGTGAAGTGGCTCATCACACCGAAGACCCGGTCGTCGGTCAGGTTGCGTCCGATGAGCGCATCGATCTGGTCGGCGGGCTTCGCGGCCTCCTCCATGTCGATCACGGCGTAGTCCGGAAGCGCTCGACTCAGCTCGGCGACCAGGTCGGCGATCTCGACACCCGGGTAGCAGTCGACGGCGATCACGGGCGAGCGGTCTCCGGATGCGCGGCGTGCGGCCTCGTCGAGCTGCTGCCAGGCCTCGGCCCCCAGCCACACCCGGCTGCCGCTCGGAAGCGGTACCGACGGCTGTTTGTCGTAGGTCGAGCGGGAGGATGTCACGGAAGATCCTTTCGTGGGGCGGCGGCGGAGAGCCCGAGGAGCACGGAGTGCTCCGGGGCGTCCGGCGTCAGAAGCGGGGGACGGAAAGACGAAGACCACAGGTGCGAGTGCACGTACTCGGTAAGGCGGGGGAGCAGGACGTCGGCGGAGCGCATGACCCCGCCGGAGACGATGACGACGTCGGGGTCGTACGCGTGGCAGACGCCGACGATCGCGGCTCCCCACGCGCGCAGGTAGCGGTCGAGCACCGGAGCGACCACGGGGTGGTCGGCGTGGGCAATCAGGTCTTTGATGCCGAGGTGCTGGGCTTCTGTGCCGAGCGCGGCGGCGAGGACTGGGTCTGCGGCGGCGTCGCGGCGGAGTGCCCAGGTGCTCGCGATGGCTTCGGCACATCCTGTGTTGCCGCAGTTGCAGACCGGGCCGTCGATGTCGACGGTGATGTGACCGCCGAGGATGCCGGCGTGGTCGTGCGCTCCGCGGAGCAGGACGCCGTCGATCAGTGCGGCGGTGCCGATGCCGGTGCCGAGTGTGACCAGCACGGCGTCGGTTTCTCCGGCGGCGCATCCGAACGTCGTCTCACCGAGGAGCGCGGCGCGCGCGTCGTTCTCGATGACGGCCGGGACGTCGAAGGTTTCGGTTGCCCACACACGCAGGTCGCGGCCCGTGGCCCAGTCGTACTTGTCGTGCGCGGCGACGAGAGCACCGCGTTTGCGGTCGACCACCCCGGGAACGGCGATCCCGACGGCGTCGATGGGGCTCTCGCTCGCTGTGGACATCCGGAACGCCGCATCGCGCACCGCGTCGAGGTCGGCTTCGTTGCCGGTGTTCGGCAGGGTGGCGGATGTGAGGATGTTCGCGTCGTCGAGCATCCCGAGCTTGATCTCGGTCCCGCCGAAATCCACGCACAACACCGTCATCCCCTCACCCTCCTCCCTCTCCGCCCTACCGTTGATTGGTAACGTTACCAACCCCACCCCTCACGTCAAACGCAATCGACTCCGGCCAAAATCCCGCTTAGAACGCGCGCTTTCGGGGATTTCTCCCGGAGTCGATTGCGTTGGAGCGGTGCGCGAGAGCGAAGCGGAGCGAGCAGAGCGGAGCGGAGCGGCGGGCGCGAAGGTCAGGCGCGGGCGATGCGGAGTTGGGTGGGCATCTCGATCTGGTGGGCGGGGTCGATCGCCGTGGGGTCGAGCAGGCGGGCGAAGAGGAGGCGGGCGGCCTCGCGTCCGAGTTCCCGCGGCTCGTGGTCGATCACGGTAACCGGCACCGGCATCATGTCGGCCAGCTCGAAGTCGTCGAAGCTCACGATCGCGGGCAGCGGCACAGCCGAGCGGTTCCGGATGCGCGCCCCGATCTCCTCGAGAGCACCGATCGTATTCCGGTTGTTGGCGCTGAACACCGCGGTCGGCGGATGCGCAAGGTCGAGCAGTTCGTGCATGGCCGCGCTCGCCGTCGCCACGTCCTGTTGTCCGCGTCGCACGAGCTCCGGGTCGACAGGGATGCCGTGCTCGGCCAATGCGCGCTCATAACCCTCGAAGCGTCGCTGGCCCGTGAAGACGCTGGTGACGTTTCCGAGATAAGCCACCCGGGTGTGCCCGGCCTCGAGCATCGCCTTGGTGCCGCGGTACGCGCCCCCGATGTCGTCGAGCACGACCGCGTCGGCCTCGACGCCCGGCACGGTGCGCGACGCGAGAACCAGGGGGTGTCGCGCAGCATCTCGCGCTGCAGGTGGGCCGCGTCGCCGCCCGACGGCACCACGATGAGACCCTCGACCTGTCTGCCGATGAAGTCGGCGATCAGCTGGCGTTCGCGCGAGAGCTCCTCGCCGGTGTTCCCCAGCACGATGCGCCGCCCGTAGTGCGAGGCGACCTCTTCGACGCCGAGGGCGAATGTTCCGTAGTAGGGGTTTCCGAGGTTGGTGATGGCCACTCCGACGAGCCCGCTGGCCTGGCCGGGCCGGATGCTCCGCGCGTTCTCGTTGCGGAAGTAGCCGAGCGCGTGCACGGCCTCGTTGACGCGATCCTGCACATCCTGCCGCACGTTCTTGCCGCCGGCGAGGGTGCGGGAGACCGTCATCGGGCTCACGCCCGCGAGTGCGGCGACCTCTTTGATCGTCGGCTGCCGGACGGGTCCGTTGAGGGGCGTCGTGGTCATGCTCGCTCCTCGTCTCGGTCGCCGCCGGTGGTCGCACTCAACCTACTACCGGGCGCCGCACCAGGAGGCCATTGCTGTACAGCGGCGCACGCTCGGTGCTACCTTGTGGTCGTTGGTAACGATACCAGAATCACCGTCGATCGGAGAATCATGCCTTACCGTCCACGCCTAGCCGTCGCGGCTGCCGCCGCGCTCGGCCTCGCCCTCGCCGTCGGATCGCCCATGGCGGCCACCGCGAGCCCGTCACCCCACCCCGCACCGTCCGGCACCACCGAGACCATCACGACCAGCGCATCCGTCGACGCCCCGCTCACCGCGAAGTTCGGGACGTACGGCGACACGTCGGGCCGCTGGACTGGCGCCGACTCCGCATACAGCGTGCCGTTACCCGGGGGCAAGATCGCGTGGCTCTACTCCGACACGTTCCTCGGCACCGTGAACGCCGACCATTCCCGCCCGACCGACTCGCCGTTCATCCACAACTCGATCGTCGTCGACAACCACGGAACGCTCACCACGTACACCGGCGGAACTGCTGCGGCCCCTCCTCCCTTGCGCAGGTTCCCGGTGGCGACGAGGGCCAGAACTGGTATTGGTTCGGCGACGGGACGGTCGAGGGCAACCACCTGCGTGTCTCGCTGCTGGAGTTCGCGAAGACCGGCGACGGTCCGTTCGACTTCGCATTCAAGAACACCGCGATCGCCAGCTTCTCGCTGCCGAGCATGACGCTTGAGGGCATCACCCAGCGCCCCGCGGGAGCGGTGGAGTGGGGTTCGGCTATCTACGAGGACGGCGGTTACACCTATGTGTACGGGGTCGAGGACCTCGGCGCCACGAAATACATGCATCTCGCACGAGTCCGCACGAACCACCTCACCTCGGCACCGTGGCAGTTCTGGACGGGCACAGGATGGTCGGCCGACGAGACGACGTCGGCCCGCATCATGGACGGCGTCTCCAACGAGTTCAGCGTCACAAAGTTCCAGGGCAAATACACGCTCGTCACGGGCGACACCAGCGAGATCCTCAGCGCCAAGGTCGTGATGTACCGCAGCGACTCGCTCACGGGCCCTTTTACGAACAAGACCCTGCTGTACACGACGCCCGAGACTTCGGGCAACGTCTTCACGTACAACGCGAAGGCGCATCCTGAACTCGGAAATCGCAACACTCTGCTCGTCACCTACAACGTGAACAGCTTCGACACCAATGACGTCTACGCCAACGTCGACAACTACAGGCCGCGCTACATCGACGTCGCGGTGACCATCTCCCGTCACTAGCGGGAGACGGATGCGCGGGGCGCGGATTTGCGTCCGCCCCCGCGCATCCCGTAACCTGTACGGAGCCAAAGACCGCTGGTCTTCGCGTGCGAGAGCATGCGAACGAAGAATCACTCAGGTGAGGGCCCGCGCAGGTGTATGAAGCAAGTCTCGCAAGCTCCAGTTTGCGCCGCCAGCTCCGTGCCCTTGCGCCGGAGCTTTTTCTTGCCCGCGGTCGAGGCGCACATCGCTCCCGCGGTGTGCGACGCAAAATCAGAGGAGTAGGCCATGGCGAAAAAGGAAGCCGCGGTTGCCGAGCTTGAGGATCTCTTCAAGAGCTCGACCGCCGTTCTGCTGACCGAGTACCGCGGTCTCACTGTCGCTCAGCTCAAGCAGCTGCGCGCATCGATCAGTGAGCACGCTACGTACGCCGTGGTGAAGAACACGCTGACCAAGATCGCGGCAAACAACGCCGGCATCTCGTCGTTCGACGAGGAGCTCGTTGGGCCGTCCGCGATCGCCTTCGTGCACGGAGACCCCGTCGCCGTCGCGAAGTCGCTGCGTGAATTCACCAAGGCGAACCCTCTCCTTGTGGTCAAGGGCGGTTACTTCGACGGTAACCCGCTGACCGCAGAAGAGGTAGGCAAGCTCGCCGACCTCGAGTCTCGTGAAGTTCTGCTGGCGAAGCTCGCCGGCGCCTTCAAGGCCTCGCTGTTCGGAGCCGCATATCTGTTCAACGCACCGCTGTCGAAGGCCGTTCGCACGGTCGACGCGCTGCGTGAGAAGCAGGAGTCCGCTGCGTAGTCCATCCCTCGGGATGTCTGCCAAGCGGTTGAGTACACGAAAACACTAAGGAGAAAATCATGGCAAAGCTCACGACTGACGAGCTGCTCGACGCGTTCAAGGAGCTCACGCTCATTGAGCTGAGCGAGTTCGTGAAGAAGTTCGAGGAGACCTTCGAGGTCACCGCTGCCGCCCCCGTCGCCGTTGCTGCGGCCGGCGCCGGCGCTGCCGCCCCCGCGGAAGAGGTCGAGGAGAAGGACTCCTTCGACGTCGTCCTCGAGGCGGCCGGCGAGAAGAAGATCCAGGTCATCAAGGAGGTGCGCGCACTCACCAGCCTCGGCCTCGGTGAGGCGAAGGCTCTCGTTGACGGCGCCCCGAGCACCGTTCTCGAAGGCGCAAACAAGGAGACCGCTGACAAGGCGAAGGCTCAGCTCGAAGAGGCTGGCGCCAGCGTCACCCTCAAGTAGTAAAGGCCCCATCGGGGCTCTTTCTACCGCAGGCTGACATCGCCTGACGCAAGTCGCGACGCGGACTCCACATACCGAGTATCCGTGTTGCGAGGGCGTCGTTCCCCGCAACGGGAACGACGCCCTCTGTGTTTAACCCGTGCGGGTTCGCCCGCCCGAGTTCAGCGCAGCGGTTCGTCTGGCGACGCGGATGCCCGGAACGACCGACACCGACCGGTGCCGGCGATCCAGCGTCCGACCGCGCCCGCCTGCGGGCATCAGGAGTGCAAGGACGCACATCCAGGGAAAGAACCACGATGAATACCAGTAAATGGCGCGGCTATGCCGCGTACTGGCGACACCTCAGCGGTGTCGTCCTCTGCGGGGAGGCCCGCGAACACTCCGCGCACCCGCCGGATCTGTTCCGCAGCACCGCTCTCTACGAGCGGTTCCTGCGGTAGCCTCCATCCGTTCGACAGCCCCCGGCCCTCGCGGCCGGGGGCTGTCTTCGTCTCAAGAAGCTCCCTGCCGCTCGGGCGATCCGCTCGGTATCGTGACCTACATCGAGTCACGCAGCGTGAGCGAAGGAGCCGCATCCATGGAACAGTCCACCGAGCAGGCGAAGACACCGAAGATGCTGAATGTCCCGAACGCAACGTCGTCGCTGCATCCGGAGTACGTGAAGCTCGTCGCCGAGGCCGCATACGTCTGGGGCTACCCGATGGTCAACATGATCAATCGGCAGGGCCAGCTGGCGAAAGCGCCCGAACCCGGCCGACTCAACGGTGTCGTTCCGGTCGCCCCTCTCGGCAGGATCGGGATGCTGAACGACTACATCGACGCGGAGCAGCGGTTCATCGCGTGCCCGAATCAGGACGTGGTCTACGGGGTCGGGTGCTACTCCCTCGACCGTGGCCCGATCGTCGTGCAGGTTCCGGACTTCGGCTCGCGCTTCTACGTGTTCGCCTTTTATGATGCGCGCACCGATCAGTTCGGTGAGGTCGGGTCGCCGTACGGATCCAAGCCCGGCAACTACCTGTTGGTGGCGCCGGACTGGACAGGGGAGACGCCCGAGGGCATCGTCGGCGTGCTTCGCAGCCCGACCGTGCTCGCGCAGGTGATCCCGCGGGTGTTCATGGACGACACGGCGGAGGATCGCGCGGCGATCCAGCCCGTGATCAACGGCATCTGCGCCTACCCGCTCGACGAGTTCGACGGCACGACGAAGACGAAGGATTGGAGCGACGTCCCGTCGTTTCCCGGCAGCGCAGCCAGCGGCGCGGAGACCAAGTGGGTCGTGCCCGACACGTTCTTCGATCAGCTGGCGACAGTCCTCGAATCGGTTCCGCCGCTGCCGGGCGAGGATGCGCTGTACGCGCAGTTCCGTGCGTTGCTGGCCCACGCATCCCGAGACCCGGAGACGCTGCGGCTGATGATCGACGCGGCGAAACGGGTGGACAACTCCCTGATCGCCGAGTTCATTCGCTGGGAGTACAACGGCGCCCCGGCGGGCAACGGCTGGAACCGCTCGGTGCACAACGCCGAGTGGGGATTGGATTACCACAACCGAACGGGCACTTCCCGGTCGAACATGTTCGACAACCGTCCGAGCGAGACCCAGTACTTCTACACCGACGACGACGGTGCGGGCGAGCAGCTCACCGGCGCGAACACGTACACGGTGACGTTCGCGGCAGGCGAGACGCCGCCGGTCGACGGATTCTGGTCGTTGACTCTCTACGATCCCGCTCACTTCTTCGCCCCCAACCGGATCGGCCGGTACTCGCTGGGGACCAAGAACAAGGGGCTGCAATTCGGCGAGGACGGCAGTCTGACGCTCACCGTCTCGGCGGATGCGCCGGATGAGGGCGACACGAACTGGCTGCCGGCGCCGGATGGACCGTTCTCGTTGTACCTGCGGGCATACGCGGGCAAGCCTGCGATCATCGACGGGTCGTGGGTGCCGCCGGTTATCGCGCGGGCCTGACTCCATGTCTGAACCAGCCGACGTCATCGCCACCCGCACCGCGTACGACAAGGTCGCGGTCGACTACGAGTTGTTGCTGCGGGATGAGCTCGCCGAGAAGCCGGTCGATCGCGCGATGCTCGGGATCTTCGCCGAGCAGATCGCCGCGGCGGGAGGCGGGCCGGTCGCCGACCTGGGCTGCGGCCCCGGCCGGGTGACGGCGCACCTCGCCGGCCTAGGCGTGGATGCCTTCGGTGTCGACCTCTCCCCGGGGATGGTCGAGGTGGCGCGAGCACAGCATCCTGAACTCCGGTTCGACGTGGGCTCGATGGCGGCGCTGGAGATTCAGGATGCGTCACTCGCCGGAGTGGTGGCCTGGTACTCGATCATCCACACTCCTCCTGAGCGGCAGGCGGGCGTCTTCGCAGAGTTCGCCCGGGTGCTGCGACCCGGTGGCTGGCTATTGCTGGCCTTCCAGGTCGGCGACGATGTCGTGCATCTGCAGCACGCCTACGGCCACGACATCGACCTCCACACCCGGCGGCAGTCGCCTGATCGCATCCGGTCGCTGCTGGAGGACGCGGGATTCGCCGAGTTCGTGCGGTTGGTGCGGGAGCCCGTCGCGCCCGAGAAGTCTGCGCAGGCGTACGTGCTCGCATCCCTGTCGCACACTTGAGTTATATAGTCAAGCTATATATAATAGGGATATGCCCCAACCCGACCTGCAAGAACTCCACCAGACCCTGGGCGACCTGGTCGTCGCGAGTCATCGCCTGACCCGGCTCGCTGCCCGCGTGACGGGCAACACGGAGTCCCCGGCGACCTGGCGCACTCTCAGCGTGCTGAACGGCTCCGGAGCGATGCGTCTGGGGGAGCTCGCCGCGAACAGCCGGGTGTCCCAGCCGACGATGACGAAGCTCGTGCGCAATCTCGTCGAGTCCGAGTGGGTCAAGCGCATCGCCGACACCGACGACGCCCGCGCCTGGCAGATCGCGATCACGCCCAAGGGGGCAAAGGCCCTGCAGGACTGGCGTGACGAGCTGACCAGCGCGCTCATCCCGATGTTCGCCGACCTCAGTGAGGACGAGGTTGCGGCACTCCGCAGAACCGTGGAGATCATCGGCTCGCGAGTCGAGTTGTCTGCCGCGACCTCGCAGGCCGTCGCGAACTCGCTCTAGACGCCTCACCCTCACGTCGCGGTGCACCCGCGACACCACGACCACAACACGACCACACCACATCGCATCACCGATCGGAGCCCTGACCCCTACATGTCTCACGACAAACCCACCAGCATCCTGCGCCAGCCGACCGCCGTCTGGGCCGTCGCATTCGCATCCGTCATCGCCTTCATGGGCATCGGGCTCGTCGACCCCATCCTGCCGGCCATCGCCGCCAGCCTGAAGGCGACTCCGACCGAGACCGAGATGCTCTTCACGAGTTATCTGCTCATCACGGGCGCGGCGATGTTCTTCACGAGCTGGATATCCAGCCGCATCGGAGCGAAGAAGACCCTCCTCATCGGGCTCGCCCTCATCGTTGTGTTCGCGCTCGCCGCCGGGCTGTCGCCCAACGTCGAGGCGATCATCGGGTTCCGTGCGGGCTGGGGTCTCGGCAACGCGCTCTTCATCTCGACGGCACTGGCGACCATCGTCGGGGCCGCATCGGGTGGAACGTCGTCGGCGATCATCCTGTACGAGGCGGCACTCGGCCTGGGCATCGCGATCGGGCCGCTGCTCGGCGGACTGCTCGGCAGCTGGAGCTGGCGCGGGCCGTTCTTCGGCACGGCCGTTCTGATGGCGATCGGATTCATCGCGATCACCCTGCTGCTGAAGAAGAACCCCGAGAAGCCGGTGCCCACATCCATCGGCGCGCCGTTCAAGGCACTCGCCAAGCCGGCTCTCGGCTTCCTGGCCGCCGCAGCCCTCTTCTACAACATCGGCTTCTTCGTGCTGCTCGCTTACACGCCGTTCGCGCTCGTTCCGCTCGGCGTCGACTCGGCTATCAGCCTCGGCTTCATCTTCTTCGGCTGGGGCGTCGCGCTGGCGGTCACCTCGGTGTGGGGCGCTCCGCTGCTGACGAACCGGTTGCCGCGCACCCGCGTGCTCTGGATCGTCATGCCGCTGCTCGCGATCGACCTCGCGGCGGCCGGACTGTTCATCTCCTCGGTCGTGGGTCTGATCGTCTGCGTCATCGTCGGCGGTCTGCTGCTGGGCATCCTGAACACCGTGCTCACCGAGTGCGTGATGGAGGCGACGGATCTGCCCCGCTCGGTCGCATCGAGCGCATACTCGGGCGTGCGGTTCCTCGGCGGGGCGATCGCGCCGCCCGCGGCGACACTGCTCGCGGCCACGATCTCGCCGGCAACGCCGTTCTTCGCCGGTGGTATCTCGGTGCTGGTCGCCGTCGTGCTCATCGTCATCGGCCACAAGCACCTCAAGCGGGTCGACGGCATCGAGGAGTCGCAGGTCGAAGAGGCCGAAGTCCTCACCCTCGCCGACGCCACCTGACCCCCTTCCGCCGCCCGCCGCCCAACGCCCAACGCCCAACGCAATCGAGTCCGGGAGAAATCCCCACTCCCCATCGGGGGAAGCGGGATTTCTCCCGGACTCGATTGCGTTAGGTGCGGGGTTAGGGGCGCGGGGGCGCGGTCGAGCTGCGGGAGACGAGGGTGACGGGGGAGCGCACGGAACGGGTGCGGGGTTCCCCGCCCGCGAGCTCGTCGAGCAGGATGCGCGCGGCCACAGCCCCCTGCTCGAACGGATTCTGCGCCATCGTGGTCAGCCCGAACGAGTCCGCGAAGTCGTGGTTGTCGATCCCGATCACGGAGAGGTCGCCCGGCACGGACAGACCGTGGTCGTGCGCGGCCAGGATGACGCCGATCGCCATCTCGTCCGAGCCGGCGAACACCGCGGTCGGCCGAGGACCGGGCCGGTCGAGCAGCGCGTTCATCGAAGCGCGACTCTCGGGCAGCGAGAACCCTCCCGGCAGAATCCACTCAGGACGAACGGTCAGCCCCGCAGCCCGCATCGAGTGTTGAAATCCGTGCAGCCGCCCGATCGGCACCTGCCGGTTGAGGCCCTCCTCGTCCTCGCCGCCGATGTGCGCGATATCGCGGTGGCCCAGGGCGATGAGGTGGTCGGTCGCCTCGCTCGCCGTGTGCTTCTCGTCGATCCCCACGCTCCGCAGCCCCTTCACCGGGCCGCCGACCACGATCGTGGGGTGGCCGAGGGATGCGAGCTGGTGACGCTCGTCGGCGGTGAAATCGAGGCACAGCGCGAGCAGCGCATCCGTTCGTTTGCGCAGGATGCTGCGGTGGAAGACCCGTTCACGGTCGCCGCGGTGCCCGCCCAGGTTGAACAGGATCATGTCGTAGCTGGCCGAGCGGAGCTCGGCGTCGACCCCCTCGAGCACCGTGGTGTAGAACCAGCGGCTCACCGACGGCACGACGACACCCATCGCGAGGGTGCGTCCGCTGGCCAGACCGGATGCGCTCGACGACGCCACATAACCCAGCTCGTCGGCCGCGCGGCGCACTGCAGCACGCGTCGAGTCCGACACGTTCGGCAGCCCGCGCAGGGCTCGTGAGACCGTAGCTGTCGAGACGCCCGTCGCGCGCGCGACCTCGTCGATTCCCGCCATGTCTTCGCCCCCGGCTCAGAAGCTCTTCGGCAGGTCGGCCGTGGCCTGTTCCTCGTCCGCCGGCCGGCGCGACGCCACGATGCGGCGTCGCGCCTGCCAGAGCAGAACGAGGATGAGCACCAGCGCCAGCAGGGTCAGTGCCCAGCCGAGTGCGGCGGCGCCCGTGAGTTCCATCACGATGGTGACGATCAGGAAGGCGAACGCGAAGAACCCGACGATGCCGATTCCGACGTCGACCAGTTCCAGCGAATCGTCCCAGCGCATGTCGTCAGCCCTTCACTCCACCGGCGGTCAGTCCGGCGACGATCCGGCGCTGGAAGATCAGCACCAGGATCACCAGCGGAACTGTGACGATCGTACCGGCGGCCATGACGGCCGTGTACGGCTCCTGGTGCGGCTGGCTGCCGGCGAAGGAGGCGATGGCCACCGTGACCGGCTGGGTCGCGTCGCTCGACAGCTGGCTGGAGATCAGGTACTCGTTCCAGGACGAGATGAACGCCAGGATCGCCGTCGTGAAGACGGCCGGAGCCGCGAGCGGCAGGATGATCTTGCGGAACGCCTGCGCCTGCGTGCATCCGTCGATCCGGGCTGCCTCTTCGAGGTCCCACGGCATCTCGCGGAAGAACGAGGTGAGCGTGTAGACCGTCAGCGGCAGCACGAACGAGATGCTCGGGATGATCAGGGCCTGGTACGTGCCCATCCAGCCGATGTTGGTGAACAACTGGAACAGCGGCGTGATGAGCGCGACACCCGGGAACATCGAGGCGCCCAGGATGAGCCCGAGCACGATCCCCTTGAACTTGAAGTCCAAGCGGGCGAGCGCGTATGCAGCGAACGTGCCGACGAGCAGGGCGATGATCGTGACGCACGCCCCGATGAACAGCGAGTTCAGCAGCGCCTGCCCGAGGTGGTTGCCCAACTGGGTCGAGAAGGCGGTGATGTAGTTGTCCCAGGTGAAGTGCGTCGGGAGCGGTGTCGTCTCGAAGGTGTATCCCACGTCGCGGAACGAGGTGACGACCATCCAGTAGAAGGGCAGCAGACACCAGAGCACGATGATGATCGCGCTGATTCCTGTGCGGATCCCCTGGTTGCGATTGCGCGACTTGGTCCGGCTCTTCGTGCGAGTGCGGGGCAGTGCGTTGGCCTCGGCGGTTGCGGCCGCAGGGCCGGCGACGGTGGTCATCACTTCGCTCCCTTCTGCTGGTTCTCCTGCGTTCGAACCACGTTCGTGCCGAGGAACCGCACGAAGATGAAGGCGACGAGGAAGATGAGGATGAAGGTGATCGTCGACAGGGCGGAGGCGCTGTTGAAGCCCTGCCTGATCTGATCGACCACCAGGATCGAGAGGGTGGTCGTGGCATTACCGGTGCCACCACCTCCACCGGTGAGGATGGCAGGGAGGTCGTAGATGCGCAGAGCGTCGAGCACCCGGAACAGCACGGCGACGAGAAGCGCCGGTTTGACCAACGGCATCGTCACCCGCCAGAACCGCTGCCAGGTCGTGGCGCCGTCGACTTTGGCGGCTTCGTAGACCTCTTCGGGGATGATCTGCAGACCGGCCAGGATGAGGAGCGCCATGAACGGCGTCGTCTTCCAGGTGTCGGCGATGATCACCGCGAACCGCGACGCCCACTCATCGCTGGTCCACAGGATGTGCGCGCCGAGCACGGCGTTGGCGACTCCGGCGACCGAGAAGATGAAGAACCACAGCTTGGCGGTGACGGCGGTGGGGATGGCCCACGGCACGAGGATCGCAGCGCGAACCAGGCCGCGTCCGCGGAACGTGCGGTTCATGATGAAGGCGAACCACATCCCGAGGATGGTCTCGAACACCACCGTGGTGACCGTGAAGAAGAACGTGACGCCGACGGCGTTCCAGAACTGCGAGCCGAGGTTACCGGGCGGGCACGAGATGGTCTCGCCGTTCGGGCCCATGCACTGTTGGAACAGCCAGTGCGCGTAGTTCTGGAAGCCGGCGAACCCGCCCTGAACGAACAGGCCGGTCGCCGGGTCGAGTCCGGCGTCCTTCTGGAAGGACATGATGATCGCGCTGACGACCGGATAGCCGATGACGATGGCCAGCAGGATGAGCGTGGGGAGGATGAGGTAGAGCGCCCAGCGACCTTGCGCTCGACGGTTCTTTTTGACACCGGCGCGAGTCTGCTGAGGACCGGTTGTCTGGGGCGGGGCGACGACGTTCGACGTTGACATGTGAGGCCTCCGGATGGGGTTCTAGGGGGAGAGGGACCAGGCGGCGGGAGGGGTCCCGCCGCCTGGTGACCGCATCCGTCTTGTTAGCCGGCGCTCGCCGTCTTGATGGCCGCAGCCATGTCCTTCAGCGCCTGGTCAACCGTCTTGTCGCCCTTCAGAGCGGCGTACGAGTTGTCCTGGACCGCCTTGGTGATCGCCGGGTAGAACGGCGACACGGGACGCGGAACCGCGTTCTCGATCGACGTCTTCAGGGTCGACAGGTAAGGCAGCTGCGTGTTCAGGTCGGCGTCGTCGTAGAGCGAGGCGACGACCGGAGCCAGCGAGCCCTGGGTCACGAAGAACTTCTGGGTCTCTTCGGTCTGCAGGAACTTCAGGAAGGCGAAGGCGGTTGCCTTGTGCTTCGAGTAGACGCTGATCGCGGCGTTGTGTCCGCCCAGGCTCGAGACGCCGGGACCGGTGACACCGGGCAGCGGCGCGACGCCGAACGTGTCCTTGACCGTCGAGCTTCCGTCGGTCTTGGCCAGGTTGTAGACGTACGGCCAGTTGCGCAGGAACAGCAGCTTGCCCGCCTCGAACGACTGGCGCCCCTGCTCCTCCTGATAGGTGATGGCTTCGGCGGGGATGGTGCCGTCCTTGAAGCCGTCGACCAGGCGGGTGAGGCCCTTGTTGGCCTTGTCGCTGTCGACCGTGACGGTCTTGCCGTCGTCACCGACGATGGTTCCGCCGTCAGTGTTGATCGCCTCGGCGACGTTCACCGTGAGGCCCTCGTATTTCGCGAACTGTCCCGCGTAGCAACCGATGTTGTTGGTCTTCGCGATGGCGCAGTCCTTGAGCATGTCGTCCCAGGTCTTCGGCGGGTCGGGCACAAGGTCCTTGCGGTAGTAGAGGATGCCGCCGTCAGAGGTCTGCGGGGCGGCGTACTGCGTGCCGTTGTATGTACCGGACTTGACCGTCGGGGCCAGGAGCGCCGAGTTGTCCATCTTGAAGTCGCCCGTCAGCGGCTGCAGCCAGCCCTTCGCGGCGAACTCACCGGTCCACACCACGTCGACGTCGACGACGTCGTAGTTGGAGTCCTTGGCCTGGAAGTGCTGCACGAGGTCGTCGTGCTGCTGGTCGGCCTGGTCGGACTGTTCCTTGAACGTGACCTTCTCGTCCGGGTGGGCCTTGTTCCATTTGTCGATCAGCGGACGGACGACGTTCGAGTTGTCCTTGCCCTGAACGTAGGTGATCGGACCCTTGGAGGTGGTGCTCGCATCCGAGCTTCCGCTTCCTGATCCTCCGCCGGTACATCCCGCCAATGCGAGGCCGACGACAGCGACTCCGGCTATCACGGAGAGACGTGCTGCTTTCATTTCACTCCTCGTTGAGCTTCTTGGTGCAGGCGCGCTGTTGCGCCCGCCGCCAACGTACCTGTGCATCGCGACTTGTGCAAGCGTTTACGTCAAGCGCTTGCATCACGGTTTCGTCTCGGGATGCGCCGGTCGAGGGTGTCCCCCGCCGGGGTTACGCTGAACTCATGAGCGGGATGCGCGGAGCGGGCGGGGGCGGAGGCCGCGGTCGGGTGAGCGGGGGCGACGCCGAAGCGCAGAAGGCTTTGAACGCCACCGCGCCGAAGATCCCGCACTTGTTGCGCCGGATCGGGGAGCTCTTCGCCGCGCACAAACCGGCCATCGCGATGACCATCGTCCTGGTGCTCATCGGCGCAGCGCTGTCGGTCATTCCTCCGCTGCTCACCCAGCGCGCGTTCGACGACGGCCTCTTCCCCGAGTCGGGTTCTCCGAACATGCCAGTGCTGATAGAGATCGTCGTGCTGATGATCGTCGTGTACGTCAGTTCTGCGCTTCTCGGGGTCTGGCAGACGTATCTGACCGCATCCGTCGGCAACAAGGTGATGGGCGCGCTGCGCGTCCGGCTGTTCTCGCACCTGCAGTCGATGGAGCTGAGCTTCTTCACCAAGACGAAGACGGGCATCATCCAGTCGAGGCTGCAGAACGATGTCGGGGGCGTGGCGAACGTGCTCACGAACACGATCTCGAGCATCCTGGGCAACACCGTGACGGTGATCGCGGCATTCGTGGCGATGCTGCTGCTGAACTGGCAGCTGACGGTCGTCGCCGTGGTGCTGATGCCGATCCTGGTGATCGCACAGCGCCGGGTCGGTCAGGTGCGGGCGCGCATCGCGACCAAGACGCAGGAGTCGCTGTCGGACATGACCGCGATCACGCAGGAGACGCTGAGCGTGTCGGGCATCCTGTTGTCGAAGAGCTTCAACCGTCAAGCCACCGAGGTCGGCCGCTACTCCGACGAGAACCAGAACCAGATCCGGCTGCAGGTGTCGCAGTCGATGAGCGGCCAGTGGTTCTTCGCGATGGTCAACATTTTTCTCTCGTCCATCCCGGCGATCGTCTACCTGGTCTCAGGATGGCTCGTGCTCGGCGGCGCGACGGGCATCACCGCCGGCACCATCGTCGCCTTCACCACGGTGCAGGCCCGGCTGCTGTTCCCGCTGCTCGGCCTGATGCGCGTCGCGCTCGACCTGCAGACCTCGGGAGCATTGTTCGCGCGCATCTTCGAGTATCTCGACCTGAAGCCCGCCATTGCTGACGCTCCGGAAGCCGTGCCGGTCGATCCGAGCCGCGACCTCGGCCGGATCGAGTTCGATCACGTCATCTTCCGGTATCCGGATGCGCGCCCCGAGGAGCGGAACACCCTCGACGACGTCTCGTTCGTGATCGAACCGGGCGAGTTCGCGGCGTTCGTCGGTCCGTCGGGGGCGGGCAAGACCACAGTGTCGTACCTCATCCCGCGCTTCTATGATGCGACCGGCGGGCGGATCGTATTCGGCGACACCGACCTGCGCGAGCTCCAGCAGGATTCCCTGGTGTCGCACATCGGTGTGGTCAGCCAGGAGACCTACCTCTTCCACGCGACCATCGGCGAGAACCTGCGGTACGCGAAGCCGGATGCCACTCAGGAGGAGGTCGAGTCCGCGACGCGGGCGGCGAACATCCATGACACCATCGCCGGATTCCCCGACGGCTACGACACGATCGTGGGGAGCGGGGCTACCGGCTCTCTGGCGGAGAGAAGCAGCGCATCGCCATCGCCCGGGTGCTGTTGAAGAACCCCGAGGTGCTCATCCTCGACGAGGCGACGAGCGCACTCGACTCGATCTCGGAGCGGGTCGTGCAGGTGGCGCTCGACACCGCGTCGCGCGGACGTACCACGATCGCCATCGCGCACCGTCTGTCGACCATCGTCGCCGCCGATGTCATCTTCGTGATCGACCACGGCAAAGTGGTCGAGCGGGGAAGCCACCGCGATCTGCTCGACCTGGGCGGCGTCTATTCACGGCTCTACCGCGAGCAGACGGAGACGGCTCTGCTCGACGAGTGAGCCCGGCGCTCAGCCGTTGGCTGCGTGATACGCCTCGGACACGGCAGCAGGGATACGCCCGCGCGTCGACACCTTGAAGCCGTTGTCGTTCGCCCACGCGCGAACGGACTCGAGGTCTCGTTTCACCGGGGATGCGCGGCGCACGCTGCCGCCACCCGAGCGCCGGGCCCGTGGGCGGGCGGCTGCGACGAAGGCCTCGAGCGCGTCGCGCAGCTCCGTCGCATGCTCGGCCGAGAGATCGATCTCGTAGTCGACGCCGTCCAGCCCGAAGACGATCGTCTCCCCTTCTCCGTCTGCGAGGGGGCTCTGGTCGAGATCGTCGACCAGCTGGTAGATCACTTTCTGTGCCATTTCGGTACTCCTCGCGGATTCGTCATTCATTCGTGCGCTGACTGCGTTCGCAATGAATCTAATGCAATTCACCTTTTGTTTATCTCTGTATTGTTTGCATTCATTTAACTAACCATTAGCGCCGACACTCTTATTGCTGCACCAGGGAGCGGACGCCCGGGCCATCCAAGTGTTAGGGTGAGCTAACAATTTGGTTAGGGACGGGTGAGCCGATGGTCGCGGGGTTCAGCAGCAGAAGATCCGCGTGCCCGCGCGCTTGTTCTTTCTGCTGGGGCCGGCCTTTGTCGCCGCGATCGCATACGTCGACCCGGGCAATGTCGCGGCCAACCTCACCGCCGGCGCGCAGTACGGATATCTGCTCGTCTGGGTTCTCGTGGCCGCGAACGCGATAGCCGTGTTCATCCAATACCAGTCGGCGAAGCTCGGAATCGTGACCGGTTCGAGTCTCCCTGAACTGCTCGGCACGCGGCTCGGTAAAGGAACTCGGCGCGCATTCTGGGTGCAGGCGGAGCTCGTCGCGGCCGCGACCGACCTGGCCGAGGTCATCGGCGGAGCGATCGCTCTGAACCTGCTCTTCGGACTCCCGCTCCCGCTCGGCGGCCTCATCGTCGGAGCGGTCTCGATCGGCATCCTGAGCATCCAGTCGCGTCGGGGCCAACGGCCGTTCGAGATGGTGATCCTCGGGCTGCTCGGCGTCATCGCGATCGGCTTTCTGGCGGGACTCTTCGTCAGCCCGGTCGATTGGGGCGCGGCGGCGGGCGGTCTGGTGCCGCGGTTCGACGGCGCACCGACTGTTCTTCTCGCAGCCAGCATGCTCGGGGCCACGGTGATGCCGCACGCGATCTATCTGCATTCGGCGCTCGCGCGGGACCGTCACGGCACGAACGAGAGCCCGGCCGTCGTCACCCGCCTGCTACGAGCCACCAAGGTCGACGTCATCGCGGCGCTCGTGCTCGCGGGAGCGGTGAACATCGCAATGCTGCTTCTTGCCGCGGCGTCGCTCAACGGCGTCGATGGCACCGACACCATCGCGGGTGCGCACGCGGCCATCACGTCGGCCCTGGGTCCCGTGATCGGTGTGATCTTCGCCATCGGACTCCTCGCCTCCGGCCTCGCATCCACGTCGGTCGGGAGCTACGCGGGGGCGACGATCATGGCGGGGCTGCTGAAGGTGCGCATCCCCTTGCTCACCCGGCGGGTCATCACGCTCATCCCGGCCATCGTCATTCTCGCCGTCGGCGTCGAGCCGACCTGGGCGCTCGTGGTCAGCCAGGTGTTCCTGAGCCTCGGCATCCCGTTCGCGATGATCCCGCTGCTCCGGCTCACCGGCTCGCGTGAGGTGATGGGCGAGCGCGTCGACGGGATGCGCGTCCGCGTTCTCGGCATCGTCATCGCCACCCTCGTGGTCGCGCTCAACGCGGCGCTCGTGGTTCTGACGATCGGTCGCTGGTTCGGATAGCCCCGCGTGGCGGTGACGCACTAGGTTCGGGACCGTGAGCGACGAGAGCACTCCGCAGGTCACCGTGGCGTCGACGGATCGGGATCCGTCGCGCGTTCACTGGATGGAGCTGTTCTTCGACCTGATCTTCGTGGCGCTGGTCGGGCAGTTGGCGCACGGGCTGCACGTAGAGCCGACGCTGGGTTCGCTCGCTTTATTCTTCGCCCTCTTCGCGTCGGTCTGGTGGTCGTGGGTGAACCTCACGTTCGCGGTGAACGTGATGCCCGAGCTCTCGCGGCGGCAACTGTCGCTCGTGATGCTCGCCTCGATGTTCGCCGTCGGAGCGATCGCCGTCGCTGCCCCCGAGGCTGTCACCGAACGCGCGTGGCTGTTCGCAGCCGGCAACGCTCTGCTCCGCTTCGTACTTCTCGGGCTGTGGATCCGGCAGTCGTGGCGCCTCGGTGCGGCGTCGCGCATCCGGATCCTCGTCTACAACGGTGCGACGGCAGTGCTGTGGCTCGTCTCGATCTGGCTGCCTCATCCGGTCGACTTCGTGCTCTGGACGGTCGCGATCGTTCTCGAGGTGGTGCTGCTGGTCGCGAGCGGACCGCGGTGGGCGGCGGGCATCCTGAGGCGACTGAACGTCGAGCACCTGTCGGAACGGTTCGGGCTGCTGGTGATCATCGTGCTGGGCGAGTCAGTGCTGTCGACGGCGGCGGCTCTCGACGCCGCGTGGACCGTGGCGGCAGGGATCACGGCAGCGCTCGGTCTTGTGGTCGCGTCGTGCCTAGCCTGGTCGTTCTTCATCTACGGGGTGGATGCGATGCAGAACGGGCTCGAGGTGCTCCTCGAAAGAGGCGATCTGCGCACCATCCGGGACACGGTGGGATTCCTCCCGTTCCTGCTGGTCGCGGGAGTGACCGTCATCTCCGGTGCGCTGTCGATCGCGATCGCGCATCCGGACGACGTGTTGCCGGTCGCTTCGGCGATCTCGTTCGGCGGCGGCATCGCACTGTTCTATTTCACGAACGCCGTGATCTCGCGCCGCTACGGAGACACCTGGCCGCACGTGCTGAGTTGGGCGGTTCCGGCGGTCGGGCTGCCGATCGTGCTCGTCTTCGTGGGGTTGGTGGTGCCGGCTCTGGTCACCACGATCTGCGCGGTCGCGATTCTGGCCTTCGTGGTCGCCTGGAGCGAGATTGCCGCCCGCCGTCGTGCCCGGGCCGCGCGCGCCGTCGCCGCTGCCTGAGGCTGGATCAGGCGGCCGAGACCCAGACCGCCGCGGCGGCGGTGGCGCCGAGAACGACCTCGGTGTCGCCGACTCGCACCGTGACGTCGCCGGCGAACTCGCGATGCTCATCCATGGTGAGGGATGTGTCGGGCCGGATTCCGCGCTCCGCCAAGTACCGCAGCACGGCGGGGTCGGCGTCCGAGATGCGCGAGACGAGGAGCACCGTGCCGGGCTCCGCGCTGACGAGCGGGACCGCATCCGGGAGGTGCGTAGTGCCGTCGGCGCTCGGGATGGGGTCGCCGTGCGGATCGCGCGACGGGTAGCCCAGCCGGCGGTCGATCCGGTCGATCAGGGCGTCGGATACAGCGTGCTCGAGCACCTCGGCCTCGTCGTGCACTTCATCCCAGCCGTAGCCGAGTTCGTCGACGAGGAAGGTCTCGATCAGGCGGTGGCGACGCACCATCATCACAGCGTGGCGGCGGCCGGCATCGGTCAACTCGATGCCGCCGTAGGGTTCGTGGGCTAGCATCCCCTGGTCGACGAGACGCCGGATGCTGTCGGAGACCGTTGCCGCACGAACGCCCATCCGCTCGGCGAGCTGCTTGACCGTGATCGGATCCTCCGACCATTCCGTCGCCGACCAGATCACCTTCAGGTAGTCCTGTGCGACGGTCGAGAGTTCGGACACGGGCATGTCGTAATTCTATGGGCGGCCTCCGTGCAGACTGTTACGGTTGGTCGCGTGGAATATGCAGAGACCATCATCGACTTGGTCGGCAACACCCCGCTCGTCAAGCTCAACAAGGTTGTCGACGGGATCGCGGCGACGGTGCTCGTCAAACTCGAGTACCTGAACCCCGGAGGATCTTCGAAAGACCGGATCGCCACCCGCATCATCGATGCGGCCGAGCGTGACGGACTGCTGAAGCCGGGCGGCACCATCGTCGAGCCGACCAGTGGGAATACCGGAGTGGGCCTCGCCCTCGTCGCTCAGCAGCGCGGCTACAAGTGCGTGTTCGTGCTGCCAGACAAAGTGGGCGAAGACAAGCGCAACGTGCTCACGGCGTACGGCGCCGAGATCGTGGTGACCCCAACATCCGTGCCGCCGGATCACCCCGACTCCTATTACAGCGTCTCCGACAGGCTGGTCGGTGAGATCCCCGGCGCATTCAAGCCCAACCAGTACGCCAACCCGAACGGTCCGCTGAGCCACTACGAGACCACGGGTCCGGAGATCTGGCGCGACACCGACCACCGCATCACGCACCTCGTCGCCGGTGTCGGAACGGGCGGCACGATCAGCGGCACCGGACGCTTCCTCAAGGAGGCGTCTGAGGGTCGCGTGCGCATCATCGGAGCCGACCCCGAAGGATCCGTCTACTCGGGCGGCACGGGGCGTCCGTATCTCGTCGAGGGTGTCGGCGAAGACTTCTGGCCGACCGCGTACGACCCGAGCGTGGTCGACGAGGTCATCCCCGTCTCCGACGCCGACTCGTTCGCGATGACCCGGCGGCTGGCCCGCGAGGAGGGCATCCTCGTCGGCGGCTCCAGCGGAATGGCCGTTGTCGCGGCGCTTCGCGCGGCTGAGGGCCTCACGGCCGACGACATCGTGGTGGTCATCCTGCCTGACAGCGGGCGCGGCTACCTGGCGAAGATCTTCAATGACAAGTGGATGCGCTCTTACGGCTTCAGCGATGTGCCCGACGAGGCGACGGTGCACGACATCATCCGCACGAAGAGCAGGGACCTGCCCGACCTGGTGCACGCGCATCCGTCGGACACGGTTCGCGACGCGATCCAGATCATGAACAAGTACGGGGTCTCCCAGCTGCCGGTTCTGAACGCCGAGCCTCCCGTGGTGATGGGTGAGGTCGTCGGAGCTCTCGACGAGGCGTCACTCGTCGACGCCGTCTTCGGCGGTCGCGCGCAGATGACCGACAATGTCGGCGCCTTCCTCGGGGAACCGCTCGCGCTCATCGGCGTGAACGAGCCCGTGAGCGCCGCGCGAACGGCCCTCGCGACAGCGAACGCGCTTCTCGTGACCGAGGACGGCAAGCCCGTCTCCGTGCTCACGCGGCAGGACCTCCTCAACTTCCTCAGCGAATAGCTGACCCGCAGACCAGAAAGCACCCCATGACAGACCACGCCTTCGCTACGCGCGCCATCCACGTCGGCCAGGAGTTCGACCCGACGACGGGCGCGATCATCCCCCCGATCTACCAGACCTCGACCTTCGTTCAGGATGGGGTCGGCGGCCTGCGCGGCGGCTACGAGTACAGCCGTGGCGGCAACCCGACCCGCACGTCGCTGGAGACGTTGCTCGCCTCCCTCGAGGGCGGCAAGCGGGCGCTCTCGTTCGCTTCGGGGCTCGCGGCCGAGGATGCGTTGCTTCGGGCAGTTCTCGAGCCCGGCGACCACGTCGTGCTGGGCAACGACGTATACGGCGGAACCCACCGGCTGATCAACCGCGTTCATGGCGCGTGGGGCATCCGGAACACCACGGTCGACTTGACCGATCTCGACGCGGTGCGTTCGGCGCTCTCGACCGACCGCAGCCGGGTGCTCTGGATCGAGACCCCCAGCAACCCGCTGATGAAGATCAGCGACATCGCCGCTCTGGCCGAGCTCGGTCACGCCGTCGGCGCGCTCGTGGTGGTCGATAACACCTTCGCGTCGCCCGCGCTGCAGAACCCGTTGGCGCTCGGCGCCGATGTGATCGTCCACTCGACCACCAAGTACCTGGGCGGCCACTCCGACGTGATTGGAGGCGCTCTTGTGATCAACGACGACGAGCTCGCCGACAAGGTGCAGTTCATCCAGTTCGCGGCCGGTGCGATCTCGGCCCCGATGGACGCCTGGCTGACCACTCGTGGCATCAAGACACTCGCGGTCCGGATGCAGAAGCACAGCGCGAACGCGCAGGCGATCGCCGAGAGCCTGGTCGGGCACCCCGCGATCGAGGCTGTCTACTACCCGGGCCTGCCGACCCACCCGGGCCATGAGCTCGCCGCGCGTCAGATGAGCGGTTTCGGCGGGATGCTCTCGGTGGCGGTCGCCGGAGGTGCAGCCGCGGCGCGTAAGTTCGCCGAGTCGACCGAGGTGTTCCAGCTGGCCGAGTCGCTGGGCGGCGTCGAGTCGCTGATCGGCTACCCCGCCGAGATGACCCACGCCTCGGTGCGCGGCACGGAGCTCGAGGTGCCGGACAACATCATCCGGCTCTCAGTCGGCATCGAAGACGAGGCCGACCTCATCGCCGACGTTCGGCAGGCGCTCGCCCGGTAGAACACCGGGATATCACCGGCTCCAGCTGTTGAAGGAGCGGTCTCCTCCTCGGTAGCGTGACGTGTGCACTCATGTGCAACATTTCACATTCGGTTGGGGGAGCCGCGATTGGTGAACGTACACAACCCTGGGGCGGGCGAGCCGCCAGGAATCGTCGCGCTAGCTCGAGCGCGATCGGCTAAGGCCGAATCGCTGCGCCAGGTTTACGCGACGGTGAATTTATCGGCGGCGTCTGTCGCGGGTTCGGCCTGGCGCGGAAAAGCACAAGAATCATTCACGTCGGCGATTGAGTCGGTCACGCCAGAGCTGTTGCTGTTGGCGAATGGTCTGGACGCTCAGGCGAATGCGCTTCAGGCCTATGCGGGTCAGGTGCAGCAGATCAAAGACCGCCAGGCGGCATTGGAATCGCAGCGATCGCATGCTCGCGCAGACTTGGAAGCAGACAAGCGAAGGCTGACCGTTGCGCACGGCCGCAACGACCGTGTGCTTTTGAACGAGGCTGCGGCGAGCAGGGATGAACGCACCGCCGAGATCCTGAGGCAGCGCGCGCGGATCGAAGAGAGCATCAGCTCGCGCATGTCGAGCCTCAACCAGATCGAAGCGCAGTGGGACGAGTTGGTGCGCTGGCGGAATCAGGTCGATCGCGTATGCGCGGAGGCTCTGTCGGGGCCGACAGTCCTTGGCCGGCTCTCGACGTTCACGGACACCGCAGTGCGCGCCGCCGCACCGGCTGCGCTTCTCAAGATGCTTCGCGGATTGTCTGCAACGGATCTCAGGGTGCTTCTCACAGTGCGCCCAGAGCTCGCGGATCAGCTGGCACAGACCGATCCTCGCGTCGTCGCAGCCTGGTGGACCAGGATGGACGCGCCGGGCAAGCGGATGGCGTCGGTCGCGCAGGCCGCACTCATCGCAGGTATCCCGGCGATTCTGGGGAACCTCAACGGGGTCGCCTTCTGGGCTCGCGATCGGGCGAACACTGTCTTCCTAGAGCAATCGTTGGCGAAAGCGTACGGAGACCCGCACGCGAACGGTGACCGCATCAAAGCCCTGGAGGCGGTGAAGCGCGCACTCGGCAGAGGGATGCTGGAGTCGCCTCCCAGACAACTGGTCTCGCTCTCGCTCGAACCCGACCCGAAGGCGGCGATCTCTCGCGGGGACCTCGACAAGGCAAGGAGGATCACGTACCTCGTGCCCGGGATGGGGACGAATGTCGCTGGGGATATCCGCGCCTACAGCGACGCGGCATATACGCTCTGGCGGATTCAAACGAGACTCGCGGGTGGAAACTCATCGAAGACCGCTGTCTTGGCATGGCTCGACTATTCACCTCCGAGTGCGGACGACGCCTGGGGTGTGGCACATGACCAACTTGCCGAAGTCGGTGCTCGGCGCCTGTCGGCCGCGATCAACGGGGTCAGAGCCGTTCACTCAGTGAGCGTCGGACCCGTCGACTTGTCGGTCGTTGGACATTCATATGGCTCAACGGTGTCGGCCTTGGCCATGAAGCGGTCGAGCGTCGAGCACTTGGTTTTGCTGGGTTCGGCGGGAATTCCTACTTCGATCACCGATGCAGGCCGACTTCTTGTCCCTTCGGGCCAAGTCTTCGCGTCGCAAGGACACCATGACGCGTGGGCGACGACAGGCCAGATCGTCAGCGGGAGACAGGATCCGACGTCACCGTCATTCGCGGCTCACGCATTCAGTTCTGAAAGGGGCGAAGACGAGCAAGGCCGTGCCCTTCATGAGATATCACAGCACGGACCATTTGCCCCCAAGGGTGAATCCGGCAAGTACAGCTATCTGGACAACGGTACGAGTGCGATTTACAACACGGCAAAGATCACGATCGGACAGGGTTCAACTCTCCCCATACACGACACTCCGGCTGAGCGGCTCGCGCTGCAGGCGCAGGATCGCGCCATCGACATGATTCGGAACGGAACTCCATGGGTCCCTCAAAAATGAGACATCGCATCGCTTCTGGCGTCGTTGTAGGCGTAGTCCTTGCACTCTGCGGCTGCACCGTCACTGGCGGCAAAAGCGTTGTTCACCCGCCTACAACACGAGAGTTGGGATCACGCATGACGCCGACGGAAGCCAAGCAGGAAGTGGATGCGCTCTACGGGGCGACCCGTGATTCCGTCGGCGGTGAATGGAACGAAGCAGGGCGCAGTTGGGAGTTCTGTCCACTGCCGGATGGGAGTGATGGCAACGCCTACCGGTTTTTCGCTCAACGTCGTGAGCAGCCGCTCACTGACCCGGAATCTGTAGCAGAGGCCGTTCGGCTGGTTTGGGCGCAGCACGGGCACGACGTCAAAGTAGAATTCGACGGCACACTCACTCCCAAACGGTACATCCTCTCCGATCCAGCATGGTTGGCAGGAACCGGCAAAGACGGGCTGCTCTTTCAGTTCACGGTCGGTGAGAACTACGCCGATTTCAGTGGTGACAGTCGTTGTGTTCAGGGCGACCCCGACGATGCGCTGGCCGAATGATCGATAGAGACCGGCACGTTGGCTTCGGGATCGCGGTCGTCCTTTTTTGGCGCTCACGGGGTGCGTCTCTCGA
The DNA here is from genome assembly GCF_050632195.1 of Leifsonia poae. Classification (GTDB taxonomy): domain Bacteria; phylum Actinomycetota; class Actinomycetes; order Actinomycetales; family Microbacteriaceae; genus Leifsonia; species Leifsonia poae_C. The sequence continues at coordinate 984,049 of NZ_CP192580.1, forward strand.
CCTACGGTCCAAACGACGGGTGACGCCGAGCGGAAGGTCCACGCGCTCCATGAAGCGACGAAAAACCTACTCGGCGGGGAATGGGACGAGCTCAGCCCAGCCTGGGATCGATGCGAACTGCCGAATGGCCGCGACGGTATCCATTACAGCGAGTCGTCGGCGCGGGTGGAGCTGCCGCAGCTCGGCCCTCCGAAAGCGACAGCTGCCAGGGTCCAGAGGCTCTGGGCGGAACACGGGTACTCCGCCGAAATCGAGTACTCGACCTCGCTGCCGGCGCCCCAGTACGTTCTTTCGGATCACGCGTGGGAGGCAGGTGCCGGACCGGAAGGGCTCGTCCTCCTCATGATCGGCGAGCGATTCACCATGTTCAGCGCGGTCAGTCCCTGCATAGCCGATCACTCCGGCGGGCACGACGACGATGGACCATGAGGGCTGACGTGTCGGTCGGCTCGCGTATGGTCGCGGGCATGGGACGGACAAAGTATCTTCTTCTGCCGGGCGCCGGCGGTGCCGGGTGGTACTGGCATCTGGTGGTCGACGAGCTGGCGAGGCGCGGTGAGGATGCCGTCGCGATCGACTTCGAGGTGGGTCCGGATGCTGGGTTGGCCGAGTACGCGGACTCTGTCGTGGCCGCTGCGGGTGACAGCAGCGACATCACGCTCGTCGCCCAGTCGATGGGCGCGTTCACCGCGGCGCTCGCAGCCTCGCGGCTGCCCGTGACACGGATCGTATTCGTGAACGCCATGATTCCGGTTCCCGGTGAGGCGCCCGGCGAGTGGGGCGAAGCGACCGGTCATGCGGAAGCGGCGCGCGCGAACGACCTCGCTAACGGGCGGGAACCCGACGCCGGGTTCGACCTTGAGACATACTTCACGGTCGAGCTCACCGACGAGCAGACCGACGAGCTCCTGGCGCACGAGGGCGAAGACGCGCCGGAGGTCTTCGACACGGCTGTCGAGTTCGACGGCTGGCCCAACGTTCCGCTCGTCGTGATCGCGGGCCGCGACGACCGCTTCCTCCCGGTCGAGTTCCAAAGAAGGGTTGCGCGGGAGCGGTTGGGAGTGGGGATCGTGGAGGTCGACGGTGGGCACCTGGCCGCACTGTCGCATCCTGAGCAGATCGTCGACGCGCTTCTCGACGGACGTACTGCAGAGGGCGGAGCTGGGACGACCGACCGGTGAGCAGCGAGAGCGACACCGTCGTCATCCGGCACGCCGACCCGGGCGACGCCGACGCCATCCTCCGGCTCTTCGACGAGGCGATCGCCTGGTTCGTCAGCATCGGCAACGTTCAGCAGTGGGGCACCGAGCCGTTCTCGACGCAGCAGCGGCAGATCGACCGGGTGACCGGATGGTGTGCCGAGCCGGGCGCGTGGGTGGCCGCGCATCCTGAGATCGGAGTCTGCGGTGCGCTGGTGCTCGGGGAGGCGAACGACTACGTCCCACCCGCTACCGAGCCCGAGCTGTACGTGCGGCTTCTGATCGGCTCGCGCGATCCGCGGGCGAAAGGCATCGGGCGACGGATGCTGGAATTCGCAGACGATCAGGCCGAGGAAGCAGGGGCAGGCCTGCTGCGGGTCGACTGCTACGCCGGCGGCAGCGGTGACCTCGTGCGGTTCTACGAATCGTGCGGCTACGTGCGCGCGGGCGAATTCAGCGTGGGGGAGTGGCCGGGGCAGGTTCTCGAGAGGCGGCTGCGCCCGGCGCGCTGAGCGGCATACCGGCTTCACGAAGGTGCCTGTCGTCGGAGAACATGCCGACCTCCCAGGTGCCGGTGCCGTCATGTTCGAGGATCGTGACGGATGCGTTGGTCACGACTCGAGTGCGCAGAAACTCCTTCAGCTCCTGTTCCGTGTAGTGGAGCAGTACGTAGAGGAACAGACTGACGACCGCGTCGTGCGCGAACACGACGACCGGGCGCGGATCCGTCCAGTCGACGTCGCGGCAGAACGACCGGATGCGCAGGGCGACATCCGTCCACGCCTCGCCTCCGGGCGGCCGGTAGTAGAACTTGCCCACCCAGCGTCGACGCTCGGCCTCTGCCGGGAGGCGAGCGGCAATGCCACGCGCGGTGAGGGAGTCGACGATGCCGAGCTCCCGATCCCGGAGGCGCTCGTCGATCGCGAACGGCAGAGCGTCACCCAACGCGAAACGCGCAGTCTGAACCGAGCGACGATACGGGGAGCTGAAGACGCGAGCCGCCTCGAGCCCGCCGTCGAGGTCGGCGAAGAGACGTGGGCCGAGGGTGCGAGCCTGCAGCTCGCCGAGCGGTGACAGGGACACGTCAGCATCCCTCGCCTCCATGACGATCGTCTCGAGACCGGCAGCCACGGCGGCAGTCGCGGCGACGTTCGCCGTGCTCTCACCGTGACGGACGAGGATCAGCTTGGACGCAACCATGCGGCGGAGTTTACGCCGGGTGCTCCGCGCGGGACGCGGTATCCGTTCGCGAAACACGCTCTGTTGCCGGAGCCTGTTTGCGAGGGATACTCGCATATGAGGACTTTCGGGGTGGAGGAAGAACTTCTCCTGGTGGACGAGTCAGGCATTCCGGTGCCCATCGCCCCCGAGGCCCTCGCCGCCGCACCCCCGTCGACCGGTGGTCCCGAGGTCGACGCCGAGATCCAGCAGGAGATGCTGGAGACCCAGACCCGGCCGCAGACGTCGAGTGCGATGCTGCTCGCCGATGTGGTCGCCGGGCGACTACTCGCCGACTCCCTCGCGAAGCCGTTGGGCGCCCGCGCCGTCGCGCTGGCGATGTCGCCGCTCGCTGTTCGGCCGCACACCACCGACGAGCCACGCTATGCCGCTATGGTGGCGCGGTACGGATCGACCGCCGGAACCTTGGTCTGCGGCTTGCACGTGCACGTGTCGATCGAGTCGCGCGAGGAAGGCGTCGCGGTGCTCGACCGCATCCGGATCTGGCTCCCGGTGCTGCTCGGCCTGAGCGCGAACTCGCCCTTCGCGCACGGCGTCGACACCGGATACGCGAGCTTTCGGTACGTCGCCTGGCACCAGTGGCAGAGCGCCGGGCCGACGGATGTGTTCGGGTCCGTCGAAGCGTACGACGCGTTCGAGAACATGCTGGTGGACACCGGGGTGATCCTTGACCACGGGATGCTCTACCTCGACGCGCGGCTCTCGCGCAAGCAACCGACGCTGGAGGTGCGCGTCGCCGACGTGTGCCTCGATCCGCGCGACACCGTCGTGCTCGCGGCCCTCGTGCGTGCGCTCGTCGACACGGCCGCCGACGAGTGGCGGGCCGGCGGAAGTCCGGTTGCCGTCCCCTCGGCCGCCCTCCGGCTGGCGAGTTGGCAGGCGGCGCTGACGGGGGCGACGGGGAGTCTGCCGCATCCGGTGCACGGTCGCGAGACGGATGCGCACCAGGCGGTCGCAGCGCTGCTCGCGTACGTAGACGACGCGCTCGCGGCCAACGGCGACACCGAGCGGGTGCGGACCGGTGTGGAGCGCATCCTGAGCACCGGCGGCGGAGCCGGTTTTCAGCGCGCTTCGTATGCTCGCGCCGAGGCGTTGAGCGACGTCGTGGCGGATGCGGTGGCGGCGACATACGCGTCGGCCGACCTCGATGACGGGCTTTCGCAACAGTCTTCCTCAGCGGGCGGAACACGCCTAGTCTGACGAACATGTCGGCCAAGGAACTCGCGCACCAGCACGCGGTCTACAGTTACGGCACCATCCCCCTCACCCTCATGTACAGCCCGACGGCGACAGCCGCCTGGGAGGTCTACTACGGTGGCGAGTACCTCGGCCTGGTCGAGGAAGTGCATGCACCCGGAGCGTCAGACCTGCTCTTCCGCATCACGTTGCCCGGTGAAGAGGAGACGGGCAACAGTGAGGATGTGCGCGACTGGCGACTGGCGGTGGAGATGCTCGCGGGACAGGCGGGACTGTAGAGCCAGCCCTACCGGCCAAAGGATTTGCGCACGGCGTCCAGGTCGTCGCGGACGCGCTGGGGTTCCTCGTCGAGGGGCAGGTTCGCCGGGTCCAGCACGCCATCGAGGGCGTCGGCGGGGTCGGGTTGGAGAGCGTCGAAGAGCGGGGTCAGGTCGGTTGGCGCAGGGCCGCGTTCGGCGAGAAGGTCGAAGGTCTTGTGGTCGGCAGCGTGGGAGGTGAGGCTGGCGACAAGCACTTCCGCGATCTGCTGCCGTGAGATCGCCCCGTCGCTCGGAGCCTCTGCGCGCGGTTTGTCGCCCTGAGGGAGCGTGAGCTGGTGCTCGTCGGGCTCGTTGTAGTCGAACCAGCCCGGTCTCACGATCGTGTACGGACGACCGCTCGCTCGCACCAGGCGCTCCGAGCGGCGCTTCCAGTCGAGCACGCCCGTCTCGCTGTTGAAGCCACCGGTGCGGTTGGTGATCCCGATGAGGGTCATCAGTGCGATGCGCGCCGGTCGTTCGCCGAGGGCCGCGAGGATGTTACGAACCGCTCCGTAGTCGGCGGCCTCGGCCGCCTCGCTCCCGCCTTCGCGCGAGCCCTGCGTGAACACCACGGCGTCGACGCCGTCAACTGCCGAAGCAAGAGTCTCGGCGCGGGTGAGGTCGGCGACGAACAGGTCGGTCTCCGCGGGCAGCTGCTCGGCTGCCTTGCCCGCGTCGCGCACCAGCGCCCGTGTCGTGTAGCCGCGGCGGAGTGCCTCGGCGACGACCAGACGGCCGATGCTGCCGGTGGCCCCGACGACCAGCACGGTGAGAGCCTTGTCGTTCATCCCTGGTCCCTCTTTCTTGATGCGACGGTGAATCCGTGACCAGCTTGGTCCGGATCGCTACGGGAAACCAGAGGCCCGGAGTGACGAATCCGCACATAGGAATCCTCCAGAACATCCATGAACGCCGCATAGCCTCACCAAAGGTCACAGGAATGTAACGCCGCGAGGGTGGGTGCCATGTCGCACTCAACCGAAACCCTTTCGCTCGACATCGTCGTGCCCGTGTACAACGAGCAGGCGACGCTCGACTCGTCCATCCGTCGGCTGCACGCCTACCTGATCGATCAGGTCGACCAGTCCTGGCGCATCACCATCGCCGACAACGCGAGCACGGACAGCACTGCAGCGATTGCGGATGCGCTCGCCGTGCAACTCCCGCACGTCCACGCCGTGCACCTCGCGCTGAAAGGCCGGGGCCGTGCGCTCAAGCAGGTCTGGGGATCATCGTCGGCGGAGGTGCTCGTGTATCTCGACGAGGACCTGTCCACCGACCTCGCCGCGCTGCCGCCGCTCGTCGCCCCGCTGCTCTCCGGGCATTCCGATCTCGCGATCGGAACGCGCCTCGGACACAGCTCCCGGGTGACCCGCGGTGGCAAGCGCGAGTTCATCTCCCGCTCGTACAACCTGCTGCTGCGGCGCACGATGGCGGTGACGTTCAGTGACGCACAGTGCGGCTTCAAGGCGATCCGCCGGGATGTCGCCGGTCGCCTGCTCCCGCTGGTGGAGGACGACGCCTGGTTCTTCGACACCGAGCTGCTGATCCTCGCCGAGCGGTCCGGGCTGCGCATTCATGAGATCCCCGTCGACTGGGTCGACGACCCGGACAGCTCGGTCGACATCGTGTCGACCGCTCGCGAGGACCTCAAGGGGATGCTTCGTGTCGGCACGAACATCGCCCGCGGCCGCATCCCGCTCGAGTCGGTGTACGCCGAACTGGGCAGGCGGCCGTTCGACCCGCCGAGACCGCCGAGCTTCTTCGGGCAGGTCGTGCGGTTCGCGGTCGTCGGGGTGCTCTCGACCGCCGCATACGCGCTGATCTACCTGCTGATGCAGGCGTTCGTTCCGGCGCAGGTGGCGAATTTCGCGGCGCTGCTGCTCACGACCATCGCGAACACCTGGGCGAACCGACGGTTCACCTTCGGAGTGCGTGGCCGCGCAGGAGCCGTGCGTCACCAGTTCCAGGGGCTCATCGTGTTCGGCATCGCGTGGGGCATGACGAGCGGTTCGCTCGCCGTGCTGCACCTCGCGGCTCCGCAGGCATCCGCGCAGGCCGAACTCGTCGTACTCACGATCGCGAACCTCGCGGCCACCCTCGTTCGTTTCGTGCTGCTGCGGCTGTGGGTGTTCCGGTCTCGGACGCGTGACACGGCGCATCCCCACCCCACTCTTGTGCTGACCCCAGCACCGACACCATCCCCGGACACTGCTCTCGTGTCCACCGATTCCCGACAGGAAGTGAACGGATCATGACCATCACAACGCAGGACCGCCCCGCCGGCTACGCGCCGGTCGACATCCCCACGACCACACAGTCGGGAGGTCGGATGCGCGCCGCCGGGCGCTGGCTCATCCGCGGCCGCGCGGACTCCGCAGCGTGGGAGCGGCCGGCGCTCATCGGATTGCTCGGACTCACCGCGCTCCTCTATATCTGGGACCTCGCGGCGAGCGGGTGGGCCAACTCCTTCTACTCCGCGGCCGTGCAGGCCGGATCGGTCAACTGGGAGGCCTTCTTCTACGGGTCGTCGGATGCGGCGAACTCGATCACGGTCGACAAGCCGCCGGCGAGCCTGTGGATCATGGCGCTCTCGGTGCGGCTGTTCGGGCTGAGCTCGTGGAGCATCCTGGTGCCCGAGGCTCTGATGGGCGTCGCGACCGTGTGGCTCGTCTACTGCACTGTTCGGCGGCACTTCTCCGCCCGCACCGCCCTGTTGGCGGGCGGCGTGCTCGCGATCACTCCGGTGGCCGCGCTGATGTTCCGGTTCAACAATCCGGATGCGCTGCTCGTTCTGCTGCTGACGGCTGCCACATATTTCACGCTCCGCGGCATCGAGTCGGGGCGGATGCGCTGGGTGTTGCTGGCGGGCGCCGCGGTCGGCTTCGGGTTTCTCACCAAGCAACTGCAGGCGTTCCTCATCCTTCCGGTGCTAGCGGGCGTTTACCTCACAGCCGCTCCGATCTCGTGGAAGAAGCGTTTCGGACACCTGTTCGCCGCGCTCGGTGCGGTCGTGGTCTCGGCTGGCTGGTGGGTCGCGATCGTCGAACTCGTGCCTGCCTCGCTGAGGCCGTATATCGGCGGCTCGCAGACGAACAGCTTTCTCGAATTGACCTTCGGGTACAACGGGCTCGGCCGGCTCACGGGTAACGAGACCGGGAGCGTGACCGGAGGCGGGGGAGGAGCGACCGGCGGCGGGATGTGGGGTGCGACGGGCATCCTGAGACTGTTCGAGAACGAGGTCGGCGGCCAGATCGCTTGGCTGCTGCCCGCGGCCCTCGTGCTGCTCGCGGTCGGGCTGGTGCTCGGCAGAACGGCTCGGCGAACGGATGCGCGACGCGCGACCCTGCTGCTGTTCGGCGGCTGGCTCGTGGTCACCGCCCTGGCGTTCAGTTTCATGGCCGGCATCTTCCACGCGTATTACACGGTCGCACTCGCGCCGGCGATCGCCGGAGTGGTCGCGATCGGAGGTGCGGCCGTCTGGACGGCGCGGGAGAAGCTGTGGGTGCGCATCCTGGCGGCCGTCACGATGCTCGGCACGGCGGTATGGGCGTATGTGGTGCTCGACCGGGCGACCGATTGGCTGCCGTGGCTGAAATTCGTGGTCCTGATCGTCGGGATCGTCGCAGCAGTGCTGCTGGTGCTGCCACCTCGCGGCCGGATGCTCGCCGGCGCCACGATCGCGGTGGCGCTCGTCGGGTCGCTCCTCGCTCCGGCTGCGTACTCTCTCGAGACGGTTACCACGGGGCACAGCGGATCGATCGTGACCGCCGGGCCGACGGTCGCCGGCGGGATGGGCGGCGGAGGCGGGTTCGGTGGCCGCGGGGGCGGACAGGGTGGGCCGCCGCAGGGGACTGCTCCCGGTGGGACCGCTCCTGGTGGGACGGCGCCAGGTGGGACCGGCGGGCAGACCGCGCCCGGTGGTACGGGTGGACAGGCGGCGCCAGGCGGCACCGGCGGAACCGCCGGTCAGATGGGCGGCGCTCCGGGCGGTGGGGGAGCGGGCAACCTGCTCGGCTCATCCTCGGTCAGCTCGTCGCTCAGCACTCTCCTGAAGGCGAACGCCTCCGAGTACAGCTGGGTTGCGGCGGCGATCGGATCGAACTCGGCGGCCAGCTACCAACTGGCCACAGGCGAGGCGGTCATGCCGATCGGCGGCTTCAACGGCTCCGATCCGTCGCCGACACTGGCGCAGTTCAAGGCGTACGTCTCGGCGGGCAAGATCCACTACTTCATCGGCGGAAGCGTCGGCCAGGCGAACGGCGGAAGCAGTGCATCCAGTGACATCGCCAGCTGGGTCGAGGCCAACTTCACCGCCCAGACGGTCGGCGGGGTGACGCTCTACGACCTGACGAAGTAGCGGCCATCGGCGGTCCGCCCCTCAGCAACGCTGAGCGGGGCGGGCCGCCTTTGTCGTGTGCTCGCGTCTGGTCAACGAGTGTTCGTGAGCCGCGCTCGAAGACGCTCTATCCCGCGATGGTTATGTTGCCGGTCGTGCCCTGTCCTTTGTAGAACGTGAACGTGACGCTTCCTCGATAGGCGCCAATGTTGCAGCTCTTATTCGTCCTGTATCCCATGGTGCTCGTGCAGAGCGCCGCTCCGTAAACGTCCTTGTTCAGGGAGTACGACGCTGTCCGCGACCCCTGACCGTCAAAGCCAGTAGTGAAGGCAATGAAACTCTGCGATGCGGGCAGCGTGACGCGACAGACCTCCTGCGACGACGAACACGCGGCCACTCGGCTGGTTGTGGCGTTGGCTGGCAGGCTCAGGCCCACGATGGACATCGTTGCGACTATGAGAATTAGGCCCAAACGAGCTGTTCTGTGCAATGTTACATCCTAAATATTAAACCATGCATGTACAATTTGTACTCTCGATCAAGGTAGTGCAGGAATCATTCGAATGGGAAGTATTAAATTTTAGATGTCGAGCTCACAGGTCAGTCGCATCACGCCGCCGAAGAAGCCCCACGGATTGAAGGGCATCGCCCGGGATCTGGTGGTGATCGTCGTGGTGGCGGTACTCGTCTCGTTCCTGGTGAAGACGTGCGTCGTCCGGTCGTTCTACATCCCGTCGGCCTCGATGGAGAACACGCTCCAGATCGACGACCGGATCATGGTCGACGAACTCGGGCCGCGACTCGTGCCGATTAACCGTGGCGATGTCGTGGTGTTCAAGGATCCCGGTGGCTGGCTCGCTGGAGCTACGAAGGAGCCGCTCAACCCGCTCGAGGTCGCCCTGTCGTTCGTCGGCGTTCCGTCGGCGAAGGAGAACGACCACCTCATCAAACGGGTGATCGGGTTGCCGGGCGACAGGGTGGCGTGCTGCGACGGGCTCGGCCTCATCACGGTGAATGGCCGGCCGATCAACGAGGCGGCTTATCTGCGCTCTCCCGAGCAGCCCGCGTCGGCGATCCCCTTCGCGGTGACGGTTCCGCGCGGCAAGCTCTGGGTGATGGGTGACAACCGCAACAACTCGGGCGACTCCCGGTATCACCAGAACGAGCCGGGCGGCGGATTCGTGCCGGAGTCCGACGTCGTCGGGCGGGCGTTCGTGATCACCTGGCCGCTCGATCGGTGGGCGTGGCTCGGTGATTACCCGACGGTCTTCGACTGATGTCGGCCGTGGGCTCCATGATGGGAGCATGAGCACAGCTGGACCGTCGATTCCGCACGCCTCCGCGTCGCCTGATCAGGTGGCCCCGGATGCAGTCGTCGCGTCGTCAGCAACCACCGCTTCGGGCGCATCCACCGCCGCAACCGGCGGCATCGCCGAGCCGCACGGTCACCTGGGGCTGGCGGGCGGGACAGCGCTGTACGTGGCGGCGGTGCTCGGCACGGGCATCCTTGTGCTTCCTGCGCTCGCCGCGGCGGCCGCTGGTCCTGGTGCGATCATCGCGGTCGCGGTGCTCGCCGTCATCTCCATCCCGTTGGCGTCCACCTTCGCGGCACTCGCCCGACGGCATCCGGATGCGGGCGGTGTCGCCACCTTCGCTCGTCGCGCGTTCGGTCCCACGACGGCGCGCGTCATCAGCTATTGGTTCTTCTTCGGAACGCCGATCGGTGCGCCCATCGCGGCGCTCATGACCGCTCGCTACGTGGTCGCGGTGATCGGCGGCGACGCGGCGACAGCAGTCTGGATCGCGATCGCGCTGATGGTCATCCCGGTCATCGTCACCGCGTTCGGCGTGCGGTTCGCGGGCTGGCTGCAGCTCGTGCTCTCGGCCGCACTCGTCGCGGTGCTGGTCTTCGTTCTAGCGGCGGCAGCGCCGCACGGCGATCCGGCGAACCTGCAGCCGCTCCTCCCGCACGGGTGGGAGGGCGTCGGCCTCGCCGTGAGCCTGTACATCTGGGCGTTCGCCGGCTGGGAGGCGGTCGCCGGGATCGGCGGCGAGTTCCGCAATCCCCGACGCGACATCCCGAGAGCCACAGCGCTGGCGCTCATCATCGTTTCGGTTGCCTACCTCGCGATCCAGACGGTGACGGTTCTGGTGCTCGGAGACAAGGCCGCCACGAGTGCGGTACCGCTCCTCGACCTCGTGCTCGTGTCGACCGGGCGCGGCGGCGGCATCGTCGTTGCGGTGATCGCTGCGATCGTCGTGACGGGTGTGTTCAACGCGTACCTGGCCGCGTTCAGCAAGCTCGGCGCGGCGATGGGGCGCGACGGCGACCTGCCGCGGTGGTTCGGCCGTGGTGTCGAGAACGGCGGGGTCGCGCGACGCGGGTTGCTGCTGTCGGCCGTCGTGATGGGGCTGTACTCCGTGGTCGTGCTGACGAGCGGCGACCTGGAGCCGTTCATCCTGGTGCACACGAGCATCGCGGCAGCCGTGTACGCAGTGGGGGTCGCATCCGCCATCGTGCTGCTCCCGCGCTGGTCGCTCGGCTGGTGGATGTCCGTGCTCTCCTGCATCTTCGCGGCCGGCCTGCTTGTGCTCGCCGGGTGGCACCTGGTGTTCCCGGTCGGGATAGCGATCGTGGCCGTACTGGTGGGTCTGATGGTGCGGCGGAGGCAAACGCCCGCATAATGGCGTGAACACGCCGGGCGCGCGCCCGGGCGGACGACCGACCGGGGGATCCGTGACAGCAGAGCAGCCGCAGTCCCGGGCCTCCAGCATGCGCGACGTCGCGCGTCTCGCGGGAGTCTCGCACCAGACGGTCTCGCGCGTGCTCAACGGACATCCGAGCATCCGTGCGTCCACCAGGGAGCGCGTGCTGCAGGCGATGGACGAGCTGCGCTACCGCCCCAACCGCGCGGCACGAGCGCTCGTGACGGCTCGGTCGAGCACGATCGGAGTGCTCTCGGCATCGGCGGCCGCGCTGTACGGTCCGGTATCGAGCATCGGCGCGATTCAGGATGCGGGGCGCGAGGCCGGCTACTACGTGACCGTCGCCCACCTCGACAGCCTCGAGCCGCAAGGAATCGCCGCCGGTGTCGACCAGCTTCTCGCGCAGGCCGTCGAGGGGATCGTCGTGATCGCCCCGCAGTCGGCAGTGCTCGACGAGATCGCGGCGATCGGCGTCGGGGTGCCGTACGTGACGCTGCAGGCGGGCAACGACGATGCCGAGAACGCGCTCTCGGTCGACCAGATCGCCGGGGCGCGGGCGGCCACCCGCCACCTGATCGGCCTGGGGCATCGGCGAATCGTCCACCTCTCGGGCCCGACGGAATGGATCGAGGGAAGCGCGCGGCTGCATGGCTTCGAGGAGGAGGTCCGCGCGGCCGGCCTTGAGGTTCTCGAGGCGCCCCGCGGGGATTGGACGGCGGAGTTCGGGTATCGCGCCGGACTCGAGGTGCTGGCCGATCCGACGGTGACGGCGGTCTTCGCATCCAACGACCAGACGGCGCTCGGGCTCTACCACGCGGCGCACGAGCTCGGGCGTGCGGTGCCGGGGGAGCTGAGCGTGGTCGGCTTCGACGACATCCCGGAGGCGGCACACTTCTGGCCGCCGCTGACGACGGTTCGTCAGGACTTCACCGAGCTCGGCCGCCGCAGCGTCGCGCGGCTGGTGGCGGACATCGAGGGTCGAGAGGAACCGACTCCGGGCAACATCCAGCCGGAGCTCATCGTGCGGGCGTCGACCCGGGCGGTCTGAGTCAGTCGACCGGTTCGGGGCCTTGGGCGGCCTCTGCGCCCGCCGCGGTCTCGGAATCTGCGTCGATCCAGCGACGAGGGCCCGTTCCCTCGGCGCCGAGCTCGTCGGACGGATTCTGCAGGCGGCAGGTGCGAAGGCTCAGACAGCCGCAGCCGATGCAGCTGGTGAGGTCATCGCGCAGATGCTGGAGCGACCGGATGCGCTGATCCAGCTCACCGCGCCAGAGCGCCGAGAGCCGCTCCCAGTCCCGCTTCGTCGGCGTGCGTCCGTCGGGCAGCGAATCGAGAGCCGCGCGGATGTCCGTGAGCGGAACGCCCACCCGCTGCGAAACGCGGATGAACGCCACCCGTCGCAGCGTCGCGCGCGGATAGCGCCGCTGGTTTCCGGATGTGCGTTCGCTCGCGATGAGCCCCTGGCGTTCGTAGAAGTGCAGGGCGGACACCGTTACCCCGCTTCTCGCGGAGAGATCACCGACGCTGAGAACCGCATCCTGAGGAGTCATTGACCTCAACCTTAGTTGAGGTTCTAGGCTGACACCATGACCGCCGAAGACCTGGACGCCGAGACGATCACCGGTAAGACTGGCAGGATGTCCGCCGACCTCCCTCCGCCCCACGGCGTGCTCAGCGCCAAGTACTTCTGGGTGAGTGTCGGGATGTGCGCCCTGATCATGCTCGCGGCCTTCGAAGCCCTCGCGGTCACCACGATCATGCCGAAGGTGAGTCACGAGCTGAACGGTGCATCCCTGTACGCGTTCGCGTTCGCTGGACCGCTCGCCGTGAGTGTTGTCGGGATGGTACTCGCTGGGGCGTGGCCAGACAGGGGCGGCCCGCGCAACGCGCTGTTCGCATCCGTCGGCTTCTTCGTCGTCGGTCTGCTGATCGCCGGAACCGCGCAGAACATGGGGCTCTTCGTGACCGGGCGTCTCGTGCACGGGCTCGGCGGCGGCGCGCTGACGGTCGCTCTCTACGTGATCGTGGCACGGGTATATCCGCCGGTGCTGCACGCCCGGATCTTTGCCGGTTTCGCCGCTGCGTGGGTCATCCCGTCGCTGATCGGACCGTTGATCGCGGGGCTGCTCGCCGAGTCCGTCGGCTGGCGCTGGGTGTTCCTCGGCGTAGTCGCGCTGGTCGTTCTCTCGTTGATCATGGTGGTGCCGGCGATGCGTGGGGTGCGCACGCCGGAGGCGTCTGCGGATCGCCCGCCGTGGAACATCCGTCGGATCGGCTGGGCGGTGCTCGTCGCCGTCGCGGTGCTGACGCTGAACCTCGCTGCGGAGGCGCGCGGGCCGATCCAGTGGATCGCCCCGGTCGTCGCTGTCGCGGTCGCGCTGTTCGCGTTGCGTCCGCTGCTCCCAGTACGAACCCTTCGGGCAGGTCGAGGGCTGCCGAGCGTGATTCTGCTGCGCGCCGTCGTCGCGGGTACCTTCTTCGCGGCGGAGGTGTACGTGCCGTACCTGCTGGTCAAGGAGTACGGACTGTCGGCCTCGCTGGCCGGTCTCGCGCTCACCGCGGCGGGCTTGAGCTGGGCGACGGCGTCTTGGGTGCAGGGGCGATTTCCCGGGATCACGCACCGGACGGCCGCGCTGGTCGGCGCGATCGGACTGAGCATCGCGATCGGGTCGCTCATCGCGATGGCGGCCTTCGGCCTTCCGCCGGTGGTCGCGATCATCGGGTGGGCGTTCGCGGGCGGAGGCATGGGCGTGCTGTATCCGAGGCTCGGTGTGCTGACGTTGGAGTACTCGAATGTGTCGAACCAAGGGTTCAACAGCTCCGCGCTGTCGATTTCGGACTCGACGGGGTCGGCGATTGCGCTTGCAGCAACCGCGATCGTGTTCGCGGCACTGTCGCCGCTCGGTGGAGCGTGGCCGTTCGCCGGGGTGTTCGGGGTGACCGGGCTGCTGTGTGTTGCGGCGTTCGGCGTGGGACCGCGCATCCTGAGGCCTGCTGGGGTGCCGACCAGCGGCGCGGAAAACCCTGCGACGGCGTCTCCGGCGTCTCCGGCAACGCCGGCCTAAGCTACCGCGCCGGTTGCGGACGGCTCCCGAAGAGCGGGGCCGAGCGACAGCCGCCCGCCGGCGCGGTACAGTATTGGTAGTGCGTGGTATTGCGCGTGTCTACCGACAGGAGTGCGATGGAAGCGGTCGGAACGAGACTGGTCGTGGTGGTCAACCATCTCGGTTATGACCGGAGCGGGCCGAAGTCGGCGATCGTGGCAGCGCCGGTGGGGGCAGTTGTAGGGGTTGTTCGGATCGAGACCGTTGCGGGCGCGGTTGTGCCGCTCGGGGTTCGCGCTGGTCAGCCGCAGACGGTCGATGGCTGGCGTGGGGCCGCGTATCACCGGGTCGACCTGACGGGGCTGGATGAGCCAGGCACCTACCGGGTCGTGGCGGTCGTCGACGGTGTCGAGGTTTTCAGCGACGCGTTCGTGGTCGCCGAGCATCGCATCCCTTCGCTCGTGGTGTCGGACATCACCGCATACTTCCGGTCGCAGCGTTCTTCGGGGAGATCGAGCGGAAGGATGCGCACGCCCGCTTCTATGACGACGACTCCGGCCGCACGGTGGATGCGCGGGGAGGCTGGCTCGATGCGTCGGGGGACTACAGCAAGTTCCTCAGCCACCTGACGTACACGCGGATGATGAGCCCGCAGCAGATCCCGCTGTGCGCGTGGGCGCTACTGACCGCTGGTTCCGAGCTGCGCCGGGCGCATCCGTCGTTCGAGACGAGCCAGTATCCGCGGCTTCGCGACGAGGGGCTGTTCGGGGCGGACTTCCTCGTGCGGTTCCAGTCACCGGAAGGCTACTTCTACACCGGGATCTTCGACGCGCTGACCAAGGACCTCGACGAGCGAGTGATCAACGCCCCGCTGCAGGACAGCGTTCGTACCCAGCGCTGGCAGGCCGCATACCGTCACGGCGGAGGTCTGGCGATCGCGGCGCTGGCGCTCGCGTCGACCGTCGGCGAAGCAGGCGAGTTCGATGCCGATACGTACTTTGCGGCGGCGGTGCGCGGGTTCGAGCACCTCGAGGTGCACAATCGCGAGTACCTGTTCGACGGCGAGGAGTCGGTGCTCGACGACTACTGCGCGTTGCTCGCGGCGGCGGAGCTGGCGTCGGCCGCATCCGCTCGTGGCGTCGATGCCGACGCCTATCTCAGCGCGGGGCGGCGGCGGGCGGATGCGCTGGCCGCGCGGCTGCGCTCGGATGCGGCAGGTGCGGCGTACCTCGTCGGCGATGTCGAGGGGCGGCCGTATTTTCACGCTGCGGAATCGGGGATGCCGGTGGTGGCGTTGCTGCGGTTCGCGGATGTGGTGGATGCGCTGGGTGATCCGGGAGCCGCGACCCCTGCTCGGAGCACCGCGCTGGCGATCATCCGCGGAACGGTGGCTCGGGTCGACTCGGTCGCGAATCCGTTCGGATATCTGCGGCAGCGGGTGCAGCCGACCGGTGGCGAGCCGCGCGACGCGTTCTTCTTCCCCCACGAGAACGAGACCGGCTACTGGTGGCAGGGGAGAACGCGGGGATCTCGTCGGTCGCGTATGCGGCGAGTCGCGCATCCCTGGTCCCAGGATGCGACGACGCCACTCGGGATCGGTTGCGCCGGCTCTCGGCGGACCTGGTTGCGTGGGTCGGCGGCCTGAACCCGTTCGACTCCTGCATGGTCCAGGGTCGCGGGCGCAACAACGTGGAGTACTCGGGGGTGTATCAGAACAGTCCCGGCGGGATCGTCAACGGCATCACGAGCGGCTGGGGTGACGAGAACGACATCGCGTTTCTGCCCGGGGATGCGCCGGACGGCAACGAGTGGCGCTGGGCCGAGCAGTGGATCCCGCACTCGGCGTGGTTCCTTCTGGCGGTGTGCGCGGCTTCGTAACGACGGAGATTTCGGGCGGCGCGCCGGTGAGGTGACCGTAATTACGGATGTTCGGGGCGAGCGGGCGCGAAGTCTCCTGAGTTACGGGAGGCGCGGCGGGCGGGCGCCGCTGATCAGGGGACGATGACGGCTTTGACGAAGGCGGGGTCGCGGTCGGCCATGAGGGTGTATGCGGCGTCGATGCCGTCGAGCCCGAGCGTGTGGGTGATCAGCGGGTTGTAGCTGAAGCGGCGGGATGCAACCAGGTCGAGTGCCGCATCCATCGCCCGCATCACCCGGGGCCGGTCAGGGCAGAAGCCGTTCACGACGGTGACGCCCTTGTACCAGAGCTCCATATCGAGCTTGGCGGTTCCGGCGTGGTGGTAGCCGACGATGCAGAGCGTGCCGAACGGCTTGACGAGCGGTGACGCGGTGTCGAGGCCAGGGGTGACGCCGGTCGCTTCGAGGACGACGTCGGCACGCGCATCCGGAGACCCGGGCTGGCCGGCGGCGACGAAGGCCTCGACCTGGTCAGGATGCAGCACCACGTCTGCGCCGAGGGCCAGTGCGCGCTCGCGGGCAGCCGGGTTCGGGTCGACGCCGATGATGGTGCGCGGCGCGCGGGTGCGCGCGAGTTGCAACAGGCCGAGCCCCATGAAACCGAGGCCGACTACCGCGACACGGCTGCCCGGCGCGACCGGAGTGCGGGAGATCGCCTCCTCGAGGGTGGCGATCGGCTCGCCGATGGCGTGCGTCGGCGCGAGCCCAGCAGGGATAGGGAGAGCCGCGTCGGCGTCGAGAAGAGCGTGGGTGGCGAATCCTGAACCACCGAGACCGGTGACGAGATCGCCGACGGCCCACCGGGAATCGGGCGAACCGACCGATACGACGCGGCCGGCGGTCTCGTGGCCGAGCTCGATGGGCTCACCATCGGCGGGACCCCGCAGCGGTGCATACGCCGCTGGCCAGCACCTCGATCAGGATCTGCCCGCTGGCCGGGTCGGGAGTGGCGACTTCGTCGATGCGAGAGGTGCGTGGGGCGACGACGCGGCTGATGAGCATGGTGTCCTTCCGGTTCGGGATCGACCGCCAGTGTAGCGCTGTGGTCGGATGTGGTACTACGTGGACCGCGGCACAAATTCGAGCAATTTCAGGCCGCGGAGCGCATTTTCGGGCAATTCCTCGCCATTTCCGGGCATCCGGGATGTTTCGTTGAGATGAAATTGTGCCGAATGTCTTGTTACCGTTCCCTCTTTCGTCTTAGGCTGGCCTCAAGTGGTATAGCTTTGGGATACATCCCCAGAGAAGTGGTTCAAAGGAGAAGGTGATGCAGGGCTATCGTGCAGCGGTTATCGCAGCGGGTGGGCAGGGGCGCGTTCACGCGGCCGGCTACCTCGCCGATGACCGCGTCAGCCTGGTGGCCGTCGCCGACGTGAACCGCGAGACCGCTGAGGCGCTCGCCGGCGAGTTCGGCATCGAGAGCGTCTTCACCGACTACCGCGAACTGCTGCAGACCGTCCGGCCCGACATCGTCAGCATCTGCACCCCGCCCGCCTTCCACCTCGACGCGGTCACCGCCGCGGTCGAGGCCGGCGTGCGCGCGATCCACTGCGAGAAGCCGATCGCGCTGACGTACGCGGACGCGCTGCAGCTGCAGGCCGTCGCCGCGGAAGCCGGTGTGCAGGTGACTGTGAATCTGCAGCGCCGGTTCGAGCCGGTCCACCGCTTCGCCCGTGAGCAGCTCGCGTCCGGGGCGATCGGCGATCTCGTCAGCATCGAGGGCTACTGCCCGAATCTGCTCGACTGGGGCAGCCACATCCTCGACCTGATCCTCTTCTATCGTGGTGACGCCGCGGTCGAGTGGGTCATCGGGCAAATCGACGTGTCGACCAACCGCTATGTCTACGGCGCGTTCGTCGAGACGTCGTCGATCACTCAGCTGGCGTGGCCGGATGGGGTACGGGCGACGGTCTCGACGGGGCGCGAGCCGGCGACGCCCATCCTGAACCTCGAGAACAACCTCGGACTGATCGTGCAAGGCACGCGCGGCCGGATCGTCGTGCGCGGCTCGGAAGCGCTCGTTCACCGGTTCGGTGGCGACGGCATCCGATTCGCCTCGCCGTACGATACCGACAGCACTCACTGGGACCACGGGATCGACCCGGCGATCTTCTCCTGTACCGCGGCCGCGGTCGCCGACCTCGTCGACGGGCTCGAGACCGGGGACGAACCCGAGCTGTCGCTCCGCCACGGTCTGGCGGGGGCGGAGCTCATCTTCGCCACTTACGAGAGCAGCCGGTCGCGCCGCCGGGTGACGTTGCCGCTCGACCGCCACGACAACGCCCTCCTGACCGGCCTCGAACAGGGAATGTGGTCGCCGGTCGGCGAACTGCGTTCCACATACTAGGAGCCGAGAAGACAATGACGCCTTCCGCAATCGCGCGCGACGTGCTCACCGCCCAGGTGGTGATCGCGGGTGACGACGTGTACGAAGACCTCTTCACCGCGAGTGTCGAGCTGCAGGATCTGCTCGCCTCGGCGGGATTCGTCACGCGGGTGCGGATGGGGACGGCCCTGTTCGCGCAACCACTCGTCGACAACCTGATCGTGCTCTACCGCGCCGCCGGCGCGTTCACCGCCGAAGAGCAGCGCGGGCTCGCGGCCGCGGTCGCCGGGGAGCCGGACTGCTCGCCATCCACTCGACGGCGTTCTTCGCCGCCGAAGACGGGCAGGATCCGCAAGACGCCCGCGACGGCGGCGACAACGCACAGCCCGGTACCGACCTGCTCGCCCTCTTCGGCGCACGGTTCGTCGACCACGGTCCGCAGCCGCACGAGAGCCGCTTTAGGGTGGACTTCACGCGGCATCCTGTGACCGCCGGGCTCGACCCGTTCGAGCTGACCCATGAGCACTACCGAACCCAGCTGGCCGACGACGTGGAGGTCGTCGCCTGGCGCGAGGCGCCCGACGGTCCCGAACCCGTTGTCGTCGCGCACGAGTACGGCGCCGGCCGGGTCTGCTTCGTGCAGTTCGGCCACGACATGCGTATGTGGGACGAACCCGGGATGCGCGCCATCGTCATGAACGCGGCCCACTGGCTCACGGCCGCATCGAACCCCAACGAGAACGAGGACTGATCCGCACATGCGTGTTCTTCTGCGTCGCGCCGTCTTCTACGTCATCACGGCGTGGGCGGCGATCAGCCTGAACTTCCTGCTGCCCCGCATCATGCCGGGCAGCCCAGCGGATGCGCTGATCGCGAAGTTCCACGGCAAGCTGTCCCCTCAGGCCGTCGAGGCGCTCCGCGTGCTCTTCGGCCAGAGCAAGGCCACGCTCTGGCAGCAGTACCTCGACTACTGGCACAACCTGTTCACCGGCAACCTCGGCATCTCGTACGCCTACTACCCGGCACCGGTGGCCGACGTGCTCGGCAGCAGCATCGGCTGGACGCTCGTGCTCATCACGGTGTGCACGGTTCTCGGCTTCGTGATCGGCACGGGGCTCGGGATGCTCGTGGGCTGGCGCCGAGGCAGCTGGCTCGACTCGCTCATCCCGGTCACCACACTGCTCTCCTCGATCCCGTACTTCTGGTTCGCGATCTGCGTCGTGCTCATCTTCTCGATCATCCTGCGGTGGTTCCCCCTCTCGGGCGGCTATTCGGTGCTGGAGACGATCGGCTTCAACTGGGGGTTCATCGGCAGTGCGATCTACTACGCGACGCTGCCCGCCCTCACCATCGTGGTCGCGTCGATCGGCGGCTGGCTGATCGGGATGCGCAACATGATGGTCACGACCCTCAGCGAGGACTACGTGAAGCTCGCCGAGGCGAAGGGCCTGCCGAAGCGCCGGATCATGTTCACCTACGCAGCGCGGAACGCCATCCTGCCGTCGTTCTCCAGCTTCGCGATGTCGCTCGGCTTCGTCGTCGGCGGGTCGATCGTGACCGAGGTCGTCTTCAACTACCCGGGAATCGGCACCGTGCTCTTCAAAGGTGCGCAGGCCCAGGACTACCCGCTGATGCAGGGGATCTTCCTCGTCATCACGATCACCGTGCTGGTCGCCAACCTGCTTGCCGACTTCGCATACGTCTTCCTCGACCCCCGGACAAGAGAGGGCTGACCCATGGCCATCACCACTGCGACGGTCGCCGAGGCCGAAACATCGGACCTCCAAGGAACCTCGCGTTTCGCCTGGATGCGCGCCTTCCGCCGACCGTGGACGCTCGCCGGCATCGTGATCGTGGCGATCTTCTGCGTGCTCGCCGTCATCGGTCCGTGGATCGCGCCGTACGATCCATCGGCGGTCAGCAAGGCGGCACTGCAGCCGCCGAGCCCCGAGCACTGGCTCGGCACGACCCAGACCGGCCAGGACATCCTGTCTCAGATGCTCTACGGCACGCAGGTGTCGATGATCGTCGGCGTCTGCGCGGCGCTGGTCGCGACCATCCTGTCTGTGATCGTCGGGCTCGCGGCCGGTTACCTCGGCGGCCTGGCGGATGAGGGGCTGTCGCTGCTCGCGAATGTGTTCCTGGTGATCCCGGCGCTGCCGCTCACGGTCATCCTGGCGTCGTACCTGCCGAAGACCGGCTCGCTCGGCATCATCCTGGTGATCTCGGTCACCGGATGGGCGTGGGGCGCCCGCGTGCTGAGAGCGCAGACCCTGTCGTTGCGCAAGCGCGACTTCGTCGAGGCGGCGCGAGCGACGGGGGAGCGTACGTCGAGCGTCATCTTCCGCGACATCTTCCCGAACCAGATCGCGATCATCGCTGCCTCGTTCCTCGGCACAGTGACCGGGGCCATCCTGACCCAGGCAAGCCTGGCGTTCCTCGGTCTGACCAACGTGACGGAATGGTCGTGGGGCACGATCCTCTACTGGGCCCAGGTCTCGAGCGCGATGCTGAGCGGTGCGTGGTGGTGGTTCGTGCCTGCCGGTCTGGCGATCGCGGTGCTCGGAACCGCGCTCTCGCTGGTGAACTTCGGCATCGACGAGTTCATCAACCCGCGGCTGCGTCAGGCAGGGATCGGCACCAAGAAGGCGCAGCGCGCACAAGCGAAGGCCAAGCGGGCGAAGGTTGTGAAGCGGCCGCAGCGGGTTCGTACGGTGAGGGATGCGGCCGGCCCGTTCGATCCTGTCACCAGCGATGTGATCCTCGACATCCGCAACCTCAAGGTGGACTACCTCGGCGAGAACTCGGTGACGCCGGCCGTCAACGACGTGTCCCTCACCCTGCGCCGCGGCGAAGTGCTCGGCATCGCGGGGGAGTCGGGCAGTGGAAAGTCGACGCTCGCCTATGCGATCACGCGGCTGCACAAGCCGCCGGCGCACATCACCGGCGGCGAGATGATCTACACGAACGCCGACGGGTCGAAGACGGACATCCTCTCGATGAGCGAGGACGAGCTGCGCGACTTCCGCTGGGAGGAGCTGTCGATCGTCTTCCAGTCCGCGATGCACGCGCTGAACCCCATCCTGACCATCGGCGCCCAGATGGAGGATGCGCTGCGGGCGCACCGTCCGGAAATGACGGCGCAGGCCCGCGCGGCCCGGGTGATCGAGCTTCTGGGATTGGTCGGCATCCAGACCGATCGCGTCAACGCGTACCCGCACGAGCTCTCGGGCGGGATGCGGCAGCGCGCGATGATCGCTGTAGGCCTAGCGCTCGACCCCGAGATCATCGTGATGGACGAGCCGACGACCGCGCTCGACGTCGTCATCCAGCGCCAGATCATCGAGAAGATCATCGAGCTGAAGGACCGGCTCGGCTTCTCGGTCATCTTCATCACCCACGACCTGTCGCTGCTGATCGAGCTGTCCGACACGATCGCCGTCATGTACGCAGGCCGTGTCGTCGAACTCGCGGACGCCAAGGAGTTCTACCGCAACCCGCGGCACCCGTATAGCCAGGGGCTTCTCGCATCGTTCCCGACACTGTCGGGTCCGAAGCACGAGCTCACCGGCATCCCGGGCTCGCCGCCCGACCTGCGCAAGCTGCCTTCAGGATGCGCGTTCGCGGCACGCTGCCCGCTCGCCTTCGACAAGTGCGACACGGTTGTACCGCCCTTGTTCGCGCTGGCGGGCGAGGCCGACTGGCGTCAGTCGGAGGCCGCCTGCCTGCTCTACGAAGGTGACGGCACCCTCGCCGACGACGCATTCTCCGACAACCCCTCGAGCGACCTCGACGACGCTCAGCACGAAATGGAGGACGCCCGATGACCAGCGCCGAGATCGTCGCGCCGACGTACGACGCACCGCAGGGCGAAGCGCCCGTGCTGGAGGCAGTGCACGTCACCAAGCACTTCCCCGTGCGCGGCTCCACGTTCAAGCGCGGCCCGCGCAAGGTGGTGCATGCCGCCGACGACGTCTCACTTGCGCTCTACGCCGGCCGCATCATGGCGCTCGTGGGCGAGTCCGGCTCGGGCAAGTCGACGTTCGCGCGGTTGCTCGCGCAGCTCTACCCGCTGACCAGCGGCGAGGTGCGCTACCGCGGCAAGACGGTGAGCACTCGCGGCGGCAAGGCGCTCCGGGCCCACGTGAGCAAGGTGCAGCTGATCCTGCAGGACCCCTTCGGGTCGTTCAACCCGGTCGCGACGATCGCGCGCACGTTGTCACGTGCGGTGGGCATCCACCACAAAGGCAAGACGCCGAAGGAGCAGCGCGCGGTGATCGACGACCTGCTCGCGCAGGTCAACCTCACCCCGGCACGCCAGTTCACGGAGAAGTACCCGCACGAACTCTCGGGCGGGCAGCTCCAGCGCATCTCGATCGCGCGGGCGCTGGCAGCGAATCCGGATGTGTTCCTCGCCGACGAGCCCGTCTCGAGCCTCGACGTGTCCATCCGTCTCGGCGTGCTGAACCTGCTGCGTCGGCTCGTGGAGGACCGCGGTGTTGCGCTGCTCTACGTCACGCACGACATCGCATCCGCCCGCTACTTCGCCGAAGACACGACCGTCATGTACGCCGGCCAGCTGGTGGAGGCGGGGCCGTCGGAGCAGGTCACGCAGAAGGCCGCGCATCCGTACACCCAGTTGCTCATCGCCTCGGCGCCCGACCCCTCGCGGCCCGAAGGCGAGACCCCGCGCGACATCGGTCAGCCGCCGAGCCTCATCGACCCGCCAGCCGGCTGCCGGTTCCACCCCCGCTGCCCGTTCGCCATGGAACGGTGCAAGACGGAGGCGCCCCCGCGGTTCGAACTCGAAGACGGGCAATGGGCCAAATGCTGGCTCTACGCCGACGACGCCGAAGCCGAAGGCAAGCGCGCCGAGAACGCCGCCGTGTACACGCGCGGCGAGATCCGGAAGGCCGGCAAGGCCCTGACTCCGGACCCCAAGAACGCTCCATCCGAATAGCAAGCATCAAGCCAAGCAAGCACTGAAGGAGAACAGCAATGAAGCACAGAAAGGTAACGCTGCGGCGCACACTCGTCGCCGCAGCGATGACCGCCAGTCTCGTCATCCCGCTCGCAGCCTGCTCGAGCAACGGGAGCGGATCGGGCGACGGCCTCATCCTGAACGTGGCCAGCCAGTCCGACTCGCTCACCCAGACCTTCAACCCCTACCTGCCGAACACGGCACAGGGCGCGACGTACACCAATCAGGGTGGCGGCGGATTCATCTACGAGCCGCTCGTGCAGATCAACAACGTCGACATCGGCAAGGACATCCCGTGGCTCGCGAAGAAGTGGGCGTGGTCTGACGAGAACAAGACGTTCACGCTCGACCTGCAGCAGGGCGTCAAGTGGAGCGACGGCAAGCCGTTCTCGGCCGACGACGTCGTGTTCACGTACAACATGCTGAAGAAGTACCCGGCGCTCAACGTGGGCGGTGTGGACTTCGACACGATCACGGCCCCGGATGCGAACACCGTCGTCATGACGTTCAAGACCCCGTCGGAGACGAAGTTCACCTCGCTGGTGTCGGCGGCCATCGTGTCGCAGCACATCTGGTCGAAGGTGGGCGACCCCACGAAGTACCCGGACAAGAACCCGGTCGGAACCGGTCCGTTCGTGCTCGACACGTTCTCGCCGCAGAGCTTCGTGCTGAAGACGAACAAGGACTACTGGCAGGACCCGGCCAAGATCGCGGGCATCCGGTTCATCCCATACAAGGACAACCAGGGCCAGACCAACGCGCTCGTGCAGGGACAGGCCGACTGGAGCGGCACGTACATCGCCGACGCCGAGAAGTCCTACCTCTCGAAGAGCAAGGACAACCACTACTGGGCTCCCGTCGTGGGCTCGGACGGCCTCATCCCGAACCTGGAAAAGTGGCCGCTCAGTGACATCTCCGTGCGCCGGGCCATCAGCCTCGGTGTCGACCGCGAACAGGTCGGCGCCGCGACGGACTCCCCTGCCGCGACCAGCCAGACCGGTCTGCCGATGCCCTCGTTCGCGAGCGAGGTCGCCCCGAAGTACAAGGATCTCGTCTTCAAGCAGGACAAGCCGGCCGCTGAGAAGCAGCTGACCGACGCGGGTTACACCAAGGGCGGCGACGGCTACTACGAGAAGGACGGCAAGAAGGTCGAGTTCTCGGTCAGCTTCCCGGCCTCGTACACCGACATCGCGGCTCGCGCCCAGGTGCTGGTGTCGCAGCTGAAGGACATCGGGATCAAGCTCGACATCGACACCACCTCGGTGAACGACATCAACAAGATCACGGCCGACGGCACCTTCCAGTCGACCATCGGCTACCCGGTCGGTCCGGCACCCCGTGCGTTCAACATCTACGACTCGATGATGAACCCGAACAAGTACTACCCGCTGGGCGAGGCGACGCCGACGTTCGAGAACATCGAGCGCTTCAACGACCCGGTGGCCAAGGAACTGTTCGCGAAGTACCCGTTGGCGACGACGGATGCTGAGCGCAACGACATCCTGGCTCAGCTCCAGGGCATCTGGATCGACCAGCTGCCGATGATCGTCATGTTCTACTGGGGCAACTACGGAGACTGGAGCACCGCCAAGGTGACCGGATTCCCGAGTGAGGAGAACCCGTACTTCGCGCCGTACCCCAACCCGGTGGTGGCGCTGAAGCTCAAGCCGACCTCCTGATCGGCTGACACCGTGGGCGGTCCGGATGCTCGGACCGCCCGCGGTGTGCAACCTCTGCGCCTCGCAGTTCCAGACTTTCCGCACTTTCCGCACTTGCCGAACTCAGAAATCGAGAGATGACCGACACCCGCAACGCCCTCGTCGTCGTGAACGGCGACGACATCCACCACGACCTCCTGAGCGCCTCCCAGGTGTTCCAGCAGCTCGGCATCGAGGCGGGCCTGGTGACCCGCCGCTCGATGGGCCTCAACCGATTCGTCGACGCGCGTCCGGAAACCGCTGACGCCGATGTGTACCTCTTCTACACGGCGGGCGGGCAGTTCCCGACCGCGCAGCAGGAGGCGCTCGCCGCGGCGGTCGCCGCCGGCAAGGGACTCGTCGGCGTGCACGGAGCCAACATCATGGGTTGGGCCGGGGACGGTATCGACCCCGCCGACCGGCCGTACTTCGACCTGCTCGGCAACCGGTACCTCTCGCACGGCCCCGACCATCACGAGGGCCGGCACACGATCGAGATCGTGGGCGAGCATCCCATCACCGAAGGGCTCGACGACTTCGAACTGTTCGACGAGTACTACGAATTCGAGTTCGCGGACGACGACGTGCAGGTGATCGCTCAGCGGCACCGGGCCGACGGCGAGGTGATCCCGGTCATGTACGTCCGCACGGTCGGGAAGGGCCGGGTCGTCTACCTGGCGCTCGGGCACGACATGCGGTCGTGGGGTGAACCCGCGGTGCGTACCCTGGTTCGGCGCGCGCTGGCGTGGGCTGCGGGCATCCTGTGACCGGATCGCGCCCCGGCCTCGCGGTGATGGCCTACACCGTGCTGGAACAGGCGAAGGCCGATCTGGAGGGCACGCTCGCGCGGGTCGCCTCGATCGGGTACCTGGGTCTTGAGACGTACGGTCTCGTCAAGACGTTCGGACCGACTCGGGTTCGGGATGCTGCGGCCGCCGCGGGCCTGACCATCACGAGCGCGCACACGCCGTTCCCCGCGGGCGCCGAAGCCGAGCGGTTGCTCGACGAGAGCGCGGAGCTCGGTGCGACGACTCTGGTGTGGAGTCTCGAGCGCGAGGAGTTCGACTCCCCGGCGACCATCGCCGCGGGTGTCGTGCGCGTCAACGAAGCGGCCGCGCTGGCCGCCGAACGCGGACTCACGATCGGCTATCACAACCACTTCGCGGAGTTCCAGAACTCCTTCGACGGACGTCAGGCATACGATCTGCTGCTCGAGCTGCTCGACCCCCGGGTCGTCGTCGAACTCGACGCGTACTGGGCCCGGATGGGCGGAGCGGACCCCGCCGAGGTGCTCACCCGGCTCGGCGACCGCGCCCGCTTCGTGCACATCAAAGACGGGCCTGCCGTCAGTTACGAAGACGATGTGATGGTCCCGATCGGCGAGGGCGCAATCGACTGGGCCGGGGCGCTCACAGCGCCATCCGGGCTGCAGTGGCACATCGTGGAACTCGAAAGACTGCACGTCGACACCTTCGACG
The DNA here is from genome assembly GCF_050632195.1 of Leifsonia poae. Taxonomy (GTDB): domain Bacteria; phylum Actinomycetota; class Actinomycetes; order Actinomycetales; family Microbacteriaceae; genus Leifsonia; species Leifsonia poae_C. The sequence continues at coordinate 1,010,471 of NZ_CP192580.1, forward strand.
CGCTCGAATCCAGCTACCGCTACCTCGTCGGGCACGGCCTGTCGCGGGGGAGCGTCGAGGTCGAGGAGGCCACGGTATGAGCACGCGCATCCTGTTCCTAGGCGGTGCCGGGATGATCGGCTCGGCCGCCGCGCGCGAAGCGGTGGCGCAGGGGGCCGAGGTCACCATCGTGACCCGGTCGGAGCCGCGCCGCCCGGTCGCCGACGGCATCCGTCAGCTGCGCGGAGATGTGCGCGATCCCGAGTTCGTCACATCGCTCACCACGGGCAAGGCCTGGGATGCCGTGGTCAACTGGGTGGGCTTCACCCCCTCCGACGTCGAGGGGCACATCGATCCGTTCCGGGAGGCGACGGCGCAGTACGTCTTCATCAGCACCTGCTCGGTGTTCGCCCGCCCAGTGCCGAGCCTCCCTATCACGGAGTCGAGCCCGCGCAAGCAGCCCGTGTTCGGGTACGCACGGGACAAGGTCGCGACGGAGGTCTTCCTCGAGGAGGCGTATCGGTCCGACGACTTCCCGCTCACGATCGTGCGGCCCTTCCACACGTACGACAGCACGACCATCCCGATCCTCTCGGGGTGGACCGCGATCGACCGGATGCGCGCCGGCAAAGGTGTCGTGGTGCACGGTGACGGCACCTCCCTGTGGTCGCTCACGCACTCCAGCGACTTCGCACGGGCGTTCGTACCGCTGCTCGGCAACCAGCACGCGATCGGTGAGAGTGTGAACGTGGTGAGCGGCGACATCCTGACCTGGGATCAGATCCACCTGACGCTCGCCGCCGCAGCAGGTGTTCGATCGCCGCGACTCGTGCACCGGTCGAGCGAGTCGATCGCGACCGAGGTGCCCGGATGGGGCGAGGTGCTGGAGCACGACTTCCGGCACACGATGCTCTTCGACACCTCCAAGCTGCGCCGGCTGGTCCCCGACTTCGCGCCGCGGGTGAGCTTCTCGCAGGGAGCGCGAGAGATCATCGAGCACCACGAAGCGCATCCGGATGCCCGGGGGATCGACGAGAAGCTGGCGGCGGCGTTCGACCGGCTGATCGAGCATCCCTGAGTCGTGTCGGGCGGCCGGGCCGCTGCGGCGCCGGAATATTCCTACGCCGGACGGCGCCGACGCCGATCACCAGAGGTAACAAGTGGTATGAATGAGGCGTGCATTGGGCCAGTGGAGGGTGTCGCCTGTGATCGACGAACTGAGTGACGGGGGCGGAACCGCCACCGCAATCCGCCCTGACTACCCGGAACCCCTGTGGATCCAGGCGGTCAACCTGATCAACCGTGAAATCGCGAGCGGGGTACTCAAGCCAGGGATGCGATTGCCACCCGAGCGCGAGCTCTGCCTGCAGCTCAACATCTCCCGGGTGACACTGCGCAAGGCGCTGAACAAGCTCGTCGAAGACGGGGTGCTGAGCGCATCGCACGGTCGCGGGTGGTACGTGGCCGAGACGGCGGGGACGGCAGGCAAGGAATTCCCGAACAGTCTCGAGTCGTTCACCGAAACGGCAGCACGGATGGGTCTGGTCGCGTCATCCCGGGTGCTGCGGGCGGAGACCAAACCGGCCTCGCTCGACCAGGCCGAAGAGCTGTCGATCGCCCCGGGGACGCCGCTCTTCCATCTGGAGCGCGTGCGACTGCTGAACGATGTGCCGATCGCGCTGGACGTGACGCGCATCCCGGCCCAGTTGGCGCCGACCCTCACAGACGCGGACTTCTCGGTCGACTCGCTGTACGAGAAGCTGGCCGAGGCGGGCATCGAACCGCTGCGCGCCGATGCCACGATCGAGGCGCGGGAGGCCGATCCTGAGGCCGCGGAGAATCTCGACCTGGCCGTCGGAAAGCCGGTGCTCGTGATGCGGCAGCTCGCGGTTGACCGGGCCGAGCATCCCCTCTTCGTCTCGACCATCACCTACGCCGGCGACCGCTACCGCCTGCGCACCTTCTTCGCACGCTCGCGCTGACCCCGCACCCCCGGTCCAACGCAATCGACTCCGGGAAGAATCCCCGTTTCACGTCGTGAAAACGGGATTCTTCCCGGAGTCGATCGCGTTGGGGTGGACCAAGAGGTAGCAGGAGGTATTTATTTAGGGAGCAATTGCGGGCTGGATGTAGACCAATGACGTACCACCTGGGTACGATGTGAATCACAGCTTCAGTTGGAGGAAATGTGATTCGTGTCGGTCTGCTCGGTTCCGGGTTCATCAGTGACACCTACGCGGATGCGCTTCAGGATGTGCGCAACGCCGAGATCGTCGCGAACTACTCGCGAGACCTGCAGCGCGCGGAGGACTTCGCCGAGACGTGGGGTCCGATCCCGAACCAGTACGACTCGATGGAGGCGCTCTGTGCGAATCCTGATGTCGACCTCGTCGTGATCGCGCTGCCCAACGAAGTGCACGTAGAGGCTGTACGCATCGCCGCCGCGGCGGGCAAGGGCGTCGTGTGCACGAAGCCGCTCGCACGCACAGGCGCAGAGGCGGCCGAGATACTGAGGATCGTCACCGAGGCCGGCGTCTGGCATGGCTACGCCGAGAGCTCGGTGTTCTCGCCGAACATCGCCAAGGCCCACCAGATGGTCGCGGCGGGCGCTATCGGCGACGTATTGACGATGCGTGCCCGCGAGGCCCACTCGGGCCCGCACGCACCGCACTTCTGGGACGCCGAGACCGCCGGCGGGGGCGCCCTGCTCGACATGGGCTGCCACACGGTCGAGTCGGCCCGGCACTTCTTCGGCAAGGACAACCCCGTCACCGAGGTGTTCGCGTGGGGCGCCACGATGGCCCACGCCGACAAGACCACCGGTGAGGACACCGCCATCGCCCTGCTCAAGTTCGCGGGCGGCCAGCTGGCGCAGATCGAGTCCTCGTGGATCGAGAAGGGCGGCATGCAGCTGCGCCATGAGCTCGTCGGGAGCGCCGGTCGCATCGTGACCGACACCTCGCAGACTCCGGTCTGGGGTTTCATCGAGAACCCCGCAGGCTACCTTGTCGAGAAGGCGGACGCGGACACCGGATGGGTGTACCCGGTTCCCGAAGAGGCGCGCGCCTACGGTTTCAGCCAGGAGATGCGGCACTTCGTCGACAGGTTCGCCGCGGGGAGGCCCCGATCGAGACGTTCGACGACGGATTCGTCGTGAACTGCATCCTGGACGCCTGCTACGCCTCGATGAAGACGGGCACCTGGGAGAAGGTGAGTCTCGACCGATGAGCACCACGCCCCCCATCACTCCGTCGCCGTCCGTCGGCGAGGTCACGATCCGCACCGACTACCCCGACCCGCTTTGGGTGCAGGCGGCGGATGCGATCCGCGACCAGATCGCATCCGGCTCGCTGCGCGCAGGCTCGCGACTCCCACCCGAGCGCGAGCTGTGCCTGCGCCTCGGGATCAGCCGGGTCACCCTGCGCAAAGCTCTTCAGACCCTCGTCGAGGACGGGGCGCTCACCCCCTCGCACGGTCGCGGCTGGTACATCGCAGGGGCGACGGATGAGCGCAACGAGTGGCCGAACAGCCTCGAGTCGTTCACCGAGACGGCCGACCGGATGGGACTGGTCGCGTCTTCGCGTGTCCTCCGGGCCGAGGTGTCGAGCTCGTCCATCGACGAAGCCGAGAAGCTCGGCATCGCGCCGGGCACGCCTCTGTTCCGGCTGGGGCGCGTGCGCATGCTCAATGACGTCGCCATCGCGGTGGACCTGTCGTTGGTTCCCGCGTCCCTGATCCCGAATGCTGCGCGGCACGACTTCCGCGTGCACTCGCTCTACGGCGCCCTCGCCGAGGCGGGTCACGACCTCGCGAACGCGGAGACCACCATCGAGGCCCGGGAGGCCACCAGCGAGATCGCCGCGCAACTCGACGTGATCGTCGGCACGCCGACGCTCGTGATGCATCAGATCGTCAGTGGTCGCGCCGACCGTCCGGTGCTCGCGTCGACCATCCAGTACGCGGGCGACCGCTACCGTCTGCGCACCTACTTCGCCCGCCACAACCGAACGGAGCTCCAGTGACCGACACCGCCACGACCGGCACCGCCGCGACCGGCACGGCCGCGACTGCAGCCCACGCCGCTCCGCCGACCACTGCCGCCGCCCTCGCGTCGATGCAGCCCGCCGAGATCGCCGCCGCCCGAGCCATCCTCGTGCGCGAAGGCCTCATCGGCGAGAACACGCATGTCTCCTACTTCGGCCTCCTCGAACAGGACAAGCGCACCCTACTCGGCCCGGGCTCCGCCCCCGACGCCCGACGCTTCCGCGCCATGCTCGTCGACTTCGGGTCGGGCGCGTCGCACGACGTGGTCGTCTGCCCGGCCGAGGACAGCATCCTGTCGGCCCGCGAGCTCGACCCGGCCGAGGGGCAGGTGCCCGTGGTGCTGGCGGAGTTCGGTCTGGTCGAAGAGATCGTGCATCAGGATGAGCGCTGGCTCGCCGCCATGGCGAAGCGCGGGCTCACCGACCTGAGCACGCTGCGGGTCAACCCGCTCTCTGCGGGAGTTCTGACTCCGGATGAGCAGGGTCGCCGCATCCAGCGCTGCTTCACCTTCGTGCAGAAGACGCCCGACGACCTCGGCTGGGCGCATCCTGTCGACGGCGTGACGGTGATGGTGGACGTGGTCACGCGCGAGGTGCTCGACGTGATCGACTACGTCGACTTGCCGGTGCCGCAGGAGGACGGCAACTTCCACCTCGCCGACTGGGTCGGCCAGCCGTCGCGCGCGGGTCTCAAGCCGATCGAGATCACCCAGCCGGGGGTCCCAGCTTCACGATCGACGACGACGGCGTGCTCTCCTGGGCGGGCTGGAACCTGCAGGTCTCGTTCGACCAACGCGAGGGTCTCGTCTTCCACAACATCTCGATCGACGACAACGGTGTGCAGCGCCCGATCGTGTACCGCGCATCCATCGCCGAGATGATGGTGCCGTACGGCGACCCGAGCCCGCAGCGCTGGTTCCAGAACTTCTTCGACTGCGGCGAGTACCTGCTCGGCGGGTTCGCGAACTCGCTCGAGCTGGGCTGCGACTGCGTCGGCGACATCACGTATCTGGATGCGGTGCTCGCGGACAACGCCGGCAACCCCCGCGTGATCCCGCAGGCGATCTGCATCCACGAGGAGGACACGGGCATCCTCTGGAAGCACTTCGACAACTGGAACGGGTCGAGCGACTCCCGCCGCAACCGCCGCCTGGTGGTCTCCTTCTTCGTCACCGTCGGCAACTACGACTACGGCTTCTACTGGTACTTCTCCCTCGACGGGACCATCGAGCTGGAGGTCAAGGCGACCGGGGTGGTCTTCACCTCGGCGTACCCCGGGCCCGGCTATCCTTACGCCTCGGAGCTCGCGCCGGGCCTCGGCGCCCCGTACCACCAGCACCTGTTCAGCGCCCGCCTCGACATGATGGTCGACGGTGTCGCGAACGCCGTCGACGAGTTGGAGGCCGTGCTCGTGCCGCGCGGCGACGCCAATCCGACCGGCACCGGCATCACGCAGACGGTCGAGCGGCTCCGCACGGAGTCGGAGGCTCAACGGATGGCCGACAACACCCGCGGGCGGGTCTGGCTCGTCTCGAATCCCGGCGTGAAGAACCGCCTGGGCGGTAGCGTCGGCTACGTGCTGTATCCGGAGGGCAAGCCGGCACTGTTGGCGGATGAGCAGTCCGACATTTACGCGCGTGCCACGTATTCGGCCAACCACCTGTGGGTGACGCCCTACGAGCCGAGCGAGCTGTACCCGGCCGGCGACTTCGTGAACATGCACCCCGGTAGAGCGGGCCTTCCGGCCTGGACCGCCGCCGACCGCAATGTCGACGACACCGACATTGTGCTCTGGCACACCTTCGGGCTGACACATTTCCCCCGCATCGAGGACTGGCCGATCATGCCCGTCGACTCGACAGGTTTCGTGCTCAAGCCCCACGGATTCTTCGGCCGCAACCCCACACTCGACATTCCCGCCTCGACGAGCGACCATTGCGCGCCCGGCGAGACGCACCACCACCACCACGAAGGACACCACTGATGACCGGTCCCCTGGGCGTTCAGCTCTACAGTGTCCGCGACGACATCGGCCCGGATGCGCTCCCCGCCACCCTCGGCCGCCTCGCCGCCGCGGGCTTCACGCACGTCGAGCCGTACGACATCCTGAGCGACACCGAAGGGCTTGCGGTCGCACTCGACGCGACGGGCTTGCGTGCGATCACGGCGCACTCGAAGATCACCGAGCTGGATCGGGATGCTGTGCTCGCCGCCGCGACCCGCCTCGGCATCGAGACGGTCATCGTGCCCTGGGTGCGTCCCGATTCGATCTCGACGCGGGAGGGTGTGGAGGCGCTCGCCGCGGCGATCAACGACGCGGCTGCATACGCTGCAGGCCACGGCATCCGGGTCGGCTATCACAACCACGATTTCGAGTTCGCGCAGAAAATCGACGGGGTGCCCGCATACGAGCTGCTCGTCGAGCTGCTCGACCCGGCCGTGGTGCTCGAACTGGACACGTACTGGGCTGCGGTCGGCGGCGCAGAGGTGACCGAGCTCATCCCGCGCCTGGGAGATCGCGTGCGCTTTCTGCACGTCAAGCACGACGATGAGAACCCGTTCGATATCGCCGAAGTGTTGCCGCTCGCGGGCAGCCTTGAGCTCGCGGTCGTGGAGGTCGTCGTGCACGAAGGCGACGTGTTCCCGCTCGTCGATCGGAACGCGGCCTACTTTCTCGGGCTGGTGACCGCATGAGCGCCGTCGGCATCGGCATCATCGGGGCAGGCAACATCTCCGACGAATACCTGCGTTCGCTCACCTCGTATCGGGATGTGCGGGTCGTCGCGATCGCGGATCTCGACGTCGCGCGCGCCGAGGCCCAGGCCGCCGAGTACGGCATCCCGTTCGCCGGACCGGTGGATGCGCTGCTCGCGCTCGAGGCGGTAGAGATCGTCGTCAACCTCACGATCCCCGCGGCACATGCCGAAGTCGGCATGAAGGCCGTCGCCGCCGGCAAGCACGTCTGGGGGAGAAGCCGCTCACGCTCGACCTCGCCAGTGCGAAGGAGTTGCTCGCCGCCGCTGAGAGCCGGGAGGTCGTCGTTGCGAACGCGCCGGACACCATCCTGGGCGAAGGGATCCAGAACTCGCACCGGCTGCTCGCCGACGGTGCGATCGGCACCCCGCGCACCCTGCTCACACTCATGCAGGGACCGGGTCCGGATGCGTGGCACCCGCGCCCGCAGTTCCTCTTCGCCCGCGGCGCCGGCCCGCTGTTCGACATCGGGCCGTACTACGTCAGCACGATGGTGCAGCTGCTCGGCCCCGTCGAATCGGTCGAAGCCGTCGGCCAGACTCCGCGCGCAGAGCGTGTGATCGGGTCGGGTCCGGATGCGGGGCAGACCTTCCCGGTCGAGGTCAGCACCCACGTCAGCGTGCTCACGCGCTTCCGCTCGGGAGTCGTCGGAACGTCCATCTACAGCTTCGACTCCCCGCAGCGGCGGCAGACGTTCGAGATCACCGGCTCGACCGGCGTTCTCGGCGTGCCGGTCAGCGGCTTCGATGGCCAGACACGGCTGCTCGCGGGTGACGACAGGGAGACGGACTGGGTCGAGATCCCGCCGCCCGGCGCTCACCGCGACCGTGGGGTCGGGGTGCTCGAGATGGCGCGCGCCATCCGGGACGGTCGGAAGCCACGCGCCAGCGGCGAGCTCGCCTACCATGCACTCGAGGTCATGCTTGCGATCGAGGAATCGATCGAGACAGGGCTGCCCGTGCGCATCCGGAGCACCGCTCCCGCGGTCGAGCCGCTGCCTGCGGACTGGGACCCGACGGTTCTGACCGTTGCGCCGGGAACCACCGAGAGCGCACCCGATTCCGCCCAAGCTTCCGCGGCAGGCATCGCCGCCGCGGGCACGACGACCGCCTGAAGGGGACAAGCATGAATGGGTACAACACGTTCGCGGCCGCGCGAGCGACACAGGCCGAGGAACTGGGCAGAGCCATCCCGCTGATCGCCGCACAGATCGCCGATCGTCAGGCGGCCGGTGAACTTGAGGGCCCCGGGCCCGTGTTCGTCGGGATCGGCGCGAGCCTCGCCGCTGCCTGCGCGGCGGTCTGGGAGCTGCGCTCGCGCGGCATCCACTCCTGGCGGCTCGGCGCGGGCGATCTACCGCTGCCCTTTCCCGAGAGCACGCATCCGATCGTCGCCATCTCGCAGAGCGGCCGCAGCGCCGAGACGCTCGCCGTTCTCGAGTCCGTCGCGCCGGAGTTGCGGCTCGCCGTCGTGAACACCGAGCCGTCGCCGATCTCGCAGATCGCCTCGAGCATCGCGCTGGGCAACCTCGCCGACAGCTACGCATCCACGATCGGCTACACGGCGACGGTGGCGGCCCTCGGGATGCTCGCCGACGCCTGGGACGGCGGTCGCATCGACCCGGCGTGGTTCGGCCTGCACGAGACCTTCGCCCGTGTCGAGGCGCAGCTCGCCGACCGCGTGGATGCGCTCGCCGAGCTGTTCCGAACGGTCGCGTCGAGCGACTTCGTCGGCGCTGGACCCGCTGTGGGCTCGGCCGAGGCCGGTGCGCTCCTGTTCCGTGAGGTCGCGCGCATCCCTGCCACGGGCATGAGCACACGTCAGTACCTTCACGGCTCGATGGAGTCGGCAGGCGGCGGGGTGCACGTCGTGTTCGGCGATAGCCGCGAGCTCGATCTGGCGACGACGCTCTCCGAGGCGGGACACCACGTCATCCTCATCTCGGGCGAGCCGGTCGACTCCACCGCGACCCTGCACGTCGTGCAGGTGCCCAAGCTCCCCGCCGCTCAGCGGGCCGTGATCGAGGCGCTGGTCATGCAGCTCCTCGTGGGCGCGGTCGCCGCCGTGCGCGGGATCGAGGTCGAGGAGTTCGTCTTCCACAACGAGGACACGAAGGTTCCGGTCGACGCAGGCGGTGCCGCGTGACCGATGTGATCGTGGGCTTGGATGCCGGTGGCACCAAGCTCGGCGTGCGGGTCGTCTCACTCGACGGCTCGCGGATCGCCGACGTCTCCCTGCCGGCCGAGGATTGGAGCGCCTCGCCGGCAGGGGACGCCGCTCGCTGGCTGATCGCCCGCATCGAGCGGGTCGTCGCATCCGGAGACCGGGTGGTCGCCGTCGGTGTCGGGGCCCAGGGATGCGACACGGTCGAGCACTGCCACGAGCTCGCACACGAATTGACCGCGCTCGGATACTCGGCGGTGGTCGTCAACGACGCCGCGCTGCTCGTTCCGGCGGCGGGGTTGCAGGCGGGGATCGGCGTCATCGCCGGCACCGGATCGATCGCGGTCGGGCAGGACGAGACGGGGAGACCCTTTTCGCCGGCGGCTGGGGCTGGGTGATCGGCGATGAGGGCGGAGCACCCGCGCTCGTTCGCGAGGCGACCATCGCAGCGCTCGCCGCTCGGGACGAGGGGCTTCCGGATGACGGACTCCTGCCGGCCTTGCAGCAAGCGTTCGGCGTCGGCTCGGCACCGGCACTCGCGCGAGCCGTCAACGACACTCCCACTCCGGAGAACTGGGGCCCGCGCGCGATCGCCGTCTTCGCCGCTGCAGACGCGGGGTCGGCGCTCGCGGTCGAGGTCGTAGAACGCGCGGCCGATCAGTTGGCTGTCCTTGTAGACCGGCTGGTTCGGCGGGGGGCTGTCGGGAATTCCGTGGTGGTGGCGGGGAGTGTCATCGCGAACCAGCCGCGGTTGTTCGCGGCGCTCTCCGCTCGGGTCGCGGCCGCGCATCCGTCGCTCGATGTCGTGCTGCTGGAGGATTCGCCCGTGGCCGGCGGGGTGGAGCTGGCGCGGCGGCTCGTCGCGGGCGGCTGAGCGGACCCCCGTAGCCGCCGTCGGAGCGTCACCGAGAATTCCCCCCAGCAGTACCAGCACCATCGCAGCACCATCGCAGCACCATCGCCAACCGCAGAACAAAGGAGTCAGCATGGCCATCGCCACCGTCAACCCGACCACCGGCGAGACGCTCAAGACGTTCGAACCTCACACGGCCGAGCAGATCGAGGCGATCGTCGCCGCGGCGCACGACACCTACCGTGCCCTCTCCGCGACCACCTTCGCGCAGCGGGCCGAATGGATGCGCGCTGCAGCCGACCTGCTCGACGCCGAACTCGACGAGGTCGCCTCGCTCGTATCCACCGAGATGGGCAAGACGATCGGAACGGCCAAGTACGAGGTGTCGAAGTCGGCCCGCGGGATGCGCTGGTACGCCGATCATGCGGAGGAGTACTTGGCCGACGAGCATCCTGTGCAGCCCGGGGATGTGGGTGCTTCCGCCGTGAGCGTGCGGTACCAGCCGATCGGTGCGGTGCTCGCGGTCATGCCGTGGAACTACCCGTTCTGGCAGGTGATCCGCTTCGCGGCGCCGGCGCTCATGGCCGGCAACACGGGCATCCTGAAGCACGCTTCGAGCGTTCCGCAGAGCGCGCTGTACCTCGGCTCGTTGTTCGCGCGCGGCGGGTTCCCGGTCGGCGCGTTCCAGACGCTGCTCGTGGAGGGCGGGGCGGTTGCTCCGCTGCTCGACGACCCGCGCATCCGTGCCGTCACATTGACCGGTTCTGTCGGCGCTGGATCGTCGGTGGCCGAGGCAGCCGGGCGGAACATCAAGAAGTCGGTGCTCGAACTCGGCGGCACGGACGTGTTCGTGGTCATGCCGTCGGCGGATGTCGCCGCGGCCGCGACCGCCGGGGTCAACGCCCGCGTGCAGAACTCGGGACAGAGCTGCATCGCCGCCAAGCGCTACTACGTGCACGAAGATGTCTACGAGGAGTTCGAGGCGGCGTTCGTCGCCGGGATGCGTGCGCAGGTCGCCGGGGATCCCTTCGACCCTGAGACCTCGTTCGGACCCCTCGCGACCGAGCAGGGCCGCCGCGATGCCCACGACCTGGTTCAGGATGCGCGCGACCGCGGGGCCGACGTCCTGACCGGCGGTGCTGTACCCGAGGGTCCCGGCTGGTTCTATCCGGCGACTGTGCTGACGGGGGTGACGCCCGAGATGCGGATCTACCGCGAGGAGTGCTTCGGACCGGTCGCCTGCCTCTACAAGGTCTCGAGCGCCGCGGAGGCAATCGCTCTGTCGAACGACAGCGACTTCGGGCTGAGCTCCAGCGTCTGGACCACCGACGACGCCGAGGCCGAGCTGTTCCAGAACGGGATCGAGGCGGGAGGCGTGTTCGTGAACGGACTCACGGCGTCGTTCCCGCAACTTCCGTTCGGCGGCGTTAAGGACTCCGGCTACGGCCGCGAGCTCTCCGCTCTCGGGATCCGCGAGTTCACCAACGTGAAGACCCTCTGGCGCGCGTGAGCGTCGCCGCGCGTCCTGTCGTGCGAAACGTGGGGTTGCGGGGTGTTGGGCCGCACTTTTTGCACGACTCGACGCCGGGCGCGGGTGCGGCGGCGCATCCTGTCGTGCGAAAAGTGGGGTTGCGGGATGTGGGACCGCACGTTTCGCACGACTCGACGCCGGGAGGGGAGGCGCGAGCGGTGGGGTGGGCGCTGGCGCACGAAGTGATTCCGGCGGGCGTGATGGTGTGGGCCGTGCTCGCCGGCCACACGCCGGCGCCTATGGTGGTCGCGGCTGTGACGCTTGCGCTCGTGTCATTCGCCTACGCGCCGTTCGCCCGCACCCGCGCCTGGGCGCGCGAGCACGTCGTGGACCTCTGGGCGATGCTCCTCCTCATGTCGGTCATGGCAGTGGGGGTGTCGAGTCGCGTCGAGAGCAGCTTTCCCGGGGCCGCGAACCTGCAGTCGACGCGACTCACCGACCACGCACACAGGATGGGCGGGATGGGCGCGGGAGCGGGAGCGGGCGTGGGCGCAGCGGCAGCGGCGGCAGCGGTGATCGTGGTCGCGTGGGTGCTTGCCCGGGTGCTCCTCGCACGGCGCGGCTGGCGCATCCACTCGATCGTCTCGTTCGGGATGTGCGGGGCCGGCCTCGCGTGGATGCTCGCCACCTGAGCCGCCCGATCCCGTCTCCTACCCGCCCATATGACACTTGTCGTCGTTCTCACGCGCTGAGAGCGACGACTACTGGCAAACGGAGGCCGTGCGGCCCGCGCGAGGCCGAGGCGAGCCGCGCGCAACCCGCCCAGAAACGCGCGGGCATCCGCATTCCCGCGGGCCGCGAGGTTCGGTAGGCTGGGGCCGTGACCGAGACTCAGAGCGACGCAGGGCCGCGCCGGCCGGTCACGCTCGACGACGTCGCACGGCACGCCGGGGTATCGCAGCCGACCGCATCCCGGGTGCTCAACGGCAGCGATCGCAAGGTGGCCGAGAGCTATCGCAAGCGTGTGATGGATGCCGCCGACGAACTCGGGTACACGCCCAACTTGGCGGCGCAGGCGATCGCGCGCGGCACATCCCGTACCGTCGCCCTGGTCATCAGCGGGATCTCCGATCCGTACTTCTCCGCGATGGCGGCCGCGATCATGCGGCAGGCCGAGTCCGCGGGCCTGCGGGTCTCGATCGCGGTGACCGAGCGCAGCGTCGACCGCGAGCTCGAGCTCGTGCGTGAACTACGTGGACAGCAGCCGCGGGCGATCATCCTCGCCGGCACCGGCTACGTCGATCCGCCGTCCGGCGACCAGCTCGTCGAGGAGCTGCGGCGCTACGAGGAGACCGGCGGCCGGGTCGTGCTGATCAGCCGCAGCGACCTGCCCTTCGAGACGGTCACGTTCGACAACCACGAAGGCGCCCGCCAGCTCGCTGTCGAACTCGCGGTGCTCGGCTACCGGCGCGCCCTGGTGCTCGGCAGCGCCACTCCGCTGCTGTCGATGCAGCAACGCGTGGAGGGGTTCGTCGCCGGGCTCGCCGAGTCGGGCGCTGACGGCGTCGAGACCGTGGTGCGGCATCCGGAGTTCAGCTGGCAGGGAGCGCGGGAGCACATCCTGAGCCTCGACGAGAACGAACTCCAGCGGCTGCAGCTCGTGTTCGCGATCACCGACGACATGGCGCTGGGGGCGATCGCCGGTCTGCGCGACCGCGGTTTGCGCATCCCTGACGACATCGCGGTCGCCGGTTTCGACGACATCACGACTTTGCGGGATGTGGTCCCACCGCTGACCACAGTGCACGTCGCCCTCGACGAGGTGGCCTCCGAAGCCATCGAGCGCGCACTGAACCCCGCCTCGAGCGATCGCACGGTTCCGGCATACCCGATCATCCGCGCCAGCACCCCGGCCATCGAAGCACCCGCTCTGTAGGGTTGAGCCGTGACTGAGACCGCGGCGACCCTGGCGCAGGTCGCTGCGCATGCGGGGGTGTCGCTGGCGACCGCATCCCGGGCCCTCAACGGCAGTACGCGCAAGGTCAACGCCGAGCTGCAGGATCGTGTGCTCGCTTCAGCTGCGGCGCTCGGCTACAGCGCGAACGTGCAGGCCCAGGCGGTCGCCCGCGGGACGACGAACACTGTCGCGATCGTGGTTGGAGACATCGCCGACCCGTACTTCTCGAGCATCGCCGCGGGCGTCATCCGGGTCGCTGACGAGCGCGGCCTGATCGTCACGCTCACCGCAACCGGCGCCGACGCCGCGCGCGAGGTGGCGACGCTCAGCGCCCTCAAGGGTCAGCGACCTCGTGCCGTCATCCTTGCCGGCAGCCGCCACGCGGATGCCGTCGGTGCGCCGTCGGGGAGCGCCGCCGAACTCGTCGCCATCGAGCGCGGTGGGGCGCGGGTCGCCATCATCGGTGCGGCCGCCCCCGGGCTGCGGTCGGTGCCGGTGCAGAACCGGGAAGGCGCAGCATCCCTCGCCCGCGCCCTGGTCGAGCGCGGCTACACCGACTTCGTCGTGCTGGCGGGCCCCGAGAACCTGCTCACGGCGCGTGATCGGGCGGACGGCTTTCGAGATGTCATTCCGGATGCGCAGCTCATCCCGGGCGCCTTCACCCGTGACGGCGGCTACGAGTCCACGGCGGCGCTGCTCGCGACGGGTGCGCGTCCAGGCTGCATCTTCGCCGTCACCGACGTGATGGCGCTCGGCGCGATGACCGCGATGCGAGACGCCGGACTGACCCCGGGCGTCGACATCGCCGTGGCCGGCTTCGACGATATTCCGCTGGTTCAGGATGTGACGCCCTCGCTGACGACCGTCGCCCTGCCGCTCGCCGAGATCGGCGCGCGGGCGCTCGAGTTGGCGCTCGCCGATTTGCCGCAGGCCGTCTCCTCGCTCGCCTCGCCGGTGGCCGGAACGGTCACACTCCGCGCGTCGACGCCCTGACCCGATAGTGTCGGGGCGTCCACTGTCGGGACGCCCAGAATCGGAGCGCCCGCAATCGGGGCGTCCGCGGTCGCGGCGTCCGCCAACGAGGAGAACCCATGCTGACGTCCTTCCCGCTCGACGACCTGATCACCACCCAGAGCACCGCGTTCAACCCGGTGCCGTCGTTCACCGGTGGTCTCATCGGATACCTGCTCGTCGTGCTGGCGCTCTGGCCCGTGTTCACGAAGGCCGGAAAGCCCGGCTGGGGTGCGCTCATCCCGATCTACAACACGTACCTGCTGGTGAAGATCGCCGGGTACCACGGCGCGCTCGTCATCCTCTACTTCATCCCGCTCGTGAACATCGTCGTGGCGATCATCGTCGCATTCGGGGTGGGTCGTGCGTTCGGCAAGGGCGGAGCGTTCAGCTTCTTCCTGCTGTGGCTCTTCGCGATCATCGGCTACTTCATCGTCGGCTACGGCCGCGCACAGTACGTCGGCCCCGGCGGCAAGCGCGACACGTACCCGGGCGGCAGCCCGTCCATCGCCTGAGCGGCGTTAGATCTTCACGCCGCCCGAGATGAGATCGATCTTCCAGTAGCGCTGCAGCGACAGGAACAGGATCGCGAGCGGCACGATCGATACCAGCACACCGGCGATCACGATCGAGTATTGAGCCGCTTGACCGCCGGTGATGATCATCAGCCCGTACAGGCCGAGGGTCAGCGGGTAGAGCTGGTCGTTGTTGAGCATCACGAACGGCAGCAGGAAGTTGTTCCAGATGCCGATGAACTGCAGCAGGAACACGGTCACGAGGGCCGGCATCATCAGCCGCGACCCCACGGACCAGAAGATGCGCCACTCGCTGCCGCCGTCGATACGCGCCGCCTCCATGATCTCGTCGGGCACGGATGCCTCGGCGTAGATCTTGCAGAGGTAGATCGCGAACGGCGAGACCAGCTGCGGGAGGATCACCGAGGCGTAGTTGTTGGTCATCCCGAACTTGGCGAGCAGCAGGAACTGCGGGATGGCCAGCATGATCTGCGGCAGCAGCACGGCGGCAACGATGAGGCGGAAGATCCACTTCGACCCGCGGAAGCTGTACTTGCCGAGCGCGTATCCCGCGGCCCCGGCGACCACGGTCGACAGCACGCCGCCGCCGATCGCGTAGATCACCGAGTTGAACGCCCAGCGCCCGAAGATGCCGTTGTTGTAGGTGAACAGCGCCTGCATGTTCGTCCAGAACCCGCCGTTGAACACCGGGAGGAACGGGGGAGTGGAGAACAGCTCGTCGTTGGTCTTGGTCGCGGCGATGACGATCCAGAGCACCGGCAGAACGCAGTACAGCGCACCGACGATCAGGATGAGCGTGGGGACGATGTGCAGTCCCCTGCGGGTTCGCAGCGGCCGCGCATCCTTCGCCACTGTTCGTCCAGCGGTGGACGTGAGCGTGGTCATTTGGTTTCCCTCCGCGCGAAGCGCCGGCCGATGACGTTGACGAGCACGGTGGCCGCGACGGTCATGATGATGAGGATGAACGAGGTCGCCGCCCCCTCGTAGATGCTGTTGTTGACGAAGGCGTCGGTGTAGACCCGCATCAGCGGGACCCAGGTGGACGAGATGGCGTTCGCGAGGGGCTTGAGGGTCGTGGGCTCGTTGAAGAGCTGGAGTGCGCCGATCACCGAGAACAGCGCGACCATCGTGATGGCGGGTGCGATCAGCGGCAGCTTGATGCGCAGGGCGATCTGCAGCTCGGAGGCGCCGTCGAGCTCGGCCGCCTCGAAGAGGTCCTTCGGGAGGCTGCGCACGGCGGTGTACAGGATCACCATGTTGAAGCCGACGACACCCCACACGGCCACGTTGGCCACGGAGAAGAAGATGCCGGTCGCGCCGAAGTAATCGATCACCTTGCCGCCGATCGGGCTGGTCGCCGGCAGGTACATGAAGCCCCACAGCAGCGAGGCGACGACGCCTGGAACGGCGTACGGCAGGAAGATCGCGAGGCGGGTGAATCCGACGAGTCGAGCCTTCTTGGCGTCCAAGCACAGGGCGAACAGAGTCGCGAAGAAGATGGTGAGGGGAACGCCGATGACTGCCACGATGAGCATGCGGCCTATGCCCGCCCAGAACTCTGGATCGCCGAGGGTCGAGATGTAGTTGGCGAACCCGGCGAAGACCTCCACCGTTCCGCCGGCACCGAGCAGACCGCCGCCCACCTTCACCTGAAGGAAGCTGAGGATCACGGCATAAACGCCGGGGGCGATCGTGAACAGCAGCAGCAGGATGACGGCGGGCGCGACGAGCAGGATCGGCAGGATGCTGCCCCGGGGTTTGCGACGTCGCTCGGAGGTGGGCGTTCGCGACGCCGGGCTCGTTCGTGCTTCTAGGACGGCCATGAGGTGATTCTCCTCGAACGGGGAAGGGAGCGAAGGCGGGAGAGGGGGTGCGGAGGCACCGGCGCCCCCTCCCGCCTGATCGTGGGATCGGTCGGCGATCAGCCGGTGACCTTGAAGCCGATCTTCTTCATGTCGGTCACGGTGTCGGTCTGCATCTTGTCGAGCGCGGCCGACAGCTGCGTCTTGTTCTGCAGTGCGGCGGCGAACGAGTTCGAGTACGAGTCGAACGTCACGTTGGCGTTCGGTCCCCAGATGTCGAACGTGCGCACGCCCTTGGCGGCCGTCGCCATCAGGGTGTTGTAGTCCGGCTGGTTGGACATGAACGGCGGCGGGGTCTCCAGGGCGGGCAGCGTCTGGTTCGGGATGCTCGCGGGGAAGACCTGCACGTTCTTGATCAGCGAGTTGACGCCGTCTTTCGACGAGTTCATCCACTTCACGAACTTGGCGGCCTCGGCAGGGTGCTTCGAGTTCGAGGTCACAGACTCGGTCTCGCCGCCCCAGATGCCGACGGTGTCGTCGCCGGCGGTCCAGGCGGGGAGCGGTGCGGCCTCCCACTTGCCGGCGGTGTCCTTCGCGATCGAGGGGAGCTGGTTGGGGCCCCACTGCGCACCGACCCAGCCGACGAGCGTTCCGTTGTTCATGTCGGTGTTCCACTGAGCCGACCAGTTCGGCTCCGGGCTGACGACACCCTTCGTGATCAGGCCGTCCCAGTAGTCGGCGACCTTCTTGCTCGCGGCGTCGTTGATCGCGACGGTCCACTTGTCGCTGCCCGAGGTGGTCCACCAGTTGGCGCCCGCCTGCTGCGCCAATCCGGCGAACCAGCCGGGGTCGGCCGCGGTGAAGTTGCCGATGTACTTGCTCGGGTCGGCGGCGTGGATGGCGGCGGCGTCGGCCGCGTACTCGTCCCACGTCGTCGGGGCCTTGAGCCCCAGGGAGTCCCAGATGTCCTTGCGGTAGAAGAACACCATCGGGCAGACGTTCTGCGGAACGCCGTACGTCTTGCCCTCGAACTGCACCTGGGCCAGCGTCGACTTGGAGAAGTCGCTGGAGAGGTCGCCGACGTACTTGTCGATGGGGATGACGACGTTGTTCGCGATCAGGGCGGGGAGCGCCTGATACTCAACCTCGGTGACATCCGGGTTCGTACCGGCCTTGTTGTTCGTGATCAGCTTGTTGTAGAGGGTGTAGCCGGTTCCGGATGGCTTCGTCAGCTTGACCTGGATGTTCGGGTTGGCCTTGTTCCATTCGTCGACGACGGCCTGCATGCCGCCGTCCCAGTTGACGTAGTTCAGGGTGACCTTGCCGCCCGAGGTGTCGCCGGATCCTGAGCCCGAGGCCGAGCATCCGGTCAGGACCGTGGCCGCGGCGGCGAGAACGCCGACCGTGGCGCCGAGGGTCCTCAGCGTTGTCTTTCTCACTGTGTACATCTCCTTTGATGGGGTTTCGTGTTCGTGGTGCTGATGGGGGTGCGGAATGCGGGTGGTGCAGGCGTCGGGCGGGTACGTCAGGCCTCGGCCCATGCGGGGTAGCTCGTCGGCGTGGTCTGGATGCCGATCCACTGCCGATGCGTGAACCCGGCGAGCTGTCCCTCGCCGCCGTGTCGGGCGTATCCGTCGTTCACGTGCACCTCGTTGCTCTTGACCTGTTCGGCGAAGGCGAGCCCCCGCATCGGGTCACCGGTGAAGACCGAGTTCATGAGCGAGCGGTGCCGGTTGACGAGGGCCAGCGCTTCGGCCTCGCTGTCGACCACGGTGATCGGCATCACCGGGCCGAAGATCTCTTCGGTGAAGACCGGCATCTCCGGGGCCACCCCGGTGAGCACGGTCGGCTGGTAGAACAGGCCGTCGTAGCCGCCGCCGATGGCGACCCGCGCCCCTGCGGCGAGCGACGGCTGCACGAGTCCGTCGTGGAACCGGCGCAACTGCGTCTCGCTGATGATCGGCCCCAGGTCGACGTCGTCGTCCAGCGGGTTGCCCACCCGCAGCTTGCTCACGCGTTCGACGACGGCCTCGGTGAACGCATCCGCGACCGATCGGTGCACGATGTGCCGGCCGGCGCTGATGCAGGTCTGGCCCTGATACCAGAGGGAGGACCACACGGCGCAGCTGGCCGCCTGGTCGATGTCGGCGTCGTCGAGCACGACGAAGGCGTTGTCGCCCCCGAGCTCGGTGGCCACCGGCTTGAACGAGCGAGCGGCGAAGTTGGCGATCTGGTGGCCGACCTCGAACGAGCCGGTGAAGTGCACCAGGTCGAGCTCAGGATGCTCGGAGAGCGTTCGCCCCGTCGTCGGCCCGTCCCCGGGCACCACGTTGAAGACCCCGGCGGGAACACCTGCCGCCTGCGCGGCCTCGGCCAGGATCTGCCCACCGGCGAACGGCGTCAGCTCTGCCGGTTTCAGCACGACGGCGTTGCCATAGGCGAGGCCGGGCGCGAGCGCCCGCATCGCGAGGCTCATCGGGTAGTTCCACGGCACGATCAGGCCGATGACGCCGAGCGGCACCGCCCGGGAGAGGGAGATCTTGCCGTCCTTATAGGGAGGCAGGATCGCGCCGGCGTTCTCGGTGAGCTGCGTGGCCGAGTTGTTCAGCTGCGTGATCGCCTGGCCGAGTTCTTCTTCGGCCTTCTCCGTCGTGCCGCCGGTTTCGCGGATGATCAGAGTGATCAGTTCGTCGCGCCGTGCCTCGAGCTGCTGCCCGAACGCCCGGATGATCTCGCTTCGGCGGTTGGCGTTGACGTCAGCCCATCCGGGCTGCGCCGCCTTGGCCACCCGGACGGCGCGATCGACCTGCGCGGCCGAGGCGTTACCGTACGTGCCGAACGGAACTCCGGCGGCCTTGTCGAGCACGGGAAGGTCGCGGTCGCCTTCGGGCGCCTCGAACCGGCCGTCGATGAAGACGTCTGCCTGGTAGTCGCGGAGTTGGTGCATTCGGGCCTCCTGGCGCTCGGATGAAAGGGGTCGGTTCACAGTCTGAGTCAGGTTCTCAAGCAACGGCGATCAGAGCTTCTTTCGTGACAGGATGCTCAGCCGGTTTCCCAGCCACGAACAGTTCGACCTCGCGACGGGCGCACTCGCCGAGCCTTCTCAGCTCGGTGCCGAGGGCGCCCGCGACGTGCGGGGTGATGACGACGCCCTCGAGCGCCCGCAACGGATGATCCGCCGGCAGCGGCTCGGGATCGGTGACGTCGAGGATCGCGCGGAGCCCGCGCTCGCGCACGGCGGCCTCGAGCGCATCCTGATCGACGATGGGCGCCCGGGCGGTGTTGATCACGGTCGCGCCATCGGGGAGGAGGGCGAGCTGGTCGGGGCCGACCATACCCACTGTCTCCGGCAGCAGAGGGGCGTGGATGCTGACGATGGTCGACGTGGCGAAGAGCTCGTCGAGGGTCACCTGCCGGGCGGCCGTGTGCACGGCGTCATCGGCGGAGAGGTACGGGTCGTAGAGAAGCACCTCGACATCGAACGGCTGCAGGAGTTCGATGACCCGCCGCCCCACTCTCGAGGCGCCGACGATGCCGACGGTGCGGTTGAAGTTGCCGATCTCGGGATTCGGGGACTCCTCGTAGAGTGCGGGGTCGGCCGCATAGCGACGGATGTAGTCGGGCACGCGTTTGCCGGCGAGCAGGATCATCGCGAGCGTGTACTCGGCGACGGGATACGCGTTGGCGCTGGCCGCGCTGGTCACGCGGATGCCACGGTCCCAGGCTTCGTCGTCGAGGTGGTCCTTCACGGTTCCGGCCGCGTGCACGATCGCACCCAAGCGGGGCATCGCGGCGAGTTCTGCCCTGCCGATCTGCGGCGAGCCCCAGCCTGTGATCAGCACGTCGATCTCGGCGAGGGTCGCGGCGTCGACGGCGGCGAAGTCCTCGATGGTCGCGGTCGTGTCGAGGCTCAGGATGTCGGCCAGCGCCACGAGGTCGGCCTGCGAGAACAGCAGGGCCGGCAGATCGGGGCGCATCGCGAACGCGGCGACGGGTTTGCGTCGTGTTGTCAACGTCGACTCCTTGGGCTCCGGTGCTTGGGATTGCGCATTCCCAGAATGCGCATTCCCCATCATGCGTCTTCGTTCCGGATCCGTCAAGCGCGAATTCCGATCGCGCTGGCCAAGTCCCGAGAAAGCGCTTACCATGTGCGTATTGTCGCGGCGCCGTTCGCGAACGTCACACCATGGATCGACCCGCCGGGAGGCCCTGCTTTGTCCAGTCGAGCTCTCATCCTCAGCGGTGCCGGGCGCTACGGCGACCCGTGGCATCCGTTCCCCGACACTTCTGCTCGGCTGGAGGGCATCCTTCAGGCCGAAGGCTACGAGGTCGAGGTGTCCGAGGATGTGGATACGCGACTGGCGACTCTCGGCGGCCCCGACGCCCCCGACCTGCTCGTGCTCAACTTCGGGGATCCGTCGCTGACCGACCCCGAGCATCCGGAACCCGTCGCCGAGCGCCGCGGCCGCGACGGGTTGCTGGCCTACCTCGCCGACGGCCGGCCGCTGCTCGCGATGCACGTGACCTCGACGTCGCTGCGCGGGGTTCCCGAATGGGAGGGGATCCTCGGCGCGGTCTGGGTGCGCGGAACCACGATGCACCCGGACTATTCCACGGCGAGCATCCACGTGCATCCGGATGCCCACCCGATCGTCGCGGGCCTCGCCGATTTCGAGGTCGAGGATGAGCGCTACACCTACCTGCGTACGGCTCCGGATCTCGTCCCGCTCGCGAGCCACGAGCACGAGGGCGCGGAGTACCCGCTGCTCTGGGCGCGCACCTACGGGGACGCCCGCGTCGTCTACGACGCGCTCGGCCACGACACCGCGTCCTACGACTCGCCGACGCACCGCGCGATCATCGCGCGCGCCGCCCGCTGGCTCACCGACCGCTCGGAGTGAGTCGCGGCGAACGCAGGTGCGCGCTCATCCGGAAGCTGCGTTTGACGCGACTCACGGTTCGTGATTAGGCTGGTAAGCGCTTTCCCGCGCACATCGCGCCACACGCTACGAAGGAGTTCCCGTGTCAGAGTCGACCATCGGCATCATCATGAACGGCGTCTCGGGGCGCATGGGGTACCGGCAGCATCTGCTGCGGTCGATCCTCGCGATCCGCGAGCAGGGCGGCGTGCTCCTCGCCGACGGCAGCCGGGTGCAGGTCGAGCCGATCCTGGTCGGGCGCAGCGAGGCCAAGCTGGCGGAGCTCGCGGCAAAGCACGGCATCGAGAACTACACGACCGACCTGGATGCGGCACTGGCCGACGACCGGTGGCAGATCTACTCCGACTTTCTCGTGACCAAGGCCCGGGCATCCGCCATCAAGAAGGCGATCGCGGCGGGCAAGGCGATCTACACCGAGAAACCGACGGCGGAGTCCTTCGAGGAGGCCCTCGAACTGGCTCGCCTCGCCCAGGCCGCCGGGATCAAGAACGGCGTCGTGCACGACAAGCTCTACCTGCCCGGCCTGCGCAAGCTCAAGCGCCTGATCGACTCCGGCTTCTTCGGACGCATCCTGTCGGTGCGTGGCGAATTCGGCTACTGGGTGTTCGAGGGCGACTGGCAGGCCGCTCAGCGCCCCAGCTGGAACTACCGAGCCGAAGACGGAGGCGGCATCGTCGTCGACATGTTCCCGCACTGGTCCTACGTGCTCGAGAACCTGTTCGGACGCGTCGAGTCGGTCTACGCTCGCGCCGTCACCGAGATCCCCACCCGCGTCGATGAGGCAGGCAACGAGTACACCGCGACCGCAGACGACGCGGCGTACGCCATCTTCGAGCTGGAGGGCGGCATCACGGCCCAGCTCAACTCATCCTGGACCACCCGGGTAAACAGGGATGAACTGGTCGAGTTTCAGGTGGACGGCACCCTGGGCAGCGCCGTCGTCGGGCTCTTCGGCTGCAAGATCCAGCCGCGGAACGCCACGCCGAAGCCCGTGTGGAACCCCGACATCGCCGACGAGCACGACTACGACACCGACTGGATCGAGTCGCCCGCCAACGACGTCTTCGAGAACGGCTTCAAGACCCAGTGGGAGGAGTTCATCCGTCACGTCGCCGAGGATGCGCCCAACCCGTACGACTTCCTGGCCGGGGCGCGCGGGGTGCTCCTCGCCGAGCAGGGCTTGATCTCCTCTCGCGAGGGCCGTCGCATCGAGCTGCCCGAGGTCGGGATCTGATGAGCGACCTGGTCCTGCTGAACGGAGACGGCACCACCGCATCCGTCGGGCTGGGGGAGGCGCCCGCGTACTCGAAGCCGACCGGTGCGCTGACCTCGCGCACCGCATTCGCCGCCGCGCACGTCGTGCCGAAGCCGTGGGCAGAGAACGTGCCCGGGGCACCGGCCGATATCGACTGGGATGCGACCCTCGCCTTCCGCCGCCACGTCTGGTCGTGGGGCCTCGGCGTCGCGGACGCGATGGACACCGCCCAGCGCAACATGGGGCTCGACGCCCGCGCCACCCGCGAACTCATCACGCGCAGTGCCGCAGAGGCGCGGGCGGTCGGCGGAGCGATCGTCGTCGGCGTCAACACCGACCACGTCGACGACGAGGTCATCTCGCTCGACGCGGTGATCGACGCATACAAGGAGCAACTGCATTTCACCGAGGACGCGGGGGCGGGCGTCGTCCTGATGGCCAGCCGGCACCTCGCACGGGCCGCGACCTCGGCGGCCGATTACGAGCGCGTCTACCGCTCGGTGCTGGAGGCGGCGACGACTCCGGTCATCCTGCACTGGCTCGGTGCCGCCTTCGATCCGGTGCTCGCCGGCTACTTCGGTTCGCACGACTCGGCGGTCGCGAGCGAGACCGTGCTGCGCATCATCGGCGACAGTGCCGACCGCGTCAGCGGCATCAAGATGAGCCTTCTGGATGCGCAGGCCGAGATCGCGCTGCGCGCACGCCTCCCGAAGACCGCGGCGATGTTCACGGGCGACGACTTCAACTACGTCGGCCTCATCGAGGGCGACGACTCCGCGCACTCGGATGCGCTGCTCGGGGCCTTCGCGGCCCTCGCACCGAGTGCATCCGTCGCCATTCAGGCGCTCGATGCGGGGGATAAGGAACGGTACCGTTCGGTGCTCGCGCCGACCGAGGAGCTCTCCCGGCAGATCTTCGCGGCACCGACCTTCTATTACAAGACGGGCGTCGCGTTCCTGTCGTGGCTGAACGGGCACCAGGATTCCTTCAGCATGATCGGTGGTCTTCATGCCGCGCGGAGTCTGCCGCACCTGTCGGAGATCGTGCGGCTTGCGAATGCGTCGGGGGCTCTTGAGCGGCCTGAACTCGCGGCGGCGCGCTGGCGAGCGTTGCTCACACTGAACGGGGTGCGGGCGTGACCGCGGGGCCGGTCGGGGCGCCGGACGCGGAGGCGCAGACTCAGGCGTTCCCGCCCTCGCAGCCGCATTCTCGGTTGTCGATCAACCAGGCGACCGTGAAGTACGCGGACCTGCCGACCGCTCTCGACGTGGTATCCGCGGCGGGGGTGCAGAGCATCGGGCTGTGGCGAGAGCCCGTCGCTGAGGTTGGGCTGCAGCAGGCCGCGGCACTCGTGGCCGACTCGGGGTTGCGAGTGTCGAGCCTGTGCCGAGGCGGTTTCTTCACCGCCGTCGAGGGGCCCGAGCGGCGCGCGTCGATCGACGAGAACCGGCGCGCCATCCACGAGACCGCGACTCTTGCGGCTGCCGGTGCCGACGGATCCGCCGCCGTGCTCGTCCTCGTGGCCGGCGGCCTCCCGGCCGGATCGACCGACCTGCGCGGTGCCCGCGAGCGGATGCGCGACGCGATCGCCGAGCTCGAGCCCGAGGCCCGCGCATCCGGAGTCACACTCGCCCTGGAACCCTTGCATCCCATGTACGCCGCCGACCGTGCCGTGCTGTCGACGCTGGGGCAGGCCCTCGATATCGCCGACCAGTTCCCGGTCGAATCGGTTGGCGTGGTCGTGGACACGTTCCACATCTGGTGGGACCCGCAGGTGTTGGAGCAGATCGCCCGAGCGGGCGCATCCGGACGCATCGCCAGTTACCAGGTCTGCGACTGGGTAACGCCGCTGCCTCAGGATGTGCTGCTCGCGCGCGGCATGATGGGCGACGGTCACATCGACTTCGCGGCACTCACCCGCGCTGTGAACGACGCCGGGTACCGGGGCGACGTCGAGGTCGAGATCTTCAACCAGGCGATCTGGGATGCGGACCCCGCGTCCGTGGTCGCGCGGACCGTGCGGGCATTCGCCGACCACGTGCCACTCGGTGACGTGCCACTCGGCGACGTGCCACTCGGCGACGTGGCACTGTAGAGGGATGCCGACCACCGTTCTCATCGCGCCCGACTCCTTCAAGGGGTCGGCGTCCGCCGCGACGATCGCCGGAGCGCTCGCCGCTGGCTGGACGTCGGAGCGTCCGGCGGACCACGTTCTGCTCGCGCCGATGGCCGACGGCGGCGAGGGAACGCTCGACGCGTTCGAGGTCGCCGTGCCGGGAGCCGTGCGGCATCCCGTCACCGTGCTCGGGCCTGCGGGGCGAGAGGTCGACGCGTCCTGGCTGCAGTTGCCCGACGGTACCGCCGTCGTCGAGTTGGCGGAGACCAGCGGGCTCGCGCACATGCCCGAGCTCGCGCCGCTCGACGCACACACCTTCGGCTTCGGGCAGGCGATCGGTGCCGCCCTCGACGCTGGGGCGACCGGGCTGCTCCTCGCGATCGGCGGCAGCTCGTCGACTGATGGCGGGGTCGGCGCGCTCGCCGCACTCGGCGCACGGTTCACGGATGCGTCGGGCCGCCCCATCCGTCTCGGCAACCGTGGCCTCGGGGCGCTCGCCCGGGCCGACCTGAGCGGACTGCCGCCGTTGCCGGCGGGTGGGGTGCGCATCCTGAGCGATGTGACGAACCCGCTTCTCGGACCGTCGGGCGCCGCGGCGGTCTTCGGCCCGCAGAAGGGCGCGAACGCCGACCAGGTCGTCGGCCTCGAGTCGAACCTCGTTCGGCTGGTGCGGGTACTCGGGCGTCGTCCCGAGGTCGTGGGTGCGGGTGCTGCGGGCGGAACCGGGTACGGCCTGCTCGCGTGGGGAGCGCAGCTCGCTCCTGGAGCGGCGGCGGTCGGGGCGGCCTTGGGCCTGCCTGCTCTGATGGAGGGGGCGGATGTGGTGGTCACCGGCGAGGGGCGCTTCGACTCCCAATCGGCAGCGGGCAAGGTTCCTGCTTACGTAGGTGAGCTGGCGCGCGCGGCGGGAGTGCCCGCGCTGCTCGCGGCCGGAGCGATCGACGCGCCGACCGACGACTTCGTCGGCGCGGTGTCGCTGAGCGGCCTCGCGGGCGGCTCCGCCGCCGCGATCGCGGACGCGCCCCGCTGGGCACGCGCCGCCGGCGCCCGCCTCGCGGCGCTGTACGCCGCGCGCTGACCGCGCGACCGCGCCGCCGCGACGCGTCGCGCTGCCCGCGTCGACGCGCGCGCGGGCGTCGAGTTGCGGCGAATCGACCTTCCGGATGCGCGGGAGGGTCGATTTGCCGCAACTCGCGGCGCCGGGCGCGCGGGCGGTCCGGCGCGGGTCAGGGGGTGGCGGAGGCGTACTGGGCGCGGATGTGCGGGCGCGCATCCGGGGCCAGCTCGGCCGCGAGGGGAGAGGCCAGGCGGGGCGCGTGCCGGTCAGGGCCCAGGCCGCCTGCACGGCCGCGCCGTCGGCGACGTACTCGCCCGGGGACGGGACGACGATCGGCGCGTCGAAGACCTGCGATGCAACGGTCGCGACGGCAGGGTTCTGCGCAGCTCCGCCGATCAAGAGGATGCGCTGCTCGCGCACGCCGACCGCGCGCACGGCGTCGAGTCCGTCGGCGAGGCCGCACAGCATCCCCTCGATGGCGGCGCGCGCGAGGTTCTCGGGACGGGTCGAGGCGATGGTGAGGCCGTGGATGCTCGCGGTCGCGTCCGGCAGGTTCGGTGTGCGTTCGCCCTCGAAGTACGGGACGAGCACGACGCCGTCCGCGCCGGGCGAGGCGGTGAGGGCGAGGCTCGCGAGGCCGTCGTGGTCCACGGAGAGAAGGGATGCGATCGATGAGAGCACGCGCGCTGCGTTGAGCGTCGCGACGAGCGGCAGGCTCAGGCCGCTCGCATCGGCGAAGCCGGCGACCGCGCCGCTCGGATCGGCGACGGGTGCGTCTGTGACGGCGAACACGGTTCCGCTGGTTCCGATCGAGACGACCACGTCGCCGTCGGCCGCACCGAGTCCGAGCGCCGCGCCGGCGTTGTCCCCGGCGCCCGGGCCGACCAGAACCCCGGCCGGCGTACGCCCAGCGGCCTCGCCCGGGCCGAGCACGCGCGGCAGCACCACCGCGGCACCAGCAACACCAGTACCATTACCAGCACCAGCATCGGCCTCACGCCCCGCGCGCCCCAACGCCAACTCGAACAAACCCATGTCGTACGCGCCGCTCACTGCGCTCCAGTACGCTGTCCCGCTGGCGTCCGACCGGTCGGTCGTGAGCTCCTCCAGCACGGGGCCGAGCTCGCTGTCGTCCGCGGGCCCGTAGCCGCGAAGTCGCCACGTCAGCCAGTCGTGGGGAGTGCCACGGCGGCGACGCGGGCCGCATTCGCGGGCTCCGCATCCCGAAGCCAGCGCAGCTTCGTCGCGGTGAACGACGCGACCGGCACGACGCCGACGCGCGACGCGTACTCCTCCGCCCCGACGGCGGCGATCAGGTCGAGGGCGGCCTGGGCGCTGCGGGTGTCGTTCCAGAGCAGTGCGTCGCGGATGACGCGGCCCTCCGCATCCAGAACCACCATGCCGTGCTGCTGGCCGGCGATCGAGATCGCGTCGACGTCGGAGAGTCCACCGGCGTCGGCCAGGGCCGTGCCGAGCGCGGTCCACCAGGCGGCCGGGTCGACCTCGGTGCCTTCAGGATGCGCGGCACGCCCGGTGCGCACGACCTCTCCCGTCGCGAGGTCGCGAACGACCACCTTGCAACTCTGCGTCGACGAGTCGACTCCGGCCACGAGCGTCATCGCTCTCACTCTCTTGCTGAAAAACGGAAACGGAACCAAACAAACAGAACTGACAAAACAGAACTACAGAACTAAGCAACCCGGTGAGGGACGCGCTGAACGCATCCCTCACCGGGTGGCGCGCCTAGCGGGCGCCGACGAGGTGCTCGAGGGCGAGTTGCTGAAGGCGAACGAAGCCGAAGCCCTTGCCGCCGAAGTACGCGTCGGCGTCGAAGTCTTCGTAGGCGGAGCGGTCGGCGAGCAGGTCGTCGTACGACTCACCGGCCGACAGGGTCGACTCCGAGAGCTGGGTGACGCGCGAGGCCTCGAGCGCAGCCTGCACCTCGGGGTCGGCGCGGAACGCGGCAGCGCGCTCCTTGAGCAATAGGTAGGTGCGCATGTTCGCGGCGGCCGAGTCCCACACGCCGGTGATGTCCTCGGTTCGCGACGGCTTGTAGTCGAAGTGGCGCGGACCCTCGTACGACGGGCCGCCGTTGGGGCCGCCGTTCTCGAGAAGGTCGACGAGGGCGAACGCGTTCTGCAGGTCGCCGTGACCGAAGACGAGATCCTGGTCGTACTTGATGCCGCGCTGGCCGTTCAGGTCGATGTGGAACAGCTTGCCCTGGTAGAGGGCCTGAGCGATGCCGGCCGCGAAGTTGAGGCCCGCCATCTGCTCGTGTCCGACCTCAGGGTTGACGCCGACGAGTTCCGGGCGCTCAAGGGTCTCGATGAAGGCCATCGCGTGGCCGACCGTGGGCAGCAGGATGTCGCCGCGCGGCTCGTTCGGCTTCGGCTCGATCGCGAACTTGATGTCGTAGCCCTTGTCGGTGACGTACTGACCGAGCAGGTTGACGGCTTCGCGGTAGCGCTCGAGCGCGGCCCGGATGTCCTTGGCGGCGTCGTACTCGGCACCCTCGCGGCCACCCCACATGACGAACGTCTTGGCGCCGAGCTCGGCGGCGAGGTCGAGGTTGCGCAGCACCTTGCGGAGTGCGAAGCGACGAACGGCGCGGTCGTTGGACGTGAAGCCGCCGTCCTTGAAGACCGGTGCGCTGAAGAGGTTGGTGGTGACCATCGGGATGATGAGGCCGGTGTCGCTGAGGGCCTGCTTGAGGCGGTCGATCTGCTTCTGGCGTTCCGCATCCGTCGACCCGAAGGCGAACAGGTCGTCGTCGTGGAAGGTGAGGCCGTATGCGCCGAGCTCGTTGAGCTTCGTGACCGCCTCGACCACGTCGAGCTGCGGGCGGGTGGGGCCGCCGAACGGGTCGGTGCCGTTGTAGCCGATGGTCCAGAGGCCGAATGAGAACTTGTCGGCGCGGGTGGGTGTGGTGCTCATGGTTTTTCCTTCAGCATCGTTGATGATTTGTTGTGGCAGTAAACTTATCAGCTAACGGGCGCTGCCGAAACCCCGAAGCAGCCCGGCGACTTGCGGGCGCTTTCTCGGCGGCGTTACCGTCGTGAGCCCGATGCGCGAAGGAGCGACGATGAACGCGAACACGAAGAAGACCCTCGGCGTGGCCATGGTGGGCTACGGCTTCATGGGAGCCGCCCACTCCCAGGGCTGGCGCGTCGCGCCCCGGTTCTTCGACCTGGACGCCGAGCCGATCATGCACACGATCGTCGGCCGCGATGCCGCGCGAGTCGAAGAGGCGAGGGAGAAATTCGGCTGGCAGTACGCACAGACCGACTGGCGTCGGGTGATCGAAGACCCGGCGATCGACATCGTCGACATCTGCTCACCGGGCGACTCGCACGCCGAGATAGCGATCGCCGCCCTCGACGCCGGCAAGCACGTGCTCTGCGAGAAGCCGTTGGCGAACACGGTCGCGGAGGCCGAGCGGATGGCCGCGACCGCCGAGAAGGCCGCCGCATCCGGAGTCCGCGCGATGGTGGGTTTCAGCTACCGCCGCGTGCCCGCGATCGTCTTCGCGCGGCAGCTCGTTCAGGATGGCCGTCTCGGCGATATCCGCCAGGTGCGCGCGCAGTACCTGCAGGACTGGCTGACGGATGCGGACGGCCCGATGACCTGGCGCCTCGACAAGAAGCTGGCCGGCTCGGGTTCCCTCGGCGACATCGGTGCACACGCGATCGACCTCGTCGAGTACCTCAGCGGTTCGCAGTTGCAGAGCGTGAGCGGCACCCTCGAGACTTTCGTGACCGAGCGCCCCTCCTCGGCGAAGGTGTCGGACTCTCGGGTACCGCGTCGGACAAGCGCGGACAGGTCACCGTCGATGATGCGGCGTGGTTCACGGCCCGTCTGGTCGGCGGCCGAGCCGATCGCGCGATCGGCGCGTTCGAGGCCACACGCTACGCGACCGGTCGCAAGAATGCCCTCCGGGTCGAGCTCAGCGGATCCCTCGGAGCGATCGCCTTCGACCTCGAGGCGATGAACGAGCTGCAGTTCTACGACGCGACCGCGCCGGCGGGGGAGCAGGGATTCAAGCGGATCCTCGTGACCGAGCCCGAGCATCCGTACATGGCCAACTGGTGGCCCACCGGGCACGCCATCGGCTACGAGCACGCCTTCTCACACGAGATCAAGGACTTCGTCGACGCGATCACGCGCGGGGTCGACCCCGACCCGTCGTTCGCCGACGGACTGCACGTGCAGCGGGTGCTCGCGGCCGTCGAGAAGAGCGCCGCCCACGGCAGCGCGTGGACGGCGACGACCGCGTGAATGAGACGAACGGCCGGCCGAGTCCTGGACTCGGCCGGCCGTTCGTTGGTTCGTTCCAGCTAGCGAAGCTCGATGTTGTCGACAAGCAGTCGGGTACCGCCGTTGGCGGGCGGTGCCGTGAGCGTCAGATCCTGGATCCCGGCTGTCTGCTTGAGGGATCCGGAGACCGCGGTGAAGTAGGACGCCGAACCCCCTGCAGGCACTGTCAGCGTCGCCACAATGCCGCCGTCGACTGTCACCGTGATGTGTTGTGTCGATGCCGATGGATTCTTCACGGTTGCCACGATCGTGCTGGGGCCCACGCCGAAATCGACTCCCGACAGCTTGATCGGATGGCCCACCTTCAGACTGGCCCCGGCGCCGGTGCCGCCGGGGGCGACGTCGAGATGACCGTTCGTCGTCCCGCCTTCTGCCTCTGCCAGCACCCCCGCCCGGGTGAATGAGAAGTAGTCCATGTTGCCGAAGCCCGGCTGCCCGCCCGGAGCCACCAGGTAGACCGCGTGGTGGCCGCTCGTCGGAGTGATCGACGCAGACTGGAGCGACAAGGTGTCGAAGCCACCCGTTCCCGATGGGTACAACGTCCCGATGAGTGTGCCCGTGAGGCTGTCGAGATGGATCTCGACCGGCTTGTTCGCGTACACGTCGTCGACGCCGAAGAACGCGGTGAAGAGGTTCGCGGATGTTCCGAAATCGACGTCCGCGTAGCCCATCCAGTCGCCCCCGTCGAAGCTGCCGACGACTGTGCCGGTGCCGGCGGGGTGGGGCGCGACGCCGTTGCTCAAGGTGTATGACTCCGCTTCCACCTGTGCTCCGACCCGCGACGAACCGGCGGTCCACTTCGGAGCTCCGTATTGGTATGCGCCGATGCTCGGGTGCGGGTCGGTGAACCCGTCCGTCGCCGGTGACTCCACGATGCCTGCGTTGCGGGCCGGTGATGTCGCCGTCAGGGTGAAGTCGTCGGCCGCCGGGTTCGTGAACTGCGCGCTGCTGACGGGCGTGAGGTTGTTCGAGTTGGTGATGCCGGGATCAGCTCCGGTGACGCCCACGTTGTTGATGATCTGGGTGTCGGTGTAAGTGCCTCCGAACGTGCTCGCGACGTTGGTATCCGTCCCCGAGGTGTTGTTGAAGATCCGATTGCCTGAGGTGCTGGCCCCACCGGGGTTGATCAGCACGGCACCGTAAGTGGTGCGGTTCCACGCGACGTTGTCGTAGACGGTCGCGTTATACGTGGCGTTGTCGAGATACACCCCGGGCGCCGGGGCCGTGTGTGCGAAAGGCGACGGGTCGTGGAATTGGTTGTGGTGGATGACCGTGCCCGCGAGGTCCACGGAGCAGCATACGTAGATCGCGCCGCCGTCGACGACGAGATTGCCGTAGTTGGACAGGTCGTTGTACGAGATGTTGTGTCCGGCGGCGACGGAACCGGCGACCTTGTTGTCGATGTTGATGTCGCTACGGCCTGAGCCCTGAATGGTGTTGTGGGTGATCGTGTGCCCTGTGCCCAAGAGGTTGACGCCGGCGGCATAGCTGCCGAGCGTGTCGACGTGGAGGATCGTGTTGTTCGTCACAGTGTTGCCCGTGCCGAAGACCGCTACGCCATTGCCGGTGCTGCCGTCGATGAGACTGTTGCGCAGCACATTGCCGGTGCCTTTGAGCAGGATTCCGGATGTCGTCTCGCCCGCGGTGAGCACGGCACATCCGTCGGGCGCGGTCACCATGTTCGGGTCGGGCTGAAGCTGCGCGTCAGCAGAGATGTCTTTCGCCACGATCCCGTCGAGGACGTCGCCCGTGGACGATGATGAGGTCTGTGCGGTGGCGCCACGGATCCCGAGGCCGACCACCGAGACATAGGAACGGCCACTGAGATCGATCGCAACCTGACGCTGCTTCGCCGCTACGTGCGTTCCCGGGCTCGATCCGGTCGGGGAGTACACGTAGAGAGTGTGACTCGAGGCCTGGTAGAACCACTGGCCGGGGTGGCCGAGGGACTCGATCTTGCCCTTTAGCGAGTAGTTGGTGCTCTGGTTCGGGCTGAGGCCGACGCAGGTGGGAAGGCCGCTGGAAGTAATGGTGCCGACTTGCGAGTCGGTGACTACTCCCGTCTCGCTGACGAACCAGTTGTGCGCCGTAAGCAGCGCACCGTTCCAGTAGCCGGCCGGCTGCGTGAGCGCCGAGTCGGACAGGCTGTCGGTCGTGCCGGACTGCGCCGACGCCAGCTGGGGCACGCTGACATTCGCGCCGGGGTATGGCCATTGGGCCTCGATCTGTGCTTCCCCATCCCAGAACACCTGGTTCCCCGGCAGGCTCGGATTGAGTGTGACGTTCGCCTGGTAGACGTTGCCGGTACCGACCGCGTTCGCGAAATCCGACCCGGCGATGAAGGCATCGTGCGCTTCAAGCGATGTGAGGTCGGATCCGGCGACCGCGCTCCAACCGGTGACCGTGTCGGCGCCATCGACGATGACCTGAGCGCCTGGGGCGGCGGTGTATGTGATGCGCGAGCTCGCGGTACCGCTGTGCGTCGGCGCCAGCGTCTCCCGGTAGGTGCCCGAAGCGATCACACACGTGTCCCCGGCACCCATCACTGTCGAGCACTTCTGGATCGACTTGAATGGCGCGGCCTGCGTGCCGGCGTTCGCATTCGATCCCGTGGGCGAGACGTAGTAAGTAGTCGGACTTGCGGATGCACTCGCTGCGGTTGCGACACCGCCGATCCCCAAGATCATCACGGACGTGGCGACAATGGCCAGTCGTGATCCGAAACGGTTCTTCATCATCTTTGACTCCGATCGACAATCGATTATCGCGACTATATCGACAGAGGCGCAGCTTCGCCATGTCGGCATTCAGGGGGACACGGCGACGTCGACGAGCGTCGACCTGAAACGGAGTCAGGTGTGCGGGAGCGGGTCGGACATCTGAGTCGTGCCGTCCATGCCCCACACCAACGGGAGAAGGGCTGACGCGTCTTCCGAGGGGTCGATGAGTGTCGCGATCAGCGCATCCCAGTCCGGATCGATCGGGCCGAGCGCGGCCATCTTGCGCCCCATCTCGTCGCGGCCGCGCGTCGTCTCGATCATATGAAAGAGCGTTTGCCCGTCGCGCCAAATGCGCCATTGCACGACCCCGGCACTCCTCAGCGCGGAGGCTATCGGATCGGCAAGTCGGCTGTGGACGCGCGAATAGAGCTCTTCTGCGCCGGGGAGAAGTCGGGTGCGCCACCCCACAATCTCAGTGCGCGTCGGCTTGCCGGGCACGAGGGCCCTCCTAACTGGACTAGGTTTGTCGATTATCGATTCAACGAGGAGCAGCATGCCCGGCCTTACCAGGGAACTTCTGTCGGACCAGGTCTACGACCTCATCCGCGCCTCGATCCTAGACGGGACCCGGGCGCCGGGATCCCGTGTGGTCGAGTCCGAGATCGCTCGTGGTCTCAACATCAGTCAAGCGCCGGTCCGCGAGGCCGTGAAACGACTGGCCCACGCCGGCCTCGTCATTTCCGAGCCGCGCCGGGGCAGCTACGTCACCAATATCACCGCAGGCGAGTTTGCCATCGCGCGTGAGCTCAGGGCTGCGGTCGAGCGCATCGGAGCGCGGGCCGCGGTGGAGAAGGTGCGCCCTGAGGACCTCGTTGAGCTGCGGCAGCTCGTTTCCCGGATGCAAGCAGCGGTGGACGCGGGGAGTCCGCAGAGTTCAGGTCTCTCGACATGCAGTTTCACCGTCGGGTGCTCCTGATCGGCGACGGGGCGGTCCTCGGCCGCGTCTGGGATGCGCTCGAACCGCTCCTCATCAGTCAACGCGCGATCGGCGACCCCGCGTATGCGGGCGACCGGGCAAAGGTTGTTCAGTGGCACGCCGACTTGGTCGACGCGCTCGAGACCGGAGACCCCGAAGCCGCCGCAAACCTCTTCTTCGTGCACGCCTCGGGCGCCTTGAGCTGACGCTCGCCACGCGAGCTTTGACAGCGAGCTTCGCCCCGGAGTACCATCGCCATACAATCGGCTATCGATAGTCGATTACATAGGTCAAGGAGGATCATTTGAGACACAGCACCCGGGCGGTCAGAACCGCTCTCGCGATCGGTCTTGTGGCCGCATCCGCAATCACACTCTCGGCCTGTTCAGCGTCGGGTTCTGCCGACGACGGCAAGGCCAACATCCGCGTTCTCGCCAACATCACACCGGTGTTGACGAAGGCCTACTACCAGAAGCTCGTGGATCCGTTCGTCAAGAGCCACCCCGGAGTGACGGTCACGATCGAGTCGCCGTCGGGTAAGGACGTCGTCTCGACCCTGCAGCAGGAGCTTGCATCCGGTGACACGCCGGATGTGGTTGCGAGCAGCCTCGACCCTGTGCTGGCACCGCAGATGGTCGCGTTCCCGGACGAGAAGTGGGTCAAGGACACCCCGCTCGTCGACAGCAACACCGTTGACGGGAACATCTGGTCCGTCGCAACGGGCGTTCAGATCAAGTCGCTCGTCTTCTACAACGAGACCGCGTTCGAGAAGGCCGGGATCACGACCCCGCCGAAGTCGCTCGACGAGTTCACTGCCGATCTCGGAAAGCTCAAGGATGCCGGTTACGTGGGGCTTCAGACCTCGGGCGAATGGGCTACGTCAGCACAGTTCGGCATGATGGCCGACCCGGCAGTCCTGGGCAAGAACTTCAACTGGTTCGTCGACCGCAACAAGAAGAAGGTGACCTTCGCCTCGAGCGCGTATGACACCTATCTGAAGGCGTACTCGGGCTGGATCGAGAGCGGAGTGGTACCGAAGGACTCGCTGGGTCTCACCTACCAGAACTCCATCGATGCGTTCCTCGCCGGGAAGTCCGGGACCTACATCATGGGCAACTGGTTCGTCGCCAGTGCCGACCAGGCCAAGAACCTGCCGTTCAAGATCGGTGTGTTCCCGACGCCGACGCCGGACGGTTCCACGCCGAAGCAGGAGGGTGGCACGGCTCAGCCGTACTCGATCCTGAAGACGTCGAAGCACCAGGACATCGCGATGGATCTCGTCAAGTACCTCGTGACGGACAAGGATGCGGTGGAGGCCTCGCTGAAGTCCGAGGGCAACTTCCGTCCCGGCTTCAGCTACGCCGGCAGTGAGTTGAACACCGCCGTGGGCAAGCTCCTCGACGATGCGCCGGGAACCTTCAACGGCACTGCCCCTGGCCAGATCCCGGCCTTCGGGAACCAGCTGAACACGGTGGTCCAGTCGCTGTACACGGGCACGTCAGCGACCGATGCGGCCTCTGGACTCGACACGTGGTGGGATGCAAATGCCAACCAGTAGTTCGATCATCGACGGGGCGGCCGTGCTTGCGGCCGCCCCGGCGGTCGCCGCCAAACCGCGACTCGGAGCCAGGCGGGCCCGTCGGCGTGAGACGTTGGCCGACCTCGGCATGATGGGGCCCGCGCTGTTCCTCGTCGTCGGCCTGATCATCATTCCGATCTTCATCGCGATCTACCTGAGCTTCACGAACTGGGACGGCTTCACGCTCCCCGCCAAGCTGGTCGGCGCGCGCAACTACATCCACCTCGTGCAGGACCCCGCTGTGATCCGAGCGGCCGGCGTGACACTCCTCATCACCGTCATCGGGGCGGTCGCTTGTAACGTCCTCGGACTCGGTCTGGCCATTCTGCTGAACCGCAACACTCGGCTGAACTCGTTCCTCCGGGTACTGGTCTTCTATCCCTATGTGGTCGGCCCGGTCATCCTGGGGTTCCTCTGGTCGTCCATCCTCGGCACCAACGGCGCCGTCAACTCGCTCCTCAACTCGATGAAGCTGGAGTCGCTTCCGTTCCTCTCCGACCCGACCTGGGCGATGACGACTCTCATCGCCGTGATCGTGTGGTCGAGCTTCGGCGTGAATGTCGTGCTCTACCTCGCAGGACTTCAGACCGTCCCGGATTCGTTGATCGAAGCCGCGACCATCGACGGCGCTACGCCGTGGCAGACCTTCTGGCAGGTCAAGCTCCCGCTGCTCGCTCCGACCGTGACGCTCAACGTCGTGTTGACGGTGATCGGGCTCTTGCGGGTCTTCGAGCTGATCCTCGCTCTGACCAAGGGCGGTCCCGCCGGCACGACGCAGAGCTTCGTCTACAGCATCCTGACCTCGTCGTTCCAGAACTACCAGCTCGGATACGGCGCCGCGCAGTCGATCGTCCTCATGATCGTCATCGTCATCGTCACGGTCGGCATCACACTCGCCCGTCGACGGAGTGAACAGGCGGTCGCCGCATGATCGCCCGCAGAACCGGTCGCACCATCATGGTGGTGCTCGTGGTACTCGTCATGGTCGTCCCGCTCTATCTCTTGGTGACGAACGCCTTCAAGTCCCAGCACGACATCACGACCCAGCCGTTCGGATGGCCTTCTGAGGGCTTCTCCTTCGAGTACCTGTGGCGCGCGCTGACCTCGCCCGACTTCAACGTTGTGGCAGCCTACGGAATCACGCTCCTGTTCGTCGTGGTCGTCAACGTCTTGTGCCTCGTGATCGTCGGGCCGGCGGCCTACGCCATCTCCCGGGGGACGGCCAAGTATCACCGCGCGGTCCTTCTGGTGCTCCTGGCAGGACTGTTCATCCCCGGGTCGACGATCGTCATCCCCGTGATATTCGTGTTGAAGACCATCGGGCTGATCGGCACGGTCGCCGGATTCTTCCTCTTCGAGGTGACGCTGACCATCCCGACGACCCTGTTCCTCTTCGTCGCGTTCATCCAGAGCATTCCCCGGGAGCTCGACGAGGCAGCGCGAATCGATGGGGCAAGCCGTGTCGGCACGTTCTGGCGGGTGATCTTCCCGCTGATGAAACCGGTGGTCGCGACGGCGGTGATCCTGAACTCGATGTTCGTCTGGGGCGACTTCGTCAACCCGCAGTTCCTTCTCGGGCCGACGTCCGGCGTCTACACGGTCACCACGGGTATCTACGCTGCGATCAGCAAGCTCTCCACCGACTTCACGATGGTCTACCCGAACATGCTGTTGGCGGCTGCGCCGGTCGTCATCTTCTACATCTTCATGCAGAAACGCATCATCGGCGGGCTGACGTCCGGCGCGATCAAGGGGTAGCACGTGAACGACGAGAACCAGATCCCGCGTATCGCGGCGACCGTACCGGCGCGTGAAACACCACGGTGGGCCGTCCTCCAACGTCGGCTTTTCGACATGCTCGACGGTGCGTGGCGCGAGTTCGCCGCAACCTACTGCGAGCCCGACGGTCGGCTCAAGTACGCCGGCCGGATGTTCCACCGCGACGGAGTCGACGACTTCTACGAACCCTTCTTCAACTGGCCGGTGCTGTATCGGTTGGGCGGTTCAGCGGACCTTCTTCCCGCAGTCAAACATCACTGGGCGGGTGTGACCGC
The DNA here is from genome assembly GCF_050632195.1 of Leifsonia poae. Classification (GTDB taxonomy): domain Bacteria; phylum Actinomycetota; class Actinomycetes; order Actinomycetales; family Microbacteriaceae; genus Leifsonia; species Leifsonia poae_C. The sequence continues at coordinate 1,048,051 of NZ_CP192580.1, forward strand.
CCAGATGACTGAATTCGGTTTCGTGAAGGACGAATACGAGCTCGGCTACGACTGGTTCCACCAGGGGAGTCGCTCATCTTCTTCTACGCGATCTGCGCCGCCGATCCCGATGACGCTGAATTCCGCGAACGCGCACTGCGCTTCGCGCGGCTCTACTCCGATCCGTCGTCGGGCAACTACGACCCGGCGACGCAGATCGTCGTCGCACCTCACACCGGCTCCGGCGGACCGCGCCCGGGGCTCGGAACCGAGTGGATCGAGTACCGCGCAAGCCAGACCGGAATGAAGCCGTATGGTCTTCCCCTCGACGACCTCGAGGGAATCGAGGAATGGGATGACCTCGCGACAGACGAGAACGCGCGCCGCATGGGTGACGCGATCCAAGAGCGATTGGGTCGCGGAGACACAGCCGCGAACCTCTCCTCGACATCGCTCGTCACCAACGCCTGGCTTTACGACCACGATCATGAATTCGCCGCCTGGGTACTCGAGTACGTGGCCGCGTGGAGGGAGCGCGCCGAGTCGAACGGCGGCTTGATCCCCGACAATGTCGGTCCTTCCGGCGCTGTGGGTGAACTGCATGACGGCCGGTGGTACGGCGGCCACTACGGCTGGGCTTGGCCGCACGGGCTCCCCACTGTGGAGACCGGCGCTCTCGTGGCGGTGATCAACGAATCGATCATCACGGGAAGGACCGACCAGCTCGACCTGGCCCGTGCGCCCCTCGACACCGTGATTGCCGAAGGCATCGTCACGACGGGCGCCGAGGCCGCGAAGAAGATGGGCTGGGGCTGGGTGCAGAAAGTCGGGTTGGAAGAGGATGCACCGATCCAGCTCGTGCCGTACCGGCACAACACGAGTGGTTGGTTCGACTTCAACCCGGTTCAGCTGAGCTTTCCGGTCTGGTTGTGGTGGCTTTCCAACGAGGCATCCGATCTCCATCGTCTCGAGTCGATCGAGGCTGAGTCCGGCTTCGACTGGCGAGCGACCCGGTGGTTCCACGACAAGGAGGAGCAGGGACACGAGGCACCGTGGGTGTCGTACCTCCTCGGACGCAACCCCGGTTACCCGGAGGACGCCCTCGAGATGGCGCTCGGCCAAGTGACCCGACGCCTGGCGATGATGCGGGCGACCCCTTATGGGCCGTCGGACGATGACATCCATTGGTGGCAGCGACTGAACCCCGTCGCAACGGAGGTACTCACCCAACTGACCACGGGCGCGCCGCCGGCGCTCTACAACGGCGGACTCTCGGTGGCCCGCGTCGTCTTCGGCGACGCCGCAGCCGCCCGCCCCGGATTGCCGGCTGATGTGGCTGCACTCGTCAGCGAAGTCGACGCGCACGGTGTCCGCCTCGAACTGGTGAACCTCAGCGAACACCAGCCACGCGAGGTCATCGTGCAGGCAGGCGGTTTCGGTGAAGACCGCATCGATGCCGTCACCTACGACGAGCTCATTGACGGATACCCGGGTAGCGCACGCGACTACCTGATACCGCAACCGAGCCTGGGTTCGACCACTCTCACCGCGTCGACCTCGAGAATCACGGTGGTCCTCCCACCCCTGAGCGCGATCGGGATGCGGCTCGACATCACTCGCCGCGCCTACGCACCAGCCCACCGCAGCTTTTCCCGTCCGAACACCTGGAGTACTTACTGATGGACACTGAGAACCCAACTTCCGCCTGGCCGATCCCGGTCCGAGGACCGAGCTTCGAGCGCGCCGGCGCCGACATGCTGCGACGTATGGATGCGATCAGCGCCGCCACGGCCTGCGCGAAACTGCACGGAATGGGCATCACCCGCACCGCGGTGCAGGGCCCGACCGCGCTCGAGACCGGCAGTCGCGTCGTCGGATCCGCAGTCACACTGCAGTTCATGCCACAGCGTGAGGACGTCGCCAGTGGCCTCGGCCAGGAGTATGTCGAACGCACCACGGCCCTGTGGGCGGTGCTCGAGACCATCCAGCCAGGTGACGTGCTCGTCGTGCAGGCGTGGGGCAGCTCGTTCACGGGCTGTTTCGGCGACATGCTCGTGCGCTATTTCAAGCGCCGTGGCGGTGCCGGCATCGTGGTCGACGGTCGCATCCGCGATGCCGCGCGTGTGCGTGAGCTCGGTGTTCCGATCTGGTGCACCGGCACCACCCCGCACTACGCCTCGCAGACCGACCTGTTCCCGTGGGCTTACGACGTGCCTGTCGCCGCGGGCGGTGTGCTGTGCCTTCCCGGTGACGTGGTCGTGGCTGACGATGATGGCGCCGTCATCGTGCCGGCGACGCGTGCACTCGAACTCGTCCAGGATGCCGAAGACCACGAGGATTGGGAGTCGTTCAGCCGGATGCGGCTCGAGGAGGGCGCCAGGCTCTCCGACTACTACCCGCTGACCCAGGACAGCCGCGCCGAGTACGAGGCATGGCGGGACAGTCAGGTGAGCGTTCCCGCGCGATGATCGACGCCCACATCCATCTCTGGGGAGCCGAGGTCGCCGCGGCCGGTTGGCTGGCCGGAGAGCGCACCGCGGCGATCCGTCGCCCGATGGCGATCACCGAGTACGTGGCGGGCGCGGGTCCTGAGGTCGAGGGGGTCGTGCTGGTGACGGCCGAGCAGTCCGTAGCAGAGTCCGCGCGGCTCATCGCGACGGCCGCAGCAGAACAGCTCGTTCTGGGTGTCGTGGGCTGGGTCGATCTGGCGGGCGGGTTCAACCCAGACGATCTCGCTGGTCTGGTCGGCATCCGGCATTCCGTTTCCGCGGAGGATGCAGGCTGGCTGGGCCGTTCCGACGTCAGGACGGGAATCGCGGCGTTCGCCGTCACTGGACTCGTACTCGAGGTTCTCGTCGCCGCCCGCGATCTCGCCGACGTTGCTGCTCTCGCGGCCGAGCATCCGGCCCTCGCGATCGTGGTGGACCATCTCGGTGACGCGTCCGTCGGCGGCCCGGCTTGGGAACTCGGCATCGAAGCACTCGCAGCGTGCCCCAACGTGCGCGTGAAGCTCTCAGGAGACCACGCGACCTCCCCGGCAGCGCGCGTCGTGCTCGACAAGCTCGGTGCCGGCCGTGTGATGATCGGATCCGACTGGCCGGTGTCATCGCTACGGCAGCCGGTCGACACGGAGATCGCGTCGCTCGTTGCGCTCCTTGACACACTCACTCCCGAAGACCGGGACCGCGTGCTCACCGGCACAGCGCTCGACACGTACAGGCTCGGGTCGTGAGAGCGAACCGATTGGGAACGTCAGGCGTGCGGGTCACAGCGATGGGCCTCGGCACGGCCCAACTCGGCGACCTCTACGAGACGATGAACCAGGAGCGGGCGACGGCGATCGTGGACGCGGCGTGGGACGCCGGGATTCGCTATTTCGACACGGCACCGCACTATGGAGTCGGTCTCGCCGAGAAGCGGCTCGGCGTCGCCCTGAGCGGCCGCGCGCGTGATGAATACGTGCTGGGGTCCAAGGTCGGCAGACTGCTTGTACCCGGCAAAGACGGCGACCTGGTCCGCGAGTGGGACTTCAGCGCCGATGGTGTCCGGCGAAGCGTCGAAGAGTCGTTGACCAGGCTCGGGCTCGACAGGCTGGACTTCGCCTTGTTGCACGACCCGCAAGAGCGCCTCGGCGTCGCTCTGCAACACGGCCTTCCGGCGCTCGTGAAGCTCCGCGACGAAGGCATTGTCGGAGCGATCGGCGTCGGCACCGGAGACGTCGACGCACTCACCGCGTTCGCTGACCGAGGAGAACTCGACGCGCTCATGATCGCGGGCCGATACACACTCCTCGAGCACCCCGTCGTCGCCGAGGTGATTCCCGCGGCTCGTGCCGCCGGAATCTCGGTGATCAACGTCGGGGTGTTCAACAGCGGCCTCCTCGCCCAAGTCCAGCCAACCGTCGACGCGCACTACGAATACGGTGCCGCACCCTCAGAGGTTCTTGCACGGGCCCAGCGCCTCGCCGAGCTTGCGCTCGCTGCCGGAACTACGCTGCCTCGCGCCGCACTCGCGTATGCAGCTCTCGATCCGCTCGTCGCATCCGTCGTGGTGGGGGCGGACAGTCCCGAGCAGATCGCTGCGAATGTGCGGATGGCGAGCGATTCCCATCCACTCGACGACCTCTGGGCCCGGCTATCGGCCCTCGGCCTGCTCACCGACTAGACCACCCCGACCAGGAAGACCACTCATGAGATTGATGCGTATCGGCGACCCCGGATCAGAGATCCCGATCGTCGAGCACGAAGGCGTTCACTACTCACTTCAGAGTCTCACCGCAGATTTTGATGGTGGGTTCTGGGCCGATGGCCCGCATCGCGTGCGCGCCGCCCTGGACGCGGGAGACCTGAAGACGATCGATATCTCCGGCCGACGGATCGGGTCCCCCATCCCCAGGCCAGGCGCCGTGATCTGCGTGGGCCTGAATTACGCAGCACACGCGGCGGAGTCGGGCGCACAGCCGCCCACGCACCCTGTCATCTTCCTCAAGACTCCGAACACGGTTGGCGGTCCGAACGACGACGTCGAGATTCCCGAAGACTCGATCAAGACCGATTGGGAGGTCGAACTCGGCGTCGTGATCGGCACCACCGCCGCCTACCTCTCGTCGCCCAACGATGCTCTCGCTTCCGTTGCCGGCTTCGTGCTCATCGATGACCTCTCCGAGAGGACCTATCAGATCGAGATCTCCGGTGGCCAGTGGAGCAAGGGCAAGTCCCTTCGGGGGTTCACGCCGACCGGCCCGGTGCTGGTGACGCGGGATGAGCTCGACCACCACGACCTGCGGCTGCGCAGCTTCGTGAACGGTGAGCCGCGGCAGGACTCCTCGACACGGGACATGATCTTCGGTGTTGCCGAGCTCGTTCAAGACCTCAGCCGCTACATGCAACTCGAACCGGGCGACCTCATCATCACGGGCACTCCGGAGGGCGTCGCGCTCTCAGGCCGGTTCCCCTACCTCGACGATGGCGACGTGGTCGAGGTCGAGATCGAAGGCCTGGGACGACAGCGGCACCGCATTGTGCGCCGCGCCACACACACGACGGAGAACTGAAGCATGGGCGATTTCAATGGACTACGCGCCGTGATAACGGGAGGCGCATCGGGTATCGGGGCAGCGACCGCCCGCCACCTGCTCAACCAGGGCGCCACGGTAGCGGCGCTCGACATCGCACCGCAGAACGCGCCTGTCGGCGTTGCGGGCGTGCGCTGTGATGTGGCCGACACCGAGTCCGTGGAGGCCGCGATCGCCGAGGCAGTCGAACGACTGGGCGGCATCGACATCCTCGTCAACAACGCCGGCATCGGCGCGCAGGGCGACATCGCGGCGAACTCCGAGGAAGAGTGGCGCCGCGTGTTCGAGATCAACGTGCTCGGGATCATGCGCGTCACCCAAGCTGCGCTGCCGCATCTCCGCATCTCCGCGCATCCGGCCATCGTCAACACTTCTTCGATCGCCGCAACGGCCGGCTTGCCGGAGCGTGCGCTGTATTCGGCGAGCAAGGGCGCGGTCCACGCGCTCACGCTGGCCATGGCAGCCGACCACCTCCGCGAGGGAATCCGCGTCAACGCCGTGGCACCCGGCACAGCAGATACGCCGTGGGTGGGGCGTCTGCTCGACAACGCGGCGAACCCCACGGCCGAGCGCGCCGCACTCGCGGCGAGACAGCCGCACGGGCGCCTGGTATCAGCCGACGAGATCGCAGCCGCCGTGGCCTACCTCGCAAGCCCTGTCAACGGATCGACAGCGGGAGTCGTGCTTCACGTCGACGGCGGCATGGACTCGCTGCGACTGCGGCCGTAACGTGGTTTCTTGAGATCAGGCGAAAGGTTTCGCCACCTTTGTGGGACAGTGTGAGCATGTCCGATCGAAACCGACCGACACTCGCGGCGGTGGCACGCCAGGCTTCCGTCGCATTGTCGACCGCTTCGAAAGTGCTCAACGGTCGGCCAGGGGTTTCCGCGGCTACGCGACAGCGGGTAGAGCAGCTGCTGCGTGAGTCTGGATACGCCAGGCGCAGCCTCGATCCCGAGCCTGGCGGATTGGTCGAGCTCGTCGTCGAAGACGTGCTGAGCGAGTGGTCGATCGAGATCATCCGCGGCGTCGAGAGGATCACTCGCGAATCCGGGTACGTGCTCGCCCTTGCCAGCCTCGGCGATCAGCACGCGCCCCACGACGAGTGGATTACCGGCGTGCTGCAGCGCAAACCGGTCGCGGTCATCCTGCAGTTCTCCGACCTCACCGCCGAACACCGGCAGCAGTTGCGCACGAGGAACATCCCCTTCGTGGTGGTGGATCCGGCGGGCGACCCTCCCGCGGACGTTCCGGCCGTCGGGGCGACCAACTGGGCGGGCGGCGTCACGGCGACCAGGCACCTGATCGGACTCGGCCACAGGAGGATCGGCGTGATCTCCGGTCCGACCGACCTGATGTGCTCCCGCGCGAGAGTCGCTGGATACCAATCGGCACTCGCGGAGGCCGGCCTCCCTTATGTGGTGGAGCTGGCGGGATCCGGCGCGTTCAGCCAAGCCGACGGCGAACGAGAGGCGAGACGGATGCTGGCCCTCCGCGACAGGCCGACGGCGATCGTCGCCGGCAACGATCTGCAGGCGCTCGGCGTCTACGACGCCGCTGCTGCGCTCGGCCTGGAGATCCCAGCGGATCTGTCCGTGGTCGGCTTCGACGACGTCCGGCCGGCACTGTGGGCCAGGCCACCGCTCACGACTGTCAAGCAGCCGCTGCAGGAGATGGCGGAGGAGGCGACGAGGATGGCGCTGCGCCTGCGCTCAGGTGACATCGACAATGCGCGCCTGGAACTCGCGACGTCACTTGTGGTGCGGCAGTCGACCGCCGCACCCGCATCCTGAATCACGAAAGTTTTCTAATCATCCACCGAAACTTGTGAGCGAAGCGCGGACCCGCTTAGCGTCGAACAGCGGGCTCGGACGAACGCAGAACGGATGGAAAGGACCAGATGACCAAGCAGGCCCTGATCGTGCGAGGCGGGTGGGACGGGCACATGCCGGTCGAGACCACCGACTCGTTCATCCCGTTCCTGGAGGCGAACGGATTCGTCGTCCGCGTTGAGGAGTCCCCGGCGATCTACACCGACGCCGACTTCATGGACACCGTCGATCTCGTGCTCCAGATCAACACCATGAGCACGATCGAACCAGAGGAGTTCGCGGAGCTGCAGCGCGCCGTACTGAACGGCACCGGGATGGCCGGCTGGCACGGCGGGATCGCCGACTCGTACCGCGACAACGCCGACTACCTGCACATGATCGGCGGCCAGTTCGCCCACCACGCGGGCAAGGATCCGGCCGAGCGCATCGGCGAGCAGTCCGACAACTACATCCCGTACACCGTGCACATCACCGAGTACGGCAAGACGCATCCGATCACCGAGGGCATCGCCGACTTCGACCTCGTCACCGAGCAGTACTGGGTGCTGAGCGACGAGTACAACGACGTGCTCGCGACGACGACTCAGGATGCGCGCCCCTGGGATGCCTGGAACCGCCCGGTCACAGCGCCCGCCATCTGGACTCGCCAGTGGGGCGAAGGTCGCGTCTTCGTCTCGGCACCGGGGCATCGCCTGGAGATCGTCGAAGACCCGAACGTCCGCACCATCATCGAGAGGGGCCTCCTGTGGGCAGCACGTTGAACATCGGCGTCGTCGGCGTCGGCAACATCAGTCAGCAGTACTTCGCACAGCTCCCGAAGCTGCCGAACCTGTCGCTGACCGCGGTCGCCGACCTCGACCTCGCCCGGGCCGCCGCAGTCGCGCAGAGCCAGGGCGTCGAGTCGCTGAGTGTGGATGCGCTCCTCACCGACCCGCGCATCGACGTCGTGCTCAACCTGACCATCCCCGCTGCGCACACCGAGATCGCCTTGCGTGCCCTCGACGCCGGCAAGCACGTCTATGGCGAGAAGCCGCTGGCCCTGGCGACGGCGGATGCGGCGCCCGTGCTGGCACGCGCGGCCGAAGCCGGCCTGCGGGTCGGCAGCGCCCCCGACACCGTGCTCGGGACCGGCATCCAGACCGTCCGCGCCCTGCTCGACGACGGACGCATCGGATCCCCGGTCGCCGCCGCGGTGGCGTGGACAGCTCCGGGGCACGAGCTGTGGCATCCGGCACCCGCGTTCTACTACCAGCCGGGCGGCGGCCCGCTGTTCGACATGGGGCCGTACTACCTGACAAGCCTGGTGACGTTCTTCGGGCCGGTCGTGCGCGTATCCGGAGCCGTCGGACGCTCGTCGCGCGAGCGCACCGTCGCGACCGGCCCGCTCGCAGGCACGCCCATCCCGGTGGATGTGGACACCCACGTCACTGCGATCCTCGAGCACGCGAACGGCGTCATCTCGACGGTGACCGTGTCGTTCGAGGTGTGGGAGAGCCGAGTCCCGTTGTTCGAGGTCTACGGCACCGCCGGGACCATCTCGGTGCCCGACCCGAACATGTTCTCCGAGAGGGTCGCGATCGCGACCGTGGCGGATCGCACCTGGCAGGACGTCCCGGTTGCGGCGGGCTATGCCGATGCGGGTCGCGGCGTCGGCCTCGCCGACCTGGCGCGGGCCGTCGAGACGGGGCGGCCGCATCGCGCATCCGGCGAGCTCGCGTTCCACGTGCTCGAGATCATGGAATCGGTCATCCGTGCGGGGCGGAGCCACGAGGTCGTCACGCTGACGTCGACGGTCGCGCGCCCTGAACCGGTCGGGTTCGGCACGCGTCCCGAGAGCTGGTGACGATCGGTCAGAGAGCCGGGCGTTCGATCCGGATCTCTTGGCGCTCAGTCGCGATGGTGAACGGGAGAGATGCGCCACCCGAGCGCAGCTCGTAGCCACCGCGGAATCCCCCGACCGTGATCCGGCCGTTCGCGTCGGTGACGACGGTCGTCGGGGCGAGCCACCACTCGTCCTTGATCAAGCGGCGCAGCGCGTCGTATGCGGGTTTCGGTGTGCCGTCGGCATGAACGAGGCCGATCGGCGCGCCGAGCCAGGCGCCCGCATCCGTGATTCCCCAGTATGTGATCGCCTCGACCGACGGATGCGACACGAGCGACCGGTAGTGCCGCTCGATCTCGTCGGCTTGTCGCGCCTCACCCTCGGGCGTCGACGGCCACTCGGGCACCCGGTAGTCGTTGAGGTCCACGATGTCCGCGGGCATCAGCTGCCCCGACACCAGGGACGACTCGGTCAGGTGCAGAGGCAGACCGTACCGGGCGAAACGGTCGACCATCTCGAGCATCGCATCCTCGCCCCAGTAGCCCTGGTGCATGTGCGTCTGCAGCCCGATCGCATCGATCTCGATACCGGCCTCGAGCACGCCCTCGATCAGGCACTCGTATGCGCTCGACAGGTCGAAGTCGTTGAGCAGCAGGCGGGCATCCGGATTCGCGGCCCTGGCCTCCTCGAACGCCAGCCGGACCATCGGGATGCGCCCTTTGGCGCGGGCGAGCGGCGTGATGCCGTTCTCCCCGTTGGCGAACACGGGCATGATGACGACCTCGTTGATCGCATCCCAGGTGTCGACGAGGCCGGCGAAAGCGCTCACGTCGCGGCGGATGCGCTCGCGCTGCAGACTCTCCACCTCCTCGAGCGGAAGGCCCAGCAGCCAGTCGGGCTGAACGGTGTGCCAGACGAGCGGATGGCCTTTCAGGGCGACCCCGCGATCGTGGAACCAGCGCGCGGTCTGCATCAGGCGGGCAGTGTCGGGTTCGCCCCGGCGCGGCTCGAAGCGGCCCCAGTAGAACGGCAGCGTCGCGGTGTTGAAGACGTCGGTGTAGAGCTCGGCAAGTCGCTCCGCAGCGGCGGTGCCGCCGGTGGTCTCCTCCGGCTCGCCGTTCGCCAGGCCGATGAAGTCGAAGCCGATGTTTCCGAAGGTGAAGTCGTGGGAGGTCTGGGCGACGACGACCTCGGTGTGAGGCAGGGGAGTGTCGGACGCATCCGTCACCGTGATGGAGGTTTCGCCGATCCGATGACGCGGCACGGAGGTCGGTGCCGAACGCACGGAGCGCGCGTCGGTCACTGTCCGGGCACCGGGCCGGTGCTCCCGCGGACCACGAGTTTCGCGGGCAGGTGCACGCGCTCGGGAACGTCGCCGCCGCCGAGAAGCTCGATGAGCATCCGGAGTGCCTGGGCCCCGATATCGTGCAAGGGCTGTGCCATCGTCGTCAGCGGCGGAGTCGCTCTGGCGGCTTCGGGGATGTCGTCGAAGCCGATGACGGACAGGTCTTCGGGAACCCGCAACCCCAGCTCGTGGGCCGCCTGGAGCACGCCGATGGCCGACATGTCGTTCGCTGCGAAGACGGCGGTCGGCCGGTCTGCCCGGGTCAACAGCTCGAGCGCCGCCGCGGCCGTCTGTGCGGTCTGATAGCCGCCGTCGAGCACCAGCGTCGGGTCGAACTCGATTCCGGCCTCGGCCAGGGATTCGCGGTAACCGGCCTCGCGGAGCTGCGCCGACGCGAGGTCGCTGCGGCCACGGAAGTGGGCGATGCGGCGATGGCCGAGCTCGATGAGGTGCCGGGTCGCGACCCGCGAGCCGCCGAGGCTGTCCGAGTCGACCGTCGCCGGGCCGCCCTGCCCGGTGTGCGGATCGATCGCGACGACGGGGATGGAGGTGGTCGGGATGAGCACGGTCGGCGTGACGATGACCGCGCCGTCGATGAGGGTTCCGGCGAGCCGGGACAGGGATCGGCGTTCCCAGCCGACGGAACCGTTGCCGGCGACGAGGCCCGAGTATGCAAGCAGTTCGTAGCCGGCCTCGGCCGCCGCGGCGGATGCGCCCTTGAGCAGCTCGACGGAGAACGACTCGAACTCGGCGACGAGGATGCCGATGACGTTGGTGCGCTGACGGCGCAGGCTGCTGGCCACGAGTGAGGTCTCGTAGCCGAGTTCTTCGACGACGGTCATCACGCGTTTCAGCGTGGCGGGGGCCACGCCGTAGCGACCGTTCACGACCTTGGAGACGGTCGGAACGGAGACCCCGGCCGCCCGCGCGACGTCGCTGATCGTCACCCGCCCGAACGTGGGGGCGGGGATGGCATCGGCTGGCATGGTGTCACCTTACCTCTCGTGGCGGCGCCGACACGGCGTTGCGGTTACAGTTGACACTGCTTTGGACATCGTTGTCGACATCGATGTCGAAATCGTTATCGATATCGTTGTCGATATCGATTGACAAACAACATATCCGGGTGCGAGGCTCTGTGCTGCGGCAGGTGGCTGCCGCAGTGTCTCCAATCACTACCAAGGAGTTTCCACAATGAAGAGGAAAATTCGAGTCGCGGGCGTGCTCGCCCTTGTCGCGGGTACCGCGCTACTCGCCACGGGCTGCAGCAGCAGCGGCGACAGCTCATCGAGTGACGGCAAGGTCAGCATGACCTTCTGGCACAACTCGACCACCGGCCCCGGTGCGGAGTTCTGGAAGACGACAGTCGCCGACTTCGAGAAGGCCAACCCGAACGTCACGATCAAGATCCAGGCGATCCAGAACGAGGACCTCGACGGAAAGCTCCAGACGGCGCTCAACTCCGGCGACGCCCCCGACGTCTTCCTGCAGCGCGGTGGCGGCAAGATGGCCGCGATGGCCGACGCCGGCCAGCTGATGGACCTCACCGGTTCGATCGACGCCGCGACGAAGTCCGTCGTCAGCGATGGCGCGATCAAGGGTTCGTCGTACGACGGCAAGGTGTACTCGATGCCCGTCGACGTCCTCCCCGAGGGCATCTACTACAGCCAGGATCTGTTCAAGGCCGCAGGCATCGACGCTCCGCCCACCACGATGGATGAGCTCAACGCCGACATCGCCAAGCTGAAGGCAACGGGTGTCGCACCTGTCGCCGTCGGCGCCAAGGATGCCTGGCCCGCCGCGCACTGGTACTACAACTTCGCGCTGCGCGAGTGCAGCGAGGACACCCTGGCCAAGTCGGCCAAGGACCTCAAGTTCGACGACTCGTGCTGGACCAAGGCCGGAAACGACCTCGACGCGTTCAACAAGACCGAGCCGTTCAACCAGGGCTTCCTCACCACGGCCGCCCAGCAGGGCGCCGGCAGCTCGGCCGGTCTCGTGGCCAACCACAAGGCGGCCATGGAGCTCATGGGTGCCTGGGACCCGGGAGTGATCGCATCCCTGACCCCCGACCAGAAGCCGCTGCCCGACCTGGGCTGGTTCCCGTTCCCCACCATCGACGGTGGCAAGGGCGACCCGGCCTCGATGATGGGCGGAATCGACGGGTTCTCCTGCTCGGCCAAGGCGCCGAAGAAGGAGTGCACCGCGTTCCTGAACTACATGACCACGAAGAGCGTGCAGGAGGCGTACTACAAGGCCTTCAACGCGATCCCCGTGAACAAGGATGCTCAGAGCATCATCACCGAGCCCTACCTCAAGTCGGTTCTCGAGGCGTACAACAAGGCTCCGTTCGTGTCGCAGTACCTCGACACCCTGCTCGGCCAGAACGTCGGAAACGCGATGAACACCGGTGTCGTCGACCTGCTCGCAGGCAAGGGTGACGCCGCAGGCATCATCAAGGGCGTCAACGAAGCCGCAGCAAAGGGATAACCAGCACCATGAGCAGTTCCCTGGGAACGCAGCCGATGACCGAGCAGCAGCCGCCACAGGGCACGCAGAAGGTCGGGGGCGACGCCATCACCGCGTCGTCCCCGGCCCCACGGCGGCCCAAGCGCGTGGCTGACTGGCGCAAGCGCTTCGAGATCACGATCCTCTCGGGGCCCGCGATCGTCGTCTTCGTCGCTTTCGTCATCTTCCCGGTCGTCCTGGCCGCCTATTACGGCTTCTTCCGCTGGAAGGGCTACGGAGCGCCGACCGACTTCATCGGACTCGGCAACTACGCGATCATCTTCGCCGACACGGCGTTCCATGAGGCGCTCCTGCACAACGGCATCATCGTCGTGCTGTCGCTGATCATCCAGGGGCCGGTCGCGATCGCGCTGGCACTGCTCCTCAACCAGAAGATCCGCGGCCGCACGATCATCCGCATCCTGATCTTCGTGCCGTACGTGATCTCCGAGGTCATCGTCGGAACCGGCTGGAGCCTCATGCTCCAGACCTCGGGTGCGGTCAACGACCTGCTGGAGACGATCGGTCTCGGTGCGTTCAAGGCCGACTGGCTGTCCGACCCGAAGATCGCCATCTGGTCGCTGATGGTCATCATCTCGTGGAAGTACATCGGCTTCGCCGTGATCCTCTTCCTCGCCGGGATGCAGTCCATCCCCGAGGAGCTCAACGAGGCCGCGCAGATCGACGGCGCGAGCTACTGGCAGATCCAGCGCCGCATCACGCTGCCGCTGCTCGGCCCGACCATCCGCATCTGGGCGTTCCTGTCGATCATCGGCTCCCTGCAGCTGTTCGACCTCGTCTACATCATCTGGGGCCAGTACGTCGCATCGACGGCGGGCACCTCCACCATGGCGACGTACATGGTCGCCAACAGGCGCACCTCGGGCAACTACGGCTTCGGCAACGCCGTCGCCGTGGTGATGTTCGTGATCTCACTCGTGATCGCCCTGATCTACCAGCGATTCGTGCTGCGGCGCGACATGGCCGGCGCAATAACCGAGAGGCAGAAGTGATGTCAGCAACGACGCTTGCCAGGGCACCACGTGCCACGCAGAAGTCCCGATCCCGAACCGGCGACAAGTGGGGCAGCCCCGTCACCTACTTCATCGCGCTGATCTTCATCGCGGTGTGCCTCGCCCCGATCCTCTACATCGTGCTCGGTGGTTTCCGCGATAACTCGCAGATCACCTCCTCGCCCGCAGGTCTGCCCAACCCGTGGCGGATCGACAACTACCTCAGCGTCCTCACCGGGTCGACCTTCTGGATCGAGATCGGCAACTCGGTCATCGTCGGTGTCACCACGACGGTCGTCGTCGTGGTTCTCGGACTCATGGTGAGCTACGTGCTCGCCCGTTACGAGTTCAAGGGACGTGGTGCGATGTACGCCCTGTTCGCGGCGGGCCTCATGTTCCCGCTGACGGTCGCGATCACGCCGCTGTACATCCTCGTGAAGGATCTCGGCCTCACGAACAACCTGGGCGGCGTCATCCTCCCGCAGATCGGGTTCGCCCTGCCGACCACGGTGATCATCCTGGTCCCATTCATCAAGGCGATCCCCGTCGAGCTCGAGGAGGCCGCAGCCCTCGATGGGGCGAGCCGTCTCGGATTCTTCTTCCGGATGGTCATGCCGCTGTCGATCCCCGGCGTCGTCACGACGGGCATCCTCGCGTTCATCGCCAGCTGGAACAACTACCTGCTGCCGCTGTTCATCCTGAACGACCAGTCGACGTTCACGCTGCCCCTCGGCGTTCAGGCGTTCTCGTCCCAGTACTCGGTGGACACGGCCAAGGTTCTGGCTTTCACCTCCCTCTCCATGCTCCCTGCGCTCATCTTCTTCGCTCTGTTCCAGAAGCGCATCGTGGGCGGACTGACCGGAGCCGTCAAAGGGTGAGCCCGCCGGCGCCGCACGAATCCGCCCCCGGGCGTCGTGCCGGTGCCGACCGGCTCCCCTCCTGGCCCTGTGAACGAAAGTGAAGAATCCGTGACCGTTGTCGTCCCCGCCATGCCCGAGGTGTCCGAGCGCGTTCGTGCGCTCCACGCCCGCATGACGCTCGAAGAGAAGCTCGCCCAGATCGTCGGGTACTGGCTCGACCAGAACGGCGTCGTCGCGCCCATGCAGGGCGAGATGGCCTCGGCTCAGGATGCCCGGGGCGACCTGACCGAGGTGACCAGGCACGGCATCGGTCACTACACCCGTGTCTACGGCACCCGACCGGTCGAGCCGGCGGAGCGCGCGGCGTGGCTGTGGGCCGAGCAGCGCCGGCTCAAGCGCGAGACGCGCCTCGGCATCCCTGCGCTCGTGCACGAGGAGTGCTTGACCGGGCTCGCCGCGTGGAAGGCGGCGACGTTCCCGACCCCGCTCGCCTGGGGCGCATCCTTCGACCCCGAGCTGGTCGAGGAGATGGCCCAGGCGATCGGCTCCTCGATGCGCGAGCTCGGCATCCACCAGGGCCTCGCGCCCGTGCTCGACGTGATCCGCGATCCCCGGTGGGGCCGGGTCGACGAGTGCATCAGCGAAGACCCGTACCTCGTGGGCACCGTCGGCACCGCGTATGTTCGCGGGCTTCAGGATGCGGGCGTGCACGCGACCCTCAAACATTTCCTCGGGTACTCGGGGTCACGCGCCGGTCGCAACCACGCTCCCGTGCAGGCCGGTCCGCGCGAGATCGCGGACGTCTTCCTGCCCCCGTTCGAGATGGCGATCCTCGACGGGGGAGCTAAGTCGGTGATGAACTCGTACACCGATGTGGACGGCATCCCGATGGCGGCGAACCCCGACTACTTCACCGGAGTGCTGCGCGAGAAGCTGCGCTTCGACGGCGTCGTGGTCGCCGACTACTTCGCCGTCGCGTTCCTCGAGGTCATGCACGCCGTCGCCGCCGATCAGGGCGGGGCCGCAGCGCTCGCGCTCGAGGCCGGCATCGATATCGAGCTGCCGACGGGCAATGCCTACCTCGAGCCTCTGGCGGAGCGCATCCGCTCGGGCCAGTTCGACGAGGCGTTCGTCGACCGCGCCGTGCTGCGTGCCCTCGCTCAGAAAGAGGAGCTGGGGCTGCTCGACGTTGGAGCGTTCGAGGGTGCCGCGCCGACCGAGATCGACCTGGACTCGCCACGTCACCGCGAGCTCGCCCGCCGGCTCGCCGAGGAGTCGGTTGTGCTGCTCTCGAACGACGGACTCCTTCCGCTCGGCGCGCGTTCAGCACCGCTCTCGAAGGTCGCGGTCATCGGCCCGAACGCACACCGCGCCGAGGCGCTCCAGGGCTGCTACTCGTTCGCGAATCACGTTCTCGCGACCCACCCGGAACTTCCGCTCGGCTTCGAGATCCCCACCGTTCTGGAGTCCCTTCCGTCTGCGTTCGCCGCAGCAGAGCTGCCCGTGCCCGAGTTCGTCTACGCCGAGGGTTGCGAGGTCGAAGGCGACGACGAGTCAGGATTCGCGGCTGCTGTCGCCGCCGCATCCTCGGCCGAGCTCGCGATCGTCGTCGTCGGGGACCAGGCAGGGCTCTTCGGTCGAGGAACCGTCGGAGAGGGAAACGACTCGGAGTCGCTGGAACTCCCGGGAGTGCAGCGCCGCCTCGTCGAGGCGGTCGTCGCATCCGGAACCCCCGTCGTGATGGTGCTGCTGACCGGACGGCCCTATGCGATCGGCTGGGCCCTCGGCGATGACGACAACGCGCCCGGGGCCGTGCTCCAGGCGTTCTTCCCGGGCGAGGGCGGCGGTCTCGCGATCGCCGACATCATCACCGGCACGGTGAACCCCTCCGGCCGCCTCCCCGTCTCGATGCCGCGCTCGGCGGGCGCGCAGCCGTACTCCTACCTGCACCCGATCCTCGGCGGCCCATCGGATGTGACCGCGACGGATTCGACGCCGCTGCTGCCCTTCGGGTTCGGGCTGTCGTACACCTCGTTCGACTACACCGACCTGGTCGTCGATCCATCGGTCCAAGCCGGGGGCACGTTCACGGCGGCGGTGACGGTCACGAACACTGGAGTCGTTCGCGGGACCGACGCGGTTCAGCTCTACGGGCACGATGTTCAGGGATCGGTGACCCGTCCGGTCGCTCAACTCCTCGGCTACGCGCGTGTGGACCTCGAGACGGGGGAGTCGCGCCGTGTGACGTTCACGGTGCCCACGACCCGGTTCGCCTTCAGCGACCGCCGCATGGTCAGGATTGTCGAACCCGGCGATGTGAGCGTCTGGGTCGCCTCCCACGTTGCGGCCTCCTCGACCGCTCGGGCGATCGACGAGACCACGGGTGGCGCGATCGTCAGCGAGAAGCGTGCCACGGTACGGAGCCTTGCGGGTGCCTCGACCGCACGCGTCTCCGTCGCGATCACCGGGGCCGTGTATGAGGTCACCCCGGCGTCCGCCCGCCTCGTCACGGTCGAGCAGGAGTCGCCGGCGCTGGTCATTCTCTGACGCTCTCGCCGCAAGGGAGTGAGATGTCGGCGGATGGTTCGATGGTTCGATGGTTAGCGGAAGAGCGCCTTTTCCTGTGCTCGCGGGCTGGGCTGTAGGGTGCGAGTGAGATGAAGACTTCGGGTGGGATCAGCGCGGGCACGAATCTGGACGCGATGCGCAGGCACAACCTCGCAACGGTTCTCCGGATGGTGCACCGCGCGGGCGCGATCCCTCGGTCGGCGCTCACGCAGGCGACCGGTCTCAACCGGTCGACCGTCGGCGCGCTCGTCGGTGAGCTGGTCGAGCTCGGCCTCGTCGCCGAGCGGGAGCCCCAGACCAGCAACCGGGTCGGACGCCCGAGCCCGGTTGTCGCGGCCGACGCCCGCGTTGTCGCGCTCAGCGTGAATCCTGAGATCGATGCGGTCACTGTGGGTGTCGTCGGCCTCGACGGATCCGTGCTGCACCAGGTGCGCTCGGCGACCGATCACGTGCCGTCCGCTACGGAGGCAGCAGCCATCGCCGCCGCCGTGATCGACGACCTCCGCCCCGACCTCACCGAAGCGCGAGTCGTCGGAATCGGCGTCGCCGTGCCGGGGCTCGTACGGGGGAGCGACGGCGTCGTCCGTCTCGCGCCGCACCTGGAATGGGTGGACGAACCGTTCGCTGCCCAGCTCGCCGAGGCGACCGGTTACCCGGTGCACGCGGCGAACGACGCAAGGCTCGGCGCCAACGCAGAACGGCTCTTCGGAGCAGGCCGGGGCGCGAGCCACCTCGTCTACCTCAACGGCGGTGCCTCCGGTATCGGCGCGGGCGTCATCGTCGGCGGCGAATCGCTGACGGGCGTCTCCGGATACGCGGGGGAGCTGGGCCACACTCTCGTCAACTCGGCGGGCATCCGGTGCCACTGCGGCGCGATCGGCTGCCTCGAGACCGAGGTCAGCCAGCACGCTCTGCTGGCCGTGCTCGGCCTGACCGCTGCAGACCCCGACGAGCTCGACCGTGCGCTCGCCGCCGCGGTCGAAGCGGGTGAGACGGATGTGCTGGCCGAGATCGAGCGGCAGCTCGGCTTCCTCGCCACCGCGCTCCGCACCGCGACGAACGTCTTCAACCCCGAGCTGATCGTGCTCGGCGGATTCCTGGGCTCGCTGCACGCCGTCGCGCCGGACCGCCTCCCCGCCCTGGTCAGCGCGCAGGCACTTCGCGCCTCGGCCGAGAACCTCGCGATCGTCCGCGCCGAACTCGGCTCCCGCATCCTGACCATCGGAGCCGCCGAGCTCGCCTTCGCGCCCCTCATCGCCGCCCCCTCCGGCCCGCCGGCCGTCTGACGCTCGCGTGCGCGCGCTTCGCGCCCGCCCGCACCTCCCGAGTTGCGCCAAATCGACCTTCCGGAAGCCCGGGAAGGTCGATTCACCGCAACTCGCTCCCTGGCGACCGCATCCTGAGACCGGTCGCGCACCGTGAGTCGCGGCGTGGAGCGCGCATCCCGAGGCCCGGTCCCGACGCGCCCGCGCGCGGTGAGTTGCGTCAAGTCGACCTTCGGAAGCCCGGGAAGGTCGATTCGCCGCAACTCACACGGGTGGGTCGCATTCCGAGGCCCGTCGCGCACCGTGAGTCGCGGCGAACGCACCTTCCGCGGCCCCGGGAAGCCGTTCTCGCCGCGACTCGCCACCTGACGACCGCATCCTGAGCCCAAGACCGCGGGTGGGACCGCGGCCAAGTGAGTTGCGCCAAATCGACCTTCCGGAAGCCCGGGAAGGTCGATTCGCCGAAACTCGCGACCTGGCGACCGCATCCGGGGCCCAAGACCGCGGGCAGGAGTGAGTCGCGGCGAACGCACCTTCCGCGGCCCCGGGAAGCTGCTCTCGCCGCGACTCGCGGCGAGGAGCGCGCATCCTGAACCCAAGACCGGCGCGACTCAGCACCGCGCACCCAGCGCGAAGTGACCAGAAGTAGGGGGATGTGCACGGTAACATTGCGCGCCTGTTTCCGATAGGATTGCAAGTGTTCCGCACTCGAATCGATTCGATCGGTCCGGAACGCGCTCCGCCGAACTCCGGCACCACCCCAGCACCTCCCTTCCCACCGCGGCCCCGACCGCGGTGTTCGTTTTCTCCCTGCAAGGATTTCTGTGACTACCGTCGTTCACCCCGGTGACTCGCTCTCCGGCCGTCAAAGGCTGGCCTACATCCTGATCCTGGGCGCTCTGACCGCGCTCGGGCCGTTCACCATCGACACCTACCTCCCGGCACTGCCGACCCTGGAGAAGGAGTTCGACGTCTCGACGGCAGCGATCCAGCTCACTCTCACCGCCACGACGATCGGCTTCGGCGTCGGACAGCTCGTCGTCGGCCCTTGGAGCGACAAAGTGGGTCGCCGGCTGCCGCTGATCCTCGCGACGATCGTGCACATCGTGTCGTGCCTCGGCGCTGCCGTCGCCCCGAATGTCGAACTGCTCGGCGTCGCGCGCGCGTTCCAGGGAATCGGCGCTGCGGCGGGTGGTGTCGTCGCGATGGCCATGGTCCGCGACCTCTTCGGCGGACGGCCTCTCGTGCGCATGCTCAGCCGGCTCGCACTCGTCAACGGTCTAGCGCCCGTGCTCGCCCCGGTTCTTGGCTCGCAGCTCCTGCTCATCATGCCGTGGCGCGGCATCTTCGTCGTGCTCGCGTTCTACGGCCTCTTCGTGGTGATCTGCGTATCCCTGTGGATCGTCGAGACTCTCCCCAAGGCACGGCGTCAGGATGCGGGCCACTCCACTGTCGGGCAGCGCTACAAGTCGGTGCTCAGCGACCGCGTCTTCGTGGGAATCGCCATCGTCGGCGCGATGAACTTCACCGGACTCTTCTCCTACCTGTCGTCGAGCTCGTTCGTGTTCCAGGATCTCTACCAGTTCGACGCCCAGCAATACGGACTGCTGTTCGCGGTGAACTCCATCGGCATCATCATCGGCGTGCAGTCGGCGGCGCGCCTGACCAAGTACTTCGGGCCGCAGTGGATCCTCGCCGTCTCGACGATCGTCATGTTCGTCTCGGCCGTCACGATCGTCGTGCTCGATCAGGCCCACGCCGGCCTGTGGGGTGTCGTCATCCCGCTCTGGTTCTTCATCGCCGCGTGTGGATTCGGCTTCCCGTGCGTTCAGGTGATCGCGCTCAACGGCCACGGACACGAGGCCGGCACCGCTGCATCCCTGCTCGGAGCGGTGAACTTCGGCCTCGCCGGAATCATCTCTCCCGTCGTCGGCCTGCTGGGCGTGGCCAGCGCCGCGCCGATGGGGCTCGTCATGGCGATCTGCTCGGCGATCAGCATTGCCGCGCTCTGGCTCATCGTGCGTCCCCGAACCGTGCCCGAACTGGCTCACTGAGCCGACCGGGCCTCACTGAGCCGACCGGGGATGCGCGTGCGGTGCCGAAGAGACACCGCTCCGCGCCGACCGGCATGCCATAAAACCGCCGACAGACCGTGCATCCAAACCGCCGACGGGTACCGTTGACGGCATGGAAGAGCACACCGACGTCGCGCAAGCAGCGAGAATCGCCCGCCGGTGGCCGGTGGTCTCCGCCTCGGTGGCCGTCGGGCTCGTCGTACTGCTGGGTGTGATCATCGCCTTCCGACCCACCGAGCCTTTCGCGATCGATGCGGAGTGGATGGGCGAGATCGTCGAACACCGGTCGCCTTTCTGGCTCGGTCTGTCGCTGTTCTTCAACTACGCGGGCGGCGGGATCATCGGCTCGATCGTGATCCCGGTGCTGATCTTCCTGACACTCCTGGCTTTCCGACGGCCGTGGGGCGCTACCTACTTCGCGATCGCGAGCATCCTGTCGGTGCTGTGCGTGCAGATCCTGAAGGTCACGGTCGGTCGCGCGCGGCCGACGGACATCCTGGTGCAGTCGGACACGGGTTCATTCCCGTCGGGGCATACAGCCAATGCGGCCACCATGGTCGTCGTGCTCGGGATCATCTTTCCGCGGGTCTGGGTGTGGGCCGCGGGTGCCGCTTGGGCCCTCCTGATGGCCTTCAGTCGCACCTATCTGGGCGCGCACTGGCTGAGCGACACGATTGCCGGTCTGTTGATCGGCTCCGGTATAGCGGTCATCGTCTGGGCGCCGTTGGCGTACCGGATCGCTCGCGAACGCTTGGCACCGCATCCCTTCTTCCTGGTGAAACCGAAGCCGATACCGGAACCATAGGATGTGCGAATGAGCACCCCGGCCGCCCCGGATTCCACGGTCGTCGGCAGCGCGGCACGGGTGATGCTCGAGATCCTGATCCACGGCCCGCTCTCCCGCGTCGAGCTCGCCGAGCGGCTCGGCCTCTCGGGCCCCAGCCTCACCCGGCTGACGAAGCCGCTCATCGCCGAGGGTCGTCTCTTCGAGGGCGCGCCGCAGGCGCGACCGGCCGGTCGGCCGCTGCAGCCGCTCGACCTCGACCCCGCCTCCGAGCACTTCGCGGGCGTGAAGCTGACGGCGGATACGGTCTACGCCGTGATCACCGACCTGCGTGGCGCGGTGCGCGCTGAGGAGGAACAACCCCTCACCGACCACGCGCCCGACGTCGTCGCTGACGCCGTAGCTGCACTCGTCCGTGGTCTCGGCGCCCCCTTCGGCCGGATCAGCGGCGTCGGGATCAGCCTCGGCGGGAACAGCGCCGACGGCCGAATCGTGGGGAGTCACAGTTTCTCGACTGGACCGGCGTTCCCCTCGCCGACCTCGTCGAACAGCGGCTCGGCCTGTCGGTCGTGGTCGCCAACGACGTCAACGCCCTCACGCAGGCCCAGCACTGGTTCGGCGCCGGCCGCGGGCTCGACACTTTCGCGGTTGTGACCATCGGCGCGGGCATCGGGATGGGTCTGGTCGCGGGCGGCGAACTGGTCACGGGCGCGCACGGCGCTCTCGGCAGCATCGGCCATCAGCTGCTCACCCACTCCGACGCGGTCTGCCGGCTCGGTCACCGCGGCTGCGCGAGCGCCCTGCTGACGACGGATGCGATCGAGCGCGCGGCCGCGGCCGTCACCCCGGGCGCGCCCACCGACCCAAACGCGTCGGATGCGGCCGTCGCGTCGGACGCGACCGCCGCACTCGACTTCGCCGCCATCCTGCGCGGCGCCGAGCAAGGCGACCCGCAGCTTCGCCTCGTCGTCGAGGAGGCGGGCACCGCCCTCGGGCTGCTGCTCGCATCCGTCGCCAACACCGTCGACCCGCAGAAGATCCTGCTCGCCGGAGAGGGGGCCAGGCTCGGCATCGTCGCCGAACCCGCCATGCTGACCGCGTTCGCCGACGCGACCGTCTGGAACAGCGTGACCGCCCCCATCGAAGTGCAGCCCTTCGCTTTCAACGAGTGGGCCCGCGGCGCCGCCGCCACCGCGATCCGCACCCGCATGCTCCGCGCGTACCCGGCCTCCGAGCCCATCCGCGATCGCTGACCACATCCGCAATTCCGGAGGTTTCACCCCCTCAGGCGCGTTTCCTCCGTAATTACGGACACCGCCCCGGCGCGCCGCGCAAACCTTCCGGAGTAACGAACGCGGCGCCCGCCCGCGCGCCGGCCCCTCAGACCGCAGTCACCTCGATCAGCCAAGCCTGCTCCGGATACGACATCGGCGCCTGCAGGCCCGCCACCTCGAGCGCGCGCCCCGTCATCACCACTCCGGAGGGCACAGCCCCCTTCGGGATCGCCACCGACCGCGGCGCCAGGCCCTCCGTCGTGACCGCGCCCGCAGCATCCGGAACCCCGAACCACGGAGGCACCCGGTACCCGTGCGCAGGGTCGCCGATCGTCAGCGGTCGCACGCGGTAGCGGCGCTCGGGGTCGAGCCCGCGCAGGGTGAACCGCCCGAGCGGGGCCGCATCCGACCGTCCGAGATACGCCAGCGAGAACAGCGCCGCCGAGCGGTCTTGCGCGACCACGCCACTCACCCAGAAGGTCGGGTCGACCTCGTCCATGCGCACGATGTCGCCCGTATGCAGCAGGTCGCGCCGCGAGCGGTACAGCGCGATCCACTCTGCGAGTTGCGAGAGCTCGGCAGGCGACGCCTCCGACAGGTCCCACTCGATGCCCAGGTGTCCGAACAGCGCCGTCGCCGCTCGAAAGCCGAGGTCGTGCACGCGCCGCGTCGTGTGCGAGCGTCCGGATGCGATGTGCGAGCCGAGCAGTTCGGGCGGAAGCAGCTGCAGGGTCCAGCGGTTCATCTGCTGCCGATCGAGCGGGTCGATGTTGTCGGAGACCCAGACCCGGTCGGTGCGCTCGATCACCCCGAGGTCCACACGCGCACCGCCTGACGAGCACGACTCGATCTCGAGCCCGGGGAAGCGCTCCTTCAACTCGTCCATCAGCCGGTAGGCGGCGAGCGTCTGCAGGTGCACGCCCGGCTCGCCGCCGGGCCAAGTACCCGCATCCACCAGGTCGCGGTTGTGATCCCACTTGATGTACGCGATCTCGTTCGTGCTCAGGATGTCGACCATCCTGTCCCGCACATAGGCGTAAGCCTCGGGCAGCCCCAGGTTCAACACCTGCTGGTGCCGCGACGCCACCGGGATGCGCCCACCGGTCTGCATCACCCACTCCGGACGCGCGCGCGCCAGGTCGGAGTCGAGGTTCACCATCTCCGGTTCGAACCACAGCCCGAACTCCATGCCGAGTCCGCGCACCCGCTCGATCAGCGGGGTGAGCCCGTTCGGCCAGACCGTCTCGTCCACGTACCAGTCGCCGAGTCCGGCGCGGTCGTGGCGACGGTGCCGGAACCAGCCGTCGTCGAGTACGAACCGCTCGACGCCGATCGCCGCGGCGCTCTCCGCGAGGGCGAGCAACCGGTCGAGGTCGTGGTCGAAGTACACCGCCTCCCACACGTTCAGTGTCATCGGCCGGGGACGTCGGGGATGCTGCGGCCGGGCCCGCAGGTGCCGGTGCAGCCGCCGAGCCTGGTCGTCGAGCCCCTGACCGTAGACGGCGTAAACCCACGGGGTGCGGTACCTGTCGCCCGGGCCGAGGATGATCTCGCCGGGCAGAAGCAGCTCGCCGCCGCCGGACACCTGCTCGCCGGTCGGCAGCCGCTCCGCGTAGTGGCGATGGTTGCCGCTGTAGCCGACGTGCACGCCCCACACCTCACCGTGCGCGAAGCCGAACCCGGGCTCGCCGACACTCAGCAGGGTCGCCGCATCGGCGCCGGTGCGCCCCTTGCGACCCTCGCGCAGGTGGATGCCTACGCCGAGCTCGCGACGCTGCGGCGTGCGTTCCTTGCCCCAGCGCCCCGCGAAGTCGAGGATCTCGCGGGCGCGCGGCGGCACGGGGAAGGCCAGGGCGAGGTCGTCGAGCCGGTAGACGTCGCCTTGGTTCTGGAGCTCGGCGGAGGCGCGCAGCACACCGGCGGGGGAGAGCTCGAGCTCGATCGTCACGGCGAGTTCGGCTTCCGGATCGACGGCCTCCACGCGCAGGCGGCCACCCGTTGCGAGGGTGCTGAGCCGCGCATCCGTGCCGTCGGTAGTGTCAGTGATTTCGGCGGTCGTGCCAGCGCTGGCCTCAGGACGCAGCCACAGCCCGGTCGTCCTGAAGCGCGGGGCCCAACCGCGACCGTCGCGACTTCCGCTCACGCCGGGCCTGCCGGTCCACCCGGTGAGCGACTCGGGCAGGATCGCCACGCGCACCCGCTCGTCGACCGCGTTGCTGATGTGGGGCTGCATGTCGGCCAGCGCGAGCGCGACGGCATCGTCGGCGCTGACCTGGCCCAGGTCGGCTCCCCAGTGCACGACGGATGGCAGCAGTCCGCCGCGCAGGTCGAGCAGAACGCTCACTCCGCCCGCACGCAGGTGCACGAGGCGGTCGGCATCGCGCATCCCTGCTCCCGCCTCGTCGTCGGCGATCGGTTCGGCGGATTCGGGGCGAGAGTCTTCGGGCAGCATCGGTGCTCCTGATCGATTTACTTTCTTGGCAGAAGTATCGTACGCCCTGGTTGGCGTCGGTCGGGGGCGATAGCGTTGCGCCCATGAGAATCCTGCTCGTGGGCGCCGGCGGCGTGGGCGACGCCATAGCCAAGATCGCCGCGCGACGTTCGTTCTACGAGACCATCGTCGTGAGCGACTACGACGTCGCGCGCGCCGAGCGCACCATCGCCTGGATCGCGGCGAAACACGGTGACGAGACCGCTGCCCGGTTCACCGCGGCCGCGATCGACGCCTCCGATCCGGATGCGGTCGCCGCCGTCGCGCGCGAACACCGCATCACCCACGTGATGAACGCCGTCGAGCCGAAGTTCGTGCCGACCATCTTCGCGGGAGCGCTCGCTGCCGACGCCGACTACCTGGACATGGCGATGAGCCTGTCGGAGCCGCATCCCACAGACCCCTATTCGCGAACCGGGGTCAAGCTCGGCGACGACCAGTTCGCCCTCCGCGGCGACTGGGAGGCGGCGGGCCGGCTCGCGCTCGTCGGCATGGGCGTCGAGCCGGGGCTCAGCGATGTGTTCGCCCGCTACGCGTCCGACAAGCTGTTCTCGCACATCGACGAACTCGGAACCCGTGACGGCGCCAACCTGGTCGTGCGCGACTCGGAGGGCAACGAGATCTTCGCGCCGTCGTTCAGCATCTGGACCACGATCGAGGAGTGCCTCAACCCACCCGTGATCTTCGAGAAGGATGCCGGGTGGTACACGACCGAGCCGTTCAGCGAGCCGGAGGTGTTCGAGTTCCCCGACGGGATCGGGCCCGTCGAGTGCGTGAACGTCGAGCACGAGGAGGTGCTCCTCATGCCGCGCTGGATCGACGCCGAACGGGTGACCTTCAAGTACGGTCTCGGCGAGGAGTTCATCGGCATCCTGCGCACCCTGCACCAGCTCGGCCTCGACTCGACCTCGCCCATTCGGGTGCGCAGCGACAAGGGACCGGTCGAAGTCGCGCCTCGGGATGTGGTGGCCGCGGCCCTGCCCGACCCCGCGACCATCGGCCCTCGGATGACCGGCAAGACCTGCGCCGGAGTGTGGGTCACGGGCACCGGTCTCGACGGCAACCCGCGCGAGGTGTACCTGTACCACGTCAGCGACAACGAGTGGACGATGCGAGAGTACGAAGCCCAGTGCGTCGTGTGGCAGACCGCGCTGAACCCGGTGATCGCCCTCGAACTGTTGTCGACCGGCACCTGGAAGGGCACGGGCGTCCTCGGCCCCGAGGCCTTCGACGCCGAGCCGTACCTCACCCTGATGGCCACCCCCGTCGAAGACGGCGGTTACGGCCAGCCCTGGGGCCTCCGCGAGGGCTGACCCGCCCTTTTGGCACGACTCGCCGCGCGTGCGGCCCTGTGCTGGGTGTCGAGTCGTCCGAAAAGTGCGTTGCGGCAGCCGCGAAGTGCACTTTTGGCACGATTCGCCGTGCGCGCGGGCCTGCGGTGGCTGTCGAGTCGTGCGAAAAGTGCGGTGCGGTAGCCGCGAAGTGCACTTTTCGCACGATTCGTCGCGTGCGGCCCTGCGGTGGGTGTCGAGTCGTGCGAAAAGTGGGATGCGGCAGCCGCGAAGTGCGCTTTTCGCACGACTCGCCGCGTGCGGCCCTGCGGTGGGTGTCGAGTCGTGCGAAAAGGGCTTCACGGCAGCCGCGAAGTGCACTTTTCGCACGACTGGGCAGCGGTCGTTGGGGGCATTCGGTGCCTATCGGGGCATTCGGAGGCGTGGCTAGAGTGAGCGCATGAGTGACGCCGACGCACTTGCGAAAGCCCAGGCCGACGCGGCAGCCGCCGCCGATAGCGCCGCGAAGTTGCAAGCCGAGGCCGCCGAGGCGTTGAAGCGGGCTCAGGATGCGGCAGCCGCCGCCCAAGTGCAGGCCGAGGCCGCGCATGCAGCAGTGGCCGCGGCGCAGGCACAAGCCGCCGCAGCCACGACCGCCTCCGAGGCCACCGCGCCACCCGCCGCGCCCGCCGCCCCCTCACCCGCTGCCACCACCCCACCCGCCGCGCCCACTCCCGCCTCACCCACCCCACCCGCCGCGCCCACTCCCACCGCAGCCACCTCACCCACCACCCCCACCACCCCCACCGCCCCGCTCTCCGCAGACCAGGTCGCGGTGATCCGCGACGGCTACGCCTTCGCCGGCGCAGCGCTCGAGATGGGGGCGCTCGTCAACGGGGACGCGCAGCCCGACGTGCCCGTGCGCATCCCTCTGGCCATGACGAACCGCCACGGACTCGTCGCCGGCGCCACCGGAACCGGTAAGACGAAGACCCTCCAGGTGCTGGCCGAACAGCTGGCGGCGGCCGGCGTGCCCGTCTTCGCCGCAGACATCAAGGGCGATCTTTCGGGGATCGCCAGCCCGGGCGAGCCTAATGAGAAGCTGCTCGAGCGCACGAAGGGGATCGGTCAGGACTGGACGCCGCGCGCATCCGTCACCGAGTACTTCTCGCTCGGCGGAGTCGGCAAAGGCATTCCCATCCGGGCGACCGTCGCCGGATTCGGGCCGCTCCTGCTGTCAAAAGTGCTCGGTCTCAACGACACGCAGGAGTCGAGTCTCGGGCTCGTCTTCCACTACGCCGACAAGGCGGGGCTCCCGTTGCTCGACCTCAGCGATCTGCGAGCGGTGCTCACCTTCCTGAACAGTGCCGACGGCAAAGCCGAGCTCACCGATCTGGGCGGTCTCTCGAGTGCGACGGTCGGGGTGATCCTGCGCGAACTGATCACGTTCGCCGACCAGGGCGCCGACACGTTCTTCGGCGAACCCGAGATCGACACGTCCGAGTTCCTGAAGATCGCGCCGGACGGGTCGGGCGTCGTCAGCCTGCTCGAGGTCCCGGGCGTGCAGGACAAGCCCGCGCTGTTCTCCACCTTCCTGATGTGGCTGCTCGCAGACCTCTTCAACGACCTGCCCGAGGTCGGAGACCTCGACAAGCCCAAGCTCGTCTTCTTCTTCGACGAGGCGCACCTGCTGTTCAAGGATGCGTCGAAGGACTTCTTGGCGTCGATCACCCAGACCGTGCGGCTCATCCGGTCGAAGGGAGTCGGCATCTTCTTCGTCACGCAGACGCCGAAGGATGTGCCGTCCGAGGTGCTCGCGCAGCTCGGCTCGCGGGTGCAACACCAGTTGCGCGCCTTCACTCCGGATGACGCGAAAGCACTCAAGGCCACGGTCTCGACGTACCCGAAATCGGGCTACGACCTGGCCGAGGTACTGCAGTCGCTCGGCACCGGCGAGGCGATCGTGACGGTCATGAATGAGAAGGGAGCGCCGAGCCCCGTCGCGTGGACACGCCTCCGCGCACCTCAGGGTTCGATGTCGCCGACCCCCGAGGCGCAGATCGACGCGACCGTCGCCGCTTCACCGCTGATGGCGAAGTACGGCGCGGCCATCGACCGCGACTCCGCCCGTGAGATGCTCGGCCGCAAGCTCGATGCGGCGGCGGCCGCGGCCGAGGAGCAGGAGCGCATCCTGGATCAGGCGAAGGCTGCCGTGGATGCGCAGAAGGCGGCCGACAAAGCGGCGGCCGCGCAGGCCAAGGCTCAGAAGGCGGCGGAAGCCGAGTATAACCGCCTGCTCAAGGCCACCGGACCGACGGCCCGCGCCAAGCGCACGACCTCGAAGCCGCAGCCGAACATCCTGGAGCAGGTGCTCGGCTCGAAGGCGACCAGCAGCATCCTGACCGGCGTCGTCGAAGGCATCTTCGGCACCCGTCGCCGCCGCTGACCGGGCGCCCGCCCGCCGGCCGCGCCTCGGGCCCTATTTGCCACTATCCGTCACTCTCAGCCGCTGAGAACGACGACAGGTGGCAAACGAGCGCGCCCGACCGTCAGTTCAGGATGCGCTGGGCGTGCATCCCGAGCGCAAGCGTGTGCTCGACGTCGAGACCAGAACCCTCCGACCAACACGACGACAGTCCGGTCCAGGCGACGGCCCACCGCAGCATCCGGTCGCGGTCGATGCCCGTCTCGTCGCTGATCACGGCGAGCTGCCGCTCGAACCGGCCCGGCGTCAGCGCGACCTCAGCAGACGGGTTGCACAGGATGTTCGCGAAATCGAACCCCGGATCGCCCACCACGTGCTTCGGGTCGATAGCGAGCCAGCCGTCCACCCCGAAGTCGAGCACGTTGCCATGGTGCAGGTCGCCGTGCAGCACGACGTCACCCGTCGGTGCTTCGAGCAGCTCCCGCGCGACAACCGCCGCTCGCGCATAGAAGCCTTCCCGGGCTTCCGGATGCTCGGCCGCGAGCTCGAACAGCTCACGGAACCACCGGTCCAGCCCGACCACCCCCGCAGGCAGCGGCCGGTCGTCGACGGCGTGCAGTCGCAGCCCGGCACGGCACAGGATGCGTGTGGCCTCGTCGTCGCCTTCGGCGCTCGCCGTCGCAAGCCGCTCCAGACTCCGCGAGCCCGTCGCGCGTTCGATCACCAGCGCGTCGCCCTCCGACGCGAGGACCGTTGCGGCCCCACGCCCAGCCCACCACACCATCACGCGCCCGCCGGCGCTCTCCTCGTCGACGGTCGCGACCTTGAGGAACGCCTCGCGCCCGGCGAACCGCACGGGCTGCAGCACGCTGCTCGGTGTCGCGAACGCATGGCCGTCGGGGATGAGTGCCCATCGGCTGATCCACGGCGCAAGCAGGCCTGTGGTCGCCTCCGCTCCCATCAGCGCGCCCGAGCCGAATGCGCTGGAGCAGCATCATCCGCGCCAGCCGCCCCAGCCACCCCAGCCGCCTCCGCGAGATATGCTCCCGGCGTCCACCCGATCACGCTTTTGAACTCGCGCCCGAAATGCGCCTGATCGGCATACCCGAGCTCCACGGCCAGGTCCGCCAACGCCGGCGGCGAATCCGACCGCAACGCGGCCGCGGCCTCCTGCAGCCGGTACCGCTGGATGAGCCACTTGGGCCCGAAGCCGATGTGTCCGGCGACGAGTCGCTGCAGGTGCCGCACCCCGATCCCGAACCGGTCGGCGAGCTGCTCGACGCGGGTGATGCCGCGGTCGTTCTCGACGGCGCCCACGATCGCGTCGACGAGCACCGCATCCGCGCCGGGTGACGGGATGCTCGCGACCAGCCAAGCTTCGAACGCCGCGATCGCGCCCGCGTCGTCGCCCGCCGCCATATGCGTTCTCACCGCGTCGACCGCATCCTGAACCCCAGGGACTCTCAGGGCGCTCAACGGTATCGACGGCGGGAGAGTGCGCACGCTGACGTCGACGAGCGAGCGTCCGGTTCCCGGTCGCAGCATCGCCCCGAACGCCCAGCTCTGGCCGGTGAGGATGCGCGCGCTGCGTCCTCGACGGGCGCGGTGCAGCATGGCTTCGCCGGGTTCAATCACGAGATTGCTGGTCGGATACTCGAGCACGTCCTGCCGCAGGGTGGAACCGGCGGGGAGCTCCCAGCGCGGCAGCCAGTAGTGGCGCACGAGGGGTGCGAGCTCGTCGCTCGGCCAGTAGCGCGCGATCCTGACCGGCCTGGCCGCGTCATCCGGAGTCAGCAGGCCGTTGCTGCGCGGCCCGGCAGACCCGGCGGAGGCTGCAACAGAGCTCTCGGCGGTGGCGGCAGCGGTGGGGACGGGCACGCTGCAATACTTTCACGGTGACTGCGATCCGTGCCTACCGTCCGAGCGACCGCGACGCCGTCGACGAGATCTGCGTGCGAACCGGCGCGAGCGGCAAAGACGCGACCGGTTTGTACAGCGACGACAGCCTGCTGCCCGACATCTTCGCGGACCCGTATCTGACCTACCAGCCCGACCTCGCGTACGTGGTCGACACCGGCGATCACGTCGCGGGTTACATCATCGGCGTCGCGGACACGGTCGCCTTCGCAGACTGGTACAAGCGCGAATGGCTCCCCGGATTCACGAAGCGGCACCCACTCGAAGCCGCGGCGACCGACGACGAGCGCGAGATGATCCGGTACGGCCTGAGCTACGGCAGCCGCTTGGTTCCCGAGCTGGGGGAGTATCCCGCGCACCTGCACATCGACCTGCTTCCCGAACTGCAGGGTCAGGGATTCGGTCGGGCGCTCATCCGTCGACTGCTCGCCGAACTCGAAGCGCGTGGCGTGCCTGCCGTTCACCTGGGTGTCTCGGGCTCCAACAAGTCGGCGCGCGCTTTCTACGACCGGCTCGGCTTTCACGAGCTGCCGTCGAGCAGCCCGGAAGGTCCCTCGCTCGGGATCGCCACCAGCGCCGTCGTCTAGCGCTAGAGCTGCCCCTATCGGCTGACGCGAGGAAAGCGCTCGAACCAGTACAGCAACTCGGGCGACGTACGTCGAAGCTCTGTGAGGGTGACGGATTCGGCGCGCTTCGTGATCGGCACGTCGAGCTCCTCGGCCACCCGCTCCATGTCGGCCAGGGCCCAGAACTGCCCGCGCATCCGGATGAGCACCCGCCCGTCCGTTCCCGTCACGAACAACTGCGGCTGGGTGTCGAGTGTGCTGCCCTCGTACAGATCGATGAGCACGATCGCGCCGACCATCGAGTGCCGCACCTCGATCGTGCGTCCGAAGAACCCGCGTTCGCGGACGCCGTCGTGGACGAACTGGATCGTGGTCGAGAAGTACGAGAGAACGGCCAGGGTGACGACGACCACGACGAGGATGTGGATTGCGAGCACGAGCGGCCAGACCCCATCCGGAATCGTCAGCCAGTACAGCACCGCGAAGACAGGGGTGGTCAGCGCGAAGATCGCGATCAGCCCACGCTTGAACAGGTGCGCGTGAGGGCGCAGCACGGTGCGCGACGGCGTCACGACCTTCTCCTGCTCAAGCGATTGCCCCTTCATTCCACTGAGCCTCGCTTATTCGCAAGCGCGCCGGTAGCGGCATTTTGGGGGACATGACCCCTTTTTCTGGCCCGTAACCAGGGCACACCGAGGGGAGGCGTCAGGGTGTGACGACCACCTCGACGACCTCGACACCGGCGAGACGGATGCGCTGCAACTCCTCCTGATCGGCCGTGCTGTCGGTGATCAGCAGGTCGATCTCCTGGATGGGGCAGCACTGCGCGAGGGCGGCTCGGCCGATCTTGGACCCGTCCGCGACGACCACGGTGCGCTGGGCCTTGCTCACCATCGCATGATTGGTTCGCGCCTCGGTCTCGTCGTGCGTGGTCACGCCTGCGGCCGCAGTGATGCCGTCGGCGCCCAGGATGGCCGTGCCAACGTTGACCGAGTTGAACGTGCTCTCGGCGAGGGCTCCGACCAGTTCGAGCGACTGCGGTCGCAGAAAGCCGCCGGTCATGATGACGCGCACGCCCGGATACGCGCTGAGCAGTCCGGCGATGGTGAGGGAGTTCGTCACGACCGCGATGTCCCGGTGGCCCGCGAGCTCGCGGGCGACGCTGGCCGTCGTGGTGCCGCCGCAGAGGGCGATCACGTGGGGCTCGGCGGGCAGTCGCGCGATGAGGGCGCGGGCGATGGCTCGTTTCGCATCCTGGAACCGGGTATCACGCAGGGCGACGGGTAGCTCGCGCCCGCGGCTGAGAATGGACGCCCCGCCGTGGGTGCGCAGGATCAGGTTCTGGTCGGCCAGGTCGGCCAGGTCGCGTCGCGCCGTCGCGGGGGAGATCGAGAGCGTCGTCGACAGCTCGTCGATGCTGAGCGACCCGCGCTCCTCGATCAGGTCCAGGATGCCCATCATCCGCTTCGCACGTTTGCCGGAGGTCACGCGCGCGAGCAGCGTCTCCGTGGCGGGTGTGACCATCCGGAATCCTCTCGTTGGCGGTCTCAAATGATCAGTCGAAATGACCACTTTTGCCGCGATTCGCTCATTCTATTGTGCAAATCGCGAATTCGGCATCATGATCTGTTCATGCCTCAGATTGTCTTCCTCGGCGCGGGAAGCGTCGTCTTCACCCGCCAGCTGCTCGCCGATCTCTACCGCTTCGACGACCTGCCATCGCTTCGCATCGTGCTGCACGACATCGATGCCGAACGCCTCGCCGTCGCCGTCGGCACGGCCGAGCAGGTCGCCGCCCGCTTCGGCCGCGAAACCGAGATCGTCGCGACGGAGAACCGGCGGGATGCGCTGCGCGGCGCCGACTTCGTCATCAACATGATCCAGGTGGGCGGCATCGACGCCACCCGCAAAGACCTCGAGATCCCCGCTGCGGCAGGGTTGCTGCAGACGATCGGCGACACGACCGGCGTCGGGGGCGTCTTCCGCGCCCTCCGCACGTTCCCGGTGCTGTCGGGGATCGCCGCCGACATGCTCGAGTTGTGTCCTGACGCGTGGTTCCTCAACTACACGAACCCGATGGCCATGAATGTCTGGTGGCTCTCGGTCGTCGCGCCGCAGCTGAAGGTCGTCGGCCTGTGCCACAGCGTGTACTGGACCGTGCACGACCTCTGCGAGCTGATCGGCGTCCCGCTGGAGGGCACGCACTTCCGTGCCGCCGGCGTGAACCACCAGTCGTGGCTCGTCGAGTGGTCGCGCAACGGGGAAGACCTCTACGGGCGGCTGCGCGAGCGGATCGCCGCCGATCCCGAGCTCGAACGCCGGGTGCGCGTCGAGATCTTCAAGCGCATCGGCTTCTACCCGACCGAGACCAGCGAGCACTCCTCCGAGTACCTCTCCTGGTTCCTGCGCTCGCCTGAGCAGATCGAACGGTTCCGCCTGCGGCCGCTCGAGTACGTCGGCATCTCCGAGGAGAACGTGGCCGAGTTCGAGCACGCGAAGGCCGCGCTCGCGACGGGCGAGCCGCTCGAACTCGAGGAAGGCGCCGCCGAGTACGCGCCCCAGGTCATCCACTCGATCCTCACGGGAACCGAGCGGGAGATCCACGCGAACGTCGTCAACCGCGGCCTGATCGACAACCTGCCCGAGGGCGCCGTCGTCGAAGTGCCGACCCTCGTGAACGCATCCGGCCTGCACCCGCAGGCGGTCGGCCGCATCCCGGAGCAGGGCGCTGCCCTCAACCGCACTTACCTGTCCGTCGCGGGCCTCACGATCGAGGCGGTGAGAACCGGCAACCCGGAGCTCGTGCGCCAGGCCGTGCTCATCGACCCGAATGCCGCATCCTCGCTCACGCCCGAGGCGATCTGGGCCCTGTGCGACGGTTTGACCGCCGCTCACGCCGACGTGCTCCCCACTGCGCTCGGCGGGCGGCTCGAGGCCACTCTCTGACATCTGTCTGTAACAAACGATCAACCGAACTGATCGATGTGGGCAGTTTTCTTGTCAAACGCTCACAGTGAGCCAATGATGAGTCAACGGCTTTGCACATCGCCCGGCAGTACCCGAACACAGGAGTTCACGTGTCCTTGACCCGCACCGAAATCGACAGCCAGCCCGCGATCTGGCGACAGGCCCTCGAAAGCCATTCCGAGCGGGCCACCGAGCTGCTCACGCTCCCGGGCGCCAGTGTGCTCGTGCTGGGCTGCGGAACGTCGGCGTACGTCGCCGAGTCGTTCGCAGCGCTTCGCGAGACCGCCGGCTTCGGCGTGACCGACGCCGCTTACGCATCCGAGCCGTGGCCATGGCGGAACTACGACGCGGTCATCGTGCTCAGCCGCTCGGGCACCACCACCGAGGTCGTCGAGGCGCTCGACGCCCTTCCCGAGGGCGTGCGGAAGATCGCGGTCACCGGGGTCGCGGACTCGCCCGTCGCCGACCGCGCCGACGACGTGCTCCTGCTCGATTTCGCCGACGAGGAGTCTGTCGTGCAGACGCGCTTCCCGACGACGTTCCTGCTGCTCGCTCGCGCGGCGCTCGGCGAAGACGTGACCGCACTCCCCGACCTGGCAGAGGCGGAACTCGCCCGGCCCCTCGGCATCGACCCGGCGAACTACGGGCACTTCGTCTACCTGGGCAGCGGATGGACGTACGGACTCGCGCAGGAGGCCGCACTCAAGATCCGCGAGGCCGCCCAGGCGTGGTCGGAGTCGTACCCCTGCTCGACTACCGTCACGGCCCGCTCGCCGTCGCCGACTCGAGGTCGCTCGTCTGGATCATCGGCCGTGTTGAGCCGTCCCTGGTCGACGACATCGAGGTGACCGGCGCGAGCGTCGTCGCGGGCGCGAACGACCCGCTCGTCGAACTGGCTCGGGCGCAGCAGCTCGCGGTCGCGATCGCCGAGCACCGCGGGCTGAACCCTGACAGCCCCCGCAACCTCACGCGTTCCATCGTTCTCGGCTGACCCCGCCGAATCACAGCACCAAGAGAGGAACTGAAGATGACTAGTCCACTCCGTAAGCGGGCGAACCTCAGACGAGCACTCCGCGTCTCCGGCATCGTCGCCGCGACGTCTCTCGCGGTCGCGCTCGCCGGTTGCAGCGGGTCGCAGGGCGCCACGACGCTCGACACCAAGGCGAACGTGAAGATTGAGGTCTGGTCGGGCCAGGCCGACGAGGCCGAGAAGCTGATCGAAGGCCTCGCCAAGGACTTCGAGAAGCTGCACCCGAATGTCACCGTCGACCTCTCGCCGGGTGCCTCCTCCACCGACCAGCTGCTGCAGAAACTCTCCGCAGGGTTCGCCGGCAACCAGTACCCCGACATGTCGTATGCGTTCGGTTCCTGGGCGGGCCAGCTCGAAGCATCCGGTCGCACCCTCGACATCTCGGATGCGATCAAGAAGCCCGACGTCAACTGGGACGAGTTCACCGCGGCTGCCCGCGGCACCGCGCAGCCGACCGGCAAGAAGGTGATCGGCTTCCCCGCCGTCGTCGACAACATCGGCCTCCTCTACAACAAGACGTTGTTCGACAAAGCGGGCCTCGCCTACCCGACGAATGACTGGACGTGGGACGACTTCCGCTCGGCAGCGAAGAAGCTGACCGACTCGGCCAACCACGTCTACGGCTACGGATACTCGGTGTCCGGCAGCGAGGAGACGACCTGGCAGTTCTGGC
Organism: Leifsonia poae; assembly: GCF_050632195.1. Lineage (GTDB taxonomy): Bacteria > Actinomycetota > Actinomycetes > Actinomycetales > Microbacteriaceae > Leifsonia > Leifsonia poae_C. The sequence continues at coordinate 1,083,790 of NZ_CP192580.1, forward strand.
CGCACCTTTGGCAGAACGGCGGGAGCATCCTGTCGGCCGACGGTAAGAAGGCGGAGTTCGCTTCGCCCGCCGGTGACGACGCGCTCTCCTTCCTGCGCTCGATGGCGGTCGACGACAAGAGCGTCTACCTCGACCAGACGGACACGAAGTTCGGCCAGCTGTTCGTCAGCGACCGCATCGGGATGATCACCTCCGGGCCCTGGCAGCTCTCCGACCTGAAGACGGGCGGCACCAAGTACGGCGTGGTCAACCTCCCCGGAACGGATGGCGACCACCAGACCGTGTCGGGCCCGGACATCTGGGCGCTCTTCGACCACCACGACAAGAACCGCGAGTACTGGGCGACGCAGTTCGCCAGCTGGCTGACCTCGGCCGAGCAGGACGCGAAGTTCAACGTCGCAGTCGGAAACCTGCCGCTGCGGTCGTCCGAGGCGGGATCGGAAGCCGTGAAGAAGGAGGCGGCGCAGTATCCCGGATACGACGTGTTCGTCGCCAACTCCAAGAACGTGAAGCAGACCCGCCCGACGACGAAGGGATACGCAGCCCTCTCGGTCGAGATCGGCAAGGCGATCTCCTCGGTCCTGCAAGGACAGGGAGAGCCGGGGCCCGCGCTCGACGACGCCGCGAAGGCGGCTGACAGTCAGATGACGAAGTAGCCGTGGGCCAGGCGACACTCATGGCCGAAACGGTCAGCCCACCGATCAGGCAGCAGGAACCGGCGCGGGAATCGAACCCGCGCCGGGTCCGCCGCCGGCAGGGTCTGAAAGCGGCGCTCACAGGATGGGGGTTCGTCGCCCCGGCGACGATCATCATCCTGGGGCTCTCGATCTTCCCTGCGGTGTGGGCGTTCATCCTGTCGTTCCAGAGCTGGGACGGCTTCAGCCAGGCCACCTGGGTCGGCGGCGCGAATTACGCCCAGCTGGTGACCGACGCCGACTTCTGGAACGCGGTCGGCAACACGTTCGGCTTCACCCTGCTGTTCGTTCCGTCCTCCGTGCTGCTCGGGCTCTTCCTCGCGGTCGCCCTCAACCGGCGGATCCGCTGGATGGGGTTCTACCGGACCGCGATCTTCGTGCCGTTCGTGGCGTCGGCGGCGTCGACGGGCATCCTGTCGACTTACCTCTTCAGCCCGCAGTTCGGCCTAGTCAACAACGTGCTCCGGATACTGCACCTGCCGCAACAGGGCTGGCTCGACGACCCCAAGCAGGCGATGCTGGTCATCGCGATCATGTCGTTGTGGGGATCGGCCGCGTTCACGACGGTCATCTATCTTGCGGCGCTTCAGGATGTTCCGTCCGACCTCATCGAGGCGGCGCGCATCGACGGCGCCAACCCGTGGCAGACCTTCTGGCGGATCGTCTGGCCGCAGCTCGCGCCGGTGACCGTCTTCGTGACGATCTGGCAGACCATCCAGGCGATCCAGCTGTTCGACCTCGTCTACACGACCACGCGGGGTGGTCCGCTCGACGCGACGAAGACGATCGTCTACTTCCTCTACGAGAAGGCGTTCCGCTCCCTGCAGTTCGGGTACGGATCCGCGGCGGCATACGTGCTCTTCGCCGTCACGCTCCTCATCACGATCATCGTCGTCGTCTACTCTCGGCGCCGCGGAACGGAGGCCTTCTGATGGCAACGGTTTTCGACGAGGTCTCCGGATCGTCGCTCGAGGTCGCCTCGCGCATCGGAGCCGACCGCGGTCGGCACAAGCACAGGATGAGCGGATGGCACTTCGTGCTGTTCCCGATCGCCATCCTGTTCCTGGTGCCCTTCCTGCAGATGGCACTCGCATCCTTCTCGCCGGCCAAGGAGCTGGTCGCGTTCCCGCCTCCGTTCATCCCTTCGCACTTCACGATCGACGGCTATGTCCAGCTGTTCGGTCAGACGGACATCCTGCTCTGGCTGGGCAACACGGTCGTCGTGTCGACGACGGCCATCGTGTCCAATCTCGTGCTGTGCTCGCTGGCCGGGTACGGGTTCGCCCGTCTGAAGTTCGCCGGGCGCAATCTGGGATTCCTGATGATCCTCGCGACCATCATGATCCCGACCCAGTTGCTGATGATCCCGACCTACATCCTCTTCGCCAACCTGGGTCTCCTGAACGGGCTCGGAGCGGCGATCGTGCCCTGGCTCGCCACGGCGTTCGGCATCTTCCTGATGCGGCAGTTCTTCCTGTCGCTTCCCGCCGAACTCGAGGAGGCCGGCGCGATCGACGGCTGCAACCGCTGGCAGATCTTCTTCCGGATCGTGCTGCCGCTCGCGCGCCCCGCGCTGGCGACGCTCGCGATCTTCACCCTGCTCGGCGCCTGGAACGACCTCGTCTGGCCGCTGATCGCGATCAACAACCAGCAGGCGTTCACCCTGCAGCTCGGCATTGCGAACTTCCAGGGGATGCACCAGACCAACTGGAGCCTCATCATGGCCGGCAACGTGGTCGCGACGCTTCCGCTGATCCTGTTCTTCCTGTTCGCACAGCGTCAGTTCATCGCGACGATGACCTTCTCTGGTCTGAAGGGATGAGCGGGATCGACGTCCTCGTCGTCGGCGACGCGAATCCTGACCTCCTTCTCACCGGTGATGTCGTGCCTCGATTCGGGCAGGCGGAGCAACTGCTGGACACCGCCGACCTCGTGCTCGGCGGCAGCGCGGGAATCGTGGCGGCGGGGCTCGCCCGACTCGGAGTTGCGACCGCGCTCGCCGCGGTGGTCGGCTCCGACCAGTTCGGGTCGTTCGTGCTCGATCGGCTGAACGAGCGCGGGGTCGACACCTCGGCCGTCACCGTTCGCGACGGCATCGCCACAGGTGTCTCGATCGTGCTGTCTCAGGAGAACGACCGGGCGATCCTGACGTTGCCCGGTAGCATCCCGATGCTCGGTGCGGATGCGGTGCGCGAGGCGGTCCGCCGCCTCCGTCCCCGGCACGTGCACGTCGCGTCGTACTTTCTGCAGCCCTCGCTCGCACGCGCGCTTCCGGTGCTCATCGACTGGCTCGCGGGCGAGGGGATCACGACCAGCCTCGACACGAACTGGGATCCGGCCGAGCGCTGGGAAGGCGTCGGCGATCTCCTGCCAAAGGTCAGCTGCTTCCTGCCGAATCGCGAGGAGGCTCTGGCTGTGTCGAGCGCCGTCGCCGGTCGCGCGATCTCGGACATCGACGAGGCCGGCGCACTTCTCTCGGCGCTTGGCTGCCGGGTGGTCGTCAAGGCCGGATCCGACGGCGGCATCGCCTACGAGGCTGGCGCCCGGTCGGCAGAGGCGCCAGGACTGATCCTGGATGTGGTGGACACGACCGGCGCGGGCGACAGCTTCGACGCCGGCTACCTGGCGGCCATGCTCGGCGGCGTCGATTCCGAGCGCGACCGCCTGCGCTGGGCTGCCGCATCCGGATCCCTCTCGGTTCGCGGCCTCGGCGGCACGGCGGCGCAGGCGACGCGGGCGGACCTGGAAGCGCTGCAGGCGGCCTGACCCGGCCGACAGGATAGGCCACGTCGGGACCAAGAACGGAGCGCAAGCCCTCGCGCGCGCCTCGGGTGTTCAGGATGCTGAGCCGCGGGATGCCGCGCCCGTCGCGTCATCCCTCCAGGAGGTTCAGCCGCACGACCTTGCGCACGGCGTCGATCCGCGAGGTGGCGCCGAGTTTGGCGTAGATGTTCGAGGTGTGCCGTTTGACGGTGCCTTCGGTGATGTTCAGCCGTTCGCTGATCTCGCGGTTCGTGTATGCGTGGGCGATCATCCCGATCACCTGGAGCTCGCGGTCGGTGAGCACCCTTGTCGCAGAGGCCGGTTCCGGTTCGTCGGTCACCCCTGATACCGGCCGGACGGAGGAGATGAGTTCCCTGAGCGAGCGGTCGTCGATGCTCTTGTCAGCGAACGCGGAAGCACCGGCGCGCAGCAGTCGACGGCGGAGCACCGCATCCGTGTGCATGGTCAGGATGATCACGGCCGTCGACGGGGAACGGCGGCGGACCCGGCCAAGCGTCTGCTCGGCCGAACTTCCCGGCATCTCCACGTCGAGGAGGAGAACGTCGGGTGCCTCGCGCTCGACGAGGGCGATCGCCTCGTCGCCGTCGCTGGCCTCCCCGACGACCAAGAAGTGAGGCTCGATGAGGGCGCGCACGCCTTTACGGAAAAGCGAGTGGTCGTCGGCGAGCACGATCCGGCGCGTCATCCTCGCTCGCCCGTCATTCTCGCTCACCCTTCAGTGCGATCGTCAGCGTCACCGTCGTGCCCGTCCCCGGTCGGGTCTCGATCGCGAGGTCGGCGCCGATGAGTTCCGCTCGTTCCTGGGCGGCGATGAGCCCGAGCGCGCCCGGTCGGATCGTGTCGCGTTCGAATCCTGTGCCGTCGTCCGCGATGGCGATGGTGAGCCGGTTGGGCGTCCAGATGGACGTCACGCGGATGCGCTCGGCGCGGGAGTGGCGACGCGCGTTGTGGATCGCCTCCCGCACGATGACGAACGCCTCCTCCTGAACCCCGGTCTGGAGCGTGGCGCGATCGCCTTCGCTCCGCGCCTCGACGACGGGCGGGTCGGCGCCGAGGTCGGCGACATAGTCGGCGATAGCCTCGTCGAGGTGCTTGTCGCCGACAGAGTGACGCAGGTCCAACGCGAGGAAACGCGTCTCGTCGAGCGCCGACTCGAGGAGCCCGAGTGCTTCGGTGATGCGATCGTGAGCCGAGTTGGCCGGTTGGCGGCTGAGCTGGATCCTCTGGATGCCCGCCGCGATGCTGTGGGCGACCCGGTCGTGGAGTTCGCGCGAGATCCCGAGCCGCTCCTCGCTGTGCGCGACAGCCAACCGTTCGAGCAGGATGTCGACGTAGGACAGGGACGCGGGAACCACCTGTTCCATGATCGACGCATTGAGCGCGCGCGCGACGTCAGCTGGATCGTGGTCGGCGAGTTCGGCTTGCAGCTCTCCGAGGGCGATGTCGAAGAGAAGAGTGGCGGCGGCGAGGCTGTCTGCCGGGTGGATGTTCTGGCGTGCCCGCGCGCGTCCCACCGCTGACCCGCTCGCCGGATCCTTCCGCGCCTCTTGGGGGTGGCCCAGCCGCTCGAACGTCCGACGCAGAATGGTGTGCACCTGCGACCTCAACTGCGTGACGACGGTCGGGTCGGCAGTCAGCGCGCTGCCCTGCTCTGCCAGCCGCCGGACCAACTCTTCGACGACCCGCACCTCGCCCTCGACATCATTCGAGGGCGGTTTCGGACTCACACGACAATCATGGATGCTCGGACCGCCCACAACCGGTTGCCACAGATGTGACTTTCGGTACATTCCAGCCCGATTGGACGGGAAATAGCCTCGGTGTGTGCGTCGATTCGGGGGAACGCGACGCAAGGGTGGCAGGACTCCGGGGGAGCCTGCCGCCCCACCCTCCGGCCGCACGGCATACTCACTCCAGCGATTACGCGCGACACACCGCGTCATCAAGGCCCTGGCGGGAGCCGGGATGCGGTTGACTGTGGCCGCTCCATCTAGAAGCCACCGCTCGGAAGGACCCACTCGTGACCACACCTCAGAACTCCGAAACCCCGCTGTGGTTGCCGTTGTACGGCGCCTCGTTCGGCGACGCCGTCCGCCGGTTCTTCCGGAAGTACACCGACTTCACCGGACGCGCGAGCCGCAGCGAATTCTGGTGGTGGTGGCTGCTGTCCGTGCTCATCGCCGTCGTCTTCGAGATCCTCCTCCTGACGCTCGGGAACGTCGGCGGAGTAACGACCAGCGACGGCACGCGGGCCCTCGGCCCGATCTCCTGGATCCTGCTGGTGGCCTACCTGATCTGGGTGGTCGTGATCGTCACGCCGTCCATCGCACTCATCTGGCGACGACTCCACGACGCCAACCTGGCCGGCCCGTTCTTCTTCCTGGGATTCATCCCGGTAATCGGCGGCATCCTCTTGCTGGTCTTCTACCTGCTGCCGTCCAAGCCCGAGGGTGCGAGGTTCGACAGGCAGCGCTGACGCCGCCTAGTCTGCGCGATGCGGCGCGTCGGATGATTCCTTGAGCACCTTCAGAAGCGCATCCAGCTGCGGTTTCGGCTGCAGGTCCGCGTTGTAGAGGTCGGCGGCGCCTTCCCCTTTGAAGGTGTTGGGCACCCATGACGTGCCGTCGTCGAAACCCCACACCGTGAACGAGACGCATCGCCGCACCGCGAGGCAGGCCTGGAGCGAGCGGCTGTATTCGGCGACCTGCGCGGCCTGGGCCTCGGGGGTGACCGGCAGTGGCGTGCGCACGTCGACCTCGGTCTCGGCCACGTCGAGGTGGAGGTCGGCGAAGCGCTGCATGTTCTTCTGCAGATCCGGTACGCCGTAACGCGTGTCGAGATGGGTCTGAAACCCGACCCCGTCGATCGGTACGCCATCGCCCTTGAGCTTCTTGATCAAGGCGTATGCGGCATTGCTTTTGGCGCCCGAGAACTCCAAGTCGTAGTCGTTGTAGAAGAGGAGTGCATCAGGATCGGCGTCCCGCGCCCACCGGAAGGCATCCGCAATGTAGTCGGGGCCGAGCTTCTGCAGCCACAGGTTGTCGCGCAGGTTGCCTTTGTCATCGAACGCCTCGTTGACGACGTCCCACTGCCAGATCTCGCCCTTGAAGTGCTTCATCTCGTCGAAGATGTGCTTTTTCAGGATGGCGCGGGTGGCGTCGGGTGTCAGGGTCGCGGCTTGGGCAGTCAGCCAGCCGGGGAGTTGCTTGTACCAGACGAGGGTGTGCCCGCGGACGAGCTGGTCGTTCTGCTGGGCGAACGCGACCAGTTCGTCAGCGGCCGCCCAGTTGTACTTCCCCTGCACGGGTTCGACCGCCGACCACTTCATGGCATTCTCAGCCGTGACGGATGAGAACTGCCCGGCTGCGATGGACCGGTACGCGGTGCTGCGCGCGAGGGTGTCGTTGTTGATCGCGGTGCCGATGCGCAACCCGATCGGAGCGGCGAGGTCGCGAAGCGACAGCGCGGTCGGGGTGGGAGACGGGGTGAGCGTGTGCGGAGTCGGCTTCGGCGTCGGCGTGCTCGAGCATCCTGTCATCACCAGTGCGAGCGAGGCGCAAACCGCGACAGCCCCGGCAAGGAGAAGGCGGGAAGGATGAGGGGGCACCCCTTGATTCTGCACGGTCAGTCGTCCGGTGGTCGACGGAGGCGCTTGACGTCGGTGCGTCGCTTCTTCTCTTCTAAGCGCCGGAGCTTGGAACCACGGCTCGGCCTGGTCGGTTTTCGCGACGGTGCCGGTGGCAGGAGGGCCTCTGCCACGATCTCGGCCAGGCGTGCGAGCGCAGCTTCCCTGTTGCGCAATTGCGCGCGGTGCTCCGATGCGGCAATCGTCAGCTTCCCGTCGACGACGCGACTGCTCAGACGTTCGAGGATTCGCTCCCGTTGGAGCGCCGAGAGAACGGTGGAGCCTGCCACATCCCACACCAGTTCCGCGCGAGAGTCAGCAGTGTTCACACCCTGTCCGCCGGGCCCGGATGACCGCGAGAACCGCCAGGTCAGCTCTGCCTCGGGGATCGTCAGCCCGGCGTCGACCCGAAGACCGGGACGGTGTGCAGCAGGCATGGTTCCATCATCCCGGAGAATGCAGGATTCGAACCGGAAGGAGCGGCCTGTTCGTCACCCCACCTCACTGTGTTCAGTGGTCGTACTGTTCCCAGCGCCCTTCGCTGATCACCTCGACGCCGTCGCCGATGACGGCGATCGCCGTCTGGTCGTCGATCGCATACGAGCGGCCTGGGATGCGCTCCGCCCAGCGCCGCGCGGCATCAAGCGTGTTGGCCGACCATCCCGGGTATTCCAGGTGCGGGAACATCGAGAAATCGACGAGCCCCAGGGTGTCGTCGGGTCCGTCGGGCTGCCAGTCGAGAAACTCCTTGCCGACGCGCGGAGTCATCACCATGCTGCCGGCACTCACCCCGACCCAGACCGTGTCAGGGAGTTCGGGTAGCAACGCGGCCAAGCCCGACTCTTTTATCCAGTTGTAGAGATATCTCGCCTCACCGCCGTCGACCAGCAGCACATCGGACTCACGGACCCACGGCATCCAACGCTCAGTTGCGAGGCTCGGCAGGGCGGTCAGCTCGAGCACCCCCACCGACTTCCAGCCGAGGCCGACGAGGCCAGGATCGTCGTCCCAGCGCCCCGCAGTCGATCTCCAGACGCTTTCGGGGCCGCACGCGGGCTGCCCCCATTGCGCGGTAGGGATGAAGAGCGCGTTGCTGTCAGCGATCGGTTTGCCGAGCATCCGGACCAGAGTCTCGCGGATGCTTGCGTTGGTCACACCACCCGACGTGAGTAACAGCTTCATCTTCGCCCTCCCACCGCGCTGAACCGCCCCCACTGTAGGCCAGTTCGAAGGGACGACAAAGCGGTTGCTCCGGCCGAAGATACGAATCTGCCCGAGCGAGGAGCGGGGGCCACAGCTTTCGCGAAATCACGCGAACCTCAGAGCCCTCGACGATGGGGATAACTGGCGGAGAATGGGGGATTCGAACCCCCGAGGGCTTGCACCCAACACGCTTTCCAAGCGTGCGCCATAGGCCACTAGGCGAATTCTCCAGGCGATTGTCGTTCCTGTCCGGAACAACGCCAGATAGCATCCTACCGGTTCCCGAGGGCGCCTCGTGACACGCGAATCCGGTAGACTTTCCGAGGCTCCCCACGTGGCGCCATCCAGGCCAACTCCCCCAGGGCGGAAACGCAGCAAGGGTAACCGGGCTCTGGCGGGTGCGTGGGGGGTCTTTTCTTTTGCGTCTGCGCGCAGCGCCCGCACCACGCGGTCCGGTCGAACGGGTCTGCGCTTTCCCGGCCGTCTCCCGGCTGCACGACGATAGATTTGCGTTGTGGCGCGTTCCCTTTACATCACATCGGCCGAGGGTCATACCGGCAAGTCCACCGTCGCCCTCGGCGTCGTCGAGGCGCTGTTGCGCGCGGTCGGCCGGGTGGGCGTCTTCCGCCCGATCGCCCGGTCCACCGAGGAGCGCGACTACGTGCTCGAGCTGCTGCTCGACCGCATCACCGTTCCGCTCGACTACGACGAAGCCATCGGCGTCACTTACGACGATGTGCACACGGATGCGGACGCAGCCCTCTCCGAGATCGTCAGCCGGTTCCGTGCGGTCGAGGCGAAGTGCGACACCGTCGTGATCATCGGGTCGGACTACACGGATGTGGGCAGCCCGACCGAGCTCGGCTACAACGCGCGAATCGCGGCCAACCTGGGCGCACCCGTCCTGCTCGTGCTCGGCGGCCGGATCGGTCAGGGTCTCGGAGAGCGTCTGGGTCAGGCCGCTCCGCGCACCCCCGAGGACCTGCGCCAGCTGACCGACATCGCTATGGCGGAACTGCGCGACGAGCACGCCTCCCTGCTCGCGGTGATCGCGAACCGCGCCGATCCTGACAACCTCGAGGCCACCATCGCGGCCGTGTCGGCCGCGGTGAGCTCCGCATCCGTCACCTCCGCACCGGTGATCTCAGGATCGTTCGAGGGCCGACGGGATGTGCCGGTCTGGGCGATCCCGGAGGATCCGTTCCTGGTCGCGCCGAGCATCCGGTCGGTCATGGAGGCCACAGACGGCACGCTGCTCGCCGGCGACGAGGCGCTGCTCGCCCGCGAAGCGCTTGGCGTCGTGGTCGCTGCGATGTCGATGAACAACGTGCTTCCGCGTCTCATCGAGGGTGCCGTGGTCGTCGTGCCGGGTGACCGCACCGAGGTTCTGCTTGCCGTGCTGATGGCGAACGCCTCGGGTACCTTCCCGTCGATCTCGGGCATCCTGCTGAACGGCGGGTTCGATCTGCCCGAGCCGATCGAGCAGCTCATCTCGGGTCTGCGGTCGACGCTTCCGATCATCAAGACCGACCTCGGCACCTACGACACCGTGGTGCGCATCACGCATGCTCGAGGCCGGCTGGCGGCGGACTCGCAGCGCAAGTACGACACCGCGCTCGCCCTGTTCGAGCGCAACGTCGACGCCGAAGCACTCCTCGCCCGACTCGATGTCAGTCCGCGTGACGTGGTCACCCCGCTCATGTTCGAGTACGACCTGCTCGAGAGGGCACGCGCCGCGAACAAGCACATCGTGCTCCCCGAAGGTGAGGACGACCGCATCCTGCGCGCCGCCGCGACACTGCTCGCACGCGGGGTCGCCCGGCTCACGATCCTCGGCGAACCCTTCGAAGTGCGGGCACGCGCGGTCGAGCTCGGTCTGGACATCTCTGCCGCCGATGTGCTCAGCCCCTTCGACGACGTGCTCCGGATGCGCTTCGCCACCGAGTACGCCAAGCTGCGGGCCCACAAGGGCATCACTCTCGATCAGGCGTCCGACACGGTCACAGACGCGTCGTACTTCGGCACGATGATGGTGCACCTCGGACTGGCCGACGGGATGGTGTCCGGTGCGGCGCACACGACGGCCCACACCATCCGGCCGGCCTTCGAAATCATCAAGACCCGTCCGGAGGTGTCGGTGGTGTCGAGCGTCTTCCTGATGGCGCTCGCCGACCGGGTGCTGGTCTACGGGGACTGCGCGGTCATCCCCGACCCGACCTCGGAGCAGCTCGCGGATATCGCTATCTCGTCCTCCGAGACCGCCGCCCAGTTCGGGATCGAGCCTCGCGTCGCGATGCTCTCGTATTCGACCGGCGAGTCCGGAACAGGAGCCGACGTCGACAAGGTGCGTTCGGCAACGGCCCTGGTTCGCGAGCGCGCTCCCGAGCTCCCCGTCGACGGTCCGATCCAGTACGACGCGGCAGCGGATGCGGCCGTCGGCGCCGCTAAGCTCCCCGGTTCTGTGGTGGCTGGCCGGGCGACGGTGTTCATCTTCCCCGACCTCAACACGGGCAACAACACGTACAAAGCCGTTCAGCGAAGCGCCGGCGCCGTGGCGATCGGCCCGGTGCTGCAGGGTCTGCGTAAACCGATCAACGACCTCTCTCGAGGCGCGCTCGTCGACGACATCGTCAACACTGTCGCGATCACGGCGATCCAGGCGGAACTGTCATGAGCGCCGTCCTCGTCATCAACAGCGGCTCGTCGTCGTTCAAGTACCAGCTGATCGACATGGACACCGAGCGCCCGCTCGCGAGCGGACTGGTCGAGCGCATCGGCGACAGCTCGGGTCACACCACCCATGAGGGGCCGAACGGAAAGTCCGAGCGCACCGTGGACATCCCGGATCACACCGCCGGCTTCCGCGCGATGCTCGATGCCTTCGAGGCGAACGGTCCGAGCCTCGACGAGTTCCCACCCGTCGCAGTCGGACACCGGGTGGTACACGGCGGCAAGCGGTTCTTCGAGCCGACCGTCGTCACCCCGCTCGTCGAAATCAACATCGAAGACCTGGCCGATCTCGCGCCACTGCATAACCCCGCGAATCTCGAGGGCATCCGGGCGGCCGAGAAGGCGTTTCCGGATGTGCCGCACGTCGCGGTCTTCGACACCGCCTTCCACCAGACCCTGGCCCCGGAGGCGTTCACTTACGCGATCGACGCCGACCTCGCCGAGAAGCACCGGGTGCGGCGCTACGGTTTCCACGGCACCTCGCACAAGTACGTGTCCGAGAAGGCCGCAGAGTTCCTGGGACGCCCTCTCGGCGAGCTGAAGCAGATCGTGCTCCACCTCGGAAACGGCGCGTCGGCGTGCGCGATCGACGGTGGCCGCTCGGTCGACACCTCGATGGGGATGACTCCGCTTGAGGGGCTCGTCATGGGCACTCGGTCTGGCGACATCGACCCGGCCGTTCTCATCCATCTCGCGCGTCGGGCGCACCTCGACACGAACGGGCTCGACGAACTTCTCAACCGCAAGAGCGGCTTGCTCGGCCTCTCGGGCCACGGCGACATGCGCGACGTGCAGGCGACGGCAGACGCTGGTGATCCGGATGCGCGGCTCGCGCTCGACACGTACTCGCACCGCCTCAAGCACTACATCGGCGCGTACATCGCGATCCTCGGCGGGCTCGACGTGCTGAGCTTCACCGCCGGCGTCGGCGAGAACGCACCGGCCGTGCGCGCCGGGGCCGTCGCGGGGCTGGAGGGCCTCGGGATCCGGCTCGACGCATCCCGAAACGCGGAACGGGGGAGTGGCGTGCGCGTCATCTCCACCGACGACTCGCCCGTCACCGTGCTCGTGGTGCCGACGAACGAGGAGCTGGAGATCGCCCGGCAGACGCTTGAGGCGATCGACGCCGGGTAAAGCCGGGCGGCCCGAGAGGATGACGGTGAGGTCATGCGGTGGCGACGGGATGCGCGGCGGGCGGCGATAGCGGCCGCCTTCGCGCTCGTTGCCGGCCTCGTGCTGAGCGGATGCTCGGCCCCGAGCACGCCCGCCGGCGGGATCGGCCCGCGCTTCGTCACGCCCCCGCTCATCCACTACACGTCGGTGCTCTGGCCGGTGCCGCTCCAGTTGGTCGGCGCGGAGCCGGGGAGTCGCGTACAGCTGGTGGCGTCGATGCCCACCCCGCGCGGTCGTTGGTCGTCCGAGGCGACGTACACGATCCCGGTCTCGGGCGTTCTCGACCTCGCTCGTGCGCGCCCGCAGCTCGCACCGTTCTCGAGCCCGGACTCGGCCGGCTTGTTCTGGTCGTTGCGCGGCCCGGAGCTCAGCGTCTCGGATCAGATCGGAATCTGGATGGGGTCAACCTCGAAGGTGACGATCGAGGCCGTGCAGGGCGGCCGGATCGTCGCGAGTCGGCTCTTCCGCCTGGACGGTCTCGGTGCGACCTCGGGGCCGTCCCGCGTGTCCGACCGGGCGTTCGTCGCGGCCGCCGTCGCCGCGGGGGATGAGGAACCACCGCATCCCGGAGCCGACCCATTGGTGGGCGCGCGAGAGAACGGACCCGTCGCCGACTTCTACAGCGCCCGCTCGATCGAGCGCCCCCGCACGCCGGCGGTCATCGTCTTCGACGACACCTCGGCCGGTGCCTCCTCCGACTTCGTCGCCCCACTCATCGCGGAATTCGGCTCGTCGGTGCTCGTGCTTCCCGCGGGGGGCGCGGCCAACGGTGCGCAGACCGTGAACGCCATCAACGCGTCGACTGTGAGTGCCGCGCTCGACTGGCTCGACCAGCGTGAGGACATCGACTCGCGCAACATCTTCGTCTACGGCACCGGGCAGGCCGAGCAGTTCGCACTGTGGTCCGCTGTGAGATTCAGCGATCGGGTCGCGGGCGCCTTCGGTGCGGGAGGATCGACGGCGTTGCTCTGTCTCGCGGGAGGCACGGTCTCGTCGGCCTTCGAAGACGGGATCGGCGTACCGTGCGAGGCGGATGCGGGCAAGGTCGACCGCTCGGCCGTCTTCCCGCTCGACGCCGTGCGCGGCCCGGTGGTGCTCGGCTGCGGGACGAACGACGAGGTGCTCCTGAACGCGTGCCGCTGGCTCGACGCGGCGGCGGACGCCCGGGGCCCGCGCGCCGGCGACGGGATCGTGCGAGCGGAGGGGGCAGCGCATCCGATCACCGTGCCGCCTGGGTTGCCGATCGATCTGCCCGACGCCGCGAGCGCCGAGGCCACGGAACACGCGCGGATCGCCTTCTGGAATGCCGTTGCCCGAGTCCTCCTCAGGGCGGCGAGAGAATGATGCGGCACCGGAGGCTGGTGGCGGCTGCCGCCGTGCTCGTCACCACGGCGCTGGCTGCAGCGCTGTCCGGATGCGAGTCGACCGGCGGGCTCGGCTCGGCCAGGTTCGTGGTGACACAGCTTCGTTCGGGGATCGCAGATCCTCTGGCCGTCTCCGTCGACGGGCTCCAGCCCGGCCAGACGGCTGTGATCTCGGCCACCGCCGATGTGGAGAGCGGCAGATATCATTCCCGCGCGGTCTACACGGTCCCGCCCGACGGCGCTGTCTCGCTGTGGAACGCCCGCCCGCTGCTCGCCCCGTTCTCGAAGCCCGATCCGGCGGGCCTGATCTGGAGCCTCGACGGCCCGTCCCAGAGCCAAGGCGAACTCGAAGCGGCCTGGGCGAACGACGACGTGAACATCCGTCTGACCGCGACGCAGAACGGACGCCAGGTCGCCGCGACGACGATCCATCGCACCGGGTTCGCACACCAGATCTCGACCCGTGCGATCTTCGCCGGCGACCTCATCCGCACGACCGACGGAGGGTCACCGGGCGGCACGACCTACGACGTCAGGATCGGGACGTACTACGAGCGCGATCCGAATCCAGCGGCGAGTCGGCCTGCGGTCGTGCTGATCGACGGTGACGACGGAGGTGGGTCGGCGGCGTTCACCGCAGCACAGCTCGCCTCGATCGGATTCTCCACGTTCGTGCTTCCCGCCTTCGGCCCCGAGGGGCAGATCCCCGGATCGTCCGCCCTATCCGTGGAATCATTCGACCTCGCGGTCAGCTGGTTGCGGTTGCAGCCGACCGTCGATTCGGCACGCATCTTCACGTTCGGCACTTGGCGTGCCTCCCAACTGGCGCTGTGGTTCGCGTCCAACCAGCCCGAGCAGATCTACGGTGCCATCGCCGCTAGCGGCACGACCGCGCTCCTGTGCACCTCGTCCGCGCTCACTCCGGTGCTCACGGCCAACGGGCTCCCCGTGCCGTGCGAAGACCCCTCACGCACGATCGCCGACACGGCTCAACTGCGGCTCGACCGCATCCGGGGCCCCGTCATGCTCGCCTGCGGTGAGAAGGATGAGATCCTCGCCAACGCCTGCGACTGGCTGGCCGCAGGCCGCACCGTTCGCGGCGGCAGGCCGGGTGACGTCTTCACGGTGGAGCCCGGGGCAGCCCACTCGATCAGCACACCCCCGATCGTTCCCGTCGGGCTGCAGAACCTGTCGACGGCGACCGCCCAGGCGACCGAGGACGCCCGCGTCGAGTTCTGGGCGCGTGTCACCGAGGTCCTGCAGTTCGCCGCGCGATGATGGCCCGTACGATGAAACGTTCTGTGGTCCGGATGCTGGCGGCGCTCTCCGCGGTACTACTGAGCACTGCGGCGGTCTCCGGATGCGCGGCCGCCTCCGGCCGAGTCGGCCCCCGCTTCGTCGTCGGCGGCAACCCGAGCGACGCATGGGATCCGGTGCACATCCGGATCCGCGCGCTCCCGCCCGGACAGCTCGTCACGATCACTGCGACGACGACCGAGGGCTCCGTCTGGTCGTCGCGTGCCGTCTACGCCGTGCCCGCCGATGGCATGGTCGACCTCTCGACCCAGGCTCCGGTCGAGGCGCCGTTCACGGGCGCGGACGGAATGGGACTGTTCTGGTCGCTCGCCAACGAGTCGGGGGCGCCGGCGACGTCGGAGGAGATGTGGGGAGAGTCGACGCTCACGGTCGACCTCGCGGCGACAGTCGGGGCCAGGACCGTCGCGAAGACCGCGCTGCGCCGCGTCGGCCTGGCCGCATCCGTGCAGTCTCGTGCCGTCTTCGACGACGGGGTCACCGGGTCGCTCTTCGAGCCTCCGATGCGCGCTACCGGTTTGAAACCAGCCGTGATCGTCTTCGACAACACCGACAACGGCACGTCGACGGGCGGGCTCATCGCCTCGCAGCTTGCGGCGCTCGGCTACCCGACGCTCGCGCTCTCGACCTACGGGTCCGCGGGCCAGCTCAATCCCGCGCGCACCCTCGAGGCGGAGACCGTGGTCTCGGCCGTATCGTGGCTCCGGTCGCAGCCGGGCGTCGACCGCGATCGCATCTTCACCTTCGGCAGCTCGCGGGGCGCCCAGTTGGCGCTATGGGCGGCCGTCGCATACCCGAACCTCGTCTACGGCGCCATCGCGCCGGCGGGCACGACCGGACTGATCTGCAACTCCCCGGTTCCCAGCCCCGCTGTTACCGTCAATGGCAGCTGGGTGCCCTGCGCGTCCGGAACCGACGACGTCAATTCGGCGGCGGTTCTCGCGCTCGCCCGCATCCGGGGCCCGCTCGTGCTCGGTTGCGCCGGTCACGACGAGCAGCTGGCCAACGGATGCGCGTGGCTCGACGCCGGACGCAAGGCGCGCGGCGAGCACTCCGGCGACCAGTTCGTGGTCGCGCCGAACGCGACGCATCTCTTCTACGTGCCGCCGTACTCCCCGCTCTACCTCCCCGGCGCAGAACGTGCGCAGGCTACGGAGGATGCACGCGTGGCCCTGTGGAAGGCGATCGCGGCCGCCCTCGCGGCGCCGTCGAGCATCCCCGGCCGCTGAGTACTGATCCCGACCGGGATGTCAGCCGCGGGAAGTAGCATGAGGGGGTGGTTACCGCACTGTATCGCCGCTATCGGCCAGACACCTTCGCCGAGATGATCGGGCAGTCGCAGGTGACCGAGCCGCTCATGACCGCGCTCCGTACCAACCGGGTGAACCACGCCTATCTTTTCAGCGGCCCGCGCGGCTGTGGAAAGACCACGTCGGCCCGCATCCTGGCCCGCTGCCTCAACTGTGCAGAGGGCCCGACAGACACTCCCTGTGGAAAGTGCTCGAGCTGCATCGAGCTCAGTCGCGACGGCAGCGGTTCGCTCGATGTCGTGGAGATCGACGCGGCCAGCCATAACGGCGTCGACGACGCGCGCGACATCCGCGAGCGGGCCATTTTCGCCCCGGCGCGCGACCGTTACAAGATCTTCATCCTCGACGAGGCGCACATGGTCACGCCGCAGGGCTTCAACGCCCTGCTCAAGATCGTCGAAGAGCCGCCGGAGCACGTGAAGTTCATCTTCGCGACCACCGAGCCCGAGAAGGTCATCGGCACGATCCGCTCGCGCACCCACCACTACCCGTTCCGCCTGGTGCCGCCGGCGCAGATGCTTGAATACGTGCAGACGCTCTGCGACACCGAGGGCGTCTCCGTTGCTCCCGGTGTACTGCCGCTCGTTGTCCGAGCCGGCGGGGGATCGCCGCGCGACACACTGTCCCTGCTCGACCAGCTCATGGCCGGCTCAGACAACAACTCCGTCGACTACGAGCGCGCCGTCGCCCTTCTCGGCTACACGCACGCTGCCCTCCTCGACGAGGTCATCGACGCCATCGCGGCTCGGGATGCGGCGGGCGCGTTCAACGCCGTCGATCGCGTCGTGCAGACCGGCCAAGACCCACGCCGCTTCGTCGAAGACCTGCTCGAGCGCCTTCGCGACCTCATCGTCGTCGCGGCGACGAGCGCCGAGGGAGCAGCTGCGGTCCTCCGCGGAATGCCTCAAGACGAGCTCGATCGGATGAGCGTTCAGGCCATGAAGTTCGGCGCGGCCGAGCTCTCCCGGTCGGCCGACATCGTCAACGCCGCGCTCACCGAGATGACGGGCGCCACCTCTCCGCGGCTTCACCTCGAACTGATGATCGCGCGCGTGCTCGTGCCGTCGAGTGACGAGACCGAGCGCGGCGCGCTCGCCCGCGTCGAGCGGCTGGAGCGCCGGGTCGGTGTGAGCGACGGGGCCGTGGCGGATGCAGCGCCCGCTGCTGTGCCGGGTGCCACACCGGTCACTGCTCCGCGTCCGGCCGAGGCTCCTCGAATTGCTGCGGCGACACCCGCGAAGGCTCCCACGGTAGATGCTCCGGTCTCTTCGGAGAAACCCGCCGCAGCCGCTCCGGCTTCGGCCCCCGCAGAGCCCGCAGCGGCTGCAGCGCCGGTCGGACCGGTCACCACGCAGCAAGTGAAGGATGCCTGGCCACAGATTCTCGACGCCGTGCAGAAGGCCAAGCGCAGCGCCTGGATGGTCGTCTTCACCGCCCAGGTGCGCTCCCTCAACGGCGATGTCCTCACCCTTTCGTTCCCGAGCGACAACGACGTGGCGAACTTCAAGCAGCAGGAGTCCGGCGGAGCGCTCGGCGTGAGCGAGTACCTTCGCCAGGCGATCGTCGACGTCCTCGGCATCCGGGTCAAGTACATCGCCCGGGCCGACGGCGCCTCGTCGGGTTCTGCCGGGGGTGCCGTTCCGCCGGCGTCGCCGACCGCGCCCGCAGGGTCCTCGCCGGTTCCCGCCTCGACTCCGACGCCACCTGCACCCTCGGCCGCTCGGTCGACGCCGCCTGCCGCGTCGTCTCAAGCGTCGTCTTCCGTTTCGGCTTCCTCCGCGCCGTCTTCGGCGTCGTCTTCTTCGACGAAGCCCCCGGTCACCTCGGCCTCGACCACAGAGTGGGCGACCGTCGCGATTCCGGGAGCGGGCGCATCCGGAGCCCCTATCGACGCCTCGGCACCGACCGGCCTCGCCGCGGCCCCTACAGCTTCACCCGTTGCCGTCGCGTCGGCGAGCCCGACCCGCTCGGGTGTGGGAACACTCGAGCGCGAGCCGGAGCCGCCCTACGACGACATGGCCCCGCCGGAGGAGACCGAACCTCCCTTCGAGCCGCCTCTCCCCGACGAGCCCGCGGGCGACTGGGCAGCGGCACCCACCGAGACGGCAGGGGGCGGCGCTCCGGCAGTCACCAGTGCGCCGGCGGCCACGCGCGCACCGGCCCGGGAGGCTGCTCCCGCGCGCCAGGCGGCATCGGCGGCTCCCGCATCCGGTGCCCGAACCCCCACTTTCCAGGAGCCTCAGCGGTACGGCGAGGCGGTCGTGCGCGAGATCCTCGGCGCCACCTTCATCGAAGAGCAGGCCGCGCCGCCTGCCGGATCGAGGTAGCTCGTGTACGAGGGCATCGTCCAGGAACTCATCGACGAACTGGGCCGGCTTCCCGGTATCGGACCGAAGTCGGCGCAGCGGATCGCGTTCCATATCCTGCAGACCAAGACCTTTGACGTCACCCGCCTGGCCGAGGTGCTGCTCGAGGTGCGTGACAAGGTGCGCTTCTGTGAGATCTGCGGCAACGTCTCGGAGCAGGAGACGTGCTCGATCTGCCGTGACCCGCGCCGCAATCCGGCCCTGATCTGCGTGGTCGAGGAGGCGAAAGACGTGGTCGCCATCGAGCGCACCCGCGAGTTCCGCGGCCTCTACCATGTGCTCGGCGGGGCGATCAGTCCGATCGACGGCGTCGGCCCCGACGACCTCAGCATCCGTCAGCTCATGCAGCGCCTCGCCGACGGCACCGTGCAAGAGGTCATCATCGCCACCGATCCCAACCTCGAGGGCGAGGCGACGGCCACCTACCTGAGTCGCCTGCTGACCACGATGGAGATCCGCGTCACCCGGCTCGCCTCAGGCCTCCCCGTCGGTGGCGACCTCGAGTACGCCGACGAGGTCACCCTCGGCCGCGCCTTCGAGGGCCGCCGCCTCGTCACCTGACCCCGCGGCCCCTCACCACCTCTCAGCCCGTTCGCAAATCCGGAGAAAACGGCCCACGAGGCTGGGAGTCTCCGTCATTACGGAACAATCGTCGGCGCGTCGCCCGAACCCTCCGACATTGCGAACGCCCCGCTCCGTCATATTCCAGGAGGGGCACGCCCCGCTGGCTAGAATGGGATTTCCGGCTTTGACAGCCACCAATCCCAGGAGTGTCCGTGGCCCTTATCGTGCAAAAGTTTGGCGGATCGTCCGTCGCCAACGCTGAGAGCATCAAGCGTGTGGCGAAGCGGATCGTCGAAACCCGCAAGGGCGGCAACGAGGTCGTGGTGGCCGTTTCCGCCATGGGCGACACGACGGATGAGCTGCTCGACCTCGCGCACGACGTCACGCCCATCCCCGCCCCGCGCGAACTCGACATGCTGTTGACCGCGGGCGAGCGCATCTCGATGGCACTGTTGGCGATGGCCATCCGCAGCATGGGCTACGACGCCCGCTCGTTCACGGGCAGCCAAGCCGGCATGATCACGGATGCGCAGCACGGCGCCGCGCGCATCGTCGACGTCACGCCCGGCCGCATCCGCGACGCCCTCGACGAAGGGGCGATCGCGATCGTCGCCGGCTTCCAGGGTTTCAACCGCGATACCAAAGACATCACCACGCTCGGCCGTGGCGGCTCCGACACGACCGCCGTCGCCCTCGCGGCCGCCCTCGGCGCCGAGGTTTGCGAGATCTACACAGACGTCGACGGAGTGTTCACCTCCGACCCGCGGGTGGTTCCGAGCGCCCGCAAGATAGACCGCATCACCAGCGAGGAGATGCTCGAACTCGCCGCCGCGGGCGCGAAGGTCCTGTATATCCGCGCGGTGGAATATGCCCGTCGACACAACGTCACACTGCACGTGCGCTCGTCGTTCAACAACAACGAGGGCACGCTCGTTCTCAATGAAGCTGCGGTCGAAGCCGCGAAAACCAAGGGAGAGCACGTGGAAGAGCCCATCATCGCCGGGATCGCCACCGACCTGAGCGAAGCCAAGATCACCGTCGTCGGTGTTCCGGATGTTCCGGGCAAGGCCGCGCAGATCTTCAAGATCGTCGCCAAGACCGAAGCGAATGTCGACATGATCGTTCAGAACGTGTCGGCCGCATCCACCGGTCTCACCGACATCTCGTTCACCCTGCCCAAGTCGGAGGGCCAGCGCGTGCTCACCGCTCTCAAGGCCGATCAGGCCGAGGCCGGCTTCCAGACCCTGCAGTACGACGACCAGATCGGCAAGCTCGCACTGGTCGGCGCCGGGATGCGCACCAACACCGGCGTCTCCGCCAAGCTCTTCTCCGCGCTGTACGAGGCGGGCATCAACATCGAGATGATCTCCACCAGCGAGATCCGCATCTCGGTCGTCACCCGCGCCGACAGTGTGAACGAGGCAGCCCGCGTCGTCCACTCCGCGTTCGGGCTCGACGGCGACACCCAGGCCATCGTCTACGCCGGCACCGGCCGCTGAGCTGGTGAAAACCGCCGCGGTGGGAATCCTCGCGGCGTCTCCATCGTTCGAATCTGCAAGACCACTGATCTGAAGGGCACCATCGTGACCGACACCACAGGACTGACCGTCGCCGTCGTCGGCGCCACCGGCCAGGTCGGCAGCGTGATGCGCCGCCTGCTCGAGGAGCGCGACTTCCCGGTCGGCCGCATCCGTTTCTTCGCGTCCGCCCGTTCCGCCGGCACGACGCTGCCGTTCAAGGGCGAGCAGATCGTCGTCGAAGACGCCGCGACGGCCGATGTCGCCGGCATCGACATTGCCCTGTTCTCGGCCGGAGCAACCGGCTCCAAGGCGCAGGCGCCTCGCTTCGCCGAGGCTGGCGCGATCGTCATCGACAACTCGAGCGGCTGGCGCATGGACCCGGACGTTCCGCTGGTCGTGAGCGAGGTGAACCCCGAGGCGATCCAGGATGCACGCAAGGGCATCATCGCGAACCCCAACTGCACCACGATGGCCGCCATGCCCGTGCTGAAGGTGCTGCACGAGGAGGCCGGCCTCGAGCGCCTCATCGTGAGCACATATCAGGCGGTCTCGGGATCCGGTCTGGCCGGTGCCGAGGAGCTCGCAAGCCAGATCCGTGTCGCGGTCAACGACGAGAACCTGCTGCAGCTCGTGCACGACGGCTCGGCTGTGGAGCTGCCCGCCCCGGTGAAGTACGTGCGCCCGATCGCGTTCGACGTCATCCCGCTGGCCGGCTCGATCGTCGAAGACGGCGCCAACGAGACCGACGAGGAGAAGAAGCTCCGCAACGAGAGCCGCAAGATCCTCGACCTGCCGGAGCTGCTGGTGAGCGCGATCTGCGTGCGCGTCCCGGTGTTCACCGGTCACTCGCTCTCGATCAACGCCGAGTTCTCGAAGCCGCTCTCGCCCGCCCGCGCGGAGGAGCTGCTGGCCGACGCTCCGGGTGTCGTGCTGACGGATGTCCCCACGCCGCTCGAGGCCGCAGGCAAGGACCCGAGCTTCGTCGGCCGCATCCGTCAAGACGAGGGTGTGCCGAACGGTCGCGGTCTCGCGCTCTTCATCAGCAACGACAACCTGCGCAAGGGTGCAGCCCTGAATGCCGTGCAGATCGCCGAACTGGTCGCCGCGCGTCTGGCCTCACCCGTCGCCACCGTCTGAGCCGGGCGTGCGCGCCGTCGATTCGTGGCGGTCTACGAGCGCATCCGGTGAACGTAGGATTGTCTGGTGAGTAATTCCCCCATCGACGTCGTCTTGATCGGCGGCGGCATCATGAGCGCCACCCTCGGAGCCTTCATCCAGCGCGTTCAGCCCGACTGGAGCATCCGTCTGTACGAGAGCCTGGGTGAGGTCGCCCAGGAGAGTTCGAACCCGTGGAACAACGCCGGAACCGGTCACGCCGCCCTCTGCGAACTCAACTACATGCCCGAGGCGCCGGACGGGTCGGTCGACCCGGCCAAGGCGATCAGCATCAACGAGCAGTTCCAGCTGAGCCGTCAGTTCTGGTCGAGCCTGGTCGAGGCGGGAGACCTCCCGGAGCCGTCGACGTTCATCAACACGGCACCGCACATGACGTTCGTGCATGGCCGCGACAACGTGACCTACCTCCGCAAGCGCTTCGAAGCGCTCAAAGACCAGCCGCTGTTCGAGGGCATGGAGTATACGGAAGATCCCGCTGTGATCGCCGAGTGGACCCCTCTCATCACCAAGAAGCGCAATCCCAAGCAGCGCGTCGCGGCCACCCGCGTACCCGCTGGCACGGATGTGGACTTCGGAGCGTTGACCCGCTCGCTCGTCGACAACATGCAGAGCCGCGGCGCGGTCATCGCGCTGAACCACAAGGTGCGTTCGATCAAGCGCACGAAGGACGGTCTCTGGCGCATCAAGGTTCTTCACCAGGTCGGCCACACGCCGCACGAGGTCACCGCCCGTTTCGTGTTCGTCGGTGCGGGCGGCGGCGCCCTGCACCTGCTTCAGAAGTCGGGTATCCCGGAGATCGACGGATTCGGCGGCTTCCCGATCTCTGGGCAGTTCCTCCGCACGAGCGACCCGAAGATCGTCGCCCAGCACCAGGCAAAGGTTTACGGCAAGGCTGCCGTCGGTGCCCCGCCGATGTCGGTCCCGCACCTCGACACCCGTGTTGTCGACGGTCAGGCCTCCCTGCTGTTCGGCCCGTACGCGGGATTCAGCCCCAAGTTCCTGAAGACCGGCACGTGGTGGGATCTTCCCGGCTCGATCCGCCCGAAGAACCTCATCCCGATGCTCGCGGTCGCGCGCGACAACTTCGACCTGATCAAGTATCTCGTCACCGAACTGCTCGCCAACCGGGCCAAGAAGGTCAAAGCTCTGCAGGAGTTCATGCCCACCGCCAAGAGCGAGGACTGGGAGCTGATCACCGCGGGCCAGCGCGTTCAGGTGATGAAGAAGGATGCGAAGAAGGGCGGAGTGCTGCAGTTCGGCACGGAGGTCATCGCGTCCGAAGACGGCAGCATCGCGGGCCTGCTCGGGGCGTCCCCGGGCGCTTCGACCGCCGTCCCGATCATGCTCGACGTGCTCCAGCGGTGCTTCCCGGATCAGTACGCCGGTTGGGAGCCTACGTTGAAGGCGCTCATCCCGACCCTCGGAACGACGCTCAACGACCGACCCGCCGAGGCCACCAGAGTCATCACCTCGACGGCGGAGGCCCTCAAGATCTCGCTCTGAGCTGATTGCGGGCGCGCCGGACGGCTGGTATGGTCGTCAGCGCTATGAAGTAGAAAACCCCTTTCGTCCCGCGTCCGAGGCTCTGTGTACTCGTTGACGCCGTCGACAAAGCGGTTCGGGTGCTCCGGCGCTGACTGTCGACGGGCATGCCCGCGCGGGAACCGGCTCTTCGGAGCGCTCGAAAGGCGGTTCTCTTGACCCAGGCATTCTCATCCCCACTCACCGCATCCGTCGCCGACTATCTCAAGGCTGACGGCATCTCGCAGAGCTACGGCGATCATCGCGTGCTCACCGACGTCTCACTCACCATCGCTCCGGGCGCTCGCCTCGGGCTCATCGGCGAGAACGGCGTCGGAAAGTCGACGCTGCTGCGCATCCTTGCAGGTGCTGAAGCGGCGGATTCCGGTGTACTGACGCGACCCCTGCGCACGGGCATCCTCTGGCAAGAGGTGCGCGCCGAGCCGTCGGATACGGTCGGTTCGGTGATCGAGCGCGCCCTCGCCGAGGTGCGCGAGATCGAACGCACCCTCGAGCGCTCGGCAGCCGAGTTGTCGGGAGACGATCCGAGCGCCGCAGCCGCGTACGAGAAGGCGCTCGACGCCGCCGAGCGTGCCGACATCTGGAGTGTGGACGCGCACCGCGACGAACTGCTCGACGGTCTCGGCGTCGGGCATCTCGCGCTCGATCGCAAGCTCTCCGACGTCTCCGGTGGCCAGCGCAGCCGGTTCGCGCTGGCGGCACTGCTGCTCGAGCGTCCGGATGCGCTGCTCCTCGATGAGCCGACCAACCACCTCGACGACGCCGCGGCTTCCTTCCTGGAACGGCAGCTCGTCGCATGGCGGGGACCGGTCGTCTTCGCGAGTCACGACCGCGCCTTTCTCGACGCGGTCGCGACCGGTCTGCTCGACCTCGACCCGTCGCGTTCTGGCACGACGGTGTTCGGCGGAAACTACAGCGCATACCTCACTGCGAAGGCAGACGAGCGGGCGCGCTGGGAGAAGCAGTTCGCCGATGAGCAGGACGAGCTCAAGGCGCTGAAGTTCGCGGTCGACGTGACCGCGCGCGGTATCGCTTGGTCGGGAAAGGTGCGCGACAACGACAAATTCACCAAGTCGTACAAGGGCAACACCCTCGATCGTCAGATCAGTCGACGCATCAAGAACTCGACGGGCCGCCTCGAGGAACTGAAGGAGAACCAGGTGCGCAAGCCCCCGGCGATCCTCAGCTTCGCGGGCATCCCGAGTGGGTCGCAGGCACTCGGCGAGGAGACGGGACTGCTGCTGCAGGCGACGGATGCGCGAGTCGGCGACCGCATGAACGTCGCGACGTTCCGGGTGGAGCCGCAGTCGCGCATCCTGATCACCGGTCACAATGGAGCGGGTAAGTCGACGCTGCTCACGGCGCTCGCCGGCGGGCTGGCGCTCGACGGCGGTTCGATCACGCGCCGGAAGGGCCTGCGCGTCGGGCTGCTCGAACAGGACGTCCGTTTCGCCGATCCGACGTCGAGCCCCCGCCGCATCTACGAGCAGATGCTCGGGGAACGGCGCGCGGAGAGCGTTCCGCTCACCGGGCTCGGTCTGATCGCGCCGAGGGACGTCGACCGGCCGGTCGGTCGGCTCTCGATCGGCCAGCAGCGGCGGCTCGCGCTGGCGCTCATCCTGGCCAAGCCGCCGCACGTGTTCCTGCTCGACGAGCCGACCAACCACCTCTCGCTGTCGCTCGCGACGGAGCTGGAGGAGGCTCTCGGCGGATACCCCGGCGCGGTGGTCGTGGCAAGTCACGACCGCTGGTTGCGGTCGAACTGGACGGGCGAACGCGTGGCGATGGCCGACGGACGACTCGTGGCGTGAACAGCGTGAACAGCGTGGCGCGAGCCGCGCGTCGTGGGCCGCGCGTCGTGGGCCGGAATGGGTGCGCTCATCCGGCCCACGACCGCCCGTCGCCTTGACGAATATTCGAACGTATGTTCGAATGAAGACATGAGATGGAGCGGGCAAGAACTGACGACGGAGGAGCCGTCGACGCTGCCCGGGCTCGCGCGGCTCAACAACCTCGTGCGCTCGGTGCGCACGCCGGAATTCGCGGGAATCACCTTTCACGAGGTGCTCGCCAAGTCGGCGCTCAACAAGATCCCGGGCGGGGGCGGGCCGATGCCGTTCGGCTGGACGATCAATCCGTACCGAGGGTGCAGTCACGCCTGCGTCTACTGCTTCGCCCGCCCGACGCACGCCTATCTCGATCTCGACGGAGGCAAGGACTTCGACAACGAGATCATCGTCAAGGTGAACGTAGCCGAGGTGCTGCGCAAAGAACTGACCAAGCCGAGCTGGGGGCATCACGCGGTAGCGCTCGGCACCAACACCGATCCGTATCAGCGCGCAGAGGGACGGTATTCCTTGATGCCCGGCATCATCGAAGCGCTGGCCGATACGCGCACGCCCTTCAGCATCCTGACCAAGGGGTCGCTGCTGCGGCGGGATCTCGACCAGTTGGCAGATGCCGCGCGGTTCGTGCCCGTCGATCTCGCGATGTCGATCGCCGTGTACGACGACGAGCTGCAGCAGTCGGTCGAGCCGGGCACCCCGTCAACGAAGGCAAGACTGGCTACGGTGACGGCGGTGCGGGAGCACGGTCTGAACTGCTCCGTTTTCCTGATGCCGATCCTGCCCTACCTGACGGATACCCGGGCGCACCTCGACGAAGCGCTGCGACAGGCGGCGGAGGCCGGCGCGACGTCGGTCCTGTACACCGCGCTTCATCTCAAGCCGGGCGTGAAGGAGTGGTACTACCTCTGGCTCGAACGCGAGCATCCACAGCTGCTTCCGGTCTACCGGCGCATGTACGGGGGCGGGGCACACGCGCCCAAGGGATACCGGCAGTGGCTCGCCGCCAAGATCAAGCCGCTCATCCGTGCGCACGGGCTCGAACAGGGGCGGGAAGATCCTGTCACCGGGGGAGTGCGATCGACCGCGCTCAGGATGCTCCGCGACGGCGACGGCGAACGCCGCGCCGTCGGGTCGGCCGGCTCAGCGACAGCAACACGGGTCGGCACGGCTTCCGACGGCCCGGCGTCCGCCGTCGCCGGCCCCGCCTTCGCCGGCCCTGCCTTCGCCGCTGAGGAGGTGCCCGGCGAGGCGATCGGCGTGACGATGCTGGGGGTGCAGCCCACGCTCTTCTGATGAGCTCTCGCCCCCCTGCGTTTCGGGGTACATGTGCCCATAAGTCGGGGTACAGGCGCGCTCGGATCGGTGTCATAATCGCGAGGGGCATGACCATGCCCACAGCGAGAGCCGACGGGAGTGCACATGTCTCTCGGCCTTCCGAGCCATCTGTCTCGCGCCGCCAATTCGCGAGCACTCGCGGCGGCGGCGTGCTGGGCGGCGCTGGTCTGCCTCGGTGCGGCTGTGATCAACATCGCGGTCTCCGGAGTGGGCAAGGGCGATCCGCTCGCGTGGTTGATGGTCCTTGTGCTCGCGCCGATGATCGCGCTGCTCATCCTGCTGGCGCGCCGACGAACGCTGGTGCTCACGATCGCGTATCTCGCGGTCGGAACGCTGGGCACGTACTTCTACGTCCTCACCCTCCTCACCGAGAACGTCAGCTATCGCGACACGAACCTGTTCGTCGTGGCCCTTCCGATCGTTGCCATGACCCTGGTCGGCGGCACCGGTACCGGTGCACTGGTGGGCGTTCTCTGGGGCACCCTCGGGTTCGCGCTCGCGGAGGCCGCCGTCTTCTTAGCGGCGCACAACGCCGGTCGTGAGTTCCGCACCGATGCGATCTCGCTCGGCGCCTACCTGCTGCTCATCGGCATCCTCACCTTCGACGGCCTCACCCGCACCGGGCGGAGCCGCCCGCAGTCGGCGATCCATCGTGCGGTCCGGGATTCGCGGCTCGTCGAGATGCGCCGCGATCTGATCGCAGACTCGACCGCCGACCTCCACGACACCGTCCTGAGCGAACTCGTGGCCATAGCCAACGCCGAACCCGGACCGTTGTCGCCGAAGCTGCGGGACCGGCTCGAAGCCGACCTGCGTACGCTCGGGCGGGATCCCAGTGACTCCGCCCATGGCGAGGAGCCGAGCATCCCGGGCCCGTCAAATCCGCCGCCGACGCCGAGCCGACCGCGTCCTGGATTCAGCCCCGGAGAGACCGTCGGCGCGACACCCGGTGGCACGGACGCGGGCGGCGCTGTCCTCCCGCTGATCCTGCACCTGGCGGTCCCCGCCGAATTCTCGTTGCCGTTGGCGCCGTTGTCGAACGTGACGACCGATGCTTGGTTCGACAGTGAGCTCCACAACGCGATCGAGCTCGCCCGCGATGAGGGGCTGTCCGTCGATATCTCGGGTGACCGAGACGCGCTGGCGCAGTTGAGCCTCGACCGTCGCCGGGCCATCGGCCTGGCGACGAGGCAGTGCCTCGTCAACGTGCTGCGCCACTCGGGCAGTGCGACCGCCGAAGTCGCGGTGTCCGCATCGTCGGATGCGGTGTCGGTGATGGTGGTCGACAGTGGCCGAGGGTTCGTGCAGTCGTCGACCGCGTCCGACCGCCTCGGACTGCGACAGTCCGTGCAGGACCGCATCGAACGGGTCGGGGGCACGGTCACGGTGTACTCGATTCCGGATGTCGGCACCACCGTGTTGATGATCGTGCCCACCGGCGAAGACGAGGCGTCATCGTGACGGCGACAGGCGAGACCCCGATCGTGCGGCAGCGGTCGCTGCCGTTCGAGCGAACCCCTCAGCGACTCGACCCGCTCGGCGTGCAGTCGGCATGGCTGCTCGTGCCGATTCTCAGCGTGGTCGCCGTTGGATATGCCACCTATTCGACGATCAACCACCTCGATCAGATCCGCGACCCCGTACTCGCCTGGCTTGCACTCGGAACCCTCGTGCTGGCATCCGTCGTGTTCATGATCCGCACTCATCCGGCGCGGGCGCCGTTCGGCCTCTGGTCGCACGTGTCCATCATCGGAACGAGCGTGATCGCGGCAACACTGTTCTCGCTATCCGTCTGGGGGGACAACGACCGCATCCAAGACGACTGGGGACAGGTGGTCGTCGCCATGTTCCTCACGGCGATGGCGCTGTACCGACCGATCCCCGAAGTGATCGCGGTCGCGGTGCTTTCGGCTTTGGTGCTCGGAGCGACGGCGGCGCTGGAGGCGCGGTTCCTGGAGATCGGCAACCTCCCCATCGTCTACTTCCTCGTGGCGGCGACGCCCGTGATCGCGCTGGCCTGCGCAGGATGCGGGTACGCCTGGACGATGACGGGGAGACCCTGGCCTGGCGCGAGGTCGCCAAGGCCAGTCAGGCGAGACTCGAGCCCGAGCTGCGCGAGACCGCGCGCCGGATGGTGAACCAGGAACGCATCACCACGCTCAACCAGGCCACCGTCCCCTTCCTGGCCGACCTGCTGCGGCGGGGAGAGGTGACCGAGGAGGATGCGCGCCGAGCTCGTGAGCTCGCCGACGGCTTGCGCGACGCATCCGTCGCCGCGGTGAACCGCACGTGGCTGGGGGAGACGTTGGCACAGGTTCTCGCCGCTCGAGGCGAGGAGGCATCCGCGTTGCAGACGGCAGCGCGGGTGACCGATCCGCACCGACTGGAGCGCAACTTCACCAGCGAGCAGCGGGCCGTGGTCGGTGCTCTTCTGAGCACGATCGCCAAACTTCCGGGACTCGACCCCGGGTCCGTGCTGATCGAGGCACGGGACCCTGAATACCCGGCATTCGAGCTGACCTGCCGGGCCTCCGACGGGCGGCGCCGGCTCCGTCGCGAGCTGCTGCCGTTCCTCAGCGTGCTCCGCTCCGTGGGAATGGCGGCGTCGATGCGGGTCTCCAATGACAGATTGTCCGTGCGTTTCTCGTACCCTGGAGGGGAGAACCGATGAGTACCAGTACCACCGCCCCCGCATCCCCGACCGTCCCGCCCGCAGCGCCGATCCGTCTGGCCCTGCTCGACGACCACGAGCTTTTGCTCGACAGCCTCGCCAGTTGGATCGAGAAGCACGCGCCCGAGTTCGATCTTGTCGTGCGCGCAAGCACCTGGCTCGAACTTGTGCACAGCGACGCGTTCCCGACCGACCTGGTGATCATGGACTTGCAGTTGCGCGAATCCGTGTCCATCGGTGCTCGGGTGCGAACCTGCCGAGCGGCTGGCGCGAAGGTGATCGTGCTGAGCGCCGTCGATACCCAGGAGGACAGGGATGCGGCACGCGCGGCTGGCGCCGTCGCCTACCTCACGAAGACTCAGCCGATGGTCGAGGTGCTCGATGCGGCGCTCGCCGCGATGGGACGCGGAAGCGCCTCCGAGACCGGCTCGACAGAGGCGGCCGGAGAGCAGACCGCCGAGGCGTGGCGCCCGCGGCCGAGCATCCCCGAGTCGGCGAAGCCGCACCTCAGCGACGGCGAACGCCAGGCTCTGACCCTCTACGCCGACGGGCGGACGACGTCCGAGGTCGCGCGGGAGATGAACGTGCAGTACGAGACCGCCAAGACCTACCTGCGCCGGGTGCGCGAGAAGTACGGCAAGGTCGGACGGCCGACCAGTTCGCGCTCGGACCTCATCCGTCGGGCCGCCGAAGACGGCTACCTGACCTGAGCCCGGGCGCTTGAACAGAGCCCCGTCCCTGAACGATGTCATCAGGTCCACCCCGTAGGATCGACGCGTGGCAAAACTGTATTTCCGCTATGGCGCGATGAACAGCGGCAAGAGCACTGCGATGCTCCAGGCTGCCTATAACTATGAAGAGCGCGGTCACCGGGTTCTGCTGGCCAAGCCGGCGATCGACACCAAGGGCGACATGGGCATCCTGTCCCGCCTCGGTGTCACGCGCGAGGTCGATTTTCTCGTCGGACCCGAGACGGATGCGTTCGGCAAGTTCCAGCAGCACCGCGAGCGCACGATCAAGCGCTACGACGTCGATGTGAGCTGCCTGCTGGTCGATGAGGCCCAGTTCCTCACCGAGGCGCAGGTTGACGACCTGCTGCGCATCGCCATCCTGGAGAACATTCCGGTGCTGGCATACGGAATCCGCACCGATTTCCAGACCGTCGCCTTCCCGGGCAGTCGGCGACTGCTCGAGGTCGCGCACAGTCTCGAAGAGCTGAAGACGATCTGCCGCTGCGGCCGCAAGGCGATCTTCAACGCCCGCAAAATCGACGGGATCTTCGTCTTCGACGGCGACCAAGTCGCCATCGACGGCGCCTCGGTGAGCTACGAGTCGCTGTGCGGGGCCTGCTACCTGCAGGAGAGCCAGGGCGTGCTGAACAACGGCCGCCGCCGTTGGCCGCTGGAGGCCGCATACGTGGCCGAGCCCGACGTCGACTTCACCTGATCCGACGATTGCCGCAGAAACGGCGAGACTACGGAGTGCGACCATGAGAATCTCGGTCATCGGATGCGGCTATCTCGGCGCCGTACACGCTGCGGCCATGGCCGAGCTGGGCCACGAGGTCGTCGGGATCGACGTCGACGCGGCGAAGATCGCCATGCTCAGTGCGGGAAGGCCGCCGTTCTTCGAGCCGGGGCTTCCGGAGATACTGGCGTCGTCCGTCGCGAGTGGACGCCTTCGCTTCACGACCGACATCAGTGCGGTCGCTGACGCCGACGTCCATTTCGTCGCCGTGGGAACACCGCAGAGCGCGGATGGAGACGCAGCAGATCTTCGCTTCGTCGATGCGGCGTTCCGTTCGCTCGCCGACCATGTGAAGGCCGGCGACCTGATCGTCGGCAAGAGCACGGTGCCCGTCGGCACGGCCGCTCGCCTGGCCGAGGAACTTGCTGTCGCCGCCCCGGGAGTGACCCTCGTCTGGAATCCCGAGTTCCTCCGCGAAGGTTTCGCTGTGCAGGACACGATCGGCCCGGACCGGCTCGTCTACGGAGTCCCTGACGGCGACGCCGGAGAGCGCGCTGCGCGCATCCTGGACCATGTGTATGCCAACGCGGTCGCCTCGGGCACCCCGGTCATCGTGGCCGACTACGCTACGGCCGAGCTCGTGAAGGTCTCGGCCAACGCCTTTCTCGCCACGAAGATCTCGTTCATCAACGCGATGGCCGAGATCGCCGAGGTCACGGGTGCAGATGTGACCAAACTCGCGGATGCGATCGGCCACGACGCGCGTATCGGGCGTCGCTTTCTCAACGCCGGCGTCGGTTTCGGCGGCGGTTGTCTGCCGAAGGACATCCGTGCCTTCAGCGCTCGTGCGCGCGAACTCGGCAAGGGCGAGGCCATCGCCTTCCTCGACGAGATCGACAAGATCAATCTCCGCCGACGCTCCCGTGTGGTCGAACTGGTCGAGCAGCAGTTGGGCGGCGATATCGTCGGCAAGCGCGTGGCGATGCTAGGTCTGGCCTTCAAGCCGCACTCCGACGACGTGCGCGATTCGCCGGCCCTCGAGGTGGCGATCCGTCTCGTCGAGGCGGGGGCGGATGTCGTTGCGACCGATCCGCAGGCCATCGAGAGTTCGCGTTTGCGCGCGCCCCAGCTGAAATTCGAACACTCCCTCGAGTCGGCCTTGCGGGGCGCTGAGATCGTCGTCCTCCTCACCGAGTGGCCGGAGTTCGTGAGCCTCGACCCCGACGAGGCGGGCGATCTCGTCGCGAGCAAGCGAGTCGTCGACGGGCGCAACAGCCTCGACCCCGCGCGCTGGCGTGCGGCCGGGTGGCAGTACACCGGCCTCGGGCGCTGATTCGCAGTCGGCGACCCCCGCTTACGGGTGCAGGAAACTCAGCCGAAAAAGTG
The DNA here is from genome assembly GCF_050632195.1 of Leifsonia poae. Classification (GTDB taxonomy): domain Bacteria; phylum Actinomycetota; class Actinomycetes; order Actinomycetales; family Microbacteriaceae; genus Leifsonia; species Leifsonia poae_C. Next base: position 1,115,862 of record NZ_CP192580.1, read on the forward strand.
AGGAATTGTTAGATTAGACGCATGGCGTCTTCCGAACCCACCGACCCGGCGCGCGCGAGCGCGCTGAGCACGTCCCGTGACCCCCGGCGGCGCACGCGGATGATCGTCGGCTGGAGCGTCGCGGGCGTCGTTCTGGTGCTGTTGATCGCAGGGGCCTGGGTGGGCATCCGGGGCCTGCTGGCGAGGAACGCGCTCGAGAGTGCGGTGCCGGATGCGAAGATCGTCCGTTCATCCATTGCCGCCGGGGATGTCGAGAAGGCGTCGGCGGCCGCGGCCAGACTGAGCGATCGAGCACGGGAGGCCGCCGCGCTCACCGACGATCCGATCTGGCGGATCGCGGAGACGTTCCCGGTGCTCGGCTCGAATCTGACGGCCGTCCGGGTGGCTTCATCATCAACCGCTACGATTGCGGCCGACGTGATCCAGCCGCTCGTCGGAGTCGCGAAGCAGGTCGACCCCGCACGGCTGAAGCCGGTCGACGGCGCCGTGAACCTCGCCCCGCTCATCCAGGCCCAACCAGCAGTGGCGCGCGCTCAGAAGGCGTTCGACGGAGCCTCCGCTGCGGTCAGGGGTATCGACGACAGCGCCACGATCGGGCCGGTGACCTCGGCCGTCGAGCAACTGAAGCAGCTGCTCGCTACGTCGACGCCTGCGATCGAGGCGGTCGGCAACAGTGCGAAGCTGCTGCCCGGGATGCTCGGAGCCGACGGACCACGCACCTACCTCCTGCTCATCCAGAATCCTGCGGAGCTGCGTGCGACCGGTGGACTCGTCGGCGCGCTCGCGCTCGTGACCGCCGACCACGGCAAAGTGTCTCTTGCTGCTCAGACCTCGGGCACAAGCATCCAGCCGACCGTGGAGCCCGTCGTCGCGATTCCTGCTGCGACCCAGGGGCTCTACGGCCCGCTGGTCGGCCGCTTCATCCAGGATGTGAACCTCACGCCCGACTTCCCCTCGCCGCTTCGACAGCGACCGCGATGTGGAAGGCGAAGTTCGGCGGCGTCGTCGATGGAGTCGTCACCGTCGATCCGGTGGTCCTGTCGTACCTCCTGAAGGCCACTGGTCCGGTCTCCGTGTCGACGGGGGACACACTGACGTCCAAGAACGCCGTGCCCGTCCTGCTCAGCGAGACCTACTCGCGCTGGTCGAATCCCGAAGACCAGGACAGGTTCTTCGCGGCGGCGGCCAGTGCGGTCTTCTCCAAGGTCGCCTCGGGTTCCGGCGACGGCACGGCCCTCGTCAAGGCGCTGGCTCGTGCGGGCGAGGAGCGACGGATGCTCGTGTGGAGCGCGCATCCGGATGAGCAGAAGGTGCTCGCCACCACGACGCTCGCTGGCACCCTGCCGGCCTCGACGACCTCCGCGGCTGCGCTCGGCGTGTACTTCAACGATGCGACCGGCGCCAAGATGGATTACTACCTCAAGACCCACGTCGAGGCAGGAACCGCGTTCTGCCGAGCCGACGGCATCCCCAGCAGCAAGGTCACGGTCACACTGACCAACACGGCTCCGGCGGACGCAGGGACGGCGCTCCCCGCCTATGTGACCGGCGCGGGCACATACGGAGTGCCGCCGGGAACCATCCGCACGCGGGTCGCGGTCTACGGACCGGCGGGTGGGCTGCTCGCCGCCACCACCACCAGCAGCGGCGACGACTATCCCGCACTATCGGGCACGGACGGGGCCCGACCGGTCAGTCTTTTCACTGTCGATCTCGCACCGGGTGAGTCGAAGACAGTCTCCGTCGACCTGCTCGACGTCAAGCAGAAGACCCCCGGAATGACGGTCGCTGTCACCCCGACCCTCTCCGGCGCGACCCCCGATGTGGGGGCATCCGCGGGCGCGTCGATCATTGCCCTCGACTGCGCGACGACGGTAAACTGAGAAATAATCACATTAGGCTCCCGGGGGTATCGCACCGGGCTGTCGGAAGGCTCCCGAATGGCCAAGAAGAAGGTTCTCGCGGCACTGCTCGTCGGTGTTGTCATCGCGCTGGCGGCGCCCGCCGCAGCGAACGCAGTTCCGTACACCAAGGGCAGCTCGTGCAGCCTCAGCCCCACGACCGTCACAGCCGGCGGAACGGCGACCCTCACCTGCACGGCCGGAACCTTCCAGGGATCCGAGCCTGTGCAGTACACCGTCTCCGGTGAGAACGGCGCGAACGCCAACCTCGCCTCGTACCGCACAGCGACCAGCAGCGCGCACGCCACCAAGGTCGCAGCGGCCGACGGCGGTGCGGTGCTCATCGTCACCGTGCCGAAGGATGCGAACGGCGCGTACACGATCACAGGAACGGGCTCAACGAGCAAGGCCGCGTCTGCAGCGACCGTCACCGTTCTTCCCGCTGACGCTCCTGCGGCCGCCACGTCCAGCTCGACGGGCAGCAGCACGATCGCGAAGACCGGGTCGAACATCGCCGGGTACATCGCCTGGCTGGGCGGTGCGCTGGTCGTCGCAGGTCTGATCGTGCTCGCCGCACTGGCCGGCTCGCGCCGGCGCCGCACCACACCCTGATCGCACCAGGCCCGGCGCATCCGGCACTCGTCCGGGTCCACCGAGCCACTCCGCTCGTCGAGGCGGCCCTTCCGAACCCCTGGAGGGTCGCCTCGTCGCTGCGTTGACGGCGCCCGGAAACGCATCCTGAGTGGAATCATCTGCCACCCGCGGTGGTTGGGATGAGGGTGAGTACTGAGCCCCGCATCCCCCTCAACGTTCTCGATCTGGCCAACCGCCCCCACGATGGCACCAATGCGGATGCCGTGGCCGGCACCATCCGGTTGGCGCAGGCCGCAGAGCAGCTCGGCTACCAGCGCTTCTGGGTGGCCGAGCACCACGGAATGCCGGCGATCGCGTCCAGTGCACCCGCGGTGCTGATCGCCGGAATCGCCGGCGCGACGTCGCGCATCCGGGTCGGCAGCGGTGGCGTGATGCTGCCCAACCATGCCCCGCTCGTCGTCGCCGAGCAGTTCGGCACGCTGCGCGCTCTCTACGGCGACCGCATCGACCTCGGGATCGGTCGAGCGCCCGGTACGGACGGCGCGACCGCGATGGCGCTTCGCCGCAGTACCGAGGGCCTCAGCGTCGACGACTTTCCGCAGCAACTCCTCGACCTGTTCGGATTCTTCTACGGCGGGATGAGCGACGCGAACCCGCTGCACACGATCACCGCCGTCCCCGGGCTCGGAGATGCGCCCCAGGTCTGGCTGCTCGGATCGAGCGGCTACAGCGCCCAGGTCGCGGCCGCGCTCGGTCTCCCGTTCGCCTTCGCCCACCACTTCGCCGGTGAGAACACGGAGGCAGCGCTCGACCTCTACCGGTCGCGTTTCGAGCCGAGCGACATCCTCACCGAGCCGCACTCGATGATCGCGGTCAACGTGATCTCTGACGACGACCACGAGCGCGTGCGGGCGCTGTCGCTGCCGGGCCAGCTGTCGTTCCTTCGGATGCGCCAGGGCGCCAAGCCGCAGCCCGTCAGCATCGAGGAGGCTTTGGCCTACGACTTCTCCCCGCTCGAGCAGGAGTTCATAGCTACGCGTAACGCGCGTCAAGCGGTGGGGACCCCGGATGAGGTCAAGTCCCGTCTCGAGTCCCTTCTCGCCTCGACCCAGGTGGACGAGCTGATGGTGTCGTCGGGTGCGGCGACGATCGAGGGGCGCATCCGGTCGCTCGAGGTCGTGCGCGAGGTGCTGAGCTAGAGCAGACTGGGCGAATGCCGATCCTGCCGAAGGAGCGAGACCCTCGTCTGATCACCATCCGTCGAGGCGGGACGTTGACGGATGAGGATCATCGCCTGCTGGCCGAATGGTCGGTGGCGTGTGCCGAGCACGTGCTCCATCTCTTCGAGGCGGAGGCGCCCGACGACCCTCGCCCGCGACATGCGCTGGATATCGCTCGCGCCTGGATCAGGGGTGAGGTGCCCATGACGGTCGCGCACGACACCGCTTTCACCGCGAATGCGGCCGGCCGCGACCTGACGCCGCCCGCCAAGTTCGCCGCGCTCTCCGCGGGCCAGGCGGTCGCGGTCGCGCACGTCGCCGCCCACGATCTCGGCGCGGCGGCGTACGCCATTCGTGCCGCGCAGGCGGCAAGTCCCGGGGCGCTCGCTGAACATGCGAGGATCGCCGAGCGTGATTGGCAGCGCTCACAGTTGCCCGCTCCCGTTCGCGCTCTGGTCCTCGAGGATCAGGGCCTGCGGAGCGCCATCTGCTGGAACGTCTTCGACGACTGACGACCCGCAGAGCTCATCGTGCGGATTAGCGCTGACTGCCGCCGCTGCCACCGCTGCCGTCGGGAGTCGGCGTTATGACCTGACCCGCTCCGCGTCTCCTAATGGTGAACGGCATCAATGCTGTTTCGGTCGTCGGCAACGATCCTTTGTCGCAGCGGATCGGGTCCACGCCGTGTACTAACGAGAGTTGGAGCGGTCAATGAGTCTGAGAACACCAACAAGGCGCCTTGGGGCGAGCGCAGTCGCGATCGTGGTTGCCACAGCGCTTGCGCTGACGGGTTGCGTAGCGACCTATAACGAGGCGGATCATGGCGGATACAAGAGCTGCTCGCCCGCGTACAAGGCGGACTCGCAGATAGGCAACTTCACAATTCAGCAGTCCGCACCGGGACGATCACTACAGTGGGGCGCCTATCCATACAAGCAATACAGCGGTACCTGGTACAACGTGATCGTGTACGCCGGCGGCGTCAAAATCGACGCGAAGTCACAACCCTATGCACCTCACGGTTCGGTCGGCCAGGACCGGAGAGACTTGACTGGTTCGCAGCCTTCGATCGAGGATTCATGATGACTCTGGCAGGGATGCTAGTTGCGTTGCGCGATGACATCGCGACCATCGATAGTGAGACATCCGAGTTCACTGTTTGGGACCTGCGAACTAGGCAAGTCGTCGACGGCTTCGCCGGCGCCGCAGCGACGCTTGATGGTTTCGCTGCTGAGGGTTATGCCGTCCAGGTCGCGGGCAGCATTACTGATGTAGGCGATGGCACACCCGCCGAAGTGGCCGTTGCGGTCGCGGCGGCGATACAGGGTCATGTGATCGACCAACTCGGGCAAGGATGGCCTGAAGTCCATCGAAATGGACGTTTCATCGGTCTGATACAGCCGGGTGTATACGAGAGCCAGCCCGCCTGGGTCCTCCGAAAGGAACGGTGTGAATTCGGTGCGCTCTCCCACGCGTTCGGCGCAGACATTCGCCCTACGAGGTAAGCAACTAAGCGCGCGTCTCCCGGAATTCGGGCTCGCCGCCTTCCTTGCCAGCCTCGCATTTAGTAGCACAACGTTCGTCACAGCTCTGATCGGGGTGGCCATCCTGATTCTTGAACGGCGATTCCCCGTGCGGCTTCTTATTGCGGTAATCAGCACGGGCGTTTTGCTTGCGGTCCCATGGATTGCGGTGGCCTTCGTAGCTGGTGTGAGCTGGCTCGTAGCATCCGAGCCGACCGAGAGGTTAGCTGCACGACAAAACCCCGACTAGGGATCTTGGCTGGAGTATCCGTAGCGGGACTGCTAGCGGGCGCGATCGCTTCCTCTATTGCTCTGGGATGGATGATCGCCAACCCAATCGTGCTTCCATTTCCAACCCCTCCACCCTTTGTCGTGTTCCCTGCTATAGCTGGACTTGCAGCGGCGAACGCCATCGGTGAGGAACTCGTCTGGCGAGGGGCGTTGGCACAACAACTCCGAGCGGCTCCGCTGTCTTGGCAATACGCAGCGCAAGCCTTGACCTTCGGGCTGGCCCACTACGCAGGAATCCCAGCCGGCCCTCTGGGTGTGCTAGCTACGGGCGTATTCGGCATGGCAGCTTTCTACACGCGCAGAAGATACGGCCTCCGTAGCGCGATTCTCCTGCACTTCAGCGCAGACCTCGTGATCTTCGGCACGGCTCTAACTCAGATTCACAACGAATACATTCTCATTAGGTGAGGCCGCCAGCCCGCATGAACTCGGTGTTCGCGCGCTGATTTGTGTCCAACTTTGGGACATGTCGCGGGCACACGATCTCGGCTGTGCCGCATATGCCGTTCGTTCTGCGCAAGCAGCGAACCACGCGGATCAGCGCTGGCTGCCGCCGCTGCCGCCGGGGGCGGGATCGCGGAGCATGTCGAACGCGCGGGGGTCCATGCCTGTTCCGGTCCAGGCGACGGAGGGGCGTGGATTGGGGGAGGGCGGCACGACACCGAACTCCGCACTCGGCTTGCCCGGTGCAGGACGGGCCAGTCTCCGAGCGGCGGCGACGAAGCATGCAACGGTCGCGACAGCGAAGACGCTGCCGAGAATGACGAGCACCCACCCCAGGGCGTTGCCCCTGGTGACCTCGATGATGCCGATCGGACCGGTCAACCAGATGGCGGCGAGACCGGCGACGCCTCCGACGAACAACAGCGCGGTGGTGCGTTGGTACTTTCCTTGAGCCTCGAGTCGTTGCATCAGCGTCATGATGACCCCTTTGCATCAGCATAGGGGCGCCGAACGACGGGGAGAAGGATCGTGAGCCGCGCAGATACGACAGAGGGCCGGAGCAATAACGCTCCGGCCCTCTGCGTGGTCGGGGTGACAGGATTTGAACCTGCGACCTCTTCGTCCCGAACGAAGCGCGCTACCAAGCTGCGCCACACCCCGAGTGGCCCGAAGGCCTCAATAAGAATACACGAGGCTGGAGGGAGCCGTTGACCACCTCTGCACGAGCATCCTCAGGATGAAGGGGTCAGGGTGACCAGGGTGGCCTCAGGCCGACAAGCGAATCTCACCGGGGCGTAGATCGAGGTGCCGAGGCCGGCAGACACGTTGAGAAAGGCGGAGCGGAACGCGTGACGCCAGATGCTCAAGCCCTTGACCTGCTTGCGCGGGATGTCGCAGTTCGTCACGAGTGCGCCGAAGCCCGGGACGCAGACCTGGCCGCCGTGCGTGTGCCCGGCGAAGATCATGGCAGCGCCATAGGTGACGAATGCGTCGAGGACGCGGCGATACGGGGAGTGGGTGACGCCGATCGTGACGGTCGGGCGATCGGCACGGGGCGCATCCTCAGGCCATGTCGCATCGTCGGAGTACGGGTCGTTCTCGCGCAGTTCGTCGAGGGCGCCCGGAATGGCCTCCACCCGGTCGAACCCGATGTGCGGGTCGTTGACGCCGAAGAACTCGAGGTGGGTGCCCTTGACGTCGACGGCACCGGCGGCATTGTTCAGGTCGAGCCAGCCGAGTCCGCCGAAGTACGCGTTGAGCGCTCCGTTGTCGAGTCGGGGAGCGGTGGACGATCCCTTCTTCGACGGCCCGGTGAAGTACTTGAACGGATTCTTCGCCTGCGGTCCGTAGTAGTCGTTCGAACCGTGGGCGAAGACACCAGGAATGCCTCGGAATCGCTCGAATGCGCGCTCGATGCCTTCGAGTCCGCGTTCATGACCCAGATTGTCTCCGGTGTCGACGATCAGGTCGGGCTTCAGATCGGCGAGCGAACGGACCCATTCCTGCTTGTCCCGCTGCCACGGAGCCATGTGCAGGTCGGAGAGGTGCAGGACCCGGATCGGGTCGGAGCCGGGCGGCAGAACCGGAACGCTGACGCGACGCAGAGTGAAGAGCCTGCGCTCGATCAGCGAGCCCCACGCGAACGCACCGGCACCCGCAACGGCGAGCACCGCCAGAGCGGTGCCCGCCGTAGTACGTCGGGGGGCGGGTGCCACTGCTAGCCGCCTGCCGGTGGCGATGCCTTGGTCGTCAGGACGACCTCGGAGCCAGGCTTCACGGGTGTGCCGGCCGCAGGGTTGGTCGATTCGACGATGCTGTCGCCGTTGCCGTTGCCTCCGTTGCCACCGCCGCCTCCGCCGCCGTTCGCGACCGTGACGGTGAACTGCGAGAGCGCCTTCTGCGCGTCGGACACCTTCTGCCCGACCACGTTGGGCAACGCGACGAGCGCGCCGTTGCTGGTGTAGACGGTGACGACCGTACCCTTACCGACGCTCGCGCCGGCAGCCGGGTTGGATCCCGAGATGGTCCCTGCCGCCTGGGTGCCGTCCTGCTGGCCGCCGTCCGCGAAGTCGAGGCCGAGGCCCTGCAGGATGTTCTGCGCGTCAGCCGGAGACTTGCCTGTCAGGTCGGGGATGGTGACCTGAACACCCTGGGTGAGCTTCTGCGTGGGACTCGCGAACTTGTCTCCGCCGTACTTGGCGACCGCGGCACTCATCATCGTTCGCATCACGGAAACACGCGCGAGTGCGGGTGTCGTACCGTGGGACGGACGGATCTTACGCATGTCGGCCTTTCCGACCCAGTTACCGACCCAGTACGCGCCGGCGACCTTGGTGGTCGCGGCAACGAGCCAGAGCTGCGTGCTCTTGTCGGTGGTACCGGTCTTGGCGAGCATGTCCTTGCCGGTCGTGTTCATCCCGCTGGCGGTGCCGCCGCCCTTCGTGACGCCCTGCAGGGCGTACGCCATCGCGTTCGCGACAGCAGGCTCGACGGACTGGGTGCACTTCGAAGCCGGCGGCGTCAGTTCCTTGCCCTGCGAGTCGACGATCTTGTCGATAGCGATCGGCGTGCAGGTCATGCCGTTGTTGGCGATGCCGGCGAAGGCCGTCGCCATCGTGAGCGGTGCGATGTTGTTCGTACCGAGAACGCTCGCCGGGTTGGTGGCAAGCTCACCGCCGCCCGCCGGATGCACGTCGAACGACGCGGCTGTGTTCCTGATGCCGCAGAGGTCGAGCTGGAAGGCCATGGCGACGAACGCGGTGTTGATCGACGCAGCGGTGGCGTTCATGGCCGTCCGCGGGCCTTCTTCGCCCGGAGAGTCGTTCGTGGGCTTGTACGGGCCGGTCCACGGGCCGTTGCACGAGTCCTTGAACTGGGCCGAGTTGTACGTGCGGACGTTGGCGTTCACCGACTCGTTCAGTGAATGACCTTCTTTGAGCCATTCGGCGAGGGTGAAGGCCTTGTACGTCGATCCGACCGGGAAGCCGGACGAGCCGCCGTACTCCTTGTCGGTGCTGAAGTTGATCGACGAGTACTTGTCGCCGCCCGTCGCGATGACGTCAGGGTCCTGCGTGTACAGCTTGTTCTGGGCCATGTAAAGCACGCGACCAGTGCCCGGCTGCACTCCGACGAGCGAACCGCCGAGCTTCGCACCGCCGTACTCCATCGGCACATAGCTGTCGAGAGTGTTCTGCGCGGTGCCCTGCAGGTCGAGGTCGAGCGTCGAATAGATCTTGTAACCGCCGCGGTTGAACGCAGCGATCCGGGTGTCCTGGTCCTTGCCGAAGTTCGGGTCGTTGAGGAAGACCTTCTGCACGTAGTCGCAGAAGTATGCGGCGTTGCCGGCGGTCTGGCAGCCGCGGACCGACGGCGTGATCACGGGGGTGATCGGGGTCTTGAGCGCCTCGTCGTACTGCGCCTTGGTCAGCTTCTTGTACGTGTACATCTTGCCGAGGATGTAGTCGCGGCGGTCCTTGTTGGCCTTGTAGCCGTTGGCGGCGCCGTTCGTCTTGCTGGCTGGGACGTCGAGTCGGAGACTGGTCGGCTCGTTCACGATCGCGACGAGGCTGGCGGCCTGGGCCGGCGTGAGTGCTGCCGCGGTGACGTTGTAGTAGTAGCGCGCTGCGGCCTCGATGCCGTAGACCGTGCCACCGAACCCGGCGATGTTGAGGTAGCCCTCGAGGATCTTGTCCTTCGAGAACTTCTTCTCCAGACCGATGGCGTACTTCATCTCCTTGATCTTCCGATCGGGGGAGACGCCGGTCGAGTCGTCGACGCAGGTGGCCTTCTTCTTCTTCTCCTCGTCGGTCTTGACCGGCATCGCCTCGCACTTCTGCAGGAGGACGTTCTTGACGTACTGCTGGGTGATCGAGGATCCACCCTGCACGTCGTGCCCGACGACCGTGGAGAGGGCGCCGCGGATGGTGCCCTGGATGTCGACGCCGCCGTGGCTGTAGAAGCGAGGGTCCTCGCCGGCGATCGCCGCATCCTTCGCAGCCTGGGAGATCGCATCGAATCCGACAGGAAGACGGTTCTGGGAATAGAAGGTCGCCAGAGCGACGTCCTGGTCGCCCTGCTTGGCGTAGATGGTGGTCGGCTGAGCGAGGTTGTCGACCGAGAGATACTCGGGCAGACCCTCGAAAACGCCGATGCTGTCGTTGGCGGCCATGCCTGTCACCGCGATGGCGGGGGTGACGGCGGCCGTGACCAGGAGGCCGGCAACGGCGCTCATTCCGATGAATGCGCCGAGTGCGCCGAGCACAACTCTAGCCTGTGGTTTTTTGGCAGACATATGATCAAGCGTAGGTGACAAACCTGATAAACCCCCCGAACGCTAGGAGCACAATGCCGCGCTGGGAATACCTCACGACCCCGCTGATCATCCACAACACCGCCGCGATCCTCAACAACTGGGGCTCGGAGGGCTGGGAGCTCGTCCAGGTCGTCGCCGGTCCGGAGGGGGGCCTCGTGGCCTACCTGAAGCGTCCGGTGGCCGACGAGGCGGGCGCCTGATGGGCGCCGTCGAGACCCGCCTGGCCGAGCTGGGCATCCTGATCCCGGAGGTCGTCCCGCCTGTTGCGGCCTACGTCCCCGCCGTGATCGATGGCAACCACGTCTACACCTCGGGGCAGCTCCCGATGGTCTCGGGCTCCCTTCCGGCGACGGGCAAGGTCGGCGACGGACACGGACTCGTGCCGGCCGCCGACGCCAAGGAATACGCGCGGATCAGCGCCCTCAACGCCCTCGCGGCGGCGAAGAGCGTGCTCGGTTCGCTGGACCGCGTCACGCGGATCGTCAAGGTCGTCGGCTTCGTCGCCTCCGACCCAGCGTTCACCGGGCAGCCGGGCGTGATCAACGGGGCGAGCGAGGTGCTGGGCGAGATCTTCGGTGACGCGGGCATCCACGCGCGGTCCGCTGTCGGCGTCGCGGCACTCCCGCTCGACGCGCCGGTCGAGGTGGAGTTGATCCTCTCCTTCGAGTAGATCGGTCAACGCGCGAAAGGGCGGCGGATCCGGTCGGGTCCGCCGCCCTTTCGCGTCGCGCCCGACTCTTAGGAGAGCTTCTGCTGGATCGAGCTCATCACGGCCGTGTCGGCCAGCGTGGTCGTGTCGCCGACCTCTCGACCCTCGGCCACGTCTTTCAGCAGGCGTCGCATGATCTTGCCCGAGCGCGTCTTCGGCAGCTCGTTGACGATGAAGATCTCCCGCGGGCGGGCGATCGCGCCGATCTGCTCGGTGACGTGCTTGCGCAGCTCGGCGGCCACATCCAGCGACTCGGCGGTCTTCAACTGGCTCTGCTTGATGATGACGAACGCGACGACCGCCTGGCCCGTCGTCTCATCGGCAGCACCCACGACCGCTGATTCGGCGATGAGGGGATGCGCGACGAGCGCCGACTCGATCTCGGCGGTCGACAGGCGGTGGCCGGAGACGTTCATGACGTCATCGACCCGCCCCATCAGCCAGATGTCGCCGCTCTGGTCGTAGCGGGCGCCGTCGCCGGCGAAGTACTTGTCGCCAAACTTCTCCCAGTACGTCTCCTTGAAGCGCTCCGGGTCGCCCCAGATGCCGCGGAGCATCGACGGCCACGGTTCCGTGGCGACGAGCAGACCGCCCTGGTCTTTGCCGACGGGCACGCCCTTGTCGTCCAGGATGTCCATGGCGATCCCGGGAAGGGGTACCTGCGCCGAGCCCGGCTTCAGCGTGGTGATCCCCGGCAGGGCGGACACCATGATCGCGCCCGTCTCGGTCTGCCACCAGGTGTCGACGATCGGGGTGTCGCCGCCGCCGATGACCTCGCGGTACCACATCCATGCCTCGGGGTTGATGGGCTCGCCCACCGACCCGAGCACACGCAGGCTCGAGAGGTCGAAGTTCTGCGGGATCTGACGTCCGAGCTTCATGAACGAGCGGATCGCCGTGGGCGCGGTGTAGAAGATCGAGACCTTGTACTTCTCGATGATCTCCCACCAGCGTCCCGGATGCGGGGTGTCAGGGGTGCCCTCGTACAGCACCTGGGTGGCGCCGTTCGCGAGCGGGCCGTAGACCACGTAGCTGTGGCCGGTGACCCAGCCGACGTCGGCGCTGCACCAGTAGACGTCGGTCTCAGGATGCAGGTCGAACACGTTCTTGTGCGTGTACGCGGTCTGCGTCAGGTAACCGCCCGACGTGTGGAGGATTCCCTTCGGCTTTCCGGTGGTGCCGCTCGTATAGAGGATGAACAGCGGCTGCTCGGCCTCGAACGCCTTGGCGACGTGGTCGGCATCGACCTGGGCGATCTCGTCGTGCCACCAGAGGTCGCGCCCGTCTGTCCACTCCACGTCGTTCTCGCCGCGCTTGACCACGAGCACGTGCTCGACCGTGGACTCGCCGTTCGCGAGTGCGGCATCCACCGCGTTCTTCAGCGGGAATACCTTGCCCTTGCGCCAACCGCCGTCGGCGGTGATGACCAGCTTCGCCTCGGCGTCGTCGATGCGCGAGCGCAGGCTCTCGGCGCTGAAGCCGCCGAAGACCACGGAGTGCACGGCGCCGATGCGCGCCACGGCGAGCATGGCGATGACGGCCTCGGGGATCATGGGCAGGTAGATCGCGACGCGGTCGCCGGCCTGGATTCCGAGGCTGGTGAGCAGGTTCGCAGCCTTCTTCACCTCGGCGGTGAGCTCCGCGTACGTGATCGAGCGGCTGTCGCCGGGCTCGCCCTCCCAGTGGATAGCGACCCGGTCGCCGTTGCCTGCCAGCACGTGCCGGTCGAGGCAGTTGTATGCGACGTTCAGCTCGCCGTCGTCGAACCATTTCGCGAATGGAGGATTCGTCCAGTCGAGCGTTCGGGTGAACGGCTTGTGCCAGTGGAGGAGTTCGCGGGCCTGGTCGGCCCAGAACCCGAGTCGATCCTCCGCTGCCCGCTCGTACAGGTCGGCTTGTGCCACTGCGTTCGCGGCGAACTGATCGGTCGGCGGAAAGCGCCGTACTTCGTGGAGCAGGTTGTCGATTGTGTTGCTCATGGGGAGTCTGTTCGCTCCTTTGCGATGCTGGAATTCGAGTCGTGGCGCGACAATGCCTGACTCTACAACGTGCCGGTGACGAGCTTCGGCCAGACTTGCGTTTGCATCGATTCCGCGTAAACTAATCCACGGCCGAATATTAATTCTGGCGTGCGGCGCAAACGATTCCCCCCAATCATGTGCCGTAGTGGCCGCACCTGTTCCCCCCAATAGGTGCGGCCCCCTTTTAACTGCGCGTCTGATCGTGCGCCTGTGACCGGCTCGTCGGGATCCGTCATCCCGTGTTCGACCTTCCTCCCCAGGTTCGTTTTGCGAACGTCTGTCCACCGACTTCGCCACGCCTGCTCGCAGAAGTTCTTCCCCTTTACTGTCGGCTCATGGAAAGTTCAGAGCCACGCCAGAGTTCGTCGACGGATGCGCCTCCCGGGCTCGACCCTCCCACGCCTTGGCAGACCTTCGGCCCGCTCGCGCCCTACCTGATGCGCGGCGGGATCACCGACCTCTTCATCAACGGCGCGGGCGAGCTCTGGGCCGACGGGGGTCCATCCGGACTCCGTCGTGTCGATGGCTGGAGCGCAGACGAACGCTCCACCAGAGAGCTCGCTGTGCGGCTCATTGCACGAGGCGGCCGGCACGTCGACGAGGCGACCCCGTTCATGGACGTCCGGCTCGACGGAGGTGTGCGGGTGCATGCCGTGCTGCCTCCCATTTCCACCGGCGGAACCCTGCTGTCGATCCGCATCCCGAGCCCGCTTCGACCACAGCTGAGCGACTTGGTGGCAGCCGGCTCGATCTCGCCCCCGCAGTACGGTGTGCTCGTCAATGCCATCGCCGCGCGCACGAACCTGCTCATCACGGGCGCGGGCGGTGCGGGCAAGACGACCATGCTCGCGGCGTTGCTCGCCCATGCCCCGCCAGAAGAGCGGCTCGTGCTCATCGAAGACGTCGCCGAGCTGCGCGTCGATCATCCGCACGTCGTGGGACTCCAGACCCGCCAGCCCAATCTCGAGGGCGCCGGTGGCGTCGACCTGCGCCGCCTCGTTCGCGAAGCGCTCCGAATGCGCCCCGATCGTCTTGTTCTCGGTGAGTGCCGCGGAGCCGAGGTCCAGGATCTCCTCTCAGCGCTCAACACCGGCCACGACGGGGGAGCGGGAACCCTCCATGCCAACTCGCTCGCTGATGTTCCCGCTCGGCTGGAGGCGCTCGGCTCTCTGGCCGGGCTCGGCGAGCGTGCCCTCGCCCGACAAGCCGTCAGTGCGATCGGACTGGTCATGCACCTGGAGCGCGTCGGCGGGATGCGCAGGATCGCCGGATTCGCACGCCTCTCGATCCGCGACGACGGGCGACTGGGGGTGGCCGAGATTGCCACTGGGAAAGTTTCGCAGTGAGAAGTTCGGCAAGGAGAAGCCCGGTCAGGAGAGCGACGAAGTCGCCGGGGTCGTCGAGCGTCTGGCGATGTTGCTCGAGGCAGGGATCGCGCCGGATGCGGCCTGGGGCTACGTGGGTGAGTTCAGTTCGCATCCGGTCGCCGGCTCCGTCGCGAGATCGGTCGGTCTCGGCGCGCGGCCGGTCGATGTGTTCAGTGCGAGCAGCGCATTCCGGCGGAGTGGAGCCGGGGCGTGGCGAACGCTCGCGACGGCCTGGGCGGTCGCCGACGCATCCGGAGCCCCTCTGGCACCGAGTCTGCGTCAACTGGCGAGCGCTCTGCGGGACAGGGCAGAGACCGAGCGGGACATCGAAGTGAGTCTGGCGGGACCGCTCGCGACGGCTCGCCTCGTCGGATGGTTGCCGATCGTGGGATTGGGGTTCGGGATGCTCATGGGTGTGGATGTGATCGGCACCCTGCTGGGCGGGATCCTCGGCTGGGGCGTCCTCGTGGCCGGGATTGTCTTGCTGGTGGGCGGTCGTCTCTGGACTCGGCGACTGGCCCGGCGTGCCGCGCCCGAGTCGGCGGTGGCCGGGGTCGATCTCGATCTCGTCGCAGTCGCGCTCACGGGCGGAGTGTCGGTCGCGCGGGCCAAGGCGATGGTGCGCGACGTCTCGATGACGTATCGGGTCGGGGCGGCGACCGAATCCGGTCTCGACCGAATACTCGGGCTGGCTTCGCGAGCGGGTGCACCGGCCGTCGACCTGCTGCGGAGCGAGGCGCAGCAGGTGCGCAGGGATGCGCGGATCGAGGGTAAGCGCGCGGCCGCGACGCTCGCGGTGCGGCTCATGCTGCCGCTGGGTGTGTGCGTGCTGCCGAGCTTCATGCTCCTCGGGGTCGCGCCGGTCGTTCTCAGCATCATCTCCTCCACACTTCGCGGATTCTGAATGTTCTCCACCGGTTCTCGTCGGCTCGGGGGATCAGGTGTGCGTCCCGCGACCATGAAGCGAGACATCAGAGGCGGGCAGCTGGGGATGTCGCACGAATCGCAAAGTAAAGAAGGGGAAGAAATGGGAGTGACCAAGCTGATTCTCGACGAGAGAGGGTCTGCGACGGCGGAGTACGCCGTCGCCACCATGGCCGCAGTGGGGTTCGCCGGACTCCTCGTCGTGCTGCTGCGCGGGCAAGAGGTTCGGGCGATGCTCACCGACTTGATCAAACGTGCCCTGTCGACGGCCGGATGATGCGAACGGTGAACGGGGCAGCGTCACCGCCGAGTTCGCGGTTGCTCTGCCGGCGGTGCTCCTCTGTCTTGCGCTGTGCCTCGGCGCGGTTCAGGTTGCGATGCAGCAGATCCGCCTCAGTGGCGCGGCCGCCACCGCCGCCCGGATGATCGGCCGAGGGGACGACGCCGCTGCGGTCCTCTCCCGCTCGGGCGCAACCTCATTCGACTCCGTCGGAAAGGGAGGCCTCCGCTGTGTGCGCTTGTCGGCCGACACCTCGGTGGCCGGAATCGGGGCGCTGGGCGTGAGTCTCACGGCGCGGGCGTGTGCCATCGACGAAAGAACAAACGTGAACCTGAGTCAAGAGAGTGGGGAATGACGATGAAGGAGCTGCGACCGGACAGTCAGCGCGGATCAGCCACGGTGCTGGCACTCGGCATCGTCGCCGCGCTGACCTGCCTCACCGGAGGAGTGATAGCGGTTGCCGGGGCCACGGTAGCGAAGCAGCGAGCGATGGGTGCCGCCGACCTCTCGGCACTCGCGGCGGCAGATGTCGCCAGCGGGGCGCATCCCGGCTCGCCTTGTCCAGAAGCGGAGAGGGTTGCGAGGGCGAACGGTGCGATGCTCGCCGCATGCGACGTTGTAAGGGGAATCGCGACAGTGACGGCGTCGCTCGATTATCTGGGATTTGGAGTCGACGCCCAGGCGCGAGCGGGGCCGAGTCAGTCGAAGACAGCCTCGAGGTAGCGATACTCGACCGCGCTGGGTCGCTCGTCGAGCCCGTCGTCGGAGGCGAATTCGATGCCGGAGGAGCGCACGTAGACATAGCGCTTGGAGTCCGAAGCAGAGGGGAGTTCGATGCGCGGGCGGGGGACACCCGCGTCGAGGAATTCGGTGGTGACGGTCGAGCCCTCGAGAGGGCCGTCGGTGAGCTTGGCGGTGTACGTCGTCGTTGAAGTGGTTGCCATGCTCCTCATTTTCCTCCGGCG
This sequence comes from Leifsonia poae, assembly GCF_050632195.1. GTDB lineage: Bacteria > Actinomycetota > Actinomycetes > Actinomycetales > Microbacteriaceae > Leifsonia > Leifsonia poae_C. Next base: position 1,132,413 of record NZ_CP192580.1, read on the forward strand.
CCGGGCAACCGCAAGGTCTGCGCCGAGGGCGAACGGGACGGGAAGGATTAGGCAGACAAGCGGCTCAGGTGTGTATGGTGTGCCTGACGGGCCGTGTGGCCCAGCCGGCCGCGGGGATGCGGCGCTCGGGGGAGCGCGCTTTCAAACTTCCACTGTTTAATGCAGTGCGTATATAAGAGGGATCAGGTGTCTGACACGAAGAAACTCGTCATCGTCGAGTCGCCGAACAAGGTGAAATCCATTGCCCAGTACCTGGGTGACGGATACGAGGTCATGGCCTCGGTCGGACACATCCGCGACCTCATCGAGCCGAAGAACCTGCCGCCGGAGCTGAAGAAGGGCTCACTCGGCAAGTTCTCGGTCGACGTCGAGAACGACTTCGAGCCTTACTACGTGGTCTCCGATCAGAAGAAGAAGACCGTCGCCGACCTCAAGCGCGCGCTGAAGACGGCCGACGAGCTCGTCCTCGCAACTGATGAAGACCGCGAAGGGGAGGCCATCGCGTGGCACCTCATCCAGGAGCTCAAGCCGAAGGTCCCGGTCAAGCGCATGGTGTTCCACGAGATCACCCGTGAAGCCATCGAGAAGGCTCGTGACAACACCCGCGAGATCGATATGGCTTTGGTCGACGCTCAGGAGACCAGGCGCATCCTGGACCGTCTGTACGGCTATGAAGTGTCGCCGGTGCTCTGGCGCAAGGTCGGACCTGGACTGTCCGCAGGGCGAGTTCAGTCCGCTGCCACCAGACTGGTCGTCGACCGCGAACGCGAACGTCTCGCGTTCGTCGCTGCGTCGTACTGGGGACTCACCGCGCATTTCTCGCCCGAAGCCGAGGCTGCGGCCACGACTCAGGGGCCAACCGGCTTCGAGGCCCGACTCGCACGGCTCTCCGGCGAACGCGTCGCCACAGGGCGCGACTTCGACGACCGCGGTCAGCTGACATCGTCGGCTCGCACGCTCGACGAGGCGGCGGCCAACGCGCTCGCCGAGTCGATCGCGCTCGCCAGCACCCGGATCACGGTGAGCAAGGTCGAATCGAAGCCATACTCGCGTCGCCCGGCGGCTCCGTTCACGACGTCGACCATGCAGCAGGAGGCGGCACGCAAGCTGCGCTTCTCTGCTCGTCAGACGATGAGCGTCGCGCAGTCGCTGTACGAGAACGGCTACATCACTTATATGCGTACCGACTCGGCCTCGCTCTCGCAGCAGGCGACGAACGCAGCGCGATCGCAGGCGGCCAAGCTGTACGGCCCCGAGACCGTTCCCGAGAAGCCGCGCACCTACGCCTCGAAGAGCAAGAACGCTCAGGAGGCGCACGAGGCGATCCGTCCGTCGGGCGAGACGTTCCGCACGCCCTCCGAACTCTCCTCCGTTCTCCGCGGCAACGACTTCAAGCTGTACGACCTGATCTGGAAGCGCACCGTCGCCTCGCAGATGGCGGACGCGAAAGGTCAGACCGCATCCGTCACCGTCGAAGCCGCGATCGCTGAAGGCGTCAACGACGGAACCGTCGCCGAGTTCACGGCGAGTGGCACGGTGATCACGTTCCGCGGATTCCTCAACGCCTACGAAGAGAGCAGAGACGAGGAGCGCAACGCGAACGCCGAGCCGAGCGAGGCGAAGCTCCCGCCGCTCGAGGTCGGTCAGTCGCTGAACGTCGAGGACATCGAAGCCGACGGTCACGAGACGACCCCGCCGCCGCGCTACACCGAGGCGAGCCTGGTCAAGACGCTGGAAGAGCTCGGCGTCGGGCGTCCCTCGACGTTCGCGAGCATCATCTCGACGATCGTCGACCGCGGGTACGTCACCCCGCGCGGTCAGGCACTCGTGCCGAGCTGGGTCGCCTTCTCGGTCGTGCGGCTGCTGGAGGACTACTTCGGCGACCTCGTGCAGTACGACTTCACCGCCGAGATGGAGAACGACCTTGACCGTATCGCCGACGGCGAGGCCGAGCGGGTCGACTGGCTGAACAGCTTCTACTTCGGCAGCGACAAGCACAAGGGCCTGCGTCGTGTCATCGACAACCTCGGCGAGATCGACGCCCGGGGCATCAACTCGATCGCGATCGACGACGGCATCACGCTGCGCATCGGCAAGTACGGTCCCTACCTCGAAGTCGCCGAAGAGGGCGCAGCTGAGGATGCGACGCCGCGCCGGGTGAACATCCCGCCGGAGCTCGCCCCCGACGAGCTCACCCCGGCCAAGGCCCACGAGCTGATCGAGGCGCCGGTGCAGACGGACCGTGTGCTCGGCGTGAACCCCGACAACGGCAAGAACATCGTCGCCAAAGACGGTCGGTTCGGCCCGTACGTGACCGAGCTCGATCCTGAGCCCGAGACTCCCGAGGGCTCGCAGGTCGACACGGCGACCGGTGAGGTCACCGAGGCACCGAAGAAGAAGACCACGAAGAAGGCGGCGGCGGTCAAGCCGCGCACCGCATCCCTCTTCAAGTCGATGGATCTCGCGTCACTCGACCTCGCCACCGCGCTGAAGCTGCTCGACCTGCCCCGCACCGTCGGGGCGGACCCCGAGAGTGGAGAAGAGATCCAGGCCCAGAACGGGCGCTACGGTCCCTACCTGAAGAAGGGCACGGACACGCGGTCGCTGACGAGCGAGGACGACATCTTCGACGTCGATCTGGCGGGTGCCCTCGAGCTCTTCGCACAGCCGAAATACGGCAACCGCCGTGCGTCGAGTGCGCTGAAGGAATTCGAGGCCGACCCGGTGAGCGGCAAGCCGATCAAGATCAAGGACGGCCGATTCGGACCGTACGTGACCGACGGCGAGACCAACGCGACGATCCCGCGCGGCGAGATGGTCGAAGAGGTGGACTTCGACCGCGCCGTGCAGATTCTCGCCGACAAGCGCGCGAAGGGGCCGGCCAAGAAGGCTCCCGCCAAGAAGGCGCCGGCCAAGAAGGCTCCGGCGAAGAAGGCTCCCGCCAAGACGACCGCGGCCAAGACGACCGCCGCTAAGACGACGGCCGCCAAGAAGCCGGCGGGCGAGTGACCGAACAGCACAACGGTCCCGGGCTCTTCATCACCCTCGAGGGCGGCGACGGATCCGGTAAGTCCACCCAGGCTGCGCTCCTCGAGCAATGGTTGATCGACCTTGGCCGCACCGTCGTGCGCACGCGCGAGCCCGGGGGCACGGATGCTGGAGTCGAGATCCGAGAGATCGTTCTTCACCACCGCGGCGACATCTCGCCGCGCGCCGAAGCACTTCTCTATGCGGCTGACCGTGCGCACCACGTCGCAACGCTGGTGCGTCCGGCGCTCGCGCGTGGAGAGGTCGTGCTGCAAGACCGCTACCTCGACTCGTCGGTCGCTTATCAAGGTGCCGGGCGTGTTCTCGACGCCGATGAGATCCGCAGACTCTCGCTCTGGGCGGCCGAAGGCCTGCTGCCCGATCTGACGATCCTGCTCGACCTCGACGAGACGTCCGCGCGGGCGCGACTCGACACATCCCGCACCCGGTACGACCGGCTGGAGGCCGAGAAGAGCGAGTTCCATGCCCGTGTGCGCGCCGCTTACCTCGACCTGGCCGCGGCCGAGCCCGAGCGGTTCCTCGTGGTCGACGCTTCCCGTCCCGTCGAAGAGATCGCCGCCGACATCAGGCAGCGTCTCGCTCCCCGCCTCTGAGCCGGTCAGTGTCCGCGGCGAACGCTAGCCTGGAAGGCATGGCAGTGTGGGACGACCTGACGGGTCAGGATGACGCCATTGCCATCTTCAAAGCGGCAGCGGCAGGCGGCAGCCGCAGTGGCGCAGCCGGATCGACGGCGGTGTCCGGCAGCGCGATGACCCACTCTTGGCTGATCACCGGTCCTCCTGGCTCCGGCCGCTCGAACCTGGCGTTCGCCTTCGCCACCGCACTGCTGAGCCCGGGCACCCCCGAGGGCGACCTTGCAGCACAGCGGCAGGTGGAGGCCCGCACGCATCCCGACCTCGCCGTGCTGAGCACCGAGCGGGTCATCATCTCCATCGAGGAGGTGCGTTCCCTCGTCGCGAGCTCGCAGTTCTCGCCGTCGGTCGGCCGTTACCGGGTGATGATCATCGAAGACGCCGACCGGATGAGCGAGCGAACCTCGAACGTGCTGCTGAAGGCACTGGAGGAGCCGCCGGAGCGCACCGTCTGGATCCTCTGCGCACCGAGTGACGCCGACCTCATCCCCACGATCCGCTCCCGCGTGCGCACCGTGCGTCTGCGGGTGCCGAGCGTGGCCGATGTCGCCCGCCTCATCGAACGTCGTGACGGTGTCGACTCGGTCGCAGCTGAGCGAGCGGCACGCCACGCGCAGAGCCACATCGGCATGGCGCACCGTCTTGCGACCAACGAGGAGGCGCGGCGTCGCCGAGATGACACGCTGAGACTGGCTCTCGACATCCGGACCGTATCGAGTGCCGTGCAAGCGGCCGCGACCATGCTCGAGATCGCGGGCGCCGACGCCAAGGCCATCACCGAGGAGCGGGACGCGGAGGAGCGCGAGCACGCCCTGCGCTCGCTCGGCATCGAACCCGGTGGCACGATCCCGCCGGCGCTCCGCTCGCAGATGCGTCAGCTCGAAGAAGACCAGAAGCGGCGGGCGACGCGCAGCCTCCGTGACGGGATCGACCGCATCCTGGTCGACCTGCTCTCCCTCTACCGCGATGTCATGATGGTGCAGCTCGGAAGTTCGAGCGAACTCGTCAACCTCGAATTGCGCGACAGGCTCGACCTTCTCAGCACTCACACGAGTCCCGCCGCTACGCTCGCCGCAATGGATGCGATCGCCACGGCGCGTGAGCGGATCGAGTCCAACGTCGCGCCGGCTCTCGCACTAGAGGCGATGCTCACGAGCATCCTGCGGGGAGCCACTGGAAAGGGGACTACTCAGTGACCACCCGACCCGACCGCCGGGGTCCGAGCCGTCTCGGTCTGAGCCGTCGTCCGAAAGGCCGCGCCAACCGCGCCACGCGCACCGCACTCGTCGCGATCGCTGCGATCACCGCGCTCACCCTGACCGGATGCGTGACCTGGTTCATGCCCTCCAAAACCTCGCAGACCTCATCCCCGGTCAAAGAGAGTGTCGCCCCCGACCTGAAACCGTTCTATGACCAGGTTTTGGAATGGAAGAGCTGCTCCAACGGCAAGCAGTGCGCGACCGCCAAGGCCCCGCTCGACTGGTCCAACCCGTCGGCCGGAGAGGTCGATCTCGCCCTCATCCGTCAGACGGCGAAGGGCACCAAGCAGGGCTCGCTGCTCGTCAACCCCGGCGGGCCGGGCGGCTCCGGATACGACTTCGTCGCGAACTCGGTCAACTACGCGACCGACGCCAAGCTGCAGGATTCGTTCGACGTGGTGGGCTTCGATCCGCGCGGGGTCGGACGTTCGTCGGCGGTCAAGTGCTACGACGCCAAGCAGATGGATGACTATCTGTACGGGATCACGCCCGGTGTTCGTGGCTCCGACCAGTGGATCGCGAGCAACGCGGCCAGCTCCAAGGAGTTCGGCGACGCCTGCAACAAGAACACCGGCGCTCTGCTCGAGCGCGTCGACACGATCAGCGCGGCTCGCGATCTCGACCTGCTCCGCTCGATCCTCGGCGACAAGAAGCTGAATTACCTGGGCTACTCCTACGGCACGTACCTCGGTGCGATCTACGCCGACCTCTACCCGGGCAAGACCGGGCGGCTCGTCCTCGATGGCGCGCTCGATCCTGCAGCGAGCAACTTCGACGTCACCAAGGTGCAGGCGCAGGGATTCGAGAGCGCACTGCGCGCCTACCTCGCCGAGTGCCTCAAGCAGAAGAACTGTCCGTTCACGGGCAGCGTCGAGAACGGGATGTCGACGATCTCCAGCCTGCTCGCCGCGGTGGAGCGGAGTCCCATCCGCAACAGCGACGGGCGTGAGCTCGGCGCGAACACCCTCGTCACGGCGATCATCTACCCCCTCTACGACGCGACCGCCTGGTCGTACCTGACCGATATGTTCACCTCGGTGATGAAGGGCGACGCCAAGTTCGCGTTCACCCTCGCGGACGCGTACAACAACCGGCAGGAAGACGGAACGTACGGCGACAACTCCACCGAGGCGTTCATGGCGATCAACTGCCTCGACTACACCTACGACGACGATCCTGCGCTCATGCGCCAGCAGGCCGCCGAACTGACGAAGGATGCACCGGTGATCGGCCCGTACATGGCATACGGCGACATCGGCTGCAGCAACTGGCCGTTCAAGAGCACGTACGAGCGCGGACCGATCGCTGCGAAGGGGTCGGCCCCGATCCTCGTGGTCGGAACCACGAACGACCCGGCGACTCCTTACGTGTGGGCCAAGAACCTCGCCGGCGAACTCGAGAACGGCCACCTGCTCACCTACAAGGGCGAGGGTCACACCGCTTACAACAAGTCCAATTCCTGCGTGAACGACAGCGTCGACGACTTCTTGCTGAAGGGCACGCTCCCTCCTGACGGTAAGACGTGCTGAGCGTCCCGACGAAGGCTGAACATCTCAAAACTAAGTGGTGCAAGTTTGCACCGGATGCAATAATTGCATTATGAGTGTGGCTGAGGAAGAGCTGGGTCTCCGCGAACGTAAACGCCTGGCGACCCGTCGGGCCATCCAGCTGGCTGCCGTCGAACTTGCGAGCCAGCGCGGCTTCGACCGGGTCACCATCGATGAGATCAGCCATGTGGCCAATGTCTCCCCGCGAACGTTCTTCAACTACTTCCCGTCCAAGGAGTCAGCGATCATCGGCGAGCTCCCCGAGCTGCCGGACGAGGCGCGCATCGAGCGCTTCGTGAATGCGGGGCCGGAGCCGATCCTCGACGGCATCAGCGAACTCCTCATCGCGGCGATCGACACGGGCGAGCTCGCCGGCGACGTCGACGCGTCGAGCGACACGGCGCGAACGGTTCAAGAGCTCCACAAGCTCCGCCGCGCCCTTCTCAAGGACAATCCCGAGCTCTTCGCCCAGCGCATGGCCAGCATGCATCAGTTCGAGGATGCGCTCAGTACGATCGTGCAACGCCGCCTCGCTGAGGACGATCCTTCGCTCCTCAGCGACCCCGAGGTGCTGCATCAGCGCGCACGACTTGTCACCTACGTCTCGTTCGCCGGCATGCGGCATGCCTGGTCGTGCTGGGCCGACCATGGCGGTATGGAGCCACTCGCCGACCGCCTCCGCAGCTCGTTCGCCGAACTCCAGGCCCTCGGCGCACACGTGCGCTGAGGTGGTCCAGACCGGTCCCTCGGATCGGGTAAGCTATCTAGCTGTGCGTCGCGCTCGCGAGAGTAGACCCACGCCGCCCTAGCTCAGTCGGCAGAGCATCTCACTCGTAATGAGAAGGTCAAGGGTTCGATTCCCTTGGGCGGCTCCACCAGAACCCCGGTCATCACTTGGCCGGGGTTTTTCGCGTCCGCGGTTCGCGCGGTTGCGGGATGCGTTCCGACCGAGCAGTTCTGAAGAAGCGCCCGACTGTCATAGCTCTCTACCATGGGAGCATCAGTTCGCGCAGAAGGGAACCTCCGATGGCCGGCACGACGAAGTCCACCAACGACGGTGAACCCGAGGGGTTCTCCGCCGAGGAGCGGGATGCGATCAAGGAACGCGCCAAAGAGCTCAGGAAGGCGTCGCGGCGCAAATCCGCCACCGCAAACGTCGACACTGAGAGCGAGGTGCTCGAGACAATCGCCGCACTGCCGGACAATGACCGTGCCATAGCCGAGCGGTTGCATGCGATCGTCAAGGCGGCCGCTCCAGGACTCGTTCCGAGGCTCTGGTACGGGATGCCCGCATACGCGAAGGGCGGCAAGGTGCTCTGCTTCCTGCAGCCGGCCAGCAAGTACAAGACCCGGTATTCGACGCTGGGATTCAACGATCTCGCGCCCCTCGACGACGGCATGATCTGGCCGACGGCCTTCGCGATCACCGAGATGAACGCCGACGTCGAGAAGAAGCTCGGCGATCTCATGAAGAAGGCTGCCGGATAACACCCCGCGCAGTTCGGATGCACAGGTGCGGTACGCCGGAAAGAAGCGTACCCTCGACATATCAAAACCTGAGAAACATTCACGTTTGAGACCTATGCATCCGAGGTTGTCATGCGCAGCACAACGAAGTCCATCCCACGCTCGCTCGGCGTCCTGACCGCGGTGATCACCGCGATCGGCCTCGTCTTCGGAGGATTGGCGCTCGCGACGCCGGCTGTCGCCGACACCGCGCCCGTGGATCCGAACAATCCGGCGACACCACCGACGGTGAGCGCGGATGCGCTTCCCACGACCCAGATCGACGGCGTCGCCTGGGCGCAAGTCGTGGTCGGGAACACGGTCTACGTCGCGGGCAAGTTCACCACCGCACGCCCCACGGGGGCTGCAGCCGGAACGAACACCACCCCGCGCAGCAACCTGCTCGCGTACAACGTCACCACAGGAGCTCTGATCAGCTCGTTCAACGTGCCGCTGAACGCACAGGCGCTGGCGATCACCGCATCCCCCGACGGATCACGGGTCTACGTCGGTGGTGACTTCACCACGGCCGGGGCAGGCAACTACTACCGCATCGTCGCGATCAGCACCGCTACAGGCCAGGTGATCAGCTCCTTCCGGCCGATCATGGAAAGCCAGGTCAGAGCGCTCGCTGCGACGAACACGGCGGTGTACGCCGGTGGAACGTTCTCGAGTGTCAACGGCACAGCTCGAGGATTCGTCGCAAAGATCAATGCCTCGGACGGCTCGCTCGACACGGGCTGGAACGCCAGCACTGACGCCGTCGTCGACGCGATGGCTGTCAGCCCCGACGGCACGAAGGTCTATGTCGGTGGTCGCTTCAAGAACGCGAACGGCGCCGCCCACTACGGACTGCTGATGACGAACGGTACGAACGGCAGCGCCCTCCCGTTCGGAGCAAACTCGCTCATCCGGGATGCGGGCACCCAGGCCGGCATCACGGCCCTCTACGCGACTGCAGACCGCGTTTACGGCTCCGGATACGTCTTCGGCGCCGGCGGCAACCTGGAGGGAATCTTCTCGGCCGACGCAGCCGGCAACCTTCAGTGGGTCGAGGATTGCCACGGTGACACGTACTCGGTCTTCCCGCTCGGGGATGCCGTCTACGGCGCAGGTCACCCGCACTACTGCGGGAACATCGGCGGGTTCCCGCAAACCGACCCGTGGACGTACCACCACACCATCGGCTTCTCTAAGGCGACTACAGGCACGGTCCGTCCGAACTCCGAGGGCAACTACTTCAACTTCGGCGGTCAGCCCGCCCCGAGCCTGCTCAACTGGTTCCCGCAGTACGTGACCGGTTCGTACACCGGCCAGGGCCAGGCCGCCTGGAGTCTCGCAGGCAACAGCCAATACCTGGTCGCAGGAGGCGAGTTCCCCTACGTCAACGGTGTCGCCCAGTACGGCCTCACCCGTTACGCGATCAATTCAGTGGTCAAGAGCAAGGTCGGACCGAACGTCAACACGCCCCTTACGCCGAACGCGGCATCCTTCGCGGCAGGTCAGGCGAGGGTCTCCTGGACCGCGACCTACGACCAGGACAACGTGAACCTGAACTACAAGCTGGTGCGCGACGGCAACACAGCCAGCCCGGTCTACCAAACCAACCTCGTCTCGACCTTCTGGCAGCGAGCGGCGATGGGCTTCGCGGACAACGGGTTGGCGCCAGGCAGCACGCACTCGTATCGCCTGTATGTGACGGATCCGGATGGTAACCAGATCTCCCGGCTCGGAAACACGGTGACGATCAGCGCCAGCAACTCGGGCGGTCCATATGCCAATTCGGTGACGGCCGCGGGAGCGTCCTCGTACTGGCCGCTCGATGAGTCCAGCGGTGCGACCGGGTTCGATCACGTCGGGTTCAACGACCTGCAGGTTCAGGCCGGGGTGACACGCGGGGCAGCGGGCCCGATCAGCGGGGTGACCGCGTCGAACTTCAGCGGCGGGTCGACCGGCTGGGCGGTGACCCCGTCGAGCGTGCCCGGACCGAACACCTTCACCGCGGAGGCCTGGTTCAAGACGACAAGCACCAGCGGCGGCAAGATCATCGGATTCGGTAACGCCAACGTCGGAACGTCGTCGTCGTACGACCGCCACGTCTACATGGACAACGCCGGCAGGATCTACTTCGGCGTGTATCCCGGAGCCGTCCGAACCGTGAACACGACGGCCTCGTACAACAACGGGCAGTGGCATCAGGTCGTCGCCTCGCTCGGCAGCAACGGCATGCACCTCTACATCGACGGAGTGGAGCGGGCGAGCAGAACGGATGTCACGACCGGGCAGTCGTACTCCGGATACTGGCGGGTCGGCGGCGACAGTCTGGGCAGCTGGACAGCCCAGCCGAGCAGCAACTTCTTCGCCGGAGGCATCGGTCAGGTCTCGCTGTACCCGACGGTGCTCTCGTCCGGGACGGTAGCCAACCAGTACGCCGCAGCCACGAGCGCACCGCCGCCCAACCAGCTGCCGGTCGCGTCGTTCACGGCGACGCCGAGCGGGCTCACCGCCTCGGTCGACGGCACGGCATCGAGCGATCCCGACGGTTCCATCGCCTCGTACGCCTGGAACTTCGGCGACGGCGGCACCGCAACGGGCGCCACGGCGAGTCACCTGTACGCGGCAGGCGGCACCTACACGATCGGCCTGACCGTGACGGACAACAAGGGGGGCCAGGGCTCGACGACCCGATCGGTGACGGTGACGGCGCCCGCCGGCAACACTCTGGCTCAGGATGCGTTCACGCGCACGATCAGCAACGCATGGGGCACTGCTGATGTGGGTGGGGCGTGGACGGGAGCCGGTGCCGCCACTGCTTATGGGGTGGCTGGCGGCACCGGGCAGATCGTCGATCCTGCCGGCTCGACCAAGACGCAGACGCTGAACGGCGTCACCGCCACCAGTACGGACACCTCGGTCAGTTTCACGACCGACGGGGTGCCGACCGGCGGCGGAACGTTCGTCTCGGCGATCGGACGTCTCGTGGGCTCGACCGCATACGAGGGACGCGCCCTCCTGCAGGCGAACGGGGCAGTGCAGCTGCAACTGCTGCAAAGCGGCAACGCATTGCAGGTGCTGACCGTCGCCGGTCTGACGTACACGCCGGGGCAGCAGCTCAGGATGCGCGTGCAGGTGTTCGGCACGTCGCCGACGACCGTGCGCGCCAAGATCTGGCAGGCCGCGCAGGCAGAGCCGGCGGCATGGCAGGTCAGCGTGACCGATTCGACCGCAGCATTGCAAGCCGCGGGAACGATCGGACTCCGCAGTTATCTCTCCGGGACCGCTACAACGACGCCGGTCACGGTCTCGTTCGACAACTACGCGGTGATCGTCGCTCAGTGACGACCGGTCTCCTGAACCTGCCCGTAGTTGCCCGGGCAGTGCAGGTAGGAGTGTTCGCCGTCCCGTTCGACCTCGTGCTCGCGCATCGGCGCGCTGCAGAGCGGACAGGTGGCGTCGAGCGGATCCTGACTGGCCGCGTCGCCGTACGGGCCGAGCGGTGGTGGCCCGAGCACGGGCATGAGTTTTCCGTCGAGCCAGTCGCTCGCCCGCCAGAATCGTCGTCCCTTGGACGCGGTGGGCGGGTCGTTGTTGCGCGCCATCGTTCTCTCCTCCGTTTGCCCGGTCCCAGTCAGGGGCCGGGATGGCCCCTTGGGGGCATCGGAGGGTCAAGGCGTCGAGAGAGGCGGTCGCCAGTTCGATGTCCGCCTGGCTCAGACAGTAGCCGCGAGGGGGCTGAGAAGCTATCCCTTCGACGTAACGATAAGCGTCACAGCGTCCGCATCAGACCGCGACGTGCACGGCCTCCTCTGCGTGGTGGCAGGCGACCGTCCGGGTGTCGCCACCCGGGCCCCCGAGGAGCCGCAGTGCCGGAATGACGGTGCGACACTCATCCGTCGCCATCCAGCACCGAGGATTGAAGCGGCACCCCGCCGGCGGGTCGACGGGTGAAGGGGGTTCGCCCCCGAGCACCCGGCGTTGGGCGAGCCGACCGCGCTCGGCGCGGGTGGCGGTCGGCGTGGCCGACAAAGAGCCTGCGTGTACGGATGCGATGGCTCGTCGTACAGCGTGTCGGTGTCTCCCAGCTCGGCGATGCGGCCGAGGTACATGACGGCGACGCGGTCGGCGATGTGACGGACGACGGACAGGTCGTGGGCGATGAAGACGATGGCGACGCCCAGACGCTTCTGGATGTCCCCGAGAAGGTTTATCACCTGAGCCTGAACCGAGACGTCGAGGGCCGACACGGGCTCGTCGCAGACCAGCACGTCGGGGTCCAGCGCGAGCGCTCGGGCGATCCCGATGCGTTGACGCTGGCCGCCGGAGAACTGGTGCGGGAACCGGCTGAGCATGTCCGCGTTCAGGCCGACCAGCTCGAGCAGTTCGGCCGCGCGGTCGCGTCGGGCGGCCCGACCCATCTTGTGGGCGGCGGCGATCGGTTCGGTGATGATGTCCTGCACCGTCATACGCGGATCGAGGGATGCGTACGGATCCTGGAAGATCATCTGCACCCCCTCGCGCAGGCGCTTGCGATCGCCGAGCCGGCCGCGGGTGACGTCGCGGTCGCGGTAAGTCAGGGTGCCGGCGTCGGGCTTCTCGAGGCCGACGAGCATCCTGGCCAGCGTCGACTTGCCGCAGCCGGACTCGCCGACGATTCCGAGTACCTCACCCGCGTGCAGCTGCAGGCTGACCCCATCGACGGCCGAGACCGACGCAGGTTTCAGCCGCGACCCGGTCGCGAACGTTCTGGTGAGTCCGGATGCCTCGAGAACGACAGGTCGCGCATCCGTCGCCGGATCGGTGAAGGCGCCCCGGGCCGGGCCCCCGGAGGATTCGGGCACGTCGATGGATGCGCTTGTCACGCCGGATGCGCGGGTGTCAGTGGACGGGTTCACCGATGAGCTCCTCGGATCGGAGGCAGGCGGCGCGCCTGCCGGGGGCGACCTCCGTGAGGAGGGGACGGGTGGTGGCGCAGGCGTCGACGGCCCAGTGGCAGCGGGGGTGGAACGAGCAGCCCTGAGGGATGCGCGCCGGGCTCGGCGGCGACCCGGGAATGGTCAGCAGGTCTGACCCGCGCATGGCGGCCTGCGGCACCGAGCGCAACAATGCCTCGGTGTACGGATGCGCGGGGTGCCCGAGCACGGAGTCCGCGTCGCCGCTCTCCACGATCCGCCCGGCGTACATCACGGCCAGGCTGTCGGCGACCTCCATCACAACGCCGAGGTCGTGGGTGATCAGGAGCACGCCCATCCCGAGCTGGTCGCGCAGCGAGCCGAGCAGGTCGAGGATCTGCGCCTGCACGGTCACATCGAGGGCGGTGGTCGGTTCGTCCGCGATGAGGAGCGAGGGCTCGAGGGCGATGGCCATCGCGATCAGGATGCGCTGCCGCATCCCCCGGAGAACTGGTGCGGGTAATCGTTGACCCGCTTGGCCGGTGCCGGGATGCCCACAAGCCCGAGCAGTTCCGTCGCCTGGGCGCGCGCCTGCTTGCGACTGGCGCCTCGGTGGACCCGGAAGAGCTCACCGATCTGGTCGCCGATGGTCATCACGGGGTTGAGGGAGGAGAGCGCATCCTGAAGCACCAGGCTCATGCTCTCGCCGCGCAGCCGCCGTCGCTTGTCTTCGCTGAGGGTGAGGAGGTCGGTGCCGGCCAGACTCAACTCGTCGGCGGTGACCCGCGTGTGCTCGTCGGCGAGGCCCATGATCGCGCGGGCCGTGACCGACTTGCCCGAGCCGGATTCACCGAGCAGGGCCACGAACTCGCCGTGGCCGACGGTGAGGTCCACCTCGCGCACGGCAGGGATGTCGCGCTCGCCGGTGAACGTCACCGAGAGATTGCGTACGCGCAGCGCGGGGAGGGCGCTCGCCGAGATCCTGTCCACTTCTTTGCTGTCCACAGGGCCATCCTTGCACGGGAGTCGTTACCGGAATGTTTCAATCAGAAAACATTTATGCCGATTTTCTAACACAGTGTTGACATTGTTGCCGAATATCGGCGAGATTGTGTCCTGTTGCGCCTGATTGCGCAGCGCAAACACCAACCGCACCACGAAGGAGAGACGCGTGCTCGAACCAGCAGAGCGCTACACGGGCTACACGGCCTACGACTATCTCGAGGCCGGCAAGGACTACCGCCCGTTCACCTACGCGAAGCAGATCAACCGGGTTCCCGAGTACGCGGGCCTCGAGCTGAGCGACTCGCAAGCCGAGCGCACGACGACCCTCCTGCGCGAGTCGACGGTCATCTCGCTGCATGACCACGTGCAGGTGTTCCCCGACGACATGACGCAGCTTCGCGACCACATCCGTCAGGGCCGCGAACCAACCGGCTACCAGGGCCTCTCGCGCTCGGGCATCACCGCCGTCTTCGACAACGGGATGGACGGCACCTGCTGCATCTCGAGCGACGCGGGCTGGAAGTACCAGGATGTGCTCTTCGACCTCGGCGTTCGCATGGCCGACATCGCGCACCAGGACTTCGTCATCAAGGGCGAGACGATCAAGGACATCGAGTACGCGGCGGCCACCGGTCGCATCGCCCATGTCTTCGCACTGGAGGCGGCCACCCCGATCGAGAACGAGGTGGACCGGCTCGACGTGCTCTACGGGTTCGGCGTACGTCAGATGGGCATCGCATACTCCGAGGCGAACTACCTCGGCTCCGGCCTCAAGGAGCGCGGCGACGGCGGACTCACCTACTTCGGCGAGCGCGCGATCGAGCGCATGAACAAGCTAGGCATCGCCATCGACGTCTCCCACTCGGGTGACCGCACGGCAGTGGATGCCATCAAGGCGTCGACCAAGCCGGTGTTCATCACCCACGCGGGTGCCCGCGGCCTGTGGCCGACCAACCGGATGAAGACCGACGAGACGATCATCGAGGCCGCCAAGCGCGGCGGCGTGATCGGGATCGAGGCGGCGCCGCACACGACGCTCTCGCCCGCGCATCCCCGTCACTCGCTCGAGTCGGTCATGGACCACTTCAGCTACTGCGTCGACCTGGTCGGTCTGGAGCATGTCAGCTTCGGTCCGGACACTCTCTTCGGAGACCACGTCGGACTGCACGACGCGTTCGCGTCGAACCTGTCTCTCGGGCAGGCGCACGGCAAGGTCGAGTACGAGAAGGTCGCGTACGTCGACGGCATCGAGAACCCCGCCGAAGAGTTCTACAACATCATCGGCTGGCTGGTGAAGCACGACTACTCCGACGATGAGATCCGCGCCGTCGTGGGTGGCAATACTCTGCGGGTCCTGAAGGAGGTATGGGTGTAATGAAGTCTCGAAAACTCGTGCTCGCAGCGGCCACCCTGGCTGCCGCGGCTCTGGCGCTCAGCGCCTGCGCACCGAGTGGGCCGACCGGGGGTGGCGGGGGAGCGACGACGAAAGCCGGCTCCGAGACGCTCACGGTCGCCACCACCACGGACGTGGTGAACTACAACCCGCTCATCGGCAACAGCCGCAGCGACTACTGGATCACCAACCTGATGTACCCGCACCTGCTCGGGATCGCCAACGACGGCTCGAAGGAGCCTCAGGTCGCAACCAAGTGGGGCTACGTCAACGACACGACCGGGTTCTACGACATCCGCAGTGACCTGAAGTGGAGTGACGGCGAGCCGCTCACCGCGGAGGACGTGGCGTGGACCATGAACGCGGTCAAGAAGGACAAGCCGTCGGGCACCTTCTACGGTCAGCTCACGAACCTCGACGAGGCCAAAGCCGTCTCGAAGACCCGCGTCGAGTTCACGCTCACCAAGCCGGACTCCAGCATCGTCGAGGAGATCGGGTTCTGGGGCAACGTCGTTCCGAAGCACGTGTTCGAGAAGGCGCCTTCTGTCGCCACGTTCGCGAACGACGGCAAGGACGGCGGCTGGGTCAGCTCGGGTCCGTACGTGCTCAGCACCGTGCAGGTCGGCCAGAGCTACACGCTCGACCGGGTCGACGACTACCCGCTCGTCGAGGGCGGAACCCCGCTCTCGGCCAAGGTGGTCTACCGCGTCTTCCCCGACGTGAACACGGAGATCCTGGCGCTGCAGAGCGGCGAAGTGGATGCGATCGCCAACGCGCTCCCGCCGGCGCAGGTCGCGAAGCTGCGGAGCACATCCGGAATCAAGGTCGAAGAGTCCGTCGGTCTCGGCTACGCGCACATGACCTACAACATGAAGAATCCGGATCTGGCCAAGCTCCAGGTGCGTCAGGCGCTCGCGCAGTCGGTCGACTACAACGCGATCCGCAAGGTCGTGCTGCAGGGTCAAGCCGTCTCGACCGGGTCGAGCCCGCTCATGCCGGTGCTGAAGGACTACTACGACGACTCGATCAAGGAGTACAAGTTCGACACCGACGCCGCTCGCTCTCTCATGGAGAAGGCGGGATACACGGCAGGGGCCGACGGGATGTTCCCGGTCAAGTTCCGTCTGATCTACTCGCTGCAGGACAGTGTGACCAGCCAGTGGGCGACCCTGGTGAAGGACAGCGCTGCAAAGGCGGGCATCCCGATCGAATTGCAGGGTACGGAGCGCAACACGTACCTCGCGATGACGGCCAAGGGCGACTTCGACATCTATGCCGGCAACTTCGCCATCATGGACGACCCGGTCACCAACATGACGCTCACCTACCTGCCCGGAGGGGTCATCAACTACAGCTACGTGGATGACGCAAAGCTGAACACGTTGATCCAGAAGGGCACGGCGACGACGGACAAGAAGGAGAAGGTCTCGCTGATGCAGGATGCGGCGAAGATCGTCCGGGACAACGTGTACGACAACATCATGTACACGCAGAACCTCTACTTCGCGCACAGCGACAAGTGGACCGGGTTCGTCAGCAAGCCGAGTGAGCTCCTCTCCATCGTCAACCCGGTGTCGCTGGCGAGCGCCCACCTGGTCGGCAGCAAGTAAAGACAGAAAGGCAGGTACGCCCGCGTGTCACGTTTCATGTTCCTTCTCCCCAGGCTCGGGAGGGGTCTGCTCACGATCTGGTTCGCCGTGACCGTGACCTTCCTCCTCCTCCGACTCCTCCCGGGGGACCCGGCGCTGGCGATAGCCAGCCCCAACATGACCGAGGACACGCGGGCGGCCCTGCTCAAGCAGTACGGGCTCGATCAGCCGCTGATCGTGCAGTACGGCCTCTATCTGTGGCAGTTGCTCCAAGGCAATCTGGGGGTGTCGTTCACGCAGTCGATTCCTGTGCTCGACGTGCTTCTGCAACGCCTCCCGTGGACGCTGCTGCTCACGGGCACCGCGCTCGTGGCCACGGTGGTCGTCGGCATCCCGCTCGGGGTGCTGGCGGCCTCCCACCGCGGCAAGTTCCTCGACAAGCTCGTGCAGGTCATCGGTGTCACGGGTCAGTCGCTCTTCGTCCCGAGCATCGGCGTCTTCCTGCTCTTCGTCTTCGGCCTCATGCTCCACTGGCTGCCGATCGGCGGCGCATACGACACGGATGCGTACGGCCTGGCCTGGTACGGCAGCGTCGCGACCCACCTGATCCTACCGGCGCTCTCGCTGATGCTGATACAGCTCGGTTCCTACGTTCTGACCATGCGATCGACTCTGATCGACGCGCTTGGCGAGGACTACACGACTCTCGCCAAGGCCAACGGCGTCCCGTATCGCCGTGTGCTCTGGAAGCACGCGCTGCGCAACGCCCTCTTGCCCACCACGACCCTGATCGGCCTGCAGCTCGGCTTCCTCGTCGGCGGCGCGGTGCTCACCGAGACCGTCTTCGCTTACCCGGGCATCGGCCGAGGGATCTACGAGGCCGTCACGCAGCTCGACTTCCCGGTGCTGCAGGGTGCGTTCCTGATGCTCGCGGCCACCGTGGTGGTCGCCAACATGCTCACGGACACCGTCTACGGTTTCCTCGACCCGAGAGTGAAGACCTCATGACGACGGTCGCGATCTCCGACATCAACCCCGACCTGGAGCCGGTCGCCACCGAGAGCGGCCGAGCGGGACTCCACACCTGGCGCGCGTTCCGGCGCGAGCCGCTCGGGCTGATCTCGCTCGGCATCCTGATCCTCCTCGTGCTCGTCGCAATCTTCGCGCCGCTGATCGCGCCGTATCCGCCAAGCTACGGCGACCCCGTGCTCGCGCCGCCGAGCGCTGCGCACTGGTTCGGCACGGACAGTCTTGGCCGCGACGTCTTCGGCGAAGTGGTGTGGGGATCCCAGCAGAGCATCATCGTCGCCGTCGCCGCATCGGCGATCGCGATCATCGTCGGCACGATCGTCGCCGTTGTCGGCGCGTACTTCCGTAAGCTCGACGGATTCGTCGGCGTGATCGTCGACCTCACCCTCTCGCTCCCGGTACTGCCGCTGATGATCCTCATCGCCGCACTCGTGGGGCCGAGCACGACCACGATCATCCTGGTCGTCGCCGCGTTCTCGTGGCCCGAGGTCACGCGGCTGGTGCGCTCCCAGGCGCTCACCGTTGTCGGACTTCCCTACGTCGACGCGGCCCGACTGATGACCACCTCGCCGTTCTGGATCATCGCGCGGCACATCGTCCCCGCGGTGACGCCCGTCATCGTGGTGTCCGTGGTGGTGACCGCATCCCGTGCCGTGCTGTCGGCCGCTGGACTCGCCTTCCTCGGACTCGGCGACCCGAACGTGTGGTCGTGGGGCCGCATCCTGTACGAGGCTCAGCAGTCGGGCGCCATGTCGAGTGCCTGGTGGCTGACGCTGTTCCCGTCGATCGCCATCCTCCTGCTCGTGCTGTCGGCCACGCTGCTCTCGATCGCGTACAACGACGCGCGCAACCCCAAGTCGCGCCGCCGATGAGCTCGACGACGACAGCGACCACGCCGACCACGCCCGCGAACGCGCCGAAAGGGCAGCCCATGTTCTCGACCCGCCTTGCTCTTCCCGTTCTCGACCGGCTGCAGGAGCGACTGCGCGACCGGATGATCGAGGCGGGTTTCGACGCGATCCTCACCGATTCACCGGAGGACGTGGCATACCTCACCGGCTTCTTCCACCATCCGTGCGAGCGACCCGTCGCGGTCTGGCTCGGCGCGGACGGGGAGCGGGTGCTGCTCGTTCCCGAACTGGAGCGGGAGAACGCCGAACGGCAGCACGCCCGAGCGGAACTCGTGTCGTACCCCGAGTTCCCGGGAGTCGTGCCGCCGTTCAGAGCGCTCTCCCAACGAGTCGGGTCGGCCGGTCGGTTCGGGCCGACCGGCCGGGTCGGCTTCAGCACGAGCATGACCTGGGAGCGGCAGGCCGCCGCCATGGCCGAGTTCGACGGCGCGCGCTTCGAGGCGACCGATCTCGTGACGGTCGCGCGGTTCGTGAAACTGCCCGAGGAGATCGAGCTCCACGCCGAGGCGGCGCGGATCACCGACCTGATGCTCGACTCCGGGGTGGCGCTCATCCGGGATGCCATCGCATCCGGTGGTCGCATGCCGAGTGAGGCCGAGCTCGCCTCGCACGTCGGCGGTGTCGGGGTGAGCACGATGTACGCGGAGCACGATGACGTGGTCGTCGTGTCGCCGCTCGCCGGCGGTCTCGTCTACGCGGGCGCCAACTCGGCGTACCCGCACGGCCTCCCCTCCGGCTACCGTCTACAGCCAGGGGACACGTTCATGCTGTCGCTCGGCTGCGCCGTCGGCGGGCGCTTCGTCGAAGGCGAGCGCACCTTCGTGCTGGGCGAGCCGACCGCCGATCAGCGCCGCTACCACGACGCCGTCCGTGAGGCACAGGCGATCGGGGGCGCCGCCATCCGTCCGGGGGTCGAGTGCCGCTCGGTCAACGCGACCTGCCTGCAGGTGATCCAGGATGCTGGGCTCGGCCAGTTCCTGCGGCACCGCCAAGGACACGGCATCGGGCTCGGGATGCACGAACCGCCGTGGCTCGAGGGCGGCGACGCGACCCTGCTCGAACCGGGCATGATCGTCTCCAACGAGCCGGGCATCTACATCCCGGGTCACGCCGGCTACCGGATTTCCGACAGCATGGTCGTCACCGAAGACGGCTCCCGGCCGCTCACGGCGTTCCCCCGGGGACTGGACGTGTGCGCGATCGAGCTGTGACCGCATCCGGAACCCCCAGACCATCAGAGACACGACATTCAGAGACACGACACGCAGAGAAAGGACAGCCGATGACGGAACAGAAAGAGGTCTCGCCCGAGTTCGCGGCGGCGACCACCACGGCCCAGCTGGTCGAGATCAACGGGAACCGCCTCGCCGTCGAGGTGCTCGGCCCGGAGGGCGCGCCCGTGATCATCACCCACCACGGCGCACCGGGTCTCGGCTCGCGCGCCGAACCCCGGGCGAGTTTCGGCCGGCTGGCCGACGAGTATCGCGTCGTCGTCTTCGACGCCCGCGGTTCCGGCGAGAGCGAGGGCAACGGCGAGTTCAGTCACGAGCAGTGGGCGGCCGACATCGACGGATTGCGCGAATGGATCGGCGCGGAGACGATCATCATGGCTGGCGGATCGTACGGCGGCTTCATGTCGCTCGAGTACGCCACCCGCTACCCGGAACGCGTGCGCGCTCTGGTTCTGCGTGACACCGCCCCGGACAACACGCATGCCGCGCTGGCCCGAGCGAACGCGCTCGCGAGCGACCGTGTCGTCGTCGACATGGAGAAGTTCGACCGGATCGACGACGGCAGAGTGCGCGACGATGACGACCTGCGCGACTGCTGGCGCGAGATCCTGCCCCTCTACGACTTCGTGTACGACCCCGAAGCCGTGGAGCGCAAAGTCGCCGCCACGCCATACCGCTACGAAGCGCACAACTACGCCTTCTCCAAGAACCTGCCCAACTATGATCTGAAGGGCGTTCTTCCCGGCATCACTGCGCCGACCCTGGTGACCGTGGGCCGCACGGACTGGATCACCCCGGTGTCGTGCAGCGAGACGATCGCGGAGTTGATCCCGGATGCCCGGCTCGCGATTTTCGAGAAGTCGGGACACTCCCCACAGATCGAGGAGGCGGAAGCATGGACGGCCACCGTTCGAGCGTTCCTGGCAGAGGTCATTCCGACCTCGGAGATCCCGGCGACCCGGGAGTGAAGACACTCGACGCCCTCGACGACCTCGATCGCAAGATCATCGTCGCCATGCAACACGACGGTCGGGCCAGCTGGACGGCGATCGCCGAGATCGTGGACAGTTCGGTAGCCACCGTCGCCCGACGGGGACAACAGCTTCTGCACGACG
The DNA here is from genome assembly GCF_050632195.1 of Leifsonia poae. Lineage (GTDB taxonomy): Bacteria > Actinomycetota > Actinomycetes > Actinomycetales > Microbacteriaceae > Leifsonia > Leifsonia poae_C. Next base: position 1,153,568 of record NZ_CP192580.1, read on the forward strand.
GCGTGCTGCGCATCGCGGTCGTGCCCGCGCTCGGCAGCACCGGCGACGTCGACTCGTTCCTCGTTCGCATCAACTGCAGGCCGGGCTCGCAGCTCGACGTCGCCGCAGCCCTGGTCGAGCACGAGGATGTCCGGTTCGTCACGCTGGTGACCGGGCAGTACGACATCATGGCCGAGCTCATCGTGCGCGGGGGAGCGACGCACTACCCGCAGCTCATCCAGCAGCTCCAGTCCATCTCAGGCATCAAGCGCTGGCGCAGCGACCTCATCATGCACGTCTATAAGGTCGGACACGACTGGAGTCGGCAGCTCTACGCCGAGACGATGAACCTTCCCCGCGACGAGCTCGGATCGCTCACCCTGGTCGACTCGGACTATTGCGAACCCGACCACCTCGACGATGCCGACCACAAGATCATCGCGGCCCTCCGCGACGACGGCCGGGTGACCTTCCAGGCCGTCGCCGATCAGGTCGGCATGAACGAGAGCAGCGTTCGCCGCCGCTTCGACCGGATGCGCACCAACGGCTGCCTTGACGTGCTCACCCTGGTTCCCGCTCCCGCCCTGGGCATGGGCGCGGAGACGCTGCTCCTTGTAAAGGTCGACCCGGCGAGACTGGATGCTGTGGCGAGAGAGCTCTCGCAGTATCCGGCCGTGCGCTACCTCGCGGCCACGCTCGACGAGAACTCCCTCTTCTGCGAGCTGATCATGCCGTCGGCGCGGGATCTGTACGGTTTCGTCACACAGGCCGTGGCCACACTCGAGGGTGTGCAGGGTTGGAACGCCTCGATGGAACTGCTCTTCATGAAACGCGGCTTCGTCGAGACACCCTGGTGGCGCTCGCAGGTCGGGTTGGAGTGAGGGCGCAGGTCCGTGCCCGGGAGGTGACGCTCCCAGAGAAGGCCTGTACTATGCCCGAATGCGCGAATCGGACCAGCCCGACCCTGGCCTGCCCGGCGACAGCTCGAACGAGGCCGGTGAACCGGTGACTTCTTCGCGACGCCGAGCGGCCGAGCCCAGCGAGAACGCGGGGGCGAAGTCTTCGCCGCTCACGGGCATCCTGACCGCCATCCGGAGCCACCCCCGCGCGTGGATCATCGCGGGCGCTTCGGCGGCGTTCGTCCTTCTCGGCGGCGGAACAGTCGCCCTCGGGGCCACCGTCGGCGCGTCGGCCGAGGCGGTGCCGACCTCGAGTGTCTCGCCGAGCGCAACCAAGACCCCCGTGCCGACAAAATCGGCAGCGCCCGTGCGCCCGGTTCCGGCCAACGCGCCCGCAGCGAGCAGGATCCGCACGTGCTCGGTGGCCGGCCTGTCGCAGGATCGTCGTCTCGGGAACTTCGAGGGTCAGGTCGTCAACGCGAAGACCGGCGAGGTGCTGTTCGACCGCAACGGTTCGCAGCCCGCACCGACCGCGAGCGTGCTGAAGACGCTCACCTCGGCCGCCGCCCTCAAGATCCTCGGCCCCGACTATCGCGTCTCGACGACGGTGGTCCGCGGTTCGACACCGGGCCAGATCGTGGTCGTGGGCGGTGGGGATGTGACCCTGTCGCGTCTGCCCGCAGGCCAGGCCTCGTTCTACCCGGGCGCTCCGAAGATCCAGGATCTCGCGGACCAGGCCAAGGCCGCCATGAACGGTGAGCCGATCACCTCCATCGTGGTCGACACCTCCCTGTTCGGTGGACCCGTCTGGGAGCCCAGCTGGAACGAGCAGTCGGAGCGCATCGGCGAAGGCTCCACTTCGTACATCACCGCCCTCCAGGTGGACGGCGACCGCAACAACCCGACCGCGATCGAGTCCCCGCGCAGTGCTGACCCGGTCGGCCGCGCGATGCAGTTCTTCCAGCAGTACCTCGGCACGAACGTCCCGGTCACCGAGGGCAAGGCCCCGGCGGGCGCTCAGCAGATCGCCGCGGTGCAGTCCCAGCCGGTCACGGCCCTGGTCGACCAGGCCATGCGGGTCTCCGACAACACGATCATGGAGGAGCTCGCGCGCCTCGTCACGATCAAGACCGGCGCGGGCAACACCTTCACGGCTGAGAACGCTGGAGTCACCTCGGCGCTGAAGGCGTACGGGATCGACACCGCGGGCATCCACATCGCCGACGGTTCAGGGCTCAGCCCGAACAACGCCGTGCCGCCGTCGTACCTGACCCGCCTCTTCATCAAGGTCATGAACCGCGAAGACGGCCTCGGCGTCGTGTACGACGGCCTCCCCGTGTCGGGCAAGTCGGGAACCCTCGCCCCCAGCTACGCCCGGTTCACCGGCGCCAACGCCGTCGCTCGCGGAGCAGTGCACGCGAAGACCGGGTGGATCACCCACGGTTACACGCTGTCCGGCATCATCAACTCGGCCGACGGCACCCCGCTGACCTTCGCTGTGTTCGCACTCGGACCGGTCAGCGATAATGCTAAGCAGGCGATCGACACGCTCGTCACCGGCATCTACAAGTGCGGTGACAACCTCTCCAACAACTGACGGAGGCGGCCATGAGCAGGGCACTGTTCATCATCGACGTGCAGAACGACTTCACCGAGGGCGGTGCGCTCGGAGTGACCGGGGAGCCGCGGTTGCCGAGGGGATCACGAGCTACCTCGCCGAGCACGCCAAGGACTACAAGATCATCCTGGCGAGCCGCGACTGGCATGATCGCGACAACGACAACGGCGGACATTTCGCGACGGATGCGGAGCCCGACTTCGTCGACACCTGGCCTGTTCACTGCGTGGCCGGCACGACCGGTGCCGAGTACCACCCCGCGCTCAAGACGGACAAGGTGAGTTACCACATCCGCAAAGGCCAGGGGTTCCGGCGTACTCGATCTTCGAGGGCCGCACCGAGGCCGGCTCCACGGTGCACAACCTGCTCGACGAGCACGGCATCGACTCGATCGACGTCGTCGGAATCGCCACCGACTACTGCGTGCGGGCATCCGCTCTGGATGCGCTCTCCCACGGCCAGCGCGTCCGCATCCTGACCGACCTCGTCGCGGGCGTCGCTCCGGCATCCTCGGAAGCCGCCCTCGCGGAGCTGGTCCACGCGGGCGCCGAACTGGTCGACACCGGCGCCTGACTGCGAGGATAAAGTCCTGGCTGTGCCGTCGCTAGCTGGCGCGGGCGACTCGGATCGGTCCGCCAGTTCAGGGTCGTCGATGGCGTCGCATATCGCGGGAGGGGCGGGGCCGTCGCTCCTGCGGTGCTCGATTCCTTGCCCTCGGATCGCGCTACCGCGCTCCCAAGTTATGTTGCGTATTCAAGTAAAGTCGGCACTTCGCGCCGAACTCACCTCGCGGGCAGCCCACTAGTCCGATTCAATGCCATCTTCCTCCTCTTGAGGCTCTACATCCGCAGGATCGACGTTTTGAGCGGCGATCAGCCTCCGTCTCTTAGACCATCTCAAAAACTCGGTACCGAAAGGTGTCAACGACCAGTATTCGCTGGTGTCCTTCAACGAGTGCTTGAGAGACGAGGGTGCGACCAGGTCGAGTGCCATCAGGTCGGCGAAGAGGTCCTTCATCAGATTTATGGGAACGATATCGGTAGCCCTGGAGTTATCTGACCGCACATGGATTGCGAGCAAATGCGCGCAATCTTCAACAGAATACTCTGGAATCAGTGACGCGCCGAGGACGTTGAAAATCCAACGGAGCGACACCTTTTCAGCGTCTTCCATCCACTTGGCCGAATTCCTGTATCGGTATGTGATATCCCGTTTTTGATGGCTGAGAGTTGCCCGCATCTCCTGCATGGCCCGGTTCTGATCGGCGCTCGACTCTTGGTTGAGCGCGTCCACCTCGCGTCGCAGGCGAGCGTTCTCAGCGCTTAGGCGGGAAAGCTCAGCGGTCACCTCTGGTCCAGTTGAGGCTGAGGCCCGCACCCATCCGTCGCGCGGAGTTGCAGTAAACGCCTTCATCAACGCGACGACTGCCTTTGAGTGTAGGTCCTCGGCGTTCTTCCAAAAGCCAATCGGGCGCTTACCTGCCTGAGCCTTAAATTCATCCAGCAATAGTTTGGTCTCGCCATCGGTGTCAATTCGATCCGCGGGCCAGCTGGCGGTCGGCTCAATAACAAACCCGAGTGCCGGGACGCCTGTGGCCACGGCGTAGTCATACTCCTTGCGGGTGTAGCTAATCCCGTCCGTGATGGATCCGTACCGATGGGCAATAATCACGAGGTAGTAATCACTCTCGTCAATATGGCGTTGAATGATCTTCCACTGTTCTTCGTCGGCCGCGCTAAACATTTCCATGCCGACAGGAATATGTCCCATCTCAAGGATTGCCTTAATTACGGCGTCGCGTTCGTCGACGAGGTCTTCGTAGGTGGAACTCACGAAGATCTGATATTTGGTCGCCACTGGTCTCCTTTACTCAGTCCTTGGTTTACCACGCGATGATGGCAGGTCTGCACTGGCGCGCAGCTCCTACGCTGCGAAACATGACCTTTGTGCGCCGAACACTGTTCATATCTGTGCCTCCACTAACTCGCAGGGACGGTATTAACGATTTGTTCCGTTGCCGAGGCGAGGCCAGCCAAGGGGGACCTACTAACTGATGTGGGGGGATTGGGCGTAAGTGTGTGGGCGATTTCCGTTAGGTGCTGCAGAGGTGGCGCCGAATGTGGGGACATTCCTTCCCGAGTTGTGGTCGAGCGGCCGGTGGGTAGGCTGGCGGGGATGGTTCGGGCGCCGACAGGCTCGAAGCATCGGCGAGGCTTGACGTCGACGAGGGGGTGACCGGCCGTGGCGGCACCGACCTGCGAGAGCTGCGGGCGACCCACGAAAGCGGTGACCAATCCGTACTACGGAAAGTCACTTGCGGTGCACGATCACATCTTGGTGTGCCCGAGCTGCGGTCATGTGCAGTTCGAGGCGACGGACCGGGAGCGGCCGCAATCTCCCTCGCGCAAACACCGCGGACTCTTCGCTCGACTCGGCGACTGGTTCTCACGCTAAGCTGTTTACTATCTAAGCTAGCTAAATCAAGGAGTCGCCGATGTCCCCTCGCACCGACTGGACTCCCGCCCGGTGGCTGCGGATCGTTCTTCCCGCGGTCGTCATCCTCATCTGGTTCGCCGCCGCGAGCTTCGGCGGCCCGACGTTCGGCAAGCTCTCGTCAGTCTCGAGCAACGATCAGGCGTCGTTCCTTCCAGCCAGCGCGGAGTCCACCGAGGTGCAGGACTGGCAGAAGAAGTTCACCGACTCCGACGCGCTACCGGCGATCGTGGTCATCGAATCCGAGTCGACGATCACCCAGAGCGACCTCGCGGGCTACGCCGCGCTGGGCGAGAAGCTCGGCGCCGTCGACGGTGTTCAGGAGCCGGCCGGGGATGCGAAGACCAGTGTCGCCGGTCCCATCCCGTCCAAGGACGGCAAGGCCGTCGAGTTCGTTGTACCGATCACCGACACCGAGAACGTGAAGACGGTCGTCGCCGACCTCCGCAAGGTCGTGGACGACAACCTGCCCTCCGGAGCCCAGGGCTGGGTGACCGGACCGGCCGGGCTCACGGCCGACCTCGTCAGCGCGTTCGGAGGGATCGACGGCATCCTGCTGCTCGTCGCGGTCGGCGCCGTCTTCGTGATCCTGCTGCTCGTCTACCGATCGCTCGTGCTGCCGTTCCTGGTGCTCTTCACGTCGATTTTCGCGTTGTGTGCGGCGATTCTGGTCGTCTACCTGTTCGCGCTCTGGGGCTGGATCAAGCTGAGCGGGCAGAGCCAGGGCATCCTGTCGATCCTGGTGATCGGCGCCGCCACGGACTACTCGTTGCTGCTTGTCGCCCGGTTCCGCGAGTCCCTCGAACACGTCGAATCGCGGTGGGCGGCTATCGGGCGAGCTTGGCGCGCGGCCCTGGAACCGATCGCGGCCTCCGGAGCGACGGTCATCCTGGCGCTCCTCTGTCTGCTGTTCTCGGACCTCAACTCGAACAAGAGCCTCGGACCGATCGCTGCGATCGGCATCGTGTTCTCGCTGCTCTCGGCCCTGACCCTGCTGCCGATGCTGCTGGCGGTGTTCGGGCGGGTCGCGTTCTGGCCGTTCCGTCCGAAGTTCGTCGGTGAGCATCCCCACGAGCACAAGCACGCCAACGAGGCGCAGATCGCGGGGCTCGAGGATGTGCGCGGGCTTTGGCGCCGTGTCGGTACGCTCATCGCGCGTCGGCCCCGGGTCACCTGGATCGCCGCCCTGGTTCTGCTCATCGCCTGTGTGGCCGGTTTGACCCAGCTCAAGGCGAACGGCGTTCAGCAGACCGACGTCGTTCTGACGCAGTCCGACGCCGTGGACGGCCAGAAAGTCGTCGCAAAGCACTTCGACGCCGGCTCGGGCAGTCCGGTGGTGATCGTTGCGACAGAGGACAACGCGGATGCGGTGCTCGACGCGGTCAAGGCCACCGACGGCATCAGCACGGCCACGATCTACGTCGGCAATGTGAACCCGACCGTTACCGGGGGAGCGGCGCCAGCCCCGTCGTCAAGGACGGGCACGTGCTGATCAACGCCACACTCGCGTCCGAGGCCGATTCCGCCGAAGCCGAGCAGGTGGTGCGCGACCTGCGCGAATCCCTGCCCAAGGTCGACTCGACCGTGCTCGTCGGCGGCGTGACGGCGATCGCGCTGGACACGAACGTGACAGCGCAGAGCGACCTGATGAAGATCATCCCGATCGTGCTCGCGGTGATCCTGATCGTGCTGATGCTGCTGCTGCGGTCGATCCTCGCGCCGGTGCTGCTGATCGCCAGCGTCGTGATCTCGTACGCTGCCGCGCTCGGAGTGTCGGCGCTGGTCTTCAACAACGTGTTCCACTTTCCGGGGGCGGATGCGGCGGTGCCGTTGTTCGGGTTCGTCTTCCTCGTCGCGCTCGGGGTCGACTACAACATCTTCTTGATGACGCGCGTGCGGGAGGAGTCTCTGAGGATCGGAACACGACCGGGCATCTTGCGCGGGCTCGGTGTGACGGGCAGCGTGATCACCTCGGCCGGTGTCGTGCTCGCGGCGACCTTCGCCGCACTCGCGGTCATCCCCATCCTGTTCCTCGTGCAGATCGCGTTCATCGTGGCCTTCGGGGTGCTGCTCGACACCGTGGTCGTGCGGTCGCTGCTCGTTCCGGCGTCGGCCTACGACATCGGCAAGGCGATCTGGTGGCCGTCGCGGCTGTGGCGGGACAATGTGCACAACAATCTGCCTCGCGGATCCGTCGAAATGGACAGAGTGAGCAGCTCGAACTAGGCGGGTTGCCCAGTGTCATCCTCGCTGCGAAAGTGGCGGGATGACCCTGATGACTCCCAGCCCGACGGCCGGGACCCCCGACGCGACGGCGACCACCGGCGAGGACGCAGCGCTCCTGCGCCGTCTCTATCGCACGATGGTCACCGTGCGCAGTCTCGACCTCGACGGCGTCGCGATGCAGCGCCAGGGGATCGTGCCCGGATACGCGCCGATGCGAGGACAGGAAGCTGCCCAGGTCGGCAGCGCAGCGGCGCTCGATCTCGCCCGCGACTTCGCCTTCCCGACCTATCGGGAGCTCGGCGTGGCGGTGACGATGGGCATCGATCCGGTGGCCTATCTCGCCTCGCATCAGGGCGCTTGGCACGGCGGGATGTGGGATGCGGCCGCCGCTCGTCTCGCTCCGATCAACGCGGTGGTCGGTGGGGCCGTGACCCACGCGGTCGGCTGGGCGCTCGGTGCCAAGCTCGACCGCTCGGGCGGCGTCGCGGTGGCCTACTTCGGTGACGGCGCCAGCTCGCAGGGCGACATCCACGAGGCCATGAACACGGCGGGTGTGTCGCGTCTCCCCGTCGTCTTCTTCTGCCAGAACAACGGCTGGGCGATCTCGGTCCCCACGGAGAAGCAGGTCGCGGGCGGTTCCGTCGCAGCTCGAGCAGCGGGCTACGGGATGCCCGGCGTGCGCGTCGACGGCAACGACGTTCTCGCGGTCTACCGCGCCACCCGCGAGGCACTCGACCTGGCGCGTTCCGGCGGCGGACCGACGGTGATCGAGGCCATGACCTATCGCTCCGGCCCGCACTCCACCTCGGACGACCCGGGGCGCTACCGCTCGCTCGACGAGGAGCAGAGCTGGTTGGCCCGCGATCCACTCGCGCTCTGCGAGGAGATCCTGCGCGCGACCGGAACGGTCGGCGACGACTTCTTCGCCGAGGTCTCGGACACGGCCGCCGCGCTGACCGAGCGCGTCCGGGCCGACGTCGCCGCTCTGGGCGGGCGCCCGGGCGAGGAGATGTTCGACTTCGTGTTCACGAATCCGCCGGCCGCGCTGCTCGGTCAGAAGCGCGCCTGGGAGGAGAGCCGCCGTGGCTGAAGTCACCACCATGCAGCGCGCCCTGAATCGCGCGCTCGACGAGGCCCTGGCATCCGACGACCGCACGCTCGTCTTCGGTGAGGACGTCGCAACACTCGGCGGTGTCTTCCGCGTGACAGACGGGCTCAAGGACAAGTACGGCGACGAGCGCGTGTTCGACACGACGCTCGCCGAATCGGGGATCATGGGCATGGCCGTCGGCCTCGCGATGGCTGGCTGGCGCCCGGTTCCCGAGATCCAGTTCGACGGCTTCTCGTATCCCGCGATCGATCAGATCGTGAACCAGGTCGCGCGGATGCATTACCGCAGTCGCGGGGCGTTCAGCATGCCGATCACGTTGCGGCTGCCGAGCTTCGGCGGCATCCGCGCACCCGAACACCACGGCGAGAGCCTGGAGGCCTTATTCGCGCACGTGCCGGGACTCAAGGTGGTCGCGCCCTCGAGCCCGGCCGAGGCGTACACGCTGCTCCGCCAGTCGATCGAGGATCCCGATCCGGTGATCTTCATGGAGCCCAAGTCGCGGTACTGGCACAAGGCAACCGTCGAGGAGGCCGAGTGGGACGAGCGCCTGCCGATCGGCACCTCGCGGGTCGTCCGCTCTGGAAAGCACGTGACCCTGATCACGTGGGGCGCGATGGTCGCGCGCTGTCTGCAGGCGGCGGAGCTGGGCGCCGAAGACGGCGTGGAGATCGAGGTGGTCGACCTGCGCTGGCTGAAGCCGATCGATGTGGCCGGGCTGACCGCATCCGTCGCCCGAACGCGTCGAGCGGTGGTCGTGCACGAGGCGCCGCTGACCGCGGGCCTCGGAGCCGAGGTGAGCGCGCTGGTCACCGAGAACTGCTTCGGCGAGCTGCGGGCGCCGGTTCAGCGTGTCGGCGGGTGGGACGTGCCCTATCCGTCTCCCGTGCTCGAAGACGAGTACCTGCCGAGCATCGACCGCATCCTGGAAGCCGTTCAGAAGACCCTGGAGTACCGCCGTGGCTGAGATCACTTTCGCACTGCCCGACCTGGGCGAGGGACTGCAGGAAGCGACGGTGCTGGAATGGCTCGTCGCCGAGGGCGACTTCGTCGAACGCAACGCTCCGCTCGTCGAGGTTGAGACGACAAAATCGGCTGTCGAACTGCCGTCGCCGCAGTCGGGCACCGTTGCCCGCTTCCAAGTGGAGGAGGGAACCGCGCTCGATGTCGGGGCGCCCCTGATCACGTTCACGGTGAGTGACGACCAGGCCGGCATCGTTGGGACGGTTCCGGTCGAGGCGGCGCCCGAGCGCCGCGTGCGGCTCCAGCTGCCGGAGGACTGAATGAGCGTGACGATGCGGGAGGATGACAGGGTGACCTCCTTAGCGCAGACCACCGATGGGCTCAGGATCGCCTACGAGCGGCATCCGGGCGAGAATCCCGTTCTCCTCGTGCACGGTTTCGCAACGACCGGCGACCTCACCTGGGGCGCAACGGGATGGGTGCGGGCACTCGCCGAGGCGGGTCGCGGTGCGATCGTGGTCGACCTCCGCGGGCACGGCGCGAGTTCGTCGCCGCACGACCCCGCCGCATACTCACCCGATCTGCTGGCCGGCGATCTCGTCGCGGTGCTGGACGCCGAAGACCTCGACAGGGTCGACGTGATGGGCTACTCCATGGGCAGCTGGGTCGCGTTGGCGCTCGTCGGCCTGGCTCCCGCCCGCGTTCGACGCGTCGTCGTCGGCGGCGTTGGAACGGTCGAGCAGTTCGCACGCTGGGGGTGGATGCGGTGCGAGCCGCGCTGCTCGACGGCGCCGACCCGGCCACGCTGGGCGACTCACCCCTTGCTCCGCTGCTCGCCTCCATCCGTCAGGCTCCGGGGGTCGACCGGGAGGCGCTCGCAGCGTGCGTGGGGGCATGGCCGCGCATCCGTTGCCCCTGGCCTCGACCGTGCCCACGATGTTGGTCGTCGGCGACGCGGATCCCGTGACGGAGGGCCGCGACGAAGCTGCCGCAGCACTCGGCGCAGAGCTGGTCGTGCTGCCGAAGCGCAACCACGTGACGACTCTGAGTGCGCGCGGATTCAAGCAGGCTGCGCTGCCCTTCTTGGAGGACGCTGTCAGGGTGTAGTCGTTCCGGGTCGATGGACGTACGCTGTGCAAGGACCATCGGCGAGGACCGCGGAAGCGGCCGAGCGGGGCCGCACGCACGGAACGCACGCAGGGCGAGGGAGGCCGCATGGCGATCGACAAGCTGGACGCCGACCTGATCTCCCTGCTGACCGACGAACCGCGCCTCGGCGTGTTCGAGGCATCCCGCCGTCTCGGTGTGGCTCGCGGAACGGTGCAGGCGAGACTCGACCGGCTCCAGCGAACCGGGGTGATCAGGGATTTCGCGCCGACGGTCGACAGCGAAGCGCTCGGATATCCCGTCACAGCCTTCGTGACCGCTGAGATCGCGCAGGGGGACGGGGACGTGACGGTCGTCGAGCATCTGCGCAGCATCCCCGAGGTGCTTGAAGTGCACACGATCACGGGTGCCGGCGACCTCATGATCCGTGCCGTCGCCCGTTCGAACGCCGACCTGCAGCGGGTCATCGACCGGATCGTCAGCGACCCGAACATCACCCGCACGTCGACGGTCATCGCGCTGGCGACGAAGATCGTCCACCGCTCGGTGCCGCTGGTGGCGGCATCCGTCGAGGTTTGAAAGGAAGAGGAAGCATGACTGACAACGCTCCGCGCGAGAAGGCTCTGCTCGAGAAGGTTCCCGACGGCTTGTTCATCGGGGGTGACTGGGTGCGGGGGAGCTCGGGACAGTTCGATGTGACCGACCCCGCGACCGGAGACGTGATCAAGACGATCGCGGATGCGTCGGTCGAAGACGGCAAGGCCGCCCTCGACGCCGCCGTCGCCGCGTCGGCTGAGTGGGCGGCGACCGCGCCCCGGCAGCGAGGCGAGATCCTCCGTGGGGCGTTCGACCTCCTGCAGGAGCGCCGCGACGAGTTCGCGCTGCTCATGACGATGGAGATGGGCAAACCGCTGGCGGAGTCCAACGGCGAGGTCACCTACGGGGGCGAGTTCCTGCGGTGGTTCAGCGAGGAGGCCGTGCGGATCACGGGACGGTACGGCGTGAATCCTGAAGGCACCGGACGGATGATCGTTTCGCAGCATCCCGTCGGTCCCAGTTTCTTGATCACCCCTTGGAACTTCCCGCTGGCGATGGCCACTCGCAAGGTCGCTCCGGCGCTCGCCGCCGGATGTACGGTCGTCGTGAAGCCCGCAGGCCTGACGCCCCTGACGACCCTCTACTTCGCCAAGCTGCTTCAGGATGCGGGACTGCCCGCCGGAGTGCTCAATGTCATCACAACCTCGTCCTCCGGCAAGGTCTCGGGCGCGATCATCAGCGACCCGCGGCTGCGCAAGCTCTCGTTCACGGGGTCGACCGAGGTCGGCCGCAAGCTCCTCGAGCAGTCGGCCCAGAACATCCTGCGCACCTCGATGGAACTCGGCGGTAACGCCCCGTTTGTGATCTTCGAGGATGCGGACCTCGACAAGGCGGTCGACGGCGCGATGGTTGCGAAGTTCCGCAACATCGGCGAAGCCTGCACGGCTGCCAACCGCTTCATCGTGCACGCGTCCATCGCGGACGAGTTCGCCTCGCGCGTCACCGAGCGGGTGAAAGCCATGCGCATCGGGCGTGGCACGGAGGAGGGCGTGACCATCGGCCCTCTCATCGACGAAGACGCCGTAGAGAAGGCGTCGACGCTGCTTCAGGATGCGGTCTCACGGGGTGCGAAGGTGCTCACCGGCGGCTCGCGGACCGATGGTCCGGGCACGTTCTTCGAGCCGACCGTCGTGACGGATGTGCGCGTCGGCAGCGACATACTGCACGAGGAGATCTTCGGCCCGGTGCTCTCGATCGTGACGTTCGAGGACGAGGACGAGGCGGTGCGCCTGGCGAACGACACAGAGTTCGGACTGGTCAGCTACGTCTTCACCCGCGACCTCGCTCGCGGGCAGCGGATGATCGACCGCCTCGAGACCGGGATGATGGGCCTGAACGTCGGCGTGGTCTCGAACGCGGCGGCGCCGTTCGGTGGCATCAAGCAGTCGGGCCTCGGTCGCGAGGGCGGATTCGAAGGGATCCACGAATACCTCGAGACGAAGTACACGCTGACCCCGAGCCCGTTCGGAGCGTGACCATGGCCGGCACAGACGCAGTGATCGTCGACGTCATCCGCACCCCGTCGGGTCGGGGCAAGCCGGGCGGCGCGCTCTCGGACATCCACCCCGCCGACCTGCTCGCGGGTGTGCTCGTCGAGCTGCTGCACCGCAACGACCTCGACCCCGCCCTCGTCGACGATGTGATCGGGGGATGCGTCACCCAGTCGGGCGAGCAGGCCGGCAACATCACCCGCACGGCCGTGCTGAGCGCGGGCTTCCCCGACAGCGTTCCTGCCGTGACCGTCGACCGGCAGTGCGGATCGAGTCAGCAGGCGGCGGCGTTCGCGGCCCAGGGGGTGCAGGCGGGCGCCTACGACATCGTGATCGCGTGCGGTGTGGAGTCGATGAGTCGCGTGCCGCTCGGGTCGAACCTGGGCAGCGCATCCCTCGGCGGGGCATTGCTCGCGCACCGCTACCCCGACGGTCTCGTGAATCAGGGCGTCTCGGCCGAGCTCATCGCTCAACGCTGGGGGCTCGAACGGGCGGAGTTGGATGCGTTCGCCGCCCGGTCGCACGCGCACGCGGCCGCGGCCGCCGCATCCGGAGCCTTCGAGAACGAACTCGTGGCGGTGCCGACACCCGACAGCGGAAGCGTGACGGCCGACGAAACGGTTCGCCCGTCGACGACGGTGGATGGCCTCGCCGGCCTGAACCCGTCGTTCCGCACGGATGCGCTCGCTGCTCGGTTCCCGGAGCTCGACTGGCGGATCACGCCGGGCAACTCGTCGCCGCTCACCGACGGGGCGTCGGCGGCCCTCATCATGAGCGCGGCAATGGCGGAGCGGCTCGGCCTGCGCCCCCGCGCCCGCTTCCACACGTTCGCCGTCGCCGGGAGCGATCCGCTGCGGATGCTGACGGGCATCCTGCCGGCCACCCGCAAACTGCTCGACCGCAGTGGCGTGCGCCTCGACGAGATCGACGCGTACGAGGTCAACGAGGCGTTCGCGCCCATCCCGTTGCTGTGGCAGCGTGAGTTCGATGCCGACCCCGACCGGCTCAACCCGCACGGCGGCGCGATCGCCCTCGGGCACGCGCTGGGGTCGTCGGGGACGCGGCTTCTCGCGACGCTCGTGAACGAGCTCGAGGCATCGGGTGGCCGGTATGGGCTGCAGACGATGTGCGAGGGCGGCGGCACAGCCAACGCGACGCTCATCGAAATCCTCCGCTGACCTGGATTTTTCGCTCTCGCTCTCGCTCGCTCTGGAAAGGAACCCCATGAACATCGACGGATGCTCGGCCATCGTCACCGGCGGCGCCAGCGGCCTCGGCAACGCCACCGCTCACGCCCTCACGGATGCGGGAGCGCATGTCGTCGTGCTCGACCTGCCCACCTCGGAGGGCGAGAAGGCGGCGACGGCGCTCGGTCCGACGGCGCGCTTCATCGCCGCGGATGTGTCGAACGAGGAGCAGGTCCAGGCAGCCGTCGATCTGGCTGCAGAGCTCGGCTCCCTGCGGGTCGTCGTGAACTGCGCGGGAATCGCGACTCCGGGCAAGGTGCTCGGCCGCGAGGGGATCATCCCGCTCCAGCAGTTCGAGCGTGTGATCAGGGTCAACCTGATCGGAACCTTCAACGTCATCCGCCTGGCCTCCGCCGCAATGGTCAAGACCGACCCGGTGGGGGAGGAGCGCGGCGTCATCGTGAACACCGCATCCGTCGCCGCATTCGACGGCCAGATCGGTCAGCCGGCGTACTCGGCATCGAAGGGCGGAGTGGCCGCGATGACCCTGCCGATCGCCCGTGAACTCGCCCGCGACCTCATCCGGGTGATGACGATCGCGCCGGGCATCTTCGAGACTCCGATGATGGCCGGCCTGCCGCAGGCGGCGCAGGACTCCCTGGCTGCGCAGGTGCCGCATCCGTCGCGGCTCGGCAAGCCCGCGGAGTACGCGGCCCTCGTGCGCCACATCGTCGACAACCCGATGCTCAACGGCGAGGTCATCCGCCTCGACGGCGCCATCCGGATGCAGCCCAAATAGCCGCTCGCCCGGCCCAACGCAATCGAGTCCGGCCAAAATCCCCACTTCACCCTCTCGATGACGGGATTTTGGCCGGAGTCGATTGCGTTTTACGAGGCGGAGTGCGCCTCGAGGAACGAGTAGACCTCGGTGTCGTCGACGCCCGGGAACGAGCCCGACGGCAGCGGCGACAGGATGTGCGCGTGCAGCCGCGCGCTCGGCCACGCGTTCCCGGCCCAGCGGTCCGCGAGCCCCTCGGCGGGCCGTTTGCAGCACGACTCGTCGGGGCAGCGCGACTCCGCACGGGCGACCGTCTCGCGTCCGCGGAACCATTTCGCCTGGGCGAACGGCACGCCGACCGAGATCGAGAATCCGCCTGCGGAGGTCGTTCCCGTCTGGGTTGCACACCAGTACGTGCCAGCGGGAGTGTCGGTGTACTGGTACATCTCGGTTGTTCGGTTCGTGTGCGTGAAAGCGCTACGGGCGCCCCACTTGCGGCAGACGATCTGGCCTTCGATCGACCCGGTGACGTCGGTGGGCAGGGGAGCCCGTCGTTCTCGTACCCCTTGTAGAGTGCGCCGTCGTCGCCCACCCGGAGGAAGTGCAGCGTCATGTCGAGGTGGCTGGTGGCGAGGTTCGTGAGGCGCAGGGCGGCCGCTTCGTGTGTGACGCCGAACGCATCCCTGAAGTCCTCGACGGCGAGGTCGCGGTCGTGTTTCGCCTGCTGCAGAAACTCGACCGCCGCATCCCGAGGCATCAGACAGCATGCCGCGAAGTAGTTGATCTCGAGGCGCTGACGCAGGAAGTCGGCGTAGCTGTCGGGTCGCTCATGGCCGAGCAGGCGATGCGCCATCGCCTGCAGAGCCATCGAACGCAGACCGTGGCCGCCGGGGATGCTCGCCGGGGGCAGGTAGATGCGTCCGTTCGCAAGGTCGGTGATCGATCGAGCGGAGTGCGGGAGGTCGTTGACGTAGAGCAGATCGAATCCCAGCTGCTCGGCCATGACGCTCACCTCGCGGTGGGTGAGGGCGCCGTGCGTGTGTCCGGATGCGCGTACGCGCTCCTCGGCCAGCTGCTCGATCTCGGGGATGTAGTTGTTCTGCGCCCGCATCCGTTCGCGCAGTTCGGTGTTGGCGCGGCGGGCTTCTTCGGGCGTTGCGATCGCCTCGTTCGCTCGGCGGGCGAGTTCGCGGTGCAGTCCGACAACCGCTTCGAGGGTCTCGGTCGGAGTCCCCTTGGTCGGTTTGATGGCGGGGAGCCCTAGGGAGGCATAGAGGCTGCCGCGCTGCGCACGGGCGAGCTCGATCTCGAGCGCGGCACGGGCATCCGGCGGCTCTGCCGAGAGCAGGTCGGCGAGCTGCACGCCGAGCGCGCCGGCCAGGGTGGTCAGCAGCGAGATTCGCGGCTCGCGCTTGCCGTTCTCGATGAGCGAGAGCTGGCTCGGCGCGACCCCGGAGGCGGCGCCGAGGTCGTCGAGGGTGAGCCCTGCCTTTGTACGGAAGTGACGGATGCGGTGGCCGAGCGTCGTCGCGTCGGCGGTGGACGAGTCCATCCCTTCACGATAGCTAAAGAATGCCGATTCTTTCCAGAGAATTCTTCCGTCGGTCCGTCATTTCCTCTCGCATGGTGGATGTACAGACATTCTTGCGATCGAGAGGAACCGGAATGACCATCGCCGAGCTGCCGCTCACGGATCTCGACTTCGAACCCGAATCCCGAGGACTCGAGGCCCTGCGCGCCTGGGTCGCCGACATCGCCGCACTCACCGAGCCCGACTCGGTCGAGTGGTGCGACGGGTCGCTCGTCGAGGGTGACCGCCTCACCAAACTGCTCGTGGCGGAGGGCAAGCTCATCCGGCTGAACCCCGAGTGGCGGCCGAACAGCTTTCTGGCGCGCACCGATCCGGGCGACGTGGCCCGGGTCGAGGACCGCACCTACATCTGCTCGACGGACGAGGCGGATGCCGGCCCGACCAACAACTGGCGAGCCCCGGCCGAGATGCGCGCAGAGCTGCGAGGCGTCTTCGAGGGGAGCATGCGCGGACGCACGATGTACGTGGTCCCGTTCTCGATGGGTCCGCTCGGCGGCCCGATCTCGCAACTCGGGGTTCAGGTCACCGACTCGGCTTACGTCGCGGTCAGCCTCGGGATGATGACCCGCGTCTCATCCGGAGTGCTCGACCTCATCGACGCCGGGCAGCCGTGGGTCGCCACCGTGCACAGCGTCGGGTACCCGCTGACGGATGCGCGCGACCGGCAGCGCGACGACGTCGCGTGGCCGTGCAACGAGACGAAGTACATCGTTCAGTTCCCCGAGTCGCGCGAGATCTGGTCTTACGGATCCGGGTACGGCGGCAACGCCATCCTGGCCAAGAAGTGCTTCGCGCTGCGCATCGCCTCGGTGATGGCGAGGGATGAGGGCTGGCTCGCCGAGCACATGCTGATCGTGAAGGTCACCTCGCCCGAGGGCAAGGCGTACCACGTGGCCGCGGCGTTCCCGTCGGCGTGCGGCAAGACGAACCTCGCGATGCTGCGGCCGAGCATCCCGGGCTGGACGGTCGAGACGATCGGGGACGACATCGCCTGGCTGCGGCAGGGCCCGGACGGGCGTCTGCGGGCGATCAACCCCGAGGCCGGATTCTTCGGCGTCGCGCCTGGGACCGGGCCGGGGACGAATGCGACCGCAGTGGACACCCTCTGGGGCAACACGATCTTCACCAACGTCGCTCTGCGCGACGACGGCGACGTTTGGTGGGAGGGCCTCAGCGAGGAGCCTCCTGCGCACCTGATCGACTGGCGCGGCGAGGACTGGACGCCGGAGTCGGGACGGCCGGCAGCGCATCCCAACTCCCGGTTCACGGTCTCGGCGGCACAGTGCCCGGCGATCGCGGACGACTGGGATGCGTTCGACGGCGTGCCGATCGACGCGATCCTGTTCGGCGGGCGGCGCGCCACGAACGTGCCCCTGGTCGCGCAGGCCCGCGACTGGAAGCACGGGGTCTTCCTCGGAGCGACGATCTCGTCGGAGCAGACCGCGGCGGCCGAGGGCACGGTCGGCGAACTGCGCCGCGACCCCTTCGCGATGCTGCCGTTCTGCGGCTACAACATGGCCGACTACTGGGGCCACTGGCTCAGGATGGGCGACAAGCTCGGGTCGAACGCGCCCGCGGTGTTCCAGGTGAACTGGTTCCGCAAGGGCGAGGGCGGTTCGTACCTCTGGCCGGGATTCGCCGAGAACGCGCGCGTGATTGAGTGGATCGTGCGTCGGGTCGAGGGCTCGCTGGGGGCGATGGATGCGCCGATCGGCCGCCTGCCGATCCCCGGCGATCTGAACGTCGACGGGTTGGACCTGCCGACTGCGGATGTGGACGCGCTGTTCGCGGTGGACCGTGCATCCTGGCTCGCCGAATGCGACCTCACCGAGGAGTTCTTCGCCCGCTTCGGCACCCGCGTCCCGCCCGCCCTACGCGCCGAACTCGCCTCGCTGCGCTACCACCTCCGCGCGTGACCGCTCGCGCTCGCTCCGCTCCGCGTGCTGCGCTCGCGCCGCTCTCGCTCCGCTCGCGCTCGCAAACGCAATCGAGTCCGGGAGAAATCCCGCTTCGGGAGCCCCGATAGCGGCATTTCTCCCGGACTCGATTGCGTTGGACGCGAGCGCCGCGCCGCGGAGCGGAGCGGAGCGAGCGCGAGCAGGCGCTAGACGAGGAGCTGGTGCTTCGCGAGGTCGCGGTAGAGCGGCGTCGAGACGACGAGTTCGGAGTGCGTTCCCGAGCCGATGACCTGGCCGTGGTCGAGCACGACGATCTGGTCTGAGTCGACGACCGTCGAGAGACGGTGCGCGATCACGATCAGCGTGCGATCCACCGCGACGGCGTCGATCGCCTCCCGCATCATCTGCTCGTTGCGTCCGTCGAGGCTGGACGTCGACTCGTCGAGCAACAGCACGGGCGCGGCCGAGAGCAGCGCGCGAGCGATCGCCAGGCGCTGACGCTCGCCGCCCGAGAGCATGATGCCGTCTTCGCCGACGGGCGCGCTCAGCCCGAGGTCGTTCCGCTCGAGCACCTCGGTGAGGTTCACAGCGTGCAGAACGTCGATGCAGTCGGCGTCGGTCGCATCTGGAGCAGCAAGCGTGAGGTTGTCGCGCAGCGAGCCGGCCAGCACCGGTGCGTCCTGCTCGACGTAGCCGATCTGCGCTCGCAGAGCGGTTCGGTCGAGCGTGCGCACGTCGAGCCCGCCGAACCGCACCTCACCGGCGGTGGGGTCGTAGAAGCGCTCGACGAGGGCCAGGATGGTCGACTTCCCCGCCCCGGACGGCCCCACCAGCGCAGTGCGCTTGCCCCGAGGCGCCGCGAAGCTGACCCCGTGCAGAACGCCGCCGTGCGGTCGCGCGTCGGCATCCGGAGACCCGAGCCCTGCCGCCGCTTCGGCCTCCGCCACGGTGTCTGCGCCCTCGAAAGCCTCGACGACCGCGCGCTCGACGGATGCGTTCGCACCGCGCGCCACCCGCGCACGTGCCCCGCCATCCAAACCATCCGCCGCGCCGCCATCCGCTGCGCCGTCAGCTGCACCGCTCCGAACCGCGCCGTCAGGATACGCGAACCGCACGTCCACGAACTCGATAGCCGGGGCCTCGGGCGCTAGTCCCTCGTTCGCAGCACCCACCGTCATCGCCAACGGAGCGATCTCGCGGTCGAACTGGTCCTCCGACGGAAGGTCGATGATCTCCTGGATCCGTCCCAGCGCGCCCAGCGCCGAGTTCACCGCCGTGAGCGCTCCGAACGCCTGTCCGAGCGGCAGGATCATCATGAACAGGAACAGGATGAACGCCACCAGGTTCGCGACCGTGATCGCCCCGCTCGCGACGCGGTATCCGCCGACACCGAGCACGACCAGGAACGAGACCTGCATGGCGATCCCCGCCACCGGAACCACCAGCGATGAGATCTTGGCCACCTTGATGCCCATCTGCCACGCGCCCTGGGCGTCCGCCTCGACCGCCGCGATCTCGCGTTCGGTCGCGTTGGATGCGCGGATCGTGCGCACCGAGCTGATCGCCCGCTCGACGGACGCCGCGAGGTCGCCCACCTTGGTCTGAGCCTTCTGGCTGGCGACCCGGATGCGCCCCGACAGCAGGGTGACGACCACGATCGACACCGCGATCACCAGCACCGTCAGCCCCAGCAGCACCGGGTCGATGATGAGCATGGCGATGAGCGCTCCGATGAACGTGAGCGCCCCGCCGATCGCCTCGACGAGACCCTGCGTCAGCACGGCGCGCAGCAGCGTCGTGTCCGAGCCGACCCGCGAGACGAGGTCGCCCGTTCGCCGGGTGTCGAACTCGCTGATCGGGAGGCGCAGCATCCGGCCCACGAGCCGGCGCCGGGAGGAGAGCACCACTCCTCACCTGTGCGCTGCAGCAGGTAGTGCTGGTAGCCCGAGATGAGGGCCGAGACCACGACGAGGGCCACCAGCAGCCAGACCAGAGGGCCAAGCGGATCGCCCTTGCCGACGATGTCGATCACCTGCGAGACGAGCAGCGGCTGCGCGAGGCTCGCGGCGGCGCCAAGGATGCTCAGCACGACGACGACCGCCAGTACGCCCCGATGTTCGAACAGGTAGGGCAGCAATTGGCTGAATTTGGCGCGCGGTCCTTCGTCGCCGTCCTTGCCCGGGCGGCCGAGTCGGCGGCGCGATCGTGTGGTCTGTTCGGTGCTCATGGGGTTCTCGTTCGTTTCTGGCTCGGCGGTTTCGAGTGCTGGGTTCAGGATGCGGGAGCTTCCGGATGCGTGGGTTCGACGCCCGGGTTCAGGATGCGCGCATCCCGCTACATTCGACCGTACTTCTTATGGACCGCTTGTTTGCTGACACCGAGTGCGAGCGCGATGAGCTGCCAGGTGGCGTTGGCGTTGCGAGCGCGCCGCACGGCGACCGATTCGACCCGGTCGAGCTCCCGGTGCAGCTTGGCGATCGCCCGGAGGGCGACGATCGGATCGTCCGACCCGGCGTCGCCGGCGAGGGTGTGTATCGTGCTGACGTCCATGTCGTCAACGTTAGTTGACCGCCGAGCACCCCGTCAACTCTGGTTGACTTCGCCTCTGGCGAACGCGGCTCCGGGCGGTGTAGGTTCGCGTCAACCGGTCGAGAGGGGTAGACGTGAACGGTGTCATCGGCGACATACTGCCCAGTGCTCTGGGAATCGCGATCAGCCCCATCCCGATCATCGCGGCGATCCTCATGCTGCTGTCGCCGAAGGCCCGCGGCACGAGCGTCGGGTTCATGGTCGGTTGGATTCTCGGCATCGTCGTAGCGGTGGTCGTCTTCACCTTGCTCTCGGCGATCATCCCGGCCGCCGATCCGTCGGCGTCGAAGCCGGTCGCGGGGGTCATCAAGATCCTGCTCGGGCTCGGGCTGCTCCTGCTGGCGTGGAGTCAGTGGCGCAAGCGTCCTCATGCGGGTGAGGCGGCCGCGACGCCGAAATGGATGTCCGCCATCGACACGATGAAGCCGGTCGCTGCGCTCGGGCTGGGCTTTTTGCTGGCCGCGGTCAACCCGAAGAACCTGCTGATGGCGGTCGCCGGAGGCCTCGCGATCGGCGCATCCGGACTCCAGGCGTGGCAGCAGACGATCGCGATCGTCATCTTCGTGCTCGTCGCTGCCTGCACCGTCGTGGTTCCGATCGTCGCCTATCTCATCGCCGCGAAGCGGATGGCCGGCCCGCTGGACGCCCTCCGCGGCTGGCTGCTCGCCAACAACGCCACGATCATGACCGTGCTGCTCCTCGTCATCGGCGTCGTACTCATCGGCAAGGGGATCGCCAGCTTCTGAGCCGAGCCGAGCCGAGCCGAGCGGAGCCGCACCGGGCAGCCCTGACAATGTCGTCGGCGCGGGCTACAGTTCTGAACTATGCCGACGCCCGTCATCACAGCGAACAACCTTGTCAAAAAGTACAAGGAGTTCGCCGCCGTCAACGGAATCTCCTTCGAGGTGGCTCCGGGGGAGTCGTTCGGGCTGCTCGGTCCGAACGGGGCAGGCAAATCGACGACGATGCGGATGGTCGGGGCGGTGTCGACGCGCACGGAGGGCGATCTGAGCATCCTGGGTCTCGACCCCAACAGATACGGTCCCGAGATCCGTTCGCAACTGGGCGTCGTGCCCCAGGCGGACAACCTCGACATGGAACTGCGCGTACGCGACAACCTCATCGTCTACGGCCGGTACTTCGGTCTGCCGACCTCGCACGTGCGCAAGCGGGCGGATGAGCTGCTCGCGTTCGCTGAGCTCGAAGACAAGGCGAAGGCAAAGGTCGACGACCTGTCCGGCGGCATGAAGCGAAGGCTCACGATCGCGCGAGCGTTGATCAACGATCCTCGC
This sequence comes from Leifsonia poae, assembly GCF_050632195.1. Taxonomy (GTDB): domain Bacteria; phylum Actinomycetota; class Actinomycetes; order Actinomycetales; family Microbacteriaceae; genus Leifsonia; species Leifsonia poae_C. The sequence goes on from NZ_CP192580.1 coordinate 1,175,383, forward strand.
ATCCTTCTGCTCGACGAACCGACCACCGGCCTCGACCCGCAGGCGCGGCACATCCTGTGGGACAGGCTGTTCCGGCTCAAGGAACAAGGCACCACGCTCGTGCTCACCACGCACTACATGGATGAGGCCGAGCAGCTCTGCGACCGTCTGGTCGTGGTGGACAAGGGCACGATCATGGCCGAGGGATCGCCGGCCACGCTTATCCGTCAATACTCGTCGCGTGAAGTCCTCGAGGTGAGGTTCGGATCGGAGCGTAACGCCGAGGTCGCTCAGCAGCTGGAGGGGATCGGCGAGCGGGTGGAGGTGCTGCCCGATCGCATCCTGGTCTACAGCGACAACGGCGAGGCCGAGCTCGTGAAGATCACCGAGCGCGGCCTGCATCCGATGACGAGCTTGGTGCGTCGTTCGAGTCTCGAAGACGTCTTCCTGCGCCTGACAGGCCGGAGCCTGATCGAATGACCGAGACGACCACAACGCTCGCCGAGGAGACGCGAGAGGCGCTCGTCGGCGCTGTGAAGCCGCGGCGATTCGGTGCCTGGTACATCGCCGAGCATCGCTTCCGCGTGATGCGCTCGTACTTGCAGACGCTCCTGCTCACCGCTTTCGGCTACCCGCTGCTGTACCTCTTCGCGATGGGCATCGGCCTGGGCGGGCTCGTCAGTCAGAACCTCGGCGACGAGGGCGTCGGCGGGGTGAGCTACCTCGTGTTCGTCGCGCCGGCTCTGCTCTGCACGGCCGCCGTCACGGTCGCGAGCGAAGAGTTCACCTACCCGGTGATGCTCGGCTTCAAGTGGAATCCGACCTTCTACGGGATGAACGCGGCACCGATCGCGCCCGGCCAGATCATCGACGGCATCGTCATCTCGGTGGCCGCGCGCCTCCTCACCGCAAGCGTGATCTACTACGTGATCATGCTGGTCTTCGGCGCGTCGCCGTCGCCGCTCGGCTTCCTCGCGATCCTCGTCGCAACCCTCGGCGGCCTGGCGTTCGGCACCCTGATCATGGCCTACGTGTCGACGCTCGAGCAAGACACGGGGCAGCTCGCGCTGGTGATGCGTTTCGTCCTCCTGCCGATGACGCTCTTCTCGGGAACGTTCTTCCCGCTGAGCGCGATGCCGTGGTTCCTCCAGTGGATCGGCTGGCTCTCGCCCTGTGGCACGCAGCCCAGCTGTCGCGCGTCTTCACCTACGGGGCCGCCGAGCCGATCTGGTTGACCGTGACGCACATCCTGTACCTCGTCGCGCTCTTCGTGGTCTTCTGGATGTGGGCCCGCCGGATCGCTGCGAGGAGGCTGAACAAGTGACCTCCACCGAGCAGCAGCTGATTCCCGCGGTCGCCGGTGTTCGGCCGATGCGTTCGCTCTACGCCGGCAACGCCACCTCCGTGATGCAGCGCGGCTGGTTGGCGACGCGCAGCACCAACTGGCTCGTCGTGGTGAGCGGCTTCTTCGAGCCGATCTTCTACCTGCTCTCGCTCGGGATCGGTCTGGGCTCGCTGGTGGGAACGGTCACGACCTCGTCGGGGGAGCCGGTGCCGTACGCCGCGTTCATCGCGCCGGCGCTGTTGGCCACATCTGCCATGAATGGAGCGGTCTACGACTCGACGTGGAACGTCTTCTTCAAGATGCACTTCGCCAAGCTCTACGAGGGGATGCTGTCGACCTCGCTTGGTCCGCTCGACGTAGCGCTCGGCGAGATTCTGCTTGCGCTGCTGCGAGGTGCGTTCTACGCGGTGGGCTTCATGCTGGTGATGCAGCTGCTCGGACTGAACCTGTCGTGGTGGGCAATCCTCGCTCTGCCCGCCGTACTGCTGATCGCCTTCGGCTTCGCCAGCTTCGGGATGGGCGTCACCAGCTACATGAAGACGTTCCAGCAGATGGACTGGATCAACTTCGTCATGCTGCCGATGTTCCTGCTCTCGGCGACGTTCTACCCGATCACGGTCTACCCGCAGTGGGCGCAATACTTCATCCAGGCGATGCCGCTCTGGCACGGCGTCGAACTCGTCCGCGGCCTGACGACCGGGGCGGTGAACATCGGGATGCTCTGGCACGTGCTGTACTTCGCCGTGATGATCGTGCTGGGGCTGGTGCTCACCACACGGCGGCTTCGGGCACTGTTCCTCGACTAGCTTCCGTCGCCCTCGCCGTCGATCTCCAGATGCATCACATCGGGCGGGGATGCGCACCACACGTCGAACGGGTCGTCGGCCACGACCGCGAACACCTGGTCGTGCGACGCCTCGAAGGCTTCGCGAGACTCCCAGAGAGCGATGCCGACCATCCTGTCGCCGTCGGATTCGTCCCACGCGTCGACCCGGACGATTCCCGGGCACGCGCGAGCCGCCGCATCCACCCGCCGCATCGATGCTCGCAACTCGTCGCGGTACTCGGGTCGCGGAAAGTGGATCGCCAGGTGGGTGAACATCAGGCCGCGCCGGCGTTCGCCTCGTCGACGAACCAGCCCAGCAGCTCGTTCCAGCCCGCCGTGTAACCGCCCGCGCCGGCGTTCGCCTGCGTAATCGTGCCCCATCCACCGTGGCGCACGGTCACGGCCGTGCCACCGTCGACGGCCTCGAACCGCACGTCGACGGTCGTCACGCCGTCGACGTTCCAGGATTGCTCGCGCCAGGTGAAGGTGAGGCGTTCGCCGGGCTCCCAGGCCGTCACCCGGCCGATCTCGTATGCGCCGTCTTCGTAGATCTCCTGGAGGCGTCCGCCGACACCGGGTTCGAACTCGAGCCGTTGCCCACGTTCGCTGTCGTTCCAGTAGATCGTCCCGCGGTGCCACCACGTGCCGATGTTCTCCGTGAAGACGCGGAACGCTCGGTCGGGGTCGGCCGTGACGGTCGTGGTGGCGACGGCTTCGTCGCTCGTCGTGGTGTCGCTCATTGCTCTGTCCTTCCCAGTTCGCCGGCTTCGGATTCGTCGACTGCCCGGCTGAACGCATCCAGCCGGTCCCGCCAGAACGCCTGCACCTGGTCGAGCCAGGCGCCGAGGTCGCCGAACGGTTCCTGCCGCAGTCGATACACCTTGACGCGAGCGTCGTCGTCGACCCGGACCTCTTCGATGAGTCCGGCCTGGCGGAGCACACGCAGGTGACGGCTGATGGTGGGCGCGGCAACGGGGAAGCTGTCGGCGACGGCTCCTGCGCGCATCGGCTGCTGGACCAGAAGTTCGACTATGCGCCTCCTGGTCGGGTCGGCCAGCGCATCCCACACCACATCATTAGCCACATCGTTAATATATAGCGACTTGGCTAAGTATGTAAGAGGTCAGCTCACATTCTCGGCGAAGTCGATGTCGCGGGTCTCTTTGCTGAGCAGCAACGCGATCAGGGTGAGCACTCCAGCGAGACTGAGGTAGATGCCGACCCAGATCGTGCTGCCGTCGGCGAGGGTCCACAGCCAGACCGCGATCGTGGGTGCGACCGCTGCACCGAGCACGCTCGAGAGGTTGTAACTGATGGCTGAGCCGGTGTAGCGCACGTTCGTGGGGAAGAGCTCGGGCAGCTCTGCGCCCATCGGGCCGAACGTCAGCCCCATGAGTGTGAATCCGACGATGAGCAACGCCATGGTCCCGATGAAGCCGCCGCCGAAGAGGGGCACGAAGAGGAGGCCGAACACGATGATCCCGATCGTCACCCAGATCAGCGTCTTGCGCCGACCGTACCGCTCAGCCAGCGGGCCGGCGACCAAGGTGAAGATGCCGAAGAACACGACGCCGACGATGAGCATGATGAGGAACTCGTTGCGGCTGTAGCCGAGACCCGCGGGCTTCGCGGACGTGCCGTAGGTGAGCGTGAAAGCGGTCATCAGGTAGAAGAGCACATACGTCGCGAGCATGATGAACGTGCCCAGGATGATCTGCCGCCAGCTGGTTCGGAAGACCCGGGCGAGAGGCAGCTTGGCGACCTCGCCGGTGTCGACCACCTTCTGGAACGCCGGCGTCTCGACGAGCTTGAGCCGCACGTAAAGACCGACGATCACGAGCACGGCGCTCAGCAGGAACGGGATGCGCCAGCCCCACGCCGCGAAAGCGTCCGCGCTGATCGTCAGGTTCAGGATGAGGAACAGCACGTTCGCGACGATGAACCCGATCGGCGCGCCCATCTGCGGGAAGGTCCCGTAGATCGCGCGCTTCCCGGCGGGAGCGTTCTCGGTGGCCAGCAGGGCCGCGCCGCTCCACTCGCCGCCGAGGCCCAGGCCCTGGCAGAACCGCATCACGACGAGCAGGAACGGAGCCCAGAACTCCCATCCGGGGGCCTGTGCCGTGGGCAGGCATCCGATCAGCACCGTGGCGATGCCCATCGTCAGCAGGGAGCCGACGAGTGTGCCCTTGCGCCCGATCCTGTCGCCGAAGTGACCGAAGAGAATCGACCCGATCGGTCGCGCGATGAACGCGACACCGAAGACCGCGAACGAGGCGAGGAGGGCGGTGGTCGGGTCCTCGTTCGTGAAGAACAGCGACGGGAACACGAGCACGGCGGCGGTCGCGTAGACGTAGAAGTCGTAGAACTCGATCGAGGTGCCGATGAGGCTGGCGAGGACGACCCGGCCGCGGGTGTTCGCGGTGGCCGGGGTGGTCGAGGTGACGGAGGCCGTCGAAGACATGCGGAGCTACTTCCAGGTACGGGTGCGGACGGCCGGACGAGTACGGGCGTCGGTCGGGCGTCGACTCGAATCCGGCGGTGGAGAAGAAGAGCTGCTTGTGGCGGCATTTCAGCCTACGTCACCCATTCGAGGGTCGCGAAATCACGTCGCTCGCTAGGCTGGATGCATGGATACTCTGTTCGCGATTCTGCACGTCGTCACGGCCGTCTTCATCGTCGGTCCGATGGCGATCATCCCCATGACGGCGATGCGCGCTGTTCGCGCGGGCAATGCTTCGCAGGTGCGCACGCTCGCGAAGTCGACGAATCTGCTCTCGCTGCTGTCGTTGCTGACGGTGCTGTTCGGCTTCGCGGTGATGGGAATGAGCGACCCCAAGTTCAATCTCTCGGTGACGACCCCGTGGATCCTGTGGTCGATCATCGCCTACCTCGTGGCGCTCGCCCTGACGCTCTTCGTGGTCGTCCCGACCATGCGCAGGGCCGCGGATGCGCTCGACTCCGTCCCCGCCGCCGCCGCTCCCGCCGCCGCCGCCGCCGCCGCCGCGGCACCTGCTCCCGCCGCTGCCGCTACCGCTGATTCGCGCGGCTACCCCGCGATCGCCGCCGCCTCCGGCGTCGCCTCCCTGCTCCTCCTCCTCGTCGTAGTCCTCATGGTCTGGAAACCCTGACGCTCTGCTCCGCGCTCTCGCGCTCGCGCTCCGCGCGCTCGCGCTCGCGCTCCGCGCTCCGCGCTCGCGCTCCGCGCTCCGCGCTCGACAAACGCAATCGAGTCCGGGAGAAATGCCCCTAAATCCACGATTTAGCGGGCTTTCTCCCGGACTCGATCTCAATTAGGCCGCGAACGCGCGCGACTCGATTCGATTCGACGCACTCGTCTCGGGAAAGCAATCGAGTCCGGGAGAAGTCCCCCTAAGATCGCGGTTTAGCGGGATTCTTACCGGACTCGATTGCGTTTCGAACGCGAGCGCAGCGAGCGGAGCGCGAGCGCGCTAGCGCAGCGAGCGCAGCGTCAGCGCCGTCGTCAGCGCAGCGTGGGCGGCCTCGGCGCCCTTGTCCTCGCGGGAGTCGGGGAGGCCCGCGCGGTCGAGGCCCTGGGCCTCGTCGTCGAGAGTGAGCACGCCGAAGCCGACGGGCTTGCCCGTGTCGAGCGCGACGCGCGTCAGGCCGTCGGTAGCAGCCGACGACACGTACTCGAAGTGGGGTGTGCCACCGCGGATGATCACGCCGAGCGCGACCACCGCATCCGCCCCCGACTCGAGTGCCACCTTGCTGACCACGGGGAGCTCGAAGCTTCCCGGAACCCGCACGACGCTGTAGTCGGCACCGGATGCGCTGAGCGTGCGCTCGGCGCCCGCGATCAGCCCGTCGGTGATCTCTTCGTGCCAGGTTCCGGCGACGACGACGACCCTGAGGCCGCTCCCGTCGATCTGTTCTTCGCTGTTCGGGGCTCCTGCTCCGCTCATCGTGTGGTCCTCTCCGCTGCGATCTCTTCTTGGGGGATGTCGTGACCCATACGGTCACGCTTGGTCTCGAGGTAGCCCTCGTTGTACACGCCCACGCCGACGACCAGGGGAACCCTGTCCGTGACCTCGATGCCGTGCTCTTCTAGCTGGCGCACCTTCTCGGGGTTGTTGGTAAGCAGGCGCACCGACTCGATGCCCAGGTCCTGCAGGATGGCCGTGGCGGCGCGGTAGTCTCGCGCGTCGATCGGCAGGCCCAGGGCGAGGTTCGCATCGAGCGTGTCGAGGCCTTCCTCCTGCAGCTTGTACGCGCGGAGCTTGTTGATGAGCCCGATGCCGCGGCCTTCATGCCCGCGCAGGTATACGACGACTCCGCCCTCCTGCTGGATCGTGTCGAGTGCGGCATCCAGCTGCGGTCCGCACTCGCACTTGAGCGATCCGAAGGCTTCGCCGGTCAGGCACTCCGAGTGGACGCGCACCAGCGTTCCATTCGCCGACGGGTTGCCCGCGACGATCGCGACATGGTCGGCCCCGGTCATCCGGTCGCGGTACGCCCGCAGCTTGAACGGCCCGTGCGTCGTCGGCACGGTCGTCTCGACCTCGAAGATGACCCTCGAGGTCTCCGGGATGGGCGTCACCGTTTCCAGAGGCTGGTCGCAGTGGAACTCCTGCAGGTACGCGATCAGGGCTTCGATCGTGATGACCAGCACATCCTCGCGCTCACCGAGTTCGATGAGTCCGGGGAGGCGCATCATCTCGCCGTCGTCGGCGACGATCTCGGCGATGGCCGCGACCGGTGTGAGCCCGGCGAGCTTCATCAGGTCCACCGCAGCCTCCGTGTGCCCGTCGCGTTCCCGGACGCCGCCTTCGACCGCCCGGAGGGGCAGGATGTGCCCCGGCCGGTGCAGACTGCCAGGCGTCGAGTCGAGGTCGGCCAGAACGCGCAGGGTGTGCGCCCGGTCGGCGGCGCTGATGCCCGTGCTGAGCCGGTCGGCGGCGTCGACGCTCACGGTGTAGTTCGTCCCGCGCGAGTCCTCGTTGTTCGCGACCATGACGGGGAGGTTGAGGCGGTCGGCGATCTCGTTCGTCATCGGCGCGCAGATGAACCCCGACGAGTTCTTGACCGTCCAGGCGATCCATTCCTGGCTGGCGAGTTCGGCGGCGATGATCACGTCGCCTTCGTTCTCACGGCTCTCGTTGTCGGCGACGATGACCGGCTTGCCGGCACGGAGGTCGCTGAGGGCCTGAGGGATGGTGGCGAGACTCATGATGCGCTCCGCTCGGTGGCAGGGACAGGGGTGGGGTCGCTGAGCGACGACGGCAGCACGGATTCGCGTGCACCGTAGCCGAGGCCGAGCATCCGCTCGACGTGGCGGGCGAGGATGTCGGTCTCGATGTTCACTCGGTCGCCGACGGTGCGGTCGCCGAGGGTGGTGGCTTCGAGGGTCTCCGGGATGAGCGACACTTCGAACCAGCCGTCGTCCAGTCCTCCGCCGACCTCGCTCACGGTGAGGGAGACTCCGTCGATGGCGATGGACCCCTTGCGTGCGACGAGCGGGGCGTGCTCGGGGTCGAGGCTGAGCCGGACGACCCGCCACGCGCTGCCCTCGGTGATGGCGAGCACGGTGGCCGTGCCGTCGATGTGGCCCTGCACGATGTGCCCGCCGAGGCGGTCGCCGACCTGCGCCGCGCGTTCGAGGTTGACCCGACGTCCCGGCTGCACGCCGTCGAGGGTGCTCATCGCGAGTGTCTCCGCCATCACGTCCGCCGTGAAGCTCTGGGCGTCCTGGTCGATGACGGTGAGGCAGACGCCGCTGACCGAGATCGAGTCCCCGTGTTTCGCGTCGCTGACCGCGAGCGGTCCGCGGACGGTGACGCGCGCGGCATCGTCCGCCCAGTCGACCGCGGTGATCTCGCCGAGCTCTTCGATGATTCCGGTGAACATGCTCAGTTTCCTTCTTTCTGCGCCGACCCGTTGTGGGCCGGCACGGCACGGATGAGAAGATCGGCGCCCAACTGCTCGATCGACAGCACCTGGAGCTTGCGCTGCTCGTCGATGCTCGTCACCTCGATGTCGGTGAGCGCAACTCTCGGGCCGCCCAGCAGGGTCGGAGCGAGATAGATGGCGTATTCGTCGACGAGCCCCGCGGCGACGAATGCGCTCGCCAAGGTGGGACCGCCTTCGACGTAGACGCGGCGGAAGCCGCGCCCGTGGAGGTCGCGCACCAGCTCGGCCACGTCGTGGGTTCCCTCGAAGATCACGGGATGCGGGTGGTGGAACACCGCCGCTTCGCGCGGGATCGCGCGCACCCCGACCACGACCGGCGTCGGCTGCGTGGCGAGGAGCTCGCCCGCATCGCCGCGCGCCGTGAGACTGGGGTCGTCGGCCAGCACGGTTCCGGTTCCGACCACGATGGCGTCGGATGCCGCACGCTGTTCGTGCACGCGCTGGCGGGCCGCAGCGCCCGTGATCCACTTGCTCGTGCCGTCTGCCGCTGCCGTTCTGCCGTCGAGGCTGCTCGCCCACTTGACGGTGATGTACGGACGGCCGAGGGCTGCGGCGGTGAGCCAATCACCGAGAAAGGCTTCGACCTCGTCAGCGAGCACTCCGCCGACGACCTCGACGCCGGCCTCGCGCAATCGCGCGGCCCCGCCGCTCGAGGCGTGTCCCGGATCGCTGACCGCGTAGACGACGCGTGCGACTCCCGCCTCGATCAGTGCTTCAGAGCAGGGGCCTGTGTGACCGGTGTGATTGCACGGCTCGAGGGTGACGACAGCGGTCGCGCCGGAGGCTCCGCCCTCGGGAAGCTTGCTGAGCGCATCCACTTCGGCGTGCGCTGTTCCGACTCCGCGGTGCCAGCCTTCGGCGATCACCTCGCCGTGCTCGTCGAGGATGACGCAGCCCACTCGAGGGTTCACCCCGGTCGCCGGACCGTTGTGCGCCAGCTCGATCGCGGTGCGCATGTTCGCAACCCAGCGGATCGTATCGGGCGCTGCCGCATCCCACGTCATCCCAGTCGGTCCCGTCTCTCGTTCCGAGACGTTCTCCGGGGTCGAGCGACAGGAGTCACCCGCGCAGGGCGGTCGCGAACGACGCCCTGCCGTGCTGCCTCCCATCCGGACTGAGCGATCAGGCTGCTGCCTGACCCCATTACCGTCGGTGCCGGAATTCCACCGGCTCAGCAGGCCTGCTCTCGCAGTCCCGCTCGCGGACTATCACCGCCGGTTCGGACTTTCACCGACCCCGGAGCACGTTTTATGTTGTCGAGTCTAGATCAACGCGTTCGGGGGCGGTCTATTCCCACAGACTGTTACAGCGGGTGGCCGACCTGTTACGCCGGGGTGCCGACCCAACCCGAGGTGAGCCCCTGAACCGCCGACCCGTCGAGATCGGCGAGCTTGACCCCCGCGAAGCGGGTGGCTCCGACGGACGTCTGGATGCGCGCCGGCGGCTCCGCAGCGCTCAGCACGTCGATGATGACATCGGCCACGCCCTCCGCGGTCTGCGCGTTCGTCGGATCGAAAGCGGCCGCGGTGCGCTCAAGATAGGCGCGGAACGCCGGCTCGTATGGTGTCCCATCGGTCGGCTGTGCTCCCGTTGCTCCCACGTTCGCCACGAACTCCGTCGTCACCGCGCCCGGCTCGACGATCGTCACGCGCACGCCGAGGGTTGCCGCCACCGGGGTCAACGATTCGAGAAAGCCCTCGACGGCGAACTTGGCGGCGCAATACGCCTCGTTGAACGGCTGTCCGACCACGCCGCCGACGCTCGAGACGCCGATCAGTCGTCCGCGGCTCTCGCGGAGCAGCGGCATCGCGGCCTTGGTCACGGCGGCGACGCCGAAGAAGTTGACCTCCATCACGGAGCGAAGCACGTCGAGGTCTTCGACCTCCACGGTGCCGACGTGCCCGGCTCCCGCGTTGTTGAGCACTGCATCCAGTCGCCCGTATGTCGAACGGATGTGCGCGAAGCAGGCTGCGATGGAATCGGCGTCCGTCACATCCAGAGCCCGAATGTCCAGTTCGACGCCTGCTTCGGCCGCGGCCGACTCGAGTGCCGCTGCCTTGCCGAGGTCGCGCATGGTGGCGACGACGGTGAATCCGGCGCGAGCGGCTGCGACCGCGGTCGTGAGGCCGATGCCCGTCGAGGTGCCGGTGATGAGAAGGACGGATGCTGTCATGACGTCAGTCTTGCACCGGCCGCGGCGAAGTGGTCAGGCCAGCGTGACGAGTGCCCGTGCCGTTCCCTCATCCACGATCAGGTCCGTGATCAGTTCCGCCGCCAGGGCGCCACGCAGACTGTGGACCTTCGACGGTCCCGACACCACGCACACGCGCCGCGGCACCCGCTTGATCAGGTCGATATCGGGACCGCTCGCGCGCTCGTTCAGCGGAATGCCGTGGTGGCTGCCGTCCTCGCGGAAGAAGACCGTAGCAACATCCCCGACGACACCGGATGCGTCGAGCGAGGCGTAATCGCGCGGCTCGAGGTAGCCACCCGCGTACACGTGCGAACGCACCTCGGAGAACGGAGAACCGAGACCGAAGATCGCCGCATCCATCCTCTCCTGGATGTCGAGGATGCGTCGGGTGCTGCGCTCGCGCCACATCGCGATCTTGGTCTGAGGGTCGTCGAACAGCGCAGGTACAGGAAACTCCTGAATCGTGCCAGAGAATGTGTCTCCGAACCGGCGCAGGATCTCGCTCGCGTAGAGCACACCGGTCGTGTACGTGTTGCCGGCGCCGTTGAGCTGAACGAACTCCACGTTGTGAAGATCCTTCGGGATGAGGTGCCGGCTCAGGGCGCTCATAGTGGAGCCCCAGGCGAGGCCGACCGTCATATTCGAGTCGATGAAGCGGTCGAGAATTCGTGCAGCGGAGATGGCGACGCGCTCCAGACGGTCGACGTCGCTGATGGCGCTCGGCATCGGCACGATGTGGGCGGCGATGCCGTACCGCTCGTGGATCTCCTGCTGGATGCGCGTCGCACCTTCGTGCGGCTGAGCGATCTGGATGGTGACCAGCCCCGAGGCCCGCGCGTAGCTGAGCAGCCGGGACACGCTCGATCGCGAGGTGTGCATCTCGTGAGCGATGGCCTCCATCGTGAGGTCCTGCATGTAATAGAGGTGTCCGGCCTTCAGGGCGTCGCGCGTCTTCTCGGGGAGGTTCTCGGTCTCGGGCTGGACCATGGCAAACCTTTCTCATCGCTGCGCGGGATGCACGTATGTGCACCGAGCTTGAACATTGTGTCCACGCATCGAAAACTATAGCTGCACCAGTAACAACCGCCACAGATGTACAGGAGAGTCCCGTGACGACGCAGTCGAACACATCCGGTTCCCGCAGCGAGGTCGAGCGGCTTCGCGAACGCCCCAATGCTCAGGTCCTGGTCGTCGGCGGCGGCATCAACGGCATCGGCACCTTCCGCGATCTCGCGCTGCAGGGCGTGGACGTCGTGCTCGTCGAGCGCAACGACTTCGTCTCCGGCGCGTCCGCCGCGTCGAGCCACATGATCCACGGTGGGGTGCGCTACCTCGAGAACGGCGAGTTCCGGCTCGTCAAGGAGTCGGTCACCGAGCGCAACGGGCTGCTGAAGATCGCGCCGCACTACGTGAAGCCGCTTCAGACGACGATCCCGATCTTCTCGACCTTCTCGGGCATCCTGGCGGCGCCGCTGCGCTTCCTCACGCACAAGCAGGGCAAGCCGAAGGAGCGCGGCGCGTTCCTCATCAAGACCGGCCTGACCATTTACGACGCGTTCTCGCGCGACGGCGGCACGGTTCCGCGCCACCAGTTCCACGGGCGCAAGAAGTCGCTGCAGACGCAGCCCGAGCTCAACCCGGGCATCAAGTACACGGCCACCTACTTCGACGCGTCGGTGCACGATCCTGAGCGGCTCGCGCTCGATGTGCTCGCCGATGGTCTCGCCGCAGGGCCGCACGCCCGCGCCGTGAACTACGTCGAGGCGATCGGCGTGCGCGACGGGGGAGTGCTCGTGCGCGACCGCGAGACCGGCGTCGAGTTCTCGATCGTCGCGGATGTGGTGGTCAACGCATCCGGACCGTGGACCGACCTCACCAACCAGGCTCTCGGCGAGCCCACCGAGTACATGGGCGGCACCAAGGGCTCGCACATCGTGCTCGACAACCCGGAGCTGCTCGCGGCATGCCAGGGGCGTGAGATGTTCTTCGAGAACAACGACGGACGTATCGTGCTGATCTACCCGCTCAAGGGGAAGGTCATGGTAGGCACCACCGACCTCGAGGCCGACATGTCGGAGCGCGCCGTCTGCACCGATGAGGAGATCGACTACTTCATCGAGCTGGTCTCGCACGTTTTCCCACAGATCCCGGTCACCCGGTCGCAGATCGTGTACACGTTCTCGGGCGTTCGCCCCCTCCCGCACCACGACGACACTCAGCCCGGATTCGTCTCCCGCGACTACCGGATCGTCCCCGGCACCATCCCGGGGCTCGGAACCACCCAGGTGCTGTCGCTCGTCGGCGGGAAGTGGACGACCTTCCGCGCCCTGAGCGAGCACCTCGCGAACGAGACGCTGCAGGCGCTCGACCTGGAGCGCACCGTCTCCACGGCTGGTCTCGCCATCGGCGGAGGGGCCGGATTCCCAGCGACCCCGACCGCCGAACGCGACTGGATCGCGCGCTACGGGGCCGACGTCGGAACAGAGCGCGCGAGCCAGTTACTGCACCGCTACGGCACCAAGGCGACCTATGTGATCGACGCGATCGCCGGATACGACGGCGATGACGTGCCTCTCACCGCCGCCCCCGAGTTCTCGCGCGCCGAGATCGAGTATCTGGTGCGAACGGAGCATGTCGTGCACCTTTTGGACGTCTTCCTGCGCCGGACGAGCCTCGCGTTCACCGGTTCGATCTCGGGCTCGCTCGTGCGCGAGATCGGGGAAATCGCGGCTGCAGCGCTCGGATGGTCGCCAAATCGACGTACGGAGGAGGAAGATGCTGTCATAGCGGACCTCGCCGACGCCCACCGGGTGCACCTCGAGTCGGAGGACGGGAGCGAAGCCGCGGCGCTCCGATAATGCACAGACGTGCATAGCACGGTCCTTGTCCCGGTGGACCGGACGCGAATAGCGTTCAATTGCCCACCCTGACAAGTACCACCGGTAATCGCACAACAGGGTGCGGATCAACTGAACAACTGGAAGGTCAACGTGGACAATATCGGTGTAGATTTCCTGTCGGAGTTGGTGGGCACGGCAATGCTCGTCCTCCTCGGTACCGGCGTCGTAGCGAACGTCGCACTCATCAAGAACAAGGGCTTCAACGGCGGGTTCTTGATGGTGAACATCGGCTGGGGCCTCGCGGTCTTCTCCGGTGTGACGGTCGCCTACAACTCTGGTGCGCACCTGAACCCAGCAGTGACGCTCGGTCTGGTCGCCAACGGCGCAAAGACATTCGGTAGCGCGGCGACGCACACACTGGTGGCGGTGAACCCGGGAACGATTCTGTTGTACATCCTGGCGCAGATGCTCGGCGCGATCATCGGCGCCGTCTTCACGTGGCTGGCATACAAGCAGCACTTCGACGAGGAGCCGGAGCCCGCCAACAAGCTCGGCGTGTTCTCGACCGGCCCGGCCATCCGCAGCTACGCCTGGAACCTGGTGACGGAGATCATCGGTACCTTCGTGCTGGTGTTCGTCGTCATCGCGTTCGGCAAGCAGCCCGGTGTCTCTGGCCTCGCGGCCCTGGGCGCATTGCCCGTCGCCCTGCTGGTTATCGTCATCGGTACCTCGCTCGGTGGTCCTACGGGGTACGCCATCAACCCAGCCCGTGACCTCGGTCCTCGTATCGCCCACGCGATCCTGCCGATCAAGGGCAAAGGCTCGAGCGACTGGTCGTACTCCTGGGTTCCGGTCGTCGGCCCGATCATCGGTGGTCTGCTGGCCGGCTGGTTGGCGCTCGTACTGCTACCCGTCATAACCAAGTAGTCCTCAGTATCAGCGCGCCGGCCCCGATCGGCGAGGCCGGCGCGCCACGCCCCACCCCCAAACAAAGGAGTTACCTATGGCCGACTATGTTGTCGCCATCGACCAGGGCACGACCAGTACCCGGGCGATCATCTTCGACAAGTCCGGATCGATCGTCTCGTCCGGCCAGTTGGAGCACGAGCAGATCTTCCCGAAGGCGGGGTGGGTCGAGCACAACCCCGTCGAGATCTGGAACAACACCCGCGAGGTGATCGGCCAGGCTCTCTCCAAGGCCGACCTGACGCGCCACGACATCGCCGCGGTGGGCATCACCAACCAGCGCGAAACCGCTGTGGTGTGGGACAAGAACACCGGCGAGCCGGTCTACAACGCCATCGTCTGGCAGGACACCCGCACGCAGCCGATCGTCGACCGCCTGGCGGCTGACGGAGGCGTCGAGCGCTTCAAGCAGATCGTGGGCCTTCCGCTCGCGACCTACTTCTCGGGCACGAAGATCGTCTGGATCCTCGAGAACGTCGAAGGGGCGCGTGAGCGCGCCGAGGCGGGCGACCTGCTCTTCGGTACGACGGACAGCTGGGTGCTGTGGAACCTGACCGGTGGCCCGGACGGCGGCGTTCACGCCACCGACGTGACCAACGCATCCCGAACCCTGTTCATGGACCTCGAGACGCTCAGCTGGCGCGACGACATCCTCGAGGTGTTCGGCGTTCCGAAGTCGATGCTCCCGGAGATCAAGAGCTCGTCCGAGGTCTACGGCCAGGTCGAGGCGTCCAGCCTGCTGCGCGAGGTGCCCGTCGCGGGCATCCTGGGCGACCAGCAGGCGGCCACCTTCGGCCAGGCGGCGTTCGACACCGGCGAGTCGAAGAACACCTACGGCACGGGCAACTTCCTCATCTTCAACACGGGTGAGGAGATCGTCCACTCGAAGAACGGTCTGCTGACGACGCTCGGCTACAAGCTCGGCGACGCCAAGCCGCACTACGCGCTCGAGGGCTCGATCGCCGTGACCGGTTCCCTCGTGCAGTGGCTCCGTGACAACCTGGGCCTCATCTCGAGCGCCCCGGAGATCGAGGAACTCGCCAAGACGGTCGACGACAACGGCGGTGCGTACTTCGTGCCGGCGTTCTCGGGACTCTTCGCGCCGTACTGGCGGCCGGATGCGCGCGGCGCGCTCGTCGGCCTCACCCGGTACGTGAACAAGGGCCACATCGCCCGCGCAGTGCTGGAGGCGACAGCGTTCCAGACCCGCGAGGTGCTGGAAGCCGTCAACGCCGACTCCGGCGTCGACCTGACCGAGCTGAAGGTGGACGGCGGCATGATCGCCAACAACACTCTCATGCAGTTCCAGGCCGACATCCTCGGTGTCCCCGTTGTGCGTCCGGTCGTCGCCGAGACGACCGCGTTGGGTGCCGCTTACGCGGCGGGCCTGGCGACGGGCTTCTGGGAGAACCTGGACGACCTGCGCAAGAACTGGCAGGAGGACAGCCGCTGGACCCCGCAGATGGACGAGGGTGAGCGCGACCGCCAGATCCGCCTCTGGAAGAAGGCCGTCACGCGCACGTTCGACTGGGTCGACGACGACGTCCGCAACGCCTGACCTGCACCACCGTTGAAGCGCCGCCCGGCCTCGCCGGGCGGCGCTTCCGCGTTTCCCCGGGTGCCGGCGTCGCGCTTCAGCGGGTGAGCAGCGCGGGCAGCTCGGCGAGGGATGCGATTTCGAGCACGTGTGCGGCACGCGCCTCCGCGGCCTCGTCCTCGGCGGCCACGACGCCGGTGCGGTTCAGCCACACGCCCGTGAGGCCCGCATTCGCCGCCCCGATCGCATCCGTGCGCAGGCGGTCGCCGACGTATGCGCCCTCCGCGGGTTCGACGCCGAAGACCTCGCACGCGTGCAGGAAGATCGCGCGGTCGGGCTTCACGATTCCCAGTTCGCCGGATGTGATGACGTGCTCCACGCGCTCGTCGAGCGCGACGGTCGTGATCTTGCGGGTCTGAAAGGCGAGGTCGCCGTTCGTGATGAGACCGAAGCGTACGCCGGGGATGCGCTCGGCCAGCTCATCGAGGCAGGGCAACGCATCCTCGTGCAACGCCCAACTCTCGACGTACCGCTCGAAGTAGGTCGCGAACCAAGCGCTGGCGGCTTCGTCGTCGAGCGCGACGCCGTGACGGGCGGCGAAGTCGCGGGCGCGTGCCTGCCGTTGGCCTTCGTAGTCGAGCGTGCCGGCGAGGTACGAGTGGTAGTGCCGTTCCTCCAACTCGTGCCAGAAGTCGACCGTGGATGCTGTCGGCAGCGACCCGTAAGGCTCACCGAGAGCGGCGACATGCGCCTCGATCCCGCGCGCCACCGCAGCGCGGTGTGCGAACAGGGTGTCGTCGAGGTCGAACAGGACGACACGCGGAGCAGTCATGGGCGAGGGGACTCCACCTGTACGTAAGTCTCGTCGGGCCAGTCGCTCACCGGATCGCGCGGGTCGTCGCGCAGCAGGGCGGCTTGCCAGTCATCGAGGCGGCGTCCGCGCTGGATGCCGCCGAGACGTCGAGTGCCCTCGTAGCGGAAACCCGCTCGGCGGGCGACGGATGCGCTGGCTGCGTTGCCGACGAAGGCACGCCAGACGAGACGGTCGAGCGCCAGTCCAGAACGACCCTCTGCGCCGCGCTGGGCGAACCCGTAGTCGACGGCCAGCGAGACGGCCTCGCTCATCAGCCCCTGTCGACGGGCCTCGGGCGCCAGCCAGAAGCCGATCTCCGCGTCACCGTCGCTGATCCCGTCGATGCCGATCATTCCGACGAGCGGACCGCCGGATTCGCGGCGGATCGCCCAGGTGCAGTGGGTGCCGTGCGCCCAGCCCCGCGTGACCATGCCGAGCACGAAGTTCTCGGCATCGCCGCGCGAATACGGCACTGGGACTGTTGTCCACGCTGCGACGGCAGGATCTCGGCACAGCTCCGCGATGCGATCGATGTCAGCTTCGCCGGGGATCGAGAGCACCACACGGGAGCCCGTCAGCACGACGGGCTCCCGCGGCGGCACTGGCGTCATTGCTCTGCGCTCATCGAGCCGGACGCAGCAGCCCGACGCGGTCGTAGACCTTGGCGAGCGTCGCCTCGGCGATCTCGTTGGCGCGGTCGGCATTGCGGGCCAGGATACGGTCGAGCTCGGCCGGGTCGGCCAGCAGTTCGAGGGCACGATCGCGCACGGGCGCGAACGTCTCAACCACGACCTCTGCGAGGCCCTTCTTGAAGTCGCCGTAGCCTTTGCCGTCGTACTCGAGTTCAATGGCCTCGATCGGGCGCCCGCTGAGCGACGAATAGATCGTGAGCAGGTTCGAGATGCCGGGCTTGCCCTCGCGATCGAACGAGACCAGCCCGTCGGTGTCGGTGACGGCGCGCATGATCTTCTTCGCGCTCTTCGACGGTTCCTCGAGCATCTGGATGAGTCCGGCGGGCGACTCGGCCGACTTGGACATCTTCGAGGTCGGGTTCTGCAGGTCGTAGATGCGGGCGCTGTCCTTGAGGATCATCGCCTGTGGAACCACGAAGGTGTCGCCGAACCGGCTGTTGAATCGCATCGCGAGATCGCGGGTGAGCTCGACGTGCTGGCGCTGGTCGTCACCGACCGGCACGACCTCGGCGTCGTAGAGCAGGATGTCGGCCGCCATGAGAACCGGGTAGCCGAACAGGCCGACCGAGGCCGCATCCGTGCCCTGCTTCGCCGACTTGTCCTTGAACTGCGTCATGCGCGACGCCTCGCCGAACCCTGTGATGGTGGTCAGGATCCACTGCAGCTGAGCGTGCGCCGGAACGTGCGACTGCACGTAGAGTGTCGACGCCGACGGGTCGATGCCGGCGGCGATGTACTGCGCGGCGGTGCGTCGGGTCTTCTCGCGGAGCTCGGCGGGGTCTTGCGGAACGGTGATGGCGTGCAGGTCGACCACGGAGAAGAAGGCGTCGTGGTTGGACTGCAGTTCTTTCCACTGGAGCAGCGCGCCGATGTAGTTGCCGAGGTGCAGCGAGTCGGCGGATGGTTGCATGCCCGAATACAGGCGGGGGAGTGCGGTCATGGGATTACCTCGAGACGAGAGTCGGATGGGTTAGATGGCGTAGTCGACGACCACAGGAGTGTGATCGGACCATCGCTCGTCGTAGGCCGCAGCGCGGTCCACCGCGTATGACGTGGCCGTTGCCGCGAGGGCGGGAGTGGCGAGCTGGTAGTCGATGCGCCAGCCGGAGTCGTTGTCGAACGCCTGGCCGCGCCAGGACCACCAGGTGTACGGACCGTCGACGTCGCCGTGGAACTTGCGTCCCATGTCGACCCAGCCGAGGCCGGCTCCGGCGTTGTAGTCCGCATCGCCTTCGGCTCCGACGAAACGGTCGAAGTACTCGCGCTCCTTCGGCAGGAAGCCTGCTCGCTTGACGTTGCCCTTCCAGTTCTTGATGTCGAGGGTGCGGTGCCCGACGTTGAGGTCGCCCATCACGACGGCGTACTCGCTGTGCGCCTGAAGCTGCGGGAGGCGTGCCTCCATCGCATCCAGGAACTTGTACTTCTCGACCTGCTTGGGGGTGTCTGCCTCGCCGGAGTGCACGTAGGTGCTCACGACGGTGATGATCTTGCCGCCCACCTCGTAGTCGGCCTCCAGCCAGCGGCCGGCGCTGTCGAAGTCGTCTGATCCCAGCTCGACGCGGTGAATGGATGCGCGGTGCCGGCTCGCGATCGCCACGCCCGCCCGGCCCTTCGCCGTCGCCGGGTCGTGCAGGATGTCCCACTCCTCGCCGAGCAGCTCCTGGATGTCTTCGGTCGACGCCCGAACCTCTTGGATCGCGAGGATGTCGACGTCACGCGTCTCGAGCCAGCCGCCCATGCCCTTGCGGAAGGCGGCGCGGATGCCGTTGGTGTTGATCGTGGCGATTCGCAGGGGCTTCGAGGGCATGGAATCAAGCCTAGCGGGGACTCCCGACGGTTCCCTCGTCGAGGATGTCGTTGAGCCGGTTCTGCGCTTTCTCGACCTCGCGCTGGGCGGCGAAGCGGGTGAGCCAGCGGGATTTCGCGAGGTCTGCCTGCGCATCCTTCAACTCGGCTCGGGCCACGATGACTCGCGCGTCGTGCTCGGCCGCTGCCTTCTCAGCCGCGATCTGCTCGGGCGTCACCAGCCGCGGCGACAGTCCGCGGTCGAACATCCCAACGGCGATCCAGGATGCGCTGAGCAGGATCACGCGTGCAACCAGGTTGAACCAGAGCAGCAGCCCGATGAACACCGTGAAGGTGGCCAGCAACGGGTTTCTGGTAGCGCCGCCGAGCAGAACGCCGCCGAGCGCGCTGAGGCCTGCGAGAGCGGAGGCGCCGAGAAGCGAGCCGAAGAACAGGTTGCGCCACGGGATGGCGACGCGCGAGAGCACCCGGAACATCGAACCCAGCGTGAAGATGTTGAGGATCACCGAGACGAAGAGGCCCGAGACTCGCGCGACGAATGCCGTCCAGAACGAGTCGGCCAGGCCCATCAGCCCGAGGAGGAAGGTGAGCGCTTCGGTGCTTGCTATCGTCAGGAGCGCTGAGACGATAAGTACGATTCCGAACGCCAGAGCGAGTCCCAGGTCGCGGATCTTCTGCAGCACGTAGTTCGTGGTGTCGCGCTGCAGGCCGAACACTGCGCGCACCGCCTGACGGGTGTAGTAGAGCCAGCCGATCGCCGTCCAGAGCAGACCGATGGCCGCGACGATACCGGCCCAGCCGAAGCCCGACGCATCTTGGAGTTCTGCCGAGTTGATGGCCCCGGGTTGCTCCGGCGTGGAAATGAGGCCGGGGACGGCGCGATTGATGATGGAGACGAGCGCTTCGTACAGCTCGGGATTCGAGCTCAGCCAGATACCCAGCACCGAGAAGCCGAGCCAGATCGCCGCGAAGATCGCGAAGATCGACTGGTACCCCATCCCGCCGGCCCGCAGATTGCCGTCACTGTGCGAGTAGTTGATGTAGACGCGGTACGGCCGGAGCTCTTTGATCCACTTGACCCAGCCGGTCACCTTGGCAACCGGCTTCTCGAACCGCTCCCGCAACGGTTCGAGGGTCCCTGCGGCGCGCTGAACAGACGGATCGGGATGCGTGCGCTGCACGTCCTTCTTCGTCTTCTTGGCGGCCACGGCCTCAGCCTAGCGACCGCGGAACCGCCTGCCGATAAGGGTTATCGGCTGCCGCGCATGATCGCCTGCTTGACCTCGGCGATGGCCTGGGTCACCTGGATGCCGCGGGGGCAGGCGTCGGTGCAGTTGAAGGTGGTGCGGCAGCGCCACACGCCTTCCTTGTCGTTCAGGATGTCGAGACGCACCTGCGAGTTGTCGTCACGCGAGTCGAAGATGAAGCGGTGTGCGTTGACGATCGCTGCCGGGCCGAAGTACTGGCCGTCCGTCCAGAACACCGGGCACGACGAGGTGCACGCGGCGCACAGGATGCACTTGGTCGTGTCGTCGAAGCGAGCGCGGTCCTCGGGGGACTGGATGCGCTCCTTGTCCTTCGGCGGCGTCGAGTTCGCGACGAGGAAGGGCTGCACCTCGCGGAAGGACTCGAAGAACGGGTCCATGTCGACGATGAGGTCCTTCTCGAGCGGCAGGCCCTTGATCGCCTCGACGTAGATCGGCTTCGAGATGTCGAGGTCCTTGATCAGCGTCTTGCAGGCGAGGCGGTTGCGGCCGTTGATGCGCATGGCGTCGGAGCCGCAGACGCCGTGGGCGCACGAGCGGCGGAAGGTGAGCGAACCGTCCTGCTCCCACTTGATCTTGTGGAGGGCATCCAGGATGCGGTCGGTCGGGAACATCTCGACGTCGAAGTCCTGCCAGCGCGGCTCGGTGTCGGTGTCCGGGTCGAACCGGCGGATGATCAGGGTGACCGTGAACGACTGGATCGGCGCTTCGGGGGCCGGAGGAGTCTCGAGAACGGCTGTCGACATCAGTACTTCCTCTCCATCGGCTCGTAGCGGGTCACGACGACCGGCTTCCAGTCGAGACGAATGTGGTCGGCCGCGTCGGACGAGTGCGGGTCGCCAGACAGGTAGGCCATGGTGTGCTTCATGTAGTTCTCGTCGTCGCGCTTCGGGAAGTCGTCGCGCATGTGACCGCCGCGGCTCTCCTGACGGTTGCGGGCCGAGAAGACGACGACCTCGGCGAGGTCGAGCAGGAAGCCGAGTTCCACGGCTTCGAGCAGGTCGGTGTTGAACCGCTTGCCCTTGTCCTGCACGACGATGTTCTTGTAGCGCTCGCGGAGGCTGTGGATGGTCTCGGTCACCTTGGCGAGGGATTCGTCGGTACGGAACACCTGAGCGTTCTTGTCCATCTCATCCTGCAGCTCCTTGCGGATGGCCGCGATGCGCTCGGTGCCGGTGCCCCCGCGGAGCCCCTCGAGCAGGCCGCGCACGTAAGCGGCCGGGTCTTCGGGCAGCGGAACGGCGGTGGCGGTCTTGACGTACTCGACCGCGTTCCGACCGGAGCGCTTTCCGAACACGTTGATGTCGAGCAGCGAGTTGGTGCCGAGACGGTTGGAGCCGTGAACGGAGACGCAGGCGCACTCGCCTGCGGCGTAGAGGCCGGGGACGACCGTGGTGTTGTCGCGCAGCACCTCGGCGTTGTTGTTGGTGGGGATGCCGCCCATCGCGTAGTGCGCGGTCGGCATCACGGGCACCGGCTCGACGACCGGGTCGACGCCCAGGTACGTGCGGGCGAACTCGGTGATGTCGGGGAGCTTTGTCTCCAGCACCTCGGCGCCCAGGTGAGTGCAGTCGAGCAGCACGTAGTCCTTGTGCGGACCGGCACCGCGGCCCTCCGCGACCTCCTGCACCATGCAGCGCGCGACGATGTCGCGGGGTGCCAGGTCTTTGATGGTGGGGGCGTAGCGCTCCATGAAGCGTTCACCGCTCGCGTTGCGAAGGATCGCGCCCTCGCCTCGGGCGCCCTCGGTGAGCAGGATGCCCAGCCCGGCCAGTCCGGTCGGGTGGAACTGGAAGAACTCCATGTCCTCCAGCGGGAGCTTCTTGCGCCAGATGATGCCGACGCCGTCACCGGTGAGGGTGTGGGCGTTCGAGGTCGTCTTGTAGATCTTTCCGAAACCGCCCGTGGCGAAGATGATCGCCTTCGAGTGGAACACGTGCAGCTCACCGGTGGCGAGTTCGAACGCGACGACACCGGCGGGCTGGTCGACCCCGTCCACCTCGTTCATGATCACGTCGAGCACGTAGTACTCGTTGAAGAAGTTGATGCCGAGCTTGACGCAGTTCTGGAATAGCGTCTGCAGGATCATGTGGCCGGTGCGGTCGGCCGCATAGCAGGCACGGCGAACCGGGGCCTTGCCGTGGTCGCGGGTGTGTCCGCCGAAGCGCCGCTGGTCGATCTTGCCCTCGGGCGTGCGGTTGAACGGCAGGCCCATGTTCTCGAGGTCGATGACCGCGTCGATCGCCTCTTTGGCGAGGATCTCGGCGGCATCCTGATCGACGAGGTAGTCGCCGCCCTTGACCGTGTCGAACGTGTGCCACTCCCAGCTGTCCTCTTCGACGTTGGCCAGCGCGGCGGCCATGCCGCCCTGTGCGGCGCCGGTGTGGGAACGCGTCGGGTACAGCTTGGAGATCACCGCGGTCTTGGCGTGCGGACCCGCTTCGATCGCCGCTCGCATCCCCGCGCCGCCGGCGCCGACGATGACGATGTCGAACTCGTGGTAGTGGACGCCGTCGATGACGGTGGATTCAGACGTTTCAGTTGTCACAGCGTTTTCCGTAGTCGTTGGCTACTTGAGGGAGTTAGTTGACCGGGCAGAACGACGGCAGAAGATCGGCCGGTGCGCCTGCGGGGCAGGGTTCGAAGGTGAAGATCACGAGCGTGCCCAGAACGACGAGCACGACGACGGCAGCGGCGATGGCCCACTTCAGGATGCGGTTGACCGTCTTGTTGTGTGCGTAGTCGTTGACGAGGGTGCGCATCCCGTTACCGCCGTGGATCAGTGCGAGCCACAGCATCAGCAGGTCCCAGACCTGCCAGAACGGCGTGGCGTACTTGCCGCCGATGAACGCGAAGTCGATCTGCTTGACGCCCTCGCCCATGACCAGGTTGACGAAGAGGTGGCCGAAGATGAGGACGATCAGGATGATTCCCGAGATCCGCATGTAGATCCAGCCCCACTTCTCCCAGTTCACGCCCTTGCGGCGCGCGGGACGGGCGGGGCTGCGGGGAGCTTCGATGGTCGTCATGACTAGTTGGCCTCCCCGAAGATGTGGATGAGCTGAACCGGCACGAAGCCGGCCATCAACACGACCCAGAGCACGATGACGATGTAGAACATCGCCTTCTGGTACTTGACGCCCTTGCTCCAGAAGTCGATCGCGATGATCCGGAGCCCGTTGAAGGCGTGGAAGATGATGGCGCCGACGAGAGCGATCTCGCCGAGACCCATGATCGGGTTCTTGTATGTGCCGATCACCGCGTTGTACGCCTCCGGGCTGACCCGGATGAGCGAGGTGTCGAGAATGTGCACGAGAAGGAAGAAGAAGATGGCGACGCCTGTGATGCGGTGCAGCACCCAGGACCACATTCCCTCTCGGCCCCGGTACAGTGTTCCGCCCGGCCGGTTCTTGGTCGGTTGCAGGGTTCCTGCCGCTTGGTCTGGCACGAACAACCCTCCCTGGTTGTGATCGCAAAGAACGCGCGAGAGCGCAGTGCAAGTGTATGCCGCCCACGCTGGAGCCGCTGGTTAGGGATGCCTAACTATCTCGACGTCAAGAGATATTGAGGGGTCGCAGGGGAGGCTTGCGCGGCCCCGTGAGGGGCGTACCGTCCGTCGCATGACCCAAGACGAACCGATCATGGACGGAAGCACGGAGGCCGGCGAAGACGCCAGAGTGCAGGGGATCGTCGACCAGTTGACGGCCGACATGCAGCTGCGTCCGCAGGAGGACAGCGAGAAGCTGCTGCGGCAGCGGCTTCAGGATGCGGGCATCCAGCTCGGCGACGACGAGATCCACCGCATCGCTGCGAGCGTGCAGCAGGGCCCCTCCCAGGTGGACTGACGCTCCCGCATCAGAGGACGTCGGTGGAGCCGGTGAGCTTCAGGGCGTCGACGACGGCCTTCACCCGCTGGGCGTTCTCGCTCGTGGTGACGAGCAGCGCGTCCGGGGTGTCGACGACGACGATGTCCTTCACGCCGATCAGGCTGATCACGCGCCCGGACTGGCTGATCACGATGCCGCTCGACGCATCCGAGAGCACCCGGGCGTTCTCGCCCAAGATGGCCAGGTCCGACTTTCGGCCGCCCGAATTGAGCTTGGCGAGGGATGCGAAGTCGCCGACGTCGTCCCAGTCGAAGTACCCGGGGATCACCGCGAGATTCCCTTCGGCCGCTGCCGGCTCGGCCACGGCGTAGTCGATGGCGATCTTCTTGAGCCCGGGCCAGATGCGGTCGACCGCTGGTCCCCGAGTGGCGGGGTCGTCCCAGCCATCCGCCAGTTCGAGCAGGCCGGCGAGCAGTTCGG
The DNA here is from genome assembly GCF_050632195.1 of Leifsonia poae. Classification (GTDB taxonomy): domain Bacteria; phylum Actinomycetota; class Actinomycetes; order Actinomycetales; family Microbacteriaceae; genus Leifsonia; species Leifsonia poae_C. The sequence continues at coordinate 1,199,921 of NZ_CP192580.1, forward strand.
GCTCCGACCGTCCGATCTCTTCGAGCAGTCGGTCGGCGCGAGCGATGAACATCCCCGCGTTCCACAGGTACGAGCCGCTCGCGACGTAGCCCTCGGCTGTCGCGAGGTCGGGCTTCTCGACGAATTTCGTGACCGACAACGCGCTCGGGGCGCCCTCGATGATCATCTCGGCGCCGGTGTGGATGTACCCGAAGCCGACGGCCGGCTCGGTCGGCCGGATGCCGATGGTGGTGATGTAGCCCGCATCGGCCGAGGCGACGGCCTCGCGCACCGCGGTGGCGAAGAGCCGCTGGTTCTTGATCACGTGGTCGGCGGCGAATGATCCGATGATGACGCCGGGTTCGCGCTTCTCCAGGATGGCCGCGGCCAGCCCGATGGCTGCTGTCGAGTCGCGCGGCTCCGACTCGAGCACGACGTTCGGGTCCGCGAGCGCCGGAAGCTGGGCCTCGACGGCCGCTCGGTGTGCGCGCCCCGTGACGACCATGATCCGCTGCTCGCCGGAGAGCGGGGCGAGCCTGTCCCAAGTGTCGCGCAGCAGCGTCTGTCCCGACCCCGTGAGGTCGTGCAGGAACTTCGGCGCGTCGGCGCGCGACAGCGGCCACAGCCGGGAGCCGATGCCGCCGGCGGGGATGACGCTGTAGAAGCGATCGATCGGGTTGTGTGCACGAGCCATGCCGAAAGGATACAGAGCGGTGCCGGACACCCACTGTTCACGGGTCGGCCACTCGGCCGCCGTAGCGTGCGAAGCATGCGGATCGCCGTCGTCAGCGAGAGCTTCCTCCCCACGGTCAATGGGGTCACCACGAGTGTCTGCCGGGTGCTCGATCACCTGGCCGACGAAGGTCACGAGGCCATTGTGATCTGTCCCGACGCGGGAGCGCCGGCCGAGTACCGCGGCTTCCGCGTGCACCAGGTGCCGTCGTTCGCGTACCGGCAGTTCCCGGTGGGGCTGCCGAGCCCGCAGGTGCAGCGCATCCTGAGTTCGTTCGGCGCCGATGTGCTGCACGCGGCCTCTCCGTTCCTGCTCGGCGCGCAGGGGATCGCCGCGGCGAATCGACTGGGCATCCCGTCGGTCGCGATCTACCAGACCGACGTCGCGGGATTCGCCCGCCGCAACGGTCTCGGGATGACCTCGGCAATTGCCTGGAAGTACGTGCGGTGGGTCCACGATGGAGCCGACCTCACGCTCGTGCCGTCGTCGGCGTCGGAGTACGACCTCCGTACGGCGGGCGTGCAGCGGCTCGCGCGCTGGGGCCGCGGCGTCGATCTCGAGCGCTACCACCCCAATAACCGCCGCACCCGCGCGGCAAGCGACCTGCGCGAACAGCTCTCGCCCGACGGCGAGCTGGTCGTCGGCTATGTCGGCAGGGTCGCTCCCGAGAAGCAGGTCGAACGCCTGGCGGCGCTCCGCGGGATGAGGGACGTGCACATCGCCATCGTCGGCGACGGTCCCGCTCGCTCGACGGTCGCCTCGGCGATGCGCGGGATGCCCGTGACCTGGCTCGGACGCCTCGGCGGCGCCGACCTCGCGGCCGCATATGCCGCGTTCGACATCTTCGCCCACACGGGGTCGGAGGAGACATTCGGCCAGACGATCCAGGAGGCCCACGCATCCGGTCTCCCCGTTGTCGCTCCGCGGGCGGGGGGCCCGATCGACCTCGTCGAGCACGGTGTCGACGGCCTCCTCTTCCCCTCGGGCGACGACAGTGCGCTGAGGGCGGGCGTCGGGATGCTCGTCTCCGACCCCGGACTCCGGCTCAGGATGGGGGAGGCGGGCCGTCGTGCCGTCCTCGGCCGCTCGTGGTCGGTCATCTGCGAGGAGCTGGTGCACCACTACGAACAGGTCATCGTGACGCGGGCGGACGCGATCCAGCGCATCGGCAGGGAGCGCGCGTACAGTTAGGTGGCTCTTCAGAAGGGCCGACCACCGCACTGTCGAACACCTGATCCACGGAGGTGACCCATGGCCCCCAACACCAACCGACGCATCCCGATGCCGTTCGTCTCCCGGGCACGACGCGTGGATCCTCCATCAGACCAGGCGGCGACCGACCTCGAGCCCCGCGACCAGCGGCCGAGCATGGTCGACAGTGCCATCTACTCACAGGGACGTCGCGTCGCTTCGCCGCGCTCGCTGGCTGAGACCTACCGTGCGCTCGACGCCACGCCGGACGGCGTCGCCTGGATCGGTCTCTACCGTCCGAGCGCTCAAGAACTCATGTCGCTGGCCGACGAGTTCGGACTGCACCAGCTGGCCATCGAGGATGCGATCGTCGCCCACCAGCGTCCCAAGCTGGAGCGGTACGACGGCGTTCTCTTCGTCGTCCTGAAAGCGGCGAACTACCTCGACGTCCCCGAGGAGGTCGACTTCGGCGAGCTGCACCTCTTCGTCGGGCCGAACTTCGTGATCACCGTCCGGCACAGCGAGTCGCCCGACCTCTCGCATGTCCGTCAGCGCATGGAACGCGAACCGGAGCTTCTCGCTCTCGGCACCCAGGCCATCCTGTACGCCATCATCGACGCGGTGGTGGATGCGTACAGCCCCGTCGTCGCCGGTCTCGCCAACGACATCGACGAGATCGAGACGCAGGTGTTCGGCGGGGATGCGCTGGTGTCGCGACGTATCTACGAACTGTCCCGCGAGGTGATCGACTTCCAGCGGGCGACGCATCCGCTCACCTCGGTGATGATCGCGCTCGAGCACGGGTCGGAGAAGTACGGCGTCACGCAGGAGCTGCAACGTGCGCTGCGTGACGTTGCCGATCACCTCATCCTGGTCAACGAGCGGGTCGACGGATTCAGGCAGCTGCTGCGCGACATCCTCACCGTGAACTCGACCCTGGTGTCCGAACGACGCAACGAGGAGATGGCGCGGCTCGCGCACTCGACGCATCGGCAGGGGGAAGAGGTGAAGAAGATCTCGTCCTGGGCGGCGATCCTCTTCGCGCCGTCGCTCGTCGCGGGCATCTACGGCATGAACTTCACCCACATGCCAGAACTCCAGTGGCAGTTCGGTTACCCGCTCGCCGTGCTCGCGATGCTCGGGTTGAGCAGCGTCCTCTACCTGGTGTTCCGCAAACGCGGCTGGCTGTAACCCGGGCAGGGGACAGCCGATTGTCGCCTGCTCAAATGAGCAGGCGACAATCAGGCGCGCGTTTGTAACGCTTACATGAAGATGCCGAATATTCGAACAAGGCAGTTCGTCACATTCGGTAACGTGAAACCAAATGGCCTCACCCGTAGGCCTGCATCTTGGAGGACACCACCTTGACAACCACAGCGCGTAAGGCCGGCCTGCTCGGCCTTGCGGCGATCGGCGTTATGTCGCTGCTCGCCGCTTGTTCGTCGGCACCGTCGGACACCTCGACGTCCGGCGCAGCGAAGAGCGACTTCCTGCCCTGCATGGTCTCCGACTCCGGCGGATTCGACGACCACTCGTTCAACCAGCTCGGCTTCGAAGGCCTCAACCAGGCGGCGGACAAGCTCGGCGTGAAGCCGAAGTCGGCCGAGTCGAAGAGCGAGAACGACTTCGCTCCGAACATCCAGAGCATGGTCGACGCCAACTGCAACCTCGTCGTCACCGTCGGCTTCCTGCTCGCCGACGCCACGAAGAAGGCTGCCTCGGCCAACCCCGATGTCAACTTCGCCATCATCGACGACAGCTCGATCACGGCTAAGAACGTCAAGCCGATCATCTTCGACACCGCTCAGGCCGCGTTCCTCGCGGGCTACGCATCCGCCAGCTACTCGAAGACCGGCATCGTCGGCACCTTCGGCGGCATGCAGATCCCGACCGTCACCATCTTCATGGACGGCTTCGCCGATGGCGTGAAGTACTTCAACGAGCAGAAGGGCAAGTCCGTCAAGGTCGTCGGCTGGGATGTCGACGCACAGAACGGGCTCTTCACCGGTGGCTTCGACGCCAACGAGACCGCAAAGAACACCGCGCAGGGCGTCATCGACCAGAACGCCGACGTGATCATGCCGGTCGGTGGTCCGATCTACCAGAGCGCCGCAGCGGCGATCAAGGACTCGGGCAAGCCGATCGCGATGATCGGTGTCGACGCCGACGTCTTCCAGTCCGACCCGAGCGTGAAGGACCTGCTCCTCACCTCTGTCATGAAGGGCATGAAGCCGGCCGTCAACGACGTCGTCACCACGGCCGCCGACGGCAAGTTCGACAGCGCCCCCTACGTGGGAACGCTGAAGAACGACGGCGTCGGGATCGCCCCGTTCCACGACTTCGAGTCGAAGGTCGACCCGGCGCTGCAGGGTGAGCTCGACAAGATCAAGGCCGGCATCATCGACGGCTCGATCAAGGTCACCTCGCCGTCTTCGCCGAAGTAGCCAGTAGCACCGAGAGTGTCGGGGAGGTCAGCGAAAGCTGGCCTCCCCGCATTTTGTCCCTCTTACTGTGTTTACCCTTGTGATGGTTGCTCAAGTGAGCACACACTGACATATGTGCAAAAGGTTAGGGTGAAGACGCGCATCGAGGCCCACCTGCCGTTTCGCGCGCTTTCGCTCCACCCGGGCGAGTAGAGAAGGAACCCCACCCGAATGAAGCTCGAACTTCGCGGCATCACCAAACGGTTCGGTGCCCTGGTCGCGAACGACCATATCGACCTGGTCGTCGAACCCGGCGAGATCCACTGTCTCCTCGGAGAGAACGGCGCCGGCAAGTCCACCCTCATGAACGTCCTCTACGGCCTGTATCAGGCGGAAGAGGGGAGATCCTGCTCGACGACGTCGTCCAGCACTTCTCCGGCCCCGGTGACGCCATGAAGGCGGGCATCGGCATGGTGCACCAGCACTTCATGCTCATCCCCGTGTTCACCGTGGCCGAGAACGTCATGCTCGGCCACGAGCAGACCAAGTTCGGCGGCCGACTCGACCTGCCCGCCGCCCGCAAGCGTGTGCGTGAGATCTCCGCCCGCTTCGGCTTCGATGTCGACCCCGACGCCCTCGTCGAAGACCTGCCCGTCGGTGTCCAGCAGCGCGTCGAGATCATCAAGGCCCTCTCACAGAACGCGAAAGTGCTCGTGTTCGACGAGCCGACCGCCGTGCTGACCCCGCAGGAGACAGACGAGCTGATGGGCATCATGCGCCAGCTCAAGGAGCAGGGCACGGCCATCATCTTCATCACCCACAAGCTGCGCGAGGTGCGCGAGGTGGCCGACCGGATCACGGTCATCCGTCTCGGCAAGGTGGTCGGCGAGACCGAGCCCACCTCGACCAACGCCGAGATGGCGTCCATGATGGTCGGCCGTGCGGTGTCTCTGACAGTCGAGAAGCAGCCGGCCACGCCCGGCGACGCCGCACTCGTGGTCGAGGACCTTTCGGTCATCGACCCGATCGGGCAGTTGGTCGTCAACCGGGTGAGCTTCGAGGTCCGCGCCGGGGAGATCCTGGCCATCGCCGGAGTTCAGGGTAACGGCCAGACCGAGCTCACCGAGGCGATCCTCGGCCTCCAGCCCCGCGTCGAGGGCAAGATCCAGCTCGACGGTCAGAGCATCCAGGGGCGCAGCGTTCGCCGGGTGCTCGATGCGGGCGTCGGCTTCATCCCCGAAGACCGCAACGAGGACGGGCTCGTCGGCGAGTTCTCGATCGCGGAGAACCTCATGCTCGACCGGTCGAGCGGTGCGCCGTTCGTCAAGGGCGCGAACCTGCAGCTCGGCTACCTCAACGAATTCGCCGACGAGAAGGTGCGCGAATTCGACGTGCGCACCCAGTCGATCGAGACCAAGGTGGGTCGTCTGTCGGGCGGTAACGCCCAGAAGGTCGTCCTGGCGCGCGAGCTCAGCCGTGACCTGCGGCTCTTCGTCGCGGCTCAGCCCACGCGCGGTCTCGACGTCGGTTCGATCGAGTTCGTGCACAAGAGGATCGTCGAGACCCGCGACTCGGGCATCCCCGTCATCGTCGTCTCAACCGAACTCGACGAGGTGGCCGCCCTGGCCGACCGCATCGCGGTGATGTACCGCGGCGGGATCGTCGGAATCGTACCGGGAGACACCTCGCGCGAGGTGCTCGGCCTGATGATGGCCGGCGAGTCGCCGGCCGACGCACAAGCAGCAGTGAACGGAGCGGCAGTATGAGCGGGACCGAGACGGCCCCGGGCCTGACCAAGCAGGAGACGCCTGGCGAGGAGCCATCGCGCTGGAACAAGGCCGCGCGCGAGATCATGGGCGGCCCCGTCGTCATCTCGATCCTCGCGGTCGTGCTCGCGCTGATCGTGGGCGCGATCCTGATCGCGATCACCGATCCTGAGGTTCAGAAGGCAGCCGGATACTTCTTCGCTCGCCCGGGCGACACGTTCGTTGCGATCTGGAACTCCGTGTCGAGCGCGTACACCTCGATGTTCCAGGGCGCCATCTACAACTTCCGCCGTCCGTCGTTCTCGGCGGGCATCCGGCCGCTGACCGAGACGCTGACCTTCGCCACCCCGCTGATCGTGGGCGGCCTCGGCGTCGCCCTCGCGTTCCGCGTCGGCCTGTTCAACATCGGCGGCCAGGGACAGATCCTCATCGCCGCCGCCTGCGCGGCATGGGTTGGGTTCTCGTTCGACCTGCCTCCCGTGCTCCACCTGGTCCTCGCCGTGCTCGCCGGTATCGCCGGTGGTGCGGTCTGGGCCGGAATCGTCGGTCTGCTGAAGGCGAGAACGGGCGCGCACGAGGTGATCGTCACGATCATGCTCAACTACATCGCGTTCTACCTGATCTCGTACATGCTGCGCACGAAGGGCCTGCTGCAGGCTCCCGGTTCGAACAACCCGAAGGCGCCGCCCATCAAGGACAACGCGATCTTCCCGCCGCTGTTCGGGCCGCAGTACAACCTGACCTGGGCCCTCATCGTCGTCATCGGCGCGACGGTCTTCGTGTGGTGGCTGATCAACCGGTCGAACCTCGGCTTCCGCTTCCGCGCGGTCGGCGAGAACCCGAACGCCGCCCGCGTCGCCGGTATCAACGTCAAGAACATGTACCTCTACTCGATGCTGATCGCCGGTGGCCTCATCGGCATCGCGGGTGCGAACCAGGCGCTCGGCGTGTTCCCCTCGGGCATCAGCTCGGGCGTGGATGCGGGGATCGGCTTCGATGCGATCACCGTCGCGCTGCTCGGGCGGTCCCGGCCGTGGGGCGTGTTCGTCGCCGGCCTGCTCTTCGGCGCTCTGAAGGCCGGTGGCTACACGATCCAGGCGGCCAACGACATCCCGATCGACATCGTGCTCGTTCTGCAGTCGCTGATCGTGCTGTTCGTCGCCGCGCCGCCGCTCGTGCGCGCGATCTTCCGTCTCCCCACTCCGGGGCAGACGCCCCGGAGAGAGTCCCACCGTCACGAAGGAGGTGGCGGCCAAGTGAGCACCGCGACACCGGTCATCCCCGACTCGTCCCCGATCGTTCTCGAGAAGGCGCAGATCCGCAGCTGGAAGGCGCCGATCGCTTTCGGCATCTTCGTGCTGATCAGCCTGATCCTGTTCTTCGGCTTCCCGCGCCACGGAACCAGCACATTCAAGTTCACCGAGACCACCGACAAGGTCGCCCTTCCGAACCTGGTCGTCGACACCTTCAGCACGACGGTGATCGTCACGATCATCCTGGCGATCCTCACCGCAGTCGCCTTCTACCTCTCGTGGCAGGCCCGCAAGGTGAGCCTGTGGCTCGTCATCGGCTTCGCGCTGGTCTTCATGTTCGGCTTCCTGGCCTGGGCGGGTTCGGGCGAGCTGCCCGTTCCCATCACCGGCCTGCTGCTCGGAACCGTCAGCCTCTCGGTGCCCCTGGTGTTCGGTGCCCTCGGCGGTGTGATCTCCGAGCGCGGCGGCGTCGTGAACGTCGCGATCGAGGGCCAGCTGCTCGCCGGCGCGTTCGTGTCCGCCATGACCGCCACGCTCACCGGCAGCTGGGCCGTCGGCCTGATCGCCGCGATGGTGGCCGGCGTACTGGTCTCCTTCGTGCTCGCCGCGTTCTCGATCAAGTACCTGGTCGACCAGGTCATCGTCGGTGTGGTGCTGAACGTGCTCGTCACCGGACTCACGAGCTTCCTCTACTCGAAGGTGCTCGCTCAGGATGCGGCACTGCTGAACCACCCGCCGCGCCTGCCCGAGTGGCCGATCCCAGTGCTCAGCGACATCCCGATCATCGGGCCGGTGCTGTTCCAGCAGTCCATCATCGAGTACCTGATGTACATTGCGATCTTCGTGGTGTGGTTCGGGCTGTTCCGCACGCGGTGGGGTCTGCGCCTGCGGTCGGTCGGCGAGCATCCTGAGGCCGCTGACACCGTCGGCATCAACGTGAACAGCACGCGGTTCTGGAACGTCTCGCTCGCGGGCGCCGTCGCCGGCCTCGGCGGTGCGTACTTCACCCTCGGATCGGTCGGAGCGTTCTCGAAGGAGATGACGGCCGGTCAGGGCTTCATCGCGCTCGCCGCGGTCATCTTCGGACGCTGGGATCCCATCAAGGCCACGCTCGCGGCCCTGCTCTTCGGCTTCGCGACGAACCTGCAGAACGTGCTCGGGACCATCGGCTCGCCGGTGCCCAGCGAGTTCATGCTCATGCTGCCGTACATCGTGACGATCTTCGCTGTCGCCGGTCTCGTCGGGCTCTCCAGAGCTCCGGCGGCCGACGGCAAGCCGTACATCAAATCGTGACGGCCGTGACAGCTCCCGGCAGCATCGCCGTCGATTGGGATGCGCTGCGCGCGGCCGCTTCCGAGGCGATGACGCACGCATACGCGCCGTACTCGAACTTCCCGGTGGGCGTCGCAGCACTCGTCGACGACGGGCGGGTGATCGTCGGCTGCAACGTGGAGAACGCCAGCTACGGCGTCACGCTCTGCGCCGAGTGCGGGTTGGTCTCGCAGCTGCACATCTCGGGCGGCGGCCACCTCGTGGCGTTCACCTGCGTCGACGGGCACGGCAACATCCTGATGCCCTGCGGCCGGTGCCGGCAGCTGCTGTACGAGCACTCGGTCGAGGGGATGCTGCTCGAGACGGTCTCCGGCATCCGCACCATCGACGAGGTGCTTCCGGATGCGTTCGGTCCGCGCCAGCTCGTCGAGTACGCGGCGGAGGAGATCGCGGAAGACATCGCCGATGTCATCGCTGAAGAGATCTCCGAAGACACCGCAAAGAACAACGATTAAGGACACTCCGACTTGACCAGCACCTCCGGTACCGTCGAGGCTTTCGACGCCGTCGACCTCATCCACGCCAAGCGCGACCGCGGCGAACTGTCCACGGCCGAGATCGACTGGCTGATCGACGCGTACACGCGCGGATACGTCGGCGATGAGCAGATGGCCGCGATGACGATGGCGATCTTCTTGAACGGCATGACCCGTCGCGAGATCAAGGACCTCACGATGGCGATGATCGCCTCGGGCGAGCGGATGAGCTTCGAGGGTCTCGGCAAGCCGACCAGCGACAAGCACTCCACCGGTGGCGTCGGCGACAAGATCACCCTGCCGTTGATGCCGCTCGTCGCGACGTTCGGCGTCGCCGTGCCTCAGCTGTCGGGCCGCGGGCTCGGGCACACGGGCGGCACGCTCGACAAGCTGGAGAGCATCCCGGGCTGGCGAGCCAACCTCAGCAACCAGGAGATGTTCGACCAGCTGCGCGACCAGGGCGGCGTGATCTGCGCCGCGGGTTCGGGGCTCGCCCCGGCCGACGGCAAGCTGTACGCACTGCGCGACATCACCGGAACGGTCGAGGCGATTCCGCTGATCGCCTCCTCGATCATGAGCAAGAAGATCGCCGAGGGCACGAGCGCGCTCGTGCTCGACGTGAAGTTCGGCTCGGGAGCATTCCTCAAGGACATCGAGAAGTCGCGCGAACTGGCGCGCACGATGGTGGCTCTGGGCAAGGATGCGGGCGTCGCGACCTCCGCGCTGCTCACCAACATGAACGTTCCGCTCGGACTCGCGATCGGCAACGCCAACGAGGTCCGCGAGTCGGTCGAGGTTCTCGCCGGCGGCGGCCCCGCCGACGTCGTCGAGCTGACGGTCGAGCTGGCTCGCGAGATGCTCGCCCTCGCAGGCAAGACCGACGTCGACGTCGAGGCCGCCCTCAAGGACGGCCGGGCGATGGACAAGTGGCGCGAGGTCATCCGGGCTCAGGGCGGCGACCCCGATGCCGCGCTTCCCGTCGCGAAGGAGACGCACACCGTCGTCGCCGAGCGCGACGGCGTGCTCGTCGAGCAGCAGGCGCTCCCGTTCGGCATCGGCGCCTGGCGTCTCGGAGCCGGTCGCGCACGCAAGCAGGACCCCGTGCAGCACGCCGCCGGCATCGACCTGCACGCCAAGCCGGGCGACACGGTGGTCGCGGGCCAGCCGCTGTTCACCCTCTCCGCTGACGAGCCGGCGCGCTTCGAGCGCGCCCTCGAGGCCATCGAAGGCGCGTACCGCATCGGCGACGCGGGCGACCCCGTGCTCACCGGCGGCCCGCTCATCGCCGACCGCATCTCCTGACACATCGCCGACCGCGTCCCTGATCGCATCTCCTGACACCTCCGCGCACCGATAGATTGAAGACCATGACCGACGAGAACGAGAACTACCGGCTGGCCGACGGAACGGACATCCTGTCCCTGCCGAAGGTGTCACTGCACGACCACCTCGACGGCGGGCTGCGGCCGGCCACGATCGTCGAACTGGCGGGCGGGATCGGCCTCGATCTTCCGGCGACGGATGCGGGGAGCTCGGCGCCTGGTTCGCCGAGAAGTCGAACTCGGGTTCGCTCGTCGAGTACTTGAAGACCTTCGACATCACGACCGCGGTCATGCAGACCCGCGAAGGCCTTTCCCGCGTTGCCCGTGAGTTCGTTCAGGATCTGGGTGCCGACGGCGTCGTCTACGGTGAGATCCGCTGGGCGCCCGAACAGCACCTCGGCGCGGGTCTCAGTCTCGACGAGACCGTCGAAGCCGTGCAGGACGGCATCGAGCAGGGCATCGAAGACGTGCGCGGCACGGGGAGCCCCATCCGGATCGGCCAGCTCGTGACGGCCATGCGCCACAACGACCGCGGCCTAGAGATCGCTGAGCTCGCCGTGCGTCACCGCGAACGCGGCGTGGTCGGCTTCGACATCGCCGGACCGGAGGCGGGCTTCCCGGCCTCGAACCACCGGGCGGCTTTCGACTACCTCGCGTCGCAGTTCTTCCCGACAACCGTTCACGCCGGCGAGGCCGACGGGCTCGAGAGCATTCGCGGCGCTCTTCTCGACGGGCGGGCCCTGCGGCTCGGCCACGGCGTGCGCATCGCCGAGGACATCGTCATCGAGCGCCAGGACGACGAGAACACCTACGTCACGCTCGGCCTGCTCGCCCAGTGGGTGAAAGACCGGGAGATCGCACTCGAGACCAGCCCCTCGTCGAACCTGCAGACCGGCGCGATCGCCGCGTGGGGCGACGACATCCTGGACCACCCGTTCGACCTGCTCTACCAGCTCGGGTTCCGCGTCACGGTGAATACGGACAACCGCCTGATGAGCGGAACGACACTCACCCGCGAGCTGAGCATCCTGGCCGACGCATTCCAGTACGACCGCACGGATCTCGAGGTCTTCCAGCTGAACGCGGCAGCGTCGACGTTCCTCTCGCTGGAAGAACGCGAAGAGCTCGCCGACATCATCACAGCGGGTTTCGAGGGTTCCTAGTTCTCCGACCGATACGCTGAATGCATGCCTCTTCCTCCCCTCCCCGATTCCGCCATCACCGTCGGAGCCCACGCGTCCGACTGGCGTGAAGCCGTGGAGCTCGCGGGGGAGGCGCTCGCCCGGTCCGGCGCGACCGAGGAGGGCTACGCGGCCCGCATGATCCAGGTCATCGACGAGTACGGCGCGTACATCGTCATCGCACCGGGGCTGGCGCTCGCGCACGCTCGTCCGGGTCCGGATGTGCTCACCGACGGCCTCTCGGTCGTCACCCTCGCCGAACCGGTCGTCTTCGGGCACCCGCACAACGATCCGGTGGGCGTGGTGATCGGTCTAGCCGTCGCGACTCCGGATGCGCACGTGACCTCGGTCGCCGAGCTCGCGAACATCTTCAACGACCCGGGCGCGATCCCGGCGCTCGCCGGCGCAGCCGACGTCGCCGAGGTGCAGCGCATCATGGCCGCCAGCGGCGAGGGGGCTACCCCATGAAGATCGTCGCGATCTGCGGTGCCGGAGTCGGCACATCCGGAATCCTCAAGGTCAACGCGGAGCGCGTGCTCAACCGGCTCGACATCGACGCCGACGTGACCGCCTCGGACCTCGACAACGTGGCCAGCGCGGCGGCGAACGCCCAGGTGATCCTGACGTCGCCCGAGCTGGTGGACCGGATCGGTCCGACGAACGCCGACGTGGTCGTCGTCGACAACTACTTCGACCTCGACGAGATCGAACGCAAGCTGGAAGAAGCGCTCGGTTAGACCGCGCCCGCGATCAGTGCGTCGACCAAGCCAGGAAACCGGTCGTCGAGTTCGCGGCGGCGCAGCTGGATGGCGTGGGTGCGCCCGCTGACGATCGTCAGCGTGACGCCTGCCTCGCGCAGAGCTTTGAAGTGGTGGGACAGCGTGGACTTCTGCACGTCGAAACCCCATTCGGCGCCGCTCTTCGAGTGCGGCTCACCGTCAGCGAGGACGCGCACGATCTGCAGCCGGATGGGGTCGGCCAGGGCTCGAAGCACGTCGACGAGCTGCACGTCTGACATCTCGGGCGCCGGGTAGTCGGCCGACATCGTTCCTCCGTCGGGGTCGGTTCGCGAACGGGATCTCCGAAATAGTTTGACAATCATCGAACTATTCTCTACAGTCATCGTATGATCTCCGTCGAACAATCATATCGCAGATCCACTCTGAGCCTGCTCGTGCTCGCACTCGCCATGTTCGTGGTCGGCACGAACGCCTTCGTCATCGCCGGCCTCCTCCCCGACATCGCCGACAACCTCGGCGCAACGCCCACGGATGTGAGCTACTCGATCACGTCGTACTCCCTCGTCGTCGCGATCGCGGCTCCGATCATCTCGATCCTGCTGCCTCGCGTGCCGCGCGCCATTCTGATGGCGGCCGGGCTCGCCGTCTTCGCCGTCGGGGGCGCGATCGCCGTGTCGGCCGCGTCCCTACCACTCTTCATCGCAGGACGGACACTGTCCGGAATCGGCGGTGCCGCGCTCGTACCGACCGCGACCGCGGCAGCGGCCTCGCTCGCGCGCCCCGAGCAACGCGGGCGCGCTCTCGCCATCGTCGGAGCGGGATTCACGCTCGCGACAGCGATCGGCTCGCCCTTCGGCACGGCCCTCGGGGGAGCGGCCGGTTGGCGGCTTCCGCTCTGGCTCCTCGTCGGCATCGCCGTCGTGCTCGTCGTCGCGATCCCGTTGGTCGTCCGCGGCGTGCCGATCGCGCCGGCCGTCACCATCCGTCGCCGCCTCGCCCCGCTCGTCGACCCGCGGGTGCTCGCGCCATTGGGCACGACACTCCTGATGATCGCCGGCTTCAACATCGTGTACATCTTCAGCGCATCCGTCACCCACGCATCGACCGGCGGATCGGGCGCCTTGCTCGCGACGCTCCTCCTCGCCTACGGAGTTGCCGGGATCGCAGGGAACATCTTCGCAGGGCCGCTCACAGACCGGTTCGGCAGCCGGAAGACCGCCGTCATCGCGCTGGCGGGCCAGATCGTCGCGCTGGCCGTGCTTCCGTTCGTGGAGTCGTCGTTCGCGGCGTCGATCGTCGTCTTCGCGGTCTGGGGGATCGCGGCGTTCGCGATCGCGATTCCGGTGCAGCACAGGCTCGTCACGGTTGATCCGGCCTCGTCGGCTCTCGCGTTGTCGTGGTACTCGACGGCTATGTACGTCGGGATCGCCGTCGCACCGCCGATCGGCTCTGCCGCGCTCGCAGTGGGCGGGCCGGCCGCCGTGCCGGCTGTCGGGGCTGTGGTGACCGCGCTGGCACTGGTGCTGTTCCTCGCGGGATACGCGCGGCGTCGGGCGGGAGTGCCCGCGCCCGCCGCCGCGCCCGAGACGTCGCCCGAGCCCATCGCATCCTGAGCGACGGCGACGGCGACGCCGACGCAGCGCCGACCTCGGCTAGGCCGCGGTGAGCTCGCGCATCGCGGCTCCGAGAGCGACGACACGCGCTTCGGCGATCGCCTTGCGCTCCGCAACCGAGCCCTGGTCGCTCGAAGCGTCGATGTAGATCTTGAGCTTCGGCTCGGTGCCGCTCGGTCGCACCATCACTCGTGAGCCGTCCTCGAGCAGGATGCGCAGCACGTCGCTCGGGGGAGCGAGCCGAAGCCGTCGGACAGGTCGTCGATCTGGGTGACCTTCACGTCGCCGAGGGCCGCCGGCGGGGTCGCCCGAAGCGAAGACATGATGCGGTCGATCTCGCTGAGGTCGGTGACGCGGATCGAGATCTGGTCGGAGGCGAAGAAGCCGAACCTCTCGGCGAACGCCCCCAGCCGGCCCTCGACACTGTCGCCCTCGGCGGCGAGGGTCGCCGCGAGATCGAGAAGCGCTGTGGCGGCCGAGATGCCGTCTTTGTCGCGGACGGTCTCCGGGTTCACGAGATAGCCGAGCGCCTCCTCGAATCCGTAGATGAGGCCGGGAGCGCGCGAGACCCATTTGAAACCGGTGAGGGTGTCCTGGAAATCGAGACGGTATGCATCCGCCACCGCCTTCAACGCCGGAGACGACACGATCGAGCACGCCAGGGCACCGAACGCAGCGCCGTCAGACGAGGACGCGGCCGCAGACTCGGCGAGTTCGGCAGCGCGCCAGCCGAGCAGCGCGCCGACCTCGTTGCCGCTGAGGCGACGGTATCCGGCCTCGCTCGACGAATCCGGAATCGCCACGGCGAGCCTGTCGGCGTCAGGGTCGTTCGCGATCACGAGAGCCGACCCGGCCGCTCTGGCGGTCTGGAACGCGAGGTCCATCGCACCCGGCTCCTCGGGGTTGGGGAAGGCCACGGTCGGAAACGCGGGGTCGGGATCGATCTGCTCCGCGACGAGCGTGGGCTCAGCGAATCCCGCCTTTGCGAAGACCTGCTGAGCGGTGCGCCAGCCGACGCCGTGCATCGCGGTATACGTGAACGAGACCGCATCCCGAGGCGCCGACGATGTCGCGACGGCGGCCGTGGCGGCGATGTAGTCCTGCTCCACCGACTCGGGCGCGATCTCGTAGGTCTCGGCCCGCGGCAGGTCGCTGATGCTTCCGGCGGCGACCTCCAAGATGTGGGCGGCGATCTCCGCGTCGACGGGCGACACGATCTGGGAGCCGTGGTCCTCCCCACCCAGGTAGACCTTGTATCCGTTGTCGTTCGGCGGGTTGTGGCTCGCCGTGACCATGACGCCGGCGCTGACGTCGAGGTGTCGTACGGCGAAGGCCAGCACGGGGGTGGGCATCAGCCGGGGAGCAGGATGGCGCGCACGCCCGCGCCCGCCATCAACTCCGCCGTGTCGCGGGCGAACACGTCGGAGTTCTTGCGCCCGTCGTAGCCGATGACGACCGACGGGGTCGAGCCTTCCGCGTGCTCGAGGAGGTAGCGCGCGAATCCTGCCGCCGCCTGGGCGACGAGCACCCGGTTCATCCTGTTCGGGCCACCCGCGATCTCGCCGCGGAGACCCGCAGTACCGAAGGCGAGGCGGGTGTCGAAACGCGAGTGCAGGTCGTCGAGCGCCGGCTGCGAGCCGCTCTCGGCTGCGACGGCGAGCTCCTGCAGCTCGTCGCGGGTCTCAGGATCGGGGTCTTGCGCGATCCAAGAACGTACCTGTTCGAGCAGATCTGCGTTGCCGTCGACAGCGGCGTCTCCGGAGTGCGCGGCGCTCACAGTGCGCCCACGATCTTCGCGAGGAGCGCCCCGATCACGGACTCGGCTTCGCGGCCGGCCTCGATGACCTCCTGGTGGCTGAGCGGGGTCTTCTGGATGCCCGCGGCCAGGTTGGTGATCAGCGACATCCCGAGGATCTCCATGCCGGCCTGACGCGCGGCGATCGCCTCGAGCGCGGTCGACATGCCCACGATGTGGCCGCCGATGGTCTTGGCCATCTGCACCTCGGCCGGGGTCTCGTAGTGGGGGCCGCGGAACTGCGTGTACACGCCCTCGTCGAGGCTCGGATCGATCTGTTTCGCGATCCCGCGCAGTCGCGCCGAATACAGGTCGGTCAGGTCGATGAAGGTGGCGCCCTCGAGCGGGGAATCGGCGGTGAGGTTGATGTGGTCGCTGATCAGAACGGGCGTACCCGGCTTCCACGTCTCTTTGATGCCGCCCGCTCCATTGGTGAGGATCATCGTCTCGACACCCGCCGCAGCCGCAGTGCGCACGCTGTGGACGACGCGGCGCACACCATGGCCTTCGTAGTAGTGGGTGCGTGCGCCGATCACCAGGGCGCGCTTGCCGTTCGGGAGCAGGATCGAGCGCAACGTTCCGACGTGGCCGGCGAGTGCGGGCGCGCTGAAACCGATGATCTCGGTGGCCGGGATGGTCGCGGTCGTCTCACCGATGAGGTCGGCCGCCTTCCCCCATCCGCTGCCCAATGTCAGAGCGATGTCGTGCTTGGTGACGCCGGTCTTCTCGGCGAGCTGTTCTGCCGCCTGCCGTGCGACCTCGAAAGGGTCGGTAGCCAGGTCGTCCAGCGGGTTCGTGATCGTGTCAGACATGCACCAACTCTATTCGGAGGCCGTCGGTGATCGCCTCTGCGAGCGGATGCGCATCGGCGCGGGAACGTGCAGGAGAACACCCGAACGTGCGAGACAATAGAGGCATGGCCTATGAATTCGAGCGCAAGCAGAGAATCGCTGTACTCGGAGGAGGACCCGGAGGTTACGAGGCGGCCCTGGCCGGCGCGCAGCTCGGGGCCGAGGTCACCATCGTCGAGCGCATCGGTGTCGGCGGCTCCGCCGTCATCACGGATGTCGTGCCGTCGAAGAGCCTGATCGCCACCGCCGAAGCAGCCAACGCGATCGGCGAGGCCGCCGACCTCGGCGTGCAGTTCTTCAGCCGGGGCGACCACGGCAAGCCGGTGCGTCCGGATGTCGCCGTCAACCTCGCCGCGGTCAACAAGCGACTGATGGGGCTGGCGCGTCAGCAGTCGGAGGACATGAAGGCCGAACTCGTGCGCTCCAACGTGCGCATCGTCACCGGTGAGGGGCGGCTCGACGGGTCGAGCGCCATCATCGTGTCCACCGCCGCGGGTGACACCGGCACCGACTTCGACCGGATCGAGGCGGACACCATCGTCATCGCGACCGGCGCCAGCCCGCGCATCCTGGCGTCGGCGGTTCCGGATGGGGAGCGCATCCTGACCTGGACGCAGCTGTACGACCTGCCCCACGTGCCCGAGCATCTCATCGTGGTCGGATCGGGCGTCACCGGTGCCGAGTTCGCATCGGCATACACGGCACTCGGCTCGAAGGTCACGCTGATCTCCAGCCGCGACCAGGTTCTCCCCGGCGAAGACGCCGACGCGGCCCGGGTCATCGAGAACGTGTTCAAGCGCAACGGGATGCAAGTGCTCTCGAAGTCCCGCGCCGAGTCGATCAAGCGCACTCCGGATGGCGTGGTCGCCACCCTCACAGACGGACGCACCATCGAGGGCAGCCACTGCCTGATGGCCGTCGGCTCGGTGCCCAACACGGCGGGCATCGGTCTCGAGGAGGCCGGCGTGCAGCTCACCGATTCGGGCCACATCCGGGTCAACCGCGTCGCGCGCACTTCGGTGCCGAACATCTACGCCGCGGGCGACTGCTCCGACCTGATGCCGCTCGCTTCGGTGGCGGCTATGCAGGGACGCACCGCGGTCTTCCACGCGATGGGGGATGCGGTCAACCCGTTCGAACTCCGCAACGTCACCTCGAACATCTTCACCCAGCCCGAGATCGCGACCGTCGGCTGGAACCAGAAGCAGATCGAGGAGGGCATCGCGCAGGGCGACATCTACAAGCTGCCGCTCAAGTCCAACCCGCGAGCCAAGATGCTCGGCATCAAGGACGGCTTCGTCAAGCTCTTCGCCCGCACCGGGTCGGGAACGGTCATCGGCGGCGTGATCGTCGCGCCGCGCGCATCCGAACTCATCTTCCCGCTGGCGCTCGCCGTCGAGCACCGCCTGACGGTCGACCAGGTCGCCCGCGCCTTCACGGTCTACCCCTCGCTCTCCGGCTCGATCTCCGAGGCCGCCCGAGCGATGCACATCGTCCTATAGCCCGCCCGGCCCACCGCCCCACCCCGCCCGCCGGTCCGGAACTCCGGAGAGGTGCGGTGCATTCAGTCGTCGACCCCGGAATTCCGGACTCCGAATCGGCGTGTCGTGCGAAGTCTCCGGAATTCCGAAACCACTCACAGACGTGATCTCTCCACGGGATTCACGCGCGAGCCCCGGCTGATCATCCGTACCTTCACAATCGGTCCATGCAGACCTGGATCGATCGCATCGCCGAGCTCGGGGAGTGGTCAAACTCGCGCAGCTCATAGCGGCCGGAGCAACCTCGCAGCAGTTGACGCGCGCTGTCCGCTCGGGGCAGCTTCTTCGCGTACGGCAGGGAACCTATGCACTGCCGACAATCGCAAGATCCACATTGGAGGCCGCGCGGCTCGGCGGGAGGCTCAGTTGCGTCTCCGCGGCTAGAACATATGGACTTTGGGGCGGGTTGGATGGACGCACTCACGTCACGGTGCAGCCTCACTCCACCCGATTGCCTGCGGTTGCTCCCACCACGGTGACGCATTGGACCCGATCGGCGGCCCACGAGGAAGTATGGAGGGTCTCGCTGGTCGACTGTCTTCGTAGCGTGGTTCGATGCGCCGGCAGAGAGACTGCCGTCGCGGTGATCGATACGGCACTTTCGGCCGGCGCTGTTCGCTACTCCGACGTAGGCGACATCTTCGCGACCGAGCCGAAGTGGGCGCAGGCGATCGCGGCCGCGGCCAAGCCCGGATCGGATTCGGGCGTCGAGTCACTCACCCGTCAGAGGTTGAGCGCGGCCGGGCACCTCGTGGAACAACAAGTGTCGGTGCCCGGGGTTGGCCGCGTCGACCTCAGGATAGACGGACGCCTTTACCTGGAAATCGACGGCTTCGCGTACCACTCGAGCCCCGAGGCTTTCGATCGCGACCGTGCTCGCGATACAGCGATCGCTGTGCGCGGCTCTCGTCGGCTCAGGTTCTCTGCCAATCAAGTGCTGCACGACTGGCGGTGGGTCAGTGACAGCATCGAGACGATGTTGCTGATTCCGGATGTTTCGACAGACTCGCCGCGGAACGCTCCGGAATTTCGGAGCGTTCGGGCGTGAGCGGGTTACGTATCCGGAATTCCGGAACGATCCCTTTGGGCGGTCGTCCGGTGGCTAGACGATGTTGAGCAGGAGGTGACCCGACGACACGGTCTCGCCGACGTTCGCGTTGAGGCCTGCGACGGTGCCGTCCTTGTGGGCGGTGAGGGGCTGCTCCATCTTCATGGCCTCGAGCACCAGCACCAGGTCGCCCTTGACGACCTCGTCGCCGTCCGCGACAGCGAGCTTGACGATCGTGGCCTGCATCGGAGCGGTGACGGAGTCGCCGGTTGCGGTGTCGACGGCGTGTGCTCCGCCTCGGCGCCGCGGTGCAGGAGCGGTAGGTGCTGCGGCCGAGCCGCCGCCGGTGAGGAGCTTGGCGGGCATCGACACCTCGATGCGCTTGCCCTCGACCTCGACGACGACGCTGCTGCGCTGCGCTTCGGGTGCCGCGTCTCCGAGCGACCCAGACCACGGGTCGATCTCGTTGACGAACTCAGTTTCGATCCAGCGCGTGTAGATCGAGAACGGCTCGCCGTCCTGCGGTGCGAAGGCCGGGTCGCGCACGATCGCGCGGTGGAACGGGAGAACGGTCGGCAGACCGGCGACCTCGAACTCGTCGAGGGCGCGTCGCGCACGCTCCAGCGCCTCGTCGCGGTTCGCACCGGTGACGATGAGCTTGGCGAGCATCGAGTCGAAGGCTCCGCTGATCACGTCGCCGGCCTGGATGCCGCTGTCGACACGAACGCCGGGGCCGCCCGCCGGCTTGAAGACGTGAACGGGTCCGGGCGACGGGATGAAGCCGCGGCCCGCATCCTCACCGTTGATGCGGAACTCGAACGAGTGCCCGCGAGCGATGGGGTCGTCGTAGTCGAGCTCGCCGCCCTCGGCGAGGCGGAACTGCTCGCGGACCAGGTCGATGCCCGTGACCTCTTCGGACACAGGATGCTCGACCTGCAGTCGCGTGTTCACCTCGAGGAACGAGACGGTGCCGTCCTTGCCGATGAGGAACTCGCAGGTGCCGGCGCCCAGGTAGCCGACCTCCTTGAGGATGGCCTTGGATGCGCTGTACAACTGCTCGGTCTGCTCAGCAGTGAGGAACGGCGCAGGTGCCTCTTCGACGAGCTTCTGGTGGCGACGCTGCAGCGAGCAGTCGCGGGTGGAGACCACGACGACGTTGCCGTACGCATCCGCCAGGCACTGGGTCTCGACGTGGCGCGGCTGGTCGAGGTACTTCTCGACGAAGCACTCTCCGCGGCCGAATGCTGCGATGGCCTCACGCGTCGCCGACTCGAAGAGTTCCGCGACCTCGTCGCGGGTGCGGGCGACCTTCAGGCCGCGGCCTCCTCCGCCGAACGCGGCCTTGATGGCGACCGGCAGACCGTGCACGTCCACGAAGTCGAGAACCTCGGAAGCGTCGGCCACCGGGTTGAGCGTGCCGGGGGCGAGCGGTGCGCCCACCTTCTCGGCGACGTGCCGCGCGCTGACCTTGTCACCGAGACGTTCGATGGCCTCCGGCGACGGGCCGATCCAGGTGAGGCCGGCTCCGATGACCGCGCGCGCGAAGTCTGCGTTCTCGGCGAGGAATCCATATCCCGGGTGCACGGCGTCGGCGCCGGAACGGCGGGCGACGGAGAGCAGCTTCTCGATGACCAGGTAGGTGTCGGCGCTCGTCGAACCGTCGAGCGCGTACGCCTCGTCGGCGAGCTTCACGTGCATCGCGTCGCGGTCCTGGTCGGCGTAGACGGCGACGGCGGCTATTCCGCTGTCCTTCGCCGCTCGGATGACCCGGACGGCGATCTCGCCCCGGTTGGCGATGAGGACCTTGGTGATACGTGGCACAGTTCTTTAGCCTATTCGTCCGTGAGGGTCCCCTTTTGGGTGAACCCGACAAAAATCATGGGGCCGCTAGTCGGGATGCCTACAAAACTCGGTTCCACAGGCTCGGCCAGTCGACGCCCAGTTCCCGAAAGAGATCGCGCAGCGTCGCGAGCGACAACCCTACGACAGTACTCGGGTCGCCCTCCACCCGCGTGATGAACGGACCGCCCAGGCTGTCGATCGTGAACGCACCCGCTACCTCGAGGGGTTCTCCGCTCGCCACGTACGCGTCGATCTCCGAATCCGTCACGTCGGCGAAGGTGACCGCCGCGACCGCCGTGCGACCGACGGACACGTTCTCCACGCCGCCGCGGTGATCGATCAGGTAATGCCCCGAATGCAGAAGGCCGGTCCGTCCGCGCTGCGCACGCCAGCGGCCACGGGCCACCTCGGGCTCGTGCGGCTTGCCGTAGATCTGTCCGTCGAGCTCGAACGCCGAGTCCCCGCCGAGGATGAACCCGTCGATCGGGGAGCCGTCGAGGTCGCCGCGCACCGCCTCGGCCTTCAACCGGGCGAGCAGTTGGACCATCGCGTCCGCAGGCAACGGCCCGTGCTCGGCCTCGGCCGCGGCGACCGCCGCCTCTTCATCGACGTGCGAGGGGACGACGACGGGTTCGATGCCCGCGGCACGCAGCAGCGCGAGGCGGGCCGGCGAGGTGGAAGCGAGGTAGAGGCGCATGGATTCCTGTGGGATGCTCGACGGATGCCCCAGAACGATCAGGCCCGGGAAGTCCAGAAGGTGGACGTGGTCGACCTCGACATTACCAACGTCGCCCACGGCGGTGTCTTCGTGGCCCGGCATGAGGGCCGCGTCGTCTTCGTGCCCGACACGATGCCGGGGGAGCGCATCCGTGCACGGGTCACCGATCGCAAGCACGACAGCTTCTGGCGGGCCGAGACGCTCGAGGTGCTCGAAGCGTCTCCCGAGAGGCAGCAGCACGTCTGGTCTGCCGCATCCATCGACCGGGCTCCGGATGTGCGTGCGGGTGGCGCGGAGTTCGGCCACATCCGCCTGCCCCACCAGCGAGAGCTGAAGCGGCAGGTGCTCGCCGACGCGCTCCAGCGGATGGCGAAGCTGGAGTCCGACGTCACGGTCGAGCCCGTGGGCGACGAGACCATCGACGGCACAGGATGGCGCACCCGCGTGCGACTCCAGGTCGACCGCGCCGGCACGTTCGGCCCGTATGCGGCCCGGTCGCACACGGTCGTCCCGGTCACCGACCTGCCGCTCGCGACCGAGCTCGTGCAGGAGACCGTCCCGTTCGGCCAGTCGTTCCCCGGCGCCGAGTCCATCGACGTGATCGCGACCGGGACGGGCGCCGCGCACGTCATCGTCAACGAGCCCGCGGTGAAGCGTGGCAAGCGCACCGTGCGACCGCGGCACCGCCCCATGCCCATCCGCGAGGTCGTCGGCGACCGCGAGTTCCAGCTCGACGTGCGCGGCTTCTGGCAGGTGCACCGTCGTGCCGCCGCCACGCTGACCGAGGCCGTGCAGTCGGCCGTCGACGAGGCTCTCTTCGACCCGCGGGCCGCAAACCTCGATCTCTACGGCGGCGTCGGCCTGCTCGCGGCCGCCCTCGGCGACCGCTTCGGCAGCACCCTCCGCATCACCTCGGTCGAGAGCGACGAGGCCGCCACCGACAACGCGGCCGAGAATTTGGCCGAGTGGTTGGGCGCATCCGTCGTCACCGATCGGGTCGAACGGTTCGTGTCGCGACTCGCCGCCGATTCATCCGCGACCGACCGGTCCCGGCTGCGCGCCGCGACGGTCATCCTCGACCCGCCGCGCTCGGGCGCCGGACGCCCGGCCGTGGATGCGCTCGCCTCGCTCGAACCGGCTCAGATCGTCTATGTGGCCTGTGATCCCGTGGCGTTGGCCCGAGACGTCGCGCTCTTCGGCGGCCACGGGTACGAGCTCCGCACCCTCCGCGCCTTCGACCTCTTCCCGAACACCCACCACGTCGAGGCGGTCGCCACGCTCACGCGGTGAGCGCTTGGTAATACATGCATCCCACTACGATGGACAGCATGGTACGCGTGGCAATCGTCGATGATCACGAGTCTGTGCGCCTGGGGCTCAAAGCGGCCTGCCAGGACGCCGGCTACGAGGTGCTCGTCACCGCGGCCACCGTCGACGAGTTCGTCGAACTGCTCGGCTCGCAGGAGTGCGACGTCGTCGTGCTCGACCTCTCGCTGGGCGACGGGTCGCGTGTCACGGACAACGTGAAGCGGGCTCAGGCCACCGGCGCAGCCGTGCTGGTGCACAGCATCGCCGACCGGGTCGCCAGCGTTCGTGAGGCGCTCGCCGCGGGTGCGGCAGGCGTCATCCCGAAGTCCTCTCCGACCACCACGGTCATGAATGCGATCAAGACGGTCGCGAGCGGTGACGTGCTCAACAACCTCGAGTGGGCGACGGCTATCGACGCCGACAGCGACTTCGCGAAGGCCCAGCTCGGTCGACGGGAGAGGGATGTGCTGCACCTGTACGCATCCGGGCTCCCGCTCAAGGCGGTCGCCGCACAGCTCGGCATCGCGAACTCGACGGCTCGCGAGTATCTCGACCGTATCCGCGTGAAGTACGTCGAGGTCGGGCGTCCCGCGCCGACCAAGGTCGACCTGCTTCGCCGTGCCGTGGAAGACGGCATCCTGCCCGGGCTCGACCCCGACACGGGCAATGAGCGCAACTAACGCGGTCGAGAGGTCCCTGCCGGGGGCCACCCAGCCACGGAATCCGATCAGCCGAGCGCGCTTCGAGCGCATCGCCGGCCGCAGCGTGTCCGCCTTCGGGCTGGTCTTCGGACTGCAGACGTTCCCCGCGGCGCTGTCGCAGCTCGGCAGCGTCAAGGAGCCGTGGGGCGTAATCGAGGTGACTGTCGTCTTCGCCGGGCTGGCGATCATCCCCGTGCTCGCCATCATCCAGAAGTTCGTCAAGGCGGCGATGGGCACCCTGTCCATCGTGTTCCTCATCGCGATCGTGACCTGGCCGCTTCTCGCTCTCGATCCGAACGCGATCGGCGAGAAGCCCTGGGTGTGGTTCCTCTGTTCTGTGTTCACCGCCTTCGCAGCAGTGGCCTTCCCGCTCTGGCTGGCGACGGCGTACACCTTCGTTGTCCCGATCGCCTACGGTTTCGTGCGAGCGTCGCCATCTGGCGGAGGCGTCGGAGCCGAGATCGCCGGCCTGGACGCGCTCTACGCGATCATCCTCGGCGGTGTCATCCTCGTGATCATCGCCATGCTGCGACAGGCGGCGTCCACGGTCGACGCCGCGCAGAGTCAGGCACTCGCCAAGTACGCGAACGCCGTGCGGCAGCACGCGACGGAGGTCGAGCGGGTGCAGGTGGATGCGATCGTCCACGACAGTGTCCTGACCACCCTCCTCTCCGCCGCCAGCGCGCGCACCCCCGAAGCGAAGGAACTCGCCGCGAGGATGGCGTCCGACGCGATCGGCCACCTGCACGCGGCCGAGGCATCGAGTCCCGAAGACCAGTCCCTGGTGGGGCTCGACCGGCTGAGCGAGCGCATAACGACCGCCGCCGAGGCCTTCTCGTCGCCGTTCAAGCTCGACGTTCGGGATGTGGAGGTCCACACCCTGCCCGTCAACGTCGCTGAGGCGGTCTATTCGGCGACGGTGCAGGCGATGGTCAACAGCATGCAGCACGCCGGCGGCCCCGAGGTCGGTCGCACGCTCGCGATCCGAGGCGGCAGTCCGCTCGCTACGGTGCACATCGTCGTCGCCGACACCGGGCGTGGCTTCGACTACCGCGAGGTGCCGGCCGAGCGTCTGGGGCTGCGCGTGAGCATCCGGGAACGTCTGTCGAAGGTCGGAGGCCACGCCCGTATCGACTCCGAGCCCGGCGGCGGCACGACCGTGACCATCCTGTGGCCGTCGTCCGAAGTGGATGCGGAGGTCGGCTCGTGATCACCCTTCCCCGGTTCCTCTTCCTCGGCCTCGGGGCCCTGTTCTCGGCGTACCACCTCTTCCTCGGGCTCTCGTCGCTGTCGATCCCCGTGAATCCGGGACCGCCGATCGCCGCGATGATCCTGTACGCGATCGCCACCGTGATCAGCCTCTGGCCGACCAGCCCCACCAAGATGCCCCTCTGGCTGGCGGCGTTCGATCTCGCCGTCTGTGTGGCCATCCCCATCCTGGTCACGAGCCAGCTCGACCCCACCAAGGACAACGGGTACGGCACCTGGTACGTCGCGGCCGTCGGCACCCTGATGACTATCGTCGCTGTGCGCCGCCAGCAGTTCGCTGCGTGGATCGGCGTCGCCTACCTGGCCGTGCAGACGATCGTCTGGGCAGGTGTGCCTGCTCTTGCCGGACTCGGAGTGATCGGCTCGGTCGTCTGGGTCGGCGTCGCCGTGGTGATCTCCGGATCGCTGGCCAAGGCCGGGCGGGATGCGCTGCAGTTCGCGCGAGCGGAACGCGAGGCCACGGAGTGGCAGGCCGCCCAGGAGGCCCACGTGATGGAGCGCCAGATGCGGCTGCGGCAGACCTACCGGGTCGCCGCCCCCATGCTCGCGGAGATCGTGCGCCGCGGGGGCGACCTCACCGAGGCCGAGCGCCGGGAATGCCGCTACCTCGAGGGTGCGATCCGCGACGAGATCCGCGGCCGCCGCCTCCTCAACGACGACGTGCGCCGTCAGGTGATGGATGCGCGCCGCCGTGGCGTCGTCGTCAGCCTCCTCGACGAGGGCGGCATCGACGACCTCGACGACCGGTCCCTCGGCGTCGTGCTCAAGCGGCTCGCCGACGCGATCCGGGGGACCACGACCGACAAGCTCATCGTGCGCACCGTGCCCCGCTCGTCGAAGACCGCGGTCACCGTCGTCGGCCTCAGGATGTTCGACGACGGCAACGCGAACGCCCTCGGCGCCGACACGGAGGACGACGAGGTCGACCTCTGGCTGGAGATCCCGCGCCCCGTGCGCGAGCCCTGACGCCTCTCGCGCCCGCCCGCTCGCGCCTGCCTCGCGATCTGAGCACGAGGGGTCGCGACACGCCGTTGGCACGCGGCCACTGACGGCGCGTTGCGACCCCTCGTTGGTCTGCCGACGATGAGTGGTCCCGAATTGCCGTGTAATCACGTGATTACACGGCAATTCGGGACCACTCAGTCAAGTGCCGGGGCAGCAGCGTGCGGGAGTGCGAAGCGAGCGAAAAGCCCCCGGACATGGAGAAAGGGGCCGGCACCCGAATGGCCGGCCCCTTTTCAAACCCCGAGTCAGGGCGACAACCCGAATATCGCCCTGACTCGCCCCCAAAACACTCGCCCGCTTACCCTAGTCGGCGAGTGATTGGCGGTGTAACTCACGAGGAGAGACACCTAGCAATAACAATATTGGCGTCGGGGCAAGAAATTGCAAAGTCGTCATTTTGGAGGACACGTGGGGGACAATTTCCAGAAGTCCGCCCCGTACTGCCGCGAATTGCAGGCTACCCCGCCAACGGGGGTCACTCAATCGGGGTACAACGCGGACAATCCGCTAGGCGAACGACCCACCCCTGAGACCGCGGTTCAGCCCGAGAACGAACGCCAGGATCCGGCTTCAGGATGCACGGGCTCGCGCAACGCTCGCTGGGTCCGCGACCACCCGTCCACACCCTCCGACGCCTGCTGCTCCGCAGCTGCCGCCTGCTGCTCCGCAGCCGCCGCCGTGAGCACAGCAGTCACCGCGGCGATCTCCTCCGGCGTCACGCCACGCGTGACGAACTGGATCTGCTCGGCCGACAGCTCCGGCTGCTCGCTCACAGGGGGATGTTCCCGTGCTTCTTCGGCGGCATCGACGAACGCTTGGTCCGCAGCGCGCGCAGCGCCTTCACGACGGACACGCGGGTTGCGGCAGGCTCGATGACTCCGTCGAGCTCACCGCGCTCGGCGGCCAGGAAGGGGCTGGCCACGTTGTACGTGTACTCGTTCGCGAGCTTGGTGCGCACGGCTGCGACGTCTTCGCCCGCCTCTTCAGCGCGCTTGATCTCGCCGCGGTACAGGATGTTCACCGCACCCTGCCCGCCCATGACCGCGATCTCGGCGGTGGGCCAGGCGAGGTTGATGTCGGCGCCGAGCTGCTTCGAGCCCATGACGATGTACGCGCCGCCGTACGCCTTGCGCGTGATGATCGTTACGAGCGGAACGGTGGCCTCGGCGTATGCGTAGAGGAGTTTCGCGCCGCGGCGGATGACGCCCGTCCACTCCTGGTCGGTTCCGGGCAGGTACCCGGGAACGTCGACGAGGGTGAGGATCGGGATGCTGAACGCGTCGCAGAAGCGCACGAACCGCGAGGCCTTCTCGCCGGCGTCGATGTTGAGCGTTCCGGCCATGGCGTTGGGCTGGTTGGCCACGATGCCGACGGAGCGTCCCTCGACGCGGGCGAATCCGATCACGATGTTCGGGGCGAACAGCGGTTGGACCTCGAGGAACTCGCCGTCGTCGACGATGCCCTCGATGATCGACTTCACGTCGTAGGGCTGGTTGGGCGAGTCCGGGATGATCGTGTTGAGCTTGCGGTCCGCATCCGTCGTCTCGAGCTCGGGCTCGGTCGCGTAGACGGGGAGCTCGGCGAGGTTGTTCTGCGGCAGGTACGAGAGCAGCGTGCGAGCGTAGTCGAGCGCATCCTCTTCGTCGCTGGCGAGGTAGTGCGAGACGCCGGAGATCTTGTTGTGGGTGAGCGCGCCGCCGAGCTCCTCCATGCCGACGTCTTCACCGGTGACGGTCTTGATGACGTCCGGTCCGGTCACGAACATCTGGCTCGACTTGTCGACCATGATGACGAAGTCGGTGAGGGCGGGGGAGTAGACCGCGCCACCTGCGGCCGGGCCCATGACGATAGAGAGCTGGGGGATGACGCCGGATGCTGCTGTGTTGCGCCGGAAAATCTCGCCGTATTTGCCGAGCGCGACCACACCCTCCTGGATGCGCGCGCCGCCCGAGTCGAGGATGCCGATGATCGGCACGCCGGTCTTGAGGGCGTGGTCCATGACCTTGATGATCTTCTCGCCGGCGACCTCGCCGAGCGAGCCGCCGAAGATGGTGAAGTCCTGGCTGTACACCGCCACGTTGCGGCCGTGGATCGTGCCGACGCCGGTGACGACCGCGTCGCCGTAAGGGCGCTTGCTCTCCATGCCGAAGGCGTGGGTGCGGTGGCGCACGAACTCGTCGAACTCGACGAAGGATCCCTGGTCGAGGAGCAGGTCGATGCGCTCGCGGGCGGTGAGCTTGCCCTTGGCGTGCTGCTTCTCGATCGCTGCCTGGCCGCTCGCGGTCACGGCCTCGTGGAACCGCTCCTTGAGGTCGGCCAGCTTGCCGGCGGTCGTGTGCAGATCAGGGGCCGAGGGCGCAGGGGCGCTCTGTCGCGGTTCAGTGTCGGTCACGCGTTTCACTCTACCGGCCAGCGGATGGGCCGTGCCGTTGAGGATTCCCTACAAAAACCAGCCCGCCCGCTGGCAGACTGAGGCAATGGAGTTCCGTCGTAGTCGCGCCGTCGTCCCCGTCCTCGAATACCTGGAGGAGGCAGGGTCGACCAACGACGTGCTGGTGGCGCGTGCATCAGGGCTGCCCGATCTGTCCGTCATCGTGACCGCGAACCAGACCGGCGGCCGGGGAAGGCTCGGGCGCGTGTGGGTGTCGCCTCCCGGCAAAGCGCTCGCGATCTCCATCCTGCTGAAGCCGACCGGCCTGTCCGTCGAGAGCTTCGGCTGGTTCCCGTTGCTCGCCGGTCTCGCGATGAGCCGTGCGGTCTCGACGTTCGTGTCTGCGCCGGTCGCGGTGAAGTGGCCGAACGACGTGCTGATCGACGGCGCGAAGGTGAGCGGCACGCTCGCCGAGTTGCTCCCCGATCTGTCCGGCGTGGTCATCGGCGCCGGACTCAACCTGAGCCTCGGTCGAGACGAGCTGCCCACCGACACATCCACGTCGCTGACCCTTGCCGGCGCATCCGGCGACCTGGACCCGGATGCGGTCCTCTCGGCCTACCTGACCGCCTTCAGCACCCTCTACCGCGAGTTCCTCACCGCGGGCGGCGATCCCGTCGAGAGCACACTCCTCGATTCCGTCCTCGAGGGATGCGACACGATCGGCCGTTCGGTCCGCGTCGAGTTGCCGGGGGCGCAGAATCTGCTCGGAACCGCGACGGGCATCGACGAGCAGGGCCGCCTCCTGGTGCGGACGGATGCGGGCATCACGGCTGTCGCGGCCGGCGACGTCACGCACCTGCGGTATTAATAGGGCATGAGCAACACGCCTGAGGGAGCTCCCGCCCAGCCTCCCGAGAGAATCGTGGCGCGTCTGCGCCCGAACGCTCGCGTCTTGTTCTGGCCGAGCATCGTGCTGATCGCCACCTGTGGCGCCCTGGGCTATTTCGCCGGGCAATTCGACGAGGTGTGGGAGATCGTGCTGCTCTGGTCTGCGGCGGCGGCACTCGTGCTGCTGTTGTTCCTCCTCCCGCTCGCGTTCTGGCTCAGCAAGCGGTACACGATCACGACGCGCCGAATCATCCTGAGGCACGGATTCTTCGTTCGCGTTCGGCAGGAGCTGTTGCACAGCCGCGGGTACGACGTGACGCTCAAGCGCAACTGGCTGCAGAGCGCCTTCAGGTCGGGGGATGTGCGCATCAACTCGGGGCTGGAGCGCCCGGTCGTGCTCAAAGACGTTCCCAAGGCCGACACTGTGCAGCGCGCGCTCAACGATCTGATGGAGCACTCGCAGACGGTCGTCGCGGTGCGACGTCAGCAGAGCGAGTCAGTCTCCGATGAGACCACGGTCTGGGGTTCCCGATAGCGAGGTCGGCAGGGTCGTCGTGACCGTCGCCGCGTTCGGGCGCGCTGCCGGTACGTTCGCCTCGCGGCGCGCGGCCCGCTTCGGTGAGAACACCCACCACCGGTAGAACGCGAACCGGAACAGCGTGCCCAGAACGAGGCCGATCACATTGTTGGCGATATTGTCCGCGAGCAGCGAGGTGAAGCCGAGCACGTAGTGGGAGATCCAGACGCAGAAGAGCGGGATGCCCATCCCCGCCAGGCTGACGATGAAGAATTCAACGCCCTCGCGCGCCGTGTTGCTCTGACGCTGGGCCGCGAACGCCCAGTATCGATTGCCCACCCAGTTCGTGCCGATGGCGACGACGGTCGCGATCACCGTGGCGTAGATGGTCCCGTGGTGCACTCCGCTGAAGACCGTGAGCATCAGGCCGTTGAACACGACGAGGTTCACGACGAATCCCACAGCGCCGACGGCGCCGAATTTCACGAGCTGCGGCAGGAGTCGCGAGCGTCGGACGGGACTTGAATCCAGGGCCATGCTTCCAACCGAATCGAATGCGCGAAGATAGGGAGTGCACAGCGAGCGTACGCGAGAATGCGGTTCGCAATCTGGGAGTTCCCCCTCCCCAGCCTGAAGGATATCGAGGAGAAGACGGTCGATGACTAAGAACACGGTGGGCGTGATCGGCGGCGGGCAGCTGGCCAGGATGATGATCCCTCCGGCGATCGAGCTCGGCATCGACATCCGCGTGCTCGAAGAGGCCGAGGGGATGAGCGCCGAGATCGCCGCGAGCGGGGTCGGCGACTACCGCGATCTCGACACGGTGCTGGCGTTCGCCGAGACCGTCGACGTCATCACGTTCGACCATGAGCATGTGCCGCCCGCGATCTTGCGCGAGCTCGTCTCGCGCGGCATCCCCGTGCATCCGGGGCCCGATGCGCTGCTCTACGCCCAGGACAAGCTCCAGATGCGGGCCAAGCTCAGCGAGCTCGGGGTTCCCGTGCCCGACTGGGCGGCGGTCGAGTCTGCCGACGAGCTCGGCGCCTTCCTCGACGACCACGGCGGTCGCGCGGTGGTGAAGACGGCTCGCGGCGGCTACGACGGCAAGGGCGTGCGCGTGGTGACCGAAGCATCCGGAGCCGACGACTGGTTCCTCGCGCTCGCCGAAGACGGCCGCGGCGGAGCCCTGCTGGTCGAGGAGCTCGTCTCCTTCCAGCGCGAGCTCGCCCAGCTGATCGCACGCCGACCGTCGGGGGAGACAGCGGTCTGGCCCGTCGTGGAGACCATCCAGCGCGACGGCGTGTGCGCTGAGGTCATCGCGCCGGCCCCGCAGTCGGCCGAACGGGTGGTGGAGCTGGCCGCCGAGATCGCCCGCACGATCGCGACCGAGCTCGGTGTCACGGGTGTTCTCGCCGTGGAGATGTTCGAGACGACCGACGGCCGCGTGCTCGTCAACGAGCTGGCCATGCGACCGCACAACAGCGGGCACTGGTCCATCGAGGGCGCCGTCACCAGCCAGTTCGAACAGCACCTGCGAGCCGTACTCGACCTGCCCCTCGGGGCACCGGATGTCCGCGACGAGTGGGCGGTGATGGTCAACATCCTGGGTGGGCCGGCCGAGGGCACGCTGCAGGACAGGTACCCGGCGGCGCTCGCCGCGCATCCCTCGGCCAAGCTGCACGGCTACGGCAAGGAGCCGCGCCCCGGCCGCAAGGTGGGCCACGTCACGGTCTGCGGGGACGACCTCGACGACGTCGTGTACAACGCGCGCGGGGCGGCTTCTTTCTTCATCGACTAGGGCCGGCGTGCGTGGCGCAGCACGGTTGCGCGCGAGCTGCGCCCTAGCATTGACGCCATGCCCGTCACGTCCGAGAACCCCGCGTCGCGATCTACATGGGGTCGGACTCGGACTGGTCGGTGATGCAGGATGCGTCGCAGGTCTTGACCGAGTTCGGCGTCGCCCATGAGGTAGAAGTGGTTTCCGCGCACCGCACGCCCGACAAGATGATCGAGTTCGGGCGCAAAGCCGCCGGTCGCGGAATCCGCGTGATCATCGCCGGTGCCGGCGGGGCCGCGCACCTGCCGGGCATGCTCGCGGCGGTCACGACTCTCCCGGTCGTCGGCGTACCCGTGCCGCTCGCCCGACTCGACGGTCTGGACTCGCTGCTCTCCATCGTGCAGATGCCGGGCGGGATCCCCGTCGCCACCGTGTCGATCGGCGGGGCCAAGAACGCCGGGCTCCTCGCTGTGCGCATCCTCGCCACCGCGGACGAGCAGCTGGCAGCAGCCCTCGACAAGTACGCCAGCGACCTCGAAGCCGCTGTCGAGCAGAAGAACCAGGCGCTCAAAGACCGACTATGAGTATTGCCAGCCCGATCCGTTTTCCGGACACAGCATCCGCGCACACGATGACGAAGCGGGGATGGTGGCTCGTCGGCCTCAACGTGCTGCTGCCGGGCTCGGCGCAGGTCGTGGCGGGCGACCGGAGGCTGGGCCGGGTGGGCATCTTCGCCACCCTGCTGCTGTGGCTGCTCGTCCTCGTCGCGTTGGTCGTCTACCTGATCTGGCCGACCGTGATCTACACCCTCTTCACGCAGGCGGTGAGCCTGTGGGTGGTTCAGATCGCACTCGTGCTCTACGCGGTGCTCTGGGTTGTGCTCACTCTCGATACCCTGCGGCTCGTGCGACTCGTGAGGACGAAGTCGAACGCCCGGGGATGGATCGCAGCCTTCGCGGTTCTGATCATGGTGGGGCTGACCTGCACGGCAGGGTACGGCTCGGTCGTCGCGGGTTCGGCCCGTGGCGCGTTGGGCGACATCTTCTCGGCGGGCCCGTCGCAGGCGCCGATCGACGGCCGCTACAACATCATGCTGCTCGGCGGCGATGCGGGACCGGATCGCGAGGGACTCCGCCCCGACTCCATGTCCGTGGTGAGCATCGACGCGAACACGGGTCAGGCGGTCACGATCGGTCTGCCGCGTGACCTCGACCCCGTGCCGTTCTCGACCGACTCGCCGATGTACGCGCTCTACCCGAACGGCTACGGGTACAAGGGCCGGTGCGACGTCGACGTGTGCCAGCTCAACTCGATCTATACCGAGGCGACCGTCTACAAGTCCGCGCTGTATCCCGACGCGAAGCAGCAGAACAGCGATCCGGGCATCGAATCGATGCGGGATGCACTCGAGGGAGCGACCGGCCTCAAGATCCAGTACTACGTGCTCATCGACATGCAGGGCTTCGCCGACCTGGTCGACGCGCTCGGCGGAGTCGACGTCACGGTGAAGGACAAGCTGCCGATCGGCGGCGACGAGAACCTCAACGGGGTCATCGACTGGATCCAGCCCGGCAAACAGCACCTCAACGGCTACTACGCGCAATGGTTCGCGCGGTCCCGCCACGGCACGAGCGACTACGACCGCATGGCGCGTCAACGTCAGCTTCAGGATGCGATCCTCAAGCAGGTCAACCCGGTCAACGTCGTCTCGAAGTTCCAGGGGATCGCCGCGGCGGGCACTCAGGTCGTGAAGACGGACATCCCGCAGTCGATGCTCGGGTATTTCGTCGACCTCGGCATGAAGACGCGCAAACTGCCGGTGAAGCAGCTGGAACTGGTGCCGCCGACCATCGATCCGGCGCATCCGGACTACACCCAGATCCACCAGCTGGTTCAGGATGCGGTGGCTCCCGCGACCCCGTCGCCGACGTCCGCGAAATAGCCGTTCCGCGGGCGTTCCGCGGGCGTTCCGCCCTGCATTGCCGCCCGCGTCGTACACACCTGACCCCTATTCGAGGCACAGAGTCTCCACAGTATCCAGGGGTACCGTCTTACGCCTATGTCGAGTACTGGTGTGAAGATGAATGCGAAATCAGGTGGGCGGCTCGCCGCTCTGGATGGTGTGCGCGGGCTAGCTGCGCTGATCGTCCTCGCCCATCACTCCCTCTACACGAACCCTCTTTTCCCGGGAACTCCCGGCGCAGGAAACGTCCAGGTCGGAACGCCGATGTGGTGGATCAGCTACACGCCGCTGAAGCTCGCCACGGCCGGCTGGGAGTCCGTGATCATCTTCTTCGTGCTGAGCGGGCTGGTGGTCACTCTGCCCGTCGTGCGCAGGGCCGGGTTCGACTGGATCGCCTACTTCCCGCGTCGCGTCGTGCGACTCATGGTGCCGGTCGTCGCATCCGTGATTCTCGCAGCGGTCTTCGTGATGGCGATCCCGCAGATCAGCACGCAGGCCAAGGGCACCTGGCTGAGTGACTCGTCGACGCCGAACTTCGGCTGGGAGTACATCGTCAAGGCCTGGGATCTGCTCGGCGGTGACGGCCAGATCAACAACCCGCTCTGGTCGCTGCGCTGGGAGCTGATCTTCTCGCTGGCTCTTCCCGTGTTCGTGATCGCCGCCCTGGCGATGCGCAAATGGTGGCTCGGCGGCCTGGCGGGCGCAGTCGTGCTCACCTGGCTGGGCGTGCGCACCGATGCAGGCGCCCTGAGCTATCTGCCCGCGTTCTTCGTCGGCGCCGTGCTGGCCGTGCGACTGGATGCCGTGCGCAACTTCGCCGATCGGATGAACACGCGCAAGGTCCGCCACCTGTTCTGGTTCGTGATGGCGTTCGGCGGCGCGATGCTGATGATCGCGCCCTGGCTGTTCGGACCTGACATCGCCGACATGAAGGAGCTGACCTTCGCCCTCAAGGGTCTTGCGCCTCTCGGTGCTGCCGCGATCGTCGTGGCCGCCATCGGCTGGGCTCCGCTCCGGGCGCTGTTCGAGTCGAAGCCGCTGCAGTTCGCGGGCACGATCTCGTTCAGCCTGTATCTGGTGCACGTGCCGATCATCATCTTCAGCACCTACCTGTTCGCCGGTGCAGTCTGGTACGTGCCGCTGCTGTTCGCGATCCCGGTGGCACTCCTCGTCGCCGTCGGATTCACGTGGCTCGTCGAGAAGCGCAGCCACGGCTGGTCGCGCGCGATCGGCTCCTGGGCCTCTGAGCGCTATCGCGCGTCGTTCGGCCGGTCGGAGCAGCCCGAGGAGGCATCGACCTCCGTCGAGCGGCCGAGTCGCGCATCCGTCGACGCCGGCTGAGCGGCCTGGTCGTGGAACGCTTGAACGGCCTGCTCAGAGGTCGGCGTGCAGCTGCCAGACACGCTCGGCGGAGTCCCGCCAGCTGAAGGCACGCGCACGGTCGGCGGCGAGCACCGCCAGCCGGGTGCGGAGGGCGTCATCGGTGAGGACACGTCCGATGGCCGCGGCGAGACGCTCCGAGTACGCGTCTTCGTCTTCCTGGGTCGGCGAGACCGGGGGCGCTCGACGATCAGGCTTGCGCCGGCCGCGACCTCGACCAGTGCGGGATCGTCCGAGTGGATGACCGGGGTGCCGAATTTGAAGGCCTCGACGATGGGCAGGCCGAAGCCCTCCGCGACACTGGGGAACACGAAGACGGTTGCGCGGTCGAGCGCGACGGCGAGATCGTCGTCGTCGAGCTGACCGAGGGCGCGCACGCGGTCTTCGGGGAGGCCGGCCGCGGCTGCGACGCCCGTCGCCGATCCGTCGCCATAGCGATCCGGCCCGGCTATGAGAAGCGGAATGCCGAGTGCCTCCGGCCTCGCGACCGCACGGATGAGTGGAGCGATACCCTTGCGCGGCATGATCGACCCCAACGTGAACGCGTACTGCGCGGGCAGGCCGAGGCGCTCAGCGCGCTCGTCGGCGTCGGCCGGCAGCCTCAGCGTGCTCGCGGGTGCACCGCCGATGACGCGGATGCGGTCGCCCAGGTCGACGAACTCGGCCAGTCGGTCTGCCACGGCGTGCGTGGGGACCACGACGGCATCTGCGAACTTGCGGGCGCGCTTGGCCATCGCCTTGTGCCACATCACGCTTCCCGACGGGAGCGACTCCGGATGCGTCCACGGCAGCACATCGTGGATCGTCACCGTCGTCTGGTCGCCCTCGCCGCGGTCGTGCTTGCGGAGCGGGGCGAAAAGCGTCGGCGCGTGGATCATGCCGCTCGCTCCCGGAACGGCGAGCCCCGACTGCCAGGCCACGGTCAGTTCGCGTCGGGCGAGCGGAAGCTTGGTGAGTCGCGCGATGCCCGGCAGGCGTGCGCTGAGCTCGTCGATGGCCTCCTGCGGGAGGTTGGACACGATCCCTTCGACCTCGGTCCCTGCCGGTGCTGTCGCGATGATCTGCCGAGCCAGCTCTTCGGCATAACGCCGGGATCCCGAGGAGCCGTCGACGATGAGCTCATCAACGACCACTCTGAGGGTTGTCATTCTGCTTCCAAGACTCCATGACGTGAGGCGTCGGCCAATGCTTCCTTCCACTCCCGCATCGGCGGGAGCCCGACGGCCTGCCACGCAGTGTGGCCGAGCACAGAGTATGACGGGCGAGCAGCGGGTCGCACGAACTGTGCACTGTCGGTGGGTGTGACCCTATCAGGGTTCAAACCGGCCTCGCTGAACACGGCTTTGGCGAACTCGTACCAGGTCGCTTCGCCCGAATTCGTGCCGTGATAGATGCCGGCCGGGGCGTCCGCGTCGAGCAGAGCCACGATGCGTACGGCCAGATCTCCGCTCCAGGTCGGCTGGCCGAGCTGGTCGGCGACGACGCCCACCGTGTCGTGGGAGCCCGCGAGACGAACCATCGTCTTGGCGAAGTTGGGGCCGCCCGCGCCGTACAGCCACGCCGTTCGCACGATGTATGTGCCTTCGGGATGCGCGGCAAGAGCGAGCTCCTCGCCCGCCGCCTTGGTGCGTCCGTACGCGTTGATCGGGTCGCGCGGCGCGTTCTCCTCGTACGGAGAGGTCGCCGCGCCGTCGAAGACATAGTCGGTCGAGATCGTCACCAGCTTGGCGCCGTTCTCCGCCGCGGCGATGGCGAGGTTCTGAGGACCGGTGGCGTTGACGGCGTACGCCTGTTCTTCGTGCGTCTCGGCGTCGTCGACCTTCGTGTACGCGGCTGCGTTGATGACGGCGTCGTGGCCGGCGACGGCGGCGCGGACGGCGTCGAGATCGGTGACGTCGAGGTCGGCGCGGCCGAGCGCGGTGACATCACGACCGGCGAGCGCTCGCTGCAGATCGGCTCCGAGCATCCCGGACGCGCCGGTGATCAGGTAACGCGTCACGTCAGTTGTCCAGTGCCGCGCGAGCCTTCAGCGGCTCCCACCAGGAGCGGTTGTCGCGGTACCACTGCACGACGTCGGCGAGACCCTGCTCGAACGGAACGAGCGGTTCGTAGCCGAGCTCCGACCGGATCTTCGAGATGTCGACCGAGTAGCGGAGGTCGTGGCCGAGACGGTCGGCGACGCGGTCCACGTAAGACCAGTCCTTGCCGGTGGCGTCCAGCAGGAGCTGGGTGAGCTCCTTGTTGGTCAGCTCGGTGCCGCCGCCGATGTTGTAGATCTCGCCGGCCCGGCCGTTGACCAGCACCATCGCGATGCCGCGGGTGTGGTCGTCGACGTGCAGCCAGTCGCGGATGTTGTTGCCCTCGCCGTAGAGCGGCACGTGCTTGTCATCGATCAGGTTCGTGACGAACAGCGGGATGACCTTCTCCGGGAAGTGGTACGGGCCGTAGTTGTTCGAGCAGCGCGTGATGGACACGTTCAAGCCGTGGGTGCGGAAGTAGCTGCGGGCGAGCAGATCGCTTCCTGCCTTCGACGCCGAGTACGGCGAGTTCGGCTCGAGCGGCCGGTCCTCGGCCCACGAGCCCTCGGCGATGGAGCCGTAGACCTCGTCGGTGGAGACGTGCACGAAGCGCTTGAGGTTGTTGCGCAGCGCCGCGTCGAGCAGCTGCTGCGTTCCGAGCACGTTGGTCTCGACGAAGATCGACGCGTCGCGCACGGAGCGGTCGACGTGAGACTCGGCGGCGAAGTGCACGACCGCATCCACCGACGGGAAGAGCTCGTCGAGCAGGCCGCCGTTGCGGATGTCGCCCTTGATGAACGTGTAACGGGGGAGTCGGCGACGGGCGCCAGGTTCTCCAGGTTGCCCGAGTAGGTCAGCGCGTCGAGCACGACGACCTCGGCGCCCTCCAGGCCGTGGTAAGCATCCTGGAGCGTGCGACGGACGAAATTGGAGCCGATGAAACCGGCGCCGCCGGTGACGAGAATCTTCATGGTGATGGGTGCTTTCTGTCGACAAACGCGTCAGAGTCTACCGTCGGCACCTGATTGGTAGACTCCGTGGGTGCAAATTCGTGAACTCGCAATCCCCGACGCATACGAGATCACTCCCAAGCAGCACGCGGACGACCGTGGCCTGTTTCTGGAGTGGTACCGCTTCGACCGACTGGAGGAGACCGTCGGGCACAGCCTGAGTCTCCGGCAGGGCAACACCTCGGTCTCGAAGCGCGGGTCCGTTCGCGGCATCCACTTCGCGGACATCCCGCCGAGCCAGGCGAAGTACGTGACCGCGCCGTACGGGGCCGTGCTCGACTTCGTCATCGACATCCGTGTCGGATCGCCGACGTACGGCAAGTGGGACAGCGTGCTCCTCGACGACAAGGACCGTCGGGCCATCTACGTCGCCGAAGGTCTGGGGCACTGCTTCGTCGCGCTGACCGAGAATGCGACCGTCAGCTACCTCGTGTCCGACGTCTACAACCCGACCGCCGAGCACGGGATCAACCCGCTCGACGAGGAGATCGCGCTGGTCTTCCCCGCCGAGGCGGGCGACCTGCTGCTGTCGCCGAAGGACACCGACGCCCCCGGTCTGGCCGAAGCGGCCGCCGCTGGGCTCCTGCCGACCTGGGATGCCGCTCGCGCGTTCTATGCCACCCTCGACAACGGAGGTAAGTAACCGCATGCGCGGAATCATTCTGGCCGGCGGCTCCGGCACCCGGCTCTGGCCGATCACCAAAGGCATCTCCAAGCAGTTGATGCCGATCTATGACAAGCCGATGATCTACTACCCCCTGTCGACGCTGATGATGGCGGGCATCCGGGAGATCCTCATCATCACGACCCCGGAGTACAACGAGCAGTTCCAGGCGCTCCTCGGTGACGGATCGAGTCTCGGCATCCGTCTCGAGTACGCGGTCCAGCCGTCGCCCGACGGTCTTGCTCAGGCGTTCATCATCGGCGAGGAGTTCATCGGCGACGAGTCGGTGGCCCTGGTTCTCGGCGACAACATCTTCCACGGGGCGGGTCTCGGGTCTTCGCTGCGCGACCACAACGACATCGACGGCGCCCTCATCTTCGCGTACCACGTCAGCAACCCGACCGCCTACGGCGTGGTCGAGTTCGACGACGATTTCAAGGCGCTCTCCATCGAAGAGAAGCCGACTCGACCGAAGAGCAACTATGCGGTGCCGGGTCTCTACTTCTACGACAACTCGATCGTCGAGCTGGCGAAGACCATCGAGCCGAGCGCGCGGGGTGAGCTCGAGATCTCGACGGTCAACGAGCGCTACCTCAACGACGGCAAGCTTCAGGTTCAGGTACTCGATCGGGGCACGGCGTGGCTCGACACCGGCACATTCGAGTCCATGATGCAGGCATCCGAGTACGTTCGCGTGATCGAGGACCGTCAGGGCTTCAAGGTGGGCTGCATCGAGGAGATCGCCTGGCGTGCGGGCTGGATCGACGATGCCCAGCTGGAGAAGCTCGCAAAGCCGCTGGTGAAGAGCGGGTACGGAACCTATCTGATGGTGCTGCTGGCCGCCGACGCGTGAACTACCGGGAGCGCCGGCTCTTGGCGATGAGGTAGCGGGAACGCACATCCAGCCCGACTCGGAGCACCCAGCGCAGCGGCGCCAGAGCGGCCCCAGAGTACTTCTTGCTGAGATACCGGTAGGCGCTGTCGTGATGCACCTGGATCATGCGGGCTGATTCGGTGGTCGTCGAGTGGGCGCCCGTGTGCACGACCTCGGCGCTCGGCACGTACACCGACCGGTAGCCGTGCTTGCCGAGCCTGTACCCGAGATCCACATCCTCGAAGTACATGAAGAAGCCCTCATCGAACCCACCGAGGTCGTCGAAAGCTTCGCGGAGACCATCACGAAAGATCCGGAGAGCCAGCCGACCTCGCGCTCGCGCTCGGATCCTTCCTGATCTTCGCGGTAGGACCGGGTCCACGGGTTCGAAGGCCAGAGGCCGCCGAACAGGGCGTGCCCGACACCCGTCCGCAGCGAAGGCAGCTTGCGGGCAGACGGATACACGGTGCCGTCTTCGTTCAGCACCCGGGGGCCGACAGCGCCCGCCTCGGGGAGCCGCTCGAGGGCGCGCACGAGCGCGGTCACGGCACCGGGCTCGATCAGGACGTCGGGATTCGATACCAGCACGTATCGGATGCGTTCCGGCATGGCCCGCACGGCCGCGTTCACCGCGCCGCCGTAGCCGAGGTTCTGGTCGAGTTCGAGGAGCTGCGCCCCGTACTCCCGGGTGAACTCCCGCGTCTGCTCGATGTCGCGTGAACCGTTGTCGGCGACGATCACTGTGAGACTCGCGTCCTCTCCCTCACGCAGGGATGAGAGAAAAGGGCCGAGGTGCGAACTCGAGTTGTATGCGACCGTGGCGACCGCGACAGACTCGAGGGAGGTGGGAGACATCGCACACAAGCATATGGTGCCGAACGGCCGTCGCCCGCTGTTACAGATCGACCCTCGGCGAACGCACAAGGCGCGATTGCTAGACTTACACGCTGTCCGGCTCACGGCCGCCGGGCTGCCAGTCATTGAGTAGGGGAGACGATTGAGCGCGTTCGGCAGAGGATACAGAGTGCTCCGCGAGCAGGGCCCCCGTGCTCTTTTCGCCAAGACGGCGAGGCTCACGTTGCGTCCGTTCCGCATCCTGAGAGATGAGGGCCCCAGGGCGCTGAGCGCTCGAGTGCTCCGCAAAGCGCACACACGCCTCACCGTCAACACGCCGATGATGCTCGTCGCCTCCGCCGATGCCGAAGCGGTCGACTGGACCGTTCCTGCACCACAGCTCGCCGACCCCATCGTCGTCAAGGAGGGGCCGGTCGACATCTCGTGGATCATGTCGCCTCCGGGCAAGGAATCCGGCGGACACCAGAACCTCTTCCGATTCATCGAATTCGCCGAGCGGGCGGGCCACCGCTGCACGATCTACCTGTACACGTCGAGTGAGGGCCAGGTGAGCATCCCCGAGGTGAGGGCGATGCTCTCGTCGACGGATGCGTACCCGCACCTCGACGCAGACATCCGCATGTTCAACCGCGATACCGGCGTGCACCGCGAGACACAGGCGCTCTTCGCCACCGGCTGGGAGACGGCGTACCCTGCCTACCTCGACAGCAGCCTCGCGCGTAGGTTCTATTTCGTGCAGGACTTCGAATCATCCTTCTACCCCTCGGCAGCGAGTCGTTGCTCGCCGAGAACACCTACAAGTTCGGCTTCCACGGCATCACGGCCGGCGGGTGGCTTTCGCACAAGCTCAGCTCCGAGTACGGCATGACCACCGATCACTTCGACTTCGCGGTCGATAAATCGCGCTACCACGTGACCAATTCGGGCCGCCGCAGCGAGATCTTCTTCTACGCCCGCCCGGTGACCCCGCGACGCGCCTTCGAGCTGGGCCTGCTCTCTCTCGCCGAAGTTCGCCAAGGAGAAGCCCGACATCACGATCAACCTGGCGGGATGGGATGTCTCGAATTGGAACATCCCCTTCGAGCACAACAACCTGGCGAGCCTCGAGATCTCCGAGTTGAACAGCGTCTACAACCGCTGCGCCGCAGGCCTCGTCATGTCCCTGTCGAATATGTCACTGCTGCCGCTGGAGCTCCTGTCGAGCGGTGTGGCCCCGGTCGTCAACGACGGTCCCAACAACCGGATGGTGTCCGACAACCCATTCATCGAATACGTCCCGGTGTCGCCGCGGGCTATCGCTCGTCGCCTGGTCGAGGTCGTGGACCGTGAGGATGCCCCCGAGCGGTCGGTCGCCATGTCGGAGTCGGTGTCGACGATCGACTGGAAGGACTCGGGCGACCAGTTCGTGGCCGCGTTCGAGAGGGCGATGCGTGGCTAAGGCAGTCGTCATCGGGGCGAACGGTTTCATCGGCTCCCACCTCGTCGACGGACTGTCGGCTGCGGGCCATGAGGTGCGCGCGTTCGACCGGTACAGCTCCCGACGCCCCACCTTCCACTCCCCGGACGCGGAGGTCCGAGTCGGCGAATTCCTCAGCCGTTCCGACATCGACAGTGCCGTCCAAGGCCAGGACCATGTCTTCCACTTCCTTTCGACGACGACGCCGGCGACCGCGGAATCCGACCCGACGCTCGATATCCGAACCAATCTCGCGCAGTCCGTCGAACTTCTCGAGTCCTGTGCCGCCGCGGGGGTGAAGCACGTCTACTTCGCGTCCACCGGTGGAGCCATCTACGGCCAGCAAGGAAAAGGGGAGTACTCGGAGGACGACAGGACGTTGCCCATCTCGCCGTACGCCATCGGCAAGCTCGCGATCGAGCGATACCTCGGCTACTTCAAGGCGACGCACGGGGTGGACTCGACGATCTTCCGCATCTCGAACCCATACGGCACGCGCCAGCACCCCAACAAGAAGCAGGGACTCATCCCGATCGCGCTTCGGCAGATCCTTTCGGGCAAGCCGGTCATGCGTTTCGGAGACGGTTCGATGGTGCGCGACTACGTGTACGTCGAAGACCTCGTCGACATGATCGTTCCGATGGTCGGTCGCCAGACGGTCTATGACCTCTATAACCTCGGCAGCGGCGCCGGGCACTCGGTTGCGGGGGTGCTCGACTCGTTGCGGCGGGTCACCGGCATTGATTTCGACATCGAGGAACGCCCGACTCCGCCGACATTCGTCGACAAGGTCGTGCTCGACACGAGCCGTTACCGGACGGAGTTCGGTGACCAGCCGTTGACGTCGCTCGACGACGGCATCCGCAAGACATTCGAAGAGATGAAAGAAGAGACCGGTGCCTGATTCGCCCGTGGCGACCGTTGCCATCCTCACCTACAACGGCGAGAAGTACATCGACAGCATTCTGCGCAAGCTGCAGAAGCAGGAGATCGACGGCGAGTTCGAGGTGCTCGTGATCGATTCCGGCTCGACCGACAAGACCCTCGATATCGTCAGACGGTATCCGGATGTGCGGCTTCACAGCATCCCGAACGACGAATTCGGCCACGGTCGCACCAGGAACCTGGCGGCACAGCTCGCCAACGGCGAATTCGTCGCCTTCCTGACGCATGATGCGGTGCCGAGCACCAAGCACTGGCTGAGTGAGTTGCTCGAACCGTTCGAGCGCTTTCCCCAGGTGGTGGCGGTTCTCGGCAAGCAAGTCGCTCGGCCGAAGGCCTTTCCTCTGCAGCGTTACGAGATCCACGGTATGTTCCGGAATCTCGGGCCCGATTATGGCACTACGCTCTTCTACCGCACTCCCGCGCTGGCTAAGAAGCCCGCTGTGCTGGACGCCATGTCGTACTACTCCGACGTGAACTCGGCTGTACGTCGCGATTTCCTGCTGAACGTCATCCCGTATCGCGACGTGCGCTACGCGGAGGACCAACTGTTCGGGCGGGACGTGATCGACGAGGGCTACGTGAAGGCGTACGCGCCCCGCGGCGCGGTCGACCACTCCAATGACCTCACCCTCCAGGAGTACGGTCACCGCATTTTCGACGAGACTGTCGGCCTGCGCCAGAACGGGCATGACATCCCCACGATCAGTCGTTTAGCCGTCGTGAGGTATGCCTTGCACGGCACCCTCGGCGATGCGCTGCGAATTGTGCGCGACCGGGCTTACAGTCCGCAGCGCAAATTGTTCTGGTTGGTCGTGAACCCGATGTACCACCTGAAGAAGTGGAACAGCTATCGCGCATCCACTCTGGTCGATCTCGACGACCACGGCGCCATCAAGGCGGGCTCGCTGGAACACAAGCGCAAGCTGCACCACGAGTCGCGGCGGAGTGCCGAGGCGACGACAGGCGGTCCGGCCTCCTGACACGAAGGAGAAACGCGGCCGTCCCAGGAGGGCGGCCGCGTTTTCTTGTGGC
Source organism: Leifsonia poae (assembly GCF_050632195.1). Taxonomy (GTDB): domain Bacteria; phylum Actinomycetota; class Actinomycetes; order Actinomycetales; family Microbacteriaceae; genus Leifsonia; species Leifsonia poae_C. The sequence goes on from NZ_CP192580.1 coordinate 1,243,761, forward strand.
TGGGGCTCAGCTGCCGGTATGCACCGTGACGTCGGCCGTCACCGACGGGGTCAAGCGCAGAACCCCGTTGCCGTAGTCATTTCCCGGGATATCGAATGTGCCCGCGGGGGTGGCAAGATCGAAGTTCTTTCCCGCTTTGTTGCCGAGTCCGATGTTGATGAGGTACTTGCCCGGGCCGAGACGCACATCCGGGATCTCGAAAACGAGTTCGTGCCGCCCCGGGGTGTTCGGAAGAGCCGGGCCCTCGAACGTCGTCATGTTGTAAAGACGCATGCCGAGCGGCGTCTCGATCGAGAACCCGACGCCCCAGTCCTGCGTCGGCTCGTTGATGTCGACGCCGAGGCGGGCGGTCAGGTGGGCCGTGTCGCCGCGCATATCGGTCTCGACGTCGAACGAGCCGATCTCGTATGCGAGCCTGCGCCGGGTACCGTCGGGGTTCTGCAGCAGAGCACGGCGCTCGCCCTCATAGCCATCGCGCAGGATGCGGATACCCTCGCCCGGATCTCCGTCGTGCTGCACCCTGCCTCCATCGAGCACGACCACACGGTCGCACAGGGAGCCGACCTGCTCAGCCGAATGGCTGACCAAGATGATCGTGCGTCCCTCGTTCTGGAACTCTGCGATCTTCTCCATGCACTTGCGCTGGAACGGTTCGTCGCCGACGGCCAAGACTTCGTCGACGAGGAGCAGATCGGGGTCAACATGGACGGCTACGGCGAAAGCGAGCCGCACGTACATGCCCGAGCTGTAGAACTTGACCTGCGTGTCGATGAAGCTCGCGATACCGGAGAAGTCGACGATCGCATCGAAGTATCGATCCGTCTCTTTGCGTGTCAGTCCCAGGATCGCCGCGTTCAGGTAGACGTTGTCGCGACCCGTGAGGTCGGGATGGAACCCCGCACCCAGTTCGAGCAGGGCCGCCATCCGCCCACGACGATAAACGGAACCCGACGACGGCTGGATGATCCCACCGATGACCTTGAGCAGGGTGGACTTTCCGGAACCGTTGTGACCGACGAGGCCAACGGTGCTGCCCGACTCGATGTCGAGGTCGATGTCGCGCAGGGCCCAGAAGTCGTCGCGATGCTTGCGCGACGCGCCGAAGTTGACGATGCGCTCCTTGAACGACTTGTCCTTGTGCAGCAGGAAGCGCTTCGAGACGTCGTTGACGCTTGCGATGACAGTGGCGGGCATGGGTCAGAGCTCCTGTGCGAAGTTGCCCTGGAGGCGCGCGAACGCAGCGCTGCGCGAGCCAGAGGAGGACGAGGCTGACGGCAAGGGCGATGAAGAGGCGCAGGCCGAGTTCTGGCGGCCAGACCTGGGCCATGGGGCCCGTCGTGGTATCGCCTGCGGCCCAAAGAGCGCGCTGCATCCCGAGGATGGCGATGGTGACCGGGTTGGCGAGGTAGAGCTGCTCCAACCAGTTGCCCTGCAACAGATTGTGCAGGTAGGTGTACGAGTAGACGACCGGCGACGCCCAGAACAGGATCACCAGGGCGATCTCAACGAGGTGCTGCACGTCACGGAGATACACGTTGACGGCCGAGAGGAAGAGCCCGATCGCCGTCGAGAAAACGACCAGCATCACGACCGCCAGCGGTGCGTAGAGAATCTGGGCGCCCCAGTCGAACGGCACGCTCGCGAGGAAGACGATCGCGAGCACGAGTACGACGAGCTGGACCAGGAAGTTGAAGAGAGCGCCGCCGATGGAGCTGAGCGGGAAGATCTCCCGCGGAAGGTAGACCTTCTTGACCAGCCCGGAGTTGGAGAGGATCGAGGTGGTGCTGCTTTGCACGATCTCAGCGAAGAGACCCCACATGGTGAGACCGATGAAGACGAAGATCGCGAAATCGGGAGTGGCTCGAGCGGCGCCGAGGATCTGACCGATCGCGAAGAAGTAGATGAGCAGCTGCGCGAGCGGCCGGAACAGGCTCCAAACGACGCCGAGGCTGCTGTCCTTGTAGCGAGCCTTGAGCTCGCGGCGCACCAGGAGGCCGAGAAGCTCGCGATGAGCCCAGATGTCGGCAAGGGAGCCGAAGGTGCCGCGGAAGAGTCCTGAACGCTGGCCGACAGCCTCAAGCGGTTGGCTCTCGATGAGCGCTGCGCGCGATTGAGCCGCAGTTGTAGTCATAGTTGTCCTCGGGCAGACATTTTCCGGCGGCCGCAGCCAAGTGCTGCGTGATACCAGCCGGAGTCCATGGGACATGTTAACCCAGGCTTCCTGGAGAATTGCGCCGCGTTGTCCCCGTTCTGGGGGCCCGAACGAGCCGGATTCGCCCCCACAGGCGAGCGCGTGGCCGATAGCCTGGACGGGTCCGACGCCCATCCGTGCGCACCTCCGACCAGGAAGCCGTCGTTTTGAGACTCCCGCGCCAGAAACCTCTCGCTGCGCTCGCGCTGCTCGTGGGAACCGTCGCGCTCGCCGCAGGCCTCTCCGCCTGCACCACGGAGACGCCCAGCCCGAGCGGCTCCGCGACTCAGTCCATCTCTTCTCCGACCAGCGCGACACCGAGCGGCACGCCGACGCCGACTCCTGTCATCGAACCAGTGCTCGTCGTCGCGAGCGTCGACGTCGACGGGAAGAACGTCTCGGCATCCGGATATGTCCAGGGTGTCGTGGAGGACGGCGGCTCTTGCGTCTTCTCCTATGAGCGAGAGGGTGCGACGGTGACAGCCGATCATGAGGGTGCCGCTGACAGGATGACGACCTCGTGCGGGCTCGTGCAGTCGCCGATCGACGAGTTCGTTCGCGGCACGTGGAACTTGACCCTCTCGTACGCGACTCAGGGGAAGACGTACACCTCGCAGCCGACCACCGTGGAGATCCCGTGAAGCGCCGACTCGTCGTCATCCCCACCGTCGCGATCCTCTCGCTCCTCGCCGGTCTGCTCGGTGTGTTCACGATCACGCCTGCCGAGCCCGCGTCCGCCGCGGTGGCCTCCGAGTTCGACGCCGGCAACATCATCTCCGACGCTCTCTTCTTCGACGGCGCCGCTCTGTCGGCCGGCGACGTGCAGGCCACCCTCTCGGCCAAAGTCCCGTCCTGTCGCGCGGGTTACACCTGCCTGAAGGATTACCGCCAGACCACGACATCCCGCGCGGCCGTCGCCGGTCGCTGCGACGCATACACCGGCGCGGCCAACGAACTCGCCTCATCGATCATCGCCAAGGTCGGCGCCGCCTGCGGGATCAGCCAGAAGGCGATCCTTGTGCTGCTCGAGAAGGAGCAGGGGCTGGTCAGCGACACGTTCCCCGACAGCGGACAGTACCGGTCCGCTACGGGATACGCCTGTCCCGACACCGCAGCCTGCGACTCGCAGTACTACGGCTTCTTCAATCAGGTCTACAACGCCGCGCTGCAGTTCAAGAGGTACGCAGCGAACCCGGCGGGCTGGAACCACGTCGCCGGTCGCGTGAACGCCATCCGGTACAACCCCAACGCCGCTTGCGGCTCGTCGAACGTCTTCATCCAGAACCAGGCGACCGCGGGGCTCTACAACTACACTCCGTACCAACCGAACGCCGCCGCACTCGCGAACCTCTATGGAACGGGCGACGGATGCAGCGCCTACGGAAACCGCAACTTCTGGCGCATCTACACCGACTGGTTCGGCTCGACGACCGCGGGCACCAGCCTCGTGCGAACGTCGTCGAACGCGACCGTCTACATCGTGTCGGGAGCCAACAAGTACCCGTTGACGAGCCAGGCCATGCTCACGGCGTACGCGCCGCTCGGCCCGGTCGGCTTCGTGTCGCAGGCCTACCTCGACGGCTTCTCGACGATGCAGGCCGCCGGCCGGGTCATGCGCTCCCCGGGCGGCACCATCTACTTCACGGATGCGAGCATCAAGCTCCCGTTCGGCTCGTGCGGTCTCGTCGTCGACTACGGCGGAAAGTGCGACGTCAGCGGGTTCGTGCAGCTCACCGACGACCAGCTCTCGGGATTCGCGAACGGCCCGCTGATGGGGCCCGTCCTCGGCACGACGGCGGGATCACGGTACTACGTGACGCTCGGCACCAAGCGCGAGATCCTCGACAACACGTCGCAGGCCGCCGCGGGGCTGCCGAGCGGGTTCAACGTGCTGACGGAGGACGCCGTCTCGGCGCTGCCGTATGCCAAGCCGATCGTGCGCGACGCCGTCTTCGCCACGCAGCGCGGCACCGCGAACTACAGCTATCTCGGCAACAGCGCGGCCTACCCGGTGGATGCGGGCGCTGTCGCGGGCGCGCGTCTGCCGAGCGCATCGGTCGGCTCGCTGAGCGCTAACAGCCTCGCGATCATCCCGAAGGGCTCCACGTTCAACGGGATCGTCCAGGTGCCGGGCGCGGCAACCAAATACGTGCTCGCCGACGGCGGAAGCTACGTCTGGAACACGGGGTCGACGGCGGCGCTGCCGGCTGTCGCCGTTCCGCAGACATTCCTCGACGCGTATCCGGTCAAGGGGACGATCGTCGCCGGGTCGATGATCAAGACGCAGACTTCGGCGACGGTCTACATCGTCATGGCCGACAAGCTGTTCCCCGTCGGGGCTTGGGAGTCTCTGGTGGCCCTCGCCGGCGGCAAGGACCCGGTCATCTCGACGGTGCCGAATTCGCTCGTCGCCGCGATCCCGAAGGGGCCTGTGGCGCTCACGAGCAACACGCTCGTGCTGTCCACGAACAATGCGACTGTCTACCTCGTCAACGGCGTGACGAACAAGATCGCACTTTCCAACTTCGCCTTCGCGAACGAGGCCGGGATCACCGGATACAGCTTCACTACCCAGGAAAGGCTCGACGCTTACCCCACCTCGACGACCCTGCTCGGTTTCGGTCTCACCTGCGGCTCGACGGATTACGTCAGCGCCGGCGGGAGCGTGCACAAGCTCGACCCGAGCCTGAAGGCGTTGTACCCGTTCACGTTCGTAGCGCTCGACCAATACACCTGCCAGCTGCTCTCGGTGGGAACTCCCGCGACCAAGTTCATCCGCACGCCCGACGGCTCCATCTACTGGCTCGATGCCGGAAAGAAGCGTCCGATCTCCTCGATGCAGCGCTTCGCGGAACTCAGCCAGGGGGCGACCTACCTCAACGTGCACCCTCTCTTTGCCTCGGCGATCCCGACGGGTCCAGCGGCCTGACCATCCGCGACGGATGGACCGGCGAAAGCCCCGGAAGTCGCTCATCCGGTGGTGACGCGCGTCGCCGGTTGCCTTGGCGGAGTTCGGCTGCGAGTCGGCAGCCCGTAGGATTGTCGAGCTTGGTTCGCAATCAGCGGGAGTAATGAACAGATGAAGATCGCCGTAGTCGCCCTGGGAAAGATCGGTCTCCCACTCGCCGTCCAGTTCGCGTCGAAGGGCCACGAGGTGGTCGGCGTCGACGTCAACGCCGCGCTGGTCGACCTCGTGAACGCGAGCACACCGCCCTTCCCCGGTGAGGCCGGGCTGGCCGACGGCCTCGCGTCCGTGGTGGCCTCCGGGTCGCTCAGGGCGACGACGGACTATGCGGAGGCCGTTCCCGGCGCCGATGCCGTCGTGATCGTCGTCCCGCTCTTCGTCGATCAGGATGCGCGGCCCGATTTCACCTGGATGGATGCCGCCACCGCGTCGGTCGGAGAGCACCTCACAGCTGGGACGCTCGTGTCGTATGAGACGACGCTTCCGGTCGGAACGACACGTGAACGGTGGACCCCGCGGCTCGAGCAGGAATCTGGTCTCGTCGAGGGCACAGACTTCGACGTCGTCTTCTCGCCCGAGCGAGTACTGTCCGGCCGCATCTTCGCCGACCTGCGCAAATACCCGAAGCTCATCGGCGGCCTCAGCGAGGCCGGTGCGCGCCGCGCCAAGGACTTCTACGAGGCCGTGCTCGACTTCGACCAACGCGAAGACCTCGTCCGGCCCAACGGCGTCTGGGACCTGGGGTCCGCCGAAGCCGCGGAGTTCGCCAAGCTGGCCGAGACCACGTACCGCGATGTGAACATCGGGCTGGCCAATCAGTTCGCCCGCTATGCGGAGCGCGCCGGCATCGACGTTTATCAGGTCATCGAGGCGTCGAACTCTCAGCCGTACAGCCACATCCACCGGCCCGGGATCGCGGTCGGCGGCCACTGCATCCCGGTCTATCCTCGCCTCTACCTGTGGAACGACCCGGAAGCGACGATCGTGCGTGCGGCTCGCGAGGCCAATGCCGGCATGCCGTCACACGCGGTGAGCATGCTGGAAGGGGCGTACGGCGATCTGTCTGGTGCGCGGGTGGTCGTTCTCGGCGCCGCCTACCGTGGCGGTGTGAAGGAGACTGCGTTCTCCGGCGTCTTCCCCACTGTCGAGGCGCTCCAGGCGCGTGGAGCCGTCCCACTGGTGCACGACCCGCTGTACACCGACGAGGAGCTTCGCAAACTGGGCTTCGAGCCGTACACGCTCGGCGCTCCCGCCGATGCAGCGCTCATTCAGACCGACCACGCCGAGTATCGCGAGCTGGGACCGGCCGACCTGCCCGGCATCACCGCGCTCATCGACGGCCGACGCCTCAGCTCGGCCGAAGCCTGGCCGGGCGTGGTGTACCGGGTCATCGGCGTCGCCTGAGCGACAGCCTCCGGGCGCTGCCGCCCGGGCGACAACGTCCGGGCGACGGCCGGCTGAGTCTCAGGCGAACGTCGGCGAGAACGCCAGGACGACGCCAAGCACGAAGAGGGGATAGGCGACGATCAAGCCGATCGCCAGCCTGCTTCTGATGATGAGTCCGGCCGCAAGCAGGAACGCGGGCAGCAGTGCTGTGCCGTAGCGCGGCGGAATCGGGAAGTACGTGCCCTGCAGGTCCAGTGCGACGGCCAGTAGCGGAGCACCGAGGATCGCCAGAACGGCGATCGAGTACACCAGGGTGGCGTTCGCACGTCGCCAGGTGTAGATGGCGACCGCGCCGACAACGCCGCCGATCGTGATCCAGGCCAGGGGTTCGACGATGAACGGCTGGATCGGCAGGCCCAGCGTGGTGCGGCCGGTGATGTTGACGTTCGAGATGATCGTGCCCGGCAGGAAGTTGACGAACTGGGAGCCGAAATCCTTCAAGGACATCTGGCCGGTCACCCCCTGGTTCGCCGCCGGACCGATCGCGATCGCCGCACGCAGGGCCAGCCAGCCGATCTCGGCGACGAGCGCCGCGATCACGCTGCTCGCAGCGATGACGAGATAGCCGTCGTCGCCCCGGCCCGCGAACGCCGCGCGCCACTCGAATCCGCGGCGTCTCGGGTTCTCCCGGATGCGCCTGATCACGAGTTCGAGCACCAGGTAGAGCGCAACGAGAAGCACCGCGAGGATACTCGTGATCTTGAACAGCGTGGCCACGCCCCCGATCAACGGGAGCCACCATCCCGACCAGTGACCGCGCACGAATTTGATCGCGGCGATGAGCATCAGGGCGCCGAGCGCGAGCACCGGCGCATCGGTACTGACGAAGGTGAAGGTCCACCACGCGAACGGCGACGCGATCACCGCTAAGCCGAGACCGAGGATGATCACCGGTTTGATCCTGAACAGACTCAACAGCCACGCGAAGAGGAGCATCCCTCCCGCCAACCAGAAAGCACCCGTGAAACGGGCCGCCTCGACCAGGGAGGTGTGCGTGACGGCCTGGATCACCTTCGCCGCCGGCCAGGTGATCAGGAAGTACAGGGGGTGTAGCCGTCGGCGGAGGTGATGCCGCCCTGCGGGAACTCGTCGAGGTGGGCTGCGTAATCCGATCCGCACTCCGGTCCCATCGGACCGTATTCGCGCACGCCGGTGCAGGCCATGAGCTTCAACGCCTCCGGGCCGATCTCCTGCCCTCGCGGGATGAGGACCTGCTGGGGGAGCTTGTAGAGGTAGTCGGCGTAGACCCACTCGTCGATCGGCGAAAGCGCCTCAGTGTGGTGGGCTGTCACGGTGAATCCCATGACGAAGGAGGCGAACACGAGCAGCAGCGGAACCCACCGTCGCCGGGTCGCCGCCCACGTGCGTCGAGTCCACGACGGCCGGACGGTCTGCTGCTCGATGGTGTTCTGCATGGATGCTCCCCGATTCGGTTGCTGTCGACGAGCGCGCTGCCCTGATACCGCGATCGATACTATTACAGCTCCGCACGCGGGCGCGGTAAGGCCGCGCGAGGGTGCGGGCCGGGTGAAGAAGGGCTCAGTCCCCGAACGGCGGGAGATTCGGCGTGGACGGACTCGCCTGGATGTCGAGCTGCAGCGCGCTGATCAGCATCTGCGAGCCCAGGATCAGCGGGAGCGCGGCGAGCATCACGGTCGCGGCGGTGGCGACGGCCGAGGCCGCGATCTGGAAGCACACCCAGATGGCCACGCCGAGCCCCACCACGAACAGGATGAGACCGAGGAAGAGCAGCAGGGCGATGGGCGAGAACGACCAGAGCACATAGCGGTACCAGATGCGACGCCAGAACCCGCGCGTGAGCAGGGCGAGCAGTTCGGGCACCACCTTCGACAGACGGATGCTGGACACCTCCTCGCCGTAGACCGCGGGGATGGGGACGTCTGTGGCGGGAACCTGCAGGATGTTGAGGTGGATGAGCAGGTCGTTCTCGAAGCTGTAGCGCTTGGACACGTTGTCGAGCGGCACCCGCTTGAGCACCTCGGTGCGAATGGCGGTGTACCCGTTCTGCGGGTCGAACAGATTCCAGTACCCGGAGGCAAGTTTCGTCATGAACGACAGCACGATGTTGCCGAAGACGCGGTGTCCCGGCATGCCGTGGAACGACTCCGGGGAGAAGAACCGGTTCGCCTTGGCGAAGCCGTAGCCGTCGGTGGTGACCGCATCGAGGAGAGGCGGGAGGTAGTCGGGGTCCATCTGCGCGTCGCCGGCCATGATGACGTTCACGTCGGCGCCGAGCTCGATGGCCACGCGGTGCCCGGTGATGATCGCTCCGCCGACGCCCTGATTGACCTCGTGCCGAACCAGCGTGACACGAGGATCGTCGACTCGGCGCACGACGTCGCTCGTCGCGTCGGGGCTGTGGTCGTCGACGATCACGATGTGATCGACGATCTCCGGCATCGTCTCGATGACCGTCGCGATCATCGCCTCTTCTTTGTAAGCGGGCACGACCGCAGCGATGCGGGCTCCGTTGTACACGGTCAGGTCCTCTCGGTCGATGCCTGATCGGCATCGGTGGTCTGCTTCCTGGGATCGACGAAGACCCAGTATCGGTATGCGAAGTAGTTCCAGACGGTCGTGACGATCGTGGCCACGACCTTGCCGCCGATCCATCCGAGCGCGGAGCTGTTGATCAGGGAGACGATGGCGATCGTCGCCAGGGTGTTGAAGATGACCAGGATGGTATATCGCAACACGGCGCGACCGTGCGGTGCGCTCGAGAGGAACGAGAACATCCGTTGGATCGTGTATGTGAAGGCGAAACTCAGCAGGAAGGCCACCCCGCTCGCGAGCCAGACCGGCCAGAGGAGCACGTTGTGCAGGAGGGCGAGCAGCCCGAAGTCGACGAGGAAGCTGAGGCCGCCGGCGATCAGGTACCGCACCGCCGAGTGGGAGAGGAGTCGCCTCATCGTGTTCTTCCGTCGGAATCGCTGCCCTGGTCGTCGCCGCTGCGGTCGTGTTCGTTCGTCTGGGGGGCCGGTCGGGGAGTCCCTTCGAGGGCTGCTTCGAGTGCCTTCTCGAGCTGCAGGATGCGGAGGTCGTGCATCACCGCAGTCTCGGCCAAAGTGCGGTTCTGGCTCTCGAGATCCGTCAGCTCGGCGCTGTGCTGCAAGCACACCAGGAAGAGGATGGCGACGCTGACGAAGAAGACCAGGTTGGTCGGGATGGCGATGCCGACGAGATCCGCAGCCCAGCGCAGGGTCTGCGGGAAGATCCCGATGATCAGTGCCAGCACGCCGGCCAGCAGCCACCAAACCGCGTGCCGCTCGCGCAACCGGCGACGGCGGAGCATCTCGATGACGATGACGAGGGTCAGCAGGGCCGCCAGGATCCCGAAGATGTAGCTGGCTACGTTCAAGGTCGCTCCCCGATCCCCTCGCGGAGCGGGATGTTCGGCCGGATGAAGGCGAACATCACCGCCATGCCCACCCTGGCGAGGAAGACGGCGGCCTTGATCGGGTTGTGCGAAGGGACGCCCGCGGCGCGAGGCCGCATCGACACGGGGACCTGGGCGACGACGCAGCCGGCGCGGGCCGCGATCACGAGCGACTCGATCGTGTCACCGAGGTACTCAGCGGGGTAGTGCCGGGCGAACAGGCGAACGGCGCGCGGTCCTGACGCCCGGAAGCCGGACGTCGTGTCGGTTAGTTTGACCTTAGCCGTGCGGCTCAGTACCCGCGCCAGAACGACCATCGCCCATCGCCGCGGGCCCGCGGCGGCGTAGTCGCCTTCTCCCGCGAACCGGGCCCCGAGAACGATATCCGCCGCGTCTAGTCCAGCGAGCAGCTTCACGACGTCGGCCGGGTCGTGCTGACCGTCGGCGTCGACCTGCACGACGTTCCGGTAGCCGTTCGAGAGCGCGTACTTGAAGCCCAAGCGCATCGCGCCGCCGACGCCCAGGTTGAACGGGAGTTGGGCCACCGCGGCGCCCGCCTGGCGGGCCGTGGCGGCTGTGTCGTCGGTCGATCCGTCGTCGACGACCAGACAGCCGACGCCGGGAAGATGGTTCAGCACCTCGGTCACGACTTCGCCGACGGAGGCCGCCTCGTTGTATGCGGGCATGACGATGAGAGTCTCACTCAGGGATGCCGGCATGTCGGAGAGCCTATCAACGGTCGCCGTGCTCACTTTGAGCGCAGCGACTCCAGGTGGCCGAGATACCACTCGTAGGTGTTGGCGATGCCGTCGGGGAGCGCCATCCGCGCCCTCCAGCCGAGGTCGCTCAGGCGCGACACATCGAGCAGCTTGCGTGGCGTTCCGTCGGGCTTCGACGTGTCTTGGACGAGCGCTCCGGTGAACCCGACGGCCGACGCGATGGTCTCGGCGAGTTCGCGGATCGAGACGTCGTCGCCAACGCCGACGTTGATCGTGTCGGGTGAGTCGTAGTTCTCGAGCAGGAACAGGGTGGCGTCGGCGAGATCGTCGACGTAGAGGAACTCGCGGCGGGGCGTGCCGGAGCCCCAGATGGTCACCTCGTCGACACCGTCCCGAGCGGCCTCGTGCAGACGACGCATCAACGCCGGAAGGACATGCGAGTGCTCGGGATGGAAGTTGTCGCCCGGCCCGTAGAGGTTGGTCGGCATCGCGGAGATCCAGTGGCGTCCGTACTGCCGGCGAGAGGCCTGCACCTGCATGATCCCCGCGATCTTGGCGATCGCGTATGCATCGTTCGTGGGTTCGAGGGGACCGGTGAGCAGCGAGTCCTCTCGGATCGGCTGCGCCGCGAACTTGGGATAGATGCAGGACGAGCCGAGAAAGAGGAGACGGTCGACAGACACCGCATTGGCAGCATCCATCACGTTGACCTGGATCTGCAGGTTGTCGCTGAGGAATTCGGCCGGGTAGGTGTTGTTGGCGAGGATGCCGCCCACCCTTGCCGCGGCGTCGATCACGACATCGGGCCGGGTGCGCTCGAAGAAGGAGAAGACCGCCGCGCGGTCGCGCAGGTCGACCTCGGCCGAGGTCGCTCCGACCAGGTCGGTGAAGCCCGCTTCGGCGAATCGTCGCCAGATGGCGCTCCCGACGAGTCCACGGTGCCCGGCGATGTATACCCTTGCCGACCGGTCGAGAGAAAACGGGGAGGTTGTGCTGGCTATACTCACTGGGACCTATCTGGGCAGGCAACTGCATCGAACGTGGAGCTACTTTAGGATAATGCCTCGGCCTGAGATCCTCGTCGTCCTTCCCACCCTGGGCGACCGCATCGACACCCTGCGCGAAACGCTCGACTCGGTCGACGCTCAGCGGGCGGATGTCGCTCTCACCCTGGTCGTCATCGCACCGCCTTCAGCGACGGAAGCGCGCGCGCTCGCCGCCGAGCACGGAGCCGTGATCGTCGACGACCCGAAGACGGGGATCTCGGCGGCGATCAATCGCGGAGTCGCTGCGCGCGACGGCGAGAGCTACTACGCCTGGATCGGCGACGACGACATGTTCCGGGCGGGCGGCCTCGCCCGTCTCAAGGCGATGCTCGACAAGGACGAAAGCGCAGTGCTCGCGTACGGCGGCTGCGAGTACATTGATCCCTCCGGCAAGATCCTCGCCACGAGCAACGCCGGCGGTCTCGCGAAGGTCCTCCTGGCTTGGGGACCGGACCTCATCCCGCATCCGGGGACCATGATCAGGCTCGACGCGCTCGACGCGATCGGGGGCTTCGACGAAGACCTCAAGTACTCGATGGACCTCGACGCCTTCCTCAAACTGCGCCGGCACGGCCGTTTCATCTGGACGAGGGTGCCCGTCTCGGCGTTCCGCTGGCATCCGGACTCGCTGACCGTCGCGAACCGCCGGGCTTCGAGCCTCGAATCGGAAGGCGTCAAGCGGAGGCACCTGCCCGCGGTGCTGCGGCCGCTCAGTCCGCTGTGGAACCATCCGATCCGCTGGGCCTCGGCATACGCGGCCGGTCGCGTGAACGCCCAGGCTCGCTGAACGGCGCTGCGTTAGGCTCGGATCATGACCGAAACCCGTCCGAAACGCGCGCTGATCACCGGTATCACAGGACAGGACGGAAGCTATCTTGCGGAGCTGCTGCTCAGTAAGGGCTACGAGGTGCATGGACTGATCCGTCGCGCCTCCACGTTCAACACGGCGCGCATCGATCACCTCTACACCGACCCGCATGTCGCGGGCACCCGGCTGTTTCTGCACTACGGCGATCTCAGCGACGGCTCGCGGCTGGTCACACTGCTCAGTACCGTCCAGCCCGACGAGGTCTACAACCTCGCCGCGCAGTCGCACGTGCGGGTGAGTTTCGACGAGCCCGAGTACACCGGCAATTCGACCGGCCTCGGCACCATCCGGCTCTTGGAAGCGATCCGGATGGTCGGGCTCGAGTGCCGCTTCTACCAGGCGTCGAGCTCGGAGATGTTCGGCGCCACGCCGCCGCCGCAGAACGAGGAGACGCCGTTCTACCCGCGCTCGCCGTACGGCGCCGCGAAGCTCTATTCGTACTGGGTCACCCGCAACTATCGCGAGGGCTATGGATTGTTCGCCGTCAACGGCATTCTCTTCAACCATGAGTCGCCCCGGCGCGGAGAGACTTTCGTCACGCGCAAGATCACGCGGGCGGTCGCCCGGATCAAGGCGGGCGTGCAGTCGGAGCTCTTCATGGGCAACCTCGATGCCGTGCGGGACTGGGGGTACGCGCCCGAATACGTCGAGGCGATGTGGCGGATGCTCCAGCACGACGACCCGACCGACTACGTCGTCGCCACGGGCGCCGCGTACACGGTGCGCGACTTCCTCCAGATCGCGTTCGAGCACGCGGGGCTCGACTGGGAGCGTTACGTCCGGTTCGACGAGCGGTACCTGCGGCCGACCGAGGTCGACGCGCTCGTCGGTGACGCGAGCCGTGCCCAGGAGCTGCTCGGATGGACACCGAAAGTGCACACCCCGCGCCTTGCCCAGCTCATGGTGGATGCTGACATCGCCGCCCTCGACGCCGCGGGACGGCCCTGGATCGACACGGTCGTCAGTGCCTAGGCGGCGCTAGCTCGAAGATTCGGCTCAGAAGCACTGCGATAGTCTTTACCAATGCTCAGAGCCGTTCGCACCTCCCTGGGCTTCATGACCCCCTCCGAGCGGTTGAAGTTCATCGTCCTCGTCGTCGGCCGCACACTGTCAGGGCTGCTGGATGTCGTCGGCATCGCGCTCATCGGCGTGATCGCGGCCGTCGGAACGGCGCAACTCGACAGCAAGGCCTCCTCTACGGGCCCGATCGAGATCGCCGGTGTGCGGCTCCCTTTCTCCGGACCGTATGCTCTCCTTTGGCTCGCGGTCATCGTGCTCGTCGTCTTCGTGGGTAAATCGTTTCTCGCGGTCATCCTCACCCGCAGGCTCGCCTTCCTGATCGCCTCAGTCGAGGCACGGAACGCGATTGACGTCGCCAGGCTCCTTCTCTACGGCTCGCTCGACGAGTCGAACCGCTACTCCAAAGCGGAGTACCAGTTCACGATCACCGGCTCTATGACCGCTGCGTTCACGAGTCTGCTGAACAGCATTGCCATCATCATCAGCGAGGGATTCCTGCTGATCCTGATCTGCGGGTCGTTCTTCTTCGTCGATCCGGTGGCCGCCGTCTTCGCGCTCCTCTATTTCGCCGCGGTGGCCGTGGTGATCCAGCTGGTGATCGGCCGGAGCCTCAAACGGGCCGGTCGCGCCGCTGCGGAGGGCTCGATCATGACGAACTCCCTGGTCAGCGACAGTCTCGACACCTTCCGCGAGCTGTCGGTGCTCGGCAAGCAAGAGCTCTACATCAACCGGATGCACGACGCGCGGACACGCCTGTCGCAGAGCAGCGCGACGACCACGTTCCTCTCGGGCATGCCCCGCTATGTCATCGAGACCGCACTGATCGTCGGCGTCGTCGTGCTCGTCGCGCAGCAGCTCACGACGAACGGTCTGGTCAGCGGCGTGGCCACTCTGGGCGTCTTCCTCACCGGTGGCACCCGGATCATGGCATCGCTGCTTCCCTGCAGAATTCGGTCGGACAGATCAAGACCAACGTCGAACAGTCCAGGCTGGCGCATACCCTCCTGACGGAGCACCACGAGCTGCAGGCGCGGAGGCCGGCGCGCACGCAGATCGATCGTGCGCAGTTCGGCGCGGCCGGGTTGTCGGTCGACATCCAAGACGCCGATTTCGCCTACCCGGGCTCGGACGTCAAGGCGCTGAACTCGATCTCGCTCACCGCTGATCCGGGCGAGTTCGTGGCCATCATCGGTCCGTCAGGAGCGGGCAAGACGACCCTCGTCGACATGCTGCTCGGCCTAGTCCCCGGCCAGCAGGGCACGGTGCGCATCGGCGGCGCCGACCCGCTCGACGTACGTTCCTCTTTACCCGGTCTCGTCTCCTACGTGCCGCAGCGCCCCGGGATGGTGTCCGGGACGATCGCCGAGAACATCGCCCTCGGTGTCGCCGGTCCCGACATCGATCGTGCGCGACTGTCTGCCGTCGTGCGCGCCGCCTATCTCGAGGACTTCATCGCCAGCCTTCCCGACGGCATCGACACGTCGGTGGGCAAGCAGTCAAACGCGTTGAGCGGTGGGCAGGTGCAACGGATCGGGCTGGCCCGCGCTCTCTACACGCAACCGAAGCTGCTCATCATGGACGAGGCGACGAGCGCGCTGGATGCGGCTTCCGAAGCATTCATCAGCGAGAGCCTCCGCGAGCTGCACGGCAGTGTCACCGTGATCGTGATCGCGCACAGGCTGTCCACAGTTCAGCACGCAGACGATGTCTACCTGATCGAGTCGGGGCGAGTCACGGCGCGAGGCGACTTCCAGACACTCACAGCGACGGTGCCGACGGTCGCCGAGTACGTCAAGCTCATGTCCTTCGACGAGGTCGCGGCCGATGACTGATCTCCGCGCCCCCGAGTACGATGCCACCGCCGGGGACCCCGGTGATTCCGGCCCGGCCGCTCGGCGCCCCGTGAGAGCCGGTGGGTCGTTCCGCCTGATCTTCCTCGCGCCGGCCATCGCGCTCATCGCGCTTCTCGCCTGGGTACTCGCGTCGCCGGTCGGCGCCAGCCCCGACGACGACTTCCACCTGGTGAGCACCTGGTGTGCGCTCGGTGATCGCCCGGGACTCTGCGAGCCCGGTGACACGGCCGGCGAGCGCACCGTGCCCGCCTCCCTTGTCTCAGGTGCCAAGTGCTACGTGGGAAAGCCGACCGTGAGCGCGGAATGTCAGGAGCGTGCGCTCGCGTCGACGGCGACGGTGTCCTCAGACCGCGGCAACTTCCGAAACTCGTATCCGCCCGTCTACTACGCGGTGATGGGCGCGTTCGCCAGTCCGAACATCGTGGGGTCGATCCTCGTCATGCGGGTGCTCAATGTGCTCATCTTCATCGGGATGGGGACGGCCCTGTACGCCCTGCTGAGTCCGTCCCGGCGGCGCACCCTGCTCTGGATGTGGCTCATCTCCACGGTGCCTCTCGGGCTGTTCATCATCGCGTCGAATAATCCGAGCTCTTGGACCATCACGGGCCTCGGCGGGGCGTGGCTGGCCCTCCTCGGCTACTTCGAGTCGGGCGGTCGCCGAAGAGTGCTCTTCGCGCTCCTGTTCATCGTCTCCGTCTTCCTCGCCGCGGGCTCACGGGGTGACGGCGCCATCTACATCGTGATCGCTATCGGGGCTGTCCTGGTCCTGACCGCACGCCGGGCGCGGGCCTACTGGATCAGTGCGATCCTCCCGGCGGCGATGGCCGTCGTCGGTCTCGCGTTCTACTTCACGACGACGACGGGCGCCATCGCGTCGACCGGCCTCAACGACGGAAACCCCGACGTCGTCGTGCACGATGCGATGACCGTCTTCGTGCGCAACCTCGCCCAGGCGCCCTCTTTGTGGGCGGGAGCGTTCGGAACCTGGCCGCTCGGCTGGTTCGACACCGAGATGCCCGCCATCGTCACGCTCGGCGCCACCGGCTGCGCCTTCGCCCTGGTGTTCGTCAATCTCGCCTCGATGAATCGTCGAAAGCTGCTCGTGCTCATCGGCGTCGGCTTCGTGTTGTACGCTCTGCCCGTCTTCGTGCTGCAGCGCAGCCTCAACGTGGTCGGAACGCAGGTGCAGCCACGCTACCTCCTTCCGCTCTTGATCCTGTTCCTGGGCGTCGCGATGCTGCAGGTCGGGCGTCGCGAGATCTCGCTCACGCGCTTGCAACGCGTCGTCATCATGGCGACGCTCGCCGTCGCCCAAGCGGTCGCCCTGTACTACAACATCCGTCGCTACACTGTCGGCGATACCGCGACGGGCTGGCGGCTGAGCGGCGAAGGCAGCTGGTGGTGGTCGACAGCGGTCACCCCGACGGCGGTCGTCCTGATCGGCTCCGTCGCTTACGCCCTCCTGGTCTTCGTCTTGGTGCGGGAAGCCGCTCTTGTGCGCCCCCGTCGCGACGACGGCGCATCCGGAGACCGTCCACGAGAGATTGCGAACGCCCTATGACCTCGCCCGGCCGCATCCCGTTCAACGACCTGTCGCGCATGCCGACCGACCTCTCCGCCGCCATAGCGTCGGCCGTCGCCGGAGTGATCGAGAGCGGCTGGTTCGTTCTCGGACCCAACCACGCGGCCTTCGAGACCGAGTTCGCCGCCTATCTCGGCGCCCGTGAGGCGGTACTGGTGGCGAACGGCACCGACGCGCTGGAGCTGGCGCTAGCGGCCGTCGGCGTCGAGGCGGGCGACTTCGTCGTCACCGTCGCCAACGCGGGGGCTTACACCAGCGTCGCGACGCGACTCCTCGGCGGTGTTCCGGTGTACTGCGACATCGACCCGTCCACTCTGCTCATGAGCGCCGAGACCTTCGAGGCCGCGATCGCCGGGCTTCCCATCGCGCCGAAGGCGGTCGTCGTCACCCATCTCTATGGTGCGCTGGCGCCGACCGGCGCGATCGCGGCCGTGGCGGCCAGGCACGGCATCCGGGTAGTCGAGGACTGTGCGCAGTCGATCGGAGCCCGAGCGGGCGAGCGCATGGGCGGCCTGGCCGGCGACATCGCCACGACGAGCTTTTACCCCACCAAGAACCTCGGCGCGCTTGGCGACGGCGGGGCCGTCTTCACCGACGACTCCTCCCTCGCGGAAGCGGTGCGGCAGATGCGGCAGTACGGCTGGACGGCCAAGTACCGCATCGGGCGGGCGCATGGGCGCAACAGTCGGATGGACGAACTCCAGGCGGCGATCCTCCGGGTGAAGCTGCCGCTGCTCGACGCGGCCAATGAGCGCAGACGAGCCATTCACACTGTTTACGAGTCGGCTGCACCGATCGGCGCCCGCCTCGTGAACTCGTCGTCGCCGGCGTTCACGGCGCACCTCGCTGTGCTCACGACCGAGCACCGGGCGACGGCGCGCGAAGCCCTCGACGCCGCGGGCATCGGCACGGATGTGCATTATCCGATCGCCGATCACCGTCAGGCCTTCCCCGATTTCACGCCTCTGCCCGCCGAGCTGCCCGTCACCGACTGGGCGACGGAGAGCGTGTTGTCCATCCCGCTGTTCCCAGAGCTCACCGACGACGAAGTGGCTCGTGTCCGCGACGCCATCGACGGGCTGTGAGGGCATGACAAAACCGGAACGGCCGTGGCCCGGACTCGTCGACCTCGCGGAGATCGTCGATGCCAAAGGATCGCTGGCGGTCGGCGAGATCGGCAAGCAACTCCCGTTCAGGGTCGAGCGCGTCTTCGTGATCTCCTCGGTGCCCGAGGGGGAACCGCGCGGCATCCACGCTCACCGCGAGTGCCAGCAGTTCCTCATCTGCGTGAGCGGTTCGGTGAAGGCTATGGTCGACGACGGCGAGCGACGAACGGTGGTGACCCTCGACCGGCCGTCTGTCGGGCTGTACATGCCGGCGCTCACCTGGGGGACTCAGTACGACTATTCGGATGACGCCGCGCTCGTTGTGCTCGCATCGCACCCCTACGACCCCGAGGACTATGTGCACGAATACGATGAGTTCGTGACGCTGGTCAACGCCGAACCCGAGACGCCTCGGGAGCAGCACCCCCGACGAAGGAGAACTAGGTGTCAGTCCTGTCCCGGCTCGTTCCGATCGCGTCGCAGCGTTTCCCGAAGCTGTCCAGCCGGGTCCTCGCATCCAGCGGTTACACGCTCGATGTCGACTCGTTCGGCGACGGCGCGTTCTCCGTGTGGAGCGACGCCACCGCACGACGGCAGGACAGGGCGTGGCAGCCGATCATCGCCGACGCGCTAGCCGGAAATCCCCGGGAGGACGTCGTTTCGCTGCACGCCGCGGTCGACGCGCTGCCGGCGCGGCCGTCGAGCCTGCTCGAGTCGGGCTGCGGCGGCGGCTACAACTCGGCTGTCCTGACCGCGTGGCTTCCGGAAGCCGACTACCTCGGGATCGACATCTCGGCGTCGATGATCGCGCTGGCGACCGAGCACTACCCGGCCCAGAACTTCGAGGTCGCCAGTGCATACGATCTTCCCGCCGCCGACAGCAGCCGTGACGTCGTGATCGACGGTGTCGCGCTCATCCACATGCCCGACTGGCAGCGCGCCGTCTCCGAATACGCCCGCGTGACCCGGGGACACGTCATCCTGCACGGCGTCACCGTGACGGAGCTTCCGACGACCAGGTTCGCGAAGTACGCGTATGGGCAGCCGGCGCAGGAGTTCGTGTTCAACCGCGCTGAGCTCCTCGGCGTGGCCGAGAAGAACGGTCTACGGCTCATGAGCACCCATCCGGGGCTCGACTACGACCTTGCCGACTACCTCGGGATCCCGTCTGTCTCCGAAGCCTGGGTGCTCTCGCTCGCCTGAAGCGCGGACGCACGGAGGGCGTTCCCGGACACGATCGAGAGAGCGTCGATCAGTCCGCGCTGAGCACGGAACAGCAGTCCGCGGAGACCGGCGCCCCGTTTCGCTACGGCTCGTGCGGGGGCGTTCGCGGCGGCGAACGACTCCCATTCGAGCAGTCGTTTCAAGTAGGGCACGTATGCGCCGTGACGCAGCGCGGAGGTCATGGGACTGCGGTAGAGCAGCTGGCTCGTGATGAACCAGTCGCCGCGGCGACGGATGCCGTGGAAGTGCATGAAGACCAGCGGATCGTGGCCGTCGACCAGCCAGGCGCCTCCGGAGGAGCCGAGGCGGGTGCGGCTGGTGTTCCACGGTGCCAGGTTCAGGCCGCCTCCAGTGAGCGAGACGACACCGTCGAACCGTGCCGGGAACTGGTCGAGGTACCCCTGGTCGGCGTACTTGCCGTCTTCGGGAGTGTCGGAACACCAGTCCAGGCAGCTCGCCGCCCACCAGTCGACGCAAGCCCGGCCGTTGGGGTCGTCACGGATGCCTACCCAGCCGACGTTGTATTTGCCGTACTTCGCCAGCTTCTTCTCGAGCTTCGCCGGGTAACGGTGCTCGATGATGCCGACCGATCCTCGCCGAGGGCATCGAGCACCCGGATGGGCGAATCGAAGAAGAAGAGATCGGCGTCGAGGTAGATCGCCACGCTGCCAGGCGTGCCGAGCACATCCAGCACATACCGCATCAGAAGCGGTGTCTGCGTGAAGTAGTACTCCATCCGGGTACGCTTCGCCCGCAGCGGGGCCAGTTCGGGGACGGCCGCCTCCAGATCGCGCGCCGTGATCACGTGCAGCCCGGCGCGATCGAGCGCTCTCAGCGTGTCGGCCGTCTCATCGTCGAGGGCCAGAACCCAGATCGGCGAATCGTCGCCGTGCCGCTGCAGCGAGTCGAACAGAGCAAGGGCACGCGGCAGATACCCGCTGTCGAAATAGGTGCAGTATGCGTGAGCCCGCACGGTGATGTTGTCAGCCATGTGTTTCCATCGTATGCGTGGGAGCGAAACCTAGGACAGACGTCGCGAGTGAGATGTCCGCACAGCTGTAGCTGGGCGGAGCGTTCTCGACGCGGTAGGCCGCCGGGTCGATAGTGAGGAGATCGATCAGTCGTCGATTGCTGGTCGCCTGTCCCGAGCCGACATTGAGCACTCGCGGAAGCGAAGGAGTCCGGAGCGCCCGAGCGATCAAATCCGTCGTATCGTCGACATGGACGTAGTCGCGAACATACCCGTCTAGGCCGTACAGTAGCGCAGGCCGATCCGGTGTCGCCCGCTCCAGGCGCGAGACCAGGGAATCCGTGAACCCGGGGCCGAAGAGATTGAAGACCCGGAGGGAGACCACGTCGAGGTCGGCGCCGTTCGCCAGGTCATCGAGCACGAGCTCGGCCTCGCGCTTCGACCGCGCGTATGCGCTGCCCAGATCGAGGGGGCCATCCTCGTCGACAGGTGTCGTGTATCCGGTGCCGTAGACCGCGGAGGTCGAGACGAAGATCAGCCGGGCCGCCCGCTCGGCCGCGACGAGTCCCAGGGCACGGGTGGCTTCGATATTGACCGCTCGAGTCGCAGCCGGATCGGCTTCACAGGCAGCGCCTACGATGGCGCCGACATGGACGATTGCTTCCGGGCGCGCTTCGCGGGCGCGGCTCGAGACCGCTGCGGTGTCGGCCAGGTCGAGGCGGACCCGGGCGGCGTCGTCAGGTGACCGAGGACTGACCACGGCGGTGACCTCGTGATCATCCCGTTCCAGGCGAGCGACGAGGGCCGTTCCGAGACGCCCGCCGGCGCCGGTGACGAGGATCCTCATTTGATGGGGAACCCGAACCCGCGAAGACGCTCGATGGCCTCGGCCGGACCGATCCGGTAGGCCCGTGCGTCGTCGACGAGAGCCTCGATCTCCCTCAGCGTCGTCTCGGGGTCGTTCACGACGGCATCCCGCACCACGAAGATCTTCTGATTGCCCGTGCGTTCGACCTTGTCCGGCTCGTAGCTCAGCTCTTCGTACATCTTCTCGCCGGGACGCAATCCCGTGATCTCGATCGTCAGCGACGGATCGACCACCTTGATGAGACTCCGGGCGAGGTCCATGATCTTCACCGGTTCGCCCATGTCGAGCACGAAGATCTCGCTCTCGTTGCCGATCAACGCCGACTGGATGATCAGTTGGGAGGCTTCGTCCACCGTCATGAAGAAACGCGTCACGTCGGGATGGGTGACGGTAAGCGGGCGGCCGTTCGCGATCTGGCCGCGGAAGATCTGCATGACACTGCCATTGCTCTGGATGACGTTCCCGAAGCGCACGGCGTTGAATCGGGTCTTCCCGCCGCCGGTGGAGAGGATCTCGAGGATCATCTCGCCAAGCCGCTTGGTCGCTCCCATCACGTTGACCGGGTTGACAGCCTTGTCGGTCGACACATAGACCACGTTCGCCACGTCGTGCTTCTGCGCGAGGCGGAGGATGTTCAGCGAGCCCCAGACGTTGTTGGTGATCGCTTCGAGGGGGTTGTCCTGCATGAGCGGAACATGCTTGTAGGCGGCCGCGTGGAAGACGATGTCGGGCTGGACCTCGGCAAGGATGCGATCCATGAGCGGTTCGTTCTTCACGTCGGCGATTCTGAACGACACGGCGCGCTGATCGCTGAGCTCCTGGCCGAGGAAGAACATCCCGTTCTCCCACCAGTCGACGCAGACGACTTCCGCGGGTTGCATCCCGACGAGCTGCTGCACGAGGCGGGAGCCGATGGAGCCTGCCGCGCCGGTGACGAGCACCTTCTTGCCGGCGATGAACGCCCGCGAGCTGAGGAGGTCGTGTTTCACCGGTTCCCGGCCGACGAGGTCGAGCACGTCCACGTCGGTGAGGTCGTCGATGTCGACCGTCTCCTTGGTGAGGATCGCATAGGTGCGCGGAACGATCGCGATCTCGACGCTGTCGGAGCGAACCAGGTTGACGAAATTCCGGACAGCGGCCGCGTCGACCGAAGGGATCGCGAAGTACACGACTTCGACGCCGGCGCGGTCGATGACCTCGTTGATGTCGGCGAGGGTACCGAGAACCTCCGGCGAGGTGTCCCGATCATCCAGGTACCCGACGACTGTTCCGCCGCGGCGCTTGACGTCCGCTCCGAGGGCGCGTCCTGCTGTGCCGTGGCCGACGATCAAGACTCTCGGGCTCACGATGGAGCACCGCTCGACGACTGGGCGGCCTCGGTGACGATCGCGCGCGGAACGTACGTGCCGTCGACGACCGAATCGAGGATGCGGTTCAGGAGCGCACCCGCGCGGGAGCGCGATCCGTTCTCGAACGCCCACTCCTCGCCGCGCCGGGCGAGAGGCTCGATCCTTTCGGGGTGGTCGAGCAGTGACTTGAGCTTCTCGTAGACCTCGAAATTCTTCGTCACGAGCCAGGCTTCGTTCGCACCGGCCTGGAGATCTTTCTCGATCGTGCCGTCAGCGCTCATCAGCACGGCGCAGCGGGCCGCGAGGGCCTCCATCCCGAAGACTGCTGTGCTGAAACCGTAGAACTGGTTCAGCGCGATGTGGGCGCGGGAGAGCTCCTCCCTGATCTCGTCGTGCGAGACGCCGATGAGTTCCCGGTATTCGAACTCGTAGCCATCCGCTCGCAAGCGACCGACCGCAGAGCGGACGAGCTGCGTTCCCTTGATGATCGGCGAGGTCGTGGCATGGACGAGGACGAGGGGGAGAGGGACTCGAACTTGGTGGAGTCCGTGGCGAACTCCTCATCGGGGATGAAATAGAGGAACGGCTCGGTCGGCCGAGTGAGGTAGGAGAGATGGTCGGTGCCGTTGTTGAACATGGCGTCGGCGTATTCGTCGGCCACCGCGGCGATCCTGCGCAGGGTGTCCTCGTGCCGATCGGTGCCGAAGACCGGGTTGACGAGCGCGATGTACGTCGAGATGTTCGCCAGGCCCGTCCTCTTCTCGAGCTCGTTCATCTTGCGGGTCGAACGGATGTCGCTTCCGGTCCAGTAGCAGACGATCTTCAGGCCGTGCTTCTTGAGGAACGCCATCTCGAAACGGCGCTGATCGAACTGATCGAGCAGAAAGCCCGTCGATCCGACATAGATGAAACCGCGCGCTAGCACCATCAGTCTGGCCAGTTCGAGGGGCGCCCAGACGACCCGGCGCAGCCCGACGATGCGGGCGGGGCCCGTTACTTTTAGCTGGCTGTCGTAGTGATACCCGTATTGGCGACTTCCCGACAACGAGACGGAATGAGCGCCGGGAATGGCGTTCGTGATCTGGTGCACCATCGAGGCGATCTCATTCGGCCCGACGACCCACGTGATCGGCGGCTCCAGCCGGCTTGCGCCGGGAATAGTACCAGTGCCCGAGCCGCAGCAGCATCTTCTGAACTGTGAAGAGGAAAGGGGTGAGCGCGCTCATGATCCGGACCATGCTTCCAGGGCCGAGACAACCCGCTCTGCGGCGTGTCCGTCGCCGAAGGGCTGTGCCGTCTGGGGCGGGTGGGCCCGGCGGAAGTACTCCCGGGCGTCGATCGTGAGGTCGGGATCGATCGTGTTCCAGCCGTCGGTGAGTGTCTCCGGCCACTCCGTCTCGGAGCGCACGGTGAGGGTCGGCGTGGTGAGCAGATACGCCTCCTTCTGCAGGCCGCCGGAGTCGGTGACGACGCCGACGGCGCTGTCGACCGCCAGCACCATCTGGCTGTAGGACATCGACGGAATCGGAACGATGTTGTCACGACGCAACGCGATATCGAAGTGCTCGGCGCGGGAGACGAGGCGCGGGTGGGCGACGAGCAGGACGCGCTCGCCGAGGCCGTCGAGCCGGCTCAGCACCCGCTCGAGCCGGACAGGGTCATCGGTGTTCTCCGCGCGGTGGATGGTGGCCAGCACGGTCTCGTGGTCGGGCGACCACTCGACGGGCATCGACGGCGGCCGGAGCCGGACTGCGTCGCGGACACGGAAGCAGACATCGGTCATCACGTCGCCGACGTCGATCGATCGAGGTCCGAGCCCCTCCGCGGCCAGGTGCTCCATCGCCGTCACGGTTGGGGCGAGCAGCAGATCCGCGACGTGGTCGGTGACGATCCGGTTGTGCTCCTCGGGCATCAGCCGATTGCCCGACCGGAGGCCGGCCTCGAGGTGCGCGACGGGTTGGTGCAGCTTCACGGCGGCGATGGCCGCAGCGAGCGTCGAATTGGTGTCGCCGTACACGAGCACCCAGTCCGACCGCTCCTGTTCGAAGACCTTCTCCAGGCCGATCATCATCGTCCCGGTCTGCACGGCGTGGCTACCGGAACCGATCTCGAGGTTGATGTCAGGCGAGGGGATGCCCAGGTCGGTGAACAGTGAGTCCGAGAGCTCGGGAGCGTAGTGCTGGCCGGTATGCACGATGACGTGCTCGTGGCCGGCCGCCCGTAGCGCACGATCCACGGGGAGAGCTTCACGAACTGCGGCCGCGCGCCGACGACGCTGATCACCCTCACGCGTTCACCCCGGCGATGCTTTCGAGGAAATGGGCCTTCTCCGTGCCCGAATTGAGCACGTGGGCGCAACGGTCGGAGCCGCGTTTGAAGCCGTCGATCTGTTCGGCGGTGAGGGCGTTGAGCCCCGCTGCGAGATCAGCGGCGGTCCAGCCCGGAACGATCGCGCCGTTCCCGAACTCGTTCACGACCGCCGTCATGCTCGGGCTCTCGCCGACGACCACCCCGATGCGTCCCTGCACCGACTCGAAGAACTTATTGGGGAACGAATAGAGGAAGTTCGGACTCGTCGGGGGATAGAAGATTACTTCCAGGTCGAAGGCATTGAGTGCAGTCGCCACCTCGCGCATCGGGACTGCGTCGCGGAACTCGATGCGATCCGCGAGGCCGTGGGTGAGCTCTCGCAACGTGCGCTTGCCTTCGTCGTGTCCCGTCAACATGAACGTGAGAGTGAACCGTTCATCGACCATCCGGAAAGCCTCGACCAGAAGCCCGAGCCCGCGCGTCATCTCGGCGTTGCCGTGATAGATGAGCCGAATCCGGTCGGGATCGACCGGGGTCGGCGACAATTCCACATACGCAGGGCTGTTGCGCACGATCAGCGGGCGCTCGATCTGGAACTCGGCAGCGTACAGGTCGGCGATGCCATCGGCGACCGTGGAGCGCGTGGCGAACACCGGGGACGCGATGTGCCCGCGGAGCCAGCCGTGGTAGCCGCGCAGCGAACGCTCCTGCAACCGGGGCAGATTCTCGTCGGCGGCCCAGAGATGAAACTCGTGCACGTCGAGATGAATGCGCGCTCCGGGATTCTTCGACAGGAGCGACGGCCCGCTCCGCACGGCCCAGGGGAGGAGGTCGATGTCGTTGACGATGATGAGGTCGTAACCACCGCTGGACGCATCCTGGGAGAGCTGCTTCGGGATGCGCGACTCCAAGAGCAGACGGAAGCGCCACGAGTACGGCAGCAGTGTGTGGATCAGCGCCCTCACCGGCATCGGTCGGATGAGCGTGGGGACTGCGGTCATCTCGTAATGCCGGTGGACGTCAGGGGTGGGTTTCGGGCCCAGCCCCAGGCTGTCGACCTCCCAGCCAGCGGAACTCAGCCAATCGATCTGGCGGGTGACCCGAGGGTCGGTCTCCAGGTTCGAGAAACAGACGACAAGGGCACGCCTGGGGCGCTGGTTGTTCACGAAGTGCTCGGCCTTTCTGACACGGGTCAGCCCGCCCGGATTGAGTTTTGAGTTTACACGGCGCTTTCGGGCGATCGCCTAAGGTGGATGATCATGGGTCATCGTTCGGGGCGCGGCGTGCGAGTGTTCCTCGGCCCGCAGGAGATCTCGGGGCTGTACAAGAATCTCGAGGCTGGCATGGTCGCCAACGGGGTGGCCGCCCGGCTCATCCAGACGCACCCGCACCCTTTCGACTACGGTCAACGCAGGCAGAACCCTTGGCCCGCACGCTGGGCGTCGGCGGCCGTTCTGCGGCATAGGAAGAGTGCGGGCGCCGCGCGCGTGCTCTGGGCGGTGGCCTATGCCGCGTCGTCGGTTCTGCTGTTGATCTGGTGTCTGCCGCGCTTCGACGCGTTTCTGTTCGGCTGGGGGATCTCGATCCTGCCGGGCAACCTCGACATCCCGGTGCTCAGACTGTTTCGCAAGCGCGTGGTCGTCGTGTTGGGGCACGGCTCGGAGGCGCGCCCGCCGTATATGGCGACCCCCGCCGACGACGTGACCTTCCCGCTTTCCCGTGAGGCGATCGACGAACTCGCGGCCCGAACCGCGCGCGTCGCAGCGAAAGTGCGACGCCTGGAACGCTGGGCGAGTGCGACGATCGGGATGCGCATGACGGCGCAATTCTTCACTCGGCCGTTCATCGAGTTCTATGGCATGGGCGTCGCGACCGCAGTCGACAATGCTGCGACGACCGACGATGCTGCTACGACCGACGACGCTGCGGCGACCGACGATGCTGCGGCGACCGACGTTGACCGCATCGTGGTACTCCACGCGCCCAGCAACGAGAAAGTGAAGGGCACGGCGATCATCCGCCGGATCATGCGCGAGATCGTCGCCGAGAATCCTGGAGTGGAGTTCCGCGAGCTCACCGGGGCCCTGCACGAGGAGGTGCTGGCCGCGCTGGCGGACTGCACCTTCCTCGTCGACCAGATGTGGTCCGACATCCCCCTGGCCACGGTTGGCGCGGAGGCGGCTGCGAATGGAAAGGCTACGGTCATCGGGGGCTACGGCTGGGACATCTGGCGCGAAGCGGTGGACGAGGGCGACCTGCCCCCGGCGCTTCTGGCCGACCCCGACTCCATGAAGGAGGCGATCCTCGCTGCGGTCGCCGACCCGGGGCGGATGGTCGCGCTCGGCGAGGAAGCGCGTGCATTCGTGCGTTCGCGCTGGAGTGCCGAGGTTGTCGCGGCCAACTACCTGGCGGTCCTGACGAACGACTTCCCAGAGAACTGGATTGTTCGTCCCGAAGATGTCCGCTACGCCTGGGGTACCGGCGTTCCCCGCGAACAGGTCAGCGCCATGGTC
Organism: Leifsonia poae; assembly: GCF_050632195.1. GTDB lineage: Bacteria > Actinomycetota > Actinomycetes > Actinomycetales > Microbacteriaceae > Leifsonia > Leifsonia poae_C. The sequence goes on from NZ_CP192580.1 coordinate 1,271,188, forward strand.
GCCGGCCTCATCGCCCACCACGGTGAGGCGTCTCTCGAGTGGAGGAACGGCGTGCGGGAGTACGCCGACTGACCCGCCGAACCCGACTGACCAGCCTGACCCCCCGAAGAGCCCCTACCGGAAAGCCGCAGCGATCGCGGGTTGCACCTGGTGGCCGTGCACCGCAGCCCTGAGAGCGTCATACAGGGGGCCCGTCAGTGTCTTCGAGTACGTCTTCGTCATGTGATAGGGATCCGTGTGCACGGCGACCCCGCCGATGACCGCTTTGCACACGTCCGGCGTGCAGAACTTGTCGGTGAGGTCGGTGCGGAGCGCCCCATCCATCCCGGCCGCGGCGTCGTACTGCAGATCGGGGCGGGCGGTCGCGGCGGCGCGGGCCACGTCGCAGCTCGAGGAGGTCCCCTCGGTGGCGACGCAGACCGTCGTACCGTCGGTCATGTGCGGGGTGTCGCGGAGCGCCAGCACGGTTCCACCTCGAGCGACGATCGGCTTCCAAGCGCTCTGGAAACCGGCGATCGCCGCAGCGGTGCTGACGGCGCCCTTGTCGACCTCGAGGTCGAGGTTCTCGGCGAAGAAGCTCGTGATCACCAGTCCCATCGGCTTCTCGGCAGCGAGTTTCTTCTGCACCCCGGCCGTCCACGTCGCGCAGGCGTCGTACTGTTCGGTGCGTTCGACCTCGGTGAAAGCACAATTGGTCTTGAGGTAGAGCTGCAGATCCCAGTGGTGCTCCTCGGCCAGTGCGCGTAGCGCCGGCTGCCATTGCGCCGCGTGCGAGTCGCCGATGAGGGCGATGCGCGTCGGGGAGTCCGGATCGCCGAACGAGCAGGAGACGATGGTGCTTCCCGTCGTGAAGCAGGGCGGATCGGTGAAGTAGATGTCCGGCTGATCCTGAGGCGCGAGCGCCGGGTCGGGGCTCAGAACCGGGAAGGTGGCGCTGGTGCAATCGCGCGCCGGGTCCATCGACCCCGCGCCGAAACATTGGTCGCTCGTCAGAGCAGCGCGCACCGACGCATCCTCGGCCTGCTTCGCCTGCACGATGGTCGTGCCGGCGATGGAAGGCACGATGACGAGGATCATTGCCACGACGGCGGCCAAAAAGTCCAACGCGGCTTCCGGGCGGTGAACAGGCGCGCGCGGCGCACGGGATCTTCCACCCACCGCTTCGTCGCCCAGGCCAGCACCACGGTGAGGGCTAGGAGCGCGACCTTCTCGATGAGAGTGAGGCTCGCATGCCCCACGACGTATGGGGCCACGATCAGCAACGGCCAGTGCCACAGGTAGATCGAGTACGACACGTCGCCCACCCATTGCACCGGGCGGATGCCGACGATCGAGGTGGGCGCCCACCAGCGCGCCGGACTTCCCGCGGCGATGACGAGCAGCGCGCCACCTACAGGCAGGAGCGCCGTGTACCCGGGGAACGGCGTCGCGGCAGAGAAGCGGAACACCGCGTATGCAATGGCGATCCAGCCCGCCCACGCCAGGATCGGACGGACCTTGTCGATGCGCTGGCCGATCCGCCGGCCCATCCCTTCATCAAAAGTGCCGAGTGCGAGCGCGAGCAGGCCGCCGAGGCCGAACTCCCAAGCGCGCGTGGGGGTGATGAAGTAGGCGACCGAAGGACTGCTCGTCGTGAGCGCGACCGATGCTGCCAAGCTCGCCGCGGTGACCACCGACAGCACGACGAAGATGACTCGACGGCGGGAGAAGCGGCGGACCCGGGTGGACGCCCAGAGTCCCGCAAGGATCACCAGCGGCCAGATCAGGTAGAACTGCTCCTCGGCTGAGAGTGACCAATAGTGCTGCACGGCGGTCGGGACGGCGTTCGCGGCAAGGTAGTCGACGGAGTCCGCCGCCAGCGTCCAGTTCTCGACGTACAACGCCGAGGCGATCGTCTCGCGGAAGAACGGCAGCCAGAAGATCGACGGCACCCAGACGAGAACCGCGATCGCCGTGACGAGCAGCACGAGCAGGCTGGCGGGGAGCAATCGACGGGCACGGCGCGCCCAGAACTGAGCGAGACCGATCCGGTCGGTGGCGGCCACTTCGCGGAGCAGATGACCCGTGATGAGGAAGCCCGAGATGGCGAAGAACACGTCGACACCGACGTAACCGCCCGTCACCACCGGGGGCCAGAAGTGATAGAGCACCACGGCGGCGACCGCGACGGCCCGCAGCGCCTGGATCTCCGGTCGAGTGCGGCGTCCGGCGGGCCGGCGATCGGGGGAGGGGCCGGGGGCGGTCGCCTGGATGGTGCTGTCTGTCACGGGCGTCGCCCGCCGAAAGACGCTTCGATCAGCTCTCCAAGCGTCCGGGCCCGGTGGGCGTAGGTGTGCGCCCGCAGGGTCTTGGCCTGGCCCGCGGCGGCGATCCGGTCCAGACGGGCGGGATCGGCGACGAGACCGGCCGCCAGCTCGGCCGCCTGCTCCGGCGAATCGTAGGCGAGGACCTCCGTCTCGGGCTCGAAGAGAGTCGCGAGATTGCTCTTGTTCTCGGTGATCAGCGCCGCGCCGGAGCCGGTTGTCTCGAACATCCGCATGTTCACCGCATAGTCCCCGGCGATCGATCCGTGCCGGTTGATGACCATCTTGGCCTCGCCGAGCAGCCTGAACATCTCGGCACCCCACGCGGGTCCGACGTAGTTCTGGGTCAGCCCGTGTTCGGCGAGCACGTCTGGCGTGACGGAGCCGTAGATCTTCAAGCCCGGCACCTGCTCCGCCACCGCCCGCAGCAGCGGCGCGGTGGTGGGTTGCAGCCGGGAGAAGCTGCCGATGAAGATGGCGTCGATCGGCCGCGTCGATGCCGGCGAGCGGGTGGCCCAGCGCTCATCGAACGCCAGAGGGATGCCCGTGGCCGGGATGCCCCAGGAGGAAGCCGTCTCGACGATGCTGGGCAGCGCGGAGACGATGTGGTCGTAGCCGGTGAGGAACGGCTTGGGCGGCAACGGAGAGGCGATCTCGCCGATCAGGAGCCGAGTGTGCCGACGGAGGGCTTTGGCGAAGCCCGGCGGCACCAGGTTGAGGTCCTGGACGACGATCGCGTCGGGCTGGAGTTGCCTGGCCTGTTCGAGCAGCACGCTGTGCAAGTGCCTCACCCGGTGGAGGTGGTCTCGGGCGACCGGGAGCCGGGAGAGGTGTGCACCGTACGCCCAGCCCTTTCCGAGCGGGTCGCGGAGCCCGTGGTCCCGCGCCCACTGGGTCTGAAGGCTGAGCGAGTTGGGGATGACGATGTTCGTCTCCCAGCCGAGTCTGGCGAAGTTGCGGGCGTAGGCCGCGCCCGTGCCGAAGCCGAAGTCGAGGAGCTCGTCGAGCTTCGCACGGTAGTCGAAGCCCTTGTCGGGCACGACATCCAGGCCGAGGGTGTGCAGGACGGCCGAATAGTACGAGTCGACGAAGAGGACGGACCGGGTCATATCAGGTGAGGCGGTGGGACTGACCGTCGGCGACGAGTTTCTCAGCCGTCACGACGACTTCCGTTCCCTCCGCGAGGGTGACGATCCCGGAGGTGTCTCCCGAGAGGACCGCGTCGCGGAACGCCTCCGCTTCGGTGCGGAGCGGTTCGCGCTTGTCGAGGGCGAACCGCGTGACGTCGCCCTCGGTGACGCCGCGGAACGACGAGACGCCCTCCCAGGCCGCACCGGTGGTGCCGTTGGCGTAATAGGTCAGGTCGGCCGTGAGGGTGTCGGCGACGAGCGCGCCGTTCTCGCCTGTGACGACGGTCGTGCGCTCTTTGAACGGGCTGAGCCAGTTCACCGTATGGCTGGTGATCGTCCCGTTCGACAGGGTTCCGACAGCGACCACCATGTCCTCGTGCTGCCGGCCGCTGCGGTGCGTCGTGCGCGCGTTCACGGTGACGTAGGTTTGCTGGCTCACCCAGGCGGTGAGGTCGATGTCGTGGGTGGCGAGGTCCTTCACTACCCCGACGTCGGCGATCCGACCGGGGAACGGGCCCTGCCGGCGCGTGACGATCTGGTAGATGTCGCCGAGGAGTCCGTCTTCGATCCGCTGTCGCATCGACTGCAGCGCAGGATTGAACCGCTCGATGTGGCCGACGCCGCCGACCAGGCCGGCCTCGTCGAAAATCGCGCGCAGTTCCCTGGCCGAAGCGGCGTCCGAGGCGACCGGCTTCTCGATGAGGGCGTGGACGCCCCGCTCGGCCAGAGCCCGGCCGAGCTCGAGGTGGTACACGGTGGGAGCGGCGACGACCGCGTAGTCGAGCCCCATATCGAGAAAGCGGTTGAGGTCCTTCGTGACGTCTTTGCCCTGGATGGACGACGGAACGCCCGTTCCCGGATCGTAGACACCCACGAACTCGACCCCCTCGAGTGAATTGAGCACGCGCGAGTGGTGCCTGCCCATGACCCCGAGCCCGATGACTCCCGCCCTCAGCACGATCAGCTCCCCGCCCGCGCGACGGCGTTGACCGCGTCGGCAATGGTCTCGAGCTCGTCCTGGCCGAGCGCGGGATGCACGGGCAGCGACAGGCACTGCGCGGCGACTTGTTCCGTGGCCGGGAGGTCGAGCTGCAGTTCGAACGACGGCAGCCGGTGGATCGGTGTGGGATAGTACACGCCGCTGCCGACGCCGCGCGATGCGAGCTCTGCCGCGAACGCGTCGCGATCGTGGCCTTCGATGCGCACCGTGTACTGGTGGAAGACGTGCACGGCGCCGGGGGCCGTCGGCGGGGTCACGACCTCGGTGATCGCCTCGTTCAGGAATGCGGCGTTCTTCTGCCGGGTCTCCGTCCAGCCCGCGAGCTTGCCGAGCTGCACGCGTCCGATGGCGGCGTGCAGATCGGTCATGCGCGTGTTGAAGCCGACGATCTCGTTCGCGTACCGCTTCTCCATGCCCTGGTTGCGCAGCAGACGGAGCCGGCGCGCCACCTCCTCGTCGGGGGTGGTGACCATGCCGCCCTCGCCCGCCGTCATGTTCTTGGTCGGGTAGAAGGAGAACGAGCCTGCGATTCCCCATGCGCCGACGGGCTTGCCGTCGAACGAGGCGGCGTGCGCTTGGGCGGCGTCCTCGAAGAGGAGGAGATCGTGCTTCTCGGCAATCGCTGCGAGCGTGGGGAGATCGGCCGGGTGGCCATAGAGGTGCACCGGCATGATGGCACGGGTGCGAGGCGTGATCGCAGCCTCCACCGCGGCCGGGTCGAGACAGAAGAAGTCGGGCTCGACATCGGCGAAGACCGGGGTGGCACCTGCCAGGGCAACGGCGTTCGCCGTGGCCGCGAAGCTGAAGGACGGGACGATGACCTCGTCTCCCGCACCGATTCCCGCCGCCAGGAAGGACAGGTGCAGAGCGGAGGTGCCGGAGTTCACCGCGACGCAGTGCAGACCGTCGACGATCGAGGCGAACTCGTTCTCGAAGGCGGCGACTTCGGGGCCCTGCGCGAGCATCCCGGACCGCATCACTCTGTCGACGGCGGCGCGTTCTTCGTCACCGATGATCGGGTGGGCAGCAGGGATCATTGCTCTTCCTTTTCCACCAGGAGGTCTGGTCCGACCTGCCGGTACTTTCTCGACGTTCTCGGGCACGCCCACTCGTCATCGGAGACGTTGACGAGAGGGACGCCCTCCTGACCAACCCAGCCGACGCGCCGCGCCGGGTTTCCGACGACGAGGGCGAAGTCCGGCACGTTCTTGACGACGACCGAGCCGGCGCCGACGAGGGCCCACCGCCCGATGGTGACCGGTGCGATGCAGACCGACCGTGCTCCGATGGAGGCGCCGTGCTCGATCGTCACTCCGACCGGTGTCCAGTCGTCGGCCGATTTGAGCGATCCGTCCGCGTTGATGGCCCGCGGGAATTGATCGTTGGTGAGCACGACGGCCGGTCCGATGAAGACGCCGTCGGCGATCGACGCGGGCTCGTAGACGAGTGCGTTGTTCTGCACCTTGCAATTGTCGCCGAGTCGCACGCCTTCGCCGATGTACGCACTTCGACCGATCACACAGTTCTCGCCGAGGACGGCATGCTCGCGGATCTGGCTGTAGTTCCAGACCTTGGCCGAAACGGGTACGGTCGCGGATTCGGCTACATCCGCTGTCGGGTGGATGTGTCCGCTGGCTTGTGACATAGGGGCTCCGCGTCCGCAAAGTGTGGGGGTCTCCGACATCCTATCCGCTGGTCCCTGGGCATCGACGGTGGCCTATTTGCCGCGGGCTCGCACGTCGCTTCGATCGCCGGTTGCCGATGCCCTAACGTGAAGCGCGTGCCCATCACCGAACTGCCGGCCCGCGCCGACCGCCGTCGCACCGCGTCCGCGTTCTGGATTCCGTTCGCCTTTCTCGCGCTGCTGTCGACGCTCTGGGCGCTCGCGAGCCCGCTCTTCTCCGTCCCGGACGAGAACGCCCACGCGGCCAAGGCCATCGCCCAGGTGCGTGGTCAGGTGATCGGCGCGGTCGAGCCCGGGGCGAAGTACCTGGTCGTCGATCTGCCGCCGGGGTACCACTACAACCATTCGGCGATGTGCTTCCTGTTCGTACCGGAAGACTCCGCCCACTGCGCCGCTCATTTCGGCGATGGCACGGGATCGGCGACGTTCGACACCTGGGTGGGCGCGTACAACCCGATCTACTACTACCTCGTGGGGTGGCCGACCCTGCTCACCGACCATGGTGAGGCCGGCGTGTACGGGATGCGCATCGCGAGCGCCCTGCTCTGCTCGGCAATGCTCGCCTTCGCTTTTCAGGCGGCCCTGTCGTCGCGCCGCGCGCGGTGGCTGCCGCTCGGGCTGATGCTCGTCGCCGGTCCGATGGTGCTGTACCTGGCCGGGTCCGTGAATCCCAACGGACTCGAGATTGCTGCCGCAGCCGCCCTGTGGGCCGCGCTGCTGCGCCTGCTCGAGCGGCACGATCCGCGCATCGACGACGTGGGGCTCTCCCGAGGTTCGCTCTGGGGGATCGTCACGGTGTCCGCGATCCTGCTCGCCAACGCGCGCTCCGTCGGGCCGCTGTGGGTGGTCATCGTGCTCGCCGCGTGTCTCGCCGTCAGCGGCCTCGCCGCGACGAAGGCGTTCTTCATAAGGCCGCGCACTTACATCTGGGTGGGCATCATCGCCGTTGGGATGCTCTTCTCGGGTGTCTGGACGCTCGCGACGAACGGTGCAGGGGGCCAGGCCGGCGCGAACGATGCACCACTGGTCGGCGCGAGCGTCGTGTCTGGTGTCGCCGGGATGCTGCGCCGCACGCCGGGCTACCTGCAGCAGGGGCTCGGCGTTTTCGGCTGGCTGGACACCCCGCTGCCGTGGATGCTGTACGCGCTGGTCGTGGTGGCCCTCGGCGTGCTCGTGATTCTCGCCGTCACGGGGGCGGGCCGGCGGGCGACGGTCGTCGTGGTGTGCGCGCTCACCGGTGCTGTGCTCGTTCCCGCGATCGTGCAAGGCGTCACCATCTCGCGCACCGGGCTCATCTGGCAGGGCAGGTACGGGCTCTTCCTCTACATAGCCGTCCCGCTGCTGGCCGCGTGGATGCTCTCCCGGCCAGCCGGCCGACGGCTCGACTTCCTGTCCGCCCGGGTGTCCTGGATCGGTCTCGGTCTCTGCGCCCTGTTCGGTCCGCTGGCGTTCTTCACCGTCCTCCGTCGCTTCACCACCGGTTTCGGCCACGGAATCGGCGCTATGTTCTCGCCCGAGTGGCAGCCGCCCCTCGGCTGGTTGGCGCTGCTGATGATCTACGCGGTGGTGACGGCCGGCTTCGCCGTGTGGCTCGGCTTCCGGGCGCGGGATGCGGCGAACCCCGCCGACGACCTCGAAGCGCCCGCGGGGTTGCGCGCCGACGAGCGAATCGCTTCGAACCCGGTCGGGGCGTGACGTGCGGATCGCGATCGTCTACGACTGCCTCTTCCCCGTGAACACCGGCGGCGGCGAGCGGGTCTACCGCCGCGTCGCCGAGCTGCTCGTGGCGCGCGGCCATTCGGTCGACTATCTCACCCGCGACCAGTGGGGAGACGGAGCGGTGCCGCGCACGAACTTCGCGGTGGTGCCTGTCTGGACGGGAGAGATCGCCGATGCTTCCGGTGCTCGCCGCATGGCAGCGGCGGTCGGGTTCGCCCGGGGCGTCTTCCGCGAACTCCGTAGGCGGCGCGGCGACTACGACCTCGTTATCGTCAGCGCGCTTCCCGTGCTCAACGTCTTCGCCGCCCGCGTCGCGACGTTCGGTCGGCGCACCCGGATGCTGAGCGACTGGCTCGAGGTGTGGACGTGGCGCAAATGGCGGGAGTACTCGGGCGCGCCGGTGGGCACCGTCGCATGGGTGCTGCAGTGGCTCGCGCTACGGCTCACCTCCGACGTCACCGTCAACAGCTCGTTCACCCGAGCCCGGGTGCTCCGGCATCGGCGAGGGCTCGATCCGATCGTGCTCGGGCTGCTGGATCTGGCCGGGAAGCCGGCTGAGCTCGACTCCGATCGAAGTGAAAGGGCAGATGTCGAGCCTGGACTCGTGCTGTTCGCCGGCCGGCACATCCCCGACAAGCAGCTCACCGCGCTGCCCGCCGCAGTTGCCGTCGCGCACGCCGAGGACCCGTCGGTCCACGCGGTCGTGGTTGGCTCCGGGCCCGAGACCGAAGCGCTCCGTCGGGCCATCGCGGAGGAGGGAGCCGGTCGGCTGTTCGACATCCGTGGCCGCGTCGACGACGATGAGCTGGAGCGACTGTTCGCCGAGGCGGCGGTGCTAGTGAACCCGTCTCGCCGCGAGGGCTTCGGTCTGGTCGTCGCCGAGGCGGCGGCGCTGGGAACGCCGAGCGTCGTAGTCGCGGGCGACGACAACGCGGCGGCCGACCTCATCAAGCAGGGTGTCAACGGATTCGTCGCCGCCGACGCGGGCCCGGCGGCTCTCGGCGGAGCGATCGTCGACGCGATGCGTGGTGGGGCGGAACTGAGGAGATCGACGGCGGACTGGTTCGCCAGCGCGAGCCGCACGCAGAATCTGTCGCACTCTGTGGACGAGATCCTACGGCGTTACCGGTCGAGCGCCCGCTGAAAGCTCCGCGCGGTCAGCCGCGCCGTCTGCGACCACGACAACTGCGCTGCCCGCCCGAGCCCGGCGGCCGAGCGGCGAGACTGCTCGGCGGGGTCGGCGAGCAGCCGGCGGATCCGCTCCGCGATGGCGTCCGGATCGCGGGGGTCGACGTAGTCCGCCGCCGTGCCGCCGACCTCGTGCAGCACCGGGAGGTCGGAGCAGATCACGGGGCAGCCGCGCGACATCGCCTCCAGGACCGGCAGGCCGAAGCCTTCGAACAGGGTCGGCACGACAACGACGGTTGCCTCTGCGTACAGTCGCTCGATCTCGTCGTCGTCGACCCATCCGAGGAGGGTCGTCGTGGTGCCGATGCCGAGCTCGGACACGAGCGGCAGCAGGGGGTCATCGCCGTGCGAGCCGGTGACGACCAGGCGCGGGCGCTCCGCCTGGGGGATGCGCGCGACGGCCCGCAGGAGGGTCTCGAAATTCTTGTGGGGCATCCGATTGCCGAGGGCCAGCACGAGGTCGGGGAGCGGCGCCCGCCGGCGTCCCGCGGAGTCGATGGATCGCCGACGAGCGACGGCCGGCCGGCCAGCGGAACGACGTCGATGCGCTTCTTGTCGATCCCGAGCACGGTTTGCACATCGTCCGCGGACTGCGCGCTGACCGTGATCACCCGCCGCGCCCGATGAGCCGCCCCGGAGATGAGTGCTCGCAGAACAGGCGCGTAGGGCCCCGGAACCCATTCCGGGCGCACGAACGGAAGCAGGTCGTGCACGGTCAGCACGACGGGGACGCGCGACCGCCACGGCCCGATGTTCGCGGGCGCGTGAATGAGATCGGCGCCCATGCGACGGGCGGTTCGGGGAACGGTCGTCAATTCGCCGCGCGCCCAGGAGGCGCGCTTGTCACCGTCGATCGGTGCTTGCACGAGTTCACCGGGGAACCAGCCAAGGTCGAGCTTTCGTGCCTCGCGAGGGATCAAGGCAACGTACTCGAACGCGCCGTCGACGGTGCCGAGTTCGCGGTAGAGGTTGCGCGCATACGACTCCATGCCCCCTTGGTGCCGGTGTAGAAGAGCAGGTCGACGAGCACCCGTGGCACCGCGGTCACGTCCCCTCGGCGCGCGCGGTCTTGCGGCGCCGTGCCGCCTCGTAGAGCGCAGCCTGCAACAGCTCGCCGAGGAGCAGCACGGCGAAGATCCAGCCGAGCTGCTGGGTCGCCACGACCGCGGCGGCGCCCGCGAACGTGATCACGGCCACGACCCCGCGCAGGATCGTGAGCAGCTTCGCCTCGCCCATCCGTCGCAGCGACGCGAACGGGATGGTCGTGGCGAGCGATGCGGCACGCCACAGGCAGGCGATCAGCAGGGGGAGCGCTGTGGCCTCGAGTGTCCAGCTCTGGGCGAAGATGTAGCTGAACACACCGAGGAACTCGCAGACGAAGATGACGACCACGGCCCCGATCACGGCGGCGGCGGACACCACGATGTCGAGGGTGGAGTGCTGTTTCAGCAGGCGGAGCCGCAGAAAGTTCAGCGGAATGGCCAGCACGCCGGAGACGGTCGAGATCGCGGTGAACAAGACCGACTGCAGCGGACCCAGGAAGGCCAGGATCATCCCGTTCAGCAAAGGGTAGACGCTTCCCGTGATGGCGACATCGGTCACGACCCAGCCGAGGACCCGCGGCTCGGGCGCGCTGGCCTTGTGCTGCACGGGGAGCGAGCGGATGAGAGTCGCGACGAAGATGCCGGCGACCAAAGGGATGAGCGCCCAGCGCAGCCCCGCGAATCCGGCGAGCACGCCGGCCAGCGCGCCGACGCCGACCGCAACCGCCGCCCCGATCTCGCGGGTGTCGAGTCGTTCCGCGACAGAGACGCCACGGCCGACCTCGAGAGAGGCGAGCAACACGGGGAGGGCGATACTGAGCACGACAGCGTTCTCGAACTGCACCGCGACCGCAATCGAGGCGAGCAGCGACAGCCCGGCCAGCCAGAGCGGAAAGGTGACACGGCGCTCGGTCGCCGCCGAACTCAGGCGGGATTCGACGACCACCGCGAACGTCAATTGCCCGACGAAGGTCGCAACCATCACCATCACCGCGATGCTGCCCTGCTCGGCGAGCGAGAAGACGCGGGACGAGATCGAGATCGTGGCCGCAGGGATCACCGCAAGCGAGACACCGCCGACGAGTGTGATGAGCGACATCGCCGCCTGCTTCAGGCGGAGCTCTGGGGGAAGCTCGGTGGTCACCGGTCAGGCCCGCCTGTCGCCGACACGCAGGCGGAGCGACCGGACGAATCCGATGCCTCGGTCGACGCCCGGGATGTGGCGCGGGCGCGCCGCTGCCGCCCGTCCCGCCCGCCAGCCCGCGAGGCGGCCACTGGTCGAGGCGAGATCGCGGCTGAGCACGAGGTCGCCGGCGCACACGATCGCCTCGGTGATGAGGGCCCGGGGCGCCTGGCCGGTGCGCATCACGCCGTAGGCCCGGAGCAGGTAGCCGCGACCGAACCCGGCACGGCGACGCTGCTCGGCCGAGCCGCGCCCCGACGTCGCGCCGCCGAGGTGGATCCCTCGCGCCTCGGGCACGGCGACGGTCGCCCAATCGCCAGCGCTGAGGCGCAGGGCGAGGTCGAGTTCTTCGCCGTACATCCGGATGCCCTCGTCGAACGGTCCGACCGCATCGATCGCCGCCCGCCGGTATGCGGCGACCGCGCCGTACGGCCCGAGCAGTTTCGGCGCCTTCGTCCCCATATCCACGTCATCCGGGTCGGCGCCGTTGAAGCGCACGAAGCCGGCCACGGTGGCGTCGGCGCAGATACCGAAGGCATCGACCCGGCCGTCGGGTTTCAGGAGGAGCGGAGTGGTGCTCCCGACGCTCGCATCGGCCACAAGCGGGGCGGTCAGCAGTTCGAGGAGATCGGGCTCGGCCTCGACATCGTTATTGACGAGCACCACGATGTCACCGGTGCCTGCCGAGATACCGCGGTTGCACGCGCCGGCGAAGCCGAGGTTTCGCTCGAGCGCCACGACAGTGACGTCCGGGTAGCCGTTCCGCAGCCGATCCGCGGTGTCGTCTGGCCCGGCGTCGTCGACGACGATGACGCGGTGCGGCACCGTCTGCGCGGCGAGAGTCGCGAGACAGCGCTCCGTGAGGTACCACTTGCCGTAGACGGGGACGACGACGTCGATGGTCGGTCTGTCCTCGGTTGTCACCCGTCAACTATCGCAGAAACCGACAGGCTGACGAGCACGCCGCCGGGTTGTCGATATGATCGGCTCATTCACCCCGACTGAGCGAGGATCAGGCATTCATGACGACCGTCCAGGCGATAGAGCTCTCGATCCTGATGCCGTGCCTCAATGAGGCCGAGACTCTCGCCGTCTGCATCGACAAGGCGCAGGCGTACCTCGAGCGGAGCGGCATCGTCGGCGAAGTTGTGATCGCAGACAACGGCAGCACTGACGGCTCGCAGGAGATCGCGATCGCTCACGGCGCGCGCGTCGTGGATGTGGCGGAGAAGGGCTACGGCGCAGCCTTGCTGGGTGGCATCGCGGCAGCCAACGGAACCTACGTCATCATGGGCGACGCCGACGACAGTTACGACTTCTCGAATCTCGACCCGTTCGTCCAGCGCCTCCGGGCCGGCGACGAGCTCGTGATGGGTAATCGCTTCCTCGGCGGCATCGAACCCGGCGCCATGCCTCCGCTGCACAAATACTTGGGAAACCCGGTGCTGTCGACGATCGGCAAAATCTTCTTCCGGTCCCCGATCTCGGACTTCCACTGCGGCCTGCGCGGTTTCAACCGGGAAGCGATCAACAGGCTCTCCTTGCAGACCACCGGAATGGAATTCGCCAGCGAGATGGTGGTGAAGGCATCGCTCGGCGGTAGCAGGGTCAGTGAGGTCCCGACCACACTGAGCGTCGACGGCCGTTCCCGGCCGCCGCACCTGCGGAGCTGGCGCGATGGCTGGCGTCACCTGCGGTTCCTGCTGATCTTCAGCCCGCGTTGGCTGTTCCTCGTGCCGGGCAGCGTCGCCTTCATCATCGGCATCCTCGGTGCGTTCTTCCTGAGCCTCGGTCCGCTGGTCATCGGAGATGTCGGGTTCGACGTCTCGAGCCAGGTCTATCTCGCCGCGCTCGCAGTGGTCGGCTACCAAGCGATCCTTTTCGCCATTCTCAGCAAGATCTACGCTCAACACGAGGGTTTCCGAATACCGCGGAGCCGCAACTTCGACCGACTCGAGCGAAGGATCAGTCTCGAGTCGAGCGCCATCGCCGGGGTCATCGTCTTTCTCGTCGGCCTCGCGATCGCTGTCGTTCAATTCGCGACGTGGGCCGGTTCGGGGTTCGGCGCCCTCGACGCGACCGACACCTTGCGGGCTGCCGTCCCCGCGTCGCTGCTGATGATCATCGGCGCACAGACGATCATGGCCGGGATGTTCCTCGGTGTGCTGTCGGTGGTCTTGAAGCGACGATGACCGACGGACTTCGGGTGAGTGTGGCCCTCTGCACGTTCAACGGCGCGCGCTTCGTGCGGCAACAGGTGGAGAGCATCCTGGCTCAGAGGCCCGGGCCGGCGCAGCTGGTCGTGTCGGACGACGGATCCCGCGACGACACTCTGGAGATCGTGCGTGACGTTGCGGGATCGCAGCGTGCAGCGGCCGTCGAAGTGGTTGTACTTGCCGGTGAGCAGCCGGTCGGGGTCACCCGCAATTTCCAGCGAGCCGTGACGGCTGCCGACGGCGACCTGATCGCGCTGAGCGACCAGGACGATGTCTGGCACGAGGGACGTCTCGAGCGCATCGCCGCACGATTCGCGGACGACCCAGCACTGCTCCTCGTCCATACCGACGCCGACCTCGTGGACAGTACCGGCCGGCGGCTCGGGCGAACCCTGTTCGAGTCGTTGGAGATCTCGCCCGATGAGTTCGCCGCGGAGGAGTCTGGGCGAGCGTTCGACGCGTTCATCCGTCGGAATCTGGCCACGGGGGCCACCGTCGTGTTCCGGCGCGAACTCCTGATGGCCGCGCTACCGTTCCCCGACGGCTGGGTTCACGACGAGTGGCTGGCGGCCGTGGCCGCAGCGACCGGGCGGGTGGATGTGCTTCGCGAGGCCACGATCGACTACCGGCAGCACGAGTCCAATCAGATCGGCGTCGCGGCTCCGAGCCTCCGGGGCAAGATCAAGCGGGTGCTCGAGCCGAGGGGCAGCCGTAACACCGTGCTCGCCGAGCGTTTCGCCACACTGGCCGACCGGCTGGCCGGGCTGGGGGATGCCGTGGCTCGCGAGAAACTCGACATGGCGCGGGAGAAGGCACGGTTCGAAGCGGAGCGGGCGGCCTTCCCGACGAATCGGGCGCGTCGCGCGCTGCCCGTGCTGCGGCTTGCATCGTCCGGACGCTACGAACGCTTCGCCAGCCGAGGGCGAGGCGACGTCGTGAGGGACCTCCTTCAGCCGGCTTGACGTCAGTTGCGGTGCGGCAGCCGCATCCGCCAGCTCATCCCCTGCGACGCCTTGACCGCGCAGATCACGAGCAGCAGCCAGCCCGATTCGACGAGGATCGAGCTCTCGAACACGCTCGTCACGAGAAGGGCCACGAGCACCAGGGGAGCCCACGCGTAGACGACGCTGCGTTTGGTCGATGCGAGCACCCACGACCGCCCGAACGCCAGTGCCACCAGCGCCACGAACAGGATGAGGCCGACCAGGCCGACCTGCAGGTACAGGTCGAGGTACGCGTTCAGGCCGTTCGAGTGGAAGACGCCCGTAGCGTCGTTGATGGCGATGAACGGGTACAGCTCCGTCGGCCACTGGCCCACCCATCCCCATCCCTCCAGCTGGTTGATCGGTATGAGCTCCCAGATCTGGATCCACAGCTTGTAGCGCACCTGGAAGTCGGCGCGAGCGTTCAGCAGGTCGATGACCCGCGTGCGGTAGATCCACCCGACGACCAGCACGAGCACCGTGAACAGGCCGAGCGCCCACTGGTAGTACCGACGGTACGGCGGCTTGATCTGCCGGATGGCGTACAGGGCCAGAGTCGCGAGTCCGACCACGACGGAGACCGCGGCGATGACGGGGGAGTGGGCGAGCAGGATGCACGCGACAGCCAGCGTGATGGAAACGGCGGCGACGGCCGGGCGCACCGACCGCGTGCGCAACTCGACGAGGAACGTCACGAAGGCGATCAGCGCGACGATGCTCAGCTGGTTGCGGCTGCCGAACAAGCCCTGGATGGGGCCGCCGAGGGCGATGTTCCCCTGGATCGCGAGGAATTTGATCGGCATGTCCAGCAGGAGCCCGCTGAGCACCTCGAGGCCGAGCGAGACCGTGAGGAGCACGCGCAGAACGTCGCCGACGACGCGCACGATCTGGATCGCATCCCGAACCAGGGCGATGTACACCGCGAGGAAGGCGAAGCTGATCTGGTACGCGACCCCGCCGACCGTCGCCCACTGGTAGTCGCTCCAGAGCAGGGAGAGGGCGCACCAGCCCATGAAGGCGAGGATCGTGATCGGCAGCAGCCCGTGCCACTCGACCAGTTTTCGTTGCGCGATGAACGAGAGCGCGGCCAGCAGCACCAGACCGCCCAGCGCGCCGATCAGTCCGGGCCAGCCGATGACCGCACGGATGGCGTGTGTCGAGAAGCCGACACCGACCGCGACGAGCGACAGAACCGAATTGAACCGCGCGGATCCGAGGAACTCGGTCACGGAGACGGGGACCAGGGGTCTACGCGTCGTGGCCATGAGGCAATCCTAGGGCGCGGCCTGTTTCGTCTTCACGGAGATCAGCACCAGCAGGGTGAACCCTGCTTCAAGAATCAGGCGGCTCTCAGCTGCACTCTGCGCGACGAAAGCCGCGAGCACGAGCAGCGGGAACAGCGTGAGCGCCGTGAACGGTCTGTCGTCGGCGATCCCGTCGCGCGGCCGGTCGACCGCGAAGAACCAGGCTCGGCGCAACGTGGTCAGAACCAGGAGGATGAACACCACGAGACCCACGATGCCGAGCTGCAGCCAGACGTCGAGCCACGCGTTGTGCGCCTGCAGGTACTGCACGCCGTTGCGGACGGCCAGGCCGTCGAACGGCTTCACCCACGGCGCCCAGTAGCTCACCCAGCCCCAGCCGAAGGCGGGCCTCTGCTGTGCGAGTTCGATCACCGATTTCCAGATGTCGAGGCGGCCGGTCAGGTCTTCGCTCTTTCCGAAGAGCGCAGGGATGCGGCTGGCGAACACCGTCGCGAGCACGGCGACGACGACGATCAGGCCGGCACCCGTGAGGTAGACCGGCAGTCGCTTTCCCGGGTCGACCCTCCGCGTCCAGACCGCGAACAGGAAGACGACGAGCATGAAGACCCCGGCCAGGATGACCGTGGATGACCGCGTCAACGCCATCGTGAGCACCGCGATGACCAGCCAGGTGATCCCGGTACCGCGGCGAACCGTGCGGTCGGCCAGCTGAACGCCGAACACCGCGATCGCCAGCAGCGCGACCATCGCCAGCAGGTTGCTGTTGCCGAGGATGCCCTGGATCTGTCCGCCGTGGAAAAGCAGGTCACGGCTCCAGTAGAAGGCAGCGGGTTGCTTGCCGGGCGGGTACGTCGCCCACGGCGGCAGGATGGGCTGTCGCACGAACAGGGACACCACGAGTTCGAACACGAGCGACAGCCCGAGGATCCATTTGAAAGCGTTCGACAGCGCCCGCAGCAACTGCGGCCACGTCAGGCACAGAGCGAGGAACACTGCTCCGGCTGTGGTGCTCAACTGGGCGAGAACGCCCAGCGCGCTGGCTCCCGGATACGCCGACCACGCGATCGACACGACGGCCAGCGCGAGGAACAGCACGAGCATCCGGGGCGACCGTCGCCAGTTGAAGGCGGGACGGATGCGAACCAGCAGCACAACGCTGACCACGACGAGTGCGAACGCGAGCACGAAGTACCCCGGCCAGCTGATCAGGTTGCGCCAGAAGTCGCCGGCGAACAAGGTGAACAGCAGAAGCGTGGCGAAGGCGACGAGGCCCGAGCCCGCGGGAACGGTCCGTCGCGGCGCCCGGACCGGGGAAGGGGTACTCACGTCCACAGAGTAACGGACCGTTTCGGGCGAACGGTGGGCCTCGCGTCAGGCGTTGGGCGTCGCGACGAACACCGTGCCGTCGCCCGTGACCGTCAGCGCGCCCTCGTCGGGCGTTACGAAGACCGATTCGCCGCGGGCGAGGTCGATCGACCCCGCGGCACCGGCGAGCGAGACCCGGCCCGCCGTGCAGAGCGCGATAGCGGCACCCGGGAGGGGCAGGGATGCGGTCGACACCTCGCCTCCGACGACGACGTGATCGAGTGTGAAGTCGGGCACGTCCGGCCGGAACACCTCGACGTTGGGCGCCGGTCGCTCGGGGGCCAGCGGCGTCGCAACGATCGGGGAGAAGTCGAGCACGCTCACCAGTTCGGGCACGTCGATGCGCTTCGGCGTGAGTCCGCCGCGCAGAACGTTGTCCGACGCTGCCATGAGCTCGATGCCGAGGCCGCGAAGGTAGGCATGGATGTTTCCCGCCGGCAGGTACAGCACCTGTCCGGGCCGCAGGGTCACCCGGTTCAGGAGAAGGGCGAGCACGATCCCGGGGTCGCCGGGGAACGCCTCGGCGAGCATCAGCACGGTGCTCGCGGCGACCGCGAGGTCGACGTCGGACGCGGAGTGCGCAGTCGAATCCGGCTCGACGGATGCGGCCGTCGCGACGACGGCGCTGACGAGCGCAGCCACATCCGGATCGCCGCCGAGCAGCCACTCGGTAGCCGCGCGGAGCACGGCGGACGGCTCACCGGTGAGCGTCTCGGCGAACGACGCGATCGTGGCACTGTCGGAGTCTGACGCTCCGGGAACCTCGGCGAGGCGGCGGAAGAGCTCGTGGCTCGCCGTCACATCCCGGAACCCGCAGAGCGCGTCGAAGGGATCGCTCAGGGCGAAGATCAGCTCGGGCTTGTGCGCTGCATCCTTGTAGTTGCGGTCGGGGGAGTCGACCGGGATGCCCGCCGCGTTCTCGCGCGCGAATCCGGCCTCCGCCTGAGCGGTCGACGGATGCGCCTGCAAGGACAGCGGACCGGCGGCAGCCAGCACCTTCAACAGGTACGGCAGCCGCGTCCGACCATCGCCGAGGGCGGTCTGCGGATCGCGGGCGATCCACTCCGCTAGGTCGTGCGCTCCTCCGGCGACGTCGGGGTCGAGGATGACCGCGGGCGAGCCCGAGTGGGCCCCGAGCCAGAGTTCGGCCTCAGGATGCCCGGACGCATCCGTGCCGAGCAGCCCCGCGATCGCGGTGGTCGAGCCCCAGGCGTAATCACGCGGGGTATTGCCGATGCGCACAAACATCCGTCGAAGTCCCTTCGAAATCGTTAGACCAAACTACCAATCGCTTTGAACGGCCCGCGCACGCTGCCTAGGCTGGCGCTGGTCCTCATCGGACGCATCCGCCCACCAGCACGCAATGGAGCAGACATGGCTTTCGAGACCCTCGCCAGCGACTTCTACGGCTACGAGAACCTCCTCCCGGAGCGCGAGAAGGACTTTCTCGCCGACCTGCGCGCCCACCTCGAATCCGAGGTGAAGCCGCTCGTCAACGAGTACTGGGAGAAGGCGGAGTTCCCCCACCAGATTCGCGAGGGCCTGCACCGCACCGGCGTGATCGGGCTCGGCTTCCCCGAGACGGCGCCGTTCGAGAACTCGGCGGTGTTCCGCGGCTGGGTCGCACTGGAGCTCGCCCGGGTAGACGCATCCGTCAGCACCTATGCGGGTGTGCAGAACGGGCTGGCCCTGGGCGCGATCGGTGTCACGGGATCGGCCGAGCAGCGTGCGGAATGGCTGCCGAAGCTCGCGTCGGGCGAGGTGCTCGGTGCGTTCGGTCTCACGGAACCGCTCTCGGGCTCCGACTCCGCTCGCGGACTGCAGACGATCGCCACCCGTGACGGGGACAACTGGGTGCTAAACGGCTCCAAGCGGTGGATCGGCAACGCCACCTTCAGCGACATCACGATCATCTGGGCGAAGAGCGCCGATGACGGTCAGGTCAAGGGCTTCATCGTTCCGACGTCGACGCCCGGATACACGGCGACCAAGATCGAGGGCAAGCAGTCGCTCCGCATGGTGCAGAACGCCGACATCGTGCTCGAGAACGTCGTCGTGCCCGACTCGCTTCGTCTTCAGAACGCGAACTCGTTCAAGGACACCGCCGCTGTGCTGCGGCTCACCCGTGCGGAAGTGGCCTGGGCGGCGATCGGTGTGGCGATCGGCGCGTACGAGGCGGCCGTGAAGTACTCGAAGGAGCGCATCCAGTTCGGCAAGCCGCTCGGAGCTCACCAGCTCATCCAAGACCTTCTCGTCAAGGCGCTCGGCAACATCACCTCGTCGATCGGGCTCTGCACCCGCGTCTCTGAGATGCTCGACCGGGGTGAGCAGCACGACGAGCACTCGGCGCTCGCAAAGGCGTTCGCAACATCCCGGATGCGCGAGACCGTCGCCTGGTGCCGCGAGATCCTCGGCGGCAACGGCATCGTGATCGACTACGACGTCGCCCGCTTCTTCGCAGACGCCGAGGCGCTCTACTCCTACGAGGGCACCCGTGAGATGAACACGCTCATCGTCGGCCGTTCGATCACCGGTCACGCCGCGTTCGCCTGACCTCCGGCGCCCGTCGTCCGGGCCGTTCCGCGTCCCGCGATAGGGTGGCGGAGACCGGCTTCGAGGTGCCGGAAAGGCTGACGAGAGGTGCGACGCGTGGCGTGGTTGGTGACCGGAGGGGCCGGATACATCGGCTCGCACATCGTTCGGGCGTTCCTCGCCGAAGGGATCGAGGTCATCGTCGTCGACGATCTCTCCAGCGGGCATGAGGAGTTCGTTCCGACGGACGTGCCGTTCTACCGCGGCAGTCTGCTCGACGGTGCGCTTCTCGAGCGGATCTTCGTCGAGCATCCTGTCTCCGGAGTGGTCCACGTGGCGGGCTACAAGTACGCCGGCGTCTCCGTGCAGCGCCCGCTGCACACCTACGAGCAGAACGTGACCGCTACCGCTGTGCTGCTTGCGGCCATGCAGGAGGCCGGGGTCGATGCAATGGTCTTCTCTTCCTCCGCCGCTGTTTACGGCACCCCGGATGTCGAGCTCGTCACCGAGACCACGGCGAAGAACCCGGAGTCGCCGTACGGCGAATCCAAGCTGATCGGGGAGTGGCTCCTGCGCGACCAGGCCGTGGCCGCCCAGCTGCGCCACACCTCGCTGCGCTACTTCAACGTGGTCGGATCGGGCGACCCCTCGCTGCGCGACACGAGCCCGCACAATCTGTTTCCCCTGGTGTTCGACGCTCTCGTCGACGGACGCACCCCGCGGGTCAACGGCGACGACTATCCGACCCCCGACGGCACCTGCGTGCGCGACTACATCCACGTCGCCGACCTCGCAGCGTCGCACGTGGCGGCGGCGAAGCGACTGGATGCGGGTGAGTCGATCGAGCCCGTGTACAACCTGGGCAGCGGCGACGGCGTCTCCGTCGGCGAGATCATGACGACGGTGGCCGCAGTGACGGGCATCTCGTTCACCCCAGAAGTGGGGCCGCGGCGGCCCGGAGATCCTGCGAGGATCGTGGCGTCGGGTGAACTCGCCGCCCGTGATCTGAACTGGGAAATGCGACACACGCTGGACCAAATGGTCCGCAGCGCCTGGGAAGCACGGCAGAAAGCATCCTGAGTGCGCTGAAACGGGGGTAGAACGCCCGGGCGTGTCGTTTTCGTTGTACGCCTCCGGCGCGTCGCGAACTCTCGACTCACGGTTAAGGCTTTACGATTCGCGACTTGACGTGAGCGAATGACAACGGTGTAATTATCACAACACGTTGTCTTGCGTGTCTTATGCAGTTAATGGGTGGGAGACCGATATGACAGTTCCTGAATATCGCTCTGGGGTACCCGACGATTGGTTCATCGATCCGGTCAAGCTGGGAGTCCCGGGAGTCCGGGCGAATGTCGACGACGACAATCCGCTTGCTTGGCAGTCCGACTCGCTGTGCGCTCAGACCGACCCTGAAGCGTTCTTCCCCGAGAAGGGCGGCTCCACGCGGGATGCCAAGCGCATCTGCACCTCGTGCGAGGTTCGGTCCCAGTGCCTCGAGTACGCCCTGGCGAACGACGAGCGTTTCGGTATCTGGGGTGGCCTCTCCGAGCGGGAGCGCCGCAAACTCCGCAAGCGCGCCGGCTAGCCGGCCGGGCTCCGACGCGGTTCGTTCCGCCGATGTTCGTCGAGCGCACGTAAATATGCGCCGCGCCCGACGCACTTCCCCGCATCCGTCGAAGCCCAACTTAGGCTGACTCCCGATGTATCCGAGAGTCACCGCCATCGTCGTCGCCCACAGTGGCGGCCCCCGCCTTCAGCGCACTCTCGACGCCCTCGCAGCCCAGACCAGGCAGCCGGATGTCGTGATCGCCGTCGATTGCGCGTCGACCGACGACACCGCAAAGCTCTTCGCCGATTCCCAGCCCACCCACCTGCTCTCGGTGCCGGAGAAGGTCTCGTTCGGCGACGCGGTCGCGACCGCTGTGCGCGTGACCGCGCCCCCGGCCTCCGATCACGAATGGCTGTGGCTGCTCGCCCAGGACACTGCGCCGGAACCCGGAGCGCTCGAGGCGCTTCTGGCCGCCGTCGAGGTCTCGCCGTCCGTGGCCGCCGCAGGCCCGAAGCTCGTCGACTGGGACGACCCCGCCTTCATCCGCGAGTTCGGTGAAGCGGTGACTCCGTTCGGTGCCGCCGTGCCGCTCGTCGAGAACGAGATGGATCAGGCGCAGCACGACGGTCTCACCGATGTGCTGGCCGTGTCGTCGGCCGGGCTCATCGTGCGCCAGACCCTGTGGGACAAGCTCGGCGGTTTCGACCGCGGCCTGCCGACAGCCGACGACGGACTCGATTTCTGCACCCGCGTGCGTCTGGCGGGTTTCCGGGTCGTGCTGGTCGCCCAGGCGCGAGTCGCCATCGCCGGCGACGGCATCGCAGGGCCCAACCTGTCGAGCAAGTGGCGCGTGCGCCGTCGCCTCGCGAAGGAGCGCCGCGCAGCGCAACTGCACCGCCGGATGGTCTACGCTCCGGCAGCGGCCGTGCCCTTCCACTGGCTCAGCCTGGTTCCGCTGGCGATCGCCCGCTCGATCGGTCGGATCGTGCGAAAAGAACCGGGCTCGGTCGGGGGTGAGCTCGCAGCGGCGTTCCGCGTGGCCTTCTCCGGCATCCGAGTGAGCAACGCTCGCCGGATGCTCGCCAAGAACAAGGCCGTCGGCTGGGCGGCGATCGCGCCGCTCCGCATTCCCTTCGCCGAGGTGCGGCGCGCCCGTGCGCTCAAGCGTGAGGCGGCACTCGTCGGCCAACAGGGCGAACGCCAGGAGCTCGACTTCTTCGGTACTGGCGGTGGCTGGACCGTGCTCGGCGCCCTCATCATCGGCTTCGCCATCTTCTTCCCGCTGCTCGGCAGCGGATCCATCTCGGGCGGCGGTCTCCTCCCCCTGAACAGCTCGGTCGGAGAGCTCTGGGCCAACCTCGGCTACGGCTGGCGAGACGTCGGTCTCGGTTTCGTGGGTGCTGCCGACCCGTTCTCAGCCGTGCTAGCGGTTCTCGGCACGATCACGTTCTGGCAACCGTCGTTCGCGCTAGTCGTCCTCTACTTCGTCGCACTCCCGCTCGCTGCGCTCGGCGCGTGGCTGGCGGCGGCGCGGCTGACCAACCGCACCCTCCTCCGTGTGTTCGCGGGCCTGGCATACGCGGTCGCGCCGACGCTGCTCTATGCGATGCAGAACGGACGTCCGGCGGCTGTGCTCGCGCACATCCTGTTGCCGTGGCTGTTCTTCGCGGGCCTTGCGGCGCGGCGCTCGTGGGCGGCCAGTGCCGTCACGGCTCTGCTGGCCGCTGCCACTGTCGCGTGCGCGCCGATCCTGATCCCGGCGCTCGTCGTGGCCTGGATCGCTGCCCTCGCCTTCTCGGGCCGCCGAATCGTGCGGGTCGCGTTCATCCCGCTTCCGGCGATCGTGCTGTTCGCGCCCCTCGTCTGGCAGCAGATCAACCGCGGCGCGTGGCTGTCCATCTTCGCCGATCCGGGCGTGGTCCAGGATGCTCGTCAGACCCCCGCTTGGCAGCTCGCGCTGGGCTTCCCCGACGGGACGCTGGGTGGCTGGCACACGATCGCCAAGGCATGGGAGATCTCACCCGCGGCCCCGAACATCCTGGTTCCGCTCCTGCTGTTGCCGATCGGAGCGCTGGCGCTTCTGGCGCTGTTCCTCCGCGGATCGAGTCGCGCGATCGTCGCCCTGCTGGTCGCGCTCGTCGGCTTCCTGACGGCGGTCGTGGCGCTGCACGTTCAGGTGGCGACCGTGGGCTCGACCGTGGCGCCGATCTGGCCGGGCACGGCCATCAGTCTGTATTGGCTCGGGATCATCGGTGCGGCGGTTCTCGCGCTCTCGGCTGTCGGACGCGCCGCGGTCTATCCGGCGTGGGTGGCCATCCTCGCGCTGGGTCTCGCCGTCGTCCCGCTAGCTGTCGCGCTGCCGTTCGGGCACTCGAGCGTGACCGCGAGCAACGGTCGAACGATGCCCGCCGTCGTCACGGCCAAAGCATCGACCCAACCGCGTATCGGAACCCTGCGGATCACTCCAGAGCCCGACGGCGGGATCGGGGCCGAGCTCATCCGTGGATCCGGTCCGACGCTCGACTCGCAGAGCACACTCAGCTCGACCGACCGGGAGCTCTCGGCGGATCAGCGGTCGCTGGCCGCCCTTGCCGGAAACCTGGCATCGCGGAGCGGATTCGATGCGACAGCACGGATGCGCGAACTCGGTGTCGACTTCGTGCTGCTCGCGCCGCCGACGGTCGCGCTCGACGCGGACGAGGCGAGCGGACAGGCGGAGGCGACGACCACTCGCGCATCGACCGCACTCGACTCGAATCCCATCCTCGTCTCCGTGGGTACGACGGCAAATGGGCAGCTCTGGGCCTTCGACTCCGGAACCACAGCCGTGCCGCCTGCCGCGAGGATTCCCGCGGACGCGGGTGGAAGCTGGCGCGTGATCGTTTTGATCGTGCAGGGCATCGTGATCGGTCTGGCGCTACTGATCTCGCTTCCGACGGTGCGCTCGGCCGATCGGGTCGCCGAGCTGAACGCACGCCGTCCCAAGCGACGGGGAGGGGCGGAGGATGCCGCCGTCATGCCGGACGACGAACCCGACGGTGACGACGATCCCTCGGTGCCCGACGAAAGCGTGCCTGACTACGACGGGGAACCGGAGGAGGAGGCGGCCGTCGAGTCCGCCGACGAGATCCCCGAGGCCGAGCCGCAAGAGGCCGAACCCGAGCCTGAGCCCGAACCCGAGCCTGAGCCTGAACCCGAACCCGAACCTGAACGCGAACGCGTGACCACACCGACCACCCTCGAGGAAGGCCTCGACGAGACGATCATCCGCCCGCGGCGCGGACCGGAAGGAGGCACTCGTGGCTGACGGACGTGGCATCGCCCGGGTGAGCATCCGGGTCGTCGGCGGGCTCGTGGGGATGGCCGTCGCCGCCGCCGTGGTGATCGGTGCGACTCTGCTGCCGATCCCGACGTTCGCGATCTCGGCGCCGGTCTCGACGGTGAAGCCCGTCCCCACCGACCAGCAGCGTGTCTGCCCGGGACCGCTCGTCTCGCTCGCCTCCGACGCGGGCGCAGCGACGGCGTCGACCGCTTTCGGCAGCGCGGGCGCTGTCTACGGAACCGATGGGGCCGACCTCCAGACTCGCCGCCTGAAGTCCGGCGCCGAGACAACGAACCGGGACCAGGCGCCGCTGGCCGTCACCGTCGCGACGCCGAGCGGTGCGAGCGAACCACCGCTGGTGGCGGGGGCTCAGACGCAGCAGGCCGCCGAGGACGACATCACGGGTCTCGCAGCGGCAGCGTGCGGCGAGGCGGTCGCGGACAGCTGGCTGGTGGCCGGCTCGAACTCCCTCGGCCAGACGAGCCTCGTTTACCTCTCCAATCCGACCACGGTGCAGGCGACCGTGAACCTCACGATCTTCTCCGAGGCCGGCGCTGTCGACGCCCCCGGGGCATCCGGAATCGTCGTGGCGCCCGGTGCGCAGAAGATCGTTCCGCTCTCGGGTCTCGCACCGAACGCCACCGCCCCGGTGGTGCACGTGCAGAGCGCGGGCGGTCAGGTGCTGGCCTCGCTGCAGCAGAGCTTCGAACAGGGCATCGACCCGCGAGGCGTCGAGTTGACCGGAGCGACGGGATCGCCCGACCGCACACAAGTGATCTCAGGGATGACGATCGCAACGCTCGCAGCAGTATCCGCGGGCCAGTCGGGCGAGGGGTACAGCGCCGACCTGCCCGCCGTGCGCGTGTTCGTGCCCGGCACCCAGGATGCCGAGGTGACGGTCGGTGCGGTCGGTGAGAACGGCACGGCTGCCGGCAACTCGTATTCGACGACCGTGAAGGCCGGCGTGGTCTCCGAGGTGCCGCTCGACGGGCTCGTCGACGGCAGCTACACGGTCACGGTGCGTTCGAGCGTGCCGATCGTCGCCGCAGCTCGGACCTCGGTCGCCGCGACCAAGGTGCGTGACTTCGCGTGGTTCGTCTCGTCGCAACCGATGAACAGCAAGTTCCTGGCGGCGATCCCGACCGGACCGGGGGCCGTCATCCACCTGGCGAACCCCGGCGACAAGGACAAGACCGTCACCCTGACGACCAAGGAGGGTAAGGCCAGCAAGGTAGCCGTACCGGCCGAGGGTTCGGCGAATGCGGCGGTCGGCCGTGGGATGCTGACCGTCACCGGTGCCGACGGACTCGTGGCGAGCGTCAGCCTCGCCGGGCCTGGGCTGACGACGAGTTTCGCGCTCAGTCCCCCCGGTCCTCTCGCGGCGCCCCTGGACGTCTACCCCCGCTGACGCGAGCGATGAGTTGCGCTGACGCCGGCGCTCAGAAGTGACGGAAGCGGTCCGGCGCGAGATCCCAGGGGTCTTTGCCGAGCAGTTCGGCGACGGCGCGGAAGACGCATCCCTCCACGTACATCCGTCGGTGCAGGTCGTCGTTGCGATGCAGCTTGGCCAGTCGCTGGATCGGCACCCGGTAGAGCACGATCCGTCGGCGCGCGTGGTCGACCTGCCAGCGGTCGACTCCGTCGTTCCCGGAGACGCCGATCGGGGTCGCCGCGACCTCGAAGTGCACGTCGGCCAGCTCGCGTGGCCAGATGCCCTTCAGATAGTCGGCCGTCGAGGCCACCGTCATGTCGAACGCGTCGATGCGGTTGTTCAGCATCGGGAGGTGCGGCCCGGTGACCGGACCGCGGGCCCCGCGTCCGTGCCTGCTGCGCCAGCGGGAGGTCGCTGGCGGCTCACTGCTGGTGCGGCGGTTGCGGGGCATGTCGTCATCCTACGACGCCCCCGCTCCGGTAGTCTGAGCCCGATGTTGAGCCGCCCCTGTTCCCGCGTGGCGTGCCCGCGCGACGCCGTGGCCACGCTCACTTACGTCTACGCCGATTCGATGGCCGTGCTCGGACCGCTCAGTCACACGCACGAGCCGCATGCCTACGATCTGTGCGCGATCCATGCCGAGCGTCTCTCGGCCCCGCAGGGCTGGCAGATCGTGCGGCACGAGGTGTTCGGTGAAGTAGGTTATGGGGCGTGAGCAGCTCCAGCATCGACCAGATCCGCGCATCCCTCGACCAAGTCGTCAAGACCTACGACGTGCGGGGTCTCGTCGGTGAGAATCTGACCGAGGAGATCGTCACCGCCATCGGCGCGGCCTTCGTCGACGAGGTCGGCGCCGCGGGCCGCGATGTCGTCGTCGGGCACGACATGCGGGACTCGTCTCCGGCCTTCGCTGCGGCTTTCGCTCGCGGTGCGCAGGCGCGCGGAGGCAACGTCGTCTCCATCGGGCTGTGCTCGACGGATGAGTCGTACTACGCATCCGGAGCCCTTCAAGCAGACGCGGCGATGTTCACGGCGAGCCACAATCCCGCGACGTACAACGGCATCAAGCTCTCCCGTGCGGGTGCACAGGGACTCAGCCGCGAGACAGGTCTTGCCGCTGTGAGCGACCGGGCCGCGGTCTACTTGCACGACGGCATCGACGCCGTCGATGAGACCGGCACGATCCGGGCTCAGGATGTGCTGGCCGACTACGCCGCCTACCTGCGCTCCCTTGTCGACCTCTCCACAATCCGGCCGATCACGGTCGTCGTGGATGCAGGCAACGGGATGGGCGGGCTCACCGTTCCGGCCGTGCTCGGCGAGGCCGCGGGGCTGCCCGCGCTGCCGATCGCGATCGTGCCGATGTACTTCGAGCTCGACGGCTCATTCCCGAACCACGAGGCGAACCCGCTCGAGCCCAAGAACCTCGTCGACCTGCAGAAGGCCGTCGTCGAGCATGGCGCCGACCTCGGTCTCGCCTTCGACGGTGATGCCGATCGCTGTTTCGTCGTCGACGAGAAGGGCGACGCGGTCACACCGTCGGCTGTCGCGGCCATCGTCGCACTGCGCGAGATCGCCCGCGCCCAGGTGGCGGATCCGGATGCCGAGATCACGGTCATCCACAACCTGATCACCTCGAACATCGTGCCCGAGACCGTCGAGGCCGCGGGAGCCACGCCGCTCCGCACCCGGGTCGGTCACTCGCTGATCAAAGACGCGATGCGCGAATCCGGAGCCGTCTTCGGCGGCGAGCACTCCGCCCACTACTACTTCCGCGACTTCTGGAGCGCCGACAACGGAATGCTCGCGGCGATGCACCTGCTCGCAGAATTCGGGAGCCAGGAACGCCCGCTCTCCGCACTCTCGACAGAATTCACGCCGTACCCGATGTCGGGAGAGATCAACTCGACGATCGAGGATGTTCCGGCCGCTTTCACCCGCATCGTCGAAGCCTTCACGGGCCGCGGGGAGTTCGACGAGCTCGACGGACTCACCGTGATCGGTCTGGTCGGAGGGGACGAACCGTTCTGGTGGTTCTCCGTGCGGTCGTCGAACACCGAACCACTTCTGCGCCTGAACGTCGAGGCCGGCGACCGGCCGACGATGGAGCGTCTCCGCGACGAGGTGCTCGCGCTCATCCGCGCCTGAACGGGCCATATCCAGCTATCGGGGCCGTCATCTGCGGCCTGAGGCCGCAGTGGATGCGAGAATGGAGCAATGGCCTCCTCCATCGTCGCTGATACAGCCACCGCCCAGCCGTTCGCCGTCGCCGATCTCAGTCTCGCCGAAGCCGGCCGGCATCAGATCCGTCTCGCCGAGAACGAGATGCCCGGACTCATGTCGCTCCGCGAGGAGTTCGGCGCCTCTCAGCCGCTCGCCGGCGCCCGCATCGCCGGTTCGCTGCACATGACCGTGCAGACGGCGGTGCTGATCGAGACCCTCGTCGCCCTCGGTGCGCAGGTGCGCTGGGCGAGCTGCAACATCTTCTCGACTCAGGATGAGGCTGCCGCAGCCATCGCCGTCGGCCCGCACGGAACACCGGACGCCCCCGCCGGCGCACCTGTCTTCGCGTGGAAGGGCGAGACCCTCGAAGAATACTGGTGGTGCACCCAGCGGATCTTCGACTGGACCGCCGAGGCCGAGGCCGCCGGTGCGGAGTGGACGGGACCCAACCTCATCCTCGACGACGGCGGCGACGCCACGCTGCTGGTGCACAAGGGCCGCGAGTTCGAACTCGCAGGCGCCGTGCCCGAGCCGGCCGCTGGCGACAGCCACGAGTACCGCGTCATCCTCGCCGCCCTCAAGGCCTCGCTGGCCGAGTCGAGCGACCGGTGGAGCAAGGTCGCCGACGGCATCATCGGCGTGACCGAGGAGACCACGACAGGCGTGCACCGCCTGTATGAGCTGTTCCGCGACGGTGAGCTGCTGTTCCCGGCGATCAACGTCAACGACTCGGTGACCAAGAGCAAGTTCGACAACAAGTACGGCATCCGTCACTCGCTGCCCGACGGCATCAACCGGGCGACGGATGTGCTGATCGGCGGCAAGATCGCCTTCGTCGCCGGCTACGGCGACGTCGGCAAGGGCGCGGCTGAGGCGCTGCGCGGCCAGGGCGCACGCGTCATCGTGAGCGAGGTGGACCCGATCAACGCGCTGCAGGCGGCGATGGACGGGTACCAGGTCGCCCGCATCGAGTCGGTCGTCGACCAGGTGGACATCTTCGTCACCGGCACGGGCAACCTCAACGTGATCACTGTCGACCACATCCTCGCCATGAAGCACCAGGCGAT
The DNA here is from genome assembly GCF_050632195.1 of Leifsonia poae. Classification (GTDB taxonomy): domain Bacteria; phylum Actinomycetota; class Actinomycetes; order Actinomycetales; family Microbacteriaceae; genus Leifsonia; species Leifsonia poae_C. Next base: position 1,300,395 of record NZ_CP192580.1, read on the forward strand.
CGTCGCGAACGTCGGCCACTTCGACAATGAGATCGACATGGCCGGTCTGGAGACCCTCGAGGGCGCTCAGAAGGTGGAGATCAAGCCCCAGGTTCACGAGTGGCGGCTCCCCACCGGACGGAGCGTCCTCGTTCTGTCCGAAGGTCGTCTCATGAACCTCGGAAATGCCACCGGTCACCCCAGCTTCGTGATGAGTAACTCGTTCACCAACCAGGTACTCGCCCAGCTCGAACTTTTCGTCTCTCCGGAGAAGTACCCGGTCGGCGTCTACGTGCTGCCCAAGCACCTCGACGAGAAGGTCGCGCGTCTGCACCTCGACGCACTGGGCGTCGAACTGACAACCCTGACCGACGAGCAGGCGAGCTACATCGGCGTACCCGTGGAAGGCCCGTACAAGGTCGACCACTACCGCTACTGATGGCGCTCGAGTTCCGCGACCGGGAGCTGCCGGGCGGCCTCGTCCTCCGCGTGCTTCGGGAGGACGACGCGGCCGAACTCGCCGCTGCCTATGCCCGCAACCGCGGTCACCTGGCGCAGTGGGATCCGACGCGCACCGAGGAGTTCTATACGGAGGCGGGCCAGTTGGCCCGCACCCGCGAATCACTCACGCTTCGTGACGTCGACACGGCGCTTCCCCTGGTGCTCATCGATGGAGACAGCATCGCGGGCATCATGAACCTCACGTCCATCGTGCGGGGAGCGTTCCAGAGCGCCATGATCGGCTACTGGCTCGACCGCGACCACACCGGTCGCGGCCTCGCATCCGCTGCCCTCAGCGCCGTCGTGGAAGCGTCGCGCGACGACTTCGGGCTGCACCGCATCCAAGCGGCCACTCTGCTCCACAATCACGCCTCGCAGACGGTGCTGACCCGTGCGGGCTTCGAGCGGATCGGCGTCGCGCCGGCGTATCTGAACATCGCGGGGCGCTGGCAGGACCACGTGCTGTTCCAGCGCATCCTGCACGACTGACGACTGCCGGCTGACGTCTGCCGGGTGGGTGCCCGTCAGCCGAGTTCGGCGAACGCCCGCACCGGGAACGTCCCGAAGCGCTCGACGGCCGGCGGGGCGGCGGTGAAAGTCGCTCCCTGCGCCGGTAGCTCGTCAAGGTTGGTGAGGTGTTCCACGACGCGGATGCCTGCCTTCAACAACAGCGTGTGAGCCGGCCGTTCGCCGCCGGATTCCGTGTCGTCGATGTTGAGAGAGTCGATGCCGACGAGGGTGACGCCCGCCTCCACGAGGTGGCGTGCGCCGGCTTCCGTGAGATAGGGCGCGCCGGTCAGGTATGCGGGGGTGCCGAAGTACGCATCCCACCCCGTGTGGAGGAGGACTGCCGAGCCGGCGAGGTCGCGATCCCAGAAGACATCGGCCGGGATGCCACGATCGGTGGCGTCGGAGAGATGGAAGACCTCAGCCGGCAACCCCACCAGGGATGCCAGGTCGAGGGATGCCAGGTCGCCGCCGTCCGGGTACCGGTGATACGGGCTGTCGAGATAGGTGCCCGTGTTGCCGATCATCGTGATGATGTCCATGGCGAACTCGGTTCCGGGCGCGTACTTCGCGCGCGAATCCTCCCGCGTGAGGTGAGGTGTGATGACGGGCGCAGGCAGCCCCGGGTAGGTGATCAGTCCGGCCCGGATGCGGTGGCTCAGGTCGATGACCTGCCTGCGGCCGTTCGGCTGCTTGCCGACCGTATCCGCAGAGACGCCTCTGCTGCCGCGGTGCTGCTCCTCGACGATCGCGAGGTTGCTCAGACGCACATCCCCGACCAGTGCCAGGCCGAGGTGGCGCACGAAGAGTTCGGCGATCTGGGAGGAGTCGAGCGCATCCGTCGGCAGGTCGAGGCGAAAGCCGGTCGCCTCGAGGCCGCCACCGTTGGCGAACGTCACGCTCGCGTCGAAGTGGGCACGGTAGTCGGGCATGGTCATCGCTCCGGGAAGTCGTGGGGGAGGCCGGCGAGGGTCGGCCGGAGTCGCTCGAGGCGTTCGTGCTCCAGGCTCAGTGCCGTCGCATCCCGATCGCGCCGGAGCACGGCCACGACGAGCAGGAAGGTCTCCGCGTCGGCGGGCGGCAACGGCGAGACGAAAGCGGCTGCCTCCTGCGCGAGCTCACTGCTGAGCCCAGCGCGCGCGGCCGGCGTGAGATATGCCGCCTGGCGCACGTACTGGGCGATCCGGCGCGAGAGACGATCGGGCAGCTTGCCGACATCGGCGGTCGACGCCCAGGCGGCGAGGTGAGGCGGGATGCCGTAGACCGGCGTCGCGACCTTCGGCACGCGCTCCATCTGGCTGTATGTTCCGGCCAGGAGGTCCCCCAGCCGCTTCGAGCGCGCGTTGAGCAGGCCGGTCAGCGCTGCGATGCCCCCGACGGTCATGAAGATCTCGAGCACGCCGGTGAGCGCACGGATGAACGAATGGCGGAATCCGATCGCTCCGCCGTCGTCGCGCACGATGCGGGCTCCGACGGCCAGCTTGCCGAGGGAGCGCCCGCGGGTGGCGAGCTCGACGGTCGTCGGGAGCACCACCATCCCGAACACCAGGATGAGCACGACGAGCGTGCGTCCGAGCGCCTCGTCGAGGCCGCTGCCCGTCCACACGAGCACAAGAATGGCCCCGAACATGACGAGCATGTATGTGAGCCAGTCGATGGCCGTGCCCGCGGCGCGGAGGATGTAGCTCGCGGGCTTCACGTCGAGCGCGACGGCCTCCCCGGTGACGAGTTCGCGCTCGCCGGGAGTCTCGAAGGGCGCAGCAGCCGGTGCCATGGCTATCATCTAACCAGATGGATCTCGACGCATATACGGCAGCCCACAGTGCTGACTGGGACAGGCTTGCCCAGCTGGCCAAACGTCGGCGTCTGGACGGTCGCGAGGCCGACGAACTCATCGACCTCTACCAGTCGGGGGCCACCGATCTGTCGGCCATCAAGACCCTCGCGGGCTCGACCGCCACGGGCGACCGGCTCTCGGTCGCGCTCGCCTCGGCTCGGCTGCGATTCACGGGCGCGGGCGCCAACTTGTTCTCGCAGATCCCGCAGTTCTTCGTGCTGCAGCTGCCCGCCGCGCTGTACCGCATCCGGTGGGTCGTGCTGGCGGTCGCTCTCGGCACCATCGTCGTGTCGACGCTGTACGCGATCTGGATCGCGGGCAATCCGGATGTGCTGGCCAACCTCGGTCAGGACGCGCAGCTGCGCCACTACGTGGAGCACGACTTCATCGACTACTACTCGAACAATCCGGCGGCATCCTTCTCGGGCCAGGTTTGGACGAACAATGCCTGGATCGCCGCGCAGTGCATCGCGTTCGGCATCACCGGCGTGTACGTGCCGTACGTGCTCATCCAGAACGCGATCGGTGTGGGTACGGCGGCCGGGGTCATGTTCGCCTACGGCCGCGGTGACGTCATGTTCTCGTACATCCTGCCGCACGGGATGCTGGAGCTGACCAGCGTCTTCGTGGCAGCGGCGGCGGGGCTCCGCATCTTCTGGGCCTGGATAGCGCCGGGTGCAAGAACCCGCGCCCAGGCGCTCGCCGAAGACGGTCGCGCCCTGTTCACCGTGGCGATCGGATGCGCGATCACCCTCTTCGTGTCCGGCCTGATCGAGGGCTTCGTCACCCCCTCGTCGCTCCCGGTGTGGCTGAAGATCACGATCGGCGCGCTGGCACTGGCGGCGTTCCTCGCCTACATGCTCGTCCTCGGCCGTCGCGCCGTGCGAGCGGGCGAGACCGGTGACCTCGCCGAGTTCGACGCCGGCTCCCGCCGCGTCGTCGCCGGCTGACGCTCCGCTCGCTCGCGCTGCCCACGTCGCTCCCGCGGCGCCGTTGCCAAACGAGGGGTCGCAACACGCCGCTGGCGCACGGGGCGTGACGGCGTGTTGCGACCCCTCGTTACGCATCCTGAAACGAGTGGTCTGTTCAGGACGCAAGCGCCTACAGCCGGCCTGCGGCTTTCAGCGCGAGGTAGCGGTCGCTGAGGGCGGGCGGGAGGTCGGCGGGGGAGCCGGTGACCACATCCGCGCCCGACCGCTGGATCGCGGCAGTCACGCGCGAGACATCGAGCAACGAACGCTCGGCGGCGGCGGCGCGGTACACCCCGTCGCGGTTCGAGCGATCGACCGTCGCGCGCAGCGTCTCCGGGTCCGTCACGGACGCGACGACGACCGTGTGCTTTCGCGCCAGCTGCGGCAGCACCGACAGCAGGCCTCGGGATGCGCCGGGCGCCTCGATCGAGGTCAGCAGTACGACGAGCGAGCGCTGGCTGGTGATCGCCGCGACTTGGGTGGGCACGGCGCTCCAGTCCATCTCGATCAGGGCGGGCTCGATGCCGGCCATGACGTCGACCATGCGTGCGAGCAGATCGCCTCCGGTCGCGCCCTGAACGCGGCCGCGTACCGTGCGGTCGTACGCGAGCAGGTCCACGCGATCGCCGGCGCGGCTGGCGAGCGCCGCAAGAAGCAAGGCCGACTCGAACGCAGTGTCGATGCGCGGTTCGTTCTCGATTCTCGCGGCCGAAGTGCGCGCAGTGTCGATGACGAGAATGACGCGTCTGTCGCGTTCCGGACGCCACGTGCGCACCATGACGCGGGCACCGCTCCCGGAGGTCGGGTCGTGTCGACGTGCCGTCGCGCGCCAGTCGATCGATCGCACGTCATCGCCGCGCACGTATTCGCGAAGGGAGTCGAATTCCGTTCCCTGACCGCGAAGCTGCACACTCGTCATTCCGTCGAGCTCACGCAGCCGGGCCAGACGCGACGGCAGGTGTTTGCGGGATGCGAACGGCGGCAGCACCCGGATGCGCCCGGGCGCGCTCAGGGTGGCCTGTCGCGCCCAGAGATGCAGCGGTCCCCAGGATCGGATGGTCACGTCGGAGACACGCCGCTCGCCGCGCCGCCACGGGGTGAGGGTCTCGGTGATCCGTCGGCGCTCCCCGGACGGGACGACCAGCGGGTGCCGTGAGCGGTCGAGCCCGGCCGACGGCTCCCACGCATCCCGCAGCTGCCCGCGGATTGTGCGCCTTCCCGTGTTCGTGACGAGCAGTTCGGCCGCCCCCTCCGTACCGAGCCGTACGCGCGCGGGCAGTCGACGCTCCAGGATGACGCGGCGCGGGGATGCGGCGAGCAGTAGATCGAGCACACCGAGCACCACGCTCAGCACCACCCATGCGGCGAACGCGAGGTACGCCGTGCCCGCCTGCGCGCCGAACAGCACCACGGGCACGATCCCGAGACAGAGGAGGGCGACGAATCGTCCCGAAAGGGTCATGGCGCCTTCCTAGATCGGAACCTGGACCTGCTGAACGATCGAGCGCAGGATGGCGTCGACCCCGACCCCCTCGAGCTCGGCTTCCGGTCGCAGCTGCACGCGGTGCCGCCAGACCGGGAGCAGCATGGCCTGCACGTGATCGGGCGTGATCGACTCGTATCCGGAGAGCCACGCCCAGGCCTTGGCGGCCGCCAGCAGGGCGGTGGTGCCGCGCGGGCTGACACCGAGCTTCACGGACGGGCTGGACCGCGTGGCGCGAGCCAGGTCGACGATGTAGGCGAGCACGTCAGCGGTCGCGCCGACAGCTGCCGCCGAGGCGCGAGCAGCTTCGAGGTCTGCCGCGCTGAGCACAGGCGTAACGCCCGCCCCGGCCAGGTCGCGCGGATTGAAACCCGCCGCGTGCCGACGCAGCACCTCGACCTCCGAGTCCCGCTCCGGAACCTCGAGCGTCAGCTTCAGCAGAAAGCGGTCGAGCTGGGCTTCGGGGAGCGCGTACGTGCCCTCGTATTCGATCGGATTCTGCGTCGCAGCGACGATGAACGGGTCGGGAAGCTGCCGGCTCACGCCGTCGACGCTGACCTGACGCTCCTCCATCGCCTCGAGCAGGGCAGACTGCGTCTTCGGGGGCGTGCGGTTGATCTCGTCGGCGAGCAGGATGTTCGTGAACACCGGTCCCTCGCGGAACTCGAAGCCGCCATTCTTGCTGTCGTAGACCAGCGATCCGGTCACATCGCCCGGCATGAGGTCGGGGGTGAACTGGATGCGCTTGGTGTCGAGGCTCAGGGCGTGGCTGAGTGATCGCACGAGCAGGGTCTTAGCGACACCCGGCACACCCTCCAGCAGTACGTGGCCGCGAGCGAGCAGCGCGATGATGAGGCCGGACACCGCGCCGTCCTGTCCGACGACGGCCTTCCCGACCTCGGTGCGCACGCGGCTGAGCGATTGGCGCAGCGCGGCCGGGTCCTGAGCGGCTCCGGCCGCGACGGCGTGTGCCGGTGCAGGGATCGAGGGCGGTGTCGTCGCGGCGTTGTAGCCGTCGGCGCCCGCTGTTGTTCCGGTGGTGACGTCGGTCATGCATCCATTCTTCCGGTCGGTCCGCCCGCGGTGGGGGAGACGGCTGCCGCGGTGGCTCGTTCGAGCTCCGCCAGGTGGTCTGAGAGGGCGATCAATTCGGCATCGGTGCCGGGAACGCCGTCGATGAGGAGTGTGCGAATGGCGTGTCTGTCGCGGCCGGTGAGCGCGGCGACCGCGTCCGCGATCTCGGTGGTCGTCGCGGCCTGCGGAAGCCCGCTGAGCCCGGCGAGCCGGCCGAGCGCTCCGATGCGCAGCGCGTCCGCGGCGCGGAGGCGGGCGGACGATCGTTGATAAAGCCGAGCTCGACCCTCTCGGGTCTCGCCGGCGTGTACGACGACCGGAAGGTTCTCGACGACGAGCGGCCCGAAGCGCCGACCCCGCCAGAAGGCCGCCGCGATCGCGACGAGCAAGAGCAGGATGACGACGGGCGTGACCCAGCCCGGCGTGAGCGCCGAGAGGTCGGGCGGACCGGTGACGGGCCGGTCGAGAAGGCTCGGCAGATACCAGACGAGCGTGCGGTGCTCGCCCAGCATGTTCAGCGCGAGGGCGGCGTTTCCCGATCGGGCGGCGCCATCGTTCATCAGGATGCTCGCCGAACCGAGGGCGAACACCTTACGCCCGTCGGTGGTCGCCTCCACGAGCGAGTACTGCTTCGTGCCCGTGCGGAAGCATCCGGTGGCCGCCGTGTCGCCGAGGCGGAAGGTGCTCGGCACGGTCGCGCCTTCGGTGTTGGTCGACGGATGCGGGTCGATGCGCCCGGCGGCGACCGCGGCGGGCAGGGAGCATCCAGCGGCGACAGGGCCGGCGCCCGCCGGCGCGCCCGCCGCATCCACCCCGGGCGCGAGCGAACTCAGCGCCTGGAATCCCGGTTCGACGGCGACGATCGTCGATGCCACAGACATGAGTTCGTCGTATCCGGCGGAGTCGAGGTTGGCGTCGGGGTCGTAGACGAGCACCGTGGTGTCGTCGGTCGCGTGGTCTTGTACTTCACTGAGAGTGGTCGCTGTGAAGACGGTCACGCCCTGCTGGCGGAGCACCTCGGCGACCGCGCGAGCTCCGACCGGACCCGGGTTGGTCGTATCGAGTGGCGTTCCGGCGTTCACACCTCGACCCGAAAACAGGATGCCGAGCAGCGTGACGAGAAGAGCGATCACCGCGAGAACGATCCACGGGATGCTCCGCCTGCCCGCTTGCCGGATCGTGGGCGAGACCGCGGTCGCCTCCGCCGGGCGCGCAGAATCGCTGCCCGCCCCGCCCGCACTGTTCGGGCCTGCGTTGCTGCGCTCGAGCGTGTCGGTCATCCGGCCATCGCCGCCTGGTCGGCCTTGGCCTGCTGAAGGCTTGTGTCGAGAGCGACGAGCTGCTGGTACTGGGATTCGGTCCCCGGCCGATCGAGGTAGCGCACGCCGTCGAAGACGCGAGCCGCCGAGACGAGCCGCTCCCGCTCGTGCGGGAGAGCGCCCGCGGCGAGCAGCGCGAACTCCGTAGCCGTCGTGCCCGGCGAGACCGTGACGATCGTGCGTTCGTCCAAGCCCTGCGCGATTGCCCGGAACTGCTCCTCGACGGCCAGGACCCAATCGCCTGCGCGCGCGGCACCCGCGGCGGATATGCGGAGCTGCTCCGCCGTTCGCGCGTCATCGGAGCCGAACACGGATCGACGTTCCGCGGTGCGACGGTTGAGCCTCGGTCGCCCGAAGATGAAGAAGGCCGCGACGATCAGCCCGGCGATGAGCAGCACGATCACAGTCAGCAGCACCGGTCCCGCGTTTCCGCCCGGGCCCTGGAAGAGAGAGCCGATCCAGTCCATGACCGCCTTCGAGGCGATGTCGAACCAGGTCGGCTTCGCAGCCTGATATTCCGGCTTGGCAAGCTCCTCCTGGATCCAGCGCTGCGCTTCCGGCGAACTGGGGTCGACGGGGACGTCGACAGGGAAGACCCCGGCGGTCGACAGGATCATGCGGAGGGCGGGGGATACGAGCCCGGCGGGGGACCGGGCGGGCTGTAGTACCCGCCGGGTGCCGTCGGTCCGTACCCGGGCGCGGGCTGTAGCGGTGGGAGGTAGGGATCACGGACATCCGTGCGCCCGGCCTGCCGGGCCTCGACGAAACGCACCAGCTCCAGGTCGAGGCCTTCTTTGCGCATCCTGAGGTCGAGATAGAGGAGGGCGATGGTCGCCGTCTGCACGACCGACATGATCGCTCCGACGATCGCTCCGACGACGCTGGCCAGGATGTTCACGCCGAGCTGAGTGACGAGCAGCTGCGAGAACCCTGCGGGGTTACCCGACGAGAGGGAGGTGGGGGCGAAGATCCCACCGAGCAGGCCGCCCAGGATGCTGAACGGCGTCGAGATGATCTGCACGACCGCGTAGACGATCACCGCGATCAGGGCGATGACGCCGAACGTCTTCCAGAAGTATCCGCGGGTGAGCGTCCACGACCGTACGACGGCCTGCCTGATGGTCAGCCGCTCCAGAACGAGTGCGCTGGGGACCATCACGAGCTTGGTGTTGATCCAGATGGCGAGAGCGATGAGGCCGAACCCGCCGAAGATGATGACCGCGATTCCGCCGCCGATGCCCGGACCGCCGCCGAGGGCGAACAGGGCCACTGCCACCAGGATCACCAGCCCGACGGCCACGATCCAGCCGATAGAGAGGAGGAACGTCCAGCCGATCAGCGCCCCGATGCGACCCTTCACGAGCTGCCAGAGCGAACGGAACGACAGCTTCTCGCCCACCGTGCCGCGCGCGACCTCGCCGACAACGACGCCCTGCAGGAGCGCGCCCGAGATCGCGGAGATGGCGATCGAGAGCAGCCCGAGCACGATCGAGCCGCCGATCGCGCCGGCGGTGATGGCCGCTTGGTCGCTGCTGTCGGCATTGGCGACCCTGCTGAAGAGCAGCGCGGCGCCGCCGACGATGAGCAGACTGACCACGATCGACGGGATGGTCTGGATCAGCAGTGCTGCGCCGACCGTGATCTTGGGGTTACGCCGCAAAGCCTGGAAGGGTGCGCCGATCAGGGTTCCGAAGCTGAGCGGGCGCAGCGGGATCAGGCCCGGCTTCGGAGGGGAGTCCAGCCGGGCTGCTGCCCGTACGGCTGCTGCCCGTATCCGCGCGGCGGTGCGTACCCCGGCTGCTGCTGCCCGTAGCCGTACGACGGCGGCTGCTGCCCGTACTCGCCGTACTGCGGCGGAGGCGGTGGCGTACCCGGAGCAGGCTGTGGCGCACCCTGTGCAGGCGGCTGTGTCCCCGGTGCCTGCCAGTTCTGTTCGTCGGTCACGCCGTGCTCCTCACTCCCCGCGCGCGGTGCGTAGTCGTCCCATGCTGGCACAATCGCGCCGGTCGCACTGTCCCGCCCACAGGGTACTTTTTGCTTGCATTCGGGGGGAGCGCAGGTGTCTCGGCTACTGTTATGCCAGACATCCGCGTCGCTCGCCGCGGGGAACGGGTTGTGGGAAACGGGGACATGAACAGTCGCATCCTGGTTGTCGACGACGACACCGCGCTCGCCGAGATGATCGGCATCGTGTTGCGAACCGAGGGTTTCGATCCGGTCTTCTGCGAAGACGGCGCGCTCGCCGTCGACACGTTCCGTTCCACCAAGCCCGATCTGGTGCTGCTCGACCTCATGCTGCCCGGTCTCGACGGCATCGAGGTGTGCGCGCGCATCCGGGCCGAGTCCGGCACTCCGGTGATCATGCTGACCGCGAAGTCCGACACGGCGGATGTGGTCAAGGGCCTGGAGTCCGGCGCCGACGACTACATGGTCAAGCCGTTCAACCCGAAGGAGCTGGTCGCCCGCATCCGCACGCGACTGCGTCCAGCATCCGCCTCGGCCGCTGCCGAACTGCTGCGCATCGGCGACCTCGTCGTCGACGTGGCCGGCCACGAGGTGAAGCGCGGGGATGCGCGCATCAACCTCACCCCGCTCGAGTTCGACCTGCTGCTCGCGCTCGCCTCCCGGCCGCAGCAGGTCTTCACCCGCGAGATGCTGCTCGAGCAGGTCTGGGGCTACCACTACAAGGCCGACACGCGACTCGTGAACGTGCATGTGCAGCGCCTGCGCGCAAAGGTCGAGCAGGACCCGGACAACCCCAAGATCGTCATGACGGTGCGCGGCGTCGGCTACCGCGCCGGCGCAGTCACGTAGCGCGAGCCTTCTCATGCGGTACCGGTGGATGGACGGACAGTGGTGGCGGCAGGTGCCGTCGCAGCTTGCGCGGCTCTGGCGCACCTCCCTTCAGGTGCGCACGGTCGCGATCACCCTGCTGCTGACCGGCGCCGCCATCCTCGTGACCGGCATCTACATGTCTCTCAGCATCAGCAACGACCTCTACCAGTCGCGACTCGACCAGGCGCTGCGTGACTCCAGCAGAGCGACGACGACCGCACAGTCGACACTGAACGCCTCGGACGCATCCACTGGCGACGCGGGTAGGAACCTTCTGAATTCCGCGCTGCAGTATGTGCAGTCGGCCACATCCAGTCGTCTCATCGCAGCATTCCGCGTGCCCGGTCAGGATGCGGCGACGCCATCGCCGCCGGACAGGTCGAGCCCCGGCCTCACCAACGTCATCTCCGACGAACTGCGCGCACAGGTGCAGAAGGGCGGAACGAAGCAGTACTACCAGTCGGTCGCGCTGCCCGGCGCAGACGGCGGAACAGACCCCGGCATCATCGTCGGCACCCAGATCACGCTCCCGAGCTACGGGCACTACGAGCTCTACATCGGATACGACCTGCGCGACGCCGAGAACACCCTGGTCTTCGTGCAGGGGACGCTCGCGCTGGCCGGGCTCGCGCTCATCCTGCTCATCGGGGCGATCACGTGGGTGATCGTGCGATTCGTCGTGCAGCCCATCCGGGTCGCCGCCGAGACGAGCGAAAGGCTCGCTGCAGGAGATCTCGCCGTGCGAATCCCGGAGCGGGGCGAAGACGTCTTCGCGTCGCTCGCGCGCTCGTTCAACGGGATGGCCGACAGCCTCCAGAGCCAGATCACTCAGCTCGCAACGCTGTCACAGCTCCAGCAGCGTTTCGTCTCGGATGTGTCGCACGAGTTGCGCACGCCGCTGACGACGATCCGTCTCGCGGGCGACGTCATCTACGACCAGCGGGAGACCTTTCCGCCGGCGACCGAGCGCACCGCTGAGCTTCTGCACACCCAGATCGAGCGCTTCGATCGACTGCTCTCCGACCTTCTCGAGATCAGCCGGTACGACGCCGGCTCCGTCGCGCTCGAACCAGAGCCCACGAACCTCGTCCGCCTCGCCGACGACGCCGTCGACGAGATGCGCACCCTGGCAGATCAGAACGGCACTGAGCTGCGACTGGACGCGCCGGGCGGCTACTTCGATGTCGGGATGGATCCGCGGCGCATCCGTCGGGTGGTGCGGAACCTGCTCGGCAACGCGATCGAGCACGGTGAAGGCAAGCCGGTGATCGTGACGGTCGACAGCAACGAGAGCGCCGTCGCCCTCACGGTTCGCGACTACGGGCTCGGCATGAGTCAGCAGGAGGTCAATCACGTGTTCGACCGCTTCTGGCGAGCCGACCCGTCCCGCAAGCGCACCATCGGCGGCACCGGCCTCGGGCTGGCCATCTCTCTCGAAGACGCCACGCTGCACGCCGGGTGGCTGCAGGTGTGGTCGGCGCCGGGCGCCGGCTCGTGCTTCCGGCTGACCCTGCCTCGGGTCGCAGGGCGTGAGATCGCCTCATCACCACTGCCGCTGCCGCCGTCCGACGCCGGAGCGACGGATGTGCGGTCCGGCTCCGCCGTCGGCACCGAGACGGAGGCCCGCGCATGAGCAAGAGCACACTGTCGGGTTGGCGGACCCGGGGCCGCGCCGCGCGCATCCTGACCGCCGGGCTCGCTGTATTGATGCTCTCCACACTTGCCGCTTGCGCCAGCATCCCGCAGGCCGGACCGGTGCGTCGAGGCGCACCGATCGCCCAGGTCACCGATCCACTCGACCTCGACTTCAATCCGTCGCCTCCCGAACCCGGCGCATCCCCGCAACGCATCGTGCAGGGTTTCATCGACGCGGCATCGAGCCCGAAGAACGGGTTCCAGATCGCGCGCGAGTACCTGACGTCCACCATGTCCGCCAGCTGGAATCCGGATGAGTCGGTGACGGTCGACGACGGACGCAGCCGCACGCTCGAGAATGACGGCACTCAGTGGACGCTGGACGTGGCGCCCGTGGCGAACGTCGACAGCGTCGGCGCCTATCATCCTGTCGCCACATCGGCTCCGGTCACGCTGGAGTACCAGGTGCGCAAGGAAGGCGGTGAGTGGCGGATAGCCGTCGCGCCCAACGGTGTCGTGATCGACGACCCGACGTTCCGCGCGGTGTACTCGCAGCAGACGATCTACTTCTACAGTCCCGACTCGCGCTACGTGGTTCCGGATGCGCGCTGGTTCCCCGCCCGCGTCGCCACAGCGGCGACCCGGGCGACCAAGGCGGTGCTCGCCGGCCCATCGAAGTGGCTCGCCGGCGCGGTGATCAGCGCCTTCCCGCAGGGCACAGAACTCTCGGTGCCCGCGGTCACCGCCGTCGGCGGTGAGGCCAGGGTCGATCTCAGCGCTGAGGCGGGGCGTGCCGACTCGCTGACCTTGCAGCGGATGCAGCTCCAGCTCGAGCTGAGCCTCGGCACGCTCGCCCAATCGGTGCAGCTCTCGATCGAAGGCAGCGTGCAGCAGATATCGCCGCTCAGCGCCGCCAACACACCCACCCAGGATCCACCGGTCGACTCCCACCCGATCGTGTATCGGTCCGGCTCCTTCGGGCTGCTCAGCGGAACCACGGTCACCGACATCAGCGGTCTCAGCGATCGGATCGTCGCGCTGCAGCCGTCGGCCGTCGCACTCGACGCGTCACGTGATCAGGCCGCGGTGCTCTCACAGCAATCCGCGTATTTCGTGCGCAAGGGCGCCGATGCGCTCAAGGTGGACTCGCGTGCCGGCTTGATCGCGCCTGCGATCGACAACAACGGGTGGCTCTGGTCGGTGCCGTCGGCGACGCCCGGTGCCCTGCAGGTCTACGGTCAGGATGGCGCCGCCCACGCCGTGAAGACCGAATGGCCGGGGGCGACCCGCATCGTCTCGTTCGCGGTGTCGCGCGACGGTACGCGCCTGGTGGCTGTTCTCCAATCCGGAAGTGTTTACTCGCTCGTGACCGTCGGCATCACCCGAGGCGAAAACGGACTCCCGACCGCGCTCAGCGAACCACTGGAACTCGCCATAGGCCCGGGCACCCCGCAATCGGTCGCCTGGACAGGTGAACTGGGAGTCGTGGTCCTCAGTACGACAGGCGCGGACGGGACATCGATCTCCGAGCAGACCATCGGGGGCCAGCTCACGTCGACGGCCGGGCCGGCAGGTGGGGTCACGATCGTCGGTGCGGGCGGACTGTCCCGCTACCTCGTGCTGACCTCGGGTGGGTCTCTTCAGGCGCCGACGGGAACCGGGTGGCAGGCCCAGGCCGACAAGGTCGGAGCCGTCGCCGTCCAACTGGGTCAGCCGTAGGGCACCCTCCCCAGGGACGTCATTTCGAGAGTTCTCCACGGGTCCAGGGTGGGCGCATTGTCCGGCATCGCGGTCGGGGATGCTCGACCCATGCCCCTTGAAGAAGTCCTGACAATCGCCATCCCGCTCATGCGAACAGCGGTGCTCGATGCGCTCGCCGTCCTGCTGCCCGTTGCGTGCAGCGGCTGCGGAGGCGCAGACCGGTCGCTCTGCGGCACCTGTCTCCGCGCCCTGGCTCCAAAGCCGGCGGCCGTCCACGACAGCGGCGCCGGGCCTCCGGTCTGGGCATCGCTCGACTACTCCGGTGTGGCACGGGCCGTTCTCGTCGCTTACAAAGACGGCGGCCGAACGGATGCGGTCGCTCCGCTGGCCGTCGCAGTTCGAGCATCCGTCGCCGCAGCTCTTGCGTCTCTGCCGGCTGTTGACCGTGCCGCGGGCGTCGTGCTCGTCACCATTCCGTCGACGCGAGCCGCCCTTCGGAAGCGTGGCTACCATCCGACGGCAGCTGCCCTTCGTCGCGCTGGGCTTGCACCGGCTCGGCGCTCGCTGACCCTGAAACGACAAGGTTCCGATCAGGTCGGATTGACGTCGCGGCAGCGCGAGCGCAATCGAACGGGGTCATTCGTCGCATCCCAGAAGCTGTCGGGGAGACTCTGCCTGATCGTCGACGACATTGTCACGTCAGGGGCGACCGTGCGAGAGGCGGCGCGGGCAATCGAGGCCGTGGGCGGTCGCGTCGTCGGGGCCGCCGCCATCGCCCACACCGCACTTCGGCGAGCTCACAGGCAGACTCGGGATTCGCGAAGCGAACCTTCCGGAGATCCACCGACTTTGCAGGTTCACATCGAGGCAGGAGGGCACTACGGTAGTCGAAAAGGCGTGGATGACCCGCCCTTCGTGATTCGGGCGAGAGACACGTCAGATCAGGGAGGTCGGAATGGACATCAACATCGTCGGACGAAACCTGGACATCACTGATCGCTTCCGCGAATACGCGACAGAGAAAACCGCAAAGGTCTCACATCTCGCCGAACGGGCCATCTCGTTCGAGATCAAAGTGAGCCGTCACAGCGAGAAACTCGGCGGCCAGCTCGGCAACGACCGCGTCGAACTCACTCTCGTGGGTCCTGGGGCTGTCGTACGCGCAGAAGCGACGGGAACAGACAAGTACGCGGCATTCGACGTCGCGATTCAGAAGCTCCTCGAACGGGTGCGCCGCGCCAAGGATCGTCGCAAGGTCCATCGCGGTCAACGTCGGCCGACCTCGCTCCGCGAAGCGAGCACCGACGGCTTCAGTGCTGTGGGAATCGCGGCCGCTCCGGTGGCCGTGCTCGACCAGGTTCGCACGGGGAGCATCCCCGTCGTGTCCGGCGAAGCGGAGGCGGCCCCCGAGGCCGAAGACGACTACAGCCCCGTCGTCATCCGCACGAAGGTCTTCGCCTCGATGCCGATGAGCGTCGACGACGCCCTGTATTACATGGAATTGGTCGGTCATGACTTCTACCTCTTCATCGACCACGACACCGAGCGCCCCAGCGTGGTCTATCGCCGCAAAGGCTGGGACTACGGCGTGATCTCGCTCGACGAGGAGGCGGAGGAGCTGCAGGAGGCGGCGACCGCGAGTCGCAAGCTCAACAGCTGAGAACACATTCATCCGCAGTGTCGATGGATGCCGCCCAGGCGGCGGCATCCATCGACTTGTGCTCTCAGGTAAGCACCCGTTTGACCGACTAGCATGGGAGAGTTTCGACACGGGCGATCGTCGCCCTGAACAGACCAAGTGGAGTGCATAGGTGGCCTCAGTACTGGAAAAGGTTCTTCGCGTCGGCGAGGGCCGCACCCTTCGTCGGCTGGAGGCATACGCCAAAGCCGTGAACGCGCTCGAAGATGACTTCAGCGAACTGACCGACGACGAGTTGACGAACGAGACCGTCGAACTGCGCGAGCGGTACAGCAACGGCGAGTCCCTCGACGATCTGCTGCCGGAGGCATTCGCCGCGGTTCGCGAAGCGGCCAAACGAACCCTGGGAATGCGTCACTTCGACGTCCAGATCATGGGTGGCGCGGCCCTGCACCTCGGCAACATCGCCGAGATGAAGACCGGTGAGGGCAAGACCCTGGTCGCCACCACCGCCGCATACCTGAACGCCATCGCCAGCCGTGGCGTGCACGTCATCACGGTCAACGACTATCTCGCGAGCTACCAGTCCGAGCTGATGGGCCGCGTCTTCCGCGCCCTCGGCATGTCGACCGGTGTCATCCTCGCCGGTCAGACACCGGAAGAGCGCCGCGAGCAGTATGCGGCCGACATCACCTACGGCACGAACAACGAGTTCGGCTTCGACTACCTGCGCGACAACATGGCGTGGCAGGCCAGCGACATGGTGCAGCGCGGACACTTCTTCGCGATCGTCGACGAGGTCGACTCGATCCTCATCGACGAGGCGCGTACCCCGCTCATCATCTCGGGTCCATCCTCAGGCGAGGCGAACCGCTGGTTCAACGAATTCGCGAGCCTCGCCAAGCGCCTCGAGCCCGAGGTCGACTTCGAGGTGGACGAGAAGAAGCGCACGGTCGGCGTGCTCGAGCCTGGTATCGAGAAGGTCGAGGACTACCTCGGCATCGACAACCTGTACGAGTCGGCCAACACCCCGCTCATCTCGTTCCTCAACAACGCGATCAAGGCCAACGCCCTGTTCAAGCGCGACAAGGACTACGTCGTGATGAACGGCGAGGTGCTCATCGTCGACGAGCACACCGGCCGCATCCTGATGGGCCGTCGGTACAACGAGGGCATTCACCAGGCGATCGAGGCCAAGGAAGGCGTCGAGGTCAAGGCGGAGAATCAGACCCTCGCCACGGTCACGCTGCAGAACTATTTCCGCCTCTACAAGAAACTCTCCGGCATGACCGGAACGGCCGAGACCGAGGCCGCGGAATTCATGAGCACGTACAAGCTCGGCGTGGTGCCCATCCCCACCAACAAGCCGATGCTGCGCAAAGACCAGTCCGACCTCGTCTACAAGAACGAGCAGGCCAAGTTCGCCCAGGTCGTCGAAGACATCGCCGCTCGCCACGAGAAGGGCCAGCCTGTCCTGGTCGGTACGACGAGCGTCGAGAAGAGCGAGTACCTGTCGCGCCTGCTCGCCAAGAAGGGCGTGCGTCACGAGGTCCTCAATGCGAAGAACCACGCCCGTGAGGCCGCGATCGTCGCGCAGGCCGGTCGTCTCGGCTCCGTCACCGTCGCCACCAACATGGCCGGCCGCGGAACCGACATCATGCTCGGCGGCAACGCCGAGTTCCTCGCCGTCGCCGAGATGAACAACCGTGGCCTCTCGCCGGTCGATACTCCCGACGAGTACGAGGCCGAGTGGGACCAGGTCTTCACCGACGTCAAGGCGAAGGTGCAGGAAGAGGCCGACAAGGTCATCGAGGTCGGCGGCCTGTACGTTCTCGGCACGGAGCGACACGAGTCGCGCCGAATCGACAACCAGCTGCGCGGTCGTTCCGGGCGCCAGGGCGACCCGGGAGAGAGCCGGTTCTACCTGTCCCTCACCGATGACCTCATGCGTCTCTTCAATGCCGGCGCCGCTGAGAGCCTGATGGGCCGTGGAAACGTGCCCGACGACCTCGCCATCGAGTCCAAGGTCGTCAGCCGTGCCATCCGGAGCGCCCAGTCGCAGGTCGAGGCCCGCAACGCCGAGATCCGCAAGAACGTGCTCAAGTACGACGATGTCCTCAACCGCCAGCGCGAGGCCATCTACGGCGACCGCAGGCACATCCTCGAGGGCGACGACCTGCATGAGCGCACCCAGCAGTTCCTCACCGCGGTGATCGACGACATCCTGGACGCCCACACCGGTGACGGCAATGGCGACGACTGGGACTTCGACGCCCTGTGGAGCGAGCTGAAGACCCTCTATCCGGTGGGTGTGACGATCGACGAGGTCATCACGGAGGCCGGCAACAAGGGCAAGATCAATCGCGACTTCATGCGTCGGGAGATCCTGTCCGACGCCCGCATCGCGTATCAGAACCGCGAGGAGTCGCTCGGTTCGCCCGCCATGCGCGAGCTCGAGCGTCGCGTCGTGCTCTCGGTGATCGATCGCCGCTGGCGGGACCACCTCTACGAGATGGACTACCTGAAGGACGGCATCGGTCTGCGGGCGATGGCTCAGCGCGACCCGCTGGTCGAGTACCAGCGCGAGGGCTATGCCATGTTCCAGCAGATGATGGGCTCCATCCGCGAGGAGACCGTCGGCTTCCTGTTCAACCTGGAGGTCGAGGTCAACCAGGCTCCTGGAGAGGTCGAGGCTCCCAACGTCGCGGCCAAGGGGCTCGGCCGCGGCCAGGGCGATACCGCACTCAGCTACTCGGCTCCCAGCGATGACGGCGGCGTCGAGGTGCGCAATCAGCGCGGCCAGATCGAGCAGGCTGCCACGGCTCGCGCTCAGCGTGCCGCGCAGCAGCAGGCGGCTCCGGCCGCTCCGCCCGCGCAGGGTGCGACCCAGCGCGGCGCGTTCGGTCAGAAGATCGACAGCGACGAGGCAGCTCCGGCCAACCGTGCCGAGCGGCGCGCGCAGGGCAAGAAGCGCTAGTCGAGCATCCTGAAACCACCTGTGGCCGTCCCGAGAGGGGCGGCCACAGTGCGTTCCGCCCAGGATGCGAGCGGGCGGCACCCCCTACAGCACAGTGATCACGCTGGCGCGCCAGCGACCGTGGACGGTCTCGAGACGGATGGCCACCGCTCTGGAGCGGGCGGGCTGGTGCACCATGACCACCGCCTCGACGACCCCGCCTGCAGGATGCGTGACCCGCGGATCCCCGATCGTGATACGGGGACGCCGGGCCTGCCCGCCCGTGATCGCTCGCGACCGTGCCGCGATGGTGACGCGGCGGAGGAGCGTCAGATACACGTCGTCGGACACCCAGCGTGCGAGTTGGTCGAGCGACCGCACCCCGGCGATGACTTCGGTGACGCAGCGGGCGAGATTGACGAGCAGCGGCGTCGGGTCGACAAGTTCGCCGGACCGTCTCACGCGCCCGTCGAAGTCGAGCACATGCTGGCTGGGTTCCTCGACCGTGCGCGGCGGCGGGGTGACGTGGCGGAAGCGTCTCTGCGTCGACTTGATCGGCGCCGTCGTTGCGCTCGCCTGCGTCGCCGGGTGGAGGCTGCGGTCGAGCTCGAGTGGTGTGCTCATCGAAAGGATTCCCCTCAATCGGATGCCGCGCTGCGGCGCTGTCGCACGACTCCGGAGAACCACCCCGCTCCCGTCGGACGTCGCGTGGCAGTAACTCAATCAGGGGGCGCTGCGGAGTGTCCAGGGCACCAACGCGGTGTGGATAACTTTCGTCATTGCTTCGGGGATCTGCCTAGACTAGAGGCCGTGTCGACGCTCAGTGATCTCGTGCTTGCCCAAGGCCGCTCCTCGGAGGCCGACGTCGAATGGCTGCACGGTCTCGTCGGCGATTGGCAGCTGCTGGCCGACTTGGCGTTCGCCGACATCGTGCTGTGGGTTCCGACCTCGGATGACAGTTTCGTCGCCGTCGCGCACGCGCGTCCGTCCAGTGCCGCGACGCTTTTCTACCGGGATTTCGTCGGGCAGCGGATCAAGGCCGAGTGGCAGCAGCAGGTCACTCAGGCTTACGAGACGAAGCAGATCATCGACACCTCTGCACCGGACTGGTTCGAGGAGACACCGACCAGGGTCAGAGCGGTTCCCGTGATCCGTCGACTCACCATCAACTCGCAGAAGACCGCAGACCTCCCTGTCGCGGTCATCACGCGGCACACCAACCTGAGCGAGGCACGCACGCCCGGCCGCCAGGAACTGACGTTCAACGACTGCGCGAACGACCTGTTCAACATGATCGCCACCGGCGACTTCCCCGACCTCGGCGCACCGACAGGCCCACGCCGGGGGCTCCTCGTGCCTCGGACGGTCTGATCCGGCTCGACGTCGACGGCGTCACGACTTTCGCGAGCCCGAACGCGCTGTCGGCGTTCAACCGGATGGGCTTCACCGATGAGCTGGAGGGCGAATCGCTCGCCACCGTCACCACACGCCTACTGACGGGCCGGATGACGGTGGATGAGTCGCTCCCGCTCGTCGTGACGGGCCGCGCGCCCTGGCGGACCGACATCGAGGCCCGTGGCGTCACCGTGTCGCTCCGCGCCATCCCGATCCGCAACCACGGGGAGCGGGTGGGCGCGATCGTGCTCTGCCGCGATGTCAGCGAGATGCGTCACCAGGAGCGCGAGCTGATCACCAAGGATGCGACCATCCGCGAGATCCACCACCGGGTCAAGAACAACCTGCAGACCGTGGCCTCCCTCCTGCGCATCCAGGCCCGCCGTACTCACTCCGAGGAGGTGCGTGAGGCGCTCAGCCAGGCGATGCGCCGTGTCGCCGCGATCGCCGTCGTGCACGACACGCTCTCAACCGGTCTCGCGCAGATCGTGGACTTCGACGACGTCTTCGATCGCGTGCTGCTCCTCGTGGCCGAGGTGGCGTCCAGTCACAACACGACAGTGCATCCCAAATCGTCCGGCAGTTTCGGATCGCTGCCCAGTGAGTATGCGACGCCGCTCGCCCTCGCCCTCACAGAGCTCGTCACCAACGCGGTGGAGCACGGCCTGGTCGGCCGAGAGGGTCAGGTCGAGATCATCGCCAAGCGCTCGGAGGATCTGCTCACCGTCAAGGTGGTCGACAACGGCTCCGGGCTGCCCGAGGGCAAGGTCGGCAGCGGACTCGGCACGCAGATCGTCCGCACGCTCATCCAGGGCGAGCTCGGTGGAACGATCGACTGGCACACGATGATGGGGCAGGGAACCGAGGTGACCATCGAGGTTCCGCTGCGGTATCTCACAAAGCTCTGAGCCCGTATGTATCCGGGGTGACCGATTCCCCTGCGCTCCCTCGGTCGCTAGGTGTGTGAGGGAGCCGCAGAGTAGTCGGGATGCGGCCTAGGAGGCGCGGCGGGCGCGAGCGGCGCGGCGCTTGAGGGCGCGTCGCTCGTCTTCGGACAGACCGCCCCAGACGCCCGAGTCCTGACCGGTCTCGAGGGCGTACTGCAGGCAGATCTCTGTGACGGTGCACCGGGCGCACACGGCCTTCGCCTTGTCGATCTGGTCGACGGCGGGCCCGGTGTTCCCGACAGGGAAGAAAAGTTCGGGGTCCGCGGTGAGGCAGGCAGCTTTATCGCGCCAGTCCATGGGGGTGCTCCTTCAGTTGCTGTGTGCATGGCCGATCGGCCTAGAATGCGTGGTAAGCAGTCGAGCTACAGGGTTCAGTGATCCGTGGGGAATAGACCTGCCCACGACCCTGTGAGCGCTAACTCGACCTCAAATATGCTCCCATAGCAGTTAACTCGAATCAATAGTTTTGTATGAGATAACGCTGTGAACACGAGTCGGAAACCCATGAATGATATAGTCCCGACCCCCAGCGGGGCGAATCCACCCGGCCGCCGCTGCTGATCGCACTCGCGGTCATCCTCTTTCTCGAGGCCGTTCTCGTCGCCGGTGTGGCGGTCTGGTTGCTCGTCGAGCTCCTGACCGTGGTTCCGGAGTCGTACGCGAGCGCCATCGCGATCTTCGCCCTGGTCGTTCTCACCGCCGTGTGGGTCACGGCGACCGCGATCGCGGCACTCCGAGGGCGCGGCTGGTCGCGTGCGTCGGCAGTGACCATTCAGATCCTCCAGATCGCCGTCGCCGTCGGCAGCTTCCAGGGCTTTTACGCGCGCGCGGATCTCGGCTGGGCGCTCCTCGTACCGGCGGTCGTCGGGATCGTTCTCGCGCTCACTCCGCAGGTGATCCGGGCGACATCGCGCAACACCACGCAACACGAATAGCGATTTGTGGGAACAAGATCGAAACTGGGCACGTTATGGCCCTTATCGTGACTGAATCGCTTTCCCTCGCCCCCGCATCCCCGCTCGCCAGTGCCGAAACCGTCGAAGCCGCCCACGTCGCATACGCTGCCTGGCGCGCAGGACGGCTCGACTCGGTCGTCGGTCCCACCGGCAATCTGAGCCTGATCGAGACGCGCTGGCTCGAGCCCGGCGACGAGACTGTGGCTCAGGATGCCCTGGCCGGTCTCCCCGCGACCGTCACCGCGACCGAGTTGTCGCGCACCAACCTCGAGACCGGCGATCGTGAACGCGGCATCCGGCTCTGGGACGCGAACTCGCCCGCGATCCGCGCCTTCGAAACCATCACGGCGTTCCCGTTCAACCCCGACTGGGTCATCGAGGCCGAGTTCACCCCGGTCGACGGGGACCGTAAGGTGCCCTTCGAGCACATCCGCGACAACGGCGGAACGCGCGACCTCGTCGTTCCCGGCGACATCACGTTCAGCCGCGACGGTGTCGACTACAGCCTGAGCGCCTTCGACGACGACGGAACGCTTCTTCTGGTGTTCGGCGACGAGACGAACGGCCAGGACGGCGCCACCGGCACGTACGCATCCGGTCGCTTCCTCTTCGTGAAGCGCGACGGCGACCGCGTGATCCTCGACTTCAATCAGGCATTCGTGCCGCCGTGCGGCTTCAGCGACCAGTACAACTGTCCGCTGCCGCCGCGGAACAACCGCTTCGCCCTGGCACTCGAAGCCGGCGAGAAGCGGGTCGTCTTCCGCGACGGCTACGCCCACTGACCGCTACACCTTCACAGCATCATTGACACAGCACACAGGAGAACTCCGTTGAGAAAGACCCCCTTGATCGCCGTGCTCGCCACGGCCGTTGCGACGACGCTCGCACTGGCCGGCTGCTCCGGCGCATCCTCGTCCGGCGGTTCGGGTGCCGACGCCTCGATCGCCGTCGGCTCGCTCTACGAGCCGCAGAACCTCGACAACACCGCCGGTGGCGGGCAGGGAGTGACGGAGGCCCTCAACGGCAACGTCTACGAAGGCCTCTTCAAGCTGACGGATGCGGGCAAGCTCGAGCCGCTGCTCGCCACGAAGTACGAGATGAGCCCCGACGGCCTCACGTACACGTTCACGCTTCGTGACGGCGTGAAGTTCCACTCGGGCGACCCTCTGACGAGCGCGGCCGTGAAGTCGAGCATCGAGAAGGTCACGGCCGACGACTCGCAGTCCGCCCGCAAGTCGCAACTCGCCGTGATCTCGAAGATCGACACTCCCGATGACAAGACCGTCGTCATCTCGCTGAAGAGCCGCTCGATCTCGCTTCCGTACAACCTCAGCTACGTGTGGATCCTCGGCCCCGGCACGAAGAACTACAAGACCGCCGAAGACGGCACGGGACCGTACAAGCTCGGCACCTGGAAGCGCGGCAGCTCGCTCAGCCTCGAGCGTTCGAGCGACTACTGGGGAACGAAGGCCAAGAACAAAGAGGTCGTCTTCGACTACTTCACCGACGCCACTGCTCTTTCCAACGCACTGCTGACGAACCAGGTGGACATCGTCACGAGCATCCAGAGCCCCGATGCGCTGACCCAGTTCACCGGCAACAAGGACTACAAGATCAGCGACGGCAAGTCGACGACCAAGGAGCTTCTCGCGTTCAACGATCGTGTCGCGCCGTTCGACAAGGTCGAGGTCCGCAAGGCCGTGTACTCGGCCATCGACACGAAGAAGCTGCTGAACTCGATCTGGGGCGACTATGGAACCCTCATCGGATCGATGGTTCCGCCGAGCGACCCCTGGTATGAGGACCTCACCAAGGTGAACCCGTACGACGTCGACCTCGCGAAGAAGGAGCTCGCTGAAGCCGGCTTCCCGAACGGCTTCACGTTCACGCTCGACACCCCGACGTACGACCCGCACCCGGCCGTCGCCGAGTTCCTGAAGAGCGACCTGGCCAAGGTCGGAATCACCGTGAACATCAACTCGATCTCGGCCGACGAGTGGTACTCGAAGGTGTTCAAGGAGCAGAACTTCCAGGCGACCTTGCAGGAGCACGTCAACGACCGCGACGTGGTCTGGTACGGCAACCCCGACTTCTACTGGGGCTACAACAATCCGCAGGTGACGCAGTGGGTGAACGAGGCCGAGCAGGCGACGAGCACCGATGAGCAGACCGCCAAGCTCAAGCTCGTCAACGAGCAGATCGCCAAGGATGCCGCCAGCGCGTGGCTCTACCTCTACCCGCAGATCGTGGTGGCATCGAGTTCGGTGAGCGGCTACCCCGTCAACGGGCTGAACTCGCAGTTCTTCGTCTACGACATCGTCAAGAAGTAGTCCACAGAGAGCGCGTATCCACAGGATGCTCGGGGGACCGCCCTGCGGTTCCCCGAGCATCTACGCTTAAACGATCATGGCAATTTACATCCTGCGACGCTTCGCCTTCCTGGTGGTGTCGCTCGTGCTCGCCATGATCATCCTGTTCCTGCTTCTCCGGGTGCTTCCCGGCGATCCGTCCAACGCCCTGCTGTCGGTCAACGCGACGCCCGAGCAGATCGAGGCCGCGAAGCGCCAGGTGGGCAGCGACCAGCCGCTGCTCACCCAGTTCTTCAGCTGGGTCGGCGCCATGCTGACGTTGAACCTCGGCCAGTCGTTCATCTCTTCGTTGCCCGTCGCACCCGAGATCTCCGCTCGTCTCGCGGTTACGATCCCGCTCACGCTTCTCGCTTTCGTGATCGCGTTGGCGCTCGCGCTCGTGATCGGGTTCGTCGCGGCGTGGAAGTCCGACACCTGGTACGGGCTCGCGCTGTCGGCGATATCCCAGCTCGGAATCGCGGTCCCGGTGTTCTGGGTGGGCATCCTTCTCGTGAGCACCTTCTCGATCAATCTGCGCTGGTTCCCATCGGGCGGCTTCCCGCGCGACGACTGGGCCGACCCGGGTGCTGCGCTCACTTCGCTGGCCCTGCCCGTGATCACCGTCGCGATCGTGATGAGCGCGTCGATAGCGCGCTACGTACGCAGCGCCACCCTCGACGTCATCAGCAGCGACTACCTGCGAAACTCGCGGGCCCTCGGGTCGAGCTTCGGGCAGGCCATGCGCCGCCACGGTGTGCGCAACGGCGCGGTTCCGGTGATCTCGATCCTGGGCATCGAGCTGGCGACCACCTTCCTCGGTGCCGTTGTCGTCGAGAGCGTGTTCACCCTGCCCGGGCTCGGCAGCATGCTTCTCCGCGCGATCGAGCAGCACGACTACCCGAACATCCAGGGCATCCTCTTCGTCAGCACCTTCGCGGTACTGCTGATCGGATTCGCCGCCGACATCGTTCAGCGACTGATCGACCCGCGGCTGCGGCAGAGCATCTCGGGTAATCGATGAGCGCGATCGTCGAAGAGGCCGCGGGTCACGCGGGCCAGACAGAGCCCACCGCAGGGGCGCCGCGCATCCGTCGCCGCCGGTCCCTGACTCTGACGGTCGGAATCGTGTTGTTCGGGATCGTCGTGGTTGTCGCCCTGGTCTCGTTCTTCTGGCTGCCGTTCCCGTCGAGCGACACCTCGGGTGGCCGGCTCGAGCATCCGGATGCCACCCATTGGCTCGGCACCGACAAGCTCGGTCGCGATCTGTTGACCCAGCTGATGATCGGCGCCCGCATCGCTCTCGCGGTCGGCATCGGCTCGGTCGCCATCGGCGCCCTGATCGGCATCACGCTCGGTCTGCTCGCCGCGTTCGCGACGACCTGGCTCGACGACACGATCTCGGCCGCGCTCGACATCCTGATCGCGTTTCCCACGCTGCTGCTCGCGATGCTCATCGTCGCCGCGCAGGGCGCGTCGCTCGGCACGGCCATCCTCGCGATCGGCCTCGCGATGTCGGCGGTCATCGCCCGCTTGACGCGGGTGCTCGCCAAACGAGTGCTGTCGCAGCAGTACGTGACCGCGGCGCGCACGTCGGGAACGAGCTGGTTCGGCGTGATCGGGCGGCACATCATGCCCAACATCTGGCCGACCCTCGAGGTGAGTCTCGCGCTGCAGTTCGGTGTCGCGGTTCTGGCCGAGGCGAGCCTCTCGTACCTCGGTCTCGGCGCACCGCCGCCCAACGCATCCTGGGGACGGCTGCTCCAAGAAGCGCAGGGCACGGTGGCCGTCGCGCCGGTCGGCGCCATCGCACCGGGCGTGGCGCTGGTCGTGCTGGTCATCGGCGTGAACCTCATTGCCGACGGGCTTCGGGATGTTGCCGACCCGACCCGAAGGAGGGCGCGATGAACGCGGCTGCTCCCATCCCCGAGTCGACGGACTCCCGTGGGCCGCTCCTCGACGTCCGCTCGCTCAGCGTTTCGACGGCCGACGGAGCCGCGTTGGTGAGCGACGTCTCGTTCTCCGTGGCACCGGGGGAGAGGCTCGGCCTGATCGGCGAATCGGGCTCGGGTAAGTCGTTGACCTCGTTCGCGGTGACCGGTCTGCTGCCGGGCGGCCTGGTCGCATCCGGGAGCGCGATGCTCGATGGGCTCGAGGTGATCGGTGCGCGCGAGAAGGAACTCGTCGGCATTCGCGGCAGTGTCGCGTCGGTCATCTTCCAGGAGCCACTGACCGCCCTCGACCCGCTGATGCGGCTCGGCAAACAGGTGGCGGAACCGCTGCGCCGGCACCTCGGTCTGCGTGGAGGCGCGCTCCGCTCGGCCGTGCTCGAGGCTCTTGCCGAGGTGCGGCTGCCCGAGCCCGAGCGGATCGCTCGTGCGTACCCGCATGAGATCTCCGGCGGCCAGCGGCAACGCGTCGCCATCGCCGCTGCGCTCGCGTGCAAGCCCCGCCTGCTGATCGCGGACGAGCCGACGACCGCGCTCGATGTGACGGTGCAGGCCGAGATCCTCGCCCTTCTCGATTCGCTCGTCTCCGACCGACGGATGGCCCTCATCTTCGTCAGCCATGATCTGGCGGTCGTCTCCCGGATGACGGACCACGCCCTCGTGCTGCGCCACGGCCGCGTGGTGGAGCGGGGGCCGATCGACCGCATCCTGAGCGCTCCCAGCGACCCGTACACGATCGAACTCGTGCAGAGCGCCCGAGAGCTCGATGCAGCCCTGGAGGTGTCATGAGCGCCGTCCTCGAGCTTCGCGAAGTGGGGTTCACCTACCGACGCAGCAGCAGCGCTGCCCTCGAAGACGTGTCGTTCACCGTCGAGCAGGGGCGCAATGTCGGCATCGTCGGGGAATCGGGTGCGGGTAAGACCACCGTGCTCTCTTTGCTCCTGGGGCTCAGCAGCCCGACGAGCGGCGACGTCGTCTTCGACGGTGCGCCGCTCGACCGGGGCGACAGAGCGATGATGCGGGAGTTCCGCCGCAGCGTTCAAACAGTGTTCCAAGATCCATACTCGTCGCTCGACCCGCGCCAGAGCGTCGGGCGCATCATCGCAGAACCGCTCCGCTCGCTCGGGATCGCCAAGGGTGCCGATGCGACCGAGCGCGTTGCCAATGCTCTCGGTGCAGT
This sequence comes from Leifsonia poae, assembly GCF_050632195.1. Classification (GTDB taxonomy): domain Bacteria; phylum Actinomycetota; class Actinomycetes; order Actinomycetales; family Microbacteriaceae; genus Leifsonia; species Leifsonia poae_C. The sequence continues at coordinate 1,327,604 of NZ_CP192580.1, forward strand.
GGGGCTGCCCGCGGATGCCGCGCGCCGGTATCCGCACGAGTTCTCGGGCGGTCAGCGGCAGCGCATCGCGATCGCGCGCGCGGTGGTGTCGCGGCCGCGCATCCTGCTCGCCGACGAGCCGGTGAGTGCGCTCGACGTGACCACCCGCATCCAGATCATCGAGCTGCTCGCACAACTCGGCGAACGAGAGGGGATGACCGTGGTCATGGTCTCTCACGACCTCGGCGTCGTCGCATCGCTGTGCGAGCAGACCGTTGTGCTCCGCGGAGGCCGTGTCGTGGAGCAGGGCGACACGCGCGCGGTGCTGGGCTCACCCGCCGATCCGTACACCCAGCGCCTGCTCGACTCCGTCCCGCGGTTGCCGACGCCGGCGTCTTAGCCCGCGTGGCGACGCCGAGCCGGTCGACTCGACGGGTCGGGGTCAGCCATCCAGGTGGAGCTTCTTGCGCAGGCCAGCGACGTGGCCGGTGGCCTTCACGTTGTAGAGCGGCAACCGAATGCTGCCGTCGGGGTCGACGACGAACGTCGAACGGATCACGCCGGTCACGGTCTTGCCGTACAGCTTCTTCTCGCCATAGGCGCCGTACGCCTGGTGCACGGCGAGATCCTCATCCGAGAGCAGGGGAAGTTGAGGTGCTCCTGCTCCTGGAACTGCTTGTTCTTGGCAGGCGCATCCTTGGAGATACCGAGAACCTGGTACCCGGCCGACGCGAGCGAGTTGAGGTTGTCGCGGAAGTCGCAGGCCTCCGTGGTGCAACCCGGGGTCATAGCGGCCGGGTAGAAGTACACGATGACGTTCTTGCCGGCGTAGTCGCCGAGCGAGACGGCCTCGCCGTTCTGATCGGTGAGGGTGAAGGTGGGTGCGGGGGTTCCGGCTTCGAGTCTGGTCTCCATGGCTCTATTCTCCCGGATGCCCGGCCTTGCCGGCGAAGGTCGCGAGCAACCGTTGCAGGGAGTCGAGCCGAGCACGCCCGGTCTCGCCGAGCCGTCCGGCCTCGACGGCTTCGATGATGGCGCAGTCGGGGGCGTCGGGCAGGTGGGTGCATCCGCGCGGGCAGTCCTCGGCGATCTCGGCGAGGTCGGCGAAGGCCTTCAGGATGCTGTCGCTGTTGATGTGCCCCAGCCCGAATGACCGCACGCCCGGGGTATCGATGACCCAGCCGCGCCCTTCGCCGTTCTCGACGCGCAGGGACACGGTGGACGACGACGTGTGTCGCCCGCGACCGGTCACGACGTTGACGTGACCCGTCGCGCGCTTGGCCCCGGGACGATCTCGTTCACGAGGGTCGATTTGCCGACGCCTGAGTGGCCGACGACCACCGTGTCGTGTCCGACGAGCGCGGCCTTGATCTCGTCGACGGGGATGTGGTCCTCACGGCTCGTGAAGACCGGCAGGTCCAGCCCGGCGAAGTTCTCGAGAAACGGCCCGGGGTCGGCGAGGTCGATCTTGGTGACGCACAGCATGGGCTCGATGCCTGCGTCGTAGGCGGCGACGAGGTAGCGGTCGACCAGCCGGGTGCGGGGCTCGGGATTCGCGGCGGCCACGACGATCAGCATCTGATCGGCGTTCGCGACGATGACACGCTCCACCTCGTCGGTGTCGTCGGCGCTCCGTCTCAGCAGAGTCGTGCGCGGCTCGATCCGGACGATCCTCGACAGCGTTCCCTCGTCGCCCGACGTATCACCGACGACGGCGACACGGTCGCCGGTCACGATCGCCTGGCGCCGCAGTTCGCTGGCGCGAGTCGAGGTCAGCTGGCGTTCTTCGGGAGTGTTCTCGTCAAGGAGCACCGTGTAGCGACCGCGGTCGACGCCGAGCACACGCGCGATCTGCGCATCCGCGTGCTCCGGGCGCTGCTTGCTGCGCGGGCGGTTGCCCTTCGGGTTGGGACGACTGCGGATGCTCGCCTCGTCGTAAGCGTCGAGCACGTCCTCATCGTCGTCTTCGTCCGCCCACCACGACATCTATGCGGTGCCTTCCTCGACCATGCGCTGCCAGAGCTGCGTGAACTGGGGAGTGTCTTGGCCGTCGTGGCGACGTTCTCGATCTCGACGCCGTCGACGGCGAGACCGATGATCGCGCCCGCCGTCGCCATCCGGTGGTCCTCGTAGCTGCGCCAGACGCCACCGGTCAGCGGCTTCGGGTCGATCCGTAGCCCATCCGGAAGCTCGGTGACAGCCCCGCCGAGCCCGTTGATCTCAGCCGCGAGGGCGGCGAGCCGGTCGGTCTCATGGTGACGGATGTGCCCGATCCCGGCGATCTCGCTCGGCCCGTCCGCCAGGGCGGCGATCGCGACGAGCGCCGGCGCGAGTTCGCCACCGGTGCTGAGGTCGACGGTGATGCCCCGGATGCTCTCGCCTCCGGTGACCGTGAGGCGGTCGCCGTCGCGCGTGACGGTCGCGCCGAAGAGCGGCAGCAGGTCGGCCAGGTCGGCGCCGACCTGAGTGGTCTCCTCCGGCCAGCCCGTGATCGTCACGGACCCGCCGGTGACGACGGCGGCGGCGAGGAAGGGCGCAGCGTTGGAGAGGTCGGGCTCGATGTCGACGTCGAGCGCGCGGATCGGGCCCGGAGCGACGATCCAGCGGCCGACCTTCGGGGACTCGACGACGACGCCGCGGGCTGCGAGCGTCGCGATCGTCATCTCGATGTGGGGAGACTCGGAAGGCGCTCGCCGGAGTGGGTCAGGTCGAGGCCGTTCTCGAAACGGGATGCCGACAGCAGCAGCGCGCTGACGAACTGGCTGGACGAAGAGGCGTCGATCGTGATCGACCCGCCCGCCACCGATCCTGTGCCGTGAACGGTGAACGGGAGCGAACCGCGGCCGTCGTCGTTGATGTCGACGCCCAGAGCTCGCAGCGAGGAGATGATCGAGGCCATCGGGCGTCCGCGCGCGGAGTCGTCGGCGTCGAACATGGTCGGGCCGAGCGCGAGACCCGCTACCGGAGGCACGAACCGCATGACGGTGCCGGCCTGGCCGCAGTCGATAGTGGTGCTGCCGAGCAACTCCTCGGGGGAGTGATCAGCAGGTCGGCGCCGAACTCTCCGCTGCCGGGCTTCTCCTCGATGACGACCCCGAGCGAGCGGAGCGATTCGACCATGTTCACCGTGTCTCGCGAGTGCAGCGGTGCGCGCAGCAGCGACGGGCCGTCGGCCAGCGCCGAGAGAACGAGCTCACGGGCGGTCAGCGACTTCGATCCCGGTAGGGAGACGGATGCGTTCAGCGGGCCGCGCGCGACGGGCGCGGGCCACAGCGTATTCGGCTCGTCGTGGCGATTATCGCCGTAAGGATCGAACTCTGGCGCGGAATATTTCGAGATCAGCATTGTTGTCAAGATTATCCGCGTTTTCGACCGAAGGAAGGACCGTCGTGGTATCTGTGACCGCCGTTCTGGACTCTCCCAGTGTGGACACACTGGCAGAACTAGACTGGCCGGTGATGACCACCACCGACGAGACCGTTTCCGACGACCTGGGCCCCCTTTTCGAGGAGCAGGCCCTGCCGTTCATGGACCAGTTGTACGCGGCCGCACTCCGCATGACGAGAAACCCGGCCGACGCGCAAGACCTGGTGCAGGAGACCTTTGTCAAAGCGTATGCCGCTTTCCGGCAGTTCCAGCAAGGCACGAACCTGAAGGCGTGGCTGTACCGCATCCTCACCAACACGTTCATCAACACCTATCGCAAGAAGCAGCGCGAGCCGTACCAGGGCACGATCGACGAGCTCGAGGACTGGCAGCTCGGCGGTGCGGAGTCGTTCACGTCGTCGACGACCCGGTCCGCTGAGGCCGAGGCGATCGACCACCTGCCCGACAGCGCCGTCAAGGACGCGCTGCAGGCCATCCCGGAGGATTTCCGGATGGCCGTGTATTTCGCCGACGTCGAGGGATTCTCCTACCAGGAGATCGCCGACATCATGAAGACCCCTATCGGCACCGTGATGAGCCGCCTCCACCGCGGTCGCCGGATGCTCAGGGAGCTTCTCTCCGACTACGCGCACGAGCGGGGCCTCTCCGCCGTGCAGACCCCCGGGAGCAAGAAATGACCGACTGCGGCTGCGACAAGGCCAAACAGGATCTGGAAGAGTACCTTCGCAACGAGCTGCGCAGCGAAGATGCTGCGGACATCCGCGAACACCTCGCGAGCTGCGACGGATGCTCGGACGAGGCTCACCTGAGCGTCGTGCTCACCGAAGTGGTGCAGCGCGCCTGCAAGGAGACCGCTCCGGCGACTCTCCGCGCCGAGGTGCTGCTGAAGATCCGCGCCATCCAGGCAACGCACTAGCCGAGGCGGACGGGCCGCCTGCGCATCACTGGATGTGCTGGATGAGGAACATCCCGCCGAGCGGATCGTTTGCCTGAGCGAAGCGGCCGAATTCGCTGTCCCACGGGTCGCGGATGACGGTCCCGCCCAGTTCGACGACGCGTGCACAAGCGGCGTCGGCGTCGTCGACGCCGAAGTAGATCGTCCAGTGCGACGGCACGGCTTCGGGGAGCACCTTGTCCGCGTCGTAGACCCCGCCGACGGGCATCCCCTCCGGGCCGAAGGTGCTGTAGCGGAAATCGGCGGTGTCGCCGAGCACATCCGTCTTCCAGCCGAACGTCTTCGTGTAGAAATCGACCTGATCCGCATAGCTGCGCGCATAGAGCTCGTGCCACGCAGGCGCGCCGGCTTCTCCGACGACCTCGAAGCCGCGGAACTGGTCGGGCTGCCAGAGCCCGACTGCGGCTCCGCCAGGATCCGCGATGACGGACATCGTTCCCTTGTCGCCGACCGTCATGACGGGCGCGTAGACCTCGGCGTCGGCCTCGACAGCCTCGCGTTCGGTCTTGGCGGCATCCTCGACCAGGAGGTAGGTCGTCCAGGTATTCGCTTGCATGCCTTCCATCGCTGAGCCCATCCCTGCGACAGGATGGCCGTTCGAGTGGAACGTGATGTAGCCGCCGTACTCGGGCGGCGCCACATCCGTCGTCCAGCCGAAGAGGTTCGTGTAGAAATCGCGGGTCACGTCGATGTCTGAACTCGCGTAGTCGACCCAGCAGGGTTCGCCCAGGCGGTGGTTCGTCAGCACGGTCATGGTCGCAGCCTACGTCCGCGCCCTCGACGGCGAAAGGGCCTCGAACCGTGTGGTTCGAGGCCCTTTCGCATGTACCGCCTACAGGGTGAGTGCGCGCTGCACGAGCGCACTCTGCTCCTGTGCGTGACGCTTCGCGGAACCGGCCGCCGGGGAGGCGGACGCGGCGCGCGAGATCACCGTGAGCGGGCGCGGGCCGAGCTTCGACGTCTCGAGGATCATGTACGGCCAGGCGCCCTGGTTCTCAGGCTCATCCTGGGCCCACACCAGTTCGGCGTTGGGGTACGAGTCGACGACGGCCTTCAGCTCGGCGGCGGGCAGCGGGTAGTACTGCTCGACGCGGACGAGCGCGATCTCCGGGTTGGGCTTCTTCTCCAACTCGTTGAGCAGGTCGTAGTAAAGCTTGCCGGCGAGCAGCACCACACGCTTGACGGCGTTGCGGTCCTGGATGCGCGCATCGTCGATCACGGGCTCGAACTTGCCGCTCGTGAAGTCTTCGACCGAGCTGGTCGCACCCCGCAGTCGCAGCATCGCCTTCGGCGTGAACACGACCAGCGGACGGCGCGGACGGGCGTATGCCTGACGACGCAGCAGGTGGAAGTACGAGGCCGGGGTCGACGGACGGGCGACGGTCATGTTGTTCTCGGCGCAGAGCTGGAGGTAGCGCTCGATACGGGCGCTGGAGTGGTCCGGCCCCTGGCCCTCATAGCCGTGCGGCACCAGCAGCACGACGGAGGAGCGCTGGCCCCACTTCTGCTCGGCCGACGAGACGAACTCGTCGATGATGATCTGGGCGCCGTTGGCGAAGTCGCCGAACTGGGCCTCCCAGAGCACGAGCGCATCCGCCCGCTCGACCGAGTATCCGTATTCGAAGCCCATCGCCGCGTACTCGCTGAGCAGGGAGTCGTAGATCCAGAACTTGGCCTGGTTCTCGCTGAGGTTCGCGAGAGGCAGCCACTCCTGCCCGTTGAAGCGGTCGTGGAGCACGGCGTGGCGCTGCACGAAGGTGCCGCGACGCGTATCCTGACCCGCCATGCGAACCGGGGTGCCCTCGAGGAGCACGGAACCGAGCGCGAGGAGCTCGCCGAAGCCCCAGTCGATGGAGCCGTTGCGGCTCATCTCGTGGCGCTTGGTCAGCAGCTGCTGCAGCTTGGGGTGAACGCTGAAACCGGCGGGCGGGTTGTCGAAAGCGTCACCGATGAGGTGGATGACCTGCTCGCTGACACCCGTCGTCTCGGGCTCGCCGGCGCCGTCGTCCTGCTGAGCGGCGGGCAGTTCGAGGTCTGCGACCGCCTCCACGTCGTCCGAGACGACAGGCATCGAGTTGGTCTGGGCCGCGTGCGTCTCCATGAAGGCGCGCTCGAGGCGCTCCTGGAAGTCACGGTGGGCCTGCTCGAACTCCTCCTGGGTGATGTCACCGCGGCCGACGAGTGCTTCGGTGTAAAGGCGACGTACCGAGCGCTTCGCCTCGATGAGGTTGTACATGAGCGGCTGCGTCATCGAGGGGTCGTCGCCCTCGTTGTGCCCGCGGCGGCGGTAGCAGACGAGGTCGATGACGACGTCGCGCTTGAACTCCTGGCGGTAGTCGAAGGCGAGCTGCGCGACGCGCACGACGGCTTCCGGGTCGTCGCCGTTCACGTGGAAGATCGGGGCCTGGATGGTCTTGGCCACATCCGTCGAGTACACCGACGAGCGGGACTCGCTGGGTGAGGTGGTGAATCCGACCTGATTGTTGATGTTGACGTGGATCGTGCCGCCGACCTTGTAGCCGCGCAGCTGCGACATCTGCAGCGTCTCGACGACGACACCCTGGCCGGCCATCGCGGCGTCGCCGTGGATCAGGATGGGCAGGGTGAGGAACGTCATCGGTGGGCGCCTGTCCTGCTTAGCGCGCACGATGCCCTCGACGACTCCGTCGTTGGCCTCGAGGTGCGAGGGGTTCGCCGCGAGGTAGACCGGGATCTCCTCGCCGTCGGCACCCTTGAACGTGCCCTCGGTGCCGAGGTGGTACTTGACGTCGCCCGAACCCTGAACGGTGCGCGGGTCCTGCGTTCCCTCGAACTCGCGGAAGATCTGACCGTATGTCTTGCCGGCGATGTTGGTGAGCACGTTGAGGCGACCGCGGTGGGCCATGCCGATCGCGGCCTCTTCGAGCCCGGCCTCGGCCGCGGCCTGGAGGATGGTGTCGAGCAGCGCGATGGTCGACTCGCCGCCTTCGAGGCTGAACCGCTTCTGACCGACGTACTTGGTCTGCAGGAACGTCTCGAACGCCTCGGCCTCGTTCAGCTTGCCCAGGATGCGCAGCTGCTCGTCGTGCGACGGCTTCTGGTAGCCGCGTTCGAGCCGGTCCTGGAACCACTTGCGCTGGGCCGGGTCCTGGATGTGCATGTACTCGACGCCGACGGTGCGGCAATAGGAGTCGCGGAGCACACCGAGGATGTCGCGCAGCTTCATCTGCCGCTTGTCGCCGCCGAACTGGCCGGTGACGAACTCGCGATCGAGGTCCCAGAAGGTGAGACCGTGGCTGGCGATGTCCAGGTCGGGGTGCGACCGCTGCACGTACTCGAGCGGGTCGATGTCGGCCATCAGGTGGCCACGCACGCGGAACGCGTTGATGAGCTCCTGCACGCGGGCAGTCTTGTCGACGGCGGAGGCAAGGTCGACGCTGATGTCGGGTGCCCAGTGGATGGGGTCGTAGGGGATGCGCAGAGCCGCGAAGATGTCTTCGTAGAAGCTGCGCTTGCCGATCAGCATCTCGTGCACGATCTTCAGGAACTCGCCGGAGCCGGCTCCCTGGATCACGCGGTGGTCGTATGTGCTGGTGAGCGTGATCGTCTTGCCGATCGCGAGGCCGGCGAGGGTCTTCTCGCTGGAGCCCTGGAACTCGGCCGGGTACTCGAGGGCGCCGGCGCCGATGATGCAGCCCTGGCCCTTCATCAGCCGGGGCACGGAGTGCTCGGTGCCGATGCCGCCCGGGTTGGTCAGCGAGAGTGTCGTTCCGGCGAAGTCGGCCGCGGTCAGCTTGTTCGTGCGGGCCTTGGTGACGAGTTCTTCGTAAGCGGAGAGGAACTCGCCGAAGCCCATCGTGTCGGCGCGCTTGATGCTCGGCACCAGGAGCGCACGGGTGCCGTCGGGCTTGGGCAGGTCGATCGCGATTCCGAGGTTGACGTGGGCGGGCGCGACGACCGAGGGCTTGCCGTCGGTCTCGTCGTAGTAGACGTTCTGGCTCGGGAACTCCTTGAGCGCTTGAACGAGGGCCCAGCCGATGAGATGGGTGAAGGAGACCTTGCCACCGCGCGCACGCTTCAGGTGGTTGTTGATGACGATGCGATTGTCGATCATCAGCTTGGCCGGGATCGTGCGGACGCTGGTCGCCGTCGGGATCGACAGGCTCGCGTCCATGTTCGTCGCGAGGCTCTTCGCCATGCCACGGAGTGGCGTGACCTTGTCCTGCGGCTCTTCGGCCGCGCTGTCGGCGTCGCCGGCCACGACTGTCTGCGGCGCGGTGACCGGAGCGTCTGCCGGAACCGGCTGCGGCTTCGGCGCGATCGACGTCGTGCGGGCTACCGGCTGAGTGCCGATCACAGGGATGGGCGCGGTGACAGGGCGCGGCTCGGACGCTGCCGCCACGGGTGCTGCCTCGCTCGCGGCAGCTGCCTCCGTCGAGGGGACCGACGGCGTCGTCGGCTCGGCGGGCGCCGGGGGATTGGGCTCGGACGGCGCCGGCGGGTTCGGTTCGGTCGGAGCAGGCGGGTTGGGCTCGGCGGGGTTCGGTGCCGGCGTCTCATCCGGGGACGGGATCGATGCCTGCGTTCCGTCGTCCTTGACCGTCGGCCGGTAGCTCTCGAGGATCGGCCACCAGGACTTGTCGACCGAATTCTTGTCGACGACGAACTGCTCGTACAGTTCGTCGACGAGCCATTCATTGGCTCCGAATTCGCCCGACGATCCGTCGTCGGTTCCCACTCCGGTCAATTGGCTCGACACAGCCGATCGCCCACTCTCTCCATTGATCTCGTTACGTGCGGACGACTCGTGACCGCCGCATCCATCCAGTCCTCAAGCCTAATCCCATCGGAGGACGGGTGCGGGCGATCGGCCCGGAGGGATACCGTTATTCCCATGCAGTTCTATGGAACGACCCCGCTCAATGACCTCACGTATTCCGACGTGTTCCTCGTGCCCTCGCGGTCGTCCGTGACGAGTCGGCTGGACGTGTCGCTCGCGCCGGGCGACGGCACGGGTGCGACCATCCCGATCGTTTCCGCGAACATGAACTCGGTCACGGGCAAACGGCTCGCGGCCACCCTGGCTCGGCGGGGCGGTCTCGGGGTGCTCCCTCAGGACATGCACCTGCAAGACCTGGATGACGCGATCCGCTGGGTGAAGGCGCAGCCGGTCGCCTTCGACACCCCGTTCATCTTCGGTCCCGACGAGACGGTGGCCGATGCACTGCGCCGGGTTCCCGCCGTCGAAGGCCAGGGCATCGTCATCCGCGACGCCGACGGTCGTTACCTCGGCGCCCTCGCGGCACCGCAACTCGGTTCAGCGCTTCCGGATGCGCGACTCGGCGACCTCCTGCACGGCGCGCTCACCTCGCTCGACGCCGAGGACATCACCGACGGCCGCGCCGCCTTCGACGTCATGAGCGCTGCCGGGCTCGAATTCGCACCGGTGCTCGACCACGGGAGGGTCGTCGGAACGCTCAGCCAGCGCAGCGCCCTGCGCTCGACCATCTATCAGCCGGCGGTCGACGCGAACGGACGCCTTCGGGTCGCCGCCGCCATCGGCATCAACGGCGATGTCGCGAGCAAGGCGAAAGCGCTCGCTGCGGCCGGGGTCGACGTTCTCGTCATCGACACGGCCCATGGCGACCAGGACGGGATGCGGAACGCGATCCGCACCGTCAAGGACCTGAACCTGGGTCTGCCGATCGTCGCGGGCAACGTCGTCACAGAGCAAGCCGTGCGCGACCTCGTCGAGGCGGGCGCGGACATCCTGAAGGTCGGCGTCGGTCCGGGCGCCATGTGCACCACGCGCATGATGACGGCAGTGGGCCGCCCGCAGTTCTCAGCCGTGCTCGAAACCTCGGAGACCGCTCGGGAACTCGGGGCGCACGTGTGGGCGGACGGGGGCGTGCGGTATCCCCGCGACGTCGCGCTCGCGCTCGCGGCGGGTGGCGCATCCGTCATGATCGGCTCGTGGTTCGCGGGCACCATCGAGGCGCCCGGCCTGCTGGACACGGATGCGAAGGGCAGGCTCTACAAGGAGAGCTGGGGTATGGCGAGCACCAAAGCCGTGCAAGGGCGGTTCGAGCGCCTCGACGCGTACGAGCTCGCGCGCAAGACCCTCTTCGCCGAGGGCATCTCCAGCTCGCGCATCTACCTCGACCCGCTGCGGCCGTCGGTGGAGGACCTGCTCGACATGATCACGACCGGTCTGCGCAGCTCGTTCACCTATGCGGGTGCTCGCTCCGTGCCCGAGTTCCACGACCGTGCACTCGTCGGCATCCAGTCGGCGGCGGGCTACGAAGAGGGCAAGGCGCTCCCAGTTTCCTGGTAGCTCTCTGGCGGTATAGTTGGCGGGGAAATGGACGACCCTCCTTCTGCCGCCAGCCCATTCCCTTCCGCTCTAGAGCGCGAAACCCCTCCGGGGGTGACAAGCGTGGTCTATGAGTGGGTGATGCTCGGCGTCGGCCTGCTGCTGACGATCGGTACCGGCCTCTTCGTGGCGAGCGAGTTCGCGCTCGTCAACCTCGACCGTGGCGAGCTCGAAGCCCGACGCGAGCGCGGTGAATCCCGGCTGTCGATGACCATCGCCGCTCTCAAGATCACCTCGACGCACCTGTCGAGCGCGCAGCTCGGCATCACGCTCACAACGCTGCTCACCGGTTACACGATGGAGCCGGCGATCAGTTCGCTGTTGAGTGGCCCGTTGATGAGCATGGCGGTTCCGCAGGCGGCGATCGGGCCGATCGCGACGACCGTGGCCATCGTCGTCGCGACGCTCCTGTCGATGATCCTCGGCGAGCTCGTGCCCAAGAACTTCGCTCTGGCGCTTCCGATCGCGACGGCGAAGCTGGTGATCCCGTTCCAGACCGTGTTCACGGTGGTGTTCCGGCCGTTCATCGCGCTGCTCAACGGAACGGCCAACGGCGTGCTGCGCCTCTTCGGCATCGAGCCGAAGGAGGAGCTGTCGGGCGCGCGAACGGCCGAAGAGCTCTCGTCGCTCGTGCGTCGCTCGGCGAGCGCCGGCCTCCTGGAGGAGGACACGGCCACGCTGCTGAGTCGCACGCTCGCGTTCTCCAGCCGCACCGGCGACGACGTGATGACTCCGCGACCGCGCATTGCCACCGTTCAGCGGAACGAGAAGGCGCAGGCCGTGATCGACCTCGCGCGCAAGACCGGGTATTCGCGCTTTCCTGTCATCGACGAAGACATCGACGACATCGTCGGCATCGTTCACATCAAGCAGGCCGTCGCCGTGCCACGCGAACGCCGCTCGCGCGTCCCGGTCTCCGCTCTGCAGACGGATGCGCTCCGCGTTCCCGAGACCATGAGCCTCGACACCCTGCTCGGCGAGCTGCGGGCCCGCGGCTATCAGATGGCGATCGTCGTCGACGAGTACGGCGGAACATCCGGGATCGCCACCCTCGAAGACCTCGTCGAGGAGATCGTCGGCGAGGTCGCGGACGAGCACGATCGCACGCGCGCCGGCGTCGTACGCGGGCGGGACTCGTTGACGTTCCCCGGCATCCTGAGGCCCGACGAACTGCTGGAACGGGCGGATGTGACGGTGCCCGAGGACGGCCCGTACGAGACGGTCGCCGGATTCGTCATGAACGAGCTCGGGCGGCTCCCTGTGGTGGGCGACGAGGTGCCGATCGACGGGGGAACCCTCCGCGTCGAGCGCCTGGACGGAAGACGGGTGGACCGCATCCGGTACACGCCGGATCCGGAACCGACAGGAGAGGAGGGCGACCATGAGTGATTGGGCGGGAATCGTCTGGCTTGTCGTACTCCTCGTCGTCAACGCCTTCTTCGTCGGCGCCGAGTTCGCGGTCATCTCCGCGCGGCGTTCGCAGATCGAACCGCTCGCCGAGCGCGGGCAGCGGAGCGCCAAGACGGCGCTCTATGCGATGGAGCACGCCACGCTCATGCTGGCGACCACGCAGCTCGGCATCACGGTCTGCTCGCTGCTCATCCTGAACGTGTCCGAGCCGGCGATCCACCATCTGCTCGAGGGACCGTTGCACCTGACCGGCTGGCCCGACGAGGTGATCGGGACGATCGCGTTCATCGTGACGCTGGTGCTCGTCTCGTTCCTGCATGTCGTGTTCGGCGAGATGATCCCGAAGAACATCTCGTTCTCGATGCCCGACAAGGCCGCACTGCTGCTCGCGCCCCCGCTGGTCGGGATCGGACGCGCTGTGCGGCCGATCATCGTCGCCCTGAACGCGACAGCCAACGGTGTGCTCCGGCTCTTCCGGGTCGAACCCAAGGCCGAGGCGGCGAGTACCTTCACCCTCGATGAGGTGGCGACCATCGTCACCCAGTCGACCCGCGAAGGCGTTCTGACCGACCGCACAGGAGCACTCACGGCGGCGTTCGAGTTCACCGGCAAGAAGGCGCGCGACGTCGCGCTCGGCCTCGACTCGCTCGTGAGCCTGCCGCCGTCGCCGACTCCGTCGGACGTGGAGAAGGCGGTCGCGAAGCACGGGTTCTCGCGCTACGTCGTGCCCGACTCCTCCGGCGAGCCGACGGGCTACCTGCACCTCAAGGATGTGCTCGACCTGGAGGAGACCGGGTTCAAGCTGCCCGTGCCCGCCAAGCGCATCCGTCGCCTCGTGACCGTTTTCGTCGACAGCGATCTCGAGGATGCGCTGGCGACCATGCGCCGCTCGGGCGCCCACCTCGCCCGGGTGGTTGACGCGGAGGGGAGACCACCGGCGTGCTGTTCCTCGAGGACATCATCGAGGAGCTCGTCGGCGAGGTTCAGGATGCGACCAGGCGCGCCTGACGCCGGTCCAGACTGGCGCCGCCCGCCGGGGCTACTTGCGCCAGCGTGCCCGGAGGTACTGCGCCGGCCAGTAGTCGATCTCAACGTCGAGCTCGTGCGCAGCGCGCAGCGTGAAGTGCGGATCGCGCAGGATCTCGCGGGCGAGCATCACGGCGTCGGCCCTGCCGCTCTCGACGATCTCGGAAGCCTGCTGCGGGGTCGTGATGAGGCCGACGGCGCTCACCTCGACCTCGGCCGCAGAACGCACGTGTGCGGCGAAGGGCACCTGGTAGCCGGGTTCGAGCGGGATACGGATCCCGGTCTGGATGCCGCCGGAGGAGATGTCGAAGAAGTCGGCCCCCGCTTCTTCGGCCCAGCCGGCCACGGTCGCGGTCTGCTGCTCGTCCCAGCCACCCGGGGTCCAGTCGCTGCCGGAGAAGCGGACGAACAGGGGGACGCCGTCGCCGACCTCGGCGCGCACCGACTCCACGATGCGCAGTAGCAGTCGTGCCCGGTTCTCCAGTGACCCGCCGTACTCGTCTGTTCGATGGTTGGCGATCGGGGAGAGGAATTGGTGGAGCAGGTACCCATGCGCTCCGTGCAGTTCGATCACCTGGAAGCCGGCGTCGACCGCCCGCCGTGCGGCCGATCGGAAGTCGTCGACGATCTTGTCGATGCCGGCGAGGTCGAGCTCCTGCGGCGTGTCATCGTCGCCGAACGGGATGGCGGAGGGGCGACCGTGCTCCAGCCGCCTTCTTCGACGGGGACGCTGCCGGTACGGTCTTCGTACCCCCAAGCCGGCCAGGTCGAGGCCTTGCGGCCCGCGTGGCCGAGCTGGATGCCTGGTACCGCGCCCTGTGCGGCGACGAACGCGACGATCGGCTTCCACGCATCCCGCTGCTCGTCGTTCCAGATGCCTGTGTCTCGCGGGGAGATTCGACCTTCCGGGCTGACCGCCGTCGCTTCTGAGAAGACGAGCCCGCTCCCGCCGACCGCGAACGATCCGAGGTGCACGAGGTGCCACTGCTGCGGGATGCCCGAGTGGTCGAGCACCGAGTACTGGCACATCGGCGATGTCCAGATGCGATTGCGCACCGTCACGTCGCGAATCGTGAGCTGATCGAAGAGCGAGGGCATGAAGCGCCTTCCTATCGTGGGGCCGGTGGCGCCGGCTTATCGTGGCGCCGGTCGTGACGGGAGCGTGGAGCTCCCACTTGTCTCAAGCCGCGAGGGACTCGAGATATGCCCGGAGGTCGGCAGCGGAGGTGAACACGTGCCCCGCGATGCCGAGGGCTTCGGCGCCGCGCACGTTGACCTCCTTGTTGTCGACGAAGACCATCTGCTCGGGTGCGATGCCGAGTTCGCCGAGAACGACCTCGAAGATGTCGGCGTTCGGCTTGACGGTGCCGAGCTCGCCGCTCACGAAGACCTGCTCGAAGAGGTCACCGAGCGTTCCGTGTCGGAAGTACGAGCCGAAGTCGCGCCCAGCGTTAGACAGCAGGGCCATGCGGGTACCGCCGTCGCGGAGGTCGATCAGCACGTCGAGGGTGTCGTGGTCGATGCTCAGCCAGCTGCGGAAGTCGGCCAGCCACAGCCTGTGCACCGTCGCATCGCCCCAGTTCTCGCCGAGCTCGCGTTCGATGCCGCGCCAGTACTCCTGGATGCTCACGGTGCCTTGGTCGAGCGCATCGCGGTGGCGCCAGTACGCCGGCCAGAAGACCTCCGCCTCGCCGCCGGCGATCTCGGTCAGCTGCGCGCGGTCGGCCTCGGTCGGAGTGACCGAGATCACCTCGCCGTAGTCGAACACGACGACCTTGCCGGGGATGCTGATGCCCATGCTGCTGTCCTCTTTTCCTCGTTTTCAACCTATCGTGAAGGCATGGGCGAGGATGCGCGGAGCGGAGAAACAGTGGACAAGTGGCAGAACTGGGGTCCTGTGGAGGCCGCTCGGTGGATTGCTGTGCCTGACGCATCCAGCGACAAGTACAAACGCGGCGTTCTGGGCGTCGTCACGGGTTCCGATCTCTATCCCGGCGCCGCCGTGCTCGGAGTCGAGGCGGCGGCACGCACCGGTCTCGGCATGATCCGGTACGTCGGCGCGCAGCGGGCAGCCGACTTCGTGCTGCACCGCCGCCCGGAGGTGGTGACCGCGCCGGGGCGCGTGCAGGCCTGGCTCATCGGCAGCGGGATGGACGCCGGATCGCGTCCGCAGGACGACGCCGTGCGGCTCGGCGCCGCTCTGCGCGACGGAACGCCGATCGTGATCGACGCCGGCGCGCTCGATCTGATCGGCGACGCTTCGGGACCCGTCGTCGTCACTCCGCACTACCGCGAGCTCGCCGGCGTCCTGGCGAGCCGTGCCGATGACGATCCCGATGCCGTCACAGCGGACGACATCGCCGCCGACCCGGGCGGATGGGCGGTTCGAGCCAGCAGCATCCTGGGGGTCACCGTGCTGCTCAAGGGGCACACGACCTACGTCGCCAGTCCCGAGGGTGCGAGGTTCGCGGTCACTGCCGGTCCGGCCTGGCTGGCGACTGCCGGGAGCGGGGATGTGCTGGGCGGAGTTCTCGGCGCACTCGTGGCCACGCACGCCGACGCCGCAGGCCGTGATGCATCCGTCCTTCCAGCCCTCGCGGCGACCGCGGCATACGTCCATGGGCGGGCCGGAGAGAGAGCGTCGTACGGCGGCCCGATCGCGGCGCTCGATATCGCGGAGGCGCTGCCCGAGGTCGTGCGGGAGCTGCTCAATCGGCACGACTAGACGGTTCCTGCTCCCGACTGACTGCTACTTCTCCAGGTTGAGCAAGAACTCCACCGACCCGGTCTTCTCCACCGTGACGAAGCCGAGGCTGGGTGCGTCGACTCCGAAATCGGCGAATGTGATCGGGATGCTGCCGCTCAGCTGACCGGAGTTGCCGTTGAGGCCCACCTGGAGCTCCAGGGTGACCGGCTTGGTCACGCCATGCAGGGTGAGGTCGCCCTGCGCCTGCAGCGTCTGGGCCTCGCCGGGCTTCGGGGTTCCCGTGGCCGTCACCGGCGAGGTCAGCTCGAAGGTGGCCTGCGGATACTTGTCGGTCTGCAACGCGGTCGAGCGGAAGTAGGCGTCCCTGGCCGATTCGTCGGTTGCGATGCTTGCCACATCCACAGTCACCTTCGCCTGGGTGAGGGTGAGCCCCTTGACCGTGAGCGTCCCGGTCACCTTCGAGGTGCGTCCAGTGACGGTGACGTCGACGCCGTTCAGCACCTCCTTGACCCGATAGCCGGCGAACGAGTCGGCACCGACCGTCCACTCACCGGAGAGGTCCGCCGTGTCGAGGGTGGTCTCGGCATTCGGGTCGGTGGTGAGGGCTACTGACGGCACGGCTGCCGGCGGCCCTGAGACGAGGTCACGATACACGTAGGGTCCTGCGACGGCGGCGACGACCCCCACCACGACGACTCCGGCGGCGACGGCGATCCAGATCTTCGACGACTTGCGCAATGGGGACATGTCATCGACCCTAGGGACGGGGCATTGCCGCTTCCTGGGAGTTGTCGATGGTGAATCTGTGAGCCGCTGAGGCGTGTCCGGGGCCGCTACGATGGGCGACTATGGGGAACGATCCGGCACCGAAACCGGCGCCGGCAGGCTCGACGACGCTGTGGAGCGTCGCGGCCAACCCGCTGAGTCTTTGGATCGCGTTCCTGCTCGTCCACATCCTGATCGGCTTCCTCGGTCTGCACTCGGTCGGGATGCCGCTCGGCGACGTCTTCCTGGTCTACAAGCCATGGGCGCAGCTCGCCGGGCAAGGGACCGCCGTCGTCGGGATCGACACCGACTGGGTGTATCCGATCTTCGCGATCGTGCCGATCATGCTCCCTCTCGTCCTCGGACCGGAGAACTACACCGGGGCGTGGCTGACCATGGTGCTGCTGCTCGACGCGGCGGCGTTCGCCGTGCTGATCATCGGGCGCGACCCGCGTCGCATCAAGGCCGCGTGGTGGTGGCTCGCGTTTCTGGCGCTTCTCGGCCCGATCGCGGTGGGACGCCTGGATGCGGTCTCCGTCGCTCTGTCGATCATCGGCCTCCTCTGGCTGACCCTGAACGAGAGGGTCGCTGTCGTCGTGCTGACGCTCGCGACCTGGATCAAGGTGTGGCCGGCGGCTCTCATCGCGGCCGCGATCATCGGGTTCAAGTCGCGCTGGCGCATCCTGACCGCTGCGGCCGCCACGAGTCTCGTCATCGTGATCGTGGCGCTGACCTTCGGCTCGGGGATGCACGTGCTCAGCTTCATCACCATGCAGACGGGGCAGGGCCTCCAGATCGAGGCGCCTGTGAGCACGATCTGGATGTGGCAGGCCGCGGCCAAGGTGCCCGGCTCGTTCGTCTATTACGACCGTGACCTGCTCACCTTCCAGGTGACCGGATCGGGAACGGCGACGGCGAGCTCGCTGATGAGTCCGCTGCTCGCGATCGCGGTCGCGGTGGTCGTGCTGATCGGGGTGCGTGCGGTTCGTCGCGGGGCGCCGGTGACCCGCATCCTGCCGGAGCTCTCACTGGGCTTCGTCGCCGCCTTCATCGCCTTCAACAAGGTGGGGTCGCCGCAGTACGTGGCGTGGCTGGCCGCGCCGGTTCTGATCGGGCTGGTCTATCAGGGGCGCGGATTCCGCGCGCCGACGATACTCGTCACCGTGACGGCGGCGCTCACGCAGATCATCTACCCCTTCTTCTACGACTATGTGCTCTCGGTCCAGCCCGCGATCCTCGTCGTGCTCACCGCGCGCAATCTCATGTTCTTCGTCATTCTCGGGTGGGCGATGGTCGCGCTGTGGCGGGGTGCGCATCCGTCGGACAGCGAACTGGACACCCTTCCGCAGAAGGTGTGGCCGTTCAAAGCGGAGCCGGTTGCGCAGGACGCCTAGAGCGCAGGCCGGTAACGGCACTCGACGGGCCGGATCGTCGTGGCGTGGTTAGGCTGGGGACAAGCGTTCGAACCGGAGGAGGAACGATGCTGGTTGCATTCTCGGTTGCCCCGAGCGGGGGAGAGGGCCCTGACGCATCGGTTCACGATGCCGTGGCCGCGGCGGTTCGCGTGGTGCGCGAATCCGGTCTCCCGAATCACACCGACGCCATGTTCACCACCATCGAGGGTGAATGGGACGAGGTGTTCGACGTCATCAAACGGGCGACGGATGCGGTGGGCGCCTACGGCACGCGCGTCTCCCTCGTGCTCAAGGCCGACATCCGGCCGGGCTACACCGGGGAGCTGACCGGCAAGGTCGACAGACTCGAGGCTGCGCTGAACGGTTCCGAATAGTGGGTGACGACACCTGGGGCTGGGTCGTCGTCGCGACCGTCTGGCTCGGCTGGCCGGTCATCCTGCTCATCTTCGTGCTCGTCGCCGGACCTCTGCTCGGTGCGGTCATCGTCGCGATCGTCGGTGCGACGAGCCGGACCCTGCGTCAGGGCGACGTGTCGGAGGGCCAAGGCGTCGAAGACGAGCAACCGGCCGAGGCGTTCCCCGAACTGTTCGCCCCGTTGGCGTCGGATCGAAACGATTCGATATAAGCTGACGCGGTGACCCTCACTTCTGACGGGCCGACGAAGATGTCGTCGGCCCGTATTCGTTTTGCGCTCCTGGCGCTCGCCCTCGGCGGATTCGGCATCGGCTCGACCGAGTTCGTCGCGATGGGGCTGCTGCCCAACATCGCGCACGACCTCTTCCCGGCGCTGTACGCATCGTCGCCGGCCGAAGCCAACGCACAGGCGGGATGGCTGATCTCGGCGTACGCGCTCGGCGTCGTGGTCGGCGCGCCCACGATCGCGGCGTTCGCCGCGAGGCTGCCCCGTAAGCAGCTGCTGCTGTGGCTGCTCGTGGCGTTCACGCTCGGTACGATCGCGTCGGCCCTCGCGCCCACGTTCCAGCTGGTTCTGCTGGCCCGGTTCGTGAGCGCGCTGCCGCACGGCGCGTACTTCGGGATCGCATCCCTCGTCGCCGCCTCCCTCATGGGGCCCGGCAAACGCGGGCAGGGCGTGGCGTTCGTGCTCTCGGGATTGACGATCGCGAACGTGATCGGCGTGCCGCTCATCACCTGGTTGGGCCAGGCTCAGGGCTGGCGCGCCGCCTACCTGGTGGTGGCAGGGATCTTCGCCCTGACGTTCCTGGCGGTCGCGTTGCTGGTGCCGTGGCAGGCAGGCAACCCGGCGGCGACGATGAGGAACGAGCTGAAGGCGTTCACGCGACTCCAGGTCTGGCTCGCGCTGCTGATCGGTGCGGTCGGGTTCGGCGGCTTCTTCGCCGTTTACACGTATGTCTCGCCGCTCGTGACCACGGTCACCGGGCTGCCCGAGTCTGCGGTGCCGCTGGTGCTCATCCTGATCGGTATCGGGATGACTGTGGGCAACCTGTTCGGCGGCTGGATGGCCGATCGGAACCTCAAGCGAGGGATGCTGCTGTTCTTCGGGCTGCTGCTCGTCGGGCTCGCCGCACTCTTCTTCACGGCGTTCAGTGTTCCCGGACTGCTGATCTCACTCTTCGTGATCGCGGCTGCGTGCGCGGCGCTGTCGCCGACCATCCAGACCCGGCTGATGGATGTGGCGCACGACAGCCAGTCGATCGCTGCGGCCCTCAACCACTCGGCCCTCAATATCGCGAACGCGGCAGGGGCTTTCCTCGGCGGGCTCACGATCGCCGCTGGATTCGGGTACCTGTCGCCGATCGTCGTCGGCGCGGTGCTCTGCATCGGCGGAATCGCACTGGCCTTGATCGCCTTCGGGATCGACCGCTCGCGCATCCACCGCGGCGTCGACACGGGCGTCGTGCACGCCCAGCGCCCCGAGCCGCTCCCGATCGACTAACCCCCGCCTGCCCTTCCTGCCCCCTCCTGCCCCCTCCTCCCACATCGGGACGCCGTCGAATGTGGAGTATCTACGGTTTCGGGCACCCGAAAACGGTAGATACTCCACTCTCGACCTCGGGTGGAGGCGGGGGTGTGGAGAGAACTCCGGGGGTGTGGAGAAAGCTCGGGTGTGGAAAGGGCGGGAAAGGCTAGTCGCCCTGGAGGAGGATGCCGTCCTGGATGGCGCGCTTGCGCAGTGCCACCTTGGTGCCGACGTCGTACCCGGCCACGCGGTACTTCTCGCGGATGCGCTTGAGGTAGCTCTTCGCGGTCTCGTCGGAGATCCCCAGCTGGAAGGCGACGGCCTTGACGGGCTCGCCTGCGCCGTAGAGGGCCATCACGCGGCGCTCCTGGGCACTGAGCTTGGGGGCTCCGCCGACTTCTCCCGCGTTCAGCGCGAGGTCGAGCTCGGCCGAGATGAAGGACTCGCCCTTGCTGGCGGCACGGATCGCCTCGACGATCATCTCGGCGTCCTCGCTCTTCACGAGGTAGCCGAGCGCGCCGGCGGCCAGCGCCTCGCGGACGACGGCGGGCTCCGAGTACGTGCTCATGAGCACGGTGCGCACGCCCGTGGTCTTGAGCGTCGACAGCTTGAGCGACACCGGGATGTTGTCCTTCAGGTCCAGATCGAGAAGCACGACATCGACGGGGAACTCGGGGCTCGTCAGGAGCTCCGGCCAAGTGGCGACGGCGGCGACCATCCGGATGTCGTCCGCAGCGTTGCGGATCCATTCGGTCAGCGCGCCGAGCAGCATCTTGTGATCGTCGACGATCGCGATTCTGATGGGGGTGCCTCACTCACGTAAGTCGCCTTTCTAAGCTCTCTGTGGCCGACTTCTCGGGATCTGCTAGAAGTCGGCCGGGTTGTGACTCAGGCTGTCGATCTCGATCCGGAGCGTCGAACCGGAGAACGATTCGACGTGCCGGCCCACCTTTCTGATAGCTTGCCACGCTGCGGGGTCCACCCCGTTTCGCGGCACACCGGTGGCCGAGATCACGATAGGTATTCTGGCACCCGCAGTGGGGTCAAGCGGGTCTGGCGCGCTGGAACGTATCAGGTCGAGTTGCAGAGTGCGGGTCTGGACCGCTCCCTGCCGCACGGGGTCGCTGATCAGAAGCCAGACCGCGGTGAGCAGCCCGTCGCGCTGATCGCGGGTGAGCAGCCCGGCGAGACCCTCGGGATCGTTCAGGGTGACGGAAGGTCCGAGCAGGGCCGATTCGGTGATCGCGTGGTAGAGCCAGGTCTCGCGGCGACCCTGGATGAGGTGCAGCCGGAGCTCAGTGGCGATCGAGGCTGCGGTGGATGCCGTGGCGTCGTCGAGAGGCAGCGGTGTGCGTCCGGTGGCGACACCGTCGAGCAGACGCTCGGCGGCGAGGTCGAGCCTGGCGAGCTCCTCCGATGCCATCATGCCGACTGCGTACGCCGGCGCGGTCACCGTGCTCTGCACCTGCACGAGGTCGAGCTCCAACTGCACGAGGGTGCGCAGCGAGCGCACGATCTGCACCCCGAGAAGCGGTGGCGCGAGCGAGAGCGCGATCGTGACGAAGGCAGGGCCGAGGGCGAAGGCGTCGTGCTGTCCACGAAGTGCGAACGCGCTAGCGAGGGCGACTCCCAGCACGACCGAGGAGATGACGATGTCCCGAGGCGGCCTGACCGGTGCGCACAGGAGCAGGGCTGAGCCGACCGCGACCGCTGCCGTGAGGGGGCGCCCGCGTCCCCGGTGCCCCAGGTGCCGGCGATGTCGAGTGCGACCACCAGGGCCCACACGACGAGCCCGCCGTAGAACAGCCAGTCGGGAAGCTCACCGGGCAACCTCGGGTGCAGGATGAGCGCGACGACCAGGGTCGCGATCAGCAGTCCCCAGGCCGCGCAGCTGAGCGGCAGGAGCGGATACGTGCTGAGGTTCAGGATCATCACCACGAACTGGTACGCGATGAGGGCGAGCGCGGTGACGTTGAAGCCGAGGTCGAGGCGCGCCCGGCCGAGCGCATCCCGTTCGCTGGTCGCGGTGCTCGTCGTCGACGTCGGATGCGGGAGGGTCTGCTCGGGGACGTGCCTCATTTCGGTACCTCCAGAACCACCGTCGTGCCGGAACCGGGGAGGAGAACAGGCGCGCGTTGCCGCCGACGTCGCGGAGCCGAGCGACGATCGACTCGGTGAAGCCGAGCCGGCCCTCTTCAATGGACGCGACGTCGAATCCCTTTCCCGCGTCCGTCACCATCGCGCGCACCGTGGTCTCGTCGTCGGTGATCGTCACGTGTGCCTCGCTGACCCCGGAGTGGCGACGGACATTCTCGAGGCATTCCGCGAGAGCGAGGAGGAAGTCGTCGAGGACATCGCTCGGCAGCAGCACCTGGCCCGTGCCGTGCCAGTTGACTTCGAGTCCCATGCGGCGAAAGCGCTGCTTCACCGATTCGAGGGTGTTGCCCAGCGTCGACTCCTCGACCGGTTTGAGCTTGTAGTCACCCGAGGAGGTCGGGTCGGGGGTGAAGCCGAGTCGCAGCTGGCGCAGAAGCGCAGCATCCTCGGCCGCCTGCTCGCGCAGCGCAGCCACGCTCACACCGACGCCGGAGTGGGCCAGCAGGGTGAGGGTGGCGAGCACCGTATCGTGCAGGAGGCGCGCGCCCTGGCGGCGCCGGGCCTCCGTCTCGCTTGCTTGCCTCTCGACACGGTACGCGCGGCTCATGGTCGAGATGCGCTTCAGCGTTCGCGGAACCGTGCGGGACAGCCAGATCCCGGTGGCGGTCAGGGCGACCCAGCCGGCGAGGGTGAAGACGAGCGGCTCCCACAGCCGCGATCCGGTCGCCATCAATGTCGCGATGACAGCTGCCAGCGTCACGACGCCGGCGACGCCGAGCATGACCAGCCGACGCGTCGAGGTCACAGAGAGGATGGACACGCAGGGGATGGCAGCGCCGGCCAGGATGCCGACAGCGCTGAGTGCAGCAGGGTTCAGTGCGGTCGCCGGGAGCAAATGGACCAGGATGAGCGCCACGCCCGCGATCAGGATGGTCACGATCCACGGCGTCACATGGTTCGACGGCAGCTGGAACTGCGCGTATGCGAGGGCGGCGAGCATGACGACGGACGCGAGATAGAGGGGGAGCGGGAGAGTTCCGGGGATGCTCAGGCAGAACAGTGCTGTTGCGGTCGCAGTGAGCCCGACGTTGCGCGCTGTGACGGAGAGTAGGCGATCACGCTCCTTCTGGATGCGCGACATACTCCTCCGTTCCGTCAGCTGTCGAACAGGCGGCGCAGCTGCTGGCTCACGGCATCGTTCTCGATCAAGAAACCGTCGTGTCCGAAATCTGACTCTATTACCACCGGAGTCTTACCGTCGATCGTGTCGGGCAGGTGTCGCGCTATCTCTCGCTGGCCGTCGACCGGAAAGAGACGATCGCTGTCGATGCCGACGACGAGGGTGCGCGCGGTCACCCGTGAGAGGGCCTCAGCGAGTCCGCCGCGGCCGCGGCCGACATCGTGGGAGTTCATCGCCTGGACGAGGGTGATGTAGCTGTTCGCGTCGAACCGTCGGGTGAACTTGTTTCCGTGGAAGTCGAGGTACGACTCGACGGCGAAACGTCCCTCCGCGCCCAGTGGGCTGATCTCGCTCTGCCAGGTGCGCTCGAACCGGTCGTTGAGCTCGGACGGACTGCGGTAGTTGAGCAGGGCCATCCGTCGGGCGAGAGCCAGTCCCTGGTGAGGACCCTCGCCGTCCTCCGCGTCGTAGTAGAGCCCACCGCGAAAGTTGGGGTCGGTCCGCAGAGCCTCGATCTGTACCGAGTTGAGGGCGATCTGATCGGCCGTCGTCACCGGGGGAGCCGCGATCACGGCAAGTCGCTCGACGCGCTCGGGGTAGGTGACCGCCCACTCCAGCGCCTGCATGCCGCCCATCGACCCGCCAACGACTCCCGCCCAGCGATCGATGCCGATCGCGTCGGCGAGGGCGGCCTGGGCGCCGACCTGGTCCCGGATGCTCGTGAACGGGAACCGCGGCCCCCACTCCGAGCCGTCGGGCGCGATCGAGGCCGGGCCGGTCGTTCCCTGGCAGCCGCCCAGCATGTTGGGGACCACCACGAAGTACCGGTCCGTGTCGATGGCGAGGCCCGGTCCGACGATTCCCTGCCACCACCCCGCGGTGGGCTGGCCCGGTCCCGAGCTGCCGATCACATGGCTGTCGCCGGTGAGCGCGTGGAGTACCAGCACCGCATTGTCGCGGTCGGGCGAGAGCGTACCCGCGGTCTCGTAGGCGACGCGCACGAACGGGAGCCGCTCGCCGCTCTCGAACTCGAACGCTCCGATGCCGGCGAACTTCCGCTCGCCGACCGGGTCGCTCTCTTTCCACGCCCCGCTCGCCGGGGGCTTGCCGAGGAGCGACCGTGCTTGCGCCTCCGTGATGAAACTCGACGGGACGGTATCGGCGGATGTCTGCCACTCCATGGGTCAATTCTGTCTGACCGAGTCGCGCAGCGTGACCGTGTTACGTACTCGACCGATCGTGCTCGTCGTTCCTCTGCTCCCGCTCTTCCCGGAGGTGCCGGGTGCGGTCGTTCAGGTAGGAGACGATGGTGGCGCTCGCCGTTCCGACGATCCCCACCCCGCCGATCATCAGCAGCACCGCGAAGATCCTGCCGGGCACGGTTACCGGGTAGTAGTCGCCGTATCCGACAGTGGCCATGGTGACGCACGCCCACCAGACAGCGTCGCCGAACGACGTGATGTTCCCGTGGGGGGCGGATCGCTCGACCGAGTACACCGCGAGAGCGATCACGTAGATGAACATGACGACGAAGGATGCGGCGATGATGATGACGCGGCGTCGCAGGTGCATCCCCGTGTTCCCTCGAAGGGCCGGCACTCGCCCGAGGTCGGCGATCAGCCGGAACGGCCGCGCGAGGGGAACGAGGATGGAGGCGAGATCGATCAGGTTCGCGCGGACGAATGCGCCCTTCTTCGGGCTGAGTCCGAGCCGAATGAGATAGTCGACGAGGAAAGCCACCCACACGAGCGCGAGCAGCAGCAGGATGACCGCGTACTGCAGGCGGGGCATGTCCGGCTGAAGGATGAGCCAGGAATAGCCGATCAGAAATGCGACCGACGACCCGATCAGGGGCCAGATCGTTGCCTTCTCCCAGCGCTTCAGCGCCTCCTCGTTGCCGGCCATGTCAGTCTCCGCGCACGTGCAGGTCGCCTTTGTGGAAGAGATGCGGCGCGGCCTGAGCGACGGGCTTGATCACGATCAGATCGAGATCGACGTGGCGGGGGCGTTCGAGAGCGTTCACGATGGCGTCCGCGATGTCGTCCGCGGTCAGCGGCTCGGGCACATCCTGATACACGGCGTCGCGTCTGGCCTGGTCGCCGCCGAACCGCACCAGCGAGAACTCCTCGGTCGCGACCATCCCGGGCGCCACCTCGATGACGCGGATCGGCTCGCCGTTCAGTTCGAGCCGCAGCACCTCGGTGAGGGCGCGCTCCGCGAACTTCGCCGCGTTGTATCCGCCGCCGCCAACGTATGCGGTGTGGCCGGCGATCGATGTGACGTTCAGGATGTCCGCGTGGCCGGTCGCCGAGGCGCCAGCCCGCAGCAACGGAAGCAGCGCCTCGATCACTCGCTTCGTCGCGATGACGTTGACGTCGAACATCCACACCCAGTCGTCGACGCTGGACTTCTCGACCGAGTCGAGTCCGCGCGCCCCGCCGGCGTTGTTGACGAGGGCGTGGATGGGGCCGGTCGCCTCGAGGTGCGCTCGGAGCGCGTCGACGTCATCCTGAACCGTGAGATCGGCGACGAACACACTCGCACCTGTCTCCTCGGCGAGTGCCTGCAGTCGATCGGCCCGGCGGGCGACGCCGACGACGTCCCACCCGTGGGACCGGAACAGGCGAACGGTCGCCGCCCCGATACCCGAACTCGCACCCGTCACGACCACACGTCTCGTACTCATGATTCCTATTGTGGCCGAGGATGCGCCCGTTACGCCCTGTTGCGCGCGCATTGTGGGCGTGGGCGCGCGAGCATAGCCTGCTTCAAGGAGAAAGTCCGCCCGGCGGTAGCCGACAAGCTCGCCCCCACCATCCACCCGAAGGAGCAACGCCATGACCGACGCCGCCGACTGGCAGTTCGAGACCAAGCAGATCCACACCGGTGCTGCGCCCGACCCCGTGACCAACGCTCGGGCGACGCCGATCTACCAGACCACGTCGTACGTGTTCAACAACGCTGAGCATGCCAAGAACCTGTTTGCGCTCGCCGAGTTCGGCAACATCTATACGCGCATCCAGAACCCGACGCAGGCCGTCGTCGAGGAGCGCGTCGCCGCGCTCGAAGGGGGCACCGGAGCCCTCCTCGTCGCATCCGGCCAGGCCGCGGAGACCTTTGCCGTGCTGAACATCGCGCAGGCGGGCGACCACATCGTCTCGTCCAGCTCGATCTACGGCGGAACGTACAACCTCTTCAAGTACACGCTCGCCAAGCTCGGCATCGAGACCACGTTCGTCGAGAACCAGGACGACGCCGAGGAATGGCGCCGCGCGGTCCGCCCGAACACCAAGCTCTTCTTCGCCGAGACCATCGGCAACCCGAAGATCAACATCCTCGACATCTCGCTCGTCGCCGACATCGCGCACGAGGCCGGGGTTCCGCTGATCGTCGACAACACGATCGCGACGCCGTACCTGATCCGCCCGTTCGAGTTCGGCGCCGACATCGTCGTGCACTCCGCCACCAAGTTCCTCGGCGGTCACGGCACGGTCATCGGCGGCGTGATCGTCGACGGCGGCAAGTTCGAGTGGTCGAAGAACGTCGAGAAGTTCCCGGGCCTCACCGAGCCCGACCCGTCGTACCACGGAGCCAGCTACACGGCCGCGGTCGGGGACGGTCTCGCGTACATCATCAAGGCCCGCGTGCAGTTGCTGCGCGACCTCGGATCGGCCATCGCGCCGGCCAGCGCCTGGCAGCTCATCCAGGGCATCGAGACACTCTCGCTCCGCGTCGAGCGTCATGTGCAGAACGCCCAGGAGATCGCCGAGTACCTCGAAAGCCACCCCGACGTCGCGACGGTCAACTACTCGGGTCTGCCCACCAGCCCCTGGTATGCGGCCGCCAACAAGTACGCGCCCAAGGGTGTCGGTGCGGTGCTCTCCTTCGAGCTCAAGGGCGGTGTGGATGCGGGCCGTGCCTTCGTCGACAACCTTGCCCTGTTCAGTCACCTCGCCAACATCGGAGACGTGCGGAGCCTGGTGATCCACCCGGCGTCGACCACACACTCGCAGCTCACCCCCGAGCAGCAGCTGACCGCGGGCGTCACTGCCGGTCTGGTGCGTCTTTCGGTGGGTCTCGAGAACATCGACGACCTGAAGGCCGACCTCGAGGGCGGCCTCGCCGCAGCCCGCGCGGTCGTGGAGGCCGCTCGGGTCTAGCGCCCGCTGGGCTCGTCGTTTGACAGAAGATGCCGCTCTCCTCACGGGAGAGCGGCATCTTCTGTCACATGGGCGCTGCGAACGTCAGACGACGGGGTCGATGGCAGCCTCGACGACCGGCTCCGCATCCGCGAACGCCAGCTTGGGTACGAAGAACAGCAGCACCGCGGCGACGGCGGCACCGAGGCCGCAGATGGTCCAGACGAGCATGTAGCCGAACAGGCTGGCGGCCGTGGTGGTGACCGTCGCCGCCCCGGCTAGGAGAACCACGCCGAACACCGCGGACGCGAACGATCCACCGATCGTCTTCGTGGTGTTGGTGAGCGCCGTGGCGATTCCGGTCTGTCCGCGGGGCGCGGCTGCCGCGGCGGCTGCAGGCAGAGCGCCGACCAGCGCGCCCGATCCGATGCCCGCGATGGCCATGTTCGTGAACACCTGCCAGGTCTCCTGATGGAACGGCAGGAACAGCAGGTAGCCGATCGCCACGAGGAAAGAAGCGACGATCAACGTCACCCGCGGCGTCAGCCACGACGAGACGACGGGGAAGAGCACGGCTCCGACGATCATCGAGATCAGATACGCGCCGATCAGGATGCTGCGCTGGCCGGCCGACAGACCGAGCCCGTATCCGTTCACCGGGTCCGTACCCGCGAAAGTGCTGAGCGGCGCCTGCGCGCCAAGAAGGCTGATGCCGATGAGTCCCGCCGTGAGCTGCACCGGCCACATGTTCGGTCGGCGAAGCACCCGGAGGTCGATCGCCGGATCCTCCTGCTTGAGTTCGTAGCGGCCGAACGGGATGAACGTGAGGATGCCGGCGGCGATGAGCACCCAGACCCACCAGGTTCCGACGCCGTTGATGCGGAGGAAGGTGAGCCCCGAGGTGATGAGCAGCAGACCGAGGGTCAGGATGCTGAAGCCCACCGCATCGAGACGCCGCCCGGGGCTCGGCTCCGACTCGGGGACACCGAACAGGATCGCGAAGAAGACGAGCGTGACGGCGATCGCGGGCACGATCAGGGTGAGTGTCACGTTTCCGCCCAGCGCCTCGAAGAGGAGACCGGCACCGACGGCGCCGATGATCGCCCCCAATTCGAGGGCTACGACGAGCAGGCCGGCCGCCTTGCGGGTCTGCGAAGCTGCGGTGCCGGTGCGACGTCCGCGGTCGAAGATCAGGGCCACTTCGAGCGGCAGCCAGACGACGTAGAAGCCCTGCAGAGCGAACGCGATGAGGAAGGTCACGAAGTTGCCCGAGAAGGCGAGCGCCCACGTCGAGAGGGCGGTCAGCACCGTGGCGATCAACAGGATGCGCTTGTGCCCGAACATGTCGCCGAGCTTCGCGAGCACAGGCACGACAAGGGCGGAGAGCAGAAGCTGCGCTGCCTCGAACCAGTTGTAGTCCGCGTCGTGGATCCCGAGGTGCTTGACGATGTCGGAGATCAGGGGCACGTAGTAACCCTGCAGAATGCCACTCGTCAGCTCGACGAAAGCGAGCCAGCCGATGAGGCCGGCGGTGACCCCGATCGTCACGGCGCCGCGGCGGTTGATTCGGGTGGGGGCGCCCTCAGCGCGCGTCCTCTGTGACGTCATTGCTGGATGCTAACACCCGCGGCACGCGGGTACGGTAGAGGGATGGCCAGCCAACTCGACGACTCAGGTTCCACCGTTCTCGCGGACACGGAACGGGAGGTTCTCGGCTGGCTCGAATTCGGCGAGGCTTCGCGCCATCTCGCCGGCGAGGTCGTGGAATCCGGCTTCGAACCCGATGTCGTCGTCGCCATCGCGCGCGGTGGTCTGCTGCTCGCCGGAGCAATGTCGTACGCGCTCGGGATCAAGACCTGCGGCGCCCTCAACGTGGAGTTCTACACCGGGGTGGACGAGCGCCTCCCCGAGCCCGTCGTGCTGCCGCCCCTGCTCGACGAGGCATCGCTCGCGGCCAAGCGGGTGCTGCTCGTCGACGACGTCTCCGACTCGGGCCGCACGCTGGCGATGGTCGTCGACCTGATCGCCGCATCCGGTGCCGAGGTGCGCACCGTCTGCCTCTACAGCAAACCGCGCACGGTGCTCGAGCCCGACTTCATCTGGCGCCGCACCGACCGTTGGATCACCTTCCCCTGGTCGGCGCTCCCTCCTGTGACGGCCGGCGAGTAGTCCGACGGACTCCGTTGCCCGAGACGACAGCGCCCGAGACGACCGTGCCGAAAACCCTCGCCGAGCTCGCCGCCGACGGCTCGATGGACCCGGGATGGGCGGCCGTCCTCGAACCCGTCGCCGACCGCATCGCGGACATGGGCTCCTTCCTCCGTGGTGAGGTCGCGGCTGGTCGGCACTATCTCCCCGCCGGGCCGAACGTGCTCCGGGCTTTCCAAGCGCCGCTCGACGACGTGCGCGTTCTCATCGTCGGCCAGGACCCGTATCCGACTCCCGGACATCCGATCGGCCTCTCCTTCGCGGTGGAAAAGGATGTGAGACCGCTGCCGCGCAGTCTGCAGAACATCTACAAAGAGCTGCGAGACGACCTCCAGGTCATGCCCCCGCCCCACGGCGATCTGAGCGCATGGTCGCGGCACGGGGTCATGTTGTTGAACAGGGTGCTGACCGTGCGGCCGGGGGAGCCGGGGTCGCATCGCGGAAAGGGGTGGGAGGCCGTGACCGAGCACGCCATCCGCACACTGGTGCAGCGGGACCGTCCGCTCGTGGCCATCCTGTGGGGCAGGGATGCGTCGACGCTGAAACCGATGCTGGGAGCGACCGCGGTCGTCGAGTCCGCGCATCCGAGCCCCCTGTCCGCGTCGCGTGGCTTCTTCGGATCGAGGCCCTTCTCGAGAGCGAACGCCCTGCTCGAGTCGCTCGGAGAGAAGCCCGTCGACTGGTCGCTGGAGCCCGCGCTTTAATCTCGGCGAAACATCCGGCGGCGTAGGCTTGTCGTCGTGCTTGAAGAGGAATACGAGACGCGCCGCCAGCTGCCCCCGCACCTGCGCAAGGCGGAGCCTGCTCCGGCTCCGTTCGAGTACAGCATCCGGGAGGCGGAGCCCGCCGATCTGCCCTGGATCCGCGAGATCTACAACCACTACGTGGCCAACAGCACCGTGACCTTCGACGAGGACGCGATGACGCTGCGCGAGTGGAAATCCAAGTACGCATACCTGCACAAGCTCGGCATGCCCTTCATCGTGGCCGTGTCCCCGAGCGGGCAGATCCTCGGCTACGCACTGGTCAGCCCGTGGAAGCAGAAGCGCGCGTACCGCTTCACCGTCGAGAACTCGATCTA
The DNA here is from genome assembly GCF_050632195.1 of Leifsonia poae. Taxonomy (GTDB): domain Bacteria; phylum Actinomycetota; class Actinomycetes; order Actinomycetales; family Microbacteriaceae; genus Leifsonia; species Leifsonia poae_C. Next base: position 1,358,244 of record NZ_CP192580.1, read on the forward strand.
CCTGGGCGCGGCCTCCACCGGTAAGGGTCTCGGACCCGTGCTGATGCAGGAGCTGATCGACCGCTCGAAGGCAGCCGGCCTCAAGGAGATGATCGCTGTCATCGCCGACAAGGGTGCCGAGGCCTCCATCAAGATGCACGAGAACTTCGGCTTCACGGAGATCGGTCGCATGGGCCGCGTCGGCTTCAAGTTCGATCGGTGGCTGGGAACGGTCCTGTTGCAGAAATCCCTGAAATAACGATTCGGCTTTTCGGCCCTTTCGGCCCCTCCTGGGCAGCTACTGTGGCGCTAGCAGCACCTGTACCTGTTCATACTTTGGGGGGAATATGCGCTCGAAGAGCGTTGCCTCGGTTGCCGCCGTCGCGCTGGCGACGGTCGTCGCGCTGACCGGATGCGTCTCGGCGGAGCCACCCGCGGCAGCCCACGCATCTGCACCGTCGCAGACAGCGAAACCGACGCCAACTGTCGCAAGCGCGCCGAGTGTTCGCGTGCCGACGACGTGCGACGCGCTGGTGCCTCGTGACGCCGCGAATGCGGCGGCCGCAACGCCTGTGCTTCCTTCCACCCCACGCCGCTCTCCACTACCGGTCGCGTATGCCGATGACCGCGTCGGCGCGCTCAGCTGCGAGTGGAAGGCGGATGTGGCGGCCGACTGGCCCGACACGTCGATCGTCGGGATCACCGTCATTCCGGATGTGACCAAGGCGGCCTTCGACGAGGTGCGGAACGGCAGCATCTCGTCGCTAGTCCGTCCAGGCAAGTACGGTGCAGACTCATACACGCTATGCGAATTCGGGGGTTATGGAACCGCCTGTTCGTTCTCCGAGTTGGCGAACGGCTACGCAGTTGTCGGGAGCATCTTCCGGGTCGGCAAACAGGAGGACTCGACGGTGAGTGCGGCGAACGATGCGTTGTTCGATCGGGTTCACGCGGTCGCAGCCTCGCTCGCGCCGCCTGCGGCTCGGTGGGAACCCGCGAGCGCATCCATTCGCGGGGCGTCGACGTGCGATGACCTCGCGACCATCCGTCAGATCACCGCTGTGTTCCCGGGGACGGACCCGAACGAGTACAGGTCCGAGGGCGGCGAGGACGCATACTCCACTCTGAGCACGGCGCAGGCAGTCGGTTCCTATTACTGCGTGCTGGCGGGCTCGGATGGGACTTGGAGTCTGCAACTCGCGGTTCTGCCCGGAGGGGCGTCATACGTCCACACCGCGGAGCAGTCCCGAGCCGACCTCGCATCCGTCCAATCGATCGCGGGTGTCGGGGACAGTGCTTCGTACTTTCCGACGACGGGGACGCTGGACATCGTCGCCGGAAACGGCTGGGTGCAGCTCGAGTCCAAGGGCGCGCCGCTCGACAAGATCAAGGCGATGGCGGCAACCGTACTGACCAATCTCGGGTACGCCGGCTGACGACCGATCAGCGGTTCGCTCCTGCGTGATCACCGTCCCAGTCACTAATGTTTCTCGAGTGACCACAGTCAGCCCCGATCAGGCACCGGTCGCGTCCGTCGCCCCCGCGAAGCCCGCGAACCTGCCCTTGCGCAAACGTCCCGTCGACATCTTCTTCCTCTGCGTCTTCTCGCTCTTCATCGTGACGTGCATCATCAGCGACTCGGTTGAGGGGCTCGGACTCGACCAGGTAGCCGATTCGAAGAACATCCTCGTGCAGTGGAACTACACGTACTCGTCCAACTTCGATCCGCTGTACCAGTCGCATCCGCTGTGGTTGCGCTTCATCAGCGGAACGTCGGCGTTCGTGTACGTGGGGTTCTACGTGCTGCTGATCGTGGCGCTGGTCAAGGGTTTCAACTGGATCCAGCTCTACGCCGTGATCTACGCGACGATGATCATCTCGTTGACCGCCATCCCGATCTTCGGGGTCGAGTTCTTCGGTCCGGTCGGGGAGCGCACGCCGAACCCGGGAGTGTTCCTGCTCTACAACGTGCCCTATGTGCTCATCCCGCTGTTGCTGCTCATCCGGATGCGGAAACCCCTGCCGTTCACGCGCAAGTTCTGACCCCGCGGGTCAGGCGTGCTTGCCGCCGAGTTCGAGGAGACCGACGCCGGCGATGACGAGCACGATGCCCGCGATCTGCACCCAGGTGAGCGACTCCTTGAAGAAGACCCAAGAGATCAGCACGATAGCGACAACACCGATCGCCGACCAGATCGCGTAGGCGATGCCGAGGGGGACACCGCGGCTCAGCGACTGGGAGAGCGCGGCGAACGAAGCGACATAGCCGACCACCACGATCACGAAGGCCCACCACTTGGGGTTGTCCGCGGAGGTGAACTTGAGGAAGGTCGTGGCGACCACCTCGGTGGCGATGGCGATCGCGAGGAAGAGGTATCCGAGCATTGCTGGTTGCTCCCGTCGGCCGGCGCACGCCAGGCTCAGAACAAAGGTAGCGACCGAAGGGGACAGGGATGAGCGACACGGGTGCGAACGCGAACGGTACAGCAGGCGACGATTCGCGGGTGCGTCAGCTGCGCATCGTGGTGGAGGCGGAGGACTACGAAGCGGCGCTGAGCTTCTACCGTGACGTGCTCGGGCTCCCCGAGCAGGAGTCGTACTCGGGCGATGGTGGGGCAGAGGTGGCGATCCTCGATGCCGGGCGTGCAACCCTCGAGATCGCGAACCCCGCGCAGAAGGCGATGATCGACGAGGTGGAGGTTGGGCGGCCGGTCGCTCCGCACATCCGTCTGGCCTTCGAAGTGGGCGACACTCGCACTGTGACCGCGCGACTCGTCGCGGGCGGCGCAGAGCTCATCGCGGCACCGACGCTCACACCGTGGAACTCGCTCAACGCGAGGCTGGCGGGGGCAGCGGATGTGCAGCTCACGGTCTTTCAGGAGCTCGCGGATGAGGGTGGCCCGGGCGCTTCCTGAGGGTCCGCTATGACGTCCTTTTGGAACCCGTGAGCGTTTCGTCGCAGGGTGTCCGGCCCGACTTACAGTGAACCTGACGTCATCAACGGCGGGTTCTGCGGACACATCGCGGGGGCCGGCCGCGACGAGGCAGATGAACAACCGTGGCCGGGAACCCTGGGGTCCCCGGCCACGTCCATGTCTGCGGTGCGATCAGCTCTTGGGGGTTGCGCGGCGGAGGACGAAGAACCCGGCAAGTGCCGAGATCACCGTCGGAACGAGCAGCCAGGCGACCACCCCGACCGGTCCCATGTCGGCGAACCAGGTGCCGACAGCGGGCCAGCTCTGCGTGAACGTGACGAGAGCGACCAGTCCGACGATCACGATGGCGAGCACGGCACCGGCGACGAGCAGGCCCGCCATCCGCCACCGCATGAACAGCGTCGCGCTCGCTGCCCCGAGGAAGAAGACGAAGAGCAGCATGACGAAGACCACGAAGAAGCGAGTGAAGAATCCGCCGGTGCTGAAGTAGACCGAGGTGAAGAGGTGGCCGCCGAGGCCCCAGCCGTTCGTCCACTCCTCGATGAACGAGAGCACGCTGAAACCGATCGCGTACCCGACAGACAAGAGAAGGAAGGTGAGCGAGGCCCCGAACCAGAAATCGCGGCGGGTGACGCTGTACCCGAGCGCGAACGGGAATGTCGCGCTGACCACCGTGATGCCGACGATGAGCATGTAGACGAAGATGTAGAACCCGCCACCCGCCCACTCGGTGCCCTCCATCGCCTTGGCCCGGCCGCTCTCCGGGGTGGCAACGTAGATGATCCACCAGATCACGTAGTTCACCAGCCAGATGAACGCCATCACCATGATCGGCGTCCAGACGGTCGACCACTTGTTGACGAGTGCCAGCCGGACGACGCGCCAGGTGCGCTGGGCGGATGCGGGGGTGGTGCGGAGGATCGCTGCCTCCGGTGCGATGGCGGTCATGCGCTCTGCTCGAATTCTGTCGCGCGGACGTTGGTCTTGCGGATGATGAGCTGCTGGAGGGAGACGGGCGAGAGCTCGAGGCCGGAGGCCACGGCTTCGGCCCGCTGGGCGGGGCTGAGCGCCCCAACGGTCACGGAGGCGAGGCCGCCGATCCCGTCGCGGTGCAGTACATCGAGGCCGGCGACGAAGGCGTCGACCGCGGCACGCTGGCCGACGACGGTGCTCGCCGAGCCGCGCATCTCCTCGGCGTCCTGGTCCATCAGGATGCGCCCCTGGTCGATCACGATCACGTGCTCGAGCAGGTTGGCCACCTCGTCGATCAGGTGGGTCGAGAGGATCACCGTGCGGGGATGCTCGGAGTAGTCCTCGAGGAGGCGATCGTAGAAGATCTGCCGCGCCACCGCATCCAGACCCAGATACGGCTCGTCGAAGAACGTCAGCGGCGCGCGCGAAGCGAGCCCGACGATGACCCCGACCGCGGAGAGCTGGCCCCGGGACAGCTTCTTGATGCGCCGGTTCAGCGGGAGGCGGAAGTCGTCGATGAGCTGCTCGGCGAACTCGGCGTCCCAGTTCTCGAAGAACCATGGGGCGCTGCGGAAGACGTGCTTCGGCTGGAAGTCGTCGGGGTAGCGCTGGCTCTCCTTGATGAAGCAGATGTTCTGCAGGATGCGTGCGTTCTCGACGGGCTTCTCACCGAACACCCGCACGTCGCCGCTCGTGGCGAAGTCCTGCCCGGTGAGCAGCTGCATGATGGTGGTCTTGCCTGCGCCGTTGCGGCCGAGGAGGCCGTAGATCTTGTTGGGCTTGACGGTGAAGCTCACATCGTCCAGCGCGGTGAACGATCCGAATCGCTTGGTGAGGCCTTCGACGTGCACGGCGGGCGCGATCGAGGTCGGCTGCTGTGCGGACGTGGTGTGGGTGGCGGTCATGCGCTGACTCCTTCCTTGGCGATCATGTCGGTCAATTGGCTGGGGTCGATCCCGAGCTTCGCCGCCTCGGCGAGCAGGGGTCGGAGGTACTCGTCGCGAAACGCGTCGCGCCGTTTGGCGATGAGGCGCTCGCGGGCGCCGTCGGCTACGAACATGCCGATTCCTCTCTTCTTGTAGAGAATCCCGTCGTCCACCAGGATGTTGACGCCTTTGCCTGCGGTGGCGGGGTTGATGCGGTAGAAGCTGGCGAACTCGTTGGTCGAGGGCACCTGGGTCTCGGTGGGGTAGACGCCGTCGATGATGTCGTTCTCGATCTGTTCGGCGATCTGCACGAAGATCGGCTTGCCTTCTTCGATCATTCGCACCTCCCTCGGGTCGGTCTAACCTCGTCGGTTAGTTACTCATGTAACTAACCAACCAGGCTACGCGAAGATTGTCAAGCACCGATCGGCACTCGACTCGAATGGAGGGGGTGTCAGACGATGTTGATCGTGACGTCGTCGATGAAGAGCAGCAGAGCGACGATCACGGCGAGGCTGCCGGTGATGCCGAGCAGGGCCGGGTGAGCGAGCCCGATCAGCAGGCGGTGCGTTCGGGGTTCATCGGTGAGGAATGTCTTCGGGATGCGCGTGCGCGTGGGCTGCGCGCGCCAGCCCCGCAGTCGCGACAGGTACCACGCGTAGCGGAAGATCAACCAGAGCCAGAGGACGAGGATGACCACGGGAACGATCTCGACGAGCAACTGGAGCCCGACCCCGAGCGTGTCGACCTCGTTGTCGTGCCCCTCGGTCTGAAGCTGCACGGCGATCGTCGAGCTCAGCACCACTGAGAGCGTCCAGGCGAAGAAGGCGAAGACGTAGGCGGAGAACCGCGCGAAGAAGTGCCCGAGCACGGATTCGCTGCGCCGGAGGTGCGAGTGCGGAGTCTGCGAGAGGACGATCACGGTGGCGGTGAACGTCGGCAGAACGGCGACCACGACGATCGCGATCACGATCGAGGCGTGCCAGTTGTAGTGATCGGCCGGCACGAGCAGCAGAATCCAGAACGCGGCCCAGATCCAGCCGGCGGTCAGTGCGTGCTCGACGAGCCAGACCGGGTGTCTGTTCTCGTAGTGAGCCGCCGCCCGCAGAACGGAGCGTCGCGCCACGACCTGCTCGACCGGTTCCCGCTCCTCCATTCGATCACTGTACTGCGAGTCAGGATTCGGGGCTCCGCGCTCGGCCGGGCACGGGCTAGCCTCGGATCATGGCCGAACTTCACGAGCTGACCGCGCTCGCCCTCTGGCAGGAGTTGCAGAGCGGCGGGGTCTCGCCCCGAGAACTCACGGAGCACTACCTCGCCAGGATCGAACGGGCCAATCCCCAGCTCGGTGCGTTCGTGACCGTGACGCGTGAGGCCGCACTTGCTCGCGCCGACCATGTCGCCGAGGAGGTGCCGCGCACCGCGCCGCTTTGGGGCTTCCCGATCGGCGACAAGGACCTGTGGATGCGCGCCGGCGTGCACACCGGCTTCGGCTCCCGCCTCATGGCCGACTTCGTGCCCGACACCTCGGATGAGATCGTGGAGACGATGGATGCGGCCGGCGCGATCAGCCTCGGCAAGACGAACGCGCCCGAGTTCGGCCTGCCCGCGTACACCGAGTCGCTCGCCGCGCCGCCTGCTCGCAATCCGTGGAATCCGGATCTCGGCGCAGGTGGATCGAGCGGGGAGCAGCGGTCGCCGTGGCAAGCGGAATGCTGCCGTTCGCGCCGGGGTCCGACGGCGGCGGATCCATCCGCATCCCTGCCGCCGCATGCGGTCTGGTCGGCCTCAAACCCTCGCGCGGGCTCGTGCCGGCGGGGAGCGGCATCGGCTCCCTCGGCGGTCTCGTCGTGCAGGGCCCGTTGGCGCGCACGACCGCTGACGCCGCACTCCTGCTCGACGGGATGATCGCCAAGCGTGACGGCCGCATCGACCACCACTACACACTGCGCGCACCCTACGAAGACGAAGGACCCTTCCTCGGCACCGCGGTGCGTGGCGAGGGCCGCTTCCAGCTCGGCGTGATGACGACCTCCGCCTGGGACGACGCATACGAGATCGTCGTATCGCCCGAGGCTCGTGCAGCGCTGGATCAGGCTGTCGCCGCCTTTGCTGAGCTGGGTCACGGCATGGAGGAGACAGCCCTCGTTCCGGATGCGACGTACGCGCCTGCATTCCGCACGATCTGGCAGGCGGGTGCGGCGAGCATCCCTGCCGAAGGTGAAGCGGAAGACCTGCTCGAGCCGCTGACGAAATGGCTGCTGCACCGGGGCCGGGCGCTGTCGGCTCGCGAGCTGGGGGAGGCGCTCTCGGCCCTCACCGCGTACGAGCGTTCGATGATCAAGCAGCTGTCGTCGTTCGACGCCGTGCTGACTCCCGCAATGGCGATGACCCCGCGACCGGTCGGCTGGTTCGACCAGGAGGACGGCGAACGCAACTTCGAGCAGCAGGTGCAGTACACGCCGTTCACGTCGATGCTCAACGTGTCGGGACTGCCCGCGATCGTGCTCCCGGTCTCCCAGACCGACGACGGGCTGCCGATGGGCGTTCAGATCATCGGTCGCCCGGGCGGTGAGCGCACGCTGCTGTCGCTGGCCACGCAGCTGGAGCGGCGCATCCGGTGGCAGTTCCGGCATCCGTCGACCTGGTGATGTCGGGGAGCGCGAGGATTCTCGAGCGCACCTGTGACGTGTCCACGCGGCCAGCGTACAATCCCCACCGTGGATGGCAACGGCGACGATCCTCGGTCCGACACGTACGACGGTGCGCTCGGTGAGGCGGCGGCGCTCGCACACCGCTGGCTGAGCGGAATGCGTGACGCGCCCATCCCGCCGTCCGCGACCATCGAGCAGGTGAAGGATGTGCTCGGGCGCACCCTGCCCGACCGCGGGCCCGCTGCTCCACTGGTTTTGAGCCGGCTCGCCGAGGCGGTCGAACCCGGACTGATCAGGATGCACTCGCCCCGGTTCTACGGCTGGGTCATCGGCGGCGCGCAACCGGCCGCGCTCGGAGCCGACTGGCTCGTCTCGTCGTGGGATCAGAACTCCGCTTTGCGCAACGTAACGCCCGGTGTCGTCGCCGCGGAAGAGGTCGCCGGGGAGTGGCTGCTCGACCTGCTCGGCCTTCCAGAATCTGCGGAGGTCGGATTCGTGACCGGAGCGACCATGGCCACGTTCGTGGGAGTGGTGACGGGCCGGGATGCGGTGCTCCGTGCGGCAGGCTGGGACGTGCGCGCGAACGGACTCACCGGAGGTCCCCGGGTGAGATTTCTCGCGGGCGAGGAGCGGCACGGCTCGGTCGACGACGCCGGGCGCTTCGCGGGGCTGGGGACCCCATCCCTCGTCGCCGCTGACGAGCAGGGCCGGATGCGCACCGATGCCTTGCGAGCGGCCCTGACGGCAGGGGACGGACCAACGGTCGTCTGCCTGCAGGCGGGAAACGTGCATTCCGGGTCGTTCGACGACCTGGCCGGCGCGATCGACGTCGCCCACGAGGCAGGTGCCTGGGTTCACGTCGACGGTGCCTTCGGTCTCTGGGCAGCCGCTGCTCCCGGTCTCCGGCATCTGACCGCCGGGCTCGCCGGCGCAGACTCCTGGGGCACGGATGCGCACAAGACGCTCAACGTGCCGTACGACTCGGGGGTCGCTATCGTCGCTGAGGCGATGGCGTTGCACTCGTCGTTCTCGCAGCAAGCGGCCTATCTGCCCTCCTCGACGGAGGGCTCGGATCCGAGCGACCGCGTGCCCGAGCTCTCCCGACGGGCTCGGGGAGTGCCGGTGTGGGCTGCGCTCGCGCGGCTCGGCCGCGAGGGTGTCGCGGAGCTCGTCCAGGGGCTCGCGGATGCGGCGGCGGCGCTCGCCGCGGGACTCCGTACGGTGCCAGGGGTGAGCATCCTGAACGAGGTCGTGTACACACAGGTGTGCGTCTCGTTCGGTGACGATGAGACGACGCGTCAGGTCGGTGCGAAATTGGATGCAGCCGGAGTGGTTTTCGCTTCGCCGTCACGCTGGCAGGAGCGCGCGGTTCTGCGATTCTCGGTGAGCAACTGGCTCACCGATGCCACCGAAGTGGAGCGAACCGTGGAGGCCGTTCGAGCGGCGGTCGGTGCGGTGCGCTAGCCCTCGAGACCTACCGACCGGCTGCGTAGCCCTGCACCCCGCGCGGATTGGCCGCTGCGGTGAGCACGCCCCTCTCGAGATCGCGACCGACCGACGAGAGACGTCCGAGCGCCCAGTCGCCCGCCCGGGTCACCACGTGCCCACGGGCCTCGAGGTCGGAGATCACGTGGTCGCCCAACCGGTTCTCGACCACCGCTCCCGCCGGCTCCCACGTGCGCGGCCAGAACGATCCGGGAACCGAGGTCGTGTGCAGGGCCGGTGCGTCGATCGCCTGCTGCGGGGTGTACCCGCCCACGATCGTGCGCAGCAGATAGAGCAGCTGCCACTGATCCTGCTGATCGCCGCCGGGGGAGCCGAGGGCGTTGACGGGATGCCCGTCCTTCAGCACCAGGGTCGGAGTGAGCGTCGTCCGGGGTCGCCTGCCAGGGCGCAGCGTCGACGTCGCACCGTCCTCCAGCCACGTCATCTGCAGTCTCGTGCCCAGACAGAACCCGAGCGCGGGAACGGTCGGCGACGACTGCAGCCAGCCGCCCGACGGAGTGGCCGACACGATGTTGCCCCAGCGGTCGACGACATCGATGTGGCAGGTGTCGCCCCGCGTCTCGCCGGTCGGACGCACGGTGGGCTCGCCGACCCCGGCGGCCTCGACGGGCGCGTTGTACTCGGTTCGGAGCGGCGGGATGAACGGGGTACTGCCCGGCACGACGCCGGGACGGAACTCGGCGGAGGCGCGGTCTCCGATCAGTGCCCGACGCTTTTCGGCGTACTCGCGGGAGAGGAGCACGTCGAGCGGCACCTGGCCGTCGCCGTAGTAAGCCTCGCGGTCGGCATAGGCGAGCTTCTGAGCCTCGAGAATGGTGTGGGCGCCGATCGCGGTCGATGGGTCGAGTCGCTCATCCTCGAACCCGTCCAGGATGGCGAGGGTCTGCAGAAGCGCGGGGCCCTGCCCCCAAGCGCCCGTCTTCGCGATCGTGTGCCCGCGGAATTCGAGCGTCGTCGCGGACTCGTACGAGGCGCTGTACGCCGCGAAGTCGTCGATCGTCATGACGCCGGCGTGGTCGGTTCCCGACGAGTGCCGGTGCGGCGCCGATAGGAACTCGACGGCCTGCTGCGCGACGAATCCGGTCTTCCATTCGGTGCGGGCGGCGTCGATGCGGCTCTCGCGATCGGGTGCGTCCTCGCCCGCAGTGATGAGCCGATCCAGCACGGCGGCGTACGCCGGATTCGTGATGAGCTCGCCCACCTCGGGCAGCCGGCCGCCGCTCAGCCAGTGCTCGGCAGAGCTGGTCCAATGGTCGGTGAACAGGCGCTCGACGGTGGCGATGGTGGCCCGCACACGTTCGAGCACCGGATGCCCATCGCGCGCATACCCGACGGCGAACGCGAGCGCGTCAGCCAGCTCCCAGGTGCCGTGGTCGCGCAGGAGCAGGAGCCACGCATCCACTGCGCCCGGAACGGCGGCAGCGAGAGCGCCGGAACCCGGCACGAGCTCCAGACCCTCGGCCAGGTAATGCTCGCGGGTCGCGCCGGCGGGCGCTGGCCCCTGTCCGGAGAGCACTGTCGGCGTCGGGTCGTCGGCGGTCGCGAACAGCGCGACCATGTCGCCACCCGGACCGTTCAGGTGCGGCTCGACGACGTGCAGCACGAACGCGCCGGCGAAGGCCGCGTCGAACGCATTGCCCCCGCGTTCTAGGACGGACTGCGCGCTCGCCGTGGCGAGCCAGTGCGTGGACGCGGACATCCCGAAGGTGCCCTCGAGGGTCGGGCGGGTGGTGAACGACGACGGCGGCGTGAAGCTCATCGCTTCAGGCTAGCGACAGGATGCGACCCGCTAGTTCACCGGGCCGGTGTACTTCTCGCCCGGTCCCTTGCCGATTTCGTCGGGGAAGGGGGAGGCCTCGCGGAACGCCAGTTGCAGCGAGCGGAGTCCGTCGCGGAGGCTGCGGGCGTGCTGGTCGCCGAGGTGCGCAGCGCTCGCGGTGACCAGACCGGCGAGGGCGTCGATGAGCTTGCGGGCCTCGTCGAGGTCGGTCTGCGAATCCGGGTCGTCGGCCAGCCCGCACTTGACGGCCGCCGCGCTCATGAGGTGCACCGCCGTCGTCGTGATGACCTCGACCGCGGGGACCTCCGCGATGTCCCGGGTTGCTTCGTCGTATGCTTCCTCGGTGGCCTCGACGTAGCGCCGAGCCTCGGGTGTGTCGCTCACTGCATTCCTCTGCTAGAATCGTTCGGGCTCCGGGACTTCTGTTCCGGTACGAAAGTGGAGATTCCTCCCACCCGCGCTTGACCGCTTCATTAGGTTACCGGGTTGTTGCACTCCGCCGTCGCGCCGCCAGCGCGAGGGTAGTCAGGGTGCTGTACCAGCTGTGCGAGAAATCGCAGAGCGACGTTGGTGCGTGGAAAATCCTCTCTCGCCGTGACTGTCAACCGACAGGAACGAGGCTGAAGACATCGCTAGATCAGAGGAGAAACGCATCAGCGATCCCCGTACCAATGACCGTATCCGCGTCCCCGAAGTTCGACTTGTCGGCCCCAGCGGTGAGCAGGTCGGCGTCGTCAAAATCGAGGTCGCCCTCCGACTCGCGCAGGAAGCAGACCTGGATCTGGTTGAGGTTGCTCCCAACTCCAAGCCGCCTGTCGCGAAGATCATGGACTACGGCAAGTTCAAGTACGAGGCTGCGCAGAAGGCGAAGGAAGCCCGGCGCAACCAGGCGAACACGATCCTGAAAGAGGTTCGTTTCCGCCTCAAAATCGACAAGCACGACTACGAGACCAAGCGCAAGCGCGCCGAAGGCTTCCTGAAGGCCGGCGACAAGGTCAAAGCCATGATCCTGTTCCGCGGTCGCGAGCAGTCGCGCCCCGACCAGGGCGTGCGCCTGCTGCAGCGCTTCGCGGAAGACGTGGCCGAGTTCGGCTCCGTCGAGTCCACCCCGACCATCGACGGTCGCAACATGGTCATGGTCATCGGCCCCCTGAAGAACAAGTCAGAGGCCAAGGCCGAGGCCAACGCACAACGTGCCGCTTCGAAGGCGCGGGCTCACGCCCCCGCCGAGGAGCCGGCTGCTGCCGCAGACGACTCTGCGCAGTCCGAAGAGAGTTCGCCCGCCCAGGCGACGAATGAGGAGAAATAATGCCCAAGCAGAAGACCCATTCCGGGGCCAAGAAGCGCTTCAAGATCACCGGTACCGGCAAGATCATGAAGCAGCAGTCCGGCATGCGCCACAACCTTGAGGTCAAGTCGAGCGACCGTAAGCGCCGCCTGAACGCGGAGCAGGTCATCGCTCCGGCCGATGTCAAGAACATCAAAAAGCTGCTCGGCAAGTAACCCCACCCGACTTTAAGGAAGTAAAGAGAAATGGCAAGAGTAAAAAGGGCGGTCAACGCTCACAAGAAGCGTCGGGTCATCCTCGAGCGCGCCGAGGGCTATCGCGGTCAGCGTTCGCGCCTCTACCGCAAGGCCAAGGAGCAGGTCACTCACTCGCTGGTCTACAGCTACCGTGACCGCCGTGCGCGCAAGGGTGACTTCCGTCGCCTGTGGATCCAGCGCATCAACGCTGCGAGCCGCGCGAACGGCCTCACGTACAACCGTCTGATCCAGGGTCTGGGTCTTGCCGGTGTCGAGGTCGACCGTCGCATCCTCGCCGAGCTGGCCGTCAACGAGCCCGCCACGTTCGCTGCCCTGGTCGAGACGGCCAAGAAGGCTCTTCCCGCCGACACGTCGGCACCGAAGGCCGACGCCGCTGCGTAAGTTTTCTTTGCATCACTAAGCTGGTGCCATGCTTGACAACCCGCGCTCACCGCGCGTTCGAGCCGTGGCCAAACTAGCGAAGAGAGGAGCCCGGTCTGAGACCGGGCTCTTTCTCTTGGAAGGGCCTCAGGCTGTCGCCGAGGCACTGACCTTCCGCCCCGAACTGGTGGTGGAGCTCTACGCGACCCCGACCGCCCTCGAGCGGTACAGCGACATCGGGCAGACGGCCGTGGATGCAGGCGTCGACGTCGAGTTCGTCACCGAGCAGGTGCTCGAGGCGATGGCCGACACGGTCACCCCGCAGGGGTTCGTGGCGGTCTGCCGACAGTTCCCGACGTCGATCCGCGACATCTTCTCCGGCGAACCGCGCTTGGTCGCGGTGCTGGAGGAGGTGCGCGATCCAGGAACGCGGGCACGATCATCCGGGCCGCCGACTCGGCCGGCGCCGACGCGGTCGTGCTGACCGGGCGCACGGTCGATCTCTACAACCCGAAGGTCGTGCGGTCGACGACGGGCTCGCTGTTTCATGTGCCGGTCGCTGTCGGGGCGAGCCTCGACGATGTCGTCGAGCGCGCTCACGGTGCCGGACTGCAGGTGCTCGCTGCCGACATCAAGGGCGAGGATCTGCTCGCCGCTCGCACCGATGGACAGTTGGCGCGACCGACCGCGTGGGTCTTCGGTAATGAGGCCCACGGGCTGGCCGACGATCTGCTCCACCTGGTGGATCGGGTCGTCACCGTTCCCATCTATGGGCAGGCCGAGTCGATGAACCTGGCGACGGCGGCATCCGTCTGCTTGTACGAGTCGGCGTTCGCTCAGCGGTCTTCGGAGCTTTTTGATTAACCCTTGCGTTATATAACGCTTGCTTGATACGTTCGGTCCATGGATGCGCTTGAGGCGATCGGCGACCCCGTGCGGCGCCGCTTCGTCGAATACCTCGCAGCGGGGGATGCGCCTGCCGGCGCTCTCGCCGACCTGGCTGCGGCGGAGTTCGCCATCAGCCAGCCCGCCGCGTCCCGACACCTGCGCGTGCTGCGTGAGACGGGCGTGGTGACGAGCCGGGTCGACGGCAAACAGCGCGTCTACACGCTCGACGGCGCCGCAATCGAGGCGGCGGCCGACTGGTTCGACCGGCTGCGGGACTTCTGGCCGCAGCGTCTCGATGCCCTCGAGACGGAGCTTGCACGGGGAGGCGGAACGGAGCGTCGGGGCGTGGGGCGACGGACCGCGGAGCCGCGAACGGAAAGGAAGCATCGTGACGATCTGGGGAGACATCGCGCTCGATGGCGCGCGGCGCACGGTGACGGTGGAGCAGAGCTCCACGCCACGCCGGCCGAACTCTGGAGCGCTCTGACCGAGCCCGAGCGGCTGGCGCGCTGGATCGGCCGGTTCTCGGTCGACGGTCACGAGTACCGACTTGAGATGGGCGACGACAGCAGTGGGGGTGTGGTTTCCGGACGCGTGCTCGCGTGCGAGCCCGAGCGGCGCATCCTGGTGCTCTGGCAATTCAGCGGTGAAGGACAGGTGGAGGCGACCACCGAGCTCGAGGTCGCGATCAAGCCGGTCGAGGACGACCGAGTGAGCATGTCGTTGACCCACCGCCGCGTGCAAGCGGTCTCCGCAGCGGCATACGGTGCCGGCTGGGAGGACGTGCTCACCCACCTCGCACGCGAGGTCGGCGGCGACCCGTCACCGATCGGCGATCGCGGGTATGTGGGGGAGGCGGCCGATCCGGCGGCGTTCGACAGTGCCCTGGATGTGTATCGCCGCGTCGAAGCCGGGCTCGTGCGCGCGCAGATGATTCGTTCGAGCGGGAAGTCGGGTGTCCATCTCGAACGGCATCTCGATGCGCCGGTGTCGACCGTTTGGGACGCGATCACCCTCCCGGACCGGATCGGTCGCTGGCTCTGGCCGGTGGTGGAGTGGCCCGACGATCCCGAGCGGACGAGAGCGCTTCAGCTCGGGGACGCATTCGTGCTGGGCGACGCGAACGTCCCTGACAGCGCTCACGCGATGGAGGTACTCGCGCTGGAGCACGAGCGGCTGCTGTCGTTCACGTGGGGTCCGGAGCGATCGGCCGTGACCATCCGGTTGGCGGCAGACGGCGGCGGGACGCTCTTCGTACTCGATCAGGATGGGATCCCCGACGTGTTCGGGGCTGGTCGCCTGCGTTCGGCACCCGATTTCGCCGCCGGCTGGCACTCGCTCGTGGACGGGCTCGTCTTGCTGCTCGCGGGGCTCAGCGTGCCGAAACCGGAGGGGCTTTGGGATGCCGCGTACGAGGTCTACGCGGAACTCGACGCCCGCGAAGGCTCCTCCACAGGCGGGTGAGCGGCAGGTTTCCCCACCGACCTGCACGACGGGGATGCGCGCTCCGACGGCGCACTAAACTTGGGTACCGTGTCTGATCCCACCGAAATCTCCGAAGCAACCGTCGAGGCCGCCGTCGCGGATGCGCTGGCCGCCATCGAAGCAGCGGCCGACTCCGCCGCGCTGAAGGTCGTCCGCCACGACCACACGGCAGAAGGCTCGCCGCTCGCGCGGCTGAACGCGAGCCTTCGCTCCGTCCCCAACGATCAGAAGGCCGCCGCGGGCAAGCTCGTCGGCCAGGCGCGCGGACGGGTGAACCAGGCTTTCGCCGCCAAAGAGGAGCAGATCGAGGCCGCGGAGACCGCCGCGCAGCTCGCCGCCGAGACGGTGGACGTGACGGCGGTACCGGTGCGCTGGCAGCCCGGCGCACGGCATCCCCTCTCCCTGCTGCAGGAGCGCATCGCCGACGTGTTCGTCGGCATGGGCTGGGAGGTGGCCGAGGGGCCGGAGCTCGAGAGCGAGTGGTACAACTTCGACGCCCTCAACTTCGACGAGGACCACCCGGCGCGAGCGATGCAGGACACGTTCTTCGTCGAGCCGACGAACGCGCACATGGTGATGCGCACGCACACCTCGCCCGTGCAGCTGCGTGCGCTGCTCGGCAACGAGCTGCCGGTCTACCGCATAGCGCCCGGGCGCGTGTTCCGCACCGACGAGTTCGATGCGACCCACCTGCCGGTGTTCCACCAGACCGAGGGGATCGCGGTCGACAAGGGCCTCACGATGGCTCACCTGCGGGGAACGCTCGACCACTTCGTCAAGACCCTGTTCGGCGACGAGGCCAAAGTGCGTCTGCGTCCCAACTACTTCCCGTTCACCGAGCCGAGCGCCGAGCTCGACCTGTGGCACCCGACCTTCAAGGGCGGCGCCCGCTGGATCGAGTGGGGCGGCTGCGGCATGGTCAACCCGAACGTGCTCCGCTCGGCGGGCATCGATCCCGAGGTCTACTCGGGCTTCGCTTTCGGTATGGGGGTCGAGCGGGCGCTGATGTTCCGCAACGACGTCAAAGACATGCGCGACATGGCCGAAGGCGATGTGCGTTTCTCACAGCAGTTCGGAATGGTGGTCTGATGCGCGTCCCTCTGAGTTGGCTCGGCGAGTACGTCGACCTCGAACCGGGAACCACGGCGGAAGACGTGCACGCTGCGCTCGTCTCGGTCGGTCTCGAAGAAGAAGACGTGCACACCTTCGAGATTTCGGGGCCCGTGGTCGTCGGCCAGGTGATCGACTTCGTCGAGGAACCCCAGTCGAACGGCAAGACGATCCGCTGGTGCCAGGTGCGCGTCGCGCCCGAGGGTGAGACGGCGGCCGATGGCGGGGATGCGGTGCACGGCATCGTCTGCGGCGCCCGCAACTTCTTCATCGGAGACAAGGTCGTCGTCACGCTGCCGGGCTCGGTGCTGCCCGGCCCGTTCCCGATCGCGGCTCGAAAGACGTACGGACACGTCTCCGACGGCATGATCGCCTCGGCGCGCGAGCTCGGTCTCGGCGACGAGCATGACGGCATCCTGCGCCTGGCGACACTCGGTCTCGACCCCGAGGTCGGCACGGATGCGATCTCGCTGCTCGGCCTGGACGACACGGCTGTCGAGGTGAACGTCACGCCCGACCGCGGCTATGCGTTCTCGATCCGCGGTATCGCCCGCGAGTACTCGCACGCCACGGGTGCGGCGTTCCGCGACCCGGCCGAGGCGGCGGGCATGCTGCTCGACGGTGCGCACGCCGCAGGCTTCAGCGTCGCGGTGGACGATCGCGACCCCATCCGGGGCCGTGCCGGGGCGAACGTCTTCGTCACCCGCGTCGTCCGCGACATCGACGGCAGCCGAACGACTCCGGCCTGGATGATCGCGCGGCTCAAGCTCGCGGGCATCCGGTCGATCTCGCTCATCGTCGACATCACCAACTACGTGATGCTCGAACTCGGCCAGCCCATCCACGGCTACGACCTGGACAAGCTGCGCGGCGGCATCGTCGTGCGTCGTGCGCATTCCGGAGAGACCCTCGTAACGCTCGACGATCAGACCCGCGCTCTGCACATCGAAGATCTGCTGATCACCGATGAGTCCGGCCCGATCGGACTCGCCGGCGTCATGGGCGGGGCGTCCACCGAGATCGGCGCCGACACCCGCAACGTACTCATCGAGGCGGCCAACTTCGATCCCGTGTCGATCGCCCGCACCGCGCGGCGGCACAAGCTTCCGAGCGAGGCGTCCAAGCGTTTCGAACGAGGCGTCGATCCCCGGGTCGCTGTGGCTGCAGCCGCACGGGTGGTGCAGCTGCTCGAGCAGCTCGCCGGCGGCCACGCGGATGCACTCGGCTCGCTCCTCGACGACGCCGGTGCGCCGGAGGCCATCGTGCTTCCGAAGTCCTACATCTCGTCGCTGGTCGGAGTGGACTTCACCGACGACGAGGTGCGCGGTGCGCTCGCGGAGGTCGGCGGAACAGTAAGCGAGTCCGGCGACAACCTGCTCGTCGTGCCGCCGAGCTGGCGCCCCGACCTGAGGGACAAGTCCGACCTCGCCGAAGAGGTGGCGCGCATCGTCGGCTACGACCGCATCCCCTCCGAGCTGCCCGTCGCACCCCCTGGCCGCGGACTCTCCCGGGAGCAGAAGCTGCGCCGCGCGGTCGCGCAGATCCTGGCGGACAACGGTGCCACCGAGGTCATGGCGTTCCCCTTCGTCAGCGAGAAGGCGAACGACACGTTCGGCTCGCCGGAGGCGGGCTCCGTGCCGGCCGTCAAGCTCGCGAACGCGCTCGACGCCACCGCGCCGTACCTGCGCACGACGCTGCTCGCGGGGCTGATCGATATCGCGAAGCGCAACCTCGCACGCGGACTCGTCGACCTCACGATCTATGAGCTCGGCACTGTGTTCCGTCCGGTTGCCGGAGCCGAGTTCGGCAGCGAGACGCTGCCCGTCGGCGCCGCGCTCCCGAGCGACGACGTGCTCGCATCGCTGAACGCGGGCATCCCGCCGCAGCCCCGGTATCTCGCCGGGCTCGCGGTCGGGCATCCGATCCTCAAACAGCCCGGTCAGGATGCGGTAGCAGCGGGCATCGCGGATGCGCTCGCCATGGTGGCGCAGACCGCCGCAGCCGTCGGCGTGACCGTGGAGCCCGTGCAGAGTGAGCACCAGGCGCTGCACCCGGGACGCACGGCTCAGCTGATCGCACGCGACCAGAACGGCGAGGGCATCCCCGTCGGTTTCGCGGGTGAGCTGCATCCGGCACTCGCGGCGGAATTCGATCTGCCGCGCGTGGTCGGTGTCTTCGAGCTGGACCTCGACGCTCTCGTCACGGTCGCACCCGCGGACATCGTCGCCGGCGTGATCGCCGGTTTCCCCGCGGCGACGCAGGACCTGTCGCTCGTCGTGCCCGACGGTGTCCCCGCGGGAGATGTCGAGAAGGCTGTGGCCGACGGCGCAGGTGGACTGCTCGAGCACATCCGTCTGGTCGATGACTACCGCGGAACGGGGCTGCCCGAGGGAACGAAGAGCCTGACGTTCGCCCTGCGCTTCCGCGCCGACGACCGCACGCTTACCGCCGCCGAGGCCAGCGAGGCCAAGCTCGCCGGCGCCGCCCGCGCCGCCGACCTGTTCGGCGCGCACATCCGCGAGTAGCCCGCGCACCCCATCCCGCCCCCGTCCTTGCGCGGCGGCGGGAAGGGGCGCACTAATTCAGGAGATATCGACCCGCAACGGCCGCATTCTCCGTAATTCCGGACAGAACAGCGGCGCGTCGCCCGAAGTCTCCGGAATTGCGTTGGCCGCCGCCGTCACCCCGGCGGATTCGCGTCGGGCGGTCCGCGCACGCTAGGGTTGCGGCATGCTTTCTCGGTGCATCACGGACTCGCGCTCGGCCTCAGCCGCCCGCGCCCTGCGCCGACGCCTCCGCGACCGCCGAATCTAGGCGGCGCTGACGCGACCCTTTGCGGGGCCGTCGTGGGTGCCGCCGTCGATCGGCCCCTGTCGTCCACTCAATAAGGTAGAAGCATGACTTTCTCGGTAGCCGTCGCCGGAGCATCCGGCTACGCGGGCGGGGAGATCCTCAGGATCCTCGCCGACCATCCCGGGTTCGAGGTGCGCACCGTCACCGCGCACCAGAACGCGGGGCAGCCCCTCGTCGCCCACCAGCCGCACCTCCGCTCGCTGCGGCATCTCACGCTCAGCGACACAAGCGTCGACAACCTCGCCGGTCACGACGTGGTCTTCCTCGCGCTGCCGCACGGCAAGTCCGGCGAGATCGCATCCCAGATGCCCGAGGGCACCCTGGTGGTCGATTGCGGCGCGGACCACCGCCTCGAGAGCCCCGAGTCGTGGGCGGCGTTCTACGGCGGCGAATACTTCGGTGCCTGGACATACGGCGTGCCCGAACTCCCCATCGGCGATGGCAAGCAGCGCGACCAGCTCGTCGGCACCAAGCGCATCGCGGCTCCCGGATGCAACGCCAGCGCCGTCTCACTGGCCCTCGCCCCCGGGATCGCCGCGGGCCTCATCGAGGAGGAGGACATCGTCGCGGTTCTGGCCGTCGGCCCCTCCGGCGCGGGCAAGAACTTGAAGACGATGTATCTGGCGAGCGAGGTCCTCGGCTCCGCGAGCCCGTACGCCGTCGGCGGCACTCATCGGCACATCCCCGAGATCCAGCAGAATCTGCGCAAGGCCGGGGCAGCGCATCCGACCGTCTCGTTCACCCCGATGCTGGTGCCGATGTCGCGGGGCGTGCTCGCCACGTCCACCGCCCGCCTCAAGCCGGGCGTGACCGCCGAGCAGGTTCAGGATGCGTGGGAGACCGCGTACGCCGGCGAACCGTTCGTGCAGGTGCTGCCGGCGGGAAGCGTGCCGCGCACGGCAGACGTTCTCGGCGCGAACACCGCGCTGATCGGCCTCGCGGTGGACGCGGAGGCGGGCCGGCTCGTGACCGTGCTCGCCCTCGACAATCTCTACAAGGGGACGGCCGGCGCTGCCATCCAGTCGGCCAACATCGCCCTCGGCCTCGAGGAGACCGCCGGACTCAACGTGAATGGAGTGGCCCCGTGAGTGTGACCGCAGCATCCGGATTCGCAGCCGCCGGCGTCGCGGCCGGCCTCAAGTCGAGCGGCAAGCGCGACCTCGCCATCGTTCAGAACCTGGGTCCGCTCAACTCCGCCGCAGCCGTCTTCACGACGAACCGGTGCAAGGCCAACCCCGTTCTCTGGAGCGAGCAGGTCATGGCCGACGGCGTCGTCTCGGCCATCGTCCTCAACTCGGGCGGCGCCAACTGCTACACGGGATCCCGCGGCTTCCAGACCACTCACGAGACTGCCGAGGCGGTCGGAGAGCGGCTGGAGATCAGCGCCGGCGACGTGCTCGTCTGTTCCACGGGCCTGATCGGTGAGCAACTCGATCTCGACCTGCTCAAGGCCGGGGTGTGGGATGCGACGCTCGCCATCTCGGCCGGCGATGCCGATTCCGACGACGCCGGTCTGGCGGCGGCCGAGGCGATCATGACCACGGACACCCGCCCGAAGCAGGCCGCTCGCACGTCTCCCGCTGGTTGGACCGTCGGGGGCATGGCGAAGGGCGCCGGGATGCTCGCGCCGGGGCTTGCCACGATGCTCGTCGTGATCACGACCGACGCCATGCTCGACTCGAAGCAGCTCGACTCGGCGCTGCGGAGCGCCACGCGGGTCACCTTCGACCGGCTCGACTCCGACGGCTGCATGTCGACGAACGACACCGTCGCACTGCTCGGATCCGGGGCGAGCGCGGTGCCTGCCGACCTCGACGAGTTCACCGCTGCGCTGACGGCCGTATGCCAAGACCTGGCCGAGCAGCTGCAGGGCGACGCGGAGGGCGCATCCCACGACATCGCCATCGAGGTCATCAACGCCGCATCGGAGGACGACGCGGTCACGGTCGGCCGCTCTGTCGCGCGCAGCAATCTGTTCAAGGCGGCCGTGTTCGGCAACGACCCGAACTGGGGCCGCGTTCTCGCGGCGGTCGGTACCACCGACGCGGAGTTCGATCCATACGGCATCGACGTCGCGATCAACGGGGTGCAGGTCTGCACCGCGGGGAGCCGGACCAGCCGCGCGACCTCGTCGACCTGACGCCCCGCGCCGTGCACGTGCTCATCGACCTGCACGCCGGCTCGACGACCGCGACCATCCTGACCAACGACCTCACCCACGACTACGTGCACGAGAACAGTGCATACGCGAGCTGATGACTGACACCGAGACCGATACAGATATCGACGCCGAGCAGGCCGACCAGCAGCTGGCCGCCGTCAAGGCCGCGACCCTCATCGAGTCGCTGCCCTGGCTGAAGCAGTTCCATGAGCAGATCATGGTCATCAAGTTCGGCGGCAACGCGATGGTCAGCCCCGACTTGCAGCGCGCCTTCGCCGAAGACATGGTCTACCTCCGCTACGCGGGCATCCACCCTGTCGTCGTGCACGGGGCGGCCCGCAGATCTCCGCGATGCTCGACCGGCTCGGCATCGAGTCCGAGTTCCGTGGCGGCTATCGCGTGACGACGCCCGAGGCGATGGATGTGGTGCGCATGGTGCTCACCGGCCAGATCAGCCGCGACCTCGTCGGCAACATCAACCGGCACGGTCCGCTCGCCGCCGCGATCTCGGGTGAGGATGCGGGGCTCTTCCAGGGCCGCAAGCGCGGCGTGGTGGTCGATGGCGAAGAGGTCGACCTCGGACTCGTCGGCGACGTGATCGGCGTGAATCCCGAGGCCGTACACGCGCAGATCGCGGCCGGGCGCATCCCCGTCGTGTCGTCGATCGCGCCCGACGTCGACGATCCCGGCCACTCGCTCAATGTGAACGCGGACGCGGCTGCCGCGGCCCTCGCTGTTGCACTCGGAGCGGCGAAGCTCGTGATCCTCACCGATGTGGCGGGCCTCTACCGCGACTGGCCGAACAGGGATTCTCTGGTGTCGATGATCGACTCCGACGAGCTGCGTTCGCTGTTGCCCGAACTCGAATCGGGGATGATTCCCAAAATGGCGGCCTGCCTCGACGCGGTCGACGGCGGCGTCGCGAAGGCGGCCATCATCGACGGGCGGGTGCAGCACTCGATCCTGCTCGAAGTCTTCACTCAGAGCGGGATCGGAACGGAGGTGGTGCCGTCGTGAGCACCCAGCAGGTGACTCAGGGCTGGACCGACCGGTTCGGCAACACGATGATGCGCACGCTCGCCACCCCGCAGCTGATGCTCGCGCGCGGTGAAGGCTGCTACGTCTGGGACGTCGACGGCAAGGAGTACCTCGACTTCCTCGCGGGTATCGCCGTGAACTCGCTCGGGCACGCGCATCCTGTGCTCGTGGATGCGGTGAGCCGCCAGATCGCGACCCTCGCGCACGTCTCCAACTACTTCGCCACGCCTCCGCAGCTGGAGCTGGCCGAACGGCTCACTCGCCTGACCGGTGCGGGCGCCGCCGGGCGCGTCTACTTCTGCAACTCCGGCGCCGAGGCTAACGAGGCGGCCTTCAAGCTGGCCCGACTCAACCGCGGCGCGAGCGGACGCCGCAAGCGCATCCTGGCCCTCAACAACGCCTTCCACGGTCGCACGATGGGGTCGCTCGCTCTCACCGGCAAGCCTCCGATGCGCGAACCGTTCGAACCCGTGCCGTCGGGCGTCGAGCACATCGAGTCGACGATCGCGGCCCTCGAAGCGGCCATCGACGACCGGGTGGCCGCGCTGTTCATCGAGCCGATCAAGGGTGAGGCCGGTGTGATCGATCTGCCCGAGGGCTTCCTCCGTCGTGCACGCGAGCTCACCGAGCAGCACGGCGTACTGCTCATCATCGACGAGATCCAGACCGGCATCGGCCGCACGGGCAAGTGGTTCGCGTACGAGCACGCCGGCATCGTTCCGGATGCGGTCACCATCGCCAAGGGGATGGCCGGCGGTGTGCCGATCGGCGCGCTGGTGACCTTCGGCTGGGCCTCCGAGCTCTTCTCGCGCGGCCAGCACGGGTCGACGTTCGGCGGCAACCCGCTCGCGACCGCCGCAGGCAACGCGGTTCTGGGTGAGATCGAGAACGCCGGCCTCGTCGAGAACGCCGCTCGCCGCGGTGAAGAGCTGCGCGCGATCATCCACGGCTTCGACTCGCCCCTGATCAGTGTGGTGCGCGGGTCTGGCCTGCTCGTCGGCATCGGTCTCACCGAGGGCGATGCGCACCGGCTCTCGGACGCCGCACTGCACCACGGGCTGATCGTCAACGCCCCGAACGAGTCGAGCATCCGTCTCGCCCCGCCGCTCATCGTCGGGGACGCGGAACTCGCGGGCTTCCGCGACCGCTTCGGGCGAGCCTTGGCGGACGTCGCGCCGCACCGCTGACGCCCGCCGCCTCCGCGCCCACTGACAACAGAACGAAAGAATCTCATGACCAGGCATTTTCTGCGCGACGACGACATCAGCCCCGCCGAGCAGGCGGAGATCCTCGAGCTGGCGGAACAGCTCAAGGCCGACCGTTTCGGCACCAAGCCGCTCGAGGGCCCGCAGACCGTCGCGGTGATCTTCGACAAGTCCTCCACCCGCACCCGGGTCTCGTTCGCGGTCGGCATCGCCGACCTCGGCGGCAGCCCGCTCATCATCTCGACGGCGAACAGCCAGCTGGGTGGCAAGGAGACCCCCTCCGACACCGCCCGCGTGCTCGAGCGCATGGTCTCGGCGATCGTCTGGCGCACTTACGCACAGTCGGGACTGGAAGAGATGGCAGCAGGCACGACCGTGCCCGTGGTCAACGCCCTCTCCGACGACTTCCACCCCTGCCAGCTGCTGGCCGACCTGCTGACCATCAAGGAGAAGCGCGGAAAACTCGCGGGTCTCACGATGACGTTCTTCGGCGACGGTGCGAGCAACATGGGGCAGTCGTACCTGCTCGCGGGCGCGACCGCCGGTATGCACGTGCGAATCGCATCCCCGGCCGACTACGCCCCGGCTCAGGATGTGGTGGCCGATGCCGAGAGAATAGCCGCGAACACCGGGGGCTCGGTCGCGCTCTTCACCGACCCGAGCCAGGCGGCTGCCGGCAGCGACGTGATGATCACCGACACCTGGGTGTCGATGGGCAAGGAGGACGAGAAGGCGGAGCGCATCGCCGTCTTCGGCGGGTATCGCGTCGACGCCGAGCTGATGGCGCTCGCCGCATCCGATGCCCTCTTCATGCATTGCCTCCCCGCAGACCGCGGCTACGAGGTGACGGCCGACGTCATCGACGGCCCGCAGTCCGTCATCTGGGACGAAGCCGAGAACCGGCTCCACGCCCAGAAGGCCCTGCTCGTCTGGCTTCTCGCCCAGAACGCGGCCTAGCCGCAAACTCTAAACTCGTTACGAAACACAAGCTGAAGGAGAATCATGGCGGAACGTGTTGTTCTCGCGTACTCGGGCGGTCTCGACACCTCGGTCGGCATCGGCTGGCTGCAGGATGCGACGGGTAAAGAGGTCGTCGCCCTCGCGGTCGACGTTGGCCAGGGTGGCGAAGACATGGAGGCCATCCGTCAGCGCGCGCTCGACTGCGGCGCCGTCGAGTCGATCGTCGTCGACGCGAAGGACGAGTTCGCCGACGACTACCTCATGCCGGCGCTGAAGGCCAACGCCCTCTACCAGAAGCGCTACCCGCTGGTCTCGGCGCTGAGCCGTCCGGTGATCGCCAAGCACCTCGCCGCCACCGCCAAGGCGCTCGGCGCCGACAGCGTTGCCCACGGATGCACGGGCAAGGGCAACGACCAGGTGCGTTTCGAGGCGGCCGTGGCCGCACTCGCGCCCGACCTGACCTCGCTCGCCCCGGTGCGCGACTTCGCGCTCACCCGCGACAAGGCGATCGTCTACGCGGCGGAGCACAACCTGCCGATCGTGCAGTCGAAGAAGTCGCCGTACTCGATCGACCAGAACGTCTGGGGTCGTGCGGTGGAGACCGGCTTCCTCGAGGATCCGTGGAACGCTCCGATTGAAGACCTCTACACCTACAGCGAAGACCCGGCGATCACGCGCGACCCTGTCGAGGTCGTCATCGCGTTCAGCGAGGGCATCCCCGTGTCGATCGACGGCAAGCCGGTCAGCCCCCTCGAGGCCGTGCAGCTGATGAACACCATCGCGGGTGGACAGGGCGTCGGCCGCATCGACATCGTCGAGGACCGTCTCGTCGGCATCAAGAGCCGCGAGGTCTACGAGTCGCCGGCCGGCATCGCACTGATCGCGGCGCACGAAGAGCTCGAGAACATGACCGTCGAGCGCGATGTGGCCCGCTACAAGCGCACGGTCGAGGCGAAATGGGCCGAGCTGGTCTACGACGGCCTCTGGTTCTCCGGACTCAAGCGCGCGCTCGACGTCTTCATCGATGAGACCCAGAAGCACGTCACCGGCGAGATCCGCCTCAAGCTGCACGCGGGCACCGCTGTCGTCACGGGTCGCCGCAGCGGCGAGAGCCTGTACGACTTCAACCTCGCCACTTACGACACCGGAGACACCTTCGACCAGTCGCTGGCGAAGGGCTTCATCGAGCTGTGGTCGCTGCCGAGCAAGATCTCGGCACGCCGCGACCTCGCCGGCGAGTAGGCAGCGGATGACCGACAACGAGCAGCCCGGCAGCCGGGCCGGCGAAGCGGGCGCCCTCTGGGGCGGCCGCTTCGCCGGCGGCCCGTCGCCCGAGCTCGCCGCCCTGAGCAAGTCGACGCAGTTCGACTGGCAGCTCGCGGCGTACGACATCGCCGGATCGCGGGCGCACGCCCAGGCGCTCGCCGGCGCCGGTTATCTCAGCTCCGAGGAGCTCGACGGGATGATCGCCGCGCTCGACAAGCTCGACCGCGACGTCGCATCCGGAGCCTTCGTCGCAGCCGAGACCGATGAGGATGTGCACTCCGCCCTCGAGCGCGGTCTGATCGAGCGCGCCGGGGAGAGCTCGGCGGCAAGCTGCGAGCCGGCCGCAGTCGGAACGACCAGATCGCCACGCTCGTTCGGCTGTACCTGCGGGATCACGCCGGCGCAATCGCTGAGCGCCTGATCGCGCTCATCGACGCGATCGCCTCGCAGGCGGACGCGCATCCCACGGCCATCCTGCCGGGCCGCACTCATCTGCAGCACGCGCAGCCGGTTCTGCTGGCGCACCATCTGCTGGCTCACTGCTGGCCCCTGGTCCGCGACCTGGAGCGGTTCGCCGACTGGGACAAGCGTGCGAACGTCTCGCCGTACGGTTCGGGTGCGCTCGCAGGATCGACCCTCGGTCTCGACCCGTTGCTCGTCGCCCGCGACCTGGGCTTCGCGCGCAGCTCCGAGAACTCGATCGACGGCACGGCGGCTCGGGATGTGGTTGCCGAGTTCGCGTTCATCGCGGCTCAGATCGGCGTCGACCTCTCCCGTTTCGCCGAGGAGGTCATTATCTGGAACACTCGCGAGTTCGGGTTCGTCACGCTCGACGACTCGTACTCGACCGGTTCGTCGATCATGCCGCAGAAGAAGAACCCCGACATCGCCGAGCTCACGCGCGGCAAAGCCGGGCGGCTGATCGGCAATGTCACCGGACTGCTCGCCACCCTCAAGGGCCTGCCGCTCGCGTACAACCGCGACCTGCAGGAGGACAAGGAGCCCGTCTTCGACTCGGTGACGACGCTCGAGGTGCTGCTGCCCGCCTTCACGGGCATGGTCGCGACGATGCACTTCCACACCGACCGGATGGCCGAGCTGGCGCCGCAGGGCTTCTCGCTCGCCACCGACGTGGCCGAGTGGCTCGTCAAGAAGCACGTGCCCTTCCGGGATGCGCACGAGATCACGGGCAACCTGGTCAAGTTCGCGGAGACGCGCGGGGTCGAGCTGAGCGAGGTCGATGACGAGGGTCTCGCATCCGTCTCGCCGCTCCTCACTCCGGATGTGCGTTCGGTGCTGACCATCGAAGGGTCCGTCGCGAGCCGGGACAACGTCGGCGGAACCGCGCCGACGCGCGTCGCCGAGCAGCTGGCGGAGCTCACCAAGCGAGTGCGCGAGATCGCGACGTCGCTGCCGAGCGTGAAGCGGGACCTCGTCTGATGGCCGCGCGCGAACGCCCCGAGAAGAAGGCGCCACGCTATCCGTGGATCATTCCGACGATCGTCGTCGTCGCGGTCGCCATCATCGTGGTCGGGCTGATCGTCGCGGTGGCCAGCGGCATCCGGATGTTCTGACGTGGCTGCAGGCGACGACGACGGGCTGTACCGCCCCGACCGGGAGTTCTTCCTGGCGTCGTCGCTCGAGGTCGCGCCGCTGCTGCTCGGGGGAGTGCTGCGGCACGAGACGCCCGAGGGGACGGTCGGGCTGCGGATCACCGAGGTCGAGGCGTACGTGGGAGACGGCGTCGACCCCGGCTCGCACGCTTTTCGCGGCCGCACGAGGCGTAATGCCGTGATGTACGGTCCGCCCGGCTACCTGTACGCCTACTTCACCTATGGGATGCACGTGTGCGCGAACTTCGTCTGCTCGCCGGAGGGCGAGGCGACGGCCGTGCTGCTGCGCGGGGCCGAGGTGGTCGAGGGACACGCGCTGGCGCTGGCGCGACGCTCGGGTGCGGTGGGCTCCGCAGCTTCGGCGCGGCCGGTGCGGGACGTCGCGGATCGCGACCTCGGCCGCGGGCCCGCCCGTCTCGTGGTGGCGGCAGGCATCACTCTCGAAGAGAACGGGGCCGACCTGTTCGCCGCGCCGTTCTCGCTGCAGCTGCCGCGCATCCCGCTGCCGTACGTCACGGGACCGCGCACCGGAATCTCAGGCGCCGGTGGTAGCGAGGCGTTCCCCTGGCGGTTCTGGTTGCCGGGCGATCCCACGGTCTCGCCGTACAAGCGGCACCCGAAGTCGCACTGAGTCTGCATACGCGGACTCAGCGCGCAACGCGGGCGATCGGAGGGTCAGGCGAACGACAGGCTGAAGATCGCTGCGCAGGCGGTGGCCCAGATGAGGCTGGTCAGGGTTCCGATGATGAAGCGCTCGCGGGCCTCGGGCTGTTCGAGCTCCGTGAACCGGCCGACGCCCTTGACGGCGACGATCACGGCGATCGCCTCGGGGAAGCCCGCCATGATCGTCGCCGTGGTGGCTAGACGCTCCAGGAAGCCGATCGTGGCTCCGCCGCGGAGAACCTCACGGGTGGGTTGGACTCCCTCCGCCCGGTCTTCGGCGGTCGCCCGTTCGGCGACGACGATGCCGCCGTGCATCCCGGGCACCCCGCCGCCGCCGGAGGCGAGCGCGAACACGAGCTGCGACGCGGGACCGCCCCCGAGGACGCTGAGCGCGAGCGCCACGATGCCGATGAGCGCCCGGAACAGTGGAGGCGCATCCGGAACCGGCAGGGCCGAGATCAGCACGGCCAGCGCGAGCAGGCCCGCGGCGACGTAGACCAGCGGACGGCGCGGGCTGCGCAGGGCGAACAGTACGCAGCACAGGGAGGCGATCGAGAGGATCAGCACCGAGCACCACGCCAGCACGGGGCCGATCGCGCCGAGGAAGAGGGGGAAGTGGGGGATCATGCAGTGTCCGTTCGCAGCTGGGCGTCGTCGAGGCTCTTCAACAGCCTAGTCAGCGGTCCGATCGCGGCGAACTCGGTTCGGAGCGCGCCCGCCCGCGCGCGGTCGCTGGCCGACTGCGGGGTGATGCCGAGCCTGGCGCCCGCCTCCGCCTGGGTGAGCCCCGAGGTCACGAGGTCGTACAGTTCCCAGCCCGCAGGGGAGCGGCTCTCCCGGATGCTCAGCAGCAGGTTGACGAGCGCCTCCGCGTCCTCGGCGGGCTGGGGGGCGACCACCGCGTTCGCGGCGAAGCGGGTGGGTGCGCGTTTCGCCCGCGTGACCGCCTCGCGTGCGGCGATGAACGCATCCCCGCTCGCCTCCCTCGTCTCAGCGGGCAGCGGCGTTCGGACGCTGCCCGCGCCGAGCCCGACGCTCCACTGGCCGCGGCGGGTCAGTTCGAGGACGAGGTCGAGCGCGGTACCCGCATCCGCGGTGAGCGCCTGGATCTCGTCGCCGGCATTGCGGTCGACGGGGAGTTCGAGGCGGTCGCGATAGCGGTGGTTCAGGTCGTCGAGGGCACCCGCCACGATGTCGGGGCCGGTTCTCGAGTCCACCTGGTCGGCGGTGACGACGAACATGGATGCTCCTCTCAGCCTGCAAAATAAGGCTTGGAAACCTGATGAATACCGTATCAGGCCTCCATCCCTGATGCAAGTATGATCAGGCTTGTAAGCCTGATAAAGGGGAGATCAGGGCTGCAGCCCTCCCGCTGATACCCTGAATCCGTGTCCGACTCCGAAACCCTCCAAGCACAGTCCAACGACCCGTCTTTCGACGACGTCTGGGATGAGCTGAAGTGGCGCGGGCTCATCCACGTCTCCACGGATGAAGCAGCGCTGAAACAGCTCCTCGCGGGCGAGCCGGTCACCTATTACTGCGGGTTCGACCCGACAGCGGCCAGCCTGCACCTGGGCAACCTGGTGCAGCTGCTCACCATGCGCCGCCTGCAGCTGGCCGGTCACAAGCCGCTCGGGCTCGTCGGCGGATCCACCGGCCTGATCGGCGACCCGCGGCCCAGCGCCGAGCGCACGCTGAACACAAAGGAGACGGTGTCGGAGTGGGTCGGCTACCTGCAGGCGCAGGTGTCGCGCTTCCTCAGTCCTGAAGGCGACAACGCCGTACGGCTGGTCAACAACCTCGACTGGACGGCGCCGCTGTCGGCCATCGACTTCCTCCGCGACATCGGCAAGCACTTCCGGGTCGGCACCATGCTGAAGAAGGATGCGGTCGCCGCGCGCCTGAACTCGGACGAGGGCATCAGCTACACCGAGTTCAGCTACCAGATCCTGCAGGGCATGGACTTCCTGGAGCTCTACCGCCAATACGGCTGCGTGCTGCAGACCGGCGGCAGCGACCAGTGGGGCAACCTCACGAGCGGAACCGACCTCATCCGCAAGGTCGAGCGCGCCAGTGCGCACGCCATCGGCACGCCGCTAATCACCAACAGCGACGGCACCAAGTTCGGCAAGAGCGAGGGCAACGCGATCTGGCTCGATGCCAAGCTCACCAGCCCGTACGCGATGTACCAGTTCTGGGTGAACACCGACGACGCCGACGTGATCGACCGCATCAAGGTGTTCACCTTCCTGACCAGGGCAGAGATCGAGCGCCTCGCGAAGGCGGTCGCCGACGAGCCGTTCCGCCGCGAGGCGCAGCGCCGGCTCGCGTTCGAGGTCACGAGTCTCGTGCACGGCGTCGAGGCGACCGAGGCGGCCATCGCGGCCGCGCAGGCGCTGTTCGGCCGGGGCGAGCTCGGGGCGCTCGACGAGTCCACCCTCGAAGCGGCCCTTCGCGAGCTTCCGAACACGACCACCTCGCCGACCGCGACCGTCACCCAGTCGCTCGTCGACACGGGGTTGACGACCAGCCTGGGAGAGGCGCGCCGCGCCATCGCGCAGGGCGGGGTCTACCTCAACAACGTCAAGGTCGAAGACGGGGAGATCCCCGTCGGCGAGACCCTTCTGCTGGATCGGATGGCGGTGCTGCGGCGCGGCAAGAAGACCCTGGCAGGACTCTTCGTCGAGTGACCCGGGCGGGCGCCGTGTTTCGCGTACCGTAGAGACATGGATGCTCAGGAGAAGAACGGCGCGGACGACGCGCTCGTTCCGCGGCTCAACCTGATCGAGGATCAGCCGCTCGCGGCGCGCGCGGATGCTTATGCCCAGGTGCACGACGAGCTCCGCGACCAGTTGGAGGGCGGCGACGTCCCGCGGAATGGCTGACGACGCAACGGGCGCCGGCGACTCTCTCGCCGCGGGCGACTCCGAGGTCAGGCTGGACGTGGCGCTCGCCGCACGCGGTCTGGCGCGGTCGCGCACGCACGCGGCCACGATCATCGCTGAGGGTCTCGTGACGGTGGATGGCCGCGCCGCGGTGCGCCCCTCCGTCAAGGTGCGCGACGCCCAGGTCATCGTCGTCGCAGGCGTAGACGCCTACGTCAGTCGCGGCGCCCACAAGCTCATCGCCGCCCTGGATGCGTTCGACGTACTCGTCGAGGGGCGCACGGCGCTCGACGTCGGCGCCTCCACCGGCGGGTTCAGCCAGGTGCTCCTCGAGCGCGGCGCCGCCCAGGTGATCGCGATCGATGTGGGCCATGGACAGCTGGCACCATCCCTCGCTCTGGAGACCCGGCTGCTCTCGTTCGAGGGGATCAACGCCCGCGCTCTCACGGCCGCGGCGCTGGAAGGGCTCGTCGGCCGTGCCGTCCGTCCCGACCTCGTCGTCGGCGACATCTCCTTCATCTCCCTCACCCAGGTGCTCCCCGCGCTGGTCGAGACGGCCGCCGACGGCGCGGACTTCGTTCTGCTCGTCAAGCCGCAGTTCGAGGTCGGCCGAACGGGCATCAAAGAGGGGATCGTCCGCGATCCTGTCCTCCGGAGCGAGGCCGTGACGAACGTGCTGTGGTCCGCACACGATCTGGGGGTCGGCACGGCCGGATTCGTGGCCTCCCCGATCGCGGGCAGCCAGGGCAACCTCGAGTACCTGGTGTGGCTGAGCGCGACGGTCGGCACGAATCCGACCGAGTGGTTGCCGATGGTCGAGGTGGTGACCTCACGGAACTGACGGTCTCAGGATGCGCGGCGAGCCTCGGTCACGTCCGCTCCGCTCATCCACAGCCCCCGTTCATCCACACCCTCAGGCACCGTTCACCCACGAACGCGCTCGATCAGACAGAATGGGTAGACCGTATCGACGTGAGGATGGGAGCGTGACGCCTATGGGTGCACCCGAGCGGTACATCCTCGTCGTCGCGCACACAGGTCGCCAAGATTCACTCGCAGCCGGGGTGGAGGTCTGCGCCCAGCTGATCGATGCCGGTGTCGTGCCTGTGCTGAGCGCCGACGAGCGACGCGACCTCCTGGCTGCCGAACCGAGCTTCGGCCGCGTCGCTGTCCTCGGCGTCGACGTGCAGCCCAACGAGCTCGAACTCGTGATCGTGCTGGGCGGCGACGGCACCATCCTGCGCGCAGCAGAACTCGTACGCGGGTACTCGGCGCCGCTGCTCGGCGTCAACCTCGGTCACGTCGGCTTCCTCGCCGAGAGCGAGCGCGACGACCTCGAGCTGGCCGTGGCCAGGGGGCTCGCCAAAGACTACGAGGTCGAAGAGCGCATGACGCTCTCTGCCCGGGTCAAGGTGGGCAAAGAGGTCGTCTACGAGAGCTGGGCGCTCAATGAGGCCACGGTCGAGAAGGCGAGCCGCGAGCGGATGCTCGAAGTCGTCATCGAGGTCGACGGCCGCCCGATGTCGAGCTTCGGCTGCGACGGCGTCGTGATGTCGACGCCGACGGGCTCCACCGCATACTCGTTCTCCGCTGGCGGCCCTGTCGTCTGGCCCGGCGTCGCCGCGCTGCTGCTCGTGCCGCTCAGCGCGCACGCCCTCTTCGCGCGTCCCCTCGTGGTCGACGCCGATTCCTCGCTCGCCGTCGAACTGCTCGAGCGGGCCGGCGGGTCAGGCATCCTCTGGTGCGACGGACGACGCGCATACGACCTGCCGCCGGGTGCGCGCGTGGTCGTGCGGCGCTCGCCGATCCCTGTGCGACTGGCCCGACTGCATCCTGGACCGTTCACCGATCGCCTGGTGCAGAAGTTCAACCTGCCCGTCACGGGATGGAGGGGGCCGGCAGGACGTGACTGAGCACCGCGCAGGCATCGAAGAGATCTCGATCAAAGACCTGGGCGTCATCGCCGACGCCTCCCTGCCCCTGGGCCCCGGATTCACGGCCCTCACCGGCGAGACCGGCGCGGGCAAGACGATGGTCGTCTCCGCCCTCGGGCTATTGCTCGGCGAGCGGGCCGACACCGGGGCCGTGCGCCTCGGTAGCCCGCAGGCCTGGGTCGAAGGCCGGTGGCGCGTCGCCGACGGCGGCGAGGTCGTCGAACGGGTTCGGGATGCGGGCGGCGACGTCGACCCTCTCGGCCAGGGTTCCGCAGAGCTCGTGCTCTCACGCTCCGTCTCGGCGGAGGGACGTTCGCGTGCCGTCGTCGGCGGCCGGAGCGCCCCGGTCAGCGTGCTCACGGAGCTCGGCGGCCAGCTGGTCGTCGTGCACGGTCAGTCCGACCAGATCCGGTTGCGGTCGGCGGTCGCCCAGCGCGAAGCCCTCGACCGCTTCGCTGGAAGCCCGCTGGCCGACGCGATCGAGACGTACTCGCACGTGTTCCACCGCTGGCGCGACAACCGGGCCGAGCTCGAAGAGCTCGTTGCCGATCAGGACAGACGTGCTCGTGAAGCCGAGGATCTTCGCCTCGCGATGGCCGAGATCGAGGCCGTGGCACCGCAGCCGGGCGAAGACGTCGAGCTCGCCGAGCGTGCCGAACGCCTCTCGAACCTCGAAGATCTGCGCCTCGCCGCTGCTGGCGCCCGGGAACTACTTTCGGCCGAGGAGTCGGAGGGCGCGGATGCGCTCGGACTGCTCGACAACGCGCGTCGCCAGCTCGAACGCGTCTCGAGCCACGATGCGCAACTCGTCGCTGTGGCCGAGGCGGTCGCGAACGCCAACTACCTGGTGTCGGATGTCGCCGCGCAGCTCTCCACATATCTCGCGACCCTCGACACAGACGGTGCCCGCGAGCTGGAGATCGTGCAGGAGCGGCGCGCCGAGCTCGCGACGCTCATCCGCAAGTACGGACCGGGTCTCGACGATGTGATCGAAGCCCTCGATACGGGCAGCTCCCGGCTGTTCGAACTCGACGGCGACTCCGAGCGCATCGACCAGCTGCGCGCCGAGGTCGAGGCCGATGCCGTGCTGGTCGCGGAACTGGCGGACGACCTCAGCGCGCGTCGCCGCGAGGCTGCGGAGCGGTTGAGCGACGCGGTCTCTGAAGAACTCACCGCCCTCGCGATGGCCGACGCGCGTGTGGTGGTCGAAGTGACCGAGCGCGACGAGTTCACCGCGATCGGGCGCGACCAGATCTCCATCCTGCTGCAGCCTCATTCGGGCGCAGAACCCCGCGCTCTCGGCAAGGGCGCCTCGGGCGGCGAGCTCTCCCGGGTCATGCTGGCGATCGAGGTCGTCATCGCGGGGAGCGATCCGGTCCCCACCTTCATCTTCGACGAGATCGATGCGGGGGTCGGCGGGGCCTCGGCCATCGAGATCGGGCGTCGTCTGGCGAGACTCGCGGAGACTTCCCAGGTGATCGTCGTCACCCACCTCGCGCAAGTCGCCGCGTTCGCGAACAACCACCTCACGGTCGTGAAGGGCAGCGACGGATCGGTCACGGAATCCAGTGTCCGCCAGCTCACGGGCGACGAACGGATCGCCGAGATGGCGCGGCTGCTCTCGGGGCTTCCCGATTCGGAGAGCGGGCTAGCCCACGCCCGCGAACTCGTCGACATGGCTTCGGCCAAGCGCTGAGCCGTTCTGCAGCCGTTCTGCGGCCGTTCTGCGGCCGTTCTGCGCGCACGGGAGCGATCCGGAAGCGCTGCGACGCTCATCCTGAGCACCGAGCATCCCGAATCGGGTGATAGCATAAAAGCCCGTGGTGGATAATTCAGACGCGGGCATTTCAAACGGCATTACCAAGCACATCTTCGTGACGGGTGGTGTCGTTTCTTCGTTGGGCAAGGGCCTGACAGCGGCCAGCCTGGGCAACCTTCTGACGGCTCGCGGACTCCGCGTCGTCATGCAGAAGCTCGACCCATACCTGAACGTGGATCCGGGAACGATGAACCCGTTCCAGCACGGCGAGGTCTTCGTCACCGACGACGGGGCTGAGACCGACCTCGATATCGGTCACTACGAGCGCTTCCTCGACATCAACCTCGGGCAGTCGGCCAACGTCACGACCGGCCAGATCTACTCGAACGTGATCGCCAAGGAGCGCCGCGGCGAGTACCTCGGCGACACAGTGCAGGTCATCCCGCACATCACCGACGAGATCAAGCGCCGGATGCGGCTGCAGGCGCAGCCCGGACCGAACGGCGAGCCGCAGCCCGACGTGATCATCACCGAGATCGGTGGCACGGTCGGCGACATCGAGTCGCAGCCGTTCATCGAGTCCGCCCGTCAGGTTCGCCACGAGCTCGGCCGCAAGAACTGCTTCTTCGTGCACGTCTCGCTCGTGCCGTACATGAACGCGTCGGGCGAGCAGAAGACCAAGCCGACGCAGCACTCCGTCGCAGCGCTGCGGTCGATCGGTATCCAGCCGGATGCGCTGGTGCTCCGCAGCGACCGCCCCGTCTCCGAGTCCAACAAGCGCAAGATCGCGCTCATGTGCGACGTCGACGAGTCGGCCGTGGTGAACGCGGTCGACGTGCCGAGCATCTACGACATCCCGACGATGCTGCACGACCAGGGCCTCGACGCGTACATCATCGAGCAGCTCGGACTGGACGCCGGCGACGTGAACTGGGACGGCTGGAGCGACCTGCTGCGCGCTGTCCACGACCCCAAGCACGAGGTCACGATCGGCGTGGTCGGCAAGTACATCGACCTTCCGGATGCGTATCTCTCGGTCACCGAGGCGCTGCGCGCCGGCGGGTTCGCACACAACGCCAAGGTCAAGCTCAAGTGGATCGCCTCGGACGAGTGCCAGACCGCCGATGGTGCCGCCCACATGCTGTCCGACGTCGACGCGATCTGCGTTCCCGGCGGGTTCGGCGTGCGCGGGATCGAGGGCAAGGTCGGTGCGCTGCGCTTCGCCCGCGAGAACGGGATCCCTGCGCTCGGACTGTGCCTCGGCCTGCAGTGCATGGTCATCGAATACGCCCGCCACGAGACCGGACTTCTCGGCGCATCCTCGTCTGAGTTCGACCCCGACACCGAGTTCCCGGTGATCGCGACGATGGCCGAGCAGGTTGAGATCATCGCCGGCGGCGACCTGGGCGGCACCATGCGCCTCGGCCTCTACCCGGCGACGCTCGCCGAAGGCTCCATCGTGGCCGAGGTCTACGGCGCGCCCGAGGCATCCGAGCGCCACCGTCACCGCTACGAGGTCAACAACAACTACCGCGAGCAGATCGCTGATGCCGGCCTGTGGTTCTCGGGCACCTCGCCCGACGGACACCTCGTCGAGTACGTCGAGCTGCCGCGCGAGGTGCACCCGTACTACGTCGGCACGCAGGCGCATCCGGAACTGCGGTCGCGGCCGAACCGCGCGCACCCGCTGTTCCGCGGGCTCGTGGGCGCCGCCCTCGACCGCCAGAAGGCCAGCCGGCTGTTCGAAGTCGCGGCCGAAGCCTGATGCCGGAGCTCATCGCCGACGAGCCGTTCTCGCCGGAGATCCTCTCGACGGAGGTTCCTTTCGAGGGCGCGATCTGGAACATCCGTCGAGACAAGTTTCCGTACAACGGTGCCGAGATCACACGCGAATACGTCGACCACACGGGAGCCGTCGCGGTCGTCGCGCTCGATGATGACGGCCGGGTGCTGCTCATCAAGCAGTACCGTCACCCGGTTCGCCAGCGCGAGTGGGAGATCCCGGCCGGGCTGCTCGATGTGCATGGTGAGGCACCATTGGCCGCCGCGAAGCGCGAGCTGGCCGAGGAGGCCGACCTGCAGGCCGACCAGTGGCACGTTCTCGCCGAGTTCTTCACGACGCCCGGCGGCAGCGACGAGGCCATCCGCATCTACCTGGCCCGCGGTGTGCATCCTGCGGACGAGGTGTTCGCGCGCACCGACGAGGAAGCCGACATGGAGGTGCGCTGGGTTCCGCTCGACGATGTCGTGGATGCCATCCTCGCGCGTCGCGTGCAGAACCCGTCGTTGATCGTGGGCGCTCTCGCGGCCCGCACCGAGCGGGAGCGGGGATGGGCGCAGCTGGCACCCGCGGACGAGCCCTGGCCGCGGCATCCCAAACTCCGATCGTGATCGTCGAGCGATGACGACCGAGACGGCTGTGGACTCGTACCTGCGGCACGTCTCGATCGAGCGCGGGCTCTCGGCGAACACCGTGGCCGCCTATCGGCGTGACCTCGGTGTGTACGCGGCGTGGCTCGCATCCCGCGACATCGGCTCGTTGAACGACGTCACGAGCGGGACGATCTCCGAGTTCGCGATTCACCTCGGATCCCGCGAGGAGTCGCCGCTCACCGCCTCTTCGATGGCCAGGATGCTGTCGACGGTTCGCGGGTTCCACCGGTTCCTGCTCGACGAGGGCCTGGTCGAGACGGATGCGTCCCACGAGGTGAAGCCGCCCAAGCTCAAGAGCCGTCTGCCGAAGGCGATCACGGTCGACCAGGTCGGAGCACTGCTGGCCGCGACCGACGGCGAGGGGTTGCAGGCCCTGCGGGACAAGGCTCTGCTCGAACTCCTCTACGCGACGGGCGCGCGGGTGAGCGAAGCGGTCGCGCTGAACGTCGACGACGTGATCGACGACGACATCGTCCGACTGACCGGCAAGGGCAACAAGCAGCGGATCGTGCCCCTCGGCAGTTACGCGCGCGCAGCGATCGACGCTTACCTGGTGCGCGCCCGTCCCGCTCTGTCGACGCGGGGCAAGGCGACACCCGCTTTGTTTCTCGGGATGCGCGGGGCGCGGGTCTCCCGGCAGAACGCTTGGCTGATCATCCGTGCCGCCGCCGAGCGCGCTCACCTGACCGTCGAGATCTCACCGCACACGTTGCGCCACTCGTTCGCGACGCACCTGCTCGCCGGCGGGGCGGATGTGCGGGTCGTGCAAGAGCTGCTCGGCCACTCGTCGGTCGCGACCACCCAGATCTACACACTGGTCACCGCGGACACCCTGCGCGACGTCTACACGTCCGCCCACCCCCGCGCCCGCTGACGCCGCGCACGCCGGCGCGGGCGCGGGTGAACGGGGCGGAAGCGCTCGGTGGCGCGCGGCGGTGCGGCCCGCGAACCGGGGGAGCGCCGTTAGACTGGGGCGCGGTAGGGTCCGCGAGAGTCGGGCACGACGACGGGGCTAGAGGGACGAGGAACACGCAGGTGACGCGCAACGACGAGGTCAGGACCGAGCTGCCGGGTATGGATAGCGCATCCCTCGCCGTCCGCCTCGGGCCCACCGGGCGTCCGTTCCACACCTTCGCCGAGCCGAAGCCGCTCAAGCAGCACGGCCCCGCGCGCATCATCGCCCTCTGCAACCAGAAGGGCGGCGTCGGCAAGACGACGACGAGCATCAGCCTGGGCGCATCCCTGGCCGAGTACGGCCGCCGGGTGCTCGCGATCGACTTCGACCCGCAGGGCGCGCTCTCCGCCGGCCTCGGCGCCCAGACGCACGACGTCACCACCATCTACGACCTGCTGCTCTCGCGCAGCAAAGACCCGGTCGAGGCTATCCAGCACACCGGAACCCCGGGGCTCGACATCATCCCGGCGAACATCGACCTGTCGGCCGCCGAGGTGCACCTGGTCAACGAGGTCGCCCGCGAGCAGATCCTGGCGAGCGTGCTGCGCAAGGTGAGCGGCGACTATGACGTGATCCTGATCGACTGCCAGCCATCGCTCGGCATCCTCACGGTCAACGCGCTCACTGCCAGCCACGGCGTGCTCATCCCGCTCGAGTGCGAGTACTTCGCACTGCGCGGTGTCGCCCTGCTCATCGAGACGATCGACAAGGTGCGCGAGCGCCTGAACCCCGCGATCGAGCTCGACGGCATCCTGGCCACCATGTACGACTCGCGCACCCTGCACTCGCGTGAGGTGCTGGAGCGCGTCGTCGACGCGTTCGGCGACAGCGTTCTCGAGACGGTCATCTCACGCACGGTCAAGTTTCCGGATGCGTCGGTCGCGGCCACCCCGATCACCCAGTTCGCGCCCGAGCACGCAGCCGCCGAGGCTTACCGCCAGTTGGCGAGGGAACTGATCTCGCGTGGCGCCGTCGCCTAGCCAGGCTGCGAGCGGGCAGACGGCGAGCGAGCAGGCCGACACGGCGCCGGTCACGTTCCGTGTCGCGCTCGGGGACTTCGAGGGTCCGTTCGACCTGCTGCTGAGTCTGATCACGAAGCACGAGCTCGACATCACCGAGATCTCGTTGAGCCGGGTGACGGATGAGTTCATCGCCTACCTGCGCGGGCTCGATTCCGAAGACAGCCTCGATGAGGCGAGCGAGTTCCTGCTCGTCGCCGCCACCCTGCTCGACCTCAAGGTCGCCGGACTCCTTCCGCAGGGCGAGCTGGTCGACGCCGAGGATGTCGCTCTCCTGGAGGCGCGCGACCTGCTGTTCGCGCGCCTGCTGCAGTACCGCGCCTTCAAGGAGGCGTCGGCCTGGTTCCAGTCGGCCCTCGACGCCGAGTCCACCCGCCACACCCGCACGGTGCGCCTGGAAGACAAGTATCGCCAGCGCACTCCCGAGCTCGTCTGGACCCTGACGGCCGACGACTTCGCCGCGTTGGCGACCCTCGCGCTCACGCCGCGGGAGATCCCCGTCGTCGGGCTCGACCACCTGCACGCGCCGCTGGTGAGCATCCGGGAACAGGCAGCGCATGTCGTCGGGATGCTCCGCTCGGGCGAGACCCTCACCTTTCGCCAGCTCGTGGCCGGCGCCGACCAGAAGGGCGTGATCATCGCGCGCTTCCTGGCGGTGTTGGAGCTGTACCGGCACGCCGCGATCGCCTTCGAGCAGCTGGAGCCGCTCGGCGAACTGACCGTGCGCTGGACGGCCGAGCACTGGTCCCAAGAGAACCTGTCCAACCTGGGAGCCGATTATGACGGTTGAGAACGCAGAAGCAACCGAGAACGTGCAAGCGACCGAGAACGACGCGACACCCGCATTCTCCGCAGATCTGGACCTGGAGCGCGCCCTCGAGGCGATACTCATGGTCGCCGACGAGCCGATGAGCGTGGTCACCCTCGCGACCGCTGTCGGTGCGCCGGTGAAGCGCGTGAAGGCAGCGGTGGATGCGTTGGTCGCGGACTTCGACGGTCTCGGCGGCGAGGGGACCGGCAGCATCCGGCGCGGCTTCGAGCTGCGCGAGGTCGGCGGCGGCTGGCGCATCTACGTTCGCGCCGAGTACGACACCGTGGTGACCGACTACGTGCTCGCGCAGAACCCGACGAAGCTCTCGCAGGCGGCGCTCGAGACGCTCGCCGTCATCGCGTACAAGCAGCCGATCAGCCGCGGCGCGATCGCCTCCATTCGTGCAGTGAACGTCGACTCTGTTGTGCGCACCCTGCTCGGCCGGGGGCTCATCACCGAGATGTTCACCGATAGCGAGACGGGCGCGATCAACTACGGCACCACCGATCTGCTCCTCAGCCAGCTCGGCGTCAACTCGATCGACGAGCTGCCGAAGATCTCGCCGCTGCTCGCAGACGGCACCGAAGGGTTCGACGCCGATGTCCGCTAAGCAGCACTCCCCGAGACCCGAGTCCGGCAAGGCGGGGTCGCCCGACGCAGCGCCCGAGGGCGAGCGTCTCCAGAAGGTCATGGCC
Source organism: Leifsonia poae (assembly GCF_050632195.1). Classification (GTDB taxonomy): domain Bacteria; phylum Actinomycetota; class Actinomycetes; order Actinomycetales; family Microbacteriaceae; genus Leifsonia; species Leifsonia poae_C. Next base: position 1,398,635 of record NZ_CP192580.1, read on the forward strand.
GCCGCGGGAGTGGCGTCGCGCCGGGTCTCCGAAGATCTCATCTCCGCCGGTCGCGTCACGGTCAACGGGACGGTCGTCACCGAGCTCGGCCGACGGATCGACCCCGAGCACGACCTGGTCGCGGTCGACGGCACCGCGGTGCAGCTGGACACGAGCCGCCGCTATGTGATGCTGAACAAGCCGGTCGGCGTCGTCAGCTCCATGCGCGACGAGCAGGGCCGGCCCGACCTGTCCGAGTTCACTGCGGGCTACGAGGAGCGTCTCTTCAACGTCGGGCGACTCGACGCCGAGACCTCGGGGCTGCTGATCCTCACGAACGACGGCGAACTCGCGCACGTGCTCGCACACCCGAGTTTCGGCGTGACGAAGACGTATATCGCCCGCGTGCGTGGCGTCGTCACGCCCCAGGCGATCGCAACGCTGACCCGCGGCGTCGTGCTCGAAGACGGACCGATCGCCGCCGACAAGGCGCGACTCCTCGAGCGCAGCTCGGCCAGCCGCGACAGCCTCGTCGAGCTGACCCTGCACTCCGGCCGCAACCGGATCGTGCGGCGGATGATGGCGGAGGTCGGGCATCCGGTGATCGAACTGGTGCGTCGGCAGTTCGGCCCGCTGCACCTGGGCACCCTTCGGGTGGGTGAAATGCGCGACCTGACTAAGGTGGAACTCGGCAATCTGCTGACCATCTCGCGCCAGAAAGACACCAAGTGAACGACAGCACCTCCCGGCTGACCGGACCCGTCCGTGTCGTCGGCGCCGGTCTGCTCGGCGCCTCCGTCGGCCTCGGGCTGCGCGCACGGGGTGTGGATGTGCTGCTCGCCGATGCTTCGCCGGCACACCTCAGCCTCGCCGCCGATTACGGCGCGGGTCGTCCCGACGACGGCTCCGCCGAACCCGCGCTGATCGTGGTGGCGGTGCCGCCGGACCTCGTGGGGTCGGTCGTGCGTGCCGAGCTCGCCGCGCATCCTGACGCCGTGGTGACGGATGTGGCCAGCGTCAAGGTCGCGCCGCTCTCCGAACTCGAGGCCTCGGGTGCCGACCTGTCCCGCTATGTGGGATCGCATCCCCTCGCCGGACGCGAACGCGGCGGACCGAGCTCCGCCCGCGCCGACCTCTTCATCGGGCGGCCGTGGGTGGTCTGCGCCCGGCCCGAGAACGACCGCGCGGTCGTCACGCTCGTCGAGTCGCTCATCCTGGACCTCGGTGCGACCCCGGTCGAGATGGAGACCGCCGAGCACGACGCCGCTGTCGCGCTCGTCTCGCACGCTCCCCAGATCGTCGCGAGCCTCATGGCCAAGCGGCTGGAGGGATCGACGGATGCGGCACTCGCGCTCGCCGGGCAGGGCGTGCGCGACGTGACCCGAATCGCCGGCAGCGAGCCGGAGCTCTGGGTGCAGATCCTCGGGGCGAACGCGCCCGCCGTGGTGGACATCCTGCGCGCCTACCGCGACGACTTGGATCGCGTGCTGGTCGCGCTCGGCGACATCGACGTGCCCGGTTCGCGCCGCGTGCTCGCCGAGGAGATCGCGGGCGGAAACGTCGGAGTCTCGCGACTGCCGGGCAAGCACGGGCAGAGCAAGCGGTACGCCTCGATCGTCGTCATGGTCGACGACAAGCCCGGAGAGCTCGCCCGCCTGCTCAACGAGCTGGGTGAGATCGACGTGAACCTGGAAGACCTGCGACTCGAGCACTCGCCGGGCGCCCAGGTCGGCCTGGCGGAGATCGCCGTGCTGCCGGAGGCGCTGCACCGCACGATCGACGACCTCAGCAGCCGAGGATGGAGAATCGCCGGATGACGGATGCGAACCAGAACCCACTAGTCGGGACGACCGTCGTGGCGGTGGACGGGCCGGCCGGCAGCGGCAAGTCCAGCGTCAGCAAGGCGAGCGCGCGCAGGCTCGGCTTCGCCTACCTCGACACCGGTGCCGCGTACCGCGCGCTCAGCTGGTTCGTGGTGCAGCGACAGCTCGACCCCACCGATTCGGCGGCCGTGATCGACGCGCTGTCTGACTTCGACTACCGCATCGGCACCGATCCCGACGGCTACCACGTGCTCGTCGGCTCGCACGACGTGACCGAGGCCATCCGGGAGCCGGGGGTGACGGCCGTAGTGAGCGCCATTGCGCGCGTTCCCGAGGTGCGCACTCACCTCACCGAGCTGTTCCGCGACATCATGCGGCACACCGAGCGGCCGGGAATCGTGGTCGAAGGTCGGGACATCACGACGGTGGTGGCGCCCGATGCCGACGTGCGCATCCTTCTCACAGCAAGCGAAGAGGCTAGAATAGCCAGGCGTTCCGCGGAACTCGTCGGCCAGACGCCCGACAATGTCGGCGAACAGCTTCACCGGCGTGACAAGGCCGACTCCCAGGTCGTGGATTTCATGAACGCCGCCGACGGTGTGACCACCGTCGATTCAACCGAACTCGACTTCGACCAGACCGTGGATGCGGTCATTGCGGTCGTGCAGCAGCAGAGAGATACGCGAGACGCCCATGTCTGACACCGTGCCCGAACAGGGCGATCTTCAGGAGCCGGAAGGCGCCGACGACCTCGTCGAGCGCCTCATCGACCTCGACGAGGAACTCGCCACCCAGCGGGCCGCCGCACTGCGTTCCGGCCTCGACGAGTACGAGCTCGACGAGGAGGACCTCGACCTCCTCGAGACCGTCACCGACGATCCGGATGCCATCACCTATCTGCCAGCACTGCCCGTGCTGGCCATTGTCGGGCGCCCGAACGTGGGCAAGTCCGCGCTGGTGAACCGCATCCTGGGCCGCCGCGAAGCCGTCGTGGAGGACACCCCCGGTGTCACCCGCGACCGCGTCTCGTACCAGGCCGAATGGAACGGGCGCCGCTTCACGCTGGTGGACACCGGCGGCTGGGAGCCCGACGCCAAGGGGATCGACGCCTCTGTCGCCGCCCAGGCCGAGGTCGCCATCGATCTGGCGGATGCCGTGCTCTTCGTGGTGGACGCCAACGTCGGCGCCACCTCGACCGACGAGCACGTCGTGCGCATGCTCCGCAAGACCAAGAAGCCCGTGTTCCTCGCCGCCAACAAGGTCGACGACGTGCGGCAGGAGCCGAACGCCTCGAGCCTGTGGTCGCTGGGCCTCGGCGAGCCGATCCCGGTCTCCGCGCTGCACGGTCGCGGCGTCGCGGACATGCTCGACAGCATCCTGAAGGTGCTTCCCGAGGTCTCGGCCGTCGCCAAGCGCGAGGTCGGCGGCCCCCGTCGCGTCGCGATCGTCGGCCGACCGAACGTGGGCAAATCGTCCCTGCTGAACAAGGCAGCGGGCGAGGAGCGAGTCGTCGTCAACGAGCTCGCCGGCACCACCCGCGACCCCGTGGACGAGCAGGTCGAGATCGCCGGAAAGGTCTGGCGTTTCGTCGACACCGCCGGCATCCGTCGTCGCGTGCACCTGCAGCAGGGCGCCGACTTCTATGCCTCGCTCCGCACATCCACCGCCCTGGAGAAGGCCGAGGTCGCCGTCGTCGTTCTCGACGTGAGCGAGCCGATCAGCGAGCAGGACGTGCGGATCATCGACCTCGTGCTCGAATCGGGCCGCGCGCTCGTGCTGGCCTTCAACAAGTGGGATCTGCTCGACGATGACCGTCGCCGCTACCTCGAGCGCGAGATCGAGCAGGACCTCGCGCACGTCTCGTGGGCGCCCCGCGTCAACATCTCGGCCCGCACCGGCCGTCACCTGGAGAAGCTCGTCCCGGCACTGGAGCTCGCGCTCGAGTCGTGGGATACGCGCATCCCGACCGGCAAGTTCAATGCGTTCCTCGCCGAGCTCACGGCCGCGCATCCGCACCCCGTCCGCGGTGGCAAGCAGCCGCGCGTGCTGTTCGGCACGCAGGCCACGAGTCGTCCGCCGACATTCGTGGTGTTCACGACCGGATTCCTCGACCCGGGCTACCGCCGGTACATCGTTCGGCGCCTGCGCGAGGTCTATGGCTTCGAGGGCACGCCGATCCAGCTCAACATGCGCGTGCGGGAGAAGCGCAAGCGCTAGCGCTCGCGCGCGAAGGTGCGGTCGAGGCTGCTACAGCTCGGCCGCGGCGTAGCGTCCGCTGACCACCGCGGCGCCGAGCGCCTGGAAGTCGACGAAGGACTGGTCGGCGTAGCTGTGCGACCAGGCGACCACCGCATCCGTGAACGATGAGCCCTGGCCGATGTAGCCGGCGATGAAGGCGCTCTCGGGGCTGCGCGCGTGCGCCCGGGCGAGGATGATGGCGCATGCCGTCGAGTAGTCGATGAACGCCTCCGCAGACAGCTCGGGGATCTCGAACGACACGTTGCGGTCCCGGAACTGCCGCACGTAGAAGCCGCGGCCTTCGACCGTCACGTAGCCGAGGAAAGGGTCGGAGACGGCCTGGAGGATGCGCTGGTTGGCCGTGACCCGGTAACCGGCGTTCGCCGCCAGGATGCCGACGTCCACGCCGCTCACCGCGCCGATGGGCACCTCGCCGAACTCGTTGACCACGGAGTCGCTCGCCTCCTTCACCTGGAGCACGAGCGGTTCGCCGAGCGGTCCCGTCAGAACGACGATGTAGCACCGCGTGCCGACGCTGCCGACCCCGACGACACGGCGGGCCATGTCCGTGATCGTGTGCTGCGAGAGGAGCAGCGAGATGTCGGGCGAGACCGTGGTGCGGTAGCTCTCGATCACATCGCTGACCCGCTCCTCGATCTGGCGGCTGACGTGGGTCATCCGAGGGGGACTCTCGACGATGTGGATCGAGCCGTCGGCGGCGACCTCGGTGATGCGCGCGATCAGACGTGCGGCCGTGCGCTTCTCGGCCGACTTCACAGCCGCCTTGACCGCGGCCTGGGTGTCCTTGCGGAACTGGCGACCGTCCTCGACGACCGCGGCACGGAAGAATCGCTCGACGGCGACCTGGCTGAGGGATTCGCGCAGCGCGTTGCGATAGGCCCTCGCGGCCCTCCTCGCGGCCCGGTTCGCAAGCTCGTCGCTGTCGCCGCGGACGCGCGCCGCGATGATGACGCTCGTGACCAGGCGTTTGACGTCCCACTCCCACGGTCCGAGCGTCGCCTCGTCGAAGTCGTTCAGGTCGAACACCATGGCGCGCTCGGGGAGGAGAAGAGTCCGAAGTTGCTGATGTGCGCATCCCCGCAGATCGCGACCTGGGCACCGGTGGTCGGTGCGCCGGCGAGGTCGGCCACCTGGAGCGCGGCCGTGCCACGGTAGAAGGCGAACGGATCCTGCAGCATCCGGGCGATCCGGAACGGGACGAGCTCCGGCACCCGCGTCGCGTGCTGCCGGTCGAGCACGCCCAGGGGGTCGCGCGCAGCATCCGGTTCGTAGAGAGCGTGGGCCGAGCGGGGGAGGCGGGCTCGTGCCGCGCGACCTTCCGCGTACCGTTCCTCGTTCGTGACGACGTGGGCGTGATCAAAGCGCAAGCGTCCGGGTGCACGGTCCATGGGCTCAGACTAGCGGCCGTCGTGTCGCGTGCGAAGTGCGGAAAATAGCGTCGAATCGGTGACGTGGCAATACGACTCGCGGGGGTCAGGATACGCACATCCCGGAGTCACCGAATGTTCGTTTTCGAGATAGTTGACGCGACCACAAAGGGGGTTTGTACCCCGGTCTGTCCTCACTAATGTGGACAAGGTAAGAGCTACCCGACTGCGCGACCCGAAAGCGCAGGGCTCTGACAAGTACAAGGACGCATACCCGACCATGAGTTCTACAAGTTCATATTCCCCTGCCCGGAAACGCCAGTGGGGCGCAGAGCGCCGCACCGAGCCGCTGCCGACCGTTCACCCCGCTCCCTCCGACCGCAAGATCACGTTCAGCCGTGTCGCCATCGTGCTCACGATGCTGTTCTGGGCGATCTACGTGGTCACCACGATCATCCGTCAGTTCCTCGACAGCGGAACGCAGAACTTCCGCTTCACGATGGAGGCCGTCGGTTACCTGGTCGTCGTCACCTTCCTCACCTTCTCGGCGCTGATGTACCTGGTGGCACGCCAGGGAGCGCTCCAGCGGTTCAAGAAGCACGTCCGGGTTCCCCGTGCGGAGCTCGACCGTCACTTCGCGACGAGCCAGCCGTCGATCACGGTGCTCGTCCCCTCGTACGCCGAGGAGCCGGAGGTCGTGCGGATGACGCTGCTCTCCGCCGCCCTGCAGGAGTACCCGTCGATGCGCGTCGTGCTGCTGCTCGACGACAACCCCAACCCGAAGGACGCGGCGGTCGCCGAGCGGCTGAACGCGACCCGCGCTCTCGCCGACGACATCAGCGGTCTGCTGGCCGAGCCCCGCACCCGGTTCACGGATGCGCTGCTCCACTTCGAGCTGAGCGCTCCCGACAGCTTCGTGGCACCCCACGAGGCACTCGAGCTCGCCGCCGAGTACGCCTGGGCCGCAGCGTGGCTCCACACCGAGGCGGATGCGCACAGCATCGACGACCACGTCGACCTGTTCTTCGCCGACCAGGTTCTCCGCGGTCTGGCGGACGAGCTCGCTCTCGTCGGGAAGGCCGTCGAGGCCGCCGTCGAGGAGGGCGTCTCGCTCAGCTCCGAGCGCATCGCGCAGCTGTACCGCCGCCTCGCGTGGACCTTCGACGCCGACCTCGCGGTCTTCGAGCGGAAGCAGTGGGCATCCCTGTCGCACGAGGCGAACAAGGCGATGAACCTGAACGCGTACATCGGTCTGATGGGCGGCACCTACCGCGTCGAGGAGACGCCGGAGGGCCCCATCCTGACCCCCGTCAGCTCGCGTCGCCCGGGCGACATCGAGATCCCCGACAGCGACTTCCTGCTCACGCTCGACGCCGACTCGATCCTGCTCCGCGAGTACTGCCTGCGACTCACGTACTTCCTGCAGCAGCCGGACAATGCCCGCGTCGCCGTCACGCAGACGCCGTACTCGTCGTTCCGTGGCGCAGGCACCCGCATCGAGCGTCTCGCCGGTGCGACCACCGACATCCAGCATGTGCTGCACCAGGGCATGAGCTACTTCGGCGCGACGTTCTGGGTCGGTGCGAACGCCGTGATCCGCAAGCGTGCGCTCGAGGACATCGTCGAGACCGAGTTCGTCGGCGGGTTCGAGGTGCGCCGCTACATCCAGGACCGCACGGTCATCGAGGACACCGAGTCGAGCATCGACCTCGGCACCCACGGCTGGACCCTCGTCAACTATCCCGAGCGCCTCAGCTACTCGGCCACTCCGCCCGACTTCGGCTCGCTCATCGTGCAGCGCCGCCGCTGGGCGAACGGCGGACTGCTGATCCTGCCGAAGCTCTGGCGTCAGATCCGCGAGCGCAAGCGTCGCGGCGAGATCGTGTCGCGCACCGAGCTGCTGCTCCGCATCAACTACATGTCGTCGATCGCCTGGGCGAGCTTCGGCCTGATCTTCCTGCTCGCGTACCCGTACGACGGTCGCCTGCTCAGCCCGATGGTGCTGCTCGCCGCCCTGCCGTACTTCCTCGCGATGGCCAGCGACCTGCGCTATGCCGGCTACAAGGGGTCGGACGTGTTCCGGATCTACGGCTTCAACCTCATCCTGCTGCCGGTGAACCTCGCCGGTGTGCTCAAGTCGATCCAGCAGTCGCTGACCGGCAAGAAGATCCCGTTCGTGCGCACCCCGAAGGTCAAGAACCGCACGGCATCGCCGCTGCTCTACGTGGTCACGCCGTTCCTCATCGTCGCGTTCTCGCTGTTCACGCTGTGGCGCGACGTGAACGCGCAGAACTGGGGCAACGCCGCGTTCGCCGCCTTCAACGCGACCCTCGCCATCTGGGCGATCGTCTCGTACATCGGCATCGGCAACGCGATCGTCGACATCTGGCTCGGCATCACCAAGCCGCTGTACGTCGACAAGGGCAAGCGGGCGAAGACCGAGGCTCTGAAGCCGGAGTCCGACGCGATCGACTGGCGTTCGGTGCTCTACCACGGCCACGCCGGCGGACACGTTCCGCGGGTCGAGCACGCCCTCGCCGGTACCGCATCCGTCACCGAGTCCGAGAAGCAGGCTGCCTGATGGCCCGGCGCAAGAAGGAGTCCGCGACTCCCGAGATCCGTGACGCCCAGGCTCCCACCGGCGGCAACGCCGAGGGTGGCCGCAAACTCTCACCGATGCGCGTGATCGGCGCCGCCCTGGTCGCTGCCGTGGTCGTGAGCGGTGGAGTCGTCGGCTTCCAGTGGTGGAGCGCCCAGGCATCCGTCGACTCGAAGCCGTGGTTCGCCTCGTACGTCGATGTGACCGCCACCCCGCGATTCGCGTTCGAGAACCTCGGCACGTCGAAGACGAAGGACGCCATGCTCTCCTTCGTCGTCTCGGACAAGGCTGAGGCGTGCACCCCGAGCTGGGGCGGCGCGTACACCCTCGACCAGGCCCGCGGATCCCTCGACCTCGACCGTCGTATCGCCCGCCTGCAACAGCAGGGCGGCACCGTCGCGGTGTCGTTCGGCGGCCTGGCGAACGACGAGCTGGCCGTGGGATGCGACGATCTAGCAGCCCTGAAATCCGCGTACTCGACCGTGGTCGACCGCTACGACGTCGGCACCATCGACCTCGACCTCGAGGGCAACGGACTGACCAACGCCGCCGCGAACGAGCGTCGCGCTACCGCCATCTCCGACCTGCAGAAGGAGCGCCGCGACGCCGGGAAGAGCCTGGCCGTTTGGCTGACGCTGCCCGTCGCCCCGAGCGGCATGACCAGCGACGCGACCGATGCGATCGCCGCCATGCTCAAGGCCAAGGTCGACATCGCCGGCGTCAACGTCATGACGATGGACTTCGGCAGCTCGAAGTCCGCCAAGCAGACGATGGCGGTCGCGGCCGAGAGCGCCGTGTCTTCCGCTCAGCGTCAGCTCGGCGTGCTCTACGACCGTGCCGGAACCCACCTCAGCGACCCGAGCCTGTGGGCGAAGATCGGCGCCACCCCGATGATCGGTCAGAACGACGTCGAGAAGGAGATCTTCTCCTCGCCGACGCGAAGACCTTCAACGCCTGGGCCGTGTCCAAGGGCGTCGGCCGCATGTCGATGTGGTCCGCGAACCGCGACAAGACCTGCGGTTCGAACTACGTCGACACCTCCGTCGTCTCGGATGCGTGCAGCGGCATCAAGCAGGGTAAGACCACCTTCGCGTCGCTGCTGGCCAAGGGCTTCGACGGTCACATCTCGCTGGGGGAGTCGGCCGTGACCACTCCCGAGCCCGTCTCGACCGCAGCGAAGGACGACCCCGCGAAGTCGCCGTACGCGATCTGGACCACGACGAACTCGTACCTGAAGGGCACCAAGGTCGTCTGGCACCACAACGTCTACGTCGCCAAGTGGTGGACGAAGAGCGACGTGCCCGACAACCCCGTGCTGAACTCGTGGGAGACCCCGTGGGAGCTCGTCGGACCGGTGCTGCCGGGCGAGACGCCCATCCCTCAGCCGACCCTACCGTCGGGGACATACCCCGACTGGGCCGGAACGTCGCAGTACGACAAGGGCGACCGCGTGCTCTTCGACGGCACTCCCTACGAGGCCAAGTGGTGGACCCAGGGCGACAGCCCCGAGGCCGCCAGTGCGAATCCCGACTCGTCCCCCTGGACCCCGTTGACCCAGGACGAGATCGACCAGCTCCTTGGTGGTGTCAGCACCACCAAGTGACGAGACAGGCGGCGGGGTGCTGCGCTACGCGCATCCCGTCGCCCCCTGGCCTGGACTCCGCTGCGGGGTGGAGTTCCGGGCGTCGCCTGCGGGCGAACGCCGTGTCGGCGGGGAGTGCGCTTTCGGGTAGTGCGCGTTACACCCCGCCGACACGTATCGGCTTGTGCGAGTCGCATCGGCTCTGCGTGAGTACTGTTGGGCCAGCAGAAAGGAGCACCGCACGTGACCCGGGTGACCATCGCCGGCCTCGCCTCGCAACTGCGGTTGTCCAAGGCCTCCGTCTCGTACGCGCTGAACGGACAGCCGGGCGTCAGCGACGAGACGCGGCGCCGCGTTCTCGAGCTGGCCGCCGAACTCGGCTGGCATGCGAGTTCCAGCGCGCGTGCGCTGTCCCGCTCGCGAACGGATGCGATCGGTATCGTTCTCCGCCGCGACCCGAGCCTGCTCGGCACCGAGCCGTTCTACATGAACCTGCTCGCCGGCGTCGAGAGCGTACTGGCCGAGACCGATAAAGCGCTGCTGCTCAGGATGGTCGGCACCTCGCCGGGCCTCGAAGTCGCGACCTACCGCCGCTGGAGCGCCGAAGGACGCGTCGACGGCGTGATGCTGTTCGACATCCGGATCGACGATCCGCGGCCTGCCCTGCTCGAGAGCCTCGGCCTGACGTTCGTGATGCACGGCGACAGAGCCGCACTCGCCCCCGGACGCGTGCTCTACTACGACGTCGAGCACGACGCAGAGCTGATCATGGACAGCCTCGCCGCCCTCGGGCACCAGCAGGTGCTGCACGTGGCGGGGCCGCTGGAGTTCGCGCACGAGAACGATCGCCGTGACGCGATCGCCACGAAGGCGCAGGAGCGCGGGATGGTGCCGCGATTCGTGACATCGGACTACTCGATGGAGAACGGCGAGCGGGCCGTGATCCAGGCGCTCGGCGAGCATCCTGAAACCACGGCCGTGATCACGTCGAGCGACCTCCTCGCGCTCGGTGCCGCCACGGCCTTCAAGCGGATCGACCGCGAAGACGTCGCGTTGATCAGCTGGGACGACTCCCTGCTGTGCAGCCTCAGCGCGCGACCGATCACTGCGCTCGCGCGGTTTCCGGAGGAGCAGGGCAAGCGCAGCACGAGGCTGCTGCTCGATCTGCTCGCCGACGTTCCGCCGTTCCAACCCGCGGCGAAGCGCAGTGAACTCGTGATCCGCGCGACGAGCGTTCCGCCTCAGCACGCTCCCGACGCCCGCCGCTGACGCCCGCCGCTGACGCCGTGCGCGTTCGGCGCTTCATTTCAAGGCCTTGACAACTGAACCGGTTAAGTTAGCATCGGTCGGGCGGCACTGTGCGCCGACACCAAGAGACGAGGGAGTCACTATGAGAAAACGCGCCATCTTTGCGGGGGCCATTGCTGCCGCGATCGCGCTCGTCGCTGCAGGATGCAGCGGTTCCGGAGGGTCGGGCGACTCGGCGAGCGGATCGACCATCACATACTGGGCCAGCAACCAGGGGACCAGCCTCGACAACGACAAGCAGGTTCTCACCCCGGTGCTGAACGATTTCACCAAGCAGACAGGCATCAAGGTCAAGCTCGAGGTCATCGGCTGGAACGACCTGCAGACCCGCATCCAGACGGCGGTCACCAGCGGACAGGGGCCGGATGTGCTCAACATCGGTAACACCTGGGCCGCATCCCTGCAGGCGACCGGCGCGTTCATGCCGTTCGACGACGCAGCCATGAAGTCGATCGGCGGCAGCGACAAGTTCGTCAAGACGGCGCTCGAGACCGGCGGTGTCGCAGGCAAAGACGTGACGAGCGTTCCGCTCTACGGTCTCGCATACGGCCTGTACTACAACAAGGCCATGTTCACCGCCGCCGGTGTTCAGCCGCCGACCACGTGGGAGGAACTGGTCACCGACGCCAAGGCCCTCACGAACGGCAGCCAGTACGGCTTCTCGCTCGCCGCCGGCAGCTACACCGAGAATGCGCACTTCGCGTTCATCAACGCCGCCCAGAACGGTGCGGAGTTCTTCGACTCGAAGGGCAACCCGACGTTCACCACCTCGGGCGCGGTCGACGGCATCAAGCGCTACCTCGACCTGATGCAGACCGACAAGGTCGTCAACACCTCGAACGCCCAGTACGACAACGGCGTTCAGGCGGTGAACGACTTCGCCACCGGCAAGGTCGCGATGATCCTGAGCCAGAACAACGCCGACTCGTCGATCAACGCCAACGGCATGAAGACCGACGCGTACGGTGTCGTCCCGTTCCCGGCGCCCAAGGGCGGCGAGGCTGTCGCCAGCCACGTGGCCGGCATCAACCTGTCGATCATGAAGAACACCAAGAACAAGGATGCGGCGCTGAAGTTCGTCAAGTACATGACGAGCGCTGACACCCAGACCACCCTGGGCAAGCCGTACGCCACCCTCCCGGTGCTGAACGGTGCGAAGGCCAACTTCACCGACAACGCCGAAGAAGCGGCCACCTTCCAGAAGATCTACAACACGATGTCGAAGCCGCTGCCGCTGGTGCCGGCCGAAGACCAGTTCGAGAACACCGTCGGCAAGGCGATGAACGACATGTTCGCCAAGATCGCCACCGGCGGCACCGTCTCGGACAGTGACATCAAGTCCGCGCTGCAGAACGCGCAGGACCAGGTCAAGCAGTCCATGGGCGGCTAACGAGCCATCCCCACCGGAGGCGGCCCGCTGTGCCGCTCGCCAGCCGCACCGCAGGCCGCCTCCGCTCTCAGACCTGAACAGCTTCACCAGATCAGACAGGGTTCACCATGTCAGCGACGACATCAGCTGAAAACCCCGGCAACGCCCGGGTGCTCGCCCAGCGCGAGACAGCCGTGGCAGCGCCACCCAAACGGCGCAAGCGACCGAAGGGCTGGTGGGTGCCGTTCGTGCTGCTCGCCCCGGCCATCATCTTCGAGATCATCATCCACGTCATCCCGATGCTGACGGGCATCTGGATCAGCTTCCTCCAGCTCACCAAGTTCTACATCGCCAACTGGGGCGCCGCCCCGTTCGTCGGACTCAAGAACTACGCGGTCGCCCTCGACTTCAACAGCTCGATCGGCGCGGGGCTGCTCAGCTCGTTCACCGTCACGGTCGGCTTCACCATCCTGGTCGTCGGCATCTCCTGGGGCCTCGGGATGAGCGCAGCGGTCGCCCTGCAGCGCCGGTTCTGGGGCCGCGGCTTCTTCCGCACGCTCTTCCTCGTGCCGTACGCGCTGCCGATGTACGCCGGCATCATCGCCTGGAAGTTCATGCTGCAGAAGGACACCGGCGCGGTGAACCACTTCCTGTTCGACAACCTCCACCTGAACGGCGACAAGCCGTTCTGGCTGATCGGCGGCAACGCGTTCTGGTCGATCGTCATCGTCGCCATCTGGCGGTTGTGGCCGTTCGCCTTCCTGATGCTGATGGCCGGACTGCAGAGCGTTCCCGAAGAGGTCTACGAGGCATCCGCGGTCGACGGCGCCAGGCCTTTCCGGCAGTGGCGGTCGATCACCCTCCCGATGCTGCGCCCCGTGAACACCGTGCTGCTGCTCGTGATGTTCTTATGGACGTTCAACGACTTCAATACGCCGTTCGTGCTCTTCGGTAATGCTCAACCCGCATCCGGTGACCTGATCTCGTTCCACATCTACAACGCCTCGTTCCTCACCTGGAACTTCGGCTCGGGCGCAGCGATGAGCGTGCTGCTGCTGATCTTCCTGCTCATCGTCACCGGCATCTATCTGATGGTCATCAACCGGAGGTCGCGTCGTGCGTGAGACATCCCCCTCGAAAGCTTTCCGCATCGTCGTGCTGGCGGTGCTCACGGTCTTCACGGTCGTCCCCATCTACGTGATGGTGACGACGTCGATGAAGTCGCTTCCGGATGTGCAGGGCGCGTTCACCTGGTGGCCCACCCAGATCACGTTCCAGCCCTTCATCGACATGTGGTCCACCGTGCCGCTCGCCTCGTACTTCGTGAACAGTCTGATCGTTGCCGGTTCGGCGACCATCCTGAGCGTCGTGATCGCCATCTTCGCGGCCTACGCCGTGTCGCGGTACCGGTTCAAGGGGCGCACGGTGTTCACCACGACCGTGCTCTCGACGCAGATGTTCCCCGGCGTGCTGTTCCTGCTGCCGCTGTTCCTCATCTTCGTGAACATCAACCAGGCGGTCGGCATCCAGCTGGTCGGCACACGGTTCGGGCTGGTCATCACCTACCTGACCTTCGCCCTGCCGTTCGCGATCTGGATGCTCGCCGGCTACTTCGACGGCATCCCGCGCGACCTCGACGAGGCGGCGATGGTCGACGGCAGCGGACCGATGGGCGCGCTCTGGCACGTCGTCCTGCCCGCTGCGCGGCCCGGCATCATCGCTGTCGCGATCTACGCGTTCATGACCAGTTGGGGTGAAGTGCTGTTCGCATCCGTGATGACGACGGATGAGAACCGAACGCTCGCGGTCGGCCTGCAGCTCTACTCGACGCAGACCAACGTGTACTGGAACCAGATCATGGCGGCCTCGCTCGTGGTGAGCATCCCGGTGGTCGTCGCGTTCCTGCTCCTGCAGCGGTCGTTCGTGGCCGGGTTGACGGCGGGTGCCGTGAAGTAGCGCTTCGCCGGGCTCGCCCGGATTCTCCACTGTTCTCCTCTTGTTCTTCGTTCCTCCTGAAAGGCCATCATGGAACGTCCTTCCCCCTGCTCTCCGTCGCCGAGGAGTCGCCCGCGATCTGGCTCGGTGCAAACTTCTGGTCCCGCACCGGCGGCCCGCTGATGTGGACCCGCTACGACCCGGAGATCGTGCGCCAGGAGCTGCGCGTGCTCTCGGAGCACGGCCTCAACATGACGCGCTCGTTCTTCTACTGGCCGGATTTCCACCCGACGCCCGACACGCTCGACGAGCAGTGCATCGCCAACTTCCACGACTTCCTGGATGCACACGAGTCGCTCGGCATGACGACCGTGCCGACCTTCCTCGTCGGGCACATGTCGGGTGAGAACTGGGATCCCGTGTGGCGCGGCGACCGCGATCTCTACAGCGACGTCTGGTTCGTGGGACGGCAGGCGTGGTACGTGCGCGAGCTGACCGCGCGGTTCGCCTCGCATCCTGCGGTGTCCGGATGGCTGCTGACGAACGAGGTGCCGATCTACGGCGGGGAGGCACCGCGTCCGATCGTCGAGGCGTGGGCATCCCTGCTCGTCAACGCCGTGCGCGCCGGAGGCGGAACCCAGCCCGTGTCGGTCGGTGATGGTGCCTGGGGCATCGAGACGACAGGCCACGACAACGGCTTCTCGAACACCGACCTCGCCGCCTTCACGGACTTCGTCGGCCCGCACGTGTACCGGATGGAGAGCGACCAGATCCGGCAGCACCTCAAGGCCGCGTACATCGCCGAGCTCTGCCACATCGCCGGGCTCCCGGTGATCATGGAGGAGTTCGGGCTGACCAGCGATTTCGTCTCGCCTGAGGGTGCCGCGACCTACTACCGGCAGCTGCTCTACAACACCCTGCTCGCGGGCGCGACGGGCTGGATCGCCTGGAACAACACCGACTACGACGACCTGATCGATCAGCGTCCGTACTCCCACCATCCCTTCGAGATGCATTTCGGGATCACCGACTCGACCGGCGCGCCCAAGCCGCCCCTGCTCGAGTTGGCGAGTTTCGCATCCGACCTCGCTGCCATCGACATCGCCTCGGTGACGCGCTCGTCGGTGGATGCGGCGCTCGTCGTCCCCTCGCACCTGGCCGCGGACTACCCGTTCACGCAGGAGCCCGAGCGCGCACTGATCGTCGCGGTCGGCGAGCAGGCGTACGTCGCCGCCCACGAGGCTCACCTGCCGGTCGCCGTGGTGCGCGAGTCCGAGGACGGGGAGTGCCGGCCGGCTACGGCCTCTACATCCTCCCCTCCGTCAAGCAGCTCTGCGGCCCGACCTGGAAGCAGCTGCAGTCGCTCGCGTCGGGAGGCGCCACCGTCTACGCCTCATACTGCGTGGGCGACATCGGCGTTCAGCGCGGCCCGTGGTGGGCGTACACGGACGAGCTTTTCGGCATCTCGCACGACTCGGCCTACGGCCTGGTCTCGCCGGTGCTCGACTCTGAAGTCGTCGTGCGGTTCATCGAACCGTTCGGTTCGCTGGCCGCCGGCACCGAGCTGCGGTTCACGACCGCGGGCAACGAGCACTCCCGGTCGTTCCTCCCCGTCACCGCTACAACCGGCACTGTGATCGCCGTGGATGCGCACGACCGTCCCGTCATCGTTTCGCAGCAGCACGGCGCCGGCCGTGCGGTGCTCTCGACCTACCCGCTCGAGTACTTCGCCTCGGCTCTGCCCCGGGTGAACCCCGAAGAGACGTGGCGCCTCTACGACGCGCTGGCCGTGGTCGCGGATGTGGAACGCGACGTCATCCTCGACGACCCTTCGGTGTTCGTGGATACACTCGTGCACCTCGACGGCCGCCGCTTCGTCTTCTTCGTCTCCCAGCATCCGTCGCCCACCGCGGTGTCGCCAACGGTTCTCGGCGGCTCGCTGCGCACTCTGGGCGGGGATGCGGCTGCGACGGTCTCCCTCGACGCCTACGGTGTCGCGGTACTCGAGCTCGTCTACGAATAAGGGTTGTCTGTGTTGCTTGCCCCCGTGGCGTTCGCGCCCGCGCGGACACGCTAGTATGGTCAAGTTGCTTTGGGGCTCCACCCTCAAAGCGACATCGGGCTGTGGCGCAGCTTGGTAGCGCACTTGACTGGGGGTCAAGGGGTCGCAGGTTCAAATCCTGTCAGCCCGACCGATAAAAGCTCCCGGAATCACGCGGAAATCGCGTGGTCCGGGGCTTTCTCTTTGCCCTGTCAGCGGCCTTGTGTGTGCACTGTGTGTGCATCCACCGTTTGGCGGGGCACGGACTGGCTTGCCTTCTCAGCCGCGTCACGCGACGCGGAACCGATCAGGTGGCCGTAGATGTCGGACGTGATGCCGATTGATGAGTGCCCGAGACGTTTGGACACCACCGCGATGTCGACGCCTTCAGCAATCATCAGGGACGCGTTCTCGTGACGCTGTCCGTGGAAGGTGAGCTTGGGCAGTTCGGCTTTGGTCCGGATCTTGTCGAACAGCCGGGTTGCGTACTGCGGCTTGAGGGGCTGGCCGCTCTCGTAGGTGAACACATACCCGGTATCCGCCCACGCCTCACCCCATGACGCCGCCTCCTGCTGTTGCGTGAACTTCCACGCGATGAGCACTCCCGCAACGTGATCGTCAAAGTCGAGCACACGCCTCCCGGAACTTGATTTCGGTGAGCCCTCCGCGATGTGCCGATCTGCCTGAGTGCGGTTGTTGCGGACGTTGATGACGCGACGCGTCATGTCGACATCAGCCCAACGCAGGCCGATCGCCTCACCGCGCCGAAGCCCTGTGAACATGACAACCTCGAACAGCGCGCCCAAGCGGTGACCCACAGCTACGTCGAGGAAGTGCCCCACCTGCGCCGGCTCCCAAACACCAACCTCCTTCTTCTCAACATCCGGTATGTGGATGCCGAGACTCGGATTGTGGTCGATCAGGTCATCGTGATCAGCAGCCTTCAACGAACCCTGGACAACCGCCGCGATACGGCGGACTGTCGTCGCCCCACGACCGCTCTCCGTCAGCTCATCAACGAATGCGTTGACGTGGTGACGACGAATGTCCGTGAGCTTCATGCGGCCCAGCGTGGACGGCTGTATGTCGTTCCGGATGTACCTGGCGTAGTTGCCTGCCGTGGTGTCTTTGAGCACGTCTACGGTCGTTGTGCGGCGTTTGAACCATACGTCGAGGTAGTCGGCATAGGACTGGCGGGTCGGTTTGACGTAGGCGCCGCTGTCAACTTTGATTGCCTGCTTGTTGCGTTCGGTTTGCGCCTCCCGCCTGGTGCTGAAGCCGGCCTGCCGGATCTGCAGCCGCCTGCCCGTCTTCGGGTCGACACCGGCCGAGAGGTAGAAGCCCCACGTGCCGTGTTTGTCGTCCGTCAGCATCCTGGGGCATGCTCGCGTCTTCTGTGCGTCAGAGGCCCCCGAGGGGAGCGACGGAAACTGTTTGCCCCCGCTGTCGCGGCATCCGCAGCGGCGGTAGATGTCATTCGCCATTGGGTATCCCTACTTCCGTTTCACGTTGTTGTAGATCCAACTCCCGTTGCCGGCGTGGTCGATCACGAACTGGTCGGGTGAAATTCCGAATGCGGTGGACAACCTCTCGAGGTCATCAGTGCCGATCCTGCGGTGACCGTTCCAGACTTTCCCCGCAGTCGCGATCGATACCCGCAGAATCTCGGCGAGCTCGCGGCGACGCATGTCCTGGTACGCGAACAGCCACCGGATGTTCTGGGCAGTGATGTCGGTGAGCGTGTGACGCGCCTTAATTGAGCTGAGCAAGAGGGGCCGGCTCGCCATGACGGTGGTCATTTTTCACCAGCGTTCCCGAGCACCGCGAGCGCGACGGTTGTCCAGTCGACACCGCGATCTTTTGCCGCGTAGTAGAGATCGGACACTGACGATTCGGTGGTGAACTGTGCCACGAGCGCCTTAGTTTGCCGGGTTTCGATTTCGTCCGCGTACTGACGCATAAGCGTCGGCAGGTCTTCGTAGAGGTCGGCCTTGGACCGCAGGTCCGATGGGCTCATGTCGTCCGAGGTTCCCTGGAGAAGAACAGAGCCGCTGTATTTGCCTTCGCTGACGATCGCCTCGAGGACGACTTCACCTTCATCGAAAGATGTCCGCGAGAACCGATGCGCATTGGGTTCGCCGAACGGCTCGTGCAACCAACCGTCGCAACCTTCGATGTCGCATGGTGTGGCCCGTGCAATCTCCGCTGCCGCGTCATACTGCGCAAGCAGTTCTGACGCCGAAGGTTCCGTGCTGTCACGGTTTTCGCTGGCAGGGATTCCAGTATTCTTGTTCTCGTTCATGATGGTTCCTTTCAGGGGTACATCGTGGATAGCCTCCGATCTGTTCGCGCAGACCGGGGGCCTTTCTTATGTCACGGCTGTTCGGCCGTCACGTCATTCAATTCGCCGCCCTTGGAGCCATCTGCTGGCCCCAAGAAGCCGCGTTCTCGAGCAAGTCCCACCCATCGGGCGCTTGTCGAATACGCCTTGTAAAAGTGCTTCTGTACGGATTGAGTCGGATTCTCCCCGTCCTCCCACGCCTTCCGGTAAACGTCAGCAACCTCCTTGAGTAAGGCATCCGTGATCCGATCGCGGCGTCTGGTGGTCGGGACGGTACGCACCCGCGCGGCAAGCGCTGGGTCCGCAGAAATGATCGAATCCCATTCACTTCTAGACATGCCTTCCGGACGCGTGCTCGTAGAAATGATGTTGTCGGCACTGATGTTGTAGTAGTCCATTTGCTGCACGGCTTTGCGCTTCCACCAGGGGAACGAGCGCAGAGCCTTCAGGCGGTTGACCGTCTCGTCCACGTCCAAGCCAACGGAGTGGGTACTGGCTAGAGACAGCTCACCGTCCGCTGCCCAGAACTGCACGCAAATCATTACCTGAGTTCCGCCTTCGGCGATCCACATCTCAAACAGACGAGGCAATTGGTAAATCCCTACCTGCTCGATTGGCAGCTTCGCTATCAGTTCCAGGCTGTACCCACTCCACCCCGCGCGCACCCACGCAACGTGCCAATTCTCGGGCATTCTCAGGTCGTCCAACGACGATTCGCTTTCCGTCACGTATCAAGTAAACCACAACCGGTAACGAACTGACAAGGGCCTTATCGCCTACGTGAGCCTGAAAAGGTAAGCCCTTCTGGTGCACGAACGGTAGGCAATCGGTAAGATAGTGGTATGGACGTTCAAGATGCCATGAGGATCGCCAGGGCACGTGAGGCTCTCGCCCTGGGCGAGGCACGCAAGTTGCGCCTGGCCTCTCGGCTGTCTCTTGCCGACATGGCCGCTAGCTGCGGCACAAGTGCGGCTTCGGTTTGGCGGTGGGAAAACGGCCAGCGAACCCCTCGCGGCCCACTGGCAATTAGGTACGGCCGAGTCCTCGATCTCCTGAGGGGAATGCAGCAATGACGCTACAAGAGATGACCGCCGCCGAGATCCGGGCGTACAAGACCCGCCCAACCAACTCGGTGAAAGACACGGCGCGGTTCATGGGTGTCGGGATCAAAGAGACGTACTCAGCGATCCACCGCAACGAACTGCCCGCCCTTCGGCTGGGCCGAACGATCCTGGTGCCCACCGCAAAGATTCTCGCGCTACTTGGCGCGGACGAAACGTAAGACCCGCACTCCACGCAGGTGGTCAACTCTTCACCACCTGAACCCAGTCCCACTTTTGCTAGACCGTTGAGATCCACCATGACCGAACTGGTGTCAGATGCCCTCAGAAGTTGCTCCCACCCACCCCACAACATCAGCCAACAGCCGCCTACAAGACATTCGAGTCGACCCGAACGAGTTCGACGGCCTAACACCCGCTGACCTCACACCCGCCACCATCCGCCGCTACATTGCAGCGCGCAACTGGCGCGAGAGCCACGTCGCTGACCGCGGCGCATACGCCGATCCCACATGGCGTGAAGTCCTCCGAAACATCGGCGACTGGCGATCGAAGTACTTCGCCGGCCAGGGTGATCAGTGAGCACCGGCACGACTGCGGTCACCGAACCGACCATGCGCGTTCGTCGGGCGATCGACCTTCCCCCGCGAAGCCCCCGACATGGTTGGCACGCGGGTTCCTGCCGCGCGGCGAAATCGCTGTACTCGTTGGCGAAGAGGGCATCGGCAAATCCCTCACCTGGGTAGTGATGGTCGCCCACATCACCACGGGCGCACCCTTCAAGCCGTTCAACATTCCCAAGCGTGAACCGCAGGATGTCGTCCTGATCATCACTGAGGACAGTTGGGCGGAAGTGTCGGCCCGCCTCACAGTGGCCGGCGCGGATATGGCGCGCGTCCACCTGATGTCCGAAGCCGACGACGGTTCCGGAACCCCTATCTTCCCCGAGCACATGCCTCCACTGCTCGAGGCGATCGAAGCCGAAGCAATCAACCCTGCACTGATCGTTGTCGACGCATGGTTGGACACGGTCGAGGCCGGCCTACAGGTTCGGAACACCCAGCACGGCCGTCAAGCGCTCGCCCCATGGAAGGCAACCGCAACGCAGCTCGACGCCACCGTGTTGCTGATCACGCACACCAACCGGATGGACACGGCAAACACCCGTGACCTCCTAGGGTCGACCGTTGCGCTTCGCCAGAAGGCCCGCATGATCCTGTTCGCTGCGAGGGCTCCGCACGATGGTGAGAACGGCACGGACACTCACGTGTGGATCGGCCCGGAGAAGTCAAACACCACCGGGGTGCACGACGCTGTGCGCTTCACCATCAACATTGAGCAGCATCGCCTGGAAACCGACGACGACCCCGGAACCGTGGCAACCCTCATCAACGCCTCAAGCGCCGGTGCATCCATCAAGCAATTGCTGCAGGAATGGCGCGACGAACAGCAAGCCGATGAGCACACCCCAACCCAGCCCGAAAAGGCAGAGCAATTCGTGCGCGACTACATGCTCGGCAAAGAGATAGTCCTAGCGAACGAAGTACACGCCGCCGCACAAGCAGCCGGGTACGGCCAGAAGGCCGTACGCACCGCCATGAAAAACATCGGCACATCCCGTCCCGCGTCGCCAGGAGCCCCATGGCTCTACTCACTCCACACGCAGTCTCGGCAATCGACTGCCACTACTTTCAAATCTACCGACACTGCCCAGACTGCCGAAACAGGCCTATTCCTTACTAGTCACGGCGAAAAAACTAGCAAGACAACCCAGACAGACACTAAGTTTCGGCAGTTTCGGCAGTCCGAGCAGACCTGGAACCAATACGCGGGCAATGCCGACACTGGTGCCAACACTGGCGGTGAACGATGAAAACCTACCGCCTGCACAAATGCCACAGCCAGCACAGGACCGTCAAAACCTTCCTGAGCTGCGCCATCCCCAGAGCCGCGTGGGTCATCGGTCAAGGCAGATACGCCGTCATCGCCTGGTGCAACGTCCCAACCATCACCCTCTGGGAAGTCGCCACCCCCGCGTACGACGCACTAGACGACCTCAACGAAACCGCATGCGGCAGCCGGTGCAGAAAACGACACGAGCTCGTGTACATCGCAGGGGGCACCCATGAATGAGATCCGCTTCGAAGACCTCACTCTCCGGGAGTCCAGGATCTTCGCCTGCGGGTACGCGGAAGCCCTTGACGACCTCACCCCACAACTGGACGAAGCGATCGCCATGTGTAGGCAACGCACAGCACAACTCGTCCAAGCACAACGCGACCTCGCCAACGCGGAAGCCGGCCACTGGGAACGCATCCACAACACCCATCAGCAAGCCGCAGAAGCCGCAGCACGAAGCATCGAAATCAAAAAAGCCCGTGCCGCCCACGCCGCCAAATACGCCAAAGGAAAAGCAGCATGAACCTCAACAACATCGAAGCAGGAAACATCACCAGCACCACCTTCTACCAACTCGCCAACACCTTCATGGACCAAGGCTTCAGAAGCGGCGACCTCGCAACCCTCATCAACGCAACAACAACCACCCTCGAAACATCAGAAGACCCCCTACAGACGGCAGCCGAACTTGTCCTCGCAGCCGTAGTCATCTACACCCATCAGACGGCCAACTACATCGGCGACCACCAAACCCGCGCGCTCATCAAAGGCTGCATCGCCGCAGCTCAGATTGACGATGCACTCGAGGACGCCAAATGACCCACCCACTCGTCATCACCTACGACGCGCTGCTCAAACTCTCACAAGGGACAACCGACCGAGACCTCGCCGACCACATCGTCAGCCACATCAACAGTCAGCCCAACAAAGCACAAGCAGCAGCAGACCTCGCAACCGCCACAATCATCGCCTTCCACCAACGTCTCACCGAAGACCACGGCGACGAACAAGCCCGACAACTCATCGAACAGACCTACACCAGCCTCATCCTCGAAGACACAACCGGAGACATCAATGACCTACACAACCAGTCGTGATCGGTCTGTTCGTGCGCTCTCGATGATTCACGGGAACTCGCCGCGCGCGCATGAGGCCGGCGTGCCCGCGGTGCACACACGCTGCACACTCGGAGGAAAGTTCCCAGTGGTTGCGGGGGAGTCAGCCTCATCCCTTGTCGCTGTGTCAAGTGCGCGGGTGATCTCAGGTGGCTAGCGCAATTCGTGTGGCAGTGGATGCCCAACAGGATCTCTACCCGCGGTACGCCAACGCTATGGCTGCGCTGCGAGCTACCGACCCAGGCGCAGTGCAGGTGGTAGCCGACTATGTGCACCTACTGCGCGAAGAGAACGCAGCTCGACGTGTGGCCGCCCGCGACCGGCTTGAACGAACGACAGGAGAGCGATGATGCACGACCTGAACACCACCCCCCACCCCCTTTTTCGACGTTGGGCGGCCCCCGCTATACCCCGAGAAATATTGGGGGAGTTTTCAGATTCCGGTTTTTGGGTGCTGCTCGTGGTTGAGGGGATGGTTTACCTGAATTCGGATGGGTCGCGTTGGGTGCCGGCGTTTTAAGGGGCAGCGTCCGCCGTTTCAGCGGGGTAATCGGGTGTCTGTGGGGAATCGGGGGCCGATGTCGCATGGTGTGTATTCGTCGCGCCGGTTTTTGCCGCTTGCGGATGAGATTGCTCGTGAGTTGCGGGGGACTGTGGGGCTTGAGTGGTTGGATACTCCGCGTTTCGTTGAGCGGTTGCGCCGGTATTCGATTGCTGCGGCGCAGCTGGAGCTTTTGGAGGCGTGGATTGATCAAATTCCGTTTGTTGAGGCTGCTTCGGTTCCGATGAGGGATGGGGGCACGCAGACGGCGTTGGATCTGCAGTTGGATTTGATGGCGACGGTTCACACGTGGGCGAAGCGGTGTGGTTTGTATCCGAGTGTTGGTGCGGATGTTCAGGCGGATATTGATGCGTCGTTGCGGACTGTGGTGAAGCGACGTGAGCGCGAGGCGTTGCAGGCTGCGTTGCTCGAGGACGTAGGAAAGCAGATGGCTGCTAATCCGGTGGCGTGGACGATCCCGTGGAAACGGTTCACGGATCCTCGGGGTCAGGGTTGATGGTGGGACTCTCCTGCTCTGTGGGATTCAATAGCGACCCGGGGAGCGCACCTAGTTCGTTGGCGGTCTGTTCGCGCGTCCATCGCCCGCTGCGCCATTCTGCGATTGTTGCGGTGACTTGCGAAAGTGCTGCCATTTGGGTGTCGATGCGTTCTTGTTCGATGCGACTGATGGATTCGCGGAGCGCAATCGCTATTGGTTCGTCTTTGCCCCGAGCGAGCATTGCGACATGGTTCGCTGCGATGTTCAGGGCAAAGGTGATGGGTTGGAATATGGCGTGCACAACTGCCGCCGTGCTTTGGGTGATTTTGATCTGGTCGAGTTTGTATTTGATGAGCTCATCCAGGTGCTTCCCCACGGCCTCAACAAAACGTTGCAGCGCGTTGTCAAGAGACTCGTTGTATCTCGCCGCCCGGTCCCCTCTGAATAGGAGCCACGCAAGAAATCCGCTGATGGCTGCGCCAAACAGTGTCGCTACCACCGTTGACCAGAAGGCGTTCCAATCCCACGAGTTCAAAGTCTCGACGAGGCGCGCAAGTTCGCAACCAATGTCATCCGTTGTGCACATCATGAGCGGCACTCTATCTTCGGGGACCTTGCTGGCGTATCCCACGTTGGGGGTGACAAATGTTTGAAGGCCTGCCTGTTGAGGTTCGCGCTCTTTTGAAGCCGGATGGGTCCGTTATCGTCCCGCCTGCAGTGGTGCCGTGGCTTGAGTTGCAGCTGCGTGAGCAGCTCAAGAAGGCGCGCGGGAACCCGTCTTCGCCGGCCGTTGCTTTATTGAAGGCATTCACTGTTGCAGCGGAGCGGTTTGAATCTGCTGGTCAGAGTTCCTTTTCCGGAACCACTGAGCGGCCGGCTGGGAGAATTGATGTATCGGGAGTTGAGGGTTCGTTTCTGACTTCTGCGCAGGCCGCTGAGCTTACTGAGCGGTCTGAGCGTGGGATTCGTAAGGCTTGCGAGCGACAGAAGTTGCCTGCGCAGAAGGTCGGGAATCTGTGGCATATCGCCCCGAAGGATCTTGATAACTACATTTACCGAAGGGTGCGCCCGATGGCGACGAAGAAGGATGAGCTGGTGCCGGTCACGGCTGAGGATGTGGCGCAGGCGTGGACTGACGTCGAGAACGCGAAGACTGCGGCGGCTGAACTCCGCACCCGGGTCGTCAACGGCGACGACACGATTACTCAGTCGGATATTGCGTCGCAGCAGGGTGTCGTGGAGTGGCTCGAGCTGGTTGCGCATCGCACCGAGAACCAGCGGGAGCGGTATGAGGAAGCGTATGCGATTCGGGCTCGTAAGGATCTCAAGGCAGAGATCCTTGCCTCTCAGGTCGGTGACAGCCAGCAGTTGCTTCAGTCCCTGAATTCATTGTTCGCGTACGTGCGAAGCATTGAAACGCTTGGCGCCGAACATGATGCGCGGTACAAGGACTGGGGTAACCGACTGCGTGCCCTGGGTGTGCCTGAACTTGGTGTTGTGTCGGAAGATCACGACGGGATGGGCATGGAGTCCGGTGGGTCCGCGATTCTGATCGACTCTGTACGGTTGGCGCCAGTGAACGCACCGAACCTTCTGCGGTTGATCTTCGATGTGGGAGAAACCGGGATCGCGATGACGAAGGACGAGTCACGTCTTCGCATGGCGATCGAGATTGTTGAGCCGGTTGGCAAGGCGGTCGCGTGATGTCCTCCGACCGTGAGATCGAAGAGTGGCTGAAGACGGCGACACCTGAACAGGTCGTCGCTGCACGTAAGTCGGGACAGCTAAACACCTACCTTGGCCGCGCCGACACCCCACCCTTCCCAGACAGCGTGGCTTCAACAAGCTGACCGCGCCTATCTCTTTGGCCCCTAGCGGGGCCTTCCGCATTGAACGGGCCCCCGCTGGGGGCTTTTCGTATTTAAGGACCATGGCCCCGGAAGGGCCTTGGCATTTAAAGGGCAACTTCATGACCTCAGGAAGTAACAACTTTGAAGGCGGCTCGAACGGTGTCGCTATCACGAACGCCAACTCCGGGGGCGCTTCTGGTACCGCGTTCGATAGCGCCTTCGGTGCCGGTTTTCTCTACAGCGCATCGGACGCCACGCAGGGGACGATGGGTGCTTCTGTCGCCGGTGGCACGTTCGGCGCTGGCCAGTGGAACCTGCCGAATTCGACCAAGTTCTCGGCGAAGATGAAGTTCACTCCGAAGGCTTCTCCTGCCACATCCGATGCGCATTTGATGCGGGCTCACAACGGGTCTGGCGGACGCCTTTTCACCGTGCACATCAATACGGCCGGCAAGCTCCGCGTCGATGACGCAGTTGGCACTTCGGGTGTGTTTACGTTCTCCAACGTTCTGGCGGCGAACACCACGTATCGGCTCGAGGCGTATGTGGTTGCGGGCACCACAACTTCTAACGGCACGATCAAGGTCGCGTATTACACCGGCAACTCAACAACCCCGGTGGAGTCGACCTACCTGAATTCGGCGGCGAACGTTGGCGCGGCAAGCAACTTCACATCCCTCTATATGGGCAAGTACACGAACACTGCCGAGGCCTACGGCTTTGACGAGTTCGCATTCGATACGAGCCTCACCGACTTCATCGGGGTTGGCACGACTACACCTCCCATGGTGTCGACGCCACCGAACCAGAACGTGGCTGTTAGCGCCGCGGTGACCGCTGCCGTGGTCGCGTCTTCCTCGAGCGGCACGATCTCGTCGTATGCGTGGTCTTACGTGTACCCGGTGTCTGGCACGGGTGCTCCCACCCTCTCGGGCACAACGACGAACACGGTTAGTCTGACGGCCGGTTCCGCAGGGAGCCTTTACACGTTGCAGTGCATCGTTACCGATTCGAACGCGCTAACCACCACGGTGTCCACCGAGGTGCGCGTACCGACCACGGGCAGCGCGTCGGCTCTTCCTGGTCCGCCGACTGCTGTATCCGGTTCGTGGTCGAACGTGGGTGGCGCCGCAACAGAGGGCGAAGCGCTTTCGGATGCGTCGTCAACGACCTATGTCGAGTCGTCCAATCTGAGTGGCACTGGTCAGTCTGAGCGGTTCCGTATGGTGCCGATGGTGGCGCGCAGTTCGCTTGATATCGCATCGCAGCTTTGGTTGGGAACTAGTGGTGCTGCTACTGCCAAGGTGCGGCTGTATCAGGGCTCCACGCAGCTTCAGGAGTGGACCCAGGCGCTTACAACGACGACGCCGACCATTTACACGTTCTCGGCGTCGTCAGGGACGGTCACCGCGATCACGGACTGGGGCAACTTGTACCTCGAGTCCTATGCGACATCGCCGTAAGGAGGGATTCGTCAATGACAACGCTAAGGGTCGGAGGGGTTCAATTCCTCGCTGACAAGAAGCTCCGGGTCGGTGGCGTGACGTTCACCGGCACGGGTACGACTCCAACGCTACGGTTCGGGGACGTCGTCTTTAGTGGCAACGCCGCGTTGACGGTCCGACCGTTCCCTGACGTCACGGTAGAGGCGTTCGATGCCGTGACTGTGACCGCCACGGTGGGTGCAACCTCGCCGCCCGCAACGGGGTACCTGTGGCGTCAAGTTTCGGGACCGACGACCCTGTTCCAGGACAACGGGTCATCCATCACGTTCACGGCCCCAGCTGCTGTGGCGGGTACGACCGTTGTGTTCGGTGTGACGGCCTTACTTGACACCCAATCGTCGCCGGAAACCGTAGCGACCGTGAACGTGATCCCGCACCTGTACTGGATAGCTGGCTCGAGCGGTTGGATCCCCCTCACCCGAACCGCGACCGCGTAGGCCGCGGTACCGAATTCCCATCCCCGTCCGCGGGGATTCATTATTTAAAGGAGCAGGCCGGCTATGGCTGAAGAAGGCCCGACGACGACCGGCAGTATCAACGCGAAGCTGACGCTTGATGATTCTGATTTCATGGCGAAGCTTGCCGCGGCAGATGCTGCTGCACGCAAGCTGGGGTCCGTTGATCCTCGGATCAGTGTCGATGTTGACGACAATGGTGCGATCACGAAACTCGCTGCTGTTGATGAGGCCGCGAAGAAGCTCGATGGTTCCACGAACCGGCTGAATCTGTCTCAGAAGGCACTGAACGACACCAATGGTGGCGGCGTGCAGCGGTGGCAGCTCATTGCTGCTGCGATTGCCGCGCTGATTCCGCTGCTGGCACCTCTCGCCGGGTATGCGGTCGGCGTAGCGGGCGCTCTTGCTGGTATGGGTGCCGCGGGTGTTCTCGGCATTTACGGCATCATCCAGGCGATCAAACAGGCAACCGTTGTTGGCGGACAGTACAAGTCCGGGCTGGCAGAACTGAAGTCCAGCCTGGACGCTCTCGGTTCGACTGCGGCGAACGCCATGCTGGGTGCGTTTCAGACGGCTATCAAAACGATCAATGGTGCGCTCCCGGAACTGAACTCGCAGATTCGGACGTTTGCTTCGATCCTCGGCGCGGTGGGGAACGCTCTGCTCACAGGTGTGGTCTCTGCTCTGCGGATCCTGAACCCGTTGTTTGTGCAGGCGTCGAAGTATGTGCTGGATCTCGCTAAGGGGTTTCAGCAGTGGACGCAGGACGGAAGCCTTCAGAAGTTCGCTAATTATGCGATCACACAGTTGCCGATCGTCGCGCAGACCCTTGGTTCGTTGGCTGCTGCGGCCCTGCATATTGTGGAGGCGTTGGCCCCTCTCGGAACGGTTGTTCTGCAGGGGCTGACCCTATTCGGTGCCGCCATCAACGCCATCCCGTTGCCGGTGCTATTGGATGTTGCGACTGCGGCTGCTGCCGGGTTCGCCGCGTTCAAACTGTGGGGGCTGATCCAGCCGATCCTCTCAGCCGTGGCCGCGGCCATTGGTGCAGTCGGGGTGTCAACACAATTGGCTGCCGGGCCGATCGGGTGGATCACTGCCGGGATCTCGGCCCTGGCTGCGGTCCTCGGTGTGAACGCTGTTGCGTCTCAACAGGCAGCTCAGGCGGCATCTGAATATGCGCAGGCCATCAAAGAGGACAACGACGCCATCGGCGAGAGTACCCGTGCAGTGGCGGCGAAACGGTTGCAGGATCTGGGCGCACTCGACGCGGCCAAGAAGATCGGCGCTTCGCTGAAAGACGTCACCTCCGCGACGCTGGGGAACAGTACCGCGCAGTACAACCTTGCGCAGACAATGCAGCACACCCGCGACAACATCATGGAGCAGTCGAAAGAGACTGGTCACCTGACGACGAAGCAGCAGGAACAGATTGCTGCTCTCGAATTGCTGGGTCCGGTAATCGGTGGGCAGAACGCCCAGATCAACGAGCAGGTCGCTAAGGCCAAGCAGTTGTCCGCGGCGACTGAGGGCGCGAACTCGAATATCGCTACGAGCACTGATGTGATCACGGCGATGAAGAACGCGACTGATGCCGCAGCCGAGTCGACGGACAGTTTCGCGAAAGAGTTGGCTGGCCTCGGTCAGGTCAACTTGGATGCGTCGCAGGCGAACATTCAGTATCAGCAGTCGCTCGCTGACGCGGAGGCGCAGGTCAAAGCCAACGGTAGGTCACTTGATGTGACTACGGAGGCCGGCCGGAAGAACATGTCCGCGTTGAACGACATTGCGTCGTCCGCGATCAAGGTTACTTCTGCTAATGCACAAGCGGGGGCATCTTCCGCCGATTTGACGACTCAAATGGCGGCTTCTCGGCAGGCGTTCATCAACGCTGCGATTGCTGCAGGGGCCACGGCTGACCAGGCGAACAAGCTTGCTGATCAGTACGGGTTGATTCCGGCGAACGTGAATACTGCGTTCCACACTTCGGGACTCGATGAGGCGGTGAAGAAGGTTCAGGATCTTCAGAACTGGATCGACAACCTGCACGGGAAAACGGTGACTATCGCTGCGCGTGCGCGGGCGGGTGTGGCTGGCGGGCCGTTGCAGGCGTTCGCTGATGGTGGAACGGTTCAAGGCGCAGGCGGCCCGAAGTCGGACAAGGTGCCGGCTTTGCTTTCTCCTGGAGAAGAAGTTCTGTCGAACCCGTACGCGGGGGCGTGGCGTCCGGTGGTGAAGTTGATGAACTCTGGCGCATCGAAACTGCAGGTAGCGCAAATGGTGAACAACATTTCCGGCGCGCAGGCGGCACCCGCAAGTGTTGTGCGTCCGGTGTTCAACGTGCAAGTTATCTCGAACGGGGTTGACCTGTCGAAGTTCATCGATGTGCGTATCGACGCTGCTGAGGCGTCCACGTTGACGACCGTGAATGGGGGTGGGGTGTTGTGAGCTCGGTGAACCTTATCCGCGACCCGGCCGGATTCAACAGCAGACTGCTACGAGAACGAATGGGAGGGCTGCTGTATGACTTCGGTGGACCGGGCTCGCTTTAGACGCATCGCGGGCTTCTCGATCAAATACCAGCTGAGTGACGCGACTGCCAACGTCACGACGATGGCGGCCACCGCGAAAAGCGGGACACCGAGAACGTAGAGGCCGGCGCATGCCAACACCTGTTGCAGCGGGAACGCGTAAATGTAAGTGCCATAACTGATGTCGTTTTCGAGCCGGAGGCGACGAACTTTGACCATTGCTCCCGTCGCGATGAGAAGGTACGCGAGGGGCAGCGCAGCTAGCACCCGGTAGTCGGGAAGTACTGACGCAACGACGGTCAGTCCCGCGGATACGGCTACTAGTGACCAGCGTGCGGGCAGCCAGTGCCGCAGTTGGTAGATGAGCGCGCCGGCCGCGAACATGAGGCCGAATCTCGACGCGTTGACCAGGTAGAAGTTGGTCAAGGCCCCGGTGTCCGCAAGGATCACCCCGGTGAGGCATCCGGCGAAGATGGCGGGGATGGTTGCCCTGAATTTGAGTAGCCGTGTGAGCCCGAGTGCGAGAACCGCGAGATAGCAGAGGAACTCCCACCAGAGCGTCCACAGTGACCCGTTCCACACCCCGGGGTAGGGCACAGCGGTCAGGTTCCCGCGATACCGAATTCGGTGATTCGTAGGCCGGCGTTCTTCACCACGTACATTGCTGCGTCGGTCAGGTAGGTGTGAGGGAATGCCTGGTGCGCGAGCAGGATCCCGATGGGCGCTACGACGACCGCTGTCACGACCAAGCAAACCCAGAACGCCGGCAGGATGCGAAGGAACCGCGCCTGAAGGTATGGCCACCAGTGCGGGCGGCGCATCCAGCTCGACACGATCAGGAACCCCGAGATCGCGAAGAAACCGTCAACCCCGCCTTCCCCCAGCAACTGTGTGACGGCGGGGGCAGGGTGCGCAGCGCCAGTAATAGGGAAGGAGTGCCACACGATGACGCTCACGGCCAGTAGCAGCCGCACAGGCGTTGAGTGCGTTCAACTTCGGATTGAATACGTTCTCGAGCGTCATAGCGCTCCCCCGGCGCTCAGTCACCCTTGCGTCATTAGTGACACTTGCTCATCTTTGACGTGTCTGGACGAAGACTATGCCTCAAGTGGCCACAAAAGAAATGGATGACCGTTTTAATAACAGACGCTTTAAGCTCCGTCATGCCGAGGGTTCGGCGGGCCGTTCCAGTATCCGGTCGGATTTCGGTTGTCGTACAACACCAGGCGATCTGCTTTCTCGAGCGAGTCACACACCGCCATGAGCACCTGTTTCGCGGGGTCGAGATCCCAGAGGATCAACAAGTACTGATCGACCTTCCTGCGGTCCACGAACCGCTTGATGACCGCTTTCGGCAACACATCACTGTCACGCATCACCAACCAGGTGTCGTGGTCGTAACGGATCGGGCGCGGACGGGTCACATCAACATTAGAACATACGTTCGAATGTCAGACTTGATTCACCTTTCTTCGAGGACATCGCCGAGGTACTGCCGGACCTCGCCGGTGTCCTCAAATAACACTGAATACACCGCGTTGTTGTACTCGCCTCGCACTTTGTAGTACTCGTACGTCCCGCCGCTGTTTCGGGTCACGATTACTCCGTCGCGTCCCTCAACCGTCACCTCAGTTCCTTCAATCAATTCAGCCTCCTCAAGTTCGTTTGCGGGGAGCTCGAAATCCACTCGAGCAGGCGCCAATCACTTCGCCGAGACCGATCTTGGGATCGAATGCATTGCTCAGCCTCGGACGAACGCGGTACCGTTCGCCCATGAGCCTAGAGGAAGCCGTTCCCCGGCACGACGCCACCAAAGACCTGGTGTTTGCAACAGGATTTGCGTCAATTTCGACGCTCCCCTCGTGGGCGGCGCGGCGGTAGAGATAGCTTCAGGCCTAATCGCTTCCAGGCAAGCCGAGCGGCAGTACGACTTCGATATCAAGATCGCACGTGCCGTCGACAACATCCTTGCGAATAGCTCCGGGCTGCAGTCGGCCGACATCCTCAACTCTGACGAGTTCATGGCGTCTTACGAACGGGCCGCGAGACTGGCGGCGGAATCGGCCTCACAAGAACAACGAGAGCGCCTGGCATGGGCCGCTGCTCAAATGGGCGACTGGAGCACAGTCCCGCAGGCAATCCGTCAACAGCTCTTTCACATGCTAGGAGAAATCCAAGATATCCACGCCCGCACCCTTGCGTTCCTCGACGATCCGCAATCGTTCATTGCGAAGACCCAACCCAATTGGCAGACCGAGGCCGGCCCATTCGTGCCCACCACTGTGCCCCAACTCATCAAGCAATGGATTTTCGATAACGAACCGGGTTCAGCGGACCTAACCGACATAGTCATCGATTACCTCGAGTCCCACAGACTCGCGAACGTACCAACGCAGATGATGAGTACCGAAGGTGCCTATTCCACCCACACCACTCGGCTCGGAAGAGATCTACTCCACCTCATATCCTTTCCTCAGTCGTGATCGCCCCGCCGTCACAGACTTCGGCTGCAAGTCGGGCCAGCTACGCTCTCGCTTGTGGCCAGTGTGACAGCGCGGGGAGAGTCGTGGCGGGTTCAAGCTCGTGACCGGACGGGGCGAATGCGGCAGGTGACGTTTCCGTTGCGTGCGGATGCTGATGATTTTGGTGACACGGTGGATCAGCTTGGCTGGGAGCTCGCCTTCGCAAGTTTGGGAAGCGATGAGGGCGCATCTATGACTGGTCAGATGAGTCTTGAAGGGCTGCGCGAGCTCGTAATGAAGTCCGTCGAATCCGACTGGCACATGCCTGATTTCATGGGCGATGCCGCCGTTCTCAAGTCGAATCTCTCGGTGGCTCTGAACTGGGAGGCGGAAGGGACTCCAGAGTGGCGCGACGACGACGCATATTCGTGTTACCCGGAGCGAGTTCCCGGGATCGAAGTCGTGCGCGTTCTGTTTCAGGGTCAGGAGGTCATTCACGAGACATTGCTGACCGTCAGGATTGAGCCCAATCGCCGCCGCCGGGAAGAGGTGCTTTTCGTCCCTCGACCGTACCGACCGGGCCGCAAGTGGTATGCAGAAGAAGTTGCCTTCGCGCTTGCCGGTCTAGTGAACAATCTCCGGTGGTGCTACAGCTACGAGGGGTATATGGAGGAAGTTGGCGTTCACCAAGCTGTCCGATAGAAGAGCCCACGTCACTCCGCCGGCACATTCCCGCCAGTCCGCTGTAACATTCCCGCCAATCCGTTCGTGTACACGATTTGAGTACGCAACCACACGGAAGCATTCGTGTTTACGACCGCGTGCGAAACACGTCAAGACGAGGTGACTGGCGGCCTTTAGCTTCGGTTCATGAGTGCATTCGAATTCAAGCCCCAACCCCTCGCCTACACACTCGAAGGCGCCGCTGAAGCCACCGGACTATCACTGTCTGTAATCAAACAGTCTGCCGCTCGCGGCGAAATCACCCGGCGCTATTACGGACGAAAACCCGTCATCCTTGCCACCGACCTCCTCGCGTTTCTCGAATCATTGCCATACGAACCACCAGGCGCCGTCAGGCCGTAGCCATTCCGCGAATGTGTGTGCAGTTGTGTGTGCGCACCGCGCGGAAGGGACCGGAACGGAGCGGATTTGAGTCATGTGTCCTGCGCCCGGATCCCCAGCGATTTAGTCCCATCCGGGGCAGGTCGGAACGCAGCGGAACAGGGGCCTTATTACTGGGGGTCAAGGGGTCGCAGGTTCAAATCCTGTCAGCCCGACGTATCGAAAAAGGCGGGGCATCGAGTCGCAAAGCGACTGGATGCCCCGCCTTTTTCGGTACTCGCTGCTGTCTATTGGGGTCCCCGCCGCGCGGGGCCCCAGGCGCTGCAAACGCGAAGCGTGCGGCGGCGCTTGGGGAAGCGGTGGGGCGCAGCCCGCGGTGACATACCCTCAAGGCGGGACGCGCAGCGTTTCGCCGAATGCCACCGCGGATGGTTGTCTCCCAAGCCTGCCGTTTAGTCGCTATGAAGAATGCCCAGCGACCTCATGCCGACAACTTTCATTGGTGCGGTTGGAGCGCGCCGCTCAGAGGGTAGTCGCTGTGTCACCGTGACGAGTACCATCGTGGGAAAGATCGGGGTGCGGATGTCTGATCGTTCAGTGCTGTCGCTGTGGTCCACGGGCTCGGTGTTGTCCATCGCGTCGAAGAATTCTGTGCTGTCGATCGGCAGCGTAGGCTCGGCATTCTCGATCGGATCGATTGGCTCGTTCGCATCCGTCTTGGCCATTGGCTCTGCCGTGTCGGCCGTCGCGGTGTTGTCATGGGTTTCGGTCGCTGCGGTGATGTCTGCGGTGTCGAAGGGCACCGTGATGCAGAGCGCGATCAAGGTCGACGAGCGCTACGCATGGCGGGACAAGCGGCACGGTGTGACCCACGGTCCCCGATGAGGTGAACCCGCCGCTGAACCACCGATGCACGTAAATCTGTCCTCACAAGCTCGTAGATTGCCGTGCGCGTGGTTCAGTGTTGCCGGAGTACTCTCCGGTGCATGGGCGAAGACCGTCAGCGACAACCTTGGTGGGTCATAGGTCGTACGGCCGCGTCGTCAAAGCTTTCGGCGGTGGCGTTCGGCGTGCTAATCCTGCTCTTCGCGTGGACAGCTATCGTCGATAGTCACTGGTGGACATGGGTGGGCCTCGCCGTGTGGCTAGGGGTGGAAGTGCTCGCCATTGTGAGCGTGCGCTTTCATCGCCGACGGGGAAACACTGACGTCGAATGACCCCGACGTGGCAATGAAAGACTCGCTCCTTGTGGCAGCTTTTGCATCCCACGGGCCCTACCCGTGAAGTCAGGACGTGAGCGCCGCGCAGGTGTCTACGCGCTCCTCGCCGGGGAAGTATGTCGACCACTCCTCCTCGGTCAGTTCGCGCCCCGCCAGCGCGCACGCCTGTGACGCCTGCTCAGCCAGGCGCAGGTCCCAGACACGGATACCGTCGGGGAGCGCCTCGAGCAGGGTCTCGCCGTCGGCGGTGAGGTATCCACCCCGCAGGCGCGCCCCAGGAGCATCGCTGTCGAGAGGGGTGGCGAGCGCAATGTCTGCCGTCAGGTCGTAGAGCGTGAGTGCGTTGTTGAAGCCGACGTTGAGGAGGGTGCGGCCGTCGGTGCTGACTGACGTCAGCTGACTACCCCCGATCGCTCGGGCGAGGGCCGAGATCGGCTTGAGCGTGTGGATGTCATAGCGGCGCGCATAGTCCGGCGCGACACCGATCAACTGATCGCGGTCGAGCGCGTGGCTTGAATCGAGGTCATACAGGCCGCGCACGAGCAGCTGTCCGGTCGAGATATCGAATACACCGGTCTCCGAATGAGGCGCATCGACCGACCACGTCACCACGGCGAGTGCCGAGTCGGGTGTCTCGCTCGCCGAGAGGACATCGAGCTGAACGCCCGGCACTGTCATGACGGGTCCCAGAGGCTTGCCCGTGGACGGGTCGAAGGCGACGATGCCGTCAGACCACCAGGCGAAGGCGGGAGGATCCCATCCGCCAGGGAGGACGTTGAAGGATCTCGGCAACCCGGGGATTCGAAGGGAAATCCTTTCGCCCGTCAATTGGCGCTCCAGCTGCGGTTCGCCCGACTGGTTCTCCGAGTCATAGCGGGAGTACTTCGCCACGACATCCGAGCCGAGCGGAACGATCAGATCCTCCTCCTCGCCGACCGGGGCGTCGCGCTTCAGGTCCCACAGTTGCATGCGCCCGCCACCGCCGACGGGCTGCGTGACGACGAGCGATCCTCCCTTTTCCGGGCCGTCCACGAGTTCGCGCCCCTTGGCAACGACGTCCGAGCCGGTGCCACCGCCGTCGACCCGCCAGCGCATCCAGGTCGGAGGGACGGTCACGGTCACGAGAAGGGATCCGTCATCGATCGTTTCGAACGTCGGAAATTCATTCAGCTGAAGCGAGGCCTGTGCACTCCTCGTTTCGCCGGTCGCAAGATCGACGAGGGCAACTCCTTCGTAGGACCCGCACGCCACGCTCGTGTCCGTTGCGAGGTGCAGGGAGTAGCAATTTCGCGTTGGATCCGGGAACCGTCGCCAGAGGTTTCGCCCGTGGCGAGGAGGACGCGTACCGTGCCCTCCCATCCCGTTGCCACGATGCCACCCTGGCCGTCGGCGATGACATCCATACTCGACACGTCCCCCTCGAGCGGGATGGTTCGGACGAGCGCGAGCGTCGCGCGATCGTACAGGCGGAGATGGTCGCCGGCACCCACAGCGACAAGGCCGTCGTCAGCGAGCGTCACGCCGTAGAAGTTCTCGATCCCACTCGGATGGTCATCGAAGGTGGCAGCGCTCGAGCGCACCTCGCCCGTTGTCGTGTCGACCGCGATGATGTCGGCGGTGACCGATTGCGCGATGTACAGAGTCCGCCCCGCTGCATCGAAGGTCATGGTCGGCGACATCTGCGAGCGAACGAGCCCCGTACTGGGCAGCGGCTCACCGGTGGTGAGATCCAAGAACGTCAGGTGAATCCAGCAGCACTCCTTGGTGTTCGAGGGATCCGGGTAGACGGGCGATTGGATCGCCGCGACGGATCCGTCGGCACTCACCTCGACGGAGCGGCCCCAGCCTGGCGCCGTGTCAGGGAGACCGAGATCGAAAGTTCGGAGGACGTCGCCCGTGGCGACATCGACCACCTCGACGGCGGGCTGATCCGTACGGTCCTGGCCGGACGAGACGTGCAGCGCTGTCTCGGTGCCCGGGAGCATGTCCATCGAGGGGAAAAGAGCACCCTCGTCATGGTGTGTGTCGACGAGACCGACCGTGCTCGTCATGACGCCCCAGAGCGCGGAGCGCACCCGGGCATCGTCGGGCCACCGTCGGTACGTCTCCGCCGCGAGCAGAGCTGCCGTCTCCCGGTCGTTGTCGAGCAGTGAGAGCGACGTCGCCACGAGCGCCTCGATGCGAGCGTCCTCTGCAGCACGCTCCGCCTCTCCGCCACGCACCGCGGCAAGTCCGCCGCCGAATATCGCCGCGACCAGAAGCGCGCCCGCACCTGCCATCGCCCACCGCAGCCAGCGGTTGATGCGCTTGTCACGGGCAGCGCGCCCCGCAAGTTCGCGGATCTCGTCCTGCTCCCGTTCGGCGGACGCATCGAGAAACTCGCGTTCCACCGTGGTGAGGGCCGGCTCGGACCCGTCTCGCCAGTCCAGCGCTGCCTGCAGCCGGGCACCGCGCAAGAGGTCATCGTCCCGACGACCCGAACCGTTCCACAGTTCGGCCGCGGAGGCGACGGTCGCGACGAGGCGAGCGCCCTCGGCATCCTCTTCCAGCCATTGATCCAGGCGCGGCCACGCCGTCGCCAGTGCCTCGTGAGCGACCGTGACCTCGTCGCCGTCGATCGTGAGCAGGCGGGCGGCCACGAGGCGGTTGAGTACCCCACGCCACGCCGGGTCGGCGACGAGTGGCGCGAGCGAGGCGGTGCGTCGGACGGACGCGCCATCGGCTCCACGGTGCACCAGGCGGAGTATGAGCGAGCGGCATGCGCCGGCGTTGTGGGCGTCGAGGGAGCGGTACAGCGTCTCGGCCGACTGGGCGATGGCGCCCGCGATGCCACCGGATGCCTCGTACCCGGCCACCGTGAGGGTCGCTCCTTCACGTCGGACCCAGGTCTCCTCCAAGGCGTGTGAGACGTGGGGGAGGGTGGTGCGCCGGTCAGCGGCATCCCGCACGATCAACTCAACCAGCCCCGGCTCGAGCCGCAGGCCGGCGCGGGCGGCCGGGCGCTCGATCGCCTCACGCAGACCATCGGCATCGAGCGGTCCGATGGCATATACGCCACGGCCGATCAGAGAGCCAATGTTCGGAAGGCCCGTTGCGCGGTCGAGGAAGTCGCTGCGCAACGTCATGAGCACGGTCGATCCGCCGGCGAGCACCTCTGCGACGATCCTGCACAATTCATCGCGTTCGCGCTCGGGTAGCTGGAGGACCGCTTCCGCTTGATCGACGACCACGATATCGGCGGGCCCGCCAAGTTCGATCCGAGCGCGCAGATCGATCGCGGCATCCCGACCCCCGGTGATCACCGCGATGCGTCGTCCGTCGACGATGCGCGGAAGCACCCCGGCCAGCACAAGCGAGGACTTGCCCGACCCGGATGCGCCCACGACGACGGTGAGCGATCCCTCGCGTACGCGTTGGCGCAAGGCATCGATGTCGGCATCTCGTCCGAAGAAGTCCTCCGTGTCGGCTGGCGAGAAGGGCTGGAGTCCGCGGTAGGGGCAGGTGTCGCTCACGCGATGCAGCAGCTTGGTCGGCGTCAGTGCCGGATCATGCTGCAGCATCGACGATTCGAGCGCGCGCAGTTGGTCACCGATGTCGATGCCGAGGTCGTCCGCGAGTCGCGCCCGCGCCGTCCGGATGCTCGACAGAGCCTCGGCTTGCCGGCCGGCACGGTAGTTGGCGATCGCGAGGATCGCCCAGCGGTTCTCGCGCAGCGGTGACTCGCGCACCAGCCGCTCCGCGTCGGCGACGACGGCGCTGTCCTCACCCTCCGCGAGCCTGGACTCGAGCAGCTCCTCCTCGATACTGCGGCGGATCTCGACCAGCCTCTCGGCCTCGACGGCGGCCGGTTCCCAGTCGGCCAGCTCGGGGTACGGTGCGCCGCGCCACAGCGCGAGCGCCCGCCGGTACGCGGCCACCGCCCTGTCGTGTTCGTCGTGGATCGCGTGCTTGCGGGCGCCGGACACCAGGCGTTCGAATTCGAACGCGTCGATCGTCGCAGGGTCGAGTCCGAGGCTGTACTCCGAGCCTCGGGTGATTACCGCGCCGGGCCCGAGGTCGGCACGGATTCGCGCAACCGATGTCTTGACTTGCTGCGTCCACGTGCGCGGGAGGTCCGCTCCCCAGTAAGCCTCGGCTAGCTCGCCGGTGGCGACGGCACGACCCGCCAGCACGATAAGTGCGGCGAGCACGACGCGCTCTCGCGGACTCAGGGTGTGCTCGGTCCCGATATCCAATGGACCGAGCACCTTCACGGTCATGAGGCCAGTGTGGGCGCGATCCGACAGGCCGTCAACGCTCTCCGCTCTCGGCGAGTATCGGACGAGTACCGGCCGAGGAGGGATCGAGTACCGCGCTACGTGATGGTGGACGCATGCACACCTCACAGTCACGTCGCCGACCGCAGCAGTCGTCCTGCTGTTCCGCTTGTAGAAAGGAATGATCATGAACTACGACACTTTCGTCGCGTTCCGCATGGACTCCGGACGCGCGGCGACCTTGGCGCGCGAGAACGAACTACGTCGCTCGCAGGCCGACCGGGGCGCGACCGCATCGTCCCGCCAACCCGTCGTCGTCGCACGGCGCAAGTTGAGCGTTGCGTGGTCGGCGGTTTTCGGCAGAACTAACCACGGCCACCGTCCCGTGGCGCACCTGTGAGCCCTCTCCGAAGGCAGCTCTCAAGCACACGCGTAGATCACGTAGTAGCCGGTCATATCAGTATGAGCAGGCGTACAGGTCACCGACTTGTGTTTGTACCGACCCGGTTCCCCCGACGATGACCACGGAGGTCGCGTGCAGGCTGACGATGTCTTTGATCACATCCTGGGGCACGCAAGTTCCGTCCGTCAGATAGAGCGGCGAATGCTCCCTGCCCGCGGCGGCGCCCGCGCTCAGTCCGTCGGGATAGTTGAGGCCGGTCACCAGGAACACCTTCGGCGCCGTCGCGAATGCGCTTCGACTGACCGAGACGGCCGCCGCATAACGATCGGAGCCCGACGCCCGAGTTACGTCTATCCCCGCGCCCAGCGTGGTCGCGAGACCCTGCGAAACCGAACCGGGGCCACCAGCGATCGTGACGTGGGTCACGTGGAGCGATCGGAGCTCGGAGACTGTTCCCTGATCCGCAGTCGGGCGGCTCCCGGGGGTGAGGAGTACAGGCTCGCCTGCGCTGGCAGCCGCACCGCTCGCCGACAACGCGTCCGGGTATTTCTCTCCTGTCACGAGGTAGAGCGACGGCGCCCCGTCGGGGAACGCGTAATCGATGAGCGCACGCGAGACGGCATAGCGGTCAGCGCCGCCGATGCGAATTGTCGGCGCGAGCCCGTTCAGCGCGTCGAAGACCGCAGGGCTGACGGATGCTGGACCCCCGACGACGACCACCTTGTCCGGGTGGAGTCGCGTGATCTCGCTGGAGACGGCCGCTGGGAGCTGCCCCGGTGTCGTGAGCAGCAATGGGCCGCCCTCCTTCGCCGCGGCGGGCCCTGCCGAGAGAGCGTCGGGGAAGTTCGCTCCCGACGCGACGTACACGACTCTGGCGCCGGCGTTCGCATCGGGGAACTCTTCGGTTGAGATTCCCACCGATGCGGCATAGCGGTCACTCCCGCCGATCCGAGATGTGGAGACGCCAGGAATGGTGACGCGCTGGGTCTCCCGACTGAAGCTCTGCCCGAGGAAACCGTCTGCGAAGACCGTGTCGGATGCGACGATTCGGTGCCCGACATCCCCGGCGGCCGGCGTGTATTGGCGTCCGCCGGGACCAGGGATGAGAGTGCTCGACATATCTGAATAAGGGACACCGGCGCTGAAGACCAAGTCGACGCGTTTCCAGGTCACATCTTCTGCTGACGGGACGGGCGTGAAGGTGCCTTGGGTCAGTTGGAGGGTGGTGCCGAGGGACCCGTCTCCGACGAGTGACGGCGCGGTGGTGACGGCCATCTGGTTGAACGCACCAGACA
Source organism: Leifsonia poae (assembly GCF_050632195.1). GTDB lineage: Bacteria > Actinomycetota > Actinomycetes > Actinomycetales > Microbacteriaceae > Leifsonia > Leifsonia poae_C. The sequence goes on from NZ_CP192580.1 coordinate 1,439,395, forward strand.
CGCATCCGATGCCGGTGCTCCCTGCGCCGAAACTCAGATCAGTGGGCGAGATGGTCCCGCAGAAGGAGTAGATGCCGTCAGTGGCGTCGGTGTACTGCCCTTCGAAGCTCAAAAGGCCGACCGCACCCGGGTGGGCCGCTGCGAGTGCCGCGCTGGGCGCACCGGGACTCGCCCAGGCGTAACCCCTCCGAGAGCTGTCTTGTTGTCGAGGGAGCGATGCTCGACCTGGAAAGTGATCGACTCGTCATAGTACGGGTAGGCCCAACTGTCGGTGAGCCACCCTGCGACGGAGATGCCGAGCTTGTGCTTCGGGGTGCCGACGGCGACGGAATCGATTCCACCTGCGAGCTTGCGGACGGGAATGACGAACGTTGCGCACCCGATCTCGAAATACCCCCAGTGGTCAAGGTTCTGGGCTCCGGAAAACGAGCCCTTCGGGGTCACCTCGGCGCACCAGTGGTAGGTGCCGGGAAGGTACCAACCCATTTCGAAGACGAACCCGTGATTCGATCCGTATCCGGGATAGGCGGCGTTCACGTCGGGGCGCGGCGATGTGAAGTCCCAAAGGTATGGGCCATAGGCCGTGTCGGCAGTTTGGCTGGTGCGGATCTGAAGTTGGAAGTCGGTTGCGCTGGGATGGTTGGCATCGAGCGCCCAGCCGACAGCGACGACACCCTTGCCCGGCACAAACGACAGCGAGTCGAGGTGGCCCACCATTCGCATGCCCGCTAAGTCCGCGATGGCGGCACCCGGCGTCAGGGTGACGGACAGCATTGCCGCGACGACGATCGCTCCAATGGCCATCAGCGTTCGTCTCATGTGCGCCCCTCCGCCTCGGCAGCCGATGCTGTGCGAAGCAAACGCTTCACTGTATCGATTCGGTGTTCTACGTGTTTGCCCCCTTACGGGTGGCGGAGGGATCAACCGCACCTCGCCCGATCGTGCAGAATCGAAGCGACCCGACGACGCTACCCAGTGAGGTTGACCAGATGACGATCGACGTTCGACCTGCAGACTTCGCGGATACGCGGCTGTCCGATTTCCTCGCGGCGTACCTCGACGAGCTGGCGCCGACCGCCCCACCCGAAAGCCGTCACGCCTTCGACTTCGGAGCCCTGCAGCAGCCCAGCGTGCGGATGTTCGTCGCGTACGACGGCGACGACATCGTCGGCACGGGCGCGCTGTCGACGATCGAGCCCGGCCATGAGGAGCTGAAGAGCATGCGTACCGCGCCGACGCATCGCGGCAAGGGCATCGCATCCCTCATGCTCACTCATCTGCTTCAGGATGCGCGAAGCCGCGACATCGCGCGCATCTCGCTCGATACCGGCAGCATGGACTTCTTCCGCCCAGCCAGGGCCCTCTACGCGAAGTCAGGATTCGTCACCAGCGAACCGTACGGACGGCACGTCGTCGACCCGAACACCGTCTACATGACACTCGCGCTCTAAGCCCCAGCGGGTCCGACAGCTTCGGCCTATCGCGTCACACCTCGTCGGTGGGCCGGATCAGGATCTCGCTCACGGAGACGTGCTCAGGTTGGGTCACGGAGTACCGGATCGCCTCTGCGACATCCTCCGGCCGCAGAAGCCGCATCGATGCCGCAAGTCCCTTCGCCATGTCCTGCATCGCGGGGTTGGTGATGTGCGACGTCAACTCGGTCTCCGTGAATCCGGGCTCCACGGTGATGACTCGAACGCCTCGAGAGGTCACTTCCTGCCTGAGTGCCTCGGCGAACGCCGTCACCCCGAACTTGGTCGCTGCGTAGACGGCGCCACCCATTCGCGCGAATCGGCCAGATGTTGACGAGACCTGCACGATCGCGCCCTTGCGCGACAGGATGCTCGGGAGCGTCTCGTGCACGAGGTACAGCGAGCCGAGCAAGTTCGTCTCCACCATCCGAGTCCACTCCTCGACATCCGCTCCCTCGACCATGCCCGACAGCATGATGCCGGCATTGTTCACGAGGATGTCGACGCCGCCGAACTTCTCGACCGTGGCCGCGACCGCGGCGGCGACGGAAGCGCGGTCGGTGACGTCGAGGCGAACGGCGAGCGCTTCGTTGGGGAGGCTCTCGGCAAGCGACTCCAGCTGTTCGATTCGACGGCCTGTGAGGACGACGTTGGCGCCGGCCTCGGAAAGCGTGCGCGCTGTGGCTGCGCCGATACCCGAGGATGCGCCGGTGATCAGTGCGGTCTTGCCGGCAAGTGTGATGCTCACGGAATGGTTCCTTTCTGCGCTCGAGGGCGCAGCTCAAAGTGACTGTTCGGTCATGTTACCTCACCAAAATGACCGCATGGTCACTATCGCTAGACTGAGGCCATGGTCACGCCAGACGAGAACCCCTCCCAGCGGGCAGACGCTGTTCGCAATCGGTCGGAGATTCTGAGCGCCGCCAGGGCGGAGTTCGCCGAGCACGGCACAGCGGCCTCGATGGATGCCATCGCGAAACGCGCGGGACTCGCAAAGGGCACCCTGTTTCGTCACTTCACTTCGAAAGAAGACCTGATCGCCGCACTCTTCGCCAGTGTGACCCTCCGCCTGGAGGAGGCCGCGCGGTCCGCAGCCGATGAGTCCGATCCGCTGGAGGCGCTCACGACGTTCATGCTCGCCGGCGCCACGGTGCTCGCCGAGGATCCGCTGTTCTGCGAGACGATCGGGCGGCCCGCATTCCAGAGACAGGGCGGTGCAGCCGCGCTCTCCACACTTCACGCTCTTGTCGATGGCCTCGTGACGTCAGCGCGCAAGACCAAGCAGATCAGGTCGGAGATCACGGCCGACGACGTGCTGCTTCTCATGGTCGGCGTGCAGCAGGCCACCGGCCCCCTGGGGGATCAGGCGTCCAGCGCTCGCCGGCGCTACGCGGATCTGATTTTGAGCGGCATGCGCAGCACCGGGGACGTCGCGCTCCGCGGCCCTGCTCCCTCGATCATCTGAGAAGGCTGCTCGCCTCCTCGGGGTCAACCTCTGAGCGAGCATTTATGCGAGCGAGCGCAGCCTCCACGTCCTCCTTCACGAGGTCGGCGTTGATCGCTCCGGCGATCAGTGCGCCCGCGCCGAGGGAGACCGGGACGTTCGCGCGCGGGTCCACCACGTTGCCGACCGCCCAGACGTTCGGGACGCTCGTGCGGCCGTCTGCATCGATCGCGACCCAGCGAATCCCGTGCGCCCCGGTCGTTGTCGCGCCCAGCGAGAGGAGAAGCTCGTCGAGGGGGTACATCGTGGGTCCGGTGAAGATCGCGCCGACATCGACGATTTCGCCGTCGGTCAGCTCGACACCGGTGAGGCGGTCATCCTGATCGGTCCGGATGCGCGCGACTTCACGACGCTCGATGCGGATGCCGCGAGCGACCAGGCGGCGCTCGGCGTCCGCATCCGGTTCGCCGATGAGGTTGGCGAAATAGACGATCCGGTCGGACCATTGGCGCAGCAGCTGGGCCTGGTCGACGCTCTGCGGCGAGGTCGCGAGGATGCCGATGACGCCGTTGCGGCGCTCCCAGCCGTCGCAGTACGGGCAGACCACGACACCGCGACCCCACTGTTCGCGCAGTCCTTCGATGTCGGGGAGTTCGTCGCGGAGGCCCGTCGCGGCCAGGAGGCGACGAGCGTGTACGACTTCGCCTCCGGCCGAGATCAGGATGCTCCCCTCCTCGACCGAGACGGACGTCACGTCGCCGTCGACGAAAACGCCGCCATAGCCCTCGATCTCCGCGCGCCCGCGTCGGAGCAGTTCGGTCGGCGGCAGGCCGTCGTGTCCCAGCACGCCGTGCATGTGGGGCGCGAAGCGGTTGCGCGGCTGACCGCCGTCGATGACAGTGACCGCGCGCCGGGCGCGAACGAGTGCCAGGGCCGCGCTCAGGCCGGCCGGTCCGCCGCCGACGATCGCGATGTCGACGTCGGTTGTTGTGTCGTTGTCTCGGTTCTCCATGCCCCGACTCTGGCGCGGCTCCGTCCAATCTGGCAAGGTTGGTTGCTGAAACAGCAAACCGAGAGACGAGACAGTGGCCATGACCGACGACATCCAGGCGGTGCTCGCGTCGGCGGGTGCGCGCATCCGGGCCATCAGGGAGAGCCGGAAGCTGACTCTGTCGGCTGCCGCGGAGGCGAGCGGGATCTCGACAAGCACCCTCTCGCGGCTCGAATCGGGGAGTCGCCGCGCGACGCTCGAACTGCTGCTTCCCTTGGCTCAGCTGTACCGCGTGCCTCTCGACGACCTGGTCGGTGCGCCAGCGACGGGCGACCCACGCGTGCATCCGCGCCCGGTGCTTCGGAACGGCGTCACGACCATCCCGCTGTCACGGACCACGGGGGAGTGGAGCGCCTTCAAGCAGATCCTGCCGCCGAAGCCCGACGCCGAATACACCCAGCGCGTGCACGACGGCTGGGACTGGCTCTACGTGATCTCGGGCCGGCTGAAGCTGTGGCTGGGCGACGAGTTCTTCATCCTGGAGGAGGGCGAGGCGGCCGACTTCGACACCCGCACGCCGCACGCGTTCGGCAATCCGGGGCCGGGCGTGCTCGAGGTGCTCTGCCTGTTCAACAGCCAGGGCGAGCGGATGCACGTGCGCGCGGCCGCTGCCGCTTCGGTGGGGTAGGAGCGCCCACCTTCGCGTCTCCTGAACGACACCCGATTTCGCTCGGAACCCCTTTCGCCATCTTCACGAACGATATATCGTTGAGTATCGTTGACGAAACCAGGAGGACATCATGAGCGGTTCGTTTCCGGCCGGCGGCTTCGGCGCCGGCATGACAGCCGACAGCATCTGGGAGGCGATGGAGCAGTTGCGCTCGACGTTCGAAAAGCGCGTCGGCACGCGCATGGGCCGCGGTGACGTTCGCGCCGCAGTGCTCTCGCTCCTCGCCGAGAAGCCGATGCACGGTTACCAGATCATCCGCGAGATCGAAGAGCGAAGCGGCGGCAGTTGGAAGCCGAGCGCCGGCTCGGTCTACCCGACCCTGCAGCTGCTGGCCGACGAGGGGATCATCAGCTCCGAGGAGTCGAACGGTCGCAAGACGTACGCGCTGACCGAGGCAGGTCGCGAAGAGGTCGCCGATTCCGGCACGTCCGCGCCGTGGGAGACCGCGGGCAGCAACGAGAGCACAGGATTCGGCGCGCTCCCCAAGGCCGGCATCGACCTCGCGCAGGCCGCCGCCCAGGTGCGCCGCACCGGAACCCCGGAGCAGGTGCAGCAGGCCGTCGTGGTCCTCGAAGAGGCACGGCGCAAGCTCTACGCGATCCTCGCGCAGGACTGAAGCGGGTGACGTCGGTCCGTCCGGGTCGAGGGGACTCGGCCGGTGCGGGGGACACCCGCGCCCGCTACCGCCGCATCCTGCGCTTCGCGGGCTGGAACCTCTCGGTGACATGGTGGTACGAGCTGTTCCTCCCGCGCATCGGGCTCGCCAAGATCGCTGAACGCACCCGGTCGAAACGGATGCGGCGCTTCGCGCAGCGCTTCCACGCGCTCGCGATCGACCTCGGCGGGCTGATGATCAAGGTCGGGCAATTCATGTCGTCCCGCCTGGACGTGCTTCCGCCCGAGATCACGAGTGAGCTCGAGGGGCTTCAGGATGAGGTGCCTCCCGTCGCCTTCGCGGCCATCCGTTCGCGCGCCGAGGCAGAGCTGGGCGTGCCTCTGGCGCAGGCGTTCGCGAGGGTTGATGAGACGCCGGTCGCAGCCGCATCCTCGGCCAGGCTCACCGAGCCCGCCTCGCGCCGACCGATGCAGCGGACACCGGACTGGACGGCGTCGTCATCAAGGTGCAGCGACCGGGCATCGACGCGATTGTCGACGTCGACCTCGCGGCGCTGCGCCGAGTGGGCGGCTGGCTCAGCCACGTGCGGCTCGTGTCCGATCGCGTCGACATGCCCGCGCTGATGGAGGAGTTCGCGGAAACCAGTCTCGAAGAGATCGACTATCTGCACGAGGCCGCGAGCGCCGAGCGCTTCGCCGCCGAGTTCGAGGGCGACGAACGCGTGGCCGTGCCGGCGGTCGTCTGGGAACGCACGACCAAGCGGGTTCTCACGCTGGAAGACGTGACAGCGATCAAGATCACCGACACCGACGCGTTGCGTGCGGCAGGCATCGATCCTGCTGAGGTCGCACCGCTTTTCGCCTCGGTGATGTTCGACCAGCTGTTCACGAACGGCTTCTTCCACGCCGACCCGCATCCGGGAAACATCTTCGTCACGCCGATTGCGGCCGAGCCGGACGGGCGACCGTGGAAGCTCACATTCATCGACTTCGGCATGATGGGGGAGGTCCCGTCCAGCACCCGCAGCGGCCTGCGAAAGCTCCTGATCGCGGCAGCGTCGCGCGACGGCAAGGGGCTGGTCAACGCGATGCGGGATGTCGGGGTGCTGCTGCCCTCGGCTGAGACGACCGACCTCGAGCGGGCGATGACGCAGCTCTTCTCCCGGTTCGGCGGCATGGGCTTCGCCGAGCTGCGCGAGGTGGATCCCCGCGAGTTCCGCGACTTCGCGGTGCAGTTCGGCGACGTCGTTCGGTCCTTGCCGTTCCAGTTGCCCGAGCACTTTCTGCTCATCATCCGGGCGATGTCGCTCACGTCCGGAGTGTGCAGCGCTCTCGATCCCGAGTTCAACGTGTGGGACTCCATCGAGCCGTACGCGACCCAGCTCATCCGCGACGAGCGAGGAAACGTCGTGCAAGACCTCGCTCAGCAGGCGTTGGAGGTCGCCGGTCTCGCGTGGCGGCTGCCCAAACGGCTGGACGCTCTCATCACCCGATTCGAAGACGGCTCCGTCGAGGTCTCGACCCCGCGCCTCGAGAAGCGGGTCGCCCGGCTGGAACGAACGGTACGACGCCTGGCCTCCGCTCTCGCACTCGGGGGTGTAGTCATCACCGGTGGCCTGATCCTCTTCTTGCGACGCGGTCGGGGCCCTCTCTAGTCCTCCCTTACGACCGCGTACGCGACGTAGCTGAGATTGCCGCCGACGGGCTTGGCGTCGAGTAGGCGCAGAGCCTTCGGATCGAAGGTCCCGCCGAAGAGGCGTTTGCCGCTGCCGAGCACGACCGGAAAGACGATCAGCCGGAGCTCGTCGACGAGGTCGCGGGCGAGCAGCGTCTGCACGAGCTCCCGGCTGGCGTACACGACGATGTCGCCGTCGATCTCGTCCTTCAGCCGCGACACGTCGTCGCCGACGTCACCGCTGAGCACGGTCGAGTTCACCCACACCGGATTCTTCAGCGTGGACGAGACCACGTATTTCGGCAGTGCCCTCAGGCGGTCGGCCCAGTCGCCCGTCGCATCATTCCACCGCGACCCGAAATAGTTGTCGCTGCGGCGTCCCAGCAGCAGCGCCTTCGCGCTCTGCGCCTCGGCGAACTCGATCGCAGCCCAGGCCGGACGGTCGTCGGCCGTCATGAAGCGGTCGAACCAACCGCCGTGCTCGAAACCGGATTCGCCGGTCGGGTCTTCGACGACCCCGTCGAGTGAGACGTTCTGGCTGATCACGATGTTTCCCATGTCACTTCTCCCTATCGTTAGCGTTGTCACGAACACCGATATAGACACCGGCGGGTTCGAGAATCGGGCGCTGACGACCGCCCAGTTCGGTGCCCGGGCGGTGTCTGTATGTGTGATCGCGCGACGACGCGGAGAAGAGGGGCATCGGTGGCCACTGCGACAGACGATCTGATCGGGCGAGCGCGAGCCGGGGACGACGCTGCCTTCCGCGAGCTGACCGCGCCGCACATCCGGGAACTGCAGGTGCACTGCTACAGGATGCTCGGATCGCTGCACGACGCCGAGGACGCCCTGCAGGAGACGCTGCTGACGGCGTGGCAGGGTCTCGCCGGCTTCGAGGGGCGTTCCTCCTTGCGCACCTGGCTCTATCGGATCGCGACGAACCGCTGCCTGAACGTGCTGCGATCGGCCAACCGGAGGCAGGCGAAGGAGTGGAACATCCCCGGGGTGCAGCCGCCGGAGCCGACTCGACACGGTGAGGTCGTCTGGCTGGAGCCGTATCCGGATGCACTCTTGGCGGGAGTCAGCGACCCCTCCTTCAGCCCGGAGGCCCACTACGAACAGCGAGAGTCGATCTCGCTGGCGTTCGTGACCGCCCTTCAGCTGTTGCCGCCCCGCCAGGTCGCCGTGCTCATCCTGCGTGACGTGCTCGGGTTCCCTGCCAAAGAGGTGGCGGGGATGCTCGACTCGTCAGTCGAGTCGGTCACGAGCGCGCTCAAACGGGCCCGCGCCAACCTGCACGGCCGCCTTTCGCGTGACGACGCTCGCGACCCTGCCCCGAGCCCGGGATCGCTGACCGAGAACGCGGTCGTTGCGAGATTCGTCAACGCCTACGGGTCGGGGGACCTCGACGCCCTGGTGACCCTGCTGACCGACGACGTGTTCATGTCGATGCCGCCGATGTCGCTCGAATACGTCGGCTCCGAGCTCGTCGCCACCTTCTGCGGACTGCTCTTCTCCGCCGGACGCGAGTATCACCTCGTTCCGACGAGGGCCAACGGCCAGCCGGCGCTCGGACTCTACGTGCTCGCTCTGGACGGCAGTCGACGCGGCACCGGGGTCATCGTGCTCACGCTGAGCGGCGACCGCATCGCGGCGATGAGCCACTTCGAGAGCGAACTCCTCCCTGCGTTCGGGATGCCGCCGCAGCTTGCGCGCGCCTAGGGTGCCGCGCAGCGCATCCTGAACCTGAATGAATGCCGCGTGCAATTTCGGCGTGATCGGCGTAGGTTTGCGAAACGCGATACATCGCGTTATTGCGCAATTCCGCGAACGATCGATGGAGGGGCGGACTGATGGACGTGACCAACGTGGGACGGCAGGGGCAGCCATGTCCGTGATCGCAGGCGTGCTCGTCTCCCTGCTCGTGATCGCACTGCTGGGCATCCTGACCGCGGTGCTCATCGTGCGGGCGATCTACAAGCGCATCCGTCGGAGCCGCGCCGTAAACAGCGCGGTGCTCCGCTCGCGCGCCGCCTTCGCCTCCGGGCCGCAGTACAAGGTGCTGAAGCTCCGGATGCGCCTCGACGACTCGCTGAGGAGCGGTCGCGCGGCCGTCGATCTCGCCCTGCACAGCCCGGGCCCCCGGGGTGAACTCGTGCGGCTGTTCAGGCGCATCCAGGCCGAAGGCAGCACGCTCGAAGCCCAGTTGCGGTTGATGGGTAGTGAGACCGACGCGACTGTTCTCGACACAGAGATCCCGCTCGCCCGACGACGTGTCGAACAGCTCGAGGGGATCGTGCGTCGGCTGCGTTCGGCCGTCGCATCCGGAATCTCGGGCCTCAGCGACGACGCGCTCGCCGAACTCCGCGCCGATGTGGACCGCGAGGTCACCGCTCTGGACGCGGGAATCCAGGAATTGCACGCACTCAACGGATACGACGCCTGGCCTCACGCTTCGACGTCGACGAATCGCCTGTACAGGGGGACCGAATCATGAGCAACACATCACGGATGCGCGACATCTTCCGCATCAAGACCTCGAAGGCACTCGACCACCTGGAGGACCCGCGCGAGGCGCTCGACGACAGCTACGACCAGCAGGTCAGGATGCTCCACCAGGTGCGGCAGGGACTGGCCGAGATAGCGACGGCGAGAAAGCGGATCGAGCTGCAGGGCCAGGAGATGGGCGCGCGTTACGCGAAGCTCGCTCAGCAGGCCCAGGAGGCGCTGAACCAGGGCCGCGAGGACCTCGCGCGCACCGCACTTCAACGGCGCTCCCTGCTCGAAGCGCAGGTCGCGACCCTGCGGGAGCAGCACGCGAACCTGCAGAAGCAGCAGTCGCAGTTGCAGGAGAACGAACGTCGTCTCGCCGAGCGGATCGAAGCGTTCCGCGTCGAGAAGGAGACGATGAAGGCCACGTACACGGCCTCGCAGGCGCAGGCCAGGGCCAACGAGGTCGCGGCCGGCATCAGCACGCAGATGAACGATGCCGGCGCCAGCCTCAACCGGGCGAAGGACAAGATCGCGCAGATGCAAGCGCGGGCAGCGGCCACCGAGGAGTTGATCGCGAACGGCACGCTCAACGACCTGACTGCCCCCGCAGACTCCGATCTCGACCGGCAGCTGTCGGCGGGGATGACGCGAGCCGACGTCGAGCGTCAGCTCGAAGCGATGAAGAAGGCGGGCCAAGGCGGCTCCGGCGCCCCTGACCCGGGCGACGGGCAGGACGGCTGGCTGAGCATCGGGCGTGGGCCGGTCACCAGCTGACGCATCCGCGTTGACGTTCTCGCGCATCACCGCAAGGCTGGTGGTTCACTTTGTCCCACGCCTCGAGGAGTTCCCATGCCGGTCGTCGTCGCCACACTCACCCCGCTCGACGGGCACACGCAAGACGTGCTCGACGCGTTTGCCACAGCATCCCCTCTGGTTCAGGATGAGCGGGGCTGCGAACTCTACGCCGTGCACACAGACGGCACGCGCGTCGTCGTCGTCGAGCGGTGGACCGAGATCGGCGACCTGCAGGCCCACTCCGAGGGCGCGGCAATCGCCGAGCTCAACCGCCTCAACGCCGGACACCTCGCCGGGCCGGCCGAGGTACTCGTAGTCGAGAACGTCCCGATCGGCGATCCGCTCAAGGGGACCATCCAGTAGCGGAAAGGATGGCGGGCACGCTCCCATAGAGCATCCATAGGTGACGCGCAGCGGTTCCACAGCCCAAGTAAGAATGCCTCAAGAATCCGGGGGCATCGTTGGGGCATGGAGATCAGACGATGAGCGCGATAGCGGCCCCCGCCGGGTCGATGTGCGGTCGGCGAGCGCCGTGTCGCATCGGCGCCGTGCACGGACCGTGCGCGTGGTCCTCGCCGCCGGGCTGGTCGGCGTGTTGTGGATGTGGTGGGCGAGCGTTCCCGCATCCTTCGTGACCACGCCCGCCAGCGTCGCCACCACGGTCGGCGAGCTCAGTGGGATGGTGGGCGCCTACCTGGTCTGCGCCCAGGTTCTGCTGATCGCGCGGGTTCCCTGGTTCGAGCAGGCCGTCGGACTCGACCGACTCGTCTCGTGGCACCGGTCGCTCGGGGCGTCGGTGGTGTTCCTCATCATCACCCACGTCGTCTTCATGGTGGTCGGTGCAGAGTTCGTCGACCAGAAGCTTCCGTGGTCCGAGTTCGTGTCGATGCTGCAGGACTATCCCGACATGCTGACCGCGCTCATCGGCACGATCGCGTTCCTCGTGGTCGGGCTGAGCAGCGCGCGCTGGATCCGCTCGAAGCTGTCGTACGAGGTCTGGTACTGGCTGCATGTCACAACCTACGTCGCGATCTTCCTCACCTTCTTCCACCAGCTGAGCGGCGGCGCGCACTTCGTGGACCAGCCGCTCAACCGCATCCTGTGGCTCACCCTCTATCTAGGCACCGCCGCCGCCGTACTCACCTGGCGGTTCGTGCTCCCCGGCATCGACGCTTGGCGGCACCGGATGCGCGTGGTCGCGGTCGTTCCCGAGGGCGACGGGATGACGAGTGTCTGGCTCTCCGGCGCACACGTCGACGAGCTGGGTGCGAAGGCGGGCAACTTCCTGAGCTTCCGGTTCCTGTCTCGGGGACACCTGCTCACCGCGCACCCGTACTCGCTCTCGAGCGTGCCCGCCGACGGGCGTCTGAGGATCACCGTGGGAGCGCTCGGCGACCATTCGACGATGGTGCGCGACCTGGCGCCGGGCACGTTGGTCTTTACCGAGGGGCCCTTCGGGCACTTCACCGCCGACCGGGCGTCCCGCGAGCGCATCCTGCTGATCGCAGGCGGAGCCGGCATCGGCCCGATCCGGGCGTTGGCTGAGGACTTGGCCGCGCGTGGCGCCCGACCCGTGGTCGTCTACCGAGCGCAGTCGGCTTCGCGACTGGCATTGCTCGGTGAACTGGAGGCGATGCCGGATGTCGCGGTGGTCCCCGTGATCGGCAGGCGGACCGAGCTGGGCTACGACCCGCTCGCTGTGCCGGCCATGCACACCTTCATTCCCGATCTGGCGGACTGGGAGGCGTTCATCTGCGGGCCGACCGGGATGGCCGACCGGGCCGAAGAGACCCTGCGAGCGCTCGGCATGCCGAGTCGCTTCATCCACCGAGAAGAATTGAGCATGTCATGAGACGGAACAGATGGCGCGGCACGATCCTCTTCGCCGTGATCCTCGTCGTGATGGGTTCCACCGTCGGTCTGCGGCTGTATGGGGTCGGGGAGACGGTCGGTGCGGCAACGGGAACGAGCACGACCACGTCGACCTCGTCGGCGGCGACCGGTACCGATTCGTCCGGCTCGAGCTCGTCTGACTCGTCGAGCTCGACCTCAACGGCCACCCCGTCTCCGTCGGCCTCTGCGTCGACCTCCACAGCATCCGCCACGAGGGTCATCACCGGCGACGTCGAGCAGACCCGGTACGGACCGATCCAGGTACAGGTGACCTTCGAAGGCACCAAGATCACGGCGATCACCGAACTGCAGTACCCGAGCGATGAGCGTCGCAGCGTCTCGATCAACGAGCAGGCCGCGCCCATCCTGGCCCAGGAGGTTCTGGCGTCGCAGTCCGCGAACATCGACACCGTGTCGGGTGCGACGTACACCTCCGATGGCTACAAGCAGTCGTTGCAGTCGGCGATCGACCAGCTGTGAGGTATCTCGAGACAGTGATGGGCATCCCGATGTCGATGGACGTCCGGGATCCGGGGGATCACGGCGATGTAGCTCGGGCGGCATTCGCGTCGCTTCGGGATGCGGATGCGCGCTTCAGCACCTACCGCGCAGACAGCGAGGTGAGCCGGGCCAACCGCGGCGAGCTGAAGGCCGCCGACTTCAGCGTGGACCTCCGAGAGGTCATCGGGATCGGGGCAGCGGCGGCCGAGTGGTCCGGCGGCGCGTTTCGCATCCGGAACCCCGACGGAACGCTCGACCTCGATGGCGTCGTGAAGGGCTGGGCGGCGGCGCGGGCTGGCGACATCCTTAAAGCCGCAGGGTTGCACGACTTCTGTGTGAACGCGGGTGGTGACGTCGTCGTTGCCGGGGCTCCGATCGCAGGGGAGCGCTGGAACGTCGGGGTGCGGTCGCCCGACGACCCGAACCGGATGCTCGCCGTGCTCGCGGTGACCGATGCCGCAGTTGCGACATCCGGTGCGTACGAGCGGGGACAGCACATCGTCGACGGGCGACAGGGTGAGCCCGCACGAGGAATGCGGAGCGTGACCGTCGTCGCCGATGACCTGACCACAGCCGACGTGCTCGCGACAGCGGTCTTCGTGCTCGGTCCCGACGGTCTGCCGTGGGCGCTCGACCGGGGCGCCCGCGGCGTCCTCGCGGTGACGAGCGACGGCGAACTGCTCGGAGCCGGCGATCTCGCGTTCGCCGGGGCGGGCGCGTGACCGGCTCCTATACTGCGACAGTGAGCGAGAACCCGCGCGTGCTGGTGGCTGAGGACGACCCTCGCCTCGCCGCGATGCTCACTGAGCTTCTCGAGTCCGAGGGCTACGACGTGCTCGTCGCGTCGGACGGTCAGGGTGCCCTGCACGCCGGCCTGACCGAAGCCGTCGACGTGATCGTGCTCGATCGGGGCATGCCGGTGCTCGATGGTCTGGAGGTGCTGCGCCGCCTCCGCGAGAGCGGTGTCACCGTGCCGGTGCTCGTGCTGTCGGCGCTCGGGAACGCGGCGCATCGGGTCGAGGGGCTGGACGGCGGCGCGGAGGATTACCTGGCCAAGCCGTTCGATATCGACGAGCTGCTGGCGCGACTCCGGGTGCTCAGGCGTCGCGCGACGGCCATCGTTCCGACCGTCCGCTTCACCGGGGGTGCGCTCGAGGTGGACAATCGCACGGTCGTTCTCGCGGACGGCGCACGTGTCGCGCTCTCCGAACGCGAATCCGCGCTGCTCGAACAGTTGGCGAGACGGCCGACGCAAGTGTTCTCGCGCGCATCCCTGCTCGAGAGCGTCTTCGCCGACGCGGACGATCCCGGCGTGGTCGACACCTATGTGCACCACCTGCGCAAGAAGTTCGGCCGGGAACTCATCGAGACGGTCCGCGGGGTCGGATACCGGATGGGGGCGGCAGCGTGACGTCCGTCGACGAGCGTGAACTGCGGTCGGCTTCCAACCGGCTCGCCGTGCAGTTCGCGGCGATCATCGTCGTGCTCTTCACGCTTCTGGGTCTCGTCGTCTACCTCGTGGTGTCGGCAGGGCAGGCGGAGGCGGCCAAGCGGGCCCTCGCCGACGCGTCGATGGTCGATTCGGTTCACGACGCGCCCCGCGACCTGCTCATCACCGTTGTGACCGACCAGGGGAGGGACACGTCGCCCGGCATGCCGAAAGGCCTTCCCGACGAGGCCGCGATCTCCCGGGTTGCCGCCGGCGGTGCGCCGGAGACATCGACGGTCAGCGCGGGTGGACAGAGCTACCTGACCCAGACGGATGTGCGGCGGGGCAAGGTGGTCCAGGTCTCCTACGGCCTGCAGGAGCAAGCGGAGGAGCTCACCCGCCTGCTCGTGGCGCTCGTCGTCTCAGGCATCATCGCCGCTGCGGCGGCGGCCGTCGTCGCGGTGTTCATGGCGAGGCGCGCCATGAGACCCCTCGCCGACGCCCTAGCGCTGCAGCGACGATTCGTGGCGGACGCGAGCCATGAGCTCCGAACGCCGTTGACCCTCTTGAGTACCCGCGCGCAATTGCTGCGGCGGCGCATCCGGGACTCCGCATCGCCCGTCGAGGAGGACGTGAGCTCGGGGGTGGACGAGATCGTCGATGACAGCAAGGCACTGACCGAGATCGTCGAGGATCTGCTCGCGGTCGCCGATCCGCGTCAGGATGCGGTCACAGAGCAGGTGGACCTGGGGGCGCTCGCCGTGGCGGTCGCTCGCGCAGCGGAGGCGCGGGCGCTCGAACGCGACGTCCGCATCGAGGTCGACGCCGCCGTGAACGGCGTGGTGCCGGGCGCGGCCGTCTCGCTGCGCCGGATGATCGTCGCGCTCGTCGATAACGCTGTCGATCACGCCCGGTCGCGTGTGCTCGTGTCTCTCACGGCGGCTGGGCGCGAAGTCGTGCTGAGCGTCAGCGACGACGGGTCGGGATTCGAGCCGGCCTCGGAGAGCAGGGTCTTCGAGCGGTTCTCCTCGACGCGGGCCCAGCCCGCGGCGGTCTCGGAACCGCGTCACTACGGACTCGGTCTGGCGCTCGTCTCGGAGGTCGTCGGACGGCACCACGGCGTCGTGTCGGCATCGAACGATGGCCCGGAAGGTGGCGGACGCGTGACGGTTCGACTCCCGGCGGACCGGGTCGAGTAGGCGGCCGAGTCACATTTCCTGCCGCTGTGTCGTCGGTGAGGTAGAGAATCAGACCTCTCCGGAAGGAACACAATGACTTCGGTACCAGAGACGCTTCGCATCGGCTTCGGCGGCGACATCATCGAGCCGGGCGACACCGAGTACGAGGCGGCCAGCCGTACGGTCTTGGCCGCGGGCAGCCCCGTCTACGTTCTGCGGCCCGCGAGTGTCGCAGACGTCCAGGCCGCTGTGCGCTTCGCAGCCGACGCGGGACTCGTTCTGTCGGTGCGTGGAGGTGGCCACAGCTTTCCAGGATTCGGCACGAATGACGGCGGCGTCGTGATCGACCTCAGCAGGCTGGCAGACGTGGAGATCGTCGACGACGCATCCCACCTCGTGCGGGTCGCCGGCGGCGCTACCTGGGGTGTGGTCGCCGCAGCCCTGGCACCGCGCGGCCTCGCGATCTCGTCGGGCGACACGAAGAGCGTCGGGGTCGGCGGCCTCACGCTGAGCGGCGGCATCGGCTGGAAGGTAAGAAAGTACGGCCTGGCGCTGGACAGTGTCGTCGCAGCAGAGGTGGTCACCGCGGACGGCGAGCTCGTTCGCGCGACGGCCCGTGAGCATCCGGAACTCTTCTGGGCGATTCGCGGCGGCGGTGGCAACTTCGGGGTCGTGACCGCGTTCGAGTTCACGGCGCACCCGACGACATCCGTCTTCTTCGGCACGATCGCTTTTCCGGCGGCGGAGGCGGCGACCGTGCTCCCCGCGTGGGCGGAGTACCTTCGCACGGCACCCGAGGAGTTGACGTCGGTGGCGGATTTCGCGAATCCGTTCGCCGGGGGCCCCGACGCGCCGGTCGCGATCCATGTCGCCTTCGACGGAGACGACCCGGAACTCGCCGCGCAGGCCATCGACCTGATCCGCTGGCTCGGAACAGTCGTCGCCGACGAGATCGAGCTCAGGCCGTACGCGGACATCCTTGTCGACGCTGCGACCCACCGCCCGGTCTCCTGTTCGTGACCAGGAACGCCTTCGTCGACAGGGATGCGGTGCCCGACGTTCTGCGGATCCTCGCCGAGGTGGGCACCGCGCCGGGCTCGCCGTTCATCTCTGTCCGCAGTGTCGGGGGCGCGATTTCCCGGGTCCCTGTCGACGCCACCGCATATGCGCATCGGCAGGCAGAGCTGATGTTCGTGACCACCATCGCGGGGCCGCCACCGGTCGTCGATGCCGCTCGGCCGGCCTTCGACGCGCTCTGGGCTCGGCTCGCACCGCACGTCGACGGCGCCTACGCGAACTTCCTTGCTTCAGCGACCGACGAGGACGTCGCGGCGATCTATCCGGAGCCCACGTACCGACGGCTCGCCGCTGTCAAGCGCGAGTACGATCCCGGCAACCTGTTCAGCCGCAACCACAACGTCAAGCCGCAGTAGCCTCCGGAGGGCGCGTGTCTACCGAGGCTCTCACCAGGGCACGGGTCCGTGCAGCGAAGAGTACGTTCCGGTCGGGCCGTCGGGCGTCACCTGCGCCCGCTGCACGATGATCGCCGCGCCCTCCTCGACGGTCTGCGTACCGGTGCGTCCGTTGAGGTCGGTCTTCGTGTATCCGGGTTCGACCGCATTGACCCGGATGCCCGGGAACTGCTTGGCGAACTGGATGGTGACCATGTTCACCACGGCCTTCGACGCCGGATACGCCACGCCCGGATAGAAGTAGGTCGGCGCTTCGGGGGAGGAGATCAGGCTCAGCGATCCGAGAGCGCTGCTCACGTTGACGATGACCGGGGCGGCCGATCGGTTCAGCAGCGGAAGGAAGGCGTGCGTCACCCGCACGAGCCCGAAGACGTTCGTATCGAAGATCTCGCGCATCGAGTCCGCGGTGAGGTCGGCGGCCCCGACGATTCCGTTGTCCGCGATGCGTCCCTCGATGCCGGCGTTGTTGACGAGCACGTCGAGTCCGCCGTCGGCCTCGATCTGGCGGGCCGCTGCCTGGACCGAGGCATCGTCCGTGACGTCGAGCGAGACGAAACGCGCCCCGAGCTCATCGGCCGCGCGTTGGCCGCGCTCCGCATCCCTGCTGCCGATGTACACCGTGTGCCCGGCGGCGATCAGTTGTCGTGCCGTCTCGAATCCGAGACCCTTGTTCGCTCCTGTGATGAGTGTCGTTGTCATGGTCTCAGGATGCGCGAGCGCGCGGCCCCTAGCCAGTGGTGCGATTTTCCTATGATCGCGAGACCCGGCCTATGCTCGCAGTGTGGTGGACGAGACCGCACTGGGAGCCTTCCTCAAGGCGCGCCGCGGCAGACTGCGCCCGGCGGACGTCGGGCTGGCGTCGAGTTCGCGACGGCGGGTTCCAGGTCTGCGCAGGGAAGAATTGGCCGCTCTCGCCGGGATCAGCACCGACTACTACCTGCGCATCGAGCAGGGGCGCGTCGCGCATCCGTCGGCCCAGGTGCTCGATGCGCTGGCCCGCGTGCTGCGCCTCGATGAGCGTTCGGCTGTGCACCTTCGGCAGCTGGCGGGGCTCGGCGAGCCGATCGCGACCGATGAGGCGGACCTGGTCGAGCCGGGACTCCAGGAGCTTCTCGATCAGCTGGACGTGCCGGCTTACATCGTCAGTCGGTATCTGGATTGCCTGGCTTCCAACGCGTTGGCGCGGGCGCTCTCCCCGAATTACGCGCCCGGGCACAATCTGCTCCGCCAGCTCTTCGTCGACCCGGCGGAACGCGCGCTGCACCTCGACTGGAACGATGCCGCGGCGAGTGTCGTCGGCGGGCTGCGTCAGGTGGCGGGCGCCGCATCCAGCGACCCCCGGCTGAACGGCATCGTCTACGACCTCTCCGAACGCAGCGACGAGTTCAGGATGCTGTGGTCGCGGGCCGAGGTCGGCTACCGGCCGAGCGGCGACAGCCACATGCTGCACCCGCTGGTCGGCGAGCTGCACCTGCAGCGGCGCCGGTTCGACCTACCGGAGTCGGGCGGTCAGCACATCCACCTCTACTTCGTCGAGCCCGGCTCAGAGTCTGCCGAGCGCCTGAACGCGCTTCGGGGGCGTTAGACGCTCGGCGTCGGTCGCTGCGTCGGAGCCGGGCTCTCGGTCTTGCCCAGCGCGAGTTCGACGGCATCCTTGACGCGCGCGTCCTCACGCACGCGCTGCTGCGCGAGGACGCGTTTCCGCAGACGGAGCGCCCCGAAGACGAGGGCGGCCAGGATGAGGACGATCAGCAGCAGCATCCAGGGCACCGCCCATCCGGTGGCCGTGCCGGTGATCGGTGCCAGCGGGGTCGTCGAGCCGGATGCGTCGGTGACGATGGGAGTCACCGTCGCGGTGGATGCGATCCAGACGCTGGCGGGAACGTCGCGCAGAGGCACCGTCACCTCCCACCGCTCGCCAGGTAGCAGCTGCGGCGGAGCCTTGATCGTCGCGGCGTCGGTCGGGAACCACCCGAACGGACCGGTGACACCGGCGGCCTGCTTGGCGGAGAGCAGGGTGTTGCCCGTGTTGTGGATCGTGTACGTGAAGGATGCGTCACCGCCGGCGAACGGGTTGAGCCCGCCGTTCCAGCCGACGTGGGGGTTCTCGACGGCGAGCCCCGGCTTGAGGTCGCCGCCGACCCGCAGGGCGATCCGGATGCCGAGGCGGCGGTCGACGTTGATGCCTTCCGCGTCATCGGGCTGCACGAGTGAAGTCAGGATGCCGCCGGCGTAGTCTCCCGGCGTCGCATTCTTGGGCACCGTCACGGTGAAGGGCACCTCGACCGTCTTGCCCGGCTCGACGGTAATGCGGTCGGATGCGCCGTGCACCCAGGCGCCCACGTTCACCGACTTCGCCCCGCCGACGACGAGGTCGAACTGCCCGCTGTCGGTCGTGTATCCGTCGGCGGCGTACACGCCGAGGTCGAGCGCAGTGTCGCTCTTGTTGGCGATCACCAGGGCGTCATCGACCGTGGAGCCCGGATTGACGGTGTAGCTGTAGTTGGTGCGCTCCGCTCCGAAGCCGTTGGACGCCGTTCGGACCGTCCAGGTGACGTCGTCCCCGGCCGCGTGGGCGGAGCCGGCGGGCAGCAGGGCGAAGCCGAGCACACAGAGCACGGCGAGCAGCGCGCTGAGGGAGGCGTGGACGACTGCGCGGGAGGATTTCGTGGCGAGAGCGGTCATGGTGTTTCCTCGACGTTCGGAGTGGAGCCGGTGATGCCCGATGGGGCGAGCACGGGATCGTGCCCACCCCACCGGGGTTGTGCTGTGTTCAGTTGTGCTGTGGTCAGTTACTGAGCGCGGTGATCGTCATCGTCGCGCGGTAGCTTCCCTTGTCGACGCTGCCCGGGATCTTCAGATCCAGGTCGGCACCGAGCTTGGCCGTTCCGCGTGCGTGTCCCTGCGCGGCCGAACCGAGCTCACGGGAGACGGACAGACCGTCGCCACCGTCGTATCCGGAGCGCACCGAGTCACCGGCTGTGGCACCTGCGCCCGTCTGGACGACCTTCGGAGCCCAGCCGAGGTTCTTGCCGGAGAAGGTGTTGCTGCCGTCGCGGAAGTCTCCGACCGAGGCCGCGATCGACCACGGAGCGACCGAGTGACGCGTGTCCGAGACAGTGATCGGGTTGAGCTGACCGTTCGCCTCGAAGTACGCGCCGTCGTGCTCGACGGCGGTGCCGAGGTCGACCAGGCCGTTGTGGCCGTCGATCGTCCAGCCGAACTCACCCGGAGCGGCGGTCGGGACGGTCACGCCGATCTCCTGGCCGTCGCCGTGGTTCGGGTGGATCGAGACGGAGTCGACGATCGAGCCGACCGGCTGGGCCGCGGTCGCGCCGCTGTTCGGACCGCACCACGGGACCTTGCCGAGCTCGACCGCGGCGTTCGGAGCGGCACAGGTGCCGCTGCGGACGTTCTCGACGACCAGTTGGTCGTTCTGCACCTGAACCTTGACGTACGTGCGCACGTGCTCCTGGTTCTGCACCGAGTTGTACCAGTAGCTGCTCGGGTTGAGCGGGTCGGCACCGTTACCGGCGCCACTGGTCCCGCTCGCATCCGGAGCCGTGATGTCGTAGTACTTCGACCCCGAGGCGGAGTTGGCCGTCACGTAGATGACGCCGCCGGGGCCCGGGTACACGTCAGCAGCGCCCGGCTGCTCGTCGGGGTTCGCCTTCGCGCCGTTCTTGATCTCGTAGCTGCGCGAGTAGCTGTGGTCGTGGCCCTGCAGAACGAGGTCGACGCCCAGCTTGGAGAACGTGGTCGGGAAGTCGACACGACGGGTCTTGTTGTCGCCGTCCTTCGCGTGGTCCGCCGGGGAGTAGATCGAGTGGTGGTACACGAGCACCGTGTACTTGGCATCCGCGCCGTGCTGGTTGACGACGTCGGTGACGTAGCCGACGTGCGCTGCGTCGCCGCCGCCGCCCTGCGAGGTGGCGTAGCTGTTGCTGTTCAGGTCGATGAAGAGAACATCCTTGTAGATGTACCAGTAGTCGCCACCGGACGTGTTCGAAGCGGGGGTGCCGTTCGAGTAGTACGCGCCGCTGCGATCGGTGTTCGGCGTGTACAGGTGCTGCTCGTACGCCTTTCCGCCCACGTCGTGGTTTCCGATGGTGGCTGCCCACGGGTACTGGCGCAGCTTCTCGGGGGCGAGGAACGCATCCCAGTGCGACTCGGTGTTGGCCGTCTCGACCTGGTCGCCGCCCGACACGAGGAGCTCGGCGTTCGGGTTGGCCGCGAGGGCGACGTTCAGGGTGTCGTTCCAGCCCTCGCCGTCCTTGGCCGTGTTGCCGGAGGAGCCGATCTGCGGATCGCCGAAGAACAGGAAGTCGTACGCGCCGTCGAACGACTGCGTCTTGAACGCGGCGGTCGTCGACCAGTTGCCCTCGGAGCCGACGCGGTACGAGTACGACGTGTTCTCCGAGAGTCCGGAGATCGTCGCGTGACGGTTGAATCCGCCGCTCGTCGCGATGTTCGCGCTGCCGGCAGCGGTGAAGGTGACCGCGTCGGCCGGGAACTCGCCCGCGACGAGCGCGGAGGTCGGCGCGACCTGCACCGACTGGGCGGTGTCGGTCGAGGAGTACCAGGTGACGATGCGCTGGGTCTCGTTCGCTCCGACGCCGAGGATGACGCCGGTCAGAGTCGCGGAGTCGACGGCCATGGCGGGCGCGGCCGCGAAGCCGCCGATCGCCGCCGACGTGCCGATGGCGATGGCCGATAACCACACAGTGGCGCGATGACGACTGCGCCACCGCGGTTGTGTCGATGAAGTGGGGGAAGACATAGATCGTCCATTTCTCTCAGGGGTTCCCGGATGGGAACGGGCAGCAGTTAGCAACATCCGCCCGACGGATGAACTCCTGTTGAATTCGCGATTCTGCGTTCGTGGCAAACATGAGAACACTCACATGATTCACAGCTCGAACACACGTTGGACGAACCAGATCAGGCCGGCGGCTGACACCGAGACAGCCAGCGCACCCGTTGCCCACAGGCCGATCCGGGGGTCCGCCGCCGCAGAACCATCAGCAGCGGAAAGAGCGCGGCGATGATCGTGAGTTGCACGGCTTCGATTCCGAGGTTGAAGACGAGGAGCGACCACAACAGGGTCCACGACCACGGTTCGTCGATGCCGAGTGCGCTCGCGAAGCCGAGCCCGTGCACAAGACCGAACAGGAATACGACCGCGAGCCGCAGCCAGCCTGCACGGTCCAACCCCAGCGGGCCGCTCGTCGCATCCAGGGTGTTCGCCGCTTCGCCCCGTCGCCAGATCCGCCACAGATACCAGGCGGCGACGACGGCGATCGACAACGCGATGATGGGCTCGACGATGCGGGCGGGCACCGAGACAACTCCGGTGGCAGCGAGGATGAACGTCACCGAGTGCGCCACCGTGAACGCTGTGGCCGCGAGCACCACCTCGCGGAGTCGGCGCGAGCCGGCGATCAGTGCCAGCAGGAACAGGATGTGGTCGATGCCGGTCAGCAGGTGCTCAGCACCGAGGTGGAAGAACTCCCAGAAGCGCTCCCCGGCGCTCTGCTCGGTGGAGAAGGACGGCTGCGCCGCATCCAGTGCCGCACTGCCCGACCGGGAGTCGATCTCGTACGTGAGGATCGTCTTGGTACCGGTGACGTACCCTTCCGAATCGGGGAAGAGCTTGCTCGTCACAACGTGCGCGTCGCTCGGTGCCGAACAAGTGCTGTCGAGCGCGAGCACTGCATATGGTGCTCCCTGGCGCTCGGTCATCGTGACGTCGCCCGACCGTTTCAGGATGCACTCCTCACCGCCCGAGGAGACGCTGAAGCGGTCGGCCACATACGCGAGAACCGTGTCGGAGTGCTGCTCGATCGCGGCCGTCTGGGCCGCTGTGTCGCCAGCGTCGAAAGCCGCGGTGCCCTCCTGGAACAGAGGATCGTCGTGTTCGGCATCGGCTGCGGAGACCACGAGGAGGTCGTACTCGAGTTGCAGCTCCGTGCGCACGTGCCCGGCCTCGCCGTGTGTGACATCGACGTAGACCACCGATGAGAATCCATGAGCGGACGCGGGGCTCGCGGCTGAAGCACCGACCATCACGGCCGCGGCGGCGGCTAGCGCTGCGAGCGTGATGCGGCGTGCGCCGTACGACATGGATCTCCTTCGGTGAACGGGCATCTGAGTACGGTGTCGGGACTCTGTGAACATCAGAAGGATTGCCGTCGAACGGCGGGGGAACAGTGCCGTCGGCGGCTGGTGCGCGGCCCGGATCTGACGCAGACTGCGGTGGCACCATTCGCATCGAGGGCGTTCACGCGCCGCTCGTACCCATCGCATCCGGAGGACGATTCCCTTGCGCCCCCGCCGGCGAACCGCCGCACCACTCACGATCGCGGCGCTCACGGCCGTGCTGCTCACCGGATGCATGGCCGACAGCTGGACCGAGCCGCATCCGGCTCCCACCGCGATCGGCAACCTCGGCGTCGGCTTCGAGCCCTCGGCCTCACCGAGCCCGGAGGCGACCGTCGTTCCCGCTGCCGGATCCTGGGACGACGTGCGCCCTTCCCCGGGCTACCGGGTCGTGCTGCTCACCGCGGGCGATGACAAGCCGACGCGGACGCTCGTCGACGCCGTGCGCAAGTGGGCCGATGCCGAGAGCGTGGACCTCCGGACCGTCACGGCAGATGACGACCTCATCGACGGGATCGTGCGAGCGATCGACTTGCGACCCGACCTCATCCTGAGCGTCGGCAACGATCTCATCGACCCACTGGCGACGGTCACCGCCAGCCATCTCGACCAGAAGTTCCTCGTGGTCGGCGCCGAGGTGGCCGAGCCCACCCACAACGTCACCGCGGTCGACTGGACCGGCGCATCCTTTCGGGGCGAGGGGTTGGGAGCCTCATCGACCTACGACCCGCGCTCCTTCACGGCGAAGCGGTGCGCGACGGCCGTGCGCGCGGGGGTCGCGGCCGTGCTCCACGATATGACCGGCATCGTGCTCTGGATCGACTGATCGCGACCGACCGGTCGCTGGGTTCAGGCGCGTCTCGGTCGTTCTCGGGTTTTCTGCACGACGGTGACCGTGGTCGGGATGTCGCGGGTGAGGAACAGCGCGAGCCCGGCGATCACGGTCAGCACGAAGAACGACACCCGGAGCGCGCCGATCTGCGCCTCCGAGTAGACCTCCTCCAGTGTCGTGCCGTCGGAGGAGCTGAGCCCCGCGTCTTTCGCGATCGACGGGACGCTCGAGGCCGGGACGATATCGACGCCCGACTGCGTCGCTTCCGACACGGCCGTCTTCGCCGAGTCAGGGAGATCGCTCGAGTTGACGCCCGAGAGGAATGCCGTTCCGAGGGATGCGATCAGTACCGAGCCGATCAGCGCTGTGCCCAACGACGATCCGAGGTTCTGGAAGACTCCCTGCAGGCCGCCCACCTCGCTGGACTCGCGTTCGGACACGCTCGACATGTTCACGTTTCCGAGCTGGGAGGCGAGGAGACCGAGTCCCGTGCCGGCGAAGAACATCCCGGTGCCGAAGGCGATGCTCCGCAGATCGGTCGATACCGCTGCCAGGAGAACGAGACTGCTGAGCACCAGGATGACCTGCCCGATCCGCACGATGCGCCTCGGGGACCAGCGACGGCTGAGGATTGTTCCGACGATCGAGAACAGGATGAGCGCGACCGACAGCGGGAAGATCCTGATCCCGGTCGACAATGCATCCAGGCCCAAGGTCATCTGCAGGTAGATCGGCACCATGAAGAAGAGCCCGGCGGTGACGGCATACTGAGCCCCCAGAACGCTCAGACCGCTGCGAAGCTGCGCGATTTTGAACAGCGACACCTGCAGGAGTGGAACCCGCCCGGTGCGGGTCAGATAGACCTGGCGCTTGAAGAACAACCAGACCACTGCCGCGCCGGCCGCGATCAGGTACGGAACGAGCGAGAGGCCCAGTGGTGTGATCGGGAACCCGCCGTCGTCCGCAGGAACGATCGGGAGGATCCAGCCCCACGTCTTCGACTGCAGCATCCCGAACACGATGAGAATGAGCCCGACGGCCGAGAGGAGCACGCTCCACACGTCGATCCTGATGCGGGCAGGCTTGCTGCGGTCGGCCACGAACCGCGTCAGCAGCAGCACGCCGATCATCACGACGGTCTCGCCGATGAACACGTAGCGCCAGCTGGCGTACGTCGTGATCAAGCCGCCGATGAGCGGGCCGGCAGCGACCGCACCACCAGAGATCGCACCGATCGCAGCGAACGCCGTCACCCGATCGCGGCCGGTGTAATTGTCGGCGACGAGCGCCGCGATCGCCGGGATGACGAGAACAGCGCCGAGGCCCTCGATCACTGCCCAGCCGATGAACAGCAGCACGATATTGGGGCTCAGGCCGGTCAGCAAGGATCCGATGCCGTAGACGATCGAGCCGACGATGAAGGCCCGGCGGCGGCCCCAGACGTCGCCGAGCTTCGCGCCGAGGAGCATCACCGCGGCCATCGTCAGCGTGTAGAACGTGATGGTCGCCTGCATCGCGGCGACGGTCGTGTCCAGGTCGGAGACGACCTGGGAGATCGAGACGTTCATCACCGTGCTGTCGAGCACCATCACGAACTGTGCGCACCCGAGGATGCTGACTGCCGACCATTTCGCCATGTGCTCATCCGCCCACGTTGCCGCTTTGCCGCGTTTCTGCCGAACATATTGCACCCGCTGGGGCAGCACAAGAGCCGTCCGGCCGGCGGGAGTAGCGTGACCGCCAACAGACCGAAGGAGCACGGATGAGCGACCGATCCGAACCTCAGCACGACCAGCCTCAGCACGACCAGCCTCAGCACGACCAGCCTCAGGACTACGCGCCCGGCGAGACCATCGCGGTCGTGGGCGCGACGGGAAAGCAGGGCTCCGCAACCGCGCGCGAACTGTTGGCGCACGGCGCGCGTGTGCGTGCCCTCACGCGCGATATCGGGTCAGAGGCCGCGCAGGCACTGGTGCGCGAGGGTGCCGAGGTTGTCGCGGCGGATCTCGACGACCTGACCAGCGTGCGCCGCGCCTTCGATGGCGCTTCCCGCGTGTTCGGCATGGCGACCATGGCCGGGGTCGGGCCCGAAGGGGAGACGCGTCACGGCGTCGCGTTCGCCGATGCGGCACGGGATGCGGGGGTCGGCTACCTCGTCTACAGCTCGGTCGGCGGCGCCGAACGTCACACCGGCATCCCGCATTTCGAGAGCAAACGCCGGATCGAGGAGCACATCGTTGCGATCGGTTTGCCGGCCACGTTCGTGCGGCCGGTGTTCTTCATGGAGAATCTGCTCGGCACGTCGGTGGAGGGCGGCGAGGTGGTCGTGCGTTTGCCGGTGCCCGACGGCATCCCGCTCCAGATGGTGGCCGTGCGCGATGTCGCGCGGGTGTCGGCGGCTCTGCTCCTGCATCCGGATCTCGTCGGGGGTGCGGTCGAGATCGCCGGCGACGAGCTCACGGGGTCGCAGATCGCGGACGTGTTCGGGCGGCAGGCCGGGCTTCCGGCGCGATACGAGGCGATTCCGACGACCGGGTTCGACGCCGACCCCAAGGCGATGTTCGACTGGTTCGCGGGCCCCTCCGCCTACCAGGCCGACTTCGAGGCTACGCGCGCTCTCGATCCGCAGCTGCTCGACCTGCCGGCATGGCTGGCTCAGAGCGGGTGGCAGCCTCGCCCGCAGTGAGTCGCGGCCTGCGCGGTAAGCCGAGCGGGACGCAGGTGCCGTCGCTTCCGCCCGGGTCTACCATCGGCACATGAGCGAACGCACGTACACTGCTCGTCTGCACCGCCCGAGAGCTCTGACCTGCCGTAACGGATCCGAGGAATTCGAGGCTTGACATGGCTGATCTCCGCATCGAGGGCAGACTGGGGTCGTTCTCCGGCGCATCCGGATGGCTCAACTCGCCGCCGCTGACCGCCGAGGAGTTGCGCGGCAAGGTCGTGCTCGTCGACTTCTGGACGTACACCTGCATCAACTGGCTGCGCACCCTCGCCTACGTGCGGGCGTGGGCCGAGAAGTACAAGGATCAGGGACTGGTCGTGATCGGCGTCCACACTCCGGAGTTCCCGTTCGAGGGCGACCCGGACAATGTGCGCCGGGCCGCGAAAGACATGACCGTCGAGTATCCGGTCGCGCTGGATCCCGACTACGCGGTCTGGCAGGCCTTCGACAACCATTACTGGCCGGCCGTGTACATCGCCGACGCGGAGGGGCGCATCCGGTACCACCACTTCGGCGAGGGCGAGTACGAGGAGGGTGAACGCGTCATCCAGCAGCTTCTCCGCGAGGCGGGAGCCGAGAACGTCGGCCACGAGCTGGTCGCCATCATGCCGGACGGGCTCGAGGCTCAGGCGGACTGGTCGACCCTCGGCTCGCCCGAGACCTACCTCGGTTACGAGCAGGGGCGCAACTTCGCATCGCCGGGCACTGCAGAGTTCGACGTTCCGTTCACATACTCCGTGCCGACGCCGCTGGGGCTCAACGAGTGGGCCCTCGACGGCGAATGGGAGATCGACGGGGGTGCGGCGGCCGTCACGCGGGCCGGCGGACGGATCGTCTACCGCTTCCACGCGCGGGACGTGCACCTGGTGCTGTCGCCCGGTGAGTCGGGCGCGCCCGTGAGGTTCCGCGTGCTCATCGATGGGCAACCACCGGGCGCGGCTCACGGTCTCGACACCGACGAGGAGGGCAACGGCACCGTCGTGGAGCCGCGGCTCTACCAACTCGTGCGGCATCCCGAGCCGGTCACCGACCGCACGTTCGAGATCGAGTTCCTCGATCCCGGCGCCGCTGCCTACGTCTTCACCTTCGGTTAGCCCGCTGCCAGCCGCCGCGCGGCGTCGGCGATGTGGTCGGCGTCGATGCCCGCCCAGGCGAGCAGTTCCTCACCGGTTCCGGAACCTGGCATGCCGCTCACCGCCAACCGCACGATCTCGAGCGGCGTCTGTCCTGCCTCGAGCAGAGCATCCGCGACCGCAGACCCGAGGCCGCCCTCGGGATGGTGGTCCTCGGCGACGACGATGCGTCCGGATGTGGCGACCGCTGCCTCCTGCAGGGTCGCGGTGTCGATCGGCTTGATCGAGTACGCATCGATCACCCGAGCCTTGATACCGTTGTCGGCCAGCGCATCCGCCGCAGCCAGACAGGCATGCAGGGTGACGCCGGCGCCCACCAGGGTGACCCCGTCGTCCTCGCTGGAACGCAGCACCTTCGACCCGCCGACGGGGAACTCCTCGCCGCTCGGATAGAGCACCGGGAATGCGCCGCGCGTGGTGCGCAGGTAGCTGATTCCGGATGTGCGGGCCATCTCCCCGACGAGGGCGGCGGTGCTCGTGCCGTCACTCGGGTAGAGAACGGTCGAGCCGTGCACCGCTCGCATCATGGCGAGGTCTTCGAGAGCCATCTGCGACGGTCCGTCCGCGCCGATCTCGACGCCGGAGTGCGATCCGACCAGTCGGAGGTCCACACCTGAGATGGCGCCCATCCGGATGAAGTCGTATGCGCGGGTGAGGAAGGCCGCGAAGGTCGAGGCGTACGTGGTGAAACCGCGCACCGAGATCCCTGTGGCGGCCGCGACCATCTGCTGCTCGGCGATGTACATCTCGAAGTACCGGTCGGGGAAGGCGTGCGCGAATTCAGAGGCGTAGGTCGAGTTGCTGACCTCGCCGTCCAGAGCGACGACCAGGGGATCCCGCGTGCCGAGCACGGCGAGCGCATCGCCGTAAGCCTTGCGCGTCGCCACCTCGTCGCCGACCTCGTATTCCGCCGACGGCATATCGCCCGACGGAGTGGTCGATGGTTGAGCCGGGGTCCCGGCCTCGGGGAGCGGGCCCCGGATGGTCAGATCGCGTTCACCGCCCAGTTCGGCGATCGCGCGCTCGGCCATGTCTTCGGGGAAAGGCTTGCCGTGCCAGTCCGGCTTGTTCTCGACTTCGGAGAACCCGCGCCCCTTGATGGTCTTGGCGAGGATCACGGTGGGCCGGCCGTCGCTCGTCTCGGTCGCAGCGGCGAGCGCCTCGTCGATCTCTGTCACGTCGTGACCGTCGATCACGATCGTGCGCGCGCCGAAGGCCTCGGTCCGTCGAGCGTATGCTTCGACATCCCAGCCGAGGTCGGTCTCACCGCGCTGACCGAGGCGGTTGACGTCGACGATGGCGATCAGGTTGGAGAGTTCGTAGAACGACGCCTTGTCGAGCGCCTCCCAGATCGATCCCTCCGCCATCTCCGAGTCGCCGCAGAGCACCCACACGCGGTAGGGCAGCTTCTCGAGGTATTTGCCGGCGATGGCGACACCGACCGCATCCGGCAACCCCTGACCGAGTGAGCCGGTGGCCACGTCCACCCACGGAAGGATGGGAGTGGGATGGCCCTCCAGCCTCTGCCCGAACCTCCGGTACCCCGTCATCAGCTCGTCGTCGGAGACCACGCCGACCGCTCTGTAGATGGAGTAGAGCAGCGGGGAGGCGTGGCCCTTGGAGAAGATCAGGTGGTCGTTCGTCGCGGTCTCGGGATTGTCCCAGTCGTAGTGCAGGTGCCGTGCGACGAGGTCGGCCAGCAGGTCGGCGGCTGACATGCTCGAGGTGGGATGCCCCGATCCGGCGCTGGTCGAGCTGCGGATCGAGTCGACCCTGAGTTGAGCGGCGAGTTCGCCGACGACATCGAGCCCGACGGGGAGTGCGTTTCCGTGCTGGTCATGGGACTTCTACTCCACTTCGACGGTCCAGATCGTCAGTCCCTCCGGTGAGAGCCTGTCCGTCTCCAGATAGGTGACCTGTCGACCCTGCTCGTCGACCAGCTCGGCTTGTAGTTCGTATTCGGACACATCCCAGGTGCGACCATCAAGCGGGCCGCCCTCGAGCTGTGCGATCTTGGCATCCATTCCCCAAACGCTACGCCGCATTCCCTCGATTGCGAGGGGCCGATCGTGAGAGGGTGGATGGATGACAGGGGATGGGTCAGAGGGAGTCCTGAGCGAGCGGCGACAACTGATCAACGTCGCGTACCGATTGCTCGGTTCTGTGGCCGAAGCCGAGGACGTCGCGCAGGAGACGTACGCGCGCTGGTACGCCATGAGCCCCGAGCAACAGGCCGCGATCGTGTCTCCCGGCGCTTGGCTCACGACGGTCGCAAGCCGCATCTGCCTTGACGTGCTCGGCTCTGCGCGAGCGCGACGCGAGCGCTATGTGGGGGAGTGGATCCCTGAGCCGGTGCCCGACCAGACGGAGTGGCTGAACGGACGCGCCGGTGGGGCGTCGGTCGACCCGGCCGACCGGGTGACCCTGGACGAGTCGGTCAACATGGCCTTCCTTGTCGTGCTCGAGTCGATGACGCCGGCGGAACGCGTGGCGTTCATCCTGCACGACGTCTTCCGGTATTCCTTCGCCGAGGTCGGTGAGGTGCTCGGCCGGTCGCCGGCGGCGTGTCGTCAGCTCGCCACGAGCGCTCGCCGTCGCATCCGGGTCTCGCATGCTCCCGCGGCGCCGACGGCGCAGCAGGCCGAGCTCGTCAGAGGCTTCAAGCGGGCCTGGGAGTCGCAGGACATCGACGCGCTCCTCGGACTCCTCGACCCGGACGCCACGTCGATCTCCGACGGCGGCGGGATCGCGAGGGCATACTTGCTGCCGATCGAGGGTGCGGCGCAGATCGCCCAGGCCTTTACGTCGATCGCGGCCACGGCTCCCGACGCTTTCCGGATCCTGGAGCGTACGGTCAACGGTCAGCCCGGGCTGGTCGTGCAGCAGGACGGATTCACCGTCACCGTGATGGCCTTCGACGTCGAAGACGGGCGCATCAAGCACATCTGGGCGGTGCGAAATCCCGAGAAGCTCCGAGCCTGGACCGTCCCGCTCGAGTAGTTCTGCGGCGGGGGACGCCCGCAATGTCGGGGCTTGCGCGTCCATCGATCCGGCCCGTAAATTGAATCGTCTCATTGAATCGTCTCAATCCGAGATTGAATCGTTACATTTTGCCAGTTGACGCAGTCGCCGGTCCCCACCTATCTTCGGGTGAAGCGCTTCAATGCCAACCCGAATCCCCGCCGGGAGCTGCGGCGCCAATACAAGGAGGTATTAATGTTCTCTCGAAGGACGGCAACTCGCGTTGCCGCTACTCTCGCGGGCGCCGCTCTGCTCGGCGTCTCTCTCGCAGCATGCAGCACCAGCGGTAGCTCGGGTGGCGCATCGACGATCCGGCTGATGGCCGGAGGCAACGACCCGGTGGCCACCAAGTTCGCCAACGATCTGGCGGCCGGGTTCCACAAAGCAAACCCGTCGATCACGGTCAAGGTCGACACCCGCCCGGGAGGCACGGACGGCGACAACCTGATCAAGACCAAGCTGTCCACCGGCACCATGGACGACGTGTTCCTCTACAACTCGGGATCGCTCTTCCAGGCCCTGCACCCGGACAGCCAGCTCCAGCCGCTCACCGACGAGTCGTGGGTCAAAGACCTGACCAAAGACTTCAAGGCAGCCGTGAGCACGGACAAGGGCACATACGGAGCGCCGTGGGGCACCACGTTCGACGGCGGTGTCATGTACAACAAGAAGGTCTATGCCGACCTCGGGCTGAGTGTTCCCAAAACGTGGGACGAGTTCATCAGCAACAGTGAGAAGATCAAGGCCGCCGGTAAGACGCCGGTGCTCGTGTCCTACGGTGACACCTGGACGAGCCAGCTGTTCGTGCTCGCCGACTTCGCCAACGTGAGCGCGCAGGACCCGAACTGGGCAGATGACTACACCGCCAACAAGTCGTCCGCCAAGTACTCCAAAGAGCCTGCGCTTGCCGGATTCACCCACACCCAGGAGATCTTCGACAAGGGCCTGATGAACAAGGACTACGCATCCTTGACCAACGTCAACGCTCTGAAGGCGCTCGCTACGGGCGAGGGCGTTCAGTACCCGATGATCACCACGGTCATCGGAAACGTGGTGCAGTCCAACCCCGACCAGGTCAACGACATCGGCTACTTCGCGATGCCGACCGAATCGGGCGACCCGCACGCGACTGTCTGGGAGTCCAACGGCGCATACATTCCCAAGTCGACGACCGGGGACAAGCTCACGGCGGCCAAGAAGCTCATCGCCTTCCTGAACACGCCGGCGGGCTGTGACATCCAGAACGGAACTGGTGTTCCTGCCGGCCCGTTCGCGATCAGCACCTGCAAGGTGCCGGACGATGCACCGGCGCTCGTCGCAGACGAACTCAAGTACCAGGAAGACAACAAGACGGGCCTCGCGCTCGAGTTCATCTCGCCGATCAAGGGCCCGAACCTGGAGAAGATCCTGATCCAGGTGGGATCCGGAATCTCGCAGGCTCCGGCCGGCGCCGCCCTCTATGACAACGATGTGAAGGCGCAGGCTCAGCAGCTCGGACTCAAGGGCTGGTAAGCACACCGGCGCGCCGCCTTCGGGCGTAGCGTCTCAGCACAAGGGGGCCACGACCACCGCCGTGGCCCCCTTGCGCAAACGAACCAGAGAAACATACTCGACGAGGAGTAAACATGTCGACGGCCACCCCCGCGACCGCTATCCAAGCGGCCGACATCGTCACCGAGGGTAAGGACACCCGGGCACCGAACAAGCGGCGCCTGATCAAGTCGTTCTACCCGACCTGGTTCTTCATCCCGGCTCTTGTGCTGTACGTCGTATTCTTCGCACTTCCGACGTTCTCGTCGTTCTACTTCTCGCTCACGCGGTGGTCGCTATTCGACTCGCAGTTCATCGGGTTCGCGAACTACGTTCAATTCTTCAGCGACCCGCAGCTCTACACGAGCTTCATTCACACCCTGATCTACGCGGTGATCACATCGGGGGTGAAGGTGATCCTCGGGTTCCTCCTGGCGCTCCTGCTCACCGCTCCGATCATCGGCCGCGGCTATCTGCGGGCCGTTGTCTTCTTCCCCGTGCTTCTGTCGACGATCGGGGTCGGGATCATGTGGAAGTCACTGCTCGACCCGTTCCATGGAATGGTCAACGGGGTCCTCGGATTCTTCGGGTTGCCGCAGCCGGGCTGGCTGACGGATCCCAACCTCGCGCTCTACAGCATCGCGGGGATCGATATCTGGAAGGGCGTCGGGATCGCGACGCTGATCTTCATGGCCGGAATCGTCGCCATCCCCAACGAATACTTCGAGGCGGCTCGGATCGACGGCGCCGGGGGATGAAGATTCTCCGGCAGATAACCATCCCACTCACCCGGGGAGCGACCGCGACGGTCATCATCCTGTCCCTGATCGGCGGCCTGCGGTCGTTCGACATCATCTGGGTGACCACCGGAGGCGGGCCGGGCTTCACGAGCGATGTTCTCGCATCCGTCATCTACAAGCAGTACCAAGCCGGATTCTTCGGTTTGTCCACGGCGGGCAACGTCGTGCTGTTCCTTCTGGTCACGGTGATCATGGTGCCGCTGTCCTACTTCCTCAACAGAAAGCAGGTGGAACTGTGATCCGCGAACGCCGCCGTGCCTGGATCGTCGGCATCGTCGCGATCCTGGTCTCCTTCGTCGTCTTCCTCGTCCCGTTCGCGTTCGTGCTGCTGCAGGCGGCGAAGACCCCGGCCGAGGCATCCAACCTTGCGTTCTCCTGGCCGTCACAGTGGCAGTTCTTCCAGAACTTCTGGGAGACGCTGAACTCGAACGACGGTGTCATCTGGCGAGCGATCATCAACAGCACCGTGCTGACCATCGGGTCGGTTCTGCTGATGGTGATCATCGGGGCGATGGCGGGTTACGTCCTCGCCCGCAAGAGGAGCAAGTGGGGTCCGGTCGTCAACTTCTTCGTCCTAGCCGGACTGATCGTGCCACCCGCGGTCGTGCCCACGATCTGGGTGCTGCAGGGACTCAAGCTGTTCGGCACGATGCCGGGCATGATCCTGATCGAGACCACCTTCGGGCTCTCGTTCTGCATCCTGCTCTTCCGGGCATTCGTCGGGAACATCCCGCGCGAACTCGACGAAGCGGCAGTGCTCGACGGCGCCGGGCCCATCCGGCTCTTCGTCCGCGTCGTCCTGCCGCTGCTGAGACCGGTCATCGTCACCGTGGTCGTCGTGCAAGCCGTTTTCGTGTTCAACGACTTCGCCGGACCGCTCTACTTCCTCCCCGGCGACCAAGTGACCGTGCAGCTGGCGCTCTACACGTTCTCCGGCCAGAACCTGAGCTTCTACAACCTGCTCTTCATGGCGATCTTCATCATCACCATCCCACCCCTGATCGCCTACATCTTCTTCAACCGACAGATCCAAAGCGGCATCACCAGCGGCGCAGTCAAAGGCTGACGCTGAGCCGTTGACAATCGGCTGTTTGTGCAATGAAGACCGCGCAACGCACCACACGAAACAAGACGGAGATACTTCTATGAACTGGCAAGCTCGCATGATCGCCGCCGACCAGGACTTCGACGGGGCGCCACTGCTCCGCACCGAGTTCGCGCTCGAGGACGGTCACGGTGCCGTTGCGAGTGCGCGACTCCTCCTCAGCGCCCACGGCGTCGTCGAGGGTTGGATCAACGGCAAGCCCGTTTCCGACGCTGTGCTCACGCCCGGCTGGAGCAGCTACGAGTGGCGGCTGCGGTACGTTGCGTA
This sequence comes from Leifsonia poae, assembly GCF_050632195.1. Lineage (GTDB taxonomy): Bacteria > Actinomycetota > Actinomycetes > Actinomycetales > Microbacteriaceae > Leifsonia > Leifsonia poae_C. The sequence continues at coordinate 1,473,655 of NZ_CP192580.1, forward strand.
CGACGTCACCGACCTGCTCGAGTCGACCACCGTGGTCGGCCTCGCCCTCGGCAAGGGGTGGTTCGGCGGCCGCCTCGGCTGGTCGGGCAAGGGCAGCTTCTACGGCGACACCCTCGGCGCGTTCGCGCAGCTCGAGATCACCTTCGCCGACGGTGCGACCCAGGTCGTCGGTACCGACGAGTCGTGGACCGCCGGCCCGAGCGCCGTACTCGCCAACGACCTGTACGACGGCGAGACGATCGATGCGCGCAAGCGGGACGACGCCTGGCTGGCCGCCGGATTCGCGGGTTCGGGCTGGGGCGGCGTCCACGCCGTCGAGTTCGACACGGCCGAGCTGACCGAACAGACCAGCCCCGAGGTCAAGCGCTGGGACGAGCTCCCGGTGCAGAAGATCTGGACGTCGCCGTCGGGCAAGACCCTGGTGGACTTCGGCCAGAACCTGGTCGGCTGGGTGCGCGTCCGCGTTTCCGGCGCCGCCGGCACCGAGGTCGTGCTGCGTCACGCCGAGGTGCTCGAGAACGGCGAGTTGGGCATCCGTCCGCTGCGGACGGCTCAGGCGACCGACCGGTTCATCCTGAGCGGTGGCGACGACGTCTTCGAACCGACATTCACCTTCCACGGCTTCCGCTACGCCGATGTCACCGGATGGCCGGGGAGCTGACCGCCGACGCTCTGACCGCGGTCGCGATCGGTTCAGAACTCACCCGTATCGGCACCTTCCGCACCTCCGACGCCCTGCTCAACCAGTTCCACGAGAATGTGGTCTGGGGGATGCGCGGCAACTTCGTCGACGTGCCCACCGACTGCCCGCAGCGCGACGAGCGCCTCGGCTGGACCGGCGACATCGCCGCGTTCGCGCCCACGGCCGCGTACCTGTTCGACGTCGACTCGTTCCTCTCGGAGTGGCTGCGCAACGTCGCGGTCGAGCAGAAGCACCACGACGGTATCATCCCCTTCGTCGTCCCCGACGTGCTCAAGTACCTCGAGAAGCCGGGCGGCGAGGACTTCCCCGACGTCGAGTCCACCGCCATCTGGAGCGACGCCGGCGTCTGGGTTCCCTGGACGCTCTACCAGGCATACGGCGACAAGGATGTGCTGAAGGCCCAGTTCGAGTCGATGACGACGCACGTGCGTCGCGTCGGATCGCTGCTGTCGCCCAACGGCCTCTGGGACACCGGCTTCCAGTTCGGTGACTGGCTCGACCCGGATGCTCCGCCGGAGGACCCGGCGAAAGCCAAGGCCGACAAGGGCGTCGTCGCGACCGCGTGCGCGTACCACTCCGCCTGGATCGTCGCCGAGACGGCCGCCGTGCTGGGCCTCGAGGCCGAGCGGGCGGAGTTCGCCGAGCGCGCCGCATCCCTGCGTGCCGCGTTCAACGAGCACTACGTCGACGGCGGCCGCGTTTTCAGCGACTGCACCACGGTCTACTCTCTCGCGATCGTGTTCGGCCTCCTCGACGAGGCCGACGAGGCCGCTGCCGGTGACCGGCTCGCCGAGCTCACCGCTGAAGCCGGCTACCGTATCTCGACGGGATTCGCGGGCACCCCGTTCATCACCGACGCCCTCACCCAGACCGGCCACCTCGACGACGCGTACAAGCTCCTCCTCGAGAAGGAGTGCCCGTCGTGGCTGTACCCGGTGACCATGGGGGCGACCACCGTGTGGGAGCGCTGGGACTCGATGCTGCCCGACGGCACGATCAACCCTGGCCAGATGACGTCGTTCAACCACTACGCCCTGGGCGCTGTTGCCGACTGGATGCACCGCGTTGTCGGCGGCCTTTCGGCACTCGCTCCCGGATACTCCGAGGTGCTCATCGCCCCGCAGCCGGGTGGCGGCCTGACCGAGGCGGAGACCGCGCTCGAGACCGCGCACGGCCGCATCGCGGTGAAGTGGGCCCTCGAGGGCGATCAGCTCACCGTGGAGACGGATGTGCCGGCGGGAGTCGGGGAGTGTTCCGTCTTCCGGGCCAGGACGACCAGCCACTTCCGACCGGTCACTCCTCGGTCACCGTGGCGCTCCCGGTCCGCGCGGGCGTGGGCAGCTGAGAACGGGAACCACCTTGGAACACCATGAGCAGGCGCTCGCGACGTTCACCGCGACAGCGTTGGAACAGGGGCGCTCGCCGTCATCCTGACCGGCTCTGTCGCGCGCGGCACCGAGCGTCCTGACTCAGACGTCGACGTCTACGTCGTCGTCGACGACGATGCCTTCGCCGCTGCGGTGGAAGAGGATCGGCTGAGTTACGTCGTCACCGACGGCGTCGACTACGACGGCGGGTACATCGACATCAAGGTCGCAACGTTGGCGTACCTCACCCAGGCGGCGGACGCTGCGGACGACCCGACCCGAGCCTCGTTGCTCGGAGCGCGGGTCGCCGCGGCGACCGTGCCGGGCATCCCGAGCCTCATCGAGCAGATCACCGTGCCGTCCGAGACCGTGTGGGATGAGAAGGCTGCGTCATTCATCGCGCAAGCGCAACTGTACGGCGAGTACTTCCTCCCGCACGGCGAGTCTCACGCCGACCACTTTCTGCTCGCGCATGCATCGACGCACCTCGCTCTCGCCGCAGCCCGGGCGATGTTCGCCCACAACAGGATGCTGTTCCGCGGACCGAAGTACGTCTCGGCGATGCTGCGCGAGGCTCCGGACGCTCCGCCCGGGTTCGCGGAGGCGATCGACGCGCTGGTCGAACATCCCAGCACCGGAACGGCTGCGATCGTGCTCGACAAGCTTTACCGGTTCCGCACCTGGCCGCTCGAACGCGAGAAGGCCCTCTCGCGCTTCGTCGAAGACAACGAGCTGCCGTGGCTCCACCGACGCCTGCCGCCCGAGTACGGATAGCGGGTCGGCCGATGCGAATCCGGGCTATCGTCCAATGGTGACGAGTGTGAATGGCCGCGTTCCCAGCATCAGCGATGTCGCTGCCCATGCCGGGGTCTCCTTGGGGACGGTGTCCAACGTGCTCAACTACCCCGAGAAGGTGTCCGAGTCGACGCTGGCCAAAGTGGTGGCGGCCATCGAGCAGCTCGGCTTCGTACGCAACAACAACGCCCGCGCGCTCGCGGTGGGGTCCTCGCGGTTCATCGGTCTCTCGGTGCCCGACATCGCCAACATGCTGTTCGTCGACGTCGCTCGCGGAGCCCAGAATGCGGCGCGGGATGCAGGGATGAGCTTCATGCTGTCGAACAGCGACACCTCGGCCGAGCAGCAGGACGAGAACCTGGCGATCTTCGATGAGGTGCGCGTCGCCGGCATCCTCCTCGCGCCGATGCAGGATTCGCACGCCAGCGTGGAACGGGTGCGCCGTCACGGGCGGCCCGTCGTCATCCTGAACTACGTCACGGGGAGCGACGACGCCTGTCACGTGCTCGTCGACAACGAGAAAGTCGGATATCTGGCGGCACGCCACCTGATCGACCTCGGCCGAACCCACCTCGCCTTCGTCGGCGGCCGCGACGACCTCCAGCCGGTGCATTTCCGCCGGATGGGGGCGCGTCGGGCCGTCGCCGAAGAGGGCGGGAGGGTCACGCTCGACGAGATCCACACCGAAGACCTCAACCAGCCCGGCGGCAACGAGGCCGCGCTCATGCTGGCCTCGCTCCCGGCCGAGCAGCGGCCGGACGGACTGATCGCGGTCACCGACCTGATCGGGGTGGCGATCACCCAGGTCTTCAATGAGCGGGGCATCTCCGTGCCCGAAGACGTCGCGGTGATGGGCTGCGACTTCAACTCGGCGGCCTGGGGCGGCGCCATCCCTCTCACCTCGGTGACGATGCGCGGCTACGACATGGGACTCGAGGCGACCCGCCTCCTGATCGAGGAGATCACGCTTCCGCCCGAGGAGCACGTGCACGTCACGGTCACTCTCGAACCCTCGGTCGTCGTTCGCGAGAGCACCGTGGGACGGGCGCCGTCCGGCCGCTGACGCCGTGACCGCCGTCAGACACGCTCGACGGGCACCTGGAGTTCGGTGACCCAGTCGGGCTGCGGGATGTGACCGTCGGCCCGCAGATAGACCTCGCGGCTCGGGCCGGTCATCCGGTACCCGTCTGCGACGAGCTGATCGACGAGTGCCGACCAGGTGTCGCCGATGCCGGACATGTCACCGCGGTGGATGAGCGTGGCAGCCGTGGGCACTCGCGGAAGGTCGACGACCGCGTATCCTTCTCCCGCGCGCGGCTCGGACTCGGCCGTGTACGAGACGTGCACCGCGAGGCTGTCGCTGCCGTCGACGGATTCGTACCAGAAGATCGCTGGCGGGACGATCTCGCGACCCGCAGTCGCGAGCGCCTGGTCGAGTCCGCCGATCAGTGGTCCGATCATCGGGCCGACGTTCTCGGGACCCATCCCGGGAGCCACCCCGGTGACGGCATAGACGGAGACGGGCTCGATCGCCCGGTAGTTGACGGATTCGGACATGGTTTCTGTTCCTTCCAGGAGCCGGAGTCGTCGACGGATGCGGGCGAGCCGTGCGGTGTCGTCGGCCACCGACGTCTCGAGCTCGCCGAGGCGTGTCTCGAGTGCGACCCGCAGCGCGGCGGGCTCGTCGTCGGTGACGAAGACGGCGGCGATGCTGTCGAGGCCGACCCCCAGCTCGCGCAGCTCGACGATCCTCAGCAGACGGTGCAGCTGATCGTTCGAGTACTGGCGGTAGCCGGTGCGGTCGTCGACGTGCGCGGGCGTCAGCAGCCCGATCGCGTCGTAGTGCCGCAGCATCCGCACGCTCACTCGCCCGAAGGCGGCGAATTCTCCGATGGTGTACATGGTGGAAACCACGCTCGACCATGACACAGTGTGAGAGTCAAACGGAAGTAACTCCGGAGACTTCGGGCGACGCGCCGCTGAAACATCCGTCGTTACGGAAGGATCGGGCGGGCTCGGGCGAAATCTCCGGAATTGCGAACGCGCTGCGCCGGGCCGCGCGGCCGGACGGCTAGCTGTGGCGGGGCTTGCGCGGCGGGCGGTCGTCGCGCTCCTTGCGGCGGGCTCCCGGGCCGCGGTCGGGGCGCAGCTCGATCAGCTTGCCGCTGATACGGGTATCGGTGAGCTTGTCGAGGACGTCCCGGGGCAGGTCGGCCGGCAGTTCGACCAGGGAGAAGTCCGGCTGGATGCGGATGGCGCCGAAGTCCTCGCGGCTCAGCCCGCCCTCGTTCGCGAGCGCTCCGACGATCTGACGGGGCTCGACCTTCTGCCGCTTGCCGACCTCGATCCGGTAGGTCGCCATCGGTCCGCTGTTCGGTCGCGTCCGCCGCTCGGGACGCTCGCTCCGCCCCGGCCGGTCGCCGCCGCGGCTTCCGCGGTCGTCGCGACCCCTCGCTCCGGACGACCGCCACGGTCGTCACGACCGCGGTCATCGCGACCGCGGTCATCACGGTCGTAGCGCTGCACGATCGCGTCTTCGGGGAGAGGAGCAGCGGGGTGTCGCCTTGGGCCACCACGGCCAATGCCGCGGCGACGTCGGCCTCGGGCACGTCGTGGTGCTCGACGTAGTGCCCGACGATGTCGCGGAACGCGCTGATGCGGTCGCTCTGGCTCAGGGCTTCCGTGATCGCGTCGTCGAAGCGCGCCAGTCGCGTGACATTCACATCGTCGACGCTCGGCAACTGCATCTGCGTGAGCGGCTGACGGGTCGCCTTCTCGATGGCCGTGAGCAGTCGACGCTCGCGCGGTGTGACGAAGCTGATCGCCGCACCGCTGCGCCCGGCACGACCGGTGCGGCCGATGCGGTGCACGTACGACTCCGTGTCGATCGGGATGTCGTAGTTGACCACGTGACTGATCCGCTCGACGTCGAGACCGCGCGCAGCCACATCCGTCGCCACCAGGATGTCGAGCTTGCCCGACTTGAGCTGATCCACGGTGCGCTCCCGTTGAACCTGCGCGACATCGCCGTTGATCGCCATGGCAGAGTAACCGCGCGCTCGCAGCTTCTCGGCGAGCGTCTCGGTCTCGTTCTTCGTGCGGACGAACACGATCATCCCCTCGAAGTTCTCCACCTCCAGGATGCGCGTGAGCGCGTCGACCTTCTGCGGGTACGACACCATCAGGTAGCGCTGCGTCGTGTTGGCGGAGGTCGTCGTCTTGCTCTTGACCGTGATCTCTTCGGGATCGTGCAGGTATTTCTTGGAGATCCGCCGGATCTGCGCCGGCATGGTGGCCGAGAACAGTGCGACCTGCTTGTCGTCCGGCGTGTCGGCGAGGATCGTCTCGACGTCTTCGGCGAAGCCCATCTTGAGCATCTCGTCGGCCTCGTCGAGCACAAGGTACTTGAGCTGCGAGAGGTCGAGCGTGCCCTTCTCGAGGTGGTCCATGATGCGGCCGGGGGTTCCGACGACGATGTGCACTCCGCGACGCAGCGCCGAGAGCTGGATGCCGTAGCCCTGACCGCCGTACACCGGAAGCAGGTGAACGCCGCGCATGTGCGCCGCGTAGCTCTCGAACGCTTCGGCGACCTGCAGCGCGAGCTCTCGCGTCGGGGCGAGCACGAGCGCCTGCGGGCTCTTCTGCGACACGTCGAGGCGGGACAGGATGGGCAGGGCGAACGCCGCCGTCTTGCCGGTTCCTGTCTGGGCAAGTCCCACGACATCGCGGCCGGCGAGCAGCAGGGGGATGGTCGCGGCCTGGATCGCGGACGGCGTCTCGTAGCCGACATCCTTCAGCGCCTTGAGCACCGCGCCGTCGAGTCCGAGCTCCGAGAAGGTCGTGGTGTCGGAGGCGGCCTCGGCCTCAGCGGGTGTCGTCGTGTCTGGAGCGCTCATCCCTCAACGGTAGTCCCCAGGCGGGTCCTCGTGTTCGGCGCCCGCGAGGGCCTCGGCGACCGCCTGCTCGACCGTGAGCGCGCGGCCCGCCGTGATCGCTTCCTCCAGCTGCTCGCCCTTTCCGTCCTCAGCGAGCCTGTCGAGGTATCTCTGATGGAAGGTGAACATCGGGCCGTTGTGCGTGCCGCTCCGTTCACGCAATGCCCGCGCCGCTCCAGCGAGGCGACCGGCTCGCACGGCATCGCCCGCCAGCGCCGCCACGGCGACCATGCCCTCGATCCCGTACGCGACGCCCTCGGCGTGACCGAGGCTCGCCGAGAGGGTGACGCTCAGTGCGAAGTCGGCGCGAGCCTCGTCCACCTGGCCGAGCAGCAGCAGCGCCCAGCCGAGGTGGTACGACGCGATCCGCTGGCCGACGATGTCGTCGGTCCGCCGGGTGATCGCGAGGCTCTGCTCGAAATGGTCCCGCGCCTCCGGAACCTTCCGCTGCAGCAGGGCGACGCGTCCCAGCAGCACGAGCGCCATCGACTCGCCCCAGAGGCTCCCACTCCCGCGGAAGAGGCTGAGGCTCGTGTCCATCACCTCACGGGCGCGCTCGGTGTCGGGCTTGCCGCCCGCGAGCAGGGCGAGCGCGAGCGAGATGCGGGTGAGGCCCTCGCCATCCGGGTCGCCGACGCGGTGGAAGAGGTCTGCGCTCTCGGTGAGGTCCGCGGCGACGCTGCCGTCCGGATCCTTCCAGAACATGATCGTGCGAGTGAAGTAGAGAGCGATGGCCCGGGTGTGGTCGCTGAGCTCGTCCCGGGAGTCGAGCGCCTCGTCCATCCACGTGCGCACCTCGCCGAGGAGTCCAGCCACCCACCAGTAGAGGTAGAGGCTGAAGGCCAGGCGGGCGGCGCGATCCCAGTCGCGGCTGCTCAGCAGGAAACGCTCGGCAGCGCGCAGGTTGTCGCGCTCGTCGCCGAGCCGCCTCATCCACTCGCGCTGACGTTCCCCCTTCAGCTGCGACTCGACACGGTCTCCGAGTTCGAGGAAGAAGCGCGCGTGCGCGTCGCGGATCCGGTCGCTCTCGCCCGATGCCGCCAACTGCTCCCGCGCGTACTCGCGCACGATGGCCTGCATCGAGAACCCGGGGCGCTCGCCGCTGTCGTGCGGCCCGACCAGGCTGTTGTCGACCAAAGCGGTGAGGTCCGTGAGCACATCGCCGCCCGCATCCGCATCGCCTGGCGCCGCTGTTGCACCGACGAACTCGGCCGCCTCCAGGGTGAACCCGCCCTCGAAGACGCCCAGCCGGGCGAGGAGGCGCCGCTGCCCGGCGTCGAGCAGTTGCGTGCTCCATTCGATCGTGCGCCGGATGGTCTGCTGCCGTTCGGGCAGATCGCGTCCGCCGCCGACGAGCACGGCGAGGCCCCGGTCGAGGCGGTCGAGCAGGTCGGCCGGCGAGAGAACCCGGATGCGCGCCGCGGCCAGCTCGATGGCCAGCGGAGCTCCGTCGACCGCCGTGCACACCCGCGCGATCGTGTCCGAGTTCGCGGCGGTCAGCTCGAAGTCGGGCTTCGCCGCCTTGGCGCGCTCGACGAAGAGATTCAGTGACGAGTCATCGGCGAGCGGCCCGACCTCGTAGCTCTGCTCCGCACTCACCCGCAGCAGCGAACGGCTCGTGACGATCGCGGCCACGCCCGGCGCGGCCGCGAGCAGCGCTGTCAGCACCGGCGCAGCATCCAGAACCTGCTCGAAATTGTCGAGCAGCAACAGGATGCGCCGGTCACCCAGAGCCGTGTCCAGATTCTCCAAGACGGGCGCGTCGCCGGTGTCGCGCACACCGAGGGCTTGAGCGATCGTGTGCGCAACGCGGTCGGGGTTGTGCACCGCGGACAGATCGACGAAGACCGCGCCGTCGGCGAATTGTGATTCCGCCGCGCGGGCTGCCGCGATCGCCAGGCGGCTCTTACCGATGCCGCCGGGGCCGGTCAGGGTGACGAGCCGGGTTCCGGATGCGAGCATCCCACCGATCGCCGCGATGTCACGGTCGCGCCCGATCAGGTCGGTAAGCGCCACGGGCAGTCGCACCGGCTCGACGACGCGATCGGCATCGCTCAGCACATCGGCCGTCAGGAGCACCCGACTCTGGTCGAACCGTTCGGCGAGCAGCGTCGCCAGGTCGGCCTCGACGAGCCGCCCGAGTTCCTTCGCGGTCTCGAAGTACTTGTACGCAGCGCGGTCGTCGTCGCGGATGCGGCCGAGCAGCTCGGTGAGCTTCGGCTCGCGGTTCGCCGGGCTCTTCACGTACAGCAGCCGGGGCAGGTCGGGCGGGCAGAGGTTGTACTCGTCCTCGAGTCCAGACACCGACTCATCCGGAGCGACCCAGCCGTAGCGCTCCCAGTAGACGCCGAGGAAGACATCGCTCTGGTCGAGGTATGCACGATAGAGCTCTCGCGGCGGATGCGGGCTGGCACCCAACTCGAACATCACGGGGGCGAGATGCAGCCGCTCGATGGCGGCACGGGTGGCTCTGCGCTCGGCCGCGAGCTCCTGCAGAGTGGAGCTGACGAAGATCCGCAACTGCTGATCCGGCGTGCGGATGACATGAGCAGTTCTCATGTTTATGCATTCTCTCAGCCACCGTGCGCAATAGTCCAGTGCTCGGTCGACCGGGAGTTTTCTCAGACCCGACAGATCGGGTCTGAGCGGGGTTAGCCTGGAGAGGTGAGCACCCCGGTGAGCCAGGCTCCCAAGATCAGCACGCTCGGAGAGCTGCGCGCCTCCGGCCATGTCCAGAAGCCGTTGCGGGTCGAGATCCGCGACAATCTGCTGGCGAAGCTCCGAGTGGGTGACGATCCCTGGCCGGGGCTGCACGGATTCGAGTCAACGGTCATCCCGCAGCTCGAGCGGGCACTCATCGCCGGACACGACGTGGTGCTGCTCGGCGAGCGCGGCCAGGGCAAGACGCGCATCCTGCGCACGCTCGGCGGACTGCTCGACGAGTGGACGCCGGTGATCGACGGGGCGGAACTCGGCGAGCATCCGTACGAGCCGATCACGCACGCATCCCGACGCCTCGCCCTCGAACTGGGTGATCGTCTGCCGGTGGCCTGGCGGCATCGGGATGAGCGCTACGTGGAGAAGCTCGCGACTCCCGACACATCCGTGGCCGACCTGATCGGCGACGTCGATCCGATGAAGGTCGCCGAGGGCCGCTCGCTCGGCGATCCGGAGACGATCCACTTCGGGCTCATCCCGCGCAGTCATCGCGGGATCGTCGCGATCAACGAGCTGCCCGACCTCGCCGAGCGGATCCAGGTCGCGATGCTCAACGTCATGGAGGAGCGCGACATTCAGATCCGCGGCTACGTGCTGCGACTGCCGCTGGACGTACTCGTCGTGGCCACGGCCAACCCGGAGGACTACACGAACCGTGGTCGCATCATCACGCCGCTGAAAGACCGCTTCGGTGCCGAGATCCGCACGCACTACCCGACCAGGCTCGACGCCGAGATCGCGGTGATTCGGCAGGAGGCCGACCTGGTGGCGGAGGTGCCCGACCACCTGGTGGAGATTCTGGCGCGCTTCACGCGCAACCTGCGGGAGTCCTCGTCGGTCGATCAGCGCAGCGGTGTGAGCGCGAGGTTCGCCATCGCGGGCGCTGAGACGATCGCCGCTGCCGCGCTGCACCGTGCCACCGCACAGGGCGAGGACGAAGCCGTCGCGCGAGTGGTCGACCTCGAGACCGCGGTGGACGTGCTGGGCGGCAAGATCGAGTTCGAGACGGGCGAGGAGGGCCGCGAGTCGGACATCCTGACCCATCTGCTGCGGACGGCGACGGCCGACACGGTCCGCGAGCATTTTCGCGGCGTCGACTTCGGGCCGCTCGTGGCGGCTATCGAGAGTGGCGCGATGGTCGTGACCGGCGAACAGGTGACGGCCCGCCAGTTCCTCGACGAGCTGCCGATGCTCGGCGAGTCGGAACTCTACGACGACATCTGCGACGCACTCGACGCCGACAGTGACGGCGAGCAGGCGGCGGCCATCGAACTCGCTCTCGAGGGCCTCTATCTGGCACGCAAGGTCGGCAAGGACACCGACGGCAGCGAGACCGTCTATGGCTAGACGCGATGGCTAGCAGCCATGCCTAGAAGCCGCACCCGGTTCCGCCGCTACGACGGCGGCGATCCGCTGGCCCCACCCGTCGACATCGCCGAGGCGCTCGACGCGATCGGCGAGCGCGTCATGGAGGGCTCGTCGCCCGAACGGGCGATGGGCGAGTTCCTGCGTCGCGGTGGCCGCAACCAGACCGGGTTGGACGACCTCGCCCGCCGGGTGTCCGAGCGCCGACGAGAGCTGCTGCATCGGCACAATCTCGACGGCACGCTCAAGCAGGTGAAGGAACTGCTCGACCGGGCCGTGCTCGAAGAGCGCAAGCAGTTGGCTCGGGATGTGCGGATGGACGACGACGACCGCGCCTTCGCCGAGATGAGACTGGACAACCTGCCCGCTTCGACATCGGCCGCCGTGACCGAGCTCGGCGACTACCAGTGGCAGTCGGCCGAAGCGCGCGCGGACTACGAGAAGATCAAAGACCTGCTCGGCCGCGAGATGCTCGACCAGAGGTTCGCCGGCATGAAGCAAGCGCTCGAAAAGGCCACCGACGAAGACCGCGCGGCCATCAACGAGATGCTGACCGACCTCAACGCACTGCTGGAGAAGCATCGCCTCGGCGAGGACACGCAGCAGGACTTCGACGACTTCATGCAGAAGCACGGTGACTTCTTTCCCGAGAATCCCCAGAACGTCGACGAGCTGATCGACACCCTCGCCCAACGCTCGGCGGCGGCGCAACGGATGCTCAACTCCATGACCGCGGAGCAGCGGGAGGAGCTGATGCAGCTCTCCGCCCAGGCCTTCGGCACGCCGCAGCTGATGGATGCGCTCTCGCAGCTCGACTCCAACCTGCAGGCCCTGCGCCCCGGGGAGAACTGGGGCGGCTCCGAGCGCTTCGACGGCGACGAGTCGCTCGGCCTCGGCGACGGAACCGGCGTGCTTCAGGATCTCGCCGACCTCGACGAACTCAGCGACCAGCTCTCGCAGTCGTACCGCGGGGCGCGGATGGACGACATCGATCTCGACCGGCTCGGCCGTCAGCTCGGCGAGGAGGCCGCCGTCTCCGCCCGCACCCTGCGCGAGCTGGAGAAGACGCTGCGCGAGAGCGGAACGCTCCGACGCGATTCGACGGGCAAACTCAAGCTCACACCGAAAGCGATGCGCCAGCTCGGCAAGGCCCTGCTACGGGATATCGCGACCCGGATGTCGGGGCGGCAGGGGCAGCGCGAGCTTCACCAGGCGGGCGCTGCAGGGGAGAGCTCCGGTGCGACGCGGTCGTGGGAATTCGGTGACACCGAGCCGTGGGACATCCCTCGCACGGTGCTGAACGGTGTTCGGCGGCGAGTCGGCGAAGGCGGCGGCCGTCTGATCGCTGTCGAAGACATCGAGGTGGCCGAGACCGAGGCGCGGACGCAAGCGGCGGTGGCGTTGCTCGTCGACACGTCGTTCTCGATGGCGCTCGACGACCGGTGGGTGCCGATGAAGCGCACGGCTCTTGCACTGCACACGCTCATCCGGTCGCGGTTCCGGGGCGATCACCTGCAGCTGATCGGGTTCGGGCAGCATGCCGAGGTCATGGACATCGAGCAGCTCACCGCGCTCGACGCGGTGTGGGACAAGGGGACGAACCTGCACCACGCGCTGCTGCTCGCCAACCGGCACTTCCGCAAGCATCCCAACGCCCAGCCCGTGCTGTTGATCGTGACCGACGGCGAGCCGACCTCGCACCTCGAGGCCGACGGTTCTGTGAGTTTCTCGTACCCGCCGCATCCCCGGACCATCGAGCACACCCTGCGCGAGCTGGACAACTCGATGCGGTTGGGAGCGCAGACAACGTTCTTCCGGCTCGGGGCCGACCCGGGTCTCGCCCGGTTCGTCGACTCGATGGCGCGACGCGTGTCCGGGCGGGTAGTGGCGCCCGAACTCGACGACCTCGGCGCTGCGGTCGTCGGCTCCTACCTCGGCACCCGGGGATCGTCGCCGATGGACGACATCGCGGGGGAGTACGGGGACTGGTTCGGAGGCCGGGGTTTCTGGGTCGGCGGCTGACCGCGGCGACGCGTTGACCGCGCCCGGCGGCACAGGAGTTGCACAGGTGGCTTCGCGCCCCTTCTCATGACAGGGCAATAGCTTTCGTGGTAGACGCACAGCGCGTCGACAGAGCGGAGTGATCACCATGGGATTCCTCGACCGACTTCTTGGCCGTGAAGAGCCGCAGCAGGCTCCCCGGCCCGCGCCGCAGGCCGCGGCACCGCAGCGCAGCGACGACGAAATCGCTGTCGAGCGCTACCGCTATCTGCTGCGCACGGCCCCGCCCGAGACGATCGAGCAGGTTCACGAAGAGGCTTTCGCGAAGCTGACTCCAGAGCAGCGCGCGCTGGTCTTCCAGGAGCTCAGCCAGAACGCGCCCGCGGGCGAGCAGCCTCGTGGCGACGACCCGCGCTCGCTCGCTCAGTCGGCCACACGCTCCGAGCTGCGTCAGCCGGGAACGCTCGAGCGCTCGCTCGGTGGCGGCAACCGCGCCGGCGGTGGGGTCGGATTCGGTGGCATGTTCGCGAGCTCCCTCCTCGGAAGCGTCGCCGGATACGTCATCGCCTCCGCGATCGTCAGCTCGTTCCTGCCCGACCAGACCGACCAGCAGGCGGCGGACGGCAGCGACAACTCCGGTGACGGGAACGACGGCAGTGGGAACGACGGCAGCGGGAACGACGGCGGCGGAGACTCATCGGGAGCTGACGCGTCCGGCGCCTACGCCGCGGGTGACGCATCCGGAGACTCGAGCGACGGTTGGGGCGGCGGCGACTGGGGCGGCGGCGGCGGCGACTTCGGTGGCGGAGACTTCGGCGGTGGCGGAGACTTCGGCGGGTTCTGACCCGGTGGTCGCGGCGAAACCTGAGGTGCGTTGAGCCGACCGCCGACGGATGCGGTGTGCCAGAATGGCTGATCAGCGCAGTATCCGCGATGGAGGTGCACGGTGGCCCAGTCCAAGCTCGAGAAAGCCGCAAGAAGGACCCTGAAGGCGGCTGAGGAGGCGCTCGCCGATGCGAAGCGCGCCGCTAAGAAGGTCGACAAAGACACTCGTCAGAAGCTGAAGAAAAGAGCTGACGAAGTGGCTGCCGGCATGAAGAAGCTGCAGGCGTCGGCGACGCCCGCGAAGCCGAAGGCCTCCGCCGCTAAGCCCAAGGCGAAGTCTGCCGCCAAGCCGGCCAAGAGCAGTCCCGCTAAGTCGTCCGCGACCAAGGGCACCGCGTCGACGTCGTCAGCGACGAAGACTGCCGCTGCCAAGCCGTCGACGACGAAGGCGGCAGCGGCAAAGCCGGCCACGCCGAAGCCCGCTGCGACCAAGCCCGCCGCGACGTCTGCCGCGAAGAAGCCCGCCGCCAAGAAGCCTGCCGCGACCAAGCGCCCAACGCCGAAGACGGGTTCGACCCGGCCCTCAGCCTCGAAGCCGGTCGCCGAAGTAACACCGGCGCCGACGTCGACCGTGCTGGCATCCCTGACGGTCGCAGAACTCCGCGCCCGCGCCCGTACCCAGGGCGTTCGGGGGTACTCCGGCCTCAACAAGGCCGCCCTCGTCGCGGCGCTCTCCGACGGCGGTCGCTGACCGCGTGTTAACCTCCCGGCTACCAGGGCCGGTTAGGTTCGGGATTCGCGTTCCCGGGGTTCTCCGGGCGCGTTTCTGCGACCGGAGTTGACACGTGACCGAACCCCGAACCGGTGTGCTGACCCGCAGTGAGTGGGCTCCCGGGCCCCGTACGCTGCTCGACGTTCTGCGCGAGACGGCGGCGACATATCCGGATGCCTCGGCACTCGACGACGGTCAGGGTGCGCTGAGCTATCGCGAACTGATGGCCCGTGTCGTGACCGTCGCCGCGCGCCTCACGCTCGATGGGGTCGGCCGCGGCGATCGCGTCGGCATCCGACTGACGTCGGGTTCCCGCGAGCTCTACATCTCGATCCTCGCCGTGCTCGCTGCCGGCGCAGCGTACGTCCCGGTCGACGCAGACGATCCGGAGGAGCGCGCCGAACTCGTCTTCGGTGAGGCGCTCGTGCGTGGCGTCATCACCGGCGCGGGCGAGTACGTCCCTTCCGACCGTGCCGTGACGGATGCGCCCGTTCCGCTGTTCGAGGGAACGCCCGCGCATCCGAGCACCGCCACCACCCCGATCGTCTCGGCACCGACGCCCGCGGATGACGCGTGGATCATCTTCACCTCGGGATCGACCGGCACGCCGAAGGGTGTCGCGGTCAGTCACCGCTCCGCCGCAGCGTTCGTGGATGCGGAGGCGCGCCTGTTCCTGCAGCAGGAGCCCATCGGGCCGGGCGATCGGGTGCTCGCGGGCTTGTCCGTGGCCTTCGACGCCTCCTGCGAGGAGATGTGGCTGGCCTGGCGTCACGGCGCCTGTCTGGTTCCCGCGCCCCGGTCCCTCGTGCGCAGCGGCATGGATCTCGGCCCCTGGCTGACCACGCGAGGGGTCACCATCGTCTCGACCGTCCCGACTCTCGCCGCACTGTGGCCAGCCGAGTCGCTCGAGAACGTTCGCCTGCTGATCTTCGGCGGCGAGTCGTGTCCGCCCGACCTCGTCGATCGGTTGGCCGTCGACGGCCGAGAGGTGTGGAACACTTACGGCCCGACAGAGGCCACGGTCGTCGCGTGCGCACACTTGCTGCAGCCGGGGGAGCCCGTGCGGATCGGGTTACCGCTCGACGGCTGGGATCTGGCCGTCGTGGATCCCGACGGCGAGCCTGTCGAGGAGGGCGGCATCGGCGAGCTCATCATCGGCGGCGTCGGGTTGGCCCGCTACCTCGATCCGGCGAAGGATGCGGAGAAGTACGCTCCGGCCCCGAATCTCGGCTGGGAACGTGCGTACCGCAGCGGTGACCTCGTGCGCTTCGACCGCCGCGGCCTGCTCTTCCAGGGTCGCGCCGACGATCAGGTCAAGGTCGGCGGCCGCCGCATCGAGCTCGGCGAGATCGAATCGGCGCTCCAAGGGCTCGCGGGGGTCTCGGGCGCGGCAGCAGCGGTGCGGACGACGGATGCGGGTAACCACGTTCTCGTCGGCTACCTGTCCGTCGCCGATCCGGATGCGTTCGACCGGTCGGCGGCGCTCGCAAGGCTCCGCGAGGAGCTTCCGGCTGCCCTCGTCCCGCTGCTCGCCCTCGTGGGGGAGCTGCCGACGCGCACGTCGGGCAAAGTCGATCGCGCGGCACTTCCCTGGCCGCTCGCCGACCTCGACGGGGGCGACGTCGACCTGGATCCCGCGCTCCGCGAGCTCGCCGAGGACTGGCAAGCCGTTCTTGGCCTCCCGGTGTCGAATCCCGATGACAACTTCTTCGACCTGGGCGGCGGGTCGCTGCCCGCGGCTCAACTCGTGACGCGCATCCGGCAGCGGGATCCTGAATTCACGGTGGCCGACATCTATTCGCATCCGCGGCTCGGTGCGATGGCGGCAGCGCTGACGTCGCGTGAATCCGGGAGCAAGCGGAAGGCGGAGTCGACGCACACCGTTCCACCGACGCCAGCCCGGATGCAGTGGCTGCAGACCGTGCTCGGCGTGCCCCTGTTCGTGCTCAGCGGCATCCGCTGGCTCCTCTACGTGCTGACCGCCTCGGCGATCCTCGCCAACTTCGACGGCTTCGCGTTCCTGCCACAGACCTCGCCTTGGTTCCTGATCATCGGTCTGCTGATCTTCTCGACGCCCTTCGGACGCATGGCGATCTCGGTGGTCGCAGCGCGCCTCCTGCTCTCGGGTGTCCGCGCCGGTGACTATCCGCGCGGAGGCGGGGTGCACCTGCGGCTGTGGCTCGCCGAGCAGGTCGCCCATCAGGTCGGCGCCGTGAGCCTGGCCGGAGCTCCGTGGATCTCCTACTACGCCCGGGCGCTCGGTGCGCAGATCGGTGAAGACGTCGACCTCCACGCCCTGCCACCGGTCACCGGGATGCTCCGCATCGGCTCAGGGGCCGCCATCGAACCCGAGGTCGACCTGTCCGGTTACTGGATCGACGGCGATCTGCTGCGCATCGGAGCCGTCCGCATCGGTGCGAACAGCACCGTCGGCGCGCGCAGCACCCTTCTCCCCGGGGCGCGCATCGGCAAGAACGCCGAGATCGCGCCGGGCTCGTCGGTGTTCGGTCGCGTTCGCGCAGGGGAGCGCTGGGCTGGATCGCCGGCCACCCGGGTTGGCGCTGCATCGCACTGGTGGGACGCGGAACGTCCCGAGCGCCGCACGCGCTGGCTCATCGCCTATGCGGTGTCCGCGGTGGCGATCGCGCTGACACCAATCGTCGCGTTCGTCGCAGGTGGCGTGCTCGTCGCGGTGTTCATCGCGGGCTCGCACTCGCTCGGTGAGGCAGCGCTTCGGACGCTGGCGGCGCTCATCCCTGCCACTCTGGTGTCCGGGCTGGTGCTGGCGGGCCTGGTCGTGGCGGGCGTCCGGCTGCTCGGGATCGGTCTCGCCGAGGGTATCTATCCGGTGCGCAGCAAGGTCGGCTGGGAGGTGTGGACCACGGAGCGGCTCCTGGATCTCGCGCGCACGCTGCTCTTCCCGCTGTACGCATCCCTGTTCACACCGGTCTGGCTCCGGCTGCTCGGCGCGAAGGTGGGCCATGATGTCGAGGCGTCGACAGTGCTGCTCATCCCGAAGATGACCACGATCAAGGACGGTGCGTTCCTGGCTGACGACACGCTCGTGGCGTCGTACGAGCTCGGCGGGGGGCGCGTGCGAGTGGCGCGCGCCGAGATCGGCTCCCGTGCGTTTCTCGGCAACTCGGGGATGGCCGGGGCCGGTCACCGTGTACCGCGTGACGGTCTCGTGGCCGTGCTGTCGGCGGCGCCACGCAAGTCCAAGCCCGGATCGTCCTGGCTGGGATCCCCTCCCGTTCGACTCCGGCGTACCGCGGCGAGCGGAGACGACAATCGCACGTACAACCCGTCGCCCGGGCTGCGCGTGGCGCGGACCCTCTGGGAGCTCTGCCGGATCGTGCCGGTCTTCATAACCTGCGCCGTAGGACTCGCCGTGCTCTTCGCACTGGCGGCCATCGACGAGGCCTGGGGACTCCTCGCGGCCGTTCTGCTCAGCGGCGTGGTCATGCTCATCGCCGGGGCAGTCGCAGCTGGGGCGAGCACCGTGGCCAAGTGGGCTCTGGTCCAGCGGATCCGCGTGGGCGAGCATCCCCTCTGGTCGTCGTTCGTCTGGCGCAGCGAAGTCTCCGACACCTTCGTGGAGATGACCGCGGCTCCCTGGTTCGCGCAGGCCGCCGCGGGAACGCCCGCGCTGGTCTGGTGGCTGCGCAGCCTCGGGGCCTCGATCGGCCGCGGAGTGTGGTGCGACAGCTACTGGCTTCCCGAAGCCGATCTCGTGCGGCTCGGCGACGCATCCACTGTGAATCGGGGCTGTGTGGTGCAAACGCATCTCTTCCATGATCGAATCATGAGTATGGATACGGTCACTCTGGAGACGGGCGGAACGCTGGGACCCCACAGCGTCATCCTCCCGGCCGCTCGAATCGGCGAGCACGCGACCGTCGGTCCAGCCTCGCTGGTGATGCGCGGAGAGCTGGTGCCCGACCGCAGTCGCTGGAGCGGCAACCCCATCGGACCCTGGCGCGAGGTCTCCATCGCCGACTATCACGCGACCACCGCATGACGTCCCCGAGAAGCGCTGGAGCGCGCAACGCGGGCGACCCGTACCTTCCCCACTCCGGTAACGGCGGCTATGGCGTCGACCTGTACGACCTCGATCTCCGCTACCGCGTGGCGACGAACCGGCTGGACGGCAAAGCGACGATCACCGCGACCGCCACCCAGGAGCTGACCTCCTTCAGTCTCGACCTCGTGCGTCTCCGGGCGAGCAAGGTGCGGGTCGACGGAGCCAAGCGCACGCGCTTCACTCAGACGCAGTCGAAGCTCGTCATCACTCCCGAGCATCCGATCGCCGAAGGATCCGTCTTCACCGTCGAGGTGGAGTACGCGGGTTCGCCCGCCCCACGTCGCAGCGCTTGGGGGCTCGTCGGCTGGGAGGAGCTCACCGACGGAGTCATCGTCGCGGCGCAGCCGTCCGGTGCGCCGACGTGGTTCCCCTGCAACGACCATCCCTCCGACAAGGCGGGCTATCGCATCCGGGTCTCAGCCGAGGAGGGCTACACGGTCGTCGCCAACGGCACCCTGACCGAGCACTCGTTCGCCTCGGGTCGCGGGACCTGGCTCTACGAGTGCGCCGAGCCGACGGCCACTTACCTCGCGACCGTGCAGATCGGGCGGTACACCAGACGGCGCCAGACGCTTGCGGAGACGACGATCGAGTTCGCGTTCCCGGGTGAGCTGGAGAGCCGGATGCAGGCAGACTTCGCACCGCTCCCCGCCATGCTGGAGTTCTTCTCGAGCGTGTTCGGGCCGTATCCGTTCCCCGAGTACCGCGTTATCGTCACCGACGATGAACTCGAGATCCCGCTCGAGGCTCAGGGTGCTGCGATCTTCGGTGAGAACCACGTCGACGGCGAGGGCGGATCGGAGCGGCTCATCGCCCACGAGCTCGCCCACCAGTGGTTCGGCAACAGCGTCGGGCTGGCCGCCTGGCAGCACATCTGGCTCAACGAGGGCTTCGCCTGCTACGCCGAGTGGCTCTGGTCGGAACGTGCGGGAGAGAGTCGGCGGATACGCTCGCGCGCCGGTATCACGCTGGTCTGCGTCGGCTGCCTCAGGATCTGGTGGTCGCCGATCCCGGACCCGCCCTCATGTTCGACGACCGAGTCTACAAGCGCGGGGCATTGACGGCGCACGCGCTTCGGCTCACGGTCGGAGACGAAGCGTTCTTCGACCTGCTGCGAGCGTGGACGGACGAGAATCGTTTCGGGAGCGTGACGACCGACGATTTCCGCGGGTTCGTCGCGGAGAAGACCGGTGCCGACCTCGATGCGTTGTTCACCGCATGGCTCGACTCGGAGCCGTTGCCGAACTTGCCGGCGAGCCGGCCGCTCAGAGCTCCAGCGCGAGGGTGACGATCAGGTCGTCGCCTAGCGGAACATCCCGAACCTCATAGTGCCGAGGATCGTCGGGGGCGCCGGCGACGAGCTGCTCGCCACGGTCATAGAAACGCACACGGTGCGGTTCGACCCTCAGGCCGCGCCCGTCCGCCTTCAGTACCGCTTCGATGCGGGTCCACCGGATGAGCGGATCGCCGTCTCCCGGCGCGAGCGACAGGATGGCGCGCCGCTTGTCATCGGCGTTCGCGGAGTGTCCGTCATCGGCGAGCTCTGCGTCCACCCCTACCGAGCGTCCCGGGCATGCCGCGACGACGGCGCTCGCGCCCGCATAGGCGAGGCTGATCCGGATGCCGCGGGCCGCATCCGGAGCCATCACCACCGGGCGCCCATGTGGGCCGCCGCAGTCGGGACAGCGGGACTCGATGAGGATCCCCGAAGGGTTCACGCCGCTGAGGTCGCCGACGAGCTCGCGAAGGGCCGCGCGACCCGCCAGCGAACGATCGGCGCGTGAGCCCGGCGCATCTACGCGCCTCACGGTCGCGTCGCCGACGATCTCTTCCACGCAGCAAGTCTCGCACCGTGTCGACCCGATCCGGGTTTCACAGGATCTTGTTACTTTGCCCCGCCACTCTGTGGCTGTGGCTGAGAAGAAGAGCGAACGCGAAGCTATCGACGATGTCGTCAAGCGACTCAAGAAGAAGTATCCGGATGTGACGGGCAAGCACATCGAGAAGATCGTCGAAGACGACTACGAGACGTTCAAGAACGCCAAGCTGCGCGACTATATCGCGGTGCTCGTCGAGCACAGCGCGAAGGCGCAGATCGTCGGCGAGAAGCACAAGCACCACTAGCCCGGCCCGCGGACGCTATCGCGCCTTTCGGACTTCGTCCGCGATTCGGCTGCTGAGCCGGTCGAGCTCGGCCAGTACCTCGGACGCAGCCCACACCTTGTCGCGTTGGCGGGAGGTCACTTCGTGGACCACGCCGTCTCGTTCAAGTCGACGCATGGCCTCATAGGCGCTGGTGGAGGAAGCGCCTGTGAGGCGGACAGCATCCTCTGCGGACAGGACCGGGTGGTCGAGGAGCTGGTCGATGATCTTCGCGGTCGCGCTGCCCTTACGAGGCCTCGTCAGTGTTTCCCACAGTGCTGGCAGCTCCGCGAAGGCAAGGGCCGATAGCTGGCCGGCCCGGCTTGCGATTCGAGCCGACTGCGCAAGGCTGCGAACGAACGGGTCGATGTGGCCGTCGCGATAGCTGTTGACGAGGTCGAAGTACTCCTGGCGCTGTGCGGCCATCGCGGTAGCGATCGGCGACACGGTAGTCGTGGTGAGGCCGCGTCGTCGAATGATCGCGTTGATCAGACCTCGCCCGATTCGGCCGTTGCCGTCGGTGAATGGGTGGATGGACTCGAACTGAGCGTGCGTGATCGCGGCTTGTGCGATGACCGGCACGTCGTCTCGGTTCGCGAATTCGAGTAGATCGTCCATGTAGTCGGCAACGGCGCCTGGGGGAGGAGGAACATGGATAGCACCGAGAGGGGAGTAGTCGCTTCCGCCGATCCAGTTCTGCTGGGTGCGCAACTTGCCGGCGAACTGGCCGTCGAATGCGTCGTCGTGCATCAGAATCTCGTGGGCCTCGAGTATGGAGCGAAGTGTGATCGTCCCGGATCCTGCGCTGTCGATCATCGCGGCGAGCGCTCTGGTTGCGGCGACCATCGAGGTAGCGTTCTCATTCGCTCGGATCCCGACCAATGCGCGCGCGTAGTCGTCGGTGCTGGCCTCGATGTACTCGATCTTGGAGGAGGCGACCGATTCGGTTCGGAGCAGGAACCCGCCAAGTGCATTGGTGACCTGGCCAGGACCGGCATCAAGTGCGGTGATCGCACGGCCCGCGTTTTCCAGCTCGGAGATCAGTTCCGGCGGGGTCACGTAGTCCAATCGAGCGATCGACGGGGGAAGCGCGACGGTCACCTCAGCGAGCATTCGGTCGGCGCGCGAGCCGCCCCGGGACAAGGATCGCCAGGCGGTTCTCTCATGCTGGTGTGCCGGCCATGTCGGCGTTGAGCTGCTCATTTATGCTCCTAACCCGGAATAAGGTTAGCACTATTCCGGGTTTTGGCATTAACCCGGAATAACAAGGTCGCTATTCCGGTTTTTGCGTTAATAGGCAACCGATGGTTGCATGACGCGCCGTTCTGATCTATCTTGATATGCAACCAAACGTTGCAGGAGGTAGACATGGAATTCGGAAGCATCGAGCGCGAACTCTACATCGACGCGTCGCCCGAGATCGTCTTCGACGTGATCAGCAGTCCTGAGCACATCCGGGAATGGTGGAACGGTGCGGAGACCGAACTGTCCCCGACGTCCGGGTCCGTGTCGTACGTCGCGTGGGGGCGAGGCACCGCGGAGGAGGACGTTCAGCCGCTGACGGTCGTCGAAGCCGACCGGCCCCGCTCGTTCTCGTTCCGCTGGGTGTACGAGGGCGAACCCGAGGCCACCGCGACCAACTCGCTGCTCGTGACCTTCGAACTCATCCCGAGAGGCGATGGCACGCTCCTGAAACTCGTCGAGACGGGATTCCGCGAGAAGGGATGGGAGATCGCCGTTCTGGAAGAGGCGTACGCCGACCACTCGCGCGGCTGGGACATCTTCGTTCCTGCCATCGGCGCCTACGTCACCCGGCTGGTGTCGACCCCATGAGCGCGGTCATCGACGACGACCTGTGGTCTGCGATCGGCGAGCCGACGCGGCGACGGATGCTCGACATCCTGCTCGCCGAAGGCCCCGGCACCGCGACCACGCTGAGCGAGCGTCTGCCGGTGACCCGTCAGGCCGTCTCGAAGCACCTGACGGTGCTCGATCGCGTCGGCCTGATTCACGGCGCCCCCGAAGGACGTGAACGGCGCTATCGGGTGGACGAGGCACAACTCGCCCGCGCGGTCGCTCAGTTGGCAGAGGTCGGCGCGACCTGGGATGCCCGTCTGCAGCGCATCAAGCGGATCGCCGAGGCGATCCAACGCAAGCAAGAGAAGTAAGCACCTCAACGACCGATACGCGAAAGAGGAATCGACATGGTGAACATCCTGCACAGGGTCGGCATGAAGTCGGCGACGGTGGACGACGTCTACTCAGCCCTGACGACAGTCGAAGGGCTGTCTGGTTGGTGGGCGACGGACACGAAGGGGAAGCCCGACATCGGTGGGATCCTACAGTTCAGGTTCGCGCCCGGCGGCTTCGACATGAAGGTGCTCGAATCGGAGCCGGGCCGCGGGGTGCTCTGGGAGGTCGTCGACGGGCCGGCCGAATGGATCGGCACGACCGTGCGGTGGGAGCTCAAACAGGAGGGCGACTACGCGATCGTCCTGTTCGCCCACGAAGGGTGGAGCGAGCCGGTCGAGTTCATGTACCACTGCAGTACGAAGTGGGCGACCTACCTCGTGAGCCTCAAGCAGCTGGTCGAGACGGGCACCGGGGCGCCCGACCCGAACGATCTCGTGATCTCCGACTGGCACTGACCGCCTCCAAGGCAGCGTTCGTCGTCACGGCCGTCAGTGCAGCGAGTACTCGAGGACGATGATCGCGACGCCGAAGAGGGCGGTACAGATCGTGCCGACGATCCGGATCCACCACTCCCGGCGACGCAGAGTGAACGCCAGGTAGCCGAGCACAGCGAGGGTGACGACGCCGACGACCAGCGAGATCCGGATGGACGCCTGCGGTTCGAGTATGCCGAGCGATCCGAGCACAAGGGGGATGCTCATGATCGCCGACGTCTCGAGCATCCCGCTGGAATGGTCGACCGCTCCTTTGATCGACGCCCACGGGCTGTCGACGGTCACCTCATCGTCGCCGTGGCGGGCCAGCGCCACGGCGAAGATGTGGGCGAGCCAGAAGACGACGATCGTGACGGCGCAGAACGTCAGCACCGGGAGCACCGGGTCGGTGTCGTGGAGGTGGAGTCCGGTGGCCGCGATCAGACTCGCGTAAACGATCGTGCCGTACACGGCGGCGGAGGTGCCCAGATGCTGCCAGAGCCGGTGGCGGAACGACATCGAACGCTAACGGCCGATTACGGCCGCGGCGGGCGCGGACACCAGAGGTTGCGTTGACGGCGCGGGGTCCCCGGACGTCCCCGTCACGATCGGAGGCGTCCAGCGCTGCTTGATCAACCCCAACTGCACCGCCTTCGTGATGGCCCCGCTCCGGTTCGAGACGTCGAGTTTTCGGTAGATGTGCGCCATATGCGTCTTGATCGTGTTCACCGAGACGACGAAGCGATCGGCGAGCTCCGTGTTCGTGAGCCGGGTGGGCAGCAGCGCGAGCAGTTCCAGCTCGCGGTCGGTGAGGCTGTCGACGAGTTCGCTGGGCACGGGGATCTCGAGGGCGTCGACCGCGGTGTCGAGAACGGATTCGCGGATCCGGGGCAGAGAGTCGTCAGCGAGGCCCGCCATCCGTCTGACCGTGACCGGGCCGGCCTCGACGAACACAGTGACGAGGGAGTACTCGTCGGCGAGTGCGAGCGCCTCGGCGAGCAGGGCGTCGGCACGCGCATCCATGCCCGCCGTCGCCGAGCACCACGAGTTCAGGATGAGCTCGCGCACGCGGGCGATCGGCTCGCTCGCGTCGGACAGGTCGGCAAGGCTCTTCACGACCTCCTGTGCCGTCTCGTGCTGGCCGAGCATGAGCGCTGCTGCGGCGTGCTCGAAGGCCACGGAGCTGGTCAGGGCGACGTTGCCCCCGAGGAGTCGGAGCGCGCCATCCGATGAACCGCTGAGGCGGAGTGCACGGCTGCGACGTGCGAGCAGCGTGTCGGCGACGACGGGGGGCGGGGGACCTGCCGGAAGTCGCTGTTCGTGAACGTCTGCGCTCAGGTCGCTGAGCGCGCCTCCTTCCGCATACGCGATCCAGGCGAGGAGGTCGCGCCCCATGGCGTGAGCGCGGATCGACCCCTCGCGAAGGCTGGTCTGCGCGTGGTCCGTGTCGGCGCGCATGATCGCGACGAGCGCGTTCGCCAGGTGCGTCTCGGCTGTCGCCGGGTGGTACCAGTTCCCCATCTCCCGGGCGAGCGCGAACGCCTCCGTGATGATCTGCTCCGCGTCCCGGATGCGCCCGCCCCAGGCGTCGAGCAGCGCGAGCGATCCGAGGGCGCTGATCCGCCACGCGGAGTACCCCGCGCCCTCCGTCGCGAGGGCGTCTTCCAGCCATCGTCGCGCGTCGGGGAGGTCGCCGTCGAGAAAGTGGGCCCGTCCGCGGGCGATCATCGCGATCGTCCTGAGAACCGAGGTGTCCGGCAGGTGTCGCGGCGTGGGGGTGTCGCCGAGAGCGTCGATCGCGGCGAGCGCGCGCTCGGCCCACTCGATCGACACCCTCGGCCGGGGACGCCAATGGACGAGCGCCGCGAGGAAGGTCAGTGCGCAAGCGGCCAACGGAGGCGTGATCAGCGGATGACCGATAACCGATCGCAGCCGGTCCTCGCCGAGTGCGGCCGCCCCGCTCATCCCGGTCAGGATGCCCCGCATCAGCAGCACGTCGACCCGGTCGGCGATCGCGTTCTCCGGAAGTGCGTTGAGCCAACGGGCCACCGTCGCCACATCCCCGCGCTCGAACACGTCGGAGCACCGGGCGAGGATCGCGTCGATCGCGCCGTCCCAGTCCCGAGCGCGCAGCAGGTAGTCGATGGCCGCGCCCGTATCGCCCCGATGCAGATGCCACTGAGCGGCTCTGGTCAGGATGTGGTGCTCTGCCGCTGGATCGTCCGACCGCTTTCGATATCGCAGAAGGTCGCGGAAGAGCGGGTGGAACCGGTACCACTCGCGAGACTCGTCCATCGGGATCAGGAACATCGAGTGGTTCTCGAGCTGGGAGAGCAGCTCGGAGGACGACGGGGCGTCGGCGATCTCCGCGATCAGTTCGGAGCTCATCCTGTCCAGCACGGAGATGTCGAGGAGGGATGCCCGCTCGCTCGCGGGCAGCGCGGTGAGTACCTCCTCGCTGAGGTAGTCGGCGACCAGCCGGTCCGATCCGCTGAACTCCGCGATGAACTTCTCCGGATCGTGGCTGAGGCGCAGGGTCATTCCGGCCAATTGCAGGCCCGCCGCCCATCCCTCGGTGCGGTCGAGCAGTACGGCGACGCTGGCCGGGTCGAGCTCGTGGCCGGTGATCGACGCGAGCAGCTCGGCGGACTGCTCATAGGTCATCGCGAGCGCCGCCTGCCGGATCTCCGGCACGTCGTGCCGCAGACGGTTGCGGCTCCACGCGATGGGGAAGTCCACTCGGCTCGAGACCACGACATGGATGTTCGCGGGCAACGCCTCGATCAGCACCCCGAGGGCACGCACGAGCGGCTGATTCGAGAGGTAGTGCAGGTCGTCGAGAACGAAGACCGTCTCGCCCATCGTGCGCAACTGACCGGCCAGAGGCGTCAGAAACTCCGGATCCACGTCCCGTCCGGCGGTCTCGACGACGACAGAATTCGCGGCGAGAATCGGGTCGATCGTGGCGAACTCGTCAATGAGGTGGCGTTCGAACCAGCCGGGATCGTTGTCGGCTTTCGACACATCCACCCAGGCACACTGGGTCTCGGGATGCGCGGCGACCCACTGGCTGAGAAGCACCGACTTGCCCGACCCGGCCTGGGCTGTGACGAGGGTCAAAGGCCGCTCGAGGGCGATGTCGAGGTCATCGCGCAACTCCGGCCGGTCGACGGCATGAGCTGGAATGAACTGGCCTGTGACCATATTCCTTCGCCCTCTCTCGAAGGACTTCAGTCTGACACCGAAGGGATGTTTCGGCTATACCCGGCAATCACCCTCCGGGGATGACGACGCTACGGGCTGATCGGCGCATGATGAACGCACCGTGTTCTCCTCTCGCATTGTGACGGAAAGGCCGATCGTGAACACCTTCGAGATCGTGGTCAAGGGCACTCTGAGCCCGCCGTTGATCACCGCCCTCGAAGGATTCTCGGTCGACCACGTCGAGAACGGGAGGACGCATCTGATCGGCGAGGTTCCCGATCAGGCACGGCTTCTCGGTCTGCTCGACCTGCTCCGCGATCTGACGGTCGAGCTGGTCTCCGTGAACCCGATCGACAGCGGCTGAGCTCCGGCATCACGCGGCAGCTGGAGCCCTCCGGCTCAGGAGTGCGGCCGTGAGGAAGCAGGCGGCGCCGAGGAAAGTGCCGAGGTTCGCCCAGAACAGGCTGAGGAGGTCGGTCGTCGAGGGGATCACGTACGCTCCGATCGCGGAGAGTCCGAAGAACACCGACCCGAGCATGTTGAGCCACGTGCAGCGCCAGGTTCGTGCACTCGGATCCCAGAGCCTGTCCCGCTTCGTGGTTGCCGCGACGGCGAGGCCGCTGGAGAGGAGGAAGCAGACCGAGCCGAACGCATCCGGGCGCCAGCCGCTGTTCACGCGGGTCTCGGGATCGAGTGCGGTGATCAGTGCTTCCGTGGTGCTGACGTTGAAGAACAGGGTGCCCACGAACTGGATCGCAGCCGCGTACCAGTCGTACAGGTCTGCGCGGTTCGTTGCGCGACGCGGCGGCCGTCGACCGCTCAGAGCCAACTGGACGAAGGCCGCAGCGGTGAAGAACAACGCCCCCACGAAGAACGTGAGGTTGTCGAACGGTACTCCGACAGCCGTTGCGTAGAACGGCACCGCACCGACGAGGAAGAAGAGCGAGCCGATCGCGAAACCCCAGGCTTCGCGCCGGAGACGGATCGCTCGGTCAGCCGACATGGTTCGAGCGTATGAATCCGGGTCGCCGGCTACATCACCCCGAATGGATGACGACTCAGGATGCGCGCCTTTCTACCGTGGAAGCCATGACCACCAAGCCACCAGAGAATTCCATCGAGTCCGTGCACGCGTTCACGGGCATCGGCGACCAGAACCAGCTCAACCCGCTGTTCGCCCGCGAGGGCGAGTCGACCGACTTTCCGCTGAACCAGCTGCCGGAGGGCGAGTCCCTCCCCGAGACGGCCTATCAGGTCGTGCACGACGAGGCGATGCTCGACGGCAACTCCCGTCTCAACCTCGCCACCTTCGTCGGGACCTGGATGGACCCGCTCGCGAACCGGATCTACGCCGAATCCGCCGACAAGAACATGGTCGACAAAGACGAGTATCCGCAGACCGCGGCCATCGAGACGCGGTGCTGGAACATGCTCGCGCGCCTGTGGAACGTTCCGGATCCCGACAACACGATAGGCACCTCCACGATCGGCTCTTCCGAGGCCTGCATGCTCGGTGGCCTTGCGCTGAAGCGCCGGTGGCAGCAGGCCCGCCGCGCTGCAGGCAAATCCACCGAGAAGCCCAACCTCATCCTCTCGAGCGCCGTTCAGGTGTGCTGGGAGAAGTTCTGCAACTACTGGGACGTCGAGGCCCGGTATGTGCCCATCTCCCTCGAGCACCGGGTTCTCGACGGCTTCGAGCTCGAGAAGTACGTCGACGAGAACACGATCGGTGTCGTCGCGATCATGGGCGTGACATACACGGGCATGTACGAACCGGTCGCCGAGATCGCCAAGGCGCTCGACCGCATCCAGGCTGACACGGGGCTGAACATTCCGATCCACGTGGACGGCGCATCCGGGGCCATGATCGCGCCCTTCCTGCAGCCGGACCTGAAGTGGGACTTCCGTGTGGAACGGGTGGCCTCGATCAGCACCTCCGCCCACAAGTACGGGCTCGTCTATCCGGGGCTCGGCTGGGTGATCTGGCGCACCATCGACGACTTGCCGAAAGACCTGGTCTTCGACGTGACGTACCTCGGTGGCCACATGCCGAGCTTCGCGCTCAACTTCTCGCGCCCCGGAGCCCAGGTTCTGCTCCAGTACTACCTGTTCCTCCGGCTCGGGTGGCAGGGGTACTACAAAGTGCAGAAGGCGTGTCAGGATGTCGCGGTCTACCTCTCCGGCGAGATCGCGAAGATGCCGGCGTTCGAGCTCTGGAACGACGGGACGGATATCCCCGTCTTCGCCTGGCAGCTGAAACCAGGGCACACCGACAAGTGGAACCTGTACCACCTGTCGGAGCGACTTCGGCTGAAGGGGTGGCTCATTCCCGCGTACCCGATGCCCGACGACATCTCCGACCTGGTCGTTCAGCGGATCGTCGTGCGCAACGGGTTGAGTCGCAATCTCGCCGAGAGCCTGGTGCTCGACATCGCGGAGGCGGCGGACTATCTCGACGCGCTAGAGGCCCCGATGCCGACCGAAGGGCTCGTGTCGACCTTCACCCACTAGACGCGGACTTCTCGGCGCGACGCTCTTTGCGGTCGCTCTTCGCGGCCACTTGGCTGCTCTTGAGCAGTTGGCGCGTCTCTTCGGTGGGGCCGACGACCGGCTGCCACCAGCGCGCATCCGGATTCGCGTCGATGAGGAACGTCTTGCCCATCAGCGTGAGCGGCACGGCCAGGATGGCGCCGATCGGCCCGATCACGAGAGCCCAGAAGAGCACCGAGAAGAAGGTGATGGTCTGGCTGAGCGAGACGGCCTGCCCGACCACGCGGGGCTGGATGATCGACTGGACGACCGCGTTGATGATGCCGTAGATCACGACGACGGCGATGGCGGTGCCCCAGCCGCCGACGAGGAACCCGAAGACGAGGGGCGGGATGAGGGCGAAGAAGTAGCCGATGTTCGGGATGAAGCTGCACAGGAAGGCGAGGAGGCCCCACAGCAGCGCGGCCGGCACACCCAGGATGTACAGCGCGATCGTGTTGAGCGCGCCCTGTGCAACACCGAGCACGGTCGTCACGACCATGTAGCGGCGCACGTTGTGCGCGAAGCTGTTGAGCGCAGTCACAAGGTCGGGCTTGTGCGTGCTGAGCTGGGCGAGGATCGTTCGCGCGTATGCCGCATCTGCCGCCATCAGGATCATCATCGTCAGCACGATCACCAGCGCGCCGGTGATGCTGAAGACGCTCCCGAGCGCACCCGTGATGACCCCGACGAGATTGGTCGGGTTGAGATCCGACTGAACCGAGTGGATCTGTTCCTCGCTGATGCCGATGCTCGTGAGCCACTTGCCGATGTTGGCCCCGATCTCGGCGAACTGCTTCGCGTAGTCCGGCAGCATGTTCACGAACTGGGCGAACGCGATGATGAGCGTGTATGTGAAGCCCGCGAGCAGACCGAACACGACGAGGATGACCGACCCTGTGGCGAGGCCGCCGGGCACTCCGCGCTTGAGGAGCCCGGTGCGCACGGGGTTGGCGCAGATCGTGAGCACGAGAGTAAGCAGCACCGGCGCGAGGATGCCGCGGATCGCACTCAGGCCGATTGCGGTCACGGTGGCCGCAGCCAAGCCCACGAGGATCGTCGTCCCCCGCGGGAGTCCGGATTCTCGGCTCATCGTGACCCCATGCTCATGGCCTCACGCTAGGGACTCGGGGGCCGCCTGGGCATCATCCCATCAGGGTGATGTGCGCGACCGTGGTTCCGACGCGCGTGCGCGCGGTCACTGCAGTGCGGACGTCAGCCGCGCGACTCCGTCGAGGAACGTGGCCGACGCCGGCTCCTTCTCCCACTCCTCGAGCGTGAGTTGGCGACCCGCATCCCGATACCCCTGTTCGACCTCTCGCATCTGGGCGACGAACGAGTGGCCACGCACGAGCAGTGTCACCTCGGAATTGAGAGCGAAAGAGCGGATGTCCATGTTGCTCGACCCGATCACGGCGACGTCTTCGTCGATCGACAGGTGCTTGGAGTGAAGGATGAACGGCGCTGGGTAGAGCCAGATCTTCACTCCGGCGCGCAGCAGCGGCGTGTAGTAGGAACGTTGCGCATGCCAGACGGAGCCCTGGTCGCCGATCTCCGAGACGAACAGCTGCACGTCGAGCCCGCGCTGGCATGCGGAGGTGATCGCGTACATCATGGCCTCGTCCGGCACGAAGTACGGGCTCGTGATGATCACCTTGCTCTGTGCGGACGTGACCAGCGTGAGGAACTGCCGCAGGTTGTTCTCGCCGTCGTAGCCCGGCCCGCTCGGCACGACCTGACAGACGAGGGAGTCGGCCGACGTCTCAGCGGGCACGTCGGCCGCGGTCGAGTTCGCCTCCTCACCGAGGAGCTCGTCGGTCTCGAGGTACCAGTCGGAGAGGAAGACGGCGTTGGTCGCGGTGACGATCGGACCGGTGACTCTGGCCATCAGCTCTTGCCACTGAAGCCCGCGCTTCAGGTTCTTCGGCGAGTTGTAGCTGCGATCGATGAGGTTCTGCGACCCCATGTACGCGACCAGGCCGTCCACGACGAGGAGTTTGCGGTGATTCCGCAGGTCGGGCCGCTGGTACTCGCCCTTGAACGGCCGAACCGGCAGCATGTAACTCCACTTGACGCCGATGCGGTCGAGCTCTGCGAACGTCTCCTCGTTGCCCGCCACTCGGCGGGAGGCGACGTAGTCGGCCAGCAGGCGCACGGGCACGCCTCGGTTGACGGCCCGTTCGAGAGCGGCGAAGAACACCTTCGTCGTCGCGTCGAACGACACGATATAGAACTCGACATTCACGAACTTCGCCGCTTTGTCGATGTCGGCGGCCATCGCCTCGATCGACGCCGGGTAGACGCCGAGGAGCCTGCCCGTGTTCCCGCCGATCGCCGGGAGCGCGCCGAGGGCCTGGTTCTGTCTCACCAGAGACGAGAACCAGGCCGGCCAGTCGGAGCGGTCCTCGGTCACACCGAGAGCCACGACCCGCTCTGTGATCATGCGGTTGAGATCGGCCTGCTTCTGCCTGCGCTTCTTGGGCAGCTTCGAATTGCCGATGATCAGGAACAGGATGATCCCGATGAAGGGGATGAGGAAGATCGCCAGCAGCCACGCCATCGCGGCGGTCGGCTTGCGGTCGCGGGGCACGATGATGAGCGCCGCGATCCGGATCGCCAGATCCGCCACGATCAGGATGCCGCCGATGAACGCGACAAGATCCCCGTTCATCGGGGCGCCACTACCCCAGCAGTTTCGCTTTGGCGGCCGCGAACTCCTCGTCCGAGAGGATCCCCTGCGAGTGCATCGAAGCCAGATTCTGGAGCTGCGCCATCATGTCTCCACCCGGCGCTGCCGCCGGCGCGGGCGGAGCTGCATACGCCGGCTGCGCTGCCGCCTGCTGGGCGGCGACCGCCTGAGCGGCTGCCGCATCCATCTGCGCCTGCTGCTGCTGTTGTTCGTAGGCCTGGGCCTCCGCTGCCTGCTGGGCGCGCGCATCCTGGCGCCCTCTGATCCCACCGGAGACGGCCGTCGCGGTTCCTGCGACGACCGCGGTGGTGGCGGCAGCGCGCAGGAGTCCTCCGCGGCCTGCTCTTCGTCCGAGCATGTTCGTTGTTCCTAACTTCTCAGGTCGACGTCACGCGCTCGTGGCGTCGACGACTGCATTGACGATGGGTGCGGGGATCTGCTCCGTCTGAAGTACGCGTCCGCCGGCGCTGAAGAGCGCCTGGGCGAACTCACGCGCCCAGATGTGCTCCACGACAAGGAGCGCCGCCGACGTTCCCGGCTCGATGGCGCCTGACAGGTCTTCGACATCGTCTTCGCCCGCCAATCCGAGCTCCGCGATCTCGAGCTCCGCGAGCCCGTACTCATCGACGATCTCATCGATCTCGAGAACGGTCACGTCGCCGTCGACCGAGCGCGACACGAAGAGCAGGTCGAGCAGCCGCACGATGTCTGATTCGACGAGTTTCACGATCTCCTCGACGACGCCCTGGCCCGGACGATCCCCGTCGAAACCGATCAGATAGAGCTGGACGGGGCCGTACTGGAATTCAGCCACGATCGTCCCCTTCCGCGGTGCCCGAGGATCCTGCCTCATACCTCATGAGTTCTTCCTTTCGCGCATGGTCAACGTGATCTGACGCTATTCCGCCGTGGCGGGCATGGCAATCACCCTGTTGGAATGATGCGGCGATGACCGAAGCACATCATCCCGACAGGATGATGCCCTCGGCCGTTGCGCGGCGCTAGCTTGGCGACATGAACTTCTGGGATTTCGCAGGCTACTTCTTCTGGACATTCATCTTCATCGCCTACCTGATGGCTTTGTTCACGATCATGGCCGACCTCTTCCGCGACGATTCGGTCAGCGGCTGGGGCAAAGCGGTGTGGATCATCTTCCTGATCTTCGTGCCCTTCCTCACGGCGTTCGTGTACCTGATCGCGCGTGGTCGCGGGATGGCGGAGCGCCAGGGGAGAGCGCGGCAGGTCCCCTCCGAGACGGATGCGTACCTTCCGCCCGTGCCGAGCTCGCCCTCGGAGGACATCGCGAAGGCCAAGGCTCTCGCCGACGCCGGTACGATCACGCCGGCCGAATATGAGGCTTTGAAGGCGAAGGCGCTCGGCCAAGTGCGTCCCTGGGCTCAGTAGCTCGCACTGCAAACTCCGCACTGCAAGGGGCGCAGGTCGGCGACGGATCATCCCGCGCGGGTGACGACTCCGCGCATCCGGATGCCTAGCCTGAGCCCATGAAATGGGTGGAAGAAAGAGAGTTCATCGGCCACGAAGCCCGCAAATCGACACCGCGGTCGTTAGGTGCGGTGTGGGAGCCGCCGGACGACCGCGCCGATCCGGTTGCGCTGATCGAGGAACAGAACAGGACACGGGTTCCCGAACTCGTTCCGATCCGGCACGGCCGCATGATGGTGTCGCCGTTCACGTTCTATCGGGGTGCGGCCCTCATCATGGCCGCCGACCTCGCTCGCACGCCGAGTTCGGGATTGATATCCCAACTCTGCGGTGACGCGCACCTCTCGAATTTCGGTGTCTTCGGCACCCCAGAGCGCTCGCTGATCTTCGACCTCAACGACTTCGACGAGACCTCGCCCGGGCCGTGGGAGTGGGATCTCAAGCGCTTGGCGACGAGCTTCGAGGTCGCCGGGCGCAACGCGGGACTCTCGCCGGCCGACCGTCGAGAAGCGACGGTGACGGTGGCCCGGGCGTATCGACAGAAACTGAGAAAGCTTGCCAAGGATACGGTGCTCGGCGCCTGGTATGACCGCCTGGACGCCGATGCGGTCGTGGCGCGCGTGCGGGCGGAACGTGCCAACCGCCGGGCAGGGGCGCGCCAGGTGGAGCGCGGCGACGAGTTGATCGCGAAGGCGCGCACGCGCGACAACCTTCAGGCGTTCAAGAAGCTCGTCTCCACGGTGGACGGTGAGCTGCGGATCATCGCCGATCCGCCGCTGATCGAACCGATCGAGGACCTGATGCCCGACCCTGCTGCGACGGGAGCCATGCTCGACGGGATTCGTGCACTGATCGCCGACTATCGCTGGACGCTCCCGTTCGAGCGGCACCCGCTCGACGAGTTCGAGCTGGTCCACATGGCCCGAAAAGTCGTGGGCGTCGGAAGTGTCGGGACGCGGGCCTGGATCCTGCTCTTCCGGGGGCGGGATGACGACGACCCGCTGCTGCTCCAGGTCAAGGAAGCCGAAGCATCCGTCTTGGAGCGCTACACGGCGCCGAGCCAGTACAAGAATCACGGCGAGCGCGTGGTGCGCGGTCAACGGACGATGCAGGCGGCGAGCGACATCTTCCTCGGCTGGCAGCGTGCCGAGGGCGTCGACGGGGTCGCGCGCGACTTCTACCTGCGGCAGCTTCGAGACTGGAAAGGCTCCGTCGACACCGAATCGATCAAGCCCGCCGGCGCCCGGATCTACGCGGAACTCTGCGGAGAGACCCTTGCGCGTGCGCACTCGAGGTCAGGGGACCGGATTGCCGTCTCCGCGTATCTCGGCGGAAGCGATCGGATGGACGAATCCATCGCCGACTTCGCTGTGGCGTATGCGGACCAGAACGAGCGCGACTATGCGGCCTTCATCGAGGCGATCGCATCCGGTCGCCTTGAGGCTATTCCCGGACTGTAGCCGGAGTCTCGAAACCGATCGCCGAATTCTCGATCGCGTCTGCGGCGAGGATGATGAAAGGAACGAGCTGAACGAGGAGTCTGCATGGTCACGGGTGTCAACGGTCTGTTCGGAGTCGAATCGCCGATCGTGCTGGGGCCGTTCGGCGGGCTCTCGTCGACGGAGTTGACGGCGACGGTGAGCAACCTCGGCGGGCTCGGGTCGTTCGGGCTCTACGGCTACGAGCCCGAACGGATCCGGCAGACCGCTCGAGCGCTACGTGAGCTCACGCCGAAGCCCTTCGCGCTCAATCTCTGGGTTCCGCGCGACGATGCGGTGCC
The DNA here is from genome assembly GCF_050632195.1 of Leifsonia poae. Taxonomy (GTDB): domain Bacteria; phylum Actinomycetota; class Actinomycetes; order Actinomycetales; family Microbacteriaceae; genus Leifsonia; species Leifsonia poae_C. Next base: position 1,508,673 of record NZ_CP192580.1, read on the forward strand.
GGCCGATATCCCTTCGGAGGAGTACGAGAGGTTCGCGGCGGTTCTCGAACCGTTCTTCCGCGAGGTCGGCGCTGAGGTGCCGTCACGTCCGGAACGATTCCTGCCATCGTTCGACGAACAGATCGAGGCCGTGCTGGAACTCGCGCCCGCAGTGGTGAGTTTTGTATTCGGCCTCCCGTCGGCGTCCCTCGTCGAGGCGGCGCAGTCGAAGGGGATCGTGGTCGTCGGCACGGCCACCACGGTCGACGAGGCGCGATACCTCGAGGAGGGCGGGGCGGATGCGATCGTCGCGACGGGCCTCGAAGCCGGCGGACACCGCGTGTCATTCCTCCGCGGAGCCGAGGAGTCGCTGGTCGGGAGCTTCGCGCTCATCCCTCAGGTGGCGGATGCCGTGAGCGTGCCCGTCATCGCTGCCGGCGCGATCGGCGATCGGCGGAGCGTTGCGGGTGCCTTCGCGCTCGGGGCATCCGGGGTCCAGGTGGGGACGGCGTTCCTCGCGACAAGGCAGTCGGCCACGAACGACACCCACCGCGAAGCGATCCGCGTCGCCACGGCCGACGGGACCGTCCTGACACGTGCCATGAGCGGTCGACTCGCCCGCGGCATCCCGAACCGGGCGATCCGGACGATCGAGCAGAGCGGCGTGATCGCGCCGTTCCCGCTGCAGAACTGGCTGACCGGGCGCTTCCGGGCGGAGGCGAACAAGCAGGGCAACGGCGAACTGCAGTCGTTGTGGGCGGGGCAGGCAGCCGCGCTCGCGCGGCACACGGATGCGGCAGACGTCTACGCGGAACTGCTCGCGGGCGTGCCCCGCTGACGTTCGGCCCGCAGAACCGACCGCACACTCACATCCGGTCGCAGATCCAGTCGGCGGAGCAACTGGGCGTTCACCGCCACCACGATCGTGGAGAGGGACATCAGCAGCGCACCTACCTCCATCGGCAGCACGAAACCGATCGGGGCGAGCACCCCCGCCGCGAGCGGCACCGCGATCAGGTTGTAACCCGCGGCCCACCAGAGGTTCTGCTTCATCTTGCGGTAGCTCTTGCGGGAGAGATCGATCACCGAGATCACCGAACGCGGATCGTCGCTCGCGAGGATCACGCCCGCTGAGGCGATGGCCACATCCGTGCCGGCGCCGATCGCGATCCCGACATCGGCCTGAGCGAGCGCCGGGGCGTCGTTGACGCCGTCGCCGACCATCGCGACCTTGCGCCCCTCCCGCTGCAGCGCGTGAACCTTCTCGGCCTTGTCCTCAGGATGCACGCCCGCGAAAACGCGGTCGATGCCGAGTTCTGCCGCCACCGACTTCGCGACCGCCTCCGCGTCACCGGTGATCATCACGACCTGCACACCGAGAGCGTGCAGCGCATCGACGGCCTGACGCGACTCCTCCCGCACCTCGTCGGCCAGGCCGACCGCCCCGATGACCTCGCCGTCGACGAGCACGTGCAGGATGATCGCGCCCTCGTCGATCCAACGGGCCGTAACGGCGAGTGGTTGCGCCGAGTACTCGCGCAGCATGCTCGGACCGCCGACGCTCACCCGTCGGCCGTTCACGGTCGCCGTCACTCCGACGGCGGTCGCCGCCTGGAATCCGGATGCGCGCGGCACATCGAGTCCGCGTTCGCGCGCTGCCAGCACGATGGCCTTGGCCAGCGGATGCTCGCTGTCCGCCTCCGCGGCGGCCGCGACCGCGAGCACATCGTTCTCTGTCCCGGTTCCGGATGAGCTCACGAGCGACACCACCGGCTCGCCCTTGGTCAGTGTGCCGGTCTTGTCGAAGAACACCGTGTCGATCGTGCGCATGCTCTCGAGTGCGAGCCGATCCTTGACCAGTACCCCGCCCTTCGCGGCCCGCTCGGTCGAGATCGAGACAACGAGGGGGATGGCGAGTCCGAGGGCGTGCGGGCAGGCGATGACGAGCACGGTGATCGTGCGCACGATCGCGTCGTCGGGACTGCCGACGAGCGTCCAGACGATCGCGGTGAGGACGCCCGCGCCGAGCGCGAACCAGAACAGCCAACCGGCGGCTCTGTCCGCGATCCGCTGCGCGGGGGAGCTGGAGTTCTGCGCCTCCGTCACGAGCCTCTGGATGCCTGCGAGAGCGGTGTCCGCGCCGACAGCTGTCACCCGCACGCGGATGGCGTTGTCGGTGGCGACGGTACCCGCGACCACATGGTCTCCGGGCGCGCGGGTGACCGGTCGCGACTCCCCGGTGATCATGGACTCGTCCACATCCGCGACCCCGTCGATCACGTCACCGTCGGCAGGCACCCGGCCGCCCGGGCGCACGATGACGGTATCGCCGACGCGGAGTTCGGCGGGGGAGACCACCACCACGGCGTCGCCGTCGACGCGTTCGGCTTCATCGGGGAGGAGTGCGGCAAGAGACTCCAGGGCAGAAGACGTCTGCGCGAGCGAGCGCATCTCGATCCAGTGGCCGAGGAGCATGATCACGATGAGCAGCGCCAGCTCCCACCAGAAGTCGAGTCCCCTATCGAGGAGGCCGAGGCTCGCGCCCCATGAGGCGACGAACGCGACGGTGATCGCCAGGGCGATGAGCAGCATCATGCCGGGCTTGCGCATCCTGAGCTCGGAGACGGCGCCGGTGAGGAACGGTCGGCCGCCCCAGAAGAACATGACGGTGCCCAGGATGGGCGAGACCCAGGCAACCCAGGCCGCGTCGGGGAGCGGGTACCCGAGGATCTCCGCGAACATGTGGCTGAAGCCGACCACGGGAACGGCGACGATCAGCATGATCCAGAACAGGCGGCGGAACTGGGCGACGTGATCGCCGTGTCCGGCGTGGCCACCATGACCCATCGCGGCGTGGTCCATGGTGGCGTGATCCATCGCACCGTGGTCCATCGTGGCGTGGTCGGTCGACTCGTCCGCATGGTCGTGCTGGTGCTCGCTCATGCCCGTCAAGTTATACCCCTAGGGGGTATACTGTCAATCCTCCCGAAACAAGGGCCGGACCGATTTGCGCAGTACCAGGAGGGGGTATAGTTTCATACCGGCCAGGGGTATCTCCCTCGTCTCACGCAGACCACACGAAAGGACTCCGCCATGAGCGCCGCCGCCACCTATCTCGTCAGCGGGATGACTTGCTCGCATTGCGTGACGAGCGTCACCGAAGAGCTGACAGCCCTGGATGGCGTCGAGTCGGTGTCTGTCGACCTGCGGGCGGGCGGTACCTCGACCGTGGCCGTCGCATCCGTCGGCCCGCTCGATCGCGTCGCCGTGCGCGCGGCCGTCGAGGAAGCGGGATACGCGCTGGTCGACGCGTGAGCCTCGTGGACGTCGAGCTCGACATCGGCGGTATGACCTGCGCATCCTGTGCCACCCGCATCGAACGCAAGCTCAACAAGCTGCCGGGTGTCGAGGCGACCGTGAACTACGCCACCGAGAAGGCGCGCGTTCAGGCGCCGGCGGGCACTGGGACGGACCAGCTGATCGCGACGGTCGAGGCCGCGGGGTACAAGGCCGAACTGCCGTCCGCGCCTGTTTCCTCGAGTGGGGTGACCTCCGCAGGCCCGGAAGATGAGACCCGGGAGCTACGTCAGCGCTTGGTCATCAGCACCGCCCTGACGGTGCCGGTTGTGCTGCTGGCGATGATTCCCGCGCTGCAATTCACCAACTGGCAGTGGCTCTCGCTCGCCCTCGCAGCCCCCGTGGCGCTGTGGGGTGCGTGGCCGTTCCACCGTGCCGCAGCGATCAACGCCCGGCACGGCGCGGCAACGATGGACACCCTGATCAGCGTCGGGGTGCTCGCCGCGCTCGGCTGGTCGCTGTACGCCCTCTTCTTCGGCACGGCCGGCGAGCCCGGGATGCACATGACCTTCGCGCTCTTCGGCGCACCGGCCAGCGGTGCGAGCGAGATCTACCTCGAGGTCGCCTCGGCGGTGACCGTCTTCATCCTGGGCGGCCGCTACCTGGAGGCGCGCGCGAAGAAGCAGTCCGGCGCCGCTCTGCGTGCGCTGCTGGAATTGGGGGCGAAGGATGCGTCGGTGCTGCGCGATGGCGTCGAGTCACGCATCCCTGTGGCCGCGTTGGCCGTCGGTGACAGGATCGTCGTTCGGCCCGGCGAGAAGATCGCCAGCGACGGGCTCGTCGTCGACGGCTCCTCGGCCGTCGATCTGAGCATGCTAACGGGCGAGTCGGTTCCCGTGGAGGTCGGTCCCGGGGATCGAGTCGTCGGCGCCACGGTCAACGCGGGTGGACGACTCGTGGTCGAGATCACCCGTGTCGGCGCCGACACCGAGTTGGCTCGAATGGGCCGCCTCGTCGAGGAGGCGCAGACCGGTAAAGCGGCCGTTCAGCGCCTGGCCGACCGCGTCTCCGCGGTGTTCGTGCCGATCGTCATCGCGCTGTCGCTCGTCGCCTTCGCCGCCTGGCTCATCTCGGGCGCGCCGGTCGAGCTCGCCTTCACGGCCGCCGTCGCCACGCTGATCATCGCGTGCCCGTGCGCACTGGGCCTCGCGACCCCCACCGCGCTGCTCGTCGGGACGGGTCGGGGATCGCAGCTGGGCATCCTCATCCGGGGCCCTCAGGTGCTCGAGCAGACCCGGACCGTCGACACGATCGTGCTCGACAAGACCGGCACGGTGACCACGGGATCGATGACGGTCATCGAGGTCGTCGCGTTCGACGAGGTGACGGACAGGGATGTGCTCGCGATCGCTGCCGCTGTCGAGGACGGCTCCGAGCATCCCATCGCCCGCGCTGTCGTCGAGCGATCGCGTGCTCTCGTGGACGGATCCGAGGCGCTGGAGGTTGCCGAGTTCGTCTCGCACGCCGGACAGGGAGTGCAGGCGATGGTGGGCGGTCGGCTCGCGCTCGTCGGGCGTGCATCCTGGCTCACCGAGTCGTGGTCGATCGACGTTTCGCCCGCAGTCTCGGATGCCGTCGCTGCGGCGGAGTCGGCCGGCGGAACCGTGATCGCGGTCGCGTGGGACGGTGCGCTCCGTGGCCTGATCACGGTCGGCGACACGGCGAAGGCCTCGAGTGCTGAGGCGATCCGCCGGTTCAGGGCGCTCGGCTTGAACCCGGTGCTCCTGACCGGCGACAACGCGGGCGCCGCCGACGCCGTCGCGGCCGAAGTGGGAATCGACGAGGTTCACGCGGGTGTCACTCCGCAGGGCAAGCTCGACCTCATCAGGACGCTGCAGGATGAGGGTCGGGTCGTGGCGATGGTGGGCGACGGGGTGAACGACGCGGCGGCTCTGGCTGCTGCCGATCTGGGCATCGCCATGGGCGGCGGCACGGATGCGGCGATCGCGGCGAGCGACATCACCGTCGTCAGCGGAGACCTGCTCGTGGTGGCGGATGCGATCCGGCTCTCCCGCAGAACCCTCGCAGTGATCAAGGGCAACCTGTTCTGGGCGTTCGCGTACAACGTCGCGGCGATACCTGTCGCCATGCTCGGACTGCTCAACCCGCTGCTCGCGGCCGCGGCGATGGCGTTCTCGTCGGTGTTCGTGGTGACCAACAGTCTGCGGCTTCGCCGGTTCGCGCCACGAATCTGAGGTCTGCTGCAAGCGAACTGGGGCCATAGGCGTCCCGCCCCGGACGTACGCTCTGGTTCCATGAACGATCTGCCGGCGATGGATGACGACGGGCTGCTCGACGCATACTCGCGCACCGTCATGGCCGTCGCGACGCGCGTGCTGCCGAGCGTCGCGAGCGTCAGTGTGCGCAGCGCCCGCGGAGCCGGCTCGGGGAGCGCGAGCGTGATCACGCGAGACGGTTTCCTGCTGACAAGCGCGCACGTCGTGGCTGGGGCGAACTCTGCCGAAGCAGCCTTCTCCGACGGCACCACCACGCAGGTCGATGTCGTCGGCCGCGACACCCTGTCGGATCTGGCGGTACTGCATGCGCGTGGTCCGGTTCCGCATCCTGTGGAGCTCGGGGATGCGTCGCACCTGCATGTAGGACAGGTCGTGGTCGCTCTCGGCAACCCGCTCGGTCTCGCCGGAAGCGTCACCGCGGGCATCGTCTCGGCGCTCGGGCGCTCGCTGCCGACGCAGTCGGGCCGAGTGATCGACGAGGTCATCCAGACCGACGCGGCGCTCAACCCGGGTAACAGCGGGGGAGTGCTCTCGGACAGCGCGGGCCGGATGGTCGGGGTCAACACCGCCGTCGCCGGAATCGGTGTCGGCCTCGCCGTGCCGATCAACGCCACCACGCGCGAGATCATCACCGCTCTCATGACGAAGGGCAGGATGCGTCGCGCCTGGCTCGGCATCGCCGGCGCCCAGGTGCCGCTCTCGCCCGAACTGGCCGCCCGCATCGGCTCGCCCACCGGGCTGCAAGTTGCCGGCGTCTCGCCGGGGAGCCCAGCCGCGGAGGCCGGTCTCAGGCGCGGCGACATCGTCGTCGAGCTGGCCGGCAAGCAGGTGGTCACGGCCACGGCCGTGCAGCAGCTCATGGTCGAGGATGCGATCGACAAGCCCATCGAGATCACCGTCTGGCGGAATGGCGCCCTGGTCGACGCGATCACCGTGCCGCGGGAGCTCGACGAATCCTGAGCCTCGCGCACCCCGCGCTCTGGGGCTCCCGGGCGCCGTACGAACGCGAATACCGTTGGGTGCTCCCGAAATGAGGCCGCCCATGACCGACACCCGTCTGCCCGAAGCCGGCTGGTTCCCCGACCCCGCAGGATCGCTCGGGATGCGCTGGTGGACCGGCACCGGATGGAGCGAACACCTTCGCCCGTTCGATGCGCCGGTCGTGGCCGCGCCAGCCTCGGCAGCGGTTGCCGCCCCGGTCGCGCCCGTAGCCACGCGTGCACCCGTGCGCGTGCCCGACCGCGGACAGCTGACCACCTCCAGCTTCCACCCGGGGACGCAGCCGATCGACACGGTCGTCGCGCCGGTCTTCGGTGGGCCGCTAGGTCCCTCCCTCGGGAACGTCGGCCACGGTGCCCTGCGGAACGTCCTCGCCTACCGGAGCGTGAATTTCGGGGCGACGGCGGCGATCCTGTTCGTTTTCGCGGTCATCAGTGCGGATCTGGCCGTGCACGCGCTGCCATTCGTCTGGGTGATCTTCCTGTCGCTCGTGCTCGTCATCGTGGGCAGCGCTCTCGCCGTGACAGCGGCCATCCTCGCGATCATCGCCCTCTGCCGGGTGCGAACTTACCGAGGGCTCGGGCCCGCGATCACCGGCCTCGCTTTCGGAATCGTCTTCTGCTTCACCTTCCCGCTCGTCCGCCTCACGATGCAATTCCTGCTGACGTTCCTGGGCTAAGCGTTCGGGTGCGGGGCTTGGGTGCGGAGCGCGCCTAAGACAGCTTGTCGCCGCTGGCTCTGCCTGTCTTCAGCAACTCGGCGGTCGCCGGGCTGAGATCGTTCCACGAGCCGAGCATCCTGAAGACCGCGATTCCTGACGTGCGCAGGGTGACCAACTCGCCGGCGAGCGCGGATGCAAGGTCTTCCATTCCCGGATTGTGTCCGACCAGCACGAGGGTTTCGACATCGTCGGGTATCTCGCGTAAGACCGCGAGAAGTTGCCCCGCCGTTGCGGCATACACGCGATCGTCGACGAGCACCTGCGGGGGAGTGCTGAGTCGGACGGATGCGAGCTCCCACGTCTGTCGGGCGCGATTCGCGGGCGAGATGACGGCGAGTCCGATAGCGGCAGCGTGTTCGGCGAGCCAGAGCCCTGCCTGACCGGCCTGGCGGACTCCGCGCTCGGCGAGCGGCCGCTCGATGTCCGCCTCGGGCCCCGACCAGTCCGACTTCGCGTGCCGCAACAGCACCAGCGTGCGCCCAGAACCATTCGTCATCCCCCCAGTCTGCGCCTCACTCTCCGCCCGCGCACGTCCCGCCCAACGCAATCGACTCCGGGAAGAATTCCCTCATCCGCGCCGGAATAGGGTGATTTTGGCCGGAGTCGATTGCGTTAGGGGGCGGCGGGGGCGGCGGGGGCGGCGAAGCCGCGGAGCATCGCGGCGAGCATCCGCGTGAGGCGCGGCTCGAGGTCGAGCACGGAGTGCATCAGCCGCGGGTCGCTTCGATAGAGCTCCTCCAGCTCGGGCCCGGGCGTGGCGATCTGGTACAGGGCTCCTGCCAGCGCAACCGCGGCAGCCATGAAGTCGGCCGCGTCGTCCTCGCTCACGGGTACGACCCGCGTCAGCACCTCGACGATCCTGCCGAACTCCTCGATCGACGTGAGCTTGAAGGTGCGCACGCCCTCCACCGAGACGTTGCGCTCGAGGTTGAGCGGGGTCTGCGCCAACAGGTCGCAGAACAGCGGTCGCGAGGTCAGCGACGAAGCGATCACGCGGGCGACGGATGCGGGCGACCGGTCGTCCAGTCCCTCCAGGGTCTCGCATACGGCCGGCGACCACTCCCGCCAGGACGCCGCGGTCAGGCGCAGGAAGATCTGCTCGCGGGTCTCGAAGTAGCGCAGCAGCGCCGACTTGTGCATCCCGACCGCTTCGGCGATATCGGTGAGTGTCACGCGACGGATCCCGTTGGCGAGCCCGAGCGCGCGTGCGGCGTCCAGGATCGCGGCCTCCCGTTGGAGTTTCGCGTCGGTGCTGCGCGCCCGCTGGAACCCTGTCGTCGTCGTCATGGGAACATCCTAATACAACCGGGTTGCGTAAATAAGAGAACAGTGTTGTACTAAGTGCATGACAAAGCCACAAGAACAGATTTGGTTCATCACCGGCTCCTCGCGCGGCTTCGGGCGCGCCCTCGTGCGAGCGGCCCTCGAAGCGGGCGACAGCGTCGCGGCAACCGCACGCAAGCCCGAGCAGCTCGACGACCTGGTGCAGGAGTTCGGTGACCGTGTGCATCCCATCGCCCTCGATGTGACGGATGCGCAAGCCGCCCAGCGCGCGATCGCCGAAGCCCGAGAGACCTTCGGCCGCCTCGACGTGATCGTGAACAACGCGGGATACTCCAACGTCTCGCCGATCGAGTCGACCGACGACGACGACTTCCGCACCCAGTTCGAGACGAATTTCTGGGGCGTCTACAACGTCACGAAGGCAGCGATCCCGGTGCTTCGAGAGCAGGCGGGCGGACTCGTGATCCAGTTCTCCTCCGTGGGCGGACGGGTCGGCGGGTCGCCGGGCATCGCGTCGTATCAGGCGGCCAAGTTCGCGATCGACGGCTTCAGCCGGGTGCTCCAGACCGAGACGGCTCCGTTCGGCGTGAAGGTCCTCGTGGTCGAGCCGAGCGGATTCGCGACCGACTGGGCGGGCTCGTCGATGACGGTGCGAGACATCCCTGAGGCGTACGAGCAGACCGTCGGAGCGATGAATTCCAGGATGCGCCAGAACACGCAAGGACCGGCGGGAGACCCTCAGCGGGCCGCGGAAATCCTCGTCCGAGTCGCCAAGCGCAGCGACATCCCGTACCACCTGCCGCTCGGTGTCAACGCGGCCGAGATGTCCATTGCTCAGGATCGCGCGGCTGCTCGCGGAAGACGAGAAGTGGCAGCTGGTCAGCCGTTCGGCCGACTTCGACGAGCCGTACCCGGCCGACTTCCCGGCCGATTTCCCGGCCGACGACCCCGCAGAAGCGGCCTGACCGCTACCCGCAGAGCCCGACGCCCGCCGACGTGAGGATCACCGAGCGGTTCTGCTCCGCGAGCGCATCGGAGTACGCGCCGCCGGCATCCGTCTCGCTCTTCCACCCGCACCAGTCGTAACCCACTCCCGCCGTCGTCAACAACGACGCGGGTACACCGAGCCCGACGAGCGCCGTCTTCACCGCATCCGCCCGCCGGAGCGACAGGGCGGTATCGGCCGTGTTGTTCGTCGCCTGGTCTTTCGACGCGGTCCCGGTGATCGTGACGGCGGCGCCGTTCTGTTCGATGGATGGCACCAGCTGCTGCAGCACGGCCGAAGCCGCCGCGGGATCGGAGAACGTCGCGGTGTCCTTCGTGAAGAGCAGGTCGCTGTTGCGGATCACGATCGGGTGCGTCCAGTCCGTCTTGGTCTGCACCGCCTCGACCGGCACAGCCGTAACAGCGGGCAGGCCAGAAGCGGCTGCGCCCGACGACGGCTCGGGAAGCAACGAGAGCGTTCCGCCCGCAGCCTTGATGATCGCGGTCCAGATCGCGGTGAGATTGCTGCGGGCGGGGACGGTCAGGGGCGTCTGCGCGCCGGCGACGTCGCCCATCCCGGACCAATACACGGTGACGCCCTTGAGGTCGGTCGGAAGCAGGCCCCGCGACTGGAGGTCGCTCACGACCTGGGCCGGGTCGGCGTAGAGCACGCCGCTTGCTGCAAAGTTCAAGGGATCCGTGGTCTGCAGGCCGCTTCCCGTGACGAGAACGCCCATCGGGTTCGTTCCGAGGTTGCGCGCGGCCTGATCGATGGAGGCGAGGAAGTCCACCTGGGGCGACGTCGCCTTCAGCGCGTTGATGTACGACGTGATCTGCGTGAGCTTGTTGCGCTGATCGCTCTGGCAGACGACCCCATCCTGAGCCGTTGAACCGATCACCGTCGTGCCCATCACCTGCGGCGTTCCCGACGGGACCACGACCGTCACGCTGCCGTTGCTCTGCCCGACGGCCTTCAACTGGGCGACTGCAGACGCGGCGAGTGCCGTCGTCGGGGCGTTCGCGGTGCTTCCGGCGACGACTCCCATGTTGCGCTTGTTCGACTGGTCGCATGACTGACCGGATGCGGTCGCCGAGGCACAGGCGGTGAGCGCAGCTGCGAGGGCGACGACGGTGGCGGCGGCGAAGCCGACACGGGCGAGGCGGAAAGTCACGGGCGGGTCCTTTCGGGTCCGAGATGGGGGAGGCGGGCGAGCCGCTGACAACGGGAGAGGCGGGAGAGCGGATGCGGGTGGGGGTGCAGCCGAGGGTGGGCGAACCTCAATCGCTCAACTGTCGCGGAGGGATCGACGGCGAGATCTCCGACGGCTCGGCCACATGCCGTGCCCGTAGCTCACGGATGATCTGACTCGTGCTGGCCGGGTCCCGTTCGAATTGCGCGAGTTTCGTCGCGAGTTGCGCGCGCAGCAGATCGACTCGCGACGCGAACGTGATTCGTGCGCCGGTGTAGCGCACCGCATCCTCGTGATCGAGTCTCATCGCTTGCTGGGTCGCCTCGCGTGCGGCCACCGCTTCGCCGAGCAGCCGATCGCGGTGCACCCGAAGCTTGTCGACGTGCGCGTGCGCCTTCTCGGTCGCACTCAGCAGCGGACGTGTCGTGAGCCAGGCCACGATGAAGCTGATGGCTCCGGATGTGGCGAGCACCCCCAGCATCAGGAACGCCATGATCGTGTCCGGCGACGACCACGAGAAGCCTGCCGCCGTCGTCGTCGCGGGAGCGCCGGCGAGCCCGGTCAGGCCACCCGCGTTCTGCGCGTCGATGCCGGCCTTGATCCGGGCGATGGTGATCGCCGCGAGCAGGGCCGCCCAGATGAGCGCGAGGGCGACGGCGACGATCGACCAGCGTCGCGACATGACGCCCGCCTGGATGCGACGCATCACCACGGCGACGACGTGCGGCAGCGTCACCACGGCGAGCGAGATGCCCAGCGTGATGATGTACATCTGCGTGCCGATCGCCCCGTACTGGCTGTCGTTGCGGAGCAGCAGAGTGAGCGCCTGCGACAGCAGAACGTAGTCGACGGTGATCATACCGAGCAGCAGCAGATACACGAGAACGTGCACGATCGGCGAGATGTGGCCGACCTGCGAACGGATGCGCGGCGGCTTCAGGACGATGTCTCTTGCCATGTCAGTTCCCCCGATCCTCAGGCGTAGTTGTGGAATTGGGGGTCGTGCCCCGCGAGTTTGGTGTCGAGCCGTTCGGCGGCGATCTCCGCGCGCCGGATGTCGATCTCGGAGCGGAGCAGTGCGTTCCGGATGAGCTCCTCCCGCGTCTGCGCCTTGGCGACCCGGGCTGCAGCGATCGCGACGTTGCGTGTGCGCTGGCGGTCGATGTCAGCGACGCCCGCCCGCTCATAGGCGGCCAGTTCGTGCTCGAAGACCTCGAGCGTCTCCACGTCGACCGCGTCACGCATCCGTCTGAGCTGCCAGAGCATCCGGCGCCTCAAGCGGCTCGGTTTGCGCACCTTGTAGTCGGCAAGCGGTTTGTCACGCTTCGGCATCGTTTCTCCCCTGCCAGAGTTCGAGAAGCTGAGTGTTCTCTTGTGTCGTCAGCCATTCCACGCGGCGCAGCGCGGGTGCGCGCTCGTCGAGGCGGCTCGCCGTACCGGAGCGCCGGTACGCGCCCCAGTAGATCGCGATCTTCTCGTCCGAGTGGTCGTAGTACCTGCTGGCCCGCAGTTTCGCGGAGGTGAACCGGGAGTGGATGAGGGCCGACAGTTCGTCGGCTCGACGCCGGCCGCGCGCGATCCGGCGTTCCAGACGACGGTACTCCTCGAAGGCCGGTCCGCGCCCTTCGCCGATCGCCTCGCGCTCCGCGAGACTGAGCGTGTCGGTCTTGTTCTCGTACGCGGCGGTGTCTGTGTCGAGCGCCCGCACGAGAACGCGGTACTCGGTCAGCTCGCGGTTGATGTTCGCGAAGAAACGCTGCTCCTCACGGCGCGCATACGCGTTCGCGTGCGCCTGGATCGCCTGCACGGTCGGCGTGGACGTCTCTCGCGTTTCGTTATCGAATTGCGATCCGGATGCGCTGCTCGCGGCGTCGTTCAACGCCAGGCGCTCGAGGCGCTTGCGGGCGAGCATCCCGACGCGAAAGGGCGAACGCGCCGCGCTGCGTGCGCTCTGCGACCGTGTCGCCATGAAGACCCCTCCCGAACGTCGCCGTCTATCGGCGAACACGGAGCGTACGCACACCTCCTGGCAAACCTCTAGGGGAATGTCGAATGGTTCCCGATAGTCTCCTTGCGGAGGCGCGTGGGGATGCGCGCCGGACGTTGCGCGAAAGCCGGCACTCGGCCGGAGAACGGACCTCGGGGGATGAGCGACCAGAACGATGCCTTCGCATCGCTTTTCGAGACGAACTACCAGCGGGAGAAGCCGCGACGGCGGGGGCGCGGCTGGATCATCGCAGGGTCGGTTATCGCGATCCTGGTCATCCTGGGCTGGGTCGCCTTCACATTCACGGACAGCGGGCTGCGGGCTACGGCCGAGACCGTCGCCGCGCAGCAGGTTCAGAGTCGGCTGCCCGAAGGAGCCACCGGAGACGTGACCGTCACGATCGGTGGCGGTCCGGTGATTTCGCAGTATCTGAACGGATCGTTCGACGACGTGACCGTCAGCGTCCCGGCGCTGACCGCCGACGGCGCCACCTCCGCCCTCGAACTCCGTGCCAAGGGCGTGGCAACCGACATCACAAAGCCGGTCGAGCAGCTCAGCGGCACCGTGACGTTCGGACCGGCGGCGCTGACGACGGTGGTCCCGTATCCGGGAACCACCAAGGTCGCACTCGGCGACGGGTCAGTGACGTTCTCGGGGACGCAGGGGGATGCGGGTCGAGCGATCGCATACGACGTGACCGCCACCCCATCGCTCGTCGGGCAGAGCATCGTGATGACGCCGACCGCCGCGACCGTCACCTCCGGCGCCGCAGCCGAGCAGCAGCCGGCGATCGTTGCGCAACTCATGGCGCAGAAGCCTGCCGTGTGCCTCGCGAAGTATGTGCCGAAAGGAACGACGCTGACGGGGGTCACGGTGACGCCCGCAGGGCTCGCACTCGCGTTCGGCGGCAAGAACGTGACCCTGTCGAGCCAGACGTTCCGGTCGACGGCCACCTGCACTCCGTGATTCGCCGGGGACGGCGACTCTGCCGTCGGCAGATCTGCTGACGGCAGACAACGACCCGCTGAGCGGTGCCGCTGGGGCAGTCTCGTCCCATGACTGACGACGAGAAACGACCGCAGTTCGACGACCGGATGCGACAGCAGCTCCTGTTCCGCCGCATCCTGGTGCTCGACGGTGCGCTCGACGACGACAACGGCACGATGCTCGCGTCCCAGCTGCTGACTCTGGCGGCCGAGGATGCGCGGGCCGACATCGCGCTCTGGATCCATTCCCCGGGCGGCTCGGTCCCGTCCATGCTCGCGATCCGCGACATCATGCGGTTGGTCCCCAACGATGTGAGCACCTTGGCGCTCGGGCTGGCCTGCAGCGCCGGGCAGTTCCTGCTCTCATCCGGCACCAAGGGGAAACGGTTTGCTCTGCCGCACTCGCGCATCCTGATGCACCAGGGATCGGCCGGCATCGGCGGCTCGGCGGTCGAGGTGGAGGTGCAGGCGAACGACCTGCGCCTGACCAGGGATGTGGTGCTCGGCCTCATCTCGGACGACACCGGCCAGCCGGTCGAGCGCATCTTCGAGGACTCGCTGCACGACCGGTGGTACACGGCCGGGCAGGCGCTCGACTACGGGTTCGTCGATCACGTCGTGGACTCGTTCGAGCAGGTCATGCCGTCAGCAGCATCGAGGGGAGGTAGACCCATGAGCAGTTACACGATCCCCAACGTCATCACGCAACATCCGCGCGGCGAGCGGATCATGGACGTCTACTCGCATCTGCTCTCCGAGCGGATCATCTACCTCGGCACGGCCATCGACGCGGGCGTCGCCAACGCGTTGATCGCGCAACTGCTGCACCTAGACGCAGACAACTCCGACCTGCCGATCAACCTCTACATCAACTGCGAGGGCGGCGACCTGACCTCGATGCTCGCGGTCTACGACACGATGCAGTACATCCAATCGCCAGTCGCGACGACGTGCGTGGGACAGGCGATCGCCGCTGGCGCCGTGCTGCTCGCGGCCGGAACGCGGGGGAGACGTGCCGTGCTCCCGCACACGCGCGTCGTGCTGCACCAGCCGGCCGCCCGAGGGCAGGGCACCATTCCCGATCTGATCCTGCAGGCCGACGAGGTGGTGCGCATCCGCGCCGAACTCGAGTCCATCCTCGCCGAGCACACGGGCCAGTCGGTGGAGACCCTGCGCCACGACACCGACCGCGACCGCGTCTTCACGGCCGACGGGGCTCGCGATTACGGCCTCGTCGACGAGGTGCTCGGGGGCGACACCCGCAGGCGTGAGCGGGTACTCGCCTATCCTGAGGGCATGGTCGGGGATGTGCCCGGGCGAGACCCCGTGGAACCTGCTGTCGAGCTCGCGCTGCCGTTCACAGGCCGGTGGGTGGCCCGCAACAGTCCCGCGCGTCGGATCCCCAGCCACGGCAGCGACCTCTTCGGCGAGCGGTACGCGGTGGACTTCGTCGCCGTGGACGAGCGCGGACGCACCGCAGGCATCCGGGACGCGGGAACGTTGTTCGGCACCGAACCGCCCGACCGCTTCTTCGCCTTCGGACAGCCGATACTGGCGCCTGCTGGCGGTGTGGTCGTTGCGTCGCACGACGGCGAGCCCGATCATCCGGCTCGCCGATCCCAACTCTCGCTTGTGGGCTACATGCTCGGGCAAGCGGGGCGAGTTCGCCGCGGGGTCGAGGCGATCGCCGGGAACTACCTGGTGATGGCACTGCCCGACAGAACGGCCTTCGTGGCACTCGTCCATCTCCGTGCGGGAACGTTGCGCGTCGCGGCCGGCGAGACCGTTGTCCAAGGCCAGCAACTCGCGACCTGCGGCAACTCGGGAAACTCGACCCAGCCGCATCTGCACATTCAGGCGATGGATAGCGCTGATCTCTCCGTTGCGCGAGGCGTGCCGATGACGTTCCGCAGCTTTCGAGAATGGCCCCGTGGTGCCACGAATGCGCGGTTCAGGGAGTGGGGGATGCCCGGCGAAGCCTCCGTGATCGAACCGCTGGCGAGCTAGCGGGTTCCCGCCCGCTTCTTCCGGCCGTCGAGTTTGTTCGGCAGCACCGCATCCGTCGCACTGTCGCTGGAGCCGCGTACGTATACGCGAGGGGAGCCGATGACGGGCGCCTGCAGCCACATCGGGACCTTCGCGATCCATCCGATCACGAAGAAGCCGAGAACGGCGAGCGCCATCATCGTGATGCCGCCCCAGAACGCCCATGACGACCAGACGGGCCCGAGCGCATCCTGGCCCATCTCGGTGCTCCCGGCGACGGTCGCAAAGAGGCCGACGATGAGCAGGAACCCGATGATGCCTCCGCCGGCACGGATGGCCTCGCCACCTAGCACTGCAGCGATCAGCAGCGGTAGTGCGATCCCTCCGATGATGAGCCAGATGGCCACCGAGGAGGCGACGTCGGCGGCGTCACTATCGAGCGAATCGCTGACGAAACCGAGGATGAACCCCGCCGCGATCATGACCAGCATCACGGTGATCAGGATGGTCGTGGTGACGCTGATGAACTTGTCGCTGAACCGATACGTCGTGGTTCGCTTCTTCGTCTTTTCCCCCATGCGTCCCAGATTATCCGGTTCAGGGTGAGGGTATTGAGGTCAAGAATTGTCCGTTGGCGTGCGTAGTGTGAAAGCGAACCAGGCAACCAAAGGGGAGAGAAGATGACTGAAACGACCGGATACACGACGGTGGCGCCCTGGATCGTCACGGACGACACCGGTGCGCTGCTCGACTTCATCTCGGAGTCGTTCGGCGGCATCGAACTCGCGCGAGTGGCGGTCGAGGACGGCACGATCGGCCACGCGGAGATCCGTGTCGGCGACACCGTGTTGCTCGCGTTCGATCGGCGCGCCGATTGGCCCGTGATGCCGTCGCTGTTGCGAGTTTTCGTTCCGGATGCCGACGTCGCGTTCGGGAACGCGGTTGCCGCCGGCGCACGCGTCGTCACACCGTTGTCCAACAGTGCTTGGGGCGACCGTGGAGGCCGGGTTCGCGATCCGTTCGGCAACATCTGGTGGGTGATGGCGCACGTCGAGGATGTTCCCGAAGCACAGACCTGGACTCGGATGTCCGAGCCCGAGTTCGCCGAGTCGATGCGCGTCGCCCAAGAGACCCTTGACGTCGAACTGAGCGGTCGTGCAACGGGGACAGCGAGCGCGCCGGTCGCACCGGTCGCACCTGTCGAGCCGGTCGCTCCTGTCGCGCCGAACTAGTCGGTCTGGGAGCGCCGGATCAGCGCAGGGTCTTGCGTGACGTGATCTGACCGGTGTCGAAGCCTAGGAGGTGGAGCCCGCCGTGGAAGCGTGCGTGCTCGACCTTGATGCAGCGGTCCATGACCACCGTCAGGCCCTTCGACTCGCCGTACTCGGCCGCATCCTGGTTCCAGATGCCGAGCTGAACCCAGACGGTCGGTGCTCCCACCGCGACGACATCGTCGATGACGCTCGGGATGTCACTCGCGCGACGGAAGACGTCCACGATGTCGGGAACCTCGGGCAGTGAGGCCAGGTCGGGGTAGGCCTTCTGGCCCAGGATGGTGTCGGCGTTCGGGTTCACGAAGTACACGCGGTAGTCGCTCGACTGCTGCAGGTACGTGCCCACGAAGTAGCTCGAACGTGTTGGGTTCGGGGATGCGCCGACGATCGCGATCGACTTGGCCGCGCGCAGGATCTTCAGACGCTCTTTTGCGTCCGGGCCGACCCAGGTGCGCTGCGACTTCAGCAGCTTGGCGAGGGGAGTCGGCGGGGACCGAGCAGCTCAGGCCGTTCGCGAGCTGGACGTCGGCCGTGTCAGCGGCGCCTGCAGCGGCAGGGGCATCCGTGATCGTCATGCGTTGGTCTCCTTCACAGCGGCGGTGAGAGCCTGGTCGAGGTCGTAGATGATGTCATCAACGTCTTCGATGCCCACGCTAATCCTCACGACGCCGGGAAGCACGCCCGCGTCGAGCAACTGCTGCTCGGTGAGCTGCGCGTGCGTCGTCGATGCGGGGTGGATGACGAGGGTCTTGGCGTCGCCGATGTTCGCGAGGTGGCTGGCAAGGTCGACGTTCTCGATGAAGGACTGGCCGACCTCGCGGCCGCCCTTGACGACGAAGCTGAACACGCTGCCGGCACCCTTCGGCAGGTACTTGAGCGCGCGGTCGTGGTGTGGATGCGCGGGCAGCCCGGCCCAGAACACCGCTTCGATGCGCGGGTCCGCATCCAGCCACTCCGCCACGATCTTCGCGTTGTCGACGTGAGCCTGGATGCGGTACGGCAGCGTCTCGACGCCCTGGGCGAGGAGGAACGCGGAGTGGGGTGCGAGCGACGGGCCGATGTCGCGCAGCTGCTCGGCGCGAAGTCTCGTCAGGAACGCGTACTCGCCGAAGTTGCCCGACCACTCGAGTCCGCCGTACGAGGGGACAGGCTGGCCGAACAGCGGGAACTTCTCGCTGTGCCACTCGAAGCGGCCGCTCTCGACGACGACGCCGCCGAGGGTGGTGCCGTGACCGCCGAGGAACTTCGTGGCCGAGTGGATCACGATGTCCGCGCCCCACTCGATCGGCCGATTGAGGTACGGGGTCGCAATCGTGGAGTCGATGATCAGGGGGATACCGGCCGCGTGCGCGACCTCGGCGAGCCCCTCGATGTCGGCGATCTCACCGGACGGGTTGGCAATCGTCTCGGCGAAGACCAGCTTGGTCTTGTCGGTGATCGCGGCGGCGTAGTCGGCGGGGTCGGAGCTCTGCACGAAAGTCGTGTCGACGCCGAAGCGGCGCAGTGTCACATCGAGCTGCGTGATCGATCCGCCGTAGAGATTGGCCGAGGAGACGATGTGATCGCCGGCGCCGACGAGGGACGCGAAGGTGATGTACTGCGCGCTGAGGCCGCTCGCTGTCGCGACAGCACCCAGACCGCCCTCGAGGCTGGCGACGCGCTCCTCGAACGAGGCGACGGTCGGGTTTGCAAGGCGCGAGTAGATGTTGCCGTACTTCTGCAGCGCGAACCGGGCTGCCGCATCCGCCGTGTCGTCGAACACGAACGCGCTCGTCTGATAGATCGGCAGGGCGCGGGCGCCGGTCACCGGGTCGGGGATGTTGCCCGCGTGAATCGCACGCGTGCGGAAGCCATATTCGCGATCAGCCATGAGGTCACGCTACCGGAGCGCGCCTGCCTCCCCGACCGGGTCGCGTAACACGCCGCAACCCCTGCTCTGGTACACTTGTACTAGGGCGTGGATACACGACCCCGGACGACGGATCAGTACCCGGAACGCGACAAGACTGGCCAGTGGAGATAACCATGGTCGCCTGGATCGTACTCATCGCATCCGGAATCCTCGAAGCAGTCTGGGCGACGGCCCTCGGCAAGGCGGAAGGCTTCACCAAGCTGTGGCCGACCGTCATCTTCGGTGTCGCCCTGCTCGCCTCGATGGGCGGACTGGCGTTCGCGATGCGCGACATCTCGACCGGCACTGCATACGCGGTCTGGGTCGGGATCGGAGCTGCGCTCACCGTGGCCTACGCGATGGCGTTCGGCGGGGACGGGTTCTCGCTGGTGAAGGTTCTGCTCATCCTCGGGCTGGTCGGCTGCGTGGTCGGCCTCAAGCTCGTCGACTCGCACTAGAGGCTTCTGGCAGTTGTTCGCCCGACGCGGGATCACCGACCGGTCAGCTGGAGATCCACACAGCGCCGAGCGCGAGGGCGGCGATGAGCACCCAGGAGAGCAGGCCGACTGCGAGAGCGCGCCATCCTGTGCCCAGAAGAGTACGGAGCCGCACAGCCGTGCCGAGCCCGAACAGGGCCATCGCCAAGAGCACCGTCTGGAGGGTGTCCGCACCGGCGATGACCGCATCCGGCAACGGGATGAACGACCGCACGAGCATCGCGACGATGAACCCGGCCACGAACAGCGGCACGATCGGCGGGCGCTTAGCCGCGGGGTCGGGCTCGACGTTGCGACGGCGTTCGACCACGGAGGCGATCGCGACCATCGGCGCCAGCATCAGCACGCGGGTGAGCTTGACCACAATCGCGACGGCGAGTGCCGCCGAGCCCGCGATCTGGGCGGTTGCCACGACCTGCCCGACGTCGTGGACTCCCGCGCCCACCCAGTGCCCGAACTGTAGCGAGCTCAGCCCGAGGGGATGCCAGAGCACGGGCAGGACGAAGATCGCGAGCGTGCCGCACAGCGTCACGAGGGCGACCGGGGTGGCCGTCTCCTCGTCCTTGGACTTCACGATCCCGCTCATGGCGCCGATCGCGGACGCGCCGCAGATGGAGAAGCCCGTGGCCACAAGCAGCGGCTGGTGCCCGGGCAGCCTGAACAATCGCCCCAGCCAGATCGTGCCGACGAACGTGACCAGAACGATTACCACGGTCGTCAGGATGCTCACCCAGCCGAGCCCGGCGATGTCGCCCAGGCTCAGCTTGAGCCCGAGCAGCACGACGCCGATCCGCATCAGGCGCTTCGCGGCGGTCGAGAGACCCGGCTTCAGGATGCCCGTCACCGCCGGTCGCGCCAACGGCACCTGACCCACGATGATCCCGAGCACGACCGCAGCCGTGAGCAGTGGCACCGCCGGGACGAGCCAGTGGATGCCCCAGGCGACCAGGGCGGCCAGCCCTGCCGCGACCACCCCCGGCAGCCAGGGGAACGTTGTGCGGGAGGTGGGTGCGACAGAACTCATCGCTCCTATTCTGGCGTGCTGCCGCCCGCCGCACTTGCGTGGACCGCGAGCAATGCGGTCCCGTCCGGCACGCCGAGGCCGGTGCACGCATCCCACCCCGGTCCGGCCTGGAACGCACCGTTGTCGCCCGTCGTGATGTCACGAAAGCCCGCCGCCACCTGACCTTTTGCGATCGAGTCGTAGAGCGCGGGCTGAGCGAGGCCGAGGGGTTTGCCGGTCGACTGCACGATGCGAGCGATGAGCGCCGCCCACAGCGGTGCGACCGCGGAGGTGCCGCCGATGACGAGGTCCTTACCGTCGACGCGCACGCGATAGCCGGTCTGCGGGTCGGCGACGCCGGCGACATCCGGGACTCCGCGTCCGCTTGGACCGTTGGTCGAGCCGCCCGCGTCCACACCCTCGGCGCCGGCGGGCACACCCACTTTCGCCTGCCACGTCGGTTGCGGGAACGTCGCGCTCACCCCGCCGCCGGTGGCGCCTCCGCCGGCGCCGTTGTTCCACACCGTCTCCGACTGAACGACGCCCGTCGCAGGGTCCGCCGCGAGTCGGGTTCCGCCGCACGCGAGCGCGTGGGGGACGACGCGGGGAAGTCCACGTGCGCCCTGCCGTCGGAGACGCGGTCAGTGCTGCCGTCGTCTCCGGCCGCAGCGGTCGTCGTCGCGCCGAGGGCGGCGGCATCCACGAGCGCCTCATCGAATGCTGCGCGCGCCTGCTGAGTCCATGCGTCCTCGCTCTGCCCCCAGCTGATGCTGATGGCGGCAGGAGTCGGGGTCGCGTGCGAGGCGGCGATGACCGCATCCACGAAGCCCGCGTCGGTGTTCGGTGCGAAATAGACGATGATGTGGGCGCCGGGGGCGAGGGCACCCGCCACCTCGATGTCGAGCATGACCTCGCCGTCCGCACCGTTCGGATCGGAGCCGGGATCGTTCTTCCCGCCGTCGACCCCGACCGCCGTCACTTTCGGGCCGGTGATTCCTAGGCCGGCGAAGTATGCGTCGAGATCCTCCTGCACGAAGCCTCCGCCCAGTTCGATGATGGCGATGGTCTGGCCGGAACCGTCCGTCCCCTCGGGGAACTTGTAGATCGTGCCGAGCTCGAGCGGCGTGTAACTCGTGCTCACCGCGCGCGGCATGGCGACTCGGAAGAGGGCACGTGCCTGGGGGCGGTCGTCGAGGCCGAGCACTGCTGTCACAACCCCATCGAGGGCGGCAGGGATGCTCAACCCGCCGCTGCGATGGCGGTGCGTCACGCCCGCGGCCGCCGCATCGCTCTCCGCTTCGATCAGGTCGGTGCCGAAGACTCGGGCCATGACCCGAGCCGGCCCGGACACGCGCACCCGTCTCTCCGCCGTGCTGGTGCTCTCGATCGTCACCCCGAGCGGCTTCAGCGTCGACGTCACGAGCTCGATGTCCTCGTCGGAGGCGCCGTAAGTGCTCGCGAAATCGGCGCGGCTCAGGGGTGAGGTGAGCGCAGCATCCGGAACCGCATCGCGACGGCGCAGGATGAGCGTCGCCTCGACCGGTGCGTCCGGGGCGAGGGCGCCGTGGGGCCGCACGCCAGGGGAATCCGGCCGTTCACTGCCGGCGAGGGGTACGAGGTCGAGGGGCTGCTCTGCATCCGTCATACCCCACGGTCTACCACCAGGAACCGACGCTGCAAGGTGCGTTGAACGGTTCTCAGACCCAGCTCGGCAGCCACATATGGATCTGCCAGAACCAGAACGGCACCGTCTGTGCGGTCCAGATCGGGTAGAAGAAAGCGCTCACGCCGAGAACGAAGACGAGATAGATGCCGACGACCCAGATTCCCCGCAAGCGTCGCCATGACGGATCCGCCCGTTTGCCGATGATCAACCCGATAGCGAAGGTCAGAGCCAGGATCAGGTACGGCTCGAAGGCGATCGAATAGAACTGGAAGATCGTGCGGTTGATGTAGAGGAGCCACGGCAGATACCCGGCGGCGAGGCCGGTGAGAATGAGACCGACCTGCCATTCCCTGTACCGCACGATGCGGTACACGAGGTAGAACACAGCGGCTGCGGCCCCCACCAGATCAGCGGATTGCCGAGCGAGGTGATCGCCGAGGAACAGGCGTTGGCCATACAGCCGTGCTGCCCGGCCGTCGAGCCCTCGTAGTACATGCTCGTCGGTCGGATCATGAACAGCCAGGTCAGCGGGTTGGACTGGTACGGATGCGAGACGTGCAGATTGATGCTGTAGTTGTACATCTCGGTCTGGTAATGCCAGAGGTTCTGCACCCACAACGGCACCCAGCTGAAGGCGCCCTTCCACTCGAGCTGGGTCGCCTGCGCCCAATGACGGTAGTAGCCGCCGCTCGTGAAAATCCAGCCCGCCCAAGTCGAAACGTAGGTGACAAGCGCGAGGGGCACCATCAGCACGAAGGTCGCGGGTGCCTGCTTCAGCACGGCTCCGCTAATCCAGAACGGGAGGCCCACGCGTCGTCTGGCCACCGCATCCACGACGACCGAATAGACCGCGAAGAAGGCCAGAAAGTAGAAGCCGCTCCACTTCACGCCCGCGCAGGCACCGGTGAGGATCGCCGCAGCGAGCAGCCACGGTCGCCACCACAGAGCGGGCCCCCACGTCGGATCACGGCCGTGCTCACGGTTTCGCGCTACAGCCGCCGCCAACCTTGTGGCGTGCCAGTCACGGTCGAGCAGGATGCAGCCGAAAGCGAGCAACGCGAGGAACATCACCGAGTTGTCGAGAAGGGCGACGCGGCTCATCACGATGGCGTGGCCGTCGACGGCCATGAGCACACCGGCGACGGTCGCCAGAATCGTGGACTTGAACAACTTGCGGGCGAGCAGGAACACTACGAGTACGGCGAGTATGCCCACGATCGCCGTCGTGATGCGCCAGCCGAACGAGTTGCCCGCGCCGAACGCGGCCAAGCCGAGCGCGATCATCCACTTACCGAGCGGGGGATGCGCGACGAACGACGGATCGGACGAGAAGATGTTCGTGTTCCCGGCGTTGAACTGCTGATCGGCCTTGTCTGGCCAGCTTCCCTCGTAGCCGAGGTG
This sequence comes from Leifsonia poae, assembly GCF_050632195.1. Taxonomy (GTDB): domain Bacteria; phylum Actinomycetota; class Actinomycetes; order Actinomycetales; family Microbacteriaceae; genus Leifsonia; species Leifsonia poae_C. Next base: position 1,532,115 of record NZ_CP192580.1, read on the forward strand.
CATCAGCGTGTACGCGTCCTTCACGTAGAAGGTCTCGTCGAACACGAGCGAATGCGGATTGCCGAGGTTCCATAAACGCAGCACGGCGGCGAGCAAGGTGACGCCAAGCGGAGCCCCCAGTACCAGAGCTTCATCCGCAACGGCGTGCGCAGGCGCCGCGCCCACCAGTCGTCGAGGCGGCTACCTGTCGGCTCGGACCCGTGTGCCGGCTGATGCGCAGGCGAACGCGCGGGTTGCGGCGCAGCGCCGAGGGCGGGGGTCGTGGTCACCAGAACATGCTAGGGGTCGAAACCTTTGCGAAGGCTTCCGACCGCCCAGTCACTGACAGACTGGAGACATGATCATCCTGGCCGCGACTCCGATCGGCAACCTCAAAGACGCATCGTTGCGCCTGATCGAGGTGCTCGGGTCGGTCGCGATCGTCGCCGCTGAGGATACTCGCGTCACTCAACGGCTTCTCGCCGGGCTGGGCATCGAGAACCGACCGCGTCTCATCGCGCTGCACGACCATAACGAACGGGACCGTGCAGCCGACCTGGTCGAGCTGGCCCGCGAACAGGATGTTGTGCTCCTCAGCGACGCCGGAATGCCGACAGTGTCTGACCCAGGCTTTCACCTCGTCGAAGCCGCCGCTGCCGCGGGTGTCGCCGTTACTGCTTTGCCGGGGCCGTCAGCGGTGATAACGGCCCTCGCTGTCTCGGGACTCCCCACTGACCGGTTCACCTTCGAGGGCTTTCTTCCACGCAAGCACGGTGAGCGGATGAGCTCCCTCCGTGCGCTCGCCGCCGAACCCCGCACGATGGTCTTCTTCGAATCCCCGAACCGCATCGCCGCCTCGCTGGTCGATATTGCCGCCGCTCTCGGCGACGACCGCCGCGTGGTCGTCGCGAGGGAGCTCACCAAGATGTTCGAGGAAGTGAAGCGGGGGACCGCGTCCGAGCTCGCTGAGTGGGCTGAGGCCGGCGTACGCGGCGAGATCGTCGTCGTCATCGATGGCGCACCCGAACGAACAGTCGACCTTGAGACCGGCGTCACGCAGGTGCTCGAGCTGGTCTCATCCGGAACGCGACTGAAGGACGCTGCCGCCGAGGTCGCAGAAGCAACAGGCCTTGGGAAGAGGGACCTCTACCAGGCCGCTCTCGACCGCCGCACGGGCACGACGCAGAACGGACACTAAAGACATGCGCGGTCCGCGACGTCGCTCATGACGTGCGAGCCATGCGGATGCGTCCGCCGGGGCGGGGTCGTTGGTGGGGGTCGATGTGTGGGGGTGGGGTGAAGTAGGGCACGTTGTCGCGTACGTGTATCTGCCACCCGTCGTCGTGTACTCGGTGGTGGTGGGTGCTGCAGAGCAGGATCCCGTTGGACAGGTCGGTTGGTCCTGTGTGGGCGTCCCACCAGCGGATGTGGTGGGCTTCGGTGTAGGAGGGTGGGTGTGGGCAGCCGGTCCAGGCGCAGCCGTCGTCGCGTTCGGCGAGGGCGAGTTTTTGGGCGGGGCTGAAGAGGCGTTGGCGGCGGCCGAGGTCGAGGACTTCGCTGGCTCCGCCGAGTACTACGGGGATGAGGTCGGCGTCGGCGGCCATTCGTCGTGCGGTTCCTGCGCTGATGGGGGAGCGGATGCCGTCGATCGAGGCGGTGCCGAGCCCGGTCTGCAGCGTCTCCAGGTCGACGCGAACCACAACTGCCACCGGCGCCCGTCCGGCCGGGCCGGTCTGACTGCACCCGGCGAAATGCCGAAACGCCTGCACAGCCATATCGGACCGAAGCTGCGGCAGGCTGCGCCTGTCCTCCATTCCGTCCATCCCCGATACCTCAGTCTGGGGCTGCCCTGACTCCGGAAAACGGACACGGCGCAGTTCGTGCCCGACCAGGCTGTCGATCGCAGTGACGACGAATCCGGCGGACTCCGGGTTCAGGTACCAGTCGAGGTGCGTCATCCCGTCGCTGGTGGTGCCGATCGTCAGCGACCGACGCATCCGTTGACGTTCCTCGCCGGGCACAATGCCGCCTTCGTCGAGCTCGTCCCGGATGCGCTCGGCCAGCGCCCGCAATTCGAGATAGGTCAGGTCCGGGGCACGTTCCACGAGTACCCGTTCACCGGCGTGGAGCGAAGCGGGCGTGCATCCTGATGCTGCCTTGTCCAACTCCCGCACGATCACGGCCGCCTGATCGACGCTGACCCAGCCGGACGACGCTTCGATCGCCGCAGCCACTGCAGGGAACCGCGCCGCGCCCGCCGCGTCGTCCGGGCCGATTACGGGGGCCGTCGCCTCGCCGACTTGGCAGTACTGTCGCGCCGCCGGCATCGAGATCTGCCACTGCTCCGCGATCAGGTTCGCCGCAGACGAGTGTCCTGTCCGCAGAACCGGGTTGGTCGCACCCGCGCCCGTCGAGCGGGCCACCAGTTCGCGTGCCAGCCCGACCTTGACGGCATCCAACGCCGCCTGCAGATCGCCGACGGCCGCGAGTGCAGCGGAAAACTCGTCCTGACCCAGCGAGGCCGGGGTGGCGAACGGTTGGAGCGCCTCCCGTAATAAGGCGACTGACTCAGTGGCGGTCATGGATCGATTCCGCCACACTTCCGAAGAAAGAGCACCTGACCGGCCAATTGGGTGGATAACTCGCAAAAGTGCGCGCCTGGGGAGGATGGCCACGACGACGGCGGGGCCAGTGAGAACGGCCGCTCGCGCGAATCCGACGCATCCCGCACCCCGCCGTAGTAACAAGCAAAACCACTCCACAGCGCGCCCGTAGGATAGACAGCATGTCCGACGGCTCTTCGTTCTACATCACCACGCCGATCTTCTATGTGAATGATGTCCCGCACATCGGGCACGCATACACCGAGGTGGCTGCCGATGTCCTCGCCCGCTGGCACCGTCAGGCCGGCGATGACACCTGGCTGCTGACCGGCACGGACGAGCACGGTCAGAAGATCCTGCGCACGGCGACGGCGAACGGCACGACACCGAAGGAGTGGGCTGACCGTCTGGTGTCCACCGAGTGGCTGCCGCTGCTGAAGACCATCGACATCGCGAACGACGACTTTATCCGCACCACGGATGAGCGGCACGAGAAGAACGTTCAAAAGTTCCTCCAGAAGCTCTACGACGACGGCTTCATCTACGCGGGGGAGTACGAAGCGCTCTATTGCGTGGGCTGTGAGGAGTTCAAACCGCAGTCCGAGATCGTCGACGGCACGGGTGAGTACGAGGGTCAGAAGGTCTGCGCGATCCACTCCAAGCCGCTCGAACTGCTGCAGGAGAAGAACTACTTCTTCCGCATGAGTCAGTTCGCCGACAAGCTTCTGGCTCTCTACGAGGAGCGCCCCGAGTTCGTGCAGCCGGAATCGGCGCGCAACGAGGTCGTATCGTTCGTCAGGCAGGGCCTCAGCGACCTGTCGATCTCCCGGTCGAGCTTCGACTGGGGCATCAAGGTCCCCTGGGACGAGTCGCACGTCGTCTACGTCTGGTTCGACGCGCTCCTCAACTACGTCACGGCGGTCGGCTACGGCCAGGACGACGCGACGTTCGATCGGCGCTGGCCCGCGACGCACATCGTCGGCAAGGACATCCTGCGATTCCACGCGGTGATCTGGCCGGCGATGTTGATGGCTGCGGGCGTCGACGTTCCGCATCGTGTGTTCGGCCACGGCTGGCTGCTGGTGGGCGGCGAGAAGATGTCCAAGTCGAAGCTCACCGGTATCGCTCCGACCCAGATCACGAACACGTTCGGGTCCGATGCCTTCCGCTACTACTTCATGCGCGCGATCAACTTCGGCCAGGACGGCTCGTTCAGCTGGGAGGACCTGTCCGCCCGCTACCAGGCCGAGCTCGCCAACGGTTTCGGCAATCTCGCTTCGCGCGTGATCGCGATGGTCACCCGCTACTTCGAGGGAATCGTGCCCCCGCCGTCCACCTATCTCGAGGCCGACTTCACGGTTCAGGATGTGGTGGCCAAGGCGACCGCGAACGCCGACGATGCGATCGGGCGCCTCGCCATCCACGAGGCCATCACCTCGATCTGGACGGTCGTCGACGAGCTGAACGGCTACATCACGACCCACGAGCCGTGGACGCTCGCGAAGGACGAGTCGAAGCGCGAGCGCCTGGCGACCGTGCTCTACACGGCCGCCGAGGGTTTGCGTGCGCTTGCGGTGCTGCTCTCGCCGGTCATCCCGCGAGCGACGCAGAAGCTGTGGGAGTCGCTCGGTGCGGAGGACGAGCTCGGCGGCCTCGACGAGCAGCGCATCCGTTCGGCCGGCGACTGGGGCCAGCTGCCCGCGGGCACGACGGTGAACGGGCTCGAGGCGCTGTTCCCGCGGATCGAAGCGGACGCGGTGCCCGGGGCATGACCGATCCGGCGTTCATCCGCCAACGTCATGTCACCGACGGACGCGATCTGGAGTATCCGCCGCTTCCGGAGGCGCTCGTCGTCCCGGTGTACGACAACCACACCCATCTCGAGATCTCCGACGGGCATGACCCGCTCGACTATCGTGAGCAGCTCGACCGCGCCTCGAGCGTCGGCGTGCGCGGGGTCGTGCAGGTCGGCAACGACGTCGAGACCTCGCGTTGGTCCGCCGCGATGGCGGCTGTGGAGCCCCGGATGCTCGCAGCCGTGGCTCTGCACCCGAACGACGCGCCCGACTACGCCGAACGCGGCGAGCTTGACGACGCTCTCGCTGTGATCGCCGAGCTCGCTGGGCGCCCGCGTGTTCGCGCGGTCGGCGAGACCGGTCTGGACTTCTTCCGCACCGAGGACGGCCCCCGCCGCGATGCGCAGTTCCGCTCGTTCGAGGCCCACATCGAGATCGCCAAGCAGAACGACCTGGCGCTGCAGATCCACGACAGGGATGCGCACCGCGACGTCATCGCGACGCTCAAGCGGGTGGGTGCGCCCGAGCGCACGGTATTCCACTGCTTCTCCGGCGACGCCGAGATGGCGCAGATCTGCGCCGACAACGGCTGGTACATGTCGTTCGCAGGCAACGTGACGTTCAAGAACGCTGCCAACCTCCGCGAGGCCCTCGTCGCGGCGCCGCGTGCTCTGATCATGGTCGAGACGGATGCGCCGTTCCTCACGCCCACTCCGTTTCGCGGCCGGCCCAACGCGCCGTATCTGATCCCGCATACGCTGCGTGCCATGGCCGAGACGATCGGAACGGACGCGTCGACGCTGGCCGCGCAGATCAGCTCCAACACCGAGTTGGTCTACGGACGGTGGGATGCCGAACCGGTCGCCGCCCCACCGACGACCCCGATCGGGATCATCGCGTGAGCGCCGTGCGCCTGCTCGGGCCGGCCGAGATCCGGGATCTCGCGGAGTTGCTCGACGTCACGCCCACGAAGAAGCTCGGCCAGAACTTCGTCATCGACGGTAATACCGTGCGCCGTATCGTGCGCGTCGCGGGCGTTCAGCCGGGCGACACGGTCGTCGAGGTGGGCCCGGGCCTCGGCTCCCTGACATTGGGCCTCCTGGAGGCCGACGCGAGCGTCGAGGCGATCGAGATCGACAAGCGACTCGCGGCTCAGCTGCCGACGACCGTGCGTGAGCTCGCCCCCGACGTCGCGGACCGGCTGACCGTGCTCCGGGCGGATGCGCTGAGCGTGACGGAACTGCCGAGCGCACCGAGCCGGCTTGTCGCCAACCTCCCGTACAACGTATCGGTGCCGGTTCTGCTGCATTTCCTCGAGCACTTCGACAGCATCCGGTCGGGCGTCGTCATGGTCCAGGCGGAGGTCGGCTACCGGGTTGCCGCCGAGCCGGGGTCGAAGGTGTACGGCGCGCCGAGCGTGAAGGCAGCCTGGTACGGGTCGTGGCGCACGGCCGGAACGGTGAGCCGTCAGGTCTTCTGGCCGGTGCCCAACGTCGACTCGGTGCTCGTCGCTTTCGAGCGCCACGAGGTCGAGCCGGGCGACGAGGCGCTCCGACGACGCACCTTCGAATTGGTGGATGCGGCGTTTCAGCAGCGTCGCAAGATGCTGCGGCAGGCGCTCTCCAGTGTGTTCGGTGATTCGGCCACGGCGTCCGCGACGCTCGAGGCAGCGGGCCTTGCACCGACACTGCGCGGGGAGCAATTGGGCATCGCGGAATTCGTTGCGCTCGCCCGAGCATCCTGAACGCGCCGCTCGACAGGTTGCGGAACAGTGCAGCCGCCAACCCCCTGTAGGTTGGGAGCATGACCTCGTCGGCTGCTCCTGCGGTGCACGTCAGAGCACCGGGCAAGATCAACGTGTTCATGCGCGTCGGCGCCGTGATGGATGATGGCTACCACGACGTCGCGACGGCGTATCAGGCGGTTTCGCTCTACGAAGATGTGCGTGCGTATCCTGCCGATGACTTCTCGGTGGGTTTCTCGGGCTCGATCGACACCTCGGGTCTCGTGACCGACGACACGAACCTGGCTATCAAAGCCGCCAAGATGCTGGCTCGCAAGGCCGGATACAAGGGCGGTGTGCGGCTCGAGATCGAGAAGCACGTTCCGATCGGCGGCGGCATGGGCGGCGGCTCGGCCGATGCGGCGGCCACGCTTGTCGCCTGCGATGCACTCTGGGGCACCGAGGCGACCAAGGACGACCTGCACGCCCTGGCGGCACGGCTCGGCGCCGACGTGCCGTTCGCGCTCCTTGGAGGCACCGCCATCGGAACGGGACGGGGCGACAGGCTCAGCCCCGCGCTCGCCACCGGAAGCTTCCACTGGGTGCTTGCGCTGCCAGAGGCGCAACTGAGCACCCCAACGGTCTACACCGAGCTCGACAAGCACCGCGAGCGGCACTCGCACGACATCGCACCTGCCCAGCGCAAGCCGAGCGTCGACACCGCTGTGCTGCAGGCACTGCGAGCGGGCGACCCGCAGATGCTCGCCGAGTCGTTGACGAACGATCTGCAGGCTCCCGCCATCCACCTCTCACCGGAGATCGGGGATGTGCTCGAGCTCGGCGAGATGAACGGGGCGCTGGCGGGGATCGTGTCAGGCTCCGGGCCGACAGTCGCCTTCCTCACGCCCGACCTCGACGGCGCCCTCGACCTGCAGATCGCGCTGAGCGCAGCCCGGCTGACCGCCGTGCGGGCGACGGGGCCGGTGCACGGCGCCCGAATCATCGGAGACTGAGCTTCGCCCCTCAGTCGATCCGGCTCCGGATGCGCGTGCCGATACCCAGGGATGCCCTGCTCGAGTGTCGGCATGTCGGGTGTTGAGACGATTCGTAACGAGAAGCGTTTCCATGCTTTACCGGGAGCGGGCATCCCAGGGTGTGGTTCAAAAATAGCGAGCCCGTCAGCGACTCACCCAATCGTGAGGCGAAAACCGTCAACAGTTGACGGGGTGCATCTGCTCACCCCTCATGGGCAACCGCGAGAGGTCTTTCTCGGGCTCTTACAACGTCGCCTGGAGTCACCGCGAGACCGTCCGAAGTCGATCCCGGTCGCACCCCAAGAGGTTCAGCGGGAAACGCGCCGGAGGCCTGTCGTGCGCAGACCCCGAGAGGCCACGCTCAGCTTGCGCAGGTCGCGCCGCGACGTCAGCTCGAGCTTCGCGAGGATGTTCCGCACGTGGAAGTTCACGGTCGTCACCGACACGTACAGGCGCTCGGCGATCTCCTTGTTCGTCATGCCGGCGGCGATGGCGTGCGCTACCTGACGTTCGCGCGTCGTGAGCGGGGCGAAGGGGTCACCAGGCTCCGTTCGGGTTTCGGATGCGCCCGCATCCGCAAGGTCGTCGAGGAGGCGCGCGCAACGCTCCAGGTACGCGGCGGCTCCCACGCGACGGAAAGTCTCCGAGGCTTGCTCGGCCAGAGCGCGCACGGTGGCAGTGTCGCCGCCGGTTGCGGCGAGCAGACGGGCTGCGTCGAAGGCCGCTATAGCGTGCGGGAAGGGGAACCGGGCGGATCCAGGGTCGCTCAGGGATGCGCGATAAGCGGCCGTGGCTGCGCCGAGGTCACCCTCGGCCTCGAGCACCCGTCCCTCCAGCCAGCCGAGCGAGCCGTAGAACGGGCGCCACAGTCGCTGCGGGTCGGTGCACAGCGCGAAGGCCGCACGCGCCTCGTCGGCGCGTCCCAGGGTGGCGAGCGCGTCGATCCGGTAGGTCAGCCAGCCGAGCGACGAAGCACCGATCGCGCCCGCTTCAGCCGATTCAGTCGCGGCGAGCTGCGCATCCGGACGCCCGAGGGCTCGCGCCAGCTCTGCCCGGGCGAGGTGCGGGATGTCGCCGTCGTAAGAACCGGCGATGCTCAGCTTGGCCTGGGACGCGGAGGTGAGCCGTTCATCGACGGCCGAACTCTCACCGCGACCGGCGCGGACGAGTGTGGAGACAGTGAGGGCGATCGGCCAACCGGACAGGTCGGTCTCGTCGAGGGCGAGCGCGACTGCGGCGTCCGCGAGAGTGACGGACTCGTCCCACTCGCCGACCAGGAACAGAACGTGGGCGTAGATCGTGCGGGCGAATCCGGCCGTCCAACTCGACGGGAAACGGTGGACGAGCACGTTGGCGCGGGCGAGGTCGTCGCGGGCACGGCCGATGTCACCCATGAAGATGAAGACTCGCGCTCGGGTGACGAGAGCGTCAACGGCGGCAGCGGACTCCGTCGTGCCGAGGAGGGTGTCGAGCTCGGCGATCAGGGATCCGATCAGGTCGACCCGGCGAGAGTGGAGGGATGCGGTCAGCGACCAGCCGAGTAGCCGCATGAGGTCGTCGCGGGGCTGCGCGAGCCAGCGGAGGGCGGGATCGTTCAGTTCGTCCGGGTCGCTCGGAGCCTCCTCGATGTGCTGTCGGCCGATCTCGAGGTGGTCAAGGGCCGCTGGGAAGTCGCGCATCGCCATCAGGACCTTCGGGATGGCCTCGGCGACGTGAGCACGGATCGCCCGTTCCTCGGGGGTGACCGCAGGGGCAGCCTCGAGAGCGAGCGCGAGGGCGAGGGCGCCGGGGATGTCGCCGGTGAGGGTGCGCAGTTCGAGGAGCACCACATCCCGAACCACGGAGGCGGGCAGTGCCTCGATCGCCGGAGCGAGGTCGAAGATGCGCTCGTGCTGGCGCGTGCGCATGGCGAGAAGGCCGATCTCGATCAGCGCGCGTTCGTGTTCTGCCCCGGCAGCGGCGAGGTGCACGGCAGACCGCGCGTAGCTCATCGCCTGGTCGGCCTGCCCACGGTCGGCGGCCAGTCGGCTCGCCGCCAGGAGCTCGGCCACCAGTGTGGGGTCGGCCTGATCGGCGGCCTCGACCCGGTGACGCAGCGCGCGGTGACCGGTCAGCACCGCGGCGGCGACGCGATGGATCTCCACGCGCCGCTGGACGGTCAGCTCGCTGGTGAGCGCGTCGGCGAGAATCGCGTGCGCCGGCTCGACCCAGACCACCCCGTCGCGTTCGGTCGAGCGCACCAGACCACGGGACACCGCGCCCGAGATGTCGACCTGCAGGCCGAGTGTGCTCGCGATCGTGCCGAAGAGGGGGAGGGGAGTGGGTCGCGGAGCACGGCGACGATCTCCGCAGCGTCGCGCACCGACGCATCCGCCCCCTCGAGCGCCGACGAGATCGCGGTCGAGAGCGGTGTGATCGCGGCGATCGGCAGGTCCCAGCCCGCCGGGTGCAGCGCGGCGGCGAACGTCTCGCGCAGCTGACCGAGCAGGACGCTCAGCAGGAGCGGTGAGCCCTGCGTCGCTTCGGTGAGGCGGGTGGCGGTACGCCGCGAGATCGCGTGCCCCAGGATGTGCTGCGCCAGCTCCTGGGTGTCGCTGACGGTGAGGGGTGTGAGGTCGATGCGCGCGTGATTGACCGTCGTGGCCGCGACGTCCTCGAACAGCGCGACGACGCTGTTCGCGAGCGGGCGCGTCGCCGCGATGAAGAGGAAGGCCTGGTCGGAGAGTCGGCGCACCACGAACCGCAGCGCACGGGCCGACGCCTCGTCGACCCACTGCGCATCGTCGACGATGACGCACACCGGCGACGAGACGCTGTCGATGGCGTCGAGCAGGAGACGCCCGACAGCGATCGGCTCGTCCGTGGGCTCCGGCGGCCGGATGCGCGTACCGCTGACCGCGTTCAACCCGCGCACCAGGCGTTCGACGGTCGAATAGCTGAGGTCGGATTCGAAGGAGTCCGCGTGGACGCGCAGAACGGTCCAGCCGTCGAGTCGGTCGGCCGTATCCGCGAGCAGAGCCGTCTTACCGAGGCCCGCCTCGCCGGTCACCAGGGCGGTCCCGCCCTGCGTCAGTGCACGTCCGGCCACCGTGAGGAGCGCATCGCGCGCAGGATCACGGCCGAAGAGCGGCGGAGACGACGGCGCCGCAGAGTTTTCGGTCACGAACAAACCCCATCCTGACCAGTCCGGAGATGTCGGGCGGGTACAGCGCGGGACCGATCTTAGCGATCCTCGCACATCGACGACACGTCGGGGAGCACCCGTTGGAGGGGCGGCGAGGGGCGGGAAGGGGCGGAGAGGGGCAGGAGAGGCAGCGAGGCGGCGAGGGGCGCTGAACCGCCGAAAGGCGACGCACCCGACCGCCGGTAGGCTGGAAGCCGTCATGGCACACCTCCTCGGCGCTGAGTCGCTGCACCTCGAATACCCGACCCGCGTCATCTTCGACAGCGTGACCGTCGGCATCAATGAGGGCGACCGCATCGGCGTGGTCGGCCGCAACGGCGACGGCAAGTCGACGCTGCTCTCCCTCCTGTCCGGTCGTCTCGAACCCGATCAGGGGCGCGTCACGCGACGGCGCGATGTCAGCGTCGGGATGCTCGACCAGGGTGACGAGCTCGACCCCACCCTCACGGTCGGTGCCGCGATCGTGGGCGGGATCGACGAGCACGTCTGGGCCGGGGATGCGCGGGTGCGCGACGTGCTCGGCGGACTCGTCGCCGACATCCGGTGGGATGCGACGGTCGCCGACCTCTCCGGAGGGCAGCGGAGGCGCGTGGCACTGGCTGCGCTTCTGGTGCAGGACCACGACATCCTGTTCCTCGACGAGCCCACCAACCACCTCGACATCGAGGGTGTCGCGTGGCTCGCCGCGCACCTCAAGAAGCGGTGGCCGGCGGGTTCCGGCGGCCTGGTGGTCGTCACGCACGACCGGTGGTTCCTCGACGAAGTGTCGACGGCCACCTGGGAGGTGCACGATCGCATCATCGAGCCGTTCGAGGGCGGCTATGCGGCGTACATCCTGCAGCGCGTTGAGCGGGACAGGATGAATGCCGTCATCGAGAGCAAGCGCCAGAACCTGATGCGCAAAGAGCTCGCTTGGCTTCGTCGCGGTGCGCCCGCCCGCACGTCGAAGCCGAAGTTCCGCATGGATGCGGCGTACGAGCTGATCGAGAACGAGCCGCCGCCGCGCGACACCGTCGAGCTCAAGCAGATGGCCTCGTCGCGCCTCGGCAAAGACGTCGTCGACCTGCTCGACGTATCCGTGGTCTTCCCTGTGCGCGGGGATGCAGAGGCACCCGATCACAAGACCGTGCTCCGTGACATCGAGTGGCGCATCGCACCCGGCGAGCGCACGGGCGTGCTCGGCGTGAACGGCGCCGGCAAGTCGACCCTTCTGAACCTGATCGCGGGATCCCTCGAGCCGACGAGCGGACGCGTCAAGCGCGGCAAGACGGTCAAGATCGCCACGCTCACGCAGCAGCTCGGCGAGCTCGACGACGTGATGGACGACCGGGTCAGCGCCGTGATCGCGGGCAAGCGCACCACCTACCTGGCGGGCGGCAAGGAGATGACGCCCGGTCAGTTGCTGGAGCGGCTCGGCTTCACGACCGCGCAGCTTTCAACCCCGGTCAAAGACCTGTCGGGCGGTCAGAAGCGACGCCTGCAGCTGCTGCTGATCCTGCTCGACGAGCCGAACGTGCTCATCATGGACGAGCCGACCAACGACCTCGACACCGACATGCTCGCCGCGATGGAGGACCTTCTCGACTCGTGGCCGGGCACACTCATCGTGGTCTCCCACGACCGGTACCTGATCGAGCGCGTCACCGACCAGCAGTACGCGGTGATGGATGCGAGCCTCCGGCACCTTCCAGGAGGCGTCGACCAGTATCTGCAGCTGCGCCGAGCGCAGGGTTCGTTGAACGGTGGCGGGGCCACCGCGCTCGAAGGCAACGCGCCAAGCGGCGCACCCGGGGCAAGCGGCGCATCCGGAGCCGCCGGCTCGTCGTCGCCGTCGCTGAGCGGAGCCGACCTGCGAAACGCCCAGAAGGAGGTCGCCTCGATCGATCGTCGCCTCGGCAAGCTCGCCGACCAGGTCGCTGCGAAGCACGAGAAACTCGCCGAGTTCGACCAGAGCGATTACGTCGGAGTCGCCGCGATCACGGACGAGCTCCGCGGCCTCGAAGACGAGATCGCCACGCTGGAGACCCGCTGGCTCGAACTGTCGGAGCAGTTGGAGGATTAGCGCATGCGCACTCACGATGTGACCAACCAGCCGCCTGCGCGGGTCGACGTCGATGAGTTCGCTGCGAACATCCCTCTGGCCGAAGCGGTCGAACGTTACGACGCTTCATGGGCTGCGCCGGCGCTCGGCGAGGTCGGCCGGTTGGTCGGGAGTGCACGGTTTCAGGATGACGCCGAGCGCGCGAACGTGCACGAGCCCGTCCTGCGTGCTTTCGACCGGTGGGGCACCAGGATCGACGAGGTCGAGTACGACCCGTCGTACCACCGGATCCTCGGCGAAGCGGTCGCCGCGGGAGCGCACACCGCGGCGTGGGCCGCGCCTCGACCGGGTGCGAATGTCGCTCGCGCTGCCACGTTCATGCTCTTCGCGCAGGTCGAGCCCGGTCACGCCTGTCCGATCTCGATGACCCATGCGGTCGTTCCGGCCCTCGCGGCGTCACCGTCCCTCTCGGCGGAGTGGCTGCCTCGCCTCCTGAGTCGCGAGTTCGACAGGCGACTGGCGCCGAACAAGCGTTCGGCGCTCTTCGGCATGGCGATGACCGAGAAACAGGGCGGGTCGGATGTGCGGGCCAACACGACGCGCGCGGTGGCCGCAGGCGATGGACGCTACCTCCTCACCGGGCACAAGTGGTTCTGCTCGGCGCCGATGTCCGACGGTTTCCTGGTCCTCGCCCAGACCGACGCAGGGCTGAGCTGCTTCCTCGTGCCCCGGATGCTGGAGGACGGCACTCGGAACACGTTCCTCATCCAGCGCCTCAAGGACAAACTGGGCAACCGCTCCAACGCGTCGAGCGAGGTCGAGCTCGACGGAACCGTCGGTCATCTGCTCGGTGAGGAGGGCCGCGGCGTCCGCACCATCCTCGAGATGGTCAACCGCACCCGGCTCGACTGCATCCTGGGCAGCGCAGCGGGAATGCGGCAGTCCGTCGCCGAGGCCGCTTGGCACGTGCGGCACCGGCGCGCGTTCGGCGGGCTTCTCGTCGACCAGCCAGCGATGACAGCCGTGCTCGCCGACCTCGCGCTCGAGTCGGAGGCTGCGACGGCTGTGTCCCTCCGGCTCGCCCGAGCGCACGATGACGACGCCCCAGACACCGACCGCGCCTTCCGTCGGCTGGCGACCGCGGTAACGAAGTATTGGGTCTGCAAACGCGGGCCCGGACACGCCTATGAGGCGCTCGAATGTCTGGGCGGCAACGGGTACACAGAGTCGTTCCCACTTGCGCGTCGGTATCGCGAGCAGCCCGTGATGGCGATCTGGGAGGGCTCCGGCAACGTGATCGCCCTCGACGTGCTGCGCGCTCTCGGTCGTGAGCCCGACAGCGCCGAGGCGTTCGATCTCGAGCTGTCCGCTGCGCGCGGCCTCCACCCCGTCTTCGATGCGCACCACGATCGGTTGCGTATCCGGCTGCGCGAGCTCAGCGCGGCGATGGCAGGCGCAGCATCCGTCGACCGTGCATCCGTCGACCGTGCATCCGTGGACCGTGCATCCGTCGACCGTGCATCCGTGGCCCAGGTGCGCCCGCTCGTCGCCGGGCTCGCGGCGGCATTGCAGGCGGCACTGCTGCTGACAACGGCTCCGGATGCGGTCGGCCGCGCCTACGTGGAGGCTCGCCTCGGCCCCGACCGCGGTTCCCTCTACGGGGAGTTGCCCGCCGGATTGGACCTCGCCGCGCTCGTATCCCGCGCCTGACTCAGCCGACCGATGCGTCGGCCGTGGCCCCGATGGCGTGGAAGAACTGTTCGACCGCCTTGCGGTTGTACGCAGCGAAGTCGAACGCGCTGGCCGGCACCTCGCCTCGGATGAAGGCTTCGAGGCCCGCGGCGACGCCTTCGTCCGACTGCGGGACGACGAGCCCCGAGCCGGCGGGGAGCGCGTTCTTGGCCGAGGCGAACTCGACGGTCACGATCGGCAGGCCGAGGACGAGCGCTTCGAGGATGACCATCGGCTGGCCCTCGTAGTCGCTGGAGAGCACGAAGCAGTCGGCGTGGGCCATGATCGCGTGCGGGTTGCGCTGCATCCCGGTCAGGAAGACAGCGCCCATCAGGTCGAGGGAGGCGATCAGTGCTTCGAGCTCGGCGGCGAGCGGTCCCGAGCCGACGATCACGAGGCGCGTCTTCGGATGCCGGGCGTGCGCCTCCGCGAAGGCGCGGATGAGCCGCGCGTGGTTCTTCTCCGGCGAGAGCCGTCCGACGCAGACGAAGGTAGTGACGTCATCGTCGGCGAGGAGTGCCTCGGCCCACTCGGGATTCGTGCCCGTCTCTTCGTCGAACGTGATCTCGTGGAGATCGGCTTGCGCGTTCTCCAGGATGTGCTCGGCGTCGACCGTGTTGAGGGCCGAGACGAACTTCTCGGGAGCCGAGTACTCGGCCAGTCCCTCCCTGTTGATGTCGGCGAGCGTGGGCGACACGGAGACGAGATGGTCGTACTGCGGATAGAGCGTGAACACCTGGGTGAGGCTGTGCAGCATCTTCTTCTCGCCGCCCACCTCGCGGTGGGCGTCCGCAGCCAGGTCGTTGTGCAGCCAGATCGAGCGCACGGCTGGCGGGGAGTGCAGGAGCAGGATCGCCCAGAACGGTCCGTAGCCGGAGAAGTCGATGACGTAGTCGAACTTGCTGTCGCCGAAGCAGCGTTGCCATTCGTCGTCCCACAGCTGGTTCTGCGCGGGAACGTTCCCGTGCTCTGCGGTGCGCCCGCGGCGGAACTCGAGGTGGCGCGCCAATTGGCGCAGCTTGGCCCCGTTCATCCCGCCGACCCGGGGGAACTGACGCACGTTCGGGTTGATCTGCTTCTGCTTGGCGATCGTCGCTCGTGCACGGCTCTGCGCGAAGAACGCTGAGACGTCGTATCGCGTGTGATCGATGTTGTTGAGGAGGTTGAGCGCTGAGGTGGTGATGCCGTTGGGGCGCATCCCGCCGAGGTAGAGAAGGATTTTCTCGCGACCGTCCTCGTACACGTCGGTGCGCAGGCGGTACCCCTCCCGAGCCCCGCGGAAGACGATGTCCACGATGCGCTTCGAGGCCGAGCCGTCTTCGTGCGAGGTGAACCGGCGCTTCATCGCGAGGTAGCGCTCGCGCGATTCCTCCGGGATGGCGTCGCCGTCCTCGGCGATGCGCGCGAGTTCCTCGCCGAGTTCACGCGCCGACATGAGCACGGGACCGGGCCACTCCTCGGGCTCGAAGTAGAGTCCGCGCGTGCCCGCATAGTCGGCGAGGTCGGGCGTGAAGAACAGGATCGGCCGACCGGTCTGCAGAAAGTCGAAGAAGATGCTCGAGTAGTCGGTGACGAGCATGTCCGTGACGCCGAGCACGAGGTTGGTGGGGATCTCGTTGGGCACGAGCATCCGTTTCAGCTCCGGTCGGTGCTTGGCCAGCTTGTGCACGCTCTGGTGTGTCTTCAGCAGCACCGCGTACCGACTGGTGTCGATACGCTCTTCGATGACCGCGATGTTCTCGAGGATCTCGTCGAGGTCGTCGGTGGGTCGGCCGAACGACGCGCCCTTCCAGGTCGGCGCGTACAGGATGATCTTGCGATCGCCGAGCGGAAGGCCCGAGTCGACCAGCAGGCGGCGAGCGGATGCGCGTCCGGCGTCATCGAGGAATTGCCGGTCGATGCGCGGGTACCCCTCTTCCACGAGCGTGCCCCGGTAGATTCCCGTCAGCTTGTACGCCGATTCGTACATCTGGTCGGCCATGAAGGCGTTGGCGGCCAGGAGGTAGTCGGCGGCGACGAAGTTGCGCACGATGTTCGCGGTGGCCAGCGCGCCCTCTTCGATGTCGTAGCCCATGCGCTTCAGCGGGGTGCCGTGCCAGGTGTTCAGGTACACCTGACCCGGGCGCTTGCCGAAATCGGGCGGGAAGGTGGCGTTGTTGACGAGGTACTGGCTGGTCGCGAGAGCGCGGTAGTAGGCGGCCGAGCCGTAGCGCACGAAGCTGACCCGCGGGTCGTCGGCGAACTCCTCGACGGCGGCCTTGTACTGGTGCAGGTCGGACAGAGCCCAGATGTGAGTCAGGTGGCCGAGGTCGGGCGCGGCGAGAAGCTCGCGGAAGATCGCCTCGGGATTGTCGAGCATCCCGTTGCCGGAGAAGGACTCGTAGAAGACGGAGCCGACCACGATGGGCTGCCGACGGTAGTAGGCGTGGATCTCGAACCGCGCGGCACGTTTGGCGCGGGATGGGAGGCGCATCAGTCGGGAGAGTCTCATCGCCAGCGAGCATATGTGAGGCGGATAACAGAGTGCTGGGAGCGCACTTTCAGCCTTCTGAACGTATTACGACGTTGGGCCGCTCGCCGGGGCGAGAGAGGTCAGCTCTCGGAGTCGAAATCGAGGCTGAGCTTGCGCAGCAGCCCGGCAAGACGTTCTTGGTCCGCAGTCGACAGCGAGGCGAGAAGTTCGGATTCGGCGTCGACCAGACGCGTGATCGCCGCATCCACCCGGGTCAGCCCCGAGGAGGTCATCTGCACGAGGATTCCGCGGCCGTCGTTCGGGTCGGTGCGGCGTTCGACAAGCCGCCTCGTGACCAGGCGGTCGATCCGGTTCGTCATGGTGCCGCTGGAGACGAGCGTCTGCTGGAGGAGCGCCTTCGGGCTGAGCTGATAGGGCGCACCGGCACGGCGGAGTGCAGCCAGCACATCGAACTCCCACGACTCGAGGTCCGAGCGCTCGAAAGCCGTGCGTCGGGCACGGTCGAGGTGACGCGACAGGCGGGCGACCCGCGACAGCACCTGCAGCGGCGAGAAGTCGAGGTCCGGGCGCTCGCGCAGCCAGGAGTCGACAATGCGGTCGACCTCGTCGCGTGCGTCAGCCATCCCCCCATGCTATTTGTTCGGGATGCGGTTATTCGCCCGGGATAGGCCAGGATGGCCGCCCGCTCACCAAGGTCTGGCAAACTGTACGAGCGCATTGTCGCGGTCCGCCTTGGTGTAATGGCAGCACGACAGCCTTTGGAGCTGTTAGGTCTAGGTTCGAGTCCTGGAGGCGGAGCGAACTCGTCACCGATCTCCGGGAGAACCATGACCGACCAGAACCTCGCCATCGTCGTGCTCGCGGCCGGCCAGGGAACGCGGATGAAGTCCGCGACTCCCAAGCTGCTGCACCCCCTCGCGGGCATGCCGATCATCGGGCACGTGCTCGCCACGGCGCGGGAGCTCGACGCGGCCCACGTCGTCTCCGTGGTCCGCCACGAGCGGGACAGGCTCGTCGAGGTGATCTCAGCAGACATGCCGGAAAGCGCCATCGTCGACCAGGACGAGGTTCCCGGCACCGGACGCGCGGTCGAGCTCGCTGTCGCCGCGCTGCCGGCTGACTTCGACGGCGACGTTCTCGTCGTCAATGGCGACGTCCCGCTGCTCGACGCCGAGACGCTCCGCGGCCTTCTCGCGAAGCACCGGGCCGGGTCGGCTGCGGCGACCATCCTGTCGTCCTTCCCGGCGGATGCGACCGGATACGGCCGCATCGTCCGTACCGAGTCGGGCCACCTCGACCGCATCGTCGAGCACAAGGATGCGACCGACGAGGAGCGCGGCATCGGCGAGATCAACGCCGGGATCTACCTCTTCGGCCTCGCGCAGCTCCGCGATCAGCTCGCCGCGCTCACGACCGACAACGTGCAGGGAGAAAGTACCTCACCGATGTGATCGGTCTGCTGCGTCAGGCCGGGTTCGACGTCGACGCCCTGCCCGTGGCCGAGTCCTGGCTCGTCGAAGGCATCAACGACCGCGCCCAGCTGAGCGACGCGGCCGCCAAGCTCAATGCCCTGTTGGTGCGCACCTGGCAGCTGGCCGGCGTGACCGTGCAAGACCCCGCGACCACCTGGATCGACGTCAAGGCCAAGCTCGCTCCGGATGTGACGTTGCTTCCCGGCACGCAGATCCGCGGTGCGACTCTGGTCGAGTCCGGTGCGGTCATCGGGCCGGACACCACGCTGCTCGACTGTGAGATCGGCGAGGGCGCCACCGTGAAGCGCACGGATGCGACGCTCTCGGTCATCGGCGCCGGCGCCACGGTCGGGCCTTTCGCCTACCTCCGCCCGGGAACGATCCTCGGCGCCGACGGCAAGATCGGAACCTTCGTCGAGACGAAGAACGCGAAGATCGGTGCAGGAACCAAGCTCGCGCACTTCAACTACGTGGGCGACTCGGAGGTCGGCGAGAAGTCGAACCTGGGCGCCGGAGTCATCACCGCCAACTACGACGGCGTGAACAAGCACCGCACCGAGATCGGCTCGCACGTTCGGGTTAGCACGAACACCGTGTTCGTCGCGCCGGTTAGGATGGGTGACGGAGCGTACACCGGAGCCGGAACCGTCGTCCGCAAGGACGTCCCGGCGGGGGCCCTCGCCCTCACGGTCGCACCGCAACGGAACATCGAGGGTTGGGTCGCGCAGAAGCGACCGGGCACCGACGCCGCCAAAGCTGCGGAAGAGAGCGGAGAGTAAGTGTCAGGGATAACCACCACCGGACAGAAACGCCTGGTTCTGATTTCGGGGCGTGCGCATCCCGCCCTCGCCGAGCAGATCGCCGAACACCTCGGCAGCGAGCTCGTCCCCACCGACTCCCGCACCTTCGCCAACGGCGAGATCTATGCGCGATTCGACGAGAGCGTCCGCGGTTCGGATGCGTTCGTCATCCAGTCGCACACCTCGCCGATCAACGAGTGGCTGATGGAACAGCTGATCATGGTCGACGCCCTGAAGCGCGCGTCCGCCAAGCGCATCACCGTCGTCGCCCCCTTCTACCCGTATGCCCGTCAGGACAAGAAGGGCCGCGGCCGCGAGCCGATTTCGGCCCGCCTGGTCGCGGACCTGTTCAAGGCCGCCGGCGCCGATCGCATCATGTCGGTCGACCTGCATGCCGCTCAGATCCAGGGCTTCTTCGACGGCCCGGTCGACCACCTCTTCGCCATGCCCGTGCTCCTCGAGCACATGCGCAACGAGCTCGACGCGTCGACGCTCACCGTGGTCTCGCCCGACATGGGCCGCGTTCGTGTCGCCGACAACTGGAGCGACAAGCTCGGCGTTCCGCTGGCGATCATCCACAAGCGCCGCGATCCGCTCATCCCGAACCAGGTCTCCGTGCACGAGATCGTCGGGGATGTCCGCGGCCGCGTCTGCCTGCTCGTCGACGACCTCATCGACACCGGCCGTACCATCGTGAAGGCCGCCGAGGCCCTCAAAGCCAACGGCGCCCTCGGTGTCGTGGTGGCTGCCACGCACGCCGTGTTCAGCGACCCGGCCGTCGAGATCCTGCAGAGCGACTTCATCGACTCGGTCGTCGTCACCGACACGCTGCCGCTCCCCGAGCACAAGCAGTTCGAGAAGCTCACGATCCTCCCGATCGCGCCGCTGCTCGCCAACGCGATCCAGCAGGTCTTCACCGACGGCTCGGTCACGTCGATGTTCGACGGGGCTGCTTAGGCGGTGACCGACCGGCGCAGCGAGCTCGCGCCCGGCTATGCGCAGATCGTGCTCGACAACCTCGGGCGCGAGTATCCGTATGCCGCGCACCACGTCGCCTCGAGCGATCAGGATGCGCGACGCACGCCCCGTGAGCTGCACCCGGCGTTCGCGACCTCCTTCGACTGGCATTCGTGCGTGCACATGCACTGGCTCGGCGTCTCGCTGCTCGAGTTCGGCGTCGACGGTGATCTCTCGACGCGACTGCGCGAGGCGCTCGGGGCTGACCTGACCGCGAGCAAGTTGGCGGTCGAGGTCGAGTACTTGCGCGAGCACCCGGGCTGGGAACGTCCGTACGGCTGGGCCTGGCTGGTGCGGCTCGCGGCCCTCTGCGGCTCGTCGCAAGACGCGGAGATCAACGCATGGGGTGCGGCGCTCCGTCCTGCGGTCGACGCCGTCGCCGAGCTGGTCGCGGGATGGGCGGAACGCACCGAGTGGCCCGTGCGTCACGGCGTGCACACCAACTCCGCCTTCGGGCTCGGGATGCTGCTCGACGCGTTCCGCGAGCTCGGTCACGCCTCCGGGGCAGCGGCGTGCAAGGTCGCGGCGCTCCGGTGGTTCGGTGACGACGCGGCTCTGGACCACGAGGGCGAACGCAGCGGACAGGACTTCCTGTCGGCATCCCTCAGCGAGGCCGACTTGCTGCGGCGGGTGCTGTCGCCGAACGAGTTCGCGTCGAAGTTCGAGACGCTCCTGCCTGACTTGACCAGCAGATCGGCCGTGCTGACCCCCGCCACGGTGCTCGACGAGACCGATGGCTACCAGGTGCATCTGCACGGGCTGAACCTGTCGCGGGCCGCGCAGGTCGCCCGGATCACGGCGGCGCTGGGGGACACAGTGTCGGCGTCGGTGCTCCGGGATTCGCGGAGCCCGCTCCTCGACGCGGGCCTCACCGCGGTCGTGTCCACCGAGTACCTGTCGTCGCACTGGCTCGCATCGTTCGCGTGGGACGCGCTGAGCGCATCCGTCGATCACCGTGGCTAGGAAGTTCGGGTACGCGCGTTAGTACCTCGGAGTCAGTGGGTCTTCCTCTCTGAGCACACCGGCGCACCGTCGGGTGCGACCGCCGACTCAGCCCGAGAGGTTCCCCGTGCCGTCGAGACACATCGTTCCCGCGATTCGTCCCCTTACCGCATACAGCGCGGCTCTCACGACCGCCCTCGTCGTCTTCGCGGTGCTCGTTCTGGCTGGTGCGGGCATGCCAAGCTGCGTCTTCTGGGGCGCGCTCGCCCTGGCGTCAGGGCTGCTCGCCGTCTCGATGCTGCGAGTTATGCGGCTTGGCGGAACTGGTGCGGCGTCGAAGGAATGAGCCCGAGTGGCGCGACGAATGACGCATCGCCCTCGGTGTTCAGCGCGTAGCACTGCCAGCCCGGCCCGACCGGACCCATGAGCTCGAAGCGCGCCGACGACGACACGGCGTCGGGCTTGTACTGCCTGACGTAGACCGCGCACGTGTTCGACGCCGTGGTCGAGGCGATGCTGATGGTGACAAGAACCCCGGGCAGAATGAGCGCCACGAGTCCGATGACCACGACCACCCGGGTGGCGATGACCATCCGTCGCCCCCGCAAGGGGCGCTCGTCGAGCGGCTCGTAGCCGGCGAGCTCCGGATGGTCATCTAACGTCACAGTACGAGTGTCGGCGTCCTCGGCCCCGTTCGCAACCGGCGACCCGCGGCGAATCGACCTTCCCAGCAGTCCCGAAGGTCGATTCGGCGCCACTCACTCGCCGGAGTTGTGGGGAAGGGAGGAGCGGTCGGCCGCGACGAGCGGCGGTCGGACTAGTGCGCGACGAGCACGGAGGCCACGCCCGTGGCGCAGGCCAGGAGTGTGATGACCGCGGTGAGGACGATCGCGAGGGCGGGAGCGGCCGGTGGGATGTGGCCGGTCAGGCCCGCCAGCGCCCGGCCGCGGAGCGTGCCGTAGACCATCGTCGCGATCGCCGCGAGCACCAGGACGATTCCGGCCGCCGTCAGCACCGGCTGACCAGACACCCATCCCGTGCGCAACGCCAGCAACGCATTCACGACGATGACGAGTGCCGTGCGCGTCCAGGACAGGGCCGTGCGTTCACCCTGCAGGCCGGGATCGCGCGCGGCATCGCGGCCGTGATCGGAGGCGGGCGGGATGCTCATGGCTGGCCGCGCATCCGTCTCAGTGCACCACGAAGAGAACGGCGATGACCGCCGCGGTCAGCAGCACGACGGCGGAGAGCAACGGGATGGCGACCGTGGTCGGCAGGCGCCGGTTGTTTCGCATCGCGATCTCGTTGGCACGCCACCGCACGTAGGCGATCACGCTCAGCACGGCGGAGAGCACACCGAGCGCGACGGCGAGAATGACGACGACGACGTGCGGGCCGAGTTGGGTGGAGAACTGTTCCAGCACCACGGCTCCCGCCAGCAGGGCGAGCGCCGTGCGCACCCAGGCCAGGAAGGTGCGCTCGTTGGCGAGCGAGAACCGGTAGTCCGGCTCCTCACCTTCCTGGCGCCAGGCGGGCTCGCGCACGGTTAGTGGCTCGAGCCTTCGGTCTCGATCTCGCTGCGGTCGCCCGACCAGAGCGTGTGGAAGACACCGTCAGCGTCGACGCGCTTGTAGGTGTGCGCTCCGAAGAAGTCGCGCTGCCCCTGCACGAGGGCGGCGGGGAGCCGCTTCACGGCGAGGGAGTCGTAGTAGCTGAGCGCTGCGCCGAATCCAGGGATCGGGACGCCCGACAGCGCGGCCGTCGCGACGACACGGCGCCAGGCTGCCTCGCCTTCGGCGACGGCGTCGGCGAAGTACGGCGCCTCGAGGAGCGTGGCGATGTCCGGGTTCTCGTCGTAGGCGTCGGCGATGCGGTTGAGGAACTGGGCGCGGATGATGCAGCCGCCGCGCCAGATCTTGGCGATCTTGTCCTTGTTGATGTTCCAGCCGTACTTCTCGGCGCCGGCGATGATCGCGTCGAAGCCCTGCGCGTACGCGACGACCTTGGAGGCGTAGAGCGCCTTGGAGACATCGTCGGCAAACGAGGAGTCGACCTTCTGCACGTCGGGGCGCGAGGTGACGACCGCCTGCACGGCCTCGCGCTGTGCGGGCTTGGAGGACACTGCCCGAGCGAACACGGCTTCGGCGATGCCGCCGACGGGAACACCCAGGTCGAGTGCGTTCTGCACGGTCCAGACGCCGGTGCCCTTCGACCCGGCCTGGTCGAGCACGATGTCGACGAACGGCTTGCCGGTCTTGGCGTCCACCTGACGGAGCACCTCGGCGGTGATCTCGATCAGGTACGACTCGAGGTAGCCCTTGTTCCATTCGGTGAACACGTCAGCGATCGCGGCGGGCTCGAGTCCGCCGACCGTGCGGAGCAGGTCGTATGCCTCGGCGATGAGCTGCATGTCGGCATACTCGATGCCGTTGTGGATCATCTTCACGAAGTGGCCGGCGCCGTCGGTGCCAACGTGGGTGACGCACGGCTCGCCTTCGGCGATCGCGGCGATGGAGGCCAGGATGGGGCCGAGGGTCTTGTACGACTCTTCCGACCCACCGGGCATGATCGACGGACCCTTGAGCGCGCCCTCTTCGCCGCCGGAGATGCCGGCGCCGACGAAGTGGATGCCGGTGGGGGCGATGCGCTTCTCGCGTTCGATCGTGTCCTGGAAGTTTGCGTTGCCGCCGTCGACGATGATGTCGCCCGGCTCGAAGCGCTCGACGAGCTGGTCGATGACCGCATCCGTGCCCTTGCCGGCCTGCACCATGATGATCGCGGTGCGGGGCTTGGCGAGCGACGCGACGAAGTCGTCGATGGCCTCGCTGGAGACGAAGTCGGCCTCGGGATGCGCGTTGATCAGTTCATCGGTGCGCGCCCAGGTGCGGTTGAAGACCGCGACCTTGTTGCCCTCGCGCGACGCGAGATTGCGGGCCAGGTTGGAGCCCATCACCGCCAGACCGACGACTCCGATGTTGGCAGTTGCTTCGGTGTTTTCCGGCACGATCTCTCCTTCGAAACTGACTTTTCTCCAGCGTAGCGGGCGGCGCGGTGCGCCCCGGTGAATGTTTCGCCGTGCTCAGCCGAGACGGAACGTGGCCCGCGGGATGTCCGAGACGAGACGGCCCGCGATGGTGAACGCATCCTCTTCGGCGAGCTGGTGAGTGGCGACGAGGGAGGCGAGGAACGACGCGTCGACCCGGCGGGACATGTCGTGCCGGGCCGGAATCGAGCAGAACGCACGGGTGTCGTCGATGAAGCCGCTCGTCTTGGTGAATCCGGCGCTGTCGGTGATCGCCTGCCGGTAGCGCAGGATTGCAGCAGGAGTGTCGATGAACCACCAGGGAGCGCCCGCGTAGACGGAGGGATAGAAGCCGGCGAGCGGCGCGATCTCCCGGGAGAACGTCGTCTCGTCGACGGTGAAGAGAACGAGTCTGAAGGTGGGGTTGGTGCCGAAGTCTCTCAGGATGGGCGTCAGAGGAGTCGTGAACGATCCCACGGCGGGCAGATCGTGCCCCGTGTCCGACCCGAAGGCGTCGTAGGTCGGTCGGTGGTGGTTGCGGATCACTCCCGGATGCAGCTGCATCACGAGGCCGTCTTCGCTGGCCATTTCGGCAAGCCGGTAGAGCATGTTGCGGCGGTAGGCGACTCCGTCCGCGGCAGTGAGCTTTCCGTCCAGAGCGGAGCGGTGGATGCGCTCGGCGTCGGCCGTCGTCAGCGGCTCGCTGCCCGCATCCAGCACCCCCGTGTCTGTCGAGGTGCCTCCGGCGGCGATGAAAGCCTGCCGCCGCACCCGCAGCGCTTCGAGGAGCCCCGTGTATGTGCCGGTGTCGACGCCCGAACGGGCTGCCAGGGCGTCGAGCTTGCCCGCCCACGTCGGCTCGTCCGGATGCATGTAGCGATCGGCGCGGAAGGTTGGAAGTACCCGGCCGGCGAAAGTCGGGTCGTCTCGCAGCGCGAGATGCGCTGCGAGGTCATCGGCGGGGTCGTCTGTCGTGGCGAGCACCGCGATCCGGAATCGCTCGAACAGAGCCCGGGGCCGGAACTCCGGACGGGAGAGGGTCTCGCTCAGTTGGTCATACAGTTCGTCGGCGTTGGAGGCCGACGGTTGCGAGGTCAGCCCGAAGACCTCGCTGAACTCCGACTCGAACCAGAACCGCACGGGGGTTCCGAGGAAGACGTCCCAGTTCTCGCAGAGCTTGCGCCAGATCGAGCGTCCGGATGCGGTGGGCGCGGCGCCGTCGCGCGACAGTCCCAGCTCGTCGAGCGGCACTCCGACCGCGTGCAGCATCCGGGTCACGTAGTGATCGGGGGTGATGAGCAGGGCGGCCGGATCCGGGAATGGCTCGTCGTCGAGGAGCATGCGCGCGTCGATATGGCCGTGCGGGGAGTAGATCGGAGAGTCGGCGACGGTCGCGTGAATCCGCCGCGCCAGGTCGCGCTCGCCGGGGTCGGCGGGGAACAGGCGGTCGGGGTGGGGTGCGAGCGTGGTCATGCGCATCCTTTCGGGGAGGCTACGGGCGTACCGGACCGGTGGAGGCCCGCACGGTGAGGTGAGTGGGGAGGGTCGCGGTCTGACGCATGCCGACGGCGGCATGTTCGTCGAGCCGGCTCAGGAGCATCGAGACCGCGGTGCGACCTGCCTGCTCGATCGGTGCCGTCAGAGTGGTGAGCGGCGGATTGCAGAAGTCGGCGCCGAAGATGTCGTCGCAGCCGACGATGCTGATGTCGCCGGGGATGCTGACCCCGCGTTCGTGGAAACGCGCGAGCATACCGATCGCCAGGAGGTCGTTGAAGGCGATACAGGCCGTGACGCCCGCGTGCATGATCGCGTCCGCCGCAGCGGCGCCCGCGTACTGTCGGGGCGCGAAAGGGCCCAGTCGGGTCGCTGTGACGCTGTACCGTTCGGCAGCGCGAGCCATCGCCCGCCAGCGGCCCTCGTTGGGCCAGGATGTCTCGGGTCCCGAGACGTAGGCGATCTCCCGGTGACCGAGCGAGACGAGGTGCCCGATGGCTTGCTCGATGGCGCTCGGGGTGTCGATGAAGACGCTCGGAACCCCGCGCGTCTGGCGGTTGATGGCGACGAGGGGAATCTCCGCGGCGAGAGCGGTAAGCCTCCGGTCGGTGAGGCGGGAGGCGGCCAGGATGGCGCCGTCGAAGGAGCGGCGGAGCTTGTGCAGCATCCCGTCCTCGAGCTCGTCGGACTCCTCGGTGTCGACCAGGATCTGCGTGTATCCGCCCGCCTTCAACTGCTGCTGCGTGCCGCGGATGATGCCGAAGTAGAACGGGTTCGTCACATCCGAGACGAGCACCGCGATCGCGCGGGTCTTTCCGCCGGTGAGCGCGCGGGCGTGCGAATTCGGAACGTAGTTCAGTGCCCGGGCCGCCTCTTCGATCCGCTCCCGGGTGAGGGGTTCACGCGACCGGGGTTCGAGAGCGCGCGGGAGACCGTCGACGTGGCGAGTCCGGTCGCGGCGGCGACGTCCGCGAGGGTCGCGGGGCGCTCTGACCCCGCTCCAGCGAGAGGTTGCATGACAGCATTTCAGCACAGTATGGCAATTTTTGGCAAACGTTTGCCTCGTCTTGCCAACGTGCATAGAGTCCTCAGCAGTCATCCTCGCCTGCACCGATTCAGAGGGTGTCGACTTCACGTCCCGTCTCAAAGGAGAGTCAAGATGAGATCACGTATCGCGCTCGGCGCGGTCGCCGGCCTGGCCGTCATCGGCCTGGCCCTGAGCGGTTGCTCTGCAAGCAGCGGCTCCAACTCCAGCTCGAGCGCAAGCCCGGGAAAGGTCGACGGCAAGGGAAAGACCCTCGACGTCATGATCGCGGCCAACGGCCTCTACCCCACGCAGCAGCAGCAGTGGTTCAAGGATGTCTCCGCCCAGTTCGAGAAGGAGACCGGGGCGACGGTCAAGTTCGAGACCTTTGCGTCGGCGAACGACGAGCTCACCAAGATCCAGACCTCGGTTCTCTCGGGCCAGGGCCCGGACATCTACGACCTCGGCACCACGTTCACCCCGACCGCGTACTCGACGGGCGCGTTCGTCAAGCTGACCTCGGCCGACTGGGACAAGGTGGGCGGTCGCGACAAGTTCGTTCCCGCGACGCTGGGCATCTCGGGACCGGATGAGAAGAACGAGGTGGGCATCCCGTTCCTCAGCCGTCCGTTCGTCATGGCGTACAACAAGGATCTGCTCGCCTCCGCCGGCATCGACAAGCCCGCCACGACCTGGGACGGCCTCGCCGACCAGGCGAAGAAGCTGACGACCGGAGACCAGTACGGCATGGCCGTCGCGTATGCCGACAGCTTCGACCCGTGGAAGTTCATCTGGGCGATGTCGAACCAGCAGGGCAACCCGCTGATCGACCCCGCGACCAAGAAGGCGACGATCGACGACCCGGCCGTGAAGAAGTCGTACCAGACCTACTTCAACTGGCTGACGAAGGACAAGGTGGTCGACCCCGCTGCGATCGGCTGGAAGAACCCCCAGGCCGTCGCCGCGTTCGCGAGCGGCAAGGCCGCATTCCTCCCGATGGTCTCATCGTCGTCGCAGGTCTCGCTCGACGCGTCTCCGATGGCAGGCAAATACGCGTACGCCGTGATGCCGACGATCCCGCCGGGTGCCACCAAGCTGCCGAGCAAGGGCAAGGCCGCTGCCACGATCATCTCGGGCGACAACATGGTGGTCGCCAAATACTCCAAGAACCAGGACCTCGCCTTCGCACTCGTCAAGATGCTCACCAGCACCGACAACCAGGTGAAGTACACGAAGACCTTCGGCGACCTCCCCACCAACAAGGACGCGGCCGCGAAGATCGAGCAGGGCAACGATCTGATCGCCCCGATCCTCGAAGCCGGCACCAAGGCCGTGGGCACCCCGTTCTCCGGAGCCTGGGGTGACACGCAGCTGGCCCTCGTCAACGTGGTGGTCCAGTCCATCCCCGCTCTCTCGAACGGGTCGGTCTCCTCGTCCGACCTCGACGCGAAGCTGAAGACCGCGCAGGACACGGCTCAAGGCGCGCTCAACAAGGCGAAGTAGCCGGGAGCTCCAACCATGTCGAACTCGACTCTGGCCGCGCCCAACGGCTCGGCCGGCGAAAAGGGCGGATCGCCCGCGGGGACCATCCCCGCGGGCGGCCGCCCCGGCCGCACCAGTCCGAAGCGCAAGGGCACGAAGCCCATGCACCTTCGCAACCGTCCACTCTGGATGCTGCTCCCCGGCGGCATCCTGATGATCCTCATCATCGTCATCCCGCTGCTCGTGGCGGTGCTGATGTCCACGCTCGACCTCGACCAGTACACGCTGCAGAGCTGGTTGCAGGCGCCGTTCATCGGACTGCAGAACTACGTCGAGGCGATCGTCTCGTCGTCGCTGCTCCGCTCGATCGGTATCAGTGTCTCGTTCGCGGTCATCGCTTCCGTCGTCACGATGCCGATCGGTCTACTCGCCGCGTTGGCCACTCAGAACAAGTTCCGCGGCAGGGCGCTCGTCCGCTCGCTGTTCCTCATCCCGTACGTGCTCCCGGCGTTCGTCGTCGGCACACTCTGGCGCACGATGCTGCAGCCCGGTGGTGTCGTCGACTCCACGCTCGGGGCGGTCGGGATGAATCCCGGACTCTTCCTGAACGGCCCGCTCAGCTACTGGTCGCTGATCGTGGTGCAGATCTGGACGTCGTGGCCCTTCTTCTACCTGCTCGTGCTGGCGGGTCTCCAGTCGGTCGACCACGAGGTGCACGAGGCTGCGGCCATCGACGGCGCGACCTGGTGGATCAAGCTGCGCTACGTGATCCTGCCCTACCTGCGCGGTCCGATCTTCCTGGCGCTGATCATCGCGTTCCTGCACAACATCAACGCGTTCACGCTGCCGTTCGTGCTGTTCGGCGTTCCGGCGCCGCAGGATGTGGAGGTGCTCCCGGTGCTGACGTACGTGACCAGCTTCCAGAGCTTCCGCTTCGGGCTGAGCGCCGCGATGGCGATCTGCTCGCTCATCCTGATAGCGATCCCGCTGTTCGTCTACCTACGGGCTGTGAAACTCGACTCCGGCGATGAGGGAGAGAAACGATGACTTCGGCCACAACCACCGCGGCCGCTGCGGCCGCCACCGCCAAGCGACGTGCCAACGGCATCCGACAGGGCGACATCACCCGCCTGCTGCCGCGACCGCTGCTCATCACCGTCATCACGGTATTGCTCGTCATCGTGCTCGGCCCTGTGATCTACATGCTGTTCTCGTCGGTCAACTCGGACGTCGCCGTCGCGGGCGGGGCCTTCTTCCCGACAGAGCTCCACTTCGACAACTACATCAAGGTGTGGTCGACGGTGGATCTCGGCAACGGGCTCATGAACAGCGTGATCGTGTGCGTGTCGGTCGCCGTCGTCTGCGCGTTCCTCGCCGTCGCAACGGCATACGTGCTCGTGCGCTACGAGTTCCGCGGGCGGCTCACGTTCCTGCGCAGTCTGCTCGGCCTGCAGTCGATCCCCGGCACGCTGATCCTGCTCCCCGTGTTCGTGCTCTTCTCGAGCCTGGCGACGATCCTCGGCATCCAGATCATCGGCACGCGCCCGGCACTGTTCATCACGTACCTCACTTTCGCGCTGCCGTTCTCGACCTGGGTCATGGTCACCTACCTGCGCGGCCTGCCCAAGGCGCTCGAGGAGGCGGCGCGCATCGATGGTGCGTCGTCGTGGCGCATCCTGACCCGCATCGTCGTGCCGCTCAGCTGGCCAGGCATCGTCGTGTCAGGGATCTTCGCGTTCCTGCTCGGCTGGAACGACGTTCTGTTCGCCTCTGTTCTGACCAACCCCGAGACCCGCACGGCCGCTGTCGCCCTGCAGGTGTTCGGAGCCACACAAGAGGGTGGCGCGATCCCGCTGTACGGGCAGATGATGGCAGCGTCCCTCATCTGCGCGGTTCCGGTGGTCGCGCTGTACCTCGTGTTCCAGCGCTACCTCGTGGGTGGCCTGACCTCTGGAGGAGTCAAGTGAGTGACGTCAAATGGGCGTTGTCCGGTTTCGGCGATGAGATCGATCCCGATCCCGTCGTGCAAGTCGCGGTCCTCCAAGCGCTCGGCGCGAACCACATCGAGGTCCGCAGCGCTTGGGGTATGAACATCGTCGACCTCGACAGCGAGCAGCTCGATCGCCTCGCCGGCATCTTCGAGGAGCGCGGGATGGGCGTCTCGGCCATCGCCTCGCCGATCGGCAAGGTGGATGTGTCGCTCCCCGTCGAGCACGAGGTCGAGCGGCTGGGTCGCGCGATCGCAGCTGCCAAACGTCTCGGTGCCCGCTACATCCGGCTCTTCTCCTTCTACCGCGGAGAGGGGTTCCGGTCGAGAGCATCCGTGATGATGTGATCGTCCGGATGCGCGCCCTCGCGGACGCCGCCGAAGCCGGCGACGTGATCCTTCTGCACGAGAACGAGAAGGACATCTACGGCGACACCCCCGAGCGCTGCCTCGACATCGTCGAATCCGTCGGCTCGCCCCACCTCAAGCTCGCCTGGGACAGCGCCAACTTCGTCCAGGTCGGTGTGGCGCGTCCGTTCGACGACGGCTACGCGGCGCTGCGGCCGCACTTCGAGTACCTGCAGGTGAAGGATGCGCTCAGCGCGACGAGCGTGGTCACCCCCGCCGGCGAGGGCGACGGCCAGGTGCTCGAGACCCTCACCGCTCTCCGCGACGACGGGTACACCGGGTTCGCCTCCCTCGAGCCGCACCTCACCGACGTGAACGCCCTCGGCGGCTTCTCCGGACCGGAGGCCTTCGGTCGCGCGGGCCGGGCCCTCCGCCGCCTCACCGACAAGATTGGAGTCGAGCTCGTATGACCGACGAACCCACCACCGCATCCACCTCAGCTTCGCCCTCCGCACCGCTCGCCGTCGCCATCGTCGGCTGCGGCATCATCGGCCTCAACCACGCACGTGCGATCGCCCGCCACCCGCACCTCGCGATCACCGCCCTCGTGGATGCGGTACCCGCCGCAGCCACGGCGCTGGCCGATCAGGTCGTCTCCGAGCTGGGCATTCTTCGTCCCGCCGAGTTCGAGTCGCTGCCTGCCGCCTTGTCCGCCGCTCCGGTCGACCTCGTCGTGATCTGCACTCCGAGCGGTTTGCACGTGCAGCTCGCGGAAGAGGCGCTCGCCGCCGGAAAGCACGTGGTGATCGAGAAGCCGCTTGACGTGTCCATGGATCGCGCTCGGCGCATCCTGGAGCTCGCCCGTCATGCCGAGAAGCACGGTCTCGTCGTGTCGGTGATCAGCCAGCACCGATTCGACCCGGCGTCGGTCGTCGTCGCCGAAGCTGCGCACACGGGAACGTTCGGTCGCGTGACCAGCGGGCTCGCATCCGTCGCCTGGTGGCGCAGTCAGGAGTACTACGACTCCGGTCAGTGGCGCGGCACGTGGGAGCTCGACGGCGGTGGCGCGGTGATGAACCAGGGCGTGCACACGGTCGACCTCCTGGTCTGGTTCCTCGGCAAGCCGGTGGAGATCTTCGCACAGACCGCACTGCTCGCCCACGATCGCGTGGAGATCGAAGACATCGCCGTGGCGACGGTGCGGTTCGAGTCGGGCGCTCTCGGAGTGATCCACGCGACCACCGCCGCGTATCCGGGCCTCTCGGTTCGCGTGCAGGTGCACGGCGACCACGGCTCGGCCATCATCGACAACGACCAGCTCGAGTACTTCGGTGCCGCCGATCCGGATGCGGTCGACCAGAGCGGCGCGAGCGTCACGAACCGCGCCTCCGAGGTCGTGCCCGCCGCGGAGGTGCGCGGCGGAGACCGCGGACCCGACCGCTTCATCGAGGGGCATCTGCGCCAGTACCGGGACGTGGTCTCGGCCATCGAGGAGCACCGCGCCCCGGGCGTCACCGTCGAGGACGCGTTCACCTCCCTCGCGGTCGTGAGGGCCCTCTACCTCTCGGCAACGCTCGGCCGGCCCGTGGGCATCGACGAGGT
This sequence comes from Leifsonia poae, assembly GCF_050632195.1. Lineage (GTDB taxonomy): Bacteria > Actinomycetota > Actinomycetes > Actinomycetales > Microbacteriaceae > Leifsonia > Leifsonia poae_C. Next base: position 1,563,869 of record NZ_CP192580.1, read on the forward strand.
CACCTCCGGGGCACTCGACTCTGTGACCGTCAGCACGGGCGGCGCCCAGCGCGCCCAGAAGGAAGCAAGCAAATGAAGTTCTCCGTCTTCACCGCATCCACCCCCGACTGGGCACCCGAAGAGGCCGCTCAGCAGCTGGCCGCGCAAGGCTGGGACGGGATCGAGTGGCGCGTCATCGACCAGACCGAGGCGACCCCACCGGGGTTCTGGGCGGGAAACCGCTCGACCTGGCCGCTGACGGGGCTCGAGGATTCGCTCGACGACATCGCCCGCATCACTCGCGAGGCGGGTCTCGAGTTCTCGGGCATCGGCGGCTACGCCCGCAGCGACGACCACGAGAACGTCGACAGGATGCTCGCAGCGACCGCGGCGCTCGGCGCCCGCCAGGTGCGCGTCACCATGCCGCGCACCGACTCGGGCGAGTACCGCGAGCTCTTCGCGGCCACCCGCCGCGATCTGGAGTGGGCTGCGTCGCGCGCCGAAGTCCTCGGAGTGAAGGCGCTGGTCGAGCTGCACCACGAGACGATCACGCCGTCTGCCTCGGCTGCCTTCCGGCTGGTCGACGGCCTCGATCCCGAGCATGTCGGGGTGATCCACGACCTCGGCAACCTCGTCGTCGAGGGGCAGGAGAGGCACCTCTCGGCGTTCGAGCTGCTCGGCCCGTACCTCGCGCACGTGCACGTCAAGAACGTGCGCTGGGTCGCGGGGAGCCCGAGGCCGACGGCACCGTGCGCTGGCACAACGAGTGGGCGCCGATGCGCACGGGTCAGGCCGACGTCGAGGCGTACTTCACCGCGCTCCACGAGTTCGGCTACGACGGCTGGGTCACGTCCGAGGACTTCTCGACAGAACTCCCGCTCGCTGAGCGCACCCGCGACAACCTCGAGTATCTCCGCGGAGTCGAGTCGCGCACTCGCGCTCTCGTCTCGACGGCCGGGGCATGACGCCGCCACGACGCACCGTGCGGCATCCCGTCCGCATCGTGCACCTGGGCTTGGGGGCTTTTCACCGCGCCCACCAGGCCTGGTACACACAGCGGGCGAATGAGGCGACCGGCGGCTGGGGATGGGGGATCGCAGCGTTCACCGGACGAAGCCCCGACGCGGCCCGCATCCTCGCGGCTCAGGATGCGGTCTACACGCTGGTCGAGCGCGGCCCCGAGTCAGACACCACGAGCGTCATCGAGAGTCTCAGCGTCGTCGCCGACGGCGCCGACGCGGAACGCTGGCGTCGAGCGGTGGCCGACCGTGCTGTCGGGGTGCTGACGCTGACCGTCACGGAGGCGGGCTACCGCCCGTCGACGGCCGCGCTGGACGCCGACCTCTCGGCGCTCCGCGCCGGCGAAGTCACTTTCACGGCGCCGGGCAGGATCGTCGACGGTATCCGGGCGCGCAGGCTGGCTGGTGCCGGGGGCCTAGCCGTTGTGAGCTGCGACAACCTCCCCGACAACGGCCGCGTCACCCGCGACGCGGTGCTCGGGCTCGCCACCGCGCTGGACCCGTCGCTCGCCGAGTGGATCGACACTGAGGTCTCCTTCGTGTCCACCATGGTGGACAGGATCACGCCGGCCACGACCGGCGCCGACCGCGAAGCGGTGCGCGAACTGACGGGCTACGACGATGCCGCGCCGGTCGTCACCGAACCGTTCAGCGAGTGGGTGCTGAGTGGCGACTTCCCGGCGGGTCGGCCGGATTGGGAGTCCGCAGGAGCCCGCTTCGTCGACGACATCGAGCCGTTCGAGCGTCGCAAGCTGTGGTTGCTCAACGCCGGGCACTCGCTGCTCGCGTATCTCGGGCTGCTTCGCGGTCACGTGTCGATCGCCGACGCCATGGGCGACCCGGTGTGCGTCGCGGCGCTCGAAGACCTCTGGGCAGAAGCGCGCACCGAGCTCCCATTCGATGATGACGCCGTGGATGCGGCCCTCGACGCGCTCCGCGCCCGCTTCACCAACGCGCGCATCGAGCACCGGCTCACGCAGATCGCGACCGACGGATCGCAGAAGCTCGGTCCGCGCATCCTGGACCCGCTGCGGTCGCGCCTCGCAGCCGGTCGCGCCCCTGGTCGAGCCGAGACCGGAGTGCTCGCCGCGTGGATCCTGCACCTGCTCGACGGGTCGTTCGCCGACGCCGGAGCCGTCGACCTCGCCGCCCGGCTGGGCGAGCATCCGGATGACGACGCACAGCTCGCGGTGGACGCCGTGAGCGCCTTCGCGCCCGAGCTGGCCGACGATCCCGCCGTGACCGAATCCGTGCACCACCAGCTCGGCGCCCTGCGCGCCGCCCGATCCTTCGCCACAGAAGAACCATCAAGAGGAGCCCACTGACATGCGAATCACTTCCGCCGACGTCCTCGTCTCGAGCCCCGGCCGAAACTTCGTCACGCTGCGCATCACCACCGAGGACGGCTTCGTCGGCCTCGGCGATGCGACGCTGAACGGACGCGAGCTGGCGGTCGCCGCCTACCTGAGCGAGCACATCGTGCCGCTCCTGATCGGGCGGGACGCCCACCAGATCGAGGACACCTGGCAGTATCTCTACCGCGGGGCGTACTGGCGCCGCGGCCCGGTCACGATGGCCTCCATCGCCGCGGTCGACACGGCTCTCTGGGACATCAAGGCCAAGGTCGCCGGTCTCCCGCTCTACCAGTTGCTCGGCGGGCGCAGCCGCCGGGGGTGTCTCGTCTACGGCCACGCGTCTGGCGCCGAGCTCCCCGAGCTGTTCGATTCGATCCGCGACCACCTGGAGCAGGGCTACAAGGCCATTCGCGTGCAGACCGGCATCCCCGGTCTGGGTTCGGTCTACGGCGTCGCATCGTCGGCCAACGCGGCCGCCGGCGATGGTGGCACGACGGCCCGGTACGACCATGAACCCGCCCGCCGCAGCGCTGTGCCCGTCGAGGAGGAGTGGGACACCCGTGCGTACCTCCGCCACGCTCCCACCGTTTTCGAGGCGGTGCGCAACGAGTTCGGGCCCGAGCTGCCGCTGCTGCACGACGCGCACCACCGGCTCACGCCCATCCAGGCCGCCAAGCTCGGCAAGTCGCTCGAGCCGTACGACCTGTTCTGGCTCGAGGATGTGACGCCGGCCGAGAACCAGGCCGTGCTGCGCCGCGTGCGCGAGCACACCACCACCCCGCTCGCCATCGGTGAGGTCTTCAACACGATCTGGGACTACCGCGAACTGTTCGAGGAGCAACTCATCGACTACGTGCGCAGCCCAGTCACCCACGCGGGCGGCATCACCGGTCTGCGGCGGATCTTCGACTACGCCGCCGTCTATCAGATCAAGTCAGGCGTCCACGGCCCGACCGACGTCTCGCCGGTCGGCCTGGCAGCGGCCGTTCACCTCGGTGTCGCCATCCCGAACTTCGGCATCCAGGAGTACATGAAGCACAGTGCCGCGACGCACGAGGTCTTCCGCACGACGTACTCCTTCGAAGACGGGATGCTCATCCCCGGCGAGACCCCCGGCCTCGGCGTCGACTACGACGAGGTCGTGGCGAACTCCTTCCCGTACAAGGCGGCATACTTGCCGGTGAACCGTCTGCTCGACGGTTCCATGCACGACTGGTGATGCGAAGAGGAGGGGCGCTGATGGGATCTTCGGCGCCGCTCGTCGTCGTCATGGGCGTCTCGGGTTCGGGAAAGAGCACGGTCGGAGCGCTCCTGGCCGAGCGCCTCGGCGTGCCGTTCGTGGACGGCGACGACCTGCATCCTGAAGCCAATGTCGCGAAAATGGCCTCGGGCATCCCGCTGGATGACCACGACCGGTGGCCCTGGCTCGCGAACGTCGGACGCACTCTGGCTACCGCGACCGGCACTGGGATGGTCGTGGCCTGCTCGGCCCTGAAGCGCGAGTACCGCGACGCGATCCGCGCAGAGGCCCCGAATGCGGTCTTCGTCGAACTCGACGGCAGCAGCGACCTGCTCGGCGAACGCATCGGAGCCCGCCGCGACCACTTCATGCCGCCGACGCTGCTCGCGTCGCAGCTGGCGATACTCCAGCCTCTCGCCGCAGACGAGCGGGGCGTCCGGGTACCGATCGACGGAGCCCCCGGCGAGATCGCGAGGGTCGCCGCCGCGCAGCTCGAGACCCCCTCGTCACCGGCCACCGAACCGCGGTCGTAGCGGCGCGACGCATCCGGTAGACTGTTCCACTGAACTTCGGCGAGGGATGCGCGCCTCACAGCGCGCAGTCCGTTATCGACGCGGTGGAGCAGGGCTTCGCAGTCTTTCCTCACACGTCTTTCATCTGAACGATGCGTTCGAGTCGACACACAACCAGACACTGCGAGCAACGCTCGCCCGACAGCCGGCCCCGCCGGCAAGGAGTTACTCATGGCTGACGAGTCCAACAAGGTCGTCGCGGAAGTCCGCGAAAGCTTCGGCAAGGGTGCGGCGCGCAAGATCCGCGCCGCCGGCAAGATCCCCGCCGTCATCTACGGCCACGGCACCGAGCCCGTGCACATCACCGTTCCCGCGCACCAGGTCGGCCTGCTTCTCCGCAAGGCGAACGCTGTGCTCGACATCGAGATCGCCGGCAGCAAGAACCAGCTGACCCTGGTCAAGGATGTGCAGAAGGACCCGGTGCTGCAGATCATCGAGCACCTCGACCTGATCATCGTCCGCAGCGGCGAGAAGGTCTCCGTCGAGGTACCGGTCCACGTCGTGGGCGAGACCTTCCCGGGCACGATCGCGGTTCTCGACGTCAACACCCTGCGTCTTGAGGTCGAGGCGACCCACATCCCCGAGAACATCGTTCTCGACGTGACCGACGCCGTCGAGGGAACGCAGTTCCACGCGAAGGACTTCACGCTGCCGAAGGGCGCCGTGTTGGCCGAGGACGAGGATCTGCTCATCCTGAACGTCATGATCCCGGCCGCCGCACGCGGTGAGGAAGAGGAGACCGCAGAGGCCGCCGAGGGCGCCGAAGAGGCTCCCGCCGAAGACGCCGAGTAGTACCGGGCGCATCCCTTCGATGGCCTCTTCTTCTCTCACGGATAGGCCCTGGCTCGTGGTCGGGCTCGGTAACCCCGGGCCCGGCTACGCGGCCACGCGTCACAACGTGGGCCAGATGGTGCTGGACGACCTCGCCGAGCGCGGTCGCCTCACTTTCAAGACCCACAAGACGAACTCGACCGTCGCCGAGGGTCGGCTGACCCCCGGCGGCGAGCGGTTCGTCCTGGCCAAGCCCAACACGTTCATGAACGTGTCCGGCGGGCCGGTCGCGCAGCTGCTGCGCTTCTACTCGCTCGATCCGTCGCGCCTGATCGTGGTGCAGGACGAGATCGACATTCCGTTCGACACGATGAAGCTCAAGTTCGGCGGTGGCCATGGTGGCCACAACGGCGTGCGCGACGTCATCGCGGCGACCGGCACCGGCGACTTCACCCGCGTCCGCGTCGGCGTGGGTCGCCCGCCGGGCGCCCAGGCCGCAGCCGACCACGTGCTCAAGGGCTTCTCCAGCGCCGAGCGCAAAGTGCTCCCCAACCTGATCTCTGACGCTGCGGATGCGGTCGAGCAGATCGCCACGGAGGGCCTCACCGCCGCCCAACTCCGCTTCCACACCGGCCGCTGAGCCGCTGCGCTCGCGGCTCGCTGCGCTCGCTCTGGCGGCTCGCTGCGCTCGCTCTCGCGGCTCGCTCCGCTCAAACGCAATCGAGTCCGGGAGAAGTCCCGAAAACGCGGCGCTGAAACGGGATTTCTCCCGGAGTGGATTGCGTTGGAGTGGGCGCGGAGGGTCAGGCGGGGGTGCTCGCGGCGATCGCGGCGATGTACACGATGAACGAGATGATCGGGGCGGCAGCGGCGACAACGATCGCGATCACGCCGTAAGCCCGCCCTCGTTTTGTCGCGGCGGCGATGATGCCCTGGATGAGCGCCCAGAGGCCGATCACGGTGCCGCCCGCGAGCTGGGCGAGGATGAGCAGCGCGGTTCCGCCGAAAGCGGCAGCCTGCTCCGCCGTCATGGTGCTCGTGCTGTAGCTGAAGCCTGTGCTGGAACGGTCCGCGATCGGGCCGACGCTGTTGCCCACGACGATCGAGGCGATCACCGAGAGGACCAGCACGACGATCGCCCCGTACATCGCGACCACGCCGAGAACCTTCGACTTGGGAGCCGCGGCGTAGCCCGCTCCGTAGCCGGGATAGCCCGCGGGAACGCCCGCGTACGGCTGCACGTACGCCTGCGCGGCAGGGTAGGCGCCAGGCTGCTGGTAAACCGGCTGCTGATAGGCGGGCTGCTGATAGGCGGGCTGCTGATACGACGGCGGGGGCGTGACGGGCGGTACGGGCTGGCTGTTCTCGGGCGGCGGGACGCTCGTCATCGGTGTCGCTCTCTGTCGATTCTTTCAGGGTCTGGCCAGAGCGTAGTGGATGCGCGCGCCGCGAGGCCATCACCGCGTATCCCCGGCCGGTACACAGCAGGACGGCAGTACTGTTCCCAGCATGGAGTTGTTCACACGCGAGTGGGGGAGCGGCGACCGTCGTGCGGTGCTGGTCCACGGAGCGATGTCCGATTCGCGCAACTGGCGCACGGTCGGTCCCGCCCTTGCCGAGCGTGGCTACCACGTGGTCGCCGTCGACCTTCGCGGCCACGGGCACAGTCCTCGCGCGGAGTCGTATACGGCTGAATTGTTCGCTCAGGATGTGGTCGACACCGTCCCCGCGCATCCCGAGCTCGTCCTGGGTCACTCACTCGGCGGCCTCACCGTCAGCCTCGCCGTCGAGCGCCTCCGCCCGCAGCGCGCGATCTACGTCGACCCCGCCTTCTCGGGGCCCGCGCTCACCCGGTGGCAGCGGATGCTTGCCCCGGCTTTCCTGCGCAACCTCACCCGCGCCTCGGCCGCCCGCATCGCCAAGCGGAACCCGCGCTGGGATCCGGCCGATGTGGCGATCGAGGTCGAGACCTTCAAGGCGTTCGATCCCGCGGTCATCCCTGTGCTGATCACCCCGGGGTCCTTGCGCGCTCCTGAGCAGATGCACGTGCCGTCACTGGTCGTGCTGGCCGACAAATCGCAGCTCGTGAAGCCCGCTCTGGCCGACCGGCTCGAAGAGGCCGGCTTCGAGGTGCGCATCGTGCGCGGCAGCGGCCACACCGTGAACCGCGACGACTTTCCGGGCTTCATGACCGCGCTCGACGGCTGGATCTGACCCTTTTACCCTGATCCCGGTGCAGTGTCGGCGGGGGACCGTAGACTTGGGCGAGTGATACTGCAGGGCTTGATCGCAGCGCTTTCGCGCGCCTCCACGTTCGATGACGCCCTGGCGTCCGCGTCTCGCGACGCCGACTTCTCCCTGACCGACGGATTGAGAGCGCCGCTCATCGCCGGGCTGCTGAAGAAGCGGGCCGAGGCGGATGCGTCGCAGGCGTTGCTCGTCATCACCGCGACCGGCCGTGAATCCGAGTCGATCCGCGGCGCACTTGGTGCGGTGGTGCCGAACGCCGAGGTCATCGAGTTCCCTGCCTGGGAGACTCTGCCGCACGAGCGTCTCAGCCCGAGTGCCGAGATCGTGGGCAAACGCCTCCTCGCGCTGCGCCGGCTTGCCGCTTGGGATGCGGGCGAGCGGTCGCATCCGATCATCGTCGTCGCTTCTGTGCGTGCGGCTCTGCAGCCGCTGGCCGACAACCTCATCGACTACCAAGCGGTCGAACTGGCCGCGGGCGGCCGCGGGTTCGACCTCGGCCGGCTTGCCGCGGAACTGGTCGACCTCGCGTACGGCCGCGTCGACATGGTCACTCGCCGCGGTGAGTTCGCCGTGCGCGGCGGCATCCTCGACGTGTTCCCGCCGACGGCAGAGCATCCGTATCGCGTCGACTTCTTCGGCGACGAAGTGGACCAGATCCGCGCGTTCTCCGTGGCCGATCAGCGGTCCCTGCCCGACCCGATCCCTTCGGTCACGCTGCCGCCGAGCCGTGAGCTGCTGCTCAGCGAGTCGGTGCGTCAGCGTGCCCGCGAGATGGAGCACGAGTTCCCGAGCCTCTCGCAGATGCTCGCCAAGATCGGCGAGGGCATCCCGGTCGAAGGCATGGAATCGCTGGCGCCCGCCCTGGTCGACCGCCTCGTGCCGCTCACGCACTACCTGCCAGACGGCGCCGCGGTGGCGGTGCTCTCACCCGAGCGCGTGGCCAGCCGCGCGGTGAGTCTGGCGGAGACCAACCGCGAGTTTCTGACGGCGGCCTGGAGTGCTGCGACGGTCGGGGCCGCCGCACCGATCGACCTCGCCGCGGGCGACTTCCTCACCCTGCAGCAGCTGAAGGACTCCGCCAAGTTCAGTGCTCCCGGGCAGAAGGCACCTGACCACCCTTGGTGGACCATGACCGGGTTCCGGGCCGACGAGATCCTTCCGGAGCACCGCGAGATCGAGGAGCTCCTGCAGGTACGGGTCGCTGCCGAGGCGGTCCCCAGCTTCCAGGGCAACGTGTCGGGCGCGATCGAGCACGTCGCGGCACGGCTGCGCGACGGCTGGAGGGTCGCGATCGTCACGGAGGGAGCCGGGCTCGCGGAGCGCACAGTGGATGTGCTGGGCGAAGCCGAACTGCCCGGACGGTTGGTCGAGGAGTACCCGGCCGATCCTGAACCCGGCATCGCGTACATCCTGAAGGCAACCGTCGAGCACGGCTTCGAGCTGGAGGAGACCAAGCTCGCGCTGCTCAGCGAGAGCGAGTTCTACGGTCGCACGATCGGCTACGACTCGCGTCAGGTCAAGAAGCTGGCCACTCGTCGCAAGAACGTGGTCGACCCGATGCAGCTGAAGCCCGGCGACCACGTCGTGCACCAGACCCACGGCATCGGCAAGTTCGTCGAGCTCACCCAGCGCGAGGTCTCGAGCGGTGGACGCAACCCGGTCAAGTCGAAGCGCGAGTACCTCGTGCTGGAGTACGCGCCGTCGAAGCGCGGGTATCCGGGTGACAAGCTCTTCGTGCCGACCGACCAGCTCGACCTGCTGACTCGTTACGTCGGGGGCGAGGCTCCTGCGCTCAGCAAAATGGGCGGTAGCGACTGGTCGGCGGCCAAGGGCCGCGCTCGCAAGGCCGTGCGCGACATCGCCGTCGAACTTGTCAAGCTGTACTCGGCGCGCATGGCGAGCAAGGGCCACGCGTTCGGACCGGACACCCCGTGGCAGCGTGAACTCGAAGAGGCGTTCCCGTTCGCGGAGACCCCCGACCAGTTGCAGACCATCGACGAGGTGAAGGCCGACATGGAGCGGCCCATCCCGATGGACCGTCTTATCTCTGGCGATGTCGGGTTCGGCAAGACCGAGATCGCGGTGCGCGCCGCGTTCAAGGCCGTGCAAGACGGAAAACAGGTCGTCATGCTCGTGCCGACGACTCTGCTGGTCAAGCAGCACTTCGAGACGTTCCAGGAGCGCTTCGCCGGCTTCCCGATCCACCTGCGGGCGCTCAGCCGCTTCCAGACCGACAAAGAGGCGCGCGAGACGATCAGCGGGATGGCCGACGGCACGGTCGACGTGGTCATCGGCACGCACCGCCTGCTCGCCGACGGCATCGTGCTCAAAGACCTCGGGCTCGTGATCATCGACGAGGAGCAGCGCTTCGGTGTCGAGCACAAGGATGCGCTCAAGAAGTTGAAGACCAACGTCGACATCCTCGCGATGAGCGCGACGCCCATCCCGCGGACCCTGGAGATGGCAGTCACCGGCATCCGCGAGATGTCCACGCTCGCCACCCCGCCCGAGGAACGACACCCGATCCTCACCTTCGTGGGACCGTACTCGGAGAAGCAGGTCGCCGCGGCGATCCGCCGCGAGCTGCTGCGCGAGGGTCAGATCTTCTTCGTGCACAACCGCGTCGGCAGCATCTCGGGCGTCGCCGCCAAGCTGGCGGAACTGGTTCCGGAGGCGCGCATCGGCGTCGCCCACGGCAAGATGAACGAGACGGCGCTGGAGCAGGTCGTCGTCGACTTCTGGGAGCGCAAGTTCGACGTACTGGTCTCGACGACCATCATCGAGACCGGACTCGACATCGCCAACGCGAACACGATCATCATCGACCGAGCTGACAAGTACGGGCTCAGCCAGCTGCACCAGCTGCGCGGTCGTGTCGGCCGTGGCCGCGAGCGCGCGTACGCGTACTTCCTCTGGGATGAGAACAAGCCGCTCAGCGAGACCGCCCACGACCGCCTCTCCACCATCGCGGCGAACAACGATCTCGGCAGCGGGATGCAGGTGGCACTCAAAGACCTGGAGATCCGCGGTGCGGGAAACCTCCTGGGCGGCGAGCAGTCCGGTCACATCGCGGGCGTCGGGTTCGACCTCTACCTGCGGATGATCGGCGAGGCCGTGAGCACGTTCCGCGGCGAGGTCGCCGAGGGGCAGACCGAGCTGAGGCTCGAGCTGCCGGTGGATGCGCACATCCCCGAGGAGTACGTCGACAGCGAGCGGCTGCGCCTCGAGGCCTATCAGAAGCTCTCGACCGCCAGCTCGCCGAACGCGAAGACCGGTCAGATCGACGCGGTGCTGGAGGAGCTCACCGACCGTTACGGCGAACCGCCCGTTCCGGTCTTGAACCTCATCGCGGTGTCGCGACTGCGCCTGGCCGCCCAGCGCGCGGGCCTCGGCGAGGTCGTGGCGATGGGCTCGAACCTTCGGTTCGCGCCCGCGATCCTGCCGGACTCGGTGCAGGTGCGGTTGCAGCGAATGTACCCAGGCTCCAAGTACCACGCCGCGCCCAAGGTTGTCACCGTGCCGCTGCCGCGCGTGAACGGTGAGGCGCCGGACGATTCGGACCTCATCGGCTGGGTGGCGTCGCTGCTCGGCGCGATCTTCCCGGCGCCCGAGCCTGCCGAACTCGAGGCCGAGGCGTCCGCCTGAGCCGGGCCGCGCATGCCGACCCGTCGGTGCCTAGAGCAGCGTCTCGATTCCGATCCTGACCACATCCCCGAGCCCGACGCCCTCCTTCTTTCGCACCGAGCCCTTGATCGCGAGCGTGTATGCGCCGTCGGCCGACTCGGGGAAGATCGAGGTCGACCAGCGCGAGCTTCCGAGGGTGGCCACCACTTTCACCGACCCGAATCCGGCTGGGGGATGCGGCTGGTCGTGGATCTCCTGGGAGATGTCGAGCGGCAGGCGTGCGAACACCCACAGGTCGCGCCGCGCTTCCCAGCGCCACAGGTCGGCCTCGAACTCGTATCGGATTCCTGCCATGACCTCACTCTGCCGCAGATCGCGCTCCCGCGTCAGCCGTCGTGCCGACCGATCGCCCGGCCACCTGAAAGAATGGGTCGAGCAGGGCGACGACGTCTGGTCGCCCGGACCCGAGGAGACGGATGCGCTGGCCGAACTGGTTTCGCAAGCGGGCTGACAAGGCCGTGATGCGTCCGTTCGACGAGAACGCCCTCGTGGAGCTCGCCCCGCCGAGCCTCGACCAGTCCGTCGAAGAAGGCATGATGCTCGCGGACTACGCCACCCGCATGGCGGTGAAGAACCACATCGTCGTCGACACGATCCAGCTGGGGAACGCCTTCGATCCCAGCCGGCACACGGGTGCCGCTGCCGAGACGCTGCGCGAGCTAGCCGACGAACAGGACCAGGCTGCCATCCGTGTGGCCGTGGCTCGCGAAGACGTCGAGGGTCTCGGCGGTGATGCCGTTCATCCCCACGACTATCGCGACGTCGACGTCGACAATCTTCGGCGCCGCGAGGAGGCCGCGACGGTTCTCGGTGCGGCTCTGCGCGAGCGCGCGGCCTCGGAGGAGGAGCTGCTCGCCATCGTCGAGCGCGCCCGGGTCGAGGCCTGGGGCGAGGTCGGAGCGGCGATCGAAGCATCTCTCTACGCGTTCTCGGGCGCCGAGGCGCTCAAAGCGAACTACGAGGCTGAGCGTCCCGCCCGGCTGCGGCTCCTCATCCAGCGCGACCTCGCCAGGCTCGAGGAAGAACGCGGCGGCTACTGAGGCCGCTCGTGTCGCTCGGGGAGGGCGACCGGTGCGACCAGGGTTCCCACCTCCACGCGGATCCAGCGCATCCCGGTCTCGCGCTTCTCCGCGCGTGTGGAGTACCGATAGAGGAAGGTGCGCGCCCGCACGGCAGTCGGCTTATCGCGCCCGAACGGAGCCCTCCGGATGAGACGCAGCGTCGGCGCGTCGGCCTCGAGCAGGCGTAGCAGGAACACCTCGAACCAGCGTGTGTCCCGAGAGCCCAGCGCGAGGAACCACATCAGCCAATCGAGCCGAAGATGGTACGGCGCGACCTGCGGTGGCAGCCTTCTCGCATCGCCCGGTTTGCCCTTGAATTCGTATTCTCGCCAAACCGCCGCGCTCGATCCCGCGTCCTCGATCGTGCCCTCGACGATGATCTCGTAGCGCTCCTTCGTCACACTCCCGAAGGCGCCGTATGCGTTGACGAGGTGCCAGCGGTTGAAGCTGGCGTTCATCAGCTGATGACGCGAGAACAGGTTCGCGAGCGGTCGCCAACTGAGCACGATGAGCAGGATGCTCGCCGCGAGCGCGACCACGGCGAACCACGCCGGCACGCTGCCGGCTCCGATGTCGCCGACAGTGCCGACGGGAAGCGCGCCGAAGACCGTGGACAGCACCGTGTCGCTGACCGCGGAGAACGCCAGCACGATCGTGATCACGTTCAGCCAAGCGAAGTTGCCTGTTGCGACCAGCCAGAGCTGCGTGAGGATCACGATCGCCGCGGCACAGCTCGCCACCGGCTGCGGAGCGAACAGGAACCAGGGCACGACGAGCTGGGCGAAGTGGTTTCCGAGCACCTCGACCCGATGCCACCACTTCGGCAGCAGGTGCGCCGTTCGACTCAGCGGGTTCGGCATCGGCTGGGTCTCGTGGTGGTAGTAGAGGGCGGTCAGGTCGCGCCAGGACCGGTCGCCGCGCATCTTGATCATCCCGGCCCCGAACTCCAGCCGGAACACGAGCCAGCGCAGCAGCAGGATGATCGTGATCGGCGCCGCGGTGTCGTGCGAGCCGAGAAAGCCCACGGTGAACCCGGCCTCAAGCAGCAAGCTCTCCCAGCCGAACGAGTAGAACGTCTGGCCGACGTTCACGATCGAGAGGTAGAGGCCCCAGACGACGAGAAATACCAGGAGCAGCGCCCACGAAGGCGCGAACTGAGGGATGCCGGCGACGACCAGGGCGGAGAGTGCCGCGCCGGTCCACGCCACCGCGCGCAGCAGCCGGTCCGAGTAGCGCCAGCGGAACAGGGTCGGCTGTCGACGCGCGTAAGCCAGGCGGAGAAAGCGTGGGACGGGGAGAAGCCCGTGTTCGCCGAGCAGCGCCGGGAACTGGTTCACCGCGCTGATGAAGGCGATCAGATAGAGGGCGGCGATCCCGCGCTGCAGCACCTCGCGCGCCACGCTGTAGTCGGTTGCCGCCAGCCAGCCGAAGACGTCCATCTCGCATCACCGCCCTGAGATGCGCCCACCATACGCCGCCGAGGCTCGCGCGTTCGAGCCCTGGCCCGTCCGGATCCCCGCGGCTACGGTGGGAGAATTCAATATTTCACGGAGGGGAATCGGTGCAATGTTACGCATCTCATTGGTCGGCGACGGATTCGCGGACGTCGACGCATCGCTGGTGACGATCGACGAGGAGGCGTTGTTCTGCTGGCGTCCTGAGGCTGAAGAGGCGATCGCCCGCTATCCGCTCGGTCAAGTGCAGAGCATCCAGGTCGCCGCGGGCGGAATGGGGTCACGACTGCGTCAGGAGCATCCGAATGCGTACCGACGCTGGGATCGCGAAAGCGAGGAGGCCGTGGTCGAGGCGTACAAGCGCGGCGAGTCGTTCAAGGACATCGCGGCCGCGGCCGGGCGCCGGGTGGGCGGGATCAGGTCGCGACTCGTGGCACTGGGTGTGATCGATCCGGAGCCGGGGGATCGGGTGAGTTTCCAGACCTCGCTGGCGCTCGCCGAAGGTGCTGGCGCCGGTGCTGGTGCTGGTGCTGGTGCCGCCGAGGCTGCCGAGCGTTCGGACCAGCCCGACCGATCAGGCGGCGAGGTGAGCGTCGAGGCTGATCGCGCGGTGGTCTGACGCCCCGGCGGGGAGCACGTCCACCTGGCTGATCTCAAAACCGGTCGAGGTCACGAAGTCGAAATACCCCGTGAAGAACTTGTAGCGGAGGTAGGTCGGCTCGGTGCTGCGCATCAGCGCGTAGCCCGTGGTCGTCAGGCGCCGTTCCAGCCCGCGAATGAACCAGGGGTAGTTGAAATCGCCGACCATGACGGCGGGGATGTCGTCGGCGAGGGAGCGCATCCCGACATGTGCAGCCGCGATCTGCTTGCGGCGCAGGGAGTTGGATGCGGTGAGCGGCGCGGCGTGGAAGGAGCCGACCAGCACATCCTCGTCCTTCTCTCGATCGTGCAGATGTGCCGCGAGAAGGCGCTCGTGAGCGGGAGCGAGCACTCGGTCGTGAACCGATTTCTGCACCGCGAACACCTCGGTACCGAGGATGTCGTAACGGCTCTCCCGCACGTAGATGGCCAGGCCGAGACGGTTGGCCTTGGTCGCGTCGGCGAGCACGAGATGGTGAAGGCGCTGCGGAAGGGCCTCGGCATCGCACTCCTGCAAACAGAGAACGTCGACGTCGTGCGCCGCCGCGATGTCGGCCAATTCGTGACCGGCAGCGTGTTTTCGCAAGTTGTAGCTGACGATTCGCAGTTGAATCCCTCTTCTCGCACATCCCGGTCGGGAGGGATGCGACAACATTCTTCACCAGAATCTTCACACGAAACGGAGAACGAGCGGTTCGCACACGCAATTCACAAGAGAGTCATCGGCGAGACACGGCCCGTTCCCGGCGAGTACGGTGGTGGCATGGCGAGCGAAGCAGTTGTCATCACCGTCCCCGGTCCGAACGGCGATCGCGAGGTTCGCATCTCCAGTCCCAGCCGGGTTCTGTGGCCCGAGCTCGGCATCACCAAGCTCGATCTGGCGAACTATCTGGTCGCCGTCGGCGACGCGTTCGTCCGGGCGAACGGCGACAGGCCGGTCTCTCTCGAACGTTTCCCGGAGGGAGTCGGGGGCGAGGTCTTCTTCTCGAAGAACCCTCCCCGCGGTGCTCCTGACTACGTGCGGGCGGTGCCCGTGGTCTACCCGAGTGCACGATCGCATCCCCAACTCGTCATCGACGAGCCGGCTGCAGCAGTGTGGGGAGCGCAGATGAACACGATCGTGTTCCATCCGTGGGCGTCGCGCGCCGAGAACTCGGACAACCCCGACCAGCTGCGTATCGATCTCGACCCGCAGCCGGGGACGGATTTCTCCGACGCCGTTCCCGCGGCGATCGAGTTGCGCAAGGTGCTCGCCGAGGCGGGGCTCGACGCGTTCATCAAGACCTCCGGCAACCGCGGGCTCCACGTGTTCGCGCCGATCGAGCCGACTCACGAGTTCCAGGATGTGCGTCACGCCGTGATCGCGGCCGCCCGTGAACTCGAACGGCGCATGCCCGACAAGGTCACGACGAACTGGTGGAAGGAAGAGCGCGGCGAACGCATCTTCGTCGACTTCAACCAGGCCAACCGTGACCGCACGATGGCCGGCGCATACAGCCCGCGCGCCCTCGCGCACGCTCCGGTCGCCACACCCGTCACCTGGGACGAGCTCGAGACGGTCAACCCGCGGGACTTCACGATTCTCACCGTGCCCGATCGGCTGGCGACCGTGGGAGATCCGTGGGAACACTTCGGCGAGAAGCCGGGCACGATCGACCAGCTGCTCGGCTGGTGGCAGTGTGACCTCGATGCCGGGCTCGGCGAACTGCCCTTCCCACCCGACTATCCGAAGATGCCCGGCGAGCCCCCGCGCGTGCAGCCGAGCCGCGCGAAGAAGGACTGAGGCGGCTCAGCTCAGCACATCGGCCAGGTCGTACGCGACCGGGCGTTCGAGCTGTTCGAAGGTGCAGGATGCGGGGTCGCGGTCGGGGCGCCAACGCTCGAACTGCGCGGTGTGGCGGAACCGCATCCCCTCCATCTGGTCGTAGCGCACCTCGAGAACCCGCTCGGGTCTCAGCCGGATGAACGAGACGTCTTTGCCTGACGAGAATCGACTGCGGTCGGTCTCGCCTTTGGCCGCGTTGCCGCTGTCGTCGCGGACGACGAGCGGATCGAGTTCATCGACGAGTTCGAGGCGGCGCACGTCGCTGAAAGCCGAGACACCGCCGACGTTCCGGAGCACACCCTCCGAGTCGTAGAGCCCGACGAGCAGCGATCCGACGCCCCGCCCGCTGGCGTGGACGCGATATCCGAGCACGACGACGTCGGCGGTGCGGTGGTGCTTGATCTTCAGCATCGTGCGCTTGTTCGGGGAGTACGGCGCCGCGAACGGCTTGGCGACGACCCCGTCGAGCCCCGCACCCTCGAACTCTTTCAACCACTTGCGGGCGAGGTCGACGTCGGTCGTCGTGCGGGTGAGCTCGATCGGGGCGGGCAATGCTCCGGCGAAGTCTTCGAGGGCGGCCCGGCGTTCGGCGAACGGGCGGTCGAGCAGCGATTCGCCGCGGAGGGAGAGCAGATCGAAGGCGACGAAGGTTGCGGGCGTCTCCTTCGAGAGGAGGTCGACGCGGCTGGCGGCGGGGTGGATCCGCTGCGACAACGCCTCCCAATCGAGGCGCTGCTTGCCCGGTTCGCCGGTCGGCACGACGATCTCGCCGTCGAGCACGCACGGGCCGGGGAGGATCTGTTTGAAGGCTTCGACCAGCTCGGGAAAGTATCGCGTCAGCATCTTGGACCCGCGGCTGCCGATCTCGACCCGCTCGATGTCGTCCCCTGACCCCTCGGCGTAGACGATCGCACGGAAGCCGTCCCACTTGGGCTCGTAGCTGAGGCCGCCCTCGACGGAGTCCGCTTCGGGGACGGTCGGAACGGCTTTGGCCAGCATCGGCGCGACGGGGGAGTCCGAGGTGGGGTTCATGGTTCGATCATGCCCTCCGGCGGCGTCCCGGGGAAGTCTTGGCTCCGCTGAGCATCCCCTTCGAACCGGCTGGGGTTAGGTAAGCCTGCCCTATACTCGAAGCGAGATGTATCGACCCGATCACGCGAGCCACACCGCGACCACCGCCCACCACGACGACCGTGTGCAGTTCCTCGTCGTCGCCGATGAGTCGTCGCTTGCGGAGCTGGAAGCCGAGCTCGCGCTCCTGCCGCTGTGCGCCCGAGGGCGGGTCTTCGTCGAGGTCGAGCATCCCGAGGATGTCGTGGCTCTGTCGACGCCGATGCGGATGACGGTCACCTGGCTGGCGCGCTCGCACCGGAGTGGACGCCCCGGCAGCGGCGAGCGCTGCGCCCGCGGCGAGGCCGCGACCCGTGCGGTGCGGGCCTGGACAGCGGAGATGCTCTGCGACGGCCCGGGCGAGACCCGCGCCATCGTGCTCGGCGGATTCGCGCTCGTGTCCGAGGTGCAGGAGCACCTGACGGCCGAGGTCGGCATGGAGCCGTCCGCCGTCACTGTCGCTTCGTACCGCTAGACCGTTGCGCTGACCCCGGTGAGCTCGGCGGTCAGTGCCCACAGATCGCGGCCCAGCTGGGCGTCGTTCGCCTGCTGCCGCACGCGGCCGTTCGCCTTGAGCTGGTCGAAGTATGTTCCGCTCGGGGCGCCTACAGGTGACTCCGCGGTCAGCGCGATCAGCGGCGCCGCGCCCTGTTCGACGCTGATGCCGTAGCCGCCACGGGTCACAGCCGAGCCGAACCGGATTAGCGGGGACGACATCCCGAAGTTCGTGGCGATGGTTCCCGGATGGAAGGAGAACGCGTCGATGCCCGTGCCGGTCAGGCGTTCGGCCAGTTCTCGGATGAACAGGATCGTGACCAGCTTGGCGGTGCCGTACGCCCGCCAGCCGCCCAGCCACGGCCGCTCGGTGAAGTCGAGGTCGTCGAGTCGCACGTGCCCGAACAGGTTGGCGAGGCTCGCGGTGGAGACGACGCGCACCGGATGTCCCAGCTCGGCCGTGGCTTGCAGTCGGGGCAGGAGCAGATTAGTCAGCAGGAACGGGGCGAGGTGGTTCGCCTGAATGGTGCGCTCATGTCCGTCGACGGTCAGCTCCCGCTTGGAGTACAGACCGCCCGCGTTGTTCGCGAGTACGTCGATGCGGTCGTAGCGACCGAGGAGCGCGTCGGCGAGCGACCGCACGTCGTCGAGCCGCTCGTAGTCAGCGAGGAACGGCGTCGCCCCGATGCGCTGGGCGACGGCGCGGGTGCGCTCCGGATTGCGGCCGACGACGGCGAGTTCGTTGCCCTGCGCGGCCAGCTGTTGCGCCGCGACCACGCCGATGCCCGAACTCGCTCCGGTGAGGATGATCGTGCGACGGCTCCCGGTCGGTGCGCTCACAGGTATCCACCTTTCTCGAGGCCCGCCTCGATCTCATATCGGTTCTTGAGCGGGTCGCGCCCCGCCAGCAGGTAAAGAAACGGGAAGAGCATCCCGTAGCGCTGCCACTGGCGCTTGTGCACAGCCTCGTGTTCGAGCACGTCATCGCTGACGTTCTGCTCGGTGAGATAACACCCGCCGACGCACGACCCGCCACGCCCGAACGTGCGCTGCGGCATTCCACGGAACACGAACAGTCCTTGGCGACGCTCGACCCGCCCGGTGCTCCAGAGGAAGCCCCAGGCGAGCCCGACCGCCGTGGCGTACAGGTAGCCGAGCCAGCTGATCGGCGAGTCGAGGAACAGTGTCTTGAGGGGGCGCATCCCTACTCCTCCGGCCGACCGTATGCTTCGAGCAATCGCAGCCAGACCTCGCTGACGGTCGGGTAAGACGGCACGGCGTGCCAGAGCCGCGCGAGCGGCACTTCGCCGACGACGGCGACCGTGGCCGAATGCAGCAGTTCGCCGACGTCCTGCCCGACGAAGGTCACACCGAGGACGACCTGCCGCTCCTCATCGACGACCATCCGTGCATGGCCGGTGTAGTTGTCGGCCGCGATGCTCGCACCGGCGACGCTGCCGATCGGGTAGTCGACGATGCTGATGCGGTACCCGGCTCTGTCGGCCTCGGCCGAGGTGAGTCCGATGGTCGCCACTTCCGGATCGGTGAACACCACCTGGGGGACGGCCCGATGGTCGGCCGTGGCGACGTACTTCCCCCACGGTTCCATGTGCACGGTCTTGCCTTTCGCTCGCGCAGCGATCGCATCGCCTGCGGCCCGAGCCTGATACTTGCCCTGATGGGTCAGCAGGGCCCGGTTGTTGACGTCGCCGACGCCGTAGAGCCAGCCTCCGTCGACCGGCTCGCCGTCGCTGGCGAGCACGCGCATGGTGTCGTCGACGTCGAGCCACGCGCCTTCTTCGAGACCGAACGCGTCCAGACCGATTCCAACGGTGTTCGGGATGCGCCCGGTTGCCACGAGAAACTCAGCGGCTCGCACGGTGGTGCCGTCGTCGAGGTCGACGCGGAACCCGTTCTCATCGGTCCGCTCCACCGCGGTCACGGTTGTGTCGAGATGCAGCGTCGCGCCGAGCTCACGGAGCGAGTCGGCGACCATCTCGCCCGCGAAGGGTTCGCTCGTGGTGAGTAAGCCGTGCCGGGTGATCAGGTCGACCCGGGTGCCGAACCCCGCGTACGCCGTCGCCATCTCGACGGCCGTGACACCTCCGCCAAGGATGGCGAGGGAAGCCGGCACGTGCTGCGCACTTGTCGCGTCCCGGCTCGTCCAGGGCTCGCTCTCGCGGAGGCCGGGGATGTCGGGAAGCAGCGAGGCCGAGCCGCTCGTGACCGCGACCGCGTGCCGCGCGGTCAGCACCGTCACTGTGCCGTCCTCTGCGGTGACGGTCACCTCCCGCGGCGCGGTGATGACACCACGTCCTCGGACCAGATCGATGTTCGCCCCGGACAACCAGTCGACCTGCCCGTCGTCCTTCCAGTCGTGCGCCATGTGGTTGCGACGCTTGAGCACCGCCGCGACGTCGAGCATCCCGGTGACGGCCTCACGCGACCCGCCCACGCGCTGCGCCTCGCGCAACAGGGCCCCGCTGCGCAGCAGTGCCTTCGACGGCATGCAGGCCCAGTACGAGCACTCGCCACCGACCAGTTCGGACTCGATGATGACGGAGGTCATGCCGCCCAGCCTGGCCCGGTCTGCCACGTTCTCTCCGACGGCGCCGGCTCCGATCACGATGACGTCGTACTCGGTGATCATGTTCTCCCCGTCTCGGCGGTTCAGCGGCCGACGAATTCGGCTTCGGTGCGAGTGAGGAAAGCTTGCATGCCGATAGCGGCATCTTCGCTGGCGACCAGTCGCACGAGTGTCGGCTGCAGCTCCGACTCGGCCGCGGCATCCCCTCGCGGATCGCCCGTTTGGCGTTGGAGAGCGCAGCCTGAACGGCGAGCGGCGCTTGCGCGGCGACTCGCTCGGCAATGGCGAGTGCGCGGTCGAACTGCTCACCGTCTTCGACGACTTCTTGCACCAGCCCCATCCGATACGCCTCGGCGCTGTCGAACGTGTCGCCCGTGAGGATCCAGCGCATCGCGTTTCCCCACCCGACTGCGCGGGGGAACCGCAGCGTCGCGCCGCCGAACGGCAGGATCCCGCGGGTCACCTCGATCTGGCCGAAGGTGGTGGAGCGAGCGGCGACGGTGATCTCGGACGCGAGCATCAGCTCGATTCCGAGTGTCAGGCAGGTGCCGTGCACAGCGACGACGACGGGCTTGGTGAGCTGCTGCCCGGACACCTGCCACGGGTCGATGCCGCCTTCTACGGTGAAGCTGAGACCGTCGGCTCCGATGCGCGGTCCGAGATCGGCGAGATCGAGCCCCGCGGTGAAATGATCCCCGACCGCGTAGACGAGACCGACCCGCAGCTCGGGATCGCGTTCGAGTTCCCCGTATGCCGTGGTCAGCTGGCTGAGCAAGTCGTAGTCTGCTGCGTTGCGCTTCTCGGGACGGTTGAACGCGATCAGCAGGATGTGCCCACGCCGCTCGGTGAGGATCTTGGGTTCGGTCATGTGTCCCAACGTACCTCGACGCTCACAGTGCGTCGTCGGCGGAGCGCTCATCGGCGGAGCGCTCATCGGTGGAGAGATGCCTGCCGTTCCCACTCACGTTCAGCGGCGCCGTGAGCGCCCCGAGGATACGCAGGATCACCGGGAGGTCGTGCTCGGCGGCCTCTGGCGATTCGGGAGCGAACTCGGTGATCGCGGCTCCGGCCAGCTCGAAGCGCCCGCGAAGTGCGCGGATGGCGTCGGCCAGCTCCTCGGGCTGCACGCCGAACGGCTCCGGATAACCGATCCCACTGATCGTCGCGGGATCGAGAACGTCGAGGTCGATGTGCAGGTAGACCGCGGTCGCCCCGGTGGCTGCGACCGCATCCACGAGCTCCTCGGGATTCGAGAGAGACTCGGCGGACAGCATCCTGAGACCGGTTTCGGCGACGAACGCCTCTTCGCCCTCGTCGAGCGCGCGCGTGCCCGCGAGCACGA
Organism: Leifsonia poae; assembly: GCF_050632195.1. GTDB lineage: Bacteria > Actinomycetota > Actinomycetes > Actinomycetales > Microbacteriaceae > Leifsonia > Leifsonia poae_C. Next base: position 1,585,252 of record NZ_CP192580.1, read on the forward strand.
GCTTGTCGGTCCCGAGCAGAGACGCACCCGTCGACGTGAGCCCTTCCGGACCTTGGCCGAGCAGTGCCCGCACGACCATGCCGTGGAAGGATCCGGATGGCGACGACTCCGCCGTGTTGAGGTCGCCGTGCGCATCGAACCAGACCAGCGCCACCGACCCCGGTTCCCGAGTGGCCACCGCGTGCTGCACGCTGGCGAGGTCGGCCCCGCAGTCCCCGCCGATCGTGACGACCGGGGATTCCAGCACCATCAGTTCGGCCGTGACGGCCTCCCGGATGCTCACGAGCGAAGAGAACCGGTGCACGCCCGTGCCGAGCGAGTCCCCCGCCGAGGCGGGCACGGTCACGACGGTCGTCACCGCAGACGGCAGGTCGCCCCGGATCGCCTCGGCGCCGTCGATCAGACGCATCGCGCGAGAGGATCCCGAGCCCTGCCACTGCGGGACGACGAGGAAGGCCGCTCCGCTCAAGAGCCCGGCGTGTACGGCGCCGACGGCGTCGCATCGGCCGTGACGGCCGGCTGTGCCGGAGCGCCGCCCGTCTTGAGCGCTGCGAGCCGTGCCTCCACCTCGGTCATCTCGCCGAGGTCGTCCAGTTGATTGAACTGGGCGTCGAGGCTCGAGGCCGCGAGCTCGGACGCGCCGCGGACCTTCGCCTCTTCGCGCTTGATCTTGTCTTCGAACCGGCCGACCTCGCTGGTGGGGTCGAGGATGTCGACGCTCTTGACCGCATCCATCACCTGCTGCTGCGCCTGGGCGCTCTTGGCCCGCGCGATGAGCTCCGACCGCTTGGTCTTCAGCTGCTCGAGCTTGCCCTTCATGCCGTTCAGGCCGGACTTCAGCTTGTCGACGACCTCGGTCTGCGAGGCGATCTGCGGCTCGGCCGTCTTGGCCTCGTTCTCCGACGAGATCTGGCGCTGCAGCGCGACCTTGGCCAGGTTGTCGAACTTGTCGGCGTTGGCGGTGTCGCCGCCCGACCGGTACACGTCCGCCTGCTTGCTGGCGGCGAGCGCCTTCTGGCCCCACTCGGCCGCGGCCTCGACGTCTTCGCGGTGGTCGTCCTCGAGCAGCCGCAGGTTGCCGATCGTCTCGGCGATGGCGCTCTCGGCGTCGGCGATGTTGTTGGTGAAGTCGCGGACCATCTGGTCGAGCATCTTCTCCGGGTCTTCAGCCTGGTCGATGAGTGCGTTGACGTTCGCCTTCATCAGCTGAGAGATCCGGCCGAAAATCGACTGTTTTGCCATTGTGCTTCCTTTCGCTGGGGCCCCCACGAGGCCTTAGAACCTGCCACCTCCGCGACGGGAGCGAGTGCCGCCCCCGCCGAAGCTTCCCGGGCTGAACCCGCCGCCGCCACGGCTCCCGCCGCGACCGCCGCCGCCTCCACCGCCGAAGAGTCCGCCGCCTCCGCCGCCCCCGCCGCCCAGAACCGAGTTGATCAGGATGCCGCCGAGGATCGCGCCCATGGCGCCGTTTCCACCGCCGCCTCCGCCGCTCGTTCCGCCACCGAACATGCCACCGAGCCCGCCCGAGTCGGGCTGGAACCCGCCGACATCCTGCTGGGCGAGCTGGATGGCCTCCTGAGCGAGCTGGTCGGCGCGCTGCGCCTGCGTGAGTGCCGTGACAGGATCGGCAGCCGCGGTCGACTCGGCCTGAACGACCAGCCGCCCAGCCTCGGCGAGACGCGTTCGCGCCTCGGGTCCGACGGCTCCTCGGCGGGCAGTGATGAAGTCCTCGCCGGCAGAGACACGACTCTTCGCGGAGAGCAGGGTCTGGTCGAGGGATGCTTGGGCGCGCTGGGTCTGTTGGCGCGCATCCCGAACACCCTGGAGAACCCCGTCGATGCTCTGGTTGGCGGCTTCGAGGCGTTGGGCGATCTCGAGCGGGTTGATCTTGCCGGCGGCGATCTTGCTCTTGACGTCGCCGAGCGTCTCGTCGGTTGCGGCGACGATGCCGGCGATGCTGCCCTGAGGGTCGTCGGCGGCCGCGAGAGCGCGCGCCTCGGCGACGTCCCGATCGAGTTCGGCGATGGTCGCGTCGATCGTCTGCTGGGTCTTCGCCAGGTCTGCGCCGAGCCTGTCTACAGCGTCGAGGAGAAGCTTGGCCTGGTCCACCGATTCCTCGGCGGCGCGAACTCCGATGGCCGCCGCGCTCGCGTCTCCCGCGTCGCTCTTCTGCTTCGCGCCGGTCAACGCCGTGGTCACGAAGTTCAGCCGATCGGTGGCCTGGGCGATGTTGTCGTGCACCGTGGCGAGTGACGCATCCGAATACCGCTCGGCGAGGGCAGCGAGAGCGGCGGTGGATGCGGCGATCCGGGACTGCTGTTCGCCGGCCGCCGCCTGGATCTCGGTACTGGCCTGAGGGATGCGCTTCTCGAGCGAGCGCAGATCGTCGAACGCATCCGCCTGCTTGTCCAACGCATCGTTGGCCGAGGTCGTCAGCTGCACGATCTGCACGTTCCAGTCGCGTGTCTGCTGTTCGGAGTCGGGCTCGGCATCGTCGAGCTTTTGCTTGAGCTTGAAGGCGTCGCTGAGTTGGGCCTTGGCGGCGTCGAGGGCGGCTTGGAACGGCACGACGGACTCCGCGCCATACTGTGCGGTGGCGAAGCCGAGTTCTTCCTCGCTCGTCCGGATGGCGTCGTCGGTCTGCACGAGTGCCGAGCCCGCGCGGCGCTCGAGGTCTTTGAGCGGCATCGCGTGCAGCTCGTCCTGCGGCGGAGCCTGTGTCTGTCCGCCCGGCTCGGCCGCGCCCGCTCCGACCTTCTTCTTCGCCCTGTTCCGGACGACGAAGAAGATGATGAGTCCGACGACGAGGATCGCGATGAGGAAGAACCAGAAGAATCCCGACCCGCCGCCTCCGCCGCCGACCGCGTCGCCCAGCCCGTTCGCCGCCGCCACGGCCGCTCCTGACCAGTCGCCGGCCTTCAGCTTGGGCTCGATGTCGTTCGACTCGATCTGCGCGAGCTGTTCGTCGCTGACCGGTCCGGCGGAGTCGCCGGACAGGTAGTACGCGCGCCCATCCGTCGCCACGGCGAGAAGGTAGTCGGTCGGACCGAGGTTGTTGCGCGACGCCGTCTCGTTGGCCCAGTCGGCAGCATCCGCAGGATTCGTGAAGCGGTCGACGTAGACGACGTACAGGTCGATGTTGTGGTCCTTGTACAGCTGCGCGGCAGCGGTCTCGATGGTGTTCTCGTCACCCGAACTGACGACGCCCGCCTGGTCGACGACGTGCCCGCTGCCGAGGTCCACGGGGTCAGCGGCGAGTGCTCCGGATGCGGGCCCGACGACGAGACCGATCGCCAGAAGAACCCCGCCCAGCACTGTTTTGACGCCCATCGACTCACTCTCTCGAGCTCAGTGGTACCGCTCCCGAGTCTATTGGCGGCGCGTTCCGCCGCGCCACACTCTGGGAACCGGCTGAGAGCCGCGCCCGCTCTCGGTGTGTGTCACCCTGTTACGCCCGGGATGCGACTTAGCAGACGACTCGCTCAGAATGGGGCGACGGCACGCAAGCGGAGAGGGGACCCGGATGAGCATCCTGCGCCCTGAGACCGCGTACCGGCCCCGCACCCTCGCCGTCGTCGAGGCCACTCGCTTCCGTTCACATGACCCCGAGTACCACGCGTACGTGCAGTTGCTGGTCGGCGGCGCAATCGCCGAGGCCGAGCGCCAGGGCTGGAACGTCGTCCGTCTCGCCGCCGACGAGGGTCAGGATGCGCTCCTCGCCCGTACAGAGCGCGCGGACGCCGTGCTCATCATGGGCGGCGAGGACATCGCGCCCCGCTTCTACGGCGCTGCCGCGGGATACGAGGGCGAGAGCCGACACCTCGAGCACGCCGATGCGGCGCAGGTCGCCCTGGTGCTCAGCGCGATCGAGCGCGGGATCCCGCTGCTCGGGATCTGCCGCGGACTCCAGATCATCAATGTCGCGCTCGGCGGAACCCTCATCCAGCATCTCGGCGACGGCAGCGAGCACAAGAACCACGGCGTGCCGATCCGGGACATCATGGCGTCGCATCCGGTGCAGCTCACAGCTGGCAGCCTCGTCGCGGACCTGCTGCAGAGCGAGACCGTCGACGTGCAGAGCGCGCACCATCAGGCGGTCGATGCCCTCGGCTCCGGACTCGTGGTGACCGGTCGCTCCGCGGACGGTCATGTCGAGGCGCTCGAACACGAGAGTGCTCCCGTGCTGGGTGTGCAGTGGCATCCCGAAGACCCGGGTGCGCCTGCTGGACAGCTCTCTCTGCTCCTCTCCGCGCTCGATCGTGTGAGCGCACGAGAGACCGTCGCCGCCTAGGCGTCGCCGTTCTACGCGTCCTCCACCGGCCAGCCCTGTTCGCCGAGCAGCGGCACGAAGGCGACCGCGCCCAGGTTCGTCTCCGTCAGCATCCCGTCGGCCCGGCGCTCGAACAGCGCGAGGTGCTGGGCGCCCCGGGTGCGGCCGATCGGCACGACGACGCGACCGCCGACGGCGAGCTGGTCGCGCCAGGCCTCGGGGACGGCCGGGCTCGTCGCGGCCGCCACGATCGCATCGTATGGCGCTGCTTCCGGCCAGCCGAGCGAGCCGTCCCCGGTCACGACCGAGACGTCGTATCCGAGTGCAGCGAGGGTGGCGGCAGCGTCGGAGGCCAATGCGGGATGCCGTTCGATGCTCACGACGCGGGCCGCCAGCTCGGCGGTGACCGCGGCCGCGTATCCTGAGCCCGTCCCGACGTCGAGGACCGTGTCGAACGGGCCGATCCGTGCCTCCTGCAGCATGAGCGCCACGATGTACGGCTGCGAGATCGTCTGACCGTCGCCGATCGGCAGCGGATGGTCGTCGTACGCGTACGCCGCCGCATCCGGAGGCACGAAGAGGTGCCGGGGCACGCGCGCCATCGCGTCGAGGACCCGCTGGTCCACGATCCCGCGGGGGACGAGCTGCCGCTCGACCATCCGCCTGCGCTCGAGCTCGAAGTCCGTTCGCGTACCGCCTCCCGATGCCAGTGAACCACGCTAACGGGAGGCACGCACCCTGTGCGAGGCGCGATCGCGGCTACGCCACAGGCACCGCTTGCCGCGATTCGAGCTGTTCGCGCGCCCGGCTCAGCGCCGAGTGCGCGCCCGCGCCTTCGAGCGCGAGCAGTGCCGCCCCGAGGATCGGCGCAGCGGTCACCAGCTCGATGTGGGCGAGCGGGGCCTCCGCCGCCAGTCCGCTCACGATCGCCGCCAGCAGTCGTTCGTCCCTGGCGCCGATCACCCCGCCACCGAGGACGACAGGAACCGGTCGGTCGAGCCGGTCGAGGCGGCGCAACGTGGTGGCAGCGAAGGTGACTATCTCGTCGGCTTGGCGGTCGACGAGCGAGCCGGCGACAGCATCCCCGGCCCGTGCCGCATCGAACACGGCGGGCGAGATCTGCGCGAGGTCGGAGTTCGGGATGCGCTCGAAGTGCAGGCCTTCGATCACGTCCTGCAGGGTGTCCAGCCCGTACACCGCGGGAATCGCCGCGACGAGCGAGGTCTCGGGGCCCCGTCCGTCGGCAGCGCGGGCCGCGTGCCAGAGCGCCTGCTCACCGAGATGCCAGCCGCCTCCCCAGTCTCCCGAGATGATTCCGAGCGACGGATAGCGGATCACCAGACCGTCGGCGCGGACGCCGACCGCGTTGATGCCGGTGCCGCAGACGACAGCGACCGCATCGGGCTCGCCCGTGCCGGCTCTGAGGAGCGCGAACAGGTCGTTGTCGACGACGGCGTCGGCCCAGGCGCTGCCGACCAGAGCCGTCTTGAACGCCGCGACCTCGGCGGGGAGGTCGAGTCCGGAGACGTAGACATTCGTCTGGGCGATCGTCCGCGGACCGGTCTGCGTAAGGAGTTCGTCGATCAGACCGTCGATGAGTTCGACCGCCCGAGGCATCCCGATGATGTGCGGGCTCGACGTCGTGCCGCGCGCGCTCGCGATGAGCGTTCCGTCGAGGTCGATGGCGACGGCATCCGTCTTCGATCCGCCGCCGTCGACGGCGATGACGATGGGCAGCGGTGTGGCCCCGCCCGCAGCGTGCCCGGTCATTTCGCCCAGGCCAGGTGATCGCGATTGCCCGCGATGAGCAGATCGGTGAGCTTCTCGGCACGGTCGAACTGCCCGACCAGGGGTGGGCCATCATCGCTCGCAAGACCCGTTCGCGTCCACCGCTGACGGCGGCATCGAGCGCGAGCCTCTCGTAGCCGGCGACGTGCGAGATGAGGCCCCGGATGTCGTCGGCCACCGGTTCGATCGGCAGCGCCTCCAGCCCGTCGGCGCCGACGATCGCCGGCACCTCGATCACGTGGTCGTCGGGCAGGAAAGGAAGCGAGCCGTTATTCCGCAGGTTCACGACCTGGGTGTCTCGCCGGTCGCTCCGCAGGGAGGCGATCAGGTCGACCGCGGCCTCAGAGTAGAACGCGCCACCGCGCTGAGCGAGCGCCTCGGGCTTTGTGTCGACGGCGGGATCGGCGTACAGCTCGAGGAGGGCATGTTCGACCTCGAGCACCGCCTCGGCCCGGGTGGGCGCACCGAGCTGTTCGCGCAGCACCTCGTCGTGCGCGTAGTAATAGCGCAGGTAGTACGAGGGAACGTTGCCGAGCATCGAGATGAGGGATGCGGGCAGCTCGATCTCCTCGGCCAGCAGCCCCAGTTGCGTGTCGATGAGGGCGGGCAGCGCGTCGTGCGTGCCGTTCGCATCCGTCACATAGGCTGCCCGTTCCCAGGTGAGGTGGTTGAGGCCGACATGCCCGAGCGTGATCGCGGTGTGGTCGACGCCGAGCAGGTTCGCGAACCGGCGCTGGAATCCGATCGCGACATTGCAGAGTCCGACGGCGCGATGGCCTTCCTGCAGGAGCGCGCGCGTGACGATGCCGACGGGGTTGGTGAAGTCGACGATCCAGGCGTCCGGCTTGGCGTGCTTGCGCACGGTCTCGGCGACCCGCAGCACGACCGGGACCGTGCGCAGCGCCTTGGCGAAGCCGCCGGGGCCCGTGGTCTCCTGGCCGATGGTCCCGCATTCGTGCGGGAACGTCTCATCCCCGTGGCGGGCGGCCTGGCCGCCGACCCGCAGCTGGATGAGCACCGCATCCGCGTCGGCGACACCCGCCACGAGGTCGCTGGTCAGGACGATGCGGCCGGTGTGTCCCGCGGCTCGGAACATCCTGTCGCTCATGCCGCCGACCAGGCGCAGGCGCTCGGGGTCGGTGTCGACGAGCCAGAGCTCCTCGATGGGGAGGATGTCGCGCATCCGGGCGAACCCGTCGATGAGTTCGGGGTGTAGGTGGAACCTCCACCGACGACGGCTAATTTCACGGCTATCCCTTCACGCCGGTCAGAGTGATGCCCTCGACGAAAACGCGTTGGGCGAAGAAGAAGATGATGACGACGGGGATCGTGACGAGCATCGTCATCGTCATCGTCAGGCCCCAGTCGGTGCCGTGGACGCCTCGGAAGGACGCCAGACCGTACGCGACGGGCCAGTTGTCGGGGTTCTCCGAGGTGTAGAGCAGCGGACCGTAGTAGTCGTTCCACGAGTTGAAGAACATGAAGATCGCGGTGGCCGCGATGCCCGGCTTCGCCATCGGCAGCACGACGCGCCAGAGCACGCCGAACTCGCCGTTGCCGTCGATGCGGGCCGCATCCGCGTACTCGCTCGGGATCGTCAGGAAGAACTGCCGCAGCAGGAAGATCGAGAACGCGTCGCCGAGCAGGTTCGGCAGGATGAGCGGCCACAGCGTTCCGGTCAGGTTCAGCTGCGACCACATCACATAGATCGGGATGGCGGTCACCTGGGGCGGCAGCAGCATCGCGATGATGATCACGGTGAACAGCACGTTGGCACCCCGGAACTTGATCTTCGCCAGCGCGTAGGCAGCCGGAACGCTCGAGGCGAGCATGAAGACCGTCGCCAGCACGGCGTAGATCGCCGAGTTGCCGAACCACTGCAGCAGCGGGACCGTCGTGAAGACCTTGACGTAGTTGTCCCACTTGAACGGCTGGGGCCAGAGCGACGCCGTCAGCGTCTGCTCGCTCGACATCAGCGAGGTCAGGAACACGAACACGATCGGCGCGATGAAGAGGATCGCCAGTACGACGAGCACGGCGTTCTCGCCGATCCAAGCGAGCGTGCGCCGGGTGCGTAGCGACCTGGGTGTCGGGATGCGGCTGGGTCCACGCGGGGTCGGTGACGCTTTCGGGGGCGTCAGGGTTGCGGAGGTCATTGTGCGCCTTCCGGGGTGAACGCCTTGAAGCGGCGGAGCAGGAGGATGAGGATGACCGCGGCGACCACGAACAGCAGCACCGCGAGAGCCGAGGCGTAGCCGAGCTGGTAGGTACCGAAGCCGCGGACGTAGAGCCACTGCGTGTACGTGAGCAGCGAGCCCTCGGGGTAGCCCAGGTTGTTGCTGATCCCTTCGCCGATCACGGCCTTGCCCGAGGCGACCCCGGATGCGACGGCCGCTTCGGTGAAGTACTGGATCGCCGCGATCACCCCGGTCACGAGCGAGAACAGCAGCACCGGGCCGATGCTCGGCAGCGTGACGTACCGAGCTTTCTGGATGCCGTTGGCGCCGTCGAGCGATGCCGCTTCGTACTGCTCCTTCGACACGTCGAGCAGCGCGGCCAGGAAGATGATCATGATGTCGCCCATGACCCACACGCCGAGCAGTACGAGGGACGGCTTCGACCAGGCCGGGTCGTTGAACCAGAGCGGTCCGTCGATCCCGAACACCTTGAGGATCTGGTTCACCGGGCCGGTGCCGGGGTTGAACAGGAACACGAACGCCACGACCGAGGCGACCGGGGGCACGAGGGCCGGCAGGTAGAAGATCGTGCGCCAGATTCCCGAAGCACGCTTCGCCCGGGCGAGCAGGCCCGCGACGAGCAGGGCGAAGATGAGTTTCACCGGCACCCAGATCACAACGAACCACAGCGTGTTGAGGGTCGCCTCGACGACCTTCGGGTCCTGCGTGAAGAGGTACTGGTAGTTGCGGAGACCGATCCACTGCGGCGCCGACACGAGGTCGTACCGGGTGAACGAGTAGTAGACGGATGCGATCAGCGGGTAGACGAAGAAGATCGCGAGTCCCAGCAGGGCCGGCGCCAGCAGCGCCAGCGTGACGAGTTTGCGCTTGGTGCGCTCCCGCGAGGGCGGACGGCGACCGTCCGCCCCTCGCGTACAGCAGTGCTCGTCATCGTCACGGACCGGTGGTCAGGGCGAGGGCGTCGTTGATCTGCTTGTCGACGTCCTTCAGGCCTGCCTGGAGGTCGCCGCCCTGGGTCTGGTACTTGTTCCAGAAGTCCTGGAACGACTGCTGGTAGCCGGCGCCGAGCGGGCTGGCGGGCGTCGTCGCGACGTTCTTGTTGGACGCGATGTCGAGGAATGTCTTGTACTGGTCGGAGACCTCGAGCTTTGGCGAGTTGAGCGCGTCGGTCGTGGTCGGCACGTTCTTGAGGCCGTTGCCGAGCTTGACCAGCGCATCCGTGTCGGTCGTCAGGTACTTGAGCAGGGCCCAGGCGAGCTCAGGCTGCTTGGAGCCCTTCGAGATGCCGATGATGTTGCCCGTCATGTACCCGCCGCCGTAGAGCTCGGTGTGGTTGTCGGTCGTCGGGAAGGGCGCGGTGCCGTAGTTCAGGTCTTTGGCCTGATCGTCGATGAACGCGGTGCGGTACTCGCCATCGAGGTTCATGGCGACCTGACCGGTCTGGAACGCGTTGTCGGCGGAGAACTCCTGGCCGAGTCCCGACGTGAACTTGTTCAGTTTGTCCCAGCCGATCTTGTCGACGTAGGCCTTCTGCCACTCGATGAGGTCGGTCCAGCCGGGGCTGGCGCTGATCGCGCTGGTGCCGTCGGACTTCAGCCACTCGGCTCCCGCCGACGGTCCGTAGTGGGCGGCTGCGTTCTCATACCAGCCCATGGTCGGGTTGAAGCCGAGGGTCTTGATCGAGCCGTCGGCGTTGTACGTGGTCAGCTTGTCGGCCATCGTCTCGAGTTCGGTGAGCGTCTTCGGCGCCTCGGTGTACCCGGCCGCTGCGAGCAGGTCCTTGTTGTAGTACAGGCCGTAGACGTCGGCGAGCATCGGCATCGCGCAGCGCGTGCCGTTGAACTCCGTGTACGACTTCACCGTTGGCGAGAACTGGCTCATGTCGACGCCGTCGCGTTCGATCACCTTGTTGAGGCTGCGGAACGCGCCGTTCGAGCAGAAGTTGCCGACGATGTCGGTCGAGTACGAGAGGCCGACGTCGACCTTGCTGCCGGTGGCGATGGCCTTCTGCAGCTTCTCGTCGTCCTGGCCGGCGTGCACGTCCACCTTGACCTTCGGGTACTTCTTCTCGAAGTCGTCGACCACCGATTGGATGACCTTGGCCTCCCGGTCGGAGAAGAAGTGCCAGAACGACACGTTTCCGGAGAGTTCTTTCGGAGCGCTCGCCTCGAAGGAGGCGCTGCTGCCCCCGCCGGAGCAACCGGCCAGGGCCAGGGCCGCGACGGCGGTGAACGCCGCGGCGGCGAGAATGCGTTGAGAGCGGTGTTTCACGGTGGTGTCCTCACTGATTCCGGTTCGTGATGGTGCTTCAGGATGTGGTGGGTTGCGGGATGGTGTCGGTGCGGTGTTCGGGTGGAGCTTGCCGGTGATCCGCTAGGCGGAGATCCTCGACACTTCGGCGAAGAGCGCGGTGCGCACCTCCGCGAGCAGGTGTTCCCGGGCGCCGCGGAGCACAGGATGCTCCGGAACGCCCGTCACGACGACTTTCGACGAGCCCCACGCCTTGCGGAGCTGCTTGCCGACCAGCTCGGCCAGCCGAGCACCGCCGGCGCTCCCCGTCGGTCCGCCCAGCACGACCAGTTCCGGGTCGAGGAGCGCGAGAACGGGAACCACCCCGACGGCGACGCGCGGTGCCAGTTCCGCCAGGAGGGTCTCGCGCTCGGCGCTGGGGGCGGCCGCGATGGACTCGACGAGGGCCGCGTAAGTGCGGCCGCGCATCCCGAGCCCCCGGGCCAGGCGGGCGACGGTCGGGCCGCCGATGAGGTCTTGCAGGTCGGCGGCGGCGGGGTCGAGCTCAGCGGCGCTGCGGGGGATGGGCAGGTAGCCGATCTCGCCGGCGCCTCCGGATGCTCCGCGATGCACCGAGCCGCCCTGGTCGACCGAGAGGCCGAGGCCTTCGCCCATCCAGAGGAGCGCGAAACCGCCCGTGTCGCGGCCGGCGCCGTCGGTGCGTTCGGCGATCGCGGCCAGATTCACGTCGTTGTCGATGTGCACGGCCAGGCCGAGCGCGTCTTCGAGGTGCTTGCGGATGCCCTTCTTGGGCCAGCCGGGGAGCGTCTCGATGAAGCTGAGTTCGTCGGTTCGCGGATCGAGCGCCCCCTGCACGCCGATGCAGACGGCACTCACAGTGGCGCTGGCGATTCCGGCAGCGGCGCAGGCCGCGTCGACCGCCGTTCGCACATCCGCTTCGGGGGAGCGCTCGCGTGCCGCGCGTGCCAGGGGAGTGGTGGCGATGGGATGCTCGTGACCGCTCGCATCCACGACCGTCGACCGCATCACGTGGTAGTCGATGTCGATGGCGACACCGAGCATCCTGTCGGTGCGCACGGCGTAACTGGCCGCGTTCGGACCGCGTCCTCCAGAGACCTCGCCGACAGCGTGGATGAGCCCGGCGGTCTCGAGGCGCGACACCATCTGAGCGGCGGTCGGCTTCGAGAGTCCCGAGAGCTCGCCGATGCGGTTGCGGGTCAGGACGCCATGCTCCAGGAGGAGCGAGAGCGCTGTGCGGTCATTGGTCTCGCGAAGCCAGGAGGGGGTTCCCGGTACCGGCTTAGACGCCATGACAGCACATCCCTTCGTTGGAACAAGTGTGTGGGACGAATGTATCAGGAAAGTTTCTTATCAGTAAAGAGCCTGTTTCGGGAACGGCACCGGGCGCAACGACGACAGGGCCCCCGTGATGGGAACCCTGTCGGTGGAGAACGTTCGAAGCGGGAGGTCTACCCGAAGGCGCGCGCGTGATCGGCGAGGCGATCGAAGGCGGCGTCGAGGTCGCGGTCGACGTGCTGACGCGAGGCGTCGGCGAGATACCACTCGACGATCTCGCCGGCACCGTGCGCGAAGGGAATGCGCGCCTGGAACTCGGGGACGAGCGCCTTCACCTTGCTGTTGTCGAACACCATCGAGTTGGCTTTGTCGCCGATCAGGCCCGGGCCGAGAGACGGGACGACAGCGGCGATGGATTCGCTGGCCACGTGCACGAGGTCGGCCTCGACGCCGAGGCCCTCCGCGAGGTAGCTGTAGATCTGGTTCCACGTCGGGGCCTCGTCGGAGGTGATGTGGAACGAGTCGCCGATGGCGGCGGGCAGGCCGAGGAGGCCGACGAAGGCGACAGCGAAGTCGGTGTTGTGCGTGATCGTCCAGAGGCTCGTGCCGTCGCCGTGCACGACGACGGGCGCGCCGCGGCGCATCCGGTCGAGATCGGTCCAGCCGCCGCTCGTCGGGATCATCGTCTGGTCGTAGGTGTGCGACGGGCGCACGATCGTGATGGGGAAGCCGCGCTCGCGATACGCCTCCACGAGCAGGTCCTCGCAGGCGATCTTGTCGCGCGAGTACTGCCAGAACGGGTTGCGCAGGGGAGTCGACTCGGTGACGGGCATTCGCTGGGGCGGCGTCTGGTACGCCGACGCCGAACTGATGAAGACGTACTGTCCGACGCGTCCCTCGAAGAGCTCGAGATCGGTGCGGATGTGCTCGGGCGTGAACGCAAGGAACTCGGCGGCGACGTCGAAGCTGCGCTCGCCCAGCACCGCGTGCACGGACTGCGGGTCCCGGATGTCCGCGTGCAGCACCTCGACGCCGGCGGGAAGCGGCCGCAGGCTCGAGGTGCCCCGGTTGATCACCGTGACCTCGTGCCCCTTCTCGAGCGCCTGCGTCACACAGGCCGAGCTGATGACTCCCGTGCCGCCGATGAAGAGTGTCCGTGTCACTGCCATCCCCGCTCCTTTGCTCGTGCCTTCCGGGGTTCAGCGTAGCGAGCAGACGGGAGGGTTCGCACACGCGTACACTTCGCGGCACAGCCATCGACCCGAAGGAGTCCCTCTACTGTGTTCGTGTTGCGTTCCTGGCCCGGTTTCGCGGTGGCCTGCATCGTCGCGATTCTCGTGGCCGTCGTCATCACCGCGATCGTCAGCATCCCGTTCCGGGTGGCTGCGCGACGCCAGGAGTGGGCGAAACTGCTGATCAGGCGGGTGCGTATCCCGTTCCGCGGCTTCTTGCTCGTCGTGGTGCTCTGGATCGCGCTGACGATCTCGCTGCCGGCGGATGTGGATGAAGGATGGCGCGACAACCTGAATCACGCCTTCCTGATCGCCGCGATCACGACCGGTGTCTGGCTCGGCGCCGCACTGGCCGTGTACGTGGAAGATCTCGGGCTGGCCCGGTACCGCCTCGACGTTCCCGACAACCGCTACGCCCGCAAGGTGCGCACCCAGGTGCTGATCATCCGGCGGCTCACGGTCGTGGCCGCCGTCGTGATCGGTCTGGGCGCCGTGCTCCTGACCTTCCCCGCCCTGCAGGCCGCCGGGGCGAGCCTGCTCGCGTCCGCGGGCGTCATCGGGATCATCGCCGGTGTCGCGGCCCAGTCGTCGCTCGCCAACCTGTTCGCCGGCATCCAGATCGCGTTCAGCGACGCGATCCGCATCGACGACGCCGTCGTGGTCGAACAAGAGTGGGGCACGATCGAGGAGATCACCCTCACCTACGTGGTCGTGCACATCTGGGACGACCGGCGCCTCGTGCTCCCTTCGACATACTTCACGACCAAGCCGTTCCAGAACTGGACGAGACAGCACAGCGAACTGCTCGGCTCGGTCGAGTTCGACCTCGACTGGCGCGTCTCGCCGGGAGGGATGCGGTCGGAGTTGAACCGCATCCTGGCCGCGACAGACCTCTGGGACGGTCGGACGAGCGTGCTGCAGGTGACGGATGCGGTCGGCGGCTTCGTCCGGGTGCGCGCGCTCGTCACGGCCAAAGACGCTCCGACGCTGTTCGACCTCCGCTGCCTCGTGCGGGAGCGCCTGATCGACTGGATGCAGCGGTACAACTACGCGTCGCTGCCGCGCACCCGTGTCGAGGTGGTCGACCCGCCGCAGCAGGTGCCACCGCCCCCGCGGGCGCGTACGCAGGACGAGGGACGACTGTTCAGCGGCACCCCGGACGGCGAGCAGAGGGCCGCCCAATTCACGGAATCCATCCCCGTTCAACGCGAGGAGGACGGCGACCTGACCACGGGGTCAGAACGAGGAACTTAATCGGTCGACACCTTGTTATATCAACCAGAGTGCGTCGCAGCCAGCGGCGCCGTCCCGAGGAGGACAAGTGACTCAGGAGTATCGCAAGGACCCGCAGGCTGTCTCCAAGCTGACGCCGAGGCAGTACGAGGTCACCCAGGAGGCGGCGACAGAGCCGGCCTTCCGCAACGAGTTCTGGGACAAGAAGGACGCCGGCATCTACGTGGACATCGTGTCCGGGGAGCCGCTCTTCGCATCCGTGAACAAGTACGACAGCCGTTCGGGCTGGCCGAGCTTCACGGTCCCGATCGACCCGGCGAACATCGTCGAGAAGAAGGACCGCAGCTGGGGCATGACCCGCATAGAGGTTCGCTCGGCGAACGGTGACAGCCATCTCGGCCACCTGTTCGACGACGGCCCCGCCGAGGCCGGAGGGTTGCGCTACTGCATCAACTCCGCCGCGCTCCGTTTCATCCCGCTCGCCGGCCTCGAGTCCGAGGGCTACGGCGACTACCGCAAGCTGTTCGAGGCCGAGGAGGCAACCCGATAATGACCACCACTGAGAAGGCGATCCTCGCCGGAGGATGTTTCTGGGGCGTCGAGGACCTGGTCCGCAAGCTCCCCGGCGTCGTGGACACCCGCGTCGGATACACCGGGGGCGAGGTGGCGAACGCCACGTACCGCAACCACAAGGGGCACGCCGAGGCGCTCGAGGTGATCTTCGACCCCGAGAAGACCAGCTACCGCGATCTGCTGGAGTTCTTCTTCCAGATCCACGACCCGTCGACGAAGAACCGTCAGGGCAACGATGTCGGCACCAGCTACCGCTCGGCGATCTTCTACGAGAACGAGGAGCAGAAGCGCATCGCGGAGGACACCATCGCGGACGTCGACGCCTCCGGCCTCTGGCCGGGCAAGGTCGTCACCGAGGTCACCGCTGCCGGACCGTTCTGGGAGGCCGAGCCCGAGCACCAGGACTACCTGGAGCGCATCCCGTGGGGCTACACCTGCCACTACGTGCGTCCGGGTTGGAAGCTTCCGCACCGCGAAGAGGTAGCCGGCTAGTCGCTACTGGTTCGTTCCAGGCCCCGGCGTCGCGACCGGCGGTTCCACAGGATCCGTCGGTTGAGGCGTCGGGGTCGTCGCGTTTCCGGGATCATTCGTTGCTCCGGGGGATGGCGTCGATCCCGTGCCGTTCGACGTGCTGCCGCCGCCACCACCGCCGAGCATCGAAGAGGGCGGGGCCGTGAATTTCGCGCCGGGGAAGGCCGCATCCAGTGCACCGAGGATCGGCTTGGCGATCGAGAACTTCACGTTTCCGCCGCCGACCCCGAGGAACGTCTGCCGACGGAGGGCGACGTGTCCGGATACGTTGCCCACCCAGAGTGCGTTGGTGATCGTCGTCGACGAGGTGACGAGCCAGTTCTGCTCGGAATTGTCGGTCGTTCCGGTCTTGCCCATCAGCTGCGTGCCGTCGTGCGGGTTCGCCGTCGTCGCCGTGCCGTGCGTCATGACGCCTTGGAGCGCGTAGTTCACGCCGGCGGCGATCTCGGGGGAGATCGCCTGGGTGCACGTCGATGCGGGCACCGCGTGGTCCTTGCCGTCGGCCATCACGATCCGATCGATCGCGATAGGCGTGCACACAGTGCCGCCGTTCGCGATGCCGGCGTATGCCGTCGCCATCGTGAGCGGGGAGATCGTGTTGACGCCGAGGATCATCGATGGCAGCAGTTGCCAGGCCTCCGACGGGGAAGCCGTGTGCAAGCCCAGGCTCTTCGCGGCGTCCGAGATGTTGCAGAGGTCGAGCTGCGTGGCCATGTCGGCGAACGCCGTGTTCACCGAGTCCGCGGTCGCCTTCAGCACCGTCATCGAGCCCGACTCGTTGCTCTCGTCGTTCGTGACGTTCCAGGGCCTGCCGCCGAGGCTGGTGCAGCTGGCAGGGAAGTCGGCGTACGAATACGTGTGCTGACTTGCGTTCACCGTCTCGTTGAGGGTGTGCCCCGCCTGAAGCCATGCGACAAGGTCGAAGGCCTTGAACGACGAACCGGTCTGGAATCCGCCGGATCCGCCGTAGGCGTAGTCGGTCGAGTAATTCACCGCTGTCGTACCGGGTGACGGCGTCGAACTGTCGTTGAACGACCGGTTCTGCACCATGTTGACGATCCGCCCCGATCCTGGTTGCATCGCTACGTCGGCGGCTCCGAGATCGAGTTTCGAGCTGGTCGCGGGGATGTACTTGCTCAGCGCCGCCTGCGCGGTGTTCTGCAGGTCGAGATTCAGCGTCGTGTACACCTTCAGGCCGCCCGTGCGGAAGAAAGCGGAGCGGTCGTCGGCGCTCGCTCCGAAGGTGGGGTCGTTGAGGATCACGTTCTGCACGTAGTCGCAGAAGAAGCCGGCGTCGTACGCGGTCGCGCTCTGGCATCCGGAACTCACCGGAGTGATCGTCGGGGTGATCGGCGTCGCGACGGCCGCGGTGTACTCGGCCTGCGTGATCTTCTTCGTGGTGAGCATCCGCTTGAGCACGTAGTTGCGACGGTCGAGCGTCGCCTTGAACTTGTTGTCGGCGTTGCTGCTTGGATTGGCAGCCGCCGACTGGTCGAGCCGTAAATTCGCCGGGTTGTTCAGGATAGCCACGAGCGTGGCCGACTGCTCCAGGGTGAGCTTGTCGGCGTCGACACCGAAGTAGTAGTGCGCCGCGGCCTGGATGCCGTAGACCTGGCCGCCGAACCCGACGATGTTGAGATAGCCGACCAGGATCTGCTGCTTGCTGTATGTCTTGTCGAGGCCGATCGCGTAGCGCAGCTCCTGCACCTTGCGCGCGACGGTCGGACCGGCAGCGTCGTCATAGCACTTCTGGTACGCCGCCTGCTGCGCAGCGACCACCTTCTTGTCCGCGCTGGGATTCACCCGCATCGTGGTCTCGCAGCGCTGCACGAGCACGTTCTTCACGTACTGCTGCGTGATCGAGGAACCACCCTGAGTGTCGCCGCCGGTGGAGTTCGAGACGAGGGCTCGCACCGTCCCCGTGACGTTGATGCCGCCCTCCTGGTAGAAGTTCGGGTCCTCGGTGGCGAGCAGCGCATCCGTCAGCACCGATGGGATCTGTGCGGCGGTGACGTCGACCCGGTTCTGGTCGTAGAACGTCGCGATCGGCACCTGCTGGCCACCTTGGGTCGCGTAGAACGTGGTGGTCTGGTCGAGCGGCTGGATCTTCAGGTAGCTCGGCAGATTGTTGAACGCCGCCGCTCCCGTGTCGGCCGACAAAGACGTCATCGCGATCGACGGAGCGACGCCCGCGACCACGAGAAGGGCGGCGACCACACATCCGCCGATGAACGCCAGCCACGCCCCGAGTACCTCGGTACCCCTCGCACCGCTCCCCGCCACACGCATCCCTTCCCACGCCGAACGGCCCGGAGTTCCGGGCCACAGGGAAGTCTCGACGACCGGCCTCCGAGAACGTTAGGAGGAACATGTATGAATCAGAAGGCGGGTCTGGACGTCGACCCGTCGTGCGACCTGGTTCTACTCCTCCAGCAGGCCGCGGATGTCGTCGGCGCTCAGGGACGAACCGAACGCCGACCCGGGATCGTCCATCAGGGCGTCGAAGAGTCGGGCTTTCTGATCCTTCAGCGCCAGCACCTTCTCTTCGATGGTGTCGGTGGCGATCATCCGGTACACCATCACGTTCGAGGTCTGGCCGATGCGGTGGGCGCGATCGATGGCCTGCGTCTCGGCAGCGGGATTCCACCACGGGTCGAGCAGGAAGACGTAGTCGGCCTCGGTCAGGTTCAGTCCGAATCCGCCGGCCTTCAGGCTGATCAGGAAGACCGGGGCATCGCCCGTGCGGAACCCGTCGATCACCTCGGCGCGCCGTCGCGTCGACCCGTCGAGGGACGAATACGCGATGCCGCGCTCGTCCAGTCGGCTCTTGAGCCGGTCGAGCAGCGAGGTGAACTGGCTGAAGATCAAGGCGCGGTGGCCGCCCGCGATCACGTCGTCGAGCTCCTGGAGCAGCACATCCAGTTTCGCCGATGCGACTCCGGCGTACTGCTCGTCCACAAGCGAGGCGTCGAGGGCGAGCATCCGGAGCAGGGTCAGCGATCGGAAGACGATGAAGCGGTTGCGGTCGAGGTCTTCGACCAGCCCGAGCAACTTCTGGCGCTCGCGCTGCAGATACAGGTCGTAGAGGCGGCGGTGCCGCGGCGAGAGCTCGACCCGGAGAATCTGCTCCTGCTTCTCAGGCAGCTCAGCGGCGACGGCCTCTTTGGTGCGTCGCAGCATGAGGGGCCGGATGCGCGTGCGCAGCCGGGCGAGCACATCCGGCCGCTCGCCGGCAGCGAGCGGTTTCAGATACCGCTCCGTGAATCCGAGCCGCGGAGGCAGGAGTCCGGGGAGACGACCCGGAACAACGACCAGATGTCGAGCAGGTTGTTCTCCATCGGGGTGCCCGTGATGGCGAGTTTGAACGGAGCGTTCAGGTTCACGGCCGCCTCGTGCGCCTTCGAACTGCGGTTCTTGATTAGCTGGGCCTCGTCGAGGATCAGCCCGGCCCAGTCGACTGCCTGATAGGCGGCGAAGTCCAGCCGGAACAGGGCGTACGACGTGACGACCAGATCGGCGCCCTCAGCCAGCGCCTTCAGCTTCGCGCGACTCTTCGCCGCCGTGGCCGTGATGCCGCGCACGACCAGGTCAGGCGCGAATCGCGCGGCCTCGGACTGCCAGTTGGAGACGACGGAGGTCGGCGCGACCACGAGGAACGGTCGGCGATCGGCCGGGAGTGTGACATCCCGCGTGTGGGCGATCAGCGCGAGGGTTTGCAGCGTCTTTCCGAGACCCATGTCGTCCGCGAGGATGCCGCCCAGTCCGTGCTCCCAGAGAAAGGCCAGCCAGCGGAATCCGTCGACCTGATACGGGCGCAGGTCCGCCTGAACCGATACGGGCACCGCGAGCGCCTCGAGCGACTCACCGTCACGGATGCCGCGCAGCCCGTCGACGGTCCGTCGCCAGGCCTCCGCCTGATGCGCCTCGTCGGCGAGCTCGACGAATTCCGACCACAGCGCGGTCTGGTACCGACTGATCCGAAGCCCGCCCGGCTCCCACTCGTCGAGCTCCTGGGCCTCGTCGATCAGCCGCTTCAGTTCGTCGAAGACCGGCTGGTTGAGGGAGAGGTACGACTTGTCGACGAGCAACAGCTTCGGGCGGCCCTTCGACAACGCCGAGAACAAAGGGGTGAAGGGGATCGTGCGGCCGGCGACCGTGACCATCACGCCGAGATCGAACCAGTCGCGCTTGTCCGTCTCGACCGTGGTGACCACGAGCTTCGGGGTCTCGGTCAGCTCGCGGTACTCGGGACGCTCGCCGAACACATCGACCCGTAGGTCGGTGCGTTGCTCGAGCACGGGCAGCACCTCGGCGGCGAACTCCGCGGCTGCGACGCCCGACAGCACCGCGGTGCCCGGTTCCTCTCCCAGCGCAGCGGTGATGCCCGGGGGTACCGGATGCGCGGCGAGCGCCTCGTGCGCACCGGCCGACTCCCATCCCCAGCCGAGCTCCAGCCGATCGTTCTCGCCGAAGGTGGCGGAGAGCACGAGCAGCGGTGGAAGGATCTCGGGGAAGGCGACGGACGCATCCGTGCTCACCACGTCGATCACGCTCTGCAGTCGAGGGTAGTAGTCGCGCAGGAATTCGCCGGCCTCAGCGGCGGGCACATCGATGACGGCCGGTCCGGAGAGCAGGCGGCGCTGCTCGGTCGAGAGCGGCGCGGCCGTGCGGGCGAGCGTGAATCGTGGCTCCGGCGCGAACTCCCACACATACAACCCGTGGTCTGCCACAGCGGCCGCCCGGGTCACCGGATGCGCTCGATCGCCGACCATGGCCACGGTGCGCAGCCGCAGCGTCGCATCCCGATCGGAGCTCGCATCGACCGTGACCCGTGCGCCGTCGGCTACGGTCACATCCGTCTCCCGTTTGCCGGTCACGAAGGCGATGCCGAGCTTCTCCGCGTCGGCAAGGAGCGGCCAGAGCAGCGGAGAGGCGAACTCGTCGATGAACAGCCAATCCGCCTCGCCGGGTACATACACATCCCGCCCCGATCGGTGCAGGGCGGCGAACTGGCCGAACCAGTGATGCTGCTCGCGGCTGACGCCGAGCCGGTTGAGCAGATGGGGGAGGGTCGTCCAGGTGAGGCTGCCCCGCACCCAGTTGCCGGTCTCGCTGAGCGTCACGGGTCGCACGCCGAGGCGCAGCATTCCACGTCCGGCGTCGGCGGTCGCGGTGCGCGACTTCGGCGCATCCCATCGCCCCGATGATGCACGCGTGCGCTCCCGCAACTCGAACTGCAAGCCCATCCGAGTCGTTCCCGTCGCCGGGGCGGGAGCCGACTGCGACAAAGCAGAGACGCTCGCCTTCCACCCGGTGGTCGAGGCGGCTTCAGGCATGGGTCCACCTTCTCATGCGCGGCCGACAGCTCTGCAGGCCCGGTCGAGCCGCCGGCAAACAACGCGTCATTGTGTGCGGAGCGACGAAGCGCCAGACTCGGTCACGGAAGGGAACGCACATGGACGATCTCACTGGAAGCGCCGGGGAACGAACTCGGCAGCTGATCCGACTCGAATCCGAAGCCCTGCTCGAGGCGGAGTGGCTGAGACGCCAGCTCGCCCTCGTTCTCGACGCGTGGGCCGCCGACGAGAAGACACTCGATGTCGAGGCCGAGGGGCGCGAAGACTTCTGAGGTGCCCCCAGCAGGATTTGAACCTGCGGCCTTCTGCTCCGGAGGCAGACGCTCTATCCCCTGAGCTATGGGGGCCAGGAGTGCCCGTCAAGGCTAGCATCCCCGACGGGTGTCGTTGTGACGCCGTCAGCCCTGGGGCAGGTTCGACAGCACGTCTTCCATGAGCGGAGCGGCGTCGCCCGGCTCGAAGAAGGCCGTCGATGTCGCGACGACCCAGTACTTCCCGGTGAAGATCTGCACCTCGCCGGCGGTTCCGGGCTTGAAGTACCCCTCCACCTGCGGAGGCACTCCGTAGGTGGGGACGGGCTGGCTCGTGGTGACCGCCGCGTTCTTCAGGCCCTCCATGGCGCTCGCCGGCGGCTGCCCGACGGCGACCTCGATCAGCTCATTGCTGGTCTGGTTCATCCGCCCGCAGGCGACGCCCTTCCAGTCCGCGATCTGCTTCTCCAGCGACCCTGATTTCGGCGCATAGTCGGGAGCGACGCCCACATTCGGGTTGTATGCATAGACCTGGTCCGGGGTGAGGATCTGGTCGCACGTCAGGGTGACCGGTGTGGGCGGGTCGCTCGGCGTGGGGGTCGCCGTTGGCTCGGCCGCGGCGTCCGCGGTCTTGGTCGGCGACGGTGTGGCGGAATTCGCCGCCTTGCCGCCGTCCGCGCAGCCGCTGAGTACCAGTCCGGCGACGAGCACGGCACTGAGAGCGGCACCGGCTCGAAGGGATACGGTGCGACGGATGCGGGATGATGCGACCATGGCGGCTTATTCCTCTTGGTGCTGTGGGCGGATACGCGAAGCGAACGAGAGCGCCTCGGCGCGCGTCGCGTTGACTGTATCAAAGCGACGTGGATCGCATCCGTGCCCCCGATGCCTTCGTTGGTGCAATCGATGCCTGACACCTCCCCATTCGTGTCCCCGGTAGAATCGTTGATCGTGACTCCTGCTGACCTCTCCGCCGCCCTGCTCGATATCGTGACGTCGATCGTCGACCGGCGTCGCGCGGCGAACGCCGACCTGGGCGAGGTCACCGTCACCATCGACGACGTTCCGCTCGAGCGCCCCAAGAACCGCGAACACGGCGATTGGGCCTCCAACGTGGCCATGCGGCTGGCGAAGCGCATCGACGCCAACCCCCGCGAGCTTGCGGCCGAGATCGCCGAGGCGGCGGCCTCGATCGACGGTGTCGCGTCGAGCGAGGTCGCCGGTCCCGGCTTCATCAACTTCCGTCTCGACGCGGCTGCTGCCGGCCTCCTCGCGAAGACGATCGTGGACGCAGGCGATGCGTACGGCGACGGGCACCTCTACGACGGCCTCACCGTGAACCTCGAGTTCGTCTCGGCGAACCCCACCGGCCCGATCCACATGGGCGGCGTGCGCTGGGCCGCCGTGGGCGACAGTCTCGCGCGCATCCTGCAGGCCGAGGGCGCCGAGGTGACGCGGGAGTACTACTTCAACGATCACGGTTCGCAGATCGATCGCTTCGCGCGGAGTCTGCTCGCCGCGCACCTGGGTGAGCCCACTCCGGAAGACGGGTACGGCGGCGCATACATCGGCGAGATCGCCGACCAGGTGGTCGCGGCGTACGACGGCGACCTCGCCGAGCTGCCGCGCGACAAGCAGCAGGAGGTGTTCCGCTCGATCGGGACCGAGCTGATGTTCGCGGAGATCAAGGCGAAGCTCCACAGCTTCGGCGTCGACTTCGACGTGTACTTCCACGAGGACTCGCTGCACGAGTCCGGCGCCGTCGAGCGCGCCATCGAGCGGCTGCGCGAGCAGGGCCACATCTTCGAGGAGGACGGCGCGATCTGGCTGCGCACCACTACCTTCGGCGACGACCGCGACCGCGTCATCATCCGCAGCAACGGCGAGCCGGCGTACATCTCGGGTGACCTCGGCTACTACCTCAACAAGCGCGAACGTGGTTTCGAGCAGAACCTGATCATGCTGGGCGCCGACCACCACGGCTACGTCGGCCGTCTGATGGCCGCGGTCGAGGCGTTCGGGGACGTGCCGAACGTCAACTTGCAGATCCTCATCGGTCAGATGGTCAACCTGGTCCGCGACGGACAGCCGGTCAAGATGTCGAAACGCGCCGGCACGATCGTCACCCTCGACGACCTGGTCGACGCCGTCGGCGTGGACGCGGGGCGTTACGCCCTCGTGCGCTCGTCCAGCGACTCGCAGCTCGACATCGACCTCGACCTGCTGAGCAAGCGCAGCAACGAGAACCCCGTGTACTACGTGCAGTATGCGCACGCCCGCACCCGTTCCGTCGAGACGAACGCGGCTGCTGCCGGCGTCGACCGCAGCGCCTTCGCGCCCGAGCTGCTCACCCACGAGAGCGAGTCCGCGCTGCTCGGCGGGCTCCAGGAGTTCCCGCGGGTCGTCGCCCAGGCGGCCGAACTGCGCGAACCGCACCGCGTCGCTCGCTACCTCGAGGAGATCGCCGGGCTCTACCACACCTGGTACGCCGCGACCCGGGTGATCCCCCTCGGCGAGGAGCCGATCACCGACCTGCACCGTACGCGCCTCTGGTTGAACGATGCGACCGGTCAGGTCATCCGCAACGGGCTCGGTCTCCTCGGGGTATCGGCTCCCGACCGGATGTGAGGTGACGCATGAGCGACACGCAACCGACCGAACCGCTGAACACCGGCCTTCCTGAGCCCGAGCAGCCGCCCGCGGGTGCGCCCGAGCCACCGCATCCGGGCGGGGATACGGTCGCGCAGCCTCGCGCCAAGCGTCGCTGGCTGCGCATCCTGCTCTGGGTGCTCATCCCGATCGTCGCGCTCGTCGCCCTGTTCTTCGTCGCAGACGGGATCGCGCGAGCATACGCGCAGGATCGCGTCGCCTCCGAGATCGAGAAGGGTTTTCCGGACACCGTCTCGGGCGACGTCTCGGTCAGCATCGGCGGTGCCTCCGTGATCCAGCAGTACCTGAGCGGCTCGTTCGACAGGGTGGAGCTGGATGCGCCGAAACTGATGGTGCAGGGCGCGCCGATCAGCGCATCCGTCGTCGCCACGGGTGTGCCGACCGACTTCTCGAAGCCGGTCGCGAACCTCGACGGCACCCTCGGGGTCTCGCAGGACTCACTGAACAAGCTGGTGTCGATCCCGGGCATCACCGGCGACCTCAAGCTCGGCGACGACGTCGTCACCTATGACGGCACGGCCGACATCCTCGGACTGCCGATCGGGTACCAGGTGAGCGTCAGTCCGGAGGCGGCGGGCAAGACCGTGCTGCTTCAGCCGGTCGACGCCAAGGTCACCGCCGGATCGGGCGCCATCGACCTCTCGACGCTCGTGAAGGCGCTGACCGACCGCGGCCCCATCCCCGTGTGCGTCGCGCAGTACCTTCCGGAGGGTGTTCAGGTGAACGAGATCACCGTCACGCCCGGTCATGCCACCGTGCAGCTCTCCGCCGAGGACTTCGTGCTGGACGACAAGACGCTCCAGAGCAAGGGAAGCTGCTAGCGCGTCGAGTCGCGCGCCCGGCGGATGCGCGCCCGGCGGATGCGCGCCCGGCGGATGCCCTCCGGCGGCCGGCGTAACGAAGTCGAGCGGCCCTGCGCATCCTGGATAGAATCGCCATACCGCGCGCCTTGCCGCGTGCGCCGTTTTCTCTGTCGGCTTCAGGGGCCAATCCGGGTCCGCTCGCCCCGAGAGACCCCCACTCGTCTGATCCCGTGAGGTTTTCGCCGTGGCCACTCCCGCCAATCCGCTTGCCCCCGACTGGTTGCGCGAGCCCGCAGACGCCAACGAGCTGCATCCTGGCCTCTGGTCACGAACGGTCGACCGCATCGACGGCCGGCTCGTCGTCGGCGGCGTCTCGGCCGACGATCTCGCCGCGCGGTTCGGCACCCCTCTCTATGTGGTCGACGAGACGGAAGCGCGACAGCGCGCGGCCGAGGTGCGCGCTGCGTTCGCGGACGCCTTCGCCCGAGTGGGATCGAACGCCAAGGTCTACTACGCGGGTAAAGCGTTCCTCAGCATCGAGATCGCGCGCTGGATGGTCGACGCCGGCCTCAACATCGATGTCTGCAGCGGCGGCGAGCTCGCGGTGGCGGTGGCGGCCGACGTCGATCCCGCTCGGATCGGGTTCCACGGCAACAACAAGTCGCTCGCCGAGATCGACCGGGCTGTCGCGCTCGAGGTCGGCACGATCATCCTCGACAGCGTTCAGGAGATCGAGCGCGTCGCCGAGGCCGCGGCTCGGCACGGGCGCACCCAGCGCGTGCGGCTCCGGGTCAACAGCGGCGTCCACGCCCACACCCACGCCTTTCTCGCCACGGCCCACGAAGACCAGAAGTTCGGCATCACGCTGACGGACACCCCGGCGGCGGTCGCGCGCATCCGGGAGTTGGACGGTCTCGACTTCCTCGGACTGCACTGTCACATCGGGTCGCAGATCTTCGGGGCCGACGGCTTCGCCGAGTCGGCCGCGCGGTTGCTCTCCGTGCACAAGCAGCTTCTCGACGACGGTCCGGTGCCCGAGCTCAACCTCGGCGGTGGTTTCGGGATCGCGTACACGGCCGCCGACGACCCGTCTCCGATCGACGAGCTGGCGACCCGCATCGCCGAGACCGTGGCTTCAGGATGCGCCGAGCTCGGCATCCCGATCCCCGTCGTCGCCTTCGAGCCCGGCCGGTCGATCATCGGCACCGCAGGCCTCACCCTCTACACGGTCGGCACCACGAAAGACGTCACGGTCAGCTACCAGGACGACGGCGAGACCGCTGTGCGGCGCTACGTCAGCGTCGACGGCGGCATGAGCGACAACGCACGGCCTGCGCTCTACGGCGCCGACTACTCCGTGCGGATCGCCAACCGGGCGACGGATGCGGCTCCCGCGCTCGTACGCGTCGCCGGCAAGCACTGCGAGAGCGGCGACATCGTCGTCGACGCCGACTACCTGCCGAACGATGTGGCTCCCGGCGACCTTCTGGCCGTGGCCGCGACCGGCGCGTACTGCTGGTCGCTGTCGAGCAACTACAACTACGTCGGCCGCCCCGCGGTGGTCGCCGTGCGCGACGGAGAGGCGCGGGTGATCGTGCGCGGCGAGACCGAAGCCGATCTGCTCGCGCGCGATGCCGCTTACGCCGTGAACAAGGAAGACATCGCATGATCGAATACCGCAGCCTCCGTGTCGCCCTGCTGGGCGCTGGATCCGTCGGCGCCCAGGTGGCTCGTCTCCTGCTCGAAGAGGGGGAGGAGCTCGCGTCACGCGTGGGAGCCAACCTCGAGCTCGTCGGAATCGCCGTTCGCGACGTCGATGCCGACCGTGATGTCGAGCTTCCGCCCCACCTCTTCACGACGGATGCGTCATCGCTGATCCTCGGCGCCGACATCGTCGTCGAGTTGATGGGCGGCATCGAGCCCGCCCGCGGCTACGTGCTCCAGGCGCTCAACTCCGGAGCCGATGTCATCACCGCCAACAAGGCGCTGATGGCCACCCACGGCCCTGAGCTGTTCGAGGCAGCGGAGCAGGTGGGAGCGCAGCTCTACTACGAGGCGGCCGTCGGCGGGGCGATCCCGATCATCCGGCCGCTTCGCGACAGCCTCGCGGGAGACAAGGTCAACCGCATCCTCGGCATCGTCAACGGAACCACGAACTTCGTGCTCGATCGCATGGACGTGAACGGCGAGACGCTTCAGGATGCGCTGGCGACGGCCACAGACCGCGGCTACGCCGAGGCGGACCCGACCGCGGACATCGGCGGATACGACGCCGCGCAGAAGGCTGCGATCCTCGCCAGCCTCGCCTTCCACACGACGGTCCCTCTGGAGTCGGTGTACCGCGAGGGGATCACGAGCGTCAGCAAGGTGCAGGTCGACGCGGCTCGCGAGAACGGTTCCGTCATCAAGCTCCTCGCCATCTGCGAGCGCCTCACCGATCCGGAGACCGGGCAGGAGGGCGTCTCGGCGCGGGTCTATCCGGCGCTCATCCGTCGCGACCACCCGCTCGCGGCCGTGCACGGCGCGCACAACGCGGTGTTCGTGCAGGCCGCCGCAGCCGGCGACTTGATGTTCTACGGCGCGGGCGCCGGGGGAGTGGAGACGGCATCGGCTGTTCTCGGCGACCTCGTCTCGGCCGCGCGGCGGCACGTCGTCGGAGGTCCCGGCGTCGCCGAGTCCACGCACGCCCAGCTTCCTGTGCTCGAGGTGGGGCGCGTCGTCACGAAGTACCAGATCACGATGGATGTGGCCGACCAGCCGGGCGTGCTCGCCGCGGTCGCGCGCATCCTGAGCGACGGCGGGGTCAGCGTCGAGACCGTGCAGCAGTCGATCGGTACGGCGACCGGAATGATTACGCTGCCGGTCGCGGCCGGTCATTCCGACGCACCGCCCACCGCTACCCTGGTTATCGGAACCCACGAAGCCGAGGAGGCCGCGTTGGCGGCCACCGTCGAGTCGTTGGCAGCCAGCGATGTCGTGAAAGCAATCTCATCCGTTCTCCGAGTCGAAGGATCGTAATGCCCCAGAAGCCGAACAGTCGCCAGTGGCGGGGAGTGCTCCGCGAGTACGCGGACCGCCTCAACATCAGTGACGCGACGCCGATCGTGACGCTCGGCGAGGGCGGAACGCCCCTGCTGCCGGCCCCCGCCCTCTCCGCCCGCACCGGAGCGAACGTCTTCGTGAAGTTCGAGGGAATGAACCCGACCGGTTCGTTCAAGGACCGCGGCATGACGATGGCGATCTCGAAGGCCGTCGAGCACGGCGCCAAGGCCGTCATCTGCGCCTCGACCGGAAACACCTCCGCGTCGGCGGCGGCATACGCCACGCACGCGGGCATCCAGGCGGTCGTGCTGGTTCCCGAGGGCAAGATCGCTCTGGGCAAGCTCAGCCAGGCGATCGCGCACAACGCGCAGCTGCTGCAGGTGCAGGGCAACTTCGACGACTGTCTCGAGATCGCCCGCGACCTCGCGACGCACTACCCGGTCCACCTGGTCAACTCCGTCAACCCCGACCGCATCGAGGGTCAGAAGACGGCCGCGTTCGAGGTCGTCGAGGTGCTCGGGGATGCGCCGGACTTCCACATCGTCCCCGTCGGCAACGCGGGCAACTACACCGCCTACCACCGCGGATACACCGAGGAGCTGCAGCGCGGCGAGGCCACGAAGCTTCCCCGGATGTTCGGCTTCCAGGCTGCAGGCAGCGCTCCCATCGTGCTCGGTCACCCCGTGAAGGACCCGGAGACGGTCGCCTCGGCTATCCGCATCGGGAACCCCGCGTCGTGGGAGCTCGCGCTCAACGCGCGCGACGACAGCGACGGCTACTTCGGCGCCATCGAAGACGCCGCGATCCTCGAGGCCCAGCGCATCCTGTCGGCCGAGGTCGGCATCTTCGTCGAGCCGGCGTCGGCGATCAGCGTCGCCGGTCTGCTCGAGCGATCCGCCGCCGGAGTCATCCCCGCCGGTGCGACCGTCGTGCTCACGGTCACCGGTCACGGTCTGAAGGACCCGCAGTGGGCCCTGCGCACGGCCGATGGCTCCGACGTGCAGCCGACCGTGGTGCCCGTCGACACCGCGACGATCGCCGATGTCCTCGGTCTGGAGGCCACCGAGCCCGTCGGAGTCGAGGCGTGACCTTCTCCGCCGGCGACCTGCGCGGACGCGCGGTCACGGTCAAAGTCCCGGCGACGAGCGCCAACCTCGGGCCCGGTTTCGACACGCTCGGTCTCGCGCTCGCCCAGTACGACGAGCTGAGCGTGCGTGTTCGCGACGAGCCGGGAGCGACCGTCGAGGTCATCGGGGTCGGCGCCGGCGAGGTGCCGACCGACGAGACCAACCTCGTCGTGCGGGCGATCGCGCACACCTTCTCGGCTGTCGGCCACCCGATGCCCGGTCTCGACCTCGTCGCCCGCAACAGCATCCCGCACGGCCGAGGGATGGGGTCCTCCGGCGCCGCGATCGTGTCCGGCATCATGGCGGCCAAGGGACTGCTCGAGGGCATCGTCGACATCGACGCTCAGGGCCTGCTCGCCCTCGCCAACGACATGGAAGGCCACCCCGACAACGTGGCACCCGCCCTGTTCGGCGGCCTCACCATCGCCTGGGTGACGCCCGAGGGCCCCCGCTTCAAGAAGTTGATCGTGCACCGCGGCGTCTCACCGCTCGTGCTCGTGCCGGAGCACGTCATGTCGACGGCTCTCGCCCGTAGCCTGCAACCCGACTCCGTGCCCCACGAGGACGCGGTGTTCAACCTCTCCCGCTCGGCCCTGCTGGTCGCGGCTCTCATCCAGAGCCCCGAACTGCTGCTCGCCGCCACCGAGGACAAGCTCCACCAGAGCTACCGCGCCTCGGCGATGCCCGAGACCGACCGACTGATCACGCTCCTGCGGGACAACGGATTCGCGGCGGTCGTCTCCGGAGCGGGCCCGTCCATCCTGGTGCTGTGCAACGATCCGAGCCAGCGTCTCGCTGCGGCGGAGCTCGTCGCGCAGAAGGCGGAGACGCGATGGCAGCCGCTGATGCTCGCCGTCGACTTCAAGGGTGCGACGGTGACTCCGCAAGCGGAGATCCAGTCGGACACACCCGCCGCCTAGCGTCAAGAACGCGCTGATAAAGGTGGTAAACTGTGCCTGCACCCGCAAGAACCGCGTCACGAGCGAATCTGATCTTCGGGTGATTTCCAGCAATCATGCCGTCATTCCTGCCTGCGTACTCGAGACCTAGTCGAGTACCGACGTCGAGCGGATCAGAACGCATCGCGCCAGCTCCATCAAGCACAGTGCCCTCAAGCATCGTGGTGATGAGCACAGGTCAGTTCATATGACGAGCGCTTATACGACTGCGAACGATCGCATGTCGGGGGAAAGGAATCCTCTTCAGTGACTGATGTCAATCTCCGCGCCGGGGGCGCGGACACCAACGACCTGACGTCCCTCAAGGTAGCCGAGCTTCAGGCTCTCGCTGCCGGCCTGGGAATTCAGGGCGTCAACAAGCTTCGCAAGGGCGAACTGGTGGAGGCTGTCGCCTCCGCTCGGGCCGCCGCCGGAGGCGCCGAAGACGGCGTCGCCGTGGTGGCCGAGCCCGTCTCGGACGAGTCCGTGTCGGACGCGCCCGTGTCGGACGAGCAGAGCGCCGCCGCATCGCAGGTTCTGATCGAGCCGCTCATCGCCGAGCCGCTCTCGTCCGAGCCGCACGTAGGCGAGGCTGTGCTGCCTCCTGCTCTGCAGGCCGCAACCGCACCGCCCGTAGCCCGTAAGCGGGCACCGCGCCGCGCGACCAGCGCCGACGCTCTCGTGCCGGCCGCTACGCACGTCAACTCCGGCGCCACCGGCGTCGACTCGCTCATCCCGGATGTGGATGCGCTGCTCGACTCCGCACTCGCGTCCCGTGAGTCGGCGGCCCAGGGCGCCTCGGCTCAGGATGCGGACGCATCCGTCGAGCAGAACGGCGACGCCGAGCAGGCGCCGCGCCAGGGCGAGAACGGTCAGCGCGGCGGACGCCGCCGCGGCCGTGGCAACCAGGGCGGCCAGAACGGTCAGTCCGACAACGCCGGCACCGAGAACGCTGCCGCCGACAGCGCATCCGAGAACACGACGGACGAGAACTCCGACGACGCTCAGGGTGAGCAGAACGGCGAGCAGGGTCAGCAGCGCCAGGGTCGCAGCCGCAACCGCAACCGCAACAAGAACGCGGGCGGAGCGGACAACCAGCAGGGCCAGCAGAACCAGGGCCAGCAGGCGCAGGGCGACCGCGACGAGTCCGGTCGTGGCCAGAACGGCCAGCAGAACCAGAACCGCGGCAACCAGAACCAGAACCAGAACGGCCAGCAGAACCAGAACCGCAACAACGGCCCGCAGAACGACGCGCAGCCCGACGGCGAGCGTTCGGGTCGCAGCCGTTACCGTGACCGCAAGCGTCGCGGCGGCACCGGCACCGACGAGCTCGACCCCGAGATCGCCGACGACGACGTACTGATCCCCGTCGCGGGCATCCTGGATGTCCTCGACAACTACGCCTTCGTGCGCACCTCGGGCTACCTGCCGGGCACGAACGACGTGTACGTCTCCCTCGGCCAGGTCAAGAAGTACAACCTGCGCAAGGGCGACGCCGTGGTCGGTGCCATCCGCCAGCCGCGTGAGGGCGAGAACAACAGCCGTCAGAAGTACAACGCGATCGTCAAGGTCGACTCGGTCAACGGTCAGACGATCGAAGAGGCCGCGAGCCGCGTCGAGTTCGGCAAGCTCACCCCGCTCTACCCGCAGGAGCGTCTGCGCCTCGAGACCGAGCCCACCAAGATCACGCAGCGCATCATCGACCTGGTCGCCCCGATCGGCAAGGGCCAGCGCGGTCTCATCGTCGCGCCGCCGAAGGCCGGCAAGACCATCGTGATGCAGCAGATCGCGAACGCCATCACCACGAACAACCCTGAGGTCCACCTCATGGTCGTCCTGGTCGACGAGCGTCCCGAAGAGGTCACCGACATGCAGCGCACGGTGAAGGGCGAGGTCATCGCCTCGACCTTCGACCGTCCGGCCGAAGACCACACCACGGTCGCCGAGCTCGCCATCGAGCGCGCCAAGCGTCTGGTGGAGCTCGGCCACGACGTCGTCGTGCTGCTCGACTCGATCACCCGCCTGGGCCGTGCGTACAACCTGGCCGCGCCCGCATCCGGACGCATCCTCTCCGGTGGTGTCGACGCCTCGGCGCTGTACCCGCCGAAGCGCTTCTTCGGTGCTGCCCGCAACATCGAGCACGGCGGATCGCTCACGATCCTCGCCTCGGCCCTGGTCGAGACCGGATCCAAGATGGACGAGGTCATCTTCGAGGAGTTCAAGGGTACCGGCAACATGGAGCTCCGCCTGTCGCGCCAGCTGGCCGACAAGCGCATCTTCCCCGCGGTGGATGTGAACGCATCCGGAACCCGTCGCGAAGAGATGCTGATGGCTCCGGATGAGGTCAAGGTCACCTGGAAGCTGCGTCGCGCCCTCGCCGGGCTCGACCAGCAGCAGGCGCTCGAGATGGTTCTCGGCCGTCTGAAGGAGACCTCGAGCAACGTCGAGTTCCTGATGCAGGTGCAGAAGTCGATGCCCGCCGCCACGACCAACGGTCACGGCACGGCGCACTCGCACGGCAACGAGCACGACCACCGCTAGCTGTCCCAGTGCCCGCGCGACCGGTTTCGACCGGTCGCGCGGGCACTTTTCTTGCCCTGACGGTTGCTACCCAGAAAGAAGAGACGATGTTCGAATCGGTGAACTCCCTGATCGCCGAGCACGACGACCTGCAGGAGCAGCTCGCCGACCCGGAGCTGCACAGCGACCCCGTGCGCTCCAAGAAGGTCAACCGGCGCTACGCCGAGCTCAGCCGCATCGTCGCGTCGTACAACCACTGGAAGCAGCTCGAAGACGACCTCGCCGCAGCACGGGAACTGGCAGCAGAAGACGAGGCGTTCGCCGAGGAGATCCCCGGACTCGAGGAGAACCTCGCCGAGTCGGGCGAGAAGCTGCGCCGTCTGCTCATCCCGCGCGACGAGAACGACAGCCGCGACGTCATCATGGAGATCAAGATGGGCGAGGGCGGGGCCGAGTCCGCGCTGTTCGCCGCCGACCTGCTGCGCATGTACCTGCACTACGCCGAGTCGAAGCGGTGGAAGACCGAGATCCTCGAGCAGACCTCGAGCGACCTCGGCGGCATCAAGGATGTGCAGCTCGCGATCAAGGGCAACTCGTCCGACCCCGCCGAGGGCGTCTGGGCGCACCTGAAGTACGAGGGAGGCGTGCACCGCGTACAGCGTGTGCCGGCAACCGAGTCGCAGGGACGCATCCACACCTCCGCCGCCGGCGTGCTCGTCTTCCCCGAGGTGGACGAGCCCGAAGAGGTCGAGATCAGTCCCAACGACCTCAAGATCGACGTCTACCGCTCGAGCGGCCCCGGCGGCCAGTCTGTGAACACCACCGACTCCGCCGTGCGCATCACGCACCTCCCGACCGGCATCGTCGTCGCGATGCAGAACGAGAAGAGCCAGCTGCAGAACCGCGAAGCGGGATGCGCGTGCTGCGCGCCCGCGTGCTCGCACGTCAGCAGGAGGAGATCGACGCGGCCGCGTCCGCGGTGCGCAAGAGCCAGATCCGCACGATGGACCGATCCGAGCGCATCCGGACGTACAACTTCCCGGAGAACCGGATCGCGGACCACCGCACCGGCTACAAGGCCTACAACCTCGACGCCGTCATGAACGGCGCCCTCGAGCCCGTCATCGAGTCGTGCATCCTGGCCGACGAAGAGGCCCGCCTCGCCGACCTCGCCACCGACTGACCCTCCGCCCCGCACCTAACACAATCGACTCCGGGAAGAATCCCGCTTCAGCACTGCTGAAGCGGGATTCCTCCCGGAGTCGATTGCGTTGGGGCCGGGGAGTCGAGTGCACGCGGTCAGATGTAGATGGCGGGGTCGATCCAGTCGTCGCCCGGGATCTGCTCGTTGCCGGTCCGGTGGTGGGCGCGGGCAGGAACGCCCGTGAGTACCGAGTCGGAGGGCGCGTCGTGGATGACGACGGCGTTCGCACCGATCACCGAGCGGGCGCCGATCGTGATCGCGCCGAGCACTTTGGCCCCGGCTCCGACCGTGACACCGTTTTCGATGGTGGGGTGCCGCTTGCCGTGGCCGCTGCCCTTTCCACCCAGTGTCACGCCGTGATACAGCATCACGTCGTCACCGACCCACGTCGTCTCACCGATGACCACGCCCATCCCGTGGTCGATGAAGAAGCGCCGGCCGATGGTCGCACCGGGGTGGATCTCGATGCCGGTGAGGAACCGGGTGAACTGCGAGAGGAAGCGGGCCGGCGTCTTGAGCCCGGCCCGCCACATCCGGTGCGCCACACGGTACGACCAAACGGCGTGCAGGCCCGAGTACGCCACATAAACCTCGAAACCGCTACGCGCCGCCGGGTCGTGCTTGCGCGCGTTCGTGATGTCTTCGCGGGTGCGGGAGAAGAACGCCATGGAGGAGGTCAGACGGATGCGTCAGTCGAGCAGGTCGGCCCAGAGCGCCGTCGAGATGTACCGCTCTCCGGTGTCTGCGACGACGGCGACGATGGTCTTGCCGGCGTTCTCCGGACGCTGGGCCACCTCGAGCGCCCCCCACACGATGGCTCCGGACGAGATGCCGGCGAGGATTCCTTCTTCGCTCGCGAGCCGCTTGGCCACCTCGATCGAGTCCTCGAACGTCACGTCGATCACCTCGTCGTAGACGGTGGTGTCGAGGATCTCCGGCACGAAGTTGGCGCCGAGCCCCTGGATCTTGTGCGGCCCGGGCTTTCCGCCGTTCAGGATGGGGAGTCCTTCGGCTCGACCGCGATGATCTGCACGCCCGGCTTCCGCTCCTTGAGCACCTGGCCGACGCCGGTGATGGTGCCGCCCGTGCCGATCCCCGAGACGAAGATGTCGACGCCGCCGTCGGTGTCCGCCCAGATCTCCTCGGCAGTGGTGGCGCGGTGGATGGCCGGGTTGGCCTCGTTGGCGAACTGCTGCGCCCAGATGGCATTGTCGGTGTCGGCGACGATCTGCTTGGCCGTCTCGACTGCTCCGCGCATGCCGTCGGGTCCGGGGGTCAGGACGATCTCCGCGCCGAATGCGCGCAGGAGGACGCGGCGTTCCTTGCTCATGGTCTCAGGCATGGTCAGGATCACCTTGTAGCCGCGTGCAGCGCCGACCATCGCGAGTGCGATACCCGTATTGCCGCTGGTGCCTTCGACGATGGTGCCCCCGGGTCGCAGTGCGCCCGATTTCTCGGCCGCGTCGATGATCGCGACGCCGATGCGGTCTTTGACGCTCCCCGCCGGGTTGTAGAACTCGAGCTTGACGAGAACCGTAGCGTCGGAGCCTTCGGTGAGGCGGTTCAGCTTCACCAGCGGGGTGTGTCCGACCGCTTCAGCGATGTTGTCGTAAACGTGACCTGTCATGGCCTCTTCCTTGTGGCGCGGGATGGTGGCGCGGGATGGTGGCGCGGAGATGATGTCTGAGCATCACCACTCTAATCTTCAGCGCACTCCCGAGACGCCGTGTGACGGTCCGTGGCCTCGCTGTGCCGCTAGGCTCGACGGGCGATGACCCCACCCGAATCCTCCCCGAACGACGTCCCGACACGGCCCGCCGGCACCGTCGCCGCACTGCGCGACGAGCTGATCGGTGTGCTCGAGCGCGCCGGCGTCCCCGACCCCGCTGTGGATGCCGAGCTGCTGATCGGGCACGTGCTCGGCGAGGGGCGCGGACGCGTCCAGGCCCTCGCGCTGATGGGTTCGACCATCACGGCTCAGGACGCTGCGCGGGCTCGCGAACTCGGCCAGCGTCGAGCGACGCGAGAGCCCCTGCAGCACATCACCGGACGCGCGCCCTTCCGGTCCCTGGAGCTCGCCGTCGGCCCGGGCGTCTTCGTCCCGCGTCCGGAGACCGAGCAGGTCGTGCAGTTCGCGATCGACGCGCTGCGCGCGGTTCCGAGCGCCGAGCCGATCGGCGTCGACCTCGGCACCGGCAGCGGTGCGATCGCCCTGGCGATGGCGACCGAGGTGCCGCACGCCCGCATCCTGGCTGTCGAGAATTCGCCGGAGGCGTTCATCTGGGCGCGCCGCAACGTCGAGGAGTCGGGCGCCACCAACGCGCGGGTCGTCTTCGTCGATCTGGCCGACGCGCTGCCCGACCTCGACGGAACCGTCGACGTCGTCATCTCCAACCCGCCGTACATCCCGGCCGAGGCCATCCCGCGCGACCCCGAGGTTCGGCTGTTCGACCCGCCGGCCGCGCTCTACGGCGGCGAGGACGGTCTGGATGTCGTGCGCACGATCTCCCGTGTCGCCCAGCGACTGCTCCACCCGGGCGGCACCCTCGTTCTCGAGCACGGCGAGCTGCAGGGTGCGCAGATCCGCGACATCCTGACCGCCGACGGATGGCGCGCGGCGGCGACGCACCGCGACCTCACGACGCGGGACCGCACGACGACGGCGGTACGCTAGCCCTTCCCTCGCGCCGCCTTCTCGTCGGCCGCCGCCTGACGCTCCCGTGCCTTCGCGATCGCCTCACGCTCCCGTTTGCGAGCTTCACGCAGCCGGCCCTCCGCCTCACGACGGGCCTTGGCGGCCTCGCGCACCGCTTTGTCGCGCGGCACTGCCTCTTCGCGTGGCATCGCGGCGACGATCGGCTCGCCGCTGGTGCGAGCGTCCACGTAGCGCTGGATCCCGTCCAGGATTCGCTCGAGCCCCCACGCGTAGTCGTCCTGGTCGTCCTCGCCGTCGGAGTAGACGCCGGAGCGCACGAGCGGTGCGAGGTACGGGAAGCGTTCGTCCGTGACGAGCTCGCTCATTGCCTCTGCGAACGCCGGTCCGCTCTGCAGGGGCGCGCCGACCTCTTCGCGGGAGCGGTTCATATCCCGTTCGACGAGTCCGAACGCGCGCGCGTACGAGCTCAGCGTCAGGGCGGTCGACATCTTCTCCTGGTCGTTGAGCGGGAGGTTCTTCATCACCCGCAGGCCCCAGTCGAGCACGGCCAGGTTGTTCGGCATGAGAGGGATGCTCGAGATCGGGATGTCGGTGAACCACGGGTGGGCGCGCATCACCTCGATGGTGGCCCCGGCCCAGCGCCGCAGACCGTCTCGCCAGGGCACCTCGTCGTCCTCCGGCGGGATCGGGATGTCGCACGCGGCATCCTGCATCAGCAGCAGGATGTCGTCCTTGCTGGTCACATACCGGTAGAGCGACATCGTGGTGAAGCCGAGCGTCGTCGCGATCTTGCTCATCGAGACGGCGGCAAGGCCTTCGTCGTCGGCGAGCTGGATGGCCGTCTCGATGATGCGCTCGATGCTGAGCTCGCGCTTGGGGCCGCGTTGCGGGCGCTCGGCGACGCCCCAGCTCAGCGCGACGGCGCGGGGAGTGCCTCTTCGACGGCGTCTGCCATGTTCTGGCGCCCTTCCGGTTGGTTGTTGACACCCATCCTAGAACTGTGTATAGCTTATACAAAACCGTATGCGACGTAAACAGTTTGCGGCATACTCAGTTCAACCAACGACCCGATCCACTCGACACGGAAAGGAACCACCATGGCTACAGCCATCGAAGTCGCCAGTCTCCGCAAATCGTTCGGCGACCAGCGTGTGCTCGACGGCATCGACCTGCGCGTGCGGGCCGGAACCGTCTTCGCCCTGCTCGGCCCGAACGGGGCGGGCAAGACAACGCTCATCAACATCCTGTCCACCCTGGTGCTGCCCGACGACGGCACGGCGAGCGTCGCCGGCTGCGACGTGGTCTCCGACCGCGAGGGCGTGAAGCGCGCCATCAGCCTCACCGGGCAGTCGGCAGCCGTCGACGAGGTGCTCACCGCGGAGGAGAACCTGCGGATGATGGCCAGGCTCTCCGGCTACACCGCCGCCGACGCGAAACGCCGCGCGACTGAACTGCTCGCTCAGTTCGATCTCGCCGATTCCTCGCGCAAGAAGGTCAAGACGTACTCGGGCGGCATGCGCCGCCGCCTCGACCTGGCGATCAGCCTCGTCGCCACGCCGCCGGTGATCTTCCTCGACGAGCCGACAACCGGCCTCGACACCCGCAGTCGTCAGACGCTCTGGGGGATGATCCTCGAGCTCGCCGCTCAGGGCATCACCATCTTCCTCACCACGCAGTACCTGGAAGAGGCCGACCAGCTCGCCGACCGCATCGCGGTCATCGACCGCGGCGTCGTGGTCGCCGAGGGCACGGCGGCCGAGCTCAAGGCCCGGGTCGGGGGAGAGGTCGTCGAGCTGCGCGACGCGAACGACGAGGTCGTACGCGAACTCCCCACCGACGGCAGCGTGCACGGACTGCGCGAGGCCATCGACCTGCTCGACGCGGCCGGCCTCCCCGGTGGCAGCGTAAGCATCCGCAAACCGAGCATGGACGACGTGTTCCTCGCTCTCACCGCACAGGACCTGGAGGTCACCCGCTGATGTCTACCGCACTGCTCCCCGGCCGCGTCATCGCCGCCGTGCCGCCCGCCGATCGCGCCGTCTCCGGCGTGACCAGCGCCGGCGTCTTCATCGGCCGCAGCATCCGTCACACGCTGCGCAACACCGAAGCCCTGATCATGGCGATCGTCCTGCCGATCATGCTCATGCTCCTGTTCACCTACGTGTTCGGCGGAGCGATCGACTCGGGCGGCGACTACGTGAACTACGTCGTGCCCGGCATCATCCTGCTCTGCGCAGGTTTCGGCTCCTCCAGCACCGCGGTCGACGTCGCCGACGACATGACGAACGGGATCGTCGATCGCTTTCGCACGATGCCGCTCCGCAGCAGCGGCGTGATCACCGGGCACGTCGTCGCGAGCCTGCTGCGCAATCTGTTCGCCACGGGTGTGGTGATCGGGGTCGCGCTGCTCGTCGGGTTCCGGCCGACCGGCAACGCGCTGCAGTGGATCGGGGCCATCGGGATGATCGCCCTCTTCATCCTCGCGATCACCTGGCTCTACGCCGCGCTCGGTCTGGCTGCGCGCACTCCGGCGGCGGCGAGCGGCTACGGGTTCGCGTTGCTGTTCCTGCCCTACTTGTCGAGCGCGTTCGTGCCGACGGACACGATGCCGACTTGGCTGCAGTGGATCGCGGACAACCAGCCGATCACTCCTGTGATCGAGACCATCCGCGGACTGCTGTTCGACACCGCCATCGGGGATCGCGCGTGGTGGGCGGTGGGCTGGTGCCTCGCGATCATCGTCGGTTCGTACATCTGGGCGGCCATCCTCTTCCGCAGCAAGGCCGGCCGCCGCTGACCCCTGTCGTCCCTGACCGGGTCGCCGCGCCATCGACTGGTCCCGAATTGCCGTGTAATCACACGATTACAACGGCGATTCGGGACCACTCGTGCGTTGTCCCTGGCGCGAGGCCGGAGGCCGGCGGCCAGCGGTCAGCGGCCGCGGCCGGCGAAGGCGTGCATGGCGTCGACGAGACCGTCGACGTCGAACGAGCCGTCGGCGTTCTGCGTGAGCTGGTGGGCGTGCATCCCGACCTCGATGGCGCCGTCGACGTTCGCCTTCGAATCGTCGAACAGGATGGCGTCGCCGGGCTCGACGCCGAACCGGCCGAGGGCGCGTGTGTAGATGCGGCGTTCCGGTTTTCGCGCGCCCAGCACAGCCGAGACGAGATCGTTACCTTGCAGCACGTCGATGATCTCCGCCGTGAGCACGGGCAGCGAATCCTTGAACGGGATCGGGTTGTTCGACAGCAGCGAGACGGTGCCGAGTCCGGCCGCCTCGTGGAGGGCGGCGATGGTTCCGGGGATGGGGGTCATCGCCGCTTTGCGGGCCTGCTGCCACTGCTCGAGGGTCAGGCGGGCGCCCGTGACTTCGGCGAAAGTCTCGAGGTATTCCTCCGTCGTCGAGTACTCGCCGATCTCGGCGGCGCGCTCGTGCCCGCCAGCCCACCAGGACGATGCCAGCTGGTATTGACTGACACCCCCGAACTCGGCGAGCAGTGGCAGGCGCTTGTGGAAGTCGTAGTCGTAGAGGGTCTTATCGCAGTCGAAGAAGTAGACGTCCATCGGCTCCAGTATCGCCCTCTCTGCGGCCTATCCGCAGCGAACGGGGCGATGGCTCAACTATCATTGTGGCGACATGTCTCCCATCTACGACTGCTCTGTCGACTCCGAACTCCTCACCGGCATGAGGCTGGCCCGCGCCGCCATCGGCCGGGGCGAACTCGTCGTCCTCCCGACGGACACGGTCTACGGGGTCGCCGCCGACGCCTTCAACCCGGCCGCGGTGCAGCGGCTTCTGGATGCGAAGGGCCGCGGCCGTCAGTCGCCTCCGCCCGTGCTCATCCCGGGCATCCCCACGCTCGCCGCACTCGCCGAGGTCGTGCCGCAGGCCGTCACCGATCTCGTGCAGGAGTTCTGGCCGGGCGGCCTCACGGTCGTCCTTCCCGCGCAGCCGTCGCTCGTCTGGGATCTGGGGAGACCCGCGGAACCGTCGCTCTCCGGATGCCCAGCGACACGATCGCCCTCGAGCTGCTGTCCGAGACGGGGCCGCTCGCCGTCTCGTCCGCCAATCTGACCGGCCGTCCGGCCGCCCGCACGGCCGCCGAGGCCGAAGCGATGCTCGGCGACTCCATCGAGCTCTACCTCGACGGGGGAGAGGCCGGCGCCGGGTACAACCGGGTGGAGGGACGCGACTCGTCGTCCACCATCGTCGACGCGACGGCACTCGCCGCGGGCACGGGGCCGTTGCGCATCCTGAGGCACGGCGTGATCTCCGAGGAGCGCATCCGCTCCGTCGTCGGCGACCTGCTGGCAACCAGCGACGACAATACCCAGAATCACAGCGACGCACCGAGCGAGGCCGACAGCGGCGCCGAGGTCGAGAGCGCACCGGACGCCCGCCCGTGATCCTTCTCATCGCGCTCGCCCTGATCTCGGCCGTCATCACGTTCGGGATGTCGCTGGTCGTCTACAGGCTCAGCCTCAAGTACCGGCTGTACCCGAAGATCCGGGCCCGGGATGTGCACACCACGCCGACTCCGCGCCTCGGCGGGATTGCGATGTTCCTGGGCATCCTGGTCGCGTTCGGAGTCGCCTATCTGCTCTCGGGGCAGTTCGGCGTGCTGAAACTGATCTTCTCCGACTCCGGGCCGATCCTCGCGATTCTCGGGGCGTCCCTCCTGATCGTGGTGATCGG
Source organism: Leifsonia poae (assembly GCF_050632195.1). GTDB lineage: Bacteria > Actinomycetota > Actinomycetes > Actinomycetales > Microbacteriaceae > Leifsonia > Leifsonia poae_C. The sequence continues at coordinate 1,625,887 of NZ_CP192580.1, forward strand.
TGTCGCCGACGACATCTGGGACCTCGACTGGATGACCAAGCTGGCGGGCCAGTTCGTGGCAGCGGGACTCGTGGCGTGGCTCGGCGTGCAGATCTATTCGCTGCCGATCGGCGGCCTGACCGTCGGATCGCCGGTGATGAGCATTGTGATCACCCTGTTCGCGATCGTGCTCGTGATGAACGCCATCAACTTCATCGACGGGCTCGACGGCCTGGTCGCCGGTGTCGCCCTGATCGCCAATGGCGCGTTCCTCGTCTACACGTATCTGCTTCAGCGCGAGATCAGCCCCCAGAACTACTTCAGCCTCGCCGGTGTCATCGCGGCCATCCTGGTCGGAGCCTGCGCGGGGTTCCTGCCGCTCAATTGGCACCCGGCCAAGATGTTCATGGGGGACGCGGGCGCCCTCCTGATCGGGCTGCTGATGGCGACCTCGGCGATCTCCGTCACCGGAACGATCAACCCGGAGGCGCTCCAGACGCTCGGCCGGTCGTCGCTCGTGCCGGCGTTCATCCCGATCATCCTTCCGTTCGCCGTGCTCGTCGTTCCGCTGCTCGACTTCGGCCTCGCCGTGATCAGGCGACTACGAGCGGGCAAATCGCCCTTCAGCGCCGACCGCAAGCACCTTCACCACCGCCTCCTCGACATGGGACACAGCCACCTGCACGCCGTGCTGATCTTCTACGCGTGGACGGCAGTGCTCTCGATCGGCTGCCTGCTCTTCTTCTTCGATCCGTACTGGATGGCCATCGTGTTCATCGCGATCGGCCTCGTGGTGTGCACCGCGTTCACGCTCGCCCCGCTCAGTCGCCGCAAGGCGAATGAGGCTGCCGCAGAACTCGCCCCTGCGGGAAGCGACGAGGCGGACGCGACCGCTCACTACGACCAGCTCGACGCCGCTAGCGAGCAGCCGGCCTCCGAGGCCGCGCTCGAAGAAGCTCGGGCAGGCAAGACCACCCCCGTCACCAAGGAGACCCCATGACCGACCACGAAAGCGACAAGCCTTCGGCCGGCCAGTCCCGGCAGCCGATCGCGCAGCCGAGCTCGACGCCGGTGCTCAAAGACGTCCTCAAGTACGGCGCGATCCTCGCCGTCGTGATCGCAGTCGTCGGCGCTGTGCTCGGCGGTGTCTTCGCGGGCTGGATCGGGGTCACGAGTGCGCTCATCGGCACGCTGATGGCTGTGATCTTTCTCAGCATCACGGCCCTCAGCATCCTGATCGCGAACCGATTCATCGGCAGCGACCTCTTCGTCGGCCTATTTTTCGGGATCGTTCTGGGCGGCTGGCTGCTCAAGTTCGTGCTGTTCATCGTGCTCGCGGTGCTGCTCAAGGACCAGCCGTGGATCAACCCTGTCGTGCTGTTCCTGAGCCTGATCGCGGGGGTCATCGGGTCGCTCGTGGTCGACATGATCGTCGTCTTCCGGTCGCGCGTTCCGTATGTCAGCGACGCGACGCTCCCGGGCGACGAGCGTTGAGCCGTATCCGATTCGTTACCCTGCGAAAACTCTTGTAGAGTTGAGGAAGTTCCCCCACCCCGCGCTCGCCAGAGTGAATTTCTCACGGCGCGCAAGAGCGCAGGGTGTTCACATGTTCGTCGTCGCGAGAGCTGATGCTCGACGCCCCGAAACAGGAGATAGCGCTGTTAGCTAACGCTGTGAACCTGCTGGTCCAGACCGCAAGCTCCGATGATGGTAGCTTCCACGGTCCGTCGATCGATGAGTTCTTCCCGCCCACCCTTTTCTCGATCGGTGACTTCCAGGTCAACCGGATCATGCTGGTCCGCTTCATCGCGGTTCTCGCCATCGTCCTGGTCTTCTGGATCGGCACCCGACGCATGAAGATCGTGCCCGGCCGCTTCCAGTCGGTCGTGGAGATGGGGCTCGACTTCACCCGGGTCAACATCGCCGAGGACCTGCTCGGCAAGAAGGACGGCACGCGCTTCCTTCCGCTGATCACCAGCATCTTCTTCATGGTGTTGTTCATGAACCTGACGGGTGTCATCCCGTTCCTGAACATCGCCGGAACCTCGGTCATCGGGGTCCCTCTGGTTCTCGCCGTCGTCGCGTACATCGCCTTCATCTACGCCGGCATCAAGAAGAACCCGGGCAACTTCTTCAAGAACGCGCTGTTCCCGCCCGGTGTGCCGAAGGCGCTCTACATCATCGTGACGCCGATCGAGTTCATCTCGACCTTCGTCCTGCGCCCGATCACGCTGACGCTCCGACTCCTCATGAACATGGTCGTCGGCCACCTCCTGCTCGTGCTCTTCTTCAGCGCGACCGCGTTCTTCTTCTTCACCGCCGGTGGCTGGTGGTCGCTCTTCGGAATCGGCACCTTCGCCTTCGGTTTCGTCTTCACCCTGTTCGAAATCCTGGTGGCCGTCCTCCAGGCTTACGTCTTCGCACTGCTGACCGCTGTCTACATTCAGCTCGCGGTCGCCGAGGAACACTAATAACGGTTCGCGCACCCGCGCTGATCGCCATCACGGAAGGAAACACATAACGTGGACATCGCTGCTATCAACGGCAACATTGCCACCGTCGGATACGGCCTCGCGGCCATCGGCCCCGCCATCGGCGTCGGCATCGTGGTCGGCAAGACCATCGAAGGCGTCGCCCGCCAGCCCGAGCTGGCCGGTCGACTCCAGGTCCTGATGTACATCGGTATCGCCTTCACCGAGGCGCTGGCGTTCATCGGTATCGCGACCTACTTCATCTTCGTCTAAGCCCTCTTTTCTCTCTCAGTAAGGAGGAAGCATGATCCACTCAGTGGTGAAAGCTGCAGCGGAAGCGGAGAAGATCAACCCGCTGATCCCACAGTGGTACGACATCGTCGGCTCACTGATCTGTTTCGCCATCATCCTGTTCTTCTTCTGGAAGCTCGTCCTTCCCCGCATGAAGAAGCTTCTGGATGAGCGTGCAGAGGCGATCGAGGGAAACATCGCCAAGGCCGACGAGGCGCAGCACAAGGCGGAGGCTCTTCTCGAGGAGTACACCGCCCAGCTCGCCGACGCGCGTACCGAGGCGGCGAAGATCCGCGAGCAGGCCCGCAACGACGGTCAGAAGATCGTCAGCGAGGCCAAGGAGACCGCGACGGCCGAGGCCGCCCGCGTCACCTCGAGCGCTCAGGCGCAGATCGAGGCGGAGCGTCAGTCGGCGCTCGTCTCGCTGCGCGGTGAGGTCGGCTCGCTTGCTCTCGACCTCGCATCCGGTGTCATCGGCGAAGCCCTCACCGAGGACAAGAAGTCGCAGGCCATCGTCGACCGGTTCCTGGCCGACCTCGAGGCCAGCGAGAAGGCCCAGTCCACCGAGAAGGCAGGGACGAGCAAGTAATGGGAAGCGCCACCAGAGAAGCTCTGGCCAAGTCCGTGTCGGCTCTTGCCGCGCAGGGGACCAAGGCCGATCTGGCGACGGCTGAAGACCTGTTCGCCGCAGGACGAGTCGTCGCCGACTCCGCCCAGCTCCGCGCGGTCGTCAGCGATCCCTCTGCCGACCCGAAGGGCAAGGCAGCGCTCGTCGCCAGTGTGTTCGGTCGTCAGCTCTCCGCCCCGGCGGTCGAGCTGCTGTCCGCGATCGCGGCTGAACGCTGGTCGAAGCCCCGCGACCTGCTCGCGGCCATCGAAGAGCTCGGCATCCGTGCCATCGCCCAGTCGGCCCCGAAGAACGTCGACATCGCGTCGGAGCTCTTCACGTTCGGAGGCGCCGTGACCTCCAACGCAGATCTCGAGCTCGCGCTGCGAAGCAAGCTCGCCGACCCGGCCGCCAAGGGCGCCCTGGTCGATCGGCTGCTGAACGGCCGGGCCTCGGCGCAGACCGCGGCGATCGTGCGTCAGCTCGTGGTGCAGCCCCGTGGGCGCAGCATCCGCGAGTCGCTGCGCGAGGCGGCACGCGTCGTCGCTGCCCAGTCGGACCTCGTCGTCGCAACCGTGTTCACCGCGCAGGCTCTGCCTGCCGCGCAGGCGGAGCGGCTCGGCGAGGCGCTGTCGACCAAGTACGGCACGCAACTGAAGATCAACCAGGTCGTCGATCCCAGCCTCCTCGGCGGCGTGCGGGTGCAGATCGGCGACGATGTGATCGACGGCAGCATCGCTTCACGCATCAACGAACTACGACTTCAGTTGGCGGGCTGACCGAGAGGTCGCCGCCGCACACAGGCATTCAGGGACATCCAAGTCCCGCACAGATAGGGAACAACGATGGCAGAACTAACGATCAGCCCCGACGAGATTCGGGATGCGCTGAAGGACTTCGTCTCCAACTACGAGCCGTCCAAGGCAGACACCACCGAGATCGGCCACGTCATCGACGCGTCCGACGGTATCGCGCACGTCGAGGGACTCCCCGGCGTGATGGCGAACGAGCTCATCCGGTTCTCGAACGGTGTCGCGGGCCTGGCCCAGAACCTCGACGAGAACGAGATCGGCGTGATCATCCTCGGTGAGTTCGACGGCATCGTCGAAGGCATGGAGGTGACCCGCACCGGTGAGGTTCTCTCGGTGCCCGTCGGCGACGGCTACCTCGGTCGCGTCGTCGACCCGCTCGGCAACCCGATCGACGGCCTGGGCGAGATCGCCACGGTCGGTCGTCGTGAGCTCGAGCTGCAGGCACCGGGCGTCATGCAGCGCAAGAGCGTGCACGAGCCGCTGCAGACCGGCATCAAGGCGATCGACGCCATGATCCCGGTCGGCCGTGGCCAGCGTCAGCTGATCATCGGCGACCGCCAGACCGGCAAGACGGCGATCGCGATCGACACGATCATCAACCAGAAGGCCAACTGGGAGTCGGGCGACGAGAACAAGCAGGTTCGCTGCATCTACGTCGCCATCGGTCAGAAGGGCTCGACCATCGCCTCGGTGAAGGGCGCGCTCGAGGACGCCGGCGCGATGGAGTACACCACCATCGTCGCGGCCCCCGCTTCCGACCCGGCCGGCTTCAAGTACCTGGCTCCGTACACCGGCTCGGCGATCGGCCAGCACTGGATGTACGACAGCAAGCACGTCCTGATCATCTTCGACGACCTGTCGAAGCAGGCCGAGGCCTACCGCGCCGTGTCGCTGCTGCTGCGTCGTCCGCCGGGACGCGAGGCGTACCCCGGTGACGTGTTCTACCTGCACTCCCGTCTGCTGGAGCGTTGCGCGAAGCTCTCCGACGAGCTCGGCGCGGGCTCGATGACCGGTCTGCCGATCATCGAGACCAAGGCGAACGACGTGTCGGCGTACATCCCGACCAACGTGATCTCGATCACCGACGGCCAGATCTTCCTGCAGTCCGACCTCTTCAACGCCAACCAGCGTCCGGCGGTCGACGTGGGCATCTCGGTCTCGCGAGTCGGCGGTGACGCACAGGTCAAGTCGATCAAGAAGGTCTCGGGAACGCTCAAGCTCGAGCTCGCCCAGTACCGCTCGCTCGAGGCGTTCGCGATGTTCGCGTCCGACCTCGACGCGGCCAGCCGTCGTCAGCTCGCCCGTGGCGCACGTCTGACCGAGCTGCTCAAGCAGCCGCAGTACTCGCCGTTCCCGGTCGAGGAGCAGGTCGTCTCGATCTGGGCCGGAACCAACGGAAAGCTCGACGAGGTTCCCGTGGAAGACATCCTGCGCTTCGAGTCGGAGCTTCTCGACCACCTGCGTCGCAACTCCGACGTCCTCGACGTGCTCCGCGAGACGAACCAGCTCTCCGACGAGACCGTCGACAAGCTGGCCTCCGAGGTCGACAAGTTCAAGCTCGAGTTCCAGACCGGTGAGGGCAAGCCCCTCGCCTCGGTCGGCCGCGAAGAGTTCGAAGCGATCGCCCAGGAAGATGTCAACCAGGAGCAGATCGTCAAGGCGAAGCGCTGAGCGCGACGCACGAGCAGATAGGTACGTAGGAGACACATGGGAGCGCAACTTCGGGTCTACCGGCAGAAGATCAGGTCTGCCCAGACGACCAAGAAGATCACTCGGGCCATGGAGCTGATCTCCGCCTCACGCATCCAGAAGGCGCAGGCGCGGGTCGCTGCATCCACCCCGTACGCCCGCGCGATCACGCGCGCGGTGTCGGCGGTTGCGACGTACTCGAACGTCGAGCACGTTCTGACCACCGAGCCGGAGAAGATCGAGCGCGCAGCGATCGTCATCTTCTCCTCCGACCGCGGCCTCGCGGGCGCGTTCAACTCGAACGTGCTGAAGGAGTCGGAGCGTCTCGCCGAGCTGCTGCGCAGCCAGGGCAAGGATGTCGTCTACTTCCTGGTCGGACGCAAGGCGAGCGGATACTTCAGTTTCCGCCGCCGTGCCTTCGAGCGGGTGTGGACCGGCGGAACGGATGCGCCGGAGTTCGAGCAGGCCAAGGAGATCGGCGACGCGATCCTCGAGTCCTTCCTGCGCGACGCCTCGGATGGCGGAGTCGACGAGATCCACGTGATCTACAACCGCTTCGTCAGCATGCTCGTGCAGGAGCCGCAGGTCATCCGCCTGCTCCCGCTCGAGGTCGTCGAAGGTGTCGAGGAGCCGGACGACAAGACGGTGCTGCCGCTCTACGAGTTCGAACCCGACGTCGAGACCGTTCTCGACTCGCTGCTGCCGGTGTATATCGAGAGCCGCATCTTCAACGCCATGCTGCAGTCGGCCGCCTCGAAGCACGCCGCAACGCAGAAGGCGATGAAGGCGGCGAGCGACAACGCCGACAAGCTCATCACCGACTACACCCGGTTGGCGAACAACGCTCGCCAGTCCGAGATCACCCAGCAGATTTCCGAGATCGTCGGCGGTGCAGACGCACTGGCTACCACCGACTGACCCCGACGACATACGTTTACGTAGAACGAGAAGAGAAGACACATGACTACCGCAACCGCCGAAGCCCAGGCTTCGACCGCGCAGCCGGCCGGCATCGGGCGCATCGCCCGCGTCACCGGCCCGGTCGTGGACATCGAGTTCCCGCACGACTCGATCCCGGGTATCTACAACGCCCTGAAGACCACCATCACCATGGGCGAGACCTCGACCGAGATCACCCTCGAGGTCGCTCAGCACCTCGGTGACGACCTGGTCCGCGCCATCGCTCTGAAGCCGACCGACGGACTCGTCCGCGGCGGCGAGGTGCGCGACACCGGCGGCCCCATCACGGTGCCGGTCGGCGACGTGACCAAGGGCAAGGTGTTCAACGTCACCGGTGACATCCTGAACGGCGAGCCCGGCGAGACCATCGAGATCACCGAGCGCTGGGGCATCCACCGCGAGCCCCCGCCCTTCGACCAGCTCGAGTCGAAGACGCAGCTGTTCGAGACCGGCATCAAGGTCATCGACCTGCTCACCCCGTACGTGCAGGGTGGAAAGATCGGCCTGTTCGGCGGTGCCGGTGTCGGCAAGACCGTGCTCATCCAGGAGATGATCCAGCGCGTCGCTCAGGACCACGGTGGTGTGTCTGTGTTCGCCGGTGTTGGTGAGCGCACCCGTGAGGGCAACGACCTCATCCACGAGATGGAAGAGGCGGGTGTCTTCGACAAGACCGCCCTGGTCTTCGGCCAGATGGACGAGCCGCCGGGAACGCGTCTCCGCGTCGCGCTGTCCGCCCTGACCATGGCGGAGTACTTCCGCGATGTGCAGAAGCAGGATGTGCTGCTCTTCATCGACAACATCTTCCGCTTCACCCAGGCCGGTTCCGAGGTGTCGACCCTTCTCGGTCGCATGCCCTCCGCCGTGGGCTACCAGCCGAACCTCGCCGACGAGATGGGCGTTCTGCAGGAGCGCATCACCTCGACCCGTGGACACTCGATCACCTCGCTGCAGGCGATCTACGTTCCCGCCGACGACTACACCGACCCGGCGCCCGCGACCACGTTCGCGCACCTCGACGCCACCACCGAGCTGTCCCGTGAGATCGCGTCGAAGGGCCTCTACCCGGCCGTCGACCCGCTGACCTCGACCAGCCGCATCCTCGACCCCCGCTACTTGGGCGCCGACCACTACCGTGTTGCGACGACGGTCAAGCAGATCCTTCAGAAGAACAAGGAACTGCAGGAGATCATCGCCATCCTCGGTGTCGACGAGCTCTCCGAGGAAGACAAGATCACGGTGTCGCGTGCGCGCCGCATCCAGCAGTTCCTCTCGCAGAACACCTACATGGCCAAGAAGTTCACGGGCGTCGAGGGTTCGACCGTTCCGCTGAAGGACACCATCGAGTCGTTCGACGCGATCGCCAAGGGCGAGTTCGACCACGTGGCCGAGCAGGCGTTCTTCAACGTCGGTTCGATCTCCGACGTCGAAGAGAAGTGGGCCCAGATCCAGAAGGAGAACGGCTAACAATGGCTGTCCTCAACGTCAGCGTCGTCGCCGCCGATCACGAAGTGTGGTCGGGGGAGGCGAACATGGTCGTCGCTCGGACCGTGGAGGGTCAGATCGGTATCCTCCCCGGTCACGAGCCGCTGCTGGCCATCCTCGCCCAGGGCGAGGTGCGTGTGACCGTCAACGGCTCCGAGTCGATCACGGCTCAGGCCGACGACGGCTTCCTCTCGGTCGAGAACAACACCGTCACGATCGTGGCCCGGCAGGCTGAGCTGGTCTGAGTTTGGCTGAGCTGGGGGGAACGATGGATCGGCAGTTCGGGGATGTTCGCGTCCCCGTTCTGATCGCAATGGCGGGCTTGCCCGGTTCGGGCAAGTCCACTCTCGCCGAGATCATCGGCGCCCGGCTCGGAGCGACGACGGTCTCGGTCGACCCGATCGAGGCCTCGATCCTACGTGCCGGGATCGAGTCCGACCAGCCCACCGGGCTCGCCGCCTACCTCGTCGCCGAGACCATGGCCGAGCAGGTGCTGCTCTCCGGTCACTCGGTGATCGTGGATGCGGTCAACGCGGTCGAACCGGCCCGGCTCCAGTGGCGAGACCTCGCCGAGCGCTCCGACGTCAAGCTGCGCGTGATCGAGGTCGTCTGCTCCGACGATTCCCTGCACCAGGAGCGGCTGGCGAAGCGCAGTCCACTGCTGAGCGCATACGCCGTCGAGCAGAGCATCGAGGAGTACTCCGAGTGGCGGGGAGCCTGTGCGGCCATGCCGCGCATCACCCTCGACACGGTTGCTCCGCTGGGCGAGAACGTCGAGACCGCGTTGGCCTTCCTGGAAGGCTGACGTGCTCATCCTTCTTCCTCCCTCCGAGACCAAGCGCGACGGGGGAGCGGGGGATCCGCTCGCGCTCGATTCGCTCGCCTTTCCCGAGCTAACGCGCGTCCGGCGGTCGGTGCTTCGAGCCGTCGCTGCGCTGTCGCGCAATCGCGAGGCGACCATCCGGGCACTCAAGCTCGGACCCAAGCAGGCCGGCGAGGTCGACCGCAACCGGGCCATCCCGAAGGCTGCGACGATGCCAGCGCTCTCGCGGTACACCGGGGTGCTCTATGACGCTCTCGATGCGGGTGCTCTGACCTCTGACCAGCGCGACTTCGCGCACGCGAACGTCGCAGTCCACTCGGCCCTGCTCGGTCTCGTGGCCGCGGGGGACGAGATCCCGGCCTACCGGCTGTCCTTCGACTCGCGACTGTCGGTGACCAAGGACGTGCCCACGCTCAAGAAGCAGTGGGCCCCAGCGGTGGCGAAAGCACTCGCCGATCGTGATGGTCTCATCCTCGACCTGCGGTCGGAAGGCTATGCAGCGCTCGGTCCGACGCCCGTGCGTGACCACGTTCACTATGTGCGAGTTCTGGCTCGGGATGCGGGCGGAGCCGTGCGCGCGCTCAACCACTTCAACAAGCAGGCCAAAGGCCTGTTCACCCGCGCTCTCATCGAGGCGGGCGTCGACTTCAGCACGACGGACGAGCTTCTATCCTGGGCGCGGGCGGAGGGTTACGACCTCACTGTCGCCGCCGACGGCGGGGAACTCGAGCTCGTCGTCCCGGAAGTCGCGGGCGAGCCGGGCAAGCTGATCGCGGTTCTGCGCTAGTCGGCAGTCGCTTCGGGTGCGCTCTCAGCACCTCACCCCCGAATTGGTCACCGGAAATTGCTGCATCGACGCAATGTGTTGCGCGAATCAGTGGTGGACCTGAGGAAACTGAGATAAACTCATACATAGGTGAAGCTCAATCACAGCTTCGTATCGGGCAATGCGAGCCAGAGGAGGAGCTAGCAGCCGAGGTGGTGTAGCGCTTTCGCACAGTCGCGAAGTGCTCTGCCCCGCCGAACTGTCGGGCCGACGTAGCGGTAACCCGGCGTGAATCCCCTCACGCCGACCTCGAACGTTTGGATTCGCGAGATCAATCATTTCCGCCTGCGGTCGGGCACGTGCGGACTGGGCCTCGCGAGCGAGAATCCGAACCGGAGAACCGAGTGCCGTCGTCGGCCCGACCCATTCACCTCCAGCCCCGTGTCGGACGAGCCCAGCGTCAGGATGCGCGGAAGCAGCCCACGAAATGGTCGTCGACCATGCCGGTCGACTGCATCAGTGCGTACATGGTCGTGGGCCCGACGAACTTGAATCCCCGCTTACGCAACTCTTTGCTCATCGCGGTGGATTCGACAGTGACGGCAGGCACGTCGCCCCACTCCTTCGGGCGCGGCAGGATTCCCGGCTGCGGCGCGAAACCCCACATCAGGTCGGTGAGGCTCTCGTCGAGCGCCAGGACGGCTCGGGCATTCGCGATGGTCGCCTCGATCTTGCCGCGATGGCGGATGATCCGCGCATCCTGGAGCAGTCGTTCGACATCGCTCTCTTGCATGGCCGCGACGTCGGTGACCTCGAAGTTGTGGAACACCTCACGGAAGGCCGGGCGTCTGCGCAGGATCGTGATCCAGGAGAGCCCGGCCTGGAACCCCTCCAGGCAGAGCTTCTCGTAGAGAGCGCGAGGGTCGCGCTGCTCCACGCCCCATTCCTCGTCGTGATACCGCCGGTACTCAGGGTCGGTGGCCGCCCAGGAGCAGCGGGCGAGGCCGTCTTCTCCAGTGATGACTGCGTCGCTCATGCGGCCAGCATGATCCCCTCGTGGGACAGCAGCCACAGTTTGGTGGGGACTCCCTCACCGCCGCTGTAGCCGGTGATCTTGCCGTTGGAGGCCAGGATGCGGTGGCAGCCGATGATGATCGGGATCGGGTTGGCGCCGACCGCGCCGCCGATGGCTCGGCCGGAACCCGGGCGCCCGATCTCGGCGCCGAGCTCGCCGTACGACAGGAACTGGCCGTACTGCAGGTCGGAGAGGCGCTGCCAGACCGCGCGCTGGAACTCCGACCCGGCCGGCTCCACCGGCAGCTCGAAGTTCTTGCGGTCGCCCGCGAAGTATTCGGTGAGCTGCTGAACGGCGAGCTCGAGAACCGCGGTGCTGCGCTCGGGATGCTCTTCGAGCGGCAGGTGACCGCCGCGTTCGATCGACAGGGAGGTGATGGACTGACCGTCGCTCGTAATTTCGAGGCGCCCGATCGGGCTGCTCATGCGTGTGAGATAGGCGAAGGAAGTGCTCATGTTCCGACTCTAGGGGCTGCCACCGACGCTCACTCGCGGAAATCGGACATTGGGGACAACCTCACTTTTCGCTGCCCTGGGGAGGAGCGTTCGCGAGGGCAAATAGACTCGAAGCATGGCAGAAATCGACTATCGCACACTCGGAAACTCGGGGCTCATCGTCTCGACCATCGGCCTCGGCTGCAACAACTTCGGACGCACGGGCACCGCATCCGAAAGCCAGGAGGGAACGGATGCGGTGATCGACGCGGCCGTCGATGCGGGGGTCACCTTCTTCGACACGGCGGACATCTACGGCGCGGAGCGCGGCCTGTCGGAGACGCTGATGGGCAACTCGCTTCGGGGCGGCAAGCGCGAGAAGATCGTGCTCGCGACGAAGTTCGGGATGGACATGGCGGGCGCCAACGGACCGGATTGGGGCGTGCGCGGATCGCGCCGGTACATCCGTCTCGCCGTCGAGGCGTCGCTTCGCCGGCTGCAGACCGACTGGATCGACCTCTACCAGCTGCACCAACCTGACCCGATCACGCCGATCGAAGAGACCCTGGCGACGCTGGAAGACCTCATCGCTGAAGGCAAGATCCGCTACATCGGCCATTCCAACCTGGCCGGCTGGCAGATCGCCGAGGCCGAGTTCACGGCCCAGCTGAACGGCCACCCCAGGTTCATCTCCTCGCAGAACGAGTTCAGCCTGCTCGCTCGGGATGCCGAGAGGGAGGTGCTGCCTGCAGTGAACAAGTACGGGCTCGGGTTCCTGCCGTACTTCCCGTTGTACAACGGTCTCTTCACCGGCAAGTTCACCCGCGAAGGCGGCCCCGCCGACAGCAGGATCATGATGATCCGCAAGCACCTCGTCGACAATGCTCCGTGGGACGTCATCGAGCAGTACCAGGCGTTCTGCGACGAGCGCGGGGTGTCGATGCTCGAGGCGACGTTCGCCTGGCTTCTCGCCCAGCCGGGGCTCACCAGTGTCATCGCAGGAGCCACAAAGCCCGAGCAGATCGTGCAGAACGCCGAGGCGGCAACGGCCTGGCGTGCGACCGACGAAGACATCGCGGCCATCACCGCTCTGTTCTCCGCCGGTTCGCCTGCCTGACGACGACAGCGCCGGATCCGTTCGCGCCGAGCGAACGGATCCGACCTTGTGAGTGAGCACTCACTCCGCCTAGGATCACCCCTGTGGATAGTGCAGCTCAGCCGACGAACGACCCGTCGGACAAGCCCGGAGCCGGTCGTCGAGCGCAGCCGCTCTCCGTCGAGGAGCGGCAGGCGATGATCATCGACGCCGTCATCCCGCTCCTCATCGAGCACGGTCGGGCGGTGACGTCCAAACAGATCGCCGAGGCGGCGGGTGTCGCCGAAGGCACGATCTTCCGAGCGTTCGGCGACAAGGAGACGCTCGTGCAGGCGGCGATCGAGAAATACCTCGATCCCGAACCCCTCCGGGACGCCCTTCGCGCGATCGACCCGGCGTTGCCGCTCAAGCACAAGGTGCGAGCGATCATCTTCCTCCTGCGCGACCGCTTCCAGAGCGTGATGCGTCTGATGGCCGTCATCGGCGGTCAGCGGCCGCCGGTACCTCAGGAACGGCACTACTTCGCGCAGATCATCGGCAGCATCCTGGAACCCGACATGCACAGGCTCAACTGGCCTGCGGAGCGCATCGGCTACATCCTGCGGCTGATCAGCTTCGCCACCGCCTTCCCTGCACTCAACGAGGGCGTCGAGTTCAGCATCGACGAGCTGGCGCGCATCGTCCTCGTCGGGATCGCGGGCGACGCGCCCGAGGATCTCGATCTCACCGCGCCGGCCGCATCTTTTCCGGCAAACGCTTCGGCAACCGCTTCGGCAACCGCACCAACCTCCGCACCAATCGCATCCTCAGCACTCTAGGGAGACCCATGCTGCTCAAATTGCTCGGCCAGTTCTTGCGGCCGCACTGGCCGCTCCTCACGGGGGTGATCATCTTCCAGCTGGCGCAGTCGCTGCTCTCGCTGTGGCTGCCGACGCTGAACGCCGACATCACCGACAACGGCATCGCCAAGGGCGACACCGGCTACATCATCATGGTGGGCGCCGAGATGCTCGGCGTGACCCTGCTGCAGGTCGCCTGCTCGATCACCGCGGTCTACTTCGGTGCCAAGGTCGCCATGCGGGTCGGTCGCGACCTGCGCGGTGCGATCTTCCAGAAGGTGGGCGTCTTCTCCGAGCGAGAGGTGTCGAAGTTCGGGGCGCCCTCGCTGATCACCCGCAACACGAACGACGTGCAGCAGGTGCAGATGCTCGTGCTGATGACGTGCACCCTCCTGATCTCTGCGCCGATTCTCGCGATCGGCGGCATCATCCTCGCGCTGCAGCAGGATCTGACGCTGTCGTGGCTGATCGTCGTGAGCGTACCGGTGCTGCTGATCGCCGTCAGCCTGATCATCTCGCGCATGATCCCGCTGTTCCGCAAGATGCAGACCCGCATCGACAGCGTCAACCGTGTGCTGCGCGAGCAGCTGACCGGAATCCGGGTCGTTCGCGCGTTCGTGCGCGAGGACATCGAGACGAACCGGTTCAAGAAGGCGAACGAGGACGTGACGGATACCGCCCTCCGCGCCGGCCGTCTGTTCGCCCTGATGTTCCCGATCGTCATGCTCGTGCTGAACGTGTCGAGCGTTGCCGTGATCTGGTTCGGCGGATTCCGCGTGCAGGACGGCTCGCTGCAGATCGGAACGCTGACCGCGTTCCTGCAGTACCTCATCCTGATCCTCAGCTCGGTGATGATGGCGACGTTCATGGCCGTGCTGGTGCCGCGCGCATCCGTCTGCGCCGATCGCATCGGCGAGGTGCTCGGCACAGAGTCGTCGGTGCGCGCTGTCGAGAACCCGGTGACGACCCTAGAGTCCCACGGGACACTCGAGTTCGTCGACGTCGGCTTCTCGTATCCGGGAGCCGAGCAGCCGGTGCTCAGTGACGTGACCTTCCTCGCCGAGACCGGCAAGACGACGGCGATCATCGGGAGCACCGGCGCCGGCAAGACGACGCTCGTCAACCTCATCCCGCGGCTGTTCGACGCCACCAGTGGCATCGTCCTCGTGGACGGCGTCGACGTGGCCGAGCTCGACCCCGACCTGCTCTGGTCGCGCATCGGGCTCATCCCGCAGAAGCCGTACCTCTTCTCGGGCACGGTGGCGAGCAATTTGCGGTACGGCAAGCCCGACGCAACCGACGAGGAACTCTGGCACGCCCTCGAGGTCGCCCAGGCCAAGGACTTCGTCGAAGCAATGACCGACAAGCTCGACGCGCCGATCGTTCAGGGCGGCACGAACGTCTCCGGCGGTCAACGACAACGGTTGGCGATCGCGAGAGCGCTCGTGAAGCGGCCCGAGATCTACGTCTTCGACGACTCGTTCTCGGCTCTCGACACGGCGACGGATGCGCGGCTGCGGGCAGCGCTCAGCCGCGACGTCGCCGACGCCACCATGATCGTCGTCGCGCAGCGGGTGTCGACCATCGTCGACGCCGACCAGATCATCGTGCTGGACGACGGCCGCGTGGTCGGCCGCGGAACGCACGAAGAACTCTTCGAGACCAATGAGACGTACGCAGAGATCGTCTCCTCGCAGCTCACCGCGGAGGAAGCAGCATGAGCGACACCGAGACCGACACCGAGCAGCAGGCTCCCGTCCGTCCCCCGCGCGTCGCGGTCCCGGCGGCGGTGGACCGTTCGGCGGGATGCAGGGCCCCGTCGAGAAGTCGATGAACTTCTGGCCGTCAGCCAAGCGCCTCGCCGGTCGGCTGCGTCCCGAGGCCTGGGGCATGGTCTTCGTGACACTGCTCGCGATCGTGAGCGTGCTGTTCGCGGTGCTCGGGCCGAAACTGCTCGGCAACGCGATCAACCTGGTCTTCGCCGGGGCGCTCTCGATGCAGTTCCCGAAGGGGATGACGCAGGAGCAGGTCATCGAGGGACTTCGCGCAGCGCACCAGACCCAGTTCGCGGATCTGCTCAGCGGCACAACTTTCACGCCCGGCGCCGGAATCGACTTCACGGCTGTGGGCACGATCCTGATGTGGGTGCTCGCCCTGTACGTGCTGTCGTCGGTGTTCAGCTATCTCCAGGCATACGTGCTCAACGGGATCACCCAGCGCACGGTCTACCGTCTGCGCGAAGAGGTCGAGACCAAGATCAACAAGCTTCCCCTCAAGTACTTCGACGGGATGCAGCGCGGCGAGCTTCTCAGCCGGGTCACGAACGACATCGACAACATCTCGCAGACCCTGCAGCAGACGATGAGCCAGTTGCTCACGTCGCTGCTCACGGTCATCGGCGTGGTCGTGCTGATGTTCGTCATCTCCCCGCTGCTCGCGGTGATCGCACTGATCACCATCCCGCTCACCCTGGTGGTGACGATGCTGATCGCGAGGCGCTCGCAGAAGCTGTTCGTCGCCCAGTGGAAGAACACCGGCGAGCTCAACGGGCAGATCGAGGAGGCTTTCACCGGCCACGCGCTCGTCAAGGTCTTCGGTCGCCACCGCGAGGTCGAGGAGCAGTTCCGGCTGAAGAACGAGGAGATGTACGAGGCCAGCTTCGGCGCCCAGTTCATCTCCGGCATCATCATGCCGGCGATGATGTTCATCGGAAACCTGATGTACGTCGTGATCGCGGTGGCCGGCGGACTGCAAGTTGCGACCGGCGCGATGCAGCTCGGTGACGTGACCGCGTTCATCCAGTACTCGCGTCAGTTCACCCAGCCGCTGACCCAGCTGGGGTCGATGGCGAACCTGCTGCAGTCGGGTGTCGCGTCGTCCGAGCGGGTGTTCGAGCTCCTGGATGCGGACGAGCAGTCCCCGGATCCCGAGCACCCCGAGAGCCCCCAGGGCACGAAGGGCCGCTTGGCCTTCGAGGACGTGTCGTTCCGGTACGTCGAAGACAAGCCGCTCATCGAGGACCTCTCCCTCGTGGCGCAGCCGGGACAGACGGTCGCGATCGTCGGACCGACGGGCGCCGGCAAGACGACCCTCGTCAACCTGATGATGCGCTTCTACGAGCTCGACAGCGGCCGGATCACGCTCGACGGCGTCGACATAGCGTCGATGACCAGGCGTGACCTGCGCGGCCGAATGGGGATGGTGCTGCAGGACACCTGGCTGTTCAACGGGACGATCCGCGACAACATCGCGTACGGGCGTCCGGATGCGACGGAGGAGGAGATCCTCGACGCGGCCCGCGCCACGTACGTCGACCGCTTCGTGCACTCCCTGCCCGATGGGTACGACACTGTGCTCGACGACGAGGGCGGCAACGTCTCCGCCGGTGAGAAGCAGCTGCTGACGATCGCACGGGCGTTCCTCGCCCGGCCGAGCGTGCTCATCCTGGACGAGGCCACGAGCTCGGTCGACACACGCACCGAGGTTCTGGTGCAGAAGGCGATGGCAGCTCTGCGGTCCGATCGCACGAGCTTCGTGATCGCGCACCGCCTGTCGACGATTCGGGATGCGGACCTCATCCTGGTCATGGAGGCCGGCCGGATCGTCGAGCAGGGCACCCACGCCGAGCTGCTCGCCGCCGGCGGCGCGTACTACACGCTCTACAACGCGCAGTTCGCGGCGCCCGTCATCGACGAGGTCTGACCCGAACCCGAGCCCAACCCATCGAGGGGTCGCAACACGCCGTCAGCGCCGAGCGCGTGACGGCGTGTTGCGACCCCTCGTTGTTTCGGGGTGCGCGGCACGCGGGATGCGCGGGGCGCCGGGGGCGTGCGGCGTCCGCGGCAGGCGTCAGTGGCCGGTGAAGGGCGCGATGATGCGGGAGATGACGGAGGGGCGGCGCGTGACACGCTCCTCGATGTCGGCGAACTGCATCCCGACGAGACCGGCGTTGGCGGCGGCGAACCGGAGCGGCTCGGGTTCCCAGCGCGGGGAGCGGTGACCGACCCACGGCAGGCGGGTGAGTGCGGTGCGCTTGCCGCCGAGCAGGTCGGCGACCGTGCGCCCGGCGAGGTTCGTCGTGCTGAGCCCGTCGCCGACGTAGCCGCCCGCCCAGGCTTCGCGACGATCCGCATCGAACCCGACGCTCGCGTGCCAGTCGCGAGGGATGCCGAGCGGGCCGCCCCAGTGGTGGGTGATGCGAGCATCCGCCACATCCGGGAAGAGGTCGACGAGGGCGTGGCGCAGGTGTTCGCGCACCCGCTCGACCCGGTCGTAGCCCGGACGGATCGCGCTGCCGGCGTGATAGAACGCACCACGGCCGCCGAACGCTATGCGGTTGTCGGCGGTGCGTTGACCGTAGATGATCAGGTGCCGGAAATCCGCGAAGGTCTGACCGTGCTGGATCCCGATGCGCTCCCAGGTCTCCTCCGAGAGCGGCTCGGTCGCGATCATCAGGGAGTACAGGGGCAGGATGCGCCGACCGACCTGTGCGATGCCCGAGCCGTAGCCCTCGGTGGCGTTGACGACCGTGCCCGCCCGGATCGTGCGCGGAACACCGCCGGAAAGCACGGACACCCGCCCCTGCTCCCAGGACAGCACCTCGATACCCTCGTAGATGGTCGCCCCGTGCCGTTCGACCGCTCGCGCAAGTCCCCGCACGAGCTTGCCGGGGTGGATGCGTGCGCAGGCCGGTGTGAATGTCGCGGCCAGCGCATCCTGAGCCCCGAAACGGCTGCGCACGGTCTCGGTGCCGAGCAACGCCACCCGGTCGACGCCGTAGCGCTCGGATTCCTCGAACTCGGCTCGGGCCCCGGCGATCTGCACGCGAGTCCGCGCGAACGTCACGGTTCCGCCGCGGACGTAGTCGCAGTCGATGCGTTCGGCCTCGGCGGCGCGACCGACCTCGTCGACTGTGTCGACCATCGCCTGCCGTTGCTCGACAGCCGCCTCGAAGCCGTAACGGCCCTCTAGAGCGGTGGCCGAGAGCGGGAAGAGGGCCGAGCACCAACCGCCGTTGCGTCCGGATGCGCCGAACCCGGCGATCTCTTTCTCCAGTACCGCGATCTTCAGGGTCGGGTCGGCCAGCAACAGGTAGTACGCCGACCACAGCCCCGTGAGGCCGCCGCCGACGATAGCCACGTCGACGTCGATGTCGTCGCCGAGCCCCGGCCGTGCAGGGAACCCGTGCTCAGGCTCGCTGATCGACTCGAACCAGAGCCCGACCCGCTCGTATCCCGTCGCCACCGTCGTCGATCAGAGGTGGTTGGACGCTTCGGTGAGGACGGATTCGAGGATCTGACGGATCTCGGTGAACTCGGCGGGGCCGATGGTGAGCGGCGGAGCGAGCTGCACGACGGGGTCGCCGCGGTCGTCGGCACGGCAGTACAGCCCGGCCTCGAAGAGCGCCTTGGAGAGGAATCCGCGGAGGAGACGCTCGGACTCGTCGTCGTCGAAGGTCTCCTTCGTCTTCTTGTCCTTGACCAGCTCGATGCCGAAGAAGTAGCCGTCTCCGCGAACGTCCCCGACGATCGGGAGGGTCAGCAGCTTCTCGAGCTCCGCACGGAACAGCGGCGAGTTCACGCGAACGCGATCGTTCAGCTTCTCCTCCTCGAAGATGTCGAGGTTGGCGAGGGCGACGGCAGCCGAAACAGGATGCCCGCCGAACGTGTAGCCGTGATAGAACGACGTGTTGCCGTGCTTGAACGGCTCGTAGAGCTTGTCGCTGATGATCGTCGCGCCGATGGGGAGTACCCGCTGGTCATGCCCTTGGCGCAGGTGATCATGTCGGGCACGTAGCCGTACTCGTCGCAGGCGAACATGTGGCCGATGCGGCCGAAGGCGCAGATGACCTCGTCGCTCACCATGAGCACGTCGTACTTGTCGCAGATCTCGCGGACGCGCTGGAAGTATCCGGGAGGCGGAGGGAAGCATCCGCCCGAGTTCTGCACCGGCTCGAGGAAGATCGCCGCGACGGTCTCCGGACCCTCGAACTGGATCATCTCCTCGATGCGGTTCGCCGCCCAGACGCCGAACGCCTCGATGTCGTCACTCGGTGCGCCCATCTCGGCCGCGCGGTAGAAGTTGGTGTTCGGCACGCGGAACCCGCCCGGGGTCACCGGTTCGAACATCTCTTTCATGGCGGGGATGCCCGTGATCGCGAGCGCGCCCTGAGGAGTGCCGTGGTAGGCCACGGCACGCGAGAGCACCTTGTGCTTGGTGGGACGCCCCTGCAGCTTCCAGTAGTACTTGGCGAGCTTGAAGGCGGTCTCGACCGCCTCGCCGCCGCCGGTGGAGAAGAAGACGCGGTTCAGATCTCCGGGCGCGTAGTGGGCGAGGCGGTCGGCGAGCTCGATGGCGTTCGGATGCGCGTACGACCAGATCGGGAAGAACGCCAACTCCTCGGCCTGCTTGGCCGCCGTCTCGGCGAGGCGCTTGCGACCGTGACCGGCGTTCACCACGAAGAGCCCGGAGAGCCCGTCGATGTACTTGCGGCCCTGGGAGTCCCAGATGTGATGACCGACGCCTTTCGTGATGATGGGCACGCCGGGGCCGTCTTCCATGACGGACTGGCGGGCGAAGTGCATCCAGAGGTGATCCCTGGCCTTGGCCTGCAGTGCGGCGTCTGCCGCGGTGGACGAAGCGTCGACCGTTTCTACGGATGTCATGGTTACCGTGTTCCCCAGTTGTAGAACTGTTTGTGGAGTTTGAGATAGACGAACGTCTCGGTCGACAGCACGCCGTCGAGGGTCCGGATCTCGGAGTTGAGCATGTTGATCAGATCGAGGTCGTTCTCGCAGACGACTTCGGCCAGGATGTCGAAGCTCCCTGCAGTGAGGACCACGTAGTCGACCGCAGGCATCGAGGCGAGCTTGTCGGCGACGGCGCGCGTGTCGCCTGTCACCCGCACGCCGATCATCGCCTGCCGGTAGAAGCCGAGCTGCATCGGATCGGTGACGGCGACGATCTGCATCACGCCCGACTCGGTCAGCTTCTGCACGCGCTGACGTACCGCCGCTTCGCTGAGACCGACGGCCTTGCCGATCTCCGCGTACGACCGACGACCGTCGACCTGCAGCTGCTCGATGATCGCCTTGGAGACCTCATCGATCTGCGCATGCTTGGCCGGCGACGTGGCGCGGGGGTGCTCATGGAGCGATTGTGTCAGCGGAGACGGCCTCCTGCAAGGGAATCCGCACATTTCTGTTCACTTCGCTGTCGAAATCAGTAGACTCCCGGCATGACCACGCGCGAACTCCGCAATTTCGTCAACGGTGACTTCTCCGACTCGCGCGCGACCGAACGCATCGAGCTCGTCGATCCCGCCACCGAGGAGGTCTACGGGACATCGCCCGTCTCGACGGCTCAGGATGTCGCCGACGCGTACACGGCGGCCCAGAGCGCTTTCGAGGTGTGGGGCGAGACCACCCCGGCCGAACGACAGCTCGCATTGTTCCGGATAGCCGACGCCATGGAGGCGCGGGCCGAGGAGTTCGCCGACGCGGAGTCGCAGGACACCGGCAAGCCGCGTGCGACGCTCGTCGACGACGAGATCCTGCTGTCGGTCGATCAGATCCGCTTCTTCGCGGGCGCCGCCCGCAGCCTCGAGGGCAAGTCGGCCGGCGAGTACATGAAGGACCACACCTCGTTCGTCCGCCGCGAGCCGATCGGCGTGGTCGGGCAGGTCACCCCCTGGAACTACCCGCTCAACATGGCGGTGTGGAAGTTCGCCCCGGCGCTCGCCGCGGGCAACACCACGGTGCTGAAGCCGTCGGACACGACCCCGCTGTCGACACTGCTGCTCGCCGAGGTGGCCGCCGAGTTCCTGCCGCCGGGCGTGCTCAACGTCGTCACAGGCGATCGCACGACCGGTGCTGCGATGACGGACAACCCCATTCCGCAGATGATCTCGATCACCGGGTCTGTCCGAGCCGGGATGGAGGTCGCGCGCGCCGCATCCTTCGATCTGAAGAGGGTGCACCTGGAGCTCGGCGGAAAGGCGCCCGTGATCGTGTTCGACGACGCCGACATCGAGTCGGCCGTCGAGGGGATCGTCGCCGCCGGATACTTCAACGCCGGCCAGGATTGCACGGCGGCCACCCGGCTACTCGTCCAGGCGGGCATCCACGACGAATTCGTCGCCGCGCTCGCCGAGTACGCACGGGCGAACGCCCGCACGGGCGGACCCCAGGAGGACGGCATCCTGTTCGGTCCGGTGAACAACGCCAACCAGCTGGCTCAGGTTTCGGGATTCGTCGACCGGCTCCCGGACCACGCCACCGTCGAACTGGGCGGTCACCGCCAGGGCGATCGCGGCTACTTCTACGAGGCGACGATCGTGTCGGGACTGACCCAGACCGATGAGGCGGTGCAGAACGAGATCTTCGGGCCGGTGCAGACGGTTCAGCGGTTCACCGACGAGGCCGAAGCGCTCCGGTGGGCGAACGACGTCCAGTACGGACTGGCCTCCTCTCTGTGGACCACCAACCACGGCCGGGCGATGCGGATGGCGAAGAACCTCGACTTCGGCTGCGTGTGGATCAACACCCACATTCCGATCGTGGCCGAGATGCCGCACGGCGGGTTCAAACACTCCGGCTACGGCAAGGACCTGTCGTCGTACGGGTTCGAGGACTACACGCGCATCAAGCATGTGATGAGCTACATCGGGTAGCTTTTGCGCCAACAGACACGCAAGACCGAACGAGACTGCGAGAGCTGAAAGGGACTGCCATGAGCATCCGGGAACTGAAGAACTTCATCGGTGGCGACTACGTCGACTCGGCCGCGACGGAGCGGCTGGAGATCATCGATCCGGCGACAGAAGAGGTCATCGCCACCACGCCCGTCTCAACCGAGGCGGACGTCGCCGACGCGTACCGCGCTGCGGCGGGTGCGTTCGCGACGTGGAAAGAGACCACCCCAGGAGAGCGTCAGCTCGCCCTGCTCAAGTTCGCCGATGCGCTCGAGGAGCGCGCGGAGGAGCTAGCCGACGTCGAGGTCAGCAACACGGGCAAGCCCCGCGCCGGGGTCGTGCCCGACGAGGTCGATGTGATGATCGACCAGGTGCGGTTCTTCGCGGGCGCCGCCCGCAACCTCGAGGGCAAGTCAGCCGGCGAGTACATGAAGGACCACACCTCGTTCGTGCGCCGCGAGCCGATCGGCGTGATCGGTCAGGTCACACCGTGGAACTACCCGATGATGATGGCGATCTGGAAGATTGCGCCCGCTCTCGCAGCCGGAAACACCGTCGTGCTGAAGCCGAGCGACTCGACGCCGTCGTCATCGCTCCTGATGGCGGAGATCGGCTCGGAGTTCTTCCCTGCCGGAGCGTTCAACGTGATCACCGGCAACCGGGACACCGGTCGCGCGCTCGTGGCCGACCGCATCCCGCAGATGGTGTCGATCACCGGCTCTGTCCGTGCCGGAATGGAGGTCGCAGGCTCGGCAGCGCTCGATCTGAAGCGCGTCCACCTCGAACTCGGTGGCAAGGCGCCCGTCGTGGTCTTCAATGACGCGGATATCGCAGCCGCGGCTGAGGGTATCGCGACGGCCGGCTTCTACAACGCCGGCCAGGACTGCACGGCGGCGACCCGCGTGCTCGTTCAGGAGGGCATCCACGACGAGTTCGTCGCCGCGCTCGCCGAGTACGCCCGCGACAATGCCAAGACCGGTGCGCCCACCGACGACGGCATCCTGTTCGGTGCGCTCTCCAGCGCCGCCCAGCTCACGAAGGTGCAGGGTTTCATCGACCGGCTGCCCGACCACGCGACCCTGGCGCTCGGCGGTCACCGTCAGGGCGACCGCGGCTACTTCCACGAGGCCACGATCGTCTCGGATCTGGTTCAGGATGACGAGGCCGTGCAGAACGAGATCTTCGGCCCTGTGATCACGGCGCAGAAGTTCGGCGACGAAGCCGAGGCCCTGCGGTTCGCGAACGGCGTGCAGTACGGGCTGGCCTCATCCGTCTGGACACAGAACCACTCCACCGCGATGCGGATGGCGAAGAACCTCGACTTCGGTTGCGTGTGGATCAACACGCACATCCCGCTCGTCGCGGAGATGCCCCACGGCGGGTTCAAGCACTCCGGCTACGGCAAGGATCTCTCGGCGTACGGCTTCGAAGATTACACTCGGATCAAGCACGTCATGAGTTACATCGGCTCGTAGCCCACTCGGGGTCGGCGGCCGGACAAGAAAGCGGGAGGGCCAGGGGTGACTCCCGGTTTCACCAGGTACGCGCCGTCGACCGGTTCGCGTGACTTGCTCCTCGTCGCGGGCAAGAGGTTCGTCGCCGCGTTCGAGAGCTCGGTCTCCGACGAGATCCTCGAATCGCTGTGGTGGCTGGCTGAGTCGGAACTCGCGACGATCGAGTCCGTCGTCGGCGCTTTCCCTCTCACGGGTCCGGATGCGGTGCGCTCGTTCGCGGTCGCCGAACTGGGCGAGCCGAACGCGGCGGGCGAGATCGTCGTCACCGCCGTCGTGCGCGGCGCTGCCGTGGTCGACGTCTTCTCCGTGGGTGGGTCGCGGCGGTTCGCGGCCGGTGGCGTTCAGCCGTGGGTGCTCGCCGAATTCCGTTCGGTGACCGGATTGGTCGTCGGCGGCGATGATCTCGTGACCGGTCCCGTCGCGCAGGCGACCGTCGATTCGCTTCCGCTCGGAACAGGCATCGTCGATGGCGAACTGCTCGTCTGGTCGTCGGCCGTTCTCAAGAGAACAGCCCGGGAGGCCGTCGCGCCGGCGGCCAGGGAGAGCCTGGCGCCGCCAGAGAGCGCGGCGCCCGAAGAAAGTGCAGACGAGACCATCATCCGGCCGCGCGGCGGCGTGAGCCTGTTCGCGCATCCCGAAGCCGACGTCCCCGACGCGCACGAAGTCCCCGATGCGCACGAGCTGCCCGGTGCCGTAGACATCGAACCGCCCGCCGACACGCCGAGGGCGACCACCGCGTTCTCGGATGTGGACAGCTTCCCGGCCACGCAGCCCGTCGCCCTGCCCGCGCCACCGCCCCGGTTCTCGATCCGACTCGGTTCGGGGGACAGTTTCGCTCTCGACGTCCCCGCCCTGGTCGGGCGGCGTCCGGCGCCGCTCAGGGTCGCATCCGGTGCCCAGCCGAGGCTCGTCGCGGTCTCGTCGCCGGACCACCAGGTCTCGTCGACGCACGTGCAGATCGAGCAGGTGGGGGACGCCGTCGTCGTCACCGACCTGCGATCGACCAACGGCACGGTGGTGAGTCCGCTCGGCGGTACGAGCTCCCGGCTGCGTCCCGGCCAGTCGATGGTGGTGCTGCCCGGTGCCATCGTTGAGATCGGCGACGGTAATATCATCGAGATCACCGCCGCTCCGGATGAATCGTGAAAACCGGTTCTCCCGTCACGACTAGAAGAGGACGCGAGTGACCCAGATCGGTCGCAGCAACAGACGCCACAACGTGGTCGTGCCTGGTGCCCCAGACGCGCGCATCAGCCTGTCCTGGGCAGCTCTCAGCGACAAGGGATACCGGAGATCGGTCAACGAGGACAGCCTGCTCGCGCGGTCTCCGATCTTCGCTGTCGCCGACGGCATGGGCGGCCACACCGCCGGTGACTTCGCCAGCACCGCCGTCGTCACACGGCTCGCCGAACAGGTCTCGGTCGACTTCGTCGGCGAAGAGGCTCTGACCTCGGCACTCCGCTCGGCCGTCGATGACATGGGCCGCGGGGTCGGGCACACCGACCTCGGAACGGGGACGACGGTCACCGGCATCGCTCTGACCCTCGTCGACGACGCACCCTATTGGCTCGTGTTCAACATCGGGGACTCCCGGGTGTACAACTTTCGTGACGGAGCCCTCGAGCAGCTCACGCTCGACCACTCGATCGTGCAGGAACTGCTCGATGCGGGCGCGATCACGCCGGCCGAGGCCGAGGTGCATCCGCACAGCAACGTGATCACGCGGGCCGTCGGTTTCAACGAGGACCCTGTGCCCGACTTCTTCCTCTTCCCGATCGTCGCGGGATCGCGCCTTCTGGTCTGCTCGGACGGTCTCACGAAGGAGCTGACCGAGCACGGCATCCGTCATTTCCTCGGCGAGGGAAGTTCCCCACTCGACGCAGCGCAGCAGTTGATGGACGCGGCGCTCGGGAACGGCGGCCGCGACAACGTCACCGTTGTCGTCGTCGACGTGCTGGCGACGCCGGAGAGCGGCACGCATCGAGAGGGTGTTGCCCGCCGGGCAGCTCGCCGCCACTGACGTTCGACCCTGATCGGGGTACAAGGTGTCCCCCGAGTTGGGGGTGCGATAACTGCCCCCAGTCCGGGCGAAGGGCCTCGGCAGGCCCTGAGGCGCTGCCTACAATGGGGAAACCATTGCCGGAGAAGCCCGAGTGGCGTGCGCGGCGTACTTGACACCCACGTCCATCAGCATCGAACGGTGCACCAGTCGAACCGGGAGGCGATATGGCCCGGCGCTTGCCGTCACAGCCGCCGAACCTTCCCGGGTTCTCTTATGTCCGCGTGCTCGGGTCCGGCGGTTTCGCCGACGTCTTCCTCTATGAACAGAACCTTCCACGGCGTCAAGTCGCGGTCAAGGTGATGCTGGCCGAGGTGGTCACGAGCCAGGTCAAGCAGATGTTCCAGGCCGAGGCGAACCTGATGGCTCAGTTGAGCACGCATCCCTCGATCCTGACCGTCTACCAGGCCAGTGTGTCCGCCGACGGGCGTCCGTATCTGGTCATGGAGCTCTGCTCCGCGGCGATCGGGCAGCGCTACCGCATGGAGCCCCTCGCCGTCCCCGAGGTGCTCAGCATCGGGGTACGGATCGCGAGTGCGGTCGAGACGGCGCACCGCGCGGGCGTACTGCATCGCGACATCAAGCCGTCGAACATCCTGACGACCGCTTACGGGCATCCTGTGCTGAGCGATTTCGGGATCGCAGCGACGCTGGGCGAGGCGGACGTCACCGAGGCGATCGGGCTCTCGATCCCGTGGTCCGCTCCCGAAGTGCTGCTCGACGAGACGAGTGGGACGATCGCGAGCGAGGTGTGGGCGCTAGGCGCGACCCTGTATTCGATGCTCGCCGGACGGTCGCCGTTCGAGTTGCCGGGGCGTGAGAACACCTCCTCGGAACTCATCCAGCGCATCACCAAGGGGCGCCCGCAGCCGATCGGGCGTGAGGATGTGCCCGCGCGGCTCG
This sequence comes from Leifsonia poae, assembly GCF_050632195.1. Lineage (GTDB taxonomy): Bacteria > Actinomycetota > Actinomycetes > Actinomycetales > Microbacteriaceae > Leifsonia > Leifsonia poae_C. The sequence continues at coordinate 1,652,379 of NZ_CP192580.1, forward strand.
AGCAGGTGCTGTTGCGCGCCATGTCCAAGAAGCCCTCCAACCGCCAGCGCAGCGTGCTCGAGTTCATCCGCGAGCTGCAAGCGGTGGAGACGGAGCTCGGACTCGCACAGACTCCGATCGAGGTGGCCATGGACGACTGGGCCATCGCCACCGCCGACGACCCGGAAGACCGCACCCGGATCAAGGGTGTCGTCTCCATCGACCCGTCAGGGGCTCGGCGCAGGCGTCGGCAGTCCGTCTCGCAGACTCTCACGCGCGCGCCCACGAGCACGGTCGTTCGAGAGAGCGTCGGGAGTCAGCCGAGCGGGCCCGGGCCGGCCCGGCGCCGCTGGTCGCGACCCCTCGTGCTCGCTGTCTCGGTCTGCGCGGTGCTCGTCGCAGCTCTCGTGGTCACGGCGACGCTCGTACTCGTCAAGGTCTCGAGCAACAGCGAGATCCCGACGGTGCGCGACCTCTCCGGACGCGTCTCCAACAGCACGATCGTCTTCACGTGGAGCGACCCCGGACTGCAACCCGACGACACGTATCAGGTGGCGGTGGGGGATCAGCCGCCGAGCATCCAGCACGCCACCGAGTTCCGGGTGGACGCGAAGGAGGGCGAGACCGTCTGCGTGACCGTCACGGTGAACCGGGACGGCAAGACCGGCGCGCCCAGCGGACAGAAGTGCGTCGAGAGGGCAGGCAGCTCGTGATCGGCCGGTGGCTGGCCGCCCACAAGTCGCTCGTCGCCACGGCGACGAGCGGTACGGCAGTGGTCGCCCTGGTCACCACACTCGCCGTCGTCTCGGGCGGGTACAGCGCTCAGCGGATGCAACTCGGTGACGCCGCGGTGTGGGTCGCGAGTGACACGAAGAAGGCGCTCGGCCGGGCCAACACCGAGATCGAGAAGCTGAACTCTGTCGTCTCGGGCACGGGCGAGGCGCTGAACGTGGTGCAGGACGGCGCGAATGTGCTCCTGATCGACCAAGAGGCGAACACGCTCGCCGTGGTCGACCCCGCCACGTCGGAAGCGGGCAAGACGGTGGCACTGCCCCCACGGGATCCTGCCGTGCAGCTCGCCGGCAACCAAGTCTCGCTCCTCTCGCAGACGACAGGCCAGCTCTGGTTGACGACCGTCTCGCAGCTCGAGGATTTCAACGCCGGATCTGCGCCGACCATCGATCTCGGCGGCCGGGCGGTCGCCGCCCTCGACCCCGCCGGGGTGCTTTACGCGTACCTGCCCGACACCCGCATGGTCACCCGCATCGACATCAGCGGGGATGAACCGGCGACGAGTTCGCAGAAGGTCGCGACCACCGGTACGGGCACTAACGCCGTGATGACCGTGGTCGGCGGGCAGTGGGCCCTCTTCGATCCCGATCAGCGCATGCTGTACACCGCGACCCGATCCGTCGACCTCACCGATGTGCTCCCGACGGGCTCGACAGCCGTCCTCCAGCAGCCCAGCGCGGCGGGGGACAGCGTTTCGATCGCTACGTCGACAGGTCTGATCCGCGTGCCGCTCGAAACCGGCCGTGCGACACGAGCGGTCACAGGTCAGACGGGCTCGCCCGCAGCCCCGATCACGGTCGCCGGATGCACGTACGCGGCTTGGACGGGCGGTACCACCTGGCGGGACTGCCCGGCCGCGGGCGGCACCCAACGCGGAACGCTGGGCGAGGTTCCGACCGGCGCCGCATTCGCCTTCCGGGCGAACGGCGACCGGGTGGTTCTGAACGACGCGAAGTCGGGTGTGTCATGGGCCGTTCAGAGTGGCAACACGCGCATCGACAACTGGGACGACCTGGTCTCGAAGAAGGACACCCAGGAGCAGGTCGACCAGAGCAAGCAGGACACCCCGCCGCAGTACGAGAAGCAGCAGCAGCCGCCGGTCGCCGTCGACGATTCCTTCGGCGCGCGGCCCGGGCGCGTGACACCGCTGCCCGTGCTCCTCAACGACTACGATCCCAACGGCGACGTGCTCGTTATCGACTCGTTCACGGCCATCGCCGACGACCAGGGAACGCTCGAACTCACCAATAGCAATCAGCAGCTGCAGATCACCCTCCCGGCGAGTGCTAGCGGATCCATCGCCTTCGACTACACGATCTCCGATGGGCGTGGCGGCACCGCCAGCGCGCACGTGGTCGTCTCGGTTCGGCAGCCGACCGAGAACTCGCCTCCCATCTGCACGCGCACGGCCAAGGCCGTCGTGCAGACCGGCGGCCGCGTGACCGCCCAGGTGCTGGGTGACTGCTACGACCCCGACGGGGATTCGTTCTTCCTGGCCGGTGCGGCCGCGGTCGCCCCGGACACCGTGACGTACACGCCGCAGGGCCAGGTGGCGTTCTCCGACCATGCGGCCGGCGGCGATCTCAAGGACGTCTCGCTCGTCGTCTCCGATGCCCGCTCACAGGGCACCGGAACCCTCGCGGTGACTGTGCGCGCTCCCGGCCAGGTGCCGATCATCGCGGACCCGTTCGCGGTGCTCGCGTACCAGGACCAGGAGATCACGGTTCAGCCGCTCGACCACGTGCGCGGCGGATCCGGGACCGTGCGCCTGAGCAGCGTCCCGACCAAGGCCGATGCGACGACGACGCCCGACTACCAGGGCGGCACCTTCCGGTTCGAGAGCGGGCAGGTCGGCACGCACAACATCGAGTACACGGTGACGGATGGGGTCATCACCACCACTGGAACCGTGCGCATCGACGTCACGGCCCCGCCCGGCGCCAAGACCGCACCGATCGCTGTGCCGCACACCGCGTTCATCCGGGAGCAGAGCACGCAGGACGTGGATGTGCTCTCGACCGACATCGACCCGTCCGGCGGCGTGCTGCTCGTCACCGGTGTGACGGCCCCGCCGGTCTCCACCGGTGTGCGCGTGGAGATCCTCGGGCAGCGCACACTGCGGGTGACCCTCGGCCGGCCGCTCGACGGCCCCATCGACTTCCACTACACGCTGAGCAACGGGCTCGCCGACGTGCAGGGAACGGTGACGGTCGTGCAGTTGCCTTCGCTGACCGTGCATCAACCGCCGATCGCGGCCCCCGACTCGATCTCTGTGCGTGTCGGCGACGTCGTCGACATCCCGGTGCTGACCAACGACATCCAGCCCGACGGCGACAAGCTCACCCTCGATCCCGCTCTGGCGACACCGCTGCCGGCCGGGGCCGGCCTGCTCTTCGCGAGCGGCGACTCCCTGCGCTATCTCGCTCCGTCGAAGCCGGGAAACTTCACAGCGGCGTATCGCGTCACCGGTGAGGACGGGCAGTGGGCGACCGCGGACGTGACGATCTCCGTGCGCGAACGCGACGAGGCCACGAACAATCCACCCGTGCCGAAGACGGTCACCGCGCGCGTGCTCGCCGGCGACACTGTGCGCATCACCATCCCGCTGTCCGGGATCGACCCTGACGGCGATTCGGTGCAGTTCATCGGGCAGGAGACGAACCCGCAGAAGGGTGCGGTCGTCGCATCCGGACCCGATTGGATGGACTTCCAGGCCGGTGAGTACGCCGCGGGCACCGACACGTTCACTTACGCCGTGGTGGATGCGCTCGGGGCGCGGGCGACCGGAACGGTGCGCATCGGCATCGCGGCCCGGGTGGACGGCGCTCGCAATCCGGTGGCGATCGAGGACGATGTCAGCGTGCGTCCGGGCAAGACGCTGTCCATCCAGGTGCTCGCCAACGACAGCGATCCCGACGGCAGCCCGCTGACCGTCACGAAGGTCAGTTCGCTCGACGGCAATGCCAAGGCCAAGATTCAGGGCGAACTCGTCGTCGTGACCGCGCCGAAGGAGGAGGGCGTCTACTCGTTCCTCTACACGATCCAGAACGAGCGGGGCGGCACGAGCGAGAACTTCGTGCGGGTGAGCGTCTCCAAGACCGCTCCGCTCGCGCGGCCCGTCGCCGACGACACCGTGCTCGGCCTTTCCGAGATCCTCGGCAAGCAGCACGTGAACGTGAACGTGCTGGCCAACGTGTTCTTCGCCGACGGGCCGGTCTCGAATCTCAAGCTCGAGGTGGTTCCCGGGTATTCGAGCTCGGCGCAGGTGACAGCGTCGAAGCGCATCAGGGTCACGGTGGGCGCTCAGAGCCAGATCATCCCGTTCAAGGTCACCAACCCAGACGACGCGTCCCTCTCGGGATACGCCTTCGTCCGAGTTCCCGGCTACGACGACGCTCTGCCCCAGTTGAAGCGCGGTGCTCCGAAGCTCTCGGTGTCGAGTGAGAAGTCGCTGACGATCAAGCTCAACGACTACATCGTCGCGGTCGGAAATCGCAAGGTACGACTCACCGACGCGGCCACCGTGCGGGCGACCCATGCGAACGGCGACGACCTGGTCGTCAGCAACGACACGCTGCAGTTCACCAGCAGCCCGCGGTACTTCGGGCCGGCCTCGATCTCGTTCCAGGTGACGGACGGAACCTCGGCGACCGATCCGAAGGGGAACGTCGCGACGATCGTGCTGCCGATCACGGTGACACCGCGCAAGAACCAGCCGCCTGCGTTCACGGGCGCCCTGATCGACTTCGAGCCGGGGCAGTCCAAGACGGTCGACCTCACCAAGCTCACGAGCTACCCGTACGCGAAAGACCAGGGCGAACTGCAGTACACGATCCAGGACCCGAAACCGGACGGTGTCGCCCTGTCGCTGAAAGGGCAGAAGCTGACGATCGACGTCGCGGAGGGGACGGCCAAGGGTGCGCAGCCGTCGATCGCCATCGGCGTGAAGGATGCGGTGAACACCGGACAGGCGGGACGCATCGACCTCAACGTCGTGCCGTCGACCCGCCCCCTCGCCTCCCCGCAGGCTGACAGCGTCATCGCGCCGAGGGGGAAGACGACGACGTACGACGTGCTCGCGAACGACGCGGCGACGAACCCGTTCCCGGGCAAGCCGCTCAAGGTGATCGGCGTGCGCGGACTCGACTCGGGCAACCTGCCCGCGGGCGTGCAGATCACGCCGAGCGCAGACAAGTCGACGTTGAACATCCAGGTGTCCGACTCGGCGGCCGCCGCCGACACGACACTGCAGTACGAGGTGGCGGACGCGACCGGGGACAGCGACCGGTACACCTGGGGGACCGTGACGATCTCGGTGCAGGACAGGCCCGAGCCTGTCTCCACCGTGCAGGTCACCTCCTTCGCCGACCGCGCTCTCGGGTTCTCGTGGATTCCTGGTGCATTCAACAATTCACCCATCACCGGATTCCAAGTGACGGTGACCCGCGCCGACACCGGCCAGGTCTTCTCGACGACGCAGTGCACGACGACCTCCTGCACCGTTCCGACCCCCGGAAACGGGCCGACGAACGCGGTCACGGTGGCCGTCAGTGCTCGCAACGCGCTCGGGCTCTCCGATCCGACGGCGTATTCCGAGCCGGTGTGGTCGGATGTGGTGCCGAACGCGCCGACGAACGTCTCGTGGACCCCGCTCGACCACGGCCTGCGCTTCACCTGGACGAAGCCGGCCGACGTTCCGGGTTCCAGCCCGATCACGTCTTACCTGATCACCGTCGGCGGTACGACCGCGTCGCAGATGGCGCTGCGCAGCGACCCCGTCGGAACGCAGTACTCGCTGAACGTCACCGACGCGGGCATCGCGAACGGTGCCCCTATCGGCTTCGCCATCGCTGCGCGCAACGACTTCTACGCGGGGCGCACCACCTGGAACCAGACGCAGGGGAGCGCGGTACCCGCCGGCGCGCCGCTCCTGACGGGCACAGCGCCCGTCGTCACACCCAGCATCACCGACGGACGGTCGGCGACCCTGAGCTGGCCGGGGGTGTTCACCGACAACGGTCAAGGCATCAGCTCGTTCTACGCCGCGGTCTATGAGGGCGGCGCCCAGCCGAGTTGTTCCGTCTCCGGCGTCGAGAGCGGAAGCCCCGTGCTTCACGTCGACCCGCAGAGTTCCCGGTTCAAGCAGACCAGCGCCGGGCAGGTGTCGTTCAGCGGTCTCACGCCGGGTCGCGACTACACATTCATGGTCTACGCGTACAACGGTCAGGGATGCACGGCCAGCGGCGTCGTGACGGCCACACCGCGACAGGCCCCCAGTACGCCGACGAACGCCACGTTCAGCGCGTTGCCGAACGATGACGACAACAACGGGCTGTACGACTTCACCCTGACCGGCCTCACGTACACGCCCGGCAGCGGTGGGGGCAGCACGGTCGTGAACTATCAGCTCGACGGCGACAACGGCGTCTCCGAGACCGGTTCGCTGAACGGCACGACAGGCGCTCTGATCGGCTCGCTCGGCGATCACTACGGAACAGGATTGACGTTCACCGTCCTGAGCGTGTGCGAGCTTTATCCGGGCGGAACGCAGATCTGCAACAGTGACACCGATCCGAAGTTCAGCAAGCGGATCAACGGGGTCGCCGTGAGCACCGCCCTCGGCAACACGCACTACGACGCGCCGAGCAACACGTTCACGTGGACGAGTTGGCCGACCGGCTCGTACACAGCGGTCACGTACAGCTGCGACGGCGGCGCCGAGAACCCGATGCCCGCGCCAGGCCAGACGGCGAGCTGCGTCGCGACCCAGGCATCGCCGGTGCTGCGTGTCACAGTGGTGGCCAACGGAACGACATATGTCCGCAACTACCCGAGTGGCACCTTTGGATAGCCCGGGAAACGCCATACTGAATGGCGGCACAGCAGCAGCAGGCAGCATCCCCGAACGATCCGCGACCCCGATGTCCCAGAGAGGCCAGAGCATGACGATGACCCCCGAGCAAGCGAGTTGGTTCTCGGGCGTGTTCGAACGCCTCGTGACGAACATCGACAGCGTGCTGCTCGGCAAGGCCCACATCATCCGCCTGGCCCTGACCGCGCTGTTCAGCGAAGGGCACCTGTTGCTCGAGGACTATCCCGGCACAGGAAAGACCTCGCTCGCCCGGGCGATCGCCGAGAGCGTCCGCGGCACGAACAACCGGGTGCAGTTCACGCCCGACCTGCTGCCCGGGGACATCACGGGTGTCAACATCTTCGACCAGCGCACCGGAGCCTTCGAATTCCACCGCGGCCCGATCTTCGCGAACATCGTGCTCGCCGACGAGATCAACCGCGCGAGCCCGAAGACCCAGTCCGCCCTTCTCGAGGCCATGGAGGAGGTGCAGGTCACGGTCGACGGTGTGCGGCATCCTGTCGGCACGCCGTTCATGGTGATCGCGACGCAGAACCCGATCGAGCAGGCCGGCACCTACCGGCTGCCGGAGGCGCAGCTCGACCGGTTCCTGATGAAGGCGTCGATCGGCTACCCCGACCACGAGGCGACCCTGCGCATCCTCGAGGGCTCCGAGCGCAAGCCGCACGAGATCGTGGTCCCCGAGGTCATCTCGGCAGCGACGGTCGTGGAGATGGGGACGATGGCGCGGAGCGTGCACGTCGACGCGACCATCAACGACTACGTCTCCCGCCTGGTCGACGCCACCCGCAACGCCGACGAGGTCCGCCTCGGAGTGAGCGTGCGCGGCGCCCTCGCACTGCTGCGCGCCTCGAAGACGCTCGCCGCATCCCTGGGCCGCTACTACGTGACGCCCGACGATGTGAAAGCACTCGCGGAGCCGGTGCTCGCACACCGGTTGGTGCTCGACCCCGAAGCCGAGTTCGAGGGGGTCACCACCTCGAGCGTCATCGCTCAGCTGCTCATCGAGACGCCGCCGCCGATCGATCGGCCCGCCGTGTGACCAACACAGTCAGCAGAACCCAAGTAGAGCTCACCAACGCCAGGGCCAAGATCGTCGGCAGCCGCGATGGCGTGCTGGCGGATGCGATCGTCTGGCTGGTCCGCACGACGCGTGTCGCCTGGTCGGGTGTCGCCGTCGGCTGGCGCTGGCTCACGGCCGTCATTACCCCGCTCGGCTGGTCGATGATCGCGGTCGTCGTCCTCGCCCTGGTCGCCGGATACGTCTTCGGCTGGACCGAGGCGGTCGTGATCGGCTGGACGGCGCTCGCGATGCTGCTCGTCGCCACCGTCTACCTCGCGGGTCGCAATGCGTACCGGGTGCACCTGTCCCTGCCCGCTAACCGGGTCGTTGTGGGCGACAAGGCGCCGGGCGAAGTGCAGATGACGAATCCCACGCGCCGACGGCTTGCGGGAGTGCGGGTCGAGGTGCCGGTCGGACAGGGGCTCGCCGAGTTCGCGTCGCCGTCCCTGGCCGGCGGGGAGACGCACTCCGACGTGTTCGTGGTCCCCACCACGAGACGGGGCATCCTGCCGATCGGACCGGTGCGCACCGTTCGGGCTGACCCGGTGGGTCTGCTCCGCCGCGAGATCGTTTGGGCAGAGTCCCTCGATCTGTTCGTACATCCGCGCACCATCGCTATCCCGAGCATGAGCACCGGTTTCGTGCGCGACCTCGAGGGTGCGCCGACGCGCGACCTCACCTCGAGCGATGTGTCCTTCCATGCGCTCCGCGAATACGTGCCCGGTGATGAGCGGCGCAACATCCATTGGAAGAGCACCGCGAAGACGGGCAGCTATATGGTGCGGCAGTTCGAGCAGACGCGCCGCAGCCACCTGCTCGTCGCGTTGAGCCTGTCGGCCGCCGACTACGCGAACGAGGAGGAGTTCGAGCTGGCGGTCAGCGCCGCGGGTTCGCTCGGTGTTCGCGCGATGCAGGACTCGCGCACCGTCGCCGTGGTCGCGAGCGCGCTCACACCAGACTTCGCCAAGCGCACGATCCACAGCGTGCGCAGGATCAGCACGGTCAACCGCGGCCGTCTCCTCGACGACCTGGCCGGGGTCGAGACCGCTGAAACGGCGCTCCGGATGCCCGAGCTGGCGCAGATCGCCTCGGAAGGGGCGGCCGGCACCTCGATCGCCTTCCTCATCTGCGGTTCGACAGTCGGCCCCGCTCAATTGCGTGCGGCGGCAGGTCACTTTCCGCTCGGCGTGGATGTCGTCGCCATCGTCTGCGACTCCGGCGCCGTTCCGTCGCTCCGCCGGGTCACCGACCTGAGCGTCATGACGATCGGCTTCCTCGAAGACCTGCAGAAGAGCCTCGCGAAGCGGATGGCCGCCTGAGATGACCACGAGACGCGCCGGCTTCGCCATCCCGAGCATCCTGTTCGCCCTTGCGGCGACGGGTCTCGCAGCATGGTCGTTCTGGGGCGTGTACCAATCGGCCGCCTTCATCCTGATGCTCGCGGTCACCCTGGTCGTCGGCGGTGCCGTTGCGGTGCTCGGGGCGCGCTTCCGCTGGCCGAGCATCGTGGTCGCCGCGCTCGTCGTGGTGGTGTTCCTCGGACTCGGCGTTCAGCTGGCGATCCCCGGCGAGGCGACGGCGGGTGGATTCCTCCCGACCGCCAACGGTTTCTGGGAGTTGGTGCAGTCGACCTGGCTGAGCTGGAAGCAGCTCGTGACGATCTCGCTTCCCGTCGGTTCGTACCAGGCGCTGCTCGTTCCCGCGTTCATCCTGACCCTGCTCACGATCGTCATCACCCTCTCGATAGCCCTGCGGGCCAAGCGCGGGGAACTCGCGGCGCTGCCTCCCGTGCTGCTGCTGGTCGCGGGCATCCTGCTCGGTTCGGGAGTGTCCGCGGTGCCCCTGTGGCTCGCTCTCACACTGTTGGGCGTGCTGCTCGCGTGGATGATCTGGTTCCGCTGGCAACGACGGTCCGCAGCTCTGCGAGACCTGGCCGAACAGAGCGGGCTGGGCGTGGAGACACCTCGCGAGCGCCGGTTCCTCGGCGCGCGCACCGTGGCCGGAGCGGCGGTCATCCTGCTGGTGGCGGGCGTGGCAGGCACGGCCGCGAGCATCGCGCTGCCCGCGCACACCGACCGCCAGGTGATCCGTACGGCGGTGGACCAGCCCTTCGACCCGCGCGACTACCCGAGCCCGCTCAGCGGGTTCCGCTCATACCTCCAACAGCCGCGCGTCGACGAGGCGATGCTCACGGTCAGCGGGTTGCCCGACGACGACCGCATCCGGATAGCCACTCTCGACACCTACGACGGCGTGACGTACTCGGTCGGCACCGACAAAGTGACGAGCGCCTCGGGTTCGTTCACCCGGATGCCGTACCGCCTCGACCAGACCGGTGTCGTCGGTCAGCACGACAGCCTGTCGGTCACGGTGCGGGGCTACCGGGGCCCCTGGGTTCCGGGAAGCGGTCAATTGCAGAACATCACGTTCGGGGGAGTTCGGCCGCCGCGCTCACCGCATCCTTCTTCTACAACGACGTGACGGGCACAGCGGCAGTCACCGATGGACTGGGCAGCGGCGACACGTACACGATGGACTCCGTCGTCAAGCCGCTCGTATCGACCAGCCAGCTCGGCCGGCTGCAACCGGGAAGCGCCTCGGTGCCCAAGCCGACGGTGATCCCGGATGAACTCGCCCTCACCCTGCAGAAGTACACCGCCGGTGCGAGCGGACCGGGCGCCAAGCTCGCCGCCGCCCTGCGCGGGCTCGCCGAGAACGGATACATCAGCCACGGCGTCGGTCCGGACGAGCCCGCGAGCCGTTCCGGGCACGGCGCGGACAGGATCACGGAGCTGCTCACCGACATCCCGATGCTCGGCGACCAGGAGCAGTACGCGGTGACCGCCGCCCTCATGGCCGGGCAGTTGGGCTTTCCCGCGCGGGTGGTCGTCGGTTTCGTCGCCCCCGCCGATACGGACCGGGCGCAGCCGGTAACGCTGACGGGTTCGGACATCTCGGCGTGGATCGAGATCCAGACCTCCGACGCCGGCTGGGTGACCGTCGACCCGACGCCGCCTGTGCGGCCAGTGCCCCCGAAGCAGCCCGATCAGCCGACGCAGATCTCGCGTCCGCAGACGAACGTGCAACCACCGGTGGACGAGAATCCGCAGCAACGCGTCGAGCCGCCGCAGGCGCAGGTCGACACCGCCGACCAGCCGCAGCCGAATCCGGTACTGGATGCGGTCATCGGTGTGCTCGTGGCGATCGGCTGGGTTCTGCTCGTCCTCGCGATCCTGGCCGCTCCGTTCCTCGCCGTGATCGGCGCGAAGTGGCGCCGACGTGCTCTGCGGAGGAGCGCATCCACCTCGGTCGAACGGATCGAAGGCGGGTGGCGGGAGTTCGCCGACTCGGCCATCGACCACGGCTACGACCCCGCCCCGTCATCGACGCGGAAGGAGGTGGCGACGACCATCGGGGGCGCCCGAGCGGCCGCCTTGGCGTCGGTCGCCGATCGAGCGGTCTTCAGCCCGACCGCGCCGACCCCTGAAGAAGCGGATTCGGTCTGGACGGCGGTCGACGACCTGCGCAGGGCGCTCGCCAAGCGCGAGACCCGGTGGAAGCGCTTCGTCGCAGCCATCTCTTTGCGTTCGCTCGGCTACCGTGGGTGGGGAAGCAACAGGAAGAGGGGTCGGCAGTGAACTGTCGAGTGTGTGGCAGCGAGTTGTCCGAGGGGACACTGTTCTGCGGATCCTGCGGGAGCTCGGTGACGGCCACCCGTGTGCGCCCGCCGAGCGTCGCCGACGCGCGTCCATCGGACACCACGGTGGTCGAGCGTCTCCCGAAGCCCGCGGTCGCCGGACGTTTTCCGAGCGACGAGCTGGTCGAAACCCAGGCGATGGTCATCGAGCCGATCGAGGCGGCACCGCCGGTCGAGGCTCCGACCGCGCAGTTCACGCTCAGCTTCTCGACCGGGGAGACGGTCGTCGTCACCGGAACCGGTCTGGTCGGGCGCCGTCCGGTCACACAGCCGGGGGAGCAGGTCGACCAGCTGGTGGCGGTCCAGGATCCGGCGCGCTCTGTGTCGAAGACGCACCTCGAGTTCGGTCTCGAGGGCGGAGAGCTGTGGATCTGCGACCGGTACTCGGGCAACGGAACCGTCGCGCACCCGCTCGGCGGTGTCGCCCGGCAGTGCGAGGCGGGACGTCGCTACCGCGTCACCCCTGGCACGCGTGTGGAGATCGGCGACCAGTGGTTCGACGTGAGCTGATCCGGATTCTCAGGCCAATGCCTCGTCGAGGCTGACCGCCGTGAGTCCGTGCGCTCCCGCGACCGCTGCGTTCGTGACCTTGCCCCCGTGCACGTTCAGGCCGAGTGCGAGCGATGGGTCGGCGATGAGCGCATCCCGCCACCCGCGTGACGCGATCGCCCGAGCGTACGGGAGGGTCGCATTCGTGAGGGCGTACGTGGAGGTGTGCGGCACGGCGCCCGGCATGTTCGCGACGCAGTAGAAGAGCGACTGGTGCACGGTGAACGTGGGGTCTGCGTGGGTGGTCGGATGCGAGTCCTCGAAGCAGCCGCCCTGGTCGACCGCGATGTCGACGAGCACACTGCCCGGGCGCATCCGGGACACCAGCTCGTTGCTTACGAGTTTGGGAGCCTTCGCGCCGGGCACGAGCACCGACCCGATCACGAGGTCGGAGGCGACGACGGCCTTGTCGATCTCGAAGCTGTTGGACGCGATCGTCTTGATGCGGCCCGCGTAGAGCGCGTCGAGTTCACGGAGGCGGCTGATGTTGGTGTCGAGCACGGTCACCTCGGCGCCGAGGCCGACGGCCACGCTGATCGCGTTCGTGCCGGCGACTCCTCCGCCGAGCACGGTCACGACCGCGGGGTGGGTTCCCGGGACGCCGGGGATGAGCAGGCCCGGCCCCCGTTCGGCTTGAGCATCGTGTTGGCGCCGACGATCGGCGCCAACCGGCCGGCCACCTCGCTCATCGGGGCGAGCAGGGGGAGGGCACGATTCGGGAGCTGAACCGTCTCGTAGGCGATCGCGGTGACCTCGGACTCGATGAGGGCCCGGGTGAGCTTCTCCTCGGCGGCGAGGTGCAGGTACGTGAAGAGCACCAGCCCCGGGCGGAAGTACCCGTACTCGCTCTCGATCGGCTCCTTCACCTTGAGCACCAGGTCGGCGATCTGCCAGATGCTCGCCGCGTCGGGCAGGATCGTCGCACCCGCAGACGCGTAGAACTCGTCGGGGATCGATGAGCCCGCGCCCGCATCCTGTTCCACGAAGACCTCGTGACCGTTCGCCACCAGGTCGTGCACACCCGAAGGAGTGATCGCCACCCGGAACTCGTTGTTCTTGATCTCGCGGGGGATCGCGACCTTCATGAGGCTCCTAACACGTCGACGATGAGCGTTCAGCACCATCACCCTAGTCGCAAGCACGGATGTTTTCGACTGGATTCCGTGCGCATTCGTGCTGATTTCGTAAATTCTGTGTGACGAGATCGCTGATTTCGCCAGGATGCGGCGAGCCGTCGTGCGGGAGAACGATGAGTCGACCTCACACAACGGTTTTCGCCGTGGATCGGCGATATCGGAACGGATTTCGTAAAGATTGTGTTACCAGATTGCCGATTTGCCCTTCGATTGCTGCGCTTCGCCCCGGCTTATGCCAGGATCGTCCCACCGTAAAGACGCGGCAAGGTAGAGCCACCTCGTGACCCTGTACGACCCTGAAGGAGCCTCCGTGAACTCGAGACAGCTTCCGCAAGACCCGATGATCCAGAAGCTCATCCAGGCCTCAAGGCAGGCTCAGATGACGAGGCGCGGTGTGCTCGCCGGTGTGGGCGCCAGTGCTGCCGCCCTCGCTCTCGCGGCGTGCTCGACCGGCGGCGCCTCCGGCAAGCCGACGCCCGCCAAGGATGTGTCCGCCACGGACAAGACGATGACGTGGGCCAACTGGCAGGCATACCTGGATCAGGACGACGCGGGCAAATACCCGACGCTCGAGGCATTCGAGAAGCAGAGCGGCATCAAGGTCAAGTACGACGTCGCCGTCGACGACAACAACACGTACTACGCAAAGGTCAAGGACCAGCTGGCGCTCGGCAAGGACATCGGCGCCGACACGGTTTGTCTGACCGACTGGATGGTCGCGCGACTCATCCGCTTCGGCTACGTGCAGAGCTTCGACGAGGCGAACATCCCGAACAAGAAGAACGTGTCGCCCGCGCTCGAGAACGCCGACTTCGACCCGGGCCGCAAGAAATCCCTTCCGTGGCAGAGCGGGTTCGCCGGCATCTGCTGGAACAAGTCGAAGATCCCTGCCGGCCTCAAGTCGGTGGACGACCTCTGGAAGCCGGAGCTCAAGGGCAAGGTCGGCGTGCTCAGCGAGATGCGCGACACCATGGGGCTGATCATGCTGCAGCAGGGCGTCGACATCTCGAAGGACTTCAGCGACGACGACTACAACAAGGCCATCGACAAGATCACCAAAGAGGTCAGCGACGGCCAGATCCGCAACATCAAGGGCAACTCTTACCTCAACGACCTGAAGAGCGGCGACACCCTCGCGGCGATCTGCTGGTCGGGGGACATCACCCAGCTGAACGCCGAGGCAGGCGACAACTGGGAGTTCATCCTTCCTGAGGCCGGCGGAACGCTGTGGAGCGACAATTTCGTCATCCCCATCGGCTCGCCCCGCAAGGCGAACGCCGAGAAGCTCATCGACTACTACTACCAGCCGGAGGTCGCCGCTGAGGTGGCCGCCTGGGTGAACTACATCACCCCGGTCGTCGGCGCCAAGGAAGCAGCCGTGAAGATCGACCCCGATCTCGCCGACAACCAGCTCATCTTCCCCGACGACTCCACGCTGGCGAAGGCCAAGATCTTCCGCACCCTGACTCCTGCCGAGGAGCAGAAGTACCAGGCGGCGTTCCAGAAAGTCATCCTGGGCGCCTGATGCCGAAGGGAGAGTTCGCCGAGTCCGGCGCCGACCTGCAGCTGGTCGGGATCAAGAAGCGCTTCCCGGGGTTCACTGCGATCGAGCAGCTGGACCTCACCATCCCCGCAGGCTCGTTCTTCGCGCTCCTCGGACCGTCCGGATGCGGCAAGACCACGACCCTGCGCCTGGTCGCGGGCCTGGAGGAGCCGACCGAGGGGCAGATCCTCATCGGCGGCAAGGATGTGACGAAGACCAAGCCGTTCCAACGGCCCGTCAACACCGTGTTCCAGAGCTACGCGCTCTTCCCGCACATGACGATCCTCGAGAACGTGGCCTTCGGGCTGCGGCGGCGCAGGATCGCCGATCCGGTGGGGAGGGCGCATGAAGCCCTGCGCCTGGTCGAGCTGGACCACCTCGCGGCGCGTCGCCCCGCATCCCTCTCCGGTGGTCAGCAGCAGCGCGTCGCGCTCGCACGCGCCATCGTGAACCGCCCGGCGCTTCTGCTGCTCGACGAGCCGCTCGGCGCGCTGGACCTGAAGCTTCGACGCCAGATGCAGCTCGAGCTCAAGTCGATCCAGACCGAGGTCGGACTCACGTTCGTGCACGTCACCCACGACCAGGAGGAGGCCATGACCATGGCCGACACCGTCGCGGTGATGAACAAGGGCGCCATCGAGCAGATGGGCGCCCCCGAGGTTCTCTACGAGCTGCCGTCGACCGTGTTCGTCGCGAACTTCCTCGGCCAGTCCAACCTCTTCCTGGGACCGGTTCAGGATGCGTCGGGCGACTACCTCGGGGTCGAGATCGCCGGTCAGCGGCTCACGGTGCCGAAGTCGCGTGCTCAGCGCCAGAGCGGAACCGTCACCATCGGAGTGCGGCCGGAGAAGCTGACCCTGCACGACTCGGCCGCATCGATCCCGTCCGGACGCAACGTGCTCGGACCGGGTCGTGTCTTCGACGTCTCGTTCAGCGGGGTGAGCACGCAGTATCTGGTCGACGTCCCCGGGGTCGGCACGGTGATCGTGTTCGCGCAGAACCTCAGCGCGGGCGCAGTGATCTCCCGGGGTGACGAGGTCTGGGTGGCCTGGGATCCCGCGCACACCTTCGTGCTCGCCGACGACATGCCCGTCGCGAGCCGGTTCGACGACGACACCGACACGCAGATGATCGCGGCCCAGGCGAAGCAGAGCCTGCTGACGGAGCTCGAGGAGGCCTAATGGCTCTCGCCGCCTTCTCTACGGCTGCGCCGCCGCAGCAGCAGGACCAGGAGCCCGCGCAGCGCAGACGCAGCGGCATCGCACTCGTGCTGCTGCTGCCCGGTGTGCTGTACCTCGTGCTGTTCTTCCTGACGCCGCTGGTCTCCCTGATCATCACCTCGTTCCAGGCTCCCGTCGTCGACGGCGACATCGGTCAGTATCAAGCGGCGTTCCGCTGGGAGAACTACACGGAGTCGATCGCGGAGTACTGGCCGCAGATCATCCGGTCGTTCATCTACGCGCTGCTGGCAACCGCGGCGGCGCTGCTGATCAGCTATCCGCTGGCTTACTTCATCGGCGTGAAGGTGCGCAAGTATCCGCTGGTGCAGAACCTCCTGATGACCCTCGTCATCGCGCCGTTCTTCATCAGCTTCCTGCTGCGGACTCTGGCGTGGAAGCAGCTGCTCTCCGACGACTCGTGGTTCACGACCTCGCTGAAGGCGCTGTCGATCCTGCCACCGGACGCGCACGTCACCGGAACCGCGTTCTCGGTCGTTTTCGGTTTGACGTACAACTTCATCCCGTTCATGACGCTGCCGCTGTACGCGACCCTCGAGCGCCTCGATACGCGCTACCTGGAGGCGGGGAGCGACCTGTACGCGAGCGCTTTCACGACCTTCCGCAAGATCACGCTTCCGCTGTCGCTGCCCGGAATCGTCTCCGGAACGCTGCTGACGTTCATCCCCGCGGCCGGCGACTACATCAACGCCTCGCAGGACTTCCTCGGAGCCGCGGACACGTCGATGATCGGAAACGTCATCGAGACCAACTTCCTCGTGCTTCAGAACTACCCGACGGCCGCGGCCATGTCCGTGATCCTGATGGCGGTCATCCTGGTCATCGTCGGCGTGTACGTGAGGCGGAGCGGAACGGAGGACCTGCTGTGAAGAAGTTCCGGTTCAAGGGGCTGGGACTCGGCATCTACACGTTCCTCGCCCTGTCGTTCCTGCTCATCCCGATCGTGTACACGTTCATCTTCTCGTTCAATGCGTCGCTCAAGAACAACATCTCCTGGCGCGGGTTCACGCTGCAGAACTGGACCAACGTGTGCAGCGCGCCAGGCATCTGCGACGCCTTCGCGGCCAGCATCATCATCGGGCTCATCTCGACCGTGATCGCGACGGCGCTCGGCACGATGATCGCCATCGCCCTCATGCGCTACCGGTTCCGCTTTCGGTCGCAGACGAGCCTGCTGCTCTTCCTGCCCATGGCCAGCCCGGAGGTCGTGCTCGGCGCCGGTCTCGCCGCACAGTTCCTCAGCCTGAGCGTGAACAAGGGCTTCGGAACGATCATCATCGCGCACGTCATGTTCTGCATCAGCTTCGTCGTAGTGACGGTCAAGGCGCGGGTGGCCAGTCTCGACCCGGCGCTCGAGGAGGCAGGACGCGACCTCTACGGTTCGCCGATCGCGGTGTTCTGGCGCATCACGTTCCCGCTGCTGCTCCCGGGCATCCTGTCGGCCGCGCTGCTGTCGTTCTCGCTCAGCTTCGACGACTTCATCATCACGAACTTCAACGCCGGTGCTGTGACGACGTTCCCGATGTACATCTACATCGCTGCGTCGCGTGGTATCCCCGCCCAGGCCAACGTGATCGCCTCGGCGGTGTTCATCATCACGATCCTCGTGGTGCTGATCTCGCAGATCACCGCGGCGGCCCGCGCGAAACGGCTCGCTCGCATGTCCTAGACCCCGTCGCTAGCGCCCCGGCGCGCACGACCTGAGACCCCCAAAACCATACGGCCCGACACCATCCAGGTGCCGGGCCGTTATGGTCTGCGGAGTTCGCGGAGTCCGGGGGAGTCAGGCGGCGTACGAGGCGCGGATCTCGCCGACCGGCACACCGCGGCCGAACACGGCGAGATCGAGCTCGGGGACCAGCGCGTCGACGGCCGAGCGCTCAACGGCGCCCGCGTCGGCGAGCAGCGAGAGGGCGACGATCGTCGCCGCGCGGAGGCTCCCGTCGAGCACCTTGAGTGTGACGGTGGTGCCGTCGGGTGCCGCCATGACCATGACGCCTTCGGCGCCGCCCTTGGTGAAGACTCCGAGCTTGTCGATGACGACCGTGTTCGCGCGACCGGGACCGTCGATCGCCCAGCCGTTCGCGAGCACGGCGTTCTTGAGGTTGGCGGCGTTGCGGTACAGCGCGAAGGGCGAGCCCTCCGATGCGGTGGCGATGCGCTGGATGCCGCGTGCGAGGGTGGTGAGCGCCATCGCGTGAACGGGTGCACCGCATCCGTCGACCCCGGTGGCCACGACCTTCTCGCCGGTGAGCCGCTCGATCGTGTCGCGGATGAGCAGCTGCAACGGATGCTGCGGGTCGAGGTAGTTCTCGGTCGACCAGCCGTTCACGGTGCAGGCGAGCAGCATCGCGGCGTGCTTGCCCGAACAGTTCATGAACAGCGGCTTCTTGCTCTCGCCCGCCCGGATCGCGTCGTCCCTGGCCGCCGAGTCGAGCGGCCAGTCGGCGGGGCACTGCAGAGCGTCCTCGGTGAGCTGCGACTGGGCGAGGAGTCCGCGTACGACCGACAGGTGAGCGGGTGTGCCGCCGTGGCTGGCGGTCGCGAGCACGGCTGCGGTGCCCTCGAGCGGCACCCCGGCGCCCATGATCGCGATCGCCTGGAACGGCTTCATGCTGGATCGCGGGAAGATCGGCTCCGTCGGCGCGCCGAGCGATCGCACGACCGACCCGTCAGGGCCGAGCACGACAGCCGAACCGACGTGCCGCGACTCCACGAAGCCGCTGCGCTCGACGACGGCCAGCTCGACGGCCTGGGCGCCGGTGAAGACGGCCGGGCTCACAGGGCGGCGAAGGCGTCGTCGAGAACGGAGACCGCGTCGGCGATCAGCTCGTCGGAGACCGCGAGGCTCGGGAGGAAGCGCAGGACGTTTCCGTATGTACCCGCGGTCAGGACGAGAACGCCCTGCTCGGCCGCGTACGCCGCGATCGCCGAGACGGCTGCGGCGTTCGGCTCCTTGGTCGTGGATGCGGTGCCCGGCTGCACGAGTTCGATCGCGATCATCGCGCCGATGCCCCGCACATCCCCGATGATGTCGTACTTCTTCTGCAGGTCGAGCAGGGCCGGCTTCAGCGCGTTCTCGATGCGCTTGCCCTCGGCGAGCAGGTTGTTCTTCTCGATCTGCTCGAAGACGGCGACGGCGGCGGCTGCGGCCACCGGGTTTCCGCCGAAGGTTCCGCCGAGGCCGCCCGGCTGCGCGGAGTCCATGATCTCGGAGCGGCCGGTGACGGCGGCGAGGGGCAGGCCACCGGCGATGCCCTTCGCGCTCAACACGAGGTCGGGGACGAGGCCGAAGTGCTCGCTGGCGTAGTACGCGCCGGTGCGGGCCATGCCGCTCTGGATCTCGTCGGCGATGAACACGACGCCGTTCGCCGTGCACCACTCCTGGAGTGCGACGAGGTAGCCGTCGGCGGGCACCATGAATCCGCCCTCACCCTGGATCGGCTCGACGACGAGGCAGGCCAGATCGGAGGCGCCGATGACCTTCTCCAGGTAGCCGATGGTGCGAGCGGCGGCCTCGGAGCCGCTGAGGCCGTCGTGATACGGGTACGAACTCGGTGCGTGATAGACGTCGCCGGCGAAAGGACCGAATCCGGTGGCATATGGCATGGCCTTGAAGTTCATCGCCATCGTGAGGTTGGTGCGGCCGTGGTAGGCGTGGTCGAGCACGGCGACGGCGCGGCGGCCGGTGTGCTTGCGGGCGATCTTGACGCCGTTCTCGACGGCTTCGGCGCCGGAGTTGACCAGAACGGTCTTCTTGGCGTGGTTGCCGGGGGTGTGCTCGGCAAGCAGCTCGGCTACACGCACGTACTCCTCGTACGGGGTGATCGTGAACAGCGTGTGGATGACATCCTGCAGCTGCGCGGCCGCCGCCTCGACCACGGCGGTCTCGGTGTGACCGATCGTCGTGACGCCGATGCCGGCGCCGAAGTCGACGAACTGGTTGCCATCGACGTCGACGAGGATGGCGCCATTCGCTTTCGCGATGTAGATCGGAAGCGTCGACGACACTCCGGTCGGGACGACCGCGAGCCGGCGCTCGTGGAGTTCCTGCGACTTCGGTCCGGGGATGGCGGTGACGATGCGGCGTTCTTGGGCCACGGTGTGGACGGGTGCGTCCGTGCGCAAAGTGTCAGTCATGATGAAAAGAGTTTAGCCGCGGTGCGAGAATCGAACTATGAAGCTTGAGCACCGCTACGCGATCGACCTGGAGTGGACAGGAAACCGAGGAGAGGGCACATCGGGCTACAAGAGCTATGGGCGCGACCACGTCGTCTCGGCGGAGGGCAAGCCGTCGATCGAGGGATCCGCTGACCGGGCCTTCTTCGGCGACCGCGATCGCTGGAACCCCGAGGAGATGCTGCTCGCCGCCCTCAGCCAGTGCCACATGCTCAGCTACCTTGCCGAGGCTGCTCTCGCCGGCGTTGTCGTCGTCGGATACACGGATGCGGCTACGGGCGTCATGGAGCAGACCTCGAACGGCGGCGGTCACTTCACTAGCGCATTGCTGCGACCGCGCGTGACCCTCGCCGACCCTGCGCAGGCCGAGCTCGCCGCATCCCTGCACGGCCCCGCCGCAGCCAAGTGCTTCATCGCTGCCTCCATGAACTTCCCCGTCACTCACGCCCCCGAGATCTACACCCTCGCCTGACCGCTCCGCGCGTCTCGCGCTCCGCGCGCTCGCGCTCCGCGCGCTCGCAAACGCAATCGAGTCCGGTCAAAATCCCGCTATTCAGGTGCGAATAAGGGGATTTCGGCCGGACTCGATTGCGTTCAGGCGCAGCCGAGGCCGACAGCGGCGCGCGGAGCGAGCTGCGCGGCGGCGGCGCGCGGAGCGGAAGCGGGCTGCGGTGCGGGCGCGGCGGCGCGCGGAGCGGGAGCGGGCTGCGGTGCGGTGCGGGCCTGCTCGGCGAGGCGGTGCATGGTGGCGGCCCAGCGGCTGTCGCGTTGCTGCGGGGACTCTTCGCCGCGCGTCTCGCGCTGACGGCGCACGATCGCGCGGTCCCTCTCCTTCTCACCCAGTTCGGCGATGCTCGTCAACCAGAGTGTTAGCGGATGCATGATGTCCTCCCTCGGACGTAACCAGCTATTTGGTTTCACTGGTTAGAGCTTACCGTAACCCGCTATGGGGTTACAATGGTTACATGCGTACGAATGCACCGGATCTGGGAGCCGATCTGCTTGTCGACTTCCTGAACACGCTCGACGTCGAAGAGGGCACAGACGCCATCGACGATCGGGGAGAGTTCGCGGCCTGGGCAGCCAAGCACGGTGTCGCACCAGGCGATCCCGCCGAGACGAAGCGGGTTCGGGATGCGCTGCGCGACGTCATCGACGGAGAGGGCGCATCCCTGCCATCGGTCGAACTCGTCACGTCGTGCGGTGAGCGCACCGTCGGTCTCACCGCCCGCACCGCGGCCGAGGCGGCCGTCGCGTCGTCGGTCATCCTGAGCATCCAGGGAAAGTTCGAGCGGGTGAAACTCTGCGGGGCCGACGATTGCCGCTGGGCGTTCTACGACCAGTCCCGCAACGGCTCGCGCACCTGGTGCAGCATGGGCGTCTGCGGCAATCGTCAGAAGGCCCGCACCTACCGTGCCAAACAGGGCGACGAGGTCGAAACGGCCAACGAGGCCGAGAAAGCCCGCAACGCCGAATAAGCCCTAGAGACGCTCCGGCCGCAGCGCGCGCTTGACGCGCTCGACCGCTCCCGCGGGGGAGCCTCGTTGTACTTCTCCGCGAGTTCCTGCCCGGTGAGTCCGTGGATCGCGGCCATGATCTCATCCGTCGCCTGGCGCCTGGCACGTCCCGAGTCGGCGCTGCCGTAGTGGCTGACGTCGATCGGCTCGCCGAACGCCACGGTGATCCGCTTGATCCGGGGGATCCTGGTGCCGATCGGCTGCAGCTTGTCGGTTCCGATCAGCCCGACAGGCACGACCTTCGCTCCTGTGGTCAGGGCCAGCCAGCCCACACCGGTTCGGCCCTTGTAGAGGCGTCCGTCGAGTGAGCGAGTGCCCTCTGGGTAGATCGCGAAGGCGGCGCCGGTGTCGAGGATGCGCTTGGACTGGTCGAGCGCATCCTGTGCCGCCTGGCCCGCGCCGCGCTGAACCCCGACAGCGCCGATCGCGGTGAAGAACGACCGCGACAGTGCGCCCTTGAAGCCCTTGCCCTCGAAGTAGTGCGACTTGGCCAGGAACTGAACCCGGCGCGGAGCCATCAGCGGAATGACGATGCTGTCGATGAACGACAGATGGTTGCTGGCCAGGATGATCGCGCCAGTCCGCGGCACGTTCTTGCGCCCGATGACACGCGGCCGGTAAAGCAGCCGCGCGATCGGGGCCATCACCAGACGACCGAACAGGTAGAGGGCTCCGGGACGCTTCACCGCGTCGGGGCCGGCCGCCCCGTCCGGGGTCGACCCGTCATCGGGCACGGTCGCTGTCACCCTGTAGAGCGTAGTCGCGTGTGTATTCCGCGTCGCGTATGTGCGCGATCACATCCCGTCGAAGGGGTTGAGCGGCACACAGCCGAACCCGCCCTCGTAGTTGAGGCACGGCGGAATCAGTCCAACAAAGCGCACGGTGAGCGGCGACCCGAACCACTGGTTGTACAGCCGCGAGAAGTTCAGATTCCCGAAGGTCGAGCATGCGCCCGCCGGGCCTTTGGGGTGGGCAAGCGTCTCGTCATTCGGCTGATACGGGGTGTAGTTGTACAGGTTGGCGGTCGCCTGGTTCACAATGCGCACCTTGCTGGTACCGCAGGCGGCGTTCGGGTGGAACTGGATGTCGTTCGACCCGATCCGGTAGCGCCAGTCATCGGGGTGCACGGTGTATTCGCGGAACTGCCACGCCGCCTTGTACACCTGGTTGAAGAACCCGAAGTACTTGCGGTCGCACGCGGCGGTGTCCGGGCACGCGTATCCGGTGGCCTTCTGGTATCCGGATGCGCTCGGCGCGGTCAGCAGGGACTGTTCCTTCTGCAGCAGCACCAGCAGCACCCGGGGGCTGATCGTGCACGCCTTGGCCACGCGGGCGATGATGCTGCTCGCCGCTTCGTCCCGCTGACCCCGCATCGCCGTGCAGCGCTCTTTCGACGCGGCGACGTCAGGGGTGTCCGTCCGGTACCGCGATAGGCAGGGCGAGTCGTCTGCCGGCTTGCAGGTGCGATTCTCCAGGAATTCCTGGATGTCGGCAGCGGTCATCGAGTCGGGGTTGAAGAAGCTGTCGTCGCTGATGATGTCGCCGGGGTTGAAGGTGTGCTTCGCCTCGGCGAACACTCCGACGGCAGGCGCGAGCGTAAGGGCCGCGGCGACCACCGCGACCCCGGCGAGCGTGCGCCAGCGCATGATCCGCATCCTGCTGCCGTCTCCGGCTCAGTTGAACCGGGCGAGCGCCTCTTCGAGCACCGTCGCGGCGTCGTCGATCAGCTCTTCGCTGATCACGACCGACGGGAGGAGTCGCAGCACGCTGTCCCAGCTGCCGGCGTCGAGCGGGATGACGCCGTTGCTGGTGGCGTGCGCGAGCACGGCCTTGAGAGCCTCGGGGTGGGGCTTCTTGGTTCCCGGATGCACGAGCTCGATGCCGAACATCGCGCCCTTTCCGCGCACCTCGCCGACCACCGCGAACTTCTCCGCCCAGTCGCCGATCCGCGCCCAGAGCGCCTTCTCGACCCGCTGCGCCTCGGCGAGGAGGTTCTCGCTCTCGATCACCTCGAAAGTGGCCAGTGCGGCCGCGGTCGAGACCGGGTTTCCACCGAAGGTGCCGCCGATTCCGCCCGGCTGCACCGCATCCATGATCTCCGCGCGGCCCGTCACCGCTGCGAGCGGGAAGCCGCCCGCGATGCCCTTGGCGCTCGTCACGAGGTCGGGAACGACGCCGTGGTGCTCGATCGAGTACCACGTTCCGGTGCGGCCCATGCCGGCCTGGATCTCGTCGGCGACGAAGACGATGCCGTTCTCGGTGCAGAACTCGGAGAGCCGCTTGAAGTATCCCGGGGCGGGGATGACGATGCCGCCGTCGCCCTGGATCGGCTCGACGAACAGCGCGGCCAGTTCGGTGGCGCCGATGTGGGTGTTGATGTAGTCGATGGTGCGCTCGGCAGCCTCTTCGCCGGTCATCCCCTCGGGGTCGCGGAAGGGGTAGCTGATCGGCACGCTGTAGATCTCGCCGGGGAAGGGCCCCATTCCGGCGCGTTCCGGCCACGGGCGGTACGTCATCGCCATCGTGAGGTTGGTGCGGCCGTGGAAGGCGTGGTCGAGTGCTGCAATCGCGCGGCGCCCTGTGTACTTGCGGGCGATCTTCACGGCGTTCTCGACGGCCTCGGCGCCCGAGTTCACCAGGATGCTGTGCTTCTCGAAGTCGCCGGGGGTGATCTCCGCGAGCTTCTCGGCGACGCGCACGTAGTTCTCGTACGGGGTGACCGTGAACAGGGTGTGGGTCAGCTTCGAGGCCTGCTCGGCGGCCGCAGCGGCGACGGCGGGATGCGCGTGCCCGATCGTGGTCACGCCGATTCCGCAGCCGAGGTCGATCAGCCGGTTGCCGTCGACGTCGACCAGGATGGCGCCCGATCCGTGCTCCATGTAGATGTTCGCAAGCGTTCCGGCTCCGCGGCTGACGGAGGCGACGCGGCGCTGCTGCAGTTCCACGGAGCGGGGGCCCGGGAGGGCGGTGAGGAGCTGGCGGGTCTGCGGCACGGAGAATTCGCGAGTCATGACTCCATCGTAGGTCGCCCGGCTGTCAGCTTTCGCTGGCGGGCTGTCAGCTAGGGCAAAGCGGGATGCGGCAGACTGGTGCAACCCGTGCCCGTAATCTGAAGGTGTCAACTGTGCGCAAAACCCTCTCCGTTCTCGCTGCCGGCTTCGTCGTCGCAGCCCTCGCCGCCTGCAGTTCGGGTGCGCCGACGGCCACCCCGACGCCGACGGCGTCCGCTGCCTCGCTCAAGTGCCAGAACGTGAAGTCGGGCTCCGCGTCCGACTCGATCAAGGTCGCCAGCGCCTTCGGCGCCGACCCCAAGGCCACGTTCACCACCCCGCTCAAGACCACGAAACTCGAGCGCACCGTGCTGACGAAGGGTGACGGCGAAGAGGTCAAGGGAGGCGACTCCGTCGACATCGCTCTGGCCGCGTACAACGGCACGACCGGTGCCGAAATCGCTGCCTCGGCCGGATTCGACGGCCAGGCGGCGCAGACGGTCAAGGTCGACGCCAACGCCTTCGTCCCCGGCATCGTGCGCGGCGTCGAGTGCCTGCCGCTCAAGTCGCGGATCGCGATCGCGGGACCGGCCAAGGAGATGTTCGGCAACGTCGACCTCACGCAGTTCAAGCTCAAGGACACCGACTCCGTCGTGTTCGTCATGGACACCGTCAGCAAGGCGATCACTCGCGCGAACGGAACACCGGTCGCTCCCACGGCAGGTTTCCCGACGGTCAAGCTGGCCTCCGACGGTGAGCCGAGTATCACCATCCCGAAGACCGACCCGCCCACGGAGACCAAGGTCGCCGTGCTCAAGCAGGGCGACGGAGACGTCGTGCAGTCGGGCGACACGGTCACTGTTCAGTACCGTGGGGTCCTCTGGCGCAACGGTGCGACCTTCGACTCGAGCTGGGCGAGCGGCACCCCCGCCAGCTTCCAGACGACCGGCGTCGTCGTCGGCTTCAAGAAGGCGCTCGAGGGACAGAAGGTCGGCACGCAGGTGATCGCGATCGTCCCGCCCGCCGACGGCTACGGCAGCAAGGGCAACGGCGATGTCAAGGCGACGGACACCATGGTGTTCGTGGTCGACATCCTGAAGACCACTCGCTAGGCGGTATGGCCCGTGCCACAGCACGGGCCGCCGCATACGATGAGGGGATGCGCAGAGTAGTCATCCTCGGATCCACCGGTTCGATCGGTACGCAGGCACTCGACGTGATCGCGGCGAACCGCGAGCGGTTCGAGGTCGTCGGGCTCAGCGCAGGGAGCAATCGCGACGAGTTGGCCGCACAGGCCGAGCGGTTCGGGGTCGCCGACACGGCGCTCGGGGCGGACGATTCCGAGCGACTGGTCCGGTCCGTCGAGGCGGATGTGGTGCTGAACGGCATCACCGGCTCCGTCGGACTCGGCCCGACTCTCGCGGCACTCGAGACCGGAACGACGCTCGCGCTGGCCAACAAGGAATCCCTGATCGTCGGCGGCGAGCTCGTGAAACGCGCGGCCTCTCCCGGCCAGATCGTGCCGGTCGACTCCGAGCATTCGGCGCTGGCGCAGGCGCTCCGGTCAGGGACGGCCGGTGAGGTGCGTCGGCTCGTGCTCACCGCATCCGGGGGCCCTTTTCGCGGTCGTAGCCGTGCGTCGCTCAGGGATGTGACGCCCCGCGAGGCGCTCGCCCACCCCACCTGGGACATGGGTCTCGTCGTCACCACGAACTCCTCCACGCTCGTCAACAAGGGCCTGGAGATCATCGAGGCGAGTCTGCTCTTCGACGTGCCGTACGAGCGCATCGAGGTGACCGTGCATCCGCAGTCGGTCGTGCACTCGATGGTCGAGTTCATCGACGGCTCCACGATCGCGCAGGCGTCGCCGCCCGACATGCGCCTCCCGATCTCGCTCGGGCTGGACTGGCCGAACCGGGTCGCCGGAGTCGGCGCCCCGCTCGACTGGACCAAGTCCCACGCCTGGGTGTTCGAGCCGCTGGACGACGACGCTTTTCCCGCGGTCGCCCTCGCTAAGCGGGTCGGGATCGCCGGGGGAACGTACCCGGCGGTGTTCAACGCGGCTAACGAGCAGGCGGTCACAGCGTTCCACGCCGGCGCCATCGGCTACCTCGACATCGTCGACACGATCGAGCGGGTCGTGGATGCGCACCAGCCGTCGGGTGAGCTGAGCCGCGAATCCCTCGCCGAGGCCGAGCGCTGGGCGCGCGCCGAGGCCGACCGGCTCATCGCTCGCTGACGCTCGTCCGATCCCGCGCGAGCGGTCGGCGCGCATAGCATTCGTGCGGCCCACTCCAAGGTGGGCGAAGCTACTGTTATCCCGTGGAAACCGTGCTTCTCTTCATTCTCGGCGTGCTCATCGTGCTGGTGGGTATCGCCGTGTCCATCGGTTTGCACGAGATCGGCCACCTGGTTCCGGCCAAGCTGTTCGGCGTCAAGGTGACCCAGTACATGATCGGCTTCGGCAAGACCCTTTTCTCGTTCCGCCGCGGCGAGACCGAATACGGGTTCAAGGCCATCCCGCTCGGTGGCTACATCTCGATGATCGGGATGTTCCCCCGGCCAAGGGCGACGAGCACGGGCGCAACGCCACGACCGGGTTCATGCAGTCGATGGCTCAGGATGCGCGCGTAGCCAGCATGGAGACCGTCGCCGTCGGCGAGGACGAGCGCACCTTCTACAAGCTCCCGGTCTGGAAGCGCATCATCATCATGTTCGGCGGACCGTTCATGAATCTGCTCATCGGCGTCGTGCTGTTCGGCGTGCTGCTGATGGGTTTCGGAACACCCCAGGCGTCCACGACGGTCGGCTCGGTCAGCCAGTGCGTGCTGCCGTCGACCAGCGCGCGGCAGACCTGCGAATCCGGCGATCCTGCAGGCCCCGCGGCCGGCGCCGGCATCAAGCCGGGCGACAAGATCATCAGCATCGACGGCACCACGATCACCAGCTGGAGCCAGTCGACCTCGATCATCCGCACCTCCGCCGACCGCACGTTGTCGATCGTGATCGAACGCGACGGCGTCAAGAAGACGGTCGCCGTGACCCCGAAGACGAACACCGTCGCCAAGACCGATTCGAACGGCGTCGTCCTGAAGGATGCATCCGGTGCGGTTCAGACGCAGAGCGTCGGCTTCCTCGGCATCGGCACCGAGCAACAGCTCGTGCCGCAGCCGCCCACGGCGGTGCTGCCGGCCGTCGGCGCCCAGGTCGGAGCGGTGACCGGCGTGATCATCAACCTCCCGCAGCGTCTTGTCGACGTGTGGAACGCGGCCTTCGGGCCGGGGGAGCGCGACCCGAACGGACCGATGAGCATCGTCGGCGTCGGCCGGGTGGCAGGCGAAGTGACCGCGCTCAACGGTGTTCCCGTCGTCGACAAGGTCTACTCGATCCTCGGACTGCTCGCCTCGCTGAACATCGCACTGTTCGTCTTCAACCTCATCCCGCTGCTCCCGCTCGACGGCGGTCACATCGCCGGCGCACTGTGGGAGGGCATCCGTCGCACCTGGGCCAAGCTGTTCAAGCGTCGCGATCCGGGGCCCGTCGACATGGCGAAGCTGATGCCGCTGACCATGGCCGTCGTCGTCGTCCTCGGTGGGATGAGCCTGCTGCTCGTCTACGCGGACATCGTCAAGCCCGTCGGCATCGGCTGAGCCGTCGGCATCCGTCGGCATCCGTCGGCACCTGCCGCTCTCGGCCGTCGCCCAGCCGGCTCTCAAACAGCCGCGTAGGATTGGTGTCGTGGCAGCAATCAACTTGGGAATGCCCAAAGTCCCGGAAACCCTCGCACCGCGACGCAAGTCCCGGCAGATCAAAGTCGGCAAGGTCCTGGTCGGCGGTGACGCTCAGATCAGCGTTCAGTCGATGACGACGACGCCCACCACCAACATCAACGCGACGCTCCAGCAGATCGCCGAGCTGACGGCATCCGGATGCGACATCGTTCGCGTCGCCGTGCCGAGCCGCGACGACGCGGAGGCCCTGCCGATCATCGCCAAGAAGAGCCAGATCCCGGTCATCGCCGACATCCACTTCCAGCCGAACTACGTCTACGCGGCCATCGACGCGGGATGCGCGGCTGTGCGCGTGAACCCCGGCAACATCCGCAAGTTCGACGACCAGGTCGGCAAGATCGCCGCGGCCGCGAAGGCGGCTGGCGTCTCGCTCCGCATCGGCGTCAACGCAGGATCGCTCGAGCCGAGCCTGCTGCAGAAGTACGGCAAGGCCACTCCCGAGGCACTCGTCGAGAGCGCCGTCTGGGAGGCGAGCCTGTTCGAGGAGCACGACTTCCACGATTTCAAGATCTCGGTCAAGCACAACGACCCGATCGTGATGGTGAAGGCCTACCGTCTGCTCGCCGAGCGCGGCGACTGGCCCCTGCACCTTGGAGTCACCGAGGCCGGCCCCGAGTTCCAGGGCACGATCAAGTCGGCGACGGCGTTCGGCATCCTGCTCTCCGAGGGCATCGGCGACACGATCCGTGTCTCGCCGTCGGCGCCGCCCGCTCAGGAGGTCAAGGTCGGACTGCAGATCCTGCAGTCGCTGAACCTGCGCGAGCGCAAGCTCGAGATCGTCTCCTGCCCGAGCTGCGGCCGTGCCCAGGTCGACGTGTACAAGCTCGCCAACGATGTCACCAGCGGGCTCGAGGGCATGAGCGTCCCGCTCCGTGTCGCGGTCATGGGCTGCGTCGTCAACGGGCCGGGGAGGCCCGCGAGGCCGACCTGGGCGTCGCATCCGGAAACGGCAAGGGCCAGATCTTCGTCAAGGGCGAGGTCATCAAGACCGTTCCCGAGTCGGAGATCGTCGAGACGCTCATCGCCGAGGCCAACCGCCTCGCCGCCGAGATGCCGGAGCTGACCTCGGGTGAGCCGACGGTCACCGTCGGGGCTCACTGACCCGCGCTGCGGCTGACCCGCTTCGACGCTCAGGCCGCGGTGAACGTGAGCCGACCCGACGGGATGTCGGCAGCCGTGAGCCGCAGACCGACGACGGTTCCAGGACGCTCCGAATCGGTGCGCGGGCAGGACGCCACGACCGCCGGATCCGCCAACTGAACCGTCATGGTGTCGCCACGCACCGACAGAACCGTCGCATCGAATCGGTCGCCGACCCGGTCGATGAGCAGTGCGGCCTCCACCCGGTCGACGGATGCGGCGTTCAGTTGCGAGGCGAGCCGTGAGGACGCGCCCATGATCGACGGGAGCTCGCCGAGCGACTGGCGCGCCCATCCGGGAACCTCCACGCCCGCCGACAGCGCCTCGCAGATCACGAGCACCCAGCGGTCGACCAGCCGCCGCAGAGGGGCGGTCGCGTGCGCGTACGGCGCCGCCACCGCAGATTGGCGCGGGTCGGCCGGCGCCTCGCCGTCCATCACGACGTAGCCGGCCCCGCGGAAGAGTCCCGTGGCCGCCTGCATGACCGCGAGGGCGCGGGGATCCGAGTGGTCGAGGGTGCGCAGATACTCGCCGTACGGCGCATCCTCGGGCCAGGGGAGCCCCAGTGCGGTCGTCTGCGCGCGAAAGGCGGCGACCGCTTCGTCGCTCGGCGGCGGCATGGTGCGCAGGATGCCCACCCGCGCCTCGAGCATCAGGCTCGCGGCCGCCATCCCGGTGAGCAGGGAGATCTGCGCGTTCCACTCCTCGACGGGCAGGGGAGCGCGCCGCTCGAGGGTGTATCCGCCCTCGCGGAGCACGACCTCCTCGTCGGGGGCGTTGAGGCTCGCCCCGCCGCGCTCCCGCTCGAGCTCGATCCTCGCGATGCCGATCGGCTTGAGGAGCAGCAGCGTCTGCGGGGCGCTGCCGTCGTCGATCGCTGCCTGCGCATCCGGGTAGGTCCACTGACGGCGGGAGCGGATGCGCGCTCGCGCGACGGACACGGTCTGCTCGCGTCCCTGCGCATCCAGCACCAGGTCCCACACGAACGCTCCGCGCTCGACGCCCGCCAGCAGGGATCCCGCGTTCTCGCCGATGGCCGCCGGATGCAGCGGGACGCGGCCGTCGACGGCGTAGATCGTCTGGCCTCGCTTGCGGGCTTCGGTGTCCACGGCGCCATCGGGTCGCACCAGCGCCGGCACATCGGCGATCGCGTAGCGCACGCGGTAGCCGTCGTCGGCGGCCTCGATGTGCACGGCCTGGTCGAGGTCGGTGGAGCCCTCCGGGTCGATGGTGAGAAACTCGATCGCGGTGAGGTCCGCATCCGGAAGCTCGAGCGTTCGGGCCGCGGACTGCGCCTCTTGCTCGACCGGCTCCGGGAATCCGTCGGGCAGGTCCAACCCCGTGCGCAGGGCGGCGAGCGCGGCGGCCAGCTCGCTCTGGGCGACGGATGCGGTGACGTGCGTTCGACGGTCCGGCATGCCGTCAGCCTATTCCGCGGCCGCCTCCGTGCTCGGGTTCTTCGTCTCGCGCATCGAGTGCCCGATCAGGGCAAGGATCAGCGCGATCCCGCCCGCGACGCACAGTCCGAGCGGGACGCCGACGCGCACGAGGAGTGCGCCGACAAGCGCGCCGACGAGGACGAGTATCACCGCGAGCGCGCGGCGTTGCCAGCGGGCTCCGGTGCCGCCCGCGATCCGGGAGTCGGCTGCGAAACCGGTCAGCGTCGACGTGACGACGACCGTGGTGATGTCGGCGACGGCGAGGCGGCGGGCTGTCGCCGCCTGCAGTCCCATGGTCACGGCGAGCACGGTGGTCAGGATGTACGTGAAGACCGTTCCGTGGACCGGCGGGATGAAGATGCTGATCATACCGAGCGCGAGGGTGATGGACGCCGAGACGACCAGCGCGGCGGTGGTGGCCCGACCCCATCCTGTGCGCGACTTCGACAGCGACCGACCGCCGATCGCGGCGCCGAGCAGGAACCCGCCGAGAGCGAGCGTCGGGCCGAGCACAGGCAGGCCCTCGGCGCCCGTGATGGCCATGCCGAGGATGACGACGTTTCCGGTCATGTTCGCGGTGAAGACCTTGTCGAGACCGAGGTAGCCGACGGCGTCGATGATGCCGGTGGTGAAGGTGAGCCCGAGCATGAGGGCGAGGTGGAGGCGGGCGGAGTCCTGGGAGCGCATGAACCCAGTGTGCCGTGCCCTCTAACATGGAACGGTGCCTACACGCCTGACGAACTACTTCCTCCGCACTCTTCGTGAAGACCCCTCCGACGCCGAGGTAACCAGCCACCGGCTGCTCGTGCGCGCCGGCTACATCCGGCGCCAGGCGCCGGGCATCTTCGCCTGGCTGCCGCTGGGGCTCCGCGTGAAGGGCAAGATCGAGGCGATCATCCGCGAGGAGATGACGGCCGCGGGAGCCCACGAGGTGCATTTTCCTGCACTGCTGCCGCGTGACGCCTACGAGGTCACGGGCCGCTGGGAGGAGTACGGCGACGGACTCTTCCGGCTGAAGGACCGCAAGGGCTCCGAC
Organism: Leifsonia poae; assembly: GCF_050632195.1. Lineage (GTDB taxonomy): Bacteria > Actinomycetota > Actinomycetes > Actinomycetales > Microbacteriaceae > Leifsonia > Leifsonia poae_C. Next base: position 1,684,340 of record NZ_CP192580.1, read on the forward strand.
ATGCTGCTCGCGCCGACCCATGAGGAGGCGTTCACCCTTCTCGTGAAGGACCTCTACTCGAGCTACAAAGACCTGCCGCTCGCGATCTACCAGATCCAGGACAAGTACCGCGACGAGGCGCGCCCTCGTGCCGGCCTCGCTGCGCGGCCGCGAGTTCACGATGAAGGACGCGTACACGTTCGACTACACCGACGCGGGGCTCGACGTCAGCTACCAGGCGCAGCGCGACGCGTACGAGCGCATCTTCACGCGGCTCGGGCTCGAGTACGTGATCGTGAAGGCGGATGCGGGCGCCATGGGCGGATCCCGCAGCGAGGAGTTCCTGCACCCCACACCCATCGGCGAAGACACCTTCGTGCGATCGGCCGGGGGATACGCGGCCAACGTCGAGGCGTTCACCACGCTCGCGCCGCCCACCCGCTCGTACGAGAAGCTCACGCCGCAGGAGGTGCTCGACACACCGAACACACCCACCATCCAGAGCCTCGTCGATGTCGCGAACGAGAAGCACCCGCGGCCCGACGGCAACCCCTGGACGGCCGCGCACACGCTCAAGAACGTCGTGCTGGCGCTCACGCACCTCGACGGCACCCGCGAGATCGTCGTCGTCGGCCTGCCCGGCGACCGCGACGTCGACGAGAAGCGTGCAGAGGTCGCCTTCGCACCAGCTGAGGTCGAGGCGGCCACAGAGGCCGACTTCCAGCGCAACCCCGGCCTGGTCAAGGGCTACATCGGCCCCTGGTCGGCCGACGGTCCGGTACTCGGGGAGGACGGCAGCACCCACCTGCGCTACCTCGTCGACCCGCGCATCGTCGACGGCTCAGGGTGGATCACCGGCGCCAACATCGACGGTAAGCACGTCTTCGGGCTGGTCGCCGGACGCGACTTCAGCTGGGACGGAACAGTGGAGGTCGCCTCCGTCGTGGCCGGCGACCCGGCACCCGACGGCTCCGGCCCGGTCGAACTCGCCCGCGGCATGGAGATCGGTCACGTCTTCCAGCTCGGCCGCAAGTACGCCGAAGCTCTCGGACTCAAGGTGCTCGACGAGAACGGCAAGCTCGTCACTGTCACGATGGGCTCGTACGGAATCGGTGTCACCCGCATCCTGGCGATCATCGCCGAGCTGAACAACGACGACAAGGGCCTCATCTGGCCCGAGACGGTCGCGCCGTTCGACGTCCACGTGGTCGCAGCCGGCCGCGAGCAGGTCGTGTTCGATGTGGCTGAGGAGCTGACCGCATCCCTCGAGGATGCGGGGCTCGATGTTCTCCTCGACGACCGCCCCAAGGTCTCGCCCGGTGTGAAGTTCGGCGACGCGGAGCTGATCGGCGTTCCGAAGATCGTGATCGTGGGGCGCGGCGCTGCCGACGGCGTCGTCGAGCTGTGGGACCGGCGCACCGGCGAGCGCAGCTCGGTGGCGCTCGGCGACGCCGTCGCCGCGCTCGCTGCGGCTCCCGCTGCCGCCTCCGGCTCCTAGCGTCGAATCGTGCGAAAAGTGCGGTTGGGGCAGCCCCAACCGCACTTTTCGCACGATTCCACAAGCGCCCTTATCCACAGATCGCAGGAAGCCCGTCCGTCGAAGCGGTGATGACGCGATCGTGGAGTCATGGGTCACGCACAACCGCTTCCGCCGTCGCTCCGCGACGCACCTTTCGCCACGCATCGAGCCCTCGCCATCGGTGTCGCGCCCGGTCGGCTACGTGCCCGCGAGGTCGAGCATCCCTTTCACGGCGTGAATACCGCGCGTGCGCCGGCCGGGCTTCTCGAGCGCTGCGCTGCATACGTCGAACGGATGCTCGACGACCAGGTGTTCAGCCATGTCACGGCGGCCGCCCTCTACGGGATGCCGTTGCCTCGGGGAGCCGTAGACGGTCCGTTGCACGTGAGCGTGCCGTTCCCGCGAACTCCGCCGCGCTCGCGAGGAGTGAGAGGACACAGCGTCCGCGATATCGACGTGCGCGAGGTCTCTGGCTTGCGGGTGTGCTCGCCGCTGCAGGTCTGGCTGCAACTGGCTGCCATCCTGCCTCGGGAAGAACTGGTCGTGACCGCGGATCACATCGTGGGCGCGAGAGGTCGGGATGCGCTCGCGAGCCTGAGCGAGCTCCGTCGAGTCGCCCTGGCGCTGGGCAGCGTCAAGGGAGTCGCGTCAGCGCGCTGGGCCGCGGATCAGACTCGGTGGGGTGCGGATTCACGCCCGGAGACACTCCTTCGCCTCGCGCTGGTCGACTACGGCTTCCCGGAGCCGCGGGTGAATCCGGCAATCTCTCTGCCGGATGGGCGGGTCGTGCATCCGGATCTCGTCTTCGCTGACGAAAGGGTGATCCTCGAATACGAGGGAGACGGACACCGCACGGATGCGGACCAGTGGATGTACGACATCCGTCGCCATGACGACATGGTCGTCGCCCGCTGGCGCGTGATCCGGGTCACCCGCCGCGACCTGTTCGTCGCGCGCGACGCGTTCATGCGACGCCTCGTTCCGGTCATCCGCCCGGGACCGCGCCCGGGTCCGCGACCTGGATTGGGACCTGGGTTGGGACGCGGATCCGGACCGGTATCGCGACCGTGGACGGTCGCCCGCGTGCCCTAGAGGCGGATGGCGACCGAGCGCACGCACCAGAAGACGCCGTAGGCGATCAGACCGAGGCCCATCGCGATGAGGAGGAAGACGCCGTACGGAACCTGAGTGAGAGACTTGAGGGCGCCGTCGAGGCCGCCGGCGAGTTCGGGGTCGTAGCTGATCGCTCCTGTGACGACGAGCGCGCCCACGATGCCGAGGGCGATGCCTTTGGCGATGTACCCGATGCGACCGAGGGTGACGGTGGCGGGCGCGAGTCCGTTCGCGGGGAGGGCGAGACCGCGGGCGAAGGACTTCCGGATGCCGATGACGAGGAATCCGACTCCGATTCCGAGCACGATGAGGCCGATGAGGCCGAGCACGAAGACGCCTCCGGGTTGGGCCAGCAGGCGTGCGCTCGCCGTCTTCTCCGTGGTGGAGGCGTCGTGGCCGCTTCCGGCGGCGATCGAGATGGCGGTCACGGCAAGTACCGCGTACACCACGCCCTTCGCAATCTCGGACACACGCTGGCCGGCCTTGTGCGCGACCACCGCCTGCAGGATCTGCCACAGGGTGAGCGCGATCAGGCCGACGATCGCGGCCCAGACGACGAACAGTCCGCCGGGGACATCCACGAGCGCCTGCAGCGCGCCCGACTGGTCGGCGTTGCCGCCCGCTCCGAAGGCGACCGCTATCGCGATCGCGCCGATCAGGATGTGGAGCAGTCCGATCGTCGCGTTACCGACTCGGGCGAGCACGCGGACGATGGGGTTGCGCTCGGCCGTTCGGGCGACGGCCTGGGGAGTCGACATGTCGCATACGGTACCCCCGTTCCGGGAGGGCTCAGGATCGGGTACCGTAGTTAGCTGAGTCCGTCGCGCAGTTCGCGTCGGCAAGATCTGAATAGAGGAGGCCGGCATGGACATCGACCTCAGCGTCTTACGTCTCATGGAACGTGAGCGAGAGATCCCCTTCGACGAGCTGGTGCAGATTATCGAGCAGGCGATTCTGACCGCCTACCTGAAGCACACCAACCAGGCCGACCACCGACACGGACACACCGAGGAGCCGCCCGCAGCGCGGGTACACCTCGACCGGAAGACCGGCCACGTGTCGGTCTTCGTCCCGGAGAAGGACGAGGAGGGCAACGTCGTCGGCGAGGCCGAGGACAGCCCGAGCGACTTCGGTCGTATTGCGGCGTTCGCCGCGAAGCAGGTCATCAATCAGCGGCTTCGCGACATCGCGGACGACGCCGTGCTCGGCGAGTTCCGCGGACGCGAGGGCGACATCGTCGCGGGCGTCATCCAGCAGGGTCCCAACCCGCGGATGATCCACGTCGACCTCGGCAGCGTCGAGGCGATCCTCCCGCCCGAGGAGCAGGTGCCGGGCGAGGAGTACACGCACGGTTCGCGCATCCGGGTCTACGTCACGAGCGTGTCGAAGGGACTCAAGGGTCCGTCGATCACCGTGTCGCGCACGCACCCGGCCCTCGTCCGCAAGCTGTTCGCGCTCGAGGTCCCCGAGATCGCGAGCGGCGTCGTCGAGATCGTGTCATTGGCTCGCGAGGCCGGGCACCGCACGAAGATCGCCGTCAGGGCGACCGAACCGGGCGTCAACGCGAAGGGCGCCTGCATCGGGGAGCTGGGTCAGCGCGTCCGCGCGGTCACAGCAGAGCTCAACAACGAGAAGATCGACATCGTCGACTACTCGCCCGACCTGGCCACGTTCGTCGCCAGCGCGCTCTCGCCCGCCAAGGTGACGAGCGCCTTTGTGATCGACGAGTCGCTCAAGGCCGTGCGCGCCCTCGTGCCCGACTACCAGCTCTCCCTGGCCATCGGCAAAGAAGGTCAGAACGCCCGTCTCGCGGCCAAGCTGACCGGCGCGAAGATCGACATCCAGCCGGATTCGATTCTCGACAAGGAGTAGGTGCGCCCAGCCGGGCTGGCGTGCGGGTGTAAGATGGAAGCTGTTAGAACGTGCGTCGGATGCCGTTCTCGCGCACCCCGATCCTCACTTCTGAGGGTCGTCGCCCAGAATTCGGAAATCGTGGTGGACCCGTCTGCCACTCTTCCCGGGCGGGGCGCGTGGCTTCATCCGACTGGCGAGTGTCTCGACAAAGCCCTGCAGAGGCGCGCCTTCGGGCGGGCATTGCGGGTCGACGGGATGCTCTCGACCCAGGCCATCCAGGACGCACTACGAGAGAACAGGCTGAACGGCACAGTGAACTCAAATGAGTGACAACTAATGAGCGGCTCGAAATGAGACCCGTCCGTAACTAACGGTCTGCCCTGCTAGGGGTAGGCCCCCTAGACAGGAGAATTGTGGCTGCAAAACCACGCGTACACGAGGTCGCTAGCGAACTCGGAGTCGACAGCAAGGTAGCCCTTGCGAAATTGAAGGAAATGGGCGAGTTCGTCAAGGGACCGTCCTCTAGCATCGAGCCGCCCGTGGCGCGCAAGCTTCGTGCTGCGCTCGAGGCGGAAGGCTTCACGGCCGACAAGGCGGCAGCGTCCAGCGCCGCCCAGGCACCGAAGGCGGCCGCGCCGAGCGCAGCCCGCCCGGCAGCGCCTGCCCCCGCACCGACCGCATCCGCGACCCCGGAGCCCGCGAAGTCGTCGGCTCCCGTCCCGGCTGCGCCGCTCTCCGTTGCCGAGCGCCAGGCGCTCGCCGAGCAGAAGGCAGCCGCTGAGGCCGCCGAGGCCGCGGCCGCTGCGAAGGCAGCCCAGGCCGAGGCCAAGTCGGCGCCCGCGAAGTCGGACGGCGAGACCCCGTCTGCCGCCGCTTCGCCGTCCGCGCCGCGTCCGGCCGGAGCCAACAGCAGCATCCCGCGCCCCGGTGCGCCGCGTCCGGGCAACAACCCGTTCGCATCGAACCAGGGCATGGGCCAGCGCCCGACCACTCCTCGCCCGGGCAACAACCCGTTCGCGAGCTCGCAGGGCATGGGCCAGCGTCCTTCGCCCGGCAACATCCCGCGTCCGACCCCGCCGCGTCCCGGTTCGCCGCGTCCCGGCGCAGCCGGCGCGGGCGCCGGAAACCGTCCGGCCCGTCCGGGTCAGGGCGGCGGCAGCCGTCCCGGCTTCCAGCAGCGTCCCGGTAGCGGCGGCGGTGCAGGTGCAGGTGCAGGTGCCGGTGGTGGCTTCCAGCGTCCCGGTGGCGGCTTCGGCGGCCCCCGTCCCGCTGGTGGCGGCGGTCGCGGCCGCGGTCCCGGTGGTGGAACCGCCGGAGCGTTCGGTCGCGGTGGCGGCAAGAGCAAGGCCCGCAAGTCGAAGCGCGCCAAGAGGCAGGAATTCGAACTGAGGGAAGCCCCGTCGCTGGGCGGCGTGAGCGTACCCCGCGGCGATGGCAACACCATCGTGCGGCTGCGTCGTGGCGCCTCCATCTCGGACTTCGCCGACAAGATCGACGCCAGCCCCGGAAACCTCGTGACCGTGCTGTTCCACCTCGGTGAGATGGCGACGGCGACGGAGTCTCTCGACGAGGCGACCTTCGGCATCCTGGGCGATGAGCTGGGCTACAAGGTCCAGATCGTCTCCCCGGAGGACGAGGACCGCGAGCTGCTCGAGGGCTTCGACATCGACCTCGACCAGGAGCTCGAGGACGAGACTGACGAAGACCTGGAGATCCGCCCGCCGGTGGTCACCGTCATGGGTCACGTCGACCACGGTAAGACGCGACTGCTCGACGCCATCCGGAAGGCCAATGTGGTCGAGGGCGAAGCCGGTGGCATCACCCAGCACATCGGTGCTTACCAGGTGTGGACCGAGCACGAGGGCATTGAGCGCGCGATCACGTTCATCGATACCCCGGGCCACGAGGCGTTCACCGCCATGCGTGCCCGTGGTGCCCAGGTCACCGACATCGCGATCCTCGTGGTCGCGGCCGATGACGGCATCATGCCGCAGACCATCGAGGCGTTGAACCACGCCCAGGCTGCCAACGTGCCGATCGTCGTCGCGGTCAACAAGATCGACAAGCCGGAGGCGAACCCCGCCAAGGTGCGTCAGCAGCTCACCGAGTTCGGCCTCGTGGCCGAAGAATACGGTGGAGACGTCATGTTCGTCGACGTGTCGGCGCGCAACGACATCGGCATCCAGGATCTGATGGACGCCGTGCTCCTCACGGCAGACGCCGGGCTCGACCTGCGCGCCAACCCGAACAAGGATGCGCGCGGTGTCGCGATCGAGGCCAAGCTCGACAAGGGCCGTGGTGCTGTCGCAACCGTGCTCATCCAGTCGGGTACGCTCCGCGTCGGAGACGCGATCGTCGCCGGAACGGCTTACGGCCGCGTCCGCGCCATGGTCGACGAGAACGGCGACACCGTCCACGAGGCATACCCCTCGCGCCCGGTGCAGGTCCAGGGTCTCTCCAGCGTTCCGCGAGCCGGCGACACCTTCCTCGTCACAGAGGAAGACCGCACGGCCCGTCAGATCGCCGAGAAGCGCGAAGCTGCAGAGCGCAACGCCATGCTGGCGAAGTCGCGTAAGCGCATCTCGCTCGAGGACTTCACCCGTGCTCTGGAAGAGGGCAAGGTCGAGGCGCTCAACCTCATCATCAAGGGCGACGTGTCCGGTGCCGTGGAGGCGCTGGAGGAGTCGCTCATGAAGATCGAGGTCGACGACTCGGTTCAGCTGCGCATCCTGCACCGCGGTGTCGGTGCGATCACCGAGTCGGACATCGACCTGGCGACCATCGACAACGCGATCGTGATCGGCTTCAACGTCCGCCCGGACGTCAAGGCCCGCGAGCGTGCGGCCCGCGAGGGTGTGGATGTGCGCTTCTACTCGGTGATCTACAACGCGATCGACGACATCGAGAGCTCGCTCAAGGGCATGCTCAAGCCGGAGTTCGAGGAGATCCAGTCGGGTGTCGCCGAGATCCGCGAGGTGTTCCGTTCCTCCAAGTTCGGAAACATCGCCGGTGTCATCGTGCGGTCGGGAACGATCACGCGAAACGCGAAGGCTCGTGTCATCCGCGACGGCGTCGTGGTGGGGGACAACCTCACCATCGAGTCGCTGCGTCGCTTCAAGGACGACGTCACCGAGGTGCGGACGGACTTCGAGGCCGGTATCGGTCTCGGCAAGTTCAACGACATCCAGATCGGTGATGAGATCGAGACGACCGAGATGCGGGAGAAGCCCCGCGCCTAGTCGATGAGCGGAGGTCCGGGGCGTCATGCCCCGGGCCTCCCGCTCTTCCACCCCGGTGTTCCGGGACGGCAGAAGGAGAGACAACATGGCTGATCCGGCACGCGCGAGAAAGCTCGCGGACAGAATCAAGGTCATCATCGCCAAGCGCCTCGAGCGTGGCGTCCGCGATCCCCGCATGGGTTTCGTGACGATCACGGATGTGCAGGTGACCGGCGACCTGCAGCACGCCTCGGTCTTCTACACCGTCTACGGCACCGACGAGGAGCGCGCGGATACCGCGGCCGCCCTCGCGGCCGCCACCGGCATGCTCCGCAGCGAGGTGGGCAAGAACATCACCGCGCGCCTCACGCCGTCGCTCGAGTTCATCCTCGACGCGATCCCGGAGAACGCCGCGCACATCGAGGACCTGCTCCGCGAGGCGCGCGAACGCGATACCGAGGTGGCCGGTCTGGCCGCGGGCGCGCAGTACGCGGGCGACGAGGATCCGTACGTGAAGCCGCGCGAGTTCGACGACGACGAGGACGACGAGGAGGCCGTCGAGAACGACGAGGCCGAGGGCGCGAGCAAGTAGGCGCTGGAGGGCGCTGCCCGCAGCATCCTGGGCCAGCAGTATCCTGACGGCATGTACGCCGTCTCGTTCTACGATCCCGATCCGGATGCGACCCCTGAGCACTTCCAGAAGCTGATCGACACGTATCCGCGCCATCGCGCTTATCTCGACGAGTTCGCGCTGAGCGGTGACGTCATGATGATCGGCACCTTCGGCGATCCCGCCACACAGGGTTCGATGGCGATATTCCGCTCCCGAGAGGCAGCGGAGCGATTTCGCGCGTCCGACCCGTTCTGGACCGACGGGCTCGTCTTCCGGTCGCGCATCCTGGACTGGGACCCCCTCGTCTTCGCCGAGTCCTAGGGCAGCACGTAGCCGTCCGTGGTCGCGACCGCGAGTCCGTCGGCGAGCAGGCCCGCCAGTGCGCGATCGCGCTGCGCCGCATCCGGCCACACACCCGTGAGCTCAGCGGCAGTCACCGGGATGTGCGACGCGCGCAACTCGGCCATGATCAGCCCGCGAACCTGTCGGTCGGAGCCCTCGAACTTTTTCTGAACCGCCTTGCGCGGCCCGTCGTACGCCGGGTAACCGTCCAGTCGCCAGGCACACACGTCGCGGAGCGGACACTCCTCGCAGCGCGGGGTTCGCGCAACGCACACCAGGGCGCCGAGTTCCATCATGCCCGCGTTGAAGGCAGCCGCGGCCGCGCGGTCGTCGGGGAGCAATGCCTCCATCGAGGCGAGGTCGCGTTTCGATGGCGGCCCCGGCTCGCCTTGTCCGTCCACTGCTCGGGCGATCACGCGACGGATGTTGGTGTCGACCACCGGGTGTCGGTCGCCGTATGCGAACACGGCAACAGCGCGAGCCGTGTAATCGCCGATCCCCGGGAGCGCGAGCAGTTCGTCCACATCGTCGGGCACGATGCCGCCATGGCGTTCGGTGATCGCGACCGCGCAGGCGTGCAGCCAGAGCGCACGACGCGGGTAGCCGAGCGACTGCCAGGCTCTCACGGCCTCGCCCGGGGGCACGGCGGCGAGTGCCGCGGGCGTCGGCCACCGCGTCAACCATTCTTCGAGCCGCGGGATGACGCGGCTCACCGGAGTCTGCTGCAGCATGAACTCGCTCACGAGCGTCCCCCACGGGGTGAAGCCCTCGCGGCGCCACGGGAGGTCGCGCTTGTTCTCGTGGAACCAGTCGACGACGGTGCCGGCGAACGTCACGGATGCGTGCCCTTCTGTTGTGAGACACCCGAGCTTAAGCCACGACGGATGCCGTGCGACGCCAGGGAAGCATAGGCTCGACTCATGCAACTGGCGCCGACTCCTCGCGTTGTGTTCCTCCGCGGCCTCGTGGCGGAGATCGCCCACAATTACGGCCGCGGCCGCACGATCGTGGCGGTCGACGGGATCGACGGTGCGGGCAAGTCCGCCTTCGCCGACGACCTCGCCGCCGTGTTTCGCGAGGCGGGGCACGATGCCTACCGAGCGTCGATGGAGAACTTCCATCGACCGCGAGCCGAGCGCTGGCGACTCGGACGCGAATCCCCGGAGTCGTTCTACCGCGATTCGTTCGACTACGGCACGTTCCGCCGTGTGCTCGTCGACCCGTTTCGGATGGCGGGCAGCACCGGCTTCCAGACCGCTGCCTTCGATGTGCGACGGGATGCGCCGATCGAGAGCCGTTGGCTGACCGCGCCCGCAGACGCGGTGCTCATCGTCGACGGCGTGTTCCTTCTCCGTCCCGAGCTCGTCGGCCTCTGGAACTACAGCGTGCTGCTCGAAGTACCGTGGGACGAGGCGTATGCCCGGCTCGCAGCCCGCGACGGCGTCGATCCCGATCCGGATGCATTCTCGAACGCGCGGTATCGCGAGGGCCAGGATCTGTACTACGCCGAGGCGAATCCGCGGCCGTGGGCCAGCGCGCTGGTGGACAACGCTGATCCCGAGCATCCGCGCCGGGTGTTCGCCGACAGCTGCTGAGCGTGATGCGCCGAGCGGTCGCAGGGCGCTGATCAGACCAGCGCGCGCATCCGTTCGACAACCGTCTCAGCAGGCAGGAAGCGGCGCGTGCGTTCGACCTCGTGCACGAGCTCGACGAGCGCTGCGTTGATCGGGGCCTCGCGTCCCAGCTGGGCGGCCTCCCCGACCACGGCGCCGTTCAGGTAGTCGATCTCCGTCGCCTGACCCCGCCGGATGCTCTGCAGCGTCGATCCCGGGTTCGGTGTCTCGCCCATCCTGCGCCGCATCATGAGCGGCACGATCTGGCCGGCCCAGGCGGGTGCGGAGGCAACGAATCGCAGGAGCCCGTTGGTCAGGCCCTGGATGCTGCCGTAGTGCACGCCGGCGTCGAATCCGACCCGGGTGGCTTCGCGCATCCCCGCGGTGATGATATGACGCAGCCGTCTGTCGCCGAGCGTGTCCTGAGCACTGAGGCCGGTGATCGCGGGCATCGCATTGATCTGGTTGACGATCAGTTTCGTCCACTGCGCGCCGGAGAAGTTCTCGATGGCGACGGCCGGCATCGCGGCGTTCAGGATGCGCGTCGCGGCCACCGCAGCCTCGGGTGCGGCACCGCTGCCCGCCCCGAGGTAGGTTGTGGCCGGCGTGGTCACCGACACGGATCCGGGGGAGAGGAAGCTCGCGGCGTAGAGAGCGAGCGCCCCGACGCAGTCTGAGCCGGGGAGGAGGGTGCGCGCCTGCTCCAAGCCTGCCAGGCCGTTCTGCACGACCACAAAGGGGATCCCAGTGAGTTGAGCGCGGTTCTCGCGGATCGCGGCAGCCGCATCCTGAGCCTTCGTGCAGAGGAAGACGAGCTCTGGCTTGGTGTGGAGGGTCTCGGCGGCGTCTACCCGGGCGACATGGTCGCCCCAGGCGCCGGAGAGGCGCAGGCCGGACGATCGGATCTTCTCGAGGTGCTCGCCCCGGGCGGTGACTTCGACGAGGTGACCGACGCGGTCGAGCAGTGCGGCGATCGTGCCGCCGATGGCGCCCGCCCCGATCACCCCGATTCGCATGACTTCAGCGTACGGGGTGATCGGGGTGGCGCCGTGCGCTACGGCGCGGGCCTCGGCTCAGCGGGCGCGAGTGGCGTCGTCGACGAGCGCTCCCGCCTCCGCGGAGCCCTCTGCCGCTGCCGACTCTTCGAGCTCGGCGGTCACGGCGTCCGAATCCAGTCCGCTGCGGCGGGCCCGGCGGATCCCCGAGGGCAGCGCGAGTGAGATCACCGCGGCGAGGGCGAGAACGCCGGCAGCGACCCATACGGCGGGGATGGCCGCGTCGACGTAACCGGTCGGGGTGAGCGTGCCACCGGCACCGGTAAAGACGGCGGTCAGTACAGCAACGCCCAGGGCGACACCGATCTCCCTCAGCGTCGAGTTGGTTCCCGATGCCTTTGCGTGGTCGGCCGGCTTCATGTTGACGAGCACCGCGGTGGAGCTCGGAGCGAAAACCAGACCCATGCCGACTCCGGCGAGCAGGAACGGCTCCCACATCTGCGAGTAGGGCAGGGTGGCCGACAGTGTTAGCGCGATCCAGGCCATCGAGACCGTCAGCAGGACGAGCCCGAGCAGGATGGGCAACCGCGTTCCGGTGCGCGGCGACAGCAGGCCGGTGAGCGGCGCCACCACCATGGGTGCGAGCGTCCAGGGCATGGTCATCACGCCGGCCCCCAGCGGGGTGTGCCCCTGAACCACTTGCAGGAACTGGATCAGGATGAAGACGGCTCCGAAGATTCCGAAGCTGAAGGTCACACCCACCAAGTTGGTCACCGTGAAGCTGCGGTCGCGGAACAGCCGCAGCGGAAGAAGCGGGGCCGGGCTGCGCTGCTCCCAGAACAGGAACGCGACGAGAAGAGCGGTGCCGCCGATCAGCGAGCCGAGCACCTCGAAGCTGTCCCAGCCCGCCGGATTGCCCCGGACGATCCCGAAGACGACGCCGAGTACGCCCAGGCTGGCGAGCACGAGACCGACGACGTCGGCACGCACCTTGGCCCCGAAGCTGTTGGGCAGCGCGGCGAGTACGAGCGGCACGGCGATCACGCCGAGCGGCACGTTCAGCCAGAAGATGGCCTGCCAGTTCCAGCCCTGAACGACCGCGCCGCCGATGAGCGGGCCGGTGGCGACACCGAGGCCGGAGATGCCGCCCCAGATGCCGATCGCGGCAGGGCGGAGTTTCTCGCTCACGCTGCCGACGAGCAGGGTCAGCGAGAGCGGCATCAGGGCCGCTGCTCCCACGCCCTGCACGGCCCGGGCCAGGATGAGCATCCACGGCTCGGTGGCCAGTGCGCTCGCCGCGGACGCGAGCGTGAAGACGGTGATGCCGGCAAGGAACACCGTGCGACGGCCGAAACGGTCGCCCAGCGCGACCGCCATGAGCATGAACGCGGCGAAGCTGAGGGTGTACGCGTTGACGACCCACTGCAGCTCTTCGATGGTCGCGCCGAGGTCTTTGGAGATCACCGGCAGTGCGCTGGTGACCACAAGGTTGTCGAGTGTCGCCATGAACATCGGCAAGGATGCGGCGACGATCGCGAGCCAGACGGGGATCCGCCGGGTGCTGGAGGTCATGAGACCCGCCCTCTCGTAGTTATCGGATGATTACAAGAGGCGACATTAGTAATCAACTGATAACATGTCAAGCGTGACCGAGAAGATCAGCGAACGAATCCCCGCAGACAAGCGACGGGAGCAGATCCTCGCAGCCGCGAGCCTGGTGTTCGGGGAGAGGGGCTACTTCGGGGCCACCACCGATCAGATCGCCAAAGCGGCAGGCATCAGCCAGCCATACGTCGTGCGGATGTTCGGCACGAAGGAGAACCTGTTCCTCGAGGTCCTCGGGCGGGCTCTCGACAAGCTGATCCGGTCGTTCGACGAGACGATCGCGGGCTGGAAGGCGAACGGATCGCCCGACGACGAGATCGGCCGCCTCCTCGGAACCGCGTACGTGAACCTCATCGAAGACCGCGGCATCCTGCTCTCCCTGATGCAGGCGTTCAGCATGGGCCACGACCCGGTGATCGGCAAGAAGGCTCGCGACGGCTTCATGACGATCTACAAACTGCTCCGCGAGGACGCGGGGTTCGAACCGGAGACCGTCCGGTCATTCCTCGCCGAGGGGATGCTGCTGAACACTCTGCTCGGCCTCCAGCTCCCCGAGCAGTACGGTCTCGACCAGGCGTCCACCGAGCTCCTCGAGTGCACGTTCCAGACCAAGCTGCAGCTCGTGCTCGACGTCGTCGCCGAGAAGAGCGCATGACCGGCAGCGGCATCCTGCTCGTCGACAAACCAGGGGTGGACCAGCCACGACATCGTGGCGCGCACGCGGCGACTCGCGGGCACCCGCAAGGTGGGCCACGCGGGAACGCTGGATCCGATGGCCACGGGGCTGCTCATCCTGGGCCTCAACTCCTCGACCAGGCTGCTGACGTACATCGTCGGCACCGACAAGGAGTATCTGGCGACGATTCGCCTGGGCTCGTCGACCACGACCGACGACGCGGAGGGCGAGCTGGTCGAGCAGGCGCCCGCCGAGAGCGTCGCCGCCGTGACCGAAGAGGCGATCCGCGCGGGCATCGAGAGCCTCACCGGCGAGATCGAGCAGATCCCGAGCTCGGTGAGCGCGATCAAGGTCGACGGCAAGCGGGCGTACGCACGCGTTCGCGCGGGCGAGGAGGTCGTGCTCGAGGCGCGTCCTGTCACGATCGCGGAGTTCGAGGTACTCGATGTGCGACGTGAGGCCGAGGCGATCGATGTCGATGTGCGCGTCGTCTGCTCGTCGGGAACGTACATCCGCTCGCTTGCGCGCGACCTGGGCGCAGCGGTAGGTCTTGGCGGTCATCTCACCGCTCTGCGGCGCACGCGAGTTGGACCGTTCGCAGTCGAGGATGCGCGGCCGATCGAGGGTCTGGACGTCGAATCCCGGCTCGTCCCCGCGGCCGACGCCGCCTCCATCCTGTTCGAGCGCTTCGAGCTGACGGAGCAGCAGGCCATCGATCTGACCCACGGGAAACGCATCCACGTTCCGGACAGGCAGAATGGAAGCGGTGTGCCCGTGGCGGCCATCGCCCCCACCGGCCATCTGGTCGGACTCATCGAGTTCCGTGGAAAGGAAGCCAGAACCCTCGTGAACTTCCCGTCAGACGAGATCGCCACCGCATGATCGAGTGGTTCACGACGGTCCAGGTGATCGTCGCGTGCGCCGCCGGCGTGCTCTGCATCGTGCTCGGTCTCGCCAAGAGACTCCCCGGCGACCTCAGCATGGGAGCGGTCGCGCTCGTGGAGCTGCTCCTCATCGTGCAGCTCGTGATCGCCATCGTCGCACCCGCAGTCGGCAACGAGCCGTCCGGCAGTCTCGCCGAGTTCTACATCTACCTGATCTCCGCGCTCATCCTGCCGTTGGCCGGCGGGTTCTGGGCGCTGATCGAACGCAACCGCTGGAGCACGATCATCCTGGGCGGGGTCTGTCTGGCGATCGCCGTGATGGTCTACCGGATGAGCCAGATCTGGTTCGTCCAGGGCGTTTGAACAGCAACACGAGAATAGAATCATCTGCGATGTCACACCACACCATGTCCGCGCGGGAGCACGGCACCAGCCCCGAGCCCCGACGCAGGATGACCGGCATCGGACGGGTCCTCGTCTTCGTATACGGAGTCCTCGCTCTGGCCGCCACCGGCCGCAGTGTCTTCCAGATCATCGACCGGTTCGGTGAGGCGCCCATCGCGTTCACGCTCTCGGCCGTCGCCGCCGTCGTCTACATCGTCGCGACGATCGCGCTCGTGGCGCCCGGCCGGGTCTGGTACCGGGTCGCCGTGATCACGATCACGTTCGAACTCGTCGGCGTGCTCGTGATCGGCTCGCTCAGTCTGTTCGCGCCGGAGGTGCTGGGGCTGCACGATATCGACCCGTTCGGCCGCGACGCAACGGTGTGGTCGGTCTACGGGATGGGGTACCTCTTCATCCCGCTCGCCCTGCCGATCCTCGGCCTCCTCTGGCTGCGTAAGCATCGCCCGCGCGCCGCCGACGAGGTCGCGTCGTGAAGATCTTCCGTTCGCTCGCCGAGGTGCCGGACGGCTTCGGCCCGAGCGCGGTCACCATCGGCAAGTTCGACGGCGTGCACACCGGGCACCGCGCGGTCATCGCGCGGCTCTGCGAGGTGGCTGCCGAGCGCGGACTCGTGTCGACCGTGATCACCTTCGACCGCAATCCGCTGGAGGTGCTGGCGCCCGAGAAGTGCCCGGTCTCCCTCGTCAGCATCGAGCAGAAGCTCGACCTCCTCGCCGGCACGGGGGTGGAGGCGACGCTCATGGTCGCATTCGACCGCGCGCTCGCGTCGCTCGATCCCGAGGAGTTCGTGCGGCGCATCCTGGTCGATCGGCTGCACGCCGAGGCGGTGCTTGTGGGCAGCGACTTCCGCTTCGGTGCGAAGGGTGCGGGCGACGTCGACATGCTGCGCATGCTCGGCGCCCAGTACGGATTCACGGTTTACCTGATCGACGACGTGCGGCCCGAGCACGGCCGGCGAGTCTCGTCGACGTGGATCCGCGAGCTGCTCGCGGCCGGCGAGGTCGGCCACGCGGGGGAGTTGCTCGGACACGTGCCGACCCTCCGCGGCATCGTGGTGCACGGCGCGAAGCGTGGGCGCGAGCTCGGCTTCCCGACCGCGAACCTGTCGCCGGAATCCGAGGGGCTCATCCCAGCGGACGGCGTCTACGCGGGCTGGCTGACGGATGCGGGCGAGCGGTACCCGGCGGCCATCTCCGTCGGCAACAACCCGACCTTCGAGGGCGTGCCGCAGAAGCAGGTCGAGGCGTACGTACTCGACCGCGACCTCGACCTGTACGACCACCACGTGGAGATCTCGTTCGTCGAGCGCATCCGGGGCATGGTGGCGTACGCGGGGATCGAACCGCTGAAGGCGCAGATCGCGGACGATGTTGCGGATGCGCGGCGCATCCTGGGCGGCCTTACGTCGTAGCCGGGCCCGCTGCTTCCGGGCCGGCGGCTTCCGGCCGCGGGATAGGGTTGAGTAATGCCACAATCCGCGTCACGTCCACTCTGGCGCGGTCGAACCATCGCCCTGCTCGGCATCCTGCTCGTGGCAGCCAACCTGCGTACCGCGGTCGCCGCCCTGTCGCCGATCTTCGCGGAGATCCGCACCGAGTTCCCCATCTCGAGCCTCGGTGTGGGACTGCTCGGGATGCTGCCCCCGGTCTGCTTCGCCGTCTTCGGAATCATCGCGCCGTCGTTCACGCGCCGCGCGAGTCTCGAGACCGTGATGGTCGTCGCGCTCGGGGTGATATTCGCTGGCCATGTGCTGCGGGCCACGGCCGGTTCGTTCGCGGTCCTCGTGATCGGCTCCGCCATCACCTTCGCTGGGATGGGTGTGGGCAACGTGCTGCTGCCGCCACTCGTGAAACGGTACTTCCCCGACCGGATCGGGCTCGTCACATCCCTGTACGCCACGATCATGTCGGTGAGCACGCTGCTGCCGCCGCTGATCGCCGTGCCGGTCGCGGATGCCACGAACTGGCACGTGTCTGTGGGGATGTGGGCGCTCGTCAGCGTGGTGGCCATTCTGCCGTGGCTGCGGATCCTGTTCGTTCGGCCCGCGCATCCTGAACACGATGTCGAGGTCGAGGAGGCGGCGCCCTCCGTGCTCGGGCGGGTGTGGCATGCGCCGCTCGCGTGGGCGCTGGGGATCGTGTTCGCGGCGTCGTCGCTCAACGCTTACGCGATGTTCGCGTGGCTGCCGGAGATCCTGCAGGACGTCGCGGGAACGACGGCGGCGCAGGGCGGGGCGCTGCTGTCCCTGTATGCGGCGATGGGAATCCCTGCGGGGCTGCTCATCCCGGTTCTCACGTCGCGGATGAGGAACGTCGGGCTGCTGATCTACCTCGGCGTCGCCTTCTTCGTGATCGGGTATCTGGGGCTCATCCTCGCGCCGGGAACGGCGACCTGGCTGTGGGTGGTCTTCGCGGGGCTCGGCCCGCTGCTCTTCCCGCTCTGCCTGGTGCTCATCAACCTGCGCACTCGCACGCACGAGGGCTCGGTCGCGCTGAGCGGCTTCACGCAGGGCCTGGGATACACGCTCGGCGCCCTCGGACCGCTCGGCGTCGGCCTGCTGCACCAGCTGACGGGCGGCTGGACGGCCGCCCTCATCGCGCTCACCGTCACCGCCCTCGCCGCAGCCGCCGCGGGCGCCGTCGTCGCCCGCCCCCGCGCCCTCGAGGACTCGTTCCGCGCATAGCGCCCCGCGCCTCTCGGCGCCGCTTCGCTGCCGCTCCGCTCGAACGCAATCGAGTCCGGGAAGAATCCCGTTCTCGCGCGCTCAGAAGGGGCTTTTGGCCGGAGTCGATTGCGTTGGAGCGGAGCGCGTGAGCGTGCGGAGCGCGCAGCAGCGGCAAAGCGCGCGGCGAGCGGGCGCTACGGGAGGAGGTGGGCGCGGTGGATGAGGGCGGCGGCGCCGATGAGGGGGCCCTCGCTCGAGAGGGCGCTCGGCACGATGCGGACCTTGCGCACGTACGGGAAGTAGTGGTTCGCGATGACCGCACGCATGTGGTCGAACAGGTCGGGTGTCGCGTGCGAGAACCCGCCGCCGATCGCGACGAGCTCGAGGTCGAGGAGCGCCGTCGCCGAAGCGATCGCGCGGCCGACCGCCTCACCGGTGCGCGCGATGGCCCGACGGGCGATCTCGTCGCCGGCGGCGTATGCGGCGGCCAGATCCTCGCCGGTGGTGCCCGTGAATCCCTGCTGGCGTGCCCAAGCGACGGTGTGCGGCCCCGAGGCCATCGCCTCGAGCGCGCTCGGGTTGCCGAACGTGTTCTCGCCGACGATGTCGCCGACCTCGATATGGCCGATGTGGCCGGCATTGCCCGTGGGTCCGGTGATCACGCGTCCGCCGACGATGAGCCCGCCGCCGATGCCTGTCGAGATGACCATCCCCATCACGTTGTCGACGCCCTGCGCCGCGCCCACCCAGTGCTCGGCCAGCGTGATCGCCACGCCGTCCATCTCGAGGGTCACAGGGATGCCGAGGCCGGCATCCGCGACGACGCTCGCGATGTAGTCGCGCAGCGGGTAGTCGCGCCAGTGCGGAACGTTGAGGGGGAGACGAGGCCCCGGATGCGGTCGATGGGCCCCGCGCACCCGATCCCGAGACCGACGAGCTCGGCGCCGTCGGGCAGCGATGCGATGGCGTCGCGGACGACCCCGCCGACGGAGGCCTCCAGCTCGGGGATGGTCGCGGTGCGTCCGGTGGGCCGCCGGTGGCGGGATCCTTCGACGAGGCGGCCGTCGGAGTCGACGAGCGCGGCTTCGACCTTGGTTCCGCCGAAATCGACGGCGATGGCGAGGGGAGTGGGCACGACCTTTACCCTAAACGAATCCGGCCCCGCTCATATGAGCAACAGACGCTCACACGTTGCTCAACCGTGTGGACCTTCCTAAGCTGGAAGCGTGGCCCTGAACGACACTGATGAGATCCTCGCCGTCAAAGCCGCAGAACTCTATTACGAGGCCGGCAAGACGCAGGATGAGATAGGGCTCGCCCTCAGCGTGAGTCGCTGGAAGGTGGGCCGGCTTCTCGTCGCCGCCCGCGAGAACGGCTTCGTCCGCATCGAGATCGTGCATCCGAGCGCCCGGCGGTTCTCGCTCGAGCGCGAGCTCTGCGGGTTCTACGACCTGGCTGACGCCGTGGTCGTTCCGGCGACCGACAGCGAGTCCGACGTGCAGGGCCGTGTCGCCCAGGCCGCCGCCGATTACCTCACCACCTACCGTCCGGTGCCGCGCACGCTCGGCGTCAGCTGGGGTCGCACCCTGCACGCTGTCGCCGCACGCCTCAGACCGGGCTGGGCCGTCGGCGTCAACCCCGTCCAGATCAACGGAAGCGTCTCGAGCACACGCCAGGCGACCGCAGCCGCCGACACCGCCGTGGTGATCGCGCGCAAGGCACAGGGCACCGCGACGCTGCTGCCGAGTCCGGCCATCTTCGAGCAGGCGGCCACCCGTCGCGCCATCGAGGCCGACCGCTCGGTACAGAGCGTGCTCGAACTCGCGCGCAACGCATCCGCATACCTCTTCAGTGCCGGCGTCGTCGACGACAGCTCCGTGCACGTCGACAGCGGCTATCTGACTCCGGATGATGTGGCCAGCCTCGCCGCCAAGGGAGCCGTCGGCGACGTGGTCGGCCGGTTCATCACCGAGAGCGGTCAGGTCGCCGACGAGGAACTCAACAACAGGACCCTCGGCATCTCCCTCGACGAGCTCCGCGCCGCGCGCACGAGCATCGCGGTCATCGCCGGCGCGACGAAGCACCGGGTCGCGCACGCCGTCGTGTCGAGCGGGCTCTGCACGACGCTCATCACCGACGAAACGACGGCCAATCACCTGCTCGGCCGCAGCCTGCCTGCGCACCGAGACATCCCAGTCACCGAGACAACACCGTAAAGGAGTGACGTGACCATCGAAACGACGCCGCCCGTGCGAACCCTCGCACCGGCGGCCCGGGCAGTGGAAATACTGGGGGGCGACCTCACCGAGGCCAGCCTGCGCCGGTACCTGAACGGCATCCCGGGGGTCGACGCGGTCGGCCTCGAACAGCGCGCCGCCGGACTCGGCACCCGCTCCATCAAGACGACCAGCAAGGCCTGGGCGCTCGACAAGATCATCGAGCTCATCGACCTCACGACCCTCGAAGGCGCGGACACGCCCGGCAAGGTGCGCTCGCTCGCCGCCAAGGCGCTCACGCCCGACCCGAGCGACCTGACCACACCCCGCCCCGCTGCGGTCTGCGTCTACGGCGACATGGTCCCGTACGCGGTCGAGGCGCTCGGCGCTGCGCATGCCGCCAAGCTGCCCGGTGGCGTGAACGTGGCCGCGGTCGCGACTGCATTCCCGAGCGGGCGCGCATCCCTCGCCGTCAAGCTCGCCGACACGGCCGATGCTGTGGCCGCGGGCGCCGACGAGATCGACATGGTCATCGACCGCGGTGCGTTCCTCTCCGGCCGCTACGGTCTGGTCTTCGACGAGATCGTCGCCGTCAAGGAGGCCTGCCGCCGGCCCGACGGCAGCTACGCCCACCTCAAGGTGATCCTGGAGACCGGCGAGCTGAACACGTACGACAACGTGCGCCGCGCATCCTGGCTCTCCATCCTGGCCGGTGGCGACTTCATCAAGACGTCGACGGGCAAGGTGTCTCCCGCGGCGACCCTCCCCGTCACGTTGTTGATGCTCGAAGTCGTGCGCGACTGGCACAAGCTCACGGGCGAGGAGATCGGCGTGAAGCCGGCCGGTGGCATCCGCACCTCGAAGGATGCGATCAAATACCTCGTGACGGTCGCCGAGACCGCGGGCGAGCAGTGGCTGCAGCCGCACCTGTTCCGGTTCGGCGCGTCCAGCCTGCTCAACGACGTGCTCCTGCAGCGGCAGAAGCTGAAGACCGGACACTACTCCGGCGCCGACTACGTCACGATCGACTAACCGAAGGCACAGACAGATGAGTTTTCTCGAATACGCACCGGCCCCCGAGTCGCGGTCGATCCTGAACCTGCGCGACCAGTACGGCCTGTTCATCGACGGTGAGTTCGTCGACGGCAACGGCACCCCTTCCAGACCATCTCGCCGGCCAGCGAAGAGCGCATCGCGACCATCGCGACCGCGAACACGGCCGACGTCGACAAGGCCGTCGCGGCAGCGCGCCGCGCATACGAGCGCACCTGGTCCCGGATGAGCGGCAGCGACCGCGGCAAGTACCTGTTCCGTATCGCCCGGCTCGTGCAGGAGCGCGCCCGCGAGCTCGCCGTGGCCGAGAGTCTCGACAACGGCAAGCCGATCAAGGAGAGCCGCGACGTCGACGTCCCCCTCGTCGCCGCCTGGTTCTTCTACTACGCGGGATGGGCCGACAAGCTCGACCACGCCGGCCTCGGTCCGGCGCCCCGCGCCCTCGGCGTCGCCGCTCAGGTCATCCCGTGGAACTTCCCGCTGCTCATGCTGGCGTGGAAGATCGCTCCGGCCCTCGCCGCCGGCAACACCGTGGTGCTGAAGCCCGCCGAGACCACACCCCTCACGGCCCTGCTCTTCGCCGAGATCGTGCAGCAGGCCGGGGTGCCCGCGGGTGTCGTCAACATCGTCACGGGCGCCGGTGAGACCGGACGCGATCTCGTGAATCACCCGGATGTGAACAAGGTCGCCTTCACGGGCTCCACCGCCGTCGGGCGGGAGATCGCTCGCGCGGTCGCCGGCACCGACAAGAAACTGACCCTCGAGCTCGGCGGCAAGGCCGCGAACATCGTGTTCGACGACGCGCCGATCGACCAGGCCGTCGAGGGGATCGTCAACGGCATCTTCTTCAACCAGGGTCACGTCTGCTGCGCCGGATCCCGCCTGCTCGTACAGGAGAGCATCCACGACGAGGTCGTCGACCGACTGAAGACGCGGCTCTCGACGCTGCGCCTCGGCGACCCGCTCGACAAGAACACCGACATCGGTGCGATCAACAGCGCCGAGCAGCTGCAGCGCATCCGGGAGCTCTCCGACATCGGCGAGGCCGAGGGTGCCGAGCGCTGGACGGCCGACTGCGAGATCCCGGAGAACGGCTTCTGGTTCGCGCCGACCATCTTCGACAACGTGTCGACGAGCCACCGCATCGCCCGCGAGGAGATCTTCGGTCCGGTGCTGTCGGTGCTCACGTTCCGCACGCCGGCCGAGGCGATCGCGAAGGCGAACAACACGCCGTACGGACTGTCGGCCGGCATCTGGTCAGACAAGGGCAGTCGCATCCTCGCCGTCGCCGACAAGCTGCGCGCCGGCGTCGTGTGGGCCAACACCTTCAACCGCTTCGACCCGGCCAGCCCGTTCGGCGGCTACAAGGAGTCCGGCTACGGACGCGAGGGCGGTCGTCACGGACTGGCGGCGTACCTCAAGCCGGGCCGCGAGCTTCCCGCCGCGCTGAGGAGCGCATCCCCGTCAACCGCCAAGGCCGTCAAGGCCCGCAAGGGAGCCACGAAATGAGTCGCCTGACCGTTCCGAAGACCTACAAGCTGTACATCGGCGGCAAGTTCCCGCGCAGCGAGTCGGGTCGCACTTACGAGGTCGTCTCGGCCAAGGGCGCCTTCCTGGCGAACGCGGCCAAGGGCTCCCGCAAAGACGCCCGCGACGCCGTCGTGGCCGCCCGCTCAGCGCTCTCAGGATGGGCGGGAGCGACCGCGTACAACCGCGGCCAGGTGCTCTACCGCATCGCCGAGCTGCTGGAGGGCCGTCGCGCCCAGTTCGTCGACGAGATCGTGCAGGCCGAGGGCGTGTCGGCTGCCGCCGCAGGCGCGCAGGTCGACGAGGCGATCGACCGCTGGGTCTGGTACGCGGGATGGGCGGACAAGTTCGCGCAGGTCGTCGGCAACGCCAACCCCGTCGCAGGTCCCTACTTCAACATCTCTGTGCCCGAGCCGACCGGCGTCGTCGCGATCATCGCCCCGCAGGACGACAGCCTGCTCGGCTTCGTCAGTGCCGTCGCTCCGGCCCTCGTCACCGGCAACACCGTCGTGGTCGTGGCCAGCGAGCGGTTCCCGCTGTCGGCGATCAGCCTCAGCGAGGTGCTCGCGACGAGCGATGTTCCGGGTGGCGTGGTGAACATCCTGACCGGTTCGCCGGCCGAGATCGCCCCGTGGCTGGCATCGCACGCCGACGTCAACGCGCTCGACCTTGTGGGCGCGGGCGACCTGGAGTGGGTCGACCTGCAGATCACGGCCGCCGACACGCTGAAGCGCGTTCTGCAGCCCGAGAACGGGTCCGACGCGGCAGCGCCCTCGCTCGACCGCATCGCGTTCTTCACGGAGACGAAGACCGTCTGGCACACGAAGTCGCTCATCTGACCTGAGCCGCGCATCCGGATCGAGTGGTCCCGAATCGCCGTGCGGTCATGTGATCACACGGCGATTCGGGACCACTCGTGCGTGCTGGCGTGGCGCGCGACCCGACTGCGGGTGGCGCGGAGGAGCATCACGGGGGAGGATGGAGTTCAGAACTTCAGGAGGTGCGATGTCGGATCCGGCACCGACGGCGCTCGTCGGAGACAGTCTCGTGCAGGGCGGGGACTGGCAGGCGTGGCTACCAGGCGAGACCATCTACAACTTCGGCGTCGGCGGTGACACGACCGATGACGTGATCGCCCGGCTCTGGGATGTGATCAACGCGCAGCCGGCGATCGTCGCGGTGCTGATCGGCACGAACGACCTGGCCTGGCGTCGCTCCGTCGAACACGTCGTGCGCAACGTGGAGACCATCCTCGTGACGCTGCGGCGCGAGTTGCCCGAGGTCCGCATCCTGCAGCAGTCGGTGCTTCCGCGTGGGCATGAGTTCGCCGACCAGATCCGCGACATCAACCGCCACCTGTGGCAGTTCTCGCCGACGGTGCACGCCCAGTGGCTCGACCTCTGGCCAGCCCTCGCGCTGGAGGACGGCGAACTGAACCCGCTCTACAGCGACGATCGTCTGCACCTGAACGAGGAGGGTTACCGCGTCTGGGTCGGTGAGCTCGTCCCCGCCCTGGAGCGTCTCCGACAGCAGGCGCCCTCCAGTCGCGCCATCACGCTGCCCGATCTGGGCTGGCGAGAGTCGAACGACCGCTCGGCCTCCAGTTCGGACTAGCCCACGTCACCGCGAGCGCAGTAGCGCCGCGTAGAAGTCGATTCCACGCAACCAGGTGCGAACGTGGATGCGCTCATTGCGGGCGTGCAGCGTGCCGCGTTCCTCACCGCTCATCTCGAACGGTGTGAACCGGTAGACCGCGTCGCTGATGGTGGTGAAGTGACGGCTGTCGCTCGCGCCGAGCATGACATACGGCGTGACGACGACCTCCGGATGCACGGCCACGATGCTGCGCGCCACCGACTCCCATTCGGGACCGGTGGTGGGGGAGACGGGCGATGGCTCGCTCGCATCGACCGCTTCGACGTGCACGAGTGGGTCGCGCACGGCCTTCCGGATGTGCGCGAGCGTGTCCGCCACGCTCGATCCGACCGCGATGCGCACGTTCACGATCGCCTCCGCCGTCTCGGGGAGGGCGTTCGCGGCGAGGCTGCCGCGGAGCTGGGTCACCGCCGTCGTCGTGCGGACGATCGCCCGCGTCTCGTCGCTGACGCGCCCGAGCACCATGACAAGCGCCGGTTTCAGCCGCCGCGCCCGCACGAACACCGCACGGAGCGGCCCCGTCGCGTGGGCGCCGAGCGTCTCGACCATCTGCAGGTTCGTCTCGGTGAGCCGGGCGGGGAAGGGCTTGGCATTGAGCCGAGTGATCGCGCGAGCGAGCCGCACGGTCGCGGTGAGTTTCGGCGGAGTGGAGGCGTGCCCGCCGTTCTGCTCGACGGTCAGCCTGACAGTCGTGATGCCTTTCTCGCTGACGCCGACGACCGCGATCTGCTTGGTCACGCCAGGGAAGATCCCCTCGACGACAGCACCGCCCTCGTCGACGACCAGGCTCGGGCGGATACCTCGCTCCCGCAGCGCGGCGACGATCGCCTGGGCACCGGAGCCGACCGTCTCCTCGTCATGCCCGAAACTCAGGTAGACGTCGTTCGTCGGTGTGAACCCGTCGAGCACGAGGGCCTCGACAGCCTCGAGGATCGCCACGAGCGCGCCCTTGTCATCGAGCGTTCCCCGGCTCCAGAGCACGCGCTTCTCTCCATCGCCCGTCAGTTCGGCTCCGAAGGGAGGGTGGTGCCACCCGTCCGCGGTCGCCGGAACGACGTCGTAGTGGGCCATGAGGACCGTGGGTGCGCCCTTGTCCGGTCCGGATGCGCCGGGCCAGCGGTAAAGCATCGAGTGCCCGTGCAGTTCGCGGTCGAGCACGGCGTGCAGCGCCGGGTAGAGCTCGGGGAGCAGCTCGACGAATCGGTCGAACGCCGACCAGTCGGTCTCCTCGACGGCGTTGCGGGACATGGTGGGCACGCGCAGCAGCGTGCGGAAGCGGTCGAGGGAGGCGTCCTCGTCGAGTGCGGTCATCGCCGCCTATTCTGGTCTATTCGCCGGCGGCCGAGCG
Organism: Leifsonia poae; assembly: GCF_050632195.1. Taxonomy (GTDB): domain Bacteria; phylum Actinomycetota; class Actinomycetes; order Actinomycetales; family Microbacteriaceae; genus Leifsonia; species Leifsonia poae_C. The sequence continues at coordinate 1,709,621 of NZ_CP192580.1, forward strand.
GAACGCCGCGAGCGCTTCATCCGAGAAGAGCACGAATCGCACTTTCTCCACCGGGCCGAAGGATGCGGCGAGCACCGCCCGCACGGTGCTGACGGCGATGCGCGCGGCGTCCTCCATCGGCCAGCCGTACACACCTGCCGAGATGGCGGGAAACGCAACACTTGTCGCCCCGAGTTCGCGAGCGACCCGCAGCGAGGAGCGGTAGGCGTTCTGGAGCAGGTCGGTGCGGTCCTCGGTCGCCGACCAGACCGGTCCGACCGTGTGGATGACCCAGGTCGCAGGCAGGTCGCCCGCGGTCGTGGCGACCGCCTGACCCGTCGGTAGTCCGTCGGGAAGGGTCGTGGCGCGAAGCTCGCGGGTGGCCTCGAGGATGGCCCGCCCGCCCGCGCGGTGGATCGCGCCGTCGACCCCGCCACCGCCGAGCAGGGAGTTGTTCGCGGCATTGACGATCGCATCCACTCGCTCGTCGGTGATGTCGCCCCGGACGATCTCGATGACGTCGTCCACACTCAGCCCCGGTTGTTCGAGAGTTCGTACACCTTGAGCAGTTCGACGATCGCGTCGTCGCGTTCGCTGCCACCCTCCTCGAACATCTCGGAGACGTGCGTCTTCAAGTGGTTCTCCACGAGCAGCTTGTTGAGGGAGCCGAGCGACTTCTGAATGGCGAGGGACTGCGTGATGATGTCGATGCAGTAGTCCTCGCTCTCGATCATCTTCTCGAGGCCCCGCAACTGGCCCTCCAGGATGCGCGTGCGGTGGAGTGCGCGTTTCTTGATGTCTGCGATCACCCCACAAGGATAGCCCTCGGCACCGCATACCCCTCTGGGGTACGAATCACGTCGACGGAGCAATCACTGCGGATTCAATCCTGTATCAGAAATCACCCCTGAAATGAGAGCGCTTTCACGGCGCGTCCACAGGATTACCCCAGAATGGGGGTGGGGGAGGACATACTGGTGGGTCTATCCTCCAGGGAGGGGTTGAGAAATATTCGTTTTACAGGAAAGGCCCGACTTTGCTGAAGAACCTCAGCCCGCTGCTGTCCGGTGCGCTCTTGAGCGCGCTCGATTCCATGAACGATGGCGACATGCTTACCCTTGTCGGCAGCGGCTATCCAGTGCAAGAAATTGTTTCACCCGTCATTCATCTAGGGGAGGTGACCACAGAGGCCGCGGCGGACGCGATCCTCAGTGTGCTGCCTCTCGACAACGACGACCCGTTCCCGATCAAGTTCCTCGATCTGGGCGGTGAACCCTACGATGTCCCAGACGTGGCCTTCGCGGTGAACGGTATCGCTTCCGATGCCGAGCTCCGCCGCGTGGCGATGACACGTCTCGAGCTCGACGATTTCGTCGCGCTCGCCAGTCAGTCCGTCGTGACAGTGCGGGTGGGGTCGGACGCTCCGCCCTGCGCTTTCCTCCTGCGGAAGGGCTTCTGCTAGGCACCTGCTCGACACAGCCAGGTCACTGCGCCCGTGGAGGGTCCCCCACGGGCGCAGTGATGCCGAGGCACCCGGGTTCGGCGGGTGCTGACGTGCGGGGCGCTGACGTAGACTCGGTTCTCGTGTCCCGCCCAGCGTCCCAGCAGCCCGCGTTCAACCGTACGGCGCTCGCGCCCGGGATCCTCGGCGCGATCGTCCTGATCGCCGGTCTCGCCCTGGTCGGGGGCGAGTGGTACCTCTACGTGCGCTACGCGGTGAGCATTCTCGCGCTCATCCTGTGCGTCTTCGCCGGCCAGGCGAAGCAGTGGTGGTGGTTCGCCGGCCTCATCCCGATCGCAGTGATCTGGAACCCGGTGTGGCCGATCTCGATGGACGAGCTCGTGCTGCGCGGCCTGCACATCGCGGGCGCCGTGTTCTTCATCGCGGTCGCCGTGAACGTGAAGGTACCGGTCGAGCAACGCCGGTAAGGCCGAGGTGTGGCCTCCGGGCCGGATCGTCGCGTAAACTGTCGGTGTGCCACGTTCTGTGGTGCGCACGTCGGCGTTCGCATCCGGATTCTGCATCCGGCCGCCGCGTCGAACCTCTTACGTCTACCGGCGTCCCCGCCCTTCGCGGCAGCGGCGCACGCGGTCTCGGCGACCGCCCTCTCCCACTGGAGGACCATGTCTCGTTCCGGTCAGCGCACGTCATCGACGCGCCCGCAGCAGCAACGCCGCACGCGGCATGCGAACAATGACGGGCTCATCCCCGTGCTCGCCCGCAAGGTGCGTGAGGTCGAGGCCAAGGCCGCTGACGGAAAGAAGCTGGGCCCGACGAATCGGACCAAGTTCCAGGTCATAGCGTTCCTCATGCGTGAGGAACGCGCGCGGGCGAAGTCCGACACCGAGCTGAGCGACGCCGCGCGGGCCGAGCAGCTGAAGCGCCTCGACGGGATCGCGACCATCCTGGCCAAGACGGCTGCCCGCGACACGTCCCTGATCTCGCTGTTGGAGAGCGAGGCACCGCCGACGGCGACCGCGCAGAAGATGCGCCGCGACTGGCTGCTCGAGTCTGGCACGGAGTTGAGCCCCGACGACCTGATCATCACGATGGAGCGGCCCGCCGCGAAGCAGGAGAGCATGATCCCGGCGGAGCTCGCCGAGAAGCAGGTCATCCCGCAGTCCGTGCGCGCTCGCCAGCTGTCGAACCCGTTCCTCGCTCCCGACTTCTCGAAGGCGGCCACCGCGGCTCCGCTCCGCGGCGTCGGCTTGACTCGTGGGAGCTGCTCGGCCCGCTCTTCAAGTCGTTCGAGTACGGCGCGGGCGGCCAGGCGGCCAGCATGGACCTTCCGCCCGCACCAGCGATCGACCGCTACTCGCCTCCCGGCATGGAGCTCATGCACCACCAGGCACGCTTCGTGGAGAGCGCCCGCCTCGGCCACCGCAGCTTCCTGCTCGCCGATGAGCCGGGTCTCGGCAAGACGGCGCAATCGCTGCTCGCAGCATCCGTCGCCGGAGCGTATCCGCTTCTCGCCGTCGTGCCCAACGTCGTCAAGATGAACTGGGCCCGCGAGGTCGAGCTCTGGACCCCCCATCGTCGCGCCACCGTCATCCACGGCGACGGCGAGGGCCTGGATGCGTTCGCCGACGTCGTCATCGTCAACTACGAGGTGCTCGACCGTCACCTCGCCTGGCTGAGCACCCTCGGCTTCAAGGGCATGGTCGTCGACGAGGCGCACTTCATCAAGAACCTGCACTCGCAGCGCTCCAAGTACGTGCTCGGGCTGGCCGACGCCATCCGCAAGACCGGCGACCCGCTGCTCATCGCGCTCACCGGAACGCCGCTGATCAACGACATCGACGACTTCAAGGCGATCTGGCAGTTCCTCGGCTGGATCGACGGAAACAAACCGACCCCCGAGCTGATGGAGCGTCTGGAGGAGACCGAGCTGACGCCGGCCGATTTCGGCTTCTACAGCGCAGCCCGCGAATCCGTCATCGACATGGGCATCGTGCGCCGCCGCAAGCTCGATGTGGCCGCCGACCTGCCGAGTCGTCGTGTGGTCGACCTGCCCGTCGAGCTCGACGACGACCTCGGTCGCTCCGTGCGTCAGGCCGAGAAGGAGCTCGCCGCGCGCCTCGTCGCCAAGTTCCGTCGGGCCGCCGCGGCCGGTCGGCCTGACAGCTTCGACGGTGACGACGAAGCACACCGCAAGCACCTCATCCGTCTCGTCGCCCAATCGGAGCTCGAGGAGTCGAAGTCGGCCAAGTCGGGCGACAACGTGTTCACGATGGTCCGCAAGATCGGCCAGGCCAAGGCGAACCTCGCCTCCGACTACGCGGCCCAGCTGGCGCGTTCGGTGGGCAAGGTCGTGTTCTTCGCGAAGCACATCGACGTGATGGATGCGGCCGAAGACCACTTCGCCGCTCGCGATCTGAAGACCGTGTCGATCCGCGGCGACCAGTCGGCCATCGCCCGTCAGCGGGAGATCGACGCGTTCAACAATGATCCCGACGTGTCGGTCGCGGTGTGCTCCCTGACCGCAGCGGGTGTCGGGCTCAACCTGCAGGCCGCGTCGAACGTCGTGCTCGCCGAGCTCTCCTGGACCGCCGCCGAGCAGACCCAGGCGATCGACCGCGTGCACCGCATCGGCCAGGAGGAGCCGGTCACGGCCTGGCGCATCATTGCCGCGCAGACGATCGACTCGAAGATCGCGGAACTCATCGACGCCAAGCAGGGTCTCGCAGCCCGGGCGCTCGACGGGTCGGACGTCGAGCCGGGCTCGGCGGACTCCGTGCAGCTGGATGCGCTCATCCACCTGCTCACCGAAGCGCTCGACTGACCGCGGTCAGCCGGGTCCGGTTCAGGAGTCAGGCGATCTCGGCGTCGTCGGGGTCGAGGGGGACAGGTCTGTCCTCGTCGGGCACAGTGCCGTCGTCCTCGTCGAGTTCGTCGGGATTGGTCGGCAGGTCGTCCTCGTCGCGGATCTGCGGCGCAGGCTCGTAGTCGGCTGCCTTCGCCTCGACGAACGCATCCAGGTCTTCGTCGCCATCGCGACGCGGGTCGCTCTCGCTCATGCTGCGAGGGTACGCCTGGGGCGCGGGTCAGGCCAGAGTGAAGAGAAAGTACGGGCCGTCGTCGTCGTGCAGGATGCGCGCGCTACCGGCGAATCCGGAGAAGTCGTCGGTTCCCGTGCCGGGGATGATGTACCCGAACGCGGAGTCGTCACTCGGATGCTGCAGCGCACCGTGGTGCACGGTGAACGACCCGGAGCGGCCGTCGTCGAGCGTTCCCGTAATCCGTTCCGCGGCCAGGTAGCCCCGACTCTCCTCGGTGCCCGAGGAGATGAAGTGGGCGACCGAGTCTCCCACGAGACCGCTGGTGTACGTCTTGCGCATGACGACCGCTCCCACCCAGTCGCCGCCGACGCCGGCGGCGTCGAGGCCGGTGAGCTCTGCCGGATCCCAGCCGGTCACGTCGAAGCGGGCGATGATGGTCTCTGCGTTGGTCATAGTACGAAGATACGGGCGCATAACGATCCGGTCTTGTAATTTCGCGACAGGGCCCTCTCTGCACTAAACAAGGGGGATGCACCACTCCCAGATCGAAATCGAACGCAAGTACGACGTCGACGAGAACGCGACCCCACCTCGGCTCGTGGGCGCAGGGGCGGTGGCGATCGAAAGCGAACCGTCGACGGCCGAGCTCGTCGCGCTTTACATCGATACGGACGAGCTGGCGCTTGCGCAGCAGAAGGTCGCGGTGCGCATCCGTCGCGGCGGCGCGGACGAGGGGTGGCACGTCAAGCTTCCGGGCGACGAGGGCCGCATCGAACTGCACTGGCCGCTGGGCGACGCCGACGAGCCTCCGGCCGAACTGCTCGACATGCTTCGCGAGCGGATCGGGGATGCGCACCTGCAGCCGATCGCACGGGTCACCAACCGTCGCATCACGACGATCCTTCAGGATGCGGCCGGCTTCGCCCTGGCGGAGTTCTGCGACGACCACGTCGAGGGCGAGAACCTTCGCAACGGCAATACCGGATCCTGGCGTGAGTGGGAGGTCGAGCTGCTCGGCGGTGCCCCCGACACCCGGGAGGCTCGCACGGCGCTCCTCGACGAGATCGAGCGGCGGCTGTTGGACGCCGGCGCCGTCGTCTCGGCCAGCTCGTCGAAGCTGGCACGAACACTCGGCCTCTGATCGAGCCCACGCACCCGCTGCACGCGTCCGGCCCGATGCGTTTTTGTACTGGGGGCAGGCGTCGGGCATGATTCACACGTAGAAGAAAAGATCCCAGGGAGCAGTATGAAAATCGGCATTCTCACCAGCGGCGGCGACTGCCCGGGACTGAACGCGGTCATCCGCGGCGCTGTCCTCAAGGGCGACCGTGTGTTCGACTCTGAGTTCGCCGGTTTCCGGTACGGCTGGCGCGGGGTCGTCGACGGCGACATCATGCCGCTCGACCGGCACAGTGTGCGCGGCCTCTCCCGCCAGGGCGGCACGATCCTCGGCTCCAGCCGTACGAACCCGTTCGAGGGCGAGCGAGGCGGCCCCGAGAACATCCAGCGGATGATGGATGAGCACGGCATCGACGCGATCATCGCGATCGGCGGCGAGGGCACCCTCACCGCAGCGCGTCGTCTCACCGACGCCGGCATCAAGATCGTCGGCGTTCCGAAGACCATCGACAACGACCTCGCCGCCACCGACTACTCCTTCGGCTTCGACACCGCGGTCGAGATCGCCACCGAGGCGATCGACCGTCTGCGCACAACCGCCGAATCCCACCAGCGGTGCATGGTCGTCGAGGTCATGGGACGCCACGTCGGCTGGATCGCACTGCACTCCGGCATGGCGGGCGGCGCGCATGCCATCCTGATCCCCGAGCAGCCCCAGTCGATCGAACAGGTCGTCGAGTGGGTCGAGTCGGTGCGCGACCGCGGCCGCGCACCCGTTCTCGTCGTCTCCGAGGGCTTCCACCTCGACACGATGGAGGAGGCGCACTCCCACAAGGGGCTCGACGCCTTCAACCGCCCCGTCTCGGCGGCATCGGCGAGATGCTCGCCCCGATGATCGAGGAACGCACCGGCATCGAGTCTCGGGCCACCGTATTGGGTCACATGCAGCGCGGCGGCGTGCCGAGCGCGTTCGACCGCGTGCTCGCGACGCGACTCGGCATGGCCGCGATCGACGCGGTCTACGAGGGCCGGTGGGGATCGATGGTCTCGTTGCGCGGTACGGATGTCGTGAACGTCTCGATCGCCGACGCGACCGGTGGCCTGAAGACCGTGCCGCAGGCCCGCTACGAAGAGGCCGCACTGCTGTTCGGCTGAGTCACGGACTAAGCTCTGCCGAACAGGCGGAAGGAGCTCACGTGCCCAGGTTCGTTCAGTTCGACGAGTTCGGTTCGCGCGAATACCTGAAGATCGTGCGCCGCGAACGACCGTGGCCGGGACCGGGTCAGGTGCTCGTACGCGTGATGGCGGCCGGCTTGAACATGTTCGACTGCACGGTGTACCGGGATGAGAAGGCCGCCGGGATGTTCGGAGTGACGGTACCGAGCGGCATCGGCCACGACTTCTCCGGTTTCGTCGAGGAGATCGGCGAGGGTGTGACCCGTTTCGCCGTCGGAGACGCGGTGTTCGGCACAGCGCCGTTCTCGTCCCTCGCCGACTTCACGATCGTCGCTGAGAACGGACAGGTCGTCCACAAGCCCAGTCCGCTCACGTTCGAGGTGGCCGGGGCTCTCGGCACGGTGGGCCGTGCGGCGATGGCGAGTGTCGCATCCCTCGCTCTGAGAGAGCACGATACCGTGCTTGTGAGTGCAGCATGCGGAGGCGTCGGGGTACTGGCGGCACAGCTCGCGGTGCGCGCGGGGGCCGAGGTGATCGGCACGGCCAGCGAGGTGAACCACGATTACCTCTCCGGTCTCGGGGTGATCCCCGTCGAGTACGGCGACGGTCTCGTCGAGCGCGTGCTGGAGGTCTTGGACGACGGCGACAGGATCACCGCCGTGCTCGACAACCACGGAGCCGACACGATCGACGCCGCTTTCGAGCTGGGTGTGCCGCCGGAGCGGATCAACACGATCGCGGCGTACGGACCCGAGGCCCGCGGGGCGAGCACGATCGGCGGAACGCACGGCACGAACGAGGATCTCGTGGCGCTCGCCGAGATGCTGGCCGAGAACGAACTGGTGCTGCCGCTCGACTCCATCTACCCGCTCGAGCGGGTGGCCGAGGCGTACGAACGGCTCGAGGCCGGGCACCTGCGCGGGAAGATCATCCTGGTCACCGACTGATCGGCGTCGCAGGGCTGCAATAGACTCCGACCACGACAGAGGAGGACACGTGGTTCCTGCCATCAACTATTGGGCCGTGCTGATCGCAACGGCATCCAGCATGGTCATCGGCTCCATCTGGTACGCGCGCGGGGTGTTCGGCAAATACTGGATGAAAGCCGTGGGCCACGACGAGGAGTCGATGAGGCAGGGGGCGGTATTCCCCATCATCATCACCGTCGTCGTCAGCTTCATCACCGCCTGGGTGCTCGCGGGCGCCACCGACATCACGTTCAACTTCTACGGTGGGTCGTTCTTCTGGAACGCGGTCCTCACCGGGGTGATCCTCTGGGCCGGGTTCACGGCCGCGCGCATGGTCACGCATGACGCGTTCGATCGACGGCCGAGCGGGCTGACCATCCTGAACCTGGCTCACGAGTTCGTCACGATCGTCGTGATGGCGATCATCATCGGCGTATGGCCGCCGGCCGGCGCATGATCGCCGACGAGCTGGCCCGCGAGCTGCGGGCGGCGGGACTGCGCTGGACACCGGCATCCGGAGACACCTTCGCCATCGACCGGGAAGAGCTGGCCGGCGACCGCTTCACGGTCAGCGATATGACCATCGAGCCGCACGAGTTCGACACCGGCACGATCCTCGGCTTCAACGGCACGACCGAGTGGGCGCTGGACTCTCTCGCGGTCGAAGACGCGCTCTGGATTCCGCGGGAGGACCAGTTGCGAGAGCTTCTCGGTGGGGCTTTCCGGCATCTCGCGCGCACGGCGGACGGCTATCGGGTGAGCATCGTGGTCGGCGGCGAAGAGCGGATGTTCGAGCACGATGACGCGGCGACGGCGTACGGGCAGGCGCTCCTGGCGCTGATCGGCGCATCCGTCACCTGAGGTCGGCTGAAGACGACGGTTTCGTCAGCGCGATTCCAGGATGCCGGGACCGAGCTCCGAGATGTTGCGGGCGCCCGCGAGGCCTAGCGTGATGTCGAATTCTGCCAGCGTGTTCCGCAGGAGTTCCTTGACGCCTGCCTCGCCGCCGACGGCGAGAGCGTAGACGTATGGGCGACCGAGTGCGACGGCTGTGGCGCCGAGCGCCAGGGCGATGAGCGCATCCGCGCCACTGCGAACACCGCTGTCGAAGAGGACGGGGATGCGCGCGGCGACACGGTCGATGATCGCCGGCAGTGCGTCGAGGCTCGCGATCTCGCCGTCGATCTGCCGACCCCCGTGCGTGGAGACCTGAACCGCGTCGACGCCGGCGTCGATGGCGCGCTCGGCGTCGTCGGGATGAAGAACGCCCTTCAGCACGATCGGCAGCCGGGTGCGTTCGCGGAGGAACGCGAGATCGTTCCAGGTGAGCGCAGGGTTGGCGAACACGTCGAGGAAGGTCTCGATCGCAGCGAGCGGCTCGGGCGACCGGAGATTCTCTCGCAGGGATCCCGGATGGTGGCGCAGGATGCTCGCGAACGAGGCGATGGTCTGCGGCGTGATCGGCGTGCGGGCCCGACGATAGCCGGAGGCGAGACGTTCCTGCACCAGTCGGCGGAAGACGGGGTCGCTCGTGTACTGCGCGATTCCCCGTCCCCGGCTGAATGGCAGATAACCGAGGTCGAGGTCGCGGGGGCGCCAGCCGAGCACATGCGTGTCGAGCGTGACGACGATCGCCTCGCATCCTGAAGCCTCGGCCCGCGACACGAGACTCGCGACCAGCTCGTCCGACGAGCTCCAGTACAGCTGGAACCAGCGACTCGCACCCGGTCGCACGCCGTCCATGGCCGCGGCGACGCTCTCCATCGGGGTCGATGCCTGGTTGGAGAGCACGGCCGGGATGTCGAGAGCGGCGGCGGCTCGCGCGGCGGCGACATCGGCATCCGGATGCGCCAGGTCCAGCACGCCGATCGGCGCGAGCAGCAGCGGGGTCGCCCGGCGCTTACCGAACAGGTCGATGCTCAGATCTCGATCGGCCACGTCACGGAGCACGCGCGGCACGATGCGGTGGCGGCGGAACGCGGACGTGTTCGCCGCATCCGTTCGCTCGAGGCCAGCTGACCCGGCGACATAGGCGAAAGCGGCGCGCGTCATCTTGCGCTCGGCCGCGCGCTCCAGCGACGGGAACGAGGTGGGGATGCGCGGCGTGCGGCCGGCGACACCGGCTCGGTAGATCTCGGACTGGGTCTCGCGTCCGGCGCTGGCGGTCATGCTGCACATTCTGCACCGTTCGGCGCCGACGGTGTGGGAGCATGATGCCATGTTCGGTCAGGCGTTCTTCGAGACCATCGCCGTCGCCTTCGAGGTGGTGGGCGTCCTGTCGATGCTCGTCGGCTTCATCGTCGCCGTGGGGATCTCGATCCGGGTGTGGATCCGTTCGCGCAGCGGGGCGACGGCGTACCGAACCCTGCGGGAGAGCTTCGGCGGTGTGATCCTGCTCGGGCTGGAGGTGCTCGTCGCGGCCGACCTGGTCAAGACCGTGACCTCGACACCGTCGCTGACCGACGCGGTCGTGCTGGCCCTCATCGTGCTCATCCGAACGGTGCTGAGCTTCTCGCTGCAGATCGAGATCGACGGAGTCGCACCCTGGCGTCGGGCGCTCGTCACCGGGCCCGAGGTGCTCGCACGCGCAGCTAGGAGATCGGGTGACGGCACGACGGAAACGCCCGACGCGCGAGCCTAGTTCCGACTCTCGAAGCTAGTCCTGCGGTGCCCGTGCGGCGCGCTCGGCGTTCCGGGCCTTGACCCGCGCGTTCTCGGCGTGCACCTCGGACTGGGTGGCGCGCTCGGTCACGAGCCAGGCCGGCGGGGCCGCTAGCAGCTCTTTGATCTGGGCCGTGGTCAGCGCCTCGTCGATGCCCGCGCGACCGAGGCCGCTGATCGAGATGCCGAGCTTCTGGGCGACGACGTCGCGGGGATGCGGGCCGTCGGCGCGGAGGGTGGCGAGCCACGCGGGCGGCTCAGCGGTCAGCTCGGCGAGCTCGGTTCGGCTGATCTCGCGGTCGCGGAACTCCTCAGGAGCCGCCGGGAGATAGATCCCGAGCTTCTTGGCCGCAGTGGCCGCCTTCATCATCTGGGGTTTCTTCTCCGAGCTCATGTGTCCAGGGTATCGTCCGGCGAGCCCGGTACCCTTACGAGCATGGCGTCACCCTTCACGATCGCGTTCCCGCTCGGTGTCACGATCGGTAAATGGACCCGCGTGTTCGAGGAACGGCATCCGGATGTGGAGCTCACGGTCGTGCGCATGGAGGTCGCCGACCAGCGTGCGACGATCGACGGCGAGGCCGACATGGCGTTCGTCCGCGAACCCCTCGACGCGGATGGGCTCCACGTCATCCCGCTGTACGAGGAGAACATCGTGGCGGTCATGCACCACGAGCACCTGCTCACGCTGGAGAAGAAGCTGCAGCTGGCCGACATCGCGGGGGAGCCACGCGTCGAGGGCGCGGACCCCGAAGCCGTGATCCGCAAGGTTGCGGCGGGCGAGGGGATCGCGGTGTACCCGCAGTCGATCGCCAAGGCCTTCCGCCGCAAGGATGTGACGGCGATGGTCCTGGAGGATGCCGAGCCGAGCAGGGTGGCGCTCGCCTGGTCGCGCGACGCGCAGCATCCGATGGTCGACGAGTTCATCGGGATCGTGCGCGGACGGTCCGCCCACAGCTCGCGCAATCCCGAGGTCGCCGCCGGTGAGGCGGCGAAGCGCCAGGAGGCCGAGCGCAAAAAGAGGAACGGCAGCGGGCGGCGCGTCAGGCGTCAGCGCGCGAGGCCGCGGCGAAGCGCAAGAAGCACGGCGGTCAGTTCAAGCGACGTGCACGGCGGGGCGGCGCTTGACGTCCTTCTCCGCCTCGCGCAGCACCTCGCGCGTGACCGGGGCGACCTCGCCGACGCCGGTGATCAGGAAGCGGAACATGTTCGAGATCGGGTTGCCCTCGGTCCACTCGAAGTAGATCGTCGGCACGATGCCCGTGACATCGCGGATCTCCAGCAGGACGGCCGCGATCGTATTGGGCACGTTGCCGCTCTTGATCTGAAGCACTCGGTAGCCGTGCTTGACGACACCGTGCACCACGAGATCCTCCTCGAAGTCGGAGGAGTCCGACGGGTACACCTCGATGAAAATGGTGCGAGCGCGCTGGGGGATGTGGCTGTACTTGCGCTCGTCCTTGTTCTTCTGGGCGTACTCCTTGTCGGTGTCGACGTCGGGCTCGTGCGAGATGATCCGGATCTCGCCCTCTTCGGCGTCTTCGAGCACGAAGTCGAGGGCGGTGACGTCGAGGCTGACGGATGTGGCGCGCAGCTGGAAGGACCGCCCGATGCGCGAGACGATCGAGATCACGATGATGCCGATGATGAAGAGGCTGGCGATGCGCAGTCCGTCGGGCCGCTCGATGATGTTGTCGATCGTCGTGTAGACGAAGATCGCCGTGATGATCGCGAAGACCCAGGTGCGCTTCGGCTGCTTCTTGCGCCAGGCGGAGAGGGTCACGGCGAGGGAGGCCGAGGTGATCAGCACGAGGACGCCGGTCGCGTACGCGCCGCCCTGCGCATCCACGTTCGCCTCGAAGATCAGGGTGATCAGAAAGCCGATGGCCGTGAACACCAGCACGAGCGGCCGCACGGCGCGTGCCCACTGCGGCGCCATGCCGTAGCGAGGCAGATAGCGCGGCACGAGGTTCAGCAGCCCGGCCATCGCCGAGGCGCCGGCGAACCAGAGGATGAAGATCGTGCTGAGGTCGTAGACGGTGCCGAAGCCGTTGCCCAGGTACTCGTGGGCGAGGTACGCGAGCGCACGGCCGTTCGCCGCGCCGCCCGACTGGAATTCCTTCTGCGGGATGAGCAGCGTGGTGGTGAAGCTCGACGTGATGAGGAACGCACTCATGATCAGAGCGGCCGTCGTGAGCAGTCGTCCCGCGCCCCGGATACGACCCTTCGGGTTGTCGGGGTCGTCGTCCGGCTTGCCCTTGATCTGCGGCATGACCGCGACGCCGGTCTCGAACCCTGACAGACCCAGCGCCAGCTTAGGGAAGACCAGCAGCGCGATACCGACGACCACGAGCGGATCGCCGTGCTGCGTATTGAGCGCCTCCCACCAGTCGGGGATCACCGTCGCGTGTTGGAAGACCTCCACGATCGAGGTGGTCACCACCACCACGTTCAGCGCGAGGTAGACCGCCACGAGAATGACGGCGATGCCGATCGCCTCCCGGAACCCCTTGAGGAACACCGCGGACAGCAGTGCAAGCAGGAAGAGTGTGATGCCGACCTGGTTGCCCTGGAACCAGCTCGGGGCGAAAGGATTCTCGATGGCGTGGGCCGTGGCATCCGCAGCCGAGAGCGTCATGGTGATCATGAAGTCGGTCGCCGCGAACCCGAGCAGCACGAGCACGAGCAGCTTGCCCGCCCACCAGGGGAGGAAGCGCTCGAGCATGGCGATCGACCCGGATCCCTTGAAGCTCTCGCGGGCGACGCGGCGATAGACCGGGAGCGCGCCGAGCAGTGTCAAGGCGACGAGCACCAGCGTCGCGAACGGCGAGATCAAGCCGGCCGCGAGTGCCGCGATCGCGGGCTGATAGCCGAGCGTGGAGAAGTAGTCGACACCGGTGAGGCACATGACCTGCCACCACGAGTGCTGGCGCTCGGGCTTGCGTGCGTGCGGGCCCTGGTGCGTGCCGCGCTCGTCGATCAGGCCGGACAGCAGCCAGTGCCGGAACACCCCGCCTTTGGCCGGTTTCGGGATCACATGGGTTTGGCCGGGAACGGGCCGCTCTGCTGGTTGGGCAGGAGTGCTGGACATCGGGATCCTTCGTCTACCGGCAACTACTGAGGTTCACAGTACCGGTCACCACGCGGAGACGCGGTAGTCCTTCAGAAACACTCCGTGCAGGTCTTCGCCGGCCTCTCCGCGCACGATCGGGTCGTAGACGCGGGCCGCGCCGTCGACAAGATCGAGGGGGCGTGGAAGCCCTCCTCGGCGAGACGGACCTTCGTGTAGTGCGGGCGCTCGTCCGTGATCCAGCCGGTGTCGACACTGGTCATCAGGATGCCATCGGTCTCGAACATCTCGCGCGAACTCGTGCGCGTAAGCATGTTCAGAGCGGCCTTCGCCATGTTGGTGTGGGGATGCCCCGGGCCCTTGTACTGCCGGCCGAACACGCCCTCCATCGCGGACACGTTCACCACGTACGAGCGTCCGGAGGGAGCCGCGGCCATGGATGCGCGCAGGCGGCTGATCAGCAGGAAGGGGGCCGTGGTGTTGCAGAGCTGCACCTCGAGCATCTCCAGCGGGTCCACATCCTGAACGGCCTGGGTCCAGCTGTTGACCACGTTCACGTCGGGGACCAGGCCGCCGGCGTCGATGGCCGTGCCGTCGGCGTGCTTGGCGAGAGACGAGGATCCCGGCGCCATGGCCAGTTCGGCGAGCTCGTCGGCGGTCACAGCGACCGGATGCGCGAGCGCGCCCACCGTGCCTGCAAGGCTGGCGACCGAGAGAAGCGGATGCGCCGCCACCGACGCCTCCAGGGCGTGCGGGTGCGGATCGTTTGTATGCCCGAAGGTCACCATCTCGGGAAGCGGCCCGTCGGGCAGCGGCTGCGACTCGGCCTCGGCGAGGAGGGAGTACGCACCGGGGGAGCGGCGCACCGTCTGGGCCGCGTTGTTGATGAGGATGTCTAGTGGGCCCTGCGCGGCCACGGAATCGGCCAGCGCGACCACCTGCGACGGATCGCGCAGGTCGATGCCGACCACGCGGAGCCGGTGCAGCCACTCGGAGGAGTCGGGCAGCGAGGAGAAGCGGCGCACCGCATCCCTCGGGAAACGGGTGGTGATCGTCAGGTGCGCGCCGTCGCGCAGCAGACGGAGGGCGATGTGCATCCCGATCTTGGCGCGGCCACCGGTGAGGAGCGCGCGCTTGCCGGTGAGGTCGGTGCGGGCGTTGCGCTTCGCGTGGCTTGAGGCGGCGCAGTCGGGACAGAGCTGGTGGTAGAACGCGTCGACCTGCGTGTAGTGCTGCTTGCAGATGTAACAGGCTCGCGACTTGAGCAGAGTTCCCGCGGTCGCACCGGAGACGCTCGTGCTGAGGTCGAGGCCGCGCGTCTCGTCGTCGATGCGGTCGGGTGCGCCGGTGGCCGTCGCAGCGACGACGGCGCGGTCGTTCTCGGCGACGGCGTCGCGGATCGCCCTGCGCCTTGCCTGCTTGACCGACTTGAACATGTGCGCGGTCGCCCGGCGCACCGTGATGAAGTCGGGGTGCTCCTCGTCGAGCTCGTGAAGGGTCTCGAGCACGCGCAGAGCGGCAGCGAGATCGTCTGGATCGATCGAGGGGGTATCGGGAAGCACCGGAGAATTCTAGGCGAGGATGCTGGACGCTCCTACTCGGGGCCGGTGGACTCCGCCGGATGCGCCTGGTCGTCGACCGCGAGCTGCAGCCAGATCATCCCCTGCATGTCGATCGAGACCTTGCCCGGCTGCTCCACCAGCATGGCGAGAACGTCGCCGCAGGCGGAGCAGCGCAGCACCATCCCGTGCTGGTCGACGTAGACGCGGGCCTTGGCCACGACGGTCACGTCGCCGCAGTGGGCGCATTCGCCGCGCGCGCTCGTGACGTCGACGGCGAAGACCTCGGAGAGGAGCCCGGCGGCCGCGTTGCCGTCGAGGTAGTTCATGTCGGCCATGTCGGTCATGTCGTGCCTCCGAGTCCGCCGTAGCGTTCGGTCTTGATGCGGTCGGGGTCGTACCCCGCGGCGACGAGCCAATCGGCGACGGACTCGACGAACGCGGTCGCCCCACAGATGAAGAAAGTTGCCGCCGCCTCCGGGGGCAGGATGTGCTGCTTCAGCGTGTCCTCGGTGAGCCGCCCCGCGGCGACAGGCCAGTTCGCCGGTGCCGACCGCGTGTAGACGTATGTGATCTCGAGGGGGATGCGGCATCCTGCTCGAGCTTGGCCAGCTCTTGCTTGTAATACACCGACCCGGGCATCCGCACCGAGTACAGCAGTCGGAACGGCGCCGTGTTGGGCATCGCCGCGTGCGCGCGCGCCATCGAGACGAGCGGCACCACGCCGGAGCCGCCGCCGATAAGCTGCACGGGCCCCTCGTCGCTCGGCCGCCAGACGAACCATCCGCCGACCGGGCCGCGCACCTCGAGCTGGTCGCCGACGGCGATGCCTCGCACGAGGTAAGGGGAGACCTCACCGTCGGCCAGCTCCTCGACGGTCAGTTCGAGTTCATCTCCGGGCAGGGCGGACGCGATCGAGTACGAACGGACAGCCTGATACCCGTCGGGCGCGGTCAGCCGGATATCGACGTGCTGACCGGCGACGTGGCCGTGAAGGCCGGGGATGCGAATCCTGAGCGTGCGAGCGGTCGGCGTCTCGAACTCGGCGCCGACCAGTTCGGCGACCCGCCAGACACTGCTCACCCGTAGCGCTCTTCGCGCCAGGGGTCTCCGTACATGTTGTAGCCGTTCTGCTCCCAGAACCCGGGAGCGTCACGAGCCATCATCTCGAGCCCGCTCACCCACTTGGCGCTCTTCCAGAAGTACAGATGGGGAACGAGCAGGCGGGCGGGGCCACCGTGCTCAGGGGCCAGATCGGTGCCATCGAAGGTGTGCGCCACCCAGGCCTTGCCGTCGAGCAGGTCGGCCAGTGGGACGTTGGTCGTGTAGCCGCCGTACGAGTGGGCCATCGTGTACTCGAAGTCGGTGTCGACATCCTGGAACAGCGTGTCGAGCTTCACCCCGCGCCATGAGGTGCCGAGCTTCGACCAGCTCGTGACGCAGTGGATGTCGGTCGATACATCGTCCTGAGGCAGCGCCATGAACTCTGCCCAACTCCAGCGGTGCACCACGCCCTTCTCGGTCGTGATCGTGAACGCCCACTGGTCGTGAGGGATGCGCGGCGTCGGCCCCGCCGAGAGCACGGGGAAGCCGTCGGTCAGGTACTGTCCGGGTGGTAGCCGGGGATCCTCGGCGCGGCGGCGTCCGAGGAATCCGGAGGAGATGATTCCCATACTCGGAGCCTATTCCCGGATGCGTCGGCGGTCTACGGTCCGTGCCGGTCTAGGGTGAAGAGGTGACCGCCGTCAACCTCGGACTTCCCGCCCGCCCGGCAGGGTCGAACGCGCTCGGCGCGCCTGGCGCGAGTGCGCCGAGTACGGCCGGCCGCCCGGATGTGCCCGGCCTCGTCGACCGCTTCGGCCGCGTGGCCCGCGACCTGCGGGTGTCCGTCACCGAGAAGTGCTCGCTGCGGTGTACATACTGCATGCCCGCGGAGGGTCTGCCGAGCATCCCGCGGGAACAGCTGCTCACCGCGGCCGAGATCGGACGGCTGGTCGGAATCGGCGCGCGCGACCTGGGGATCACCGAAGTGCGCTTCACCGGGGGCGAACCGTTGATGCGAGCCGACCTCGCCGAGATCGTGGGCCTCTCCGCTGACGCGGCACCTGGTGTCGATCTCTCGATCACGACCAACGGGATCGGGTTGGACCACCGCATCCGGAGCCTCGTGGATGCTGGGCTCACCCGGGTGAACGTGTCGCTCGACACGGTCGACCGTGCGCATTTCGCCTCGCTCACTCGCCGCGACCGCCTGCCGGCCGTGCTCGCCGGGATCCGCGCGGCGCACGACGCCGGGCTCACCCCGCTCAAGGTCAACGCTGTGCTGATGCGCGAGACGCTTGCCGGTGCCCCGGACCTGCTCGCGTGGGCGATCGAGAACGACTGCCGTCTGCGCTTCATCGAACAGATGCCGCTCGACGCCGACCACAACTGGGCGCGCGACAACATGGTGCCGGCCGCTGAGCTGCTCGACGTGCTCGGCACCCGGTTCACGCTCATTGAGAAGGGCCGCGACGACCCGTCGGCCCCGGCCGAGGAGTGGTTCGTGAACGGAGGACCGGCGACCGTCGGGATCATCGCATCCGTCACCCGCTCGTTCTGCAGCGCGTGCGACCGCACGAGGATCACGGCCGAGGGCACGGTGCGGTCGTGCCTGTTCGGCGACCAGGAGACCGACCTGCGCGGCCTGCTGCGCGGCGGGGCCGACGACTCGGAGATCGCCCGGTGGTGGCGCGGAGCAATGTGGAACAAGCAGGCGGGGCACGGCATTGACAGCGCCACTTTCGCGCCGCCGCAGCGGAGCATGGGGGCGATCGGTGGCTGAGACCGTGCTCGTGCGCTACTTCGCCGCGGCCGAAGAGGCGACCGGTCGCGCCGAGGAGCGCATCGCCCTCGACGAGCCGACGCTCGGTGCTCTGCGTGCCGAGCTGCTCGAACGATACGGGTCCGGCATCGAACGGGTGCTGCGGTCGGGCTCGTTCCTCGTGGACTCGGTCGTCTCCCGCGATCCCGCCAAGCGGATCACCGCGAGCGTCGACGTGCTCCCGCCCTTCGCCGGCGGCTGATCCGGTCAGGCGCGGTAGAGCGAGACGGCGGTCGCCGGAAAAGTGAGCGTGACCGGGACGCCCGGCCCCAGGCCGAGATCGGCGACGGTCGCCGGGGTGGCCAGCGCAGGGTACGAGTCGGTGCGGACGCGGATAAGGTCGCCGCGGGGTTCGAGGTCGACGACGACGGCGGGCACGTGGTTCTCGAACTCCGAGGCGGGCAGCCTCCCAGACCGCGTGAGGCTCACCTCGGCAGGGCGGAGCGTGGCGGCGACGCGCGCATCCGTCGACACGGGTTCGATCGCGGTCGCCAAGAGCGAGTTCCCGTTGTCGGTGACGAGACCGGATGCTGTGCGCCGGCCGGTGAGCAGCGTCACCCCGGTGAGCTCCGCGGTGAACGCGTGGCGCGGTCGCTCGAGCACGGCGCGGGTGGGGCCTTGCTCGACGATGCGTCCGCTGTGCAGCACGATCACACGCTGAGCGAGCAGGTACGCGTCGAGCGCATCGTGGCTGACGATGACGGCGGTGCGGTCGGCGAGCACGCGCGAGAGCATCTG
The DNA here is from genome assembly GCF_050632195.1 of Leifsonia poae. Taxonomy (GTDB): domain Bacteria; phylum Actinomycetota; class Actinomycetes; order Actinomycetales; family Microbacteriaceae; genus Leifsonia; species Leifsonia poae_C. The sequence continues at coordinate 1,728,254 of NZ_CP192580.1, forward strand.
GCGAGCTGCGGAGGTGCCCGTCACATCCAGTGCCGATAGCGGCTCGTCGAGCAGCAGCAGGTTGGGCTCGGCGGCCAGCGCCCGCGCTATCGCGACCCGCTGCGCCTGGCCGCCCGACAGCTCCGAGGGGTGGCGATCGCCGAACTCGGTCGCATCTGCCTCGGCGAGCCAGCGCTCTCCGACGCTCTTGGCCTCGGTGCGCCCGAGCCCTGCCGTGCGCGGGCCGAACTCCACGTTGTGCCGAACGGTGAGGTGCGGGAACAGCAGCGGTTCCTGCGCAAGCAGCGCGATCCCGCGCTTGTGCGGCGGCAGCCAGGTTCGGGGAGGTCGAACAGGGTGCGATCGCCGAGCGAGGCGGCGCCGGTGTCGGGGCGCACGAGACCGGCGAGCATCCCGAGCAGCGTCGACTTGCCGGCACCGTTCGGGCCGAGCACGGCGACGGTCTCGCCGGTGGCCACGTCGAGAGAGAGCTCGATGTCGCGCTCGGCGAGTGTCGCCTCCAGATGCACGCTCACAGGGTCGCCCTCCGGCGGCGACGGGAAGGCTCGCCCGCGCCGTGCGCGACGGCGACCACGACCACGGCGACGACGATCAGCACCAGGGAGAGAGCGACGGCGGCATCGGGGTCGGTCTCGCGCTGCAGATAGATCTCGAGCGGCAGCGTCCTAGTCACGCCTTGCAGGCTCCCCGCGAAGGTAAGCGTCGCACCGAACTCGCCGAGCGCCCTCGCGAACGACAGAATGGCACCCGACAGCAGGGCCGGAAGCACCAGCGGCAGGGTCACCCGCAGCAGCACCGTGCTCGGCCGTGCACCAAGTGTGGCAGCGACCGCTTCGTAGCGTGTTCCCGCCGTCCGCAGTGCGCCTTCGAGGCTGAGCACGAGAAAGGGAAGGGCCACGAAGGTCTGCGCCAGGATGACCGCCGTCGTCGAGAACGCCACATCGAAGACGCCCCCGAGCAGGCCGCGCCGCCCGAACAGGTAGAGCAGCGCGAGACCGCCGACGACCGGCGGCAGCACGAGCGGCAGCAGCACGAGTGCCCGAAAGATTCGCTGGCCGGGAAACGAAACGCGCGCGAGCAGCGCTGCCATCGGAACGCCGAGCACGACGCACAGGATGGTCGCGGCAACCGACGTGCGCAGGCTCAGCAGCAGCGCATCCACCGAAGAGGGCGACGTGACCAACGGGATGAAGTCCGCCCAGTCGACGCGCGCGATCAGAGCAACGAGCGGCAACAGGACGAACAATCCGCCCACGACTGCGACGGCTATCAGCCAGCGCGGTACTCCCAACCCGCTCGACGACGTGCTCAAAGCTTTACGGTGCCCCGAAGCCGGCGGCCTCGAGCACCTTGCGGCCATCGGGTCCGGTCACGAAGTCGACGAAGGCGGACGCCAGTTTCGCGTCTTTCGCATCCTTCAGTGCGACGATCGGATAGGTGTTGACGGTGCTGGCCGCCTCGGGGAACGGCACCGAGTCGACCTTCGATCCCGCGCCCTTGACGTCCGTGACGTAGATGATCCCCGCATCCGCCTCGCCCGAGCTGACCTTGCCGAGCACGTCGGTGACCGACGACTCCTGGCTCACCGGCGTCAGGGTCACTCCGCTCGATGCCTCGACTTTGGCGGTCGCTGCGCCGCAAGGGACTTGTGGCGCGCAGATCACCGTCTTCACGCCGGGCTTGGCGAGATCGGAGAACGACTTGATGTTCGCAGGGTTGCCCGGCGGGACCGCGATCGCGAGCACGTTCGTCGCGAAGTCGACCGGATCATCGGCTGTGACCCCGGCATCGGTCGCCTTCTTCATGTTGGCCTCGTCGGCCGACGCGAACACGTCGGCGGGAGCGCCCTCGGTGATCTGCGTCACCAGGTCGGACGAGCCGGCGAAGCTGAAGGTCACCGTGGTTCCCGGATGCGCCTGCTCGAACTTCTTGCCCAGTTCGGTGAACGTCGCGGTCAGCGATGCCGCGGCGAAGACGGTCGCGGTGCCGCTCAGGTCGTCGGTGGCGGAGGCGCTGGACGTCGGGCTCGACGCGTCCGAGCCCGCGCCCGCGGAGCATCCTGAAGCGGTCAGAGCCAGGGCGATGGCTCCTGCGATGGCGATGCCGGCGGTTCGGGTGCGCATTCTCAGTCCTTTGCGGGGGTCTCGACGATGACGGTCGTGGCTTTGACGACGGCGACGGCGACGGACCCGAGTTCGAGGCCCAGTTCGCGCACGGCCTCGGAACTCATGAGCGAGACGACCCGGTGCGGACCGCACTGCAGCTCGACCTGCGCCATGACCTTGTCGGCGACGATGTCGGTCACGATGCCGACGAAACGGTTGCGGGCGGATCGCCCGATCGACGACGGGTCTGCCGGGAGGATCGCGTTCTGCTTGGCGAGCTGCGCCAACTCGAGCCCGTCGACGACGGCTCGACCGGACTCGTCCTTCTCGCTCGTCAGCATCCCGCTGTCGATCCAGCGGCGCACGGTGTCGTCGCTGACACCTAAGAACTGAGCGGCGTCCTTAACCCGAATCTGCGGCATGAATCACATGTTACAGGCGCATCCGCGGATTTGGGCGCTTCGGATGGTCAGAGACCGACCCACTCCGACGCGCCGTCGGCGAAGTGCTGGCGCTTCCAGATCGGAACGCGCGCCTTGATGAGCTCGACCAGTTCGGCGCAGGCGGCGAAGGCCTCGGCGCGGTGCGGCGCCGCGACGGCCGCGATCAGGGCCAGGTCGCCGACCGTGAGCGAGCCGATGCGATGCTCGGCCGCCACGCGCAGCCCGCTGCGTTCGGCGATGGTCTCGCAACATTCGAGCAGGAACCGCTCGGCTTCGGGATGCGCGCGATAGTCGAGCGAGACGACCCCGCGGCCGTCGTCGTGGTCGCGCACGATGCCCTGGAACGCCACGACGGCTCCCGACTCCGAGCTCCAGACGAACTCGTCGACCGTGGAGGTGTCGAGCGGGTCGCTGCTGATGCGCGCGAAGACGGAGCTCATGCGCTGTGCTCCGCATGACCGTGAACCTGGTCGACGAGATGGGGGAGGAGGTCGCCGAGCACGGCCAGGCCGTCGGCGACTCCGCCGCGCGAGCCGGGCAGGTTGACGACGATCGTCTCGCCCGCGACACCTGCGAGTCCACGGCTGACCGCGGCGAGGGGCGTGTTGGCGAGGCCGCGGGCGCGAAGCGCTTCGGCGACGCCGACGAGCTCGCGATCGAGGACGGCAGCGGTGGCTTCCGGTGTGCGGTCGGTCGGTGAGACCCCCGTTCCGCCGGTGGTGATCAGGACGGCGGGATGCGCGGCCACGGCCTCGCGCACGGCCGACGCGATGTCCGCGTCGGCGACGACCCGGACCTCCGCGTCTGCGAAGCCGTTCTCGGCCAGCCAGGCGGCGATGACCGGACCGGTCGCATCCTCGCGGACTCCGGAGGCCGCGCGTGTCGAGGAGACGAGCACGATCGCCGAAGGTGCCGACTGCGCGGGTGCGGCCTGCGCCGGCGCGGCCTGCGCGGGCGCGGTGGGTACCGCATCCTGAACCACCTCGCCGGTACGTCGCCACTCGCCGCGCTTGCCGCCGCTCTTGAACGCGAGTCGCACATCGGTGAGGCTCGCCGCCGGGTCGACCGCTTTGACCATGTCGTGCAGGGTCAGCCCGGCGACCGCCACGGCTGTGAGGGCCTCCATCTCGACGCCCGTTCGGCCCGTGGTCTTCGCGGTGACCTCGATGTCGATGGTTCCCGCATCCTGATCGAGTTCGAAGTCGACGTTCACCAACGTGAGCGGCAGGGGGTGGCACAGCGGGATGAGGTCGGACGTGCGCTTCGCGCCGCCGATGCCGGCGATGCGAGCTGTCGCCAGTACGTCCGCCTTGGGTAGATCGTCGGCCCGCACCAGGCGCACGACCTCGGGGGTCGTCACGAAGCGGCCCCGAGCAACGGCGACGCGCGCAGTTTCGGGCTTGCCGCCGACGTCGACCATCCTGGCGCGTCCGTCGCTGTCGAGATGGCTGAGCTCGCTCATAGTGTCCAGACTGTCACGTCGGCGCCGGCGGCGAGGTCGACGGCCTCGGCAGGTACGTCGATCAGCACATCGGCCCGGGCCATCCCCGCGACCAGGTGCGAGCTCGGCCCGGAGACCTGCTCGACGAGGCCGGATGCGGTGAGCCGGCCTCGCAGGAACTGCCGCTTGCCGTCCACCGAGTGGATCGCCGTGGCGAGGCCGGTGCGGAGGGTCTCGGCCGCAGGCAGCCCGGCGGCCTCCCGCAGAAGCCCGCGGAGGAAGACCGTGAAGGAGACCTGCGTGCTCACCGGATTGCCGGGAAAGCTCACGATCGGCACACCGGCGACCACGGCCGTAGCTTGCGGTCCTCCCGGCTGCATGGCGACCGTCGTAACCTCGGCGCCGAGCGGTTCGAGAACATCGCGCACGACCTCGTAAGCGCCCTGGGAGATGCCTCCCGAGGTGAGGACGACGTCGCTCGCGGCGACCGCGTCATCCAGGATCGTACGGAACTCGGCGGGATCGTCGTCGCTCGTGCCGCGGAACGACACGACCGCGCCCGCCTGCTCGACCAGCGCCGCGAGGGCGATCCCGTTGGCGTCGAACACCTGCCCGAACTCCACCGGTCGGTCGTCGCGCACGAGTTCGGTCCCGGTCGTCAGGATGCCGACCCGCACGCGGGAGAGCACCGTCACCTGCGCGATCCCCGCCGCGGCCAGAGCCGCCAGGTGCCGCGGGTCGAGGCGGGTCGAGGCCGGAACGATGACCTCGCCCTGACGGAGGTCGCTGCCGCGCTCGCGCACGTACTCGCCGACGCTGCGCGAGCGTCTGATCTCGACGACGGCCCCGTTGAGGTCGTCGTCGCGGCCGAGCACGAGTTCGGTGTCCTCGACGGGCACGATCGCATCCGCACCAGAGGGAACGGGAGCGCCGGTCATGATGCGGATCGTGGTGCCCGGGATGAGCGCGACAGGAGTGGTGTGTCCCGCGGGTATGTCCCCGCTCACCTCGAGAGCCACGGGCACCGTCGCGATGTCGGCCGCTCGCACCGCGTAGCCGTCCATCTGCGAGTTGCGGAAGAACGGGAGGTCGACGGGGGAGAGGACGTCGTCGGCGACGAGTCGCCCGAGCGCATTCTCGATCTCGACGCTCTCTGAGGCGCGGGCGGCGAGCGCCGGCGCCAGCAGGGCCGCGATCGTGGCGGCGTGCTGGTCGACCGTTGTCCGGGAGGTCATGGGTTCAGTATCGCGCCAGGTCGCGGTCGATGTCGCGTGCCCAGGCATCGATGCCGCCTGTGAGCACCCGGCCCCTCGCACCCGCGGCCGCCAGCAGTTCGCGCGCGAACTCCGCTCGCGGGCCGTGATGGCAGACGATCACGAGAGGGTCTTCGCCGAGCCGTTCCGCAACTCCGCGCGCATCGCGCTGAACGACGGCGAGCGGGACCAGGAGGGACCCCGGGATCTCCACCACGTCGGCCTCCCAGGGATCCCGCACGTCGATGATGGTGACGGGAGCGTCGGCGAGCAGCAGCGCCTGCAACTCGTCGGGAGTGATTGCGCCGGGCCCGACCACATCGGCTGGGGCGTCGGCGATCGACGTCGCCGCGAGCGTCGTCACCGGGACGCCTTCGGGATCGCGCTCGTAGCGCAGCTCGCGGAAGCTGCCGCGCAGGGCGTCGTGCACGAGCACGCGGCCGAGCAGCGCATCCCCGACCCCGGTCACCAGCTTGATCGCCTCGCTGAGCATGACCCCGCCGACCACTGCGCACACCGACGGCAGGGCGCCCGCCTCGGCGCAGCTGAGCACGCTGCCAGGCTCGGGCGGAACGGGGAACAGATCGCGGTAGTGCGGGCCGTGTACCGCCCAGCTCACCCCGACCTGTCCGCCGAATTGGTCGACCGCGCCCCAGACCACGGGAACTCCGATGAGCACCGCCGCATCGTTGACGAGATAGCGCGTCTCGAAGTTGTCACTGCCGTCGAGCACCAGGTCGAAGTCGCTCAGGATGCGAAGCGCGTTATCCGCGGTCAGCATCGTGTCGAAGGTGCGCACCACCGTGTCGGAATCGAGCGCGGTGATGGCATCCGCCGCCGACTCGACCTTGAGCCTTCCGACCTGAGCGGGCGTGTGGATGCTCTGCCTCGGCAGGTTGCTGGCCTCGACCCGGTCGCCGTCGATGACGCCGACCGTTCCGAATCCTGCTGTGGCGAGCGTCGGGAGCACGGCGCTGCCGAGCCCGCCTGCGCCGACCACGAGCACGCGCGCGTTGCGGATTCGGCGCTGGGCGAGCATCCCGAAGCCGGGGAGGATGGCAGTGCGGGCGTAGCGCTCGTGCCGATCGGGCGAGAGCTCCGGACCGGGCTCGACGAGGGGCGGAAGGGCCATTCGTCCAGGCTACCGACTACGCGACCGTGACGCTGATCTGGTGCAGTCCGGTCGCGCCGTTCGGGACGACGTCGGCGACTTTCGAGGTCTGGACCTTGCCGTTCGCGTCCGTGGCACGCACCCGGATGCTGTGGCTGCCCTTCGTCGCCGCCCACGCGTACTTCCATTGCCGCCAGGTGTCGATCGAGATCGCGTCCGCCAGGTCGGCCTGCTGCCAGGGACCGTCGTCGATCTGCACGTGCACGGCGCTCACTCCGACGTGCTGCGACCAGGCGACGCCGGCGATCGCGACCGTCTTCGCGGCGACCTGCGTTCCGGCGGCGGGGACGTCGATGCGCGACTCCAGCTTGACGGGACCGCGCTCCGACCAGCCGCGGTCGACCCAGTACGAGGTGGCCTGGTCGAAGCGCGTGACGTTGAGCTCGACGACCCATTTGGTGGCCGAGACGTAGCCGTAGAGCCCGGGGACGACCATCCTGACGGGGTAGCCGTGTTCGAGCGGGAGGGGTTGCCCGTTCATCCCGACCGCGAGGATGGCGTTGCGGTCGTCGGTGAGCGCCTCGATCGGCGTGCCGGCCGTCCAACCGTCCTGACTCTTCGACAGCACCATGTCGGCGTCTGCCTTCGGCTTCGCGCGGGCGAGGAGGTGACGGATGGGGTAGCCGAGCCAGGTCGCGTTGCTGATGAGGTTGCCGCCGACCTCGTTGGACACGCAGGCGAGCGTGGTGGTGCTCTCCTCGAGCGGCAGCTTCAGCAGTTCGGCGAAGCTCAGCTCGATCTCCTCCTCGACCATGCCCGTGATCTTGAGCCGCCAGTTCGCCGGGTCGATCCCGGGGACCTGCAAGGCTGTGTCGATCCGGTAGAAATCGGCGTTGGGCGTGATCACCGGCGACAGCCCCGGGACGTCGAAGGATGCGCCCGGCGGCACGGGAGGCGCCGTGACGGTCGGTTGGGGAAGATGGAACGCGGCGCGCGCGGTCGCGGCCGCACGGTAACCGGATGCGACGACCTGCCCCACGACGACGGCCAGAACGCCGCCGGCCGCGGTCGCGCCGGTCGCGGTGACGAACCTGCGTCGAGTGACGGCCCCGTTCGGCGCGACGCGGCTCGGGACGGTGGCCCGCAGCATCTTGATCAAAGTGCCGAGCACGAGGATGCCCACCACGGCCGTGATCACGGACGGCACCGCATCCAGCCAACCGGCCCCCGAGCGCGTGAGCGCCGCAAGTACGCCGACCGCGCCGCCGACGCCGATCAGGATGCGTCCCACCGGTGGTCGTATCCACTCCAGCCAGCCGGCGACAGCGGCCCCGACGAGGAGCACGAGCGCGAGGCTGATGATCAGCACCGCCTTGTCGCCGGTTCCGAAGAGGCCGATCACGGCCTCCTTGAGCCAGGCGGGGACCAGATCGATGACCAGCGCGCCGACGACGAGCACGGGGCTGCCGTTCTGGACGAAGAATGCGCTGACGAGCTCACCGGCACCGACTCCTGCGAGAACGCTCGCGACTCCCGTGAATGCCGGGCGCCAGAAGGTCGCCCGATCTGAATTCGCCACGTCGTGAGGCTATGTCCGCAACCTGGGACTCAGGCGTAAGACGCGCGCGGCGCGGCGTGGGAGGCTTGGTGCACCATGCCAGATGCAGATCAGTCCGTCTCCGCACGCCGACTCCGCGTAGAGGACATTCCCGGGTACGCCGGCCCGGGCTCGTACGACGACGACGCAGCGTACGAGACGTTCGTCGCCTGGGTGGAGGCGGGCGGGCTCAGCCTCTATCCCGCGCAGGACGAGTCCCTGATCGAGATCGTGTCGGGCGCGAACCTCATCCTGAGCACCCCCACAGGAACCGGCAAGTCACTCGTCGCCGTCGGTGCGCACTTCACCGCGCTTGCGCGCGGCGAGCGCAGCTTCTACACCGCACCGATCAAGGCGCTGGTGTCGGAGAAGTTCTTCGCGCTCGTCGAGATCTTCGGCGCCGAGAACGTCGGCATGATGACGGGGGACTCGGCCGTGAACGCGGATGCGCCGATCATCTGCTGCACAGCGGAGATCCTGGCCAACCTCGCGTTGCGTCACGGCGAGGACACCCCCGTCGGGCAGGTCGTGATGGACGAGTTCCACTTCTACTCCGATCCCGACCGGGGCTGGGCCTGGCAGGTGCCGCTGCTGACTCTGTCGCGCGCACAGTTCATCCTGATGTCCGCGACCCTCGGCGACGTGACCGCGCTCGCCGCGGACCTCACTCGTCGAACCGAACGCGAGACCGCAGTCGTCACCGGGGTCGAGCGTCCCGTTCCGCTGCACTACTTCTACGAGGTCACGCCCGCGCACGAGACGGTCGAAGATCTGCTCGGCACCGGTCAGGCACCGATCTACATCGTGCACTTCTCGCAACTCGCTGCCTTGGAGCGTGCACAGGCCCTGTCCAGCGCGCGCATCGCATCCCGCGAGCAGAGGGATGCGATCGCCGACCTGATCGGCGAGTTCCGGTTCACGACCTCGTTCGGCAAAACCCTCTCGCGGTTGCTCCGGCAGGGGATCGGCGTGCACCACGCGGGCATGCTGCCCAAGTATCGCCGCCTCGTCGAGCAGCTCGCCCAGCGGGGGATGCTGCGGGTCATCTGCGGCACCGACACCCTCGGGGTCGGCATCAACGTGCCGATCCGCACCGTCATGTTCACGGCTCTGACCAAGTTCGACGGTGTCAGGATGCGCCAGCTCAACGCCCGCGAATTCCACCAGATCGCGGGCCGTGCCGGTCGCGCGGGCTATGACACGGCGGGAACGGTCGTCGCCCAGGCGCCGGAGCACGAGAGTGAGAACATCAAGGCGATCGAGAAGGCCGGGGACGACCCCAAGAAGCGCCGCAAGATCGTGCGCAAGAAGGCGCCGGAGGGCTTCGTCTCGTGGGGGGAGCCGTCGTTCCGCAAACTGATCGACGCCGAACCGGAGACCCTGACCTCGTCGATGCAGATCACGAGCGCGATGCTCATCAACATCGTCGGGCGCGGGGGAGACGTCTTCGAACACGTGCGCTCGCTCGTCTTCGAGAACCACGAACCGTGGAAGCGGCAACTCGCCCTCGCCCGGCGCGCGCTCGGGCTCTACCGATCGCTGCTGACGGCCGGGGTCGTCGAGAAAGTGGGTGGCCAGATCCGTCTCACCGTCGACCTGCAGCCGAACTTCGCGCTCAACCAACCGCTCTCGCCGTTCGCGCTCGCCGCCTTCGAGCTCTTCGACGTCGAGTCGCCCGAGTTCGCGCTCGACATCGTCTCCGTGGTCGAGGCCACGCTCGACGACCCGCGTCCCGTGCTCTCCGCACAGCAGTTCCAGGCGCGTGGCGAAGCTGTCGCCGCCATGAAGGCGGAGGGGGTGGAGTACGACGAGCGGATGGAGGCGCTGGAGGCGGTCACGCATCCGAAACCCCATGATGAGCTGCTGCACGAGGCCTTCGTCACCTACGCGGGCAGCCAGCCGTGGGTCACCGACTTCGAGCTCAGCCCGAAATCGGTCGTGCGCGACCTGTACGAGCGGGCGATGACCTTCGGCGAATTCATCGCGTTCTACAAGCTCGCCCGCTCGGAAGGGGTCGTGCTCAGGTACCTGTCGGATGCGTACCGGGCGCTCGGTCAGACGGTTCCGCTCGAGCTGCGCACCGACGATCTGCGGGATCTCATCGAGTGGCTGGGCGAACTGGTACGTCAGGTGGACTCGAGCCTGCTCGACGAGTGGGAGGAGCTCATCCACCCGGATGCCGCAAAGCACGCCGCCGAATCGACGGAGATCGCGCCGCCCGCGCCCCGCAACGTGACCACCAACCGGCGTGCGTTCTTCGTGCTCGTGCGCAATGAACTGTTCCGCCGGGTGCAGCTTGCGGCCCTCGACAAGGTCGAGGAGCTCGGGGCGCTCGAGGCCGAGGCTGCGGGGCTCGCCGGCGAGGCCACTCCGTCGTTCACCGCGCTGGCCTGGGACGAGGCGCTCGAGGCCTACTACGACGAGCACGACGCGATCGGCACGGATGCGACGGCCCGCTCGGCCGCCATGCTGGTCGTCGACGAGGCTCCCGCCGCGACCGAAGGGGTCTGGCGCGTGCGTCAGATCCTCGCCGACCCGGCGGGCGACCACGACTGGGGGATCAGCGCGGATGTGCTGCTCGGCGCCTCGGCGGAGGCCGGTGTCGCCGTGTTGCGCGTCACGGCTGTCAACCGGCTCTGACGAGCCAAGTTGACCTGTGCCCGAAGGCGTGTGATTATCGTCGTGGTCGCGCATGAGCGCCAGGTCGATCGCATGAAATCCCGAGGAATTCTTGTCTCGGGGCGCACTATGTTCCAACACGAGACTGCACCCTAGAAAGGCGCCGGTGGATCTCACCCTGATTGTCGTGCTGGTCATCGCGCTGGCCCTGTTCTTCGACTTCACGAACGGTTTCCATGACACCGCGAACGCGATGGCCACGCCCATCGCGACCGGGGCCATGCGACCGAAGGTCGCCGTCGCGCTGGCAGCGGTCCTGAACCTCGTCGGGGCATTCCTCTCCACGGAGGTCGCCAAGACGATCTCGGGCGGCATCATCAAAGAGGGCGACGGCGGTGTGCAGATCACTCCGGAGCTGATCTTCGCGGGGCTCGTCGGCGCCATCATCTGGAACATGGTCACCTGGCTGCTCGGCCTGCCGTCGTCGTCCAGTCACGCCCTCTTCGGCGGTCTGATCGGCGCCGCGATCGTCGGGGTCGGCTTCGGAGCCGTCGACTTCCTCGTCGTGCTCGACAAGGTCATCCTGCCGGCCGTGATAGCCCCGGTGACGGCCGGAGTCGTCGCATACAGCGCCACCAAGCTCGCGTACTGGATCACCCGCCGCTACGACGGTCGACCGGATGGCCGCGGCGGGTTCCGCTACGGCCAGATCTTCTCGTCGTCCCTGGTGGCGCTCGCCCACGGCACGAACGACGCCCAGAAGACGATGGGGATCATCACTCTCACGCTGATCGCCGCGGGCCTGCAGACGGCCGGCAGCGGTCCGGAGCTGTGGGTGATCGTGTCGTGCGCGCTCGCGATCGCGATCGGAACGTACTCGGGCGGCTGGCGCATCATCCGCACCCTGGGCCGCGGACTCACCGAGGTGAAGCCCGCGCAGGGCTTCGCAGCCGAGACGGGCACCGCGGCGACCATCCTGGCCTCCAGCCACCTCGGCTTCGCCCTCTCGACGACGCAGGTCGCCTCCGGATCGGTCATCGGCTCCGGGCTCGGCCGGCGTGGGGCATCCGTCCGCTGGGGCACGGCAGGCCGGATCGCGCTCGGCTGGTTGCTGACGCTGCCCGCGGCGGCGATCGTCGGCGGCGTCGCAGCGTTCCTCGCGGGATTCGGCCCCGTGGGCATCCTGATCGACCTGGTGATCGCCGTCGCCATCATCACGACGATCTTCGTCCTCTCCCGTCGCAACAGCGTCGACAGTGAGAACGCGGTCGCGCCGCTGCCCGTTCAGGGTGCCAGCGAGGTGGCCGCATCCGGTCGCGCGGTCAGGATCAAGAAGGTCAAGCCGCTGAAGAAGCCGCGCGACCCCAAGAAGGAGTCAGCATGATCGACTGGGGAGCCTTCCTGATCGTCTTCGCCGCCTCCCTCATCGGGTCGTGCGTCGTCGTCGGCTTCTACGCCCTCGGCACGCGTCTGCTGGCCGTCGCCGGACGCGCGCTCTTCGTCGAGCCGGTCGAGTTCACGGATGCGATCACCGTCATCTCGCCGGAGGAGGCGGCCCGCGCCGCCAAGAAGGCCAAGAAGGCCCGCAAGCGCAACCCGCTCACGGATGGTCAGAAACGCGCCGCGCTGACCGGCGCGTACGCGTGCTTCACGGTCTGCGGAGCCGCCGTGCTCTACGGGCTGTACCTGATCATCCCGTTCTTCCACCAGTAGGCAACACCGGCCGGATGTCTCACCGGCACCGGCCGGCCCCCGGACACAACGGAGCCGCGCGGACAATGGCGTCCACGCGGCTCCGTTGTAACTTCTGCTGTTTCGTGTTCCTCGTCGTCAGTCCGTTCCCCGCCAGCGCGCCACCGTGCGCATCAGGTGGTAGACGACGATCGCGGCGATCGTGCCGAGCGCGATGCCGTTGAAGGTGAGCTGGCCGATGTTCAGCGTGAAGTCCGCGATGCCGACGATGAGCGCCGTCGCCGCGGTGAACTGGTTGACCGGCTTCGAGAAGTCCACCTTGTTGTCGATCCAGATCTTCACGCCGATGATGCCGATCAGGCCGTAGAGGGCCGTCGTCACGCCGCCGAGCACGCCGGCGGGGATCGTGTTGATCACGGCGCCGATCTTGGGGGAGAGGCCGAGCAGCACCGCGACGATTCCGGCCACCCAGTACGCCGCCGTTGAGTAGACCTTCGTCGCTGCCATCACGCCGATGTTCTCGCCGTATGTCGTCGTTCCGGAACCGCCGAAGAGACCCGCGAGGGTCGTCGCCAGACCGTCGGAGAGGAGCGCGCGTCCGGTGAGCTTGTTCACGGAGGGATCGGTCAGCTGGGCAACTCCGCGGATGTGTCCGACGTTCTCCGCCACGAGCACGAGCACGACGGGCAGGAAGGCGGGCAGGATCCCGAACGTCTGAGCCGGGTACTGGAATGGGTTCGTCGCGAGCGCGAACTGCGGGAGGCCGATCCAGTCCGCCTTCGCGACCTGGGAGAAGTCGACCTGGCCGACGATGACAGCGAAGACGTAGCCGACCACGACCCCGACGAAGATCGCCAGTCGCCCGAGCAGACCCTTGAACAGGACCGTGCACAGGATCACGGCCAGCAGGGTCACCAACGCGGTCCACGGCGCCTTGACGAAGTTGTCGCGGGCCGCAGGCGCCAGGTTGAAACCGATCAGCGCGACGATCGCACCCGCGACGACCGGTGGCATGAGCGCGTCGATCCAGCCGGTTCCGGTGAGGATCACGATCGCGCCGACGATCGCCAGCAGCACGCCGACCGCCGCGATCCCGAAGAGGGCGCTCCCCATCCCGTTGCTCGCCGTCGCCGCCGTGATGGGCGCGATGAACGCGAACGAAGAGCCGAGGTAGCTCGGCAGTTTATTGCGGGTGATCAGGAGGAAAAGTATGGTTCCGATGCCCGAGAAGAGCAGCGTGGTGCTCGGCGGGAAGCCGGTGAGGACCGGGACGAGGAACGTGGCGCCGAACATCGCGACGACGTGCTGGGCTCCGAGTCCGATGGTCCTCGGCCAGGTGAGCCGCTCGCCCGGAAGGACGACCTCGGACGCCCCCACGTTCTTTCCGTCACCGTGCAGTTTCCAGGGCAGTGCCATTGACGTCCTTCGTGTCGAGTTGGGCTTTAGGCTTGACGGGCGCGATTCGCACACGACAAGCCCTCCGAGATACTACGGGAGACCATCATTTCCGCTCCGGCCAAACCCACGACACCCGCCCCGACGTTCAAGGGGCGTCTCGACGGCTTCTTCGAGATCACCAAACGCGGCACGACCTGGGCCACCGAGGTGCGCGGCGGTGTGCTGACGTTCGTGACGATGGCGTACATCGTCATCCTGAACCCGCTCATCCTAGGCGGCACTCCGGATGTGGCGGGCCACTCGCTGCAGGGAGCCCAGGTCGCCGCGGTGACCGCGCTCAGCGCCGGCTTCATGACGGTGCTGTTCGGCCTGGTGGCGCGGCTGCCGTTCGCATTCGCGGCTGGGCTCGGCATCAACTCGTTCCTCGCGGTCAATGTCGTGCAGATCCTGACCTGGCAGGAGGCTATGGGTCTCGTCGTCATCAACGGCCTGATCATCGTGCTGCTGGCGGCTACCGGCCTGCGGCGGCTGATCTTCAATGCGGTGCCCGCACCGCTGAAGACCGCGATCACGGTCGGCATCGGTCTCTTCATCGCGTTCATCGGATTCGTCGACAGCGGTTTCGTTCGTTCGACGAACATGTCGTCGCCGCCGGTCCAGCTGGGTGAGGCCGGCTCGATCGCCACGGCTCCGACCCTGATCTTCCTACTCGCCCTGGTGATCATGGGCGTGCTGATGGCGCGCAAGGTCAAGGGCGCCCTCCTGATCGGCATCGTCGCGGCGACCGTGGTGGCCATCATCGTCGAGGCGATCTTCCACGTCGGCCCGTCGCTCGGCGGCAAGAACCCCGCCGGCTGGAACCTGACGGTACCGCAGCTCCCGTCGTCGCTCGTCTCGCTGCCGAACCTGAGCCTTGTCGGTCAGTTCGACCTGTTCGGATCGTTCGGCCGAATCGGCGCCCTGGCCGCGATCATGCTCATCTTCACCCTGGTCTTCACGAACTTCTTCGACGCGATGGGATCCATGACCGGGCTCGCCCGATCTGCCGGACTCGCCAACGAAGACGGAACCTTCCCGCGCCTGCAGTCCGCGTTGATCGTCGAGGGCGTCGGTGCTGTGGTCGGTGGTGGCACGTCGGCGTCGTCCAACACGGTGTTCGTCGAGTCCGCATCCGGAATCGGTGAGGGCGCCAAGACAGGGTTCGCGAGCGTCGTCACCGGCGTGCTCTTCCTGCTCGCGATGTTCTTCACGCCGCTGACCCAGGTCGTCCCGCTCGAGGTGGCCGCCGCCGCGCTCGTCGTGGTCGGTTCGCTGATGGTGTCGCAGATCCGCTACATCGACTTCAGCGAGTTCTCCGTCGTGCTGCCCGTGTTCCTCACGATCATCGTCATGCCGCTGACGTACTCGATCGCGAACGGCATCGGCGTCGGCTTCATCAGCTGGGTGCTCGTCCGCTCGCTCGCCGGAAAGGCCCGCGAGATCAGCCCGCTGCTGTGGATCGTCGCAGCCGGGTTCCTGATCTACTTCGCCCGCGGTCCCATCGAAGCCGTGCTGCCCCAGTAGCAGCACCCGGGGGATTCCGGGGGTTTCCCTGAGCTGAATCGGGGGATATCCCGATGGTGGCCTGCACGCGCTCCCGGTTGACTCGGTAGTACCAGATCAACCGAGGAGAACCACCATCATGACCAACTTCGCAGGCCCCCAGACAGCCTCCACCGCGTACGCGGCGCCCACCGGGCCGATCGCCCAGCCGGCGAGGACGCTCAGCATCACGAGCCTCGTGCTCGGGCTCGCTTCCATCGTCTTCAGCTGGACCTTCGTCGCCCCGATCGCAGGACTCGTCGTCGGCATCCTGGCGCTCAAGCAGGAGCCGGCAGGCAGGACGATGGCCATCTGGGGCATCGTGCTCAACGCCGTCATGCTGGCGGGTGCCGCGTTCATCGCCTTCGCTACCATCGTCGGCGCCGGCATCGGCCTCGCCTTCCTCCCGCTTACCTGGCTGTAGCAGGTACCTCCCACCGCTTCCCCGTCCCGACGGCTTCCGGGCCGGCCCGGAGCGCTGGGATGAGGGGTCGCAACACGCCGTCCGTGGGCTTCGCGGAGCGGCGTGTCGCGACCCCTCCTTTCGTTCTGGCTCGGGATGCGTGGGCGATGGGGGAAAATAGGGTGTGGAGAACCAGACCCGACCCCGTAGTTTCGTCACCCGTGGACGCCGAACCGAGGCGCAGCAGCGCGCGATCGACAAGCTCTGGCCGGTGTACGGGATCGACCTGGGCGATGTCCCGCTGAACCTCGACGAGGTCTTCGGGCGGCGCGCTGAGCGCGTCGTGGAGATCGGCTTCGGCGATGGTGAGAACCTGCTGACACTTGCGGCCCGGCATCCGGAGCGCGACTTCGTCGGCATCGAGGTGCACGGCTCCGGGATCGGGCGCGTGCTCAACGAGGCGAGCATCCGGGGCCTCACGAATCTGCGGGTGATCCGTCACGATGCGGTCGAAGTGCTCGAGGAGAGCCTGCCCCCGAAAGCATCGACGAGATCCTGATCTTCTTTCCCGACCCGTGGCCCAAGCTGCGGCACCACCGGCGACGGATCGTGCAGCCGGCTTTCGCCGAGCTGCTCGTGCGGGTGCTGAAGCCCACCGGTGTACTGCGGCTCGCCACCGACTGGGAGCACTACGCCGACCACATGATCGTGGTTCTGGATGCCGCACCCGGCCTGGTCAACGCGGCCGGTCCCGGCGGCTTCGTGGCGCGCCCCGACGACCGCCCGATCACCAAGTTCGAACGCCGGGGCGAGCGTCTCGGACACACGATCAAGGACCTGGAGTATCGCAGGGTCGCGCAGCCTTAGGATGGCGGAATGACCCTGGCTCAGACCGTCGAAGCTCTCCGCCGCACCTACGATTCGGGCATCACGAAGCCCCTCCCATGGCGGTTCGCCCAGCTGGCGGCCCTGCGCAGGATGCTCACCGAGCGTTCCGCCGAGTTCGAGGATGCGCTGCTCGCCGACCTCGGCAAGAACCCCACGGAATCTCAGATCGCCGAGCTCGGGTTCGTCGTCGGCGAGATCGACCACGTCGTGCGCCACCTTCGCCGGTGGTTGAGGCCGCGGCGCGTGTCGGTGCCGGGCGCTCTGCTGCCGGCCCGGGCATCCGTCGTCCGCGAACCGCTCGGCGTGGTGCTCGTGATCGCACCGTGGAACTACCCGGTGCAGCTGCTGCTGGCCCCTGTCGTCGGTGCTCTCGCCGCGGGGAACGCCGTGCTGGTGAAGCCGAGCGAGCTCGCTCCGGCGACGTCGGCCGTGATGGCTCGGCTCATCCCCGAATACCTCGACCCGCGGGCGGTGTCCGTCGTCGAGGGCGGGGTCGAGGAGACCACCGAGCTGCTCGAACAGCGCTTCGACCACATCTTCTACACGGGCAACGGACGCGTCGGCCGGATCGTCGCTGCCGCAGCCGTGAAGAACCTGACCCCGGTCACCCTCGAGCTCGGCGGCAAGTCGCCGGTCTACGTCGACGACAGCGTCGATGTCGACGCGGCGGCTCAAAGGATCGCCTGGGGCAAGTTCATGAACGCCGGCCAGACGTGCGTCGCGCCGGACTACATCCTGGCGACCGCTGCGGTCGCCGAGCGTCTCGCCGGCGCCCTCGAGCGTGCGGTGCGCGCGCTCTACGGCGACGACCCCGCCACGAGTCCCGACTACGGCCGCATCGTCAACGACCACCAGTTCGACCGGCTCAGTGGGCTTCTGGATGCGGGAACCACCGTCACCGGCGCGACCGCCGATCGCGCATCCCACTACCTAGCCCCGACCGTGCTCAGGGACGTGCCGCGCGACGCCCCGGTCATGCGCGAGGAGATATTCGGGCCGATCCTCCCCATCGTCACAGTCTCGGGGCTGGACGACGCGATCTCGGTCATCAACGGTGGCGACAAACCACTCGCGCTCTACGTGTTCAGCGATAGCGCGCGCGTTCGCAGGCGCATCCTGACCGAGACGAGTTCGGGAGCGGTCGGGTTCGGTGTGCCGGCCGCCCACCTCGCCGTGGGCGGACTGCCGTTCGGCGGCGTCGGCGACAGCGGCTCCGGCGCGTATCACGGCGAGAATTCGCTGCGTACGTTCAGCCACGAGAAAGCCGTGCTCACGAAGTCGTTGAAACCCGACACGATGAAGCTCATCTACCCGCCGTACACCGAGGCGAAGGACAAGTTCGCACGTGGTCTGCTGCGCAAACTCGGCTGACCAGGAATCCTCCCGTGTCTACCAGGGGAGGGCGGTAACCTAGAGGGGTCGACGGCCACGAACCAGTCGACACCTGCAGGATGCCACCGCACAACGAGAGGCAATGGAGCCACCGTGATTTCCCCCAGCTCAACGATGGAAGAGCCCAAGACCCGCCCGATCCCGGTTGTGGATGCCAGTGAGAACGTCTCCGACGTTCCTCCGCCCACCGCCGATGGCGGCCCCGTCAGAACCGAGAGCGACTCGCTCGGCACCCGAGATATTCCGGCCGACGCATATTGGGGCGTTCACACCTCCCGAGCGCTCGAGAACTTCCAGATCGCCAAGCGGCCGATCTCCGTGTATCCGGATCTCATCGTCGCCCTCGCGAGTGTGAAGCAGGCGGCCGCGCGCGCCAACCTCGAGATCGGTGTTCTGGATGCGCACAAGGCCGACCTCATCGACCGCGCCTGCCAGCTCATCATCGACGGCAAGTTCCACGACCAGTTCGTGGTCGGCGTCATGCAGGGCGGTGCGGGCACCTCGACCAACATGAACGCGAACGAAGTGATCGCCAACGTGGCGCTCGAGCTCGACGGCCACGCCAAGGGCGACTATCAGTTCATCAGCCCGATCGACGATGTCAACCGCAGCCAGAGCACGAACGATACGTACCCGACGGCCATCAAGATCGCTCTGACCTTCGCTCTGGGGCACCTGCTCGACCAGCTCGCGCTGCTGCGCGACTCGTTCGCGGCGAAGGGCGTTGAGTTCCGCCACGTCCTCAAGGTCGGCCGCACGCAGCTTCAGGATGCGGTCCCCATGACGCTCGGCCAGGAGTTCCACGGTTTCGCGACCACGCTCACGGAAGACCACGCCCGCCTCACCGAGACAAAGTGGCTGCTCGCTGAGATCAACCTGGGCGCCACCGCGATCGGCACCGGGATCACGGCCGACCCCGGCTACGCCGAGGCCGCGGTGCGTCACTTGAACGCGGTCACGGGCCTCAACCTCGAGACGGCGCCCGACCTCATCGAGTCGACCAGCGACGCCGGTGCGTTCATGTCGTTCTCCGGATCCCTGAAGCGCAGCGCCATCAAGCTCTCCAAGATCTGCAACGACCTGCGCCTGCTCTCGAGCGGCCCGCAGGCGGGCCTCGGCGAGATCAACCTCCCGCCGCGCCAGGCGGGTTCGAGCATCATGCCCGGCAAGGTCAACCCGGTCATCCCCGAGGTCGTCAACCAGGTCGCCTTCTCGGTGGCCGGCGCCGACGTCACCGTCACGATGGCGGCGGAGGGCGGCCAGCTCCAGCTGAATGCCTTCGAGCCCGTGATCGCCCACTCGCTGCTGCAGAGCATCACCTGGATGACCCAGGCGTTCCACACCCTCCGGGTCAACTGCGTCGACGGCATCACCGCCAACGAGGAACGCCTCGGAGCGATGGTCGGCTCGTCGGTGGGCGTGATCACGGCACTCATGCCGCACATCGGCTACTCCGCTGCGGCCGCGCTCGCGAAGACGGCTCTGCTCACCGGTGCCAATGTGGCCGACATGGTCGTCGACGCCAAACTGATGAGCCGCGAAGAGGTCACCAAACTGCTCTCGCCGGCCCGCCTCAGCGGCATCGAGACGATCACGAGCGCGATCCCCGTCGTCACCCCGACCGACCTCGAGTGAGCGGCGGGCTCGGCTGACGTTCCCCGGCACGCCCTGCCCGCCCTTCTTCTGCGCACCTTCCCATCCCGCGCGCCGAGTGTGGAGTTTCTACCGGGACACGCCCGGGAAAACGGTAGAAACTCCACACTCGATGCGCGCGGCCTGTGGAAGGCGTGGGTGTCGGGGGGTGGGGGAGACTCGGGGGAACCGAGGAAGGGAACTCATGATGAGCAGTGAAGCCACACCGGTCGACCCGCCGGAGTTGTATCGCAGTCCTGCCTTCGCGCAGGGAATGATCCTGCCTGCAGGGCGCACGCTCTACGTCGGCGGCCAGAACGGAACGGACAGTTCGGGCGAACTGCTCGACGGCCTCGGGCCGCAGACCGAGCAGGCGCTGCGCAATCTGCTCGCCGTACTTGCGGCGGCGGGGAGCGGACCGGAGTACGTCGCGAAGCTGACGATCTACCTCGCCGCAGGGATCGACCCTTCCGACGGCTATGCCGCGACAGCCTCGGTCTGGGGCAACCGTCGCACGGCAGTCACCGTGCTGGCCGTGACACCTGCGCGACCCGGAGCCCTCGTCGAGATCGACGCGGTGGCGGCGGTTCCCGACTAGGCGTCAGCGACGCTCCTCGGCCCGCTCGGATCGGTGGAAGAGGGCGAGCATGTCTCGGGCGAGCTGGTGCGGGGCTGTCTCGCACGGGCTGTGGCCCGTGGTGTACACCGCGAGTGTGGCGCGGAGCGCCTGCGCGTTTTGCGCGTGCAGGTGCGTCGGCCAGAGGTCGTGGTTGCCGGTGGCGACGAGGATCGGGACGGTGCTCTGCGCGACGCGCTCACGCACATCCGGAACCCGCTTCATCAGCCCGACGATGTCGTCGACGCTCGAGCGCCGGGTGAGCGAGAATCGCGACCGCACGAAGGCGAGACGCGACGCCGGAACCTTGTTCTTGTTGGTGACGATGCCCCAGATCATGAGACCGGCGCCCTGGTGGCCGTTCAGGAACCAGCTCAGCCAGCCGATCACGCGCACACCGCGGAAGGCCTGACCGGGCTCGGGCGGGGTCGTCAGCAGCGTGAGGCTGCGAAAGAGTTCAGGATGTTCGGTCAGCGCGAGCTCGGAGAGCACGCCCGCGAACGAGTAGCCCAGAACGTGGGCGGGCTCGCCCGACCGCAGGAACGCCAGGACATCGCCGACGAGCAGCTCGTACGTGTAGTGGCCGCCCGCCACCGGCCCGGCATCCGCCGATTCGTATTGGCCCGCGAGATCGAAGCTCTGCACGAAGTACCCGCCGGCGACCAGAATGGGCGCGAGCAGGTAGAAATCCTCTTTCGACCCGGTCACGCCGGGAATCAGAACGACGCGCGGGTCGGACGGATCGCCCAACTCGACCACGGCGAGCTCGCCGCTCGGCGCGGGGAAGCGTGAGAATCGCGCACCGACGGGCGCGATCGACCAGTCGATGTCGGGAAGCCCGGCATCCAGACGCGCAGCGTCGTCGTCGCCTCCGGCGACTCCGGGTCGCCTCTCACCGATGGACACAGCACCACGCTAGCCGACACTCACGACGTTTGCAGTCACCGCCCGCGCGAGCGCGCGATGCACGAACATCCGACTGCGGCAGATAGCCTTGACCGGTGAGATTCTCGCACCTCAGTTCCACATCAGACCCGACGCCGCGTCTGGCAGCCATCATCGGCGATGGCGCCCTCTTCCTCGACGAGGTGATGGACGAGGCCCCGCGCGATCTGCAGGACCTCATCGAACGCGGCGATGCAGGACTCGCACACGTGCGTGCCGTCGTCGACAACGCGATCGCGCAGCACACCTCGCTCACGCCCGTGCGCGGCCTTCGACACGCCTCCGCCGTGCTGCGACCGCCGCAGGTGATCGCGATCGGCGCCAACTATGCGGCGCACGCCTCAGAACTCAAGCTGCGCACGGAGAAGGCCGCGACCGTCTTCTCCTCTGGCCCAACTCGCTTGCCGGCCACGAGGGCACCACGACCTGGCCCGAAGACCTCACCACGCAGGTCGACTACGAGGCCGAGCTCGGCGTGATCATCGGCAAGCCGGCTCGGGATGTGCCGGTGCGCGACGCCCTCGACTACGTCTGGGGTTACACGGTGGTCAACGACATCACAGCGCGCGACCTGCAGTTCTCCGAGGCGCAGTGGTCGAGGTGCAAGTCGTTCGACGGATTCACGCCCAACGGCCCCGTCGTCGTCACGGCCGACGAGATCAGCGACCCTCAGGATCTGTGGCTCACGACGAACGTGGACGGAACGATCCTGCAGGACTCGTCCACAGCCGACATGGTGCGGTCGGTGGCGGAGATCATCGAGTTCCTCTCGCGCTCGGCGACCGTGCAACCCGGAACGCTCATCTCCACGGGCAGCCCGGGCGGCGCCGGATACTCGCGCACCCCGCCCGTCTTCCTTCGCGACCGGTCGACCGTCACAGTGTCGATCGGCGGGATCGGCTACCTCACGACCTACTGCCGCGTCAGCTGACCTGAGCCGGCTGACCTGAGCCAACTGACCTCGGTCAGGCGACGGCGCCCGGCAGGTCCTGGGCGTGCTCCTCTTCCCAGCGGCGGCGAGCGGCGCGGCGGCGCCACGGAGACTCCTCCGGCAGGTGCATCCTGAGCGTCGTGTAAGCCCAGCCCAGCCGGCGACCGAAGCCGCGCCAAGTGGAGAACGGTCGCGCCGAGATGCCGACAGTGAGGCGCTCGTCGTAGCGGACGACCTGATCGGGGTCGAGGTGGATGGCGAGGTCGAGGTCGTCGTGGATCGCGCGCAGTCCGCGGTGCACGCGGCCGCGCATCCTGTCCCAGACGTCTCTGCGCATGGCGAAGTTGGATCCGAAGATCGGCGGATGCCCGAGCCAGATCTCCATCGACCAGAAGTAGCCGCTGATGTAGAGGGTCTGGCCGAGTCCGGCGATGATCGTGTTGCCGTCGTAGAAGATGCCCGGGCCGGTGAGCACGCTGATGTCGGGGGAGTCGACGAACTCCGCCTCGATGTGCAGGAGCCAGTCCACCGGGGGCCGGGAGTCGGCGTCGAGGCGGGCGATGATGTCGCCGGTCGCTGCGTCGTAGCCCGCCGAGGTCGCGGGCCAGATTCCCCGCGTGGTCTCGGTGATCACGCGGGCGCCCCCGGCACGCGCCACGGCAGCGGTGTCATCGGTGCTGCCGTTGTCGACGACCACGATCTCGTCGGCCGGCCGCAACTGGGCCGCCAGATCGTCGAGACACCGCGCCAGCATCTCGGCGTCGTTCAAAGCGGGAATGACTACGGTGATGGAGGGCACGCCTCGTCGTCCTCCTTCACCGATCCCACGGTTTCTTCACAGAAAGCCTACGCCTGGGAGGACCGCCAGAGATGCATTCCGGCGTAGCTGCGCCACGGTGCCCACCTCGCGCCGTACCCGGCGAGTGCCCGAGCGTCGCTCGGCAGACCGAGTTTGGCGGCGCCCTGCCGGATCACGAGGTCGCTCGTGAGCAGGATGTCCGGGCTTCCGAGCACGCGCATCGCGACGTAGCCCGCCGTCCACGGCCCGATCCCGGGGCGCGCCATCAGCCTCGCCTCGAGCTCCTCCCGCGACTCGCCGACATCGATCACGAGCTCGCCGGTGGCCAGCGCTCGCGCTGTGTCGACGATCGTGTCGATGCGCTTTCCCGGACCGCGCAGCACATCGCGTCCGTGCTCGGCGATCTGCGTCGCCGTGGGGAAGAGCCGGGTGAAGCCGCCGATGTCGACCGGCTCGCCGAGCGCATCCGTCACCCGGGCCAGCGCCGTTCGAGCGGCGGGAACCGAGATCTGCTGGCCGATCAGGGCGCGGAACAGGATCTCCTCGGCGTCGACGGCACCGGGAACGCGTCGGCCGGGCGCGGCGGCGACGCTCGGCGCGAGCGCGGGATCCGACGCGAGCGCTTCGTCGATCGCTTGGGCGTCCGCATCCAGATCGAGCAGTCGACGGATTCGCGCGACCAGGGGAGCGAGGTCGGCCACGTCGGTGAGTGTGGTGTCACACACGACGTGCGGTGACGTATCCGTGCCGCCGAGGCTCAGCCGCACGACGGCCGGGCCATGCGGGAGCGCGAGCACGCGGGCGTATGTGCCGTCGACTGCGAGCTCGACTCCAGCAACCGCGCGCGCCGCGAGGAAACCGAGGATCGGGGTTCCGTCGAAGGGTGCCCGAGCGGGCAGCCGCAAGGTGAGGGATGCGGCGCGCGACTCGCCGGGATGGGTGCGCACCGCGGGCCGCCCTTTCGCAGCCGCGCGGATGTCGCCCGGCGTCGTCCGATAGATGTCGGCCATGGTCTCGTTGAACTGGCGCACGCTGGTGAACCCGGCCGCGAACGCGACATCGGTGATCGACAGCTCGGTTCCGGCGAGGAGGAGCCGGGCGGTCTGCGCGCGGTGAGTGCGGGCTAGTGCCAGCGGTCCCGCCCCGAGTTCGGCTTGGAGTACACGACCGAGGTGGCGCGGCGTATAGCCGAGTCGGTGAGCGAGCCCGGGGACGCCCTCGCGCTCGACCGTGCCGTCGGCGATGAGACGCATGGCCCGGGCGGCGAGGTCATCGCGCACGTTCCACTCGGGGGAGCCGGGCACGGCATCCGGAAGACACCGCTTGCAGGCGCGCAGCCCGGCCTCATGCGCCGCGGCGGCCGTGAGGTAGAAGGTGACGTTCGTGGGTTTGGGTGAGACAGCCGGGCAGCTCGGACGACAGTAGATGCCGGTCGAATGCACGCCGGTGATGAACTGGCCGTCGAAGCGCGCATCCCGAGCGCTCATCGCCCGGTAGCGTTCGGCGAAAATCGGGTCTGCGAGCTTGTCTTGTTCTGGTGCCACGACCTCAGTCTGACACCGGCCACCGACCCGAGATAGCGGAATTCGGACATCACCGCAGAGCCGAGCGCAGGCTCAGCGCAGGCCGAGCGCGAGGCGGGATGCCCACCGATTGGGCCGGACGCCGACGACCTCCGTAAGGTGAAAGCCATGGATGTTCTTGAGTGGCTCGCAGCCGCCCTCGGTGACGAGGCCGTGGCCGCCGGAGTGCTGACCGTCGACGACGCGGAGCTCGAAGCCGCCCGCACGGACAAGTCGGGCTGGATCGCCGACGGCCGCCCTCTAGCCGTGGTCAAGGCCACGACGGTCGCGCACGTGCAGGCGGCCCTGCTGGCCGCGAGCGAGTTCCGAGTGCCCGTCGTTCCGCGCGGTGCGGGCACAGGTCTCGCAGGCGGCGCCAACGGTACGGACGGCGCGATCGTGATCAGCGTCGCCGGCATGAACCGCATCCTGGAGATCTCGGTGGAGGACGAGCTCGCGGTCGTCGAGCCCGGTGTCATCAACGCCGACCTCAACGCGGCGCTGGAGCCGTTCGGCCTCTGGTTCGCGCCGGATCCGGCGAGCAAGGCCATCTCCACGGTCGGCGGCAACATCGCCACCAACGCCGGCGGCTTGCTCTGCGCGAAGTACGGCGTGACGCGCGAGGCCGTGCTGGCCCTCGATGTCGTTCTCGCCGACGGCCGGCTCATCAAGACCGGTCACCGAACGGTCAAGGGGGTCACCGGCTTCGACCTGACCGCGCTGTTCGTCGGATCGGAGGGGACGCTCGGCGTCATCGTCGGCGCGACCGTGCGCGTGCTCCCGGTGCCGCCCGGCACGGCCACGACGATCGGTGCACTGTTTCCGGATGTGCGCAGCGCGGCGTCCGCATCGGCCGCGGTCACCGCATCCCGTCTCCGTCCCGCTGTCATGGAGTTGCTCGACGGGCCATCGCTCACGGCGATCGCCGCGTTCCTCGGCGAGCAGACCATCCTGGACGCGTTCGGTGCAACGGGAGGCGGCAGCTACCTGCTCGTGCAGTTCGACGGACTGAGTTCGGCGGCCGACGCTGCTGCCGCAGCCGAGGTCATCCGCGACGCGGGCGGCACGGTGCGCGTCTCCGCCGATGCCGAGGAGGGCGAGCGACTGCTGGCCATCCGTCGAGCGTTCCACCCCGCTCTCGAGGCGACCGGCGAAGTGCTGATCGAGGACGTCTCGGTGCCCCGCTCGAAGATGCCCGAGATGTTCGCCGCGATCGAGAGCATCAGCGAGCGCTACGGCATCCCGATCCCGACCGTCGCGCACGCCGGTGACGGCAACCTGCATCCGAACTTCGTCTTCTCGGGCACGGATGTTCCCCCCAAGGTCTGGGATGCGGCCGGCGACCTCTTCCGCACGGCCATCGAGCTCGGCGGCACCCTGACCGGCGAGCACGGGGTCGGCGTGCTCAAGCGACGGTGGCTGGCCGACGAGCTCGGCCCCGACTCCTACGATCTCCAGGTCAAGCTCAAGTCGGTCTTCGACCCCATGGGCATCCTGAACCCGGGCAAGGTCTTCGGCTGACGCTCGCCCGATCGCGAGAACCCCGCGCGCCCGCTGAAAGGGTCGGGCGCGCGGGGTGGCAGACGGCGGCGCTGGGCGCCGGACGTCAGGCCGTGACGGGCTCCGTCAGCAGCACCTCTACGTCGGCGTAGCCGTCGTTGTCGGTATGCGACGGCACGTCGAAGACCCGCGTGCTCCCGGTTGCCTCGTCGAACGCCGTCCACCCGGGGTTCCCGCCGGTGATGAACGCGACGGCGGCGCCGTGCACGTCATCGGCGAGCGCCTGGGGCGGGTTCGCTCCGGCGATGTTCTCCACGCGCTCGGCATCGAGGCAGTCGAAGAAGAACGGCATGTCGAGGCAGTGGCAGGCTCCGCCGATCGTGGGTGACGGCCACGAGAAGCGGTACAGCCAGGTCGGGGCGCCCTGCCGTGCACGGGCGGTGGCGAGCGTGACGGCGGTGACCCGGAACATCCGGTCGGTGATGTACTGCCCGATGAGGTCGGCGGTGCCGCGCTCAGGATGCGATGCCACGTACGCCTCGACGGTCGCGTCCGGCAGTCCGAACTTTCCGAGGATCGCTGCCGCGGGCACCGCCGAGAGCACCTCCGCCTGCGGGGCGAGCGCCATATTGAACTCGTCGTCCGTCGCGCCGAGAACGAGTTCCTTGTCGGCGGCGACGCCCCGGGCGAGGGCGTCGGCCACGGATTCGGGGAGCACATCGCCGTCGACGACGGGTCCCCAGGTGAGGCCGCCCGCAGCGAGCTGCACCAGTGGTGCGAGCGGGTCGCCCTCGGGGTCGGCTTCCGCGATGGGGGAGGCCACCCGATCCTGAAGCCCCAGGATGGTCTTCTCGTCGAGGGTGCTGAGGCCGGCCCTGGTCGGGGCGACACCGGCAAGCGCCGCGAGCTGGCGTCCGAAGGTTTCGGCGTCGGCGAGCGGGAGGTCGCTGGTCGCACCCGAGATGCAGATCGCGCGGTTGAAGAGGGATGCCGCCGCCGGGACCGCGAGCAACGACAGCACGGCGCCGCCTCCCGCCGACTGGCCGGCGATGGTCACTCGCGCGGGATCACCGCCGAACGCGGCGATGTTGTCGCGCACCCACTCGAGAGCGAGGATCCAGTCGAGGATCGCGCGGTTGTGCGGAGCGTCCTCAATCCAGCCGAAGCCGTCGAAGCCGAGACGGTACGAGACGGAGACCGTCACGACCCCGTCGCGGTTGAATGCGGCGCCGTCGTACCAGGGGCTCGCGGGTGATCCGGCGACGAACCCGCCGCCGTGGATGTAGACGAGAACCGGGAGCAGCGCATCCGTCGAGCCCGCCGTCGGAACTGTCGGCGTGAACACGTTGACGTTGAGCGTCGACTCACCGGCGATCGACGGCTCCGGGATGAGCGTGATCTCCGACAGGGCGGCCCGCTGCGGCGTCGCACCGTACGCCGTCGCATCGAGCACGCCCTCCCAGGGCGAGTGCGCGACAGGGGCGGCGAACCTCAGATCGCCGACCGGCGCCTCGGCGAACGGGATGCCGAGAAACGCGGCCGATCCATCGCGCTGCACGCCGCGCACGCGGCCCGCTGCGGTGACGACCTCGGGGGAGTCTGTGCTGGGGATTGTCATGGTTCTGCTCCTATCTAACGCTCTTGATGGGGATGAGCGCGAAAGCCGCGAGCGCGACGGCGATCATGCCGAAGATGAAGAGGGCCTGGTATCCGCCGAGCGCACCGATCAGCAGGGCAGCGATCGACGGGCTGAGGGCCTGCGGGATGTTCGTCGCCACGTTCAGGATGCCCAGATCCTTCGCCGCCGCAGACCCGCCACCGGGCAGCACCTCGGTCATGAGCGCGGTGTCGCAAGCCATGTACAGGCCGAACCCGAACCCGTTGATGGCGCTCATGACGAGCATCCCGGTGAGGTTCGGCATGATGAGCGGCGCGGCAAGGCCCAGGATCATCAGCACACTGGCGACGTAGATGAACACCTTGCGACGGCCGAGCTTGTCGCTCAGCCAGCCCGCGAGGGAAACGGAGACGATCGTCGTGATCAGGGAGGCGACGCTGAGCAGGGCGATCGCCGATGTGGCGGCGGGGATGCTCAGCTTGATGTAGTCGGTGAGGATGAACAGCTGGTACCCGAAGGTGACGAAGTAGCCGAGGATGAACAGGAACCGGGCCGCGAACGCCCACGCGAAGTCGGGGTTCTGACGCGGGTTGATCCAGAATCCGGCGAGGAACTGCTTCCAGCTGAACGGCGGGTGCACGGCGTTCTTGCTGGAGTAGTCGCGGTTGATGAGCACGAACGCGAGGGTGACCACGAGCACGGTGACGCCGAAGATCGTGTACCCGACGCCGAAGTTCGCGGCGAACTGCCCGGCCACGATCACGCCGATGGTTCCGCCGGCCATGGTGCCGATCCCGACCATCGCGGAGGCGACACCGCGCTTGCTGCGCGGGAACCGGTCGGGCGTGATCGCGGTGAGCGGCCCCTGCATCGCGTTCAGCGAGACCTGGATGACGACCCAGAAGATTGTGATCCAGAGGATCGAGCTCAGAGTGCCGAGCCCGGCCAGCAGCACTGCGCCGATCGCGGCGCCGATGATCATCCAGGGCGCCCGTCGACCCATCCTGCTGCGGGTGCGGTCGCTGAACGCTCCGACGATCGGCTGCGCGAACAGCACGAAGGCGAAGGATGTGGTGGTCACGATCGCGAGGTTGCCGATCTTGTTGGCCGGGTCGATCGCGGTGACCTGCAGCGGCAGGAGCACGGCGATGAGGCCGGAGTATGTCGCGAAGAGCACGAGGGATGTGATCGCGAGCGAGGGGAGCAGTCGGCGTGTGGCGGAGGGGGATACGGGGACGGTGCCGAGGTCGGCGGCGCCGAGATGGGTGGGGGCGGGGGAGGCGGCCGACGCGGTGGCGGCAAGGGGTTCGACGGCGTCGAACTCGGGGGGAACAGTGGACACAACACTCCTCTTCGTTGAGTTTGCTGTGGCTCATCGGGGAGCCGGGCGACAAAAACCGAGTGTCGCTAGGTATCGAGTATCACCGGTTCTCTCGAATAATTCAACCCCCGAACCAATGTGGGATGCGTCGAGTTGCGCTGAATCGACCTTCCCGAGCGCCACGAAGGTCGATTTGCCGCAACTCGACGGCGCGGAGACGGGATGCGGCGGCGCGCGCTAGTGCGCGTCGGCGAGGGCGAGCGGGTCGGCGAGGAGGGCGTCGCGCAGCAGGGAGAGCGCGCCGAGCAGTGCGGCATCCGGGCCCAGGCGTCCGGCGACCACGGCGGGGGAGTCGACGCCCGAATCGGTCGGTGCCAACCGCATCCGCCGCTCCGCCGCCTCCGAGATGATGTCTGCGAGCTCGGCCCAGTATCCGCCGAGAACGACGAGTTCGGGGTCGACCGTCATCCTCAGGATCGCGATCGTGCGCGCCACCCACTCTGCAGCGGTCGCGAACGCAGAAACCGCCGCGGAGTCGCCGGAACGCACCCGCTCGACCAGAACCTGCAGGGCTCGCGTGAGACCCTCGCGCTCGAGAACGTCGTCCAGTCCCGCTTGCGCGAGCACCGCATCCGGACCCGCCACCGTAACGAGGCAGCCGTGCTGGCCGCACTCGCAGAGCAGGCCGTCGTGGTCGACGGCGACATGCCCGATCGCGCCCGCGAACGAGTGCGCGCCCTGGAGGAGGGTGCCGTTCGCGATGATCGCGCCGCCGATGCCGCTGTTGCTCTTCAGGTACAGCACGTCGCGCACGCCGGTGAGAAGGTCCGCTTCGGCGAGTGCGGCCGGGGCGTCAGAACTGAGGGTCGTGTTCGTCGGGAGCTTCGGCAACCGCGCCCGCAGCCCGGCGAGAACGTCGACGCGTCCCCAGCCGAGGTCGGTGTCGGCGAGCACGACCGGCGGTTCGCCGACCACGGGCGCAAGCACGACGACTGTCAGACCCGCCACTTCGCGGCCCGCGACGCTCAGTGTCTGCATCGCGGAGGCGAGCACACGGGCGGCGACGTCGAGCACCGCATCCGGTCTCCCCATGGGCCGGCCGTGGTGTTCGGATGCGCGCAGCAGCTCGGCGCCCGCCAGATCGTGTGCGAGGAAGATCACCTGGTCGGCGTCGATCTGCACGGCGGCGAGGGCGATTCGATCGGCCGTGACGCTCAACAGCGTCTTCGGCCGTCCAGCCCCTCGCTCGGGACGACCTCGGCTTCCCGCACGAGTCCGGATGCCGTGAGCAGGCCGACCAGAGCGGTCACCGATCCGCGCGCGAGGCCGGTGGCGGTCGCCAGCTCGCTCCGTGCGCTCGGGCCGTCGGCGATCAGCCGGCGCAGCAGCAGGGAGAGGTTGTGGGTGCGCACGTCCCCGCTGACGAGGCTGGCGGGCGCGGGACTGCTCATGTCTGAAAGCCTGTCACAGGCCGAAGCGATGCGGGGGCGAAACCGGCGCGATCCGGCAGCGACCCGCCCGTTGAACAGACTCATCGCCCGGTGGTGCGGCGATGCCTGCGACTCTCCCGGGCGACGAGTTGATCTGTTGATCTACCTCCAGGGTGCCCCGCATCGTCGAGGAGCGCAAGAGGTAGTTTGCGGTCGCCGCCGCTGTGACGCGCTCAGCGAACGCGCTTTGACGCGTCAGCCGTGACCGAGTTGGATGGAGCCATGTCAGAAAACACCAACCAGAAGCCCGAAGTCGACGCCCCCGAGGGACCGGCGCCCGAGCAGCTCGAGATCGTCGACATCGTCGAGGGATCCGGCGACGTCGCGACCGCCGGTTCGAAGGTCGATGTCCACTACCTCGGCGTGGAGTACGAGACCGGCGAGGAGTTCGACTCGTCGTGGAGCCGCGGGCAGTCCATCAACTTCCCGCTCAACAACCTCATCAAGGGCTGGCAGGACGGCATCCCGGGCATGAAGGTCGGCGGTCGCCGCAAGCTGACCGTTCCGCCCACGCTGGCGTACGGCCCCGTCGGCGGCGGTCACCCGCTCTCGGGCAAGACCCTGATCTTCGTGATCGACCTCCTCGGCGTCTCCTGACCCGCTGACCCGCTAACGCGATCGAGCCGACCCGCTAACGCGATCGAGTACAGGAGAAATGCCCCCTCAGCCGCGGCTGAGGGGGCATTTCTCCTGTACTCGATCGCGTTGCTGACTCTCGCGTGCGGTGGGGGCGCGGGCGTATCGTGTGGGCCATGCCGATCATCGACTCCTTCCCGCAGGGCACACCGATCTGGGTCGACCTGCAGAGCACCGATCAAGCGGGGGCGGCTGCGTTCTACCGGCAGCTCTTCGACTGGGAGGCGCCACCGGCGTCGGCGGAGACCGGCTGGTACTCGGTCGCCACGATGCGCGGGGTCCCCGTGACCGCGATCGGCCCGTTGCCCGAATCCTTCGGAGAGAACGGCCGGTCCGTCTGGACCACGTACTTCAGCGTCGACGACATCGATGCGTCGGCCGCTGCCGCAAAAGCATCGGGCGGGCAGGTGCTCCTCCCTCCCGGCGAGCTCGCCCCGGGGTGCAGCTGTCCATCGTCGCGGATCCGGCAGGTGCCGTCTTCGGTCTCTGGCAGAAGGTGAACGACTCGCCCTGGCTGCGCGAGGAACCCGGCGCCGTCGACTGGCTCGAACTCGTCGAGGCGGGATGCGAGGACGCGTTCGACTTCTATGAGAACGTCCTCGGCGTGGGCACGAGCCAGATGGCCATGGGAGACGGGGTCTACTCGCTCTTCGACGTCGGCGAGACCAGCGTGGCCGGCGCGATCGAACCGGTCGCGGACATCCCGCCCCACTGGCTCGTGTACTTCAACGTGGCCGACCTCGACGCGGCCGTCGTGCGACTGACCGAGCTGGGCGGGGCCGTTCGAGGCGAGCACGCGTCGGCGCCGGGCGTCGGTCGCTGGATCGGCGTCGTCGATCCCTATGGCGCTGCCTTCGCGCTGCTCGAGCCCGAACCTGAGGCCGCGTGACCCGAGCCCGAGGCCGCCTGAGCGCGGGGCCGTCGCCAGTCTCCGTCTGGTAAGCTTTCCAGGTTGCCGTTTGAACGGCCGCGGATAAAGAGAGCCCAGGCATCCTGCCCAGGGCACCGCGCAACGAGAGAAAGGGGATCCCCTCTATGGCACTTGATGCAGACGTCAAGAAGGCGATCATCGAAGAGTACGCGACCCACCCCGGTGACACCGGATCCCCCGAGGTCCAGGTTGCAATCCTGACCAAGCGGATCAAGGACCTCACCGAGCACCTCAAGGAGCACAAGCACGACCACCACTCGCGTCGTGGCCTGCTGCTCCTGGTCGGCCAGCGTCGCCGCCTCCTCGGCTACCTGTCGGACATCGACATCAACCGGTACCGCGCGCTCATCGAGCGTCTCGGACTGCGTCGATAACCTCAGGAGCCGAAGCGGCAGCAGCTCATCGCTGATTCCGCGAGCTTCTTCAAGACGGGCCGTCACCTTCGGGTGGCGGCCCGTTTTCGTTCGTCCCGGGCTCTAGAGTCTTCCTGTGGCTCTCCCGTTCCTGCCGTACACCGTTGTCGGCATCCTGCACCTGGTCGCGCTCTTCGTCGGAGCCGATTCCGTCAGCACGCTCACGAAGCCGCTGCTCATGCCCGCCCTGCTCATCGCGTTTCTGTGGGCGCTGCCGAAGCGCCGCGGGGAGGTCGCTGTGCTGGGCTCGCTGGCCATCCTCTTCGGCTGGCTCGGTGATGTCTCGCTCCTGGATGCGGGCGCAGGCTTCCTGATCGGCCTCGGCTTCTTCCTGCTCGGCCACCTCGCATACGTCGTACTCTTCGCGCGCAGGATGCGCATCCGTCGGCGTCCGCGCTGGTGGGCCGCCATCTACCTGGTGTGGTGGGTGGCGCTGGTCGGTATCCTCGCCCCGCACGCCGGCGCCCTGCTCGCCCCTCTCGCCGCCTACGGGATCGTTCTGGGCGCGCTCGCGGTCACCGGATCGGCCTGCAACCGCTGGATCGCCGTCGGCTCGGCCTCGTTCCTCGTCTCCGACACACTGCTCGGGCTCGACCGGTTCCTTCCGGGCTTCGCCCTCTGGCAGGTCGACTTCTTGATCATGCTGACCTACCTGGCGGGGCAGGGACTCATGGTCTGGGGTATCGTCCGGCACGCGAAGTCGGCGTCCGGAGCCCGCGGCTTGCTCTCTCGCGCCGTTCAGCAAGCGTCGTAAAGCAAGAACTCAGGCGGCTGCCGCCCCGGTCACGCGGGTTCCGGATGCGCGCAGGTGCACGTCGAGCAGCGTCGCGGCGACCAGCGCAGACGCGACCACTGCCACGCCGATGATCACCCCGCCGAGCCCGATCAGCGGAGCCGCGAGCGGGAGCAGGAGCAGCAGCACGACCGCGATCAGCGTCTTGAGCGGCCGGATGACGACGTCCGGCACGAGCGGCGCGTGCAGCACCCAGAGCATCGCGAGGAACACCGCGACCGGAACAGCGACCGAGTATCCGATGGCCGCCGCCGGAACCTCCCCGTGTCCGGCACCCGGCTGCACTGCGACCTCGAGCCCCGCACCGATCGCGGCGAGGGAGGCGAACACGAGGTAATGCCCGTACCCCCAGTAATACGATCGGTTGCGGTGGCTGCTGAGTCCCTCGGCCGCCGGCTCGAGAAAGTACAGCCACCAGAGCGCGAAGAGCAGCACGAGCCCCGCCACCGCGATGACGATCAGCTCGCCACCGAACCCGTCGTTCGCTAGCGAACGCTGCACGCCGATCGTCGCGGCTGACACCGACTCGCCGAGCACGATGATCGTGAACAGTCCGTAGCGCTCGGCGATGTGGTGCGGGTGCCACGTGGTCTTGCCCGTCCGTTCCGCCCAGATCGGCACCGAGAGGTCGAGCAGGGCGAGCACGATGAACGTCCAGAGACCCCACGACTCCGGCATGGCGAGACGGCTCACCCAGCCCACCTGAACCACCGAGATGCCGATCGCGTACCGCAACGCCGTCGCGCGGCCTTCAGGATGCTCGACCGCCGCACGCACCCATTGGGTCACCAGTCCGACGCGCATGACCAGGTAGCCGATCGTGATCGCGGTGTAGTTCTGCTCGTCGAACGCCGAGGGGACCCCCGCCGCGAGCACGAGCACTCCGGCCATCTGCACGAGAGTCGTCAGCCGGTACGGCACGTCGTCTGTGTCGTACGCGGACGCGAACCAGGTGAAGTTCATCCACGCCCACCAGATCGCGAAGAAGACCATGAGGTACGGGCCGAGCCCGCTCAGGGCCTGGCCAGCCTCGGTCTTGTGCGCCAGCTGGGCCGACACCTGGGCGATCGCGACCACGAAGGTGAGGTCGAACAGCAGCTCCAGGGGGCTCGAGACGCGATGCGACTCGTCGGTGGAGCGGCCCGTCATGCGGATGCGGAAGGCGGAGGTCATAGGAACATTGTTGCGGTCTCGCGGCGCGGATGCGCCACGATGAGGGATGACCCGCCGCCATCCCGTGCTCAGCATCCTGACGGTGGCGTATCTGCTCGCCGTCGGCTGGCTCACGCTCGGGCCGCAGCCGGTGGATGCCGGACCGAACGGTTTCGTGCGCCAGATCCTCGCCCTGATGCGGCAGAGTCCGGTGACCTCGTGGCTGACGTACGACGGCGTCGAGTTCACTGCGAACGTCGTGCTGTTCGTGCCGATGGGCGTGCTCTTCACCCTGCTGTTCGGACTGCGCCGCTGGTGGATCGCCCTGGTGATCGGTGTCGCGGCCACCTGTCTCATCGAGGGTGTGCAGCTGTTCATCCCGACCAGAGTGAGCGACGTGCGCGACCTCGTCGCGAACACACTCGGGACCCTGTTCGGCATCGCGATTGTGGCTCTTATCGCTCGCGTGAGACGCCCATCACCGGCCCGGGAATACTCCGGGACCGATCCCCGTTGAAGCCGATATCCATGCAAACGCATTGAATGGGAGCAGGCAAAATGCAGTTCGGTATCTTCAGCGTCGGCGACATCACCACCGACCCCACCACCGGTCAGACCCCGACCGACGCTTCGCGGTTGCAGGACGTCTTGACGATCGCCCAGCATGCCGAAGAGGTGGGACTGGACGTGTTCGCGATGGGCGAGCACCACAACCCGCCGTTCTTCCCGTCGAGCCCGGTCGCGATCAACAGCTACCTTGCGGCGAAGACCAACCGCATCATCCTGTCGACGGCCACGACGCTCATCACGACCAACGACCCGGTGCGCATCGCCGAGGAGTACTCGATGCTGCAGCACCTCTCCGGCGGCCGCATGGACCTCACGCTCGGCCGCGGCAACACCGGCCCCGTGTATCCCTGGTTCGGTGAGGACATCCGCCAGGGCATCCCGCTCGCCATCGAGAAGTATGCTCTGCTGCGCAGGCTGTGGACCGAGGACTTCGTCGACTGGGAGGGCAAGTTCCGCACCCCGCTGCAGGGCTTCCAGTCCACTCCGCGCCCCCTCGACGACGTGCCGCCTTTCGTCTGGCACGGCAGCATCCGGAGCCCTGAGATCGCCGAGCAGGCCGCGTTCTACGGCGACGGATTCTTCGCGAACCACATCTTCTGGCCCGCGTCCCACACCGCTCAGATGATCGCGCTCTACCGTCAGCGGTTCGAGCACTACGGACACGGCACCGCCGCGCAGGCGATCGTCGGCCTCGGCGGGCAGGTGTTCATGCGCAAGAACTCGCAGGACGCCGTCAGCGAGTTCCGCCCGTACTTCGACAATGCCCCGGTCTACGGCCACGGCCCGTCGCTCGAGGAGTTCACCTCGCAGACGCCGCTCACCGTCGGCAGCCCGCAGGAGGTCATCGATCGTACGCTCGGCTTCCGCGACTACGTCGGCGACTATCAGCGCCAGCTCTGGCTCATGGACCACGCCGGTCTGCCGCTGAAGACCGTGCTCGAGCAGCTCGACATCCTCGGCGCGGAGGTCGTGCCCGTGCTCCGCAAGGAGTTCGACGCGCTGCGTCCCGCCGGGGTTCCGGATGGGCCCACTCACGCCGCCATGGTCGCCGAGCGCGACGCGGCCGAGCTGGCCGACGCCGAAGCTGCATCCACGCCCACGTCCGCCGCGTCGGACACCCTCGCTTCGGAGGTGAAGTGATGACCACCCGTAAGATCGCCGTCGTCTCTGCCGGCCTCAGCCAGCCGTCGTCGACCCGGCTCCTGACCGACCGGCTCGCAGAGGCGACGGTCCGCCGGCTTCACGAGCAGGGCATCGAGACCGAGGTGAAGGTCATCGAACTCCGGGATGTGGCGGTCGACGTCACGAAGAATCTCCTGGCAGGCTTCCCCAGCCCGGCCCTCGCCGACGTCATCGAGACGGTCACCGGGGCTGACGGACTCATCGCGGTGTCGCCGATCTTCACCACGAGCTACAGCGGGATGTTCAAGTCGTTCTTCGACGTGATCGACCCGACCGCCCTCGAGGGCATGCCGATCGCGCTGGGTGCGACGGGCGGAACCGAACGTCACTCCCTGGCGCTCGAGTACGCCATGCGCCCCATGTTCACCTACCTCCACGGCGTGGTCGTGCCCACCTCGGTGTACGCGGCCTCCGCCGACTGGGGGAGCGGGGCGGACACGGTGAAGGCGCTTCCCGACCGCATCGAGCGCGCGGCGGGTGAGCTCGCGGCCCTGGTTGCGGCATCCGACCGCTCGGAGCTGGTGAAGGATCCGTTCGCCCTCGACGGCGACTTCGCGACAATGCTCGGAGGGTTCTCGGCTGACTAGAGCCGAGTACATTCGGGGCATGCCGGCGGAGACCCTCGTCAAGCAGCGAATCGACGCCCCGCCTCGCTTCTTCGAAGCGGAGGCCGCGGGGCTGAACTGGCTCGCAGCGGCGCGGGGCGCTCGTGTCGTCGAAGTGATCGACGTGTCGCCAGGGCGCATCGAGCTGGTGCGCATCCGGGAGACACAGCCGGCTCGGGATGCGGCACGAGCGTTCGGTGCGGCGCTCGCCGTGACCCACACGGGCGGCGCCGACGCTTTCGGTGCGCCGCCGACAGGCTGGGACGGGCCGCTCTTCATCGGAAAGCGGCCCCTTCCCGTTGCGGACGAGAGCAGCTGGGGGCGGTTCTACGCGCGCGACCGCATCCTGCCGTACCTCGGCATCGCCGCGCATGCGGGAGGAGTGTCCCGCGACGAGGCGACCGTCGTCGAGCTCGCTGTCGATCGGATCGACGCGGGCGAGTTGGACGACGGGGAGCCACCGGCGCGCATCCACGGTGACCTCTGGCACGGGAACCTGCTTTGGGATGCGCACGGCGGCATCCTGATCGATCCTGCGGCCCACGGCGGCCACCGCGAGACGGACCTCGCGATGCTCGCGCTCTTCGGTGCGCCGTATCTCGACGACATCGTCGCCGCCTACGATGAGTCCCGGCCGCTGCGTGCGGGCTGGCGGCAACGCATCCCGCTGCATCAGCTGCATCCGCTCGTCGTGCACGCGGCGTCTTACGGGCCGTCGTACGGTCGTGCCCTGGCGGAAGCGGCGCGCGAAACCCTGGCTCTGCCGTAAATCCGGCCCCACCTGTTAGGATTCATGAGGTTGGCTGTATGCCGACACAACTGAATACCGAGCACTATACGGAGCAGGCTGGCAGGAGCTGGTCCTCGGTGGTGGTATCCGGATGCGCGCAGTGACATCACTGGCAGGCGCAACCGTGTATTTCTACTGATGGCCAGACGGGCACCGACCCCCGACGTACGCACGTCGCGAGGTGAGCCGCACGTTCACGCTGCACAAGCGTGTCGATCTGCCTGTTCCCCTGCTCCGATGTATGAGTCGCCGCCCACACGGGGCTGCGACGTAAAACAAAGGAGAAAGACCTCTTGGAAGGTCCCGAAATCAAATTCGCCGAAGCCGTTCTCGACAACGGACGCTTCGGCACTCGCACGGTCCGGTTCGAAGCCGGCCGTCTCGCCCAGCAGGCTCAGGGCGCCGTCGCCGCCTACCTCGACGAGGAGACCATGCTGCTGAGCGCGACCAGCGCCAGCAAGCACCCGAAGGACAACTTCGACTTCTTCCCGCTGACCGTCGACGTCGAGGAGCGGTCGTACGCGGCCGGCAAGATCCCCGGCTCGTTCTTCCGTCGTGAGGGACGTCCCTCGACCGAGGCCATCCTCGTGTGCCGTCTGATCGACCGGCCCCTGCGCCCGTCGTTCGTCGACGGCCTCCGCAACGAGGTGCAGATCGTCATCACAGTTCTGAGCATCGCTCCGGACGAGTTCTACGACGCTCTCGCGATCAACGCGGCCTCGATGTCGACCCAGATCTCCGGCCTGCCCTTCAGCGGCCCGATCGGTGCTGTGCGCCTCGCGCTCATCCCCGGCAACGGTGCTGCCGAAGACCAGTGGATCGCGTTCCCGAAGGCTTCGCAGCTCGAGGAGGCCGTCTTCGACATCGTCGTCGCCGGTCGCGTGATCACCGACGCCAACGGCAACGAAGACGTCGCGATCATGATGGTCGAAGCCGAAGCGACCGAGGGCAGCTGGAACCTCATCCAGGGCGGCGCCACCAAGCCGAACGAAGAGGTCGTGGCCCAGGGCCTCGAGGCTGCGAAGCCGTTCCTCAAGCAGCTCGTGGGCGCGCAGAACGTGCTCGCCGAGCAGGCTGCTAAGGCGATCGCCGAGTACCCGGTCTTCCTGCCGTACTCGCAGGACACCTACGACAACGTCGCGGGCCTCGCCTACGACGAGCTCGTCAACGTGTACCAGATCGCTGACAAGATCGAGCGTCAGAACGCCGACGACGCCCTCAAGGACCGCGTCAAGGTCGCTCTGACCGAGAAGGTCGAAGCCGGTGCGCTCGACGCCGAGGTGCTCACGCAGTTCTCGGCCGCGTACAAGTCGGTCTCGAAGGTCGTCATGCGTGGCCGCGTGCTGCGCGAGGGCATCCGAATCGACGGTCGTGGCCTCACCGACATCCGTCCGCTCGACGCCGAGGTGCAGGTCATCCCGCGCGTTCACGGTTCGGCGATCTTCCAGCGCGGTGAGACCCAGATCCTGGGCGTCACCACGCTGAACATGCTCAAGATGGAGCAGCAGATCGACTCCCTGTCGCCGGTGACGAAGAAGCGTTACCTGCACCACTACAACTTCCCGCCGTACTCGACCGGTGAGACCGGCCGCGTCGGTTCGCCGAAGCGTCGCGAGATCGGGCACGGCTTCCTGGCCGAGCGCGCCCTCGTGCCGGTTCTGCCGAGCCGCGAGGAGTTCCCGTACGCGATCCGTCAGGTGTCCGAGGCTCTCGGCTCCAACGGCTCGACCTCGATGGGTTCCGTCTGCGCCTCGACCCTGTCGCTGCTGAACGCCGGTGTGCCGCTGCGCGCACCCGTCGCCGGCATCGCCATGGGCCTCATCTCCGACACCGTCGACGGTGAGACGCGCTACGCGGCTCTCACCGACATCCTGGGTGCCGAGGATGCGCTGGGCGACATGGACTTCAAGGTCGCCGGAACGAGCGAGTTCGTCACCGCGATCCAGCTCGACACCAAGCTCGACGGCATCCCGTCGGCCGTGTTGGCCGGTGCGCTGAAGCAGGCGAAGGATGCTCGTACGACCATCCTGAGCGTGCTGAACGCCGCGATCGACCAGCCCGACGAGATGGCCCCGACCGCGCCCCGCGTGATCTCGGTGCAGATCCCCGTCGACAAGATCGGTGAGCTGATCGGCCCGAAGGGCAAGACGATCAACGCGATCCAGGACGAGACCGGCGCCGACATCTCCATCGAGGAGGACGGCACCGTCTACATCGGTGCTGTCGACGGCCCGTCGGCCGAGGCTGCCCGTGCCCAGGTGAACGCGATCGCGAACCCCACCAACCCGGAGGTCGGCGAGCAGTTCCTCGGAACCGTCGTCAAGATCGCCGCGTTCGGTGCGTTCGTCTCGCTGCTGCCCGGCAAGGACGGCCTGCTGCACATCTCCGAGGTGCGCAAGCTCGCCGGTGGCAAGCGCGTCGAGAACGTCGAGGACGTGCTCGGCGTCGGCCAGAAGATCCTGGTCGAGATCACCAAGATCGACGACCGCGGAAAGCTGTCGCTCGCCCCGGTTCTCGCCGAGGCTGACGAGGCTGACACGCACGGCCGCGACGCCGCCAGCGAGGGCCCCACGGCTCCCGCCGAAGGCGAGTAGCCACACCCGCACGACCCGAAGGCCGCGCCGACTCCCGTCGACGCGGCCTTCGCCGTCTCCGCTCCGCGCCGCTCCGCTGCTCCGACTCCGTCGTCGCTCAAACGCAATCGAGTCCGGGAGAAATCCCGCTAACCGCCCAGCGGTAGCGGGATTTCTCCCGGACTCGATTGCGTTAGGGGTGAGCTAGCGGAGGGCGTCGCGGGCGAGGAGGGGGTGGAGGCGGAACGGGATGAGCTCGCCCATGTCGAGCGCGGTCTCGGCGCGCTCGACGCCGTCGCAGGCCTGGATCGCGCCCGTGATCCGGAAGAGATCCTCGGCGTCGGTGCAGACCACGCGCACGAGCAGATCCGACGGTCCGCTGAGCCCGTGAGCCTGCACGATCTCCGGGATGGTCGACAACTGCTCCACGATCGTGGCCAGCTTCTGCTGCTGCACGTGCACCGTCACGAACGCGGCGAGCGGGTACCCGGCCGCGTTCGCGCTGATGCGCCGATCGAACGACAGGAACACCCCCGATCGCTCGAGTGCGGCCATCCGCGACTGCACCGTGTTGCGGCTCAGTCCGAGCCGGTCGGCGAGGGTCACGTTGGTCGATCGTGGGTCGTCCGTCAGGGCGACCAGGATGCGCCGGTCCGTGCTGTCGATGCTGGGCATAGTGCGAAACGTAGCACGACGCGACACGCCGGGATAGTGCATCCTGCTCACTCGACACGCCGAGAGTTGTGCTGGGTGACCTCTCGGCGTAGCGTTCGAGGTAATTCCGGCAAAGAGGCCGGAAGCCGGTTCGCGGTGCCAAAAGCATGCGACCGGGCTCGAGTGTGAAGGTTGCGTGAACCGTGACGATCGACAATCAGCCTGATATCAGAAGCCGCGATGAGAACATCCGGATGGACGACGTTCACCTGGGCGAGTTGAGCCTCGGCGAGATCGACACGGTGCAGCTCCTGACCCCCTCCGGGGAGCGGTTGAGCGACGTGCGCTACGACGCCTGGGTCTCCGACATCGGCGACGACCAACTGCTCTCGCTGTACGAGGACATGGTCGTCGTACGCCGCATCGACACCGAGGCGACCGCCCTGCAGCGCCAGGGCGAACTCGGCCTGTGGCCGCCGCTCCTCGGCCAGGAAGCCTCCCAGATCGGCTCCGGCCGCGCCCTGCGCGCCGACGACTTCGTCTTCTCCAGCTACCGCGAGAACGGGGTCGCATACTGCCGCGGCGCCGGCCTCACCGACCTCGTACGCGTCTGGCGCGGCACGACCCAGTCCGGCTGGAACCCTTACGACATCAACATGGCGACACCACAGGTGATCATCGGCGCTCAGACCCTCCATGCGACCGGATACGCGCTCGGGATCCAGGCCGACGGCACCGACTCCGTCGCTGTCGCCTACTTCGGCGACGGCGCCACCAGCGAGGGTGACGTGACCGAGGCCATGATCTTCGCCGCAACGTATTCCGCACCCGTGATCTTCTTCTGCCAGAACAACCAGTGGGCGATCTCCGAGCCGGTGGCACTGCAGGCGCAGCGGCCGATCGCCGAGCGGGCACCGGGCTTCGGCATCCCGAGCGTCCGTGTCGACGGCAACGACGTGCTCGCGGTGATGGCCGTGACGCGCTCGGCGCTCGACCGCGCCCGCAACGGCGGCGGTCCCACGTTCATCGAGGCCGTCACCTATCGGATGGGACCGCACACCACGGCTGACGACCCGACCCGTTACCGCGACCCGGCCGAGCTCGAGCAGTGGAAGGGCAAGGATCCGATCGCGCGCGTCGAGGCCTATCTCGCCGCCCGAGGGATGCTCACGGCCGAGAACACCGAAGCCGTCGCGGCGACCGCCGATCATGTCGCGGCAGAGCTGCGTGCCGGATGCGTCGCGCTGCCCGACCCCGACCCGATGACCGTCTTCGACAATGTGTACGCCGAGAGCCACACCGGTATCGCGCGCCAGCGCGATCACTACAGCCGCTACCTGCGTACGTTCGTCGGGGGTGACAGTCGATGACGACCCTGACCATGGCCAAGGCGATCAACGCCGGCCTCCGCAAGGCGCTCACGAGCGACGACCGCGTCGTGCTCATGGGTGAGGACATCGGCACGCTCGGCGGCGTCTATCGCGTCACAGACGGCCTGCAGACCGAGTTCGGACCTCGCCGCGTGATGGATTCGCCGCTCGCCGAATCCGGGATCCTCGGCACCGCCGTCGGCATGGCATACCGCGGCTACCGACCGGTCGTCGAGATCCAGTTCGACGGCTTCATCTACCCCGCCTTCGACCAGATCGTCAGCCAGGTCGCACGGATGCACTATCGAACCAGCGGTGCGGTCAAGATGCCGATCACCATCCGAGTCCCCTTCGCGGGAGGGATCGGTGCGGCCGAGCACCACTCCGATTCTCCCGAGGCGTACTTCGCTCACGCGGCAGGCCTGCGCGTGGTCAGTCCGTCCGATCCCGAGGATGCGTACACGCTCATCCAGCAGGCCATCGCCTCCGACGACCCCGTGCTCTACTTCGAGCCCAAGCGCCGCTACCACGTGAAGGGCGAGGTGGACGAGGATGCGCCGCTCGCCGACGCCCGCCCGATGGGCACTGCACGGGTCGTCACTCCAGGCACGGATGTCACTCTGGTCACCTACGGCGGTGTCGTGCAGATCGCGAAGGATGCGGCGGTCGCCGCGGCCGACGACGGCGTCTCCGTCGAGGTGATCGACCTGCGCTCGCTCTCGCCGCTCGACCTCGACACAGTGATCGCCTCTGTCCGCAAGACCGGCCGTCTTGTCGTCTCGCACGAGGCCCCTCTCTCCGGAGGTATCGGAGCCGAGGTCGCCGCGGCGATCACCGAGCGCTGCTTCTACCACCTGGAGCACGCGCCGGTTCGCGTGACCGGCCACGACATCCCGTACCCCGCAGCGAAGCTGGAGAGCGCGCACCTTCCCGACCTGGACCGCATCCTGGACGGCATCGATCGCGTGCTCGACCGCCCGAACTCGCTGACCGGGGTGGAGGACTGATGACGATCATCAAAGACTTCGCTCTGCCCGACCTCGGCGAGGGTCTCACCGAGTCCGAGCTGGTCAACTGGCTGGTCGCCGTCGGCGACACCGTGCGGCTGAACCAGATCATCGCCGAGGTGGAGACCGCGAAGGCCCTCGTCGAGCTGCCAGCACCCTGGGCGGGAGTCATCTCGCGCCTGTACGTCGAGCCCGGCGTGACGGTGTCGGTCGGCGAGCCGATCGTCGCGTTCGAGGTGGAGGGGATGCGCCGGCCACGGCGCCCGCTCCTGTCACCGAAGCCGCGGCTTCGGCCGAGGTCGCTGCGCCGGCTGTCGCGGACCTTCCCGAACCGAATCTCGTCGGCTACGGTGCGAAGGCCGACTCCGGCGCTCGCCCGGCCCGGCGCGCCCGCCCGGGTCTCGCCGGCGCGCCGGTCGTCACGGCTCCGGCTCAGGTGTCCGCTCCGACTACCGTGTCGGCTCCGGATGCGCCGGAGCGGCCGCGCTCGACCCCACCCGTGCGCAAGCTGGCCCGCGAGCGCGGAATCGATCTCGCCGCCATACCCGGGACCGGTGACCGCGGGCTCGTCACCCGCCACGACGTCGAGTCCTTCGCCGCCCAAGGCGATGCGCCCGCCCCGCCCCCAACGGCGACCGCGACCACCCCCTCCGGTGGCAACCGCGAGCGACGCATCCCGATCCGGGGCGTCCGCAAGCTCACCGCCGACGCGATGGTCCGCAGCGCCTTCACCGCCCCGCACGCCACCGTGTTCCTCACCGTCGACGTCACCCCGACGACCGACCTTCTCGACCGTCTGAAGGCTCGTCGCGAGTTCGCCGACAGCCGACCGGGTCTGCTGGCAGTCGTCGCCAAGGCTCTCTGCCTCGCTGTCCGTCGCACGCCGTCGGTGAACGCGCGCTGGGAGGAGGACGCGCAGGAGATCGTCGAGTTCGGCTACGTGGATCTCGGGATCGCGGCTGCGACGCCGCGCGGGCTCGTCGTGCCGAGCATCCCCGACGCCGACGCGCTCAGCCTCGCGGAGCTGGCTTCGAGCATCCGGGAACTCGCCGAGACGGCCCGTGCCGGGCGTACCAAGCCCGAGCGGCTGGCCGGCGGCACGATTTCGATCACCAATGTCGGGGTGTTCGGCGTCGACGCAGGCACGCCCATCCTGACGCCGGGTGAGGCAGCGATCCTCGCGCTCGGGGCGGTGCGTCGCCAGCCGTGGGAGTTCAACGGTGAGATTGCGCTGCGGAATGTCGTCACGCTCGCCCTCTCGTTCGACCATCGGGTGGTCGACGGCGAGCAGGCGGCGCGGTTCATCGCCGACATCGGCCAGATTCTGTCCGACCCCGCGGCCGTGCTCACGATGATCTGAAGGGCGTCAGGCGCGGCGCACGCGTAATGCGCCTCAGGCGTGCAG
This sequence comes from Leifsonia poae, assembly GCF_050632195.1. Taxonomy (GTDB): domain Bacteria; phylum Actinomycetota; class Actinomycetes; order Actinomycetales; family Microbacteriaceae; genus Leifsonia; species Leifsonia poae_C. Next base: position 1,772,672 of record NZ_CP192580.1, read on the forward strand.
CGCCGCGTTCAGCTCGATGCCGCCGCCGGAGCGCTGGAGCACCTCGACGGCGCCGCTGATCGAGTTGCGCCGGAAGAGCAGTCCGGGAACGCCGGACAGCTCGAGGGCCTTCACCGTCTGCGGGCGGCCATCGGCGGTCGGCGCTCCGCCGACCACGACGACCTTGGTGCCCGCGGTGACATAGAGGCCGGCCTCGACCACCGTGTCGTCGCCGATCGAGATGCCGATGCCGGAGTTGGCCCCGAGGAGCGCTCGTTCGCCGATCGCCACGCGCTGCGATGCCACCGCCCGACAGAGTGCCCATGATGGATGCGCCGCCACCGATGTCCGAGCCATCGCCGACGACGACGCCCTGCGAGACGCGTCCCTCGATCATCGAGGTGCCGAGGGTGCCCGCGTTGAAGTTCACGAAGCCCTCGTGCATGACGGTGGTGCCGGGAGCGAGGTGCGCGCCAAGGCGGACGCGGGACGCATCCGCGATCCGCACCCGCTCGGGCGTGACGTAGTCGAGCAGCCGCGGGAACTTGTCGATCCCGGTCACGGTGATGCCCGCACGCTGCAGCTGTGGCCGCAGGCGGTTGAAGTCGGCGGGATGCACGGGGCCGGCGTTCGTCCACGTCACGATGGGCAGGTGGCTGAAGATCCCGTCCAGGTTGATGGTGTTCGGGGCGACGAGCAGGTGCGAGAGCAGGTGCAGGCGCAGGTAGGCGTCGGGGGTGGATGCGGGGGCTGCATCCAGGTCGATGTCCACCGTCACGATGTCGATGCGCACGTTTCGGCGTGCGTCGTCGCCTGCGAGCGCTTCGAGCTCGGCCGGTGCGATCCAGCGGTCGCGTCCGGCGGGCAGACCGCCGAGCTTCGGCTCCGGGAACCAGGTGTCGAGCACGGTGCCGTCGCCGGCGACGGTGGCCAGTCCATAGCCCCAGGCGTGGCGTGAGGCGGATGCGGGCGCGGCGGATTCGGAGGAAACGTCGGAGGGCATGCCCCTAGATTAGTAGGGTGCCTCTCGACCTCACCGCTTCCTCGATCGACATCACCCGCCAGATCTGCGACATCGAGTCGGTGTCCGGCAATGAGAAGGAGCTCGCCGACGCGATCGTCGCTGCTCTCGAGGGCTTCGACCATCTGGAGATCATCCGCGACGGCGACACCGTGGTGGCCCGCACGAATCTGGGTCGCGACCGTCGGGTCGTCATTGCGGGACACATCGACACCGTGCCTCTCAACAACAATCTGCCGACCCGGTTCGAGACCGAGAACGGCATCGAGTACCTCTGGGGCCGCGGCACGGTCGACATGAAGTCGGGTACCGCCGTGCAGCTGAAGCTCGCCGCCGAGCTCACGAACCCCGCCATCGACGTGACGTGGATGTGGTACGACCACGAAGAGGTCTCGAACGACCTCAATGGGCTCGGCCGCCTCGCTCGCAACCGCCCCGACCTGTTCGTGGGCGACTTCGCGATCCTCGGCGAGCCGAGCAACGGCGTGGTCGAGGGCGGCTGCAACGGCAACCTCCGGGTGGAGGTGCGCACCTACGGTCTGCGTGCACACTCGGCGCGCGGCTGGATCGGCGACAACGCGATCCACAAGGCTGCGGCGATCCTCGACAAGCTGGCAGCATACGAGGCACGTGAGGTCGAGGTCGACGGGCTGGTGTACCGCGAGGGCCTGAACGCGGTCGGGATCTCCGGGGAGTGGCGGGCAACATCATCCCCGACGAGTGCATGGTGCACATCAACTACCGTTTCGCTCCTAGTCGCAGCTCGGAGGAGGCGATCGCGCACATGCACGAGCTGTTCGGCGAGTACGACATCACCGTGGTCGATCGTGCGGACGGCGCCCGGCCCGGCCTCGACGCTCCGCTCGCGCAGGAGTTCCTCTCTGCAGTCGGCGGTGTCGCGAAGCCCAAGTACGGCTGGACGGATGTGGCACGCTTCTCGGCCCTCGGCGTCCCCGCGGTCAACTACGGCCCGGGCGACCCACTGAAGGCGCACGCCGACGACGAGCAGGTCGAGGTCGAGCAGATCACCGCCGTCGAGGCCGGTCTGAGGGCCTGGCTGACCGGTGTCCCGCGCAGCTGACGGGCCGAGCGCCGGGGAGGTGACCGCGGCCGGTGATCTCGCCGAGGCCGATGTCGTCGATCGCGGCGGCTCGGCCGACGGTCGGGCATCGTGGTGGTCGCGCTGGTGGGTGCGGGTGCTCGTCGTCTACGCGGTCAGTCGCGTCGTCACGACGACTGTTCTGCTGATCCTGGCGAGCGTTCAAGGCGCGAATCCCTGGACGGCCGCGCGGCCCGGCTACTTCGACTTCGCCGCGATCTGGGACGGCCGGTGGTACAACATCGTCTCGATCGCCGGATACCCGAGCACGCTCCCGATCGTCGACGGCCACGTGACCGAGAACGCCTGGGCTTTCCTGCCGGTCTACCCGGCGCTCGTCAATGTCGTCCAATTCGTGACCAGGATGCCGTGGCAGGTCGCCGCGGTACTCCTGTCGGTCGTGTGCGGTGCTGGTGCAGCCCTGCTGTTCTACCGGCTGCTGCGACGCCTCGCATTCTCGGCCTCGACAAGCCTTTTCGCTGTGGTTCTCTTCTGCGTCGCCCCCGTGTCGCCGTTGTTCCAGCTCGCATACGCCGAGTCGCTGTACATCTTCCTGTTGGCGGCGGCTCTGCTTCTCGTGGTCGAGCGGCGGTACGGGATGCTGTTCCCCGTCGTCGCGATCATGGCGTTCACGCGGCCGAGCGGCCTCGCATTCGCGCTCGCGCTGGGCCTCCATGTGATCTACCGCTGGGTCGTCCGCCGAAAGGACCCGTTCCCGCTCAGGGAACGCGTACTGAGCGTCTCCCTGACCGTCTTCAGTGCGATCGCCGGGCTCGCCTGGCCGGCGATCGCCGGACTCGTCACGGGAGACCTCACGGCATACACCGACACTGAGCTGGCCTGGCGGTCCGTGTACATCGGCTGGGTCCACCTCGTTCCGTTCGCGCCGTGGTTCCAGGGTGCGGACTGGTGGTTCGTGACCATGCTCGGCCTGCCGTCGTGGCTGGGCATCCTGACACTCGTCGTCGTCATCGTGCTGTTCGCTGTAGTGCTGTTCGCTCCTGCTGTGCGGCGGCTCGGGGTCGACGTGCGGTTCTGGCTGATCGCGTACTCGGTCTACCTGTTAGCCGTCTTCTTTCCGCAGTCGAGCACGTTCCGGCTGCTGATGCCGCTGTTTCCGCTGCTCGGCGTGCTCGCCCTGCCGAAGAACAAGGTGTACCGGGGCGGGATCGTCGTGCTTTTCCTCGCGTTGCAGGTCGGCTGGCTGCTGATCGCGTGGGGGGTCGACGGCGCCGACTGGACACCCCCGTGATCGCGTCGCCTGATGTCGGGGTAGACACACGATTTCCGCGCTCTGGCACCGATGACAGATAATAGAAGGACATCCACGAAAGGGGAGCTGCATGGCGGCCATGAAGCCGAGGACCGGGGACGGGCCAATGGAGGCTGTGAAGGAGGGTCGGCTCATCATCGTGCGAGTACCGCTCGAAGGTGGCGGAAGACTCGTCGTCTCGGTTAACGACGCGGAAGCGAAAGAGCTGCACGACGCGCTAGCCAGCGTCGTAGCTTCCTCATAGAACGCACCCGAAAGAACGGGCCCCGCTGGGGCCGTTCTGTGTATCCCGAGGGCGTGGTTGCCTGGTCCGCTACGGCGCGAGTTTCGTGATCTGCAGCAGTCCGTCGCCCGCGAGCGACAACGCACTGATGACGGCTCCGGATGCGGCGGTCTCGGTGATCAACGTGCGGAACCCGGTCGCGACGTCGTCCCGCTGAGCAGGGTCAGAGACGCGGCCTTTCCAGAGAGCGTGAGCGACGAGCACGGTGCCGCCGGGTCGCGCCAGGCGCAGACCGTGCTCCACGTACTCGATGACCGACTGCGGGTCGGCGTCGATGAAGACGATGTCGTACGAGTTCTCGTTCATCCTGGGCAGCACATCGAGTGCTCGGCCGGTGATCAGCCGCACCCGGTTGGACGAGATGCCCGCCTCGGTGAAGAGCCCGCGCGCATACTGCTGGTTCTCGAGCTCGGAGTCGATCGAGGTGAGCTGCGCACGTGTCCCGCCCGTGAGAAGCCACAGGCCGGACACTCCCGCGCCGGTGCCGATCTCGACGATGTTCTCGGCGTTCGTCGCGGCAACCACGACGGCGGCCTGAGCGCCGACGCTCGGCGCGATGGGCTCGATTCCGAGTTCCAGCGACTGCTGTCTCGCGCGGGCGATGACCTCGCTCTCGACGATGACGTCGTCGGCGAATTTCCAGTTCGAATCTTTGTCCGACACAGTGCTCCCGATGGTCTCGTGCCCCAGGATACGGCGAAGCCTCGCGGCTTTCGCGCAGGCGATCCGCGTTACTCTTATCTCGTGTTTGGATTGACCTTCGAGAAGCTGCTGATCATCGGTGTGATCGCTGCGTTTCTGATCGGTCCCGAACGCCTTCCGCTTTACGCGGGCAAGCTCCGTCAGTTCGTGCGTTCGCTGCGCGATTTCGCCGACGGTGCCAAGGTCCGGATGCGCGACGAGATGGGCCCCGAGTTCGACGAGGTCGACTGGAAGAAGCTCGACCCCCGGCAGTACGACCCGCGCCGCATCATCCGCGAGGCCCTGCTCGAGGACGGCCCCGCATCCGGTGCCGGCGGTACGGTCGCGGCCACCGCGATCAAGCCCGTCACCGAGTCGGCGTATGCGCAGCGCAAGCGCAAGCTGCAGGAGGGCGCTGTTCCGCCGTTCGACACGGAAGCGACATAGCCGCAGCCGAACGCCGCGAGGCCCCCGCATCCAATAGCATTCGGGAATGATCGCAACGGAGCAGTTGCTCACCCGACGAACGATCGCGCAGTACGCCATCGGCTCCCTGGGAACGGGCGGCTTCGCCACCCTTCCCGGGCTCGTGCTCGTCTACTATCTGACCGACACCCTCGGGGTAGCGGCCCTCGTGGCGGGCGTCGTCGTCACGGTCGCCAAGATCTGGGACGTGATCATCGACCCCGTCATCGGCGCCCGCTCCGATCGGATGCTCCTGCGCCGTGGCACTCGACGCCCGATGATGATGCTCGGGGCAATCACACTGCCGGTGTTCTTCATCGTCACCTTCGCTGTTCCGCCGGGCACGGCGACGGTGGCCGCCGCGATCTGGGTACTCATCTCGTTCGTGCTCACGGCGACCGCGTTCAGCCTGTTCCAGGTGCCGTACATCGCGCTGCCGGCCGAGCTCGCCTCCGGATACGACCAGCGCACGCGCCTGCTCACCTGGCGCGTCGTCGTACTGACGTTCGCGATCCTCCTCTTCGGCGCGGGTGGCCCGGCGCTGCGGTCGCTCGGCGGCGACAACAAGTTCGCGGGCTACCTGCTGATGGCGCTCGTCGCCGGCGTGGTCATCGGCGTCGGGATGTTCATCTCGAGTTTCGTCGCACCGCGCGGGCGACCGGCTGAGGTGCTGCCGCCCAAGGAGAGCATCCTGAGCACGCTGCGCTCGAACTACGCGGCAGGTATCAGGGTGCTGCGGGACAGCCAACCCTTCCGGGCTCTGCTGCTGACCTTCCTGCTGCAGGGGCTCGCCACCGGCGTGATGTTGGCCGGCGCGAACTACGTTGCCACCTGGGTGCTGCACTCCGAGGATGCGGTCACGTTCCTGTTCGTCGCGCTGATCGGTCCGGCGCTGGTCGTCACCCCGCTCTGGGCTGTCGTGTCACGGCGGATCGGCAAGGAGCAGGGATTCGTGCTGGCGAGCATCCTGTTCGGCGTCGCGGCACTCTCGATGATCGTGCTGCTCTGGGCGCCGGGACCCTGGGTGTACCTGCCTGTCGCCCTCGTCGGCGCCGGGTACGCCGGTATGCAGTCGTTGCCGATGGCGATGCTGCCCGACGTCATCTCGCACGACGCAACGGTGAACGGCGAAGGCAGAGCCGGAACGTTCGGCGGCATGTGGACGGCTGGCGAGACAACGGGGATGGCGCTGGGTGCGACCGTGCTCACCGTCGTGCTCGCTGTCACCGGCTACATCGCCCGCAGCGCCAGTCCGGCGGTTGTCGCAGCCGGGGAGACCCAGCCCGCCAGCGCCGTCGCGGGGATCGTGCTGAGCTTCAGTCTCGTGCCCGCCGCGATCGTCGCACTCAGCCTCATCCCGCTCGCCCGCTACCGTCTTCGCAAGGAGGACATCGATGGTCGCCTTTGACTCTGCCGCGATTCTGTCCCGGCTCGCCGCGCTGAGGGCAGGCGACGCACCGACCCACGGTGGGCGCGTGCTCAGCTACGTCTACGACTCGGGGCTCGCCGAGGTGGACGAGCTCGCCGCCCAGGCCGTGCGGCTCGTGCAGCCGGTCAACGGGCTCGATCCGACGACCTTCACCTCCGTCGCCGTCATGGAACGCGAGGTGATCGGCTTCGCGCGCGAACTGCTCCACGGCGCCGACGATGTCGTGGGGTCTGTGACCACCGGTGGGACCGAATCCTGTCTCCTGGCGGTCAAGACCGCACGCGATGTCTGGCGGGCAGCCGGAGGCACGGGCCGGGCACGTCTGATTGCGCCGGTCACGGTGCACGCGGCGTTCCACAAGGCCGCGCACTACTTCGATCTCGAGCTCGACCTGGTGCCGGTCGACCCAGCGACGGGGGCGCTCGATCCCGATGCCCTCATCGCGCGGTTGGGTCCGGATGTGGCGCTCGCGGTGGTCTCGGCCCCCTCGTACCCGTTCGCCGGGCTCGATCCGGTGGAGGTCGTCGCAGCCGCCTGCGACGACGCCGGGGTCGCTTGCCACGTCGATGGCTGCATCGGCGGCTGGATCCTTCCGTTCTGGCGCGCAGCCGACGGATCGCCGCTGCCGCTCTGGGACTTCCGAGTTCCCGGGGTGACGAGTGTCTCGGCAGACCTGCACAAGTTCGGCTACGCGCCCAAGGGCGCCAGCGTGCTGCTCCAGCGAGGGCGCGATCGCCAGCGCACGCAGTACTTTGCGACCACCGGATGGCCCGGCTACCCGGTGGTGAACCCGACCATGCTCGGCTCCAAGTCCGCGGGCGCGCTTGCCGCATCCTGGGCCATCGTGCAGGCGCTGGGCGCGAGGGGCTTTGCGGAGCTCGCAGAATCGTGCCGCCGCGCCACCGCGGCGCTGACCGACATCATCTCGGACATCGAGGGCCTGCGGATCGTGGGGGACCCGGTCGGGCCGCTGCTTGCCGTGGCGACCGACGAATCCGTGCCGGAGGATCGACGCGTCGACCCGCACCACTGGGCCGACCGCGCCCATCGCCGGGGCTGGCAGCTTCAGCTGCAACCGGGGCTCGCGCAGGCGGACGGCACGCGCCTTCCGCACACCACGCATCTCACGATCACGCCGGTCACGGAGCAGCGCGTCGACGAACTCGAGGCGGCGCTCCGCGCATCCGCCGATGAGGTGCGCGGTGTGCCGAGAGCAGATGCCTCGGCCGTACTCGGGGCGTTGCCCAGCGGGCTGGCGGATGCGCCCCTCGACTCGGAGACGGCAGCAGGCCTCCTCGAGGCGATCGGCCTCGCCGGCTCGGGGATGCGACCGGCGCGCGTCTCCCGGACGAGCTCGCGCCGTTCCTCGCCCTCGTCGAGGCCCTCCCGCAGGCGCTCACCGAGCGGCTGCTGATCGAGCTGCTCGCTCGGATCGTGGAACCGACGTCCGACTAGCGGGGTTGCGACTGCCGGGCCGCTCGGCCCCGGTTCAGGTGACCGTCAGGCCCAGCTTGCGACCCGCGAGGCCGCGGCCGCGAGTGGCGAGGCGGTCGGCGACGGCGCGGATGGCCAGGGCCGCCGCGTCGGCCGGATCGGTGACGACGATGGGCGCTCCCTGGTCGCCTCCGGCGCGCAGCGGGATGCTGAGGGGCACGGATGCGAGGAGCGGCACGGCCTTGTCCTGACCGACCGACAGTCGCCGGGCGACCTCCGCGCCGCCGCCCGAGCCGAAGAGCTCCAGCACCGTGCCGTCGGGCTGTGGGAGGCCCGCCATGTTCTCGATGACCCCGACCACGCGCTGGCCGGTCTGCCGCGCGACGACGCCGCTCCGCTCGGCAACGTCGGCCGCTGCCGGCTGGGGCGTGGTCACCACGAGGACCTCCGCGTTCGGCAGCAGCTGTCCGATCGAGATCGCGACGTCGCCGGTGCCCGGCGGGAGGTCGAGGAGGAGCACATCCAGATCGCCGAAGTAGACGTCGCCGAGGAACTGCTGGATAGTGCGGTGCAGCATCGGACCGCGCCAGGCGACGGCCGCGGATGACGAGTCGACGAACATCCCGATCGACACGACCTTCACGCCGTAGGCGATCGGGGGCAGGATCATGTCGTCGACGCGCGTCGGGCGCGGCGCCGCGCCCGAGGCATCGACGAGTCCCAGGATGCCCGGGATCGAGAAGCCGTGAACGTCCGCATCCACGATCCCGACGCGGAGACCCCGCTCGGCGAGCGCGACGGCGAGATTGGCGGTGAGTGTGGACTTTCCGACGCCGCCCTTGCCGCTCGTGACCGCGTAGACGGTCGTGAGCGAGTCCGGTCCGAACTGCTGGACCCTGGCCGCGCGCCCGCCGCGGAGCTTTTCGGTGAGCGCTGCTCGCTCCTCGCGCGTCATCACCGAGACGTCGACGGAGACATCTGTGACACCGGGCACGCTCGCGGCGGCCGTGCGCACATCCCGTTCGATCGTGTCGGCGGCCGGGCAGCCCACGATGGTGAGCTTGACTGCGATCGACGCATGGCCGGCATCGTCGACGCTGATCGCGCCGAGCATGTCGAGGTCGGCGATGGGCTTGCGGATCTCAGGGTCGATCACGCCGCCGAGCGCGCGCTCCACGGCGGTCGTGAGCTCGGCGGCCGTGCGATCGTCGGCAGCGGAGTCAGGCACGGGCGTTCTGGTCCTCGTCGTCGTCGCGCTTGTCGAGGTCTTCGAGCAGCGCCCGCAACTCGGCACGGATGAAGTCCTTCGTGGCCATGTCCTTCACGGCCAGCCGCAGGGCGACGACCTCACGGGCGAGGTACTCCGTGTCGGCGAGGTTGCGTTCTGCGCGCTGCCTGTCCTGTTCGATCTGCACGCGGTCGCGGTCGTCCTGACGGTTCTGCGCGAGCAGGATGAGCGGAGCGGCATACGACGCCTGCAGTGACAGGACGAGGGTCAGCGCGATGAACCCGAGCGCGAACGAGTCGAAGCGCCAGGCCGCCGGCGCGAGCGTGTTCCAGAGGATCCAGAACGCCACGAAAACGGTCAGGCCGAGGATGAACCATGGCGTGCCCATCGCCCGTGCGATCCACTCGGTGAAGCGGCCGAACCGATCGCTCGGCTCGAGGGTGCCACGACGCGGGAGAACGCGGGTGCGCAGGCCCTTGGGCGAGTCGAGTCTGGTGTCCTGCTTATCTCGGGCCATTGCCGCTCCTCCTTCCGTTCGTGATCGGGATGCTGCCGGTCTGATCGCTCACCGCCGGGCGTTTCAGCAGGCGTTCGTCGTCTTCGTCGTCACGACTTCGCCAGTCGTCGGGCAGCAGGTAGTCGAGGATGTCGTCAATGGTCACCACCCCGACCAGGCGATGGTTGTCGTCGACAACGGGGACGGAGACGAGGTTGTAGCTCGCCAGGATGCGGGACACCTCGGCGGCGCTGGTGTCGGCCTTGACCGGCTCCAGACTCGGGTCGAGCAGCGTGCCGAGCCGCACGTGCGGCGGATAGCGGAGCATCCGCTGGAAGTGCACCATGCCGAGAAAACGGCCGGTCGGAGCCTCATACGGAGGCAGCGTAACGCAGACCGCCGCGCCGAGCGCGGGAGCGAGCTCGTGGCGCCGGATGAGCGCCAGCCCCTCCGCGACGGTGGCGTCGGCCGAGACGATGATCGGCTCGGTCGTCATCAGACCACCGGCGGTGTCGGGGGCGTAAGTCAGCAGCATCCTGACGTCCTCGGCCTCTTCGGGCTGCATCAGCTCGAGCAGGTGCTCGCCGCGCTCGTCGGAGAGCTGGGCGATGAGGTCGGCGGCATCGTCGGGCTGCATCTGGTCGAGCACATCCGCTGCCCGGTCGTCGTCTAACTGGGCCAGGATGTGCACCTGCTCGCTTTCGGGCATCTCCTCGAGCACGTCGGCCAGACGGTCGTCGGGGAGTTCTTCCGCGACCTCCAGCATCCGCGCCTGCGGCAGGTCGAGCAGGGTGTTCGCGAGGTCGGCGGGCTTCAGCTCCGAGAAGGTCGCGATGAGCTGTTCGGCGGACTGCGCCTCGCCACCGACCTGCTTCTCGCGCACCTCGTCCCAGGTGACGAACGCGGTCGGGCCCTTGCCGAACGGCGACGAACCGGTCTTCGGGCGGCGCACGAAGAGCTGGCCGATCGCCCACTCGCCGGTGGGGGACTCCTCGATCGCAACATCCTCGATGGTGGCCTCGCCGCTGCCGTCCGTCAGGACGACCCGGCGGCCGAGCAGTTCGGCGATCACCCGCACCTCGCCGCCGCGCTGCTCGAAGCGACGCACGTTGATGAGTCCCGTCGTGATGATCTGCCCGCTGCCGATGCTGGTGACCCGGCCGATCGAGACGAACACGCGACGCTTGCCGGGGATCTCGACGATGAGTCCGACGACGCTCGGCGGATCGCTCTTGCGGTAGACGACCAGGACATCGCGCACCTTACCCACGCGATCGCCGGTGGGGTCGAAGACGGTGCTCCCGGCGAGACGGGCGACGAAGACTCGGGTTGCACTCACATGTAACAACTTAAGCCCTCAGAGGTTGCTTCACGGGCCCGGGTGTCAGAATGGTGCGATGACCACACCGAGTCCGATGAACGGACGAAACCGCGGCCTCTTTCCCACCCTGCCCCGGGGCGAGATCATCGCCACGTACGAGACGTACCCCGAGGCGCAGCAGGCCGTCGATGTGCTCGCCCGCGCGGACTTCCCGGTCGATAAGGTCTCCATCGTCGGCAGCGACCTGAAGAGCGTCGAGCGCGTCACCGGCAAGCTCAGTTGGGGACGCGTCGCGATCGCGGGTGCCGCATCCGGTGCCTGGCTCGGAATCTTCTTCGGACTGCTCCTCGTGATCTTCTCGCCGAGCGTCAGCTATGCGTTCGTGATCGCCGCCGTGCTGATCGGCGCCGGCTTCGGGATGCTCTTCGGCATCGTCTCGTACTCGATCAACCGTCGCAGGCGCGACTACACCTCGGTGATGCAGGTTCTCGCAACGAGCTACTCCGTGCTGGTGGACCCGGAATTCGCCAACCGGGCGCGCAACCTCGAGCAGAACGGCGCGTCGAGCGGCGCGTACGTGCACCCGTCCGACGTGCCGGTGGCACCTCATCCGTCTGACCCGCCTCCCGCTCCGGCGCCGCCGGCCGCAGCCCTGCCCGCGGGTGCTCCGCAGCCGCCGTATGGCGAAGCGCAGCCCCAGCCGCCGTACGGGCAGCCCGAGCCGCCGACGGCGCCTCCCGGCGCACAGCCCTCGGACGGTCAGAACAGGTCGTAGCCACGAGCGCGCCCGGCATTGTCCCGGGGCGCGTGCAAGGCGCATGATGAAGACGCACGCCTGACCCGCAGACGTCGATGAGGACCGTCATGAAGGCCGAGAACCCGATCGAGCATTCCAGCGCGGACAGCGTCCGCGCGCAATTCGACACTCTGGCTGCGATGGCCGGCGACCTCGCCGGGCACTTCGCCCTCGAACCGTTGCTCGAGCGCATCCTGCGTCATACGCTCGCGCTGCTCGGTTGCGAGAACGGGTCGATCTGCACGGTCGACGAGGCGGCGGGAAGCTACCGCAAAGAAGTGGACCTCGGCGTCGGGTGCCAGTCGGGGCAGGTCTTCCCGCTCGACGAGGGCGTGACGGGGGAGGTTGTCCGGGCTCGTGGCTCCGTGATCTTCGCCGAGTACGCGCAGGTGCGCGGCGGACACATCGACGGGCCGGAACGGTCGCTGTTGCACGGGACGATCGGCGTGCCCATCCGGTGGAGCGGATCGATCATCGGGGCCTTCGTGCTCTTCAGCCGCGACCCGGAACGGAGGTTCACGGCTGCCGATGCCCTGCTGCTGGAGCGCTTCGCAGCTCACGCGGCGATCGCGATCACGAACGCCCGCCTCCATGCGGTCGCCGAGGCGCGGGCACGCGAGGCGGCTGTCGCCGCCGAGCGCGAGCGGGTGGTTCGGGATGTGCACGACACGGTCGGCCGCGGGCTGGCCGACATCCTGCTCAACGTCGACGAGGCCGACCGTCGGGTGGCGACCGGGCTCGACCCGCGAGCAGCCCTCGCGCAGGCGAGGACGGCGGCGCGTTCCGCGCTCAGCGAGACGCAGCGCACGGTGCTCGGGCTCGGGCCGGAGCCGCTCGACAGCCACTCGCTGAGCGAAGCGATCGCGTTGGAGCTCGGTTGGGCCGAATCGGCGGCAGGCCTGCAGACGCGACTCGTCGTCGTCGGCGAGCCCGGTGCGCTGGCGGCCGAGACGGTACGGCAGGTGTTCCGGATCGTGCAAGAGTCTCTGACCAATGTGGTCGAGCACGCGGCGGCCAAGAGCGTACGGGTCGGGCTCGTCTATGGAGACGGCGAGGTCACGGTTCTCGTCGACGACGACGGTCACGGTTTCGATGTGGCGAGTCTGACTCAGGCGCCGCGCCGGCCCCTTCGCGGGCTCGGGCTCCAAGGTCTGGCAGCGCGCGCTCAGCACCTGGGCGGAACCGTGCACATCGAATCGACGCCGCAGTGGGGGACCAGGGTGCGGGCGGAGCTGCCCGTCGAACCGCCGACGCGGGATGACGCGGCTCATGCGCGCTGGCAGGTGCTCGTCGTGCACTCGAGCGCGATCATCCGGTCGGGGCTCGTGCGCATGCTCGGTCTGTCCGAGCCGGACATCCAGGTGGTCGGGGAGGTCCCCGACGCCAAGAGCGCCGTCGAGGCGTACGACCTGCTGCGTCCGAACGTCGTGCTCGCCGACCTCGACCTGCCGCACATCGACGGGGTGCAGCTCACTGCGCATCTGCGTGCCGCCGACCCCGGTGCCCGCATCGTGCTGCTGATCGGGTCCGTCACCGACGACCGGTTGCTCGGAGCGACCGGGGTGGGAGCAGCGGGCTTCGTCGAACAGGATTCCGATGCCGCCGCGATCGCCCGCAGTGTGGTCGCTGCCGCTCGCGGTGACATCCTCCTGAGCCCAGCGTTCCTCAGCCGGTTCACGGTCGCGCTCACCGGTGGCGCCGCCGATGCCCTGACCGCCCGAGAGCGCGAGGTCAGGGCTCTCGTCGAGCTCGGGATGCCCGACAAACTGATCGCCGGCGAGCTCGGGATCTCCGTGAAGACCGTCGAGAAGCACGTCGGCTCCGTGCTCAGGAAGACCGGTGCAGCCAACCGCACCGAGCTCGCCGGGCGCTCCTCCTCCCACCGCTGACGGCCGCCGCCGTCCGCCCCACCGGCGGCCGCTTGCGGGGAATCCCTACCGTCGGATGGGGAAGCTCCCGTGGTGCGCCGACCGGCGGCCTGCATACGCTGGCCGCGGAGCAAGGAGGTTCCCATGCCCGTCGTGTCCCTGAAGGAGATCGACGACCGCGCATTCACCGAGCGGTACGGCGTGCCGGCGATCAACATCGTCAACGACCTCACGCTCGAGGCGGTCCTGGCGGGCGCGGCGGAGGCCCGATCCCCGGTGATCGTGCAGACCTCGGTGAAGACCGTCAAATCCATCGGCTCGGATGTGCTCTTCGCGATGTGGACCGCGATGACGAAAGACATCGACGTACCGGTCACCCTGCACCTGGATCACTGCCCCGACCGGGCCGTGATCACCGAATGCCTCGAACGCGGCTGGAATTCCGTACTCTTCGACGCCTCCACGCTCTCGGTCGAGGAGAACCAGCGGCAGACCGTCGAAGTGGTCGCAGAAGCCCGCCGCTACGGCGCCCATGTCGAGGGCGAGATCGAGGCCATCAAAGGGGTGGAAGACGGCATCGGAAGTGACACCGAGCCGGCCCGGCACAGTCTCGACACCGCGCTCACGTTCATCCGGGAGACGGGTGTCGATGTGTTCGCGCCCTCGATCGGAAATGCCCACGGAGTCTATTCGGCGACACCGGAACTCGACTTCCAGCGTGTGACCGACATCGTGGAGGCCACCGGAGTGCCCATCGCCCTGCATGGCGGGAGCGGCATGACCGACGACCAGTTCCACGACCTGATCTCGCGCGGGTGCGCGAAGGTCAACATCTCGACCGCTTTGAAGATCGAGTTCATGAAGTCGAGCCTCGCCTTCCTGAAGGGCGCGGAGGATGCGAACAAGTGGGACCCGCCGTCGTTGTTCAAGGAGGTGCGCTCGAACATCGTCGACCTGACCACGGGACTTGCCGCCACCTTCGGCAGCGCGGGAAAGGCGTGGTGAGCCGTGCCGACCCTGATCTTCGACTGCGACGGCGTTCTGGCGGACACCGAGCGCAACGGACATCTGCCGGCGTTCAATCAGACGTTCGCCGAGGAGGGCATCCCGGTGCACTGGAGCGACGACGACTATCGCGTGAAGGTGCTGATCGGCGGCGGCAAAGAGCGGATGGCGAGCATCCTGACCCCCGATTTCGTCGCCGCGAACGGCCTGCCGTCCGATGAGGAGGGGCAGCGCGAGCTGCTCGCCGGCTGGCACAAACGCAAGACGGCGATCTATACCGAGCTCGTGGCATCCGGAGCCCTGCCCGGTCGGCCCGGGATCGAACGTGTGGTGGCGGCGGCGGATTCGGCCGGTTGGGGGCTCGCCGTCGCCTCCACCTCTGCAGAGCCCTCGGTGCGAGCGGTGCTTGAACATGCCGTTGGCCCGCAGCTGGCCGCGAAGTTCGCGGTATTCGCGGGGGACATCGTGCCGCACAAGAAACCGGCACCGGACATCTACCTGCTCGCCCTCGACCGGCTCGGCCTCGGCGTCGACGACGCGATCGTGGTCGAGGACAGCAGCAACGGGACGCGCGCGGCCATCGACGCAGGTCTCCGCACGGTCGTGACCGTCAGCGCGTACACGACCGACGAGGATTTCACGGGAGCCTCCCTCGTCGTCAGTTCGCTCGGCGACCCCGGCGAGCCGGCGGAGGAGTTGGCGGCCGCGGCCGGTGTGCATCCGGGACCGCTCGTCACCGTCGACGACTTCGCCGCGATTCTCGAGAGGCCGAGACCGTGACCGACCACATCCATTCCCGCAATCGCCCGAAGGAGCAGCGATGACGACCCAGAGTTTCAGCGACACCGAGTTCGTGGTCCGCACGATCGCCCAAACGGCGGTCGACAACGAGAAGGAATTCGGCGATCTCGACTCGGTCGTCGGCGATGGGGACTTCGGATTCTCCTTGGCCCGCGGATTCGAGATCGTCCTCGCCGACTGGGACAGCTACGACCGCACCAACATCGGGGTGTTCCTCCAGAAGATCGCGATGGTCATCACCGGCCGGATCGGCGGGACCTCCGGACCCATCTGGGGCACCGCGTTCCTCCGCGCCGCGACCGTGACGAAGGGGCGCGACGAGATCACGGGTACGGATGCGGTCGCCATGCTGCGCGCCGCGATGGACGGCATCAAGGCCCGCGGCAACGCGGAGCTGGGGGACAAGACCCTGCTCGACGCCCTCGCGCCGATGACCGACACGATCGAGGAGAAGCTCGCCGCCGGCGCGTCCAGCGACGAGGTCGTTGCCGCAGCGGCAGCGACCGCCCGGACGGCAGCCGATGCCACGGTCTCGATGCAGGCGCGTCGGGGCCGCGCCGCGTACACGGGCGAGCGCAGCATCGGCTCGCCCGACCCCGGAGCGGTGGCGGTCGCGGTCATCCTCGAACGGCTCGCCTCGGAGTGGGGGAGCCGGCCCGGGGCGTCCTGACTCGTCAACAGTGAAGCACCGAAACAAGCCCTCGATACAAACCCGATGTGGAGAAGAAAATGAAGAAGTTCGTCAACGACCCACTGAAGTACGTTCCCGAGATGCTGGAAGGCATCGCGCTCTCCAACCCGGACACGTTGCGCTACGTGCCCGACTACAACCTCATCATGCGCAAGGATGCGCCGCGAGATGACAAGGTGTCGATCATCCAGGGCTCCGGCTCCGGCCACGAACCGGCGCACGTGCTGACCGTGGGCAAGGGGATGCTCGACGGCGCGTGTCCGGGGGATGTCTTCGCCGCGCCCCCCATGGACTACGTCTACGAGACGACGAAGCTGCTCGCCTCGCCGAAGGGCGTGCTCCTCCTCGTGAACAACTACACCGGCGACAAGATGGCGTTCGACATGGCTCAGGAGATGAGTCTCGCTGACGGCGTCACGGTCAAGACCCTGTTCATCGACGACGACGTCTCCGTTCAGGACTCGACGTACACGGTCGGTCGTCGTGGTGTCGCCGGCAACTTCTTCGTGATGAAAGCCGTCGGTGCCGCGTCCGAAGCGGGGGCTGACCTCGACGAGGTCGTGCGAATCGGTGAGAAGGTCAATTCCGTCACCAGGACGATGGGGCTGGCCCTGACAGCCTGCACGCCTCCAGCCAAGGGCTCGCCGCTGTTCGAGCTGGGCGACGACGAGATCGAGATCGGTGTCGGGATCCACGGCGAGCCCGGGCGCCGCCGCGCGAAGATCGAGCCGGCGGATGCACTCGTCGACGAGATCCTGGAGCCCGTGATCGCGGACCTGCCGTTCAAGAGCGGCGACCGGGTGGCGCTGATGATCAACGGCCTGGGTGGCACACCGATCAGCGAGCTGTACATCGCCTACCGGCACGCGCACAAGCAGCTGGCGGATCGCGGCATCACGGTCGGGCGCAGCTACGTCGGGGAGTACTGCACCTCGCTCGACATGGCCGGCGCATCCGTGACCCTCGTCCGTCTCGACGACGAGATCGAGTCGCTGCTCGCGGCTCCTGCAGAGATCGGCCTGCGGATCTTCTGACCCGCATCTGGAAAGGACCGGGCCCGCTTCGGCTGCGGGGCCCGGTCCTTATCCGTTCGGCTGCGACGGGCTGCGACGCTGTTCAGCTGAGGCGCTGCACCCAGGCCTCGACGTCTTCGGCCGTGCGCGGGATCGCGATCGACAGGTTCTCGGCGCCGTCTTCGGTGACCAGGATGTTGTCCTCGATGCGCACGCCGATGCCGCGGAACTCTTCGGGCACGGTCAGGTCGTCGGGCTGGAAGTACAGACCCGGCTCGATGGTGAAGGTCATACCCGGCTGCAGGATGCCGTCGAGGTACAGCTCGCGGCGAGCCTGCGCGCAGTCGTGAACGTCAAGCCCGAGGTGGTGGCTCGTACCGTGCACCATGTAGCGGCGGTGGTGCTGGTTGTCCGTCTCGAGCGCTTCCTCGGCGGTCACGGGCAACAGACCCCATTCGGCGGTGCGGCGCGCGATGACCGCCATCGCGGTCGCGTGGATCTCGCGGAACCGGATGCCCGGGCGCACGATCGCGAATGCTGCGTCCGCCGCCTCGCGTACCGTCTCGTACACGAGTCGCTGGGTCTCCGTGAAGGTGCCGCTGATCGGGAAGGTGCGCGTGATGTCGGCCGTGTAGTAGCTGTCGACCTCGACCCCGGCGTCCAACAGGATCAGGTCGCCCGGCACGACGGGTCCGTCGTTGCGAGTCCAGTGCAGGATGCACGCGTGCGGGCCGCTGGCGGCGATCGTGTCGTAGCCGACCGCGTTCCCGTCGGCGCGGGCGCGCCCGTTGAAGACACCCTCGACGAGCCGTTCGCCGCGTGGATGCGCGGTGATGCGGTCGAGGTCGCCGATCACGTCGTCGAAGCCGCGCGCGGTCGCATCCACAGCGCTGCGGAGTTCGGCCACCTCGTAGGCGTCCTTGACGAGGCGCAGCTCCGAGAGGTCGCGGGCGAGTTGGTCGTCGTCGGCGTGGTCCTCTGCCGTGGCGTCGTCGCCGGCCCGCACGATGCGCAGCGCGTCGACCTGGTCGGTGAGTGCCGCATCCGCCTCCCGCACGATGAGGGTGTTCGCGTCGGACGCGTCGATCACGTCGGTCAGGTCGGCGATTCCGCGGGTCGGCAGGGCGAGGTCGCCGGCGACCTGCGCGAGCGACGGGCGGGGGCCGATCCAGAACTCGCCGATCTCCGGATTCGCGTAGAACTCGTCGGAATCGCGCCCGGCGCGCTCGCGGAAGTAGACGGTGGCCTCGTGGCCGGCATCCGTCGGCTCCAGCACGAGCACCGACCCGGGCTCGGAGTCGGAACCCCACCCGGTCAGGTGCGCGAAGGCCGAGTGCGCGCGGAAGGGGAAGTCGGTGTCGTTCGAGCGCTGCTTGAGCGACCCGGCCGGGATGATCAGCCGCTTGCCGGGGTGGAGCTCGGAGATCCGAGCCCGTCGCACGGCGGCGTACGCCGCTTGTTCGCGGGGGAGGGGACGGGCTCGGCCCGGTCGGCCCAGCCGCTGCCGATGTACTCCTTGAATCCCTCGGAACCCGGTGTCGTCGAGCGATTGCTCGTGGCGCGAGGCTCGGCGGCGGGCGTGGTCTGCTGACTGGTGGACTGCGAAGACATGGCTCCCATTCTTCCACTCCTAGGATGGACTGCATGGCTGATGCGCGACGCTTCCGGGGTCCCATCGATCTGCACACCCATTCGAGCGTTTCCGACGGCACCGAGACACCCGGCGAACTCGTCCGCGCCGCCGCGGCGGCCGGACTCGGAACCGTCGCTCTCACCGACCATGATTCGACGGCGGGCTGGCTGGATGCGGCCGCTGCCAGCGTCGAGGTCGGGGTCACCGTCATCCCGGGCATGGAGCTCAGCACCCGGATCGAGTTCGCCAGCGTGCACATGCTCGGCTACCTGTTCGACCCGGCGAACGAGGCGCTCGTGGCCGAGACGGAGCGCATCCGCACGGGTCGGTTGAAGCGCGCAGAAGACATGGTGCGCCACATCTCGCAGGACTACGACATCACCTGGGACGACGTGATGGCGCAGGCGACGGATGGCGCCACCGTCGGCCGCCCCCACATCGCAGACGCCCTCGTGGCACGGGGCCTCGCACCCGACCGCAGCGCTGCGTTCGCCGGCATCCTGCACTGGCGCGCAGGCTACTACCTTCCCCACTACGCACCCGATCCGCTCACCGGGGTACGGCTCATCCGGGGCGCTGGCGGGGTGCCCGTGCTCGCGCATCCCGGAACCGGCGGGCGGGGGAGGGTGATCCCCGACGACCGACTCAAGCGGCTCGTGGATGCGGGCCTCTTCGGCCTCGAGATCGACCACCGCGAGAACACTGAGGACGGCAAGGCGCGGCTGCACGAACTCGCCGCCCGCTACGGCCTCGCGATCACCGGTTCGAGCGACTATCACGGCTCCGGCAAGCCGAACCGGCTCGGGGAGAACACCACTGCGCCGGAGGTTCTCGACCGCATCATCGAAGAAGCGACAGGCGCGGCACCCTTCTACGCCTCGTGAAACTTCTGCCCTAGCCTGAATCGGGGCGACGGAGTGAGGTGTGTGTGAGACGGACGGCCTGGAGCGTCGGCGCGGTGGCGACCGTACTCGTCGCCACCCTGGTGACCGCATCCGGAGTCGGTGCCGCGATCGCCGCGCCCTCTTACCCGTCGTGGGGGGATGTGCAGGCGGCGAAGGCGAATGCCGCCGCCACTCAGGCGCAGGTCGACCGGATCAACGGTCTGCTCGCCGGGCTGCAGACCGCGTCGAACGCTGCGAGTGAGGCCGCGGTCAAACGTGCCGGCGA
Source organism: Leifsonia poae (assembly GCF_050632195.1). Taxonomy (GTDB): domain Bacteria; phylum Actinomycetota; class Actinomycetes; order Actinomycetales; family Microbacteriaceae; genus Leifsonia; species Leifsonia poae_C. Next base: position 1,792,358 of record NZ_CP192580.1, read on the forward strand.
ATACGGACTTGCCGAACTGAACCTGCAGAAGGCGACGGCCAAGGCCACGGATCTGCAAGCGCGAGCGGACTCAGCGAAGAGCGAGGCGGACACGCTGCGGGCGCAGAGCGGCAAGCTGGCCGAACAGATGGGGCGTGCCGGTGGTTCGGACTACGCCCTGAGACTGTTCCTCACCAGTGACGAACAAAAGACCTCAGACAGCCTGCTCTACCAACTCGGTGCTGTCGCCAAGCTCGGCGCCAACGCGACCAAGCTGTTCGCGGCGGCCGACGAGCAGAAGAACCTCGCGACATCGCTCAGCGCCCAAGCCGACACGGCCCAGAAGATCAGGGACCAGCTGGCTGCGAAGGCGAAGTCGGCCCTCGAAGCCGCGCAGGCAGCTCACGCGGCGGCGGAGGCGGAGCTCGCGAGTCAGCAGGAGCATGCTTCCACGCTCTACGCGCAACTCGCGCTGCTGAAGAACACCGCGGCATCCTTCGAGCAGCAGTACGCGCAGGGCGTTGCCGCCGCCGCGGCTGCCGCGCAAGCGGCCAACGGGTCGGCGGGAGCGGGCACCCACTGGGTTTCCGCTCCGACGGGGATGACCGTCAACCCGGCCGCCGCGCAGGCATACGCCGCGGGCCAGCTCGGCAGATACGGCTGGGGCAGCGACCAGATGAGCTGCCTCGTGCGCTTGTGGAACCAGGAGTCGGGATGGCGCGCCAACGCGGTCAATCCCTCGAGCGACGCGTACGGCATCGCACAAGCGCTTCCGCCCGAGAAGATGTCGTCGGCGGGGCCCGACTGGCTGACCAACGCGAACACCCAGATCGACTGGGGCCTGACGTACATCAAGGGTCGCTACGGCTCACCCTGCGGTGCCTGGGCGCACGAGGTCAGCAACAACTGGTACTGACCCCGCGCGCAAACCTGTGCGCGCGGGATCCGGTCGACTCGACCCGCTAGTTAGCGGGAGCGGTCGGTGCGCCACCGCGCGAGCGACGACGACGGCGCGGTGCGCTGTTTCCGTCGTGGTGCTCCGAGCCGCCTCCGTCGTGCGTGCCAGCGGCCTGCGTCGACTCGCCCGCGGGGGCGGTGTCGCCACCTGCGGCACCGGACGGGCGACCGCCGCGCGTGCGACGGCGGCGCTGGCCGCCCTCGCCACTGCTGGAGCGGGGGAGTCGGATGCGGGGCGCGAGCCTGCAGCGCCCTGACGACGCGGCCCGCCCTCCGCGGCGGGGGTCTTGACGGCGGGCGTGCTCTTCAGGCGCCCCTTCGACCCGGCGGGGATGTCGAGATCGCTGAACAGGTGCGGCGACGACGAGTACGTCTCGGTCGGCTCGGGCTGGCCGAACTCGAGAGCGCGGTTGATGAGCGCCCACTTGTGCAGGTCTTCCCAGTCCACGAACGTGACGGCGATACCGGTCTTACCTGCGCGGCCGGTGCGGCCCGCACGGTGCAGGTAGGTCTTCTCGTCGTCCGGGATGGTGTGGTTGATCACGTGGGTGACGTCGTCGACGTCGATGCCGCGCGCAGCCACATCCGTCGCGATGAGGATGTCCTTCTTGCCGGCCTTGAACGCGGCCATGGCGCGCTCGCGCTGCTCCTGGTTGAGGTCGCCGTGCACGGCCGCGGCGTTGAAGCCGCGGTCGTTCAGCTCTTCGACCAGCTTTGCGGCGGCGCGCTTGGTGCGGGTGAACACGACGGTCTTGCCGCGGCCCTCGGCCTGCAGGATGCGGGCGACGACCTCGTCTTTGTCGAGCGAGTGCGCGCGGTAGATCAGGTGCTTGATGTTCGCCTGGATCTGACCCTCGTCGGGGTCGGTGGCACGGATGTGGATCGGGCGCGTCATGAAGCGGCGGGCCAGCGCGACGATCGGGCCGGGCATCGTCGCGGAGAACAGCATGGTGTGGCGGGTGGCCGGCGTCTGCGCGAACAGCTTCTCGATGTCGGCGAGGAAGCCGAGGTCGAGCATCTTGTCGGCCTCGTCGAGCACCATCTCGCGCACGTTGCCGAGGTTCAGGAGACGCTGGCTGGCGAGGTCGAGCAGGCGACCGGGGGTGCCGACGACGATCTGCGCGCCGGACTTGAGCTGAGCGATCTGGCCCTCGTACGCCTTGCCGCCGTAGATGGCGACCACGCTGGTGTCGCGGTTCTCCGCGGCCTGGGAGAGGTCTTCGAAGACCTGCACGCAGAGCTCGCGGGTGGGCACCACGACGAGAGCCTGCACGCCCGGCTCCGGGTGGAGGCCGAGACGCTGGATGATCGGGAGGCCGAAGCCGAAGGTCTTGCCGGTTCCGGTCTTGGCCTGTCCGATGATGTCCTGCCCGTCGAGGGCGAGTGGAATGGTCTGTGCCTGGATGGGGAACGGTTCGATGATGCCCTTGCTGGCGAGGGCGTCGACCATGTCCTGTTCGATATTGAGTTCGGAAAAAGTCACGAAGATATGCCTGTCGATTGAGAAGCGGATGGGTCTACGCCCTGTTCTCTTCTCAGGCGTAGGGCCGTCGTTCCATCGCCGACGGCAGATCAAGCCTACCGGACGCTCCCCGTTACACTGCTGTACGTGGCAACCTGGTTATCCCGACGACGGCCCCCGGTCGAGCTTCCGCGACTCCGATCCCGGGATACCCCGACCCCGGCGACGAGGGTCGACCTGCACGAGGTGATGCCCGATCTCCTGCCGTATCTGGGGCAGGCGGCTTACCTACAACTCGAGACGTTCCAGACCCTGTCCCGTGTGGTGGGCGAGGTCGACGACCTCGGCGCCAAAGAGAAGGTCTCGGCCGCGGCTGGCGCGTCGCTGTCGAAGCACCAGGGAATCGTGGCGGAGATCCGGCGGCGCGGCGATGACCCCGCCGAGGTGATGCAGGCGTTCGCAGATGAGATCGACGGTTTCACCGCGCTGACCACCGGCGCCGACTGGCAGGAGTCGCTACTCGCGGTCCTGGTGACGAGCGGTCTGCTCGACGACTTCTTCATCCGTCTCGCCGCCGGACTGCCAGGTGATGTCGGGCCCAGGATCGCGGCGCTTCTCGGCTCAGACGGCGGCCAGGAGGGCATCATCGACGTTCTGCGTGATGCGATCGGGAGCGATCCCAAGCTCTCGTCGCGCCTGGCGCTGTGGGGGCGTCGTCTCGTCGGCGACACCCTGCTCGTGGCCCGTTCGGCTCTGCAGCTCTCGGGCAACGCGGCCAGCGACGAAGAGCGGACCGAGCCGATCTTCACCGAGCTCATCGCCGCGCACACGCGCCGGATGGACGCGCTGGGACTCACCGCCTAGCGGCGGCGACGCGACACAGCCGCTCAGCGCGCGATCGCGCCCTTGGTCAGGTTCGCCAGCAGACGGTCATCGCTGTTCGTCCGGATGCGCCCCAGGAGCAGGTCGACAACGGTCACGACGACAGCGGTTCCGACGAGCGTGATCCACCAGATCCAGCCCCCGTTCCACTTGAGCCCGGCCCAGGTGAGGGCGACCCAGAGCACGCTGGAGACCATCACGCCGATCGCGGGAACGAGAACGGACCCGTGCGTGTGGCGACCCGGCAGGAAGTACCGGGCGGCGAGGCCGAGGATGGCCTCGCCGAGGGCGACGAAGAGGAGTTCCACGGTGGACTAGCCGACGAAGCCGATGCGACGGGACTCGTCGCTGCCGATCTCGATGTATGCGATGCCGGCGACGGGCACGAGGTAGACCTTGCCCTTGTCGTCGGTGAGGCGGAGGAATCCGGTTCCGCTGGTGAGCGAGGCCTGAGCCTGCTCCGCGATCTCGTCGACCGTCTGGTTCGACTCGAAGCTGAGCTCGCGGGGGCGTTGACGATTCCGATGCGGATCTCCACGTGTGGTGCCTTTCGACTCTGTACCGGCGGTGTGAGTTCAGACTACGACACTCGGCTCACGGCGCTGCGACGCGTTCTCTGTCGGCGGACGCCGGTAGCGTTCTTGTCATGACGATCCGTGGTTTCCTGCCTCGCCCGACGGCGGCCGGCGACCCGATCGACCTCGCACTCGACGAGGCTCAAGAGCGCGTGCTGAGCTTGCCCGACGGCTCATCGGCGGCCGTTCTGGGGGCTCCGGGAACAGGCAAGACCACGACGCTGGTCGAGGTGCTGGCGGAGCGGGTGCTGGGCCGCGGCTACGCGACAGGCGAGGTGCTCGCGCTCACCGCATCCCGAGCCTCCGCCACTCGGTTGCGCGACCGCATCGCGCTGCGGATCGGCGTGCCGACCAACGGGCCACTCGCCCGCACGGCCACCTCGCTCGCCTTCCAGATCGTGGGGGAGCGGGCCCGCGCGACGGCCACGGAGCCGCCTCGCCTCCTGACGGGCGGCGAGCAGGATCAGATCATCGCGGAGCTGCTCGCCGGTCACGTCGAAGACGCAACGGGCCCGGTATGGCCCGAGCCGCTCGGCGAAGAGGTGCGCGCCCTCCGCGGGTTCCGAACGGAGCTCCGCGAGCTGATGGCCCGCTGCGTCGAGCACGGCGTCACCCCGAGCCGCCTGTCCGAACTGGGCGCGATCGCCGACCATCCCGAGTGGCGGGCAGCCGCACGCTTCATCCGCGAGTATCGCGAGGTGGTGGCGAACTACCGCGACTCCTTCGTCGATTCCGCCGAGCTGATCGACAACGCGGTCACGATCGTGACACGGGACGGTGCCCTCGATCGCTTTCGCCTGATCCTGGTCGACGACCTGCAGGAGGCCACCGTCGCAACTCTTTCCCTGCTGCGTGCGTTCGCGGCGCGCGGGGTGGCGGTGGTCGCCTTCGGCGATCCGGATGTCTCGTCGACCGCCTTCCGCGGCGCCGAGGCAGCGGCGCTCGGGCAACTGGACGTGCGGCTCGGCGTTCCCGTCACCCGCTTCGTGCTCGCCACGGCCCACCGGCAGTCGCCCGCGCTGCGAGAGCTGACGGCCGCGGTGACCGAACGGATCGGCACCGCCGCGGCGGGCGTGCAACGGCTCGCCGCAGCCGGTCGCACGCGCCCCGAGGTCGGTCCGCCGCAGATCGTCACGATGGAGGCGTCATCGGCACCGGCGGAGTCCGCGCGCTTGGCTCGCAAGTTGCGCGAGCGTCACCTGCTCGACGGTGTTCCCTGGGGGAGCATGGCCGTGATCGTTCGGTCCGGGGCGCACGTACCGCCGTTGGCGCGTGCACTCGCCGTCGCCGAGGTTCCCACCAAGACCTCGGTTGCGGGCCGCGCGCTTCGCGACGACTTCGCCGCCCGGCAGCTGCTGAACGTGATCGGTGTCGAGCTGGGCTCGGTCGAGTTGACCGCCGCGCTCGCCGCCGACCTCCTCGTCGGGCCTTTCGGCGGCCTGGACGGCGTGAGCCTGCGGCGCCTGCGTCTTGCATTGCGGCAGGAGGAGATCGCCGGCGAAGGCAATCGGCCAGCCGATGAACTGATCGTGGAGGCGCTCGGCGCACCCGGACGGTTCGCGACCATCGACTCGTCGCCGGCGCGACGGGCAGGGCGGCTCGCCGAGACCCTGCGTTCGGGCAAGGAGAAGGCAGCGGCGGGAGCCACGATCGAGGAGCTGCTCTGGCACGCCTGGGAGCGCAGCGGCCTGGCGAAGCGCTGGCTCGAACAGTCGGAGCGCAGCGGCATCGTCGCCGACGAGGCGAATCGGCACCTCGACGGGGTTGTGGCTCTGTTCACGGCGGCACGCCGCTTCGTCGAGCGCTACCCGGAGAAGCCGGCCGCCCTCTTCGTGCGCGAACTCCTCGATGCAGAGGTTCCTGAAGACACGCTCGCGGCCCAGACCGCGTCCGATGCCGTGCTGGTCTGCACACCGAGCGCGACGATCGGCGCTGAGTACGAGGTCGTCGCCGTCGCGGGCCTGCAGGAGAGCGTCTGGCCGAACCTCCGTCTGCGGGGGTCGCTGCTGCATCCGCAGAAACTGGGCGAGGTCGTCGCGGGTACCGCATCCGAAACCGCCGATGAGCGTGCGCAGGTGATGGGCGACGAGCTCAGGATGTTCGCGCTCGCCGTCTCCCGCGCGCGCGGGCAGGTCATCCTCACGGCCACCGCGAACGACGACGAGCAGCCGTCGCCGTTCCTCCGCCTCACTAGCGGCAACGCGGTGCAAGACGCCGACGATGCGGCGCATCCGCTCTCCCTGCGCGGAATGGTCGGCCGCCTGCGCCGCCGACTCGTGACCACCGGGTCTCCGGACGCCGCCGACGCTTTGGCGAGGCTCGCCGCGGCCGCGGTCGACGGCGCCGATCCCGCCGACTGGTACGGCCTGACCGAGCCGTCGACGGTCGAGCCGCTCGTCGACCTGTCCGACGACGAAGCGCGGGTGCGCGTGTCGCCCTCGCGGCTCGAGACGTTCGAGAAGTCGCCGCTGGCCTGGTTCGTGGATGCGATGGCCTCGTCGCCGAGCGGGCTCGCCGCGGGCATCGGCACGGTAGTGCACGCCGTGATGGAGCAGGTGAGCACTGAGCCGGAGGGCGACCTCAGCGTCGAGCACATCTGGCAGGGCGTCGAGGAGCGCTGGGGTGAACTGCAGTTCGAGTCGCCGTGGCTCGAAGAGAAGGAAAGGCGACGCACTCGGCGGTTGGCCGAGGGGCTCTCCGAGTACCTGCGCGACTTCGATCGCGACGGAGGCGTGCTGCTCGGCTCTGAAGGCGAGTTCCAGCTCGAGCTCGGGCAAGCACTCGTCAGCGGAAAGATCGACCGCGTCGAACGCACGCCCGACGGCACGATCGTCATCGTCGACCTGAAGACCGGCAAGACCGTGCCGTCGGCCGCCAAGGTGGCCGAGCACGCACAGCTCGGGGCGTACCAGCTCGCCCTCGAACACGGCGCGATCGCCCGGCCAGAGGATGCGGAGCTCGCATCAGGCGGCGCCAAGCTGCTCTTCGTGAGCACCGGCATCCGGGGCAAGAACTACCGTGAGGTGGCGCAGGAACGTCAGGACGAAGACGGGTTCGTCCGCCTTCGCGAGCGCGTGGCGGCCGCCGCAGAAGGCATGGCCGACAACACCTTCCTCGCTGTTTTGAACCTCGAGGAGCGCGACCCGCATGCCAAGTACGAGTACCGCATCCACCTGGTGCCGGCGGTGAGCGCATGACCGAAGACGACGGCGGCAACATCTCCGAGGCGGCGCTCGACGGAGTGTTCGACTGGGAGGTCGACGAGACCCTCGACCTGGTGGAGCTGGCGCTCGCAGAAGAGCGCCTGCATCCTGAACCGCGCCCTGAGGGTCGGCAGCTCAGCGCGGTTCAAATCGCCGAGACGCTCGGCCTGCCCACACCGACCGGCCAGCAGCAGGCGGTGATCGAAGCGCCGCTGGGGCCGGCGATCGTCGTGGCCGGCGCCGGCAGCGGCAAGACCGAGACGATGGCCAACCGCGTGGTCTGGCTCCTGGCCAACGGCCACGTGCGGGTTCCGGAGATCCTGGGTCTGACGTTCACCCGCAAGGCGGCGGGGAGCTGGCCCTGCGCATCCGGAAACGCATCGAACAGCTCGTGGACTCGGGGCTCACCGCTATCGAGTTCGATCCCTTCGATGCGCCGACGGTCGCCACATACAACTCGTTCGCGAACGCCATCTTCCGCGAGAACGCACTGCTGATCGGCCGCGAGCCGGAGTCGGCTGTGCTCAGCGAGGCATCGGCCTGGCAGATCGCGCGCCGGCTGGTCGTGACGAGCACCGACGACCGACTCGTCGAGCTCGAGAAGAGCGTCGATGTGGTCACCAGCGCGGTCATCGCGCTCAGCCGGGCGCTGAGCGAGAACGTGGCCGATGCTGCCGACGTCGAGCGGATGGTCGATCGATTCGGCGGTCTCCTCGATCTGCCGACCGGCAGCAGGCAGGTGAAGGAGGCGTACAAGTCGGTTCGCGACGCGGTCGCCGTCGTCGGCTCCTGCCGCCGTTGCTCGACCTCGCCGAGCAGTTCGCCGCCGAGAAGGTGCGTCGCGGGTTCGTCGAGTACTCCGACCAGGTCGCGCTCGCACTGCGCGTGAGCGAGAAGCTTCCCGCCGTCGTCGAGGACTATCGCGAGCGCTATCGGGTCATTCTGCTCGACGAATACCAGGACACCTCGGTCGTGCAGACGCTGCTGCTGTCGCGCCTCTTCGCAGGCCAGGCGGTGATGGCCGTCGGCGACCCGCACCAGTCGATCTATGGCTGGCGTGGTGCGAGTGCGGCCAACCTCGGCCGCTTCTCGCTCGACTTCACCGGCTCTCGGGATGGCGCTGCCGAGTACGCGCTCTCGACGAGCTGGCGCAACCCGACGCGGGTGCTCGATGCGGCGAACGCATTGGTCGGTCCGCTGTCGACAGGGTCTCCGGTGCGTGTCGAACGACTCGAATCGCGGCCCGGCGCATCCCAGGGCCGGCTCGATACCCGGTTCGAGCAGACCGTCGCCGACGAAGCGGCCACGGTGGCCGACTGGCTGGGGGAGCGACTCGCGGCGAGAGACGATCGGGGAACGGTCCGAGCGCGGCCTTGCTGTGCCGCTCGCTCAAGAAGATCGATCCGTTCATCGCCGCGCTGGCCGAGCGGAACATCCCGTACCACGTGCTCGGTCTCGGGGGCCTGCTGGAGCAGCCCGTGATCGCCGACCTGGTGAGCGCGATGCGGGTCATGCACGACCCGACCGCCGGTTCGGAGCTCATTCGCGTGCTCACCGGTGCGCGGTGGCGGATCGGCCCGAAAGACATCGCCACACTTCGCGGTGTCGCATCTTGGCTGGCCGCTCGGGACCATCGCTTCCAGGAACTCGACCCTGCGGTGCGCGAACGGTTGCGGCAGTCGGTCGCCGGTGACGAGTCCGCGTCCCTGGTGGATGCCCTCGACTTCGTCGTCGAGGCGCCCGAAGGCCACAGTCAGCTCGCCGGCTTCAGCCCGATCGGGCTCGACCGGATGCGCAACGCGGGCCGTCGCCTCGACTACCTACGTTCCCGGGTCGGCCTCGACCTACTCGACCTGGTCACGCTCGTACAGCAGGAGCTCTTGCTCGACATCGAGGTGGCGGCCAACGAGTCCGCCCAGCTCGGGCAGGCGAGCCTCGACGCCTTCGCCGAGCAGGTGTCCTCCTATCTGGCGAGCGACGAGCAGGCCACGCTCGGGTCGTTCCTCTCCTGGCTCGCTGAGGCGGAGCGGCGCGACAACCTCGCTCCGCGAAGCGAGGAGCCCGAGCCCGGAACCGTTCAGATCCTCACGATCCACGGCTCGAAGGGGCTCGAATGGGATGCGGTCGCCGTGCCGAGGATGGTCGAGGGCGAGTTGCCGGGAGGCCCGCTCAGCAAGAAGGGGTGGCTGTCGTTCGGCGAGTTGCCATACGAGTTCCGCGGAGACGCGACCGAGCTCCCGCTGCTCGCCTGGCGCACGGCCGAGACCCAGAAAGACATCGACGAGGCGGTGAAGGCTTTCGAGCAGGAGGTCGTCGATCGTCACGCCGCCGAGCAGCGGCGTCTGGTCTACGTCGCCGTGACGCGTGCTCGCGAGAGCCTGCTGCTGTCCGGTTCATACTGGTCGACTCAGACGAAGCCCCGCGGCCCGGGCGCGTTCCTCCTCGAGTTGCAGGCGGCGGGACTGCTGGCCGAAGACGCGTTCCCGGCCTGTGACGAGCCGGACGAGAATCCTTACGCCCTCGCGACGCAGACGGTCCAGTGGCCGCTCGATCCCCTGGGCGGCAGGCGGGACAGAGTGCTCGCCGCCGCTGACGCGGTGCGTTCGGCCGCCGAACGAGGTTCCCGAGGGGGCGGCGTCTACGCCCACGACATCGACCTGCTCCTTGCCGAGCGCTCGCGCAGGCAGGAAGAGGCCGAACTCGTGGAGCTGCCGACGCGCATCCCGGCATCCCGGTTCAAGGACTATGTCACCGATCCCGCATCCGTCGCCGCCGCGCTACGTCGCCCGATGCCGGAGCGCCCCTACCGGCAGACGCGCCTCGGCACGCTCTTCCACGGCTGGGTCGAGCAGCGATACGGCACGGTCGGCGGTGCTTCGGATGTGATCGACGCCACCGCGGCGGAACTCGACGACCCCGCGGGCGAGCCCCTGGAGGCCGAGGCGCTCGCCGAGCTTCAGCGCACGTTCGCCGCGAGCGAGTGGGCCGACCGGCGCCCCGACGAGGTCGAGATCGAGATCCATGTCACGCTCGCCGGTCAGGTCGTCGTCTGCAAGCTCGACGCCGTCTATCCCGCCGTCGACGGCGCGCACACGCACCAGATCGTCGATTGGAAGACCGGCAAGGCACCTCGGGATGCCGCGGACCTCGAGCGCAAGCAGCTCCAGCTGGCCCTGTACCGGCTGGCATATGCGCGGTACGCGGGCGTGGATCCGGAACTCATCGACGCGGTCTTCTACTTCGTCGCCGACGACCGCGTCGTGCGCCCCGAGCGCATCTACTCCGAGGAGGAGTTGCGCTCGCTCTGGTCGTCGACCACGGGCTTCATGCCGCCGGCGTGACCGTAGTCGTCCGAGCTGCGGTCGCCGGGCGTCCGGTCGAGCATGGCCTCGACGTCGTCGATCGCCATGATCGGACCGGTCGCGGTCGACAGCGGGGTGGCGGAGTTGGTGTGCACGCGGTCGACGAGGCCGTCGAGCATCGCGACCGCATCGTCCACGATCGACTGGTTGCGCACCTCGCGGCCGTGGAGCAGCCACCGGGCCACTTCGAGCTCGGCATAGAGCATCGCGCGCTGCGTGAACTGACGGTCAGTGGCGACCTGCCTCGTCGACGCGTACGCCCCGAGGGCGCCGTCGGTGGCGTCCGCGTTCATCGCGAGCAGCCAGTGCAGGTCGCGCGCGGGGTCGCCGACGCGCAGCGCCGACCAGCCGAGCACCGCGGTGACCGACTCCTCCTCGATGAGGAAAGAGTCAGCGGTCAGCGCGCCGTTGATCACGGTGGGCTGGAACTGCCAGAGGGAGGTGTCGGCGGAAGCGTCGCGCCACCGGTCGCGCAGAGCGCTCGGCAGCAGGCCTGTCGCGGCCGCCTGCTCGATGAGGAGGTCGTCGCCGTGTGCGACTCGCCCGCGCTGAGCACGGGCAGCCCTGCCTCACCGACGAAGTTGGTGGGGAGCTTGTGGATTGCCGCGATCGCGTGACCGATCGAGCCCGCAAGACCATCACCCGGCGGAACATCGTCGACATCGATGTGATGGCCCGGAAGGAAGTCGTACACCAGGGCGCGGGTACCTCCGACGGGCGATTGCCCGCGGTACGTCGGCACGTCGAACGGAAGACGGCTGCGAATGCCGGTGGTCAGCGCGCGCAGCGCGACCAGGTCGGCACTCTGCTCGGTCTCGGCCGCCTGGGAGGTGGGAACACGGATGATGTACGTCTGCCCGTCGCGTCCGCTGAGCAGCGCGGAGTCGAATTCGGCCGCCCCGCCCTGGCTGAAGCTGCGGGCACCGGAGACCTCGAGTCCAGCGACGGCCGAGGTGGCCAGCGCGGCTAGAGTGAGATGGGATCTGGCCATGCACCTAGGTTAAATGGCTTCCCCGCGTGGGCCCGTTAGCCACGCCTTGAAAGGACCCTATGTCGAGCATTCCTCTCTCTTCGCTGCCACTTTCGCGTCACGCCGTCGACCGAGACCATGTGTCGCGGTCCCGTCCGGCTCTGTTCGACGAATTGTGGGAGGAACCCGGGACGCGTGTGTTGCCCTTGTGGAAGGGCCGCGCGCTGCTGACAGCGGAGAGCGTCGAGGCGGCGACGCCCGCGGCCGACGGCTGGGGTGCATCCGGGGCCGGGGCGGCAGAGCTCGAGCTGCTTCCGGTCGAGCAGGTCACGGCGGCGCTGCTGCGCGTCTACCTCGGGCGCACGCTGACCGCGACAGCGAAGGAACCAGCCGGTTCCGCGATCGTGCTCGAGGTGCTGACGGATGCGGCAGCCACCGAACTCGAGCCCGACGAGGCCCGCTGGGGCAACCTGCGCACGGTCGCCACCGCTCTGAGCGACCGCGACGCCGGCCTGTTCACCGAGGCGCTGGCGATCGCAAACTGGCACGCCACCCACACCAACTGCCCGCGGTGCGGAACCCCCACGGTCGTCGAGGAGGCCGGATGGGTGCGCAAATGCTTCGAAGACGGCTCCCAGATCTTCCCGCGCACCGACCCCGCCGTGATCGTCACCGTGCTCGACGCCGACGACCGGCTGCTGCTCGGCTCGAACGCCATGTGGGAGAACTCCCGCTACTCCCTGCTGGCCGGTTTCGTCGAGCCGGGCGAGTCGTTCGAGTCTGCTGTCGAGCGCGAGATCTTCGAGGAGGCCGGCGTCCGCGTCGTCGACGCGCGGTACCGCGGCTCGCAGCCGTGGCCCTTTCCCGCGTCGGTGATGGTCGGTTTCACCGCCAGGCTCGCCGACGATCAGGCTCCGGATGCGCTGAATCCCGACGGCGAGGAGATCCTCGATCTCCGCTGGTTCAGCCGTGACGAGTTGTGGGCCGCTCGCGAGCAGGTCATTCTCCCTGGCCGGTCCTCCATCGCGCGTGCGCTGATCGAGGAGTGGTACGGCGGATCGCTCGACGAGGCGCCGGTCGCACCGTGACCCCGGAGAGCCTCCTCGACGGCCTCGACGCCCAGCAGCGGGTCGCGGCCGAGGCGCTTCTCGGGCCGGTGTGCATCCTTGCCGGTGCCGGAACGGGTAAGACGCGGGCGATCACGCACCGCATCGCCTACGGCGTCGCCACCGGAGCGTACGCGCCCAATCGGGTGATGGCGCTGACGTTCACGAACAGGTCGGCCGCCGAGCTGCGCGGGCGACTCCGTCAGCTGGGCGCCGGGGGCGTCGCCGCCCGCACCTTCCACGCCGCAGCGCTGTCGCAGCTCAACTTCTTCTGGCCCCAGGTGGTGGGCGGAAACTTGCCGAGCGTGCTCGACAGCAAGGGTCGCGTCCTGGGCCACGCGGCCGAACGGCTGGGGCTGAAGCTCGACACAGCGACGCTCCGTGACGTCGCGGCCGAGGTGGAGTGGCGCAAGGTATCCGGCCTGAGCATCCAGGAGTACGCGGGCAAGCTCGCCACGCGAACGATCCCGGGCTCGCTGACCGCGGAGCAGCTCCCGCTCATGCTGCAGACCTATGAAGACCTGAAAGACGAGCGCAAGCAGTTCGACTTCGAGGATGTGCTCCTCGCCTGCGCAGGCATGATCGAGATCGAGCCCGCGGTCGCCATGCAGGTGCGCGAGCAGTACCGCTTCTTCGTCGTCGACGAGTACCAGGACGTCTCGCCGCTGCAGCAGCAGCTGCTCGACCTCTGGCTCGGCGGTCGTCGCGACCTCTGCGTCGTCGGGGACGCGAGTCAGACGATCTACTCGTTCGCCGGCGCCCGCAGCGAGTACCTGCTCGACTTCGAGCGTGCGCATCCGGGAGCCACGGTCGTGCGGCTCGAGCAGAACTACCGATCGACGCCTGACGTCGTGGATGCCGCCAACCGGTTGATGCGGGGACGATCCGGCGCGCTCACCTTGCATTCGGCGGTCGATACGGAGCGGGCCGACTCGACGGCTTCCGACGTGCCGGAGCCGGTCGCGTACCCGGACGATCGCGCCGAAGCGCGCGGCGTTGCACAGTCGATCGCCGCCGAACTCGCAGCGGGAGCGAAGCCCGAGGACATCGCCGTCCTCTATCGCGTGAACGTGCAGGCGGCGGCGATCGAGCAGGCGCTCGGCGACCTCGGTATCAGCTACCAGATCCGCGGGGCGAAGCGCTTTTTCGACCTGCCCGAGGTTCGGCAGGCGATCATGTCGCTGCGTGCCGCCAGCGTCTCGATCGGCGACGAGCCGTTGTTCAAGTCGGTCAGCGACGTTCTCCGCTCGCTCGGCTGGAGCCAGCAGGCGCCGGAAGCGCGTGGGGCCGTGCGGGACCGCTGGGAGTCGCTCAACGCGATCATGGGTCTCGTCGATCAGGCGCCGGCGGGCACCACGTTCCGTCGCTTCACCGACGAGCTCCTCGTGCGTCAGGCCGGCCAGCACGAGCCGACCCTCTCGGCGGTGACCCTGGCCACCCTGCACTCGGCGAAGGGACTGGAGTGGGAGTCGGTGCACCTGGTCGGGTTGAACGAAGGTCTCGTGCCGATCAGCTACGCGAAGAGCTTCGAGCAGATCGACGAGGAACGCCGGCTCCTGTACGTCGGCATCACCCGTGCTCGACGCCGCCTGAGGCTCAGCTGGTCGCAGGCGGGAAATCTGGGCGGTCGTGCTGCGGCGCGTCAGCCGTCTCGGTTTCTGGCAGAGCTCGGCACCCGCACTCCTCGTGCGGCCGGTGCTCCCGCTCGCTCGTGACACCGGTCGCGTAGTCGACAGCAAGACTGCTCGCGCTGATTCCCCGGATCGAGTTGAGAACTCGATCCACGACCGCCCGGGCGGCAAGCGAGGCGACCGCGCTGCTGACCAGACTTGTCTCGTAGCGCACGGGGCGGGTGCTCAGCTGGCTCGCCATCGCGGGCCAATCGGGATCCTCGTCGGTGCGTCGCCGGTCGACGCAGCCGACGCACGGCCCGCTTCCCGGTTCGACGAAGGGGCCGATCGTCGCCGTCCGATCGCCGAACACGATGGGGAGATGAGGGATGTCGCGGCGAAGCCAGCGCTGATGGCGCTCGGGTTCGATGGCGAACGAGCCCACGATCACGGCCGCGCGAGACTCTGCGATCGCGGGGTCGTCCCACCGCAGCCCCGCTCGCACGTCGATGCCGCTCTCGGCCAGCACCTGCATGAGACGCGCCGCGGTCGAGCCTCGGCCGTCGAGCACTACCATCGGACGGGCCGCCTGGCCCGCGCCCGCAGAGTCGTCGGCCGGCAGAAGCACCGGCTCGACCCGCTTCAGAAACGGGGCGATACAGGCCGGATCGCCGCCCGCCCGCGCAGAGACCAGGTGGAGTCCGCTCAGGGTGACGCCTGATTCGAGCGCGACGAGCATCCGTTCTTCGGCATCGCTCAGACCCGAGAGCGTGAGCACGGGGCGCTCGACCCCGAATTGCAGGATGCTCGGCGTGCGCCAGACACGGTGGATGCGGTGATCGAGGACGAACGTCATCCCGGCATCCTGCCGTGAAACCCGACACCCCTGCAGAAGTTATCCACAGGGGCTCGGCGGTCAGTCCTCTTTCGGCCGCTCGGTGTCGCCGCGAAGCAGGTCTTCGAGCGCCTGGTCCAGCGCGTCGTACTCCGGCTCCTCGCCGTTCGCGGTCGCCGTGAGGCGGGCCACCAGCTTCGCCGGGTCGTCGAGATCCGCCGACTGGGGGAGCAGGTCGGGGTGCGACCAGAGGTCGTCGCGCGCATCCGGACCCACGGCGTCGGTGACGGCCTGCCACATGGCCGCGGCATCGCGGAGACGCCGCGGACGCAGCTCCAGACCGACGAGGGTGGCGAACGCCGACTCGGCCGGGCCGCCCGAGGCGCGGCGTCGGCGAACCGTCTCCGCGACGGCGTCGGCCTTGGGCAGGAGCTTGGTGGCGTTGGCTGTGACCACGTCGACCCAGCCTTCGACGAGCGCGAGGCTCGTCTCAAGCCGGGCGAGCGCCTCCTGCTGTTCCTCCGACTTGGGCGGGATGAGCGCACCGCTGACCATCGCCTCGCGCAGCTCTTCGGGGTTCGACGGGTCGAATCCTTCTGCGAGTTCTTCCAGACGCTCGGTGTCGATCGTGATGCCCTTGGCGAAGGCGGTGATCTGAGTGATCAACTGCAGGCGCAGCCACTTCGCGTGCCGGAACAGGCGGGCGTGTGCGAGCTCGCGCACCGCGAGATACAGCTGAACCTGATCGATCGGGATGTCGAGGCCGTCGCCGAACTCGTCCACGTTCTGCGGGATCAGGGCCGCCGTGCCGTCTTCCATCAGGGGGATGCCGATGTCGCCGCCAGAGACGACCTCCTTGGCCAGTTGCCCGACCACCTGGCCGAGCTGCATGGCGAACAGGGCGCCACCGATCGAGCGCATGACCTGGCCGGCGTTGGCGATCATCCCCTGCATCTCTTCCGGCGCCTGCTCGGTGAGAACGCGGGTGAGGGCATCGGAGATGCTGAGGGCCACCGGCTCGGCGAGCTGCGACCAGATCGGCATCGTGCGCCTGGCCCACTCGGCACGGCCGATGAGCAGGGGCGGGTTGGTGAGTTCGGCGACCGAGGTCACGCTGTCGAGCCACAGTGCGGCGACGTTGAACGCCTGGTCGAGGGTGGCGCGCTCCGCCGGCGTGACCGAGTGCGCATCCTGAGCCGCGAGAGTGCGGGCCTGCTCGAGGGCGACGTCCCAGTTGATGCCGCCGTCGCTCGAACGGATGGCGTTCTGCAGTTGGCCGAGGAGTGCCTGGATGCTCGCCGGATCGTTGGGCAGTCCGGCGGCTCCCGCCAACTGGCTCGGGTCGATGGACGAGTTGCCGGACAGGAACTCGTTCAGCATGTCGCGGAACTCGTCGTCCGGTTCCTTGTCGGGATTCCGGTTCGGTTCGTCGGCCATCGTCATGCCTCTTTCGTGTGTTCGGCTTTCAGGCTTGGAATCTACGCTAGCCCGTGTACTCCGGCCCTTGGTGAGAATTGGCCTAGGCTCGGGGGTCGGGCTGTGCGCCCGTGGCGAACAAGCGAAAGGGACCCCTGTGAGCCTCTTCACCGACGACGACCCGCTGCTCCCTCCGGGTCCGCGTCCGGAGCGCGTGGCGCCGCCGAAGCGTGTGATCGTCGGCTGGTCCCTGGTCGCCGTCGCGGTCGTCGCGACCCTCGTGCTCGCCCTCGTTCCCGCTCCGTATGTCATCGAACAGCCAGGACCCGTCTACAACACGCTCGGCACGGATGAGCAGGTGGGCGGCGCATCCGACGGTGAGGCCAAGCAGCTCATCACGATCCCCGGGCAGAAGACGTACCCGACCAAGGGCTCGCTCGACCTGCTGACCGTCTCGGTGGTCGGCAACCCCGACTCCCGGCCGAGCTGGCTCGAGATCGCCGCGGCCTGGTTCGATCCGTCGCGAGCGGTACTGCCTGTCGACGTCGTCTTCCCACCGGGAACCACGACTGAGCAGTCGAACGCCGAGAACGCCGCGCTGATGGTCAACTCCCAGCAGGATGCCATCGCGGCCGCCCTGAACAAGCTCGGCTACGAATTCCCCGAGGCCGTCGCCGTGAAGCAGCTCATCAAGGGATCGCCGGCCGCGACCGTGCTGAAGGTCGACGATGAGATCGTCACCGTCAACGGCGAGCCCGTTCCCGGGGTGGCGACTCTGCGCCGCCTGATCACAGAGAACGGCACGGACAAGGCGGCGAAGCTCGGTATCGTCCGCGGCGGCGTCGCGTCGACGGTCGAGGTCAAGCCGATCAAGACGGCGGGGCAGACCGTGGTCGGCATCGGCGCGGGCATGGACTACACGTTCCCGTTCGACGTGAAGATCCAGCTGAACAACGTCGGCGGTCCGAGCGCCGGCCAGATGTTCGCCCTGGGCATCATGGACAAGCTCACCCCCGGTTTCCTGAACGGCGGCGAGCGTGTCGCCGGAACCGGCACCATCGACAACGAGGGCAACGTCGGCGCGATCGGCGGCATCCGTCAGAAGATGTTCGGTGCGAAGGGTGCGGGTGCGACGATCTTCCTGGCGCCCGCCTCCAACTGCGACGAGGTGACCGGCCACATCCCGGGCGGCCTCGACGTGTTCGCGGTGAAGACGCTCGACGATTCGATCAAGGTCCTGGATGCGGTGAGCTCGGGGGGCAGCACGTCCGACCTCGCCCGCTGCCCCGCTTCATAGCGTTCGCATAGGCTCGCCGACGTTCAGCGCGGGCGCAGCTTTCTCCAAGCGGGCCGCGCCTAGGATGGTTATCTGACCTTGCCACGCGAGAGCAATGAGGGCCCAACACGTGAGTTCAACAGCCGCAGTCCGCCCACCAGCGCGCCGTCGGGCCGCCATCTGGATCACCCTGGGTGTGATCGTCGCCCTCGTCATCCTGTTCTTCGTCTTCGCGGGGCTGTACGCCGACATCCTGTGGTACCAGCAGCTCGGCTTCCTCAACGTTCTGACGACGCAGTGGCTCGCCGCGGGCGTGATGTTCTTCATCGGCTTCCTCGGCATGGCCGTGCCGCTGTGGCTCGCGATCCAGCTCGCTTACCGGCTGCGCCCCGTCTATGCGAAGCTCAACAGCCAGCTCGACCGCTACCAGCAGGTCATCGAGCCGCTGCGGCGGCTCGCGATGTACGGCATTCCGATCGTGTTCGGAATCTTCGCGGGCGTCTCGGCGGGCAGCCGCTGGCAGACGGTGCTGATGTGGATCAACGGCACCCACTACGGCAAGACCGACGCGCAGTTCCACCTCGACATCGGCTTCTACCTCTTCGACCTGCCGTTCCTGCGCAGCCTCGTCGGTTTCGCCTCCGCGGTCGTCATCATCTCGCTGATCGCCACCCTGGCCACCTGCTACCTGTACGGATCCATCCGGATCAGCGGGCGCGAGGTGCGCATCTCTAAGGCTGCGCGCGTTCAGATCGCGGTCATCGCGGCGCTGTACCTGCTGCTGCAGGCCGTCAGCATCTGGCTCGACCGGTACGCCACCGTCACGGACTCGAACGTCAACGACATGATCAACGGAGCCGCGTACACCGACGTGAACGCGACGATACCCGGCCGCGCGATTCTCGCCGGCAGCGCGATCTTCGTGGCGCTGTTGTTCCTGCTGACGGCGTTCATCGGCCGCTGGCGCTTCCCGATCGTCGGCACCGCGCTCCTCATCGTCACCGCGCTCGTCGCGGGCGCTATCGTTCCCTGGGTCGTGCAGCGCTTCCAGGTCGAGCCGAGCCAGAAGACGCTCGAGACTCCATATATCCAGCGGGGGATCGATGCCACCCGGGATGCATACGGCCTGAGCAACATCGAGATGACGCCGTACAACGCCAAGACGACCGCCGAGCAGGGCGCCCTGCGTGAAGACGCTCAGACGACGGCCCAGATCCGCATCATGGACCCGGCCGTCATCAGCCCCTCGTTCCGTCAGCTGGAGCAGTTCAAGCAGTACTACGCGTTCCCGAACAACCTCGCGGTCGACCGGTACAACATCGACGGCAAGGATCAGGATGCGGTGGTCGCGGTGCGCGAGCTCCAGCAGTCCGGCCTCGGCAACGCCCAGAACTGGTACAACGACACGATCGTGTACACCCACGGCTACGGCGTCGTCGCCGCCTACGGCAACCAGCGATCGAGCGACGGCCAGCCGGTCTTCCTCGAGTCGGGCATCCCCACCACCGGTTCGCTCGGTGAGTACCAGCCGCGGATCTACTTCGGGCAGCAGTCGCCGACGTACTCGATCGTGGGCGCCCCGAAGGGCACGAAAGACGTCGAACTCGACTACCCGGGCGGCTCGAGCGAGGCCCAGCAGACGGCGACCACGTTCGACGGCAACGGCGGACCCAAGCTCGACAACATCTTCAAGCGCCTCGTCTACGCCCTGAAGTTCCAGGACGAGCAGATCGTGCTCTCGGATGCGGTCAACAACGACTCGCAGATCCTCTACGACCGCGACCCGATCAAGCGCGTGCAGAAGGTCGCCCCGTACCTGACGCTCGACTCGCAGGCGTACCCGACGGTCGTCGACGGTCGGGTGAAGTGGGTGATCGACGGCTACACGACGAGCGACCAGTTCCCGTACTCGCACGTCGGCAGCCTGAGCGACGCCATCGCCGACACGGAGACGCCGAAGCCTGCATACGCGTTCGACGACATCAACTACATCCGCAACTCGGTCAAGGCCACGGTCGACGCCTACGACGGCTCGGTCACCCTGTACGCCTGGGATGACACCGACCCGGTTCTGAAGACGTGGGAGAAGATCTTCCCGACCACCGTCAAGCCGATGAGCGACATGAGCGCGCAGCTGATGAGCCACGTGCGCTACCCGGCCGACCTGTTCAAGGTGCAGCGGTCGGTGCTCGGTCAGTACCATGTCACTGACGCCGGGTCGTTCTACTCGCGCGACGATGCCTGGACGACGCCGGCCGATCCGACGGCCGAGGCCGGGACGGCGACGCCGCAGCAGCCCCCGTACTACCTCACTCTGCAGATGCCGGGTCAGGATAATCCGGAGTTCTCGCTGTACACGACGTTCATCCCGCTGGCATCCGGTGATTCCACAAGATCGGTGCTGCGCGGCTACCTCGCCGTCGACTCGAATGCGGGGTCGACAAAGGGCAAGAAGGCCGACAGTTACGGCAAGTTGAGACTCTTGACCCTGCCATCGAGCGATACCGTTCCTGGCCCGGGTCAGGTGCAGAACAGTTTCAACTCCGATCCGACAGTCTCGGCCCAGCTCAACCTGTTGAGACAGGGCAAGACGGATGTGATCAACGGCAACCTGCTGACGTTGCCGGTCGGTGGCGGTCTGCTCTACGTGCAGCCGGTGTATGTCAAGTCCACGGGCGAGACGAGCTATCCGCTGCTGCAGAAGGTGCTCGTTGCCTTCGGCGACAAGATCGCGTTCGAAGACACGCTCGACCAGGCGCTCGACGTGCTGTTCGCGGGTGACTCGGGTGCAAGTGCCGGTGATACCAACCTGCCCCCGACCGGCGTTACGGTGCCCACGACCCCTGGTGGAACCGGTGGCACAACGGGCACGCCGACGAACAATGCCGCACTGCAGAAGGCCCTGGCCGACGCCCAGTCGGCGATCAACGACAAGGAAGCGGCTCTGAAGGCCGGCGACTGGGCCGCTTACGGAGCGGCGGACACCCGTCTCTCGCAGGCCATCGCCGACGCCCTGGCAGCCGAAGGCAAGTAGCCAGCTCCATTACAGCGAGGCCCGCACGAGAATCGTGCGGGCCTCGCTGCCGTAAGGGGCGGGGGATTGCCTCTGAATGTTCGGTTTCTATACAAAGTAAGATCGCGCATCGCTCCGGGGGCGCATCCGAATGCCGCAGAATCACGCGGGGGAGCGAGAAAGTGCTTGCGAAAACTTTGATTGTCGACTTTACTAACAAACATGTTGGTGGAAGAGGGACGGCGTTCGACGCTCAGTGACACGGGTCCGCTTCCGGCCGATCGGGGGATGCTTCCCGGCCGCGCGTTGCGCCCCAGCGCCAAGGTTCTGCCCGAGCATGCGCGCAACCACAACAGGTCCCTCGTCCTTCAGACCCTCTACAGGTCGGGCCAGGTCAGCCGTGCCGATCTCGCCCGGGCAACCGGGCTCACCCGCGTGACGATCTCCGATCTGGTCGCCGGTCTCATCGCCGAAGGGCTGATCGTCGAGCTCGGTCAGCGCGACGACGTCCGTCCTGGTAAGCCGGCTGTTCTGCTCGATATGAACCGCGGTGCCACCCAGATCATCGGTGTCGACCTCAGCGAGCACTCGGTCTTCCGTGGGGCGGTGCTCGACATCGACGGTCGTATTCTTGCCAGCGCCGAGATCGCGCTCGCAGGGAGTCGCGGAGACGAGGCTACGGCAAAGGTACTGACACTGGTCGACCGGCTCATCGCCCTGACCACCGCACCCATTCTTGGGATCGGCATCGGTTCGCCCGGCATCGTCGACGCATCCGGAACCGTGAACGCCGCGCCGAACCTCGGCTGGAGCGACGAACCGTTGCAGCGGCTGATCGCCGAGCACACCTCCCAGCCCGTCTTCGTGGCGAACGACGCGAATGTCGCGGTGCTCGCCGAGCACGGCTTCGGGGGAGCGCACGGCGACATGATGCTCGTCAAGGTCGGTCACGGCGTCGGGTCCGGGCTGCTCGTCGCGGGTGCCCTGGTGCTCGGCAGCCGCTTCGCGGCGGGTGAGATCGGGCAGGTCATGGTCGGCACCGACGACGGCGCCGACACTCCGTACGACCGTGAGAAATGCTTGGAAGCGTGGCTGGCGGTTCCGCGCCTCGAATCGCGCGTTGCCGCAGCGGCCATCGCCGGCGAGTCGATCGCCCCCGTTCTCCGTGAGGCCGGTCAACGGCTGGGAGTTGCGCTCGCTCCGATCGTGGGCGCGCTGAACCTCTCCGAAGTCGTGGTGAGCGGCCCGGAGGAACTCCTCGACGGTCCCCTTCTCGAGGCGGTGGGGGAGACGCTGCGCAACCGCACGATGGCCGGCTTCCATTCCGATGCCACCCTCCGGATGACCAGTCAGGGCCGTGACATCGTCGTGCGCGGCTGTGTGGTCATGGTCCTCTCAGCGCAGCTCGGGGTGTCCTGATGACGATGCTGCTCGAGCGTCCGGCGGCCGCGATCGCCGAGTCGTTCGCGCTCGGCCTCGGGGTCAGGGATGCGCTGCCGCGCTTCCAGGGGCGCTGCACCGTCGTGCGCCTGGCGACGATCGACAACGAGGTACTAGACGTTCCGCGCTGGTCGACCCTCGCCGAGGCGTGGGCCGACCCCGCAGACGCCGCGTGGCGGCGCTGGTCGGACAACCCCGTAGTGACGGTCGGTCCCGCGGACGACCCGAATCTCGTGCTCGCAACCCTCACGCCGGTGATCGTCATCGGGGTGGACAACGAGGCCAACGGATACGCGAGGAGCGTCATCGACGCCGTCCGGGCATCCTGCGCCTCGGTGCTCGTCGTCGACATGGGTCTGCGCCTCACCGACCACCGCTACGCCGACATCGCCACCTTCGGGTTCGATCGCGCGCGCGGTGGCGCGCTGCTCGACCTGCTCACGCCCGCGCGCTGAGCGCAACGACGACGAACGTGGCTCAGAGGGCCCAGGAGACGCCGAGCGTCGACTGGAGCGCGTGCTGGGCCGCGCCACGGAAGGGCTGCTCCAGCGCGACCTTCGCGTAGCGGAAGCTGAGCGGCATCGCCGCACGAACGGTGTGTCGTGCCGCCTCGGCGCGCAAGTGGGCGATGAACTCGTCTCCGAGTTTCGGGGCCGTGCCGCCGAGCACGACGTTGGGAACGTCGAGCGCCGCGCCGGCGAGGAGCAGGGCCCTCGCCAGCACGCGAGCCCCGAAGGCGATGCGTTCTCGCGACTCCGGCTGCGCAGCCAGTGACTGCACGTCCACCGATTCGAGGTCGGTGCCGTGCGGGAGCCCGAGCAGGGACGTCACCGAGACGATCTCTTCGAGGCAGCCGCGGTTGCCGCAGGCGCAGAGCGGAGCATCCGGCCCGAAGAGCACCGGGACGTGCCCGATCTCGCCCGCACGGTGCGCGGCCCCGGCCAGCAGGCTGCCGTCGACGATGAAGGCCGCCCCGACACCCGTGCTCAGGGAGACGAACATCTGGTTGGCGCCGAACTGGTCGGAGGTCGAGTAGTCGGCGAGGGCCTCGGCGTCGGCATCGTTCACGAGGTGCACGGGGGCGTCGACGATACCGCGCAATTCGTCGGCCAGATTCAAGTCGGTCCAGGCCAGCTGGACGCTCTCGCGGATGAGCGGCCCGTCGACGATTCCGGGCACCTGAACGCCGACGGCCAGGACCCGTGCGTTCGTGGCCGCGACCAGACGGCGGGCCATGCTGCGCACATCCTCGATCGCACCGGGGGAGTCCGGACGCTGCGAGAGCGTGGCGAGTTCGGTGCCCAGCAGGTTGACCACGGCACCCCGGATGAGGCCCGGCTGAACGACGATCGAGAGCAGGACGTGCTGCGCGGAGTCGATCTGCAGGGTCGTCGCACGCTTTCCGCCCGTGCTCTCGGCCCGTTGCCCTTCGAGCACGAGCCCCTCGGCCAGCAGGCCGGCAAGCAACGACGACACCGTCGCCGAGGTCAGGCCGGTGCGACGGGCGATACTCGCCCTCGTCGCTGTCCCGTTGCCCGACAGCACGAGCTGCAGCGCGTTGGTGAGATTGCGCTCACGAACGGCAGCCTGTGTCGCCTTGTTGTGATCGTCTGCCACTGCTGTCCGCTCCTCGACGCGCGTACTCCCCGCCCTCGACCCTAGCGAATCCGCGACGATTCGCACCGGAGGCCGGGCTGGGCAGATTCCGCCTGGGAGTCCGTGGATCGCTGCACGGCCAAGCCCTGGCGATTGTCAGCGGAGCGGCGCAGTATGGCGGTATGGGCAAGGGGCTGATGCTGGTGGACGTTCAGCGCAACATGCTGGATGGCGAAGGCGCCATCGAGGGCGCTGTCGCCTTCCGCGAAGCCCTGGCGGATGTCCTCGAGCGCGCCCGCGAGGCGCGTGTGCCGATCGTGCACGTCAGAAACGACGGCAATGCCGGCGATCCGGACGAGCCGGAAACGAACGGGTGGGAATTCGTCTTCCCGCCGCTCCCCGGCGAACCCGTGGTGCGCAAGGATGTGGGCGACACCTTCCAGGCGAATCCCGCTCTCGCCGACGTGCTGCGGGCGATGGGGGTGGACTCTTTGGTGATCGTCGGGCTCCAGAGCGAGTACTGCATCCTGGACACGAGCCGCGGAGCTCTGCTGCGGGGGCTAGGCGTGATCCTCCCGTCGGACGGCCACGCCACCTACGACGCCGACGAGCCGGCAGCAGCCATCTCGGCCCGGGTGACCGGAGAGCTCGCCGACGATGGGGTGACGATCGTCGAACTCGCGTCGGTGGATTTCACCGATTAGCGCCGGCACCGCGGACGCCCAGCCGGATGCCCGGCTAGGCTCTCGGTGCACGAGGGAGATCGAGATCGCGATGGATGCCGCCACGCCCGGAATCGAGCTGTCGCACGCCTACTTCGACGACATCGTGCAGCCGATCCTCGCGGAGGCACTGTCAGGGACGCCGTATTCGGCGGGTCGTCTCGGCGGCGGTTCCGATGTGCTCGGGCTCGACGATGCGACATCCCGCGACCACGACTGGGGCCTCCGGGTGAACCTCTTCGTGCCGACTGAGTCGGTCGACGCGGTCGCCGCAGAGCTCGAACGCCGACTTCCAAGCAGTTTTCGCGGCCATCCGACGCGATTCCCGTTCACGGGCGAGACGGATGCACGCCACCACGTCGACGTCGACACCGTTTCGCGCTTCGCCCATTCGCGGCTCGGCTTCGATCCCCGCGACGGAGTGACCGTCGACGATTGGCTCTCGCTGACGGGGCAGGCCGTGCTCGAGATGGTAGCTGGTCCGGTCTTCGCAGATCACAGCGGAGAGCTCGCAGCGGTGCGGGCGCGGCTCGGCTGGTACCCCGACGATGTCTGGCGGTACGTGCTGGCCTGCGACTGGATCCGGATCGCCCAGGAGCTGCCGCTGATGGGACGGGCTGCGGACGTGGGGGATGAGACAGGCTCGCGCATCATCGCCGCTCGCTTGGCGCATACTGTGGCGCACCTCGCGTTCATGGTGGAGCGCCGCTGGCCGCCATATGCGAAGTGGTTCGGTACCTGTCTTCGGGAGCTCGCGGGCGCGGACGAGCTCGGCGCCGCCATCGACGAGGTGCTCGCCGGAACCGATGTGGGAGTTCGGCAGCGCGGGATCGCCCGTGCTCTGGATTCGCTGCTCGACCGTCAGAACGCGGTCGGCCTGACCGACGCGCCGGTCGCGACGGTCCCGTTCTGGGATCGGCCGTATCTGCATCCGGACCCGGTGATCGTCGAGCAACTGCTCGATCCGATCCGGGATCCTGTCGTGCGGGCGCTGCCGCACGGTCACGGCTCCATCGAGCAGCGGACCGACACCGTCGACATCCTCGTCGACGCGCGAGCACGCCGCCGGATGATCGGCTGACGACCGCAAACCGACCGCACAGCGAAAGGCCCTCTGATCAGAAATCTCTGATCAGAGGGCCTTTATTGTTGCGGGGACAGGATTTGAACCTGCGACCTCTGGGTTATGAGCCCAGCGAGCTACCGAACTGCTCCACCCCGCGGCACAAGAATTGACTCTAGCACGGACTCGGCCGCCACGAAAATCGACGCAGCCCCGTCCCGTTGAAACCGACGCTGCGACCCCGAAACTCTTGTCCGACGTGCCCCGCAAGGGGTCGGCGATTGCACGCACCGCGGGCTCGACCGCCGATAGAGTCGTACACAAGAAGGGGAGTCTATGCCGAACTCGACACAGAAGTACCGGGTCTGCGTCATCGAAGACGATCCAGACGTCGCGTTCTTCATGAAGACCGTGCTCGAGAAGCGCGCCGACTCCGTCGTTCTCACGATCACCGCCCCCGCGACTGCCATGCAGCAGATCGCGGAGTTCGAGCCCGACCTGGTGCTCACCGACATCGAGATGCCCGGGGTCTCCGGTCTCGACATCCTCAAGCAGCTCCGTGTGGAGTACCCGGGCATGCCCGTGGTGGTCATGACAGCCCACGTCTCCGTCGACTACGCGGTCTCGGCGCTGCGATCGCAGGCAGACGAGTTCCTCACCAAGCCGGTCGCCTCCGCCGACCTCGTCTCGATCGTGACGAGGCTGGCCGAAGAAGGGCGCACGAGGATGGCGGCATCGGCGCCACTCGTCGTGCTCGCGATCGGCGCGCATCCGGATGACGTGGAGATCGGTGTCGGGGGCATTCTGTCCGCGCACCGCGACGCCGGCAACAAGGTCGTCATCCTCACGATGTCCCGGGGCGCCCGGGGCGGGGATGCGCAGAACCGGCAGCACGAATCTCTCGCGGCCGCCGAACTGCTCGGCGCCCGCTTGTTCATGGAGGATCTGGAAGACACCCAGATCTCTGCCGCCGACCCGACCGTCGGGATCATCGAACGCGTGGTAGCCGAGGTCCGCCCCGACATCGTGTACACGCACTCGGCCCACGACCGACACCAGGATCATCGAGCGGTGCATGCCGCGACGCTGGTCGCTACGCGCTCGGTACGAACCGTGTGCTGCTACCAGAGCCCGTCGGCCACCATCGACTACCGTCCGACCCGCTTCGTACCGATCGACGGGTTCACGGATGCGAAGCTCGCGCTGATCGACTGCTTTCAGTCCCAGACCGAGCTGCGCGCCTACCTCGAGCCCGACTTCGTGCTCGCGACGGCACGGTACTGGTCGCGCTTCGGTGGTGGCCAGAACTGCGAGCCGCTCGAGGTCATCAAAGACACTGCCGACATCTCCATGCCCGTCTCCTCGATGACACAGGGCACCCGATTCAAAGGAAACAACGCGTGACAAGAGTTCTCGTGACCGGTGCCGGTGGTCCGGCCGGCGTCGCCGTCATCCGCTCGCTGCTCGCTCGTGCCGATGTCGAGGTCCTCGCGGCGGACATGGACGGCTGGGCAAGCGGTCTCTACCTCGTTCCTGCGGAGAACCGCCGGATCGTCCCGGCGGGGCGCGCGGAGACGTTCGTCGACGACCTGATCGCGATGTGCTCGGCGGATTCCGTCGACGTGCTCTTCTCCACGGTCGACGTGGAGCTTCCAGGACTCGCGGCGCGACGGGATGAGCTGGTCGCCGTCGGCACGGCCCTGGCCGCACCGAGCTACGAGACTCTCACAGTCTGCCTCGACAAGTACAAGCTCGCGAAGCGCTGCGCACCTTCGACGGCTGTGCCGGAGACCCGGCTCCTCAACCGCGAGGGCGTCGGCCACGACTGGGAGTTCCCCGTCATCGTGAAGCCGCGCAGCGGCGCGGGATCCCGAGGGGTCAAGCTCATCGCCGACCGCGGAGCGCTCGAGGCGCTCGGCACCGACGAGAGCATCCTGATTCAGGAGAACCTGCCGGGGGAGGAGTTCTCGGTCGACGTGCTAGCCGCCCTCGACGGCAGTGTGATCGCGGCCGTCCCGCGCTCGCGCGAGCGCGTCGATTCCGGTGTCTCGATCGCCGGTCGCACGGTCCGCCGCGACGAGTTGATCGACACGGCTTCGGAGGTCGCGCGGGCCATCGGGCTGACCGGGGTGGCGAACGTGCAGCTCCGGTACAGCAAGGCCGGGATTCCCGCGCTGCTGGAAGTGAACCCGCGATTCCCGGGCGCAATGCCGCTCACCATCGCCGCCGGCGTCGACATGCCGTCGCTGTTGCTCGACCTCGTGCTGGGGCAGCCCGTCCCGAGCACGGTCGACTTCGTCGAGCTCGCGAACGTGCGGTACCTGGAGGACGTCTTCCTCGACCCGTCGGATGTGCTCGTCTCCGAGAACGCCGCCCACGGCGAAGGGCCCGGCGAGGAATGAGCTCGGCTGGGTCGACGCCGACGCGAAGCGCACTGTTGCGCGGCGACTTCCACGTGCATTCCACCTTCTCCGATGATGCGAAAAGCACGTTGGCCGAGAACCTGGCGGCGGCAGAGGCCGTGGGCCTCCGCGAGATCCGCCTCACCGACCACGTCCGTTCGGCGACCACTTGGGTGCCGGAGTTCCTCGCGGCGGTGGCGGCCGAGCGCATCCCGAGCGGTCTGACCGTGTTGAGCGGTGTCGAGACGAAGCTGCTTGATGTGACGGGAGCCGTCGACATCCCCTCCGACTTGCTGGTCGGGGAGGCCGGGGGAGTCGACGCGATCGTGATCGGCGACCACCAGTTCCCCGGTACCGACGGACCGTGGTCTCCGCGAGCGACTCGCGAGCGGTTGGATGCGGGCCTTCGCCGACGACGACGCTTTCGACCTTCTCATCACGGCGAGCGTGCGCGCCATGGAACGCACGCCGCACGCGCAGCTCGCCCACTGGTTCTCGATCCTGCCCAAGGTGGGCCTTTCGGAAGACGGGCTGGGCGCATCCCGCCTCGCCGCCTGGGCCGATGCCGCCGCCCGAACCGGAACCATCGTCGAGGTCAACGAGAAGTGGGGCTGCCCCGGTCCGGCGGCTGTCGCCGCTCTGATCGCCGCAGGTGCGCGCATCGTCGCCTCCACCGACAGCCACGACGCCGCAGATGTGGGTCGCTACGACCGGGTCGCGGCGATCCTCTCCGAGGCCGGAGTGCCCGAATGACCGCAGCGCCCGACATGAACCGACCGAACGCGAACGACACCTGGAGTGACGAATGAGCCCCGCAGACCTCAACGCGGACCTGCGCGCCGAACTGCAGAACGAGATCGACGACGACCGCCGCTGGGAACTGCGGTTGCTGCCGTTCGCCGGTATCGCTGTCGTCGTGATCGCCGCGATCGTGGTCGTTCGTGTGGTGTTCTTCTCGTGACCGAGCCGACGATGAAACGGGTCGTGATCGCCGACGACGACGCGGACATCCGCGCGCTGATGGTGATTGCCGCCAAGCGGGCCGGCGTTGAGATCGTCACGGCCGCCGACAACGGTCTGAGCGCCCTTGAGAGCGTCCGCGACGGCGGTGTCGACCTTGCGATCCTCGACATCTCCATGCCGGGGATGAACGGGGTAGACGTGGCCACGCGCATCCGGGAGGACGCTGCCACCAGTTCGACACTCATCCTGATGATCTCTGCCTCCGTGCAACTGCTCACCGACCACGGAGTCGTCGCCGACCGATCCGACGCGTTTCTGATCAAGCCGTTCAGCCCGAAGGCGCTGTCGCTGCGTATCCGCGAGATGCTCGGATTGGAGGCGACCGCATGACGCTCGACCGCTGGCTCCGACGGATCTCCCTCGATTCGCCATCGCCGTCCATCAAGCAGCTCCCGACGATCGGCGGGTTCGTCCTGGCGATCGTGCTGGTGATCCTCCCCGTCGGGCAGAGCGTCGAGAGCATCCCGTTACTGATCATCTCTGTGGCGATCGTGACTCTCGCATCGATTCTGGCCTTCGCTCTGCCGTGGAAACGATTCGCCACCGAGTGGTCGATCATCATTCCCGTGCTCTCCCTGGTCGCGGTCGGGTTCTTCCGATTGGCGACGGGAGGGTCGAACTCGCCGTTTGGCGCCCTCCTCCTGCTGCCTTTCGTCTGGATCGCGACGGAAGAGGGCCGGATCAACGTGCTGATCGCGGCGCTCGGCACTTTCCTGGTGCTCTTCGCGCCCGTCGTCTTCGACCCCACCCCCAGAGCTCGATCGGTGACCTGGTTCGGGCTTTCTTCTCGCCGATCATCTACCTGATCGTCGCTGCGGTCATCAACGAGATCGCTCACCGGGTGAGACTTCAACTGGCGGCCGCCCAGGCCAACGCCGCGCAGCGCAAGCAGCTTCTCGAGGAAGCGGTGCTGGCAAAGGACGAACTTGCACTCAACGAGGCGAGACTCAAGACCGCGAACCGCCTCATCCGGAGCATTTGGAACGCGGTAACCGAGCAGTCGGTCATCGGAACCGACCTGGACGGCCTGATCGACGTCTGGAACCCCGGCGCGGAGAAGATGTTCGGCATCACCGAGAAAGAGGTGCTCGATGCGCATCGGCACGTCGTCGACTTCCATCTGACCAGCGAGCTGGAACAGCGACTGCGCGACATGGACGCGACGCTCACCACTGTGTCGAGCGCCGAGGACTTCTCCGCCCTCGTGGACGCCGTCCGCTCGGGGTATGCGGACGTGCGGGACTGGACATACGTCCGCCCCGATGGCAAACAGGTACCGGTGCAGGTGGCCGCCACACCGCGAATCGACGAGAACGGGCACCGTGTCGGATTCATTTTCGTGGCGACCGATATGACACAGGCGCGCGAGTTCGCGAGGCTTAAAGACGAGTTCGTCGGGCTCATCTCGCATGAGCTCCGCACGCCGCTGAGTTCCATCCTGGGCTATCTCGAGCTGATGAAGGACGACGAAGACGATCCTCTGTCGGAGGAACAGCTCACCTACCTGGCCGTCGCCGAGCGCAATGCGCACCGGCTGCTCCGCCTGGTCGGCGACCTGCTCTTCACCGCTCAGGTCGAGTCCGGCCGGTTCCCGCTCACTATCGGCGAGGTCGACCTCAGCCACGTGATCGTGTCCTCGATCGAGTCGGCCAGGCCGGTGGCAGACACAGCGTCGGTCTCGCTCGTCGCCGAGACTCCGCCCGATTCGGTCATCGTGCGGGGAGACGCGCTTCGACTCGGTCAGGCGGTCGACAACCTGATCTCGAATGCGATCAAGTTCACGCCGGCGGAGGGTCGCGTCACCGTGTCGCTCCGCAGGGACGACGACCAGGTGGTCATCTGCGTGACCGACACCGGCATCGGGATTCCCGCCGTCGAGCTCAGCAAGCTCTCGACTCGGTTCTTCCGTGCGTCGACGGCAACCCGCAACGCGGTGCCCGGAGTGGGGTTGGGACTCACGATCACCAAGGCGATCGTGACCGCGCACGGCGGAAGCGTCGATATCGCCAGCGAAGAAGGTGTCGGCACGACGATCAGCGTGCGACTACCGTTGGAGGCGGAGGCCGCTGAAGCGGAGCAGGCGGCCGCGCACTCCGGCGGCCCATCTTGAGGGAGTGACCGATGACTGAGACGGCCGCGAACATCCTGGTCGCCGTCGTGCAGTTCGCCCCGACGGACGACAGGATGCACAACCGCGACCGAATCGCCGCGTTCGTCGCCGTCGCGGCTGCTCGCGGTGCCCGGCTGATCGTGTTCCCCGAGTATTCGTCGTACTTCGTGCATCCCCTCGGCGAAGGATTCGTCCACAACGCCGAGTCGGTGGACGGCGATTTCGTCGACACCCTCCGGGGTGCGGCGCGCGAGCACGACGTCTACGTCGTCGCCGGGCTCGTCGAGGAGACGGATGTGCCGCGGCGGTTCTCGAACACGCTCGTCGCGGTGGACCCGCTCGGGGATGTCGTCGCCACCTACCGCAAACAGCACCTGTACGACGCCTTCGGCGCCCGAGAATCGGACTGGGTCGTTCCCGGCGAGCTGGGGCGGCCCCAGATCTTCCACGTCGACACCATTCCGGTCGGCCTGCAGACCTGTTATGACATCCGTTTCCCCGAGGTCAGCCGTACGGTGGTGGATGCGGGAGCCGAGCTCATCGTCGTTCCCGCCGAGTGGGTTCGCGGTCCGCTCAAGGAGCACCACTGGCAGACCCTGGTGACCGCGCGCGCCATCGAGAACACCGTCTACATCGCGGCTGCGGATCACACGCCGCCGATCGGCGTCGGCACCAGCCTCATCGTCGACCCGATGGGAGTCGCCCTGGCTGCACTGGGTGAGACGACCGGTGTGGCCGTGGCCGAAGTATCCAGGGCAAGGGTCGCGGAGGTGCGGGAGTCGAATCCGAGTCTCGCCCTGCGCCGCTATCGGGTGGAGCCGATCGACTGAGGCGCTAGCGCCGGATGTCCGCCAGCTGCGCCGCGGCACGTTCCAGCACATCGATGCGTTTGCAGAACGCGAACCGCACGAGCGAGGCGGTGCTGTCGGCATAGTCGTCTTTGCAGAACGCCGAGAGGGGGACGGCGACGACTCCCGCGAGGTCGGGAAGGGCCAGGCAGAATTTGACGGCGTCGCGGTAGCCGAGGGGCGCGGCGTCGGCGACGACGAAGTACGTGCCCGCCGACGGCGAGACGTCGAATCCGGCCGTGCGGAGACCGTCGCTCAACAGATCCTTCTTGACGCGCAGATTGTCGGCGATGCCGGTGAAGTACTCTCGCGGCAATCGCAAGCCCGCGGCGATCGCCGGCTGGAACGGGGCGCCGTTCACGTAGGTCAAAAACTGTTTCACGGCCAGTACGGCTGTCACGAGCTCCGTGGGTGCGGTGAGCCAGCCGATCTTCCACCCCGTGGTGTTGAACGTCTTGCCGCCGGACGAGATGCTGATCGTGCGTTCGCGCGCACCGGGCAGCGTGGCGATCGGCACGTGCGGGGGTCCGAAAGTGAGATGTTCGTACACCTCGTCGGTGACGACGATCGCATCGTGCCGGTGCGCGAGCTCGATGATCGTCTGGAGGACCTCGTTCGAGAGCACGGTACCGGTGGGGTTGTGCGGGGTGTTGACGAGGATGATCCTCGTGCGGTCGGTGACGGATGCGCGCAGTTCGTCGAGATCGGGCTGAAAGTCCGGTAGGCGCAGTGGCACCGTGCGATGGATGCCGTCGGCCAGCCCGATCAGGGCACCGTATGCGTCGTAGAAGGGCTCGAACGTCACGACCTCGTCACCCGGTTCCAGAAGGGCGAGCAGGGTGGCTGCCAGCGCTTCGGTGGCCCCCGCGGTGACGAGAACCTCGCGGTCGGGGTCGAAGCGCAGACCGTAGAACCGCTCCTGATGTTCCACGATCGCTTCGCGCAGGTCTCGGATGCCGATTCCCGG
This sequence comes from Leifsonia poae, assembly GCF_050632195.1. Taxonomy (GTDB): domain Bacteria; phylum Actinomycetota; class Actinomycetes; order Actinomycetales; family Microbacteriaceae; genus Leifsonia; species Leifsonia poae_C. The sequence continues at coordinate 1,825,175 of NZ_CP192580.1, forward strand.
CGGATACTGATTCTCGCCGTCCCGAATGGCGGCGATCGCAGCATTCAGGACCTCGGTCGGTCCGTCCTCGTCGGGAAAGCCCTGGCCGAGGTTGATCGCACCGGTGCGAGCGGCCAGCGCGCTCATCTCCGCGAAGATCGTCGAGGCGATGGAGCCGTCGTCGCCGAGCAGCCCGGCTCCGCGCGCTGCGCGCCGCCAGGATCCGTTGACCGTCATGCCATTCCTTCCATCGGGTGAGACCAACCTACTTCGGTCACACTCGACGGATGCATTCTGTACGTTAAGGAGAGTCATCGGTAGGCGGTAGGTCGTCCACAGGGTGCGCAAATAGAACGTCCAGGTTCGCAGCCCAAGCTTTGAGTGCTTGGAAGGAGCAACACCATGACCGACACCCCGAACACCCCGGAGGCCGCGAAGGCCCACGACGCCGCGACCGAGTCGGCCGTGGACGCTGCAGCCGAGAACACCAGCCACATTCCCGCTGAGCCCGCCGCTGCGGCACCCGAGGCGCCGGCGGTCCCGGCACCCGCAGCACCCGACGCGCCGGCAGCTGCGGCACCCGCCGCTCCCGCACCTCAGGAGGCTGCAGAAGACACGGCGGCGCAGCAGACCCTCCCGCAGCCGGCGCCCGTCGCGCCGGTCGCCTCCGCGCAGCAGACCCAGCCGACACAGCCCGTTCCGCCGCAGCCCTACGGCCAGCAGCCCCAGCCGAACTACGGCCAGGGCGCATTCGGCCAGCCGGCGCCGCAGCCGCACCAGGGCATCCCGCAGCAGCCGTACGCGGCTCACGCGCAGCAGAACCCGTACGCCACGCACAACGGCGCACCCCAGCCCGGAGCCGCGCCGACCACGAAGAAGCGCAACACCGGCATGATCGTCGCCACTCTGGCCATCGGCGCCCTCATCGGCGGCATCGCGGGAGCGGGAGCCGGCGTCGGCATCTACGCCGCAACGGGCGCGAACAACTCTGTCGTCAGCACGGCCACCGGCCCGCAGAACGTCACCGTCAACAACTCCAACGACGCGACGACGGTGACAGCGGTCGCCGCGAAGGCGTCGCCCAGCGTCGTCACCATCTCGGTGACCGGCGGCCAGTCCGGCGGCACCGGATCGGGCATCGTGCTCACCTCTGACGGCTACATCCTCACCAACACCCACGTCGTCACGCTCGACGGCCAGGCGTCCGATGTGACCATCTCGGTGCAGGACAACGACGGCAAGCTCTACTCGGCGAAGATCGTCGGGACCGACCCGACGACCGACCTCGCCGTGATCAAGCTCGACGGTGCATCCGGTCTCACCCCGATGAACTTCGCCGACTCGAGCAAGCTCAATGTCGGCGACACGGCGGTCGCCATCGGCGCCCCGCTCGGCCTCGCGGGCACCGTCACCGACGGCATCGTCAGTGCACTCAACCGCAGCATCAGCATCGCCTCGTCGGCGGCGCCGAACAGCAGCGACGGCAGCGACGGAAGTGACGGAAGCCAGGGCGGCCAGACCCCGTTCAACTTCGACTTCCCGGGTCAGGGCGGCAGCGGGAGCCAGTCGCAGACCCAGTCGCAGGCGACCATCTCCCTGCCCGTCATCCAGACGGATGCGTCGATCAACCCGGGCAACTCGGGTGGCGCGCTGCTGAACTCCAAGGGCGAGCTCATCGGCGTGAACGTCGCGATCGCCAGTGCCAGCGGCACCTCGTCCGACGGAACGCAGTCGGGCAGCATCGGCGTCGGCTTCGCCATTCCGGCGAACCTGGCCAAGCGTGTCTCCGACGAGCTGATCGCGAACGGGAAGGCCACCCACGGCCTCCTGGGTGCCTCGGTCGTCGACTCGAGCAGCGACAGCAAGGCGACCACGGTCGGCGCGCAGATCAAGGAGGTCACCGGCGGTGGCGCAGCGGCCTCGGCCGGACTGCAGGCCGGTGACGTGGTCGTCGGTTTCAACGGCCTGCCGATCACCAGCGCGACCGACCTGACCGCTCAGGTGCGGGCTCTCGCATCCGGTGCCAAGGCCGACGTCACCTACATCCGTGGTGGACAGACGAAGACCACGACCGTCACCCTCGGATCGCTCCCCGCGAGCTGATCCAGAACGACACGACTGAGGCCGTCCCGCACTCGCGGGGCGGCCTCAGCTGTGCGCCCTCCAAGGCCCGGCGGACACTCGGCTGATAAGCTCGATCGACCCGAACGACGAATGGAACAGATGCCGGACGAAGCAACACGGAGCACCCTCCCGGGAGTGTCGTATGTGATGCCCGTTCTGAACGAGGTCACGCACGTGCGCGCCGCCGTCGACAGTCTGCTCAATCAGGATTACGAAGGTCCGTTCGAGGTCAACCTCGCGCTCGGCCCGAGCATGGACGGCACGACCGAACTCGTCGAGGAGCTCGCTGCCGTGGATCCACGCATCCACGTGCTCGACAACGAAGTGGGCTCGACACCCGCCGGGCTCAACCTGGCGATCCGCGCATCCCGATACCCCGTCGTCGTCCGGGTCGATGCACACTCGGTTCTCCCGCCCGATTACGCGCGCATCGCCGTCGAGACCATTCTCGAGACCGGTGCCGCCAACGTCGGCGGTCTGATGGATGCGCAGGGCACGACTCCTTTCGAGCGTGCGGTGGCGCGTGCGTACGGCAGCCGAATCGGTCTCGGCGGCACCAAACTGCACGTCGGCGGCGAAGCGGGTGCGGCGGAGACCGTGTATCTCGGCGTCTTCCAACGAGACCGGCTACTCGACGTCGGTCTGTTCGACGAGGGAATCAAGCGCGGGCAGGACTGGGAGCTCAACCGTCGGCTGCGGGCTAGCGGTGGAACCGTCTGGTTCACCCCCGGCTTAAGGTCACCTATCGTCCGCGCCCCAATCTCTACCGGCTGGCTCGCCAGTTCGTCTCCACGGGAGTCTGGCGCGGTGAGCTCGCCCGCCGTTTTCCCGCCTCGAACGGCGTGCGCTACTTCGTGCCGCCGGCGATGGTCATCGCTGTGGCGATCGGGCTCATCCTCGGCATCATCGGAGTCGTGCAAGCAGCCGTCGGTGCAACACCGTGGCTGCTGATCGGTTTCGCAGCCCCGCTCTTCTACATCCTCATCGTCATCGTCTCGGCGTTGCTCTGGGGCCGGCGTGACGGCTTTCGCTCGTTCCTCTGGTTTCTCGTAGTCTTGCCGTGCATCCATTTCTGCTGGGGGATCGGCTTCGTGCTCGGCTACCTCTCCCTCACGCGGAACATCACCGCCCACACGGGAAGGTAGTCATGTCGTCTCCAGACAGCGGAGCCAGCGGCGTTCCCGACCACGGCGCGCGCCCGACCTCCATCGCCGAGCTTCGTGCCGTCGCGCAGCCGCCCGAGGTGCGCGGGCGGCGCAACGCCGAGCACTGGACAGCGTCGCTCTACCTTCGCAACCTCTCGCCGTACCTCACCTGGCTCCTGCTGAAGACGTCGATCTCGGCGAACGGCGTGACCGGGTTGATGATCCTCACCGGATGGGCGACAGCGGCTGCCCTGCTCATCCCGGGATTCGGGGAGCGGCCCTGGCGCTCATCCTGGGTCAGCTGCAGATGCTCGTCGACTGCTGCGATGGTGAGGTCGCCCGCTGGCGCAAGACATCGTCGCCTGCGGGCATCTTCCTCGACAACGTCGGCCACTACTCCACCGAGACCCTCATCGCGATCGCCCTGGGCATCCGTGCCGCCGGCTACCCGCTCGATGCCCCGGCCGACTTCCTCTGGACCAATCTCGGTACGCTGCTCGCCCTCATCATCGTGCTCAACAAGGCACTCAACGACATGGTGCGTGTCGCCCGTGCCAACGCCGGTCTTCCGAAGCTGGCCGACACGCAGAGCGAGTACATGCCGACCCACGGCATCGTGGCCCGGCTCCGACAGGTTGCCCGGTTCGTGCCGTTCCACCGGCTCTACCACTCGGTGGAACTGACGATCCTCATCTTCGTGTTCGCGATCGTGGGCCTCTTCATCGGCGATGTGCTCGCCGACCGGATCCTGCTCGTCGCGCTCGTGCCGCTGGCGCTCCTCGCGCTGGTCGGGCACTTCGTGACCATCATGGCGTCCAAGCGAGTCCGTGGCTGAGCCGCGGGTCGGCGTCGTCGTCCTCACCCAGGGGACGAGACCGGAGGACCTGCATCGCGGCCTCGCATCGGTGCTCGCGCAGACGGGTGTGAAGACGGATGTCGTCGTCGTCGGGAACGGCTGGGACCCGGCGACCGCCGAACCCGCCCTGCCCGCGGGTGTTCGCGCAGTGCACCTCGAGGAGAACCTCGGGATTCCGGCCGGCCGCAACCAGGGAGTTCCCCTCGTCGAGGGAGACATCCTGCTGTTCCTGGATGACGATGCGAGCATCCCGTCGACGACATTTCTCAGCGACGCGATAACGCTGCTCGAACACGACAAGGGCGTCGGGATGATCCAGCCGCGCATCGTCGACCCGTCGGGAGAGATGTCGCCGCGCCGCTGGATTCCGCGCATCCGCAAGGGTGACCCAGGCCACTCCAGCAACGTGTTCTCGGTATGCGAGGCCGTCATCGTGATGCCACGGCGGGTATTCGACGCGGCGGGTGGCTGGGCGGCGCCGTTCTTCTACGCACACGAGGGCATCGACCTCGCCTGGAAGGTCTGGGATCAGGGACTGCGCACGTGGTACGCCGGCGACCTGATCGCCAACCACCCGGCGGTCTCTCCGACCCGTCACTCGTACTACTACCGGCTGAACGCCCGGAACCGGGTCTGGCTTGCCCGCCGGAACCTTCCGGCGGTGCTCGTCCCGTTTTACGTCGGGTCCTGGACGGGGATCCAGATCCTGCGCTGGTTCCGTCAGCCCGCCGTGCTGCGTGCCTGGTTCGCCGGCTGGTCAGAAGGGTGGCGCAGCGATCCGGGGAGCGTCGGCCGCTGCGCTGGTCGACGGTCTGGCGGATGACCATCGCCGGTCGCCCACCGATCGTCTGAACGTGCGTAGCGCGCCCCGCTGAGGCCAGGGTCAGTCTTCGGGACGCTCGTCGACGTCCATCGCGTCGACATCCGTCTCGACATCATCGGACTGGGCAGGGACCCGCGGCTTCGTGCGTTCGATCGCTTTGAGAGGGATGGCCCCACGGAGCGCTCGTCCGGCCTTGCCGGCTGCCTTTCCTGCGCCGCTGCCGAGTCGCCTGGCGCTGTCCGTCGCCGCAGAGAGCGACCGCGAGGCGATCCCACCGCCCTCGGGCTTCACGCGGACCGTGCGGGCCGTCAGGGTCAGCGCTGGGGCGAACTCCATGGGCGCAACGCCGAAGGCCAGTCGCGAGTTCTGCACGACCCGGCGTCCGAGGATGTTGTTGCCGGCACCCCCGATCACGGCACCGACTCCGAACGGGATGGCGCGGGCGATCATGGTCGTTCCGCCGCGCACCGCGAACTGCCGGATGAACACGCTCTTGAGACGATCGACGAGGGGACCGACCACCATCGTGGGCAGGCTGGCTGTGACCAGCTCGCCCCAGTACGTCGACCGGCTGCTTCCGGCTCCGGTCAGTTGGCCGGCGAGTTGCCTGACGAGGTCGGAGCCTTCGCGGCCGAGCATCATCGTCAGCACGAGCGCGCGAGCACGGTCGGGATCGTCGACGGCAATTCCGTGGAGCTCGCTGAGCGACTGCGCGTAGAGGGCGGTCGCTTCGAGGAAGGCGACCGTCTCGACACCCGAGAGGGCGAGCGTGACGCCCGTGCCGATCGCTGGGATGACCGCGGTCACGCCAACCGCCGCACCCCCGGTCGTGACCGCCGCCAGATAGCGGCGCTGAAGGATGATCGCCAACTGCGCCGGCGTCGCCTCGGGATTCCGGCGACGGATGCTGCGGAGATGCGCGAGCACCGCCGGCCGTTGAATCGCAAGGAATCTGTCAAGCGACGTGTTGAGCGCGCGCGGTGTGTCGCCGCCCTTGGGAGGGCCGCCGGTGACCGAGATGATCGGTTTCTCCTGTTTTGCCATCGTCAGACGAGTGTAGACGCCGTCCCTTAATGCACGCATTTTCTCTACTCTGAACCGGAGGCCGCAAGGCTTGAGTCGATGCGACTCTGGATAAGGAAGCTTGATACCCGTAGCTATGGTGTATGCCTGAAACACACTCGCAAGCAGCCCAGACATTCGGGGAACGCGTCCGGAGCGCCCGCGTGGACTTGGGTCTCAGTCAGGAGAGTGTCGCGGAGCTCGCCCAGATGCACGTGACCAACTTCGGCAAGATCGAACGCGGCTCGGCCAACCCCAGTCTGCACACGATCATCCGGATCGCGAGCGTGCTCGGTGTCGACCCGGCGACCCTCGTCGACGGGATCGGCGTGAGCCAGCTTCCGCCCAACTTCCACGTTCTGACCGCGGCCGAGTTCGTGCGTGAGCGCCGCATCCGCCAGTGAGCGGGAGGAGGGATGCCGTGACAGCGCGTCACACACGGCCACGGCATCCCTCGTCTAGAAGCTCACGTGCCAGAGGTACTCGAGGCCGTCCGGCTGAAACCAGCGGACGACCATGACGGAGTCACGCTCCAACTCGGTGCCCGTGACCGTGGCGGAGACGGCGTCTCCGGGCACCACGGCAGTCGGAGCGGTCACTCTCAGCCGCGCACGGCCTGACACGCTGATGCTGACGCCTCGAAGCACATCGCCACTCGTGTTGACGAGCCGGTACATCGGCGGTGCGCTTCGGTCGACTTGCCACGGCACCCGGTAGGCGAACTCCCGGTCGGAGCGGACGGACAAAGGACGACGAAGAACTCGAAAACGAACCATACCCAGAAAGTAACCAGCCCAACCGACGCTCCAGCCCACCCCCAACCCCGAACCGGGTCTTTTCGGGGATAACTCCGCGCGCCCCCATCTTGTGGAGGAACGTCAGGTCAGCGGCAGCAACGTTCGCGCCACGGAATCGCTCAGGATCCGTAGTCCTGGTTGTACAAGTCGAGTACTTCCTCGATCGGCCCGTCGAGAACCAGTGCGCCCTTGTCGAGGTAGAGCCCGCGTGTGCAGAATCGCCTGAGATCGCGCTCGTTGTGCGAGACGAAGAACAGGGTCCGACCGCCGTCGAGCAACTCCTCGATGCGGCGGTAGCACTTCTCGCGGAACCCACGGTCACCGACGGCGAGAACCTCGTCAACGAGGATGATCGGCTCTTCCAGCTGCGAGATGACGGAGAAGGCAATACGCACCTTCATGCCGCTCGAGAGGTGCTTGTACGGCGTGTCGACGAAGTCCTCGATCTCAGCGAAGCCGATGATGCTCTCGAAGCGCTCGTCGATCTGCGCATTCGACATTCCGTGGAGGCCTGCCGTGAGGTAGACGTTGTCACGCACGGTGAGGTCGTCGACGAATCCGCCGGTGATCTCGATGAGGGAGCGACCCCGTCTGCGACGTTCACCGTTCCCTCGTCGGCCAGCATGACGCCGGCGACGAGCTTCAGCAGGGTCGACTTGCCCTGTCCGTTGCGCCCGACGACGCCGATCGACTCGCCGCGCTGCACGTTGAACGAGACGTCGCGCAGCGCCCAGAAGTCATCGGGGCGGGATCGACGCTGTCGCGACGAGAACAGGTCTTTGAAGAGCCGGCGCCCGCCCCGGTTGCGGCGGAAGCTGATGCCGATCTTGTCGGCCGTGATCACCGGCGCGGTCGTGACAGTCGTCGACATCAGATCTCTTTCAGGACGGCGCGTTCGCAGCGACGGAAGACGAGAAGACCGATCACCAGCAGGATGGCCGACACGAGCGCGCTCATCCCGACGAGGTACCAGTCGAGCTCCTGAGGGAAGAACGTCGAGCGGTACAGGCTGAAGAGCCCCGTCAGCGGATTGAAGGCCGCCAGGTCCCGCAGAAAGTGCAGGTGCTCGAGATCGCGGGCGCTGTAGATGATCGGAGAGGCGTAGAAGAGAAAGCGCAGCATGAGCTTGATCGCCCGTTCCAGGTCGCGGAAGAACACGACGAGCGGCGCGACGATCAGCCCGATGCCGACCAGGAGGACCGTCTGGATGACCACGGCGAGGGGGAAGAACAGGATATCGATGTTGACCTTTGCCCCGCTGATGATCGCGAAGAAGGCGAGCACGGGCAGCGAGGCCAGAAACTCGATCCCCTTGGACATCACGATGCGGTTGACCCAGATCGTGCGCGGGATCATCGTGGACCGGATGAGCTTCGACTCCCGGAGGAAAGCACGCGTGGCATCCGACACGGTCCCGTTGAACCACATCCACGGGAGCAGTGCCGCGAGCAGGAAGACGATGTACGGATCTTCGCCGACCGAGCGCTTGAAGACCTGGGTGAACACGAACCAGTAGATACCGCTCATGACGAGCGGATCGAGGATCGACCACAGATAGCCGAGCGCGCTTGTCGAATAGCGCACGCGGAGGTCGCGCTTCGTCAGCAACCAGAGGGAGTGGCGGTACCGCGCGAACTTCGTTCGCTGGCCGGGGCGCACCTCGGAGAATGTACTGGTCACGGAACCCATCGTATTGATCGACACCGCGTGCTAACTGACGCGGACGATACGACTATACGAAAAGATTGGCCCTCTCGAGGTCTTCGGCGAAGTCGACCTCGACCGCGTACAGGTCGGAGATGTCGATCGGCTCGACCAGCATCTTGTCCTGCTCGATCGCGAGCTCGATGCCGCGCTCGAAGTAGTCCTGGTCTCCGACGCGCTGCAGCTGGCGCAGCAGCGCCGCCTTGTCTTTGCTCGAGATGTAGTTGATGCCCACGGCCTCGCCGAGACCGTTCTTGACGGTCTTGGAGAGCTCCAGGATGTACCCCTCGGCTCCGGTCGTGTACTTGACCTCTTCGTCGGCGACCGACGAGGTGTTGACCGTCACGAAGGTCTGGTCGCGGTTGACCGTCGCGGCGGCGCGAACGAGGACGGCCGGGTCGAAGACCACATCGCCGTTCATCCAGAGCACGCCGCCGTTGCCGGAGGCCTGCAGAGCGCGCATGAGGCTCTTGGACGTGTTGGTCTGGTCGTACTGCTCGTTGTAGACGAAGGACGCATCGGGGAAGGCCTCGATGATGTGCTCCAGCTTGTAGCCGACGACGATCGTGACCTTGGCGTCCTTGCCGAAGGCGGCGTGGATGTTGTCGAACTGCTGCTGCATGATCGTGCGGCCGTCGTTCAGTTCGGTCAGCGGCTTGGGAAGGCTGCGTCCGAGGCGGCTGCCCATGCCGGCGGCCAGAATCACTACCTGGGTCGTCACAATTGTCTCCTTGGGTTTCGTGCGGATGGATTCCCAGTGGTGTCATTGCCACCGGTACGCCGACCTGGAGGAGAATTTCGCCCAGGCCCGAACAATCGAGTTCGGCCCGCACTTACGCGTATCGACACGCCGTTATGCCTCCCCCAGAGTACCCGGCACCCCTTTCGAGGGGCAGGGGTTGACGTGGGTCGTTGTGGGGTCGTTACGTTCTTCACAGGACTTTCCTAGGCTCCGATTTCACCGGATTGCGGCTGGTGTATCCCCGCCAGGGGACGGCTTGGTACGGTAGCGAGGTGAGTTTCGAGCGTGCGTCATCCGAGAGTCCAGAGTCCACCGAGGCCCTGGACGCACCGGTTGCGGACACAGCACGGGGCGCTGCGAAGCAAGCGGCACCACGGTCACGCACAACCGCTTCGGGAGCGGGAATCACGGGGGAGCAGACGGGGGACGAGATGGCTGCCGAGGGCAGTGAAGGGCAGGCGGTGACGCCGAAGGCGCCGACGCGGACGACGAAGCGCCGACCGGCGGCGAGTACGGCGAAGACTGCTGCCGCCGCCATTGGAACGAGCACGACGGCGCGAGGCACGAGGTCGACCACGGGCAAGACCACGGCGCCCAAGTCCACGGCGGCCAAGACGACTCCGGCGGCCAAGTCGACGACCCCGCGCACGACGAAGACGCCGTCGCGGGCTCCGAAGACCGCCGCAGCGACAGTCGCGACCCCCTCGTCGTCGAGACGACGGCGAGAGTGGATGCGGTCGACGTGATAGCTGTCGTCGACACGAGCGCCGAGACGGTCGAGGCTGCCGAGGTCGTCGAGACTCCCGCGGTCGTCGAGACTCCTGCGGCCGTCGAGGTCGCGGAGCCGGCGACGACAGCGGCTCCCGTGACATCCCGTGCACCCAGCGTTCTCTCCCTGTCCGGGCTCCACAAGCGCTTCGGCGACATCGTCGCGGTCGACGGTGTCTCGCTCGAGGTCGCCGAGGGCTCCTTCTACGGCATCGTCGGCCCGAACGGGGCCGGCAAGACGACGACCCTGTCGATGGTCACTGGTCTGTTGCGTCCCGATGCAGGCACGGTCCTCGTTCACGGCGTCGACGCGTGGCGAGACCCGGTCAAGGCCAAGCGCACCGTCGGAGTCCTTCCCGACAAGCTTCGGATGTTCGACCGCCTTACGGGTGCGCAGCTCCTGCACTACGCCGGCTCGCTTCGCGGGCTCAGCGCCAAGACGGTGCGAAACCGCTCGGCCGACCTCGCCCAGGCCTTCGGTATCGAGGACGCGCTCGACCGCCTCGTCGCCGACTATTCGGCGGGTATGACGAAGAAGATCGCGCTGGCGGCCGCCATGATCCACTCGCCCCGGCTTCTGGTGCTCGACGAGCCATTCGAATCCGTCGACCCCGTCTCGGCCGCGAACGTGATCGACATCCTCCAGCGCTACGTGTCCGCGGGTGGAACAGTCGTGCTCTCGAGCCACGGCATGGACCTCATCCAGCGGGTGTGCGACAGCGTCGCGATCATCGTGCGCGGCAAGGTGCTCGCCGCAGGAACGATCGACGAAGTCCGCGGGGAGCAGACCCTCGAGGAGCGCTTCGTCGAGTTGGCCGGTGGACGCAAGGCTGCGGAAGGCATGGAGTGGTTGCACAGTTTTTCGGACTGAAGCTCCGGCTGATGGGGAACGCCTTCCGGCGCAGCCCCTGGCAGGTATTCGGCCTCGTCATCGGGCTGCTCTACGGGCTCGCGATCACGATCGTGGTCGTCGGTGTGTTGTTCGCCGCTCGGTTGATCCCGGATGTCTCGTCGCTGCACAGCGTACTTGTCGTGATCGGCTCGATCGTCGTCGCCGGTTTCGCCGTGCTCCCGCTGATCTTCGGCGTCGATGACACGCTCGATCCCCGCAAGTTCGCGCTTTTCGGGCTGCCCAATCGTCAATTGTCGACGGGGCTCGCGCTCGCGGCTTTGATCGGCATCCCCTCTGTCGTGTTGATCGTCTGCACGTTCGCGACAATCGTGACCTGGTCGCGAGACCCGGGAACGACGCTGCTCGCCGTGATCTCGTTCGCTGTGATCGTCGCCACGTGCGTGCTCGTCGGCCGAGTCACGACCACTCTCGCGTCCTTCCTCTTCTCCTCACGCCGTTCGCGCGAATTCGGCGGCGTCGTCGGGATCATCGTCATCGTTCTGCTTGCGCCGGTCGCCTTTCTCCTGCTCACCATCGATTGGGGGCGCGACGGCCTGAGCACGGTGACCGGATTCGCATCTTGGCTCGCCTGGACGCCGCTCGGCGCAGCATGGTCGGTCCCGGGCGAGGCGGCGCAGGGCGACTGGGGAGCGGCGATCCTCCAACTCCTGATCGCCCTCGCAACGCTCGGCTTGCTCTGGGTGGCATGGAACGCGCTTGTCGCCAAGGTGCTCGTCACGCCGTCCCGGGAGGCCGAGGCCAGGGCTTATGCCGGTCTCGGCTGGTTCGGCAGGCTCCGCGGCGGCCCGACCGCAGCCATCGCCGCTCGCTCGATGACCTATTGGGCGAGGGATCCGCGCTACTGGGTGTCTCTCGTGCTGATTCCCCTGGTGCCTGCGTTCGTGATCGTCGCGCTCACTCTCGGAGGCATTCCGGCGCACTACGCCTCGCTCGTTCCGCTCCCGCTCGTCTGCCTCTTCCTCGGGTGGACGATCCACAACGACGTCGCGTTCGACAACACGGCGATCTGGTTGCATGTCGTGTCGGGCACGCGGGGAGTAGCAGACCGCGTCGGCCGGATGTTCCCCCCGATCCTTCTCGGCATCCCTGTGATCGCGATCGGGTCGATCGTCACCGCGGCAGTGTTCGGCGACTGGGTCATCCTTCCGACCGTGGCCTCGCTGAGCGGTGCGATCCTGCTGATCGGCATCGGTCTGTCGAGTGTGGCGTCGGTGCTCTTCCCGTATCCGGCGACGAAACCGGGGGACAGCGCGTTCGCTCAGCCCCAGACGTCGGGCGCGTCGGCTGCGCTGGCACAGGCGCTGAGCTTCTTCGCGATCGTGGTGCTCGCATCCCCGATCATCGTCTTTCTCGTGCTGGGGCTCACAGTCTCACCGGTGTGGCTCAGCGTCGCACCGGTCGCGGGCGTCGTGCTCGGGTTCGGTTGCCTGTTCGGCGGACTGTATCTCGGTGCGTGGGCGTACAACCGGCGTCAGCCGGAGTTGATGGCGTTCGCCAACCGCAACGACTGATCCACGCGATCGAGTTCCGCGAGCCGATCTAGACTGGAAGCATGCACGAAGCGAGCATCTCCGAACCCGGTGGCATCCCCGACGGCGGCGGCACAGCGACGCTGGATCGCGAACTCGAGGAGCTCCTCGAGAACCAGAACATCGACCCGGGCGATCACGAGCGCTTCTCGCACTACGTGAAGAAGGAGCAGATCCTCGAGTCCGCCATGACCGGCAAGCCGGTGAAGGCGCTGTGCGGCAAGATGTGGACTCCCGGCCGAGACCCGGAGAAGTTTCCGGTCTGCCCGACCTGCAAAGAGATCTACGAGAAGCTGCGCGACGAGTAGGCGTCGAACGAAGATCGTCGGCAGCACGGGGTCGCCCCGGCCGACCCGGAACGCCTGATCGGGCAGCTCGGCCATCGCCATCTCGCGGTGAGCCCGGGCGGCCGCCGTCCCTGCCGCCCCGATGTGCTCGCGATGCACCTCACCGTCGGTGATCAGCGGCACCAGCAGACCGCGGCCCCTGTCGTCGACCTTGGCGCCGTGCTCGACGATGTGGATCGCCTCGGCCACAGCCTGCCCGTTCTCGTCCACGCGACGGACCGGATGCTTGCGCCCGCCCACGCTCGCCTTGCCTTCCGATTTCTTCGCGACCGGGATCCACTCGCCGTCGCCCGCGTGGCTGCGGTGCGCGACGAGTTTGTAGACCATGCCCGAGGCGGGATATCCGGATCCGGTCACGACCGCTGTGCCGACCCCGTACGAGTCGACAGGGGATGCAGAGAGGCAGCGATGGTGAACTCGTCGAGGTCGTTCGTGACCGTGATTCTCGTCTTGGTCGCTCCGAGCCGGTCGAGCTGATCGCGCACGCGGCGCACGAGATGGGGCAGGTCGCCCGAGTCGAGGCGGATCGCCCCGAGCTCCGGACCCGCCACCTTCACGGCCGTGTCGATGGCCCGCTCGACGTCGAACGTGTCGACGAGCAGGGTCGTTCCCGGGCCGAGCGCCTCCACCTGAGCGCGGAACGCATCCTCTTCCGAGTCGAAGAGCAGGGTGAAGGCGTGGGCGGCGGTTCCCATTGTCGGAACGCCCCACCGGCGCCCGGCCTCCAGGTTGGAGGTCGCGCTGAACCCGGCGATGAAGGCGGCCCGCGCGGCGGCGACAGCAGAACGCTCGCTGGCGCGGCGGGATCCCATCTCGGCCACCGGCCGGCCGTTGGCCGCCGTGACCATTCGGGCGGCTGCGCTCGCGACAGCCGAGTCGTAGTTGAAGACGCTGAGGATGAGGGTCTCCAGGATGACCCCTCGGCGAACGGGGCATCCACGACGAGGAATGGCGAGCCCGGGAAGAACACTTCACCCTCGCGGTAGCCGGTGATGGTTCCCGAGAACTTGTAGTCGGCGAGCCAGTCGAGCGTCGCATCCCGAACCACATGGTTCTCGCGAAGCCACTCGAGCTCGGGCTCGCCGAAACGGAAGCGCTCGATCAGTTCGAGCAGGCGGCCTGTGCCGGCGAGGATCCCGTAGCGCCGGCCGGCGGGCAATCGGCGTGTGAACGCCTCGAAGACGCATTCGCGGTCGTGCGTACCCGCGAGCAGTGCGGCGTCGAGCATGGTGAGCTCGTAACGGTCGGTCAGCAGAGCGGTTGAGCCGGTCACCCGTTCAGCCTAGCGTCGGCACCGGAGCCACAGCATGCACGTTGTATGGTGGCTTCTTGTGACCGATGCACCGATTGGGATTTTCGACTCGGGAGTGGGCGGGCTCACCGTGGCGCGCGCCATCCGCGACCAGCTCCCGAACGAGTCCATCCTGTACGTCGGCGACACCGCTCACTCGCCGTACGGCCCTAAGCCGATCGCCGACGTGCGCCGCTTCTCGCTCGAAGTGCTCGATTTTCTGGTGGAGCAGGGCGTCAAAATGCTCGTGATCGCCTGCAATACGGCATCGTCGGCCATGCTTCGGGATGCGCGCGAGCGCTATTCCGTTCCCGTGATCGAGGTCATCCAGCCCGCCGTGCGCCGCGCGGTCGCCGCCACCCGCACGAACCGGGTCGGCGTGATCGGCACACTGGGCACGATCAATTCACGGGCATACGAGGACGCGTTCGCGGCTGCCCCGAATCTGGAACTCTTCACCCAGGCGTGCCCGCGCTTCGTCGAGTTCGTCGAGGCCGGTCTCACCAGCGGCGATGAGGTATTGCGGGTGACGGCCGAGTATCTGCAGCCGCTTCGCGATGCTGACGTCGACACCCTGGTTCTCGGATGCACGCACTACCCGTTCCTCAAGGGTGCGATCTCCTACGTCATGGGCGAGGGAGTGTCGCTCGTGTCGAGCGACACCGAGACCGCCAAGGACGTGTACCGCACGCTCGTTGGGCAGGGGCTCGAGCGCACCGCATCCGCCCCGCCGACCATCCGCTACGAGGCGACCGGTGCCGACGCCGACGACTTCCTTCGTCTGGCTCACCGCTTCATCGGGCCCGAAGTCTCCCGAGTCGATCTTGTGCAGACCGGCGTCATCGAACTCCCGCGCCTCTGACAATCACGTCCGTCAGTCGCCTCGACAACAGCAGAACAGCACCACAAACACGCAGCACCACGACAAGGAGACCCTCCGTGACCGATATCGTCCGCGCCGACTCGCGCACCCCCGACCAGCTCCGTCCGGTCACGATCGAGCGCGGCTGGAGCAAGCAGGCCGAGGGTCGGCGCTCATCTCCTTCGGCAACACGCGGGTACTGTGCACGGCATCCTTCACCAACGGCGTGCCCCGCTGGATGGCAGGCAAGGGCAAGGGCTGGGTCACCGCCGAGTACTCGATGCTTCCCCGCTCGACGAACAGCCGGATGGACCGCGAGTCGGTCAAGGGCAAGATCGGGGGCCGCACACACGAGATCAGCCGGCTCGTCGGCCGCAGCCTGCGCGCTGTCGTCGACATGAAGGCCCTCGGGGAGAACACGATCGTCCTCGACTGCGATGTGCTCCAGGCCGACGGCGGAACCCGCACCGCTGCCATCACCGGCGCCTATGTGGCGCTGGCGGATGCGCTCGAGTGGGGTCGCGAGCACCGCTTCATCGCACAGCGCGCGACGCCGCTGATCGACTCCGTCTCGGCCGTGTCGGTCGGCATCATCGACGGCACCCCGATGCTCGACCTCGCATACGTCGAGGATGTGCGGGCGGAGACAGACATGAATGTGGTCGTCACCGGTCGCGGCCTTTTCGTCGAGGTGCAGGGCACCGCCGAAGGGGCACCGTTCGACCGGCGCGAGCTCGACTCGCTTCTCGACCTGGCGCTCGGCGGCGCGGAATCCCTGAAAGAGATCCAGAGCAAGGCGCTCGCGGGGAGCTCTGATGGTGCGTGTCGTCCTGGCCACGCACAATCAGCACAAGGCGGCCGAGTTCCAGCAGATCCTCGGGGATGCGGTCCCCGGGCTCGAGATCGTGGCCTACGACGGCCCCGAGCCCGTCGAGGACGGCGTGACCTTCGAGGCGAATGCGCTCATCAAGGCGCGCACCGCCGCGGCGCACACCGGCCTTCCAGCGCTCGCCGACGACTCGGGCATCTGTGTCGATGCGATGGGCGGGGCGCCCGGCATCTTCTCCGCCCGGTGGGCCGGTACGCACGGCGATGCGGAAGCCAACCTGCGACTGCTGCTCGATCAACTCGCCGACCTGCCCGACGCATCCCGAACCGCGCACTTCACAGCCACGCTCGCGCTCGTGACACCGGAGGGCGCCGAGACCGTTGTCCAGGGCGTGTGGCCTGGGCGGATCGCTCGTGAAGCCCGTGGCGGGCACGGCCATGGCTACGATCCGATCTTCGTCCCCGATGGCCACGACGAGACCGCCGCCGAGCTCGGACCCGCGGTCAAGAACGCCGAGAGCCACCGCGCGAGAGCTTTCGCCGCGGCGGTCCCGGCCCTATCCGCTC
Organism: Leifsonia poae; assembly: GCF_050632195.1. GTDB lineage: Bacteria > Actinomycetota > Actinomycetes > Actinomycetales > Microbacteriaceae > Leifsonia > Leifsonia poae_C. The sequence continues at coordinate 1,841,512 of NZ_CP192580.1, forward strand.
TCGCCGCAGGCTGAGAATGAGAACGGCACTCATTCCTATCTAGCCCGACCGCCTGGCGGGGAGCGTCGGCGCGCTTACCGTTGATGGTGATGAGTCACAACCACGGCCATGCCGCCAACCGCAACCGCCTCCTGATCGCGATCGGGATCGTGGCGACCGTTCTGGTCGTCGAGGTGGTCGGCGCGTGGCTGAGCGGTTCGTTGTCGCTGCTCGCCGACGCCGGGCACATGCTCAGCGACCTGACGGGCCTCATCGTCGCGCTGATGGCGACAGTGGTCGCTGCCCGCCCGCCGAGCGACCGGCAGACCTTCGGCTACCAGCGTGCGGAGGTCTTCGGCGCCCTCATCAACGGGCTCATCCTGCTGGTGGTGGCCGTCACGGTGACGATCGGCGCGATCACGCGCCTGGTAACGGTGGCTGACGCCGAGGTGCAGAGCGTTCCGATGCTCATTGTCGCGGTCATCGGCCTGGTGGCGAATGCGGGAGCATTGTTGCTGCTCCGGCCGGCGGCAGAGCACTCCATCAACATGCGCGGCGCCTACCTCGAGGTGCTGGGCGACCTCATCGGCTCGGTGACGGTGATCGTGGCCGCGGTCGTCATCCTGTTCACCGGCTTCGTTCCTGCCGACGCGATCGCGTCGCTGCTGATCGCCGTGCTGATCGTGCCACGGGCATTCATGCTGCTTCGGGATGTGGTGCGCGTGCTCAGCGAGGCAGCTCCCGCCGACACCGATGTCGCCGAGATCAGGGACCACATCCGGAGCACGAAGGGTGTCGTGGCAGTGCACGACGTGCACGTGTGGGCGATCACCTCGGGCGCACCGGTGTTCACGGCGCACGTCGTGGTCGAACCGGAGATCTTCCGATCGGGCAAGACCGGCGAACTACTCGACGAACTTTCCGGATGTCTGTCGAAACACTTCGACGTGGAGCACTCGACGTTTCAGCTCGAGCCTGCGGAGCACGCCGCCCACGAGGACGAGTTTCACCAGTAGGGCCGGGCTCAGCTCTCGGAAGGCTTCTTCTGGAAGACGCTCGGGTCGAGGCTGACATCGGCGTCGCTCGGGCGCTCCGCCTGGGCCGCCGCATTCTTCTTGGCCTTCCGGGTCGACTGGACGTAGTGGAAGATCGTCGGAACAAGGGTGATGACCACGGCCGCGATCAGGATGATGTCGATGTAGTTCTCGACGAAGGTGGCGACCGGGGGGATGTAGCCGAGCAGAAATCCGAAGTACGTGAGACCGGCGCCCCAGATGAACGCGCCGATGGCGTTGTACAGCGAGTACTTCTTGTAGTTCATGTGGCCGACGCCCGCCGCTACGGGGGCGAACGTGCGTACGATCGGCACGAACCGGGCCAGGATGACGGCGAGCGGGCCGAACCGATCGAAGAACGCGTTGGTGCGTTTGACGTTCTCCATGCTGAACAGACCGGTCTCTTTGCGTTCGAAGATGCGTGGGCCGGCCTTGTGTCCGATCAGATAGCCCACCTCACCTCCGAGGAACGCAGCGAAGCCGATCGCGAGGCACACCCACCAGATGTCGAGGTGGATCACGCTCGAGAAAGTGAGGATACCGGAGATGATCAGCAGGGTGTCGCCGGGGAGCAGGAAGCCGATCAGCAGCCCGGTCTCTGCGAAGACGATCGCGCAGACGACAAGCAGCGCCCACGGTCCGACGCCGGTGATGATGGCGTGCGGATCGAGCCACGGGATGAGGGCAGCGTGATGGATCAAGATTCTCCAGGGGAGTCGATTCAGCGGATGCTCCCGAGTTTAGCGAGGGGCTCCTCCGGAAACGCTAAGAATGTGCACGGCGAGGGAAAGATCATCCTCTGGTGCTAGCTGGTGCTAGCTGGTGCGGGAGAAGGGACTTGAACCCTCACGCTCGAAAGCACAGGAACCTAAATCCTGCGTGTCTGCCAATTTCACCACTCCCGCGGTCGCGCCAGGCGCGGCTACGACAATAGCTCATCCACACGCGGGGCGACCTCGGTGCCGTAGAGCTCGATCGCCTTCATGAGGTGGTCGTGCCCGAGCGTTCCGTTGCTGAGCTTCAGATCGAAACGCTCGATCCCGAGCCCCTTGGCCGTGTATGCGATCTTCTTCGCGACGGTCTCCGGCGACCCGACGAAGAGAGCTCCGTCGTCACCCGCGTCGTGTTCGAAGCGGGCGCGTGACGCCGGCGGCCAGCCGCGCTCGCGCCCGATACGGTTGGTCATCGCCTCATAGTGCGGCCACAGCGTCTCCTTCGCCTCTTCGTCTGTCGCGGCGATGAAACCGGGGAGTGCACGCCGATCGGGAGGTTCGCATCCTGATCGAACTGCTCGAGGGCGCGGTGGTAGAGGTCGGTGAGCGGCTGGAAACGCATCGGACCGCCGCCGATGATGGCGAGCATCAGGGGCAGGCCGTAGTGGGCCGCGCGGATGACCGACTCGGGACTTCCGCCGACGCCGATCCAGGTCTTGAGGGGACCGTTCTCGAGGTGCGGGTACACCGACTGGTTCTCGAGGGATGCTCGGAGCGACCCGGTCCAGGTGACCGGCTCCTGCTTGCGCAGCTCCGCGAAGAGGTTCAGCTTCTCGTCGAAGAGTTCTTCGTACTGCGCGAGGTCGAATCCGAAGAGCGGGAACGACTCGACGAAGGATCCGCGGCCCAGAATGACCTCGGCACGCCCGCCCGAGACCCCGTCCAGGGTGGCGAATCGCTCGAAGACGCGGACGGGATCGTCCGAGCTGAGTACGGTGACCGCAGTGCCGAGGTGGATGTTCTCCGTGCGTCCGGCGATCGCGCCGAGTACGACTTCCGGCGCGGAGACGGCGAAGTCTTCGCGGTGGTGTTCGCCGATGCCGATGAAGTCGAGACCCACCTGATCGGCCAGCACGCCCTCCTCGACGACGTTCCGGAGAACCTGGGCGTACGGGAGCAGCGCGCCGTCGGCGCCGACCGTGACATCGCCGAAGGTATCGATCCCGAGTTCGATTGTTGCCGCCATGAGTGTCGTCCCGTCTCTATTCCATGCGTTTGCATGAAACCGAACCGCTGTCGGTCCGACCCTATTCCCGTCAGGCGGGGCGCGGGCGTTTTGGGACGTAGCGGGGGATGTATCGGGCGAGGATCCCGGCGCCGACCAGGCCGAGGACACCGATGACACCGCTGGCGAAAGCAATCGAGACAAGGGCGGTCAGCAGCGACACGAGCAGGGGAGCTGCGGCCTGGCCGGCGTCGCCGGCGAAGCGCCAGGCTCCGAGGAAGGGCGCGGGCGCATCCTTCGGGGCGAGGTCGGCGCCGAGGGTCATGATGATCCCCGAGCCGATGCCGTTCGCGACCGAGAGCCACATCGACACCGCGGTGTACCAGCCGACGTTGGTCGGGAGGTCGTGGGTGAACGTGAGCACGAGGAACCCGGCGCTGAGGCCGAGCATCGACGGAAGTGCGCTCCACATCCGGCCCCAGCGGTCCATGATCTGGCCACTCGCGTAGAAGAGGGCGAAGTCGATCGAGCCGGCGATGCCGATGATCAAGGCGGTGTTCGACTCGCTGAGTCCGATGCTGACGGCCCAGAGCGGCATGAGCACCGTGCGGGCCGACCGGATGGCGCCGATCAGCGCGACGCCCGTCCCCATCCGCGCCAGCACCCCGCGGAACGACCAGATCGTGCGGAACAGGCCCTTCGTACGCTCTTCGGCTTCTTCTTCGCCCGCGCTGAACTGCTCGCTTCCCTCCGCGGCCACGACGGGTGTCGGTCCGAACATCTTCTCCGGGTCGGGCAACGCGATCAGCACGATGACCGAGCCGAGGCAGCTGACGATGAAGATCCAGAAGACGGACTGCGTGGAGCCGGTGATCGCGATCACCGCGGAGGCGATCAGCGGTCCGATGAACCAGCCTGCGCGGAAGATACCGCCGAGCGTGGACAGTGCGCGAGCCCGGTACTTGGCCGGAACGTACGAGGTCATGAACGCGTGACGCGCCAGAGCGAACACGGCCGTCGCCAGACCCACGACGAAGATCCCGACAAGCAGAACCCAGTAGTTCGGCGCGACGAGGCAGACGATCACACCGGCGATGGCGACAACTGCGGCCGCGATCATCGACGGGCGTTCGCCGAACCGCGAGACGACCCAGCCGCTCGGGATGTCGCCGACGAGCTCGCCGACCATCACCATCGCGGAGATCAGTCCGGCGATCGCCAGGCTCGCCCCGAGGTTGCCTGCGGCGATCGGGATGATCGGGATGATCGCCCCTTCGCCGATCGAGAAGAGCAGCGTGGGGAGGAAGGCGGCGAGGGCCACGGAGCGGAAACTGAACGGGCGCTCGACAGATGACATCGTTTACACACTACAACTTTCAGTACCGTCATCCGGTGCCCAGAGCCCGGGCGCGGTGCGCACGGGTAGGCTGTTGGGCGACATGATTGAACTCGATCTTTCGCAGCAGATCGCCGAGCTGCGCTCCACTTTCTCCGACATCCGATCGGTGGTCGACGTGGATGCGCTGACGGCCGAGATCGCCGACCTCAGCGAGCAGGCGGGCGTGCCCGACCTCTGGGATGACACCGAGCGTGCGCAGAAGGTGACGAGCGCGCTCAGCCACCGCCAGTCCGAGCTCGCCCGCATCACCTCGATCGCGCAGCGTCTCGACGACCTCGAGGTTCTCATCGAGCTCGCCAACGACGGCGAGGGCGATGAGGAGACGGCCGCGGAGGCGCGAACCGAACTCGAGTCCCTGCAGAAAAGCCTCGGCGAGCTCGAAGTACAGACCCTCCTGAGCGGCGAGTACGACCCGCGACCGGCCGTCGTGACCATCCGCGCCGGCGCCGGCGGCGTCGACGCGGCGGACTTCGCCGAGATGCTACTGCGCATGTACCTGCGCTGGGCGGAGCACCACAAGTATCCGGTGACAGTCATGGACACCAGCTACGCGGAAGAGGCCGGCATCAAGTCGGCGACCTTCGAGGTGGATGCGCCGTACGCCTTCGGCACGCTCAGCGTCGAAGCGGGAACCCACCGCCTGGTGCGGATGAGTCCGTTCAACTCGGCCGGAAAGCGTCAGACCTCCTTTGCTGCCGTCGAGGTCATTCCGCTGATCGAGGAGACCGAGTCGATCGAGATCCCGGACAACGACATCCGCGTCGACGTGTTCCGCTCGTCCGGCCCCGGCGGCCAGTCGGTCAACACCACCGACTCGGCCGTGCGCATCACCCACCTTCCCACGGGAACGGTGGTCTCGATGCAGAACGAGAAGAGCCAGATCCAGAACCGTGCTGCGGCCATGCGCGTGCTGCAGAGCCGTCTGCTCCTTCTCCAGCGCGAGCAGGAGGCGGCCGCGAAGAAGGAGCTCGCCGGCGTCATCACCGCCAGCTGGGGCGACCAGATGCGCAGCTATGTGCTCGCGCCTTACCAGATGGTGAAAGACCTGCGCACGGACTACGAGGTCAACAATCCCTCGAACGTGTTCGACGGCGACCTCGACGGGTTCATCGCCGCGGGCATCCGGTGGAAGGCCGGCGCGAAGGCCGACGCCTAGAGTTCACTCAACGGGCTATCAGGGTTCGGGAGTCGGGCATGTCGCTGCTGCGGAACGCGCGCAGGTTGCTTAGTCTCTAGAAGTCATGATCCGGTTCGAACAAGTATCCAAACAGTACTCGGGCACGTCGCGCCCGGCGCTCAACGCCATCAACCTCGAAGTGCTGCGGGGAGACTTCGTGTTCCTCGTCGGTGCCTCCGGCTCCGGCAAGTCGAGCTGCCTGCGGCTGATCCTCAAGGAGGAGAAGCCGACCAAGGGGAAGATCCACGTGCTCGGGCAGGATCTGGGCACCATCTCCAGCCGCAAGGTCCCATACTTCCGCCGCAACATCGGCGTGGTGTTCCAGGACTTCCGCCTGCTGCCGAACAAGACCGTCTTCGAGAACGTCGCGTTCACGCTGCAGGTCATCGGCAAATCCCGCGGTTTCATCCAGGAAGCTGTTCCGGATGTGCTCAAGATGGTCGGCCTCGACGGCAAGGCCCAGCGCCTTCCGCACGAGCTCTCCGGTGGTGAGCAGCAGCGCGTCGCCATCGCCCGCGCGGTGGTGAACAAGCCGCAGGTACTTCTGGCCGACGAGCCGACCGGAAACCTCGACCCGGCGACGAGCGCCGGGATCATGGCCGTTCTCGAACGGATCAACGCCGGCGGGACGACCGTGCTGATGGCGACACACGAGGCCGCGATCGTCGACCAGATGAAGCGCCGCGTCATCGAGCTCTCGAACGGCCAGATCGTTCGCGACGAGCGCCACGGCGGCTACGGATTCACGGCTGCGATCCCGACGGCCGCTCCGCTCGTCGCCGAGCCCAAGATTGCAGGCCAGTCGGATGAGGATGCCGCGGCCTCGCGCCCGGCCCAGTATTCGGCCGACCAGTCCTTCACGCGATCGAACACCGGGCCGATGGCGCGACCGCAGGTCCCGACGTCGCAGCCGCAGGGGCCCGTGTCCGTGCCAACTCAGACCGTGCCAACTCAGGCCGTGCCGACCCAGGCCGTGCCAGTGCAGCCCGCGCCCGTGCCCGAAGCGGAACCGGTCGCTCAGGCGGCTCCGCCGATTCAGCCCGAGCCCGTGCATCCGGCGACCCCCGAACCCGTCGCCGCTCCCGTCGGACACCAGCCCCCGCCACCCGGCGAAGGCCTGCCCGACCACCTCAACTTCACCGCCAACCTCGACCTTCGCGGCCTCCGTGCCGACAGCGAGAAAAGCGGCGAGCAGAACGTGGGACCCACCAAATGAGATTCGGCCTGATCCTCTCGGAGGCCGCAAGCGGACTCCGTCGCAACCTGTCGATGGTCGTGTCGGTCGTGCTCGTCACGTTCATCTCGCTCACCTTCGTCGGTGCCGCGATCCTGCTGCAGATGCAGATCGGCCAGATGAAGGACTACTGGTACGACCGCGCGCAGGTGGCGGTCTACCTCTGCATCGACTCCGACGGCTGCCAGGCCGGACCGGCCAACGATCAGATGATCGCCGCGGTGAAGACGCAGCTTCAGTCGCCCGAGCTCGCTCCGTACATCAAGAAGTTCTACTTCGAGAACCAGGAGCAGGGCTTCGCCCACTTCAAGCAGCAGTTCAAGGGCAACCAGATCTCCGACTTCGTGACGCCACAGATGATCCAGCCTGCCTTCTGGGTGAACCTCAAGGATCCGAGCAACTCGGCTGTGCTCACCGAGACCCTCTCCAGCGCGCCCGGCGTGCAGAGCGTGGTGGACCAGCGAAGTTACCTGGATCAGATCTTCTCGATTCTCAACGCAGCGAGTTTCACGGCGATCGGCATAGCCGCGCTGATGCTCGTCGCGGCTGCCTTGCTGATCGCGACGACCATCCGTCTCTCCGCGTTCTCGCGAAGACGGGAGCTCGGGATCATGCGATTGGTGGGTGCGTCGAACAGGTTCATCCAGACGCCGTTCATCCTCGAGGGCGTGTTCGCTGCTCTGATCGGGTCGGTGCTCGCTGCGGGGGCGGTCTATGCCCTCGTCACGTTCTTCGTTCGCGGGTATCTGAGCGACCAGATACGATCCATCAACTTCGTGGGCACGGACAATGCCCTCCTGGTTGCGCCGATCCTGATCCTCGTCGGCATCGTCCTGGCGGCCGTATCGGCCAACTTCGCGATCAGTCGCTATCTGAAGGTCTAGTTCGTAATAGACTGATCTGCTGCCCCGCGAGACGTGCGGGACATCCGTCGATCAGATTTGTCAGGAGTGCGCTGTGCCCAGGGAACGTGGCCAGAAAGTGGTGGCCACCAATCGCCGAGCCCGCCACGACTACACCATCGAAGACACCTACGAGGCCGGCCTGGTCTTGACGGGGACCGAGGTGAAGTCGCTGCGGGCCGGTCGTGCATCCCTCGTCGACGGGTATGCGTTCGTCGATGGGGAGAGGCGTGGCTCGATGCCGTGCACATCCCCGAGTACGCCGACGGCACCTGGAACAACCACGCGCCGCGGCGCAAGCGCAAGCTGCTGCTGCACAAGGCGCAGATCGTCAAGATCCACAACAAGGTGAAAGAGGGCGGGTACACGATCGTCCCGCTGTCCATCTACTTCTCCGACGGCCGCGCCAAGGTGGAGCTCGCTGTGGCGAAGGGCAAGCGCGAGTACGACAAGCGACAGGCGCTGCGTGAGCGTCAGGACAAGCGCGAGGCTGATCGTGCGATGTCCAGCAGGCAGCACCTCGGCGAGTGAGGCGTCCCGGCCGGGGATGACAGACTAAGGCTCATGACGAGCACGACCAATCTGATCCCCGTTGCCGGCACATACAACTTCCGCGATGTCGGGGGATACCAGGCCGATGGAGGCACCGTCCGCTTCGGCAAGCTCTTCCGGTCTGACGGATTGCACTCGATCGGGGATGCGGGCAAGCGGAAGCTGCGTGAACTCGGCGTGAAGGTTGTCATCGACCTGCGGGACGACTTCGAGATCGAGGCGGCGCCCGACGACCTCGACGGACTCGATGTCGATGTTCTGAACCTCCCGGTCTTCGAGGGATCCGGCGCGTCGCAGGCGACGATCGGTGCCACGATCGCCGACCTGTACGCGAAGATCGTGCTCCAGCACACTGACGTCGTTGCCAAGGCGCTTCGCGAGATAGCGGACACCGGGGATGCGGGTGTCGTCGTGCACTGCACGGCCGGCAAGGACCGCACCGGAATCGTCGTCGCGCTCGCGCTGCTTGCAGTCGGTGTCGACCGCGAGACGGTCATCGCCGATTATGCGCAGACCGAGGGCAACCTGCAGGGAGCGTGGCTCGACAAGATGCTCGAGCTCGTCGCGGAGCACGGAGTCGAGGTGACGCCGGACATCCGCGTGATCATGGGCGGCAGCCCGCCGGAGGCGCTCGAGGGCGTACTCGACCTCATCGACCGTGAGCGCGGCGGCGTGCACAAGTACTTGCTCGACGCGGGGGTCGATGAGCTAGAACTGGCGAAGCTGCGATCAGTATTGGTCAAGCCGGCCTGACGCTTCGGGCTCGGGATGCGCGCGACGGTCAGAACTTACGACGCCGCGAAGCGAGCGTGCACCTGCACCGCGATCGTGATGTCCTCCGGCTTGAGCGCGAGGGTGCTCCCGCCGCCCAGGTCCGCGGATGCGGCGCGGGCGAACAGGGGCTGAACCGGCTGGCCGGGCGATGATACGTCGCCGAGCATCCCCGGGTCGCTGAGAGCGAGCGGCTTGACGCTGCCGAGGCCCAGGCTTGTGGCGTAGACCGTGGCCTTGGCCACGGCGTTCTCGACCGCTCGACGCCTGGCCTCCTGCACGAGCGACTGCTTGCGGGCCTCGGTTAGTGCCCAGGTGACACCCGAGACGCTCACTCCGTCGAGGAGCGACACCACGCCGACCCAATCGGAGAGCGCGGCCAGGTCGCTGAACTTCGCGTCGAGACCGACCTGCGCGTGGAAGACGATCGGCAGTTGCTCACCGTTCTGGTTCCACGGCCGCTCGCCCCAGACCCGCAGCTGATCCGAGGCCCACCAGGTGACGGGACCGCCCTGAGGGTTGTGGATGTCACGGAGCTCACTCGCTAGGGAGGCGTGACGTTGCGTCGTGCGGGAGAGCACGTCATCCCGCTGCTCTCCCTCGTAGGAGATCGTGAGACGCACAGTGCCCCGCTCAGCCGGCTGGTGTAGTTCGTACTCGCCCTGGACGGTGATGATCGTGTCGGCCATTCCTCGATCGTGGCATAGAACGCGCCCATGCGGTGTTGTATGCTTGGAAGCTCGTCATAACGGCGATCGCAGTGCAAGAACTCAACAGCGCGTGACAGTGACCCGGCCTCACGGCCGTCGCATGGGGATGATCGGTTTCGACATTGTCTGCGAGAGTGTGAGAAGCGGGTCGAGGATGCAGCCTTATCTCGTAAACGATGACTGCAAAACAATAAGTGCCAATTCAAACCGCACTGTCTCTGCCAAGGCAGACTTCGCCCTCGCGGCGTAAGTTCGCTCTTCGCAACTTATAGAGACCGTCAGACCGGGAATGCTCTCTACCCGGATCCTGGCGTTATTTAGAGAGATTGCTTCTATGTTTCGTCTGAGGGCGTAGAGGGACTTCAACTGAGACTGGGCTCGTCGGATTAGGTGCCAGTGGCAAATTCCGGAGCCGAGTAGAACGCTTGTACTGGCTACACCCGTAGAAGGCATATGACCACAGCAGTGGACGGGGGTTCAATTCCCCCATCTCCACCATCAGGTCGCTGTCACGCGTTGTTTGAGATCCGCGTGATTACGCGGAAGTTTGGGGCCTTTTCCGCTTGCGGAGGAGGCCTCAACTCTTTCTGGTGCCCATATTTTGGCCACGCTTTTGACCTCGTCCAGGTCGTCTTCGAAGAGGTCGACGTACGTGTCGAGCGTCATTGCCGCCGACTTATGGCCGAGCATTGACAACGGTGCAAATCTCCGGATACTTAAGCACATGCTTAAGTATCTGGACGACGTGTTCCATGCCTTGGCAGACCCGAGCCGACGGCTGATGCTGGAGCGCCTGGGCCGCGGCCCGGCGACGGTAAGCGAGCTCGCGCGGCCGCTGCAGATGTCGCTGCCGGCGGTCGTCCAGCACCTGGAGGTGCTGCAGAACAGCGGCCTCGTGCACAGCCGCAAGACGGGGAGGGTACGCATGTGCCGACTCAACCGCGACGCGCTGGGTGAGGCGGAGTCCTGGTTCGCTGGTCAGCGGCAGCAGTGGGAGAAGCGATTGGACAGCCTAGGGGAGTTCCTCGACACCTCGGGCGACGAATGGGAGAACAGCAAATGAGCAACAACGGCACGAAACACGACACCATGGTCCTCGAGCGGGAGTATCCCGCCGATGTCGCCCGGGTCTTCGCCGCCTGGGCCGACCCTGCAGCAAAGCGGCTCTGGTTCACCCGAGGCGATGACGAAGGCGAGTACTCGCTCGACTTCCGGATCGGCGGGCGGGAGTTCTCGCGGGCGGCGTTAGCGGACGGAGGCGACGTGTACACCTACGACGCCGTCTTCCAGGACATCATCCCGGAGCGCCGCATCGTCTACACGAACCACATGCTCCGCAACAGCGACCGCATCTCCGTCTCACTGACCTCGGTCGAATTCGCAGTAGTGCCCGGAGGCACCCGTTTGACCCTCACTGAACACGGCGTGTACCTCGACGACCTCGACCAGCCGGAGTATCGCCGGCAGGGCATCGCCGAGCAGCTGAACGCGATCGCATCCGTGCTTGGCGAGAGCGAGGCATGATGATCACGACCAGGGTGCTCAGCGTGAGCATCCCCGTGCCAGATCAGGACCGGGCACTGGCGTTCTACCGCGATGTCCTGGGTTGCGATGTGCGCTACGACGGCGAACCGTGGCCGGGTGCGCGCATGGTGGAGGTGGTGCCGCCCGGCTCCTCGGTCGGCATCGTCCTGCTCCCGGCCGACAGCGAGATCCCCGTCGCCGTCCGGCTCGGCACCGCCGACGCCGGGCGGGCCTTCTCCCGGGTCGACGCGGCGGGTGTCGACCTCTACAACGACGCCCCGCTGACGATCGGTGGCGGCTCTCCGATGTTCTTCTTCGACGACCCGTTCGGCAACGGACTCGTCTTCATCGAAGAAGAGGGTGTGGCCCTTCCTGAGCTTGCGACCACTCAACGTGCGGAATGTCGAGACGTTCAGCACTCGACTGCGAACCTCGAACTCGACAGCCCCAGTTCGAACAAATAGCGAGAAGAGTTGTGCGACAGGCGCGGTGCAATCCCGTGCGCACACTTTGCCCACAAGAATTTGAGAACGTAGGAGATCTCTGTCATCTCATGTGATCAGAAGTCTCTGGAATTATGCGGATTTGGGGCCGTTGTCGCTGCCTGACAAGAGCCAAAATAGGGTTCAATTCCCCCATCTCCACCATCAGGTCGCTGTCACGCGCTGTTGATCACCCGAGGTGTCAGTTCCACATCGAGAGCTTGTCGGGGTTGAGCACCAAGCGCACATTCGTGATCAAGCCGTCGATGACCTCGATGGTGACGACGCCGGTGATCCGGCCCTCCTCCCAGAGCGCGAAGCCGAGACCGTCGCTCGTCTGCTGGTCGAGGACCTCGGTGTTCGCGTTCTTGGTGAGCGCGCCGACAAGGAAACGTGCCACCCTGTCCCGGCCGAAGACGGGGTTCCTGGCTGCGTGAACGATTCCACCGCCGTCGGAGCTGAGGACGACACTCGGGTCGAGCACGGATACGAGTCCGGCGAGATCGCCGTTGCGTGCGGCCGCGGAGAAAGCTTGCACGACTTGATCGTGTTCGGCCCGCGGAACCTGCCGCGACGTCGTCTCGTGCACCCGGCGTCTGGCGGAGGTGGCGAGTTGCCGGCACGCGGCGGGCGTGCGACCGACGATCTCTGCGATCTCGTCGAACGGCATCGCGAACACGTCGTGGAGGACGAAAGCGACCCGTTCGGCGGGGGTCATCGCTTCGAGGACGACGAGGAGCGCGGTACTGACGGATTCGTCGAGGGTGACCCTGTCGATCGGGTCCGCAGTCGACGCTGCCGCGGCAGCCGCAGGATCGACGAAGGCCGAGGTGGGCACAGGCTCCGGCAGCCAGGGCCCGATGTAGCGTTCGCGCCGTGCGCGTGCCGAGGCGAGGACGTTCAAGCACACGCGACTCGCGGCCTTGGTCAGCCAAGCGCGCGGGATGTCGATAGCCTCGCGTTCCGCCTCGCTCATCCGGTACCAGCGCACGTACGTTTCCTGAACGGCGTCCTCTGCCTCGGCGACGGTGCCGAGCATCCGGAATGCGAGCGCCATCAGGTGCCTGCGCTCGCCGAGGACCTCGGCCCGGAGCTCGTCGGTGGCGTTGCCGGACATGCGTGTGAACCTTTCTCCCTTTGCCTATCAAGACCGGACACGGGCTGCTTTTGTGAGGCGGCACCTCACAAAGCGCTCGCGCATCCGGTCCTGGTCAGTATGAACACACCTTTCCGCCGCGTGCTGTTGGCGATCACGATAGCGCTCGGGATCTATGTCGGGGTCTGGGCGCAGTTCTTCCCCGAACAGTTCTACCGGTCGTTTCCCGGATTCGGGCTGCACTGGATCGATCTGGATGGCCCCTTCAATGAGCATCTGATCCGCGACGTCGGAAGCGCATACCTGGGCCTTTCGGCGGCCAGCATCGTCGGAGTGTTTCATCGAAGCGCTCTGCCTGGCCGTGTGGCCGGCGTCGCCTGGGGGTCTTCGGGGTGCTTCATTTCGGCTATCACGCACTTCATCCCGAAGGGACCGCGCTCGATCTCGCCGTCAGTCTGCTCTTTCTCGGTTTGAGTGCAGCGCTCGCCGTTGTCCTCGCCTTCCCGTCCCGTCGCCGCGTGATCGCGACGGAGGGTCTGGCATGAGAATCGCGGTCGCGGGTGGAACAGGAGCGGTCGGCCGCCATGTCGTCGAAGCCCTTCGGGAAGCGACCCACGATCCCGTGGTGCTGAGCCGATCGACCGGAACCGACCTGCTCACCGGCGTGGGGCTCGTCTCGTCTCTCCGTGGCGCAGCGGCGGTCATCGACGTCTCGGGAACGAACAGCACCTCCACCGCGGAATCGGTTCGGTTCTTCGGAACGGTCACGACCAACCTGCTCGAGGCCGAACGCGAAGTCGGGGTGCCGCACCATATCGCGCTGTCCGTGATCGGCGCCCGCCGCGTGAACTCCAACTACTATGCGGGGAAGACCGTGCAAGAAGAGATTCTCGAGTCGAGCCCTGGTGGGTGGTCTCTGCTGCGCACGACCCAGTTCCACGAGTTCGCGGTGCAACTGCTCGAACACGGGAAGCTCGGCCCGGTGCAGATCGTCCCGACGATGCGATCGCAGCCGATCGCGGCCGCCGAGGTGGCCGCAGAACTCGTCGGTATCGCCGTCTCGGGTCCACGAGGGTTGGAACCCGATCTCGCCGGTCCCCAGGAGGAGAACATGGCGAACCTCGTGAGGCGCTACCTGGTCGCTTCGAACCGGACTGTCCCCGTTATCCAGCTTGCACTGCCAGGCGCCTGGGGCCGAGGGATGCGCGACGGATCGTTGCTCCCAGCGGCGGACACGAGGCTCGGAAGGCAGACTTTCGACGAATGGCTCGCGGAGCAATCCTGAACCGGATACGGGAGGAATCAACCGCGAACGGCGGTTTGGTGCCACCATAGGTGCACTCGGAGGTTTCAGATGACGAAGTCACACCACCACTGGCCGTGAGTCCCAGGCGGAAGCTGAGCGGGCTGGTTCCGATCCTGGGTTGGATTCGCACCTATGATCGACGCTGGCTGCGCGGGGACCTGATCGCCGGAGTGACGGTCGCGGCCTTGATTGTTCCGAAGAACCTCGGCTATGCGGGCATCGCGGGCATCCCGTTGCAGAACGGTCTCTACGCTGCTGCTGCCGGCGCCATCCTGTACGCGATCTTCGGTACGAGTCGTCAGATCTCGATGGGTCCGAGCTCGGGATTGGCCGCGGTGGCAGCCAGCGCGGTGTTCGTCGTCGGATTGACGGATCAGGGCGACATCGCATCCTTTGTTGCTGGTATCACCCTCGCATCGGGCATCCTGTTTCTGCTGATCGCTGTGCTCAAGATGGGGTGGATCGCGCAATTCCTCTCCCGTGCCGTCGTGACGGGCTTCCTCTTCGGGGCGGCCATCGATGTCGTCATCGGCGAGCTTCCCAAGCTCACGGGCAGCAAGACGACCGGTACCAACTCGTTTCAGGAATTGTGGTCGTGGCTGGGCACCGCGGGTGAGTGGAATCTGGCAACGGTGATCGTCGGCCTCATCTCGTTGGTCGTGGTTTTCGGGCTGCGACGGGTCGCACCGCAGGTGCCGGGCGCCCTGGTGCTGGTCGTGGGCGGCCTGCTCGCTTCCTGGCTCTTCCAACTTGGAGACCTCGGGGTGTCGCTCGTCGGAGAGGTGCCGCGCGGACTGCCGTCGTTCGCGCTTCCGAACCTCGGCCTGATGTGGGATCACGCGGGAACCGTGGCCATCGCTGCTGTCGCGCTGGTGCTGATCGGGTTCTCGCAGACCGCCGGCGATTCCCGGTCGTTCGCGGCGAAGCACGGATACCAGATCGACATCGACCAGGAGTCAGTCGCTCAGGGGCTCGCGAACACAGGCGCCGGGCTGTTTCAGGGCATGCCGGTCTCCACCAGCCTGTCCGCGAGTTCGCTCAACGACCGCTCCGGTGCTCGCACGGGCTTGGCCTCGCTGACATCAGGCGTCACGGTTCTGCTCACCCTGCTCGTTCTGGCACCGCTGTTCTCCGCCCTGCCCAAGCCGGTGCTCGCTGCGCTCATCATCGAGGCCGTCGTGATGGGGATGATCAACATCCCCGAGATGCGGCGTCTCGCCCGTGTTCAGCCGTTCGACTTCTGGGTGGCGATCGCCGCGATCATCGGCACTCTGGCGTTCGGGGTTCTGGCCGGGGTGATGATCGGGATCGGGCTGTCGCTGCTGTGGCTGATCGGGGTGGCCACCCATCCGAACATCCCCATCCTGGCCCGCAAGGCGAAGACCGACGTCTTCCGAGACCTGAGCGACTTTCCCGACGGCGAACTGACTCCGGGTGTCGTCGTGCTGCGCATGGACGGCGGCCTCTTCTTCGCCACGTCGGACGCGCTCGAGGATCGACTCCGCGAGATCATTCACTCGAACACGGGGTTGACCGGCGTGGTCCTGGACTGCGCGGGCTTGAACTTCATCGACTCTCAGGGCACCGCTGCGCTGGGCGACATCGTGACCCTCACCCGCGACGCGGGGATCACGCTTCGCCTCGCCCGTTTGAAACGGACGGTCAGAGCGACACTCGATCGGGACGGCGTGCTGGAGCGTATCGGGGCGGACAACATCCACGGGAACGTCTCCACGGCGGTGCAGGCACACCAGAAGGCATCGGGGCCGCCGCCTCCGCCGCCGGGCGTCGGCTAGTCTGTCCGGCGTGACCATGGACGACTGGATCGAGCACCGGCGAGGCGACGGCGAACTGGTCGGGTGGATGCGTCCCGAGGGGATGGCTTCGTCCCGATCGACCTTCTGGGTCGTGAGGTCGCGCGCGAGATGGACTGGCTCGCGGCGGAGGAACTGCTCGAGGAACGCGGGTTGGGCTATCTCGCCGAACCATTCAGCCTTCGCTTCGACGACGGCAGCCGTCTGCGGGTGCGCATCGTCGAGGTGAGCCGTGAGCGCATCCGGGTCAAGAAGGACGATTTCGGTGACATCCGGGCGACGCGGATGGACTACGTGCTGCCGTTTCCGGTGCCCGCTGAGCTCCTGACGGTCGACACGTCGTACGACGGGGTCTTCCCGGGCCCTTAGGCTGTCAGCGTGCCAGCGTCGCCGACTTCACCCAGGATCGAGCTCACCCTCGTCAAGCCGTGGCTCGGATGGTATCCGAAGCCGACCGTCGTCTACGGCGGTCACGGGCATCCCGCGCAGTGGGGCACCGGAACCTGGCAGATCTCGGCCGAGTCGCCGACACCGATCAGCGTCTACCTCTACAACCGCGTCTGGAAGTTCGGCGTCGCGGACATCGAGGTGGGTCCGGATGGGCCGCTCAAGCTGATCTATCGCGCGCCTCGGCTGCCTTTCGGTCGGGGACGGCTGACGGCCGCGTAGCTCGCTCAGGCGATCCAGGCGTCGATCTCGGCCAGCAGCTCCGTCTTGCGCTTCTCTGAGGCGAACGAGGCGGCGACCGAGTTGCGCGCGTACCGCCGTGCATCCTCTTCGCTCATGCCCAAAGCGTCGCGGACAGCGATGAAGTTGTCGCCGACGTAGCCGCCGAAGTATGCGGGGTCGTCCGAATTGATCGTCACCCGGACGCCGGCGGCATCGAGGCGCCGGAGAGGATGGGCGGCCAAGTCCGACACCGTGCGCAGCCGCAGGTTCGACAGCGGGCAGATCGTGAGCGGGATGCGCTCACGCGCGAGACGTTCGACAAGGGCAGCGTTCTCCGCCGAGCGGATTCCATGGTCGACCCGCTCGACCTTCAGAAGGTCGAGCGCCTCGACGACATACGCGGGCGGACCCTCCTCACCGGCGTGCGCGACTGCGTGGAGCCCCGCCTCGCGCGCCCGAGCGAAGACCTGTTCGAAGAGTCTCGGCGGGTATCCCACCTCCGCGGAGTCGAGGCCGACGGCGATGATCCGGTCGGTGCGCTGCAACCCCGCGGTGAGTGTGGCTTCGGCCTCCTCGACAGGACGGTCGCGGAGGAAGCTCAGGATAATGCCGCTCGTGACTCCGAGGTCACGCTCGGCCTCGTCGAGGGCCGCCGTGATGCCGTCGAGCACCGTCTCGAGAGCGATCCCGCGAGTGGTGTGGGCCTGCGGGTCGAAGAAGAGCTCGACATGGCGCAGTCCCTGGCCCGCTGCCGTACCGAGGTACCGTCGCGTGAGTTCGGCGAAGTCGTCCTCGGTGCGCAGCACATCGACTGTCTCGTAGTAGAGGTCGAGGAACGACTGCAGGTCGCTGAAGTCGTACTGTCTGCGGAGGTCGTCGACGGTCTCGTAAGGGAGACGGATGCCGTTCCGCGCCGCGAGCTCGAAGGCAAGGTCGGGTTCGAGGGTCCCCTCGATGTGGAGGTGGAGCTCGGCCTTCGGCAGGGAATGCAGAGCAGCGTCGGAGGGGGAAGCCGGCGTATCGGTCATACCTCGATCCTCCCATCCTGATGGCGTCCAAGTATCCATCCGATGACGGATGCGGTGCGACAGACGGCCACTTAGCGTGGATTCGTACGAGCTGGGCGGGATGAGGGAGGCGCATGTCAAGGCGAGTCGGAGCAGCGATCGCGGCGGCGGGCATCCTGATAGCAGGGTTGCTCGTGCACTCGTTCGTCGGGGGAGCGGTGGGCGGTTTCGCCGGTGACGCCCTGTATGCCGCGTTCGTCTACACGCTGGTCGTCGTGCTTGTGCCCCGAGCGCGTATCACCGTAACCGCGGCCGCCGCGGCAGCGTTCTGCGCGGCCATCGAATTTTTGCAGCTGACTCCACTGCCTGCGGCCCTGAGTAGGTCAGTGCCCGGTGCGTCGCTCGTCTTCGGGTCGACTTTTCAGTGGATCGACCTCGTCGCCTACGCGGTGGGCATCGCGATCGTGGCGATCGTCGACTTGTCGATCGGGCGCCGGGCTACGAGACCTGGAGCAGGATCTTCCCGAGGTGCGTCGACGACTCCATCCGCAGATGAGCCTGGGTCGCATCCTCCAGCGGGAACACCGAGTCGATGACAGGATGCACACGGCCCGACTCGATGAGCGGCCAGACGTGCTCCCGCACCGCGGCGATGAGGGCGACGCGTTCGTCGAGGGGGCGAGCCCGAAGCGTGGTTCCCCAGAGCTTGGCGCGCTTGTGCATCAGCTTGCCGACGTCGATCGTGCTCTGCGCGGAACCGCGATTGGCGATCGACATGATGCGTCCTCCGGTCGCCAGCGCCTCGAGGTCGCGCGCGATGTAGTCGCCACCGACGATATCGAGCACGACATCCACACCGTGGCCGTCGGTGGCGTCACGCACGATCTCGACGAAGTCCTGTTGCTTGTAGTCGATCGCGACGTCGGCCCCGAGCGCACGGCAGAACGCCGTCTTCTCCGCGCCACCGGCCGTTGTCAGCACCTGCGAGCCCAGAGCCGAGCCCAGCTGGATGGCCATCGAACCGATGCCGCTGGAGCCGCCATGGACCAGGAGGAACTCACCCCGCCGCAACTCCGCGAGCTGGAAGACGTTCGACCACACCGTCGCTACGACTTCGGGGAGGCCGGCAGCCTCGACCAGGTCGACACCGGGCGGAACGGGGAGCACTAGTCCTGCGTCGACGGTCACGTACTCCGCGTATCCGCCTCCGGGGAGAAGCGCGCAGACCAGATCGCCGATCTGCCACTCGGTGACGGATGAACCGACTTCCGCGATCTCGCCCGACACCTCGAGGCCGGGCCACTCCGGCGCTCCGGGCGGGGGAGCGTAGTACCCGCGGCGTTGCGACAGATCGGCTCCATTGAGCCCGGCCGCTGCGACACGGATCAGCACCTCGCGATCGGACGGAACAGGGTCGGGCACCTCGGCGAGCTCGAGAACGTCGGCGTCGCCGGGGACGGGCACGATGATCGCGCGCATCAGCGCTCTGACTGCAGCTCGGCGGGGGCTCGGCGACCGAGCACATCCCGGATCTTCACCTTGTTCGTGTACTCGATCGAGCCGTACCGGAACAGCCGCACCGCCAGCCTCAACACGATCGCGGCAAGCACGAAGAGCTCCAGGATGATGATGATCGCCTGCCAGACGGGCAGGTTGCCGAACGCGTTGAGGATCAGCGCGGTGACGGGCGCCGTGTATGGGAAATAAGCCAGCACCTGCACGATCGGCGACTCCGGCGAGCTGACCGCGAAACCTCCGGCGTAGAGCGGGATGATCAGGGCGAAGATGACAACGGAGAACACGGGAGCAGCATCCTTCGCCGTCGGCATGATCGCGCCGATCGCCACGAGAGTGCCGGTGAAGAGCGCGAATCCGCCGATCAGGATGAGCGCGCCGATGATCATGCGCTGCGGATCGAAGACGAGGCTGGAGATGTCGAGCTCGGGGATGGAGAGCTGGGTTCGGAAGAACAGGTAGCCGATGATCACGGGCAGAGAGAACACGATCATCTGGATGATGCCGATCAAGAACAGCGAGATGACCTTGCCGAGCAGCAGACTCGTCGGGTTGATCGTGGTCAGGATCATCTCGGTGACCCGGTTCTCCTTCTCCTCGAGCGTCGAGTTGAGCATCTGATTGCCGAGGAACACGAACACGACGAAGAAGATCACGATGAAGAAGAGGGGCGGGATGATCGCATCGAAACCGGCCGAGACCTGCCCGTCTTTGAACGTGGTCGTCGTCGTGGAGACCTGGTCGCGTAGGACAGCGACGTAGGTCGCCGAGTCGATGCGCTCCTGTACGCTCGCCGACAGGAGCGACTGGGCGACCGACGAGTACTTGCCGTTCTGAAACAGGCCCGAGTCCGCACCGTAGACCTTGATGGGCTCCTTGGCGGGGTCGGCGGGATACACGAAGAACGCATCCGTCGTCCCCGACTTGACCGCGACGACTCCGGCGGCGTCGGAGGTGATCAGTTGGCCGCCGAACTTGGTGGCGACGTTGTGGTCGATCAGGTCGGACGCATCCGTGTACTCGAACGAGAAGCGCGCGTCCTTCTGGGCATCGGCCGTCTTGGCCGTCGAGACGTTGGACGCGGCGATGAGCGTGATCAGTCCGATCATCACGATCGGGATGAACAGGGTGATCGCCCAGAACCGGCGCTTGCTCACGGTGCGCAGGAACTCGAACGAGATGACGGTTCCGAGGTTGTGCTGGGACATGGTCAGACGAGCTCCCTGTTCTCGGCTCCGTAGACCTCGACGAAGATGTCGTCGAGCGACTTGCGGGTGGGGGTGAAGCGGCCGACGTCGAGACCTGCGTCGACGAGTCGGCGCAGGATGGCGGCCGGATCGGCGTCGTTCGCGACCTCCAGCACCGCGTGGCCGCCCGCATCCTGAGCGATCGAGTAGTCGGAAGATGGCGGGATCGTGCCGTCGTGATCGACGAGGATGACGGTTCCGCCGAACTGCTCCTGCACCTGGGCGACGGTGCCGTATGCCCGCGAGACGCCGTCTTTGAGCAGGATCACCCGGTCGCAGAGGCGCTCGACCTCCTCCATCTGGTGGGTGACCATCATCACGGTCGATCCGGCCTTCTTCTGGTCGTCGATGATGTCCATGAGCAGGCGCCGGTTGACCGGGTCGAAGCCCTTGGTCGGCTCGTCCAGGATGAGCAGCTCGGGGTCGTTCATGATGGTCACGCCGAGCTGCACCTTCTGTTGCTGACCGCCCGAGAGCTTGTCGAGGCGCACCTTCTCCTTGTCGCCGATCTCGACCCTGGCCAGGTAGTCGCGCGACCAGCGGCGGGCGTGCTCCGCCGACAGCCCCTTGAGCTTGCCGAAGTAGACCATGACGTCGATCACGGACTCCTTCTTGTAGAGCCCGCGCTC
Source organism: Leifsonia poae (assembly GCF_050632195.1). Classification (GTDB taxonomy): domain Bacteria; phylum Actinomycetota; class Actinomycetes; order Actinomycetales; family Microbacteriaceae; genus Leifsonia; species Leifsonia poae_C. The sequence continues at coordinate 1,862,518 of NZ_CP192580.1, forward strand.
CTCGGGGAGGTAACCGAGACGGATGCCGGCCTCGGGACTGAACCGGCGACCGTCGATGTGCAGCGTGCCGCCGGTCGGCTGGTAGATGCCGAGAAGCGCGCGGATCGTCGTGGTCTTACCCGAGCCGTTGCTGCCCAGGAAGCCGAAGGTCTCGCCTCGCTCGATGTCGAACGAGAGGTCGCGGATGACGGTCGTGCGCCCGAAATCCATCCGGAAATGGTCGATGTGCACGAGGGGAGGCGCGGAAGGGGTGCTCACTGTCCCCAACTTATCGACAGGCGGCCCGGGCGGGAACCCTTGACACGGGCATCCGGAGCATCTATCGTATTCAACGTAAGTGTTGATAAAGGAATGAGTTGAGTATGGATGAGGTCGGCGGCGTCGAAGATCGGCTGGACAGGGCGTTCCAAGCGCTCGGCGACCCGGTACGGAGAGCGATCGTCGCCCGTCTCAGCCGGGGGCCGGCCACCGTGAACGAGTTGGCCGAACCGTTCGCGATCACCACGCAGGCGGTCTCCCGACACATCCACGTGCTCGAAGAAGCGCACCTTGTGACGCGCACCAAGGAGGCCCAGCGCCGCCCGGTGCACCTGAACGCGGATGCGCTCGAAGAACTGACCGCGTGGATCGACGAATACCGGCTGATCCACGAACAGCGATTCCGGTCGCTGGATGCAGTACTGGCCGAACTCGGAGACGCTGAGCCCGGCGACAACGCCACACCAGGCGACGACATCAAAACAAGGGAATGAGGAACGATCATGAGCAACGCACTCAAAGTAACCGCACCCGAGGGTCTTCCGTATGTCGAGTTCGAGCGAGAGTTCGACGCACCCGTCGAGGCCGTGTTCCGTGCCCACAAGGATCCTGAGCTCTACAAGCGCTGGGTCGGTCCGCGCGGCTACGAGATGGACCTGCAGGAGTACGACTTCTCGACAGGCGGCGGCTACCGCTACATCCACAAGGACGGACAGGGAGGCGAGTACGGGTTCCGCGGTGTCTTCCATGTCGTGCGAGACAACGATTTCGCCATCCAGACGTTCGAGTTCGAGGGCTATCCCGATGTGGTCAGCATCGAGTCCATCAAGTTCGAGGACCTGGGCAACGGCCGCTCGCGCCTGGTCGGCAAGGCCGTGTATCCGACGCTCGAAGCCCGCGACGGCATGGTCTCGTCCGGAATGGAGTCGGGCATGACCGACGGCTATGACCAGCTCGAGGAGCTCGCCGTCACGCTCTGACCTCGACTAAGCGAGGGCTGCCAGCAGCGCGTCGTGCAGGATGCCGTTGCTGGCGAGGGAGGACCCGTTGCCGGGGCCGGCCTCACCCGTCACCGAGGTGAGGCGGCCGCCGGCTTCCTCCACGATCGGGATGAGGGCGGCCAGGTCGTAGGTCTTCACACCGAACTCGCCCACCGCATCCACGAGCCCCTCGGCCAGCAGCATGTACGACCACATGTCGCCGTAAGCGCGGTCTCGCCACACCTGGCGCGTCAGCGCGATCAGGCGGTCGAGGTATCCGGCCTCGTCCCATTGGGCGATGCTCTGAAAGCTGATGGATGCGTCGGCGAGCTCGGCGACGCCGGACACTCGCAGTCGATGCGGCTCGGCGCCGTTCTCGGAGAGCCACGCGCCCGCATCCTTCGCCGCCCACCAGCGCTTTCCGAGCGCGGGGAGGAGACGGCGCCCACCACTGGTACGCCATCGACGGCTAGGGCGATGAGAGTTCCCCAGACGGGGACGCCCCGGAGGTAGTTGGCCGTGCCGTCGATCGGGTCGATGATCCACTGACGGCGGGCGTCGCCCTCGACGCCGTACTCCTCACCGAGGATGCCGTCGTCCGGTCGTTCGGACGCGAGGATCTCGCGGATGGCGCGCTCGACGGCGAGGTCGGCCTCGGTCACATGCGTGCGATCCGGCTTCACGTCGATGTGCAGCCCGCGGCTGCGGAACTTGTCGATGGAGATCGCATCGGCGGCATCGGCCAACCGGAGGGCGAGGGCGAGATCGTCGGCGAGAGGAGAGCTGCTGGCGGCGTCGAAAGTCACCCGTCGAGCCTATCGGGAGCCGAGCGATGCTCGATTGGCGCGCGGCGCAAATCTGATGCTAATGTTGGACCTCGGTTCGGGTGTCCGAATCGAATACGCACCTCTAGCTCAATCGGCAGAGCAACTGACTCTTAATCAGTGGGTTCTGGGTTCAAGTCCCAGGGGGTGCACCCCAGAAAGAGCCCCTGACCGGGAGTTTAGGTCAGGGGCTCTTGTCGTTCGCGAGGCGTGCGTTCGCGGAATTCGTGGCGACGGGTCGAGGGGGCGTTCCTTGCGCAGGAATTCTGAAGCGGCACGCGGCGTGTCGGTGCACAACGCAGGAAAACCGGGCCAGTTCGCACCGATTCTTCCTGCGCCGGGCGCGCGTCAGCCATCGAAACCGCGGCTATCCGCGTGACCCGTAGACGACCGGCCCCCCGTCCCCATACGCTCAGCCCATGGATCTCGGACTCTCAGGAAAACGCGCCGTCGTCACGGGCGCGAGCAAGGGCATCGGACTCGCCATCGTGCGGGGGCTCGTCGCCGAAGGCGCGCACGTGATCGCGGGTGCGCGGTCGATCACGCCGGAGCTCTCGGAGCTGGTGGATGCGGGGAGCGTCGAGTTCGTCGCGGCCGACCTCGCCCGGCCCGATGCGGCAGGGATTCTGGCAGGTGCGGCCGGACCGGCGGTGGACATCCTGGTGAACAACGTCGGCCTGGCGAAGACCCGGGTGGACGGCTTCCTGAGCGTCACGGACGAGCAGTGGTACGCATCCCTCGACCTCAACCTCATGGCGGCGGTGCGCACGACCAGGGCGCTCCTGCCGGGGATGCTCGCGGCCGGCCACGGCACGATCGTGAACACGAGCTCGGTCAACGCGTTTCTTCCCGACCCGGATGTCATCGACTACAGCGCGGGCAAAGCAGCGATGACGAGCTTCGCGAAGTCGCTGTCGAAGGAGTTCGGTGCGCAGGGCATCCGCGTCAACAGCGTGTGCCCGGGACCGGTCGAGACGGCATTGTGGCTGGGGGAGGGCGGCGTCGCGCAGACCGTCGCGAACGCCACGGGGCAGCGGCCGGAGGATGTGGCGAAGGGAGCGGCGGCAGCATCCGCGACCGGACGTTTCACGCATCCGGAGGAGGTCGCCGATGTTGTGCTCTGGCTGGCGAGCGAGCGCGCGACGAACATCACGGGCGCGACTGTCGTCATCGACGGCGGCCTGATCACGACCCTCTGACCGACGCCAGGCGCTCCGCGATCTGACGCGGCACGGTCTCGTCCTGCAGGGAGGTCGTGTCGCCGAGGGTGCGGCCCTCGAAGAGGTCGACGAGCAGGCGGCGCATGATCTTGCCCGACCGGGTCTTCGGCAGGTCGGGTACGACCACGATCTCCCGGGGCTTGGCGATGGGGCCGATCTCGTGGCTGACATGGGCTCGCAGGAGTGCGGCGAGCTCTTCGTGTTCGGCCTCCGCGACCTCGCGGGAGGGGATGACGAACGCGGCGATCGCCTGCCCGGTGGTCGCATCGCTGACACCGACGACTCCGGCCTCACCGACCGCCGGATGCGAAACCAGGGCCGACTCGATCTCGATGGTGGAGAGGCGGTGGCCCGAGACGTTGATGACGTCGTCGATGCGGCCGAGGAGCCAGATATCGCCGTCGTCGTCGTACTTGGCGCCGTCGCCCGCGAGGAAGTAGCCGCGGTCGGCGAAGCGGCGCCAGTACGAGTCGAGGTAGCGCTGCGGGTTGCCCCACACAGTGCGTGCCATCGACGGCCAGGTGCCGTCGATCACGATGATTCCGCCCGAGCCGTTCGGCACCTGGTCGCCGTTCTCGTCGACGATCCGCACCGTGACGCCGGGAATCGCACGGGTGGCCGATCCAGGCTTCAGGGTCGAGACGCCGGGCAGAGGAGCGACGATCGCCGACCCGCTCTCCGACTGCCACCAGGTGTCGACGATCGGTGCCCGGGATGCGCCGAGCTGCTCGCGGAACCAGACCCAGGCCTCTGGATTGATCGCCTCGCCGACGGTGCCGAGCAGGCGGATGCTGGCGAGGTCCCACTGCGCGGGGACGCCATCCGGAAACCAGGTCATGAAGGTGCGGATGAGGGTGGGCGCCGTGTAGTAGGTAGTGACGCCGTACCGCTCGATGATCTCGAAGTGACGGCCGGGATGCGGTGTGTTGGGGTGCCCTCGTAGATCACCGAGGTCGCGCCGTTGGCGAAGGGTCCGTAGAGCACATACGTGTGCGCCGTGACCCAGGCCAGGTCGGCCGTGCACCAGTACACATCGGAGTCCTTCGCGTCGAAGAGCGCCCAGTGGCTCCAGGCGGCCTGGGTGAGGTAGCCGCCCGTCGTGTGGACGACGCCCTTCGGCGTTCCCGTCGTGCCCGAGGTGTAGATGATGAACAGCGGCGTCTCGGCGTCGAAGAACCGGGGGGAGTGCTGCGTAGACGCGGTGTCGACGACGTCGTGCCACCAGACGTCTCGCCCGGGAGTCCAGGGGATGTCGGGAGTGAGGTCGCCGGTCCGGCGCACCACGAGCACGTGCTCGATCGCGTCGGAGCCCGAAACGGCCTCGTCGGCGGCGGCTTTGACCGCGACCGCGCGACCGCGCCGGAACTGGCCGTCGGAGGTCACAAGAAGCTTCGCCGCCGTGTCTTCGACCCGGAACCTCAGCGCCTCCGCGGAGAAGCCGCCGAAGACGAGGAGTGGATCGCACCGATGCGCGCGATCGCGAGCGTGATCACGATCGTCTCGGGGATCACCGGCAGGTAGACGACGACGCGGTCGCCCTTCCCGACACCGAGGCTTTCGAGTGCGTTCGCCGCCTGCGCGACGCGGCGCTGGAGGTCGGCGTATGTGATGGTTTCGCGGTCGCCGGGCTCGCCCTCGAAGTGGATCGCGACACGGTCTCCGTTGCCGGCGTCGACGTGGCGGTCGACGCAGTTGACGGCCGCGTTGAGCCTGCCGCCCTGGAACCACGTCGCCTGGGGGACGGTGAGGATCGCGTCGCCGTTCGCATCCTGAGCACCGGTGTCGGTGGCGGGCTCCCAGGTGTGCGCCGTGGCCCAGCGCTCGTGCCAGTCGAGCCTGTCGGCCTGCTTCTCCCAGAACGCAACCGGATCCGCTGCCTGCTCCCAGGCGTCGGCTCCGATGTTCGCGTTCGCGGCGAAGTCGGGGTGGGGCGGGAAGACCCGGGTCTCCCGGGAGAGGTTCTCGATGGTCGACGTCACTGATCGGACGATACCCGGATGCGCGCGCGGACGCCGTGGAGGGCGACGCATTCCGAAACGAACGCTCTACTACGCAAACGGCTTTAGTTCTATTCGGATAACCTTTGACCCCGCCATTCCTGCCGTGCTTTACTGACCGCTAGTAATTACGCAATGCAATTTCGTTGTAACAGTGATGGAGCTGAATCAATGGCAGGTGTCGACCGCACCCCCGAGCCGGCGGCCTCGCGCCTCAGGGCGGGGAACGCCGCGCGGTGCGCGCTCGCGTTGCGCGACGGAGGCAGGGCGACGGTCGCCCAGGTCGCGACCCGAACGGGTCTGTCGCGTCCGACGGTCGAGGCGGCACTGCTGCAGATGAGCGACCGGGGCATCGTGCGCGAGGTCGACGAGCACACTCTCGGCGGTCGCGGCGCCGGACGACCCGCACGCATCTATGAGTTCTCCAGCGACTCCGGTTATGTGATGGGCGTGGATGTCGGCATCCACCGAATTCGCGCGGCGGTCGCCGATCTGGCCGGGCACATCATCGCCTGGACCGACGAGACGGTCGATGAGACGATCGGCGGGGCCGGCCGCATGCTCGGTGTCAAACGCATCATCGGCCGCTGCCTCGACGAGAGCGGGATCGACCGCCGACGGCTGCTCTCGATGACGGTCGCCGTGTCGGGTCTCGTCGGCGAAGACGGCCGCCTCGTCGTCTCTCGCAACTTTCCCGACTGGGAGGGCGTCGACGTGTCCGGCCACCTCGGCGCCGAGTTCGGTTGCGAGGTGACGGTCGAGAACGATATGCGGCTCGCCGCCCTGGCCGAGCACCGGATGGGGTCGGCCCGGCTCATGAACGACGTCGTCTACTTCTTCGCCGGGCACCGCATCTCCATGGGCTTGATCATCGGCGGACGCCTGCGACGCGGCAGCCACAGCGCCGCGGGCGAAGTCGGCGACATCGTCTTCTCGAAGCAGGTGAACGCCCGCGGACAGCTGCGCTGGACGAGCGGCGAATCCGGCGAAGACGTGTTCCGCCGCGCCGCCGAGGAGAGCCCGAGTCGACCGAGGAGGTCGAGCGCTTCGTCGGCGGGCTCGCCACCGGCATCGCAACCGTCACGATGGCGATCGACCCCGACGTCGTCGTGGTCGGCGGTGGCCTCTCCCGTGCGGGAGATGCGCTGCTGGAGCCCCTGCGCCGCGCCGTGTGGGGAGCGATCCCGCTCCCCATCCGGCCGTCGATCATCGCCTCGGAACTGGGCGCCGAATCGGTGGTTCTGGGGGCCGTGGCGCTCGCATACGTCGAGTCGGCCCACCGCGTCTACGGGATCGCGGACGTCGCGGAACCGCACATCGATGTCGCCGGTGCCCGCGCGCTGGCAGAGAGGGTCGCACAGTCATGAACCAAGGGGAAACGCGCAGGCAGCTTCGGCTCGCGGTCATCGGTGCCGGGGCTCGGTCGAGCATCGCGCAGCACGCCGTGGACTCGGGGAGCGGAGCGGTCGTCGCCGTCGCAGACCCGAGTGAGGCGTCTCGCGAACGTGCTCGCGCATCCTTCGGCGCCGGCGTCGCCCTCTTCTTGGACCACCGCGAGCTGCTGGCGAGCGGCCAGCAGATCGATGCGGCCTTCGTCACGTCGCCCGATCACACCCACGCCGAGATCGCGATCGATCTGCTCGGCGCCGGCGTGGCCGTCTATCTCGAGAAGCCGCTCGCGATCACGGTCGAGGATGCCGACGCGATCCTCGAAGCCGCCGCGGACAGCGGGAGCAAGCTCTACGTCGGTCACAACATGCGGCACATGGCCGTCGTGCGACTGATGAGGGAAATCATTCAGCGCGGCGACATCGGCGAGGTCAAAGCAGTCTGGTGCCGCCACTTCGTCGGCAACGGCGGCGACTACTACTTCAAGGACTGGCACGCCGAGCGGGCCAAGTCCAACGGCCTGCTGCTGCAGAAGGGCGCGCACGACATCGACGTGATCCACTGGCTCGCCGGCGGGTACACCACCCTGGTCACCGGAATGGGCGAGCTCTCCGTCTACGGCGACATCGCCGACCGCCGCGACAACTCGGATCGCACGATGCCCGAGTGGTTCTCGTTCGACTCGTGGCCGCCGCTCAGCCAGACCGAGCTCAACCCGGTGATCGACGTCGAGGACCTCTCGATGGTGAGTATGCGCCTCGACAACGGGGTGCTGGCCTCGTACCAGCAGTGCCATTTCACACCCGACTACTGGCGCAACTACACCGTCATCGGCACCGAGGGACGGCTCGAGAACTTCGGCGACTCCGATGGCGGCGTGGTGCGGGTGTGGAACCGGCGCACCACCTACGACGCGGCCGGCGATGTCGAGTACCGGGTGCGCGGCGACAACGGCGGCCACGGGGATGCAGATCGGCTCACCGTCGCCGAGTTCATCGACTTCGTGCTGAACGACGCGCCGACCGAGACATCGGCGCTCGCGGCGCGCAACGCGGTAGCGACGGCCGTCGCGGCGACCGAGTCGCTGCGCGACGGATCGCGGCCGCGTGCGGTTCCCGCTGTGAAGGAACGGGTCGCGCTCAGGCTCTAGCGACCAGGATTCCCGGGTCGGCGAAGGCAATCGCCGACCCAGGAGGCATCAGAAACACCAACCCCCACATTCAAAGGAGATCCAATGCGAAAAGCACTGCTTGCCGCTGGGGCCACGGTCGCTGCCGCCGCCCTGTTAGCCGGCTGTTCATCCAACACTGGAAGCGGGTCCACCGGGGCCACTGCCGATCCTAATCTCTCGGCGACGATCTCATACGCCTTCTGGGATTCGAACCAGAAACCGGCCATGGACGCGCTGATCAAGGACTTCAACAAGGAGTATCCGAAGATCAAGGTGACCGAGCAGATCACGCCGTACCAGAACTTCTTCACGAAGCTCCAGACACAAGGGTCGTCGAAGACCCTGCCCGACGTCTTCTGGATGAACGGCCCCAACTTCCAGCTGTATGCCTCGAACGGCATGCTCGAGCCGGTGAGCTCTGCCGTTGACCCGGCGAACTACCCCGCATCCCTGAACGAGCTCTACTCCTACGACGGCAAGCAGTACGGCGCCCCGAAGGACTTCGACACGATCGGCGTCTACTACAACAAGGCACTGTTCGACAAGGCCGGTGTCGCCTATCCGACCGACGGCTGGACGTGGGACGAGTTCCACCAGAAGGCCAAGGCGATCTCGGACAGGCTCAAGGGCGACGGCGTCTTCGGTGTGGCCAGCGGGCTTGCGGGCGGCCAGGAGGTCTACTACAACACCGTCCTGCAGGCCGGTGGCTCGATCATCTCGAAGGACGGCAAGAAGTCGGGCTTCGACGACCCCAAGTCGATCGCGGGTCTGCAGTTCGTGCGCGACCTGGTCGCCGACGGATCGTCGCCGACACCGTCGCAGCTCTCCGACACCCCGCAGGACCAGTGGTTCATCAACAGCAAGTCGGCGATGTTCTGGTCGGGCACCTGGTCGAACGCCGAGCTGCTGAAGTCGCCGATCAAGGATTCGATCGCGCTGGCGCCGTTGCCGAAGGGCGAGCGCAACGCGACGGTCATCCACGGTCTTGCGAACGTCGTCGCCAAGGACTCCAAGAACAAGCCGGCGGCCGTCGCCTTCCAGAACTACCTGGCCGGCAAGAAGGCCGCTCAGATCCAGGCCAAGCTGGGAGCGGCGAACCCCGCGTTCAACGACACGCAGCAGGCCTTCGTGAAGACGGCCCCGTGGGACCTCAACATCTTCCTGACGGAGGCGAAGGATTCGTCCTTCCCGTACCCGATCTCGAAGAACACCGCCGCGTGGAACAAGTTCGAGAGCGACCTGCTCCCTGACGCCTTCGACGGCAAGCGACCGGTGGCCGATGTGGCCAAGGAGCTCGCGGACAAGATGAACGCGGCACTCGCCAAAGAATAATGTCCACGCAAACGATCATCGAGAAAGCGGGTGCCGCCACACGTGCGGCGGCACCCGCCCGGGTCCTGCGCGCCGGAAGCGGCCGCTCGCGTCGGAACACGAAGGCGAAGCGCAAGGAATGGTTGTGGGCGGCACTCTTCGTTCTGCCGCTGCTGTTCGGCGTCATCGTGTTCTACATCTGGCCCATCATCCGCAACGCCTACTTCAGTTTCACGACCTGGGGCGTGTTCGGCGGGGCCACCTGGAGCGGGCTGACCAACTACGAGACGATGCTGTCCGATCCGATGTTCTGGCGCTCCATCCTGAACACCCTGATTTACGTCGGCTTCCTGCTGCTGGGCATCCCTCTGGCCGTCGTCTTCGCCAGCCTGATCAACCGACCGGGCCTGAAGTTCGCGAGCCTCTACCGCACGGCATTCTTCCTGCCGTACGTCGCGATGCCGGCGGCCGTGTCGATGGTCTGGCGAATCATCTTCAACGGCGACTTCGGGATGCTCAACTACCTGCTCTCGCTCGTCGGCATCTCGGGCCCCAACTGGCTCTCCACCGAGTGGTTGGCCCTGATCGCTGTCGGCGTCGTCGGCATGTGGATCTCGGTGGGCTTCAACCTGATCGTGCTCTCGGCGGGGATGAAGGGAATCCCGCCGGAGATGTACGAGGCCTCGTCGCTCGACGGCGCGAGTCGCCTGCGGCAGTTCTTCTCGATAACGGTTCCGCTGCTGAGCCCGTCGATCTTCTTCGTGTCGGTCATGACCGTCATCACCGGCTTCCAGCTGTTCGACCTGCTCTACGCACTGATGGGAACGCAGAACCCGGCGATCAACCAGACGCAGTCGATGGTCTATCTCTTCTTCGCGCACCAGCAGACCGGTGACAACGGATACGCGGCCGCCGTGGGCGTCGCCATCCTGCTCCTGGTCGGCGTGTTCACGATTCTCCAGTTCCGCATGCAGAAGAGGTGGGTCAACTATGTCTAGTGCCGTTGAAGTGCGCCCCAAGGGCGGACGGGCCTGGCTCGGAACGAGCGTGACCCACATCGTCCTCATCGTCGCGTCCGTGTTCATGATCTTCCCGTTCGTCTGGCAGATCCTGATGTCGCTGTCGACCAACGCGCAGGTCACCAGTGTGCCGCCGACCGTCTGGCCGGGGGAGCTGCACTGGGAGAACTTCGCGCACGTGTTCGATCAGCTGCCGTTCCTCAACCAGTTGTGGGTCTCGGTGGCGGTCACGATCATCCGGACCGTCGGACAGTTGCTGCTCTGCTCGATGGCGGGCTACGCATTCGCCCGGATGGAGTTCCCCTTCAAGCGGACGATCTTCGGTCTCGTGCTCGCGATCCTGATGGTGCCGCCGCAGGTGTACCTGCTGCCGCAGTACCAGATCGTCCAGGGCCTCGGCTGGCTGAACACGATAGCGGGCATCGCGGCGCCGGGCATCTTCAGCGCCTTCGGCACGTTCCTGATGCGGCAGTTCTTCCTCGGCCTGCCCGACGAACTCGCCGAGGCCGCGCGGCTCGACGGCGCGAACCACTTCCAGACGTTCTGGAAGGTGATGCTTCCGTTGGCCAAGCCGGGCCTGTCGGCCCTCGCGATCATCACCGTGCTCGCATCCTGGAACGATCTGCTCTGGCCGCTCATCGTCGCGACCGATTCGACCCAGATGCCGCTCTCGGCCGGTATCGCGACCCTCACCAGTCAGCGGTCCATCCCGGACTACCCGCTGCTGCTCGCGGCGAGCCTCCTCGCGATGGCTCCCGTGCTCATCCTGTTCCTGATCATGCAGAAGCGCGTCATCGACGGCATCGCATTCTCGGGTATGAAGTAGACGTACACACAGTGGAAAGGCAAGCAGTGAACACACTCCGAGTCGGCCTGATAGGCGCCGGCGGGATCTCGCACGTGCACGCGGCGGGCTGGCGCGAGCTGGGAGCGGACGTCACCGTCTACTCGCACGACGGAGCCGCCGCGCTCGCCGACGCCCACGGGTTCTCCTTTGCGGACGACCTCGACGAGGTGCTCGCGGCGGTGGATATCGTCGACATCGTGACATCGAGCCGTTCGCATCGGGACTTGGCGCTCGCAGCCATCGCGGCGGGCAAGCACGTCGTCTGCGAGAAGCCGCTCGCGGCCACCTCCGAGGCGGCCCGCGAGATCGCGGCAGCGGCCGAGGCGGCCGGAGTGCTCGTCTTCCCGGCGCACGTGGTGCGATTCTTCCCCGAATATGCGCGGATCAAGGAGCAGGTGGACGCGGGACGCATCGGCACTCCCGCCGTGCTGCGCTTCGTCCGCGGCGGCGAAGCCCCCGCGCGGGTTCGTGGTTCTTCGACGAAACGGCCGGCGGTGGGATCGTGCTCGACCAGATGATCCACGACCTCGATCAGGCGCTCTGGCTCGCCGGCGACGTCAGCCAGGTGTACGCGGTGCAGGGACCGCCGAGCATCGACGGGATCGTGCCCGCGCAGGTCACCGCCCACGTCGTGCTCACCCACACGAGCGGTGCGCTCAGCCGCATCCAGGGAACCTGGGGCGCGAAGGGCATGGCGTTCCGCACCAGCGCCGACATCGCGGGAACCGACGGCGTGCTCGCCATCGACTCCGCCATCGACACGGCGGTGGTCGTCGACCTGCCGGCGAGTGGCGACGCCGACGGTTATCTGCCGCCCGCCGCGCATGCCGAGAGCCCATACACGACCCAGCTCCGCGAGTTCGCGGAGGCATTCGCCGGTGGATCGCTGCCGCGGGTGACGGCGGCCGACGGCATCCGGGCTGTCGCCCTGGCCGAAGCCGCAGCAGAGTCGATCCGCACCGGCCTCGCGATCGACGTCGACCTGGCCGCGTTCGTCGAGTTCGAGACCGTCGGGGTGAACGCATGACCGAGATCCGGAGACCAGAGATGACCGATCGACCGAGACTCCGCGTTGCCGTGCTCTCGTTCGCGCACACCCACGCGATCGGCTACTGCCGACTGCTGGCGGACCGCGACGACATCGAGCTCATCACGACCGATCCCGACGGAGCGGACGCTCCCGACGATGCACCCCGCGGTGCAGAGCTGGCCGCGATCCTCGGAGTGCGGTACGTGGCGAGCTATGACGAAGCTCTCGCCTGGGGTCCGGATGCTGTCGTCGTCACCGCCGAGAACTCGCGTCATCGAGACCTCGTCGAACGCGCTGCGGCCGCGGGAGCGCACATCCTGTGCGAGAAGCCGCTTGCCACCACCGTCGAGGACGCGATTGCCATGGTCGCCGCCGCCGAACGAGCGGATGTCTCCCTGATGACCGCGTATCCGGTTCGATTCGCTTCGTCGTTCGCGGATGCCCTCGCCCGAGTGCGGTCGGGGCAGCTCGGTTCGGTGATCGGTGTGAAGGGGACGAACAACGGCAAGCTGCCCATCGCCAACCGGGCCTGGTTCACAGACCCGGTCTTGTCCGGCGGTGGCGCGCTCGTCGACCATGTCGTGCACTGCGCAGATCTGCTCGACGAGCTCTTCGGCGCCCTGCCCACTTCTGTTCGGGCTGTGACGAACCGGATGCTGCACGCCGACTCCGGAGTCCAGGTCGAGACGGGTGGCCTGGTCACCGCGATCTACCCGGGTGGTGTTGTCGCGACGATCGACTGCTCGTGGAGCGTGCCCGACAACGCCCCCACCTGGGGCGGGCTGACGCTGCAGATCACGGGTACGCGCGGAACCGTCACACTCGCCCCGTTCGCTCAGCACGTACGCGGTCAGGATGCGAACGGCGAGGTCTGGGAGAGCGTCGGCGACGACCTCGACCGGGCGATGCTCGACGAGTTCCTCGCGGCCGCGCGGGAGGGCCGACCGGCCGCCCCGAGCGGCCAGGTCGGCGTTCGCACACTTCGTGTGGTCGACGCCGCGCAGCGTTCCGCTCGCACGGGCCAGCCCGTACTGCTCTGACGCCGATCGGCTCGCCCGAGGGTGACGAGCGACGTCAGTCGTCGGTCGTCACCCTCGGGCGAGCACGGCGATGTCCTTCTCGCCGTCACCGGCGGCGATCGCGCGATCCAGGATGCTCGCGACGAGTTCGACACCGGGCAGAGCCTTCTTGCTCGTGGCCAGCATCAGGCGGGCGTCCTTCGCCAGGAGCGCGGCCGAGAACTGCGTGTCGTCGTAGTTGCCCGAGATCACGGCTTCGCCTTTCAGCGCCGCGATCGGGGCGATCGTCGTGATCCCGAGCGTGTCGAGCACCTCTTCTGGAGCGAGCCCGCCGGATTCACCCAGGCGCAGCGACTCGACCAGTGCCTCCATCGACATCGCGAGGGCCAGGTTGGCCACCAGCTTGCCGGTGGCGGCGTCGGCGGGCGACACGAGGTTGCGGAGCTTGTTGGGGTCGGCCCAGAGGGCGACGAGTTTGCGGGCCTCGCGCGCCGCATCCGGATCGCCGCCGATCAGCACGCCGAGCGTTCCTGCGCGTGCGGGTGACAGCGAGCCGATGACCGGCGAGTGCACGTAGCGCACCCCGGCATCGGCGGCCCATGCGGCGAACTCGGTGGCGTCTGCCGGGGAGACCGTCGTGACGTCGATCCACAACGCGTCGTTGGAGAACGGCAGGTCGCCCTTGACGATGATCTCGCGCACGACATCGGGACCGAAGAACACGGAGATCACCGCTTCCGCGCCCTCGATGGCCGCGGCGGCCGAGTCGGCGACGTGTGCTCCGCGTCTGCGGACGACCTCGGCCGGCTCTGGCGACCGGTTCCAGACGGTGACGTCGTGGCCGGCGTCGATGAGGTGGACGACGAGTTCGCGGCCCAGCCGGCCGAGGCCCAGAAATGCGATCTTCATGCGTCCACTGTGCGCCGATCCGCGCGTCTACGGAAGACTCGATCCTCTCGGAGAGTGAAGGGATGCCCGCGCCCGCACGAGATGGACCCGCTCGGCTTCGTTGTCGGTGAGGGCGATCGACGCCTCGTATGCGTGAGCGGCCTCGAGCGGGCGATCGAGGCGGCGCAGGAGTTCGGCGCGGATCGAGTGGAAGAGCGCGAGCCGGGGCAGCGACGGGGCCGCAGCGCCGAGATCCTCGACGAGTGCGAGACCGGGTGCCGGTCCGTCGAGCTCGGCGACGGCGACCGCTCGATTGAGCGCCCCGACCGGGCTCGGCTGGATGCTCAACAGCTGGTCGTAGAGAGCGACGATCTGTGCCCAGTCGGTGCGCCCGTCCACGCGGGCCTCGCAGTGCACCGCCTGTATCGCCGCCTGGATTTGGTACGGACCAGGGCGATTGCGGCGCAAGCACTCGCGCACCAGGTCCTGGCCCTCGGTGATGAGTGCCGCATGCCACCGGGAACGGTCCTGATCGCCCAGCAGGACGGGCAGGCCGTCTGCGCCGACGCGGGCGTCGCGGCGTGACTCGATGAGCAGGAGGAGCGCGAGCATCCCGAGTACCTCCTCCTCATCGGGCATGAGCGCTCGGAGCAGACGCGCGAGGCGTACGGCTTCTGCGCAGAGGTCGGCGCGCACGAGGTCGTCTCCAGCGCTCGCCAGATAGCCCTCGTTGAAGATGAGGTAGACGACGGCAAGCACCGAGTCGAGGCGGTCGGGCAGGTCGGCGTCGCGGGGGACGCGGTACGGGATGCGCGCATCCCTGATCTTGCCCTTCGCTCGTGAGAGACGCTGCGCCATGGTGGCCTCGGGGACCAGGAACGCGTGTGCGATCTCGGCCGTCGTCAGCCCGCCGAGCAACCGCAGGGTGAGTGCGACGCGGGTCGTCGGCGCCAAGGCGGGATGGCAGCAGGTGAAGATCAGGCGCAGGCGGTCGTCGTGCACGGGAGACTCCTCGGGATCCGACCCGGAACCGAGTGACGGTGCAAGGCTCTGCTCGTGGAGCAGCGCCGCCGCGGCATGTCGATCGTCACGTCTCGCCTCGCGCCGCAGCCTGTCGATGGCGCGCCTGCGGGCGGTGGTGATGATCCAGCCGGCAGGGCTCGGTGGGATGCCGTCGGCGGGCCAGCGCTCGAGCGCGGTCGCGAACGCATCCTGAACCGCGTCTTCGGCGATGTCGAGATCGCCGAAGACGCGGTACAGCACGGCGACCGACCGCCCGTACTCGGCACGGAACACCCGGCCGATCTCCGTCGTGTCCACCGGGCTCGTCAGCCGGCGAACGGACGTACTTCGATCGGCAGAGTGGTCGCGGTAGCCATCCGCCGGCCCCATTCGAGCGCCTCGTCGAGGTCGGCGGCTTCGATGACGGTGAATCCGCCGAGATGCTCCTTGCCCTCTGCGAAGGGGCCGTCCGTGATCAGGACGTCACCTCGCGACTCGGGTGACGGCCTCAGAGTGGTGGCCGAGGTGGGCGGCAGAAGACCGTTCGAGAAGACCCAGACGCCGGCCGACCGCATGTCGGTGTTGAGGGCGTCGAGGTCTGCGCCGATGGCGGCGAGCACGTCGGGCTCCGGGATGGGGCCGTCGGGCTGGTAGACGCTGAGCAGGTACTGAGTCATGATGTTCTCCGTTTCTCTCACCATCTACACGAACGGGCATCGCCGTTCTCGACATCATTCCTCAGATCGGATGTTCCGCTCCAGCCGGGCGACGCCGATCTTCGAGTCGGCCATGCCGTAGAACACGAAGGTCTGTCCCTCGACTTCCTCGATCGCCGTCGGGAAGACCACGTTCGGTACGATTCCGCTGCGCTCGTCCTCGGTCTCGGCGGCCAGCAGCGGAGCGCTCGTGCGGTCGAGCACGCGCCACGGCTGATCCCCGTCGAGGATCATGGCGCCGGCGCCGTAGTTGACGTTCTGTTGCTGCGCCATCGAGTTGACGATGACGCCGGTCACTCCGTGGTGGAGCAGCAGCCAGCCCTCGGGAACGCGGATCGGTGCGGGCCCCGCTCCGATCTTGAGTTCCTCGAAGGGATACTCCGGCCCGGCGAGAAAGCGATTCTGTCGCCAGCGGGCGAGTTCGCGCTGGTCGGTGAGTGCAGCCTCAAGAGGCACGAACGCGATCCAGATGCTGGGGCGGGATTCCGCAACCGTTGCGGGCGGACGGTTGCCTTCGCCCGGGCGCACCTCGCCGAGCTCCCAGACCGGGCGGTGGAGTACCGCGAGGCTGGGGGTGCCGTCGGGGGCGATGACGGGCTCGGGAAAGAAGACCGTGTCCTTGTTGTGGTACAGCCCGAGATCGACACCCAGGTCGTCGTCGTACTCGAACGTCACCGGTCCGAGCCGACGCCACTCCCGCAGGTTCGTCGACGTCGCGACGGCGGTGCGCGGGCCGAGCGGGCCGAACGCGACGTAGGTCATGACGTGCAGCCCGAGCGCGGGGATGAACGTGACACGCGGATCCTCGACGCCCGAGTTGTTAGCGCCCTTCTCCCACTCGCGCTCGGGTTCGAGTACGACCGCCTCCCGTTCGACCGAGGTCGGAACGCCATCTTCGACGACAACCCGGGCCAGCCCGACTCGGGAGACGTTGCCGTCGGCGACGAGCCGCGGGAGCAGGTAGAGCTCGCCATTGGGGCCGCGACCGCTTGCGGGATTGAGCACGCCCTCCACCTCGAGCGGATTGCCCGGCTCGGGGGTCATCACGACTCCCGCCCGGATCAGCGCGTACGGGAATGCTTCGGGGGAGCTCATGATGGTGCTTTCTGGTTCGATCGGTAGAAGTACATCTCGCGGGAGGAGGCCGGGGCATCCCAGCCCTGCGCGAAGGCCCAGTCGCCGTCAAGCTTCTGGAGCCCGCCCCAGGCGAGCGATCCGCCCCGGTTCAAGGCGAGCTGCTGGAACGGTTCGTCGGGGGAGTAGAGGGCTTGGGCGGCGGAGAAGTCGCCGTTCTCGTCGCCGTAGAAGAAGTCGAGCACGAGGTTGCCGTCGTCGACGACGGCGCACGCGACTTCGTGAAGGGATCCGCGCAGCGGAGTGAGGTCGAGGTACGGCTGCTCCGCGAAACGCCACGTGATCAGGTCGTCGGAGTGGCCGACCATCGGGCGGCCACCGCATCCCTCGGACAGGAACATCAGGTACTCGCCACGGATGCGCACGGCGTTGCCCGCCGCATCCCTCGGCACCACAGCGCCCTTGGCCCAGTTCTGCGACACGTCGTAGGGCACCGCCAGGCCCAGTTTCTCCCAGTTCTCCAGGTCGTCGGAGACGGCGGACATGATGTCGCAGCCGACGTCGCCGCTCGGGGTGCGCCAGATCGCGTTGTAGAAGAGCACGTAGCGACCGTCGACCGCGTAGATCTTCGGGTCTTCGCAGCCCAGCACTTCGTTCTCGAGCGTCGGGTAGATGACGGGGTTCGCGGGGAGTCCGTCCACTCGCCGTTCCGGCGCACGGCGTGGCCGATCCGGCTCGCGGTCGATTCCTTGCGCGGGGATGCGCGGTAGAAGAGGTGCAGTTCGTCGCCGCGTTCGATCGCGGTCGGGTTGAAGATCGAGTCGCTCGTCCAGCCGATGCCGGTGGGGTCGTCCCACTGGCCTTCGAGCCGGAAGGTGAGCGATTCATCCCGGGCGAACGGTCCGATCGCCCAGGCGGGTCGCTCGGGATACGCCGCCGAGAACTGGTCGGTGGAGATGACGTCGGTGAGCGCATTCGTGTGTGTCAGCGCCTCCGCGTAGCTCGCGCGGAGCCCGTCGGGGTCGACCGGGCCGAGAGGGGTTGTCATGTGGTCCTATCCCTTCACCGACGAGCCGATGTCGGTCGAGGTGAAGTAGCGCTGGAAGACGATGAAGAGCACGACGACGGGCGCCGCGAGCACGACAGCGCCCGCGAGGATCGCGCCGTACGGGTTGGTCGTCGAGGCCGCGACCGTGCTGATGTAGTTGGCCAGGGACACGGCGAGCGGCTGCATGCTGGCCTCCTTGGTGATCAGGAACGGCCAGAGGAACTCGTTCCACGGTCCGATGAACGTCAGCAGCAGCACGGTGACGAGTGCGGGACGCACGAGGGTAGGGCGATTCGTCGAAGGATGGCGAACTCGCCTGCCCCGTCGATCCTCGCCGCGTCGAACAGCTCCTTCGGTATCTGCAGGAAGTACTGCCGGAAGATCAGCACCGCCGTCGAGTTGATGGCGAAGGGCAGGATCATGCCGAGGTAGTTGTCGGCGAGTCCGTAGTTGCGCGCGATCAGCACATAGAGCGGCACCATGAGCAACTGGAACGGGATGACCTGCACCAGGAGTGCCAGGGCGAACGTCACGCCTCGACCGCGCCACTGAAGGATCGACAGCGCGTAGCCGGCCAGGAGGCCGAACACCACGGTGCACAGGATCACCCCGCCGGTGAAGATGCCCGAGCTGGCGAGTCCGCTCCACAGGTTGATGCGGTCGTTGATGTTGACGTAGTTGTTCAGAGTGATGTTCCCCGGGCTCGGGAAGGCGCCGGCGACCGTCGTGTCCGGGGCGGCCTGCAGCGATCCGACGAGCATGTAATAGAACGGGAACAGGAACGCGATCGCACCGATGGTGAGCACGATCCCCTGGAGGATGGCCTGACCCCGGGTGAGCTGCCGGGGCGACGAGAGCAGATCGCGCTTGCGACGGCGACGCTGCTCCTTCTTGCTGAGGGTGGCACCGGATGCGGGTGCTGCGGTTGTGGTCATGAGTCTCGGTCTCCCGCGAATCGGTTCTGAAGGAAAGCGATGATGAGCACGACGATCACCAATACGATGCCGATCGCTGCCGCGTATCCGGGATGCCCCTGCTGGATACCCTGTTGGTAGATGAGCAGCACGGGCGACGTCGATGCGCCGTTCGGTCCGCCACCGCCGGTGAGCAGGTACGGCTCGGTGAAGAGGTTCGCACCGACCACGGTCGACAGGAGGAGGACCAGCACGGTGGCCGGGCGGACGCCGGGGACCGTGACCGAGAAGAACTGCCGGACACGTCCCGCTCCATCGGTCGCCGCCGACTCGTACAGCTCGGTGGGCACGTTCTGCAGCGCCGCGAGGTACAGCAGAATGTAGAACCCGAGCTGCTTCCAGGTGACGTAGATGGCGATCATCGGCATGGCGAGCGTCGGGTTCACGAACCAGCTCGGGTTGGGCGCTAGCGGGCCGAGGATCTGGTTGACGAGTCCGTCACCGTTGAACAGGAACAGCCAAACGCCGATGATCGCGACGCTCGCGGTCACGTACGGAACGTAGTAGCTGACCCGGAGGAAGGTGCGGAATCGCTTGATGCTGTTCAACCCGCTGGCGAGCACCAGGCTGAGCACCACCGTGAGCGGCACGTTGATCACGAGGAAGATCCCGACGTTCGCGAACGACTGCAGGACGGCCGGATCGGTGAACGCAGTGATGTAGTTGTCGAGCCCCACGAACGGGCGGTCCACGACCGCCCCCGGCGCCGCGAAGAAGTAGTCGAAGAACGACATGTAGACCGCGAACACCAGCGGGTACGCGAAGATCACGATCACGAAGATCAGGTACGGCGCCGCGAATATCGAGCCCATCGGGTTGCGGCCGAGGATGCGGTTGCGCAGCGGTTTGACAGCCTGGTTCGGCCGCTTACCGCTCCGAGCGGGTTTCCGCCCGGCGGCGGGGGCGTTGCCGCCCCCGGCCGACGGGTCCGTGCGGAGTGTCGACATGATTACTTCTTGGTCTGCAGCTGGTTGATCTTGTCAGCGGCCGCCTTGAACGCGTCTTCCACACTGCCGGATCCTGAGATCACGGACTTCGTGTAAGCGTCACGCAGGGCCTGGAGCTGTGCGATCGTGTTCGGCCCGGTCGGGTCGTCCACGGTGCGCTCGGATGCCGAACCGAACTCCTTGTACGCGGGGTGCGCGGCGAAGTAGTCGGCGAACACGGTGGCGAGGTTCGAGCGGATCGGCATCTGACCGCTGACGTTCAGCAGCTTGCCGTCCTGGTCCTTGCTGGTGGCGAACTTCAGGACCTCCCACGCGGTGCCCTGGTTCTTGCACGAGGTGTACATGCCGATGTTCTTCGCATCCGGGAACGTGTACGTCTTGTCGGGAGCTATGCCGTCCTTGGTGGGCACGGGCACAGATCCCCAGTTGACCTTGTCGCCGTAGTACGCGATGGCCCACGGGCCGACGATCGCCATGGCCGACTTGCCGTCGGCGAACGCGTCGCCCTGGTACTGCTCGTTGCCGGCGAGGCCGTCGGCGTAGATGCTGCGCCAGAAGTTCGCGACCTCGAGGCCGTCGGCGTTGTCGATCGTGGCCTTACCGTCTTCGATCATGCCCTTGCCGCCGGTCTGCGCTGCGAGAAGGGGGAGGTAGTCGAAGTTGGGCTGGAAGAACTCGCTGGTCGGTGCCGGGTAGATCGCGTACTGGGCTGCGCCGCTCGCCTTGATCTGCTTGGCCGCGGCCAGGAACTTGGCGTAGGTCGAGATATCGGGCGCGTCGGGGTTGAGGCCGGCCTTGGCGAACAGGTCCTTGTTGTAGAAGATCTGCACGGGGTTCTGCTTCCACGGCATCTGGTAGAAGCTGCCGTCGGCAGACTTGTACTGGTCGGCGGATGCGCCGCTGCGGGCTTCGATGTACGAGTCGCCGTCCGAGAACTTCGACAGGTTGACGAGACCGCCCTGCTTCTGGAACTGACCGGTCGCCGCCGGCAGGTTGTTGAACACGAGGCACGGGGTCGTGCCGGCCGTGATCGCCGCGCCGAGCACCTCCTCGGTGCTCTTGCCCGCGGGAACCTCCTGGGCCTTGATCTGCTCGTCGGGATGCGCGGAGTTCCACTCCTTCACCATCGCCTTGCCCCACGCCACCTCCTGCTCGTTGTTCGAGTACCAGATGGTGATCGGACCTTTCGCCTTCATCGCGTCGGCCGAGCCCCCACCGCTGGAGCCGCAGGCTGCGAGTGCGCCTGCGATCGCTCCTGCGGTGAGGATGCTGACGAGGATTCTGCGTCTTTGCATGGTTGTTCCTATCTCTACTTTCGGATCTGGGCAGCGTCCGCGAGGTTCGCGGGAGCGGCCGTGGAGGTGCGCACGACGAGTCGTGCGGAGGGGAGTGCCACGTCTTCGGATTCGCCGTCCTCGACGAGACGCAGCAGAGCTTTAGCGGCCGCGATCCCCCATTCGGTCGGGTCGTTGTCGAGGGTGGTCAGGGAGGGGTAGATGTACGTGCCGATCTGCGAGCCGTCGAGGCCCGTGATCGACAGGTCGGCGGGGAGCTTCAGCCCGCGTTCGTGGGCGACGCTCATCCCCGCGACGGCCATCGGGTCGTTGCCGTAGACGATCGCCGTGGGACGCCGGGGTCCGTCGAGGAGTGTCTTGGTCGCTTCGGCGCCCTGCTCGGGCGAGAAGTCGGTCGTGATGACGAGTGGCTCGAGTCCGGCTTCGGTCATCGCGTGGTCGTAGCGCGAACGGCGGAGGCGGCCGTGGAGCATCCGCTCATCACCCGCCACGTGTGCGATCTCACGGTGGCCGAGCGAGAACAGGTATTCCATCAGCGCATCGATCCCCTCGTCGTAGTCGCGGGAGATGACGGGGAACGGACTCTTCGTGGTCGGCACCCCAAGCGAGACGGCCCGTGTGCCGAGCGACTCGAGCAGGCGGATGCGATCGTCGTCGGTGAGGAGATCGGTGAGCAGGAACCCGTCCACCCGGTTCTCGGCCGCCAGGCGCGTGTACGCGCTCGCCTCCGCATCGTGATCCCGCACGACGCTCAGCACGAGTACCTGGCCGCGGTCGGAGAGCGCGGTCTCGATTCCTGCGATGAACGCGGGGAAGAACGGGTCGACCTCGATCGTGCGCGGGTCGCGCCGGAGAATGAGCCCGAGCGCGTACGCGCGACGCGTGG
This sequence comes from Leifsonia poae, assembly GCF_050632195.1. GTDB lineage: Bacteria > Actinomycetota > Actinomycetes > Actinomycetales > Microbacteriaceae > Leifsonia > Leifsonia poae_C. The sequence goes on from NZ_CP192580.1 coordinate 1,884,413, forward strand.
TCAGCCCGCGCGCGCTCGGGTTCGGGTTCCAGCCGAGGTCTTGAGCCGCGGCAAGGATGCGGTCCCGCGTCTCCGGCGACACGCCGCGGCGGTCGTTGAAGGCGAGAGAGACCAGACCCTTGCTCACACCGGCGACGCGGGCGACGTCGTTGATGGTTACCCGTTCGCCGCTCATCGGGTGGTCACCGTGGTGAACCCGCCGGGCTCGATGGCGATCGCACCGTGGGCGCCGGCCCGGGTCGGTGCCGTCACCTGCTTGCCGTAGCGGTCGAAGCGCGTGACCGTGACCGGTCCGGTGGTCGGGAGCTGCTGGATTGCCTGCCGATTCGTCCCGTTGATGTAGACGTCGAGTCCGGCGGTCGCGCCCGACAGGCCGAGGTGCGAGACGACGGGCTGCAGGAGGACAGCATCCAGTTGCACCGACCCGCGGACGGTGGCCTTGAGGGTGACGGTTCCGGTGGGCGCCTGGGTGCGGAGCGATTGCGGCAGGAGGAACACGGTCGTGGGAGCGATCCCCTGACGCGCGGCCCGCGCGTTGTCGGAGGAGCCGAGCGAGATCGTCCTTCTTCCGGATGTCGCGGTCCAGTCGGTGCGGCCGGATCCCGAACCGAGGTTGGCGATCGGCATCACGGTGACCGGACCGGCCGTCGCCGGAATGGTCAGGGTGATCGTGTCGCCCGATTTCGCCTGCACGTACTTGCCGCCCGACCAGTTGGCCGATCCGGTCCACGCGGAGGGTGGGGTGACGATGGTGGCCGAGCCGGCCAGGGTGCCGTTCTCCGCCTCGGCGACGGTGAGGCCCTCGGTCGCGGTGGTCTTGGTCAGCGCGGTCGCAGCAGCGGCAACGGCGGGATGCGCATCCAGAGCCAGCATGGACAGCTCGGTGTGGATGCTCGACTCGGCGCCGCAGTTCCGGTTGACGGTCTTGTCGCCGCCGATCCCGTCGACGCACACACCGGTCGCCGGATCGTAGACCGGCACGCCGGCAGGGTTCGCTCCGAAGTACCAGGCGGCCTGGGCGCCGGCGAGCTGGGTCAGACCGCTTGCGCCCGTGGCATCGGCCACGGCAAGGAGGCCTTGCACGCGGGAATCGACGCCGTAGGCGATCTGGGTCTGATCCGCCGGTGTCGGGGTCCAGCCGTTGACCGGGCCGCCGGTGGCGAGGAGTTGCGCGGTGAACTGGGCGGCGTCCGTCGCGGCGATCCGCTGGTAGTCCGCGCGGTGGAGCACGGTCGCGGCCGTCGAGAGCGCGGCGGGCTCCATCCCACCCCAGGCGTGCCAGAACGTCGGGGAATTGGCTTCGGGAAGCAGGGCGCCGAACGGCCACTGGCCGACTCCGCCGCTCGACAGGCGGGCGATGCCCTCGCTGTATCGCGCCAGCGCCGTGACTGCCGTGCGGTCTCCCGGCTCTGCCTTCACATATGCGCTCAACCCGAGCACGGCCTCAGAGGTCGCGCTGGCGCTACCGACGAGGAGCCAAGACGGAACGCGTACTCCGTTGGCGACATCAGTGCGGCCGTACTTCGCGAGCGACTGCCGGTCCAGCGCGCCGAGCGCGAGTGTCATGCGCTGCTGCAGGAACGAGGCGAAAGTGGGGTCGGTCTTTTTGAAGCCCGCGTAGCCCTCTCCGAGCGCCCAGACGGTGCGAGCCAGCCAGAAGGACTCCGCGGAGTCGCTCGGGTCGGGGAGTTCGACCGGAATGGCGCTCGGGTTGAGGGTGCCGTCGGACTGCTGCCAGAGGACCACATTGCCGGCATTCGGCCCCGAACTCGTCTGCAGATACGTCAGCGAGCGGAGCAGCTCGTACGCGGTCTGCTTGCTCGTGGCGGTGCCGTTCTGGGCCCAGTCGCGGAGGTACACGACAGCCGAGCGCGAAATGTCGTCGGCGTCGAACGCGCCCTGTGCGTACCAACCCTTGGCCGCATCCGTGATGGGTCCGCCGCCGACGCGCTTGAAGCTGCCGTCGCTCTGCCGGTCGGCATAGACCCACGGTGCGCGCGCGGTGGGTTCCGCATCCTGACGGTATGTGGTGTGGCCCGCGATGTTCGGAAGCAGAGGCACGTCGTCGAGCAGGAAGTCGAGATGATCGAGGTTCGTCAGCTTGGCGGTTCCGGATGCCGGAGCCGCCTCTGCGGTCGTCGTCGCGGTCGTCGAGGGGTCGCGGCCGCGCCGAGCGGGCCCGTCGTGGCCGCGAGCGCGGCGCCGAGAACGAGGGCCGCCGAGCCTGCTGCACGGCGGAGGGAGGGGAGTCTGTGAAGCTGCGCATCCTTGCGCTCCTTACGTCTAAACCGGTTTAGCCCACGCTAGGCGCGTTTTCAGGGCTTGTCAACGAGGCCTGTCGCGAAGAGACTGGCGGGACCGGACATCGAGGACCGAGGGAGCCGTTCATGGAATACAAAGACATCCCGACGAAGGCCGACATCGAGAGGATCTCGGCATACAAGGAATCCGGATCGGTGTCGATCTATCTGCCGACGGGCACCACCCCTCCCGAAGCCGATCGGGCCAGGATCGAGTTCAAGAACCACCTCGCCCTCGCTGCCAGACAGCTCGAGGCCGACGGCGTTCCGAAACAGCGGATCGCCGCCATCCAGCGCGAGGGGGAGACCATCCTGGAGGATCGCGACTTCTGGCGTTACCAGTCGCGCTCGCTCGCGGTCTTCCTCAACGGAGAGCTCAGCGAGACCTTTCGTCTTCCCAACCGGCTGAGCTCGTCTTGCGACATCGCGGACCGCTTCTACGTCAAGCCGTTGCTGCGGGCGACGACTTTTCCGCAGACCGCGTACATCCTGGCGTTGGCGGGAAACTCGGTGCGGCTGATCAGGGTTTCGCCCGAGGCACCCGCCACGATCGTCGACGTACCAGGCCTCCCGAAGGACGTCGCTTCGAGTGTGGGCAAGACGTCGGTGAGCGGGCGCAGTGCCGAGGGCCGCATCCAGGGCTCGGAGGGGCAGAAGGTGCGGATGCTCGAGTACGTGCAGGCGATCGACAGAGCGCTGCATCCGTTGCTGGCGAACTCGACGGATCCGCTCATCCTGGCGGCCGCCGAGCCGCTGATCGGCATCTATCGCGGAGCGAGCACCTACCCGCACCTCGTCGAGGAGGTTATCACCGGGAACCCGGAAGAGAAGACCGAGGAAGAGCTCGCCACGGCAGCCCGGCTGGTGCTCGACAAGGTGTACGCGGCGAAGATCGCCAAGCTCAAGGAGGACTTCGAGGCTCGAATCGCGGCCAAGACGGCACTCGTCGACCTGAGCGACATCGCCAGAGCAGCCACTTACGGTGCCGTCGAGATCCTCGTGGTCGACATCGACCGTCGCGTGCCCGGCACGATCGACGACGAGACGGGCGTCGTCACTCTCGCCGACGACGACGAGCCGAGCAACTACGGTGTCGTAGACGAGATCATTCGCCGGTCGTTCGCCTCGAAGGCAAAGGTCTACGCGCTGCGGGCCGAAGATGTGCCGGGCGGCGGAGCGGCAGCGGCTGCGGTGCGGTTCCCGGTCTAGCCGGTTTTACCGGACTGGCCCCATTCGCCCCATCCGGTCGCCTAGCGGCGGGTGCTGAGCGCGAGCACGAGGGAGTCCTGCACGTAGGCGAGCCAGTCGAACACGGCGCGCATCAGGGCGGACTCCTCGTCGTGGATGTCGCCTTCGTCGCCGTCCTGCACGATGCCGAGCCTCGCACCGATCACGAGCCGGATGTCGGTGATCGCGCGCAACCAGGCAGTGCTGCCCGCCTCATCCAGCCGTACTTCGACCGGCCCGTGGTGCTGGTGCGCGAGCGTCTCGATCACCAGCCGGGCGTTGAGGGCCTTCCGCTCGGCCAGCCCGCCGGTCGTGAACCGCCTGAACTCGGCGGAGGCTGCAGGATCGTCGGGGTACGCATCCGGCAGCAAACGGATCAGGGCGGGGTCGGCCCGCAGTTCAGCGCCTTCCTGCGCCGCCCGCGCGAGCTCACCGCTCTCGGTCGCGAGCTGCACGACGATCTCGACTTCTTCGGGTTCGAAGACAGCGGAGACGCAGCCGTCCTTCTCGCGCCGGAAGTCCCTCACGCGTCGGCCCTCGTCAGAGTGGCCCAGAGCCCGTAGTCGTGCATCGCCTCGACGTGACGCTCCATCTCCTCACGGGACCCCGTGGCGACGACCGCGCGACCCTCGCCGTGCACGAGCAGCATCAGCCGTTCGGCCTCGGTGCGCGGGAATCCGAAGTAGGTCTCGAACACGTATGTCACGTACGACATGAGGTTGACCGGGTCGTTCCAGACGATGGCCACCCACGGCGAACCCAGTTCGATCCGCTCGCTGAGATCCGTCTCCTCGAGCGTGCGTGGATCCGTCGGCACCGCCATCAATCCCTCCCCGACGCGGGGCCTCGGCCGGCCACCTCGGCCATCGCGTCGGCCGCGCGCACGAGCGTCAGGTGCGTCAGCGCCTGCGGGGTGTTGCCCACGTGCGTGTGGGCCTTGACGTCATATTCCTCGGAGAGCATACCGACGTCGTTGGCGAAGCCGACGAGCCTGTCCATCAGCTCGCGGGCGTCGTCCTCGCGGCCCGAACGGGCGTACTGCTCGACGAGCCAGAACGAGCAGGCGAGGAACGGATGCTCGCCCGGCGGCAGCCCGTCGACTCCTGTCTCCGTGCGGTAGCGCACGAGCAGCCCGTCGCGCAACAGGTCTTCCTCGATCGCGCGGACGGTGCCGAGCATCCGGGGATCGTCCCAGTCGCAGTAGCCCACCTGGGCCAATTGGAGCAGGGATGCGTCGACTTCGGTGCTGTGGAACGCCTGCACGTACGTGTTGCGCTCGTGGTCGAACCCGTTCGCCTCCACATCGGCGGCCACCTCGTCGCGCAGCTTGCGCCACTGGTCGACGGGGCCCTCCAAGCCGTGCTCCTCCACCGCGCGCACCGCCCGGTCGAAGGCCGCCCACACGAGGACCCGGGAGTGGGTGAAGAACTTCGGCTCCCCGCGGATCTCCCAGATGCCGTGGTCGGGCTCGCGCCAGTGCTCCTCGAGGTAGCCCATGAGTGCGCGCTGGAGAGCCCAGGAGAAGCGTGTCTCCTCGACGCCGTTCAAGCGCCCGTGGTCGAGGGCGAGCATCACCTCGCCGATCACATCCGCCTGGAACTGGTTGGACGCCTCGTTGCCGATCCGCACAGGGGAAGCGCCCTGGTAGCCGGGAAGGCTCGTGATCAGCCGCTCGGCGAGGTCGCGTTCCCCCGAGAGTCCGTACATGATCTGCACATCGGCGGGGTCGCCCGCCACAGCCCGGAGCAGCCAGCCGCGCCAGTGGTCGACATAGTCGTTGTAACCGTGCGCGAGGAGCACGGAGATGGTGAGCGACGCATCCCGAAGCCAGACGTAGCGGTAGTCCCAGTTGCGCTCGCCGCCGAACTGCTCGGGGAGGGATGTGGTGGCCGCGGCGACGATGCCACCCGTCTGAAAATGGGTCAGCGCGCGCAGGATGAGCAGCGACCGCACGACCTCTTGTCGGTAGTGGCCTGTGTGGATGTCCTGCTTCGCCCACTGGATCCACCACGCGCGCGTCTTTTCCAGTGCGACATCGATGTCGAGCGGTTTCGGGGTCTTCCGGTGCGACCGGAACCAGGTGAGGCTCAGGTCGACCGTTTCGCCGGCCTCGATGTCGAAGACGCCTGCGTGACTGTGGTCGGTGGGGTGCAGGGCCGCGCCACGCACGACGACGGCGTCCGGCCCGGCGACGGCGATCAGCGACGGCGGATGCTCGGTGTGGTCCTTACGCACCCACGGGATGGCCGTGGCATACCCGAAGCGCAACCGGAGGTCCTGCTCCATGCGAACGGTGCCCTTGATGCCGCGCACCCGGCGCACCACATCCGCCCGTCCGTCGCCCATGGGCATCGCGTCGGTCACCTCGACCTCGCCGTCGGGCGTCGTCCAGTGGGTGACGAGGATCATCGTGTCGCCGTCGTAGTGGCGCGTAGAGCTGGCATCCGGGTCGGCGGGTGCGAGTTGCCACCGGCCGTGGTCCTCCGTGCCGAGCAGTGCGCCGAAGAGCGATTGCGAGTCGTAGCGCGGCAGACAGAGCCAATCGATGCTGCCGTCCTTGCCGACGAGCGCCCCCGTGAAGCAATCACTGATCAGGGCATAGTCCTCTATCGGTAGTGACACTCCTCCAGTATGGACGTACTGTTGCGGGCATGACGCAGTCGGTGTCCACTCTCGTTATTCTCGGAGCTACCGGAGATCTCACATCCAGGCTGCTCCTCCCGGCACTCGGTCAGCTCCTGACCAATGAGCCCGAACGCCGGGTGAAGCTGGTCGGCTCGGGCATGCAGGAGTGGACGGATGCGCACTGGCGGTCGGTCATTCGCGCATCCTTCAAGACGGTGAAAGCGTCCGGACCGGCGGTGGATGCGGCGCTCAAGGCCGTCGAATACGTGCAGGCGGATGCGACGAGCGCCGATGACCTCAAACGCATATTCGACGCCGGGACGGGGAAGACCGCCCTCTATTTCGCGGTGCCGCCCGCGGTGGCCGCGCGCGCCTGCGCGGCGATGGAGAAGCTCGATCTGCCGACGGGTCTCGTCCTCGTCCTGGAGAAGCCGTTCGGCACTGACGAGAAGAGTGCCATCGCTCTGAACAAAGAGCTCGCAAAGCTGGTGCCCGAGAATCAGATTCACCGGGTCGACCACTTCCTCGGCCAGTCGACCGTTCTCAACCTGCTCGGCCTCCGGTTCGCGAACCGGATCTTCGAGCCGCTCTGGAGCTCGGAGCACATCGAGCGCGTCGACGTGATCTACGACGAGACCCTGGCGCTCGAGGGCCGTGCGCGCTACTACGACCAGGCCGGTGCGCTCATCGACATGATCCAGAGCCACCTGCTGCAGGTCATGGCGGTGATCGCAATGGAGCCGCCATCAACCCTCGGAGCTCAGGATCTCTGGGATGCGAAGGCCATCGTGCTGCGGGCGACCCGGAGCATGAACGGCGATCCGGTCGCTTCGAGCCGCCGCGGCCGCTACACCAAGGGGACCATTGACGGTCGCTCCCTGCCGTCGTATGTGGACGAGGAGGGCGTCGATCCGTCGCGCAACACCGAGACGCTCGCCGAGGCGACCTTCGAGGTGCAGAACTGGCGCTGGGCCGGAGTGCCGTTCACGCTGCGCTCGGGAAAGGCGCTCGGCGAACGGCGCCGGGAGATCGTCATCACTTTCCGGCCGGCACAACATGTGCCGACGGGCCTCAAAGGAGTGGAGCAGCCGACGAAGCTGCGGATCATGCTGGGCCCGGACGCGATGGAGCTCGAGCTCAACATCAACGGACCGGGTGACCCGTTCCACCTCGAACGCGCCGAGCTGACGGTCGAATTCGGCCCGGGGCAGCTGGTGGCATACGGCGAGGTGCTCGCCGGCGTGCTCGACGGCGACTCGTCCCTGTCGGTGCGCGGCGACACGGCCGTGGAATGCTGGCGGATCGTCGGGCCGATCGTCGACGCCTGGGCGAAGAACAAGGTGCCGATCGACGACTATCGAGCTGGGTCGGCCGGACCGAAGTCGTGGCCGCCCCTCGGCTGAGAGGACCTAGGCGGCTGTGCGGTGGGGGAGGATCGCGGGGATCTCGCCGGTGACAGGCTTACGCAGGTCGGTCCAGACGGTGATCGGGGCGGGCTCCCAGCTGAAGGCGGCCGGCTCGCCGATCTCGGCGTCCTGCTCCTCGTGCGACGTTTCGGCGGAGGCCTCGATCGGTGCCATCTCGGACACCGCGGTCTCGGTCACGGGCTCTGCCTCGGGCGCGAGGTGCTGGGGCGTGCTCGCGAGCTCGTGAGCGGCTTCATCGAGGACGGCATCGCCCGCCTCGAGCCGACGCTGAGCGTCGAACAGGGCGGTAGCGATCGTCAGGGTGACGGATTTGGCCAGCACGGAGTGGAAGATCGTGTCGGTGTCGTCCTGGGAGCGGCGTGAGACAGTCCATTCGCCGCGCTCGCCGATGAGTTCGGCGACCTTCTCGTGCACCAACTCGAGGATCTGCGCCTCGCTCAACTGCGGAACCGGCGCCGCCGGCACAGCGGCGGCATGCCGCCTACGACCAAACATCGCGCATCCCTTTCCAGGTTGTTCACACTTCGTGGTACCAGTGTCCTGGACGTTTGCTGCGAAGAAGGGCGGACACGCCGCGTGATCAGCGCGATTTCTCGCTGATTTCCGCTTCTTTCGAGTCCTGCACCACGGTTCCGATCGCGATGGCCAACGAGATGCCCGCATTCACCCAGCCGAGGATGATGCGCCAGTCGCGCGGGCCGCTCCTCGCGGCCTGGATCGTCGACCACAGACTGAACGCCGCACTGATCACCGCGCCGTTGAATATGAACTTGCGCATCCGCATCCTCTCGGTTCGTCCCCACCGTACCCCGCGGTCTAAAGTCGGACCAGCCGACGCGAGAGGGGATGGGATGCGCACTGCCCTCGTCGGCCTCGTTCTGCTCGTGCTCGGCGGTATCGCGGTCGCTACGGGACTGCTGCCGGTGGCGGACGTCTCCGTGCTGTGGGACCGGGTCTGGCCCATCCTGTTGTTCGTCATCGCTGTGACGGTGGTGACCGAGCTGGCCGCGGAGGCGGGCGTCTTCACCGCACTCGCGCAGCAGACCGCGCGCTGGGGCCGGGGTCGCGCATGGCTGCTCTGGCTGCTCGTGGTCCTGGTCGCCACACTGAGCACGATCTTCCTCTCGCTAGATACGACGGCTGTGCTGCTGACTCCGGTCGTGATCGTGCTCGCGCGCCATGTCGGCCTGAGTCCGTTGCCGTTCGCCCTGACGACCGTATGGCTGGCGAACACGGCGTCGCTCCTGCTTCCGGTCTCGAACCTGACGAACCTGCTCGCGCAGCACGCGATGGGCAACCCCAGCCCGCTTGAGTTCGCGGCGCTGACGGCGGCCCCGGCGGCCGTGGCGATCGTGGTGCCGGCCATCGCCGTGTTCCTGATCTTCCGCAAACCGCTGATGCAGCGCTACACCCCGGATGCGCGCGATCCCATCGAGGACGACGTGTTGTTCTGGTGCAGTGCGGCCGTCGTGATCGCCCTGCTTCCCGCCCTCATCTCAGGCCTGCCCGTCTGGCTGTCGGCCAGCGCGGCAGCGATCGTGCTGGTGGTGCTGTTCGCCGTGCGCCGCCCATCCGTTCTGCGGTTCGGGATGCTGCCCTGGCAGCTGATCGTGCTCGCCTCCGGTCTCTTCCTGTTCATCGAGGCGTTGCACTCGATCGGTCTGGCCACCGTGCTGGCCACGATTTCGGGCTCGGGGGAGTCGCCGCTGGCACTCCTGCGGCTCGCCGGCACCGGGATGGTGGGCGCCAACGTCATCGACAATCTTCCGGCGTACCTCGCGCTCGAACCCGTAGCCGATACGCCCATCCGTCTGGTCGCGCTGTTGATCGGCGTCAACGCCGGGCCGCTGATCACGCCGTGGGCGTCGCTTGCGACCCTGCTCTGGCATCAGCGGTTGAGCGCGCTCGACGTGGAGATCTCCTGGCGCCGGTACATGCTGCTCGGGCTGGTGATCGCACCGCTCACCGTCGGGCTCGCGACGCTCGCGCTCGCGCTGACGGTGTAGCGGTCCCGGCTACTCGGCCGGGAGCAGCTGGGAGACGCGGACTATTCGCTTGCGCGCCACGGCGATCAGCGCGAGCACGAAGCCGAGCCCTGCCCAGACCAGGAGGCCGCCGAGTCCCTGCCAGACCCCATCCGTCGACTCCACGACACCACCGAAGGCAGTGATCGCGGCTGACGTCGGTAGGAACTGCATCGAGGTATCGAAGAAGCCGGGAACCGTCGAGATGATGCCCGACGCGAGGGTGATGACGACGACGAGCATCGACAGGAACCGACCGATGCCGCCCAGCAGTGCGACGAGCCCGTGGTTGACGGCCGCGAACGCCACACCGGCGGCGATCGCGATGCCGGCGAAGCCGAACCAGTGACCGACGTCGAGGTTGAGCGCGAACTGCATGATCCCAGCCACGAGCACGCCCTGGAGTGCGCCGATGGCGGCGGCCGGTACGAAGCCGTCGAGGGCGATGCGCCCGGATGCCCGGGTCGTCAGGATCGCGCGGCGCGAGACCGCCTGCAGCACCAGGAAGGTCGCTAGCGCGCCGAGCCAGAGTGCGACAGCGGCGAAGAGAGCAATGCTCGATCGGCCGAACCCGCTGGCGTCGGTCGCGGCGGTCTTCTGGGTGACCGGTTCGGCGGCCACCGATGCCAGGTTGGAGCGATCGCCGCTGGAGTAGCTGGGGAGCTTGGCAGTGGCGGTCTGCAGACCGGAGGCGAGGGATGCCGCACCCGTGCTCGTCTGCTCCGCTCCCGAGGCGAGCGGCGCCAATCCGGAACTCAGCTGCGACACACCTGACGACAGTTGCGCTGCGCCCGTCGCTGACTGTGCCGCGCCGCTCGAGAGCTGCGTTGCTCCGGATGCGCTCTTCGCGATCCCGTTCGTCAGCGCAGGCATCCCTGCGGCCAGTTGCGAGGTGCCCTGCGCAGTAACGCCCGCCAGAGCCACGAGGCTGGGGTTGCCACCCTGGCCTGTAGTCATGCCGCCGGCGGCTGCCGCGAGCTGCACACAGATCGGATCGGTCGCGCCGTGAGCCGCATCGCAAGCCGCGGAGAGTTGCGTCAAACCGCTGGCGACCTGGTTGACGCCCGTGTTGACGCCAGCCGCTGCCGCAGACAGCTGCTGTGTCTGTGCGGGAAGTCCGCTGGTCTGGTGGCTCAGTTGCGAGAGCCCTCCAGCGAGCCCGGATACGCCGCCCGACAGTTTCGTGATCCCCGATGACAGCCCGGAGGCGCCGGTCGCCAACTGTGCGCCCGCGGCCGCGACCTGTTGGGTGCCGCTTGCAAGCTGCGCCGCTCCACCCGACAGGGCCGAAGCGCCCGATGCTGCCTGCGCGATCTGATCGTGAAGCGTATTGAAGCCGACGTAGACGTTCTCGAGGTAGGTCGACGTGAGTTGCTTGTTGAGTACCGAGGTGGCCGTCGCGGTGACGGTCTGACTGATCGCGGGGTCGACCAGCTTCGACGCATCGCTGGTCTGCACGTCGATGGTCGCCTGGGTCGCGTCGGCCGCCGGGCCCGACGGCGATGTGGCCGCCTTCGAGAAGTCCTTGGGAATCGTGACGACGGCGACGTAAGAGCCGTCGGCGAGGCCGCTCGCCGCATCCTTCTGGTCCGTCAGAACCCAGCTGAAGTTGTCGTTCTTGCCGTCGAGCAGACCCGCGGAGAGCTGACGCCCGAGCGGAACGGTCTGACCGCTCACGGTCACCGGCTGGTCGAGGTTGACGACGGCCGCCTTCACGTCGCTGAGGCGCTCGGTCGGGTTCCACAGGGCCCAGACGAGCAGTCCGCCGATCACGAGCGGGACCATCAGGATGCCCACCAGGGTGAGCCAGGTCACGCGACGCTCCGAGCGCATCCGCTCGAGCGAGAACAGGGACCGCGGGCGGCGCAGGGGAGAGGGGGAAGTGGACATCAGACGGTCGCCTTCTCGGTCGAACGGTGGGGGTGAACGGGGGAGGCGGCCGAAGCCGGGCCGGCGAGGTGCACGGAACTCGGCTCCGCGCTCTCGGGCAGCACGTCGTCGAGGCCGTCGGGCTCGACGCAGCTGACGACGAGGGCGAACGGGCGCTCCTCGATGCGGGCGCGGCTGAGCGCATCCGTCAGCTCGAACCGGATGCGTCGACGCTCGACCGGATCGGTGACGGTGTCGATCGAGTCGAGCGCCAGCAGCTGCGGCCGTCCTTTCAGCGCTCGCCGCAGATCCTCGACCGGGGTCTCGGTGGTCCCGAGCCGCACGACGGCCGTGCGCGAACGGACCGCCGCGCCGCGGGTCGGCAGCACGTAACCGGCGACCTTCAGGATGCCCGTGTCGGGCTTTGTGCGCCCGCTCACACTCATCAAGAGCGCCGAGGTGGCGGTGCGGTCGCCACCGTGCACGACGAGCACGTCGCCGTCGCCGAGGCGGAACGACACGTCGCCGAAGACGCGACGCTTCTTCGCGCTGATGCCGAGTCCGTCGGCGGCCGCAATGTAGCGGCCTGCGGGCTCAGGCCAGTCTGCGAGATCGAGCTCCTTCTGCAGGCCGTCGCCCTCGACGTCGAACGACGGCAGGACGCGGTCGAGCCAGCGCGGCATCCACCACGCCTTGTCGCCGAGCAGCTGGAGCACGGCGGGAACGAGCGTCATGCGCACGATGAACGCGTCGACGAACACACCGACGGCGAGGCCGAGCGCGATCGGTTTTATCGAGGTGTCGCCCTCGGGCACGAACGCGGCGAACACGGAGATCATGATGATCGCCGCGGCCGTCACGACCTTGGCGGAGCCGACGAACCCGCTCTCCACTGCGCGCCGCGCGTTGCCGCCGTGCACGTAATCCTCGCGGATGCGGCTGACCAGGAACACCTCGTAGTCCATAGCCAGGCCGAACAGCACGCCCATCAGGATGATCGGCATGAAGCTGATCACCGGGCCCTCCTTGGCGACGTTCAGCGCATCCCCGAACCAACCCCACTCGAACACCATCGTCACCGCACCGAACGCTGCGCCGACGGAGAGCAGGTAGCCGAGTGCGGCCTTGATGGGCACGGCGATCGAGCGGAACACCATCGTGAGCAGCACGAGCGACAGGCCGACGACGAGGATGCCGAACGGCAGCAGGGCTCCGCCCAACCGATTCGACACGTCGATCTGCGCCGCCGTATTGCCCGTGACTTTGAGATCGACGCCGTACTCGTCGAGGAAGTGCTGATGCTTCGCGCGGATCTCCGACACGAGCTGAGCGGTCTTCTCCGAGTCCGGTTCTGTCGTCGGGATGACCTGGACGATCCCGGTGTCCGCCGTCTGGTTGGGGGTGGCAAGGGGAACGGACGCGACGCCCGGGAGCTCGGCGATCTCGGCACCGAGCTTGTTCATCAGTCCGACAGGATCGGTGCTCTGGATGATCGATCCCGTCACGATGAGCGGCCCGTTGTATCCCGGGCCGAAGTGCTCGGAGATGAGGTCGTAGGTCACGCGGGCCGGATCGCCCTCGGCGTGCGAGCCCGCATCCGGAAGCGCGAGTCGGAGCTGGGCCGCGGGGATGGCCGCGATGCCGAGCAGCGCGATCACACCGACGATGGTGACGATCGGCAGGCGCGTGACGGTGCGCACCCAGCCTCGGAAGAATCCGGGCGGCACATCGGCCTTAGCCGCGTGAGCGAGCGTGGGGACGGCGGCCTTGGTCGGGGTTTCCGCCTCGACATCACGGCCGTCTGCAGCGGCGGTTGCCGCGGCCTTGCGAGCCGCGCGCTTGGCCTTGCGTCGTCCCGGTGTAATGCGGGACCCGGCGAAACCGAGAAGGGCGGGAGTGAGCGTGAGCGAGATCAGCACGGCGATCGCGACGGCGGCGGAGGCGGCGATTCCCATCGTCGTGAGGAACGGGATGTTCGCGACCGACAGCCCGACCAGCGCGATGATCACGGTGATCCCGGCGAAGAGCACCGCGGAGCCCGCGGTGGCGACAGACCTGGCCGTCGACTCCTCGGGGTCGACCCCGGCCTTCAACTGGCTTTGATGCCGGGAGATGATGAAGAGCGAGTAGTCGATTCCGACCGCGAGCCCGAGCATCAGCGCGAGCAGGGGCGTGGTCGATGAGATCGGCCCGAAGAGTGTCGCGATGAAGATCAGCGCCATCGACAGGCCGACGCCGAGTAGTGCGGTGAGCAGCGGCATCCCCGCGGCCAGGAAAGATCCGAAGGTCAGGATGAGCACGACCAGGGCGATCCCGACACCGAGCAGCTCCGTCACGCTGAGCGTGGGCAGGCTCTGCGAGAACAGGGCACCGCCGACCGCTGTCTGCGAGCCATCGGGCAGCTGCTTCTGCAAGGCGGTGCCCGCATCCGTCAGCGCCGTCTTGGTCTCCGCCGGCACGGTCGTCATCTGGCCCTTGAGCTGCACGGTGACGATCGCGGCCGATCCGTCGTCGGAGATCGAGCCCTTGACGGTGTCGTCGTACGGGGAAGTGACGCCGGAGACGCCGTCGAGCTGCTTCAGCTCTGCAACCGTCGCTTCGACCGGCTTCTGGATGCTCGTGTCGGTGACCGTGTCGCCCTTCGGCGCTACGACGACGAGCTGCGCCGACGTGCCGCTGACCTGCGGGAACGTGCGGCTGAGCGTGTCGAGGGCCTCCTGCGACTCCGTTCCCGGGATGCTGAACGTGTTGTCTGTACCTTGGTTCAGAAGCACCGCGCCGCCGCCGAGGGCGACGAGGAGGATGATCCAGAGCGAGACGACCAGCTTGCGGGCGCGAAAAGCCCAACGGCCGATCGAATACAGAATCGAGGACACGCGTTCTCCTACTTATCGGTCACACAACAGGGTCAAGGAAGTGAGTTTCGATACACCGTCGTATCCGATACTCGAATGTATCGAATACACTGATGTATGCGAAACGAACTCAGGAAGGTTTCAGCTTGGACACGTCAGCTCTCAGAACGGCGGGGGTAGCAGAGGACGCGCCGACCGAATCGGCTCGCCGGCAGAAGACGCGATCGCGCCTGCTGGATGCCGCGTTCGAGATCTTTGCCGAGCACGGCGTGCACGCCGCGAGCGTGGAGATGATCACCGAGGCCGCCGGATTCACGCGCGGCGCCTTCTACTCCAACTTCTCGACCAAAGAGGAACTCTTCTTCGCGCTCATGGAGCGCGAGAAGACGATGCGGATCGAGCAGCTCAACGAGGGCGTCGCCCAGTTCCTCACGCCGCTCACCGATGAGGGCGCGGGCATCGGTGACGACCAGGTCGTCGAGATCATCACGAAGGTGCTCGAACTGCAGTCCGACGATCGCCGCTGGTGGCTCGTGCAGTCGGAGTTCCTGCTGCTGGCGCTGCGCGACCCACAGATCTCGAAGGGGTTCCTCGAGTACCAGGACGGGTTCTTCCGCGACCTCACGGCCATCGTCGTCGATGCGCTGACTTCCGCATCCCGCCGGTTCACCATCGATCCCGAAGAGGGTGTGCGGGTCATCGCCGAACTGTGCGCGAACGGAGAGGCACGTGCGCTTCTCTCCGGCGATGAGCGCAAGTTCTCCGAGCGGCTCTCGAGCAGCCTTCCGGCGGTGCTGCTGGCGCTGACCGAACCCGTCTGAGCACGTGTCGTGGCTCTGAGCGGGCGCGCGGCCTGCATCGAGCCTGCGCCAAGCATGCGGCGGTAAAGTATCGCGGATGCGACGCAGAACCTACCTGATCCCGATCGTCGCCGTCGTCGTTGTCGGTGCCCTGGCCGGCGTCGGCGCCATCGCCTGGGCGGCGAGCTCCGACAAGCCGGAGCAGCCGCGCGCCGTCGCAAGCGCGACACCGACTCCCGTCCCGACATCGACGCTCCCGCCGTTCCCGAAGCGACCGCTCACTGCCCAGACGCGGTACGTAGCGCTCGGTGACAGCTTCGCGGCCGGGATGGGCGGCGGTGGCGAGCAGGGCCGATGCGTCATGAGCGACAACAGCTACCCGGATGTGTTCTCGGCCGTCGCCGGCGTCGACCTCATCACCAACGCGGCCTGCAGCGGTGCCACCACCGCGGACCTGCTCAAGCGCCAGCTCTTCCCGCTCGATGCGAACACCGATCTCGTCACTCTCAGCATCGGCGGCAACGACCTGGGCGTGGCAGCGATCGCCTCGGACTGCGCCGCGGGCAAGTCGGTTCCCTGCCGAAACGGGATCTCCTCGGCGCTGTCCCTCCTGAACCTCCTGCCGAACAGACTCGACCAGGTCTACACGGCGGTCGCGAAGGCCGCCCCCAATGCGCGCATCGTCGTCACCGGATACGCGACCCTCTACGACGCCTCCGATCCGTCCTCGAAGGACTTCGGGATCGCCGCGGCGATCAACGCCGCCACGATCGGCCTCAACGAAGTGATCAAGGATGCGATCGACCGGCAGCGCGCAAAAGGCGTTCCGATCACCTACGTCGGCGTCGATTTCGACGGGCACGGCATCGGTTCGGCGAAACCCTGGGTCAACACCGCCGGATACACGGCATTCCACCCGACGGCCACCGGCTATCGCGAGTACTCGACCGAGCTCGTGCGACTGCTCGGCC
Organism: Leifsonia poae; assembly: GCF_050632195.1. Classification (GTDB taxonomy): domain Bacteria; phylum Actinomycetota; class Actinomycetes; order Actinomycetales; family Microbacteriaceae; genus Leifsonia; species Leifsonia poae_C. Next base: position 1,900,511 of record NZ_CP192580.1, read on the forward strand.
GCGCGGTCAACTAGCCCGGGCGCCGGGTCACCTGGCGGGAGAGCCGTCAGCTGGCAGGGAGCGCGGTCACCTCGCCGGCCGCACGGGCAGCAGCGAACCGAGCGCGCGGCGCGAACGCGAGAAGCGGGGATGCCGGGGGACACCGGTGTGCTCGCGAGCGAAGGCGAGGGTCTCGGCGAGCATCCCGAGCCGTTCCTCCTCCGTGCGCGACTTGCGGGTGTTCACCTCGGCGATCACGGTGCCCGACCAGTGTCGCCGGGCGAGCATCCTGAGCACCTCGGCGACCGGCTGGCCGCCGCGTCCGGGGAGCAGGTGCTCGTCGAAGACCCTGCCCTCGTCGAGGGAGCCCGACCCGTCGCAGAGGTGCACGTGGCGGAGCCTGTCGCCGAGCGCGTTCGCGAGGTCGAGCGAGTCGAGCCCGCTGAGGGCCGCATGCGAGAAGTCGAGCGTGACGGCGTCGCAGTCCATGGCGGTCGGGTCCCAGCCGGGGGAGTACGCCGCGACCGCGCGGCCGGCCATCTTCCACGGGAACATGTTCTCCACGGCGATCTCGACGCCGCTGGCGGTGGCGGTCTGCCGGACGATCTTCAGGAAGTTCTCCGCGTATCCCGACTGCCAGCGGAACGGCGGATGCACGACGACCGTCGACGCGCCGACCGCGCCCGCCAGGCCGGCGGCCCGCTCGAGCTTGATCTGCGGATCCCGACCCCAGACGAAGTGCGTCAGCAGCAGCACGGGCGCGTGGATCGAGAAGATCGGCATCCCGTAGCGGCTCGACAACTCGAGCAGCGCATCCGGGGACTGAGTGACTTCGTCACGGGTGACCATGACCTCGACGCCGTCGAAGCCGGCACGGCGAGCAAGGCGGAAAGCGTGCTCCGTCGACAGCGGATACACGCAGGATGTACTCATTCCGATGCGCATCATCGCGGCAACTCTAATCACGCGCGCTGAACGTGGTGTGACCTTGCGGCAAACGCCCGGCAGACGTTCAGTCGAGGGACGCTGGTACCCTGGACAGCAGCGCAGAAGCCGAAGCCAGCGACGGATAGGACTCACCATTTCAGCACAGCCCGAACCCTCCCCGAGCCCGGAATCGACCCCGGACGGCGACCACTACGACCTGGTGATCGTCTCGAACCGTCTCCCCGTCGACAGGGTCACCGACGAGGAGGGCAATGCGTCCTGGCGACCGTCGCCGGGTGGTCTCGTCGCCGCTCTCGAACCGGTCATGCGCGCCGAGGACGGTATCTGGATCGGCTGGGCGGGCGTTGCCGACGAAGAGTTCGAGCCGTTCGAAGCCGACGGGATCAGCATCCACCCGGTCCGTCTCTCCGAGCAGGAGCTGCAGGAGTACTACGAGGGTTTCTCGAACGACACGCTCTGGCCGCTCTACCACGACGTCATCGCGCCGCCGAGCTTCCACCGCGAGTGGTGGGACTCCTACGTGAAGGTCAACCAGCGGTTCGCGGATGCGGCTGCGGCAGTCTCCGCCAAGGGTGCTGTGGTCTGGGTGCACGACTACCAGCTGCAGCTGGTGCCCGCGATGCTGCGTGCCGTGCGACCCGACCTGGTCATCGGCTTCTTCAACCACATCCCGTTCCCGCCTTACGGGATCTACTCGCAGCTGCCCTGGCGCCGCCAGATCATCGACGGCCTGCTCGGCGCCGACGTGATCGGCTTTCAGCGGGTCGCGGATGCGGGCAACTTCTCCCGCGCGGTGCGTCGGCTCAAGGGATATGAGACGCGCGGTCCGATCATCGAGGTCCCGATCGACACGGATGATCCGGAAGCAGGATCGCACCGTCACGTCACGGTCAACCGCCACGGCGGGCTCGTGCGCACAGTGCTCGCGCGACAGTTCCCGATCTCGATCGACGCGGCGAAGTACCAGGAGATGGCGAAGCGCCCCGAGATCCAGGCCCGGGCGCGCGAGATCCGCGAGGAGCTCGGCAACCCGAAGACGATCATGCTCGGCGTCGACCGGCTCGACTACACGAAGGGCATCGGGCACCGGTTGAAGGCGTTCGGCGAGATGCTCGCCGAGGGGACGATCTCCGTCGAGGATGTCGCGCTCATCCAGGTGGCGAGTCCCAGCCGCGAGCGCGTCGAGACCTACCGCCAGCTGCGCGACGAGATCGAGCTGACCGTGGGCCGCATCAACGGCGATTACGCAACCCTCGGCCACACCGCGGTCTCGTATCTGCACCATGGCTACCCCCGCGAGGAGATGGTGGCGCTGTACCTGGCGGCCGACGTCATGCTCGTCACGGCCCTGCGCGACGGGATGAACCTGGTTGCGAAAGAGTACGTGGCGACGAGGGTCGACGACGACGGCGTCCTCGTGCTGAGCGAGTTCGCCGGTGCGAGCGACGAGCTGCGCCAGGCGCTTCTCATCAACCCGCACGACATCGAGGGGCTCAAGGAGACCATCCTGCAGGCCGTGGCGATGCCGAAACGCGAGCGGACCAGACGGATGCGCTCCCTGCGCAAGCGCGTCCTCACGAACGACGTCGCGCGCTGGTCGGCCTCGTTCCTCGACGCCCTCACACGCAGCGCCCACGGCGACCACCCGCTTCAGAACCCGCCGGTCAACCGGCGCTGACGTTCCGCACCGGCGCTTCGCCACCGTCCATTCGCCGCTCAAACCACCGTGAAAGCAGTATGACCGACACCTCTCGTCCCACGTCCACTGAGTCCGCCGTCGCCCTCGCCGAGAGTCTCAAGAAGTTCGCCGCAGCCGATCGGGTGCTCATCGCGCTCGACTTCGACGGCACTCTCGCGCCGTTTGTCGACAAGCCGAAGTCGGCCAGGATGCTCCCGGATGCGAAGGCCGCGCTCGAACGCCTCGAGAAGCTGCCGAACACCTGGGTCGCCTACGTCTCGGGCCGTCCGCTGTCGAGCCTCGAGATCGTCACAGAAGCAGACGCCGACGCGTTGCTCATCGGTTCGCACGGCGTCGAGATCCGGTTCGGCCGTGACGGCGTCTCGCTCGACCTCAGCGTGGACGAGCAGGAGACGCTCCAGCGTCTCGGCGATGTGCTCGGCGACCTCGTCAAGGCGAACCCGGGCACACGCCTCGAGGTCAAGCCGGTCGGATTCGGCGTGCACTACCGCAAGCTCGAGAAGGGCGACGGCGCGGATGTGGTCGCCGCCGCGTACAAGGCCGCCGCGACGGTGAGCGATGAGCTGACCATCCGGGACGGCAAGGACATCATCGAGTTCTCGGTGCGCGGCGCCAACAAGGGGGACGGGATCGAGCGCCTCCGCGAGTACACCCACGCGACCGCTGTGCTGTTCGCCGGCGACGACGTGACCGACGAAGACGCGCTGCGGGTGCTTCGCCCGGCCGACGGCGACATCGGCATCAAGGTCGGCGAAGGCGAGACGGCCGCACAGTTCCGCGTTTCAGACGAGAAGGCCATCGCCACCGTGCTGACCCTGCTGGCCGGCGCGCGCGAGGCCCACCGCTGAGCTGAGCCCGCCGTTGACCTGGCGGACACATGAACGGAAGGGCATCCTGAGCGTTCTAGAGTTGTCACATGCCTGACATCGATTGGAAACCGCGCTCGCGCGTTGTCACCGACGGAATCGAAGCCACCACCAGCCGCGGAATGCTTCGCGCGGTCGGCATGGGTGACGCCGACTGGGAGAAGCCGCAGATCGGCATCGCGAGCTCGTGGAACGAGATCACGCCGTGCAACCTGTCGCTCGAGCGCCTCGCGCAGGGCGCCAAAGAGGGCGTCCACTCCGGTGGCGGGTACCCGCTCCAGTTCGGCACGATCTCGGTGTCCGACGGCATCTCGATGGGCCACGAGGGGATGCACTTCTCGCTCGTCTCGCGCGAGGTCATCGCCGACTCGGTCGAGACCGTCATGATGGCCGAGCGCCTCGACGGCACCGTCCTCCTCGCGGGCTGCGACAAGTCGCTGCCAGGCATGCTCATGGCGGCAGCCCGCCTCGATCTCTCGGCGGTGTTCCTGTACGCCGGATCGATCGCGCCGGGCTGGGTGAAGCTCTCGGACGGCACCGAGAAGGACGTCACGATCATCGACTCCTTCGAAGCCGTCGGCGCCTGCAAGGCGGGCAAGATGAGCGAGGAAGACCTCAAGCGCATCGAGTGCGCGATCGCTCCGGGCGAGGGCGCGTGCGGCGGCATGTACACCGCCAACACGATGGCTTCCGTGGCAGAAGCGCTCGGGATGAGCCTCCCCGGCTCGGCCGCGCCGCCCTCGGCCGACCGTCGCCGCGACTACTTCGCGCACCGCAGCGGCGAGGCCGTCGTCAACCTGCTGAAGCTCGGGATCACGGCCCGCGACATCCTGACCAAGGAGGCGTTCGAGAACGCGATCGCGGTGGCGATGGCGTTCGGCGGTTCCACGAACGTGGTGCTGCACCTGCTGGCGATCGCCCGCGAGGCCGAGGTCGACCTCACGATCGACGACTTCAACCGCATCGGCGACAAGGTGCCGCACATCGGCGACCTCAAGCCGTTCGGCAAGTACGTCATGAACGACGTCGACCGTCACGGCGGCGTCCCCGTCGTCATGAAGGCGCTGCTTGATGCGGGCCTCCTTCACGGCGACTGCCTCACCGTCACGGGCAAGACCGTCGCGGAGAACCTCGCCGAGATCAACCCGCCCGAGCCGGACGGCGAGGTGCTGCGCAAGCTCGACAACCCCATCCACGCCACCGGCGGCATCACCATCCTGAAGGGCTCGTTCGCCCCCGAGGGTGCTGTCGTCAAGACGGCCGGGTTTGACGCCGAGATCTTCGAGGGCCCCGCACGCGTGTTCGAGCGCGAGCGCGCCGCGATGGATGCGCTCACCGAGGGCAAGATCAACGCCGGCGACGTGGTCGTCATCCGCTACGAGGGTCCGAAGGGCGGACCGGGAATGCGCGAGATGCTCGCGATCACCGCCGCCATCAAGGGCGCAGGCCTCGGCAAGGATGTACTACTATTGACGGACGGACGATTCTCAGGCGGCACAACCGGCCTCTGCATCGGCCACATAGCACCCGAAGCGGTGGACGCAGGTCCCATCGCCTTCGTGCGCGATGGTGATCTGATACGGGTCGATATCGCGGCTCGCTCCCTCGACCTACTTGTCGACGAGTCTGAGCTGACCGCCCGCCGCGACGGCTGGGCTCCACTGCCCCCGCGCTATACCCGTGGCGTTCTCGCAAAATACTCCAAGCTCGTGCACTCCGCCGCGGAGGGCGCGATCACGGGGTAGCTTGCGCTCTCTGCATCATCCGTTTCGTACTAAGGGACGTTCCCACACATGTCTTCGGAACCAAGTACCGTGTTGCCATCCGCGACGCCAGGCAAGGCGTCGCCCGAACTCCTGACGGGCTCCCAGTCCGTCGTCCGCACCCTCGAACTGCTCGGCGTCGAGAACGTCTTCGGACTCCCGGGCGGAGCGATCCTCCCGATCTACGACGCGATCATGGACTCCACCAAGATCCGTCACATCCTCGTCCGGCACGAACAGGGCGCGGGTCACGCTGCCGAGGGTTACGCCTCGGCGAGCGGCAAGGTCGGTGTGGCGATGGCCACCTCCGGGCCCGGCGCCACCAACCTGGTCACGGCCATCATGGACGCGCACATGGACTCGGTGCCGGTGGTCTTCATCACCGGGCAGGTGTTCTCGACCCTGATGGGAACGGACGCCTTCCAGGAGGCGGACATCGTCGGCATCACCATGCCGATCACCAAGCACTCCTTCCTCGTGAAGGATGCGGCCGACATCCCGTCGACGATCGCTGCCGCGTACCACATCGCGGGAACAGGTCGCCCGGGCCCCGTGCTCGTCGACATCACCAAGGACGCGCAGCAGAACCAGGTGCCGTTCGTGTGGCCGCCGAAGATCGACCTTCCCGGCTACCGCCCGATCACGAAGGCGCACGGCAAGCAGATCCTCGCGGCAGCCCAGCTGCTCGTCGAGGCAAAGAAGCCGATCCTCTATGTCGGCGGCGGAGTCATCCGCTCGAAGGCCTCGCGGGAGCTGCTCGAACTGGCCGAGGCGACCGGAGCGCCGATCACCACGACGCTGATGGCGCGCGGAGCGTTCCCGGACTCGCATCCCCAGCACCTGGGTATGCCCGGAATGCACGGAACGGTGCCGGCGGTGCTCGCGCTGCAGGAGTCGGACCTCATCGTGTCGCTCGGCGCGCGGTTCGACGACCGCGTCACGGGCAACACGTCGCTGTTCGCGCCGAACGCGAAAATCGTGCACGTCGATGTCGACCCGGCCGAGATCTCCAAGATCCGGGTCGCCGACGTCCCCATCGTCGGCGATGCCAAGGACGTCATCGTCGATCTGACCGCGGCCTTCCAGGAGGCAAGCCGGGAGACCACGCCCGACACCGTCGAGTGGTGGACGTACCTGAACGGGCTCCGCGAGGAGTTCCCGCTCGGATTCACCAAGCCGAGCGACGGGCTGCTCTCCCCGCAGCACGTCATCCAGCGCATCGGCGAGCTCACCGGACCGGAGGCCGTGTACACCGCGGGCGTCGGTCAGCACCAGATGTGGGCCGCGCAGTTCATCAAGTACGAACGCCCCAACGCGTGGCTCAACTCGGGTGGCGCGGGCACGATGGGCTACTCGGTCCCGGCGGCGATGGGCGCCAAGGTCGCCCAGCCCGAGCGCGTGGTGTGGTCGATCGACGGTGACGGATGCTTCCAGATGACCAATCAGGAGCTCGCCACCTGCACGATCAACAACATCCCGATCAAGGTCGCGATCATCAACAACTCGTCGCTCGGCATGGTGCGGCAGTGGCAGACGCTGTTCTACGACGGCCGGTACTCGAACACCGACCTGAACACCGGACACGACACCATCCGCGTCCCCGACTTCGTGAAGCTGGCCGAGGCGTACGGCGCCCTGGGCATCCGGGTCACGAAGGAAGAAGAGGTGGACGCCGCCATCAAGCTCGCGCTCGAGACGAACGACCGACCCGTCGTGATCGACTTCGTGGTGAGCGCAGACGCGATGGTGTGGCCGATGGTGCCGCAGGGCGTCAGCAACAGCTACGTGCAGTACGCCCGTGACCACAGCCCCGCATTCGAGGAGGAGTAACCGATGAGCACACACGTCCTTTCCCTCCTCGTCGAGGACAAACCGGGTCTGCTGACCCGCGTTGCCGGCCTCTTCGCCCGCCGAGGGTTCAACATCGAGTCCCTCGCGGTCGGCACCAGCGAGGTGGACGGCCTCTCCCGCATCACCGTCGTGGTGGATGTGGAAGAGCTTCCGCTCGAGCAGGTCACCAAGCAGCTCAACAAGCTGATCAACGTGATCAAGATCGTCGAGCTCGACCCCGCTCAGTCCGTGCAGCGCGAGCACCTCCTCATCAAGGTCCGGGTGGACAACACCACTCGCTCGCAAGTACTCGAGGCCGTCAACCTGTTCCGTGCCCGCGTCGTCGACGTGGCGACGGATGCGCTGGTGATCGAGGTCACCGGCGACAGCGGCAAGACCCAGGCGCTGCTCAAGGTGCTCGAGCCGTACGGCATCAAGGAGATGGCCCAGTCCGGGCTGCTCGCGATCGGCCGCGGCTCGAAATCCATCACCGAGCGCGTTTTCAAGAACTGACTCTTTTAGCTGAACCACACGAACAAGGAGATACATCAAGTGGCTGAGATCTACTACGACAACGACGCTGACCTGTCGATCATCCAGGGCAAGAAGGTCGCCGTCATCGGTTACGGCTCGCAGGGTCACGCGCACGCGCAGAACCTCCGCGACTCGGGCGTCGAGGTCGTCATCGGCCTGAAGGAGGGCTCGAAGTCGAAGCCCAAGGCCGAAGAGGCCGGCTTCCAGGTGCTGAGCGCTGCCGAGGCGTCCAAGTGGGCTGACGTCATCGTCATCCTCGCTCCCGATCAGGTGCAGCGTCACCTCTACGCCGACGACGTGCAGCCGAACCTGAGCGAGGGCAACGCGCTCGTCTTCGGTCACGGCTTCAACATCCGTTTCGGCTACATCGAGGCGCCCGAGGGCGTCGACGTGATCATGGTCGCCCCGAAGGGCCCGGGCCACACCGTGCGCCGCGAGTACGAGGCCGGCCGTGGCGTCCCCGTCATCGTCGCCGTCGAGAAGGATGCGACCGGCAACGCCTGGCCGCTCGTCCTCAGCTACGCCAAGGGCATCGGCGGCCTGCGCGCCGGCGGCATCAAGACCACTTTCACCGAGGAGACCGAGACCGACCTGTTCGGTGAGCAGGCCGTTCTCTGCGGCGGTGTCTCGCAGCTCGTCCAGTACGGTTTCGAGACCCTGACCGAGGCCGGCTACCAGCCGCAGGTCGCCTACTTCGAGGTGCTGCACGAGCTCAAGCTCATCGTGGACCTCATGTGGGAGGGTGGCATCGCCAAGCAGCGCTGGAGCGTTTCCGACACCGCCGAGTACGGCGACTACGTCTCCGGACCGCGTGTCATCGACCCCCACGTCAAGGAGAACATGCAGGCCGTTCTCGCCGACATCCAGTCCGGCGCCTTCGCCGAGCGCTTCATCGCCGACCAGGACGCCGGCGCGCCGGAGTTCCTCGCCCTCCGCAAGAAGGGCGAGCAGCACCCGATCGAGGCCACCGGCCGCGAGCTGCGCAAGCTGTTCGCCTGGAACGCCTCGAACGACGACGACTACGTCGACGGCGAGGTCGCGCGCTAACTCCGCGCCCACGCATCCCTTCGTGTGAAAAGCGCGGTTCGACACCCTCGAACCGCGCTTTTCGCACGATTCGACCTCATTCGAAGAAGATCGGGTAAACGCATGCAGCAGGCACTCGCGATAGAGATCGCGGTTCAGGATCCGGCGGGCGTGCGCATCGCGCTCGACGCCGGCGTCGACAGGATCGAGCTGTGCGCGGCGTTGAGCACCGGCGGGCTGACGCCATCGGCCGGTCTGATCGCCGCCGCGGTCGCGCAAGCCGAGGCCGCTGAGCGCCCCGGCTTCGTGCACGTCCTCGTTCGCCCGCGCGGTGGCGGCTTCGTCTATTCGGCGGACGAGCTCGACGTGACCATCGCGGACATCCGTGGTGCCAAGGCGGTCGGGGCCGGAGGTGTCGTGATCGGCGCGCTCGACGCATCCGGAGCCATCGACCTCGACGCCACGGCCCGCCTCATCGAGGCCGCCGACGGGATCGAGGTCACGTTCCACCGGGCGATGGATGCGGTCGCCGACCCGCTCGGCGCGCTCGAGTCACTCATCGGGCTGGGGATCACGCGCATACTGAGCTCGGGCGGCGAACCCCGCAGCGTGGACGGTGTCGGGATGCTCGCGGCCCTCGCAGCAGAGGCCTCGGGACGGATACAGGTCATGGCCGGCGGGGGAGTGCGGGTCGAGGACCTGCAGGCGATCGCGGCCACCGGCGTCGATGCCGTGCATCTCTCGGCGCGCGCATCCGTCACCGGCACGATCAGCGGCCCGGGCGGCGGCGATGACTCGTACGACGTCACGTCGCCCGACGTGGTGCGCGAGGCGGTGGCGGCACTCCGCGTGTCCTGACGTCAGGATCGTGCGCAGCTCAGAGCACGATGACGATGCAGAGCGCGATGAGCACGAGCTGCCCGATCAGGCGCGGGATGAGCGGCGTTGCCAGCTTGCCGAAGCGTTCCGGATTGCGGGCGGCATAGGCGTTGGCGGGAAAGACCGCGACGAGGAAGACGGCCAACGCGATGGCGGCTGCGACGTAGGTCCAGGGGAGGAGCAGGCCGATTCCGCCCGCGATCTCGCAGACGCCCGTGAACGCGACGAGCACCGCAGGGCGGAGCATGCCGTTCCAGCGCATCCGCGGCGGGATCATCTTGGCCATCACGCGGCGCGGACCGGGCAGGAAGTGGCTGACGCCCATCCCGATGAAGACGCCCGCCAACGCGATGCGCAGGATGAGCTGGACGATCTCGAAGGCGGTCACACGCTCCAGTCTGCCGGTTCACCGGGCGTAACGCGGCCAAGGGCACCCCTCCGCAGCCGGTAGAGTGTGTGCTGATCGCGCCCCATTGATCGTGGCGCTCGCCTCCCAAGCCTGCTCCCATCTCAAAGGAACTGCCACGTGACAAAGCCGGTCGTGCTGATCGCCGAAGAACTTTCGCCCGCCACTGTCGACGCCCTCGGGCCGGACTTCGAGATCCGTTCCGTCGACGGAACCGACCGTCCCGCGTTGCTCTCCGCGGTCGCCGATGCGGATGCGATTCTGGTGCGTTCGGCCACGAAGGTCGACCAGGAGGTCATCGCCGCCGCACCCAAGCTGCGGGTCGTCGCGCGCGCGGGCGTCGGTCTCGACAACGTCGACATCAAGTCGGCGACGACCGCGGGCGTCATGGTCGTCAATGCGCCGACCTCGAACATCATCTCGGCCGCGGAGCTCACGGTCGGTCACATCCTGAGCCTCGCCCGGCACATCCCCGCCGCGCACAACGCGCTGGCGCAGGGTCAGTGGAAGCGCTCGAAGTACACCGGCACCGAGGTCTACGAGAAGACCGTCGGCATCATCGGTCTCGGCCGCATCGGCGCGCTCATCACGGCCCGCCTGCAGGCATTCGGCACCAAGGTGATCGCGTTCGATCCCTACGTGACCTCCGCCCGGGCTCAGCAGCTCGGCGTGCAGTTGGTGACGCTGGACGAGCTGCTCGCCGAGGCCGACTTCATCACGATCCACATGCCGAAGACGCCCGAGACGACCGGCATGATCAGCGACGACCAGCTCGCGCTCATGAAGCCGACCGCCTTCATCGTCAACGTCGCCCGCGGCGGTCTGATCGACGAGGACGCGCTCTACCGGGCGCTCTCGACCAAGACGATCGCCGGCGCCGGCCTCGACGTGTTCGTCAGCGAGCCGCCCACGGAGTCGCCGCTGCTCGCTCTCGAGAACGTCGTCGTCACGCCGCACCTCGGCGCGTCGACCGACGAAGCCCAGGAGAAGGCAGGCGTCTCGGTGGCCAAGTCGGTTCGCCTCGCACTGTCGGGCGAGCTGGTTCCGGATGCGGTCAACGTCGCCGGCGGTGTCATCGACCTGTACGTGCGCCCGGGCATCCCGCTCGTCGAGAAGCTCGGCCAGGTGTTCTCGGGTCTGTCGCACAGCCCGCTGACCAGCGTCGATGTCGAGGTGCGCGGCGAGCTCGTCGACTACGACGTGAGCGTACTGAAGCTCGCAGCACTGAAAGGCATCTTCACCAACGTCGTCAGCGAGACGGTCTCCTACGTCAACGCGCCGCTGCTCGCTGAGCAGCGTGGCATCGAGGTGCGTCTGCTCACCGACTCGGTGAGCGAGGAGTACCGCAACCTGATCACCCTGCGCGGCGCCCTGAGCGACGGCTCGCAGATCTCGGTCTCGGGAACGCTCACCGGTACCAAGCAGATCGAGAAGATCGTCGAGATCAACGGCTACGACGTCGAGGTCCCGATCGCCGAGCACCTCATCGTCATGATCTACGACGACCGCCCCGGCATCGTCGCGATCTATGGGCACGAGTTCGGCGAGGCCGAGATCAATATCGCAGGGATGCAGATCGCTCGCACCTCGGCCGGCGGCAAGGCGCTCAGCGTGCTCACCGTCGACTCGCGCATCCCCGAGGGGCTGCTCGAGAAGGTGCGAGTGGCGATCAGCGCCGATCTGATGCACGAGATCGACATCACCGAGTCGTAGCCCCGGGGTTCCTGGCCCACCGGCCAGAGCGGTCAGCGCAGGATGCCCTTCTGGCGCGCCGCGGAGACCGCCGCGGTGCGGGAGCTCACGTCGAGCTTCGAGAAGATGTGCGCGAGGTGCGACTTCACGGTCGTCTCGCTGAGGAAGAGCTCGGTGGCGATCTCGGTGTTCGCTCGACCGGCGGCGACGAGGCCGAGCACCTCGATCTCGCGCGCGCTGAGGCTGACCCGCGGCGCACGCAGGCGATCGAGCAGACGTGACGCGATGACCGGGGCGAGTGCACTCTCGCCGGCCGCGGCAGCTCTCACGGCGGCGATCAACTCGTGCGGTGGGGCGTCTTTCAGCAGGTAGCCGCTCGCTCCGGCCTCCACGGCTCCGATGATGTCGCCGTCGGAGTCGTAGTTGGTGAGCACGAGCACGTACGGGGCAGCCTCCAGCGTACGGATGCGACGGGTCGCATCCGCCCCCGTCATGCTGCCGGGTGCGCCGAACTGGAGGTCCATCAGCACGACGTCGGGGTTCTCGCGTTCGGCCGCTGAGACGGCCTGACCGGCCGTGGATGCCTCGGCGACGATCTCGATGTCCGCTTCCGAGCCGAAGAGCGCAACGAGACCTGCGCGAACGATGGGATGGTCGTCGGCGATCACCATGCGGATCATGGCGCCGCCACCGGGGAGAGCGTGACCGTCAGCGTTGTGCCGCTGCCGGGTGCGGATTCGACACTCACAGTGCCACCCAGCTGCTGCACGCGCTCCCGGGTGGCTTGGAGCCCGAACGAATCGGAGGTGCCCTGGTTCGCATCCGCGGCTGCCAGCGGGTCGAAGCCGATGCCGTCGTCGACCACGGTGAAGTGCAGCTCATCCCGATCGACCGTGAGAGTGATCGTCGCGGTGCTCGCGTGCGCGTGCTGGATGACGTTGGCGATCGCCCCCTGAGCGATGCGCAGCAGGGCCGTCTGCAGGTGCATCGGCAGCTTGACGGTATCTGACACGCGCACCCGTACGTCGAGACCCTGCGCCGACCACTGCGACTCCGCGAGTCGACGAAGCGCGCCGCCGAGACTCTGGTCGTCGAGCTGCGGTGGAGTGAGTTCCCGGATGAAGCGGCGGGCGTCGGCGAGGTTGGCCGCCGCCGTCTCTCGGGCGAGCCGGATGTGCTCCACGCCGGGACGATCGGGATCCGCGCGCTCGGCCGCGTGCAGCAGCATCTGGATGCTGGAGAGCCCTTGCGCGAGCGTGTCGTGGATCTCCCGCGCGAGTCGCGCCCGCTCGGCGAGCACACCGGACTCGTGCTCGGTCGCCGCCAGCTGATCGCGGGTCTCGAGAAGCTCGCGCATCAACTGCTCCTGTTCTGCGGCCTCGCGAGCGAGAGCCTGGTAGCCGAGGCCGATCAGCAGCGCGACACCGGCGCCGACAAGCGGCCCGACGACACCGCCGACGGTCCATCCGCCGTGCACGCCCAGCGCGACGATCGCCGCAAGCGTCGACACGAGGATCGTGACCGCTCCCCACCACCGGCCGAGGAGATGCAAGTAGAGGAAGAAGAGCGGAAACACCAGGTATGCGGCCTCGGGGATGAGCCATAGCAGCACGAGCCACTCGAGGCTCAGCATGCCCAGCCAGCCGAGGGCGAGCGCGCGACGCGCACGCGGACGCGCGGAGCGGGTGAAGAAGGCTCCGCATCCGTAAGTGATGAGCAGGAGCACGCAGAGGGCGATGACGACGCCGCTGGCAGCCGTCGGGGCGAGGACAGCGCGACCGATCACCAGCACCGTGAGCAGCACGAAGAGAACGTGGAGGCCCGTGCGCAGACCCACGAAAACCGGGGTCAGGGCGGAGTGGGGCATGGCTCGAACTTTACGCGCCCGGGTGCCGGGGCTCATCGTCCGAAAGGACGAATCCGGGTTCGACCGTTCGGTCGGCGAAAGCCGTGCGCACGAGCGATGACCCGAGCGGAGATCGAAGCGACAGTGGAGAGTGCCATCGCATCCGGTGGACAGAAAGGAACACACCATGTTCGTCGCCCTGCGCGACCTCCGCTTCGCCCGGGGCCGGTTCATCCTGATCGGTTCCGTGGTGGGCCTCATCACAGTGCTCGTCGGCTTCCTCAGCGGCCTGACCGGCGGACTCGCCACCCAGAACATCTCGGCCGTGCTCTCGATACCGGCCGACCGGATCGTGTTCTCCGCACCGGCGGCGGGGGATTCCGGCGCGAGCTACTCCGACTCCGCTGTCACCGAGAAGCAGGCGGCGGAGTGGAAGGCGACGGATGGAGTCAGCTCGGTCGAGCCGCTCGGCATCAGCCAGACTAGGGCCGAAGCCGGGGACATCCGGACCGCCGTCGCCGTCTTCGGCGTACAGGAAGGTTTCGATGCGACCGCGCCCCCGGCGAACGGACTCCTCGACCTGTCAGAGCCGGCCGCGAAAGCGCTTGACGTGACAGTGGGAGACAAGGTGACGATCGCCGGTAAGGAGTACGCCGTCGCAACCGTCGGCGGCGACAGCTGGTACAGCCACACGCCCGTGGTGCGGATGACCCTTCACGACTGGCAGGCATACTCGGGTGCTACGGGAAATGCCGACGCTTTTGCGACCGTCCTGGCCGTCAAGGGCGATCCCGACTGGGGTGCTGCGGACGCAGCGAACGCCACCGTCTCGGAGACTCCGATCGGATCTCTGACAGCGCTCAGCGCCTTCCGCTCGGAGATCGGGTCGCTGCTCCTGATGGTCGCCATGCTGTTCGGCATCTCCGGGCTCGTCATCGGCGCGTTCTTCACCGTCTGGACCATGCAGCGCAAGAGCGATATCGCGGTGCTCAAAGCCCTCGGGGCCAGCACAGGCTCTCTGGTTCGGGATGCACTTGGTCAAGCACTCATCGTGCTGGTCCTCGGCATCGGGGTCGGGCTGGCCCTGGTCGCCGCCTTCGGCGCACTCGCCGGCGGTGCGCTCCCGTTCCTGCTGAGCCCGATCACCACCCTCGTCCCCGGCGCGATCATGATCGTGCTCGGGCTCGGAGGCGCGGCCTTCGCCCTCCGATCCGTCACCTCCGCCGACCCCCTCACCGCACTCGGGAGCAACCGATGATCATCCTCGACGACCTCACCCTCACGTTCCCCGACGGGAATGAACGGATCACCGCCATCGACCGGGTGTCGCTGACCGCGCATCCGGGAACCGTCACCGGCATCACCGGACCGAGCGGCTCCGGCAAGTCGAGCCTGCTCGCCGTGGCGGCGACGCTCATCCGTCCCGACTCCGGGCGGGTCATCATCGACGACGTCGACGCGACCCGGTTGAACCCCGGCGAGGCCACAGAGCTTCGACGGAGCAGCATCGGCATCGTGTTCCAGCAGTCCAATCTGATCCCGTCGCTCACGGCGCAGGAGCAGTTGACCGTGATGAACGAACTCGGCGGTCGGCACCGGGGACTCACCCGCGCGCAGGCATCCTTGCGGGCCGACGAACTGCTCGACGAGGTCGGTCTGTCGGCCCAGCGCGGGAAGCGCCCGCACCAGTTGTCGGGCGGCCAACGGCAGCGGGTGAACATCGCCCGCGCCCTGATGAACGACCCCAGCGTTCTGCTGATCGACGAACCGACGAGCGCCCTCGACCAGGAACGCGGAGCCAGCATCATCGACCTGATCCTCCGGCTCACGGATCAGCTGAACACCTCGACGTTGCTCGTGACGCACGACCTCGTGCACCTGCCGCGCATGCAGGGCATCGTCCGACTGGTCGACGGCAGAATCGTCGACGAAGGGCTGGTCGATGAGCCTGCCGAAAATACTTCGAAGAAATTCGACTCGGCTGTCGATTTCGCGCGGTAGCTTACGTCGTACTGGTGTTCACATCAGAAGCGCCCCGGCGCGACACGTAAGGAGTAACCCATGTCTGACGAATACGTGGTCCTCATCCAGGAGCCCAACTGGGACCCGGCAGCGATGACGCCCGAGCAGTGGGAGGCCGGGATGGCGGGTCACCGCGCATTCCAGGAGGCCGTCGCGGCCGCGGGGGAGCGGGTCACCGCGAGCAATGCGCTGCAGCCGCCGTCGGCCGCGACGAAGATCACCCCGAACGGCGGCAGCCCCGTGTTCACGGACGGCCCCTTCGGCGAGACCCGCGAGGTCGTCACCGGGCTCTACGGGTTCACGGCGAAGAGCCCCGAGCAGGCCCGCGAGCTGGCCGCTCTCATCCCCACCCAGGGATGGCTCGAGATGTATCCGGTGCTCGTGCTCAGCTCTGTCAGCTGACTCCGATCCGGTGGTCACGACCAAGCACGTCGCCGGCGCGCCCGCGCAGGTCGTGAGTGGCCTGTGACCACCGAGATCGAGGATGCGTTCCGCGATGACGCTCCGCGCATCCTCGGCGCCGTCGCCCGCTACATCGGCGACCTCCAACTGGCCGAAGACGCCGTGCAGGAGGCGTTCGCACGCGCCATCGACCTCGCGGCCGCCGGCCGCGCGCCGAGCAATCCGTCCGCTTGGATCACGACGGTGGCGCGCCGCGTCGCGGTCGACATCATTCGCAAAGACCAGACGGCCGCGCGTGCCCTGCCCGGGATCGCGGCCGAACTGCGCCGGACGACGGACCAGCCCATGCCTGACACCTTCGCGTTCTCGGGCGACGAACGGCTCGAGCTGATCCTCCTCGTCTGCCACCCCGATGTGTCGGAGGAGTCCCGCGTCGCTCTCGCGCTGCGATTCGTCTGCGGCATCCCGACCGCGGACATCGCGGCCGTCTTCCTGGTGCAGGAGACGACGATGGCGGCGCGGCTCACGCGTGCCAAGCGCCGCATCCACGAGTCGAGCATCCGGTTCACCACCGACGACGACTCCGGCGTCACCTCACGGTTTCCGGATGCGCTGACGACGATCTACCTGCTCTACACGGTCGGTCACGCATCGCCCGACGACCGCATCCGCGCTGCCGCGCTCGACCTCGCGCGCGACGCGCACCGCCTGCGGCCCGACGATCCGGAGGCGGCCGGTCTGCTGGCCCTTCTCCTGCTGACCGAGGCCCGGCAGTCGTCGCGACTCTCGCCGGACGGGGAGTTCGTCACCCTCGGCGACGCCGACCGGTCGGAGTGGGACCAGCGGATGATCGCCGACGGCGAGCGCCTCGCCACGGTCGCCCTCGCGGGACGCGGCCGGTTCGCCCTGCAGGCTGGTATCGCCGGTCTCCATACGACGGCCATCAGTTGGCTCGAGACCGACTGGCCCACCATCGGCCGCCTCTACGACAGGCTTGTCGAGGTCTGGCCGTCACCCGCCGCGCAACTCGGCCGCGTCGTCGCCCGCGGGTACAGCCCCGATGTGGGGCCGGAGGCAGCGCTCGCGGAGTTGGAGCGCATCCCGAACGCGTTCGAGGGAACTCTCGCCCCGCAGTCGTTCGCGGTGCGCGGCGATCTCGCGCGGTTGAACGATGATCTGCCGACGGCGGTCGACTCCTATCGTCGGGCCGCTGAGCTCGAACCGAACGACCGGGTGCGCCGCTTCCTTGAGCGCCGGATCACGGAGTTGGGCGGGTGATCGGTCGGATCGAGATCAGCGCGAGCGTCCGGCCAGCTCGGTGACGAGCGCCACGAGCCTGTCCATCTCCGCCTCGTCGCGCACGATCGGTGAGGGCTCGGGGAGCAGCACGGAGTTGTAGTAGATCCCGTCGCCGATCAGCATGACCGCCTTCGCGGTGATCGGGTCGTCGACCTCGGCCTCGAGGAGTTCGAGCCAGCCGCGCTGCATCTCGCCGAGCGCATCGCGCGCCCGCGCGTCGGAGCCCTGGGCCAGGCGAGCGATCGCGATCACCGTGCGATCCAGCGCGCTCTGCGACGATACCGAGCTGCGGATGAAGTAGTCGACGGCGCCCGCGGGAGCGCTGCGCATCCGCTCGAGATCGTCGGTCACGAGAGCGCGGAGTCGTTCGACGATGCCCTCGACCAGTGCATCCTTCGACGCGAAATGGTAGAGGAGCCCACCCTTCGAGACGCCCGCGCGCGCAGCCACTGCGTCCAGGGTCGCCGCGCGTTCGCTCTGCTCGGCGAGCAGGTCCTCGAACGCGTCGAGGATGCGGTCGCGCGCGGACGGTGTCGATGGCATGGCCCCATGCTAGCCGCAGAACTTTGTCTACTGTACCGTCCAGACGGTATAGTGGTAGCTATGTCCGCTCTGCCCACTACGCACTCGCTTCCTGTCGTCGCCCCCGCTCGCGCCGGCACCCGCGAATGGCTGGCGCTCGGTGTGCTCATGCTCCCCGTACTGCTGGTCTCGATCGACAACACGGTGCTGAGCTTCGCGCTGCCCGCCATCTCGCGGGCCCTCGAACCGACGGGCACGGGCATGCTCTGGATCATCGACGCCTACCCGCTGGTGCTCGCCGGCCTGCTCGTCTCGATGGGCAGCCTCGGCGACCGCATCGGGCGGCGCAAGCTGCTCCTCATCGGCGCGATCGGTTTCTGCGCTGTCTCGATCGCCGCAGCGTTCGCGCCGACGACAGAACTCCTCATCGCGGCGCGTGCCAGTCTCGGCTTCTTCGGAGCGATGCTCATGCCGTCGACGTTGTCGTTGCTGCGCAGCGTCTTCACAGACCGCGACCAGCGCCGCTTGGCCATCGCGATCTGGGCTTCGGGATTCGCGGCGGGCGCCGCTCTCGGGCCGATCGTCGGCGGCCTCCTCATCGAGCACTTCTGGTGGGGCTCGGTCTTCCTGCTCGCGGTTCCGGTGCTCGTGCCGATGCTCATCCTGACGCCGCTGCTCATCCGGGAGTCGAAAGACCCGAACCCGGGCCCGATCGATCCCGCGAGCATCCTGCTCTCGCTCGCTGCCATGGCTCCGGTCGTCTACGGGATCAAGTCGCTCGCCAGCGAAGGCATCACCGTCGTCGGCGTCCTCGCGATCGTCGTGGGTGTGACGGCCGGTGCACTGTTCGTCCGGCGCCAGTTGCGTCGGCCGATTCCGATGCTCGACATGAGGTTGTTCCGCCGCGCATCCTTCAGCGGAGCCGTGCTCATCAACTTGCTCAGCGTCGTCTCGCTGGTCGGCTTCCTCTTCTTCGTGTCCCAGCATCTGCAATTGGTGCTCGGGCTCAGCCCGATCGGGTCCGGGCTCGTGCTGCTGCCGGGTCTCGTCACGATGATCATCGCGGGGTTGCTCGTCGTGCCCATCTCGCGTCGCGTGCGGCCGAGCATCGTGATCCCGGTCGGCCTGCTCATCTCGGCGACCGGCTACGGTCTCGTGGCGTTCCTGGGCGGGGATGCGCCCGCATCCGTGCTCCTCGTCGCGTTCGTCCTCCTCGGCCTCGGCATCGGAGCCGCGGAGACCGTCTCGAACGAGCTCATCCTGTCGAGCGCTCCGCTCGACAAGGCGGGCGCGGCGTCCGCAGTGTCGGAGACCGCGTACGAGCTGGGGGCGGTGCTCGGCACGGCGACGCTCGGTACCATCCTGACCGCGTCGTATCGGTCGGCCGTCGTGCTTCCCGAAGGTCTGACCTCGGCGCAGCAGCACGCGGCGGGGGAGACGCTCGGTGGAGCGACGACGGTGGCTGACCAGCTGCCGTCGACCCTCGGAGCGCAACTCCTCGAATCGGCCAGGCACGCGTTCGACTCGGGCGTCGCGCTCACCGCCGGTATCGGGGTCGCGCTCATGGTCGGCGCTGCCGTGGTCGCGCTGGTGTCGCTGCGCAAGGTGCGCGGATGACCCGGCCCGGCCGCCGGTAGGGTTGCTGTAAACACAATCGAGACCGCAGGAGTGCCATGCCGCAGACGATCAGACTCGCCGTCATCCCGGGAGACGGAATCGGACCGGAGGTCGTCGCCGAAGCGGTGAAGGTCCTCGATGCGGTCACGGCCGGCAGCGACCTGACCTTCGAGAAGACGCCGTTCTCGCTCGGCGCCGACCGCTTCCTCGCCACCGGCGACGTGCTGACGGATGCCGACCTCGCGGCGATCAAGGATCACGACGCGATCCTGCTCGGCGCCGTCGGCGGGGTGCCCGGCGACCCGCGGCTGAAGGATGCGAACATCGAGCGCGGCCTGCTCCTCAAGCTCCGCTTCTCGCTCGACCACTACGTGAACCTGCGGCCGACCACCCTGTTCCCGGGGATCACGAGCCCACTGGCCGAGCCCGGCGACGTCGACTTCGTCGTCGTGCGCGAGGGAACAGAGGGTCCGTACGTCGGCAACGGCGGAGCGATCCGCCAGGGAACGCCGCACGAGATCGCCAACGAGGTCTCGGTGAACACGGCATACGGCGTGGAGCGCGTCGTGCGCTACGCGTTCGAGCAGGCCGAGGCGCGGCGCAAGAAGCTGACCCTCGTGCACAAGACCAACGTGCTCACCTTCGCCGGTGGTCTCTGGAAGCGGATCGTGGATGCGGTCGCGGCCGAGCATCCGGATGTCACCGTCGACTACCTGCACGTCGACGCTGCGACGATCTTCCTCGTCACGAACCCTGCTAGATTTGACGTGATCGTCACGGACAACCTCTTCGGCGACATTCTCACCGATCTCGCGGCCGCAATCAGCGGAGGCGTCGGACTGGCGGCCTCGGGCAACATCAACCCCGCAGGCGAATTCCCCAGCATGTTCGAGCCGGTTCACGGATCGGCCCCCGACATCGCAGGCCAGCAGAAGGCCGACCCCACAGCCGCGATCCTCTCCGTGGCACTCCTGCTCCGTCATCTCGGCAGCGTGGAGCTCGCGGAGCGGGTGGAGGCCGCGGTCACGGCCGATCTGGGCTCCCGCTCGTCCCAGGGCGGCGCATCCCGCACCACCGCCGAAATCGGCGACGCGATCTCGGCCCTGGTGACGCAGAATTAGATCAACCCTGCTTTGAACGAATGCAGCGCAAAGGATTCACATGACTTCGACAAGCATCACCCTCACCGACGGTCCCAGCGAGACGAGCGGCCTGCAGTTCGCCGTGACTCGCAACGAGGCGGCTCGAAGCGCCGCCGAGCGTGAGGAGATCCTCGCGAACCCCGGGTTCGGCAACTACTTCACCGATCACATGGTCGACATCTGCTGGTCGGCCAAAGGTGGCTGGCATCGCCCGCGCGTCTCGCCGTACGGGCCGATTCAGCTCGAGCCGTCGGCCGCCGTGTTCCATTACGCGCAGGAGATCTTCGAGGGTCTGAAGGCGTACCGCCACGAGGACGGCTCCATCTGGACCTTCCGCCCCGAGGCCAACGCGGCCCGGATGCAGCGCTCGGCCTACCGTCTGGCCCTGCCCGAGCTGCCGGTCGAGTACTTCCTCGACTCGCTGCAGCAGCTCATCAAATACGACGGCGACTGGGTGCCGTCGGCTCCCGAGACAAGCCTCTACCTGCGCCCGTTCATGTTCGCGAAGGAGGCATTCCTCGGCGTGCGCCCGGCCAACAAGGTGGCGTACTACCTGATCGCGAGCCCGGCGGGGGCCTACTTCTCCGGTGGGGTCGCCCCCGTCTCGATCTGGCTCTCCGACCGCTGGTCGCGCGCCGGCCACGGCGGCACGGGCGCCGCCAAGACCGGTGGCAACTACGCGTCGAGCCTGCTTCCTCAGGCCGAGGCATCCGCTCACGGCTGCGCGCAGGTGCTCTTCCTCGACTCGGTCGAGGGCAAGTACCTCGAGGAGCTCGGCGGGATGAACGTGGCGCTCGTCTACAAGGACGGCACCATCGTGACGCCCGAGTCGGACAGCATCCTGGAGGGCATCACGCTCGAGTCGGTGCTGCAGCTCGCCCGCGACCGCGGCCACAAGGTGGAGCAGCGCAAGGTGACGCTCGACGAGTGGCGCGTGGGAGTGGAGTCGGGCGACATCGTCGAGGTCTTCGCCTGCGGCACCGCCGCCGTGATGACTCCGATCGGCGAGCTCAAGTCGGACACCTTCACCATCGGCGACATCACCGCGCCTCCGGGGGAGCTGACGATGTCGCTGCGTCAGGAGCTGACCGACATCCAGTACGGCCGCATCCCCGACCGCCACAACTGGCTCACCCGCCTCGACGGCTGACGCGCTTTTCGCGTTCTCGCGTTCTGCGCACCGAGTCGCGCCGAATCGACCTTCCCGATCACCGGGAACCGATTCGGCGCGACTCAGTCGTTTCGGGGACGCGACGGGAGGGCGTCGACGAGGAGGTCGAGGTCGGCTGGGGTGTTCCAGAGGTGGAAGGCGACGCGCGTGCGACCGGCGCGTCCGGACGCGCGAATCCCGGCGGCCGTCAGTGCAGTGAGATCGGTGCAGTCGGCATCCGGCCAGGTGACGATCGCCTGCCCGAGCCGCGGGATGCCGAGCCGCGCGCAGAGTTCGTCGCCCAGCCCGACAACGTGATCCCGGACGCTCGCGATGTCCAACCCCGCGAAGAACTCCAGCGCGGCTGCCGTGCCGGGCCAGACGGGCCAGGCGGGGGAGACGTCGAAGCGGCGCGCATCCTGAGCCAGATGGATGCTCGGGCCGTAACAGGATGTCCACGGGTCGTCGCCGGCGAACCATCCAGCCTGCACCGGGCGGAGCTCGTCGAGCATCCTGTCGCCGACGGTGAGGAACGCCGACCCGCGCGGCGCGCAGAGCCACTTGTATGCGTGGCAGATGGTCGCGTCGAACCGTGAGGCGTCGACCGGGAGCCACCCTGCGGCCTGAGTGAGGTCGGCAAGCGTGCGAGCGCCTGTGCGGTCGGCGGCCGCGAGTACAGCATCGACATCGGCGATCTGCCCGGTCGCCGACTGCACGAGCGAGAACGCGACCAACCAGGTGCGCGGGCCGATCGCTTCGGCGAGACGGTCGAGCGGGGCGTGCACGACGGTGATCCCGCGATGCGCCTGGGCGAGGAACGGATAGATCATCGAGGTGAAGTCGCCGTCGACGCAGACGACCTCGGCGCCGTCGGGTGCTGACGCGGCGGCGATGCTCACCAGCACGGAGACCTGCGACCCGATGGCCACGCGATTCGCGGGCACCCCGACTAGCCGCGCGAAGGCGGAGCGCGAGCGCTCGACCGCATCGCCGTAGAACGCGGGAGTCACCGTCCCGCCCTCCCAAGCGTCGAGCTCGGCACGGGATGCGGCGAGCGTCTCGCGCAATGGAAGCCCCTGGGTGCACGCGGCGAGGTAGCCGGCCGGAGCAGCGAAATGGGCACGGGCTTCGGCCAGGGCAGATGTCGTGGCGGTGCTGTGCATGAATCCAGCGTGACGGATCCTCATTCATTCGACCAGCACCAGTAGTGAATCAATCCCATAGCGCATGGTTATGATTCCGTATGACCACCGACAGCTCAGCGAGCGCCCTCGACTCCGCGATCGACACGGCGCGTCTCGACCTCGATTCCCACGCCCTACGCATCGTACGGGCGGTCGCCGACCACGGTTCGATCACCCAGGCCGCTCGCGCGCTCGGCTACAGCCAGCCCGCGATCAGCCAGCACCTCAAACGGCTCGAAGCGCGTCTCGGGATGCCCGTGGTCGCACGGGTCGGCCGTGGTGTGCGGCTTACCGAGGCAGGCCGGGTGCTCGCGCGCCACGCGAATACCGTCACGACCGCTCTCGACGCGGCCGCAGGCGAGCTGGCCGACCTGCAGGGACTCCGCTCCGGAAGGGTGCGGCTCGCGGCGTTCCCGTCTGCCTCGTCCACGCTCGTGCCGCGACTGCTCGGCACGATGGGAGCGACGCATCCGGGAGTACGGATCACTTACACGGAAGCCGAACCACCCGAGGCCGTGGCCGCGGTGCGCAAGCAGTCTGCGGACCTCGCGATCACCTTCAGCTACCCGGGCGACCGTGTCGACCCGCATCGGGAGAGCGCCCGGGGGCTCGCGGTGATCCCGGTCTGGCGCGACGAGATGCTGCTCGTGCTGCCGTCGGGACATCCGCTCGCCGACGCCGAGTCCATCGACCTGGCCGATCTCGCGGGTGAGGCGTGGATCGCCGGTTGCCCGCGCTGCCGCGGTCACCTGCTCGAGCTGACGGATGCGCGCGACTTCGTGCCCCGCATCGCCTACGAGACCGACAACTTCGTCGCCGTGGTGAGCATGGTGGCCGAGGGAGTCGGCGTCGCGCTGATCCCTTCGCTCGCGGTCGGGTCGGCCGGGCGTATGGCCGGAGTCGTCGTGCGGCCGACGATCAATCACGACCACCGCACGATCAACCTCGTCGGGGCGACGGGCGCCGACCAGGTTCCGGCGATCGCGACGACGGCCTCCGCCCTGCTCGCGCTCGATGCCGGCGAATGGTCGCTTGCTGCGGTCTGAGTCGCACAAGCCTTAGGCTCGGAAGCGTGAAAATTGCACGATTCAGCCACGAAGGCGCCATCGATTACGGAATCGTCGACGAGGATGCGCTCGTAGTGCTCGCCGGCGACCCCATGTTCTCCGGATTCGACACCACCGGAGAGCGAGTACCGCTCAGCAAGGTGGGGGCGCTCCTTGCTCCGGTCATCCCGCGTTCCAAGGTCGTCGCCGTGGGCAAGAACTATCGCGACCATGCCGCCGAGATGGGCGGGGATGCGCCGACCGAGCCGCTGCTGTTCCTCAAGCCGAACACGGCCGTCATCGGGCTCGGCGATGCGATCATCCTGCCGCCGCAGTCGCAGCAGGTGGACTTCGAGGGCGAGCTCGCCGTCGTCATCGGCAAGATCGCCAAGAACGTGCCGGCCGAGAAGGCTGACGAATACATCTTCGGGTATACCGTCGCGAACGATGTCACGGCCCGCGACCTTCAGAAGACCGACGGTCAGTGGGCGCGCGCGAAGGGTTTCGACACGTTCTGCCCGCTCGGTCCCGTGATCGAGACCGACTTGAACCCGGAGGCGTTCATCCGCACCCGCGTCAACGGGGAGCTCAAGCAGGACGGCAAGCTCAGCGACATGGTGCACGACATCCCGTCGATCGTCGCCTACGCGTCGAGTGTGTTCACGCTGCTGCCGGGCGACGTCATCCTGACCGGGACCCCGGCGGGCGTCGGACCGATCGTCGCCGGAGACACCGTCGAGGTCGAGATCGAGGGCGTCGGTTCGCTCGTGAACCCGGTGCGCGCGGCCAAGTAGGCGCGGCCAACTAGACTCGCAGGGTATGTCTGACAACGATTCGCACCCCTTCTCCACGGCCACCGGCGCCGACGTCCGCGTACGGTTCTGCCCCTCGCCGACCGGCACGCCGCACGTCGGCCTGATCCGCACCGCCCTGTTCAACTGGGCGTACGCCCGGCACACGGGCGGCAAGCTGGTCTTCCGCATCGAGGACACGGATGCTGCCCGCGACAGCGAGGAGAGCTTCGACCAGATCATCGACGCTCTCACTTGGCTCAAGCTCGACTGGGACGAGGGCGTGAACGTCGGCGGACCGGACGGGCCGTACCGCCAGTCGCAGCGCTACGGGATCTACGACGAGGTCATCGCCAAGCTGAAGGCGTCCGGACACATCTACGAGAGCTTCGCCACGGGCGAGGAGATCGAGGCGCACAACGTCGCGCTCGGCCGTGACCCGAAGCTCGGCTACGACAACTTCGAGCGCGACCTCACCGATGAGCAGAAGGCCGCGTACCGGGCCGAGGGTCGTCAGCCGGCGCTCCGCCTGCGCGTTCCCGACACCGATCTGAGTTTCGACGACCTGGTTCGCGGTGAGATCACGTTCCCGGCCGGCTCGTTCAGCGACTTCGTCGTGGTGCGCCCCAACGGACATCCGTTGTATCCGTTCGTGAACCCGGTCGACGACGCGTTGATGGGTATCACCCATGTGCTGCGCGGCGAGGACCTGCTCTCGTCGACGCCGCGCCAGATCGCGCTCTATCACGCCCTCATCGACATCGGCATCACCACATTCGTTCCGCGGTTCGGACACCTGCCGTACGTCATGGGCGATGGCAACAAAAAGCTCTCGAAGCGCGACCCAGAGTCGAACCTGTTCCACCACCGCGACCGGGGCTTCATCCCCGAGGGTCTGGTGAACTACCTGGCGCTGCTCGGTTGGTCGCTCACCCACGACCGCGACGTGTTCTCGATCGACGAGATGATCGCGGCGTTCGACGTCGTCGACGTGAACCCCAACCCGGCCCGTTTCGACGTGAAGAAGGCCGAGTCGATCAACGGGGACCACATCCGGATGCTCGAGACCGCCGACTTCGCGGAGCGCACCATCCCGTACCTCGTCGCCGCAGGTGTGCTCACCGAGCCGCTGACCGACGTGCAGCGCGCGGTGCTCGCGGACGCCGCCCCGCTCGTGCAGGAGCGCGTGCAGCTGCTGGGCGAGACGCCCGGCATGCTCGGCTTCCTCTTCACGGACGCCGGTTCGCTGGTCGTCGAAGACGACGCGCGGGCGTCTCTGCCTGCCAACGCGGGCGAGGTGCTCGCCGCCTCCCTGGGAGCGTTGGAACTCGTCCCCGAGTCCGAGTGGACGCACGAGACCATCGAGTCCGCGTTGCGCGATGCTCTGATCGAGGGCCTCGGCCTCAAGCCGCGCATCGCCTTCGGACCGTTGCGCGTCGCGATCTCCGGCCGCCGGATCTCGCCGCCGCTATTCGAGTCGATGCAGATCCTCGGCAAGTCCGAGACGATCGCGCGGCTCGACAAACTCTCCGCGCTGCTCGGATAGGGCGCGCAGAATGGCAGGGGAGTCGTTCGAGGTCGTGGTGATCGGCGGGGGCCCGGCAGGGCTGTCGGCCGCACTCAACCTCGTTCGCGCTCGGCGACGCGTTCTTGTGATCGACGGCAACCGCCCGCGCAACGCGGCGACCCTGAAGGCGCGCGGGTTCCTCACGCGCGACGGGATCCCACCGCTCGAACTGCGCAAACTCGGCCGGGATGAGGTCGAGGCTTACGAGAACGGCGAGGTCGCGTTCGCGCAGGTCGAGACTCTAACGGTTTCGGATGCGGGTTTCCGCGTTCGGGCGAAGGGCGTTCGCGGGTCCGCCGACCTGGACGTTCTCGCTGATTCCGTGGTTATCGCCACTGGCGTGGTGGAGACGCTCCCGAGCATCCCGAGCATCCGTGCTTACTACGGCACCCAGCTGCACAGCTGCGTCGAGTGCGACGGCTTCGAGAAGGCGGATGCGCCACTCGCGCTGATCGGGGAGACCTCCGATCTGGCCGAGCGCGCGCTGCTGCTGACCCAGTGGTCGACCGACCTCATCGTCTTCACGAACGGCATAGGATCCGTGACCCCCGACGAGGAGCGCACGCTCGCACGTCTCGGGGTACGGGTCGAGCGTCGCCCGATCGACGATCTGACGGGCGAGCGCGGGGCCATGACCGGTGTGCGACTCACCGACGGTACGGAGATACCGCGTACCGGCGGATTCGTGCGGCCCCTGTGGACTCCCTCGCTCGGCTTCATCGCCGATCTCGACCTCGACGCCGACGACGACGGATTCCTGCTGACGGACGCTCAAGGTCGCACGTCACTCCCGGGTGTCTACGCCGCGGGGGAGTCGACGCCCCCGGGCCGCAGCAACTGATCGTGGCAGCCGGAGCGGGAGCCGTCGTCGCGGCGGCCGTGAATCGCGACCTGATCGGGATCGCGATCGAGCGCGAGTGAACCGCGGTGCTCTCGTTTTGTTATTGAGGCTCCCCGTAGGCTAAAGTTGACTCTCGGTGCCGGTCTCCGGATCTGCGCAGTGGGGTATGGTGTAATTGGCAACACGGCTGATTCTGGTTCAGTTGTTCTTGGTTCGAGTCCAGGTACCCCAGCAGTAAAAGCAAGTGTCAGAAGCCCGGATTTCCGGGCTTTTTCATGCCTCCGCTAACGCCCCTCGTTCGCAAATGGAAGCCGCTAACGGTAGCGGGCGTGCCGAAGGGTCAGGGGAGCTCGGTCGGCTCCGGATGCGCATCCGTCGCTGACTTCTTGCGTTGCTGGCCCACGATCACGTGCTCGCCGACGATCACGGCTGCTCCGACGACGAACAGGAGTGCTGCTGTCCACCATCCGACCGGCGTCGCGCCCAGGATGATGTTGACGACGACAGAGACAATCCCGAGGGCGATGATCAGGCCGCCCGTAATGTACGCGGTGCGGTAAGGGTCGGGCGGATCGAAGCTCGTTCGGGCCATGTGTGGATGGTACGCCGTGCGACCCGGCTGGCGGCTCTTTAGACTGAGAGGCGGGTGGGATCAGCGGAGGACGGCGGACACATGCAGATACGACGGATTCTCGCGGCGAGTGTTGTAACGGTTGGTCTGACGCTGCTCGCGGTGCTCGGCGCAGGGCCTGCGCAGGCGCAGGAGCCGGTCGTTCTCGGACCCGGCCAGGTGGTCGACGACGCCGGCGTGCTGGGATCCCGAGCAAGCGAGGTGGAGAGCGCCGCAGCCAAACTCGCGACCGGCCACCAGGTGCGACTGTTCGTGGTCTACGTCGACACGTTCACGTCGCCGTCCGATGCCAAGTCGTGGGCGATCGCCACGGCTCGGCAGAACGAGCTCACGCCGACCGACTACCTGCTCGCCGTCGCCGTGCAGCAGCGTTCCTACTACTTGTCGGCGGATACCGCCGGGCCGCTCAGTCAGGAGCAACTGAGGGAGATCCAGAAGAATCAGATCGAGCCACGCCTCCGCGCCGACGAGTGGGCCGACGCCGGGATCGCCGCCGCGACCGGCATGGACACGGCTCTGAGCGGCGCCGACAACGGCGCAGCGGGTGGCGGGAGCGCGACCTCATCCGGCTCCATCACGGCGGTCATCGTATCCGTCGTGATCGTGCTGGTGATCATCGGGATCATCGTGCTGCTCGTCGTTCGCAGCCGCAATCGCAAGCGCATCCAAGCCAAGCAAGCCGCGACCCCCAGAGAGCCTGTGGACGAGCTCCAGGCGATGCCACTGCCCGACCTCGAACGCCGGGCGGCGACCACCCTTGTGCGGACCGACGATGCCCTGCAGGCCAGTTCGCAAGAGCTCGGATTCGCCGTCGCCCAATACGGTGAGGAGGCTGCGAAGCCGTTCGCGGCCGCCGTCGATGCAGCCGGGGCGAAACTGCGAGCAGCCTTCTCGCTCAAGCAGAAGCTCGACGATGCCGAGCCGGACACCGAGCAGGAACGGCGCGAGTGGAACGCCACGATCATCCGGGAGTCCGACGAGGCGAATCGTCTGCTCAACCAGCAGGCCGACGCGTTCGCCGAACTGCGATCGATCGCCAAGGACATCCCGGGAAAGGTCGCGGAACTGCGATCGGATGTCGCCACCGTACAGGGCAGACTCAAGGCCACGCGGACTGCGTTCGCCCAGCTGAACACGGCATACAGCGATTCCGCGCTCAGCACCGTGAGCGACAACATCCCGCAGGCCGAGGAACGGTTGACCTTCGCGGCGACGGCGCTGGCGGATGCGGAGCGCAAGGCCGCGGCCGACTCCGCCAGTCAGGCGGCGGTCAGCGTACGCGCCGCCGAAGCGGCCATCGATCAGTCGCGCCAGCTTCTGGATGCGGTCGACCGGATCGGCGCTGACCTCACGGCGGCACGTCGACAGCTCGACGACCTCATCCTGAACCTGCAGCAGGACATCGCGGATGCTCGAGCTCTCGCGGCCACCGGCGACCCGAGCGGAGCCATCATGGCCGCCGAAGGATCGACGCAGGCAGCCGTCTCAGACGTGCAGTCGCGCATCCGAGGCGGTCAGCTCAACCCTCGCGAGTTGCTGCAGAAACTCGAGACGGCGAACCGGGAGATCGACGGCGTGCTCGGGGCTGTTCGCACGCGACAGGCACAGGAGCAGCGCGCTGCCGCCTCGTTGGGACAGATTCTCGGGTCGGCCCAGAGCCGCGTCACGGCTGCCTCGGACTTCATCGCCGCTCGCCGAGGTGCGGTCGGCGCCGAGGCTCGCACTCGGCTCGCCGAAGCGTCGCGCCTGCTGGGCGTCGCTCAGACGTCCGCGGCGACCGACACGGTCAGCGCGGTGGCCCAGGCGCAGAGGGCCGACCAGCTCGCGGCCGAGGCCATCCAGCTGGCCGAGTCCGACGTCAACGGGTTCACCTCGAACACCGGCGGTGGCTACGGGATGCCCGGGCAGTACGGCGGCCGGGGTGGCGGGGGCGGAGGGCTCTTCGGCGCCGTGCTCGGCGGCATCCTGATCGACTCGGTGCTGCGCGGGAGCGGTGGTGGCTTCTTCGGCGGCGGCGGCGGTGATGGCGGTAACGCGAGCGGCGACGGTGGTGGCGGAGGCGGAGACTTCTTCAGCGGAGGCTTCGGCGGCGACGGTCGCGACGCGGGCGGAGGTGGCGGGTTCTTCGGGGGAGACGGCGGCGGTGGAGGTGACTTCGGCGGCGGCGGCGATTTCTGATCGCCGTGCCAACAGCGCGGCGTTGATGATGGACACGACCCCCGGGGAACGATAGCGTTCGGACATCCAGCGAAAGGATCGTCCGATGTCCACTCCTCAACCTTCGGTTTTCGCCTCGTTCTCGCTCGACGCCAAGGACATGACCGCCTCGGTGATCAACACCGTGCGCGTGTCGCTTGGAATCAGCGGCGCGGTCGCTCTGATCATCGGTGTCATCATCGTGTTCTTCCCCAAGACCGCCGCAGCCGGCTTGACGGTTCTGCTCGCCATCTCCCTGCTCATCTCCGGCCTCTCGTACCTGGGGATCGGGATCTTCGCCAAGGGTCTCAGCGGGGGAGCGCGCGCCCTCGATATCGTCTTCGGGGTCATCCTGGTCGCCGTCTCGATCACCGCGTTCGCGAACATCGCGTCGACGACGCAGTTCCTGGCCGTGTTCCTCGGCATCCTGATCGGCATCGTCTGGATCGTCGAAGGCGCGACGACGTTCGCGCAGCTCGGTGACGCGGGATCGCGCGGGTGGGCGATCTTCTTCGGAATCCTGAGCATCCTGGCCGGTGTCGTTCTGCTGTTCGCTCCGCTGTGGGGCTTCGTAGTGCTGTTCATCATCGTCGGCATCAGCCTCATCGTTCTCGGCATCATCCAGATCGTCCGGGCGTTCACGTTCGGTCGTGGCGTCGGCAAGGGCGCGTCCTCCGGCGCCTAGCGAGTCTGCATGGTCTCGCATCCGTCGGCCGCGTCGGTGGTCGCCTTTAGAGTGCCGACATGGTCGACGGATGCGTGATCCCGCTCGAGGAGAGCGTCGCTGTGGCGAGCCCGTCGCCGCGGACGCTCCGCTCAGCCTCTGCACGAAGCACCTGCTGGTCGCTTACGACTGGGTCGCTCGAGAGGCCGGGGTGACCGATCTGCTCCCCTCCCCGTGCGTCGCCTGCGGTTCTCGCTTGGGCGTGCGCTACCCCTCCGGGTGGCTGTGCGCGATCTGCGAGTGGCGGGTGGGGGATGCGCCCGACGAGCAGATCACGGAGGCGCGCGTCGACGTCGTGTACTACCTCCGCTACCGCGACCGGGTGAAGATCGGCACGTCCGCGAATCCTCGCCAGCGCTTCGCGAGCCTGCCGCACGACGAGGTGCTCGCCTTCGAACGGGGTGGCAGAATGCTCGAGCAGCGACGACATGCGCAATTCGCCGAGCATCGCATTCCGCGAACGGAATGGTTCGAACTGCATAACGAGATCGTCGCTCATGTGGCAGAGCTGCAGGCGGGCGTGGACGACCCGTGGGGGCTCCTCGCGTACTGGCGCAGCCGACAGATCGCGTTGAACGGGTAGCGTCGACACGACGATTGCCCCCGACTGCACCGTGCGGCAGAGTGATGTCATGCCCACCACCGATCCGTACCGCTGGTTCGTCTACCTCGAGATCGCGTTGGCCGTCATCACCTTCGTCGCGCTCTGCTTCATCGTCGCGCCGTACGGGAGGCACGGGCGCGGCGGATGGGGACCGACCGTGCCGGCGCGTGTCGGCTGGCTGGTGATGGAGGCTCCGGCCTCGTTGCTGTTCCTCGTGTTCTTCCTGCTCAGCGGGCACCGGTTCGAACTCGTACCGCTCGTGTTCTTGGGGTTGTGGCAGCTGCACTACATCCAGCGGGCGTTCGTCTACCCGTTCCTGATGCGGGGCGGCGGCCGGATGCCCGTGACGGTCATGGGGATGGCGATCCTGTTCAACACGCTCAACACGTGGGTGAACGCGCGGTGGATCTCGGAGTACGGCTCGTACGCGGTGTCGTGGCTGACCGATCCGCGGTTCGTGATCGGGGTGGTGGTGTTCTTGGGCGGGTTCGTGCTCAACCTGAGCTCGGACCGCATCCTGAGGCGGCTGCGCGGTCGTGGTTCGGGCGGCTACAAGATCCCGCAGGGCGGCGGGTACCGGTTCGTGTCGAGCCCCAACTATCTGGGCGAGATCATCGAATGGACGGGCTGGGCGATCGCGACGTGGTCGTTGGCGGGGCTCGCTTTCGCGCTGTACACCATCGGCAACCTCGCGCCGCGGGCGATGTCGAACCATCGGTGGTACCAGGAAACCTTCGACGACTATCCGGAATCGCGCAAGGCGCTCATCCCGTACCTGGTCTAGAGGTTCTGCCGCGCGACCGCGAGCCGCAGGGCACGGTACGCGAAGCCCGCCGCCAGGACGACGACGCCGACAGCAATGCTCAGCGCAGGGAGGGTCGCGACGAGTGCGAGGCAGCCGAGCATCCCGAGCAGCTGCAGGGCTTTCGGATACCGGCGAGCGTCGGCGGTCTGCTTGAACGCGGCGAGATTGGCGACGAAGTAGTAGAGCAGCACCCCGAACGATGAGAAGCCGATCGCGCTGCGGAGGTCGACGGTCGCGACGAGAACGACGACGACGATGGCGAGCGCGATTTCGGCACGATGTGGAACCGCGCGACGGGGATGCACGGCGTCGAGGTATCGGGGGAGGTCAGCGTTTCGTGCCATCGCGAGTGCTGTGCGCCCGACGCCTGCGATCAGGGCGAGCAGCGCTCCGAGAGAGGCGAGTGCGGCACCGACCTGCACCAGCGGCAGCGCCCACGCCCATCCGGCCGCCGCGGTCACGTCTTCGAGGGGTGCGTCGGAGACCGCGAGTCGGGCGGGCCCCACTGAGGCGAGGGACACGATGGCGACGGCCGTGTAGAGAACGACGGTCAGCGCGAGCGCGATGGTGATCGCGCGAGGAATCGTGCGGGCGGGAGCGCGCACCTCTTCGCCGAGGGTGGCTATCCGCGCGTATCCGGCGAAGGCGAAGAAGATCAGTCCCGCCGATTGGAGGACCCCGTAGAGCGACGCGGGGGCGGCGAAGCCGGCAGCGAGGGCGCCTGATGAGGATGCGGCGGTGCCCGCGGCCAGAACGACCCCCAGCGCGGCGAGAACGAGCACCACGATGATCTTCGTCAGTTGGGCGGTGCGGGTCACGCCCGCGTAGTTGACCGCTGCCAGCGCGATCGCAGCGACGACTGCGACCGGGCGCTCCCAGCCGGCCGGAGCCGCGTAGCTTGCGAAGGTCAGGGCCATTGCAGCGCAGCTCGCGGTTTTGCCGATCACGAAGCTCCAGCCGGCGGCGAATCCCCACCACTGACCGAGCACTTCGCGGCCGTAGAGGTAGGTTCCACCCGATGACGGATACGTGGCCGCCAGTTGTGCTGAGGACGTGGCGTTGCAGAAGGCGACGACGGCCGCGATCACGAGACCCGCGAGGAGCCAGCTGCCCGCGGCGGCGGATGCGGGAGCGAAGACCGAGAAGATCCCAGCACCGATCATCGAGCCGAGACCGATGAAGATCGCGTCGCCGAGGCCGAGTCGACGAGCGAGGGCGCCTGAAGTGGCCATCGCAGAACAGTATGCCGCCCAGGTGACGCGCCGGTGAACGTGTCAGCGCGAGCCGTCAGCGCGAGAACTCGGTGATCTGCTCGCTGTGGGTGATCAGAAGCGCGCCGACCGGTTCGAAGCCCAGCTGCTCGAGATCGGTGCGCCCGTAGGAGTCGACGGTGACCCCATCGGTGTGCTCGATGAGCCAGAGGTGACGGATGCCGTCGAAACGATCCGCGCGCTCGGCCTGGGGCACCGACATCACGGCGTCGTACCAGGTGTGATTCGCGGTGAACGGCGTGCGCAGGGCGACGTCGACCAGCCCGGTGAATCCGGCTGGGTATGTGTGCATAGCCAGCCGTGGCCGCTGCGACGGTCGCGCGCTCTGATCGAAGATGACCCCGTCTCCGGGCTGGGCGTGCGAGCCGATCACTGCGCTCAACTCCGCCCAATCGCTGTTGTTCTTCGCGTACGGCGTGCGCTGGCCGACGTACACCGGAACGATCGTGGCCAAGAGCAGAGCGCTCGCTACGAGGGGAAGCCAGCGTCGCACACGTGAGAGCCGGGCCAGCCCGAGTGCGATCAGGAGCGCGGCCGCCGGAGCGCAGAAAGACAGATAGCGCGGAGTGAAGTCAGGAGTGACGGTATGCACGGCGAGCAGCGAGATCACCGGCACGGTCAGCCAGAGCGCACCGGTGACCGCAAGGGACGGAAGCTGTCCGGCGCCTATCCGCGCTCCTCGATCGGTTCGCGCGGCGACCGTCCCGCCGCGCCTGCGCCACTCCGAGCCCAGCGCGAACAGGATGAGCGCCCATCCCACGACTGCGACCGTCCAGGCGCTGAACCACAGCGTTGTGAAGACCGCGGTGAAATTCGCACGATCTGCTGTGGCCAGATAAGCGATCTGATGGCGTTCGCCGATCGCGATCAGCGCGATCGGGGAACACGCGATCGCGGCGGCGGCTACCGTGATCGCCCAAGGCACGAGGGTCCGGCGTCCCGGACGGGTCACGAGCAGCAGCAGAGCGTGCACGATCGCGAAGAGCGCGACGAACAGGAAGACGTACGTGCCCGCGATCAGCAGGATGCCGTAGAGCAGCCACCAGCGCTTCCGCACAGCGGGACGGGCGAGGATCTCCAGCAGGACGAGCGTCAACCAGACGGCGAAGGCTGTGCTGAAGGCGTACGACCTGGCCTCCTCGCCCATGTATGTGACCCGGGGAGCAGAGCACAGACGAGGCCGGCGATGACGGCGATCCGTCGGTCGGCCAGTCGCCAGGCGATGGCGACGGTGCCCGCCACGGCGAATCCGACGGCGATCGCGCTCGGAAGGCGGATCGCGAACGGCGACGTTCCGGCGACGGCGATCCACCAGTGCAGACCCAGATAGTAGGTGCCGTGCACGGCGTCGACGTGGCCGAGCATCCGGAACAGCGACGGCAATGGGCGTTCGGCCGACATCAGGCTGGCGGCTTCGTCGCCCCAGAGCGAGGGGATCCAGGAACCCGCCACCGCGAGAAGGGAGGCGAACAGACCGAGCGTTGAGGCGACGGCCCACCTGGTGCGGGCCGCGACCGCCAGGGAGAACCGCGGCGAGGTTCGGCGCGGTGCGTCGACGAGAATCATCCGTCGTCCCCTCCCGGTGCGCAAGTGCTGCGGCTGCGGCAGCGTCGTGCCGTTCCACCAGTACAGCCGATCAGGTCTCAGAAACGTCCAAGAGTCCACGGAGTGAACGTTCGGGTTCTCGAAGGTGCCACTCAAGCTGCCGTTCAGGTTGCCGGCGACTCCGGGAGGACCAGCTCGAGGACGGTCCCTTGATCGCTCGTGTCGGCGACGCGGACACTTCCGCCGTAGCGGACGGCGACCTCGCGAACGAGCGCGAGTCCGATTCCGAAGCTGAGCCTTGTCGGGGTTGTCCTGACCGGTCGTTGCGCACGGGCGAAGCGGTCGAAGATGCGGTCGGGGTCGATGCCGACGATGCCGGGTCCGGAGTCGGACACGGTCAGGATGACCTCGTGCCGCTCGGCGCGGACGCTGACGCGAACGGTGGCGTCATCGGGCGAGTGCGTCAGTGCATTGTCGACGAGCGCAGTGACGCAGCGCTGGATGCTCGCGGCGGGCACAGCCGTCGCTGGTTCGCCCGCTGCGTCGAGCGAGATGGTGATGCCGCGCTCGGCGGCCAGCACCCGCAGCGCATCGACCGCGCGCTCGACGGCCGGAACCACGGGAGTCGGCTGCTGACCTGCACCTGCGGCCGGGACGTCGGCCGCGAGCAGGAGGTCGTTCACGACATCGATGAGGGTGCGAGCATCCGCGCGCAACTCTGCAACGAGCTCGGCGGACGGGTCGCCATCGGGGAGCGAGCGCTGCAGCACCTGGAGCCGGGCATCCAGAACCGCGAGAGGGTGCGCAGCTCGTGGCTTGCATCCTGGACGAAGGTGCGCTGGATGGACAGCGCACGACCCAACGGACCCACCGCGCGCCGAGTGATCACGAGACTCAATGTGCCGGCCACGGCGACCGCGAGGACCCCGACCACGACGAACGCGATCATCGCCTCGGTGCTGTCGATGTAGATCTTGTGCTCGCCGGGCGCGGGTTTCTCGAGCAGTTCGGCGGGTCGCAGCTGATCGAGCACGAAGAAGAACGCGACGCCGATCGCGGCGACGACGAGCGCTCCCGAGGCGATCGTGATCTGCAATCCCACGATGCGGGATGCGCGTCGGACCGCGAGCGCGTCGACGTCGTTCTGCTCGCGCTGGTTCATAGTTCGCCCAGTCGGTAACCTTCGCCGCGCACCGTCGTGATCAGGTCTTTGTCCGTCTTGCGGCGAAGGTAGTGCACGTAGGTGTCGACGGTGCCGGGCTGCTCGTCGCTCTCGAAGACCTCGTGCAGAATCGCGCGCCGGCTGAATGTGCGCAACGGATTCTCAGCGAGGAGACGCAGGAGCGCGCTCTCGCGAACCGTCAACTGGACGCGACCGTCGTAGGGGAGTAGATGCAGCGGCTCTCCGGGTAGAACTCCCAACTGCCGATGAAAACGGCCGTCCCCTCTCCGCTGAACGTGCGTGTGAGTGCTCGCAATCTGGCCAGCAGTTCGTCGAACTCGAACGGCTTCACCAGGTAGTCGTTGGCACCGGCATCGAGTCCGCTCACGCGGTCGGCGACGGCGTCGAGGGCGGTCAGCACCAGGATGGGCGTGACGACCCGACCGGAACGCAGGCGCTCGATCACGGTCAGCCCGTCGATGCCCGGGAGCCGACGGTCGACGACCAGTGCGTCGAACGGCTCATCGAGGCCGAGACGCAGGCCGGTCTCGCCGTCGGGCGCGAGGACGACTTCGTAGGTCTCCGCCAGCACCCGGTGGATGATCGGCCCGAGCTGCGGATCGTCCTCGATCAGGAGGATGCGCTGCCTTTCACTCTCCATGTCTGCCAACCCTAGTGAGGATGGCCCCGCCGAGGATGACGACGATCGCGGCGGCCGAGGTCGTGAGCAGGAGGCTGGCTACGACATCCGTCAGATAGTGCACTCCGAGGTACATGCGCGTGAAGGCGGTCAGGAGAGGGATGACGACGGCCGCGACGATCAGATACGGTCGCGCTCTCGTCGACCACGCCACGGTGAGAAGGGCGAGGCAGAACGCTACGGCGAAGGCGGTGTGACCGCTCGGAAAGCTGAACGATGCCGGAGTCGAGGTCAGTGGATGCGTCAACGCCGCGGGATCAGGTCGCGGCCGCCGCACGATCTGCTTGACGACCTCGCTGCCGAGCCAGGGGATGACGGCCACGCACGCGAAGACGATCACCGGGCGAATTCGTCGCGTGACCAGGAGAACGACCGCGCCGGCGACCACGACGATCAGTGCCGCGAACGGCGGCGAGAACAGGCGATCGACTCCGAACGCGAGCGCCGTCAGCGCAGGGGTCTGGATGGTGGAGATCGCGTTCAGGATGCGGAGGTCGACCGCTGTCACGCCGGTCGTCGCCCGGATGGCGAGCCCAGTGAGGATCACGAGGACGATCAAGGCTCCGGAGACGCCGAGCGGCGCCACGGGGAGCGGCCTGACGGCCGGGGTCGGGGTCGGGGTGCGGGACGGGCGCACGGCGGGGCTGAGCATGGGGGGAGCCTTTCTTCCGAACTCCCGAGTCTTCGACACAGCCCCACAGACCGCGCTAAGAATCGCCCGGGCCGCACGCGGGTACCCCAGCGGGAATGCCTCAGCTCTCCGGGAACTTGCACCCAGGGGACGTAGAGTTGCTCCCGAGAAAAACCCCTGGACATGATGCAAACCCACACCTTAGATCTGACCCGCATCCGCGCGGACTTCCCCATCCTTTCCCGCGAGGTGAACGGCCACCCGTTCGTGTACCTCGACTCCGGAGCGACATCGCAGAAACCGCGCCAGGTGCTCGACGCCGAACGCGACTTCGTCGAGAACTACACCTCGGCTGTGCACCGTGGAGCCCACACGGTGGCGGGCGAGGCGACGGAGTTGTTCGAGCAGGCCCGCGCAACCGTGGCGAGTTTTGTCGGCGTCGCCGACGACGAGATCGTCTGGACATCGAACGCGACCGAGGGCATCAATCTGCTCGCCTACAGCATGTCGAACGCGTCGGTCGGACGCGGAGGAGCGGCTGCCGAGCGCTTCCGGCTCACGACGGGCGATGAGATCGTCGTCACCGAGGCCGAGCACCACGCCAATCTTGTCCCCTGGCAGGAGTTGGCAGCGCGCACCGGTGCCACCCTCCGGGTGATCGGTCTACATGATGACGGACAGCTGAGGCTCGACGAAGCTTCCTCGGTTATCGGACCGCGCACGAAGGTCGTGGCCTTCACGCACGTCTCTAATGTGCTCGGCGCGATCAACCCGGTCGAGGCGCTCGTGCGGCTCGCCCACGAGGTCGGCGCGCTCGTCGTGCTCGACGCCTGCCAGTCGGCGCCGCATCTCGCACTTGACCTGCGCGCGCTCGATGTGGACTTCGCGGTCTTCTCGGGCCACAAGATGCTCGGTCCGACGGGCGTCGGAGCACTCTACGGACGCAAAGAGCTGCTCGACGCGCTCCCGCCGTTCCTCACGGGCGGCTCGATGATCACCACGGTGACGCTCACCGAGACCGAGTACCTCCCCGCACCGCAGCGCTTCGAGGCGGGCACGCAGCGCGTGTCGCAGGCGGTCGCTCTCGCGCGGGCGACCGAGTATCTGCACGAGATCGGGATGCCCGCGATCGAGGCCCATGAAGCGGCGCTCGGCGAGCGCCTGCTCGACGGGCTCGGCCAGATCCCCGGAGTGCGCATCCTGGGACCGGGCCGCGATGTCGAACGAGTGGGACTCGCGAGCTTCGTGGTCGACGGGATCCACTCGCACGACGTCGGACAGTTCCTGGATGATCGGGGCATCGCCGTCCGCGTCGGTCACCACTGTGCGCAACCCGTGCACCGCCGGTTCGGCGCCACGGCCAGCACGCGGATCAGCACTTACCTCTACAACACAGCGGACGAGGTCGATCAAGCCGTGCAGGCCGTCGCCGATTCCCGCGCGTTCTTCGGAGTCGACCGATGACCTCTTCCGACCTTCAGAGCCTGTACCAGCAGGTCATCCTCGACCACGCCAAGGAGAAGCACGGCTTCGGGCTGCACGACGGCGCCTCGGCGTCCTCGCATCAGCTCAACCCGACGTGCGGAGACGAGGTCACGCTCAACGTGTATCCCGCCCCCGACGGCGGTGTGGCCTCGATCAGCTGGGAGGGGCACGGCTGCTCGATCTCGACCGCTTCGGCCTCCCTGCTCAGCGACATCGTCGACGACGACTCGCGCGAGAGTCTCGCGACCAAGATCGCCGCGTTCCGCGAGCTGATGCAGTCGAAAGGTCAGCTGGAGGGCGACGACGAACTCCTCGGCGACGCCGTCGCGCTCGCCGGAGTCTCGCGCTACGTGACCCGCATCAAGTGCGCGATGCTCCCTTGGGTAGCCCTCGAGGACGCTCTCAGAAAGTAGCCTCCGAGGTCGTGCCCGGCGCGGTCACTCAGTCGGCGAGCGCGTCCAGGATGCCCGAGGCCGGCGCGAAGAACGTCGTGCCGGTCGCGGCGGTGGAGAAGTCCAGGATGCGGTCGTAGCTGCCCTCGGGGTCGCCCACGAACATCCGGCGCAGCATCTGCTCGATCACCCAGAGCCGGCCGGAGTAGCCGATGAAGTATGTGCCGAATTCGCCCTGTCCCGGTCGACCGAAGGGCATGTTGTCGCGCAGGATGTCGTGCTCGACACCGTTCTCGTCGGTGATCGTCGCGAGCGTCTTGTGCGACTTCTGGCCGTGCTCGGCATCGTCCAGCTCGATGTTCTCGAGCTTGGTGCGGCCGATCACACCCTCCTGAGCGGGCACAGGCAACCTGCCCCACTTGGTCAGGTCGTGGAGATATTTCTGCACGACGACGTAGCTGCCGCCGGTGTATTGGGGGTCTTCGTCGCCCACTAGGGCCGCGCCCATCATCTCGCTGCCGGCGGGATTGGCCGTTCCGTCGACGAAGCCGAGCAGGTCACGGGAGTCGAAGTAGCGGAATCCGACGACCTCGTCGACGACCTCAACTGCATCGTCGAGCGCGGCGAGCAGGAGCCGCTCGAACTCGAAGCAGAAGTCATCGCGCTCGGCACGGATGTGGAACAGCAGGTCGCCGGGCGTGGAGACCGCGGTGTGCACAGAACCCTCGATGACGGGGAACGGATGCAGTTCCTTCGGCAGGTCGCGCCCGGTCAGGCGGGGCCAGGATGCCGCCCCGATCGCGACGTTGCACGACAGGTGCGCGCCCAGGTCGCGGAAGCCCACGGTCTTGACGAGATCGGAAAGCCCGGAGAGCGTATCCCGAACGACCGCGTACGCATCGTCGGAGTTCGCGATCGTCACCACCAGGAATACGGCCGAGCCGGAGAGGGGGCGTCGACGCTCTGGGCCTCGATCGGAACGCGCTGCCAGCCGTGGTCACCCGGTTCGGTCGTCATGCTTGAAGTCTGCCGTAGCCGCGGCGCTTCGGCCAACGCTTCATCCAGCGCCCGCTCCGTTCGCCGGCAGCCACGCGAAGATGTCGTTCAGCGCACGAAGCGCCACGAGCCCGTGACCGGTGTCCGGGATGCGCAAGAAGCTGACATCTGTGCCGATCGCCCGCTCGTGCTCGACGAAGGCGGCCGTCGCCTGGGGCCGCACGAGTTGATCGGTCTCGCCCTGCGCGACGAACACCGGCACCGGGATCGGCACCGCACCCGGGGTGTTCTGCTTGAGAAGCGATGCCCATGGCTCCGTCGTCTCAGGATCCGCCTTCAGAAAGTCGCCCACGAGCGGTTTGCCGATCGCATGCAATTGCTTGTTCTGGCCGATCAGGCAGAGTTTCGCCATCGACGGGAGCGCCGCAATCGCGGCGGGCGTCAGGATGCTGTCGAGCTTCGCTGCCGGGGTGTTCGGCCCGTAGACGTCCTCGAACGCGGTGAAAGCGTACGAGGAGATACTCACCCCGGAGATGTCGCCGATATCGGCCTTGATCAGGTCGCCGAGATCGGCGGCCGGAGCCGCCACGGCGACCGCGCGCAGATCGAGGTCGGGTGCATACTCTGCGGCTAGCTGGCCCGCGAACAGCGCCGCCTGGCCGCCTTGCGAGTGACCCCACGCCACCACCCTGTTGCTCGCATCCGTGCCGAGCAATTCGCGGGTTGCGCGGGCGGTGTCGAGCACGTTCTTGCCCGCGGTGTCGCCGATCAGGTACGAGTCGGGACCCTTCGTTCCCATACCGGTGTAGTCCGTGTACGCGACGATGTACCCGCGCTTCAGGAATCCGTCGAGCCCCTCCACCAGATCGAACGGATCAGTGCCGAGCGAGGGCGCGCACCGCTGGGCGCTCCCCGTCGTCGGGTGCCCCCAGGAGACGATCGTGCGTCCTCCGGACGGGGCAGGCGAGGTCGGCGCGACCACGAGGCCGGAGTTGACGACCGGGTGGCCCAGCACATCCGTCGAGCGGAATAGGATTCGCCACGCCTCTGCGCCGTTCGGCGCTCCGAGCACGCGCTGCGATCGGATGAGCGTGCCCGGATCGCCGGCGGGCAGAGGGGAGGGCTGCTCGTAGAAAGCGGGTACCGTCCACTGCTCCGCGACGTCTTCGCCGGCCTGTCTGACCTGCGTCGGCGAGCATCCGTCGAGCATCAGGATGCCTGCGACCGAGACGGCGACGAGCGCGGCGATGTGGCGGAATCCGCGGCGTGTGGATGTCACCCGCACAGCGTATCGCCGCGGTCTCGATTGGCTTTCCTGCCACGAACGTTGATAGCGTCGATATGTTCCGATCCGCCTTCACGGGCCTGGATCGGGGCCGCAAACCCAGTCCGCGGACCGGGCGCCCGGCGTCCCCAGATGCCTGAGAATGCGCATCCGGAACGTACGGTCTGACGGTGTGGGCGCACCCCGAAGGTCGCGCCGGCAGCCGGCGATTCGCGTGCCCCGCGCGCTTGAGTCCCGCCCTGCTCACGTCGCAGACCCGGGCGCAACCACGGAGCACGCTGGGGTTCGTCCCTGCGCGCCGCGGAGATCAAGTGAGCGAGTCTGTCGCCGTCGAGGCACGGAACCTATTCAAAGTATTCGGCAGGAAACCCGGCGAGGTCGTTCGCCGTTTGACGGGCGGGGAGACCCGTGAAGACGTGGCGGGCCTCGGCACCGCCGCCGTCATCGACGCGAGCTTCACGGTGCGGCCCGGCGAGATCTTCGTCGTCATGGGTCTCTCGGGCTCGGGCAAGTCGACGCTCATCCGGCTCCTCAACGGGCTGCTCGAGCCCACGAGCGGTCAGGTGGACGTGATGGGCACCACCATCACGGGTGTTCCCGCCAAGCGGCTTCGGGATGTGCGCCGCAAGCACATCTCGATGGTCTTTCAGCACTTCGCTCTGCTCCCGCACCGCACCGTGCTCGACAATCTGGCCTACGGTCTCGAGGTGCAGGGCGTCCCGCTAGCCGTGCGCCAGGAGAAGGCGCAGCAGGTGCTCGATCTGGTGGGCCTCAGCGGGTGGGGCGACAAGCTCCCGAGCGAGCTCTCGGGCGGCATGCAGCAGCGCGTCGGCCTCGGCCGTGCGCTCGCGGCCGACACGGACGTGCTGCTGATGGACGAGGCCTTCTCGGCGCTCGACCCGCTCATCCGTCGCGAGATGCAGGAGCAGCTGCTCGAGCTGCAGAGTCAGCTGGGCAAGACGATCATCTTCATCACGCACGACCTCAACGAGGCGATGTTCCTGGGCGATCGCATCGCCGTCATGCGCGACGGCCGCGTCGTGCAGATCGGCACGCCCGAGGAGATCCTCACCGACCCGGCGAACGACTACGTCGAGAGCTTCGTGCAGGATGTCGACCGTGCGCGGGTTCTCACCGCGGCGAGCGTGATGGAGCCCGTGCGGGCGCTGGTCACCGTCGCCGCAGGACCGCGTGCCGCCGTGCGCACCATG
This sequence comes from Leifsonia poae, assembly GCF_050632195.1. Taxonomy (GTDB): domain Bacteria; phylum Actinomycetota; class Actinomycetes; order Actinomycetales; family Microbacteriaceae; genus Leifsonia; species Leifsonia poae_C. The sequence goes on from NZ_CP192580.1 coordinate 1,943,200, forward strand.
CGCGATCTTCAGACGTCAGCGGCCTTCGTGGTCGGACACGGTCGCCGTCTGCTCGGCGCCGTGCGCGACCGCGATGTGATGCGTCAGGTACGTGAGGGGCAGGGCGACCTCAGCGCGGTTATCCGCGAGGACATCGCCTCTGTCTCGCGCGACGAAGTGCTGAGCGACCTCGTCGGACTGTCGGTTGAGAGCGAACTGCCTCTCGCTGTCGTCGACGACAAGCAGCGTCTGCTGGGCGTCATCCCGCGCGTCACGCTGCTCGCCGCGCTCGGCAACGTGACAAGCGACACCACGGAGATCCCGATCATCGTCCAGCCGCAGACGACGATCCCGGTCGATGTGATCAACCAGACCCTGCGTGAGACAGCGCAGCCTGCCGAACTCGAGGAGGTTCGCTGATGGGTATCCGACTTCCGCTCGGGGAGTGGGCGACCGACGTCGTCGACTTCATCACGCAGTTCTTCGGCCCCGTGTTCGACGTGATCCGCACCGTCTTCACCGGGCTCTACCAGGGCATGGACTGGATTCTGCAGACGCCGCCGTTCTGGGGAATCATCCTGATCTTCGCCGCGCTGGCCGTGTGGCTGCGCGGCTGGGTGTTCGGCGCCGGAACGGTCGTCGGCCTCCTGGTGATCGCGGGCGTCGACCAGTGGGCGAACGCCATGGACACGCTCGCGCTGGTCATCGTGGCCGCCGCGATCGCGGTAGCGCTCAGCGTGCCGCTCGGCATCCTGGCTGCGCGCAACAAGACGGCGTCGGCGATCATCCGCCCGGTGCTCGACTTCATGCAGACGATGCCGGCGTTCGTGTACCTGATCCCTGCGCTCATCCTGTTCCGGGTAGGCGTGGTTCCCGGCATCGTCGCGACGATCATCTTCGCGATGGCTCCCGGGGTGCGGTTGACCGAGCTGGGTATCCGCGGGGTCGACAGCGAGATCGTCGAGGCCGGGAAGGCGTTCGGCTCTTCGCCGCGTCGCATCCTGCGCCAGATCCAGCTGCCGCTCGCGATGCCGTCGATCCTCGCCGGCGTCAACCAGGTGATCATGCTGTCCCTCTCGATGGTCGTCATCGCGGGGATGGTCGGGGCGGGCGGTCTCGGCCGTGACATCGTGCAGGCGCTCAGCCGTGTCGATGTGGGTCTCGGCTTCGAGGCCGGGCTGTCGGTGGTGATCATCGCGATCATCCTGGATCGGCTCACTGCCGCGCTCGGCACCGCCCGCAAGAGGGTGAAGGCGCGTGCGCCGCGCCGGGTCGCCCTGGCAATCGCAACGGCGACCGTCGTAGCTGTCGCCGCAACCGGGATCGCCGCCGCTACCACGCCGCAGACCGGCGACAAGGGGAGATCAAGGTCGCCGTCTTCAACGGCTGGCCCGAGGGCGAAGCAGTCTCGTACCTCTGGAAGCACGTGCTCGAGAAGAAGGGCTACCAGGTCAAGTTCGAGTACGCCGATGCCGGTCCCGGATTCGCGGGGCTGAGCACCGGGGACTACGACGTCGCGCTCGACGGCTGGCTGCCGACCACGCACGCCACGTACATGAAGAAGTACGGCGACTCGCTGGTCGATCTCGGCGCCTGGAACGACGAGGCCAAGCTGACCATCGCGGTCAACAAGGATGCGCCGATCGACTCGCTCGACGAGCTCGCCTCCCACGCCGACGACTTCGGCAACCGGCTGGTCGGGATCGAGCCCGGTGCTGGACTCACCGAGGCCACCCAGAACGCCGTCATCCCGCAGTACGGACTCGACAAGATGACGTTCCTCACCTCATCGACGCCCGCGATGCTCGCCGAGCTGACGAGCGCGATGAAGAAGAAGGACAACATCGCGGTGACGCTGTGGCGGCCGCACTGGGCGTACGACCAGTTCGATCTGAAGGACCTCAAGGATCCGAAGAACACGCTGGGCGGCGCCGAGTCGATGCACGTGATCGGGAGCAAGGACTTCTCGAAGAAGTTCCCCGAGGCGGCCGGCTGGCTCAAGGGCTTCAGGATGGACTCCGACTCGCTCTACTCGCTCGAGAACGTGATGTTCAACGGTGCGAAGAGCGATGACTACGACCCCGTCGTCACTCGCTGGATGGAGCGGCACCAGGACTACGTCGACACCCTGACCGCGAAGCAGAAGACGACCTCGTAACCTGGACGGATGAGCCTTCCCACCCCGATCACCTCGGACACTCTCGTCAGCTACCCGGACGGCGCGCTCGCGTCGACCGGCACGGTCGTGCACGTCGAGCCCCTTCCGGATGGCCGGGCGGCCGTCGTGCTCGACCGCACGGCGTTCCACCCGGTCGACCCGGTGTGGCCCGACCAGCCGGCTGATCAAGGCACGCTGAGCGTGGCCGGGGTGGCGCATCCGGTTCTCGACGCGGTGGTGGGGGCGACCGACGGGAGCACCCTCTTCGTCGGGGATGCCCCGGTTCGCACTGGTACCGAGGGGTGGGCGTTCGTGGTGTGCCACATCGTGGGAGACGCAACGGGCATCGAGCCGGGAGCATCGGCGGACATCTCGGTCGAATCCGAGCTGCGCCATGCCCTCGCCGCGGGCCACACGGCTTGCCACCTCGCGTCCCTGGCCCTCAACGAGTCGCTCGCCGGCCTCTGGACGAAGGAGGTGACGCTCGACGGGCGCGGCAACGCGAACTTCGATCAGCTCGCCATCACCGAGTCGCGCATCCTGCCGAACGGGTCCCTCGACACGTACCGGATCGGCAAAAGCCTGCGCAAGAAGGGTTTCGCTGCCGCCGATCTCGCCGACAAGCTCGACGAGGTCACCGCCACAGCGAACGCGCTGCTCGCGGGCTGGGTGGCTTCCGGCGCGCCGGTCTCGATCGTGCGCGCGGGGGAAGGCCTGGGCGAGCGTCGAACCTGGCGCTGCGAGTTGCCCGACGGGATCGTCGAGATCCCGTGCGGCGGAACGCATCTCACCTCGCTCGGCGAGCTGTCCGCGGTGCGAGTCGGTCTGGAACTCGAGACTGTCGACGGCGCACTCGAACTCAGGATGCGCACGACCGCATCCTGAGACCGCTTGATCAGTGCGGCAGCAGTGCCACAGCGCCGGCGATCAGAGCGAGCGCACCGGCCAATGCCCAGCCGCGGCGCACGAAAGCGGCCGTGCGCACATCGCGGGCGATCGCCTCGAACCGTCCGACCGTGTCGCCGACGGGTGTGTCCGAGCGCCAGGTCGCGGGATGGTCGAACAGGTGCACGATCGCGGTGGTCGTCATGACGTCTACGACGTTCGGCCTCCGCCTGATCGACCGGAGAAGCTCCGACGACTGCACGATGGTGACCCGCGCCGGCTGCTGTGCGACCGTGAATTTCGCCGCCCCGACCACGGCGACCATGCCGTGGACCGGCGCAGTCAGCCCTTGTTCGGCGAGGAGACGCCGGATGCGGGACGCCTCGAACTCGGAGTTCCGGATGTACGGCTCGCGCATCCCGTCGACGAGCACGGCCTTCGCGCCCACCCAGACCTTCTTGCCACGATGGTGCTTGGTGTTGATGGAGAACACCCCGCCAGGCCCGACCACGAGGTGGTCGATGTCGGACTCGTCGCGGCCGATGGGAACCGCGTGGAAGGCGGTCCATCCCTCGGGAAGCCGGGAGAGCACGGCACCCACTTCGCGCTCGCCGGTGGCCCCGGCGAACCAGGGCTCCGCCTCCTCGGTCAACGGGTTCACACCGAGTGCCCGGGCGAGCGCGGATCGCGGCGGTGCCGCATCCTGAAGCCGCACGACCTGTTCCATCACAGAGAGGCCGGCCGCGCGCCCGCGCATGCCCGATTCTTCACCCATCGGGCCACCGTATCGGGGGCGCCCGACCCGGGCATACGCCCCAGTGCAGGGGCTCGTCCCACCGGTTCGCCCCCGAGTTGGGCTAGCCCACCGGGTCTTCCGGGCTGGCGAGACGAGCCCGCAGATCGTCGCCGTCGGGGAGCCGCTCTTCGAGCGACTCGTTGCGATCTGCGATCGTCTCCAGCCTGTCCTCGTCCGTCTCGCCCAACTCGTCGAGCGGGGTGCGCTCGACGTCTTCGGCGGCCGGGTCTTGCTGCTGATTCTTGTCCGTCTCCATGCCGCGCACTGTACGCCTGCGACTAGACCTCGATCGACACCTCGAACACCTGGTCGGTGGGGTGGCCGGCGCGCTCGTGGATGCGCATGACCGCCTCCTTCGACGGTCCGTTCGACAGGCAGAACACCTTGCCGCTCTCCGGATCCAGCCAGGCCTGCTCGAAGTGCACGTCCTCGTCGCCCTCGATCGCGAGGTCGAACTCGTGCGCCTCGGCGAGCTGCTCCTTGGTGACGCCGACGAACCCGTCGTGAACATCCATGAATCGTGCCATTGTCGTTTCCCTTTCGCTCGTCCTTCTTGTCTGACACCCTCGTCTTCGAGCTCACGCCGGGCATCGGTCGTCTGACCGATCTTGGCCTGGGGATGCGCGCAGAGCCTGTCGTACTGAGCCGTGCGCTCCTAGACTGAGCGCATGATCGCGGCGTACTCGACGCCTGGTGGTCGCGCCCGTGTCTGTCCCGAGTTCGTGGGCCGCGAGGATCTCCTCGCGCTCGCGGAACGTCGATGGGCCGAGACCGCCGAAGGCTCGGGGCAGATGCTCGTCCTCGCGGGCGAAGCAGGAATCGGCAAGTCGCGCCTCCTCGATGAGATGGTGGCGCGGATCGCCGCGCCCCGAACGCTCGAGGTCAGCGCCTTTCCAAGCGACCGGGCGACGCCCGGTGTGCTGCTGCTCGGGCTGGCCGTCGAGGTGCGCAAGGTGGGGGAGTCCGCGCTGGCGGAGCGCATCCGTTCACTCGTTCTCGACGACGGGATGACCGGTGATCCTCTTCGCCGTCGTCGCTTGATGGTCGCCGAGCTGACCGCTGCCGTAGAGGACGTGCTGGCGACCCCGACCCTCCTGCGGCTCGAGGACATCCACTGGGCCGACGAACTGAGCCTCGAAGTGCTCGAACGGGTCGCGGGAGCGCTCCGCGGGTCATCGAGCATGGTGCTGATGACCTATCGCACCGAGGAGCTGTTCCCGCAGACCGAGTTCCAGCTGTGGCGCACCCGGTTGCTCGCTCAGCGCCGCGCCGAGGAGGTGCGGCTGTCCCGGCTCGACCTCGACGGCACCGCCAGGATGCTCGCCTCGATCCTCGGTCGCGAGCCGGCGGAAGACGAACGGGACAAGCTCTTCGTGGCGAGCGACGGCATCCCGCTGCACATCGAGGAACTTGTCGCCGGTGGCTTCGATCAGGTTCCGGATACCATCGCCGAGGCCGTGATCGAGCGCACCTGGCGGCTCCGTCCGCGCACTCGCGAGACGTTGTCCGCGGCGTCGGTCATCGGCCGCAGCTTCGACGCGCCGTTGCTCGCCCAGATCACCGGAGACAGTGACGTCGAGGTCGAGATGATGCTCAACGAGTTGATCACCGAGCATTTCGTCGTTCGACGCTCCGATGACCGGTTCGATTTCCGGCACGCGCTGATCCGCGACGCTGTCTACGAGGAGACCGGTACAGCGCACCGCCGCTCCCTGCATGCTGCCGTCGCGCGGGCCACCGATGCCGCGCGGTTCCCGGCGGCCTGGGTCTCCGACCACTTCGAGCGCGCCGGGCTCTTCGACGAGGCCTACGGCCGCGCGCTCGCGGCGGCCGACCGCGCGTCGCGCGTCTCGGCACATCGTGAGGCGGCCGAGTTGTTCGAACGTGCCGAGCGCACGATTCCGGCCGCCACAGACAGTGCCGAGCGAGCATCCCTGCACCGCCGGCTCGCTGCCGAGTTGGTCGCGGTCGACGACAACGAGGCAGCCGAGACCGAGTACCTGCAGGCGATCGACCTGCTCCGCGCCGAGGGAGACGACGTCGCGGCCGCCGAACTCGTCCCCGCGTTGGTCGCTGTGCGACACCTACTCGGCGCAGACCTCGAAGCCAGGATGCGGGACCTCGACGACGCCCTGGCCGGCCTCGACAACCTGCCGGAGGACGAGACCAGGCATGCGAGAACCCAACTCCTCGCATCCCTCGCCGCAGCGACCATGCTCGACCGAAGGCTGGAGGATTCCGAACGCTACGGCGACCGTGCCTCGGCCCTGATCGCGGCGGACGACCTCGAATCGCGGGTCGGCATCGACGCCACGATCGGCTCGGTGTACGTCTTCGCCGGGCGTCTCGACGACGGTTGGGCGCTCCTTGAGTCGACCATCGAGCGATCCGTCGATGCCGGTCTCGAAGCCGCGGCGGCACGGGGTTACCGGATGCTCGGCAGCAGCGCGTCCGTGCTGGTCGAGTACGCGCGTGCCGAGCGGTGGCTGACCGACGGCATCCGGTACACACGGTCCGTTGAGCGCTGGAACGACGCCCACTACCTCACGGCCCACCTCGGTCATGTGCGCTGGGCCACGGGTGATTGGGAGGGCGCGACGGCCCACGCCTCGCGCGCCCTCGCCGACGGCCGCTGCGCGATCACGACCAGGGTCACCGCACTTCACGTGCTCGGCTACCTGGCGCTCGGCCGCGCCGACTACGAGGGCGCCAGGACGATCCTGACCGAGGCGCGCGAGATCGGCGAAGGGATGCGCGAACTGCAGCGCCTCTCGCCGGCCCTCTGGGGGCTCGCCGAGCTCGCGCTCCGCGAGGGGCGGTTCGCCGACGCGGTCGAACTCTGCGAAGCCGGCTTCGAGGCCTCGGAACGCGTCACGGATGCTGCGTACCTGTTCCCGTTCGTGGTCACCGGCACGCGCGCGATCCTCGCGGGCGGCTCAGCAGACACCGTTCCAGCGCAGGCCGCTCGCGTCTGGATCGACAAGTGCGCGCGCCTACTGCTGCGCCGCGGGATCCCGGCGACGCTCGCGGCTATCGACCACGCGGAGGGACTGCTCGAGGTCGCGGCCGGTCGGCCGGGTCAGGCGCGCATCCTGCTCGAATCCGCGTCGGCGCGCTGGGAGGCGAACGGCCGCTGGTGGGAAGGAACGGAAGCCCTGATCGACCGGGCGGTCTGCGCGATCCGGTCGAAGAGTCCGGCAACGGCGGCAGAGCTTCTCACCGATGCCACCGAGCGGGCGCAGAAGGCCGGCGCGGTCGCGCTCGTCGAGCAGGCCGCTCGGGCCGGCAGGGGAGTGCCGCGCGACGACGGCACCTTTCCCCTCACCGCACGGGAGGTCGAGGTGGCTCGGCTGGTGGCCACCGGATCGACGAACCGTCAGATCGCCTCATCCCTCTCCATCGCGCCCAAGACGGTCGGGTCGCACATCGAGCACATCCTCGCCAAGCTCGGCGCCGCACGTCGAGCGGAGATCGCGGCCTGGGCGGCCGGTCATCCGCGACAGCCCAGCCAGGCAGCCGACCCCCTCGACGCGGCGTCGCATCCCGGGGCTACACTTCCGGCATGAGCCGAATCGAGACCGGAATCGTGTCGTACACCCTCTCCGCCGACTACTACGCAGGCGTGGGAGCCGACTTCGACACGGAGGCCGTCGACGACGCCATCCTCGCGCAGTTGAACAGGATGGTCCCCGTCGGCATCACCGTCGAGCGCAGCGGTCGTGTGCTCGCCGACGAGGACATCGCCGAGGTCGCGCGCGACATCGACTGGTCGGCCCTGCTGAAACAGATCGACGTCGACCAGATCCTGGCCGACCACGCGCGCTAGCCCTTTCTGACGAGGTCGTAGGCGGCGAGCGCCGCCTTCCGCGTCTCGCCGAGATCCACGATCGGCTCCGGATACGCGTCCGTCTGCCACTCGGGCACCCAGCGCCGCACATAGTCTCCGTGCGCGTCGAATTTCTCGCGCTGCAGTTCGGGGTTGAAGACCCTGAAGTACGGGGCTGCGTCCGCGCCGCTTCCGGCCACCCATTGCCAGTTGAACGGGTTGCTCGCCGGGTCCGCGTCGACGAGGGTGTCCCAGAACCAGCGTTCGCCTTGGCGCCAGTCGATCAGCAGGTTCTTGGTGAGAAAGGATGCGACGACCATCCGAACGCGGTTGTGCATCGTTCCCGTGTGCCAGAGCTCGCGCATCCCTGCGTCGACCAAAGGAATACCCGTGCGCCCCCGCTGCCATGCCTGCAGAGCGCTCGGGTGGAGCCGCGGCCAGGGAAACGCGTCGTACTCGCTCCGGATGTTCACGGTAGCCATCTGCGGACGCTGGTAGAGCGTGTGATACGCGAACTCTCGCCAGCCCAGCTCCGAGAGGAAGGTCGACGCGCCCCGGGCGCTCGAGGAGTCGCGTGAGCGTGCATCGGACGTTGCGTGCCACACCTGATGCGGGCTGAGCTCGCCCCAGCGGAGGTGGGGCGAGAGCCGCGAGGTCGCGGCGACACCGGGGGTGTCGCGGTCGCGTTCGTAATCGGCGACGTCGGCGTCTAAGAACTCCGCCAGCCTGGCGTGTGCGGAGTCCTCGCCGGGGACCACGTCTCCCGCAACCCGCCCGCCCAATCGGGATGCGTCGGCAGCAGGCCGAGATCGTCGAGGTCGAGGCTCGGGATGCGCGGCCCGCCCGCGAGCTCGCGCGGCGCATCCATCGGCTTGCGCGGAGCCGGAGCCGCGAGACAAGCCCGCCAGAACGGGGTGTAGACCGAGAATGACGTGCCCGACCCGGTGCGGATCGTCCACGGCTCGAAAAGCAGGTTCGACCCGAAACTCGACGCCTCGAGTCCTCGCGCACGTGCCGCGGTCTTGATTCCTTCGTCGACCGTGCGCTCGGCCTGCCCGTAGCGACGGTTCCAGAAGATTGCTGCGGCATCGGTCTCGGCGATCAGTTCGCCGATGACCTCCGCGGCCGGTCCGCGCCTGATCATCAGACGCGAGCCGAGCCGCTCGAGTTCGCCGGCCAGGCTGCTCAGGCTGTTGTGCAACCACCAGCGCGAGGCACCGCCAGCCGGTCTGAGCCCCTGGGACTCTTCGTCCCAGACGTAAACGCAGACCAGCGGCAGTCCCGTCTCCACCGCCGCGACGAGCGCGGGGTTGTCGGCCGTTCGCAGATCGTCCCGAAACCAGACGATCGCGGGCCGTGCGCCCGAAGCCACGGCTCAGAGATCGAGCGAGTCGCCGGGTTCGAGCGCGAAGAACTCGCCGCCGCCCTGTTCGGTCGCCCATTTGATCCGACCGTTCGACATGTCCTTGCCCGCTCGCGCGAGGACCATCTCGTGGGTCGGGAAGCTGCGCTTCGGCTTCACCGCGAGCACGTAATCGATCGACTCGGCGATCTTGAGCCATGGCGCACCGGCCGGAACCGCGAGCACGTCGATCTCGACGCCCTCCGGAATCGTGAACGAGTCGCCGGCGTAATAGAGCTCGTCGTTGATGAGCACGCCCAGGTTGTCGACCACGGGAATGCTGGAGTGGATGACGGCGTGCTTTCCCCCGAAGAACGTCAGCGTGAAGGGTCCGGCCTCGACGCTGTCGCCGGCGTGGACCACCGTGATGTCGAAGTCGGTAGCGGCGGCGGCGACGCCCTCGGGAGCGTAGATCGGCACACCCGGGTTGAGATCGAGCACCCGCTTCAGCTGCTCGGGCGTCCAGTGGTCGGCGTGTTCGTGTGTGATGACCACGGCCGCGGTGTTCGCGGTGTCGGTGAGGGGCGACGTGAACGAGCCGGGGTCGAGGAACAGCTTCTTTCCGGAGTCTTCGAGGAGCAGGGCGGCGTGTTCGAACTTCGTCAGTCTCATGGCTCCAGGAAATACCCAATCCCGGTGGACTGCAACATGACCGAACCGGCGCGCGCGCCCGCGTGTCGGAGGCATCCGTCGTGGCGGGGCGCGGGAGTCGGACATAATCGTGAACCATGGCCGGTTCCCCCTCACCGTCGTCGTCGCCGTCAACCCGATGGCGTCGTTCGGGCACCGTGCCGACGTCGGCCCTCTGGCCATCCGCCGGTTGCGGGATGCGGGGCACACAGTGGTCGACGTCGGCGAGGCCAACATCGAACTGCTCAGGCGGGAGACGATCCGCGCGGTCGAAGCGGGGGCGGATGCGCTGGTCGTGGTCGGCGGCGACGGCATGGCCAACCTGGGCGTCAACATCGTGGCGCAGACCGAGGTTCCGCTCGGCATCGTGCCCAGCGGAACGGGGAATGACCTCGCCGACGGCCTGGGCATCCCGATCGACGACGCCGAGGCGGCCATCGCGAGACTTCTCGACGCTCTGCAGCGACCGCCGCGGGTGATCGATGCCGCCACCGTGCGCCACGGCGAGCTGACCACCTGGTTCGCCTCGGTGCTCTCCGCCGGGTTCGACGCCACCGTCAACGAGCGCGCCAACCTCATGACCCGTCCGCGCGGAAGGAGCCGCTACATCTTCGCGCTCCTGCGCGAGCTCGCCACGCTCAATCCGATCCAGTACGAGGTCGTGGCCGACGGCGTTCCCGCGGCAAGGAAGGCGCTGCTGATCTCGGTCGCCAATAACCGTTCCCTGGGCGGTGGGATGAGGATCGTGCCGCACGCCGACCTCGAAGACGGGATGCTCGACCTCTTCGTCGTCGCGCCGATGTCCCGTTTCGCCTTTCTTCGCGTGTTCCCGAAGGTCTTCTCTGGTACCCACACCGAGCTTCCGGTTGTCTCGTTTCAGCGCGTTCGTTCGGTCACCCTGAACGCATCCGGGGTGATCGCCTATGCCGACGGCGAGCGCATCGGACCTCTACCCGTCGAGATCACCGTCGTTCCCGGCGCGCTCCGCGTGCTCGTCTGAACGGGCGCGGCCCCAGGTTCGCCCGCCACGCCCGGAGGGTCGCCCCGTTTTGGAACCGGTGCCGGGTCTGTGGCATACTCATTGAGTTGCAAAACGGCCCCATCGTTTAGCGGCCTAGGACGTCGCCCTCTCACGGCGGTAACGCGGGTTCAAATCCCGCTGGGGTCACAATCGCCCGGATACCAGTCATTCACTGGTGTCCGGGCTTTTTCTTTGCGTCGTCGCCGAGTGCGCAAGTCGCTCCGCGCTACTGTTGGGGCGTGCTCACCAACGATCCGCTGCCCGAACACCCCGCGCCGGACAACCCGTCCGGCAAGCTGATTCTCCTTCGTCACGGCGAGACGGAGTGGTCGAAGAGCGGCAAGCACACAGGGCTCACGGACATTCCGCTCACCCCGCGAGGGGAGGATCTTGCCCGCGGTGCCGGCAAGTTGCTGGGTGGCTACAAGTTTTCGCTCGTCTTGACCTCGCCGCTGCAGCGCGCGCGACGGACTGCTGAACTCGCGGGCCTTCACGCCGAGGTCGACCCCCTCCTCGTCGAGTGGGACTACGGCGGATACGAAGGACTAACGACCCGCGAGATTCGCGGCGAGCTCGGCTACAACTGGAGCGCTTTCACCCACGGCGTTATTCGTGGGGAGACACCGGGTGAGACGGTCGAGGAGGTCGCTGCACGCGCGTCGCGGGTGCTCACGCGAGTACTGCCTGCAATGGTGGAAGGGGATGTTGCGCTGGTGGCGCACGGCCACTTCTTGCGCATCCTGACGGCCGTGTACCTGCGAATGGCTCCTCGATTCGCGGCACAGATAACCCTGGATGCGGGATCGGTCTCCGTATTGAGCTTCTACCGCGAGCAGCCGGCCATCCTGGCGTGGAATTACGGGCTCGAACTACCCTTGGTGCCCTCGGAGTCCTGAGCGTGCGGGGCGGTCAGGCGGGCAGTTGTTCCGGTGCCGGTTGCTGGCCCGGGTGCAGATTAACCCACCAGAAGTAGACCTCCTCGTAGAAGCGGTCGGCGAGTTCTTCGGGACTCACCCCGACGTCGAGACCGATCGTGTACGGATGCCCGGGTTCGACGGGGCGGCCTCGCCGCTTCGATCCGCGAAGACCGTGACCGCCCATTGGGCGCCGGGATGATCCGCCTCAATGAAGACGTGGTCGGCGACGCGCACCCGCACGGATGCGAGCTGATTCGGATCGGTGGGAACCAGCGTGACCTGGATCTCCGCAGACGGCCAGTGCGCCCGAAGACGGTCGATCACCCGATTCATTGCGTGATTGCCGGTGGAGTGGGACATGGCGGTCTCGACTTTCGATGTGCGATCAGCGGAGCCGAACGGGTGGACGAGAACGAGGATCGCGAGCGCGACGGCGGCACCGGCGGCCACTTGGACGGCGAAGAGGCGCCAATGCTTGCGCAGAGGAATCTTCTTCGCGTAAAAGAGTCGACTCGCCGGGATCGTCATTACCAGTGATCCGAGCGCCGAGACGATCGCGAGCACGGGTATCCAGAAGGCGGTCAACAGTGCGAGCGAACTCAGCGGGGTTCCCCAGGTGGCTCGCTGCAGCGCGCGTCCTGCGCGAGCGCCCTCGCTCTTCGCGTCGACGGGCAGGGTGTGGTCGCCGGCACGTTCGGACTGGGGAGGCCCGTCGAGGTTCCCGTGGCATACGCACCGAACGACGCGGGACGTGGCACATCTGCTTCGGGCCAGCGCTCGTTGACGTCGATGAGGCCGGGTGTCAGCGCCGGCGACCCCATGAGCCGAAGAGACGCCGTCGCGGGATACGCAGCCAAGGACGCGCGCCAGCTGTCGTAGAACTTGCGGAATCCGTGCGGATCAGAGGCAATAGTGTCGGCGATGGGGTTGGGGATCACCACACCGATCGCGCGGCGTCCCCAGTAAGTCGCCCACGCCTTGGTGAACTCGTCGAATCCGAGCTCCTGCATCCGTCCCCCATGCCATCCGCGGCGCGCGTCGAACCCGTTCCGCGTGGCAAGAATATCGGCGGCCGAATCGAGCACGATCGGCCCAGTTCTGGGCACCGCGCGCACTTTCCGTCACAGTTTCTCGGTGGGGAAGCGGTCCCGGATGCTCTCCGCGAAGTAGCGCCCGCGGCTCTCGGCGTCGAGGAGCTCGCGCCACACCCGCGAAGGTACGACCCAGTACCGGTAGACATCCCCGTCAACGAACTCCAGCTCCAGGATGCGGCGCTCGGCGTCGTAGCCCGCCGCAGCGAGCACGCTGCTCTCAAGCCGCTGCCTCTTCACGCTCGGTGCCCGTTGAGGTCTGCTTTGACGGTCTGCGCCCGCGCGTCGTCGCTCATGCGGCCACAGTAGACCGAGCGTCCGACAGGTGGAGACCGGCCGCATTGACCACGCATCCTGGTGCGCGGCGAACAGGATGCTCCGGTAGCATGGTCGAAGCGAAGGGGAGTATCCCGGACGGCCCACAGTGGGCCGGCGCCGTGAACGTCATCACGGATCGATATCTTCGATCCCGGGCACGGCGGCACCTGAACTCAGAGGTGCGGGAGAGACTTTCGGCCTCATTTCTGGCACCCTTCGAAAGGTAATCCCTGTGGAACTTGCTCTTCCCGCGTGGTTCGAAATCGGATCGTTCGTCGTCCTCCTGCTGATCCTGGCGTTCGACCTGCTGATCGTGTTCAAGCGGCCGCACATCCCGAGCCCCAAAGAATCGACACTGTGGGTGTCGTTCTATGTCGCGCTCGCGCTGATCTTCGCGCTGCTGATGCTGTTGATCGGGGATGCGGAGCACGCGGGGCAGTTCCTCGCCGGCTGGCTCACGGAGTACAGCCTGAGCATCGACAACCTGTTCGTCTTCGTGATCATCATGGGCCGGTTCGCCGTGCCAAGGAAGTACCAGCAGGAAGTGCTGATGGTGGGCATCATCATCGCCCTCGTGCTTCGGGGAATCTTCATCCTGCTCGGCGCGCAGCTGATCGCGAGCTTCAGCTGGATCTTCTACATCTTCGGCGCCTTCCTGCTCTACACGGCCATCCACCAGGCCCTCAGCAAGCACGACGACAGCGACGACGGCGAGAACGGGATGGTGCGCTTCCTGCGCAAGCGTCTGAAGGTCTCGAACCAGTACGAGGGCTTCAAGCTGCGGACGCTCGTCGACGGCAACCGAATGTTCACCCCCTCCTCATCGTGTTCCTCGCGCTGGGCACGACCGACCTGCTCTTCGCGCTCGACTCCATCCCGGCGATCTTCGGCATCACCCAGAGCCCGTTCATCGTCTTCGCGGCCAACGTGTTCGCGCTGATGGCCTGCGGCAGCTCTACTTCCTGCTCGGTCACCTGCTCGACAAACTCGAGTACCTCAAGTACGGCATCGCCTTCATCCTCGGATTCATCGGCGTCAAGCTGGTCTTCCACGCGATGCACGAGAACGAGTTGCCGTTCATCAATGGCGGCAAACCGATCGAGTGGGCGCCCGACATCAGCACCTGGACATCGCTCGCGGTGATCATCCTGTCGATGGCAGTCGCTACGATTGCGAGTCTGGTGAAGTTGAAGCTCAGCGGCACCTCCGTCGCCGACGCCATCCACGGCGACGACGCGGACGAAGACGCGGCCAAGACCACACGGGAGGATGCCGGGTAATGACCTCAGTCGACGTGAGCGTGCGCAGCGATGTAGGGGCCGTGCGTCACGTCAACGAGGACAGCATGATCGCGGCCGATCCGGTCTTCGCCGTCGCAGATGGCATGGGTGGCCATGCTCGCGGCGACGCGGCCAGCACGACCGCCGTCGAAACCTTGGGCAGGGTGCTGCCCGCCGGTTCGGTCCCGACTCCCGACGCGGTTATCGCGGCCATCGACGAGGCAAACACCGCCGTGCGCGCCCTCTCCGGAGCCGACGAGTCGGGAGTGGCGGTAGCCGGCACAACCCTGACGGGAGTCGTCCGCGTGCGGGAAGCGAACGGCGGTGGCGAGCAGTGGATGGTCGTCAACGTGGGGGATTCGCGCGTGTACAGCTGGGACGGCCGCGTCCTCGAGCAGCTGACGAGCGACCATTCCGCCGTGCAGGAGCTGCTGGATGCGGGGCTGATCACGGTCGAGCAGGCGGCCGTGCATCCTGAGCGCAACGTCATCACGCGGGCCCTGGGTGCGGAGGACTTCGTCGACACCGACGCACTGCTCCTGCCGGTGGACGGCCACCAGACGTTCCTGATCTGCTCAGACGGACTCACCAGGGAGGTCGACGACGCGCAGATCGCGAGCATCCTCGCCGATCCGATCGTGACCGACCGCGCGGACGCCCTCGTGGATGCGGCGATCGCGTCGGGCGGACGCGACAATGTCACGGTGCTCGTGATTGAATCGGTGACCGGGGAAGCCGACACGGCCTCGGCCGACACCCGGGACAGGGTGGGCGAGAGCCGGTCGCTCGAAGACACCAGACCAAGAGGGTAGGTTCGACCGTCGTGTTCGAGGTTCAGCAGACGACTGCAGGGGGATGGGCGGTCGCCGTCGCCGGAGAGCGTGCCCTCCTCGTCGAAGCCGCATCCGGTGACCGGCTGCACGGCTACCGCGCCGCACTCGCCACCGGATTCGCCGAGACCCTCGAAGCGCTCGCCGCAGACGGATTCGCCCGCACGCCTGCCTTCGCCTTGGCGGATGTGGTCGCCGGACAGGCGTTGATCGCCGTGCGCGGCAGCGCCAGCGCGACGGTCGTGGTGGGAGGGACCGAAAGAGCAATCGACGCGGCGGGGGTCTCGACCTGGTCGGAGCAGCAGGTCGCCGGGGTGAGCGCCGTCACCCTCGCTGCGAGCGGTCAGGATGCGCTGCTGCCGCCGCTCCCGCTGGGCGCCGGCATCGTCTGGGGTGCGGCCGTGTCCTGGCCTGCTGTCGCCGGACGCGACACCGATGCGGCAGATCACTCGCCGAAACTCTCGAATCCGGCACAGGCGCCCATCACCGAACCTGTCGCCCTCGAAGCGGAGGCCGCCGGAAGCGCGCCCGTCGCGGAGGTGACGATCTCTGCTCCAGCCGAGGCGACCGGGTACGACCACCTCTTCGGCGCGACCATGATGCGCAGCGTCGAGGATGCCGCCGTGAGGCCCGACGAAGTGCCAGAAGAGTCGCAGCGCATCGACATCCCGGGATTCGTGACCGACTCGATCCCCGCGGCGTCGGAACGCGAGGGCGACCACGACGGAATGACCGTTTTCAGCGGGAGCCTCGATGGGTTGCGCGACCGCGACCGTCCGGCCGTGGAAGCGGCGGCCGAGTCCGAGGCGCGCTTTTACGTCGACCTCTTCGACGGTCGCCGCGAGTATCTCCAGCCTCCGATCGTGGTCGGCCGTGCGCCGGTCGCCTCCACGACGTCTCGTGGCCCGGTTCCGCGGCCCATCACGGTCACGAGCGAAGAGCAGGACATCTCCCGCAGCCATGCGTCGATCGCCGTCGAGGGAGACAGCGTCGTCGTCACCGATCTGCACTCGCGGAACGGCACGATCGTCGTGCTCCCCGGAAAGGCGCCGCAGAAGCTGCGCCAGGGCGAGCCGACGACCGTCATCACCGGAACCGTCGTCGACCTGGGCAGCGGCGTGACGCTGACCGTCGGGCAGGACGCATGAGGCGGCTCGCCTCCACCCCGCCCGAGCTCCCGGGATACAAGTTCGTACGGCTGCTCGGTTCCGGTGGCTTCGCCGACGTGTTCCTCTACGAGCAGCAGCTGCCGAAGCGCAGCGTCGCGGTGAAGGTGCTCCTTACCGACAGCGTGGACGCCGCAGCGCGTGCCCGTTTCGTCGCCGAGGCGAACGTCATGGCGCAGCTCTCCGCGCATCCCTATATCGTCACGATCTACCAGGCGGACGTTTCGGCCGACGATCGCCCGTACCTGGTGATGGAGTACTGCTCGGGGCCGTCGCTCGGCGATCGGTTCAAGCGGGAGAGGTTCACGGTCGAAGACGCACTGCGCACCGGGGTGCGTCTGTCGAGTGCAGTCGCCACGGCGCATGGCGTCGGCATCCTGCACCGGGACATCAAGCCGGCGAACGTCCTGACCACAGATTTCGGCTGGCCGGCGCTCACCGACTTCGGCATCGCCTCGACACTCGAAGAGCTTCCCGTGCACACCACTTCGCTCAGCGAGCTGCGCCGCGACGCTGGCGACACGGGGACGAGCGGCAGCCGTTCGATCGGCCTGAGCGTGCCGTGGTCGCCGTCCGAGATGTTCGAAGACGATCCCGAGCCGGATGTGCGCAGCGATGTCTTCTCGCTCGCCGCGACCATCCACACCCTTCTCGCCGGCCGTACACCGTTCGAGGTTCCTGGCCGCTCCAACGGGACGCTCGACCTGATCGGGCGGATCGAGCGCGGCATCATCACGCCGATCGGCCGGGACGACATCCCGCGCTCGCTCACGGCCGTGCTTCAGAAGGGCATGGCGGTTCGGCGCGACGACCGATTCGCGACAGCCGTCGACTTCGCCCGGGCACTCCAGCGCGTGGAGTTGGAACTGGGATTCGCGCCGACGGGCATCGACGTTCCGAACCTTCGCGTGCTCGACGAGCGGCCCGTGACCCCGTCGGAGGACGAGACCCGGGTGCGGTCGGTCGCGACCATCGACGCGCAGGGGATCGGTACGCCGCCACCGGCGCGCGAGCGGGGAGCGGAGCGCTCAGCAGCCTGTGGAGGTCGAACCCACGCGCATCCGGGGATCCGTTCCGTCGATCGACCCCGAAGCTGCGCCGTCGTCCGAGCCCGCGGAGAGCACGATCGTGCGACCCCGTGCCGTGACCGCGGTCGAGACCGGCTCCGATACACCCGAGGTCGTTCAGAATGACGCACGCCGCCCGCGCCCGCGCTGGCTGATCCCGGTGGTCGCTGTGGCCGCCGGTGTGGTGGTCGTCGGCGGAATCCTCGCGGCTGTGCTCGCGCCGATGCTCGCTCCCAGTGCCGCTCCGAGCGATCGGCCAGGTTCGGAGCAGGACTCGACCGTCGCCGTCTCCGTCATCCCGGAGCCCACGCTGGTCTCGGCGACGCGCAGTGCCGACGGAACGGTCGCGACGTTCGTCTGGAAGACGGCCGATCCGAAGAAGGGCGACTCCTACCTGTGGAAGCGTGAGGGAACGACCGAAGGACCTCAGCCGACCGACGCATCCCGAGTCGATGTCCCCGGCCTCACTCCGGGCGTCGGCGCCTGCATCGATGTGGTCACGGTCCGCTCCGGTCGCACGTCGACGGCGCTGGAGGCGTGCTCGCAATGAAGCCACTGACGATCGACTACTGCGGCGAGCTCTACACCGTGGCGGGTCCGGAGGAGTTCGGGATCGGACGCGAGTCCGACCTGAGCATCGACGATAATCCCTACCTGCATCGACGCTTCCTCTCGATCTCGAGCGATTTCGGGATGTGGTGGCTCTCGAACGTGGGAACCCTGCTGACAGCGACGGTCAGCGACTCGACCGGAACCGTGCAGGCCTGGCTCGCGCCCGGGGCGAAACTGCCGATCGTGTTCCAGACGATGCACGTGATGTTCAGTGCGGGCGCCACCACGTACGACTTCACGATCTCGAGCGAGGACGACTACTTCAACACCTCGGTGACGGTCAACGACTCCGGCGGCTCGACGACGATCCTCCCGGTCACCCTCACGACCAGCCAGCGTCAGCTGATCGTCGCGTTGTCGGAAGGCGTGTTGACCCAGGCCGTACCCGGCCGAGGCACGATCCCGACGTCGGCCGAGGCCGCCGAGCGCTTGGGCTGGAGCATGACCACCTTCAACCGCAAGCTGGACAACGTCTGCGACAAGCTCGACAAGCTGGGGGTCGCCGGACTCCGTGGGGGTCGTGGGAAGCTCGCCACCAACCGGCGCGCGCGACTCGTCGAATACGCCGTCACGACCCATCTCGTCGGCCTCGACGACCTGCCGCTGCTCGATGCTGCTGGGGCCGCCTCAGCCGACGCTGCACCCGGGTCCGATGCCGAGAATTCGTCCCGAACAGACTGAGCTGGTGAGGGGCATGGGGAGACCTCCCCATTCCGCCCCGGTAGAGGTGCCGTGTTAGCGTATGGACGTTTCGAGTGGGGGATAACGCGTAGTGGGATCGTTCTCGGCATGGGTACGCAAGCGTAAGACGCTTGCCTCCCTGACGGCTCTTGCAGTGGTCGCCGGCGTGCCCCTCACGATCGCCGTCCTGCACAAGGGCTTCCCCGTGAACGCGGTCGATCTCGACTCTCGGGATGTGTGGGTCACGAACGGCGAGAAGCTGCTCGGTGGCCGCCTCAACCATCAGATCAACGAGCTCGACGCATCCGTCACCGGAGCCAGTGCCGACCTCGACGTGCTGCAGGACGGCAACGCCTACTACCTCACCGACACGAAGCATGGGACGGTCGACAGGATCGATCCCGCATTCGTCTCCCTGACCGACCGCATCCAGATCCCCGAGAAGTCACAGGTCGCTTACGGCGCCAACACGCTGTCGGTGCTGTCTCCGGCCGGGCAGCTGTGGGTGCTCGATGCTTCTAACCGCGTGGATTTCGACAAGTCGAAGACCAAGCCGACGGCGAAAGTCGGTTCGAATGCGGCACTGGCCGTCTCGAAGTCGGGCAAGACATTCGTGGTGGCACCGGCTTCGAAGGCTCTCTTCAGCGTCGATCACCCGGGCGCGACAGCCACGAAGACCTCGTTCCCGGCTCCCGCGAACGCGCAGCTGACGACGGTGGGGGACGAGCCGGTCGTGTTCGACGCGAAGGCCAACCGGGTGATCAAGCGCGATGGCGGCACGGTCGCCCTTCCGGCGAAGGGGCTCCGGATCCAGCAGTCCGGTGCCGCGGATCCGTCGGTACTCGTGGCGACCGCTTCCTCGCTGCTCAGTGTGCCGCTGGGCGGTGGCGCGGTGGTCGCTCATCCTGCCGGCGCGACCTCGACCGGCGGCTCGTCAGCGGTGTCGGCGCCGGTCCGTCTCAACGGATGCTCGTACGGAGCGTGGTCGGGCTCGGCTCGGTACCTCTATGTCTGCGACGGCAAGAAGGCCAGCGGCGTGGACATCGACCAGCCGGTGAAGGGCGATGACCTCGAGTTCCGCGTCAACCACGGCGTCGTCGCTCTGAACAATCTGCGCGACGGCAATGCCTGGGTCGTCTCGTCGACGATGCGGCTGGTGCAGAACTGGGCGCAGCTGAAGCCGAACGAGACGACCGTGCAGGGCGACACCGGCGAAGAGAAGCCGGTGCTCCAGTCGTTCGCCGACACGCTCGCTCAACGCTCCAAGGTCAATCGGCCGCCCACGGCCATCAACGATTCATACGGGGTGCGCCCCGGCCGGTCGACGGTGCTGCCCGTGCTGACGAACGACACCGATCCGGATGGGGACGTCCTCACCATCACGGAGGTGTCGAGCCTCCCGGCGAGCCAGGGCACGCTCGATCTCGTCGAGGGCGGGCGCGCGGTCCAGTTCACGCCGAAGGCCGACCTGAGCGGCACAATCTCGTTCCGGTACTCGATCAGCGACGGCCGGGGCGGCACATCCTCGGCCCAGGTCGACGCGACGCTGCGTCAACCCGACCAGAACACGGCTCCCGCCTCGACACGAACCAGCAACGCTCAGACCGAGGTCGGCCAATCGGCGCGATACGACGTTCTGAACGATTGGATCGACCCGGACGGCGACGATCTCTCCCTCGTCGGTGCGGCGGCGACGACCGAAGACGATGTGCAGTTCAAGCCCGACGGCGAGGTCACCTTCACGAGCAAAACGGGGCAGACCGGGTCGAAAGAGGTGAAGGTCACCGTATCCGACGGCAAGAAGAGCACGACCGGAAGCCTGCTCGTCACGGTGAAGGCTGCGGGCACGCTCGATCCTGTCGCCGTACCCGATTTCGCCTCGGGGTTCGCCGGGACCCCGGTGGTCGTGCGGCCGCTCGACAACGATCAGTCGCCGTCGGGGGAGCCGCTGACGCTGGTCGGGGCCAGCCTCGACGGTCCGGGCGGCGCCCAGGTGGCGACGGATGCGGGCAAGGGCACGGTCACGGTCCGCACGAACGCGCCGGGGGAGTACTACGCCACATACACGCTCGGCGCCGGTCCGAAGTCGACCACCGGCCTCATCCGGGTGAACATCGCAGCGAACGGAGCGACGGAGGCTCCACCGGTGGCGGTCACCGATACCGCATACGTGCGCCCCGGCGAGCCGACATCGGTGAGCGTCCTCGACAACGATGTGTCGCCGTCAGGCAAGGTGCTCGTCGTGCGCTCGGTGTCAGCGGGCAAGGGCGCGGAAGATCTCAACGTCGAGGTGCTCGACAATGCGGTCGTCAAGATCACCGCCCCCACCGTGCTCACCGAGCAGGTGCAGCTCGAGTACACGGTGTCCGACGGCGTCGACGAAGCCGAAGCAGGAATCACGGTGGTGCCGGTGCCTCCCCTCGTGAACCATCAGCCGCCGATCGCCGTCGATGACGCCGTGACGGTACGCGCGGGCGACATCACGAGTGTCCCGGTGATGGACAACGACACGTCTCCCGACAACGAGCCGTTCACGCTCGACGCGCGGTTGCGCGATGACACGACCGCGGGCCCCGGAGCGACCGCCTTCGTGAGCGGCAAACTCGTGCGCTACCAGGCGCCGAAGACGCCGGGCCAGTACAGCGTGGTCTACGGGATCACGGACAAGTTCGGTCAGAGGGCGCAGGCGACCGTCAGCTTCCTCGTGATCGGTCCGGACAAGGGTGCGAACCACCCGCCGGAGCCGCAGCCGTTGACCATCCGCGCGTTCGCCGGCTCGTCGGTTCCCGTCGACGTCCCGCTCGACGGCATCGACCCCGACGGCGACTCCGTGACCCTCGCGGGCCTCGGATCGCAGCCGACGCTCGGCAGGATCTCCGACTCGACCAGCACATCCTTCACCTACGAGGCGTACCCCGGCTCCGCAGGAACGGATACCTTCACGTACCAAGTGAAGGACACCTATGGCAAAACGGCGACGGGCACGGTCACTCTTGGCGTGATCCCTCGTCCCGAGACCGTGCGGCCGCCGATCGCCGCAAACGACCCGGTGCAAGTGAAGCCGGGCCGCACCGTGTCGGTGCCTGTGCTCGACAACGACTCCGATCCCAACGGGTACACGATCGCGGTGCAGAAGAAGCTCCTGGCCGTGGATGCGGGGCTCAAGGCGGCCGTGCACGGCAAGGTCGTCCTGGTCACGGCGCCCAAGACCGAGGGTGCATACGTCGTGCGCTACCAGATCACGAACGGTCAGGGCGGGGTCGCGAGCGCGTTCATTCAGGTTCTCGTGACGCCTAACGCGAAGGAGCAGCCTCCCACCGCGGCCGACCACCTGCTCGAACCCGACGAGGTCGCTGCCAAGTCGAGCGTTCCGGTCGACGCCATAGACGGCGCGACGAACCCCTCCGGGCTCGTCGACGACCTGAAGCTCGCCGTCGACGGAGCGAACGCCGCCGTGGCAGAGGTGGGCCAGCACGGCAAGATCACCGTGCATCCGGGAAACCAGCGGTTGGCGATCGCCTATACCGTGACGGATACCGTGACCGGGTTGAGCGGGCAGGCGTTCATCGTGGTTCCCCGAAGGGCGACGCCACGGCGCCGCCGCAGATCAAGCCGACGCTGCCGCAGCAGATCGTGGAGATGGGCGGGTCGAAGAGCTGGAAGCTGTCCGATATCCTCGACGTCCCGTCGGGCAGAGCGGTCAAGCTGACCGGCGCAGACGGAGTGAGCGCGACCAACAGCGACGGAAAGAGCGCGTTCGCCGACGGGCAGACCCTCACATTCACTGCGGCCAAGGACTACCGTGGCCCCGCCGCGATCACCTTCAAGGTGAACGACGGGCGCGAGGCCGGCCAGACGAAGGACCGCGTGACGACACTCGTGCTGCCGCTGACCGTCGGCAGTCCCGATCAGTCCGACGTTCCTCCGACCTTCACTCCGCCGACCGAGAAGATCGAACCGGGCGAAGCGGCCGTGGCCGTCGATCTGCGCGCGTCGAGTTTTCACCCGAACCCGGCCATCCTGAGCCGTCTGACGTACAGCGGCGGCACGTCGCCGAACCCGAGCATCCAGTCGTCGCTGAGCGGGTCGACCCTCTCGTTGAGCGCGCCGCTCGGCGCCCAGGCGGGCGAGACGGCCGTGATCCCGGTGACGATCAGTTCGGGGACCCACACGATCCAAGGGACCGTGAACGTCCAGGTGGTCAGCTCGAACCGACCGGTCGCGACGCAGAAGAACCCGCCGCAAACCGCGGAGGTGCAGCGAACGCAGACGGCGACCATCAACGGTGCAGCGAGCGACTCTCAATGGGTGAACCCGTTCCCGGGCAATCCTCTGACGATCACGGATGCGAAGGCGGACAGTGCTCCGGCGGGCGTCACGGTGACCTTCACCGGGTCGTCGATCAGCGTAAGTGCGGCATCGGGAGCCTCGATCGGCGCGGTGAACGTGGTCTATCACGTCGAGGATGCGACCAAGGATCCGAAGCGCACGGCAGCCGCGATCGGACAGTTCCGAGTCACGATCCACGACGTGCCGGCGAAGCCGGTCGCACCGCAGAACCCGAAGGCATCCGACGGGCAGGCTACGGTCACCATCGTCGCACCGGCGAACAACGGTAAGCCGATCGATCAGTACGAGGTGAAGACCGGATCGAAGTCGGTCACGACGGCATCCGATGGCCCCCTGACCATCAACGGTCTGACCAACGGTCAGTCGTACACCTTCACGGTCCGCGCACACAACGCCGACGGATGGGGTCCCGCTTCAGCGGCATCGTCTCCAGCCGTGACCCCATACGGCACCCCGCAGGCCGTCTCGGGAGCAAAGATCTCCGGCGGCCAGTACGCACCCTCCGACCTGACGCTGAGTTGGAACGCGCTCGCGAATCCGTCGGGAACCGGTGGCGGGCCCGTCACCTACGAGTACCGCCTCAACTCGGGCAGCTGGGCGGCGACGAGCGGTACGAGCGCGAAGGCCAACAACCAGGGCGCTGGATCGTACAAACTTGAGGTCCGCGCGAAGAACAATGGCAGTGGAGCATACGGAGGCGTTGGCACCTCCAGCACATTCAAGGTCGATACGAAGCCGCCGCCTTCCCCGTCGATCGACCTCTCGAAGGGCGATCTGGAGCCGGGATACGCGCACAGCTACACCTTCGACGTGACGATGAGCCACTTCGATCCGAACACCACGTACACGCTGACGATGTACTGCAACGGTGGACCACTGTCGACGCGATCGCTGACGACGAACGGCAGCGGCAGCGTCCACTACCGCGGAGCGCCGGACGGTGTGCACCCGTGGTGCGGATACCCCGGCGCGTACGTCACCGCCGGTGGCGTGCAGAGCAGTGTGCAGGACTGGTCCAAATAGAGATGGGAACCCCGTGGCAGTAACTCAGGAACAGGCGGACTGGTTCGCCGGAGCCTTCACCCAGCTGGTCGGGAACGTCGACAAGGCGATCCTCGGCAAGGAGCACAGCATCCGTCTCGTGATCACGGCGATGCTGTCGAACGGCCACGTGCTGCTCGAGGATGTGCCCGGCACCGGTAAGACGGTGCTCGCCAAGGCGCTCGCGAACACCATCGAGGGCACGCAGTCGCGCATCCAGTTCACCCCCGACCTTCTTCCGTCGGATGTGACAGGCGTGACGATCTACGACCAGAGCAACGGGCGGTTCGAGTTCCACCCCGGGCCGATCTTCGCCTCGGTCGTGCTCGCGGACGAGATCAACCGTGCCAGCCCGAAGACCCAGTCCGCGCTCCTCGAGGTGATGGAGGAGGGCGTCGTGACGGTCGACGGAGTCGGTCACCCGGTCGGTGCGCCGTTCATCGTGATCGCCACCCAGAACCCGGTCGAGCAAGCGGGAACGTACTCGCTTCCCGAGGCGCAGCTCGACCGCTTCCTGATCAAGACCTCGCTCGGCTATCCCGACCACGCCACGACCGTCGACCTCCTGCTCGACGCGTCGAACCGGTCGCGTGCTGCGGCGGTGCATCCGATCATCGCGGCCGAGTCGGTCGTCACGCTGTCGCAGCTCGCCTCTGACGTGCACACCGACGCATCCGTGATGGGATACCTCAGCGAGATCGTCAGCGCCACCCGCGCCGACAAGGACTCGGCGCTTGGCGTCAGCATCCGCGGTGCACTTGCGCTCGCCCGGGCGGCGAAGACCTGGGCGATCTCGTCGGGACGCACATTCGTGACGCCGGACGACATCCGGGAGCTCGCGATTCCCGTCCTCGCGCACCGCGTGATGGTCGATCCCGAGGCGGAGTTCGCCGGGGTCAAGGCCGAGGACATCGTCGGCCGCGCCATCGCCGAGGCGACGCCGCCCGCATACCGGGCCGCCTGAGGCGCGCCCACCCGACCGAAGCCACCCGACCGACACCCAGCGAGACTCGGACCCAGTGACCACGCAGACCCCCACGACGCCAGGCACGCCGCCGACGCCCGCGCCCCCTCCGGTGCGGAACCGGCAGCGGGTCGGCGACGTCGCGCGCCCGCATCTTCGCAGAGCCGGGTCGCTTTCGCTCAGGTCGGCGGAATGCTCGTGCGCGCCTCCGGTGCCGTCGGTCACCGCATCCGTCCCCTGTGGCACGCGCTCGCAGCCCGCGTAGGCCCGGTGTTCGCGGTCGTCAGCCCGCTCGGCTGGATCGTGCTCGGGGGAGCGCTGGTCGCGTTCGCGGTCACCCTGACGCTCGGCTGGGCGGAGTTCGCGTTTCTCGGCGCGACTCTGGTCGCAGCGTTCCTGATCGCCCTGGCCTTCGTCTTCGGTCGATCCACGTACGCGGTCACGATCGAGCTCAATCCTCGCCGAGTCGTCGCCGGCGATCGAGCACTTGGCCGCATGAATGTGCGCAACACAGGTTCGCGCGCCGTGCTCCCGACCCGGATGGAGCTTCCGGTGGGCTCAGGCCTCGCCGAGTTCATGGTTCCGCGACTCGCTCCCGGCGCCGAGAGCGAGGAGCTGTTCGCCGTCCCCACGGCCCGCCGCGCTCTGATCCTCGCCGGCCCGGCGCTGTCGGTGCGCGGCGACCAGCTGGGCCTGCTCAGGCGCACGACCGAGTGGACCGAGCAGGTCGAGCTCTTCGTGCATCCGAAGACCACCCGGCTCGTTGCGACCGCACGAGGACTGGTGCGGGATCTCGAGGGCCAGACCACGAAGGTGATCACCGACAGTGATCTCGCGTTCCACGCCCTGCGCACGTACGAGCCCGGCGACGACATCCGGAACGTCCACTGGCGAACGTCCGCCCGCACCGGGCAACTGATGGTGCGGCAGTACCAGGAGACGCGCCGGTCGCAGCTGCTGCTCGTGTTCGACGCGGAGCGCTCCCATTACGCCTCCGACGAGGAGTTCGAGCTCGGCGTCTCGGTGATGGCATCGATCGGCTGCCAGGTGATCCGCGAAGAGACCGAGATCGACGCCGTCTGGCAAGGCCAGGCGCTCCGGGTCGTCACGCCGACGGCGCTGCTCGACGATTCCTGTCGCATCCAGCCGGTCGAAGGGATGCACGCCAGCCTGCGCGACTTCGTCCGGCAGGCGACGGTGCGGCTCCCAGCCCCCAGCCTGGTGGTCTTCGTGGCCGGCTCGCAGTTGCCTGCCACCGAGCTCCGCGCCGCGACGACCGTCTTCGGAACCGATACACAGATCGTGGCGGTCCGTGCCGACGTCGGTGGAGAACCTCGTCTGAGCAGGCTGGGGGGCACCATGCTCGCATCGGTCTCGGCACTGACCGAACTCCCGGCCCTTCTGAAACGGGCGGGTCGATGACGGCGACGACCTCCCGCACGACGACTGCTCGTCCGGCCCGGACGACCTCATTCGACCGGCTCGGGACGACCACATGGATCGACGTCGCGGTCATCCTGACGCTCAGCGTTCTGGCCGTGCTGGGCTTCGAGCCGGCATTCGGTCACTTCTCGTTCGTACTGGCGGCATTCGGCGGCCTGGTGGTCGGGGGAGGCGCCGCGATCGCGTGCCGGCTCTTGCGGCTGTCGGTGCCGATCTCGATCGCCATAGCTCTGGCAGCGTATTTCGTGTTCGGAACGCCGCTCGCGATGCCCGCTCAAGCGACCCTGGTCGTCCTTCCTTCCCTCGACAGCCTGTCGGGCCTCGTCATCGGTGCGGTCTTCGGGTGGTCGGACGCCGTCACCCTGCAGGCACCGCTTGAAGCGCCGCCCTATGTTGCGGTCGTACCGTACTTCGCGAGCTGGCTGGTAGCGCTCGTCTCCGTGACTCTCGCGGTGCGCTGGCTCCCGTCGGCGCGTGACCGGAGCGTCGGCCGTCCGGCCGTGCTGCTGACCGGGCCCATCCTGTTGTTCCTGGCGGGCATCCTGCTCGGCACCAGCGATCCCTACTTCGCGGGCGTGCGCGGCGTGCTGTTCGGGGCGATCGCGCTGCTGTGGCTCGGCTGGCGCCGCCGTCGGGTCGGCGGAGTCGAATCCGTCGTCGATCCCGGTCTCCGGCGCCGCCGTCTCGTCGGTACGGGGGCGGTCGTTCTCGGTGCCGTCGCGGTCGGCGCCGTGGCCGGCTCGCTGCTCGCCCCGCCGGCGGACTCTCGATTCGTCCTGCGTCAAGAGGTGACTCCGCCGTTCGACCCGCTCGACTACCCGAGCCCCTCGCCGGTTTCCGCGAGTACACGAAAGACCTGGAGAAGACGAAGCTCTTCACCGCCGAAGGTCTGACGAGCGGGCAGCTCATCCGGTTGGCCACGATGGACAGCTACAACGGCGTCGTCTGGAACGTGACCGACCCGAGTTCGGGCAGCGACGCATCCGGGAGCTTCGAACTGCTCGGCAGCACCATCCCGATGCCGTCCTTGTTCACAGCCGGGGCCCGATCGACCGCGACCATCAGCATCGACGCGTACTCGGACGTCTGGATGCCCACCGTCGGCTACGTCGACCGGCTCACTTTCGACGCCCACCAGGGCGCGGATCCTGCGCCCGGCGTCCGGGTCAACACGACCACGGGCACCACGGCCATCACGAGTGGCGTGGCCGCAGGACTCCGCTACACGGTCGATGCCACCGCTCAGAAGGTCCCGAACGACAAGGCGCTCGCCCGCGTGGCGCCGGCCAAGCTCACGCTCCCTCCCGTGACCAATGTGCCGGACGTCGTGTCGGCGAAGGCCGAGGAGTACGCGGGAACGGCGACGACGGCCATCCAGAAGCTGCGGAACATCGAGCGGTCGCTCAAGACCTTCGGGTACCTCAGCCATGGCCGCGCGTCCGACCCCGTTCCCTCCCGTGCGGGCGAGGGCGCCGACCGGATGACCGACCTCTTCGCGCAGGAGCCGATGGTCGGCGATCAGGAGCAGTACGCGAGCGCCTTCGCACTGATGGCGCGCCGCCTCGGCTACCCGACGCGGGTCGTGATGGGATTCGCACCGAAGGTGGCCGCCGGGCAGACCACCACCGTGACCGGCAACGATGTGACGGCCTGGGACGAGGTCGCTTTCGACGGTGTCGGGTGGGTGCCCTTCTTCCCGACGCCGACGAAAACGGACGCGCCGAAGAACCAGACCACGAAACCCAAGCTCGAACCGCAACCGCAGGTGCGCCAGCCGCCGCCCGACAATCCGAAGCCGCAGGAACTCCTCACACCTGTCAAGACCAAGGACAACGACCGCAAGGAGGCCCAGAGCGCGTTCGCTCTGCCCGCCTGGGCGTGGGTCGTTGCTGGAGTCATCGGCATCCCGTTAATCCTCTACTTCGTGCCGCTGCTCATCATCGGGGCGCTCAAGCGTCGGCGTCGTCGCATTCGTGAGACGCAGGGCCCTCCCGACCGGCGAGCGGCGGGAGCCTGGGATGAACTGACCGACGGATACGCCGAACTCGGCCTGACGATGCCGCGCAACGCGACGAGGCTGCAGGCCGCATCGGCGCTCGAAGCGCAGTCGACCGCGCAGAATCTGCAGGTTCCGGATGGCGGACTGCGCCCGTTGGCCGGCCAGGTCGACGCCGCGGTCTTCGACGGCAGCGTCGTCTCCGACGAGCGGGTGCACGAGACCTGGCACGCGGCGGATGCGGCGTTGGCCGCGGCGACGGCATCCGCCGGGCGACTCCGGGCTCGGCTGGCCGCCTTCCGGTATCGTCGGCCACGCAAGGCGTAGCCGTCGGCCACGCAAGGCGTAGCCCTATAGTGGCCTGGTGGACTCGTCCGGTTTCATCGTTCCCCCGCCGAACCTGATCCCGCCTCGCGAGGACACGGGAACGGAGACCCGTCGCGCCCCGGCACGGAGTGGCGAACTGCCGCCGTTCCTCCCTCCTGTAGCAGCCCCGGCCCTCACGCCGTCCGAGCCCGCCGCTCGACGCTGGCAACTTGTTCTGCCGTCCGGTCGGGTCGTCGAACTCACCGACACTGTTCTCCTCGGGCGCAACCCTGTTCGCTTCGGGCAGTGGGGTGAAGCCGAACTGATAGCCGTCGACGACCCCGCCGCGTCGGTCTCGAAGACCCATGCCGCATTCGAGGTCATCGCCGACACGGCGCGCGTCACCGACGTCCATTCGACCAACGGCGTATCGATCACGGCTCCGGATGGGGTCGCCACCACGATCACGCCCGGAGCCCCGGCCGAGGTGGTCGACGGCTCGACGGTGCACCTGGGACGCTTCGCCGTGCGCGTCCAGCGAGGCTGAAAGGTGCAGCCGTGAACCGGTGCTACCCTGAAAACGTGCTTGACGGTTTGCTCCTCCTTAGCTGCCGCGACGGGTCCTAGTTTCCAGGCCTCCCTCGTCGCGGAGTTCGTCGTTGGCTGACCACCGAAGCAAGCAAGGAGTTACGAACACCCATGAGTACCGATTCAGAGCACACCTCGCTCACGCTGGCCGAGAAGGTGTGGCGTGACCACCTGGTGGTCAAGGGCGAAGACGGTTCGCCCGATCTGATCTACATCGACCTGCACCTGGTGCACGAGGTCACGAGCCCGCAGGCGTTCGACGGGCTCAGGATGGCCGGCCGGCCGGTGCGCCGTCCCGACCTCACCATCGCCACCGAAGACCACAACACCCCGACCGTCGGCATCGACAAGCCGATTGCCGACCTCACCAGCCGCACTCAGATCGAGACGCTGCGCAAGAACGCCGAGGAGTTCGGCATCCGCCTGCACTCGCTGGGCGACATCGAGCAGGGCATCGTGCACGTGGTCGGTCCGCAGCTCGGGCTCACCATGCCCGGCATCACCGTCGTCTGCGGCGACTCCCACACGTCGACCCACGGTGCGTTCGGGGCGATGGCCTTCGGAATCGGCACCAGCGAGGTCGAGCACGTCATGGCGACGCAGACGCTGCCGCTCAAGGCCTTCAAGACCATGGCGATCACGGTTGAGGGCGACCTGCGTCCCGGCGTGACGGCCAAGGACATCATCCTCGCGGTCATCGCCAAGATCGGCACCGGCGGCGGTCAGGGCTACGTGCTCGAGTACCGCGGCAGCGCCATCCGGGCTCTCTCGATGGAGGGCCGGATGACGATCTGCAATATGTCGATCGAAGCCGGCGCCCGTGCGGGCATGGTGGCTCCGGATGAGACGACGTACGCCTACCTGAAGGGTCGCCCCACGCGCCCGCCGGTCAGGACTGGGACGACGCCGTCGAGTACTGGAACACGCTCGTCACCGACGACGACGCCGTCTTCGACGCCGAGGTCTACCTCGACGCCGCCGACATCGAGCCGTTCGTCACCTGGGGCACCAACCCCGGCCAGGGCGTCTCGCTGAGCCAGTCGGTGCCGAACCCGGCCGACATCGCCGATGCCAACCAGCGTGCCGCCGCCGAGCGCGCCCTGGAGTACATGGATCTCGAGGCGGGAACGCCGATGAAGAGCATCCCGGTGGATGCGGTCTTCATGGGTTCGTGCACCAACAGCCGGATCGAAGACCTGCGAGCCTTCGCCTCGGTCATCAAGGGCCGCAAGAAGGCCGACGGCGTCCGCGTCATGGTCGTTCCCGGCAGTGCCCGGGTGCGGATCGAGGCCGAGGCCGAGGGCATCGACAAGATCGTCGAGGAGTTCGGCGCCGAGTGGCGGTTCGCCGGTTGTTCGATGTGCCTCGGGATGAACCCCGACCAGCTCGCACCGGGGAGCGCTGCGCCTCCACGTCCAACCGCAACTTCGAGGGCAGGCAGGGCAAGGGCGGCAGAACGCACCTCGTCTCGCCGCTGGTCGCGGCGGCGACGGCCGTGCGCGGAACGCTGTCCAGCCCGTGGGACCTCGAGAGCGACGAAGGCGGCGACACGCCGACCGATGGCAGCACGGATACGCGCACCGGAGAGAAGGTGGGCGCCTGATGGAAAAGATCTCGACCGTCTCCGGCGTGGCCGTCCCGTTCCGCCGCTCCGATGTCGACACCGACCAGATCATCCCGGCGGTGTTCCTCAAGCGCGTCACGAAGACCGGTTTCGACGACGCTCTGTTCTTCGCCTGGCGCCAGGATCCCGATTTCATCCTGAACCAGGAGCCGTACCGCGCAGGCAAGATCCTCATCGCCGGTTCCGACTTCGGCACAGGATCCTCGCGTGAGCACGCCGTCTGGGCGCTGCGCGACTACGGCTTCTCCGCCGTGCTCAGCCCGCGATTCGGTGACATCTTCCGCGGCAACGCGGGCAAGCAGGGCCTCCTCGCGGGTCAGATCAGCGAGGAGGACGTCGAACGTCTCTGGCAGGCCGTCGAGGCGAGCCCGGGAATAGAGGCGACGGTCGATCTGGTTGCCAAGACTGCAAGCGTCGGTGATCTCACAGTCTCGTTCGAGATCGACGATTACACTAGATGGCGTTTGCTCGAAGGGCTGGACGATATCGGTCTGACCCTGCGTGACGAGGCGCACATCACAGAATTCGAAGCCCGCCGTGAAAACTGGCGGCCTAAGACGTTACCGGTGAAACTTTGAACTCACTTCTTCAGGACGCCCAGGCGGCAGGAGCCAGCGTTGGCCTCAAAGGCGATCGCATCGCGATCAACGGCGGCATTCCGCTCCGCGGCCGGATCGAACTGAAGGGCGCCAAGAACCTCGTCACCAAGGCGATGGTCGCGGCCCTCCTCGGCGAGGGACCGAGCGTGCTTCGCGATGTCCCCGACATCAGCGACGTGCGGGTCGTCCGCGGTCTTCTCGAGATCCACGGCGTCAAGGTCACCGACGGCACCGAGGTCGGCGAGCTGCTGCTCGACCCGAGCAACGTCGAGATCGCCCACATGGCCGACATCGACGCGCACGCCGGCTCCAGCCGCATCCCGATCCTCTTCTGCGGACCGCTGCTGCACCGCCTCGGTGAGGCGTTCATCCCCGACCTCGGCGGCTGCCGCATCGGCGACCGCCCGATCGACTACCACCTCGAGGTGCTGCGCAAGTTCGGCGCGATCGTCGACAAGCTGCCCACGGGCATCCGGATGACCGCCCCCAACGGTCTGCACGGCGCCAAGCTCGAGCTCCCGTACCCGAGCGTGGGCGCGACGGAGCAGGTGCTCCTCACCGCCGTGCGTGCCGAGGGCATCACCGAGCTCAAGGGCGCGGCGATCGAGCCCGAGATCATGGATCTCATCAACATCCTCCAGAAGATGGGCGCGATCATCACGGTCGACACCGACCGCGTGATCCGCATCGAGGGCGTCAGCAAGCTCGTCGGCTACAGCCACACCGCGCTGTTCGACCGCAACGAGGCAGCCAGCTGGGCCGCCGCGGCACTGGCCACCGGCGGCGACATCTACGTCGGCGGCGCGCGCCAGCCCGAGATGCTCACCTTCCTCAACGTCTTCCGCAAGGTCGGCGGCGCGTTCGAGATCCACGACGACGGCATCCGCTTCTTCCACCCCGGTGGCGAGCTCAAGCCGGTCGTCATCGAGACGGATGTGCACCCCGGCTTCATGACCGACTGGCAGCAGCCGCTCGTGGTCGCCCTCACCAAGGCGAACGGTGTCTCGATCGTGCACGAGACCGTGTACGAGCAGCGTTTCGGCTTCGTGGACGCCCTCGTCGACATGGGTGCGACCATCCAGATCCACAAGGACTGCCTGGGCGGGCACCCGTGCCGCTTCGGTCAGCGCAACTTCAACCACTCGGCCGTCATCTCCGGCCCGACGCCGCTGCACGGCGCCGACATTGTCGTTCCCGACCTGCGCGGCGGCTTCAGCCACCTGATCGCGGCGCTCAGCGCCGAGGGACGTTCGACCGTCAGCAACGTCGGGATCATCAGCCGCGGGTACGAGAACTTCATCACCAAGCTCGAACTGCTGGGAGCCGACTTCACTCTCGAAGGATAATAGGGACGTGTCCCGACCTTCTTCAGAGCAGAAGCCTGCGCCCGCGTCCGTGAAACTGCCCCGCAAGGAGACGAGCAAGCCCTCGATCTTCTGGGTGCTCGCCGGGATCGTCATCCCGATCATGAGCATCGGCGTGCGATTCAAGATCACCGACGGCGACAAGTTGCCCCGCAAGGGCGCTTTCGTCGTCGCACCGAATCACTACACGGAGATCGACCCGGTTCTGGTAGGCATGGTCAGCTGGCACCTCGGTCGCGTGCCCCGCTTTCTGGCGAAGGGGAGCCTGTTCAAGGTTCCGGTGGTCGGCTGGTTTCTGAAGAAGTCCGGTCAGGTGCCTGTGGAGCGTGCGGGCTCGGTCCGTGGCTCCGCTCCACTGCAGGCCGCTCAGCAGATCGTCGACGACGGCCGCATCGTGATCGTGTATCCCGAGGGATCGCTGACGCGCGACCCCGACATGTGGCCGATGCGAGGCAAGACCGGTGCGGCGCGAATGGCGCTCGAGCACGACATCCCCGTCATCCCGGTTGCGCACTGGGGTGCTCAGCAGGTCATGGCCCGGTACGGCAAGAAGATCAGCTTCTTCCCGCGCAAGACGGTCACGGTCAAGTTCGGCGACCCCGTCGACCTGTCGGCCTTCCGAGGGCGCAACCTGGACTCGGCGACGCTCAACGAAGCGACCGCCGCCATCATGGACGCCATCACCGCGCTGCTGGAAGACCTCCGCGGCGAGAAGGCGCCCACGAACCGGTGGAACCCCGCCGAGCACGACCAGAAGGAGACGGGACGCTTTGAGAGCTGACTCGAGAAAGGCTCCTGTGATCGCCCCCCGCCGTGTCGCCGTCCTCGGCGCGGGTAGCTGGGGAACGACCTTCGCGAAAATCCTCGCCGACGGCGGTGCCGACGTCACTCTCTGGGCACGTCGTCCCGAACTCGCTCGCGAGATCAACGAGGTGAAGCGGAACAGCGACTATCTCGAGGGCATCAACCTGCCCCGCAACCTGCACGCTACGAGCAAGATCGGCGACGCGATGCGCGATGCCGAACAGGTCTTCGTCTCCATCCCGAGTCAGACCCTGCGTTCGAACCTGGAGGCGATCGCCCCGTTCCTCGGCCCGTCGACGGTCGTCGTCAGCCTCATGAAGGGGGTCGAGAAGGGCACCGGGCTCCGGATGAGCGAGGTCATCGCCCAGGGACTGCCGATCGAGCCCGAACGCATCGCCGTCGCATCCGGACCCAACCTCGCGTTGGAGATCGCGCGCGAGCAGCCCACTGCCGCGGTCGTGTCATCCGTGAGCCTGGAGACCGCGCAGGCTGTCGCCATGGCGGCGACCAACAGGTATTTCCGCAGTTTCGTGAACACCGATGTCATCGGCACCGAGTTCGGCGGCGTGCTCAAGAACCTCATCGCGGTGGCCATCGGCATCGTCGACGGCGTCGGCTACGGCGAGAACACCAAGGCGTCGATCATCACGCGCGGACTCGTCGAGATGACCGACTTCGCCGTGGCGTATGGCGCGGAGGCCGTCACCCTGTCGGGACTCGCGGGCCTCGGCGACCTCATCGCGACCTGCGAATCCTCGCTCAGCCGCAACAACACCGCGGGCCGGCTTCTCGGACAGGGCTACAGCTTCAACGACGTCGTGAAGCAGATGAACCAGACCGCCGAGGGATTGGCGTCGGTGGCGCCCATCCTCACCCTCGCCGAGGCGCGCGGAGTCGAAATGCCGATCGTCCGCCAGGTCAGCCAGGTGCTGGCCGGTACGCTCGACCCGAAAGACATCGCCCCGCACCTCACCACCGACTCAGACGAGCCTCAGGGCGAAAGGACACTGGATGACGGACAAACTCGTAGTCGCTCTTCTTTTCGGAGGGCGTTCAAGCGAGCATTCGATCAGCTGCGCAACGGCGGCGGGAGTGCTGACCGCGATTGATCGCGAGAAGTACGACGTCATCCCGATCGGCATCACCCGTGACGGCACCTTCACGCTGCAGCCCGACGACGCCTCGCTGTTTGCGCTGAACGCGGAGAAGTTGCCCACCGTCGAGGACAACGGCACGCGCATCCTGTGGCCGGAGAACGCCTCGACGCACGAGCTGTCGGTCACCGAGAACGGCGTGACCCGCACGCTCGGCAACGTCGACGTCGTCTTCCCGATCCTGCACGGACCTTGGGGCGAAGACGGAACGGTGCAGGGCCTTCTCGAGTTGGTCGACCTTCCGTATGTCGGTAGCGGCGTGCTCGCGAGCGCTCTCGGCATGGACAAGCACTTCACGAAGACCGTCCTGCAGCAGTCGGGCATCCCCGTCGCGCCCTGGCGTACGGTGACCGCGTTCGAGTGGCGCACGGATCCGGATGCGGTGCGTGCCGCGGCCGCGGAGCTCGGCCTCCCCGCCTTCGTCAAGCCCGCTCGCGCCGGCTCCAGCGTCGGAGTGAGCAAGGTGAAGCAGGCGTCCGAGCTCGACGCCGCGATCGAGACGGCGTTCGCCGAAGACGACCGCGTGCTGATCGAGTCGTCGGTGGCCGGTCGGGAAGTGGAGATCGCGGTGCTCGGCGGTCGCCCCGGCGAAGCGTCGCGCGCATCCGTCGCCGGCGAGATCGTCGTCACGGGTCGCGACTTCTACGACTTCGCCGCCAAGTACCTGGATGCGCCCGGGATCGACCTCGTCTGCCCAGCCGACCTGACCGCCGAAGAGCTCGCCACGATGCAGGCGCTCGGTGTGCAGGCGTTCGACGCCATCGGGGGAGAGGGACTCGCCCGTGTCGACTTCTTCCTCACCGCAGACGGCTTCGTCATCAACGAGATCAACACGATGCCGGGCTTCACCCCGATCTCGATGTTCCCTCGCTGCTGGCAGGAGTCTGGGCTCAGCTACCCGGCCCTCATCGACGAACTCATCTCGGTCGCCCTCGCCCGCGCGGCCTGAGACCTCCGGATTACGGGCCGGTCGTCGGCGCAGGTGTCGGTGTCGCTGTGGGGGTGGGCGCGGGTGTCCCCGTGCTCCCCGGATCCGTGTCCAACGTCGACAGGCACTTCTGGGTCTGCTTGACCTTCGCGATGGCACCCGAGAACTCGGGCAGCACGGCGGAGTCGGAGACGCCGGAGACGTGGTCGATGATCAGCTCGGTGGCGGGCACCCGTCCGAAGGTCTGGTAGACGATCGTCTTGGCAGCGGGATCCGTCATCAACACCCAGTCGATGCCGTTGACGTTGACGCACGGCTGGGTGGTCGGCCCGATCGGCTTCACGCCGCACCGCAGCAGCACCACCGTGGGCGTTCCCCATGCCCCGGTCGCCTGCGCATTCGTCTCCCGCTTCTCCTTTCCCGCGACACTGTCGGGCAAGCGAACGCTGATCTCTGCACAACCGGGATCGTTCGAGTCGGGCGCGGCGTCGAGTGCGACGATCGGGGCGCATCCGGTGAGCGAGAGGAGGGCGGCGGCGAGGATCACCGCGAGGGCGGTGTGGCGTCTGGGCATCGGTTTCAGGCTACCGTTTGATGCATGACGATGTCTGGGAGCGCCACCGCCGGTCCGACCCTCGGCGAGGCCTCCGAGCGGGAGACCCTCAAGCTGATTTTCCCGCGCCTGCCCGAGTCGTCAGCGACGATCGTCGGCCCGGGCGACGATGCGGCCGTGCTGGCAGCGCCCGACGGCCGCTACGTGGTCACCACCGACATGATGGTGCACGGCCCGGATTTCCGCTGGGCCTGGTCGGCACCGTACGACCTCGGCTGGAAGGCCGCGGCGACGAACCTGTCCGACGTCGCCGCCATGGGCGCGCTGCCGACCGCTCTCGTCGTCGCGATCGCCGCTCCGAGATCGACACCGGTTGCCGACCTGCTCGAATTCGCCGACGGACTTCGGGATGCCTGCCAAGGGCTCGCGCCAGGCTGCGGCGTGGTCGGGGAGACCTTTCCGTGTCCGATACCTTCACGATCGCGGTGACGGCGTTCGGCGATCTGCAGGGTCGTCGCCCTGTGCTGCGAGCGGGTGCGCGACCCGGCGATGTCGTCGCCTTGTCCGGCGACCTCGGAGTCGCGGCGACAGGGCTACGGCTGTTGTTCGAACACGCCGTGGACGAGAACGGCGAGCCCGACCGGGCGAGGTTTCAGGATGTGCTGCGCGAGCATCCTGAGGCCGTCACCGCTCAGCTGCGCCCACGCCCACCGATCGCCGACGGGCCGCTCGCCGCGACCGCAGGGGCCACAGCGATGCTCGACCTGAGTGACGGTCTGGCGCTCGACGCCCGGCGTGTCGCAGAGGCCAGCGATGTCGCCATCGATCTCGATCCGGATGCGCTGGGCGACGACGTTCACACGGCGCTGACCGGGGGCGAGGACCACGGCCTTCTCGCAACCTTCCCTCCCGAGGCGGTACTCCCGGGAGGCTTTCGGCGGATCGGGCGCGTCGCGGTCGGCACCGGGCTGCTCGTCGGCGGGCACACGTTCGACGAGCGCGGTGGGTGGGACCCGTACGTCGGGTGGAACGGGCAGGGCGGCTGACACCGGTCCGGCTCAGGTCAGACGGCCCTGGTCAGGTGGGCGTGGTCAGGCGGGTGTTATCCAATACAGCGCCGTGTCGCCGTAGTCTTTGCGCCGGTCGAGCGCGAGTCCCGGCGGGAGAACGGGCTCCGGTGAGCGGGTGCTGCGTTCGAGGCAGACGGTGGCGTGCGGCGCGAGACGGTGCTCCAGTTTCAGCAGCGCGTCGCGGATGTCGTCTTCTTCGAGGTCGTAAGGCGGATCGATGAAGACCAGGTCATAAGTCGATCCCGAGCCGGTCAGAAACGTCTGCACGGCCGTCGAGCGCACCTCGATCTTGGGCTTCGCATCCTTGGGCGCCGCCTTGAGGAGCGCCGAGATGTTCTTGCGAACGACTGCGGCCGCCTCGGCGTTGCGTTCGACCAGCATGACCGTTGCGGCGCCACGGCTCGCGGCCTCGAGACCGAGAGCGCCTGACCCGGCATAGAGGTCGAGCACGCGGGCGCCGCGCAGCTCGTCCCGGGCGTCGAGCGCCGAGAAGATGGCCTCGCGCACGCGATCGCTGGTCGGCCGTGTCCCGCTTTTCGGCACCTGCAGGGCGAGCGATCCGGCGAAACCTGAGACGATTCGTGTCATTGTGCCTCCGAGCCTAGGTGATCTCTCACGCGGCACCCGTGATGTCGGCGCAATTCCCACCTCACGGCCTAGCGGCGGGACCTCTAGCCGAGCAAGATAGTGTCGTGGACGAACGACTCGACCAGTCCGAGCTCGACGCCCTGTGGAACTTCGACGACCCGATCGCCTCAGCGGACCGTTTCGCTCAGGCGGCAGCCGAATCCGACCGTACCGAGGTGGTGCGCGCCGAGTTGGAGACGCAGCGCGCGCGAGCACTCGGCCTGCAGCAGCGCTTCGATGAAGCGGACGCCCTGCTCGACTCCCTGGAGCCGGCAGTGGGTGTCCTCTCTGTGCGCATTCCGCTGGAACGCGGGAGGCTGCGAACCTCATCCGGGCGCAAAGAGGAAGCCGTCCCGCTCTTCGAGGAGGCGCTGGCTCGTGCACGTAGGGAGGGCGAGATCTTTCTGGCCGTCGACGCGGCGCACATGCTCGCCATCGCCGATACGGCTCGTTCCGCTCATTGGACAGCGGAGGGCCTCGCCGAGCTTCAGGCGACGACGGACTCGCGCACGCGTCGGTGGGCGGTGACTCTGCACAACAATCGTGGGCTCGCGCTCATCGACGACGGGCATCCAACGGCCGCGCTCGAAGAGTTCGCGACGGCGTTCTCTGCAGCGCGGGAGGTCGGCACCGACGTGCAGCTCTTCTGGGCCGAATGGGCGCTCGCCCACTGCCTGCGCCTGCTGGGCCGCACCGAGGAGGCGCTCGCCATCCAGCAGCGCCTCTCCGCCGAACGACCCGAGGATCCCGACGTGGTGGCAGAACTCGCCGCGTTGACGGATGCGGCGCATACGATCGAACCATGAGTTCCGTGTCATCCCCGGCCGTCGAGAGCGCGATCACCCTCGACTCCCGACTGAGCACCGTGCTCGGCGGGCGTACCGCCGGTGCCTTCGATAAGGCGTTCGGGATGCGCACGGTCGCCGATCTGCTCACCCACTACCCGCGCCGCTACGCGAAGCGCGGTGAGCTGACCGCCCTCGCCAACCTGCCGATCGACGAGAACGTGACGATCGTCGCCGAGGTGCTACGCGTTCAGGAGCGTCCCATGCGTGCCCGCCGCGGCTCGATCCTCGAGGTGAAGATATCCGACGGCGAGGGCATCCTCACCCTGACCTTCTTCAATCAGGCCTGGCGCGCGAAAGACCTGGTCCCGGGGGTGCGCGGCATCTTCGCGGGCAAGGTCTCCGACTACCGCGGTGCGCTGCAGCTCGCGCATCCCGACTACGAGCTGTTCCAACCGGATGAGGGCGGCGAGCTCGCTGCGAACAGCGCGGCCGCTAAGAACTGGGCGCAGACCCCGATCCCGATCTATCCCGCCACCGGAACCGTGGCCAGCTGGCAGGTGCAGAAAGCGGTCGACCTGGTGCTCGACGGGCTCGGCCCGGTCGCCGATCCGGTGCCCGACGCCGTCTCGCGCGAGCGCGGACTGTTGCCGTTCCGTGAGGCCATCGAGCTCATCCATCGGCCCGAGAAGGACTCGCAGTGGCAACGGGCCCGGGATGCGCTCCGATTTCAGGAGGCGTTCGTGCTGCAGGCGGCCCTGCTGCAGCAGCGCGCAGCGGCGCGGACGATCCCCGCGACGCCGCGAACGCCGACCCCGGGCGGTTTCCTCGAGCGATTCGACGCGGCACTCCCGTTCGTCCTGACGGACGACCAGGCGGTGGTCGGCGGAGAGATCGCGCGCGACCTCGCTGACACGGCCCCGATGAACCGGCTCGTGCAGGGAGAGGTCGGCTCGGGCAAGACCCTCGTCGCGCTCCGGGCGATGCTCGCTGTCGCCGATTCCGGCGGTCAGGCAGCGCTGCTGGCGCCGACGGAGGTTCTGGCCGCCCAGCACCTGCGCTCGATCGTGAAGGTGCTCGGACCCGATCTCGCTGCCACGCTGATGCCGACCATGCTCACCGGGCAGCTGACGACCGCTGAGCGGAAGAAGGCGTTGCTCCGCACGGTCTCGGGGCAGGCGCGAATCGTCGTCGGAACCCACGCTCTGCTCGGGGACGCGGTCACCTTCTTCGATCTCGGCCTGGTCGTCGTCGACGAGCAGCACCGGTTCGGGGTCGAGCAGCGTGAGGCTCTGCGGGCCAAGGGAGGCACGCCGCCGCACGTTCTCGTGCTCACGGCCACGCCCATCCCGCGAACGGTCGCGATGACGGTGTTCGGAGACCTCGACGTCTCGACGATCGCGCAGCTGCCCGCGGGCCGACAGGGGATCGAGAGCTTCGTGGTGCCGTTGGCCGATCGGCCCGGCTGGGAGAGACGCATCTGGGAGCGCGCAGCGGAGGAGATCGGCAAGGGCCGTCAGGTCTTCGTCGTCTGCCCGGCGATCACCGGCAAGGATGCGGAAGACGACGGCGAGGATGCGCTGCCGGAGGAGGGCCCCGCTCGCCCGATCGCGAACGTCGAGTCCGTCGCCGCGCAGGTGCGGGCCGATCCGCTGTTCGCCGAGGCGCGAATCGGGGTGCTGCACGGCAAACTGCCGTCGGACGTGAAGGATGAGGTCATGCGCGCGTTCGCCGCGGGCGCCCTCGATCTCATCGTCGCGACCACGGTGATCGAGGTGGGCGTCGACGTACCCAACGCCTCGGCGATGGTGATCCTCGACGCCGACCGGTTCGGCGTGTCGCAGCTCCACCAGCTCCGGGGGCGCGTCGGCCGAGGGGAGTGCCCGGGCTCTGCCTCATGGTCACGTCGGCCGAACTCGAGACGCTGGCCAGGGAGCGGGTGGATGCGGTCGCCGCGACGCTCGACGGGTTCGAGCTAGCGAATGTCGACCTGGAGCTGCGGCGCGAGGGCGATGTTCTCGGCAGTCGCCAGTCTGGTGGTCGTTCCTCGCTCCGGCTCCTGCGGGTCGCGAAAGACGGAGAGCTCATCTCGGAGGCGCGCACCGCGGCGGAGGAGACGCTCGAATCGAACGGCGGCCTCGGCGCGCATCCCGCCCTCGCCGACGCGCTCGCTCGGCGCCTCGATGAAAGCGAACGGGCCTTTCTCGCGAAATCCTGATGCGGCCACCGACGCCCGCACCGGGCCGTCATGCGCCCGCAACATTTCGGTAACGGATTCACAACGAAATACCGGAATCGGCGGGATAGTCTGAAGGTCTATGAACAGGATCGCCGTTGTCCCTGGATCGTTCGACCCGGTCACCCTCGGGCATCTCGACGTGATCGAACGTGCCGCCGGCATCTTCGACGAGGTGCATGTCCTCGTGGTGCACAACCCGGACAAGTCGGCACTCCTGCCCATCGCACAGCGGGTCTCCCTGCTCGAACGGTCGATCGAGGACGCGGGGATCGTCGGCACCATCGTCGTCGCGTCGTGGAGCGTCGGGCTCCTGGTCGACTACTGCACCGATGTCGGCGCCCATGTTCTCGTGAAGGGCATCCGTTCGCAGGTCGACGTGGCCTACGAGACGCCGATGGCGATCGTCAACCGCAACCTCGCGGCGGTCGAGACGATCTTCCTGCTGCCGAACCCAGCCAACGCCCATGTCTCCAGCTCCCTCGTGCGTCAGGTCTCCGCGCTCGGGGGCGACGTCAGCCCGTACGTTCCACCCGTCGTCTACGAGTACTTGCAGGAGACATGAACAGTTACGCGACCCGCCAGCCGACGGAGTCCTCCGTCGCCCCGTCCGAACCCATGGAAGATGCCGCCGTCGGCATGGACCTGGATGAACTGCGCCGCCGAGCCGAGCAGATCACGGTCAACGTCGAGTCGGTCATCGACGGCAAGCACGAAGCTGTGCGAACCGCCCTGACCGTGTTGCTGGCCGAAGGCCACCTCCTCATCGAGGATGTGCCCGGCGTCGGCAAGACCATGCTCGCCAAGGCACTGGCGAAATCGGTCGACTGCACCGTCAGCCGCATCCAGTTCACGCCCGATCTGCTGCCGAGCGATGTGACGGGCGTCTCCGTCTACAACCAGGCCGAGCGGCGGTTCGAGTTCAAGCCCGGTGCGGTGTTCGCCAACATCGTGATCGGCGACGAGATCAACCGCGCCAGCCCGAAGACCCAGTCCGCCCTCCTGGAGTGCATGGAGGAGCGTCAGGTGACGGTCGACGGATCGACGTATCCGCTCTCCGCCCCGTTCATCGTGGTCGCCACCCAGAACCCGGTCGAGATGGAGGGCACGTACGCTCTCCCGGAGGCCCAGCGCGACCGCTTCATGGCGCGCATCGCGATGGGGTATCCCGACGACGACTCGGAGATGGCGATGCTGACCACCCGAGACACATCGAGCCCGCTCTCCCGGATCGGGCCGGTGGTGACCTCGGCAGAGCTGCGCGCGATGATGACGACAGCGCGGGGCGTCTACGCGTCCACGCCCGTGAAGCAGTACGCGGTCGACCTCGTGCGGGCCACTCGAGAAGACCGCGATCTGCGGCTCGGTGCGAGCCCGCGCGCGACGCTCCAGCTCGTGAGGGCAGCCAAGGCCAAAGCGGCGCTCGACGGCCGCGACTTCGTGCTGCCGGACGACATCGAC
The DNA here is from genome assembly GCF_050632195.1 of Leifsonia poae. Taxonomy (GTDB): domain Bacteria; phylum Actinomycetota; class Actinomycetes; order Actinomycetales; family Microbacteriaceae; genus Leifsonia; species Leifsonia poae_C. Next base: position 1,985,752 of record NZ_CP192580.1, read on the forward strand.
ACGCTCGCCGTTCCCGTACTCGGGCACCGGCTGCTTCCGACGAGTCGTGCGCTCGGCCATCACCACGAGAGCGCGCCGGTGATCGCGGACATCGTGCGGCGCATCGTGGCCGCAACGCCTGTTCCGGTCGGTTCGGGTGCGATCGGCGGGGGTTCGGCAGGCTCGGGTCCGGCCAGGCCGGCCGCGGCCAGGTCCGGCTCGGCAGGCTGAGCCGTGCCCCGGCGCTCGCGTTCCTCGTCGCCGGTCCGCAAGCCGCGGCCGACGTTCCGAGGCTGGGCGTTGTTCGGCGTTGGAGTGCTCGCACTCATCGCCTCAGCGGTCTTCGGACGCACGGACGTGCTTTTTGTCGGCCTGTTCCTCACCGTCTTGCCGTTGGCGGCGATGATCTCGGTGACGATGGACCGGCCGAGGCTGACGGTCACGCGCAGCTTCCATCCCGACATCGTCGGTGTCGGGGAGACGGCGAGTGTCGTGACGACGGCCCGCAACGAGTCGAGCCGTCCGAGTCCGGCCGCCCAGTGGCGCGAGTTCGCACCCCCTGCTGTCGGTGTGCAGGACTCGGCCCCGTTCCCGCGGCTGGGCGCACACCAGTCGAACGTGACGCACGGGCGTGACACGATCGTGCTGCGGCAGGAGGTGCGTGCGCTGCACCGGGGATCGCATCCGGTCGGCCCGCTGATCGTCAGCCGCACCGATCCGTTCGGCCTGGCATACGCGGAGTACGCGCTCGGGCAGCCGCGCCAGTTCGTTGTCACGCCGCGCGTCCAGTCGCTCAGCACAGGCGATCTCGACATCGCCAGGAGCGAGGGCACCGAGCACGAGCTGCTCCGCCACAGCATCCCGAGCGCCGACGAGCTGATCGCGCGCGAGTACCGGCAGGGCGACCCGCTGCGTCGTGTGCACTGGCGGGCGACAGCGCGTCACGACAAGCTCATGGTGCGTCAGGAGGAGCAGCGCAGCAATCCCGAGGCCTGGATGCTCTTCGACACCCACGCTGCCGGCAACGACGCTGAGTTCGAGACCCTCGTCGAACTGGTGGCATCGATCGGCGTGCACCTGCTCGATCAGGGCTTCGTCGTGAGCGTCGTGGAGACCGGATCGCGTCAGCTGTCCGGCCGAAGCGGTGCCGGGCGCACGGGAACGCTCGGATCAGCGACGCCCACCTACGACGTCGGGAGCGCCGATCGCCTGCTCCTCGCCGATCTGGCCGCCGTGGATCAGGATGCGGAGAGCCGCGACGACGCCGTCGCAGAGCTCGCAGCCGGGCTGCGCCGATCCGGCCGCGCCGTTCCCGTGTTCGCCGTGCTCTCCGGCGGATCGCTCGACGAGCTTGGAGCTCTGGCCGCTGTGCGTCCCATGTGCGACCCGGCCGTCGCGTTCGTGGCCTCCTCCGCGCCTCAGGATGTGGCCGATGTGCTCGCCGACGCCGGCTGGCTCTGCGTCCCGTTCGCCGCCGGAGACCAGCCCGCCGAGTGCTGGCAGCGCGCCATGCAGGGTCAGAGGGCGGCGATGCAGCGTGGCTAGCGAGAGCGCGGTCGGAACTGCGGCCTTCGCAGGCGTGCGCGCCCGCCGTCCCGGATATTGGCGACTGACATCTGCTCTCCTCCTGCAGGTGCTGGCCCTGAGCTTCTCCTTGTTCGGCCTGATTGAGGGCGCCGGCTGGTGGCTCGCCCTGCTGTTCTCGGCTTCGGTGATCCTCGTCACGGGCGCCAGTCTCCGGATGCTCGGAGTCGGACGCCGGTGGGTGCCGCTCCTGCTCGTGGTCGAGTTCACGATGATCATGACCCTGGTCTTCGGTCGCGGGACGGGACTACTCGGACTCTTTCCCACGCCGGCGACCTTCGCGCGCTTCGGTGAGCTCTCGAGTCAGGCGATGCTCTCGATCTACCAGCAGGGGACCCCGGCGGAGGCTCTTCCCGAGTTCATGTTCCTGGTGGTGGGTGGTGGCTGTCTGATCGCGATCCTGCTCGACCTCTTCGCCATTGCCTTCCGCGTCCCCGCCTTGACCGCCCTCGGGATCGGCGGCGTGCTCATCGTGCCGGCGGCATTGCTCGGCGACGGTCTCGACCCGTTCGCGATGGCCGCGTCCGCCGCGGCGTTCCTGTGGCTGCTGCGCTGCGACGTGCGTACGCGGCGGCCGGGGACGAGCCGGCCGACCGCATCCCTCTCGATCGCGGCCTCGTCGATCGTCGTCGCGCTCATACTGTCGGGCACGGCCCCTGGCTTCGACCGGGGCGGCGCGACCTCTTTCACGGCCGGTGGCGTTTCGATCGGCGGAACCGTGACGCCGCTCATCGACCTGGGCCGCGACCTGCGCCGGCCCGCGGCCGTGCGCACGCTCACGTACACGACGTCGGCGGGGACCGGCCAGTATCTCAAGCTGGCATCGCTCGACCAGTTCACCGGCTCTGTCTGGAAGCACCGAGAGAGGGACACCAAGCGGCTGCCGACCGGTAACACGATCGGCCCCGTCTTCGGCCTCTCCGATACGGTCGCGACCACCAAGATCACGACCAACATCGAGATCGACAACATGCAGAGCCGCTGGCTCCCGGTGCCGTATCCCGTGCAGGGCATCAAAGGATTGAACGGAACGTGGTCGTGGGATCCCGACGATCTCACGATCGGCGGGGTGAACAGCACGACCCAGGGTCAGAAGTACACCGCGACGAGCCTTGTCCTCCAACCGACTGCCGACCAGCTGAAGTCGGCGGGCGGGTTCGTCCCCGCGTCGATCGAGCGCGACCTCTTCCTCCCGCCCGGTCTCCCGTCGATCATCTCGTCGACGGCGATCGCCGCGACTGCCGGTGCGGAGTCCGAGTACGACCAGGCGGTGGCGTTGCAGGACTACTTCCGCGAGAACAATTTCGTCTACTCGACCCAGACGCCCCTCCGTCAGGGATACGACGGCGACGGGGCGCGAGTGATCGCGAAGTTCCTCGAGGTCAAGAGCGGGTACTGCGTGCACTTCGCCTCTGCGATGGCATTGATGGCCCGCACCCTGGGGATCCCGTCGCGAGTGGCAGAAGGATATCTGCCGGGCGTCGCGAACGGCGGCACGGCCAATAACCCCGGTCAGTACAGCGTGACAAGCGACGATCTGCACGCGTGGCCCGAACTGTACTTCGCCGGGGTCGGCTGGGTGTCGTTCGAACCGACGGTGGGCCGCGGAACGATCCCGAGCTATACGCGACCAGATACCGGTGCCCTGCCGATCGGACCGCAGCCCACCTCGACCTCCACGTCGGCGGCCCAGCGTCTGGTGCCGACCGACCCGGCGAACGTCCCGGGTGCGGCCGGTACCACGGTCGCTTCGCCCCTCCAGCCGATCGCATCCGGTGTCGGGGTCGCCCTCCTGGTCATCGCGATACTCCTCGTTCCCGCCGTGTTCCGCCGGGTGCGCCGCCGCAGTCGCTTGAGACGGCTCACGGACGAATGGGGCGGCGCCGCTGTCGCCTGGGACGAGCTGCGCGATACGGCGCGGGACCTCGGGTGGGCCGTGCCGAACACCGAGACTCCGCGCACATTCGCCGCACGCATAGCGGCGGCGATCGCTGGAACACCGGGGGAGGCGGCCGTCTCCCGCCTGCTCACTGTGCGAGAGAGGGATGCGTACGGTCCGCCGACGCGCGCTACCGCCGTCGGCCTCGCCGACGATCTCACCAGGGTCATCGACGCACTCGAATCGCAGGCCGGTGCGGCCCTGCGTGCCAAGGCGCTGCTGCTGCCGGTGTCGCTCATTCCGCCGGGCTGGTCTGTGGGGTCAACTGTCAGGAGCTGAGGCGTAAAATAGTCGATCGTGACCAAGTTCAAGACCACTCCGTACACCGTCAACGTGTACGACCTCATCCACCGTCCCGGGGAGATGCGGGAGACCCGCATCAGCCTGCCCGTCGACGAGAAGCTGGGCGAGGGACTGGTGAGCGTTCCGGTCGGTGCGACCATCGATCTCGACCTCCGGCTCGAGTCGATGCACGAGGGAATCCTGGTCTCGGCCGAGGCCGAATCGACCGCGATCGGCGTCTGCGGACGCTGCCTGATCGACATCGAACAGCCTGTCGAAGTCGATTTCCAGGAACTTTTCGCGTATTCTTCTGACGAAGCTTTTGATTTTGAGGTTCACGACGACCACGTGGATCTTGAACCTCTGATCAGGGATGCGGTAGTGCTTGCACTTCCGTTCCAGCCGGTGTGCCGGCCGGATTGCCCCGGACTCGACCCAGAGACCGGCGAGCGACTGGCGGAAATGCCGGACCGCGAACCCCAGGAGACGACCGATCCGCGGTGGTCTGCGCTTGCGGCCTTCCAGGCTTCCGACAACGTGACGCAGGATGTTCCTGCCGACAACGACAACGACAGAAACAGAGAAGAGAGTTAGTCATGGCTGTTCCGAAGCGGAAGCAATCGCGCGCCAACACCCACGCCCGTCGTTCGCAGTGGAAGGCTGAGGTCCCCACGCTCGTCAAGACGATCGAGAACGGCAAGGTCACCTACAGCCTCCCGCACCGCGCGAAGGTCGTCGAGGACTCCGCAGGCACCGCCCTGTTCATGGAGTACAAGGGCCGCAAGGTCGCCGACGTCTGATTTCCGGCGCAACTGATTTCAGCAGCATGGCCGGACATTCGACCGACCGCACTGCGCTCATCGAGAAGCTCGGGGTCGATATCGACCCCGAGCTTCTCGAGCTTGCGCTGACCCACCGCTCGTACGCGTACGAGCACGGCGGCATTCCCAACAACGAGCGCCTCGAGTTTCTCGGCGACTCGATTCTGGGACAGGCCGTCACGGTCAAACTCTTCACGGAGAACCCGAACCTCGACGAGGGCGACCTGGCGAAGCGGCGGGCGAGCCTCGTCAGCTCCGTCGCACTGGCCGAGGTTGCGCGCGGCATCGGACTGGGGGAGTTCCTCCTGCTCGGACGCGGCGAGAACCAGAGCGGCGGCCGCGACAAAGCCTCCATCCTCGCCGATACCGTCGAGGCCATCATCGGTGCGGCCTATCTCGACGTCGGCGGTGAGCGCGCCACCGAACTCGTGCTCCGCCTCGTGGAGCCGCTGCTCGGCGATCCCGATCGCTTCGGGGCGGCGATGGATCCGAAGACCAGCCTGCAGGAGGCGGCCGCTCATCGCGGCGCGGGCCTCCCCGTCTATACGGTGACGAACAGCGGTCCCGATCACAGCAAGACCTTCCACGCAACGGTCGAGGTGGCCGGACTCGTGACCGCCACAGGCGAGGGCACGAGCAAGAAGCAGGCCGAGATGTCGGCCGCCCTGATCGCCTGGACAGAACTCACGAAGCGTCGTGCCCGAGCTCCCCGAGGTTGAGGTCGTCCGCGCCGGGCTCGCTCCGGCGGTCACCGGTGCGACCATCCTCGGCGTTGAGGTCTTCGAGCCGCGATCGTTGCGACGACATGACCCCGTCGCAGGCGGGTTCGAGGCGCTCGTCACCGGCCGCGTCATGGCTACGCCGGTGCGGCGAGGCAAATTCCTCTGGATCCCGCTCGAAGACAGCACAGGCGTCGAGCCGGGGCGGGCGATCGTCGCGCATCTCGGGATGAGCGGTCAGATCCTGCTGCGGGAGCCTGGCGCCGTCGAGAACGGACTGCTCCGCATCCGGCTGCACATCGAGCATCCTGAGCTCGGCGAGCTCTGGGTGCACTTCGTCGACCAGCGCATCTTCGGCTCGATGGCCGTCGATACGCTCGTGCCGACCGTCGATGGCGCTCCCGGCGGTCGCGGGACCGACAAGCCGCTCGTACCCACCCAGGTGTCCCACATCGCTCGCGACCCGCTCGACCCGGCGTTCGACGACGCAGGCTTCGCGCGGTCGCTCGGCAAGAAGAAGACGGGGATCAAGCGCGCACTGCTGGATCAGACCCTCATCAGCGGCATCGGCAACATCTACGCCGACGAGGCTCTGTGGGGGGCCAAGCTGCACTACGCCCAGCCGGCGAACAGCCTGAGCCGGGCCCGCATCCGCACCCTGCTGGCTGAGATCCGCCTGGTGCTGACGAAGGCTCTGGCCGAAGGCGGCACCAGCTTCGACGCTCAGTACGTCAACGTCAACGGCGCGTCCGGCTACTTCTCACACAGTCTGAATGCGTACGGTCAGCAGGGCAGACCTTGCCCTCGCTGCGGAACCCTGATCGTGCGCGAACAGTTCATGAACCGCTCGTCGCACTTCTGCCCGCACTGCCAGAAACTGCGCGCTTAGGCGAGGGACTTCTGCCAGGTGCCGGTCAGGCCCTGCAACTCGAAGCCGAAGGCATCGTTGACCGCCAGCATCGGCGCATTCTCGTCGGCGTTCCAGGTGAGCAGACGACGGATGCGCGGAGCTCGGTCCGCGAGCCGTCTCAGATTCTCGAGCTTCACCAGGGTGCCGAGCCGGTGGCCCCGGTGCGCGAGGGCGACGAGCGTGTCGTACTGCTCGGCCTTGTCGCCGTCGTCGGGCACAGTGATCTCGGTGTACGCCGCCAGATGCCCGCTCGGGATGTGCTGGGCCACGGTCGTGAGCAAGGGCTCACCGCGGGCGATCAGCTCGTTCTCATGCTCGCGCACCCGGTCGCCGGTCCACTGCTCGTCGTCGAGGGCGATGCCGCTCTGGGGGATGTCGACGGTCATCCGCTCCTTGAGCGCCGCGAACTCGTCGAGCAGATCCTCGGGCGCCGAGCGCCACCAGCTGACCGTGCGGTAGTCGCCCGAGTGGGCGAGAGCGTCGGCGAGCAGCGTATCCCAGCGGCCCTGCGGCATCGGCAGCTCGAGGGAGCTGAACCGCTCGACCTGGCCCAGACGGTAACCGCGACGTTGCGCGAATAGGACGTCGGGGGAATCGGCGGGAAGACCGCTCGGTCCCGCATCGGCGCGAACGACCGGGCCCCCGTGAAGTGTGGCGGCAGGATGCTCGGTGTATGCCGCGATCACGGTGCGGCCCCCGTCCTGCACGAGGTCCTCGCCTTTCGCCAGAAGCGCCGACCCGATCCCGCGGCCGCGCAGTTCCGGGACGACATCGACGAGCAGTGTGGCGGTGACCGCATCCTCTTCGAGCGGGAAGTCGGCGACGACACGCCCGACGATCACGCCGTCGACGACCGCGACGAAGACGACCTTCTCGTGGAACTCCTGCGCCTGGAGGGAGGCGAGTTCAGCCTCGGCGGTGTAGGCGAAGTCGTCGTTGTGCCAGAGCGCGACGGCGACACCGTTCATCACGGCGACCATTTCTTCGAACGCGGCCGACTCGGGTGTGTGCACCCTGGTGGGGATGATCAGCTCTGCGATGGTGGGCGCGGGGCTCTCGCGCATCCGTCGGCACCTCCTCGTGCTCCCGAGATCTCAAGCCTATCCGCGGGCCCGAGCTGTGAACAGGGTGGGTCGTTTTGGTTGCAATCGTGTAAATCTGCGACGAAAAGTGCGTTGCGATTACTTGTGTTGCATGTAGTCTCGGCACACATATTCGTGGTGCGAAGCGGCGACCACGCCGTTTCATAACGGATTCACGTCGAGAGGCAGAATCAGATGTTAGGAAAGAAAGTCATCGTAGGAGCCGCCGTTGCAGCGTCGGTCGCTCTCTTCCTGGCCGGGTGCGCCAATCAGGCGTCCACGGGCGGGTCGACGAATTCGGGGTCGAAAGTGAACATCCCCGCGATCACGTCGATCGATACTCCTGCGGACGCGGTGCTCCCCGCCGGCGATGGAAAGGCGACCTGTCCGGCCGGCCTCACCATCGGCTACGTCGGAGCGGAGACGGGTGCGAACGCCCAGCTGGGTATCAACATCTACAACGGTGTCCAGCTCGCGATCGACCAGCACAACCAGGCCAACGCAGGCTGCCAGGTGGCCTTCAAGAAGTTCGACACCGAGGGTGACCCGAACAAGGCGACGGGCCCCGTCACGCAGGCCGTCAACGAAGCCGACATCATCGGCGTCATCGGTCTCCCGTTCTCGGGCGAGTCGAAGGCGACCGGCAACATCTTCGAGCAGCAGGGTCTGGTGCACATCACGCCGTCGGCGACCAACCCCGATCTGACGAAGAACGGCTGGACGACCTTCTTCCGCGGCCTCGGCAACGATGCCGTTCAGGGCCCGGCAGCGGCCAAGTTCCTCACGGACAAGCTCGAAGCCAAGAAGGTGTACCTGGTCCAGGACGACTCCGACTACGGAATCGGCCTCGCCACGACCACCTCGAAGGCTCTCGGCGACGCGCTCGTCGGAACCGACAAGGTGACCACCGGCCAGAAGGACTTCTCGGCCGTCATCTCGAAGATCATCAACGCCAAGCCGGACGCGGTCTACTACTCGGGCTACTACGCCGAGGGTGCTCCGTTCGACCAGCAGCTGGTGGCCAAGGGCTACGAGGGAACGTTCGTCGGACCGGATGGCGTGAAGGACGACCAGTTCATCAAGCTGGCCGGTGATGCATCCAGCAACGCTTACTTCACCTGCCCCTGCATCCCGGGCGAGCTGATCCCGGACTTCGAGAAGGCGTACAAGACGCTCGCCAGCGCGGAGCCCGGAACGTACTCCATCGAGGGTTACGACGCCGCGACCGTGCTGCTCTCGGGCATCGACCAGGGCAAGACGACCCGCGCCGACCTGAAGGAGTTCGTCAAGTCGTACGACAAGGACGGACTGAGCAAGCACTACAAGTGGGACTCCACCGGTGAGCTCCAGGCGCCGACCGTCTACGGCTACAAAGTCGAGGGCGGCAAGATCGTCCCGATCGGAACCATCGGATAGCGCGACACCATGAGGATGCCGCGGGTCGCCTCCGCGCGGCCCGCGGCATCCTGCGTTCTACCTGTCCGCTCCCGATCGGATCGCCCAGCGGTCCCTTCCCCATCGATCTGGATGCTTGAATGCTCGAACTGCTCGTCCTTCACCCGGTCCTCGACAACTCGTGGATCAACTTCGATGTCCCATCCCTGATACAGAACTTCTGGAGCGCCACGTTCGACGGCCTCACCTTCGGAGCCATCTACGGCCTGATCGCAGTCGGATACACGCTCGTCTACGGTGTGCTGAACCTCATCAACTTCGCGCACTCCGAGGTGTTCATCGTCGGCGCGTACGGCGTGGTCATCACCCTCACCTCACTCGGTTTCGGGCCGTCCGTCCCGAATCTCTCGCTGGCGGCGATCATCGGCGATCTCCTGCTCGCCCTCCTCGTCGGCATGGTGGCCTCGGCCGTCACCGCTTTCCTGCTGGAACGGGTCGCATACAGACCGTTGCGAAGACGCAACGCGCCGCGGCTGGCGTTCCTCATCACGGCCATCGGTGCATCGTTCGCCATCCAGTCGCTGATCTTCGTGATCCGCGGCGCGAACGCCGAGCCGGCGGTGACGATGTTCAAGCCGATCGCAGTGTTCGACGTGTTCGGCACCATCATCAACACGACCTCGATCATCATCGTGGTCTCGGCCGTCGTGCTCATGGTGCTCACCGACATGCTCATCCGGCGCACCCGCACCGGCCGCGGCATCCGCGCGGTGGCTCAGGATGCCGACACCGCGACCCTCATGGGCGTCAACAAGGAGCGGATCATCGTGATCACGTTCGTGCTCGGCGGTCTCCTCGCCGGTGCTGCCGCACTGTTCTACGTGATGCTCGTCCCCTCCGGTGTGATCTACACCGGCGGGTTCGTGCTCGGCATCAAGGCGTTCGCCGCCGCGGTGCTCGGCGGCATCGGCAACGTGCGCGGCGCCCTCCTGGGTGGACTTCTGCTCGGATTGATCGGAAACTACGGACAGATCCTGTTGGGTGATTCGCAGTGGACCGACGTCATCGCCTTCGTGGTGCTGGTGCTCGTTCTGCTCGTCAAGCCCACCGGTATCCTCGGTACCTCACTGGGGAGGAGCAGAGCATGAGCACGTCAGATGGACCCCGGGTCCTGCCCGACGCGAGAAGCGAACAGGCCGAGGATGCGGCCGAGGCTCGACGCAAGAGGGGTGGCCCCCTGCTGGGCTTCCGCAACCGGTGGAACGGTCTGCCCCGCCAGGTGCAATGGCTCTGGATGCTCATCGTGGTGGCATTGGCCTTCGCCCTGCCGTACATGAACTTCTTCCCGCTCACCACCGAACCCGGCAACGACTGGCCGCTGGCCTGCTTCTCAATGGCGGTCTACGCGTTGATCGCGGTCGGCCTGAACGTGGTGGTCGGCTATGCCGGACTCCTCGACCTCGGCTACGTCGCGTTCTTCGCGGTGGGGTCGTACACGGCGGCCATGCTCACCAGCCCGGACTCGCCGTTCATCAAGATCCCGTACCTGTGGACGATCCCGGTCGCCATGGCGGTCGCGATGATCTTCGGTGTCGTGCTCGGTGTTCCGACGCTGCGGTTGCGCGGTGACTATCTGGCCATCGTGACGCTCGGCTTCGGTGAGATCGTGCGCATCCTGGCCACGATCATCCCCGCGCTGAAGGGTCAGGTCGGGTTCCAGAACGTGGGTCACCCGCCGGGCGAGAACGCGAACGGTGTACCGATCTTCTCGAACTCGAACGGCGTGCCCTGGTACTGGCTGACGATCACGATCATCATCGTGATCCTGCTCCTCGTCGGCAACCTGGAGCGCAGCCGCGTCGGCCGCGCCTGGATCGCCATCCGCGAAGACGAGGACGCCGCCGAGATCATGGGCGTCCCCACGTTCAAGTACAAGGTGTGGGCGTTCGCCATCGGCGCTGCGGTGGGTGGCCTCTCGGGCGCGCTCTTTGCCGGGCAGGTCGGCTTCGTCAACAACCAGAAGTTCGACGTGCAGACCTCGATCCTGTTCCTCGCCGCCGTGGTGCTCGGTGGAACGGGAAACAAGGTCGGAGCCCTGCTGGGTGGCGCGATCGTGGCGTACATCCCGCTGCGGTTCACGGCTATCGCCGACTACAAGTACCTGATCTTCGGTGTCGCGCTTGTGGTGCTGATGATCTTCCGGGCGAAGGGTCTCGTGCCCGCCAAGCAGCGTCTGCTCGCCTACGGCAGGAACGCGTTCAAGTACCTGGTCGACAAACCGAAGTCGCCGCCGCCCACCACCGCGTCGACTCCGACGACCACGCCGACCCCGAGGGGAGACGCATCATGACCGACGCACGCGACAACGTGCCCGACGGCCTGGCCCCCGGTGCCGATCCCGAAGCCCTCGCCGAACTCGACGTGAACCTCGACGTCGCGGCCGCCGCCGCACCTGATCGCGAAATCGCGGTCGAGGTCGGCGACAGCATCGTCGAGGTGAAGAACCTGACGGTCAAGTTCGGTGGCCTTTTGGCTCTCGACAACGTCAGTTTCGACATCAAGCGCGGTGAGATCCTCGGGTTGATCGGTCCGAACGGCGCAGGCAAGACCACCTGCTTCAATGCGATGACCGGGGTCTATAGGCCGACCAGTGGCGACGTGCTGCTGGAGGGCAAATCGATCAAGGGTCAGAAGCAGCACCAGATCACTCGCCTCGGGCTGGCGCGCACGTTCCAGAACATCCGGCTGTTCGGCGAGATGAGCGCTCTCGAGAACGTGGTGGTCGGTCTGGATGCGCGGCACAAGACGAGTGTCCCCGGCGCCCTGGTGCGCACACCGCGGCACACGCGAGAGGAAAAGTCCGCCATCGAACGAGGGATGGCTCTGCTCGAGTTCGTGGGGATCGCCGACCTGGCGACGACCGCATCCCGACAGCTGCCGTACGGATACCAGCGCCGTCTGGAGATCGCACGAGCGCTCGCGACCGACCCCAAGGTGCTCTGCCTGGACGAGCCGGCCGCCGGCTTCAACCCGGCGGAGAAAGAGGACCTGATGGACCTCATCCGCACGATCCGCGCCGACGGGTACACCGTGCTGCTGATCGAGCACGACATGCGGCTGGTGATGGGAGTCACCGACCGGATCGTCGTGCTGGAGTTCGGCCGCAAGCTCGCCGACGACGTCCCGACCGTGATCCGCAACGACCAGCGCGTGATCGCCGCCTACCTGGGGGAGCCCGAAGATGACGTTGCTTGAGCTGAAGAACGTGAGCGTCGCCTATGGACGCATCGAGGCCATCCACGACATGTCGTTCTCGGTCGAGGAGGGCGAGATCGTCAGCCTCATCGGGGCCAACGGTGCAGGCAAGTCGACGACGATGAAGACCATCTCGGGTCTGCTGAACCCGTCGAAGGGCTCCATCATGTTCGACGGTCAGGACATCACGAAGATGAAGGCGCACATCCGTGTCGTCAAAGGGATCTCGCAGGCTCCTGAAGGTCGGGGGATCTTCCCCGGCATGACGGTCTACGAGAACCTCGACATGGGTGCATTCGGCCGCAAGGATCGCAGCGGCATGGCCGCCGACTTTGATCGGGTCTTCTCGCTGTTCCCGAGGCTGGCCGAACGACGCACGCAGGTCGGCGGCACAATGTCCGGCGGCGAGCAGCAGATGCTCGCGATCGGTCGGGCGCTGATGTCTTCACCGCGCCTGCTCCTCCTCGACGAGCCCTCGATGGGTCTCGCCCCGCAGTTCATCAAGCAGATCTTCTCGATCATCAGCGAGATCAACAAGCAGGGCACGACCATCCTCTTGGTCGAGCAAAACGCCAACCAGGCGCTCGCTCGCGCCGACCGTGGGTTCGTCCTCGAGACCGGTTCCATCACGAACTCCGGCACTGGCCGCGAACTCCTCGCCAACCCGGCGATCAAAGAGGCCTATCTCGGCGTCGGCTGATCACCGCTCGAGCCCGGGGTTCTCCCGCTGATTCTCCGGTTTCGGCGCAAGAACCCCGGGCTCGATTGCGCGCGCCGGGCGGGGCGGACCGGAGGCTGGCCGCCGGTCGGGTAAATTTGGCGCAGACATTCCGTACGACGCGAGAAAGAAGGGGCGCAGGTGTATCTGAAGAGCCTGACGCTCAAGGGGTTCAAGTCCTTCGCACAGTCGACGACCTTCGCGTTCGAACAGGGCGTAACCTGCGTCGTCGGCCCGAACGGTTCTGGCAAGTCGAATGTGGTGGATGCGCTCGCCTGGGTCATGGGCGAGCAGGGCGCGAAGACCCTTCGCGGCGGCAAGATGGAAGACGTCATTTTCGCCGGCACCTCCACGCGCGGCCCGCTCGGCCGCGCCGAGGTCACGCTCACGATTGACAACTCCGACGGCGCTCTGCCCATCGAGTACTCCGAGGTGACGATCTCGCGCACGCTGTTCCGGAACGGCGGCAGCGAGTACGCGATCAACGGCTCCGCTTGCCGACTGCTCGACGTGCAGGAACTGCTCAGCGACTCCGGTCTCGGCCGCGAGATGCACGTCATCGTCGGTCAGGGGCAGCTGGATGCGGTGCTGCACGCGAGCCCCGAGGATCGGCGCGGCTTCATCGAGGAGGCCGCGGGCATCCTGAAGCATCGTCGTCGCAAAGAGAAGACCCTCCGCAAGCTGGAGGCGATGCAGACCAACCTGACCCGTCTGAGCGACCTGGCGGGGGAGATCCGTCGGCAGCTGAAGCCGCTGGGTCACCAGGCGGAGATCGCCCGCGAGGCGCAGTCGATCGCGGCCGTGGTGCGCGACGCCCGCGCTCGCCTGCTCGCCGACGAGGTCGTCACCCTGCGCACCGCGCTCGACGACCACGGTCGCACCGAGTCAGAGCGGCACAGCGAACGCATCGTGCTGCAGGAGCAGCTCGAACAGAAGCAGCTTCGTGTGGCACGCCTCGAGCAGGCCCAGGTGGGCGACGAGGTGGATGTGGCCCGGCGCACGGCCTTCGGCCTCGAGTCGGTGCAGGAACGACTCCGCAACCTCTACACGATGGCCAACCAGCGTCTCGCGCTGCTCGGGAGCCAGGCCGAAGCGCCCGACTCCGGTCCGGGCGTGAGCCCTCAGATGGTGCAGGATGCGCGCGACGAAGTCGAACGTCTGCGCGCGGTCGTACTCGAATCCGAGGCCGCTTGGACCGCATCCCAGACCGCCACGCGCTCGGCGCGATCGCGTCTCGATGCGGTCGATGAGGAGATCGCGGCACAGAGCGCTCTCGTCTCGAGACATGACCTCGAGATCTCGAAGCTGAGCGGGCAGGCCGACGCCGCCGCCCAGCGTCTGGCCGCTGTCCGCGGCGAAGTCCTCCGCCAGCAGAACGCGCACGATGCCGCGACCGAGCGCCGCGAGAAGGCGCGCGCGGATTTCGCAGCTCGCGAAGCAGAGGCCGCGACAGCCGACGTCGGCGAGGGCAACCTCGACGAGGCCTACGAGCTCGCGCAGGCCGATGTATTCGAGGCCGAGGGGGAGATCGAGCGGCTGCGCGAAGAACTCCACGTCCTGGAACGGGAGCGCGACGCTCTCGCCGCCCGCACCGGTGCGCTGTCTCTCGCCCTCGACCAGAAGGACGGCTCCGCCGCGCTTGTCGCTGCGCGCCTCGCCGGGGTCCGTGGGCTCGTTGCGGAACACATCCGCGTGCATCCTGGTTTCGAAGCCTCGATCGCTGCCGCACTGGGTTCGCTGGCGGATGCTGTGCTCGCCGATGACCGCGACCGGGCCTTCGAGGCGGTCGCCCACGCCTCCGCCGACGACTTAGGTCGCGTCGAGGTCATCATCGCCGATGCGGACGCCGCTGCCGTCGACCTCTCCGGTGTCGCGGGCGTCGTGCCCGCACGCTCGGTGGTCGAGGCGCCGGCGGGAGTGCTGGGCATCCTCGCCCTGACTGCGATCGCCGACGACCTCGACGCCGCACGCGCCGCTCATGCCGCCTTCGCGAAGCGCGCTCTCGGCGCCCCCGTCACCATCATCACCAAGAGCGGGGATGTGCTCACCGACTATGTGCTCCGCGGCGGTTCCGGCGCCAAGCGCAGTCGGATCGAGCTGATCGCCGAGCGCGAGACCGCTCAAGACAGGCTGGGCGAGGTCACCTCGCTGATCGACCGGGCCCGGTTTGCTCTCGCGGAGCAACGTGGAGTGCTGCAGGTCGCCAAGGAGCAGTCGCAGACCGCACTCACCGCACTGCGCGCATTCGACGCGCAGCTGGCAGCCCAGACCGAGCAGCTGAACCGACTCAAAGTGCAGCTCGAGGCTTCGCAGGCCGAGTACGAGCGGTTGAGCTCTGCGCTCGCTCTCGCAGGCGACCGGGTCGCGGAGGCCGAGGCTGCCGCGGAGAAGGCCAAGGCGGAACTGGAAGCCGCGCGCTCACGAC
Organism: Leifsonia poae; assembly: GCF_050632195.1. Classification (GTDB taxonomy): domain Bacteria; phylum Actinomycetota; class Actinomycetes; order Actinomycetales; family Microbacteriaceae; genus Leifsonia; species Leifsonia poae_C. The sequence continues at coordinate 2,000,861 of NZ_CP192580.1, forward strand.
CGCGGCCGATCCTCGATGTGAGCGCCCGCGACAGCCTCTCGGCCGAACTGGATGCGTCGCGTGAGGCCGAGGTCGAGGCCCGACTGAACGTCGAGACCGCCAAGGAGCGCGTGCGCGCGGAGCAGGCCAGGGGAGAGGCGCTCGCACGTCAGCTGGACGCCGAACGTGCCGCAGCCGAGGAGGCGGCCCGTCGTGCCGTCATCCGTCGCCGTCAAGTCGACGCCGCCACCGGTGTGATCGAGGCGCTGCCCGCCGTTCTCGATTCGGCAGACCGTTCCGTCGCGCAAGCGCGCGTCGAGCTCGCAGCGGCGGAGGCCAGGCGTGCGAGTCAGAACGAAGAGCTGTCCACGCTCCGGCGCGAGGAGAACGCTCTTCGCGAGCGACTGCAGACCATCACCGAGAGTGTGCACGGGCTCGAACTGCAGATCTACGAGAAGAAGCTGCACCTCTCGAGCCTCTTGGAGCGCGCGGGGAGTGAGCTCGGACTCGTCGAGGACGTTCTGGTCGCCGAGTACGGTCCGGAGGTCCCCATCCCGGTGGACGTCGATCGTCGCGACCATGAAGAGAACGAGGAGAGCGCGGCCACCGCCGAGTCTGACACCCGTGCCGAGGTCGAGACGGTCCCGTTCAACCGTGAGCAGCAGCAGAGAAGACTGGCGTCAGCCGACCGCAAGCTCGCACAGCTCGGGCGCGTGAACCCGCTGGCGCTCGAGGAGTTCGCCGCGCTGGAACAGCGGCACAAGTTCCTCACCGAGCAGCTCACCGACCTCACGAACACCCGCAAAGACCTGCTGACGATCATCGAGGAGATCGACGAGAAGATGCAGACCATCTTCGAGTCGGCGTTCGAGGACACGAAGGCAGCTTTCGGCTACGTCTTCCCGATCCTCTTCCCTGGCGGAACGGGCAGCATCTCGCTGACGAACCCCGACGATCTGCTGACGACCGGCATCGAGGTCTCGGTGAAGCCGGCCGGAAAGAAGATCGAGCGGCTCTCGCTGCTGTCCGGTGGCGAACGGTCTCTGGCGGCGGTCGCCCTGCTGATCGCGATCTTCAAGGCGCGCCCCAGCCCGTTCTACATCATGGACGAGGTCGAGGCGGCTCTCGACGATGCCAACCTCGGTCGCCTGCTCACGATCTTCGAAGACCTGCGCGAGTCCAGCCAGCTCATCGTCATCACTCACCAGAAGCGCACGATGGAGATCGCGGACGCACTCTACGGCGTCTCGATGCGTCAGGACGGCGTCTCCGCCGTGGTGGGGCAGCGAATCGCACAGGAACAGGCTTCTTAGCTACTGCGCAGTGCGTCGAGCGCGGGTTCGGCCTCGGCGAGACTCGCCGTCGCTGCCGCCTCTACCTCAGCGGCGAGTCGCGCGATCCCGGCGATCGCGGATGCACTGAGCTCGGTCGCCGAGGAGCGCTCGCGCAGGTAGAGCGCAAGCAACGTGCCGTCGCGGTTGTCGCCGTAGGCGTCTTGCACCGCCTCGGCCTCGGCCGCGAGCTCGGTCACGTCGCGGGTGTCCGCGACCGCCTCGGCCGCATACCGCAGTCTGCGCGCGGCCTTGCGGAGGCGGTGCCGCTCGTCCAAGGTCGTGGGCTCCGGGATGCGAACCCGATCCAGCGCTCTCGCCAGCGCCGCCTCGATCAGTTCGTCGCCATGCTTCTCGGCGCGTTTCCGCAGCGGCGGTCGTGCGGCGAACTCCTGGACGTCGGCCAACAGGATGCGGTGCGAGCGGCCCTGCAGCCGCGCCACCAGTACCCGCTCCGCCGCTTCGAACTCGCGGCGCGCTTCCTCGGCGAACGAGAGCACGGCATCCATGACGTCCGGCGTAGTCTGTGCCTCGAGGAGGTTCTCGAGGGCGGTCGCCCGCACCTCGAGGTCACGGGCACGGCCCAGGGCGTCGCCCAATGATTTGAGCCGGGCGCTCAGCTCCTTCGCCGCGGCCTTGTTGAACGCTCGGCGGTAGACGCCGAGCACACTGCGCAGGCGGCGAACACGCGTGCGGGCCTGGTGCACCGCATCCTCGCCCCCCAGCTCTACCGCGATGAGCTGCTCGGCGAGCTCTGCGGAGAGGCGGACGAGGGCGAACATGGTGACACCGTAGCAACTAGGCTCGTGCGTATGGCAGATCGCACCCCCTGGTCGCTGTCGAACGCTCTGCGGGGCATGTTCGCCAAGAAGACCATCGATGACACCACCTGGGACGACCTCGAGACGGCACTCATCACCGCCGATTTCGGACCGGACGTGACCGAGGCCATCGTCGACGACCTGCGCGCCAAGGTCGAGCGCTACCGCACCACCGACCCGGCCGACCTGCAGCGGATGCTCCGCGAGACCCTCGAAGAACGTCTCTCGAAGTACGACACGACCTTGAAGCTGAGCGAGCGCCCTGCCGTCGTGCTCGTCGTCGGTGTTAACGGCGTCGGCAAGACGACCACGATCGGCAAGTTCGCGAAGTTCCTGCGCACGTACGACCGCACCGTCGTCGTCGGTGCAGCGGATACGTTCCGTGCGGCTGCCGTCGAGCAGTTGGCGACTTGGGCCGAGCGAGCGGGGGCGTCGATCGTACGGCCGCAGCAGCAGGGTCAGGACCCGGCATCCGTCGCGTTCCAGACCGTCGAGCTCGCCAAGCAGAACGGCACCGAGATCGTCATCATCGACACCGCAGGACGACTGCAGACCAAGGGCGGCCTGATGGACGAGATGTCGAAGATCAAGCGCGTCGTCGAGAAGCAGGCGCCGATCGCCGAGGTACTGCTCGTACTCGACGCCACCACGGGTCAGAACGGGCTAGCGCAGGCAGAGGCCTTCCTCGAGCACGCCGGCGTCACCGGTCTCGTCCTCACCAAGCTCGACGGGTCGGCCAAGGGCGGCTTCGTCCTCGCTGTGCAGGAGAAGACGGGCATCCCGATCAAGCTCGTCGGCCAGGGCGAGGGGATCAACGACCTCACCGGTTTCACGCCTCACGTCTTCGCGCAGCAGCTGGTCGGATAGGGGAGCGGTATGGCCATCGAGCACGACTACTTCGGGATCATCGACGAGACCGCGAGCGGCGGCCTCGCCTGGGGCGACTCTGCCGACGTGTCCGAGCAGGTCGTCGAGATCGAGCTCCAGGCGGACGACGAGTCCGCGGTCACCGAGTTCGCTCTCGACGCCGCTGCCGCCCTCATCCAGGCGCTCGAGGGTTTCGACTCGCGGGCTCGGGATGCGCTCATCGCCGAACTGAGTTCACGCGCCTCCGCGACCACCAGCTACATCGACGATCACGTCGCGAAGCTCGGCGACACGCTGCTCGACCTGCTCGTCTACAACTCAGGCGACATCCCGGTGGACGTGCTGCGTTCACTGCAGCTCGTGCGAGTGGTCATCCAGCCCGACCATCCGGACGAGGAGGAGGTCTTCGCGACCTTCGACTACTCGATCAGCCCCGACGAGACGGATGCGCTCCTCACCGTGAGCTTCGACATCCGGGGCGATGTGGTCTCGATCGACACCCAGGATTCGTAGCGCGTTCCGAACTCGGAGCGCACATCCGGTACGCGCGCGGCTGAATGCGCGCTTGCTCACAGCATCCGCCCGTTAAACTGGATAGATCATGGCTACTTTCGGAACGCTGTCTGACCGGCTCGCAGACACCTTCAAAAACCTCCGCACCAAAGGCAAGCTGACTGCCGCCGACGTCGACGGCACCGTGCGCGAGATCCGGCGCGCACTCCTCGACGCCGACGTCGCTCTCGACGTCGTCAAGGAGTTCACCGGCAAGGTGCGTGAGCGCGCCCTGAGCGATGAGGTCAACAAGGCTCTCAACCCGGCACAGCAGGTCGTGCAGATCGTCAACGAAGAGCTGGTCGCCATCCTGGGCGGACAGCAGCGCCGTCTGCAGTTCGCGAAGAAGCCGCCGACCGTGATCATGCTCGCAGGTCTCCAGGGCGCGGGTAAGACGACCCTCGCCGGCAAGCTGGCCAAGTGGCTCGTCAAAGACGGGCACACACCGGTCCTTGTCGCGGCCGACCTCCAGCGTCCGAACGCCGTCACCCAGCTGCAGATCGTGGGCGAGCAGGCCGGAGTTCCGGTGTTCGCGCCTGAGCCGGGCAACGGCGTCGGCAACCCGGTCAAGGTCGCCAAAGAGGCGCTCAAGTTCGCCGAGACCAAGCAGTACGACACGGTCATCGTCGACACGGCCGGCCGTCTCGGCGTCGACGCGGAACTCATGAAGCAGGCCGCCGACATCCGCAAGGCCGTCGACCCCGACGAGGTGCTCTTCGTCATAGACGCCATGATCGGTCAGGATGCGGTCGCAACCGCCAAGGCCTTCCAAGACGGCGTCGACTTCACCGGTGTGGTGCTTTCAAAGCTCGACGGCGACGCCCGCGGTGGCGCCGCACTGTCGGTGGCGTCGGTTACCGGACGTCCGATCATCTTCGCCTCCACGGGTGAGGGGCTCGACGACTTCGAGCCGTTCCACCCCGATCGCATGGCGAGCCGCATCCTCGACCTGGGCGACATCCTGACCCTCATCGAGCAGGCGCAGGAGGCCTTCGACGAGGAGGAGGCGCGCAAGGTCGCGGAGAAGTTCGCGACCGACACGTTCACTCTCGACGACTTCCTCAAGCAGATGCAGCAGCTGCGCGACATGGGCTCCATCAAGAAGATGATGGGGATGCTCCCGGGCGCCGGCGCGATGAAGCAGCAGCTCGACAACTTCGACGAGAAGGAGATCGTGCGCACCGAGGCGATCATCCAGTCGATGACCAAGGCCGAGCGCACCACTCCGAAGCTTCTCAACGGATCGCGTCGTCTGCGCATCGCAAGGGTTCCGGCTCGACCGTCACCGAGGTGAACCAGCTGGTGAACCGGTTCGAGCAGGCGGCGAAGATGATGAAGACCGTCGCCAAGGGCGGCGTCCCGAACGTTCCCGGCATGGGTCCGATCCCGGGCGCCGGGTTCAGCGGCGGGCGCGGCAAGGCGCAGCAGCCCAAGAAGAAGGGCTCCAAGTCCGGCAACCCGGCGAAGCGGGCGGCCGAGAACGCGGCGCTGGCCTCGGGCGCGAAGCCCACGGGAGCCGCAGCGGGTTCAGGATTCGGTCTTGGTGCGCCGGGCGGCAAGCCCGGCGGCCCGTCAGAGGAAGAGCTCGCCTCGCTGCAGAAGTTCCTCGGCCGCTAGGCCGAAGGCGGCACCCGACGCGCGGGCGGCACCGCCACGTCTACAGGGCGAGGTTGAGCGTCGCCAGCTTCTCTTCGATGGTCTTGGCCACTTCGACCTGTCCGGAGACGTTGGGGTGGATCTGGTCCGGCTGCAGCCACGCGGTGTGGCCGACGAGCGGGAAGCCGATGTCGAGGAACGTGCCGTCGACGCCGGTAACCGACTTGCGGACGATCTCATCGACCCTGGTCATCGTTGCCGGCGGCTGATCCGAGCCCCAGACGGCGGTGATCCCGATGATCCGTGCCTTCGGGAACGCGTCACGGAGGGCATCGAGCATCTCCGTGCTCTTCTTCTCGACGAGTGCGGGGTCTTGATCCCGGTCGTTGCGAGTGGCGGCGATCAGGATGCAGTCGGGCTTGAGCTGCAGAGCGCGGTCGACCTGCTGCTGGAACGTCGTGCCGTTCCAGCCCGGCTTGACGAACCCGGAGCCGGAGACAGCCAGGTCGGTCAGCTTCCAGTTGTGCGCCGCTGCGACCAGCGCGGGCCACGCCTCATCGGGCTTCACGCCCTTGCCGAAGGCGATCGAGTCGCCGATCGCGACCGCCTGAATCTGATGCTGGGGCGCGGGCGCGGCGACGGGCGTGCCGACTGCGGCCACGGGCCGTTGAACAGGTGCGGCAGAGCAACCTGCGAGGAGTGCGGCCGACGCCGTCAGCGCCACGAGGGCAGCCACTCGGAGGCTACGGGTTGACATGCGCACGAGCCGAGAGTAGTACTGCGAAACTGCGTGAACGCTGTGGATGCGGGCGCGTGTCTCAGCGAGGAAGTCCGGAGCGCAACTCGTGCGTGAGCGAACTCACCACGGCCTGCAGACTCCCACCGTTCGCTTCGGCGACTTTGAGCTGCCGCTGGTAGCTCGCACCGGTGCGCAGGATGACGTCCACCGTCTCGAGTTCTGCCAGGCAGCCGAGCCGTTCGGCCTCAGGCGCGAGGTCCACGACGAGGTCGCGAAGTGCGTCCGAGACGAGGCGCTCCTCGCCGTCGGGAGCCACGATGATCTCGGCGTCGAGGCCGTAACGGGCGGCCCGCCACTTGTTCTCGCGCACGAACCACGGCTGCAGTGTGACGGGCTCGACGCCATCATCGAGCTGTCCGGACATCCGGTCGGTCAGACAATGGATGAGAGCCGCCACCGCCCCGACCTCGTCGGCCGTCGACAGGCCGTCGCACGCCCGCATCTCCACGGTTCCCCATTTCGGAGAGGGGCGGATGTCCCAGCGCACTTCCGAGTGATCGGTCACGACGCCGGTCGTCACCAGATCTTGCACGTACTCCTCGTAGTTCGCCCAGGTTCCGAACTGCCAGGGCAGACCGGCCGTGGGCAGCTGCTGGAACATCAGCGCACGGTTGGACGCGTATCCGGTGTGCGCCCCGGCCCAGTACGGGCTCGAGGCGCTGAGGGCCTGCAGATGCGGATAGTACGTGAGGAGGCCGTTGACGATCGGAAGGGCCTTATCGCGGTCGTCGATCCCCACATGCACATGAATGCCCCAGATCATCATCTGGCGGCCCCACCACTGCGTGCGGTCGAGCAGCCGGTCGTAGCGCTCGTTCGGTGTGACCTTCTGCTCGTACCACTGGGCGAACGGATGCGTTCCCGCGCACATCAGTTCGACACCGAGCGGGTCGGTCACTCCGCGCACGAGCCTGATGAGCTCCTGCAGATCGGCGATCGCAGCGGGCACGGTGTGGTGGACGCGGCTGACCAGCTCGATCGTGTTGAGGAGCAACTCGTGGGTGATCTGGGGATGTTCGCGGCCGTCGGGCGTGCCGAGCTCGCGCAGCACGTCCTCGGCGATGTTCACCAGCTCGCCGGTGGATCCGTCGACGAGCGCGAGCTCCCATTCGACGCCGACTGTGGAGCGCTCGGATTCCGAGAATTCGATCTGCATACTGAACGTCCCGTTCATCCGATTATTCAAGGGCGGCGATATCTGACAGAATAGCTAGTTGAGTTCCGTGCTTACTCGACCCTCTAATCAAGTTCGCGCAGAAACCCTTAGACCTCCTGCCGAGTGTGCCCCCACGCTCACGGCAGTCAGTTCGTCAAACACCTCATACAACACAGGAGAATTGTGGCTGTCAAAATCCGTCTGAAGCGCCTCGGCAAGATCCGCGCCCCGTACTACCGCATCGTCGTTGCCGACTCGCGCACCAAGCGCGACGGTCGTGTCATCGAGGAGATCGGTCTGTACCACCCGACCGAGGAGCCCTCGGTCATCCAGGTCGACTCGGAGCGTGCTCAGTACTGGCTCGGCGTCGGCGCCCAGCCGAGCGAGCAGGTTCTCGCACTCCTCAAGCTCACCGGCGACTGGGGCAAGTTCAAGGGCGACAAGAACGCTGTCAGCACCGTCAAGACCAAGGAAGCCAAGGCTGAGTTCCAGGTCGACGAGAAGAAGAAGCCGGTTCTGAAGCCGAAGGCCGAGAAGCCCGCCGAGGTCGTCGCCGAGGCTGAGGCCGTCGTCGAGTCCGAGGTCGAGGCTGAGGAAGCCGCCGAGGCCGAGGTGGTCGAGGCCGCCGAGGAGATCACCGAGGCTGCTGCCGACGGCGAGAAGGCGTAGCCTTGCTCGCTCCCGCACTGGCACACCTCGTCAAGGGGATCGTCGATCACCCCGACGACGTGCACGTCGTTGCAAAGAGTTCGCCCCGCGGCGAGGTCCTCGAGGTTCGTGTGAACCCCGAGGACCTCGGCCGGGTCATCGGCCGGGCCGGTCGCACCGCCAAGGCGCTGCGCACGCTCGTGGCCGCGCTGGCAGACGGACGTCGCGTTCGCGTCGACGTCGTCGACACCGACGACTGAGGTGGCCGAACACAAGCTGCCCCCGGCTGACGGTCCACGGTCCGATCAGACGCAGCTCCGAGTCGGTCGGCTCGTCAAGGCGCACGGCCTGAAGGGCGCCATCAAGGTGGAGCTCTACACGGACGAGCCCGAGAAGCGGTTCGCCCCCGGCGCGATCTTCACCCTGCAGGTGCCGACCGCGTCGAAGTGGCACGGCAAGACGCTCGAACTGGTCGAACTGCGCTGGTACAACGCCCATGCGGTCGGCTTCTTCAAGGGAGTCGACGACCGCACGGAGGCCGAGTCTTTGATCAAGGCGATCCTCTGGGTCAGTCAGGATCCGAAGGAGCTCCCCGAAGAGGAAGACGCCTGGTACGACCACCAACTGGTCGGGCTGGACGCGCTCCGCGACGGTGTCAAGGTCGGTCTCGTCGCTCGCGTCGATCACCTGCCTGCTCAGGATCTGCTCGCGATCAAGACCGCTGACGGCGAGGTGCTCGTTCCGTTCGTCAAGGCGATCGTGCCCGAGGTCGATCTCGCGGCAGGAACGCTGACGCTCACGCCGCCGATCGGGCTGTTCGAAGAACTGCCCGAGGAGCCGGAGGAGCCTGAGGCCGAGGCCGAGGCCGAATCCGAATCGCCAGACCCCGACGACAAACCTTCCGAGTAACAGAAGAGCCCCGACCATCCGGTCGGGGCTCTTCTGTTTTCTTGCTAACGCACGATCGCGAGCCCGCGCGCCCTGAGCGACCGGGTGTCCGCATCCAGAGCGGCCAGCAGCCGTTCGTGGGTGGCCACGATGTGATGGTGGATGTGCTGAGCGGCGGCGTCCGCATCCCTTGCTGCGATCAGGTCCACGATCTCGCAGTGCTCGGCCCACGCGGCGCGGCGCGCGTCCTCCGTGCGCACCTCGAGCCAGCGAGTTCTCGCCAGTCGGGTCATGGCGGAGTCGACGGCGTCGGCGAAGAAGTGATTGCCCGAGAGCCCGGCCAGGTCGACGTGGAAATGCGTGCCCGCCCTCACGCTCGCCTCGCTCGGACCGTCGAGCACGAACGCGCCGAGCCGCTCTCTGAGCGCCGTCACCTCTTCGTCGCTCGCCCGCGCACAGCTGAGGCGCGCGGCCGCGGTCTCGACCGCATCCCGCAGCTCGCTGAGTCGGATGATCTCGCCGAGGTCGATGGGGAGACCTGCCAGGCCCTCCCGTCGCGCTCGACCAGCCCGTCGGCCTCGAGGCGCATGAGCGCCGCACGCAGCGGGGTTCGGGATGCGCCGAGCTCGGTCTCCAGGCCACGCTCGGTGAGTCGCGCGCCCGGCATTCTGTCGAGGTCGAGGATCTGCGAGCGAAGACGATCGTAGACATGCGTTTGTTCGGCCAAGACGCCCTCTCTGTTTGGTATACCGTCGTGGTATACCGCTAGGGTATACCACATGGCCTCCACCCAGACGCGAACACCCCGGCCCTGGCTGATGCTGAGCTTCGGAGTGCTCGCTCAAGCCAGCTCCACGGTGTTCGTCAGCACGCCGGCGTTTCTCATCCCGTTGCTGCACACCGAGCGGGGTCTCTCTCTGCTCAGGCGGGCCTCCTTGCGTCGGCGCCGACTCTGGGGCTCGTGATCACGCTGATCGCCTGGGGTGCGCTCAGCGACCGGATCGGGGAGAGATGGGTGATCGCATCCGGACTCGCCATCACCGCGCTGGCCGGGTTCGCGGCCATGTTCGCGAGCGACTACATCAGCCTCGGAGCGCTGTTCCTCATCGGCGGGATGGCCGCGGCAAGCCCCAACGCTGCTAGCGGCCGCGTCGTGATCGGCTGGTTCCCGAAGGAGCGTCGGGGGCTCGCGATGGGCATCCGTCAGATGTGCCAGCCGCTGGGCGTCGCTGTCGCCGCCCTGACGGTCCCGCAGCTCGCCGCGTCGGGCGGGATCGCCGCCGCGCTGGTCGTGCCGGCGGTCCTCTGCGCGATCTCGGCCGTGCTCTGCGCGATCTGGATCGTCGATCCGCCGCGTCCGCCCCGACAGGTCGCGGGCGGGGATGCGCATCCCCAGGCCGCGTGGCGTCCGTACCGGGAGACCTCGCTGCTCTGGCGCATCCACGGTGTCTCGATGCTGCTCGTCGTGCCGCAGTTCACGGTGTCGACGTTCGGACTCGTCTGGCTGGTCACCCAGCTGCACTTCTCCTCGCTGGGAGCGGGAATCGTCATCGGTGTCAGCCAGTTCGCCGGTGCCATCGGCCGGATCGGGGTCGGGGTGCTGAGCGACCGTGTCGGCAGCCACCTGAGACCGTTGCGGTGGGTGTCACTGGCTGCGGTCGCCGTGATGCTGTCAATGGCGGTCGCCTCCTCGCTGGGGGCCGTCTGGGCGGCGGTCATTTTGATCGTCGCAGCCATCGTCACCGTCGCGGACAACGGTCTGGCGTACACCTCGGTCGCGGAGATCGCCGGACCGTTCTGGTCGGGTCGAGCGCTCGGCGCTCAGAACACGGGTCAGTTCCTCGCCGCCTCTGTCGTCGGCCCGGCCGTCGGCGGCCTCATCACGCTGGTCGGGTATCCGTTCGCCTTCGCCCTTGTCGCGCTCTGCCCAGCCGTTGCGACGCCGTTGGTGCCTCGCGAGCGCGAGCTCCAGGTGGTGCCGGCCGAGACCGTGGCGGCCTAGCGCGGGCGACGCCCATAGAATTTCCGTCATGCGCATCGACATCGTCACGATCTTCCCCGAGTTCTTCGATGTGCTTGACATCTCGCTCCTCGGCAAGGCCCGCCAGTCCGGGATCATCGATCTCGGCGTGCACAATCTGCGGGAACACACGCACGATCGCCACCGAACGGTCGACGACACACCGTACGGCGGGGGCGCCGGCATGGTCATGAAGCCCGAGCCGTGGGGGATGCGCTCGACGGCATCCTCGACGCGAGCCCCGGCGATCCGCTGGTCATCTTCCCGTCGCCTGCCGGGGAGGTCTTCACCCAGGCCGTCGCCCGCGAGTTGGCGGAGGAGCAGCACCTGGTCTTCGGATGCGGGCGGTATGAGGGCATCGACCAGCGCGTCTTCGACGAGACGGCGTCCCGTGCCCGGGTTCGTCTGATGAGCCTCGGCGACTACGTGCTCAACGGGGGAGAGGTCGCCACGATGGCGATGATCGAGGCGATCGGGCGGCTCATCCCTGGCGTCGTCGGCAACCCCGAGAGCCTGGTGCAGGAGTCGCACGAAGACGGGCTGCTCGAGTACCCGAGCTATACCAAGCCGGCCGTCTGGCGCGGCCGAGAGGTTCCGCCGATCCTGCTCTCCGGCAACCATGGCGCCATCGCCGCATGGCGCCGTGAGCAGCAGCTGGAACGCACCGCACGCGTGCGTCCCGATCTCCTGCCGCCTGTCTGACGCTGTCCACGCGTGCCGACTCTCAGTCGCGCGCGGTCAGGACGATCGGTCCGGTCTCGGTGATCGCGATGGTGTGCTCGGAGTGGGCACCCCTGGATCCGTCCGCGCTGCGCAGGGTCCAGCCGTCGGGGTCGGTGAAGATCTCGTCCGTCGTCTCGAGGAACCACGGCTCGATGGCGAGAACGAGACCCGCGCGCAACGGGTAGCCACGGCCGGCACGCCCGTCGTTGGGGATATGCGGGTCGCCGTGCATCGTGCGTCCGACGCCATGCCCGCCGAACTGCGTGTTGATGGAGTACCCCTCGGCGTGGGCGACGGCGGCGATGGCGGCGGAGATGTCACCGATCTTGTTAGCGGGCTGCGCGGCCTCGATCCCGGCTGTCAGGGCACGGCGCGTCGTCTCGATGAGACGGAGGTCCTCATCCCGTGCCTCGCCGACCACGATGCTGAGCGCCGAGTCCGCCACCCAGCCGTCGACGCCGGCGGCGAAGTCGAGGCTGAGGAGGTCGCCGTCCCGCAGCCGGTAATCGTGGGGAAGACCGTGCAGCACCGCGTCGTTCACCGACGTGCAGATCACCTTGCCGAACGGGCTCGCTCCGAACGACGGGTGATAGTCGAGGTAGCTCGACTCGGCACCGGCCTTCCGGATGAGGTCGTGCGCGATCCTGTCGAGCTCCAGCAGATTCGTGCCCACCCTGGCTGCGGCCGCGGTCTGCCGCAGGACGTCTGCGACGAAACGGCCTGCCGGGCGCATCTGCTCGATCTCGGCGGGGGTTCTCAGTTCGATCACGCGATCCTCGTTTCTGTCCAGGACAGTTTTTCACGCCCACGGCGAACCCGCAGCCGCTGCACAGCCGAGCGCGGATACGCTGGTCGCGTGTTCATCCGCAAGGCGTTCTACTGGTGGCTCTTCCCCTCTGCCGTCGTGCTGCCTGTCTGGCTGCTGATCGGCTGGGCGGTCTTCCACCCGAGCGGCTGGGCTTTCGTCGGGTTGTTGGTGCTCTGCCCGATCCTGTTCATCGCGTTGCTCGCGGTCGGCGGCATCATCGCGGCGCGCAAGACCGTGCGGGATCAGCGAGCTGTCTCGTGGTACGACGTCGGGCTGCTGGCCGCCTGGCACGCGACGATCGTGGTGTTCGGATGCTTCATCCCGGGTGCTACCGGCTGGATCGCCGTCCTGGGCGTACTCCTCGGCCTTGCGACCTTCTGGATCTCTCTCTGGGAGCTCATCACCGAGGCCAGGATGCGCGTCAAGCAGACATTCGACGCCTACGAGCGCGCGGCGCAACAGCAGCAGGTGAACCGCCCACCGAGTGGATTCACCGACGGCGGCGAGTACATCGTCATCGAGGAACCCCGCGACGATCGGTGAGCCCGGCGGAGGCGCTTTGGTAAACGCGCCCGGTTCATGGCAGAATTGTTGTTTGTGCCGCGGCCAGACTCTGCCACAGGGGAGTCAGCACTTCTCGCGGACACCCCATAACCGATAACCCGGACGTTGACCGCGCGGAATGCCGCGCGCCAGTAGTCCCCAAGTCCGTCCTCGACCTGTGGCGGGTACAGAGAGCGAACGAGCAATGCACATTCTCGACCAGGTGGATGCCGCTTCACTGAAGCAGAACATCCCGGCCTTCCGCGCCGGAGACACCGTCAAGGTTCACGTCAACATCATCGAGGGAACCCGCTCTCGTATCCAGGTCTTCCAGGGCGTCGTCATCGGCCGCTCGGGCGAAGGCGTCCGCGAGACCTTCACGGTCCGCAAGGTCAGCTTCCAGGTCGGCGTCGAGCGCACCTTCCCGGTTCACTCGCCGGTCATCGACCACATCGAGGTCGTCACCCGCGGTGACGTTCGTCGCGCCAAGCTGTACTACCTGCGCGAGCTGCGCGGCAAGAAGGCGAAGATCAAGGAGAAGCGCGACAACTGAGCTGTTGCGCCTCGGCGCAGCACGATGACTCGCGGCTGAACCAGCCGATCCTGAGCTCCCGGTCCTCTACACTGGACCGGGAGCTCAGGCGGTTAAATGACGGAAGAATCAGCGCCCACCCGGTCGGACCGCGTGGCGAACGAGAGGCGCGGCAGGCGCCGGAGCACGAAGCTCTTCGTGCGGGACATCATCATCATCTTCGTGGTGGCGGTCCTCGTGTCCTTCCTCATCAAAACCTTCGTGGTGCGGTCGTTCTACATCCCGTCGGCCTCTATGGAAAACACGCTCCAGATCAACGACCGGATCATCGTGAACGAGCTGGAGCCGTCCCTCGTTCCCATCAGCCACGGCGATGTGGTCGTTTTCCGCGATCCGGGCGGCTGGCTGCCGCCCCAGCCGCCGAGCACACAGAACCCATTAGCCGCTGCGATCGATTCGGCGCTCACCTTCATCGGTCTCTCGGCGGCGGACAGCAACGATCACCTGATCAAGCGAGTCATCGGGCTTCCGGGCGATCACGTCAAGTGCTGCAATGCGCTCGGGCAGATCTCGGTGAACGGCGTTCCGCTCAAGGAGCCGTACATCCTGATACCGCCCGGCCAGACGAAGGCCGCCACCGTCGACTTCGATGTGACTGTTCCCAAGGGCGAGCTCTGGGTGATGGGCGATAATCGGTACAACTCGCAAGACTCGTCGCGCAACCAGAACCTGCCGGGCAAGGGATTCGTGCCGATCGACCATGTCGTCGGTCGCGCGTTCGTCATCACCTGGCCGGTCAGCCGCTGGACGTGGCTCGACAACTATCCCGAGGTCTTCGCCGGAGTGGAGGACAGCAAGTGATGACGCCGATCAGCCCGACCCTCCGCTTCGAGAAGTCTCTCTACCGCGAAGGCGTCACCTCGATCATCGCCTGTGACGAGGTGGGCCGGGGTGCCCTCGCCGGCCCGGTGGCCGTCGGGATGGTGATGATCGACACGGCGGTGAAGCGGATGCCCACCGGGCTCCGCGACTCGAAGCTGCTTCCCGAGCCCGCTCGCGAGGCGCTGGAGCCGTATTGCCGCAAGTGGGTTCTGCACTCCGCAGTCGGACTGGCGAGCGCCGCGGAGGTCGACTCGCTCGGGATCATGCGCTGTCTGGGCCTGGCGGGAGCCCGTGCGCTGGCGCTGCTGGAGGAGGGTGGGGCGGACGTATCCACGAGCACGCTCATCCTCGACGGCAACTACGACTACCTCAACCCTGCGCTCTATCGGCCCGCCCGGGTCGTGACGCGGATCAAGGCGGACAGGGATTGCGCATCCGTCGCTGCCGCATCCGTGATCGCCAAAGTGCATCGCGACCGCATGATGATCGCGCACGACGTCGACTACCCAGGCTACGGCTGGGTCACCAACAAGGGATACTCCAGCCGGGAGCACTTCGACGCCATCGCGGAGCTCGGTCCGAGCGCGTTGCATCGCCTCACCTGGCTCAAGGAGGCAACGATGCTCGATCTTCCGGCATAGACTTGTCGGACGATGGATGATGACGAGTTCGACGACTACGACCGCGAGGTCGAGTTGGCCTTGTACCGCGAGTACCGAGACGTCGTCTCGCAGTTCAAGTACGTGATCGAGACCGAGCGTCGGTTCTACCTCGCCAACGAGGTCGAGTTCGTGCGCCGGGACACCGAGCACGACTTCTACTTCGAGCTGACCATGAACGATGTCTGGGTGTGGGACGTCTACCGCTCCGACCGCTTCGTGAAGTCGGTTCGTGTGCTGACGTTCAAAGACGTCAACATCGAGGAGTTGTCGAGCAAGGAGTTCGAACTCCCCAAGGAACTCGCGCTCGACGAGTAGCGCTCGGGTCTGGTGAGGTTCCTCCACAGGACGCCTTCTGACTGACCTTTCCACCGATCTTCTGCGCGCCACGCGCCGCCGCATCCCGCCCCCGAAGCTGGGTGCGGGAGGCAGAGATGGCAGCGAAAGACGATTTGGGCCGCCGAGGCGAGGCCGTCGCGGCGATGTGGTTCGAGCAGCACGGATACACGGTGATCGCCCGCAATTGGCGGTGCCGGGTGGGGGAGCTCGACCTCGTGCTCCAGCACGGCGAGACGACGGTGTTCGCCGAGGTGAAGACTCGCACGTCGGTGGCGTACGGGCATCCGTTTGAGGCGATCACCGCGCAGAAGCGTCGACGGCTCAGGCAGTTGGCCGCCGAGTGGTGCAGAGAAAACGAGCCAGGCGCAGGCGGAATCCGCGTGGATGCCGTCGCGGTCGTCGACGCGTGGAGCGCGGTGCCACAGGTCGAGCATCTGAGTGGGATCGCCTGATGTCGCTCGGGCGCACCTTCGCCATCGCCTTGAACGGGATCCACGGCGAGCTGGTCGAGGTCGAGGCGGATATCGCAGCCGGGCTGCCGATGTTCGTGCTGATCGGGCTGCCCGACACTGCGCTCGGAGAGTCGCGCAAACGTGTGGCGGCGGCGGCAGTCAATGCCGGGTGCCCACTCACGCAGCGCAAACTCACGGTCAACCTGTCGCCTGCCGCCCTGCGAAAGCAGGGATCCGCCTTCGATCTGGCGATCGCGATCGCTGCTCTCGCTGCTGCGGGAGACGTGTCGGGGGAGTCGACGGAGCGGGTTGTGCACCTCGGGGAGTTGGGACTCGACGGACGGCTGCGCCCCGTAACGGGAGTCCTGCCGGCTGTGCTGGCCGCGCGAGCCGCCGGGTTCGGGAGGGTGATGGTGCCGATCGCGAATCGTGACGAGGCCGATCTCGTCGATGGGATCGAGGTGACCGGGGTTTCGTCGCTGCGCGAAGCTGCCATTTGGCACGGCAGCGAACTCGAACCGGCGGATCCTGTTGAGCAGCCCGTCTTCGTCGCCTCGAACGAACCACCCGAACCGGCGGCCGAGCTGGACATGACAGAAGTCATCGGCAACGACGAGGTCGTGGACGCGCTGGTCGTCGCGGCAGCCGGGGGCCACCACGTCTCGATGATCGGCCCGCCCGGTGCGGGCAAGACAATGCTGGCGGCACGGCTGCCGAGCATCCTGCCCGACCTCACCGATGAGCAGGCGCTGGAGGTGAGTTCGATCCGATCGCTCGCGGGCGCGACGATCGGCAGGGAACTCGTCCGTCGACCGCCCTTCGAGGCCCCTCATCACACGGCATCGCCCGCTTCTCTAGTGAGCGGGGGCACGAATCGCATCGTCCCTGGTGCGATCGTGCGGGCATCTCACGGAGTCCTCTTCCTCGACGAGGCAGCCGAATTCAGATCGGGTGTTCTCGACGCACTGCGCCAGCCGCTCGAATCGGGGTCGATCACGATTCACCGGATGGTCGGTACGGCGGTCTTTCCGGCACGGTTCCAACTCGTGCTCGCCTCCAACCCGTGCCCGTGCGGCCTGTACGGATCACCGGATGAGGAGTGCACGTGCACACCGATCGTCCGTCGGCGCTATCTGGCGAAACTGTCCGGGCCTCTGCTCGACCGGGTCGACATCCGGCTCACCGTGCGTCGGCTCGGACTCGCGGCCCTGCGCGCGAGCGCAGACCCCTTGGATACGGATGCAGCAACGGAAGGCTCTCGCTCGCGCGGCCGTCCCGATGACGTGGCCGTCGTTCCTCCCCGCAGCAGTGGCGAGTTGCGTCAACGGGTGGTCGTCGCGCGGGCGGTGGCTGCTGAACGTCTCGTCGGCACAGCGTGGACCCGCAATTCGGACGTTCCGGGCAGCTGGCTCCGGGCACGTGGACGTCGGCTACCGCCGTCGGCGACGGCAGGTCTTGATCGAGCGCTCGAACGCGGCGCGTTGACGATGCGCGGCTACGACCGCACACTGCGACTCGCGTGGAGTCTGGCCGACCTCGATACGGCGTCAGCGCCCACCGCTCACCACTTGGGCGCGGCGCTCTATCTCCGCAGGGGGATCTCATGACGGGCTATCTCGGGCTCGAGCACCGCGAGCTCGCTCGCGTCCTCGGGCCGGTGACGTCGGCAGCGCTGAGCGTGGACCTGACTGACGGATCCGAACTGGAGAGCCGGTTCGCTGCGGCGGCGCTCTCGACCATCGTGGAACCAGGAGACACGGATGCGGTCCTTCTCATCGGAGCGCTCGGCGCCCCCACCGCGCTGACGGCAATCGTCGAGCGCTGGCCCGCTGTCCGGATCCTCGCTGCCGTCGCAGAGGTGGATGCAGGAGCGTCAGAGATGCTCTCCGGTCGCCCGCGCCCGCGGACTCGCGGAACCAACGCGCTAGAAAAGAGCGCGGAGGCTGCCATGCGGATCGAGGAGGCCGTTGAACGCTGGCTTCCACGGCTCTCACTGCGAACGGCGACACGATCGCTGGAGACGGCCGCCGGTGTGAATGCCGCCCTCGTCGTTCCCCTTGACCGGCTGTGGCCCACAGGCTTCGGAGACCTGGGCGATGGATCCCCGATTGCACTGTGGGTTCGCGGCGATGTCGATCGCTTGACGGCCTGCAATCGGTCGATCGCCCTCGTCGGTGCACGCGCCGACACCGGATATGGGGAGCACGTCGCCATGGAGTCGGCGGCCGGCCTCGCAGATCGCGGCTTCGCTATCGTGTCCGGGGGCGCATACGGAATCGACGGAGCCGCTCATCGTGCGACGCTGGCCAGCGACCAGACGACGATCGCGTTCCTCGCCGGGGGAGTCGACCGCCTCTACCCTGCGGGCCACACAGCCCTTCTCACTCGCATAGCCGAGCGCGGCCTGCTCGTTGGAGAGCTTCCGTGCGGCTCCGCACCGACGAAATGGCGGTTTCTCCAGCGGAACAGATTGATCGCAGCGGCGAGTCGGGCAACTGTCGTCGTCGAGGCGGGACGTCGGTCTGGATCACTGAACACGGCCGGTCACGCGGCAGCGATAGGTCGTCCACTCGGTGCCGTGCCAGGTCCGGTGACCTCGCCGGCATCGGCCGGATGCCATCGGCTGATCCAGGAATACGGCGCGGCATGTGTGACCTCGGCCTCCGAGATGGCCGAACTGGCTGGCATCGTCGCTTCACCCGAGAAGGGCGGCGAGAGCAGTCTCGCCTCGACGGACGGCGGATCGACAGACCACGGCGAGCGGGTCCGGATGCTCGATGCCCTGAGCCCACGAACGCCGCGTTCTGTGAACGAGCTCGCCGCTCGGGCGGGAATGTCGGACCGAGAGGCGGTCGCGATCCTCGGGCTCCTCGATCTGGAATCACTCGTCAGCGAACGCGATGCAGGCTGGGTCCGGGCGCCCCGCAGCCCTCGCTGATCAGTAGGGGCGACGGCGAGCCGACAACGTTCGCCCAATTCTCGCGGATCCGGCCGAACGGGCAGCCCGCGGGTGCGTCGCTCCCTGAAATCGGGCGCTGACGCGCGAGCCTAGAGGGGTGGAACTGCAGCGTGCGATCGAGGACTACACCGTGCACCTCGCGGTGGAGCGCGGATACTCGCCGCAGACCGTGCGCGCGTATCGCGCGGACCTCCACGGGTTCGCCGACTTCGCGGCGGCGAAAGGTCACCTCGCAACCGACGAGATCACGCTCGAACTCCTCCGCGACTGGTTGTGGACGGCCGCCCAGGAGGGTCGCTCGAAGGCGACACTCGCCCGGCGATCCGCTTCAGCACGAGGATTCACCGGCTGGCTGGCCCGCACCGGAAAGGAGACCAAGGACCCGGGGGCACGTCTCCGTTCCCCGAAACCCGACAAGACGTTGCCCCGGGTAGTGAATCGCGCCCAGATGGCCGGGATGCTCGACGGCCTGGCGACCAGGGCGGCTGACGGGGACCCGAGTGCATCCCGAGACCAGGCGGTGATCGAGCTCCTTTACGCCTCGGGGATCCGCGTGTCCGAGCTCACCGGACTCGACGTCGACGATGTCGACCTCGAGCGCTTGACCGTTCGCGTGCTCGGAAAGGGTTCCAAGGAGCGCGTCGTGCCCTTCGGTGTTCCGGCCCGGGATGCGTTGGTCGGGTATCTGCACGGCGCTCGGCGCGCGCTCGCAACCGCGGCTTCAGGGCCCGCGCTCTTCCTCGGCGCACGCGGCGGACGGCTCGGGACGAGGGCCGTGTACGAACTCGTCGCCGGCTTGCTGTCGGACATCCCCGGCGGCGGCCCCGCGGGTCCGCACGCGCTCCGGCACACGGCAGCGACGCATCTGCTCGACGGGGGCGCCGATCTGCGGGCGGTACAAGAGCTGCTCGGGCACGCCAGTCTCGGCACCACCCAGATCTACACGCATGTCTCGACGGAGCGTCTCAAAGAGAGCTACCGGATCGCGCATCCGCGAGCCTGACCACGCCGGATCGTCCGCTCGACCCAGAGGAAGAAGTATCGCCCGCGGAACGCGGTCGAAGAAGAGGAGGGGAGACACGTATGCACCGTCGATGCGCACTCCAACATGCAGGCAGCGTGCGTCGCAATGACCGCCGCCTCCGACCAAACCAATGAGGTCGCCTCGGCGCACTGTCGACCCGACACGGAGAGTTGAAGGCGCGGACATCGCGCCTGCGACCGGTTCATAGCTCGAGAGCACGCCTCGGCCGTGATCGATCGTCACCACCGGCCGATCCGCGACCATCCCGACGAAGTGCACCGTCCCATCGGCAGGGGCCGTCACCCGGTCGCCGGGTGCGGCCGTGAGGTCGATGCCGCGATGACCCGCGGCGTACCGAGTCGCGGGCGCCTCGAACCCGCGAACAACGGCATGCGGCTGCAGCGGCCACTCCCACTGCGTGCGTGCTCGCCGCGCCTGATCGTGCTGCGGAGACGCTCCGCTCCCGATGAACGCGACCAGCACCGTGCACGTCACGGCCAGCGCGATCGGCACGACTCTTCGCGCAGCGCTGAGCACGATCGCGCACGAACCGCGCATCCTGATTCCCATCAAACCGCCTCCATTTGAGCGCCACACTGACACGCCTATAGACGACCTGGTTGCGAATCGGGAGACCGGTGTGGAGCCCGATTCGTTTCAGCCCTGGGGAGGAAAGGACACGCACGCATCTGGGACTTGTCTGAATGTCCGTGCGGAGTAACTTGGAAATGCGGTTGTCCGATGCACCCTCCCGGCGTGTTCAGAGCCGCACCGGAACGCGAAGGGTCCCCATGTCTGACAGGCAGAGCAACACGCCAGCCTCTTCCGAGGAGAACTATCCCAAGCCCACCGGCGCGATGCGGCGCAAAGTCCTCGGCCTCGCCCTCGCGGCTGCGGTCGGCGGCTTCCTCTTCGGGTTCGACTCGTCCGTCGTCAACGGCGCCGTCGACTCCATCCAGCAGAACTTCGCCCTGAATGACTTCGTCAAGGGCTTCGTCGTCGCGATCGCGCTGCTCGGTTGCGCCGTCGGCGCGTACATCGCGGGTCGTCTCGCCGACCGTTGGGGTCGCATCAAGGTGATGCTGCTCGGGTCCATCCTCTTCTTCGCGAGCTCCATCGGAGCCGGCCTCGCCTTCTCCGTCTGGGATCTCGGCCTGTGGCGTGTGGTCGGTGGTCTCGGCATCGGCATCGCATCCGTCGTCGCCCCCGCATACATCGCGGAAATCGCACCCAAGCAGTCGCGGGGTGGTCTCGCATCACTGCAGCAGCTCGCGATCACGATCGGTATCTTCGTCGCTCTGCTCTCGGACGCCCTCCTCGCGGGCGTCGCCGGCGGCGCGTCGAACCAGCTGTGGTTCGGCCTCGAGGCCTGGCGCTGGATGTTCCTGGTCGGCGTGATCCCGTCGGTCGTCTACGGCATCCTCGCGCTGACGCTTCCCGAATCGCCGCGCTATCTGCTGGCGACAGGCAAGCACGACGAGGCCAGAGCGATCTTCGCCACCCTGGTGCCGGAGAGCGACATCGATCGCCAGATCGGCGACATCGAGCACTCGATCAGCGAGGACAAAGAAGGCCTCAAAGCCACTCTGCGCGGCAATCGCTTCGGGTTGAAACCGATCGTCTGGATCGGCATCATCCTGTCGGTGTTCCAGCAGTTCGTCGGCATCAACGTGATCTTCTACTACTCGACAACGCTCTGGAGGGCGGTGGGGTTCACCGAGAGCAACTCGTTGCTGATCACCGTCATCACCTCAGTGACCAACGTCGTGGTCACGATCGTCGCCATCCTCCTGGTCGACCGCATCGGGCGCCGCCCCATCCTGCTCACCGGCTCGATCGGTATGACCGTGTCGCTCGGGGCGATGGCGCTCGCCTTCGCGTTCTCGATCACGAACGACAAGGGCGACGTGAGCCTGCCCGGCGCTTGGGGGCCGATCGCGCTGATCGCAGCGAACGTCTTCGTTGTCTGCTTCGGTGCATCCTGGGGCCCACTCGTCTGGGTTCTGCTCGGCGAGATCTTCCCGACCAAGATCCGTGGAAAGGCGCTCGGTGTCGCTGCAGCGGCGCAGTGGATCGCCAACTTCCTGGTCACCGTCAGCTTCCCGCCGCTCGCGGCCTTCTCATTGCCGTTCACTTACGGTATGTACGCCGTGTTCGCCCTGCTCTCGTTCTTCTTCGTGTTCTGGAAGATCCCGGAGACGAACGGGATGGCGCTCGAGCAGGCGGAAACCCTGTTCGCCAACTCGGGCAAGAATCGCGGGCCGCAGGTGCGCTCCACCGGAGACATCGCCTGAGACGCATTCTGATAGGATGACTGCAGCACCTCGCTCGTCGGGGTGACTACGCGTGCCCACTCGGGTTCACGCCACATCCACCGGTCTTCACGTACCGCGGCTCATCGCCGTCGGGCCGAGGAGCGGATGTGTGCGCCGGGCACCAGGAGTGGCGGCCGACCGGCCGCCGCAGTCAACCGCAAGAGCATCCGCGCGCCGCGCGCCACGGATGCAAGAAAAGGAGAACGGCAAATGGCCGTTGTAACCATGCGCCAGCTGCTCGACAGCGGCGTCCACTTCGGACACCAGACCCGTCGCTGGAACCCGAAGATGAAGCGATTCATCCTCACGGAGCGCTCGGGCAGCTACATCATCGACCTGCAGCAGTCGCTGGCGTACATCGACAAGACGTACGAGTTCGTCCGCGAGACGGTCGCCCACGGCGGCACCATCCTCTTCGTCGGCACGAAGAAGCAGGCCCAGAACGCCATCGCCGAGCAGGCGACCCGCGTCGGCCAGCCCTACGTCAACCAGCGCTGGCTCGGTGGCCTCCTCACCAACTTCCAGACGGTGTCGAAGCGCCTCGCCCGCATGAAGGAGCTCGAGGAGCTGGACTTCGAAGGCACCACGAGTGGCTTCACCAAGAAGGAACTCCTCATCAAGAAGCGCGAGCTCGACAAGCTGCACAAGTCGCTCGGCGGCATCCGCAACCTGTCCAAGACGCCGAGCGCGCTCTGGGTCGTGGACACCAAGAAGGAGCACCTGGCGATCGACGAGGCCAAGAAGCTGGGCATCCCGGTCATCGGCATCCTCGACACCAACTGCGACCCCGACGAGGTCCAGTACCCGATCCCGGGTAACGACGACGCGATCCGTTCGGTGGGCCTGCTCACCCGCATCGTGGCCGACGCGGCCGCTGAGGGCCTGATCCAGCGCCACCAGAAGCCCGAAGAGGGTGCAGAGCCGGCCGAGCCGCTCGCCGAGTGGGAGGCAGAGCTCCTCGGTGCATCGGGCGAGGAGATCCAGTCCAGCGCCGAGACCGAGAAGGCCGCTGACGCCGACCTCGCCGAGGCCAAGGCGGACTCCGCCGAGGTCGTCGCCGAGGGCGAGGCTGTCGCCGAGGCCGTTGCCGAGGTCGAGTCCGCTGACGAGACCGCCGCCGTCGCCACCGACGACGCTACCGAGGCTGTCGTCGAGGCCACTGAGGCCGACGCCAAGTAATCCGTCTCACCAACGTCAATTTCGACAGAAGGTTCTCAAAAGAACATGGCAAACATCAGCATCGCTGACATCAAGGCCCTGCGCGAGCAGCTCGGCACGGGCATGGTCGACACGAAGAAGGCGCTCGAGGAAGCCGATGGCGACCTCGAGAAGGCCACCGAGATCCTGCGCCTGAAGGGTGCGAAGGGCAACGCGAAGCGTGCCGACCGCTCCACCAGCGAGGGACTCGTCGCGGCCAAGGAGAACGGCTCGACCGCAACGATGATCGAGCTCGCCTGCGAGACCGACTTCGTCGCCAAGGGTGACAAGTTCATCGCACTGGCCGACAAGGTCCTCGACGCCGTGAGCGCCGCAGGCGCCACCACGGTCGAAGAGGGTCTCGCGGCCGCCGCGGGCAGCCAGACCGTCGCCGAGCTCATCGGCGGCGAGGCCGCCATCCTCGGCGAGAAGGTGGAACTCCGCCGGATCGCCGTCGTCTCGGGCGAGCACTTCGCGATCTACCTGCACAAGACCTCCAAGGACCTGCCCCCGCAGGTCGGTGTCGTTCTCGGCTACGCCGGCGACGACGCGGAGACCGCGCGCAGCATCGCCCAGCACATCTCGTTCGCCAACCCGGAGTACCTCACCCGCGAGGACGTCCCCGCAGAGGCCGTCGAGAACGAGCGTCGCATCGTCGAGGAGATCTCGCGCAACGAGGGCAAGCCCGAGGCAGCACTGCCGAAGATCATCGAGGGTCGTCTCGGTGCGTACTTCAAGCAGGTCGCGCTCCTCGAGCAGGACTACGCCAAGGACAACAAGCTGAGCATCAGCCAGGTCGTCAAGGATGCGGGCATCACCGTTTCGGGCTTCGCCCGTTTCAAGGTCGGCGCCTAACAGCCTCATGAAGGAGTCCGGATCGTTCACACGATCCGGACTCCTTTTCTGTGCGCCCGGACTGCCCGACCGAGAAGGTCGGGTTCGACCGTCGGGCGTGCACGCACTAACTTTGAACGAGATCACCAACGGAAGGGCTCAGTGACGCATGTCGGAATCGAATAAGAGGCGCAGGGTTCTTCTCAAACTCTCCGGTGAGGCGTTCGGCGGGGGTCAGTTGGGAGTCAATCCCGACATCGTGAGTTCGATCGCGCGCGAGATCGCCGAGGCAGCGCAGGATGTCGAGGTCGCGATCGTCGTCGGCGGAGGTAACTTCTTCCGCGGCGCCGAGCTCTCGCAGCGCGGCATGGACCGCGGCCGCGCGGACTACATGGGGATGCTGGGCACCGTGATGAACGCCCTCGCGCTGCAGGACTTCCTCGAGCAGGCGGGCGCCGAGACGCGCGTACAGTCCGCGATCGCCATGACCCAGGTCGCCGAGCCGTACATCCCGCGCCGCGCGGAGCGCCACCTCGAGAAGGGACGCGTCGTCATCTTCGGCGCGGGGGCGGGACTTCCGTACTTCTCGACCGACACGGTCGCTGCGCAGAGAGCGCTCGAAATCGAGGCGGATGTGGTGCTCGTCGCCAAGAACGGCGTCGACGGCATGTATGACGACGACCCCCGCACCAATCCGGATGCGCGCAAGATCGACCAGATCAGCCACCAGCAGGCGCTCCAGCGCAACCTGAAGGCCGTCGACTCGACCGCTCTGAGCCTGTGCATGGACAACGGTATGCCGATGCGCATCTTCGGCATCGAGCCCGCCGGTAACGTGACCGCGGCGATCCTGGGCGCCGAGATCGGCACTCTGCTCGGCTAGCCGGGCAGGACGCCGAGGCCACGGGCTCTAGACTAGACACCGATTCACCGATTGAAGGAGAGACCGTGATCGCGGATGTGATTTCCGACGCCACCCAGCGCATGAGCAAGACCGTCGAGGCGGCGAAGGACGACTTCAGCACCGTGAGCGCCGGCCGCGCCAACCCCGCGCTGTTCCTGAAGGTGCTCGTGGACTACTACGGCTCTCCGACGCCGCTCGCTCAGCTCGCCGGGTTGCAGAACCCGGAGGCACGCGTTCTCCTCGTCACGCCGTACGACAAGTCAGCCCTGAAGGAGATCGAGAAGGCGATCGTCAACATGCCGAACCTGTCGGCGAACGTCGGCAACGACGGTGACATCGTTCGAGTGACGCTTCCCGAGCTCACGGAGGATCGCCGCAAGGATTTCGTCAAGCTCGTCCGTACCAAGGGTGAAGACGCCAAAGTCGCGATCCGCAACATCCGCCGCAAGGCCAAAGACGATCTGGACGCGCTGAAAAGCGAGGTCGGTGACGACGACGTGGCCCGCGGCGAGAAGGAGCTGGAGAACGTCACCCGTGCGCACGTCGACGCCGTGGATGAGGCGTTGAAGCGCAAGGAAGCCGAACTCCTCGAGGTTTAGGCATCCCTCATGACCAACGGCAGCTCCGGCGATCCGGGCACCCCGGCACAGCCGAAACGGGGCCGGGCGGCCTCGAAGGCCGAGTTCAGGGCCCAGGTGCAGGCCACACGGGCCGATCTGGAGCGCCAAGTACAGGCGCGCAAGGCGCAGCTCGACGCCACGAACGAGCGCATCGAGGCTCGCACCGGGCGCAATCTCATCCTGGCGATCCTGATCGGCCTGGGATTCGGGCTGCTCATGCTGTTCAGCCTGATCTTCGTCAAAGAGCTGTTCATGGTGGTCGTCGTCGCAGCGGCGGGTTTCGCGGCCCTCGAGCTCACGCAGGCCTTCCGCGGCGCTGGTCGGCTTGTTCCACGGGTCCCGACGGTCGTCGCGGCCGTGGTGATCGTTCCCGCCTCGTACTACCTGCACTCAGGCGGTCAGCTCGTCGCGCTCTCGGGGGGCATTCTCCTCGTCTGGGTGTGGCGGTTGATCGAGGAGGCCGCGCGGCCTCAGAAGGTCGGTGGCGCCCAGTTGCTGCGTGACCTGGGCTCCGGTGCGCTCGTGCAGCTCTACGTCGCCCTCCTGGCGAGCTTCGCGGTACTGCTCCTCGCGGAAGACGGCGGAGAGTGGTGGGTTCTGGCCTTCATCGTCCTAGTGGTCGCGGTCGACACCGGTGCGTACGTCAGCGGGCTCTCGTTCGGCAAGCATCCGATGGCCCCGACCATCAGCCCCAAGAAGACCTGGGAGGGATTCGCGGGCGCGGCTCTTGTGGCGATGGTCGCCGGCGTGCTCCTCGCGATTTTCATGATCGGTGAGGACTGGTGGTTCGGCATCGTCTTCGGCCTGGTGGTGCTGCTGACGGCCACGGTCGGCGACCTGGCCGAGTCGCTGATCAAGCGCGACCTCGGCATCAAGGACATGAGCTCGTGGCTGCCCGGGCACGGCGGCTTCCTCGACCGACTGGACTCGATCCTGCCGTCGGCCGCGGCCGCGTACGCGCTCTTCCTCATCTTCGGATGACACAATGGGGGAGTGAGCACCTTCCCCTTACTCGAAAGTCGAAGCTCGGCTACGACACCGAGCAGGTCGACGAGTTCCTGCAGTCCGCCCGCCGCGCGTACGACGGCGAGCGTTCCGCCGGCGGCACCCTGATGGCCGCGGACATCCGGCACACCGCCTTCGCCATGCAGAAGGGCGGATACTCGACGAGCCATGTGGATGCAGCTCTGGAACGCCTCGAAGACGCGTTCTCGGCCAGGGAACGGGAGGCCGCGCGCGCTCAGAAGGGCGACGGGGTCTGGTTCGAGGAGGCTCGTACGACGGCCCAGGTCATCCTGAACCGTCTGGCCCGTCCGCTGGGGCACCGATTCGATCGAGTGAGCATCTTCACCTACGGCTACAACCGGGCCGATGTCGACCGCTTCGCGGCGCGTCTTGTGCGGTATTTCCAAGACGCGAAACCGATGAGCGTCGACGAGGTGCGCACTGCGACTTTCCGCCCACAGCGCGGTGGATACAAGGAAATCCAGGTCGATCTGCTGCTCGACAGCGTGACGGATGTGATGCTGGCTGTTCGCTGAATGTGGGAGTCCCGTCTTGGTACTTCGCGATTCGTCCGTTATGGTTCTGTGATCGTGGGTAGACGAGAAGCAGAGATTGTTCCGCTGTCTCCGGCCAACCCGGTCGGCGTGGCTGTCAGGCGACCCCATGTGCGCTCCCGGGCTGTACTGCTGGGATTCGCGTTCACGGCCGCCGTCGGTTTCACTCTGGTGAGTGTCGTCGACCCGTATTCGGGCTCGGCGTCGACCCCGGCATACGCGGACACCGTCCAGCCGACGTCCCGTTTCGGGGATGCCCCTGTGCAGTCGCTGACCGCACCGGGCTCGTACACGATGGACATCACGCGTGAGGCTGTGAGCGTCAAGGAGAAGCCCAAGCCCGTCGTCGTCGCACCGGCGCCCGCTGCTCCGGCTAAGAAGAAGAGCACCGGCACGGCGCCCCCCGCTGGAGTCCCCGACCCCGGATCCGCGCAAGCCGCCGGATACGCGGCCGTCAAGGCACGCGGCTGGGGCGATGACCAGTTCAATTGCCTGGTGTCGCTCTGGAACAAGGAATCGCACTGGAACGTCTACGCGCAGAACAAGAGCAGCGGAGCGTACGGAATCCCGCAGGCGCTCCCGGGCAGCAAGATGGCGTCCGCTGGTCCCGACTGGCAGACGAGCGCGGCGACGCAGGTCGCTTGGGGTCTCGGCTATATCCAGGGCCGCTACCAGACGCCCTGTGGCGCATGGGCGCACTCGCAGAGCACCGGCTGGTACTGATCGCCTGAGCGGCACCTGACCTGACCTGGCTGCCGCGCCGATCGCCTGATCGCCCGGCCCGGGCATCCTGACGCCCCGCGTCGTCACGATAGCGTTTGACAATGGAATTCGCGCTGATCGGTGTCATCGGGATCGTCGTGCTCGTGGTCGTTTCGGCGTTCTCGAAACAGCTGGGGATCGCCGCTCCGCTGGTGCTCCTTGTCGTCGGCGTCGCCATCTCGTATCTGCCGTTCGTGCCCTCCGATTTCGTGGTGCCATCCTGGGTGATCCTCATGGCAGTACTGCCGCCCTTGTTGTATTCGGCGGCGATCCAGGTTCCCCTGATGGACTTCCGTCGGAATCTGGGGACGATCTCCATCCTCTCGGTCGTGCTCGTGATCGTGACGGCGCTCATCATCGGCTTCGTGCTGTACATGGTCTTCCCCGATCTCAATCTCGCCGCAGGCATCGCTCTGGGCGCTGTCGTCAGTCCGACGGATGCTGTGGCCGCCACCGCGGTCGCGAAACGACTCGGCCTCCCCAGCCGCATCGTGACTGTTCTCGAAGGCGAGAGCCTCGTGAATGACGCGTCTGCGCTTGTGCTGCTCAAGTCCTCACTGGCGGCGGCGGCTGCGACGGCAGCGGCCGTGAATTTCGGGGAGGTCGTCGGCCACTTCGCGCTCTCGGTGGTGATCGCGATCGCGGTCGGACTGGCCGTCGGCATTGTGACGGTGTTCGTGCGCTCGCGCCTCAACGATCCCGTTCTCGAGACGGCCATGTCGTTCGCCGTGCCCTTCATCGCGTACATCCCCGCGGAGAGCCTGGAGGCATCCGGAGTGCTCGCGGTCGTTGTGGCGGGTCTCTACACCGGCCACAACGCGGCGCGGAAGTTCAGCGCACAGGCCAGGATCGCTGAACGCCTCAACTGGCGCACCGTCCAGTTCGTGCTCGAGAACGGCGTGTTCCTCCTGATGGGCATCCAGCTGAAGTCGATCATCGCGGGCGTGGAGACGCATCCCGCGGGGTACGACGTGTGGGGGTGCATCCTGCTCGGGCTGCTCGTGTGCGTGCTCCTGCTCATCATCAGAGGCCTGTTCATCGTGCCGATCGTGCTGCGACTTCGGTCTGTGCAGCGCAGAGCAGGCGAGATGAGGGATCGTTTCGACGACGGGATCGATCGTCTGAAGGACAGGGGTCAGCCGGAAGATGAACGGGGTCAGCGTCGCTTCAGCCGGGTGACCCGCTATCTGGAGCGCCGCTCTGCAGACATCACCGACATGCAGGAGTCGTCCATCGGCTGGCGGGGCGGCGCCGTCCTCACCTGGGCGGGGATGCGCGGAGTCGTCACCCTCGCAGCCGCGCAGACGATCCCGCGCGAGACGCCGTACTCGTACCAACTGATCTTCATCGCGTTCGTCGTAGCCGTGATCACGCTGCTCGGCCAAGGCGGAACGCTTCCGTTGCTCATCCGCTGGCTGAAGGTGTCGGGCTCGGACGCTGTGGCCGATCGTCGTGAGCTGGCCACCCTGCTCGAAGAGCTCAGCGAGGCGGGCCTCGCCGCGCTCGAGCGACCCGATATCCCGCTCGCAGCAGGGCAGGAGGTGGACGAGGTCGTCGTGGAGCGCGTGCGCAAAGACACCCTTCTGCGTGTGGAGGCCGAATGGGAGCGTGCGGAATTCGACGAGTCCGACGAGGAGACGGTCGGTCCTCACCTGCAGTACCGGGCACTGCGGTCTCTCGTACTCGACGCCGAGCGCGAGGCTCTGCTCGAGGCGCGCAGCCGGGGCAACTACGCGTCGCGCATCCTGACCAAGGCCCAATCGATGCTCGACTTCGACGAGTCGCGGATGGCGCAGCGCGAGGGCGACGTCTAGCCCGATCTAGACTTGGATCATGCCGCGCAGCAATCGTCCGAAGGGTCGCCACGGCCGCGACGCTCGCGACGACGAGGAGGCGCAGGACCTGAGCCGCCTCATGACCGGCTGGCGACGCACCGAGGTGCGTCGCGGCGTTCTGTGGAATGTGCAGCCCGTCTCCGCTGCCCAAGCGCAGAAGAGCTACCTGTGTCCGGGATGCGGCCAGGAGATCACCGCGGGCGTGGCACACCTCGTCGCCTGGCGCGCCGACGGCGTGATGGGCGATGCCGCCGACGTCGCGGCCAGACGGCACTGGCACGGCCATTGCTGGAAGATCAGCTGAGGAGAAGGACAGACGTGACGACCGAGGCGATAGAGCCCATCGAGATCCGTGGCGGCGTCGAGCTGCCGGCGCGCCGGGAGGACATCGAGCTGCACACGAGCGACGGTCTCACCCTCGTCGGTGAGCTCGCCAGCCCGCTCGACCGGCCGCCTGTAGCGACGCTGGTCACCCTCCACCCGCTTCCGACGGGCGGTGGGTTCATGGATTCGCACATCCTGCGGAAGGCCGCCGGGCGTCTGCCCGCGCTGGCCGACATCGCCGTGCTTCGCTTCAACACGCGCGGAACGAAGTCGCCGCGTGGCACGAGCGATGGACAGTTCTCCCAAGGGGTCGACGAGCGGTTGGATGTGGAGGCCGCGATGGCGTTCGTCGCGGAGCGCGGCTTGCCGCACCCGTGGCTGGTCGGTTGGTCGTTCGGCACCGAGCTCGCGCTCATGTACGGCCGTCAGTTCCCGGTCGACGGTGTGATCCTCCTGTCACCTCCGCTGCACCGGGCGACGCCGGAGCATCTCGCGGCGTGGGCGGGGGACGAGCGCCCTATCGTCGCGCTCATCCCGGAGCACGATGACTATCTGAAACCGGATGCTGCGGCCGAGGCCTTCGCGCCGCTCCCGCAGATCGAACTGGTCGAGGTCGCCGGCGGAAAGCACCTGTGGGTGGGGGAGAGCCAGACGCGCCGTGTGCTGGACGAGATCGTCTCCCGCGTCAATCCGTCGGCTTTACCTCTGCCGACGACTTGGCCGGCCGCCTGACGGCTTCTGAACGGGCCTCTACGGCCCCGACCGGCTCTGACCGCCGAACCACCCGGTCCGGGCACTGAAGCGCGCTAGAGCTCGTTCTGGCGCGGGATGACCACCTGTTTGATCACCAGCAGGATGGACGCGGCGAACGGGATGGCGATGAGCGCCCCGAGGATGCCGAGCAGTGTTCCGCCGGCCAGCGCTGCCACGACGACGAGTGCGCCCGGCACGGAGACCGCGCGATTCATGATTCGTGGACTGAGTACGTAGGCCTCGACCTGCATGTAGATGATGTAGTAGATCGCCGCCGCGATCGCCGTAGGAGGCCCGGACAACAGGCAGACGGCCACGATGATGACGGAACCCGTGATCGTGCCCACCAGAGGGATCAGCGAGAAGAAGAAGGCGACGGACGCGAGCAGGATCGGGAACCGCGCGCCGATGATGCTCAGGAAGATCAGGCTGAGCACGCCGTTCACCAGTGCGAGCGCGAACTGACCCATGACGTACTTGCCGACCGAGTCGGTGATCTGGTCGCCCAGGTCGGAGAACCGCGCTCGCTTCGACGCCGGAACAAGCTGATAGGTCGCGCGCTTCAGGCTCGGCAGGGAAGCCGTGAAATAGATGGTCAGGATGATGACGATGATTCCGCCGAACACGCCGCTGACGATGCCGACACCGGTCTGCACGATCGTGCCCGTGATGTTCGGCAGGTTCTTCTGCAGCCAGTCGGTCGCGGCGTTGATGTTCGAATCGTTGATGATCCCGGGGATCTGGTGCTGCAGATCGGTGAACCACTGCTCGGCACCGCCGTTGTTGACCCAGTTGACGATGCCCGTGATCAGCTGCGTCAGCTGGTCGACGGCTACCGGGACGATCGCCCAGATGAGGCCGGCGAGGGCGCCGAGGATGACGACGAGGGTGAGCAGGAGGGCCGCCCAGCGGGGGAACTTGTGCCGTTCGAGGAACGAGATCATCGGCTCGATGCCGAGCGCGATGAAGAGCGCTGCACCGATGTACGTGATGATCGTCGCCAGATTGACGACCGACATGAGGATCAAGACCCCGAGCCCGACACCGAGTGTTCCGATGAGGCCGACGCGGAACGGGTTCAGGATCTTCATGGGGCCCCCTCGAGCGGTTTATCCGTTGCTGTCGGCGGAGACCCGCTCCGCCTGCTGCAGAACGCCCCGAAGGTTTTCGAAATATCCAGCGACAGCTTCGCGCTCAATCCTAATCTGCGCCAGTCGCTCCTCTGCGTCGGCGACCAGGCGTTGCGTGCGTTCCTCGGCCTCCTCGATGAGCGCCGCTGCGCGGTCCTCGGCGGAGGAGACGATGTCGGCCGCCGTGGCCTCGGCCTCCTTGCGCGCGTTCTTGACCGTGACCCGGGCCTCTGCCTCGAACGTGTCCGACTCGGTTCGCGCTTGAGTCGTGCGCTTGATCGCCTCGGCGAGCTGTTGGTTGGCCTCGTCGAGGTACTTCTGGGTCTGGGCGACGGCCTCCTGGTGGCGGCTGAGGTAGTCCTTCTCGGCCTCGTCGCGGCGAGCCTTCAGTTCGACGTCGAGGTCGATACGGGCCTGCTCGATCTCGCGGGTCTTGGCCTCGACCTCTTCGAGGGTCTGGCGCCGGATGGCCGTGAGCTCGGTATCCAGAGCCGAACGTGCCTGAACGCTCTCCTGATCGAACTTGCTGCGCAGCTCCGCTAGCTCGGTCTCGAGCGCGGTGCGTGCCTCGGCGATATCGCGGGCGAGCGCGGCGCGAGCTTCGGCGGTGTCGCGTTCGAACTTGACGCGCGCCTGCTGGGTCTCGTTGGCGAGCGTGACGCGGATTTCTTCCGCCTCGGCTTCGAGGGTCACGCGCTGCTGTTCGCGATCGTTCGCGAGTGCGTTCGCCGTGGACTCGCGCTGATCGGCGAGGTCGACAGCAGTGCGGCGGACGTCCTCCGCGAGGGTGCCCTGGATGCGTTCCGTCTCTTCGGCGAGCGAGGACTTCGTCTGCTCGACCTCGGCCGCGAGCGCGGATTTGGTTTGCTCGACCTCGGCGGCGAGGGCGGATTTGGTCTGCTCGACCTCGGCCGCGAGCGCTGACTTGGTCTGCTCGACCTCGGCGGTCAGCGCTGTCTTGGTCTGTATCACTTCGGCGGCAAGGGCCGATTTGGTCTGCTCGACCTCGGCGGCGAGTCCTGCCCGGGTGGACGTCACCTCGGCCTCGAGCTCGGACTTGGCGTTCGCGACCTCGGTGGCGACCGTCGACCGCTCTCTGGCCACATCCTCGGCGAGCGAGCTGCGGGTGCGATCGACCTCGGAGGCGAGTTCGGCGCGGAGCTGTGCCGCCTCATCCTGCAGCTCGCTCCTCTGCTTCTCGGCGTCGGCTTCGAGCTCGCGGTGCTGCTGCGCGACCTCGGCCTCGAGCTCGCGTCGCTGCTTGTCGGCCTCGGCGGCGAGATCGGCGCGTGTCTGCTCGACCTGGGCGGCAAGACTTTTCGCCGTCTGCTCGCGGTCGGCGGCCAGCGAGGCCGCGGTCGTAGCGCGGTCGGATGCGAGCTGGGCCGTCGTCTGCGTCACTTCGGCTTCGAGAGCAGTCGTCTCGCGGAGGACCTTGTCGGCGAGTTCGCTCTCCGTGCGTTCGACGTTCGCAGCGAGTTCGCTCGTGGTGCGGGTGACCTCGTCGGCGAGTGCGCTCTTCGTGCGCTCGACCTCGTCGGCGAGTTCGCTCCTGGTGCGGGTGACCTCGTCGGCAAGGGCGGACCTGGTCTGCTCCACGTCGGCGTCGAGTTCTCGACGGCTCTGCTCGACCTCGAGTGCAAGCGCCTTCTTGGTCTGCTCCACTTCGGTCTGCAGGGCGAGGCGGGTCGACGTCGACTCGTTCTCGAGGTCTGCCCGAGTCTGTGCGGCCTCGGCGGCGAGCGACGCACGCTGACGCTCGACCTCGTCGGCAAGATCGGCACGCGCCTGCGCGGCCTCGGCGGCGAGGGCGTTGCGTGTCTCGTTCTGCTCGGCCTCCAGCGCGTTCTTGGTCTCCGCGACCTGGCGGGCGAGATCGAGTCTGGTCTGCTCCGAATCGCGCTCGAACGCGGCGCGGTCGGCTGCGAACTCAGCGGTGAGCTCGGCGCGACGGGTCTCGATCTCGTGTCCGAGCTGTGCGGCCTCAGCCCGGGCAGCTTCCGCCTCGCGGCTGGCGACGACCTTGAGCTCGGCCGCCTCGCGATCGGCCTCGGCCCGCACTGCCGACGATTCACGCTTGCTGGTCGCCCGGAGCTCCGCGGCCTCGGTGGCCACGGCGCCACGGATGGCTGCCGCCTCGCGGAGAGCGTCGGTCACGAGGGTCTCTTTGTCGGCATTCGCCTTCGCGAGGATCTCGGCGGACTCGATCTGAGCGTCCTCGAGAGCCGTCGTGGCACGGGCGCGGGCGTCGGCGAGGATTCGCTCCGCCTGCGCAGCCGCCGTCGACTTGATCTTCTCGACCTCGGCGGAGATGCCGCTGCGCAGCTTCTCGGCATCGATGTCGGCCTGGGCGATCAGGCGGGTGGACTGCTCCTCCGCCACCCGCAGGGTGTTCTCGAGCTTGGTGCCGAGACCGGAGAACGTAGGGCTGCCGACCTCTTCGATCTCAGCGTTGAGCTCGTCGACTCGCGCCTGGAGCCTCTTGTTCTCCTTGACGGAGTCCGCCGACTGGGTGTTCGACTTGATGAGCTCGCGACGGAGCTCCTGGATGGCTTTGTCGACCTCATCCTTGTCGTACCCGCGGAAGACCTGGGTGAAGTTCGATTCGTCGGTGGCCACTGTTGTCTCTCCTGAAGTCCGAAGGCGCGCAGCAGGGCTACGGCACCCGTCGATCTTACATTTCGTGACCGGCAGACGCACGGGGCCCCGGTGCATCCGTGCAGCCGATCGTTAGGAGGCTCCCAGACTGAGCCGGTATCGTCTATTGACTGTGCCCGCCCGTCATCCGGGGGCAACACAGAAGGAGCTTGTTTGCGTTTCGTACTCGCTATCGTCGCGTTCGTCGTGGCGGCCGTCATGATCGCTGTGGGAATCGCCCAGCGGACGGTGTTCGCACCCCTGTCGCAGGTGGCCATGTCGGCGACCGTGAAAGGCGACCCCCGCTACATCGTGATCGATGGCGCCGTGCTGAACGCGCATCCGGGTCAGCAGACGCTCGCAGTGTCGGGATCGACGTCCAAGACGCAGGTCGTCGCGTACGGCAGGACTGCCGATGTGAAGGCATGGCTCGGCGGACCAGACGTACTCGCGCATGTCGTACGACACGGCGAAGGGCACGCTCAAGACCACGACGGTGAAGGCTGCCGACGGGTCGGATGGGTCGGACGAGCCGGACAACGGCTCGACCTCAACGCCGGCGTCGAGCGCCTCGGCTCCAGCGACCACTGCGCCGTCGACCACCGATCCATCGACCAGCAAGCCATCGACCGGCACCGATCCCGCCGAGGCGGGACCGAATCCCACGGGGTCTGACCTCTGGCTCGAAGAGTTCGACGGCGACGACGCCAAGCTCACCCGGATGAACGTGCCCGACAGCATCAGCGTGATCGTCGCGGCCGATGGCACCAAGCCCGCTCCGAATGTGATCCGACTCGTCTGGCCCCTCGATACGAGCACCCCTTGGTCGGCCCCGCTCATCATCGGCGGTCTCGCCCTGCTGCTCGTCGGGCTCGGCCTCTACCTTTGGGGCCTCTACACGCTGCGCAAATCGCGCGGCCCCCGCCGGAAGGGCGGACCCAAGATGCCGAAACTCCCGAAAGCTCCCAAGTACAAGCCCTCGAAGGCCGTCGAGGCCACACCGAAGGGTCGTCGCTCGACCCGGCGCGCGATGGTCGCCGTTCCCGTGCTCATCGGTGCCATGGTGCTCACCGGATGCTCGTCCGACCTGTTCGCCGCGCCGAAGCAGTCGGCGGTACCGACAGCCTCGCCCATCGCGACAGACCTCTCCAAGTCGAAAGACGTGATGCCGCCCGCGGTGACCGTTCCTCAGCTCGAGCGGATCATGAAGCGCATCTCCGCCGTCACGAGCCAGGCGGACGCCAAAGCAGACGCCGTGTTGGCCGCCACCCGGCTCACGGGCCCAGCTCTCGAACTCCGCCAGGCCAACTACACGATCCGATCGCACAAGGCGGACGAGCCCGTGTTGCCGCCCATCACCTCGGGGCCGTTCGAGATCACTCTTCCTCAGGCGACCGATTCCTGGCCGCGCGTCGTGACGACGGTGCTCGAGCCGACAGACAAGGCTCAGGCACCGACGGCGGTTGCGCTCGTCCAGGACAGCCCTCGCGACAACTACATGGTCCAGTACGCGGTGTCTCTCGAACCCGACGTCAAGGTGCCGGGCCTGGCTCCGGCGAGCATCGGTGCCGCTGTGGTTCCACCGGACTCCAAACTCATCGAGATGGCCCCGAAAGATGTCGCCGCCGCTTACGGCGACGTGCTGATGAACGGGGATGCCAGCCAAGTTCGCGTCGCAGTTCGAGGCGAAGGGCGACACTCTGCGCACGGCGGTCGGCGCGGACTACAAGGCGAAGACCAAGGCCGGCCTCTCGGCCACGGCGTCGCTCGCGTACACCAACGAGGTACCGAAAGACCGTACGATCGCCATGGCGACCAACGATTCGGGCGCCATCGTCTGGACGAACCTCAACGAGTTCGAGACCACCAAGGTCGTCGAAGCCGGCGCCGAGATCACCCTGAAGGGCGGCGGCGCGGCGGAGGCGCTGCTCGGTGCGAATGCCAGCAAGACCGGCATCCAGATCACCTACGGGTACCAGCTGGCGTTCTTCGTACCGCCGGCCGGTTCCGACCAGAAGATCAGACTCCTGGGGTTCGCCCAAGGAATCATCGGCGCAAAGGAAGTGTAATGAGCGATCTCCCGCCCAACCCCACGAGCCTGCGTGGCGCTGTCGACCTCAGTTCCCTCGTGAATCGGGCGATGATGCCGGCGCAGGGTACGGCAGCAGGCGGACCCGCCGGTTCGGCGGACGGCGCCGACGTCGGTGTGGTCGAGCTTCCGAGCCTCTACTTCGAGGGCACCGACGCCAACTTCAACGACTTCCTCGACCTGTCGGCCACCGTGCCGGTGGTCGTCGACCTGGGCGCGGAGTGGAGCGAGCCGTCGAAGCAGCTCTCCTCGATCCTCGACCGCGTCGTCCAGGATTACGCGGGCCGTCTGGTGCTCGTGCGGGTCGATGCGGGGGCGAACCCGCAGCTGGCGCAGGCCTTCCAGGCGCAGTCGGTACCCGCGGTCGCCGCGGTGATCGCCGGGCGTCCCGTCCAGCTCTTCGACGGAGTGATCCCCGAGCAGCAGGTGCGGGAGGTCTTCGAGCAGCTGCTGCAGCTTGCCGCTCAGAACGGGGTGACGGGTCGCGCATCCGTGCCCACCGATTCGAATGCTGTGGAGCCGAGCGACGAGACCGTCGAGCCGACGCCCGAGCCGCTCCCGCCGCACCACGCGGAGGCGTACGAGGCCATCGAGCGAGGCGACTACAAGACCGCCATCGCGGAGTACAAGACAGCGATCGCGCAAGATCCGCGCGACGCGATGGCCGTGGCCGGCCTCGCACAGGTGAGCTTGCTCGATCGTCTTGCCGGCATCTCGATGGACGCGATCCGTACCGGAGCTGCAGAGGCGCCGACCGACGTCGATGCTCAATTGCTCGTCGCGGACCTCGATATCTCCGGCGGTCACGTCGAAGACGCCATCGACCGGTTGCTGACGCTGTTCCCCCGGCTCGACGCCGACGGCAAGGACTGGGTGCGCTCGCGCCTCCTCGACTATTTCGAGATTGTCGGTGTGGATGACCCGCGAGTCACGAAGGCCAGGGCTAGGCTGACGTCGCTGTTGTACTGAGCCGGTCTCACAGCTCGTCGGCGGCACCCGCACTCCACCAGACCCGCCAGGAGGCTTGAATGCCGCGTGTCCTCGTCGTCGGCGGCACCGGCCTGGCCGGCCGCGCCGTCACGGCCGAAGCGGTGCAGCGCGGACACGACGTCGTCGTAGCGAGCCGCCGTGTTCCGGATGACGATGCCGCAGCCTTCGTGCCGGGCGCCGACTACCGCACCGCGGACATCGTGACGGGCGACGGACTCGAAGAGGTTCTCGAGGGCGTGGATGTGCTCGTCGACGTGTCGAACGCCTCTGGCCGCGGAGCAAGTCATCGTGTTCGCATCCGGCTCGCAGAATCTGCTGCACACCGCGGCTCGGTTCGGTGTGAATCATGCCGTACTGCTCTCGATCGTCAACGTGGACCGCTCGGCGTACTCGTACTACCGGGCGAAAGCGGCACAGGAGCGCAGTTATCAGGATTCGCCACTCGAGACCAGGATCGTCCGTACGACCCAGTTCCACGACTTCCTCACTTCGATCTTCCAGCGCGGCACGCGTCTAGGATTCGTTCCCGCACCGGCCAAGATCAGCTTTCAGCCGATCGCGGTGAGCGATGTGGCCAACATCCTGATCGATGCAGCGGAGGGCCAGGGCGCGGCCGATTCGATCCGTACGGTCGGCGGTCCCAAGGTGGAGTCCTCGCGCGATCTCGCCGAGCAATGGAAGGCGGCCACCGGAGCGCGTGGAGCGATCGTGGGCACGCGCATCACCGGCGCGCTCGGCTCCACCTGGCGCGCAGGGGAGAACCTCGTTCCAGAACAGGCCATCGACGGCGTCGACTACGCCGAGTGGCTCACTTCGATCGAGGCCTGAGCCAGAGGCCGCCGAGCGGCGGCAGCGTCAGGACCGCCGAGGCGGACTGCGCCGCCCAGGGCTCGTCGTAGGCGGTCACCACACCGAGATTGCCGACGCCCGAGCCGCCGAACGCCTCGGCATCGGTGTTTAGCACCTCTTCCCATTCGCCCGCGAACGGGAGTCCGAGCCGGTACTCCGAGTGCGGGTTGCCGGAGAAGTTCAGGATGGCCGCGATGGGGTTCCCTTCTCTGTCCCAGCGGAGGAACGCGACGACGTTGCCCGCCGCGTCCGAGCCGTCGAGCCATTCGAACCCGGCCGGATCGTTGTCGAGCGCCCAGAGCGCCGGATTCGCGCGATAGAGCGAGTTGAGCTGGGCGACGAGGTCCCAGAGGCCGCGGTGAGACGGCTGGTCGAGGATCCACCAGTCGAGCCCGCGCTCCTCGCTCCACTCGGACGGCTGACCGAACTCCTGACCCATGAAGAGCAGCTGCTTGCCGGGATGCGACCACATGAAGGCCAGATACGCCCGCACATTCGCCAGCTGCTGCCAGTGGTCGCCGGGCATCTTGCTGAGCAGCGAGCCCTTGCCGTGCACGACCTCGTCGTGGCTGATCGGGAGCATGAAGTTCTCGCTGAACGCGTAGACGAACGAGAACGTGATCTCGCTGTGGTGGTAGCTGCGATACATCGGATCTTCCTGGATGTACTGCAGGGAGTCGTGCATCCAGCCCATGTTCCATTTGAGGCCGAAACCGAGGCCGCCGCTCGAGGTGGGCGCGGTGACACCGGCCCAGCTCGTGGACTCCTCGGCGATCATCACGGTGCCGGGGTTGCGCTTGTACGACGTCGCGGTGACCTCTTGCAGAAAGCTGATCGCCTCGAGGTTCTCGCGACCGCCGTGGATGTTGGGCAGCCACTCGCCGTCTTCGCGCGAGTAGTCGAGGTACAGCATCGAGGCGACCGCATCCACCCGCAGCCCGTCGATGTGGAACTCCTCGAGCCAGTAGAGCGCATTCGCGACGAGGAAGTTGCGCACCTGCGAGTTGCCGAAGTCGAAGACCAGCGTTCCCCAGTCCTTCT
Source organism: Leifsonia poae (assembly GCF_050632195.1). Lineage (GTDB taxonomy): Bacteria > Actinomycetota > Actinomycetes > Actinomycetales > Microbacteriaceae > Leifsonia > Leifsonia poae_C. Next base: position 2,040,278 of record NZ_CP192580.1, read on the forward strand.
GCTCGCCGCGGCGCGGATCGCCGTGCTCGTAGAGCGGCTGCCCGTCGAAGTGCGCGAGCGCCCACTCGTCCTTGGGGAAGTGGCCGGGCACCCAGTCCAGGATGACGCCGATGCCGGCCTGGTGGAGGCGGTCGATGAGGTAGCGCAGATCGTCGGGGGAGCCGAACCGGCTGGTCGGGGCGTAGTACCCCGTGACCTGGTATCCCCACGAGCCGCCGAACGGATGCTCGGCGAGCGGCAGGAACTCTACGTGCGTGTATCCCAGGGCGCCGACGTAGTCGATGAGCTGATCGGCGGCGTCGCGGTAGCCGAGCCCGGGCCGCCAGCTTCCGAGGTGTAGTTCGTAGACGCTCATCGGGCCGGCGTGGGGGTCGCGGCTGCTGCGTTCGCGCATCCACCCGCCGTCGTTCCACCCGTAGCCGGTCTCGGTGACGACGGATGCTGTTGCCGGCGGGATCTCTGCGGCTCGCGCCATCGGGTCGGCCTTCCGCACCCAGGCGCCGTTCTGGCCGAGCATGTCGAACTTGTAGATGGTTCCTGCGCCCAGCTCGGGGATGAAGAGTTCCCAAACACCGGTCGGGCCCATATTGCGCATGGCGTGCCGCGTGCCGTCCCAGTCGTTGAAGTCGCCGACCACCCGCGCTGCGCGTGCGTGCGGGGCCCACACCGTGAAGGCGGTGCCGCGCACTCCGTCGATCTCGCGGACGTGCGCGCCGAGCGCGGTCCACAGCTGCTCGTGCCGGCCCTCGCCGATCAGGTGCAGATCGAGGTCGCCGATACTGGGGGCGAAGCGGTAAGGGTCGTCCGCGGTCCATGTGCTGCCGTCCGCGTACCGCGCCTCGATCTTGTAGCTGTGGGCGCCGACGATGTCGATGCCCTGCCAGATGCCGTGCGCAATGTGCGCGAGCTCGATGTGCGCACCGGTCTCCAGCACCGCCGAGACCTCGCTCGCCAACGGGCGCAGCGTGCGGATGACTGTGACCGGGTCGGCAACCCCGGGTGCGCTCACCCGGTGCTGCCCGAGCACAGCGTGCGGGTCGTGGTAGCTGCCGGTGGAGACGGCGTAGAGCAGGCCGTCGTCGAGAGCGGGCAGAGAGATCGCGGCAGCGCCCTCGGGGATCGGAGCCATCAGGAACCCACCTTCACGCTCAGGATGTGCACGGGCTCGGTGAACGCATCGAGCCTCACGTAGTTGTCGGCGCCCCAGGTCCAGCGGGCGCCGGTGACGATGTCCTTCACTTCGAACTCCGCGCCGGGCTGGATACCGAACCGGCTCACATCCAGGTGCACGATCGTTTCGCGCACGGAGTGCGGGTCGACGTTGGCGACGACGATGATCGCATCCGGTTTTCCACTGCGGGTGAAGTCGCCGGCGAGGAACTTGGAGTACACCAGGATCGAGTCGTCGTCGCTGCCGTGGATGTGGAGGTTGCGCAGCTGGCGGAGCGCGGAGTGCTCGCTGCGCGCCCGATTGAGCATCGTGAGGTAGGGCGCGAGCGAACGACCGAGTGTCTGCGCCCGGGCGTAGTCGCGCGGACGGTACTCGTACTTCTCGTTGTCGATGTTCTCCTCCGCTCCAGCCCTCGCGACGTTCTCGAACAGTTCGAAACCGGAGTACACGCCCCAGCTCGGCGCGGCTGTCGCCGCGATGGCCGCGCGCACCTTGAAAGCGGCCGGGCCGCCGAACTGCAGGTACTCCGTGAGGATGTCCGGCGTGTTCACGAACAGGTTCGGGCGCAGGAAGTCGGCCGTGTCGTGGGCGAGCCCGTCGAGGAACTCCTCGAGCTCGTCTTTCGTGTTCCGCCAGGTGAAGTAGGTGTACGACTGCTGGAACCCCGCCTTGGCGAGCGTCTTCAGGATGGCGGGCCGGGTGAACGCCTCCGCCAGGAAGACGACGTCGGGATCCGACTCGTTCACGGTGTGGATGAGCCACTCCCAGAAGTCGAGCGGCTTGGTATGCGGATTGTCGACGCGGAAGATCCGCACGCCGAGCGCCATCCAGTGCCGCACGATCCGGAGCACTTCTTCGCGCAAACCGGTCGCATCGTTGTCGAAGTTGATCGGGTAGATGTCCTGGTACTTCTTCGGCGGATTCTCCGCGTAGGCGATCGTGCCGTCGGGCAGCGTCGTGAACCACTCAGGATGCTGCTTGACCCAGGGATGGTCGGGGAGGCCTGCAGAGCGAGGTCCAGAGCCACCTCGAGTCCGGATTGCTTGGCTTTGCCGATGAAGTAGACGAAGTCCTTCTCGGTGCCGAGGTCGGGGTGGATGGCGTCGTGTCCGCCCTCGCTCGAGCCGATCGCCCACGGCGATCCCGGGTCGTTCGGGCCGGCGTCGAGCGTGTTGTTCGGCCCCTTGCGGAAGCTGCGCCCGATCGGATGGATCGGCGGCAGGTAGACGACGTCGAAGCCCATGGCCGCGATCTCGGGGAGACGCTTCGCGGCTGTGCGGAACGTCCCCGACTTCCAGGAGCCGTCGGGCAGCTTCTTAGCTCCCTCGGAGCGCGGGAAGAACTCGTACCAGCTGCCGACACCCGCGCGAGTGCGTTCGACCATCACGCTGCGAGTGGGGGAGAGGGTGGGCAGGCTCACCACCGGCCGGGCGTCCAGGATGCGCACGATCCGGTCGTCGAGCGCCGCCGCGAGACGCTCGTCGGCGCTCCGAGCCTGATCGGCGATGGCGTTCACGGCTTCGCCGAGGTGTCGCCGCTCGGCCGTGCTGCGTCGCTTGTCGGCTGCAGCGCGAACCAGGATGTCGTGACCGATCGTGAACATGAGGTCGACGTCGAGCCCCGCGGGCACCTTGACCTCGGCATTGTGCTTCCAGGTGGCGAACTCGTCGGCATATGCCTGGATGCGGTAGCGCCAGAGGCCCTCGGTCTCCAGTTGGACCTGCGCCTCCCACCTGTCCGTGCCCGGGTCGATGGGGCGCATCCTGTATTCGGTCTGCTCGCCCGCGGGGTCGAGGAGCAGCAGGTCGACGCCGATCAGATCGTGCCCTTCGCGGAAGGCCGTCGCCCTGAACGGGACGACTTCGCCGCTGAACGCGGTCGCGGGCCAGAGCCCCTCGTCGACTTGTGGGGACAGCTCGAGGATCGGGATGCGGCCGAGAAGTGGTGCGTACTCGGGCTGCTCTGCCGGCTGCTCGGCGGGTGCTTGGATGCTCGTTGCGCTCTTTGCCACACCCCGACCGTACACTCCCCACTGGTCGATCTGGGATTGAGTGAATGCAAGCCTTTCGCCTCCCCTAGGCTGAACCCCGTGAAGGCCATTCGTAGATTCACCGTCCGCGCCGTACTCCCCGAGAACCTCGGGGCTCTGGAAGAGCTCGCAGGCAACCTGCGCTGGTCTTGGCATGAGCCCACAAGGCAGCTTTTCGCCAGAATCGCGCCCGAATTGTGGCAGAAGGTCGGCCACGATCCGATAGCGCTGCTCGGCGCGGTCGACCCGGCCAGGCTGGCCGAGCTGGCCGCCGATCCGGGATACGTCGACTGGGCCAACCACCTCCGCGAGGATCTGCACGCATACCTCACCGAGCCGCGCTGGTATCAGTCGCTCGACGACTCCGCACCGCGGTCGATCGGGTACTTCTCACCCGAGTTCGGCATCGCGGCCGCGCTCCCGCAGTATTCGGGCGGTCTCGGGATCCTCGCCGGCGACCACCTGAAGGCCGCGAGCGACCTCGGGGTGCCGCTGATCGGTGTGGGCCTCTTCTATCGCGCGGGTTACTTCTCGCAGGCGATCACTCCCGACGGCTGGCAGCTCGAGAGCTATCCCGTTCTCGATCCCGACGGGCTTCCGCTCTCGGTCCTGCGCAACCCGGACGGCACCGCGGTGCAGATCACCCTCGCCCTGCCGAACGGCGTGCTGCACGCGCGGGTGTGGCAGGCCGCCGTGGGTCGGGTCACGCTGCTGCTGCTCGACACGGACATCCCGGAGAACGAAGAGCGCTTGCGATCGGTGACCGACCGCCTCTACGGCGGCGGGGAGAGCACCGTCTTCTCCAGGAACTTCTGCTCGGAATCGGCGGCGTGCGTGCGATCAAGGCGTACACCGAGTTGAGCGGCACGCCCGACCCCGAGGTGTTCCACACCAACGAAGGCCACGCCGGGTTCCTCGGACTGGAGCGCATCTCCGACCTGATCGGAGAGGGGCTCAGCTTCGATGAGGCCCTTCAGGTGGTGCGTGCGGGAACCGTCTTCACGACGCACACGCCCGTTCCCGCCGGCATCGACCGGTTCGATCGGCCGTTGGTGGAGCAGTACTTCTCGACCGACCTCCTGCCAGGAGTTGCCATTCCGGATGTGCTCGCGCTCGGCGCCGAGGATTATGACGGAGGATCGGCCGACGTCTTCAACATGGCGGTCATGGGCCTCCGGCTCGGACAGCACGCCAACGGCGTCTCGAAGCTGCACGGCGAGGTCAGCCGCCACATGTTCAACGGCGTCTTCCCGGGCTTCGATGCGGAGGAGGTGCCAATCGACTCTGTCACCAACGGCGTCCATGCCCCGACCTGGACCGATCCGATGCTTCGGGCCCTGGCCGAGGAGCGTCTCGGCACCGACGACACCACCACGGCCGACTGGGCGAACAGTGGCGCGGTCAGCGACATGGATCTCTGGTCTCTGCGCACCCGGATGCGCGAACAGCTCGTCGAAGACGCCCGCCGGCGCTTGAAGGCGGCCTGGGAGAGCCAGAACCCGGGCGGCATCGCGCCGTCGTGGATGGACGATCTCCTCGACCCATCGGTGCTCACGATCGGCTTCGCTCGACGCGTGCCGACATACAAGCGTCTCACGCTGATGCTGCACAATCCCGAACGACTGCGCGGCATCCTGTTGAACGCACAGCGACCCGTTCAGATCGTGATCGCGGGCAAATCGCATCCGGCCGACGATGAGGGCAAGCGCCTCATCCAGAAGCTCGTGCAGTTCGCCTCCGAGCCCGACATCCGCACGCGCCTCGTGTTCCTGCCCGATTACGACATCGGGATGGCTCAGCTTCTCTACCCGGGCACCGACATCTGGCTCAACAATCCGCTGCGCCCGCTCGAAGCCTGCGGTACCTCGGGGATGAAGGCGGCGCTCAACGGCGCGCTGAACCTGTCGATCCTCGACGGCTGGTGGAACGAGTTCTACGACGGCGAGAACGGTTGGGCGATCCCGTCGGCCGATGCGGCCGGCGATGGCGCCGAGCGGGATGCGCTCGAGGCGGAGGCCCTCTACGACCTGATCGAGAACCAGATCGCGCCGCGCTTCTACGACCGCGATGGTGACGGCGTTCCCGAGGCCTGGGTGGCGCAGATCCGGCACACGCTGTCGACCCTGTCGCCCGAGCTCAGCGCGGGCCGCATGGTGCGCGAGTATGTCGAGCGGCTCTACATCCCCGCAACCGGATACGAACGGCGCCTGACGGCCGACGGCTACGCGGCTGCGCGGGGTCTCGCCGCGTGGAAGCAGCGCGTGCGTGCCGCCTGGCCGGGCGTGAACGTCGCGCACGTCGAGTCGGGCGGGGTGGATGCGGTGCCGCAGGTCGGCGACGAGTTGCACGTTCGCGCCCTCATCCACCTGAACGGGCTCTCTCCCGACGAGGTCGAGGTGCAGGTCGTCTACGGTCGCAGCCACGAGGGCGATCAGCTCACCGACGTGCGTTACCTGCCGCTCGAGGTCGACCGCGATGCCCCCGGCACCGACGACCCGGCCGTCGCGCGTGAATACCGCGGCACGGTGCAGCTCGCTTGGGCGGGCGCGTTCGGGTATACCGTTCGCGTCGTGCCCAAGAACGATCTCCTGCTCGGAGCCGTGGAACTCGGGCTCATCGCGGTCGCGTCGTAGCGGTCACTCTTTGGCGATCGGCGCGAAGCTGCCGTCGGTCGCCGACAGGAGATCGGCGGGGGTGAGTTCGATGTCGAGTCCTCGCTTGCCGCCCGAGACGTAGACGGTGTCGAACAACTGAGCGGTCTCGTCGATGATGGTCGCGTGTGCGGTCTTCTGTCCGATCGGGCTGATGCCGCCGACAACATACCCGGTGCGACGTTCGGCGACGGCTGGATCGGCCATTGTCGCGCGCTTGGCTCCCACCGCGGCGGCGAGCGCCTTGAGGTCGAGCATTCCGGTGACCGGGACGACGCCCACCACGATTCCTGTATCCGTGTCGGCGAGCAGCGTCTTGAACACGCGATCGGGCGCGACGCCGAGCGCGGCGGCTGCCTCGAGGCCGAACGATGTCGCGGCCGGATCGTGGTGGTACGCGTGCACCTCGAATGGGATGCCCGCGGCCGTCAGCGCGACAGTCGCAGGAGTTCCCGCCCCGGCCCTCTGCTTAGCCACCGCGCTACCCGGCGTCGGAGGCGGCGGCGACCGGAGCGCTCTCCACTCGAGGGCCGTTCGCACGGAACAGCTGCATCGACGTTCCGCCGACGAGGCGCTTGCTGCCCGGCGCGAGCGACGTCGTGTCCTCCTCGATGGGCAGCTCGGTGGAGCTGTCCCAGAGGAGGTTGTACGACGTGACGCCGGGTGCCGCAGGCAGCGAGACCTCGACGTCGTCCTCGACCCCGTGCACGATGAGCAGGACGCGGTTGAATTCTTCGCGGTCGGGAGTGCTCGCGGCGAGATACTGCAGTGTGCGGTTCTCGGGGAGTTCCAATCCTCGTCGTCCATGCGCTCGCCTGTGGCGTCGTACCAGTCCATATGGCTGGCGTTCTTCGTCGTCTCGCCGAGTACCGCGTATTTACTGGGACGCAACGCAGGATTGAGTCGCCGCAGCTCCAGTAGGCGTTTGGTGGTGGCCAGGAGCTCTCGCTCCTCCCGAGTGCGCAGCCACCCCATCCAGGTCAGCTCGCTGTCTTGGCAGTACGCGTTGTTGTTTCCCCGCTGACTGCGGCCGTATTCGTCGCCCGCCGTGATCATCGGCACGCCTGCCGAGAGGAGGAGCGTCCCCATCAGGTTGCGGATGGCCTTGTGGCGCTGCAGCAGGATCGCCTCGTCCACCGTTGCGCCCTCGACCCCGTGGTTGAACGAGCGGTTGTTGTCCGTGCCGTCGCGATTGTCCTCGCCGTTCCCGAGGTTGTGCTTGACGTCGTACGCGGTGAGGTCGGCCATCGTGAATCCGTCGTGCGCCGTCACGAAGTCGATCGACGCGAGCGGGCCGCGCTCCGGCGAGAACGTGTTCGACGAGCCCGCGAGACGCGTGGCGAACCCCCCGATGCCGATCGGCGCCTGGCCGTGCTGGCGCGCCTCCTTGATGTCCGCCAGCCAGAAGTTGCGGACGCGGTCACGGTAGCGATCGTTCCACTCCGAGAAGCCGTCGGGGAAGTTGCCGGTCTGCCAGCCGCCCATTCCCACATCCCAAGGCTCCGCGATCATCTTCGTGTCGGCGAGCTGCGGGTCGTGGAGGATGGCCTGCAGCAACGGATGCTCGGGCGTGTACTGCACGCTCGCATCCCGGCCCAGGGTCGCAGCGAGATCGAACCGGAAGCCGTCGATCTGCACTTCGTTCGCCCAGTAGCGCAGCGAGTCGAGCACCAGCCGCACGGGTACGTCGTGCGAGAAGTCGAGCGTGTTGCCGCATCCGGTGACGTCGATGTACGCGCCGTGTTCGTCCTGCCGGTAGTAGGTGGCGTTGTCGATGCCGCGGAAGCTCGTGCGCGGCCCGCCGATGCCCTCCTCGGCGGTGTGGTTGTAGACCACGTCGAGAATCACCTCGATGCCCGCGAGGTGCAGCAGCTTGACCATTCCCTTGAACTCGTCGAGCACCGCATCCGGACCCGCCGCTTGAGCAGAACGGGATGCGTACGGAGTGTGCGGCGAGAAGAAGTTGAGGGTGTTGTATCCCCAGTAGTTGGTGAGCCCCTGTTGGATGAGGCGCTGCTCGGAGATGAACGCGTGCACCGGAAGCAGCTCGACCGCTGTGACACCGAGATCCTTCAGATACCCGATCGTCGACTCGTGGGCGAGGCCGGCGTATGTTCCCCGCAGGTCTTCGGGAACGTCGGGGTTGAGCTTGCTGATGCCCTTGACGTGCGCCTCGTAGATGACGGAATGGTCGAGGGGATGTTCGGCCTGCGTGCCTCGCCCCAGTCGAAGCCGTCGGCGACCACCGTTCCGCGCCACTCGTTGGCGCCGACGCGGACGAGCCCGCGAGCATACGGATCGAGCAGCAGGGTCTCAGGGTTGAACATGTTGGTCGGACTCGCGGGCCCCGAGACGCGGATGGCGTAGCGGGTGCCCACGGCCAGCGTGCGAGAGCGACCCACCCAGACGTTGTTCGCGTCCTTGACCATCGGAACCGTCTTGATCAGCCAGTTCGGGTCTTTGCTGTCGAAGATGCACAGCTCCATGCCGTCGGCGTTTGCCGAGAAGACCCTGAGCTCTCCACCGTGCTGGGTGATGCGAACGCCCAGGCTGCGTAAAGGATCTCCGGAAGTCATGCGTTCTAGAGTAGTGAATGCGCAAGCGCTTTCAGTCGTGAGGAGAGGTGAAGTGCCGGTATACCTGGATCACGCGGCGACGACACCCATGCGACCGGACGCCATCGCGGCCTACGCAGAGGCGATGGGCGTCGTCGGCAACCCGTCGTCCATCCACAGCCAAGGGCAACAGGCCAAGCGGATGCTCGAAGAGGCCCGCGAGACGGTTGCCGCCACGCTCGGTTGCGACCCCATCGAGGTCGTGTTCACCTCGGGGGGCACGGAGGCGATCAACCTCGCCATCAAGGGGCTGTACTGGGCGCGGAACGGCGCGGACGGCGAACGGCCGCGGCCGCGCATCCTGGCGCCCGGGGGCGAGCACCACGCCACCGTCGACACCCTCGAGTGGCTGGAAAGGCATGAGGGCGCGGAAGTTCGGTGGCTGCCGCTCGACGAGGTCGGCCGCATCCGTCTCGACGCTGCTCAGGATGCGTTCGCCGTCGCACCCGAGCGGATCGCCCTGTCGACCTACCTCTGGGTCAACAACGAGGTGGGCACGATCCAGCCGGTCACCGAACTGGCGGCGCTCGCCGCAGCCGCTGAGGTGCCGGTCCATGTCGATGCGGTCGCGGCTTACGGGCATCTCCCCATCGACTTCTCCGCGCTGCGAGTGTCGGGTGTCGGAGCGCTGAGCGTATCGGCGCACAAGATCGGCGGTCCTGTCGGGATCGGCGCGCTGGTCCTCAGTCGCACCGCCAGCGTCGTACCGCTGGTGCACGGCGGCGGTCAGCAGCGACAGGTGCGCAGCGGCACGCAGGATGTGGCCGCCGCGGTGTCGTTCGCCGTAGCAGCACGTGCGGCTGCCGACGAGCTCTCGCAGGAGGCGGCGCGACTCGAGGGGCTCCGCGACAGACTGATCCGCGGTGTGCTCACCATGGTTCCGGATGCGCTGCTCAGCGGCCTCCCCGAAGGCTCGCCCGAGCGCGTGGCCTCGAACGCGCACTTCACCTTCCCCGGCGCGCAGGGGGACTCGCTGCTGTTCCTTCTAGACCTCGCCGGCATCTCGGTCTCGACGGGTTCGGCGTGCCAGGCGGGCATCCCGGAGCCGTCCCATGTGCTGCTCGCGATGGGGCGCGACGAACCCGATGCGCGAAGCGCGCTCCGGATGACGCTGGGCCGCACCACCACGGAGTCAGACGTGGATGCGCTGGTCGCCGCCCTGCCGGCCGCGTACGAGCAGGCCTCCCGCGCCGGTCTCGCCGAGCGCGCCACCCGCCTCGGCCACTGAATCGTGCGATTTTCCGCGCAGCACCGGGCGGAGTAGCCTCCCAGGCGACCGGGCATAGGATATTCGGGTGAAAGTTCTAGCGGCGATGAGCGGAGGGGTCGACTCCGCAGTGGCGGCGGCCCGGGCGGTCGACGCGGGCCACGACGTGGTCGGCGTGCACCTGGCGCTCAGCCGGATGCCCGGCACCCTGCGTACGGGCAGCCGGGGCTGCTGCACGATCGAGGACTCGATGGATGCGCAGCGCGCAGCCAACATCATCGGCATCCCGTACTACGTGTGGGACTTCTCCGAGCGCTTCAAGCTCGACGTGGTCGACGACTTCATCGCCGAGTACACCGCAGGACGTACGCCGAACCCGTGCATGCGCTGCAACGAGAAGATCAAGTTCGCGGCTCTGCTCGAGAAGGCGATCGATCTCGGATTCGACGCCGTATGCACGGGCCACTACGCGACGATCCTGACCGACTCGGACGGCAACCGCGAGCTGCACCGCGCCAGCGCCTGGGCCAAGGACCAGTCATATGTGCTCGGTGTGCTGACGTCCGATCAGCTTGCACACGCGATGTTCCCGCTCGGCGCCACGCCGTCCAAGGCGGAGGTTCGCGCGGAGGCTGCGGAGCGCGGTTTCAGTGTCGCGAACAAGCCGGACTCGCACGACATCTGCTTCATCCCCGACGGCGATACCCGCGGTTGGCTGGCTGAGCGCGTCGGCGCCGAGACCGGTGACATTCTCGACCGCCAGGGCAACAAGCTCGGCAACCACGAGGGCGCGCACGCGTTCACGGTCGGACAGCGCAAGGGCCTCAACATCGGCTACCCGTCCGACGACGGCAAGCCGCGTTTCGTGCTGGAAGTACGGCCGAAGGACAACACCGTCGTGGTGGGGCCGAAGGAGGCGCTAGACATCGCCGAGATCGCCGGATCCCGGTTCACCTGGGCGGGTCGCGCGCCGGAGAACGCGGGTACGCCGTTCGCGTGCCACGTTCAGATTCGCGCCCACGCGGATCCGGAACCCGCTGTCGCTGTCGTGAAGCCGAACGCCGAGGGCGTCGACGAACTCGTGGTGACCCCGGATGCGCCGCTCAACGGCGTCGCGCCGGGCCAGACGGCCGTCGTCTACGTCGGCACGCGGGTGCTCGGGCAGACCACGATCGACCGCACGGTCTCCGCCGTACCGGTCGGCTAGTGCCGGGATGCCTCCCGCGCTGTCGGTAGGTTTCCCTATGCTTGACGGGTGGCGAACGACAGCGAAGACAATCCGGCGGCAGCACGCGCTGAAGCGCAAGAACTGACCACCCGCATCCTCGAGCTCCGCGACGCGTACTACGAGCGCGACACCGTGCTGGTGAGCGACATCGAGTACGACCGCATGATCCAGCGGCTCGAAGAGCTGGAGCGGCTGTTCCCCGAGCTGCAGAGCCAGGACAGCCCGACGCAGACGGTCGGCGGTCGTGCGCAGACGACGCTCTTCGCTCCGGTCGAGCACGCCGAGCGGATGCTCAGCCTCGACAACGTGTTCTCGATCGAGGAGTTCCTCGCCTGGGCCGCCAAGGTGGAGCGGGACGCGGGTCGCAGGGTCGACTACCTCAGCGAGCTCAAGATCGACGGTCTGGCGATCAACCTCCGTTACGAGAACGGCCTGCTGGTGTCCGCCGCCACGCGTGGCGACGGTGTCGTCGGCGAAGACGTGACCGAGAACATCCGGTACATCCCGGTCATCCCCGCCCGACTGGAGGGTACCGGTCATCCGCCTCTGGTCGAGGTGCGCGGTGAGGTGTTCTTCCCTGTGGCCGAATTCGAAGCGCTCAATGCCGCGCAGCTCGAGATCGGCGAGAAGGTGTTCGCCAACGCGCGTAACGCCGCAAGCGGTTCCTTGCGGCAGAAGGCCGAGGGCAAGAATCCCGCGCAGCTGGCCCTGATGCGTGCGCGCCTCAACCGGCTGCACATGCTCGTGCACGGCATCGGCGCCTGGGCGAACCCGCCGGTCGACAGTCAGTCGAAGACGTACGAGCTGTTGAAGGGATGGGGGCTGCCGACCTCGCCGCACTACCGCGTGGTCGACTCCGCTCAGAAGGCCGCCGAGTTCATCGAGTACTTCGGCGCGCACCGCGACAGCGTCGAGCACGAGATCGACGGCATCGTGATCAAGGTCGACGAGCTCGCGCTGCACGACGAGCTCGGCGCGACCAGCCGCGCTCCGCGCTGGGCGATCGCGTACAAGTACCCGCCCGAGCAGGTGAACACGAAGCTGCTCGACATCGTCGTGAGCATCGGTCGCACGGGCCGGGCGACACCGTTCGCTGTGATGGAGAAGGTGCGGGTTGCTGGCTCAGAAGTGCGTCAGGCGACCCTGCACAACCAGGATGTGGTGAAGGCGAAGGGCGTGCTCATCGGCGACACCGTGGTGCTGCGCAAGGCCGGCGACGTGATCCCCGAGGTGCTCGGCCCGGTGGTCGAACTGCGCGACGGCACCGAACGCGAGTTCGTCATGCCGGAGAACTGCCCCGTCTGCGGAACCAAGCTGGCGCCCGCGAAAGAGGGCGACATCGACCTGCGCTGCCCGAACAGCGAGTTCTGCGCTGCCCAGGTCGGCGGCCGCGTCGAGCACATCGGCTCCCGCGGGGCCCTCGATGTCGAGGCGCTCGGGGAGGTCGCTGCGGCGGCGCTGACCCAACCGCTGCATCCCTCGACCCCGCCGCTTCCCACGGAGGCCGGGCTGTTCGGCTTGACGATGGAAGACATCTTCCCTGTCCAGGTCGTGGTGCGCGACTACGAGACCGGTCTGCCGAAGCTGACGGAATCGGGTGCGGAGAAGACCGACACTCCGTTCCGTCGCCGTCGCCAGAAGAAGGACGGTCCGTACGATCCCGAGGCCGCGGAATTCTCCGGCGACGAGGACTTCGTGCCGTCGAAGAACGCGATCGAGTTGCTCGCGAACCTGGCTGCAGCACGCACGAAGCCGCTGTGGCGCATCCTGGTCTCGTTGAACATCCGTCACGTCGGACCGGTCGCGGCGCGCGCGCTCGCGAACCACTTCGGCTCGCTCGACGCCATCCGGGCCGCCTCTCGCGAAGAGCTCGCGGTCGTGGACGGGGTCGGCGGCATCATCGCCGACGCGGTGCTCGCGTGGTTCGAGGTCGACTGGCATCGGGAGATCGTCGAGCGCTGGGCGCGTGACGGCGTGCAATTCGCGACGCCCGGGCATCCGGGACCAGGAGCTGCCGACGAGGTCGGAGGGGTTCTCGCCGGACTCACGGTCGTCGCCACGGGGTCGCTCGAAGGCTTCAGCCGTGAGGGCGCGCAGGAGGCGATCATCGCCGCGGGCGGCAAGGCTGCATCGAGCGTGTCGAAGAACACGGACTTCGTCGCAGCCGGACCCGGCGCGGGGTCTAAGCTCGGTAAGGCCGAGGAGCTCGGCATCCCGATCATCGACGCCGACGGTTTCCGGCGCCTGCTCGAGGGGGCCCTGGCGCGGTCTGACCGGCCTCAGAACGTCTGGTCTACTCCACAACAGGGGGTAGAACGACCGGCTATTGCAAGTATTCCTACCGATAGCATCGAAGAGTGCGCTCGCCCGGGGCGCACTGCAAGGGCTTAGCTCGTCGCTCTCGGAGGGACCCGGACGGAGTGCTGGTCGGCTTTGCAGCAATCGTTACCCTTACCTCGGTCGCCGCTGGGCTGACCGGGGTCCCAGTGCTGCCCGCCGACATTCCACCGCCGGCAGCATATTCGACCGTCGGTGACGCGCCCACGGGCAACGAGGGCTCGTTGGCCGTCTCGGGCTCGATCCTCGGATCGCTCAGCCGTTTGAACGCGTCCGACCTCCCTGCCTACGTGCAATCACACCGGACCGACCTCGACCGGATGCTCGCCAACCCGCCGAAGGCCGGTGATGTAAGCGGCGTCTGGAGGCTCCTCGACCCGGTGAAGCAGGCGGCGCTGCTCGAAGCCGCCCCGCACGTGATCGGCAATCTCGAGGGTGTTCCGTATTCGGTGCGCGGCCGGGCCAACCTGCTGGATCTGAAACGGACCATCGCAGACACCGATCGCAAGATCAAGACCGGCACGGGGCGAGCGGTGCGCATCGAGCTCGAGCAGAAGCGCGAAACACTCGAGAACGTGCAGAAGGCGCTCAAGCAGAAGAACGGCGTGAAGCGAACGCTCGTCTCGCTGGACACCGCCTCGGACGCCCGGGCATCGATCGTGATCGGCGACCTCGCCACGGCGAAGTACGTCAGCGTGCTCGTGCCGGGCATGTACATGTCGGTCGGCGAGCAGATCGTCGACTGGTCGAAGACCGCGCAGAACCTCTACGACCAGCAGACCTCGATGTTGCACCGAGTGCTCGGCCCTCGCGGAGGTCAGGGGCCCCCGGCGTCGCCACGGTCGCGTGGATCGGATACCAGACGCCGGTGCTCATGAACATCGGCGGTATGAAGCTGGCGAACGAGGGCGCGGACAGCCTGGAGAGCGTTCTCGAAGGGATCCAATCGCTCCGGCAGGCGGACCCACCCTATCTGAGCGTCTTCGCGCATTCGTACGGATCGACGGCGGCCCTGCTCGCTCTGGAACGCCACACCGTGACGGTCGATGCGCTCGCGCTGATGGGCTCGCCGGGCAGCGACGCCCAGTCGGTGGCAGACCTGAGCGTGCGCGATGGCAACGTATTCGTCGCCCAGGCGAGCCTCGACCCGATCGCGCACAGTGCGTTCTTCGGCAGCGACCCCGATTCCCCGTCGTACGGCGCGCGGTCGATGGGCGTCACCGGCGGAACGGATCCGCTCACCGGGGCGAAGCTCGAAGGATCCTCGGGACACAACGAGTACTTCTCGGCCGGCACGGAGTGCATGCGGAATCTCGCGATGATCGGGATCGACCTCGGCGATCTGGTGATGACCTCGCGGACGAATTCGGACGATCCGGGCGTGCAGAGCGCATCCGGACGCTAGCGGCGGATAATAGGGGTCGATGACTGCTGACGACGACACGGCCACCCCGGGCGGGGAGGAGCGCCGGGTCGCCTCGCGCCGGGCATTCCTCCGCGGCGCGGGAATCGCGGCAGCGGGCGCCGCGGTCGGCGGTGTCGCCGGCGGGATAGCGGGCGCTACCATCGCCGGGCAGCAGCCTGCCGAGCACGAGACCGGCGAGGAGTATCCGCCGCTGCCGCCCCGGTCGTCGCCGGGATACGACCACCTGGTCGTCCTGATGTACGAGAACCGCTCGTTCGACAACCTGCTCGGCTATCTCTACGACGAGGACAATCTGCCCAAAGGTCAGCGCTTCAACGGCCTGGCTTTCGGCGACTACAGCAATCCGGATCCCGCGGGCGGCGAGATCGGCGTGCATCCATATATCGGCACCACCGACTTCGTCATGCGTCAGCCGTCGCCGGACCCCGGCGAGGTCTACCCGCATGTGAACACCCAGCTGTTCGGGGTCGTCGACCCTCCCGCCAACGCGCTCGCCCGCGAGGAGGACATCCAGCCGCCGTTCAACGCGCCCCCTGAGGGGATGAAGCCCACGATGAAGGGGTTCGTGCGCGACTACATCGGCGAGCTGACCAAAGACGGTCAGGGGCACGAGCCGGGGCGCGACGAGTACCGCAAGATCATGGGTTCGTTCACGCCGGAGATGCTCCCCGTCTTCTCCACACTTGCGAAGCAGTTCGCCGTCTACGACGACTGGCACTGCGCGGTGCCGTCGCAGACTCTCTGCAATCGTTCGTTCTTCAACGCATCGACCTCGCACGGGTATGTCGCGAACGCGGGCGCCGAGGGGCTGCGGAAGTGGTTCGACCCGAAGAACGACGCACCCACCATCTTCAACCGGTTGGAGGAGGCCGGGCTGAGCTGGCGGGTGTACTTCGACGATCGGCAGCTGATCTCGCTCACCGGCTTCATCCACGCTCCGGTGCTCGAGGAGTTCTGGCACACGAACTTCCGCACCATGGCTCAGTTCTACGAGGATGTGAGCGATGGGCGCCTGCCCGACTACGCGTTCATCGAGCCGCGGCTCCTGTACGACCACAACGACATGCATCCGCCGGGCGGTCCCATGACCGAGGAGGATGTCGACGGGCAGGTCATCGTCGGGGGAGCGATCTCGGATGTTCGCGCCGGCGACCTGTTGCTCCACCAGGTGTACACGGCGATCCGCGGATCCCGAACACAAGACGGCTCCAACGCGATGAACACGATGTTCCTGGTGACGTTCGACGAGCACGGCGGAACATACGACCACGTCGCGCCGGGCCCGGCCGTACCGCCGAACGACGACGGTCCGGGGGAGATGGGGTTCACTTTCGACCGTCTGGGCGTGCGGGTCCCCACGATCGCGATCTCGGCGTACACCGCGCGTGGAACGGTCATCAACGAGGAGATGCACCACTCGGCGGTCATCAGCACTCTGACCAAGAAGCACAAGCTGAAGCATCTGACCGAGCGCGACAAGGATGCGCGGACCATCGACAACGCCGTGAACCGGTCCACGCCGCGCCAGCCCGGCACCTGGCCGGACACGCATCCGCAGTACCTGCCCGCGAATCCGGAGTCTCAGGCGCCGGCCCCGGGCGACGAGGACAGGCCGCTCAGCCCTCCCGGCATCGGTCTGGTCGGGCTTCTCGCGGCGCAGTACGGCGCTCCCGGCGAGCCGGTGCCGCGCACGTACAAGGAGGCATACGACCTGGTGCAGCGCACCGGGGTCGGGCTCTTCGGTTCGACTGAATAGAATTGAACCATCCACCATCCGAGCCACGACGGAGACGCATGTCCGAAATCAGCGCAGAGCAGGTAGCGCATCTGGCCAACCTCGCCAGGATCGACCTCAGCAAGGAAGAGATCGAGAGCCTGACGACCGACCTCGGTCAGATCGTCGAGGCCGTTGCCAAGGTGACCGAGGTCGCCGGGCCCAACGTTCCGGCCACCAGTCACCCTGTGCCGCTCACCAATGTCTTCCGCGACGACGTCGTCCGTCCGTCCCTCACGGTGGAGCAGGCGCTCGCTGCCGCCCCCGATCGGCTGGGCGACAAGTTCAAGGTGCCCCCGATCCTGGATGAAGAGTAGAGAGACACCCGCTGTGACTGATCTGACTAGACTGCCGGCCGCCGCCCTGGCGGACCTCCTCGCTTCGGGCGAGGTCTCCTCTGTCGAAGCGACCCGCGCGCACCTCGATCGCATCGAGGCCGTGGATGCGGACGTCCACGCCTTCCTGCACGTCGCAGGGGACAAGGCGCTGACGACCGCTGCGGCCATCGACGCTCGTCGTGCAGCCGGCGAGAAGCTCGGCGCGCTCGCGGGCGTGCCGATCGCCATCAAGGACGTACTGGCCACGAGCGACATGCCGTCGACGTCGGGATCGAAGATCCTCGAGGGCTACATCCCGCCGTACGACGCCACCGTCGTCCGCAAGCTTCGCGAAGCCGATCTGGTCCCTCTCGGCAAGACCAACATGGACGAGTTCGCGATGGGGTCGTCCACCGAGCACTCCGCATACGGGCCGACCCGGAACCCGTGGGACCTCGAACGCATCCCCGGTGGCTCCGGCGGTGGCTCGGCCGCTGCTGTCACGGCCTTCGAAGCGCCGCTCGCCCTCGGCAGCGACACCGGCGGTTCGATCCGTCAGCCCGCCGCTGTCACCGGCTCCGTCGGTGTCAAGCCGACCTACGGCGGTGTCAGCCGCTACGGCGCAATCGCCCTCGCGAGCTCACTCGACCAGGTGGGACCCGTCTCCCGCACGGTCCTGGACGCGGCTTTGCTGCACGACGTGATCGGCGGCCACGATCCGTTCGACTCGACGTCGCTGACCGACACCTGGCCTTCGATGGCCGACGCGGCGCGCGCCGGACTCGTCGACGGGTCGCTCAAGGGCATCCGGGTCGGCGTGATCAAGGAGCTCGGCGGCGACGGCTTCCAGGCCGGCGTCCAGCAACGCTTCGACGAGTCGCTCGCGCTGCTCGAGCAGGCCGGCGCCGAGATCGTCGAGGTCAGCGCCCCCAGCTTCGAGTACGCGGTCGCCGCGTACTACCTGATTCTCCCGGCAGAGGCGTCCAGCAACCTGGCACGGTTCGACTCGGTGCGTTTCGGGCTTCGCGTCGACCCCGCGGAGGGCCCGGTCACGGCCGAGCGCGTGCTGGCGGCCACTCGCGATGCCGGCTTCGGTCCCGAGGTGAAGCGTCGCATCATCCTGGGCACCTATGCATTGAGCGCCGGATACTACGACGCCTACTACGGCAGCGCGCAGAAAGTGCGTACGCTCATCCAGCGCGACTTCGCCGCCGCCTTCGAGAAGGTGGATGTGCTGGTCAGCCCGAGTGCGCCGACTACCGCGTTCAAGTTCGGCGAGAAGCTCGCCGACCCGCTGGCGATGTACCTCAACGACGTCACCACCATCCCGGCCAACCTCGCAGGGGTGCCCGGGATGGGCCTGCCGATCGGCCTCGCCCCGGAAGACGGTCTGCCCGTCGGCCTTCAGCTGATGGCCCCCGCGCGTGCGGATGCGCGGCTGTACACGATCGGCGCGGCGCTCGAACAGCTCCTGGAACAGAAGTGGGGACACACCCTGCTCAGCCAGGCGCCCGACCTGAGCGCCACCGAGATGTTCGCGAGCGAAGAGGAGCCGTCTGATGGCCCAAGCGAAACTGATGGACTACGACAAGGCCCTCGAGCTGTTCGAGCCGGTGCTCGGCTTCGAGGTACACGTCGAACTCAACACCAAGACCAAGATGTTCTGCGGCTGCGCCAACGAGTTCGGCTCCGGCGCCAACACGAACACCTGCCCGACCTGCCTCGGCCTGCCCGGTGGACTGCCGCAGGTGAACAAGAAGGCGATCGAGTCGAGCATCCGTCTCGGTCTCGCGCTCGACTGCGAGATCGCCGAGACGAGCCGCTTCGCGCGCAAGAACTACTTCTACCCCGACACGTCGAAGAACTTCCAGACCTCGCAGTACGACGAGCCGATCGCGTTCGAGGGCAAAGTCACGATCGAGCTCGAGAACGGCCGTGAGGTCACCATCGACATCGAGCGCGCCCACATGGAAGAGGATGCGGGCAAGCTGACGCACGTCGGAGGCGCGACCGGTCGCATCCAGGGCGCCGACTACTCGCTCGTCGACTACAACCGCGGCGGTGTGCCGCTGGTCGAGATCGTCACCAAGATGATCGAGGGCGCCGAGGCGGACGCGCCGCAGATCGGCAGCATGTACGTGCGCACGATCCGCGACATCGTCAAGGGCCTCGGGGTCTCGAACGCGCGCATGGAAGAGGGCAACGTGCGCTGTGACGCGAACGTGTCGCTGCGCCCGCGTGGGTCGGGCAAGCTCGGAACCCGCACGGAGACGAAGAACGTCAACTCGCTGCGCTCGGTCGAGCGTGCGGTGCGATACGAGATCCAGCGACAGGCGGCGATCCTCGCCGACGGCGGCGTGATCATCCAGGAGACACGGCACTGGCACGAGGACACCGGAACGACGAGCGCCGGCCGGCCGAAGAGCGACGCCGACGACTACCGCTACTTCCCCGAGCCCGACCTCGTTCCCGTCGCACCGTCGCGCGAGTGGGTCGAGGAGCTGCGCGGCACGCTGCCGGAGCAGCCCGCTGCGCGACGCAAGCGGCTGACGGCCAACTGGGGTTTCACCGCACTCGAGTTCCAGGATGTGGCTAACGCCGACCTCCTGGACGAGCTGGAGGCGACCATCGCCGCCGGTGCGACCCCCGCCTCTGCGCGCAAGTGGTGGACGGGCGAGATCGCCCGTCTTGCGAACGCGCAGGGCGTGTCCGCCGGCTCGCTGGTGTCGCCCACTCATGTTGCCGAGCTCGCGGGTCTCGTCGAGGCCGGAACGCTGACCGACCGTTTAGCCCGTCAGGTGCTCGAAGGCGTCGTGGCCGGAGAGGGCAGCCCGCAGGAGGTCGTCGATGCACGCGGTCTGGCGGTCGTCTCTGACGACGGCGCCCTGATCGCCGCCATCGACGAGGCACTCGCGGCCCAGCCCGACGTGCTCGCGAAGATTCGCGACGGCAAGGTCCAGGCAGCCGGTGCTGTCATCGGCGCGGTCATGAAGGCGATGAAGGGTCAGGCGGACGCCGCCCGAGTGCGTGAACTCGTGCTCAAGCGTGCCGGCAGCGCTGAGTAGTTCTCGCTGGCGTTTCGCAGGAGCGTGGGACAGATTAGGCACATGGGCGTTTTCACTCTCGGCGGGCTGACCACGGTTCCCGCATCCACCGACACCGCACTGCTTGCCCCGACCACGACGGGGATGTTGACGAGCGCCGGTCTGCTCGACGAGGTCGGGGTGGTCGAGATCGACCCGGCCGTCTCGGATACGGCGGCCACCCGCGAGCAGTTCGAGCTGGATGCCGCGACGCTCGCGAACTGCGTCATCGTCGCGGGCAAACGGGAGGGCGTCGAGAAGATCGCCGCGTGCGTCGTGCTATCGACGACGCGCGCCGACGTCAACAATGCCGTGAAGCGGTTGCTCGATGTCCGCAAGGCGTCGTTCCTGCCGATGGAGAGGGCCGTCGAACTCACCGGCATGGAGTACGGCGGGATCACACCCATCGGTCTTCCGGCTGAGTGGCCGATCTTCGTCGACAGCCGCGTCGCCGAGACGGATGTGGTGATCATCGGCTCCGGTGTTCGCCGGTCGAAGATCCTGCTTCCGGGCAGGCTCCTCGCGCAGTTGCCGAACGCGCACGTGGTCGAGGGCCTCGGGTTCGAGGCGACCGCCGGATGAGCGGCGTGCTCGGCCCCGTGCGGTCGAGGCTCATCGAGACGCTCGCCGGGCAGTCCGACGAGGTTCCCGCCTGGGTTCTAAGGCTCGGCGACGGCACCGATGAGGGCTATTTCGGGCCGGGGAGCGCATCCTGGGTCGTACACGGGGGCATGCCGACACTCGTGGCCGGTATTCGGGCGCTGCTACTGCAGGCACTGCATCCGGGCGCTCTCGCCGGGGTCAAGGAGTTCTCCCGCTATCGCGAGGACCCGCTGGGGAGGCTCGCGGGCACCATCCGGTGGATCCACACAGTGACCTTCGGCGATACGTCACAGGCGGTCGCGAGCTCGCGGATGGTGCAGTCGACGCACAAACGGGTGACCGGCACGTACATCGACGGTCACGGCGATGAGCGGCCGTATGCCGCCAACGATCCCGACCTTGCGCTCTGGGTGCATCTCGCGTTCACCGACGCGTTCCTGACCTGCCATGAGCGCTGGGGAGTCCCATTCCAGGCGGGGCCGACGGCTACGTCGCCGAGTGGGCGAAGGCAGGTGAGTTGATGGGCATCCCGAACCCGCCGCGCTCCGCGGTCGAGCTGCGGGCGCAGATCTCGGCGTTTACGGACGCGGGGGAGTTGCGTGGCGGCGCCGATGTCGACGAGATCGTGACGTTCATCCGGCGGCCGCCGCTTCGTCGTATGCTCCGACCGTCATACAAGGTGTTGTTCCGCGCAGCGGTGTCGACGCTCGAACCGCGTCACCGCTCGATGCTCGGCTTCGAGAGCACCCCTCTGGAGCGCGCGCTCCCGATCGAGCGAGCTACGGCAGCGGTTCTGAGCGGCGCCGGGGTGCTGCTCGGGCCGCAGACGCAAGCCGAACTCGCCGCCCGCCGACGTCTCGCTCGGCTGCATGAGGAACGCCCGACGGCCTGATACGTTTTCGGCGGATCGGAGTTATTCTGAGCCGTGCGCCCGCCCACCGATGAGCGGACCTCAGTTTGGGAGGTCATGGTGACCGAGACCGTTCCAACACCGCAGCAGGGTGTCGAATCCAAGGGACTGAAGGACGGTGCTCTCGGGCTCGCCTCGAGTGTCGTCGTGGGCGTGGCATCCACAGCTCCGGCGTACAGCCTGGCAGCTAGCCTGGGCTTCATCGTCGTCGGCGGAACGCTCGCGGCGGGGGTCAAGGCGCCGGGCATCGTACTGCTGGCGTTCATCCCGATGTATCTGATCGCCGTCGCGTACCAGGAGCTCAACAAGGCCGAGCCCGACTGCGGCACCACCTTCACGTGGGCGACCCGGGCTTTCGGGCCGATCACGGGCTGGATGGGTGGCTGGGGCATCATCGTCGCCGACGTCATCGTGATGGCCAATCTGGCGCAGATCGCCGGTGTCTACTCGTTCACGTTCGTCGGCAGTTTCGGGCTGCCCGCGGTCGCCGCCCTCGCGACCAACACCACCGCGACGATCATCGCCGGCGTGCTGTGGATCGCGATCATGACCTGGATCTGTTACCGCGGCATCGAGATCTCGGCACGACTCCAGTACGTACTGCTGTCGTTCGAGGTCATCATCCTGATCTTCTTCGCCGTGTTCGCGCTCGTGAAGGTGTACACGGGCAATGCCGAGCCGTACTCGCTCATCCCGCAGTGGGACTGGTTCAACCCGTTCACGCTCGACTTCGCCCAGACGATCGCACCGGCCATGCTGACCGCCATCTTCATCTATTGGGGCTGGGATACCGCGGTCTCGATCAATGAGGAGACGAAAGACCCGGGGCGCACCCCGGGGCGGGCCGCGATCATCAGCACGCTCCTGCTGCTCGGCACGTACGCGATCGTCACGGTGGCCACGGTCGCTTTCGCCGGTGTCGGGGACAAGGGGATCGGGTTGGCGAACCCGGACAACTCGGGTGACGTCTTCTCAGCCATCGGCCCGACGCTCTTCGGCGGCGGTGTCGTGGGGAGCATCCTGATGGCGCTGCTCGGGTTCTCCATCCTGACGTCCGCTTCCGCGTCCACTCAGACGACCATCCTGCCGACGGCACGCACCGCGCTGTCGATGGCGGCGTACAAGGCCATTCCGGAGAAGTTTGCGCGCATCCACCCCCGCTTCCTCACTCCAACCTGGGCGACGATGGGCATGGGGATCGTCTCCGCGGTCTTCTTCCTGATCTTCGCCTTCATCAGCCCCGTGCTGCTCGAGGCGCTCGTCGGGTCGATCGGTCTGATGATCGCGTTCTACTACGGACTCACGGGCTTCGCTTGCGTCTGGTTCTACCGCAAGACTCTTTTCAGCTCATTCCGGCACGTCATCATGCGCGGCCTCTTCCCGCTGGTTGGCGGCCTCATGCTGACGGCGATCTTCATCTACGGGCTGATCAGCTTCGCGGCGCCGGACTGGCTGGTCGACGATGACGGCAAGAATGTGACGATTCTCGGGATCGGCGCTGAAGCGGTAGTCGGAGTGGGTGGTCTGGTTATCGGGGCCGTGCTGATGCTGATCTGGTGGTGGCGCCGACCCGACTATTTCCGCGGGCAGACGCTACCGCGGCGATCGGACGATCTGGTGCTGACCCCGGCAGGCGTCGTCCCGACGTTCGGGCTCCCCGACTCCGGAGACATGCCGCTCATCATCTCGCCCGACCTGTCGAACCTCCCACCCGGGCAGACGGCGATCAACTCTGAGACACTGGAGCCGGTCGAGGAGCCATCACAACTCCCGCCGGAAGACCTGAACCTGCCCCGGAAGGACGGCCAGTGACAGAACGCCAGACGCTCATCGAGTGGCAGGATCCCGCGCCGGGCGTGCAAGTCATGCCCACCATGAGCGGACTCGACTATCTGCAGTCGATGATCGACGGGGAGCTTCCACCGCCGCCGATCGCGAGCCACATGAGAATGGCACTCACCGAGGTGGGCCCGGGCACCGCGACGTTCGTCTGCGAGCCCGACGAGTCCCACTACAACCCGATCGGCACGGTGCACGGGGGACTGGTCTGCACTCTGCTTGATTCAGCCTTGGGATGCGCGGTTCAGACCACGCTCGCGAAGGGCCAGGGCTACACCTCCATCGAGATCAAGGTGAACTACCTTCGCCCGGTCTTCGCTTCTGCGGGCCCGCTCACGTGCGTGGCGACGGTGACGAAACCCGGAAGCCGGGTCGCGTTCGCCGACGGTGTGGTGACGGATGCGTCGGGCAAGGCGGTCGCCACGGCGACGGGCTCCCTGCTCGTGTTCCCGATCGGTTAGCGCCGGCCCGATCGGCTAGCGCCGCCGGCGCGCCTAAGACTGCGCGGCGAGCAGCTGGTCGCGCACCTTGCGGCGGATGACCTTGCCCACGATCGACCGTGGCAGCTCGTCGACTGCGTACACATGCTTCGGCACCTTGTACGCGGTGAGCGTGTCGCGCGCGAAGGCGCGGATAGCCGCCTCATCGAAGGATGCGCCGGGCTTCATGACCACGGCGGCCACCACATCCTCGCCACCCCGCCCCTGCGGGAGCCCGACCACGGCGACGTCGGCGACGCCCTCGAACGAGCGGATCGCATCCTCGACCTCGGTCGGAGCGACGTTGAAGCCGCCGGTGATGATGAGCTCCTTGATGCGGTCGACTATGCGCACGAATCCGTCTTCGTCCATGGTGACGATGTCGCCCGTGCGGAACCAGCCGTCGTCGGCGAAGACCTTCTCGGTCTCCTCGGGCTTGCGCCAGTATCCGGAGAACACCTGCGGACCGCGGGCGAGCAGCTCGCCCTTCTCGCCGAAGGCGCGGTCTTCGTTCGGGTTCTCGGGGTCGACGACACGCAGCTCGGTGCTCGGCAACGGAAGGCCCACCGTGCCGTCTCTTCGGGTGGTGCCGACGGGGTTGGCCATCAAGACGGGCGAGCACTCGGAGAGCCCGTAGCCCTCGACGAGGTAGCCGCCTGTCTTGCTCTCCCAGAGTCGGACGATCGTCTCGGGCAGGCTCATCGCGCCGGAGATCGCGATCTGAATGCCCGAGAGCGAGACCTTGCGTTTCTCCGCCGCGGTGACCAGGCGTTCGTAGATCGGGGGAACCGCGGGCAGGAACGTCGGCGGTCGCTTCTTCGCCACATCCAGCACCAGGTCCGGGTCGAACTTCGGGAACAGCACGAGGCGCGCGCCCATGCTCATGGCGAAAGTCAGGCAGAGCGTGAGACCGTACGCGTGGAAGAGCGGCAGCACTGCATAGACCACCGAGGTTCCGCGCTCGATGGCCGGCACCCAGGCGCGGGACTGTGCCGCATTGACCGCGAGGTTGAGGTGACTCAGCATCGCGCCCTTGGGCACCCCGGTCGTTCCGCTGGTGTACTGGATGAGCGCCAGATCGTCGCGCTCCGGTCGCGGATACGAGGCCTTCAGCTTCTTCGATGCCAGCAGCGTCTCCCAGGTGACCGTTCCGGAGACCTTGGCGGTGAGCTGCTCACGGGCTTTGCGGGCTGCGGGGACAGGGAGGCGCAGCGCCGCTCGCTTCGATGCGGGCATGGCGCGTGTGATGTCCACCGAGATGACTGTGCTCACGCCGAGATCCTCGGGAAGGTCCTGCACGGTCTTGGCGACCTTGTCCCAGACGATCGCGACCTGCGCGCCGTGGTCTTCGAACTGATGCCGAAGCTCCCGCGGCGTGTAGAGCGGATTGTGCTCGATGACAACGGCGCCGAGGCGAAGCGCCGCGTAGAACGCGACGACGTGCTGCGGGCAGTTCGGCAGCACGAGAGCGACGCGGTCGCATTTGCGAACGCCGCGCTTGCGCAGCCCTTCCGCCGCGCGGGCGATCTGGTCGCCGAGCTCGGCATACGTCGTCGTCGCGCCGAAGAACTCGAGGGCGACGTGCTTGCCGTATGCGGCGACCGACTCGTCGATCAGGTGCGAGAGCGAACCGGCGGGCAGCTCGACGTCGGCCGGCACGCCCTCGGCGTAGCTCGACAGCCAGGGGCGTTCAGAGTAGATGCTCACCTTCGAGAGCCTACGCGGAGCCGACGAGCGACCGCACGGCCTCCTCGATCGGAGTGTCACCCGAGATGACCTCCCACTGCCGACCGATCGTGCGGGGTTCGTCGATGCAGGTCGCGATCAGCAGAGCGACGTCTTCGCGCGGGATGCGCCCGGTCGGCACGCTGTCGCCGAGCGTGACGCTCCCGGTCCCGTCGTCGAAAGTCAGGCCGCCCGGGCGCAGGATGGTCCAGTCGAGTCCCGACTGCCGGAGCACCGCATCCGCGTCGCGCTTCGCCTCGACGTATGCACGCCAGACAGGCTCGGTGTCTTCAGGCAGCGGGTTGTCGACGCCCCACGCCGACACCTGCACGAAGCGCCGGATGCCCGCGACGATGGCGGCCTGAATCGACTTCACCGAGCCGCCGTAGTCCACGGTGCGCTTGCGTTCCAGGCTGGAGCCTGCGCCAGCGCCCGCCGTGAACACGACGGCATCGCATCCCGCGAACGCCTGTGCGAGCTCCTCGGCGGTCGCCCTCTCGATGTCGACGAGGTGTCCTTCGCCGCCCAATCGGTAGACGTCGTCCGCATGCTCTTCGGCGCGGACGATCCCGACGAAGTCGTCGCCCCGGTCGTAGAGCACACGCATCAACTGCTGCGCGACCTTTCCGTGGGCACCGACGATAGCTACACGAGTCATGCTTCCATCATGGCCCTCCTTGCTACATGGATGCGCTCAGGGCGAACAGCGTCGGACGAATCGGCCGGCGTTTGTTAGCGTCATCACCATGATCGCCTTTCTCGAGCTGCTGGGACGCCTCTTCGCGTCCTCGGTCGAGACGGTCTGGAGCTCATCCAGCCCTGCCACGGTGATCGCTCTCGTCGGTGTGGTCGGCGCCATCGGCCTGGTCACGATCGTTGCTGCTGCACGGCTCGGCGGAATCGCCGCGCTGGCGGCCGCCCTCGGCGTGGTCGCGCGTGTCGAGCGCGCGGTCGAGCCCGCCGATCGCGGGCTTCTGCTGAGTCAGTCCGATCCCGACGCCGACGGTCGGCCGAGGCCCAGGGCCCCCGGCTTTCCCCTGCCGATCGCGTAGCAGGGGCACTCACCCTTCCCTGCTCGACGCGGTCAGACGAATCACCTTATTCGTTCGACAGCAGGGACCCTCATGGACATCTTCTCTTTCGGCCCGATTGCGGCCATTCTCGACGGCACATACAAACTCGTCACCTCTCTCTCGGCGGCGCTCGATCCGGTCGTCGGCACGGCGAGTGGCCTCGTGGCCGTCGTCATCCTCACCATGCTCATTCGAGCCGTACTCATCCCCGTCGGGATGAGTCAGGTGCGTGCCGAGTACACCCGCCGCAGGCTCGCACCCAAGCTCGCTGAGCTCCAGCGTAAGCACGGCAAAGACCGCGAGACGCTCACGCGCAAGACGATGGAGCTCTACAAGACCGAGAAGGCGTCGCCGTTCGCGGGGATGTTGCCGCTGCTCCTGCAGATCCCGGTCATCTCGCTCGTCTACGCCGTCTTCACGCACTCGATGATCGCTGGCCACGCAAACACCCTGCTCACCGAGCACGCTTTCGGAGCACCGCTGGGCACGAGTTTCGTCGGTCTGAGCGGCGCGGGCGCGGCTGTCTGGCCCGCGATGCTCGTCTACCTGGCGGTGCTCCTGCTGATCGCTGTCGTGATGACTGTGTCTCGCCGGGTGCTCGCCCTTCCGGTACCGGACGGTCAACCGCAGCCGACCGGGATCGTGCGCGCCGTCTCGTTCCTGCCTTACGTGACGGTGGTCTTCGCCGCGTTCGTTCCTCTGGCGGCCGCGGTGTACATCCTGATTTCTGCGGCTTGGACCGTCGCCGAGCGCTCGATCCTGCGTCGGATGCTCGACCCGGAACGCAAGGTGTCCCCGGGCAGCATCGAACCGCGGCCCTCGCACTGACGGATGCGCCCGGTCGGGGATGCGATGCTTGCTTCATGAGAACCCGTAAGGAGACCACTCCATCCGACCCGCGGTTCGGCGTCGGCGTGCAGGTGCACGTGGTCGAGCCGGTCACCCAGACCGGCGACGACTGGGTCGGTGAGCCGACCGGCGTGATCGTCGGAACAGGCGCCGCCAGCCTGAGAAGCGTGAGCCTCCCAGCGAGTGGCACGTCGAGCTGGCTCGTCGCGTTCGACGAGCCGCAGTTCCGGCGGGACGGCCGCGGCCCGTTCGAGCAGGCGAACATCGAGCAGGCGCTGCTGGTGGCGGCCGAGCCGATCAGCGAGGTCTGAGGATGCACGGCGTCGGGTTGGTGCGGGGGATCAACGTCGGCCCGACGACGAAAGTGTCGAAAGCGGATCTGGTGGCCGCGTTTGAGGAGGCGGGATTCAGCGAGGTGAAGACCTTTCTGGCCAGCGGCAACGTCGTGTTCGACGCTCCGAGTGCGCCGGCCGCCGCAGAGACGAAAAGGGTGGAGAAGGGGATCGCCGAGCGCTCCGGCGTGAAGGCCAGAGTTCTCCTCCTGCCAGAGGCGCGCTTCCGGCGGATTGCCGCCGCGAACCCCTTGCTCGACGATGGCGATGACTTCTCGAAGTTGATGGTCACGTTCCTCGACGGGGAGGTGCCGTCGAGCATCGAATCACCGGATGCGGACGCCATCGCCCCCGAGCTCGTGCGGTTCGGGGATCGCGCGATCTACCAGTGGTGCCCGCTCGGCGTCTCGAAATCGAAGCTGAAACCAGCGTTCTGGAAGCAGGCGGGCGAGGTCGCGACCGGCCGCAACTGGCGTACCGTGCTGAAGCTCCTCGAGGAGCTCGACGCCCGAACCTGAGAACGTTCTGCAAATAGTGCAGAAATGAATTGTTGCAGTTGCGCAAAGTTACGGCCAGCGCAACAATTGATGTATGACCACGGAAACCCTCGGACTTCGCGAACGCAAGCGTCTCGAAACGCGTTCGCAGCTTGAGAGCGCTGCCGTGCGGCTCGCCCTCGAAGTCGGGCTGGAGAACGCGACGGTCGACGCCATCTGCGCCGCTGTTCCGGTATCACCACGCACCTTTTTCAACTACTTCGAGAGCAAAGAAGACGCCATCCTCGGCGTTCGGGATGTTCCGCTCGACGACGCATCCGTCGCCGCGATCCGCGCAGAGCACGACGGTGAGTCGCTGCTCTCCTCGGTCATCGCCCTGCTCATGCAGGCTCTCGGGCCGGCCATCGCCGACACCGAGCTGCACGAAGCCCGGATCACGCTCATCAAGCAGCACCCCAACCTACTCGGTCGTCAGATCGCGCAGATGACGCGGATGGGGGAGCAGCTGATCGCTGCGGCCTCCACCCTCGTCGCAGCAGACCCCATGTTCGCCGGTCGCGAGACCGGTGAGCAGCAGGCCATCGCCGAGATCATCCTTCCCCTGTGCGGAGGCGCCGTGCGCGTCGCCGTCAAGGAGTGGGTCGCAGCCGGCGGCGACCGGCACCCGGACGAACTTCGCAAGCGGGCAGTCGAGCTCGCCAGAAAGGCAATAGAACCACTCAGATGACCACCACATCCCCGGCGGTGACCAAGGCTTCGGCCGGGTCTCCCCAGAAGCGCACCATCGTCCTGCTGTTCGCAGGTCTCATGGTCACGATGCTCCTCGCATCCCTCGACCAGACCATCTTCAGCACCGCTCTGCCGACCATCGTCGGCGAGCTCAACGGCGTCGACCACATGCTGTGGGTGACGACCGCATACATCCTCGCATCCACGATCATGCTCCCCGTCTACGGCAAGCTCGGCGATCTCATCGGTCGCAAGGGCCTGTTCATAGGGGCGATCGCGCTCTTCATCGTCGGCTCCGTCATCGGTGGAATGTCTCAGGACATGACCTGGCTGATCGTCGGACGTGCCGTGCAGGGCCTCGGCGGCGGCGGATTGATGATCCTGTCCAACGCGATCATCGCCGATGTCGTGCCCGCTCGTGAGCGCGGCAAGTACATGGGTGTCATGGGCGGCGTCTTCGCGCTGTCCAGCGTGGCCGGCCCGCTGCTCGGCGGCTGGTTCACCGAGAGCATCGGCTGGCGCTGGGCGTTCTGGATGAACATCCCCCTCGGCATCCTCGCCATCGTCTCGGCCGTCGTGTTCCTGCGCCTGCCCAAGAAGGAGCAGCGTCTGCCGCGCCTCGACTTCGCCGGCATGGGCCTCCTCGCGATCGCCTCGACGTCTCTCGTACTGGTGACCACCTGGGGTGGCACGACGTACGACTGGGACTCGGCCGTCATTTTGTCGCTCATCGCCGCTACTGTGGTCGCCGCCATCGCTTTCGTGATGGTCGAGCGCAAGGCCGTCGAGCCGATCATGCCCTTGAAGCTGTTCAAGGACCGCAACTTCAACCTGACCACCATCGCCGGTCTGATCATCGGTATCGCGATGTTCGGTGCCCTCGCCTACCTGCCCACCTATCTCCAGATGGTGACGGGAGCGAACGCCACCCAGGCTGGGCTGTTGATGATCCCGATGATGGCTGCACTCCTGGTGACATCGATCATCTCCGGTCAGCTCGTGAGTAAGACCGGACGGTACAAGTGGCTCCCGATCGTCGGAACCGCGATCGTCGCGGTCGCCCTGGTGCTGCTCTCGACCATGACCCCGGCACTGCCCGTGTGGGTGCTCTGCTCCTACCTTGCGGTGATGGGCATCGGCCTCGGGATGAGCATGCAGATCCTCATCCTGATCGTCCAGAACTCCTTCCCCGTATCCCAGGTCGGAACGGCGACGGCCTCGAACAACTACTTCCGTCAGATCGGTGCGTCGCTCGGCTCGGCGATCGTCGGCAGCCTGTTCGTCGCCCGCCTCACGGAGCTCCTCGCCGACCGGATGCCTGCAGGGGCATCGGCCAGCAGCGGATCGAGCAACTCGTTCACGCCGGCCATCGTCAAGGCGCTTCCGGGTCCGGTGCGTGACGTCATCGTCGGTTCGTACAACGACGCTCTCACGCCCGTGTTCCTCTACATGGTGCCGCTCGTGCTCGTCGCGGTCGTGCTGCTCTGCCTCGTGAAGGAGAAGCCGCTCGCCACCTCGATCGAGGATGAGGCGGTCGTGAACTCGCTGGAGATCGACGGCGCAGACTCTGTCGTCCTCACCCAGGGAACCACCGTTGCAGCGGATGCTGCTGACGACGACCTCACCGGGAACCCGTCCGACACGGCGCGGCGCTCGGCCGAGGACGACGAGCGGGAAGGGGAGCTCGTGACTCCCCGGCTGTAGCACCGGTCACGCTCGATCGACGACCCGCCCTCCGAAGGCTTCCGGAGGGCGGGTCGTCTGCGTTTGTGCCGGACTCTGGTGGCTCGAACCTCAGGCTTCTACAATGACGGCATGTTCGTCGAAGGGACCCTTCGATGGCAGGTCACCGAGGACTGTCCCTGGGACCTGCTGATGGCGCTCGCCCTGCGCGACCTCGGGCATCTCGACAGTGTGGGTGTGCCGGCGATCCCGCGGCTCTCGCCGGCGGTCGCCTCGGTGCTGCATCCGGCAACCGGCACTCTGCCCGTACAGCAGCCGAAGGTCTACCCGAGCGTGGTTCAGGATGCTCCAGCGGCGCCACGGGGTCTGCTCGAGCAGCAGTGGCAGGCCTGGTTCGACCTGACCGTGGACCGCGAGCACCGCCCCATCCTGAGCCTGCTGAGACCGCCGCACTTCGAGGCCTTCGATCGCGCTATCGAACTGCAGGACCTGATCATGGCGCACTACGAAGAGGCGCTGAGTTGGACGAGGGACCGGCACGCGGAGTATGCCCGAACCAGCGTTGAGCAGCACGCGCGCCGGGCGGCCGACATCGTCGACGTGGTCCGCACGCGAGAGCACGAACTCCGGCGCCAGGCAGGCTATTTCCGTCTCGACCTCTACGTCGTACCGCTGGTGGAGTCCGGTGCCTGGATCGTCGGCCCGCACACCGTCATCGTGAGCACGACGATGCGCGACGACCCCGACATGTTCCGCGACTGGTTCACGCCGGTGGTCGCCGCGCTGGTCTGAGCTCCGGTCAGCCCACCACGTTCTGCTGACGCAGCCACACGAGCACCTCAGTCGCGACATCGCGCCAGCCGTGGTCGATGGTGAGCGAGTGTCCGCGGCCCTGGAACTTGATGAGCTCGGTCACGGCGTTGGAGTCGCGGTACTGCTTCAGGGTCGCGTCGGTCGTCACATCCGGAACCGTGTGATCCTTCGTGCCCGAGATCAGGAGGAGCGGCCCTCTGTCTTCGTTCTTGGTCTCGACGGCGGCCTGCGAGTGGACCGTGAAGTTCGCGCCGGCCGCCTGGAAGATCGGGCGCACGGTCGACGGGATGGTCCACTTCTCGTAGAGCTCGTGGGCCTCGTCGTCGCTGAGCTCGTTCGCGAAGCCGTACTTGAACTCCTTCTCGGTGAGGGAGATCGCCTTGTTGATGTTGGCAGGGTTGCCAAGAGCGGGAAGGCCCGACTTCAGCTGGGCGATGGGCAGGGGCAACACGCCCTTGATCTGGGCGGGGTCGATCGCGACCGCGGAGTTTCCGTAACCCAGTCCCAGCAGCTTCTCGGTGATGAGGCCGCCGAAAGAGTGTCCGATGATTACGGGAGGCTCGTCGAAGCCGTCGATGATCTCGGCGAAATGGTTGGTGACCTCGTCGATGCTCTTGCCCGCGACGTCGTCCGCGTTGGCTCGCGTCTCGGCGACGGTGTCGCATTCGCCGGGCCAGTTCGGTGCGATCGCGTCGTATCCCTCGTTGCGGAAGAACTCCGCCCAGGGCTCCCAGCTCGACGCATGGAGCCAGAGACCGTGGATGAAGACAACTGGTTGGTTCGCCATTGCACGTACCTTTCGTAGGGAAGCCCGGGAGAAGAGATCACAGTGCTGATCAGCGTCAGGCTATGCCCGCAGAGGGAAGGCGATCAATGGCCGGGGAGTATCGTTTCGGGAATGGCCGATTGGTTGTGCGCGACCTGCGCTGTCGAGTATCCCGCGGGGGATCAGCCTCCCGAGTTCTGCGCGATCTGCGAGGACGAACGCCAGTACGTCCCGCTCGGCGGGCAGCGTTGGACGTCGCTCCAGGATCTGACCGACGCGGGCGAGCGGGTGCGCGTCACTGAGCTTGAGCCGGATCTCTTCGCCCTGCGCTCGGAGCCGAAGGTCGGAATCGGGCAGCAGAGCATGCTCCTGCGCACGCCCGCCGGCAACCTGCTGTGGGATCCGACCGGCTACGTCGACGAAGCCGCGGCCACAGCGGTGCGGTCCCTCGGGGGAGTCTCCGTGATCGCGACGAGCCACCCGCACATGTTCGGTGCACAGACGTCGTGGTCCCGGCTGCTCGACGATCCGCCCGTGCTCGTGAACGAGGCCGACCGCGGGTGGGTGCAGCGCGATGATCCCCGCATCCTGACCTGGACGGGTGAGCGGGAGGTGCTGCCCGGCGTGACTCTGCGCACCATCGGCGGGCACTTTCCGGGGAGCTCCATCGTGCAATGGGACCGCGGTGTCGTGCTCGGGGGAGACACGGTGTTCCCCGGGCCATCGGGCAAGTGGGTCACCTTCATGCGCAGCTACCCGAACGACATCCCGCTTTCCGGTGCGGTGGTGCGACGTACCGCAGACAGGATCTGCGAGCGCCCGTTCGACAGGCTCTACGGCAACCTGGGCAACACCGTGCTTCAGGATGCGCGCGACGCAGTCCTACGCTCGGCCGACCGGTACATCGGCTGGGTCACCGGCGCCTTCGATCACCTCACCTGAGGCGAGTCCACCGCGAGGAAGGGGCGAGGTCGCGTTCGAGCGCCGGCTTCGGCTTCGCGCCGATGATCGTCTTGACGACCTCTCCGTCGCGGAACACCTTGATCACAGGCAGCGCCATCGCCCGGTATGTGGCCGCGCTGACCGGGTTCTCGTCGGCGTTGATCTTGACGATGTCGATCGCATCCGGATGCTCTGCAGCGAGCTGCTCGAGGATCGGGCTGAGCGCACGGCACGGCGGGCACCAGGGAGCCCAGAACTCGACGAGCGTTGTGCCGGATGCGGTGAGCACGCGGTCGTGGAAGGTGGCGTCTGTGACGGCTGCAAGTGTGGACATGCGCCGAGGCTAGACCGTGCCCTGGGGGGCAAGGTCAAGCTGTGACAGCATAAGAGTGGAGGAACTTTATGGACATTCTTTCGCAGGAGGAGATCCGCGACGCCTTCGTCAACTGCTCGCGGAGCGAGGCGGCCGAGCTCCCGATGCCGCCCGGACTGCACGAGGTGGACTGGTCGCGGCGCGAGTACCTGGGCTGGCGCGATCCTCGCACCGCGCAGCGCGGGTTCATCGTCATCCCGACCGAGAGCGGGCCGGTGGGGATCGTGCTCCGCGCATCCGATGCCTCGATGCGCTCGAACGCTCCGTCGATGTGCGGGTGGTGTCAGGATGTGCAGCTCACCCACGACGTCTACCTCTACGTCGCAAAACGCGCGGGCCAGGCGGGCCGCAACGGTGACACGGTCGGCACGATGCTCTGCGGCGGATTCGAGTGCTGCGAGAACGTGCGGCGGGCGCCGTCGCCGTCGATCGTCGGCTTCGACGTGGATGCGGTGATCGCCGATCGGATCGCCGGTCTCGCCGAGCGGGCCCGGCGCTTCGCCGCGACCGTGGTCGGCGCCCGTATCTAGGTCCATACTCGAATCAGCCGGGCCGGCACGCGCGAGCGGGGACCGGCGCGTCGAAGGAGACCGTGATGGCTGAGGGAACGAAAGACGACCCGTGGGTGCTGAAGACGGCGCCGGGTTCGTCGGAGTACACGATGTATCGGGACGAGGCAGCGGATCCGCCTGCGCTGGTGTGCCAGGTCGGATCGACGACTCTCAAGTACCGTCTGAGCGCTATCGATGACCTAGCTGGCTGGCTGCGTGAACAGGGCGACTGGGTGCCGCTCGGCGCGGCCGACGAGCAGAAACCGGCACCCGACGGTTCGGTCGAGGCGTGGGGGCGCGACGATGGGAATCCCGTCGGCGGTTGGTACGGCTTACGCAAGGGCTACCGCGGTCGCTTCGGGATGTACCTCCCGCCGTTGCTCGAGGAGCTCGGCCTGGTCGAGCTCACCCACGACGCGCGCAACAACAAGGTGCGCGCGCGTGGGTGAGTGTCTCCCGGCCGGCTGTTACGGCAGGTAGTACGTCGGGTTCGGCAGTTTCACGGTCCGATCGGCGGAGCCGCCGATGAGATCGCTGAACTGGTCTCCGAAGTTGGCCACGATGTCGTAGTGACCGCCGGCCTTCGATTCGATGTGGGCACGGGTCTGCGACTTGTACTCGATCGTCGTGCACTTCGCGGTCGCGCAGGTGACGTACGACGGCTGCTGCGACGTGCCGACGCCGGTCCACTTCGTGTAGTAGTTCGCCGCGGTGAAGCCGGTGTACCCGACTTTCGCCAGATTGCCGAGGGTTGCGGCCTTCTGGTTGTCGTTGCGGCCCGTGAGCCCGATGATCGTGCAGCCGGACTTCTGGGCGACGGATGCGAGACTCACCATCGAGGGCGTGGCCGGGAACCGCTGCTGCTGCACCCACACATCCTGTTCGACCGGATCGAAGTTGAAGTGCATGTCCGCGACCTCCATGTCGTAGGTCCACAGGCTCGTGTCGTCGGCGTCGAGCACGATCGCCGGGTTCTTGTGCAGCTTCTTCTCGACGAAGCAGGTCAGGGCGACCTGGGGGATCTGCCTGGCCACGATGCCACGCATCTCACGGATGTACGGAGAGTCCGTCTTGTTGGCGATGCCGGTTCCCGGGTCTCCGTAGTACTTGGCGATGGTCGACTTCACCGAGTCGATGTTCGGGATGCCCTCACCCCCTTGCGTGGCGCCGCTGGAACCGTCTGCGGCCATCCTGAACTGGGTTCGCGGTGCGAGAGCCGGCTCGGAGACACCCGGCAGATTGGCCGACGGCAGGTAGTACGTCGGGTTCGGGAGCTTGAGAGCGCGCTGGGCGTAGCCACCCTGCAGATCGGACCATTGATCGCCCACGTTGAGGGTGATGGTGTACCCGAGATCCTCGATGTGCTTGCGGGTCAGCGCCTTGTACTCGACGGTGGTGCATTTCGCGACCGCGCAGGTGATGTACGACGGCTGCTGGGAGGCGCCGACCCCTGTCCATTTCGTGTAGAAGTTCGCGGTGGTGAACGGTGTGTAGCCGACCTTCGTCAGATTGCCGAGGGTGGCCGCCTTCTGGTCGTCGTTTCGTCCGGTGAGGCCGAACACGCTGTAGCCCATCGCTGCCGCGGTGTTCACGAACGACACCATGCTCGGGGTGGCGGGGAAGCGCTGGCCCTGTACCCACACATCCTGTTCGGCGGGGTTGAAGTTGAAGTGCATGTCGGCGACTTCCATGTCGTACGTCCAGAGCGTCGTGTCGTCGGCGTCGAAGACGATCGCGGGCTTCTCGCCCTTGCTCACCGCTTGGTCGTAACCGGCCTTCAGCTTCGCCTTCTCGGCCGAGACGATCCCTGCCAACTCGCTGATGTACGGCGATGCCGTCTTGTTCGCGATGCCCGTGCCGGGGTCGCCGTAATACGTGGCGATCGTCTTCTTGACGGAGTCGATGTTCGGGATGCCTTCTCCGCCGGCCGTCGCACCGCTCGAACCGTCGGGGGCCATCGTGAAGGCAGTGCGCGGCGCGAGAGTTTGATTGTGCCCCGGGTCGTGGCCGGGACCGGGGTCCCACGCCTGGGCACTGGAGACGCCGACGAGGCCCAGACCGGCGACGAGCGCGACGACGCTGGCACTCGAGACGAGCAGGCGCCGCGCGCGCGGTCGCACGCGAGGAGAGGAGACAGGAACAGAGCGAGGCTGCATTGCATCACCATTCATGTGAACGGACCACCCCCGAACGGGGGTCTGCGAGCACCTTAGTCGCGTGGGCGCGATGCGCGCCAGGGCTCAGGCACACGGACTGGCCGCCGGCTGAGCCGTGCAGGCCGTTCTCGTTGTGCCGGTGGTGGGACTCGAACCCACACGCCCTCTCGGACAAAGCATTTTGAGTGCTCCGCGTCTGCCATTCCGCCACACCGGCGCACAACAACCATTGAAGAATACCGTAGGCTTTTACCCGTGACTGACCAGGAAACCCCCTCAACAGCTCCGCGACGCGTCGTCGTCGCTGAGGACGAATCGCTGATCCGGCTCGACATCGTCGAGATCCTCCGTGACAACGGTTTCGAGGTTGTCGGCGAGGCCGGAGACGGCGAGACCGCCGTCGCCCTCGCCACCGAGCTTCGTCCCGATCTGGTGATCATGGATGTCAAGATGCCTCAGCTCGACGGGATCTCCGCGGCGGAGCGCCTCTCGAAGGGCCACATAGCACCGGTCGTACTGCTCACCGCGTTCAGCCAGAAGGAGCTCGTGGAGCGGGCGACCGAGGCCGGCGCGCTCGCGTACGTGGTCAAGCCGTTCACGCCCAACGACCTCCTTCCGGCCATCGAGATCGCTCTCGCCCGCTACGCGCAGATCATCGCCCTCGAGGCCGAGGTCTCCGACATGGTCGAGCGCTTCGAGACCCGCAAGCTCGTCGACCGGGCCAAGGGCCTGCTCAACGAGAAGATGGGTCTCAGCGAGCCGGAGGCCTTCCGCTGGATCCAGAAGGCTTCGATGGACCGTCGCCTCACCATGCACGACGTCGCTCAGGCGATCATCGAGCAACTCGCAGCCAAAAAGTAGCGCCCAACGCAATCGAGTCCGGCCAAAATCCCGTTCTCGCCCGTCGGATGAGGGGATTTTGGCCGGACTCGATTGCGTTACTGCGTGGGGCGTTAGGGCGTTGGCGCGTTAGGGGCGGTCTTTGATGAGGTTGGTGATCCGGATGGTGGAGCAGCGTCGTCCCTGATCGTCACTGACCGCGATCTCGTGCGTCGTCAACGTGCGGCCGAGATGGATGGGCGTACACACGCCGGTCACGTAGCCGCTCGTCGCTGAGCGGGTGTGCGTCGCATTGATCTCGATGCCGACCGCAAGCTTGTCTGGCCCGGCGTGCAGGTTCGCGGACATCGAGCCGAGGGATTCGCCGAGCACCACGTACGCGCCGCCGTGAAGGAGGTCGGCCGGCTGCGTGTTGCCCTCCACCGGCATGCGGGCGACGGCCCGCTCGATGGTGAATTCGAGCATCTCGATGCCCATCTTCTCGGCGAGACTGCCGAGCCCTCTCTCGTTCACATACGCGAGCGCATCCTCGGTCATCTCGGCCTTTCTCACCGTCGTCGGTCGGGGCATTTCGCTGTCACAGGTGCCTTGTAGGCTGTCCTGGTGTCAGACTCCGAAAAGCCTACCCTCCTGATCATCGACGGCCATTCGCTCGCTTTCCGGGCCTTCTACGCGCTGCCCGTCGACAGCTTCGTCAACCGCGAGGGCCAGCACACCAACGCCATCCACGGCTTCATCGCGATGCTGATCAATCTGCTCACGCAGCAGCGGCCGACGCACATCGCCGTCGCATTCGACATCTCGCGGTATTCCTTCCGCACGCGCGAGTATCCGGAGTACAAGGGCACCCGAAACGAGACTCCGTCGGAGTTCGTCGGGCAGATCCCGCTGCTCGAAGAAGCGTTGCACGCGATGAACATCACGACGGTCACGAAAGAGGATTTCGAGGCCGACGACATCCTCGCGACGCTCGCCACGCAGGGCGCCGCCGACGGATACCGGGTGCTCATCGTCTCCGGTGACCGCGATACGATCCAGCTCGTCAACGACGACGTCACCCTGCTCTACCCGAACGTGCGCGGGGTCTCCGAGTTGAAGGTCTACGACCCAGCCGCTGTCCGCGAGCGCTACGGGATCGAGCCGTACCAGTATCCGGAGATCGCAGCACTCGTCGGCGAGACCAGCGACAACCTGATCGGAATCGACAAGGTCGGCGAGAAGACCGCGGTCAAGTGGGTGCAGCAGTACGGAACCGTCGACGAGATCGTTGCGCATGCAGACGAGATCAAGGGCGTGGTCGGGCAGAACCTGCGCGATCAGAAGGAGAACGCTCTTCGCAACCGTCGCCTCAACAAGCTGCTCACAGACATCGAGCTTCCCGTCGGTCCCGCAGATCTCGAGCGTCGCCCGCTCAACGAAGGCGCCGTGCGCGACATCTTCGCCAGGCTGCAGTTCAAGACGCTGCTCGACCGCCTGCTCAAGACGGCTGCTGAAGAGGGTCACCTCGATGGATCCGGCAGCTTCAGCGAGAGCATCGAGACGGGCGCGGTGAGCATTCCGACCGTCCGCACGATGGTCGACGAAGAGCTGGGCAACTGGCTGTCCAAGGCATCCGCCGCAGGCACCGCCGTCGGCGTCCAGGTCGAACTCGGCCCCGCGGGCATGACGGGGTTCGGTCTCGCAGCTGAAGACGACACCGTGTACGTTCCCTGGGCGGCCGGCCGGATGGATTACCAGGCCCTGGAAGAGTGGCTCGCGAGCAGCGCGCCCAAGTACTTCTTCCACGCGAAGCCGCAGTACAAAGCGCTGAGCCGCGCCGGGCTGATCGTCGACGGCATCGCGTTCGACACGCTGATCGCCTCCTGGCTCGTGCGCCCGGGCGGTGCCCAGCAGTCGCTAGCCGAGCAGGTCTACGAGGTGCTGGGCGAGACGCTCCCGGTGTCCGACCCCAACCAGCTGGTGGCACTGACGGATGCGGTGAGCCCGGCCACCGAGGCCTGGTACGTGCGTCGCGTGGCCGAGGACCAGATGCTCGCGCTCGACGAGGGCACGCGCAAGGTTCTCGACGACATCGAGCTTCCCCTGGTCGCCGTTCTCTCTGAGATGGAACTCAACGGCGTGAGCATCGACAGCGAGGTGCTCGCGCGCCTCCGTGGTGAGCTCACCGACAAGGCCAACGATTACGCGGCGCGGGCATACGCGGAGATCGGACACGAGGTCAACCTCGGTTCCCCCAAGCAGCTGCAGCAGGTTCTGTTCGACGAGCTGCAGATGCCCAAGACGCGGGCAACGAAGACCGGATACTCGACCGACGCCGGATCACTCGCCGACCTGCAGGAGAAGAACCCGCATCCGTTCCTCGATCTGCTCCTGCAGCACCGGGATGCGACCAAGCTCAAGCAGATCGTCGAGACCCTCGAGCGCGCGGTGGAATCGGATGGGCGCATCCACACCACGTACGACCAGACCGGCACGAGCACCGGCCGCATCTCGTCGAACGACCCGAACCTGCAGAACATCCCGGTCCGCACCGAGGAGGGCCGCGAGATCCGCTCCGCGATCCGCAGCGGCGAAGGCTTCGAGACGCTGCTCACCGCCGACTACTCGCAGATCGAGATGCGCATCATGGCTCATCTCTCGGCCGATCCCGGACTGATCGAGGCGTTCAACGCCGGGGAGGATCTGCACCGCTTCGTCGGCGCGCGGATCTTCGGCGTTGCACCTGCGGACGTCAGCCCGGCCATGCGCACCAAGGTCAAGGCGATGTCGTACGGTCTGGCCTACGGGCTGAGCCCGTTCGGCC
Source organism: Leifsonia poae (assembly GCF_050632195.1). Taxonomy (GTDB): domain Bacteria; phylum Actinomycetota; class Actinomycetes; order Actinomycetales; family Microbacteriaceae; genus Leifsonia; species Leifsonia poae_C. The sequence goes on from NZ_CP192580.1 coordinate 2,080,079, forward strand.
TGTCCAAGCAGCTTCGCATCGAGACGGCCGAGGCACGCCAACTGATGAGCGACTACTTCGAGCGGTTCGGTTCGGTGCGCGACTACCTGCGCGGCGTCGTCGAGCAGGCGCGCGTCGACGGGTACACCGAGACGATCTTCGGACGACGTCGTCCCTTCGCCGACCTCACGAGCACCAACCGCGTGCTGCGCGACAACGCAGAACGCGCTGCGCTGAACGCCCCGATCCAGGGTTCGGCCGCCGACATCATGAAGATCGCCATGCTCGGGATCGCGGGCGACATGATCGACCAGAAGCTCGATTCCCGGATGCTCCTCCAGGTGCACGACGAGCTGATCTTCGAGGTGGCGCAAGGCGAGTGGGATGCGCTCGAGACGATCGTCCGCGACCGCATGGCGCACGCCGTCGATCTGGCCGTGCCGCTCGAGGTGCAGATCGGCCGTGGCGCCAACTGGGATGCGGCCGCCCACTAGTCGTCGCCGTTCGTGGTGGATCGCGCCGATCCTCCACAACGCCGCGCGGCGGCCGGTTCTGCACACGTGCAGATTTCATCTGGTCCGGCCCGCTCTCGGCCAATAGGGTCGAATCATGACGAACGCAGAACAGCGCGACGCCACTCCCATCGACACGATCGCTGATGAGTGGGTCGACACACAGTTGGAGTTGTACCCGGAGTTCCACGTCTGGCTCGGCAGGCCAGGGCGTGAGGGCGAATTCGCCGACTATTCGCCCGCCGGCGCAGAGGCCGCGATCGCCAAGGTCAAGGAGGCCCTGGCGAAGATCCAGGCGGCGGAGCCGGTCGACGACATCGACCGCGTCACCAAGATGGACCTCACGCGCGACCTGCAGTTGCAGGTCGAGAAGCACGAGGCCGGTTTCGGGCAGCGCGACCTGAACGTGATCGCATCGCCCGCGCAGGGCCTTCGCGAGATTTTCGACCTGGTGCCCACAGACACCGAGGAGGACTGGTCGAACATCGCCAAGCGCCTCCACAACCTTCCCGGTGCGATGGCGGGTTACATCGAGTCCCTTCGCAGCGGAATCGCCGACGGCAACGTTCCGGCGATTCGCCAAGTGCGAGAGGTACTGGCGCAGGCCCAGAAGCAGGTGGCCGACACCGGCTTCTTCTTCGAGTTCACGAACGGAGCGAAAGCCGGCGACGCCGAGTTGCCCGCTTCGCTGGCGGCCGATCTCGCCGCCGGCGCCAAGGAGTCCGCCGTCGCGTACGCCGAGCTCGCCTCCTTCCTCGAGAACGAGTTGGCCCCGCACGCGCCCGAGAAGGATGCTGTCGGGCGCGAGCTCTACGCCCTCGCTTCCCGCGACTTCCTCGGTGCGACCGTCGACCTCGATGAGACGTATGAGTGGGGAATCGAGGAACTGGCGCGCATGGTCGCGGAGCAGGAGTCGATCGCTCGCGAAATCAAGCCGGGTGCGTCGGTGCACGAGGCCATCGAGTTCCTCGACGGCGACCCGAGCCGCAAACTGCACGGCACGGACGCACTCAAGCGCTGGATGCAGGAGACGAGCGACCGCGCGATCGAGGAGCTCGGCAAATCGCACTTCGACATCCCGCAGCAGATCCGCCGGCTCGAATGCATGATCGCGCCCACCCAGGAAGGCGGCATCTACTACACGGGCCCGAGCGATGACTTCACGCGCGCCGGCCGGATGTGGTGGAGCGTTCCTGAGGGCGTCACCGAGTTCGACACCTGGCGCGAGCTGACGACGGTCTATCACGAGGGCGTTCCGGGTCACCACCTGCAGATCGCGCAGGCCACGTACAACAAGGCGCAGCTGAACTCGTGGCGTCGAATCGCGGGCACGTCCGGGCACGCCGAGGGCTGGGCGCTCTACGCCGAGCGCCTGATGGAGCAGCTCGGTTACCTCGACGACCCGGCCGACCGTCTCGGGATGCTCGACGGGCAACGCATGCGCGCGGCTCGCGTGGTGCTCGACATCGGCGTGCACCTCGAGAAGCAGCTGCCCGACGGGTCGGGACCGTGGACGGGCGAATACGCGTTCAAGTTCCTCGGCGACAACGTGAACATGAACGAAGGGTTCGTGCGCTTCGAGGTCAACCGCTACCTCGGCTGGCCGGGTCAGGCTCCGTCGTACAAGATCGGTCAGCGCATCTGGGAGCAGCTGCGCGACGAGTATGCGAAGCGCGAGGGCGCATCCTTCGACATCAAGGCGTTCCATAAGAAGGCGCTCGACATCGGCGGTGTCGGCCTCGACACCCTGAAGTCGGCTCTGCTCGACTGAGTGCCGTCTCCCTACGAAGCGGTGCTGGGGGAGCGGTTCGGCGAGCTGCACCCCCGGCTCCGCGGGTATTTCGAGGAGATCCCTGCAGGGAGCCACGGCTACGGCGAGGGCGTGTTCGATACGGTCGGCACGCCTCGCCGGTGGCTGTGGCCCGTGCTCGCGATCGTGGCATCCGCACACGTGGCCTTTCCCGCTTGGGAGATGGGCGTGCCGTTCACGGTCGTGAACCACCCCGAGGGGCGAGGCGTCCGTGCTGAACGGGTCTTCGAGCTCAGCTCGGGGCGGCGAACGATGATCGACCTCATCTCCGCAGAAGGAGGGATGGTCGTGGATCGGCTCGGCGCGCCTGTCCGGCTCGAGGCGCAGCTGCGCGCATCCGTGATCGACGGCGGGTTGCGACTGGTCTCGACGGCGACAGCGCTGCGCCTCGGGCGGCTGCGCATCCCGATACCTCGATTCGTCGCGCCTCGGGTAGCGCTGTCCGAGCGCTACGATGCGGTTTCGGATGCGCAGCGTGTCTCGATCACGGTCGACCTGCCGGTGATCGGTAGGCTCTACGAGTACGCGGGGAGCTTCCGCTACGAGATCCGAACGGGGGAGCGGACCGCGTGAGCGAGCGCATCGTCATCGCCGGTGCATCCGGCTTCATCGGCCAGTATCTGACGGCGGCATTCCGGGCGCAGGGCGCTCAGGTCAGCCACATCGGGCGCAGAGGTGCGGACGCATCCTGGGGCGATCCGGCGGCGATCACCCGACTGGTCGACGGTGCCGATCTCGTGATCAACATGGCGGGCAAGAGCGTCAACTGCCGCTACAACGACGCCAACCGTGCCGAGATCTTCCGCTCGCGGCTCGACACGACCCGCGAGCTCGGCGAGGCGATCGCGGCGAGTGAGAACCCGCCGCCGCTGTGGATCAACTCGTCGACGGCGACGATCTATCGCCACGCCGAAGACCGACCGATGACCGAGTCGACGGGAGAGATCGGAACGGGCTTCTCGGTCTCTGTGGCCACTTCCTGGGAGGCGGCGTTCTTCGAGCGCGACCTTCCGCGCACGCGTCGCGTCGCCCTGCGGATGGCGATCGTGCTCGGCGACGGCAGTGCGCTCATCCCGCTGCTCCGTCTCGCGAGAACCGGTCTGGGTGGCCCGCAGCTGGACGGACGCTGGTTCGCCACGAAGGCAAGGCGCAATGCCGGAACGTTCCACGAGTTCCGAGCGCGGGGCGGACGGCAGCGGTTCAGTTGGGTGCACCTGCGAGACGTGCTGGGCGCGATCGAGTTCGTCCGCGCGCATCCTGAGCTTGAAGGCGCCGTCAATGTGGCGTCACCCAACCCGGTCGACAACCGGGAGGTGATGGCGACGATCAGGCACGTTCTCGGCGTCAAGTTCGGTCTGCCTGCTTATCGCTGGATGCTCGAACTGGGCTCGATCGCGATTCGCACCGAGACCGAACTGGTGCTGAAGAGTCGCTGGGTCGTGCCCGAGCGGCTGCTGGATGCGGGATACGAATTCACGTTCCCGGAGCTCGAGCCGGCGATCCGCGACATCGTGCAGCATCCCGGGTTGCCGCCCGTCCCCATCCACAGCTAGACTGGACTGTCACATTTGTGGCATCCACATCCGCCTGCCGTTCGCGGACTCACACACACGCATCACTCGCGACCGGCCCGAATTATGTCCATAACGGAGCACTCACTACATGACAACCGCAACGACCGACAAGGCACCCAAGCAGGTCGCCGTCAACGACATCGGATCTGCTGAAGACTTCCTTGCCGCGGTCGAAAAGACGCTGAAGTTCTTCAACGACGGTGACCTCATCGAAGGTACTGTCGTCAAGATCGACCGCGACGAGGTCCTCCTCGACGTCGGATACAAGACCGAGGGTGTAATCCCCTCCCGCGAACTCTCCATCAAGCACGACGTCGACCCCACCGAGGTCGTCGAGGTCGGCGACACCGTCGAGGCGCTCGTTCTCCAGAAGGAGGACAAGGAAGGCCGCCTCATCCTGTCCAAGAAGCGTGCGCAGTACGAGCGCGCGTGGGGCGACGTCGAGAAGATCAAGGATGCCGACGGTGTCGTCACCGGTACGGTCATCGAGGTCGTCAAGGGTGGTCTCATCGTGGACATCGGCCTGCGTGGCTTCCTCCCGGCATCGCTCATCGAGCTCCGCCGCGTTCGCGACCTCACGCCGTACCTCGGCCAGGAGATCGAGGCGAAGATCCTCGAGCTCGACAAGAACCGCAACAACGTTGTGCTTTCGCGTCGCGCCCTGCTCGAGCAGACCCAGTCCGAGAGCCGCACCACGTTCCTGAACAACCTGCACAAGGGTCAGGTCCGCAAGGGTGTCGTGTCGTCGATCGTCAACTTCGGTGCGTTCGTCGACCTCGGCGGCGTCGACGGTCTCGTCCACGTCTCCGAGCTCTCCTGGAAGCACATCGAGCACGCCTCCGAGGTCGTCGAGGTGGGTCAGGAAGTCACCGTCGAGATCCTCGAGGTCGACCTGGACCGCGAGCGCGTCTCGCTGTCGCTCAAGGCGACCCAGGAGGACCCGTGGCAGGTCTTCGCCCGCACCCACGCGATCGGTCAGGTCGCACCGGGCAAGGTCACCAAGCTGGTTCCGTTCGGTGCGTTCGTTCGCGTCGCAGACGGCATCGAGGGCCTCGTGCACATCTCGGAGCTGTCGGGCAAGCACGTCGAGCTCGCCGAGCAGGTCGTGTCGGTCGGCGACGAGGTCTTCGTCAAGGTCATCGACATCGACCTCGAGCGTCGCCGCATCTCCCTCTCGCTGAAGCAGGCGAACGAGGGCGTCGACCCCGAGGGCACCGAGTTCGACCCGGCACTCTACGGAATGCTCACCGAGTACGACGACCAGGGGAACTACAAGTACCCCGAGGGCTTCGACCCGGAGACCAACGAGTGGAAGGAAGGCTTCGAGTCCCAGCGCGAGAAGTGGGAGCAGGACTACGCTGCAGCCCAGGCTCGTTGGGAAGCTCACAAGAAGCAGGTCGCCAAGGGCCTCGAAGAGGCCGCAACCGAGGGCGCCGCGGCGTCGACCGGTGGCTCCTCCTTCTCGAGCGAGGTCGCCGGAGGCGGCACCCTCGCCGACGACGAGTCGCTCGCGGCTCTGCGCGAGAAGCTCAGCTCGAACTCCTGATCGAGTAGCAAGCACTACCGTGTGAAACGGCCGGTCCTTCGGGGCCGGCCGTTTCTGCGTTCCGGATGCGGACGCTTCGCCTAGCATGGACTCGTGCAGCTGATCGGACTCACCGGCGGGATAGCCTCCGGCAAATCGACCATCGCCCGCCGCCTCGCCGATCACGGCGCCGTCGTCGTCGACGCCGACCAGATCGCCCGCGAGGTCGTCGAACCCGGTCAACCGGCACTCGCTGAGATAGCCGAGGCGTTCGGAGACGAGGTCATCCAGGCCGACGGACGTCTCGACCGGCCGGCTCTCGGGGCGATCATCTTCGCCGACGAGAACGCGCGTCTGCGACTCAACGGGATCACGCATCCCGCTGTCCTCCGAGCCTCGACGGCGCGCTTCGAAGAGGCCGAGGCTGCCGATCCCGATGCGATCGTCGTCTACGACGTGCCGCTGCTGGTGGAATCGAAGAACGCGTACCCGTTCGACCTGATCGTCGTCGCCGATTCCTCGGCCGAGACCCGCATCGACAGGTTGATCGAGTTGCGGGGGATGGGGCCGGCCGAGGCCGAGCGCCGCATCCGGTCGCAGGCCTCGGACGAGGAGCGACTGGCCGTCGCCGATGTCGTGATCGACACCGACGGCTCGCTCGAGTACACCCTGGAGCAGACGGATGCGCTCTGGCGGCGACTGACCGCCTGAGCCGGTTCCGCCCAGAGCGCACACCGCCATCAATGTCGGTGGCGCTCCCTAAACTTGAGGTATGCAACCCACGCGCGCCGTCCGTCCATTCGAGGTCGTGAGCGAGTACCAGCCAAGCGGTGACCAACCGCAGGCGATCGCCGAACTCGCCGGGCGCATCAACGCCGGAGAGACGGATGTCGTGCTGCTCGGCGCTACAGGAACCGGCAAGTCCGCGACCACCGCCTGGCTGATCGAACAGGTTCAACGTCCGACCCTCGTGCTCGCCCACAACAAGACGCTGGCCGCTCAGCTCGCCAACGAGTTCCGTGAGCTGATGCCGAACAACGCGGTCGAGTACTTCGTCTCCTACTACGACTACTACCAGCCCGAGGCCTACGTACCCCAGACGGACACCTTCATCGAGAAGGACTCCTCGATCAACTCCGAGGTCGAACGGCTCCGGCACTCCACCACAAACTCGCTGCTCAGCCGCCGCGATGTCGTGGTCGTCTCGACCGTGTCGTGCATTTACGGTCTCGGCGCCGCCGAGGAGTATCTCGAGGCTATGGTCGCCCTCCAGGTGGGCGAGAACGTCGGGCGCGACAGGCTCATCCGGCGTTTCGTCGGCATGCAGTACGAGCGCAACGACGTCGACTTCTCGCGCGGAAAGTTCCGTGTGCGCGGCGACACGATCGAGATCATCCCCGTCTACGAAGAGCACGCGGTGCGCATCGAGCTGTTCGGCGACGAGATCGAGGCGATCTACTCGCTGCACCCGCTCACCGGCGAGATCATCGAGAAGGTGGATGCGGTCTCGATCTTCCCCGCAACGCATTACGCCGCGAGCCCGGCGACGATGCAGCGCGCCATCGGCACCATCCAGACCGAGCTGCATGACCGGCTCGTCGAGCTGGAGCGCGAGGGCAAGCTACTCGAGGCTCAGCGGCTCAGGATGCGCACTCAGTTCGACATCGAGATGATGGAGCAGATCGGTTTCTGCTCGGGCATCGAGAACTACTCGCGTCACATCGACGGCCGTCAGGCGGGCGAAGCCCCGAACTGCCTGCTCGACTACTTCCCCGACGACTTCCTCGTGGTGATCGACGAGTCGCACGTGACCGTGCCCCAGATCGGTGCGATGTACGAGGGCGACTCGTCGCGCAAGCGCACCCTGGTCGAGCACGGCTTCCGGCTGCCGAGCGCTCTGGACAACCGACCGCTCAAGTGGAACGAGTTCAAGGATCGCGTCGGTCAGACCGTCTATCTCTCGGCGACCCCGGGTCGCTACGAGATGGGTATCGCCGATGGCGTGGTCGAGCAGATCATCCGCCCGACCGGTCTCATCGACCCGGAGATCGTCGTGAAGCCCACCAAGGGCCAGATCGACGACCTGCTGGAAGAGATCCGCCAGCGGGTGGAGCGCGACGAGCGCATCCTGGTCACGACCCTCACCAAGAAGATGGCGGAGGAGCTCACCGACTACCTCGCCGAAGCGGGCGTCAAGGTTCGCTACCTGCACTCTGACGTCGACACGCTCCGCCGCGTTGAGCTGCTCACCGAGCTGCGAGCCGGCGTCTACGACGTTCTGGTCGGCATCAACCTGCTGCGTGAGGGACTCGACCTGCCCGAGGTGTCGTTGGTGGCGATCCTCGACGCCGACAAGGAGGGCTTCCTGCGGTCGTCGACCTCGCTCATCCAGACGATCGGTCGAGCGGCCCGAAACGTGTCCGGCCAGGTGCACATGTACGCCGACGTGCTCACCGATTCGATGAAGAACGCCATCGAAGAGACCGACCGCCGGCGCGAGAAGCAGGTGGAGTACAACCGCGTCAACGGCATCGACCCGACGCCGCTCCGCAAGCGGATCGCCGACATCACTGATGTGCTCGCCCGAGAGGGTGCGGACACGGCGCAGATGCTTGCGGGCCGCGACGCCCGCAAGAAGAGCCCGACTCCGAACCTGCGCAAGGGCGGGATTGCAGCGAACGGCGCGAACGAGCTCGAGTCGCTCATCGCCGACTTGAACGAGCAGATGCTCCAAGCTGCCGGTGAGCTCAAGTTCGAGCTGGCCGCCCGGCTGCGCGACGAGCTCGGCGACTTGAAGCGAGACCTGCGACAGATGGAGAAGGCCGGCCACCTGGGCTGAGCATCCCCGGCTGAGCATGCCCGCCTGGCCGCGCCGCTCTGAACAGCTTCCGCGGGATACCGCGCTACGGTGAGAGTGTGTGCGGGACAACGGCGTGGGACGACGGTGACTGGGCGGTGACGGCTCGATGAAGCGTCACCGCACCCTTTTCCTCTGCTCCGGGCTGATGCTCCTCGTCATCGGGGCGGTCGCTCTGCAGGGGACGCCGGTCTTTGGCGGGATGGTCTGGGTGCCCGACTGGTCGGCGCAGACGCCGCCGCCCATTCAGGGCACGGATGCACGAGCCAGCGCCACGCCGGCCGCAGTTCCCCACGAGGTCGCGCGGATCGACGCATCCTGGATCTTCCTGCTGATCGCCGTCGTCGTGCTGATTGTGGTCGCGTTCCTGATCTGGCGCGCGGTGCGCAGGCGCCTCCAGCGGCCCGAGCCGGTAGGTGAGATCCTCGACCTCGGCGGACTGGACGACGCCGAACTCGAGCCGCAACCCGAACCGGATGTCCCGCAGGTGCGCCGCGGCCTGGACCGCGCGCTCGACATCCTCGGCGAGCCGCGGCAGCCGAGGGATGCGATCGAGCAGGCCTGGCTGGGGTTGCAGGAGGCCGCCGAAGAATCCGGGGTCCGTCGCTTGCCGGCCGAGACGCCGAGCGAGTTCACCGCTCGCATCCTCTCGCGTGTCGGCGCTGACACGACCGCGGCGCGAGTGCTGCTCGACCTCTACCTCCGGGTGCGGTTCGGCGACGCGGCGGTGACGGCTCAGGATGTCGAGACTGCACGCGCATCGCTCGAGTCGCTGCGAGCATCCTGGACCGCCGAAGCCCCCGGTGCCTCGGGCGGTACGCACCGATGACAGAACGCACAGGACGGCGGGCGCTGCTCGGCCGCACGTATCGCCGAAGGCTCGTGGGATGCATCCTGCTCGGTCTCCTGGTCGGTGTTGCCGCTTGGTTTTTCGGCGTCGACCTCGGGCACGCGATCGGACTCGGTGCGGTGGCCCTCGCCGCCTCCGCCTGCGTCAGCCTGATCGGCGACCAGCCGCGCGTGGACTGGGCACCCGACCCGGCGATGCCGAGAGACGGCGCCCGGCGCGACGTCGTGCAGCTCGGCTGGGCTCTGCACACGCGCGGCGGGGCCGTCGCGCCGGAGGCCGTGCGGCGTCTCCGCACCCTCGCCGCCCAGGTTCTGGACCTGCACGGTCTCGACCTCGACGACCCTGCGCACCGTCCGGCGATCGAGGCGGTTCTTGGAGGCGACCTGCTGCGCATCCTTCGCCGGGGCACCGCCGAGTCGCCCAAACTCGGCACCTATCGAGCCGCTCTCGTCACGCTCGAGCGGGTGGCTGAATCACCGCCCGGCCCACTCGCCCCGACCGAGGCACCCGCTGAATCGAACAAGGAGAACACCGATGCCCGCTGATCCCACCACGACCTCCCCTGTGCCGCTCGGTGTTGCCGACATCGCCGGGCTGAGCGCGGAGATCCTCGACCGGGTGTCGACGGTGGTCGTCGGGATGCGCGCCTCGCTCGAACTCGCCGTCGCGACGATCCTCGCCGGCGGCCATGTGTTGTTCGAGGATGTGCCGGGCCTCGGAAAGACGCTTGCAGCGAGGAGCATCGCGTCGGCCGTCGGCCTGGACTTCCGCAGACTCCAGTGCACGCCCGATCTCCTCCCCGCAGACATCACGGGGTCGTTCGTCTACGTTCCGTCTTCGGGCGAGTTCACGTTCCGCCCTGGGCCGGTGTTCACCGGTCTGTTCCTTGCCGACGAGATTAACCGCACGTCGCCCAAGACACAGTCCGCGCTGCTCGAGGCGATGGCCGAAGGGCAGGTGACGGTCGAAGGGCAGAGCTTTCCTCTCCCGCACCCGTTCCACGTGGTCGCGACCTCGAACCCGATCGAGTACGAGGGAACGTACGCTCTGCCCGAGGCGCAGCTCGACCGATTCATGGTTCGCCTTGCCGTGGGGTATCCGGATGCGCAGGGCGAGAGCCGCGTGCTCCTCGCGCGGGTGAGCCGTCGCCACGAACGAGCGGATGTGGAGCCCGTGATCGATGCGGCGACCCTCCGCGCGATGCAGTCGGGAATCGAACTGGTCGACGTCGATCCGGACATCGCCGCTTACTGCGTCGCCCTCGCGGCCGCGACCAGACGGCACCGCTCGGTCGAGGTCGGTGCGTCGCCGCGCGGATCCCAGGGTCTCCTGCTGGTCGCCCGGGCGCGCGCGGTGATGGCGGGACGTGACTTCGTCATCCCCGATGATGTGAAGGCCGTCGCCGTGCCGGTGCTGGCCCACCGGCTGTCTCTGACGGTTCAGGCGTGGACGAGCGGTGTGCAAGCGAGTCAGGTCGTCGCGGAGGTCGTGAGCTCCGTGCCAGGGCCGCCGGTCGTCGGATCGCGAGAGCGCGCCGGTGCAGGTGCTGGTGCCGGTGCAGGCACGGCTTCGGAGCAGGGTCCCGTCGCTTGAGCGCCACTCCGCGGCCGTCCGGACGGCGGTGGGATCTGAGCCCCGGGATCGTCGGTGGGGTCGTCGCCGCGACCGTGTGCATCATCGCGGGATTCGTGACCGCACGCGTCGATCTCGTGCTCGTCGGTGTGCCGCTGATCGTGGCCGCGGCCTACGCCTGGGACAGGCGGCCTGCAGAGACGCTGCGGGTGGACGTGCGCGCGTCGGCCGAGACGGGCGGTGAGGACGCCCGGGCGATCGTCGAGGTCGCTTCCGGGATGCGGGCGGACGCAGTCGAGATCAGGCTGGCTCTGCGCGGCCAGGCTCCGCTCGAGGCGGTCGTCTCGGTGCGCACCGCGAAGCGGATCACCAGCTCGTTGCGTCTGGCGCACTCGGGCCCGCAGCGACTTGTGAGTGCCGAGACGCGCATCCTGGGCGCCGATGCTTCGATCGTCAGCGCTCCGACCGCGCCCGCAGTCGCCGACCGCGTGGTGCAGCCGAAAATCATCCCGGTGCGAAGTCTGCCCCTCCCCGCGCGCCTGATCGGTTTGACGGGACAGCACGCCTCCGCGCGCCCCGGCGACGGCGGCGAGTTCCGTGATGTCGGCAAGTTCGCACCGGGGGACCGACTCCGTCGAATCGACTGGAAGGCGACGGCGCGGCGCGCCCAGGTGCCCGGCGACCTCTTCGTGCGCCGCACGATGGCGACGTCGGATGCGGCGATCCAGTTCGTGATCGACAGTCGCGACGACCTGACCGGTCGGGTCGTCGACTGGGCGGCCGCGTATCCGGAACCGGGAATCGGCTCGCAGGATCTCGCGCGCGAAGCCGTCGCCTCACTCGCCACCGCATATTCGGGAGCGGGCGACAGGGTCGGCTTCGACGACCTGGCGAACGCGTCGCGCGGCATCCCGCCCCGAGCCGGCGGTCGCCACCTGCAGCGCGTGCTGCGGGCAGTCTCGCTCACCGGTCCGAGCGGGGCGGTGACCGACCGCGTACGCGCGCCCATGCTCGCGCCGGGCGCGCTCGTGTACATGCTCTCGACCTTCCTCGATGAGCAGCCGCTGCGCTTGGCGCTGACCTGGCGGGCGGGCGGACACCGGGTCATCGCGGTCGACGTGCTCCCGCGGATCGACACCCATGGGCTCGTCAGCCGGGAGACGGTCGCGCTGGAGGTCGTCGAGTTGGAGCGGGACCTGAGATTCCGGCGGCTCGCAGCGGCCGGGATCGACGTGATGACGTGGCAGGACCCCGACGGACAGTCGCGCGAAGCGCGGCTCCGCGAGCTCAGCAGACCGAGGAGGATGCGGTGAGCGCGCTCGAACCGGCTGTGCCCGATCTCGGATTCCAGGTTCCCGGATGGGCGGTGCGTGCGCTTTTCGCGATCGTCGCGGTGGCGCTCTCAGTAGCCTTGGCGGCTCCGGGATTCTGGCTGAGCGTCGCGCTGCTCCTCGCGGCGACCGCCGTCGCCGTGCCGCGCTGGCTGACCGCCTGGTTCCTGATCGGCGGCCTCGCGCTCAGCTTGCTGACCCACGGGCAGTCGGCGAACGATTGGCGACCGTACGTCCTGATCGCGGGTGCGCACGCGCTGCACATCCTTGGGTCATGGATGCTCGTCATCCCTCTCCGCGCCAGGACGCAGCCCGCCGCGCTGTGGCCGAGCGCGCGGCGTTTCATATTGATTCAGGTGCCCGTGCAAGTCGTCGCTGCGGCAGCGCTCGTCCTGACGTCGGCGACATCGGGCGGCTCGATCCTGGCGCTCGCGGTCGTCGGGGGAGTCGCGGTCGTTGCCATCATCGTTGTGCTCTCGGCACCTCTCGTGAGGCGACCGCGCGACTGAGGTTGCAATGTCGGTGGTCCGGCATAGACTCGGCGCGTGCTGGGTCGGCCCCCGGATCGGGTTCGGGGCGCGGCGGTCAAGGCGAACCGCTACAATCGAACATATCTTCGATGCGCGGTGGGCGAACACGGGCCGGCATCGTCAACGAATAGCGGAGAATTGATCGAGTGACTATCAGCAAAGTGACCGGATCCCACCTCAGTGTGCGGGGCGCGCGTGTGCACAATCTGCACAACGTCGACCTCGAGATTCCGCGCGACTCGATGGTGGTGTTCACGGGCCTGTCGGGCTCGGGCAAGTCGTCGCTCGCGTTCGACACCATCTTCGCCGAGGGACAGCGACGCTACGTCGAGTCCCTGTCTGCGTACGCCCGCCAATTCCTCGGGCAGGTCGATCGTCCCGACGTCGACTTCATCGAAGGGCTCAGCCCGGCGGTCTCGATCGACCAGAAGTCGACCAACCGCAACCCGCGGTCCACGGTGGGCACTATCACTGAGATCTACGACTACATGCGTCTGCTCTGGGCGCGCATCGGGGTTCCTCACTGTCCTATCTGCGGTGAGCGCATCCAGCGCCAGACGGTGCAGCAGATCGCCGATCAGCTCATGGAGCTCGAGGCGACGACGCGATACCAGATCCTTGCCCCGGTCATCTCGCAGAAGAAGGGTGAGTTCGTCGACCTCTTCAAGGAGCTCGCAGCCGCGGGATACTCGCGCGCGCTCGTCGACGGCGAGCCGGTGCAGCTCAGCGAACCGCCGATCCTCAAGAAGCAGTACAAGCACGACATCTCGGTCATCGTCGACCGTCTGGTGGCCGGCCCCGACATCCTCGGGCGGCTGACCGACTCGCTCGAAACCGCGCTCCGACTCGCCGACGGCATCGTCAAGATCAACTTCGTCGACCTCGAGGGCCCGGAGTCGTGGCGCACGTTCAGCGAGAAGCTGTCCTGCCCGAACAACCACCCCATCCAGCTCACCGAGATCGAGCCGCGCACGTTTTCGTTCAACGCACCGTTCGGTGCGTGCCCCGAGTGCTCGGGCCTCGGCACGCGGATGGCCGTCGACGAAGACCTGCTCCTCGGTGACGACTCGCTCAGCATCGCCGAGGGCGTCATCGTGCCGTGGACGACCCAGGGCAAGGGTCTCTTCCAGTACTACGAGAAGCTGCTCGACGGTCTCGCCCGCGATCTCAAGTTCTCCCTCAAGACGCCATGGCACAAGCTGAGTGAAGAGGTCAAGAACGCGGTCATGCGCGGCGACAACTTCGAGGTCAAGGTCAAGTGGAAGAACCGTTACGGCCGCGAGATGAGCTACACGTCCGGCTTCGAGGGCGTCGTTCCCTACATCGAACGTCAGTACCTCCAGGCCGAGACGGATACGCAGCGCGCGCGTTGGGCGGAGTACCTCCGTGAGGTCCCGTGCCCGGTCTGCGGCGGCAAGCGGCTCAAGCCCGAGGTTCTCGCGGTGCTCGTGCACGGCTCCAGCATCGCGGATGCGTCTGAGCTCAGCCTCAGCGACGCCCGCTCGTTCATGGAGAAGCTGCACCTCACCGAGCGCGAGGAGAAGATCGCGGCGCAGGTTCTTCGCGAGATCAAGGTGCGGCTCGACTTCCTCATCCAGGTGGGGCTGAACTACCTCAACCTGTCGCGCGCGGCGGCGACCCTGTCGGGCGGCGAGGCGCAGCGCATCCGTCTCGCCACGCAGATCGGCTCGGGCCTCACGGGAGTGCTTTACGTGCTCGACGAGCCGAGCATCGGCCTGCACCAGCGTGACAACCGGCGACTGATCGACACCCTGATCGCGCTGCGCGACCTCGGCAACACCTTGATCGTCGTCGAGCACGACGAAGACACCATCCGCACCGCCGACTGGATCGTCGACATCGGCCCCGGCGCCGGCGTCAACGGCGGTCACGTGGTGCACTCGGGCTCGTATGACGACCTGCTCCACAACACCCGCTCGCTCACCGGCGACTATCTCGCCGGCCGCAAAGAGATCGAGATCCCGGCCAAGCGCCGCAAGATCGACAAGAAGCGCAAGATCTCCGTGGTCGGGGCGCAGGCCAACAACCTGAAGAACGTGACCGTCGACTTCCCACTCGGCGCATTCGTCGCCGTGACCGGTGTCAGCGGTTCGGGCAAGTCATCGCTCGTCAACGACATCCTGTACCGAGTACTCGCCAACAGGCTCAACGGTGCGCGCAAGCTCCCCGGCAAGCACAAGGCGATCACGGGTCTCGACAACCTGGACAAGGTCGTACACGTCGACCAGGCGCCGATCGGGCGCACGCCGCGCTCCAACCCGGCGACGTACACGGGTGTGTTCGACCGCATCCGCACTCTTTTCTCCGAGACCGTCGAAGCCAAGACCCGCGGCTATCTGCCGGGCCGGTTCAGCTTCAACGTCAAGGGCGGACGCTGCGAGGCCTGCTCGGGCGACGGCACGATCAAGATCGAGATGAACTTCCTGCCCGACGTCTACGTCGCGTGCGAGGTCTGCGGGGAGCGCGCTACAACCGCGACACCCTCTCGGTGCACTACAAGGGCAAGAACATCGCCGAGGTGCTCGACATGCCGATCAGCGAGGCGGCCGAGTTCTTCCAGCCGATCTCGTCGATCCATCGCTTCCTGCAGACCCTCGTCGACGTCGGCCTCGGCTACGTGCGACTCGGACAGAGCGCCACGACACTGTCCGGCGGCGAGGCGCAGCGCGTCAAGCTCGCCACCGAGCTGCAGCGCCGCTCGAACGGACGCAGCGTCTACGTTCTCGACGAGCCGACCACCGGCCTGCATTTCGAGGATGTTCGCAAGCTCCTGCTGGTGCTCAACGGGCTGCTCGACAAGGGCAACACGGTGATCGTGATCGAGCACAACCTCGACGTGATCAAGTCGGCCGACTGGATCATCGACATGGGTCCCGAGGGCGGCGCGGGCGGTGGCGAGGTCATCGCGACGGGCACCCCCGAGCAGATCGCCGACGCGCCTGGAAGTCACACGGGCTACTTCCTCAAGGAGATCCTGCAGGGCGCGGAGAGCGCCCGGGGCGCCGCGTAGGATAACCGCGTGGCAGACACCGTCAGCTACCGGCCTAAAGCCGGGGAGATCCCGACCCAGCCGGGCGTCTACCGTTTCCGCGACCCGAAGAGCCGCGTTCTGTACGTCGGAAAGGCGAAGAATCTCCGCGCCCGCCTGAGCAACTACTTCCAGCCGCTGCGGAGCCTGCACGAGCGCACGCGTCGCATGGTGACGACCGCCGCATCCGTCGAGTGGACCGTCGTCGCAAGCGAGTTCGAGGCGCTGCAGCTCGAGTACACCTGGATCAAAGAGTTCAATCCGCCCTTCAACGTGCAGTTCCGCGACGACAAGTCGTACCCGTACCTCGCGGTGACGCTCGGTGACCGCATCCCGCGCGTCATGGTCACGCGCCACCGAGGTCAGAAGGATGCGCGCTACTTCGGGCCGTATACGAAGGTCTGGGCGATCCGCGACACCGTGGACCTGATGCTCAAAGCCTTCCCGATGCGCAGCTGCTCTGACGGTGTCTACCGCCGGGCGGAGCTGACCGGGCGGCCGTGTCTGCTCGGCGATATCGGTAAGTGCGCCGCGCCCTGCGTCGGCAGGATCAGTCCCGAGGATCACCGCGAGCTCGCGGAAGACTTCGTCTCTTTCATGGCGGGTAACGACACGCAGTACATCCGGGTCATGACCGACCGGATGAAGCAGGCGGCGAGCACGCAAGACTACGAGGCCGCCGCGCGTCATCGCGACGCGATCCAGGCCCTCGAGGCCGCCATGGGCAAGAGTGCCGTCGTACTGCCCGACAACGTCGATGCCGACGTCTTCGGCATCGCCCATGACGAGCTGGCGGCCGCGGTGCAGCAGTTCATCGTGCGGGGCGGGCGCATCCGCGGTGTCCGCAGCTGGGTCGTCGACAAGGAACTCGACGTCTCCCTGGGTGAGCTCGTCGAGACGGTGGTCCAGAATGCCTACGAGAGCGCGGATGCGCCCCTCGCGAGATCCTCGTCCCCGAACTCCCCGAAGACGTCACCGAGCTGGAGCAGTGGCTCACCGCACGACGTCAGGAGGTCGGCGACCCTTCGGCCCCCCGCGGCGCCCTGAGCGGCCGTGTGGCGATGCGGGTCGCTCAGCGCGGCGACAAGGCCGCTCTTGCGCAGACCGTCGAGATGAACGCGAAGAACGCGCTCATCCTCTACAAGACTCGGCGTAGCTCCGATTTCGTGGCGCGCTCCAAGGCGCTGAACGACATTCAGGATGCCCTGGGCATGACCGACGCGCCGCTCCGGATGGAGTGCTACGACGTCTCGCACCTGAGCGGAACGAACATCGTGGCGTCCATGGTCGTCTTCGAAGACGGACTCCCGCGCAAAGACCAGTACCGCCGATTCAGCATCCCCGAGTCGACCGACGACACCGAGTCGATCTATCAGGTCATCTCACGACGCCTGGCCTATCTCCGCGATCCCGAGCTCGAGCCGGTCGAGGAATCCACTGTCGCGTTCACCACCGACGACGAGCGCTCGGATGAGCGCGGTGACGATCTCGAGATCGACGTCGAGGCCGAGTCCGACGTCGAGGCAGAGATCGAGGCCGCCGCCGAGAAGCGCCGCAAGAAGTTCTCCTACCCCCGAACCTCCTGATCGTCGACGGCGGCCAACCGCAGGTCGCGGCCGCCAGACGCGCTCTGGAGGAGTCCGGTGTGCAGGGTATCCAGCTCGCCGGCATCGCCAAGCGCCTCGAGGAGATCTGGCTCCCCGACTCGGATTTCCCAGTGATCCTGCCGCGCAACAGCGATGCGCTCTTCCTCATCCAGCGCATCCGGGATGAGGCCCACCGGTTCGCGATCACCTACCAGCGCACCCGCCGCAAGCGCGACATCGGTTCGGTTCTCGGGGAGATCCCGGGGCTCGGCCCGTCGCGGGTGAAGGAGCTCCTGAAGCACTTCGGGTCGGTGGCTCAGCTCAAGAAGGCGACGCCCGAGCAGATCGCAGAAGTGCGGGGAGTAGGCCCCACCCTTGCTGGGGCCATCCACGACCGACTCGCCAGTCGGTAGGCTGGGGGCACACCGAGGCCGAGGAGCGAAGCCCATGTCCACCGACAACGAGCAGCAGGAAGTGCTGATCGTCACGGGAATGTCGGGCGCTGGCCGCTCGACCGTCGCGAACGCCCTCGAAGACCTCGACTGGTACGTGGTCGACAACCTGCCGCCCCAGATGCTGCGTCCGCTGATCGAGCTGGCGAACCGAGCCGGCTCGACCCTGCCCCGCATAGCTGCGGTCGTCGACGTTCGAGGCCGCAATTTCTTCACCGACCTCCGCGACATGATCCAGACGCTGCGCGAGGGCACCAAGGTGCGGGTCCTCTTCTTGGAGGCGACGGATGCGGCCCTCGTTCGCCGCTTCGAGGCCGTACGACGACCCCACCCGCTCCAGGGCGATGGGACCATCCTCGACGGCATCGTCGCAGAGAGGTCGCGCCTGCGCGAGATCCGCGAGGCGAGCGACATCATCGTCGACACGTCCGACCTGAACATCCACCAGCTGGCCACGAACATCACCGAGACGTTCGCAGCTGAGAACACGGCCGGCGTTCAGGTCACGGTGATGAGTTTCGGGTTCAAGTACGGACTTCCAGCGGACGCCGACCTCGTCGCCGACGCGCGCTTCCTGCCGAACCCGTTCTGGAATCCTGAGCTGCGACCGTTCACCGGCCTCGACGACATCGTGCGCGACTTCGTTCTCGAGCAGGAGGGCGCCGACGATTTCATCGAGGCGTACTACGCGGCGTTGCGTCCCGTGCTCGCCGGCTACCAGCGCGAGAACAAAAGGCACGCCATG
The DNA here is from genome assembly GCF_050632195.1 of Leifsonia poae. Taxonomy (GTDB): domain Bacteria; phylum Actinomycetota; class Actinomycetes; order Actinomycetales; family Microbacteriaceae; genus Leifsonia; species Leifsonia poae_C. The sequence continues at coordinate 2,098,451 of NZ_CP192580.1, forward strand.
ATCGCGGTAGGCTGCACAGGCGGAAAACACCGCTCGGTGGCGATTGCGGAAGAGCTCGCCACCCGTCTGCAGAATCTCCCAGGGATCGCGGTCAACACCAAGCACCGCGATCTCGGCCGTGAATGAAGCCGGCCACCCGACCCCGGCCTCCGCACGGCCGATGACAGAAAAGGAACCCGATTGGCTCTCACCGCCGACGTCAAAGACGAACTCACGAAGGTCGAGGTCAGCAAGACCACCGTCCGGGCCGCCGAACTCGCGACGATCCTCCGGTTCTCTGGCGGGCTGCACCTGATCAGCGGACGCATCGCCGTGGAGAGCGAACTCGACACGCCTGAGCTCGCCCGACGGGTCCGCAAAGACCTCGCCGAACTGTACGGAGTCCGCAGCGAGGTCTCTGTCATCTCGGCCTCGGGCCTCCGCCGTACCAGCCAGTACCTCGTGCGTGTGCTCGACGGCGGCGAGACGCTGGCGCGACAGACCGGGCTTCTGGATGCGCGCCGACGTCCGATCCGCGGCCTCCCGAACCGACTCACTACCGGCTCCCGCGAAGAGCTCGCCGCGGTGTGGCGCGGAGCATTCCTCGCACACGGCTCGCTCACCGACCCCGGACGCTCCGCGGCCCTCGAGGTCACCTGCCCGGGTAACGAGTCGGCGATGGCCCTCGTCGGCGCAGCCGGCCGTCTCGGCGTCGCTGCTAAGGCGCGCGAGGTGCGCGGCGTCCACCGCGTCGTGATCCGCGACGGCGACGCGATCAGCGCGATGCTCGTGCACATGGGCGCGCAACAGACCGTCGAGAACTGGGAAGCCCTCCGCCAGCGGCGTGAGGTGCGAGCGACGGCGAACCGTCTCGTCAACTTCGACGATGCGAATCTCCGCCGCTCAGCACAGGCGGCCGTCGCGGCGTGCGCGCGTGTCGAGCGCGCCCTCGAGATCCTCGCCGATGACGTGCCAGAGCACCTCCGGTACGCGGGCGAGCTCCGCCTGAATTTCCGCGACTCCAGCCTCGACGAGCTGGGCCACCACGCGGACCCGCCCATGACGAAGGATGCCGTAGCCGGCCGCATCCGCCGCCTCCTGGCGATGGCCGACAAGAAGGCCGTGGATCTGGGCATCCCGGGAACCGAGGCCAACCTCCCCGCCGACCTCGACGAGGTCTGATCCTCGACGAGGTCTGATCCGACTATCGGAGAATTGGCCGGGAAGCAACCGGTGGTGGCGACGGTTGCGCTCACTAGACTGGAAAAGTCGCTCGAAGCCCGGTGTGAACCGCTCGTGCCGGGAACCAGATGAGGAGATGAGTAATGGCTGACTACACGCTCGCAGACCTTCCATACGATTACTCGGCGCTTGAGCCGAACATCAGCGGAAGGATCATGGAGCTCCACCACGACAAGCATCACAAGGCGTATGTCGATGGTGCGAACACCGCTCTCGCCAAGCTCGCCGAGGCGCGCGACGCCGACGATCTGACGTACGTCAACAAGCTTCAGAAAGACCTGGCGTTCAACCTCGCCGGCCACGTCAACCACACCGTGTTCTGGACCAACCTGTCGCCCGACGGCGGCGACAAGCCCACCGGCGAGCTCGCTGCGGCCATCGACGAGTTCTTCGGATCGTTCGACAAGTTCCGCGCTCACTTCACGGCGTCGGCGCTGGGCATCCAGGGTTCAGGATGGTCGATCCTCGCGTGGGACTCGCTCGGCCAGAAGCTGATCATCGAGCAGCTGTACGACCACCAGGGCAACCTCGCGGCCGCGACGGTTCCGCTGCTGCTCCTCGACATGTGGGAGCACGCGTTCTACCTCGACTACGTGAATGTTAAGGCAGATTACGTCAAGGCGTTCTGGAACATCACCAACTGGGCGGACGTCGATCAGCGCTTCACCACCGCGCGCGAAAAGACCTCGGGCCTGCTGCTACTGTCATAGCGGGAAAGGTGTCCCGGAAGGGCGACCTCCCGGGACACCGCCGTCCGGTTTCATCGTGAAACGCATTCCAAAGAAAAGTGCGCCCGTCGGCGCCCAGAAGTAACAGGAGACATCTGTGTCCGTAAAGATCGGAATCAACGGGTTCGGTCGCATTGGTCGTAACTTCTTCCGTGCCGCTCTGGCCAAGGGAAGCGACCTCGAAATCGTCGCGGTCAACGACCTCACCGATAACAAGGCCCTCGCTCACCTGCTGAAGTACGACTCGATCACGGGCCGTCTGGATGCCACGGTCGAGCTCGACGGCGACAAGATCGTCGTCAACGGCAAGCCGATCATCGTCCTCGAAGAGCGCGACCCGGCCAACCTCCCGTGGGGCGAGCTGGGCGTCGACATCGTCATCGAGTCGACGGGCCGCTTCACCAAGTCCGAGGATGCGCGCAAGCACATCGCGGGCGGCGCCAAGAAGGTCATCGTCTCGGCTCCCGCCACCGGCGACGACGTCGCCACGATCGTCCTCGGCGTCAACGAGGAGACCTACGACAGCGCGGTGAACGACATCCTGTCGAACGCATCCTGCACCACCAACTGCCTCGCGCCGCTCGCGAAGGTGCTGCTCGACAACTTCGGCATCGAGCGCGGTCTCATGACCACGGTTCACGCGTACACCGCGGACCAGAACCTGCAGGACGGCCCGCACAGCGACCTGCGTCGCGCCCGCGCTGCCGCCGCCAACATCATCCCGACCTCGACCGGTGCCGCCAAGGCGCTCGGCCTGGTCATCCCGGAGCTCGTCGGCAAGCTCGACGGCTACGCGCTCCGCGTGCCGGTCATCACCGGATCGATCACCGACCTGACGGTCGAGCTGACGAAGTCGGCCACCGTCGCCGAGATCAACGCCGCGTACAAGGCTGCGGCCGCTGAGGGCAAGCTCAAGGGCATCCTGAAGTACACCGAAGACCCGATCGTCTCGACCGACATCGTCAGCGACCCGCACTCGTCGATCTTCGACGCCGGCCTGACCAAGGTCATCGGCAACACGGTCAAGGTCGCGTCGTGGTACGACAACGAGTGGGGTTACTCCAACCGTCTCGTCGACCTGACCGAGTACGTCGCAGACCGCCTCTAACACAGGGAACCGACGTGACGCTCCGCACCCTTGATTCACTTGGTTCGCTCGCCGGCAAGCGCGTCATCGTCCGCTGTGATCTGAACGTTCCTCTCCAGGACGGTCAGATCACGGACGATGGCCGTGTGCGAGCGTCGATTCCCACCCTGAACGCCCTGATCAATCAGGGCGCTCGGGTGGTCGTCATCTCCCACCTGGGACGCCCCGAGGGCGCTCCCGACGCCAAGTACAGCCTCGCTCCTGTCGCGCAACGGCTCTCCGAGCTCCTGGGCAAGCCGGTCACGTTCGCGCGTGACACGGTCGGCTCCGGCGCTCAGGATGCGGTCGACGGCCTCGAAGACGGTGACGTCGCCTTGCTCGAGAACCTCCGCTTCAACCCGGGGAGACCAGCAAAGACGAGTCCGAGCGCGAGGCGTTCGCCGCCAAGCTCGCCGGATTCGGTGACGCGTTCGTGTCCGACGGTTTCGGAGTCGTGCACCGCAAGCAGGCCAGCGTCTACGAGCTCGCGAAGGCACTTCCGAGCGCTGCCGGCCTGCTCATCGCCACCGAGCTCGACGTGCTCGATCGTCTCACCGAGACCCCCGAGAAGCCGTACGTGGTCGTGCTCGGCGGTTCGAAGGTTTCCGACAAGCTCGGCGTGATCGGCCACCTGCTACCTCGGGTCAGCTCTCTGCTGATCGGCGGCGGGATGCTCTTCACCTTTGTCGCCGCTCTCGGGCACAAGGTCGGCTCGAGCCTGCTCGAGGCCGACCAGATCGAGACCGTCACGGGCTACCTGGCTCAGGCAAAGGAGCTCGGCGTCGAGATCGTTCTTCCCCGCGATGTAGTGGTGGCTTCGAAGTTCGGCGCCGACGCGGAGCACATCGTGCGACCGATCGACAGCATCGAGGACACCGACTGGGGCTCGAACGGCCTCGGACTCGACATCGGACCTGAGACCGCCCAGGTCTTCTCCGAGTATGTCCGTGCCGCACGCACGGTGTTCTGGAACGGCCCGATGGGCGTGTTCGAATTGGCACCGTTCGCAGCCGGCACCAAAGCCGTCGCGCAGGCGCTCACCGAGGTCGACGGCCTCAGCGTCGTGGGTGGCGGCGACTCCGCCGCGGCCGTTCGCGCGCTCGGCTTCTCTGACGACCAGTTCGGTCACATTTCAACGGGTGGCGGTGCGAGCCTCGAGTTCCTCGAGGGCAAGCACCTGCCGGGACTGGAGGTCCTCGGATGGCAGCAGTGAGCTCGTCGGTGCGGCGTACCCCGCTGATCGCCGGCAACTGGAAGATGAACCTCGATCACCTGCAGTCGATCGCGTTCGTCCAGAAGCTCGCTTGGAGTCTGAAAGACGCGGGCCACGACTTCTCTGCCGTCGAAGTGTCGGTCTTCCCGCCCTACACCGACCTGCGCAGCGTGCAGACCCTCGTCTCGGCTGACAAGCTGCCGCTCGCCTATGGCGCTCAGGATGTCTCGGAGCACGCCTCCGGGGCGTACACCGGTGAGATCTCGGCGGCGTTCCTGGCCGCGCTGGAGTGCCGCTACGTCATCATCGGTCACTCCGAGCGGCGCATCCTGCACAGCGAGACGGATGCTCAGGTCGCTGTCAAGGTCGCAGCGGCGCTCGAGAACAACCTGACGCCGATCATCTGCGTCGGCGAGACTGCCGAAGACCTCGAGACGCACGGCGCTAGCGCTGTGCCGGTCGCGCAACTGCGTGCTGCTCTCGCCAACGTGAAGTCAGCGGCCGACATCGTGGTCGCGTATGAGCCCGTCTGGGCCATCGGCTCCGGTCAGGCCGCGACCCCGGAGCAGGCGGAGCAGGTCGCAGCTGCGCTTCGCGCGGTTCTCGTCGAGACGCTCGGCGAAGACGTCGCAGCCAAGACGCGCATCCTGTACGGCGGTTCGGTCAAGTCGGGCAACATCGCGAGCTTCATGCGTGAGCCGAATGTGGACGGCGCCCTCGTCGGCGGTGCGAGCATCGACGTCGCCGAGTTCGCCAGCATCGTGCGGTACCAGAAGCACGTCGGCCTCTAACAAGAACGCGTTCACCGTTTCAGCACGACCGCAGGCGGCTCCTGGGAGCCGCCTGCGGTTATACTGGCTGTTGGTCTTCCCAGGCGCCTAGCCTGATTGTGTTCGAAAGGTTTCTCGTGCAAATTCTCCAGGTCGTTCTGCAGGTGCTGCTGGGCATCACCAGCCTCTTGCTGACGCTGCTCATCCTCCTGCACAAGGGGCGCGGCGGCGGTCTCTCCGACATGTTCGGCGGCGGCGTCACCTCCAACCTCGGCGCATCGGGGGTCGCTGAGCGAAACCTGAACCGCATCACGGTGATTCTCGGACTGATCTGGATCGTCTGCATCGTGGTTCTCGGTCTGATCACCAAGTTCGATTCGGGCGCGTAAGCGTTCACAGCAGTAACGCCGAGTACACACAGCGAGGAGCAAAATGGCATCCGGAGGAAGTGCAATTCGAGGTTCGCGCGTCGGCGCGGGCCCGATGGGGGAGCAGGACCGCGGTTTCCACGCGGAGCGGATCTCCGTCTCGTATTGGGACGCTCTCGGCAACGAGACGGTGCGCCACTTCGCGGCGAACCTCCCCGACGAGGAGATCCCTGAGGTCATCGACTCGCCGCAGTCGGGGCTTCCCGCCGGCCGCGACAAGGAGAACCCTCCGTCGGTCGCCAAGCTCGAGCCGTACAAGACCCACCTGGCCTACGTGAAAGAGCGCCGCACCGAAGAAGAGGCCGAGCAGCTTCTCGAGGATGCGCTCAACCAGCTTCGCGCGCGTCGCGGCAAGCTGAGCGCCACCAGCTAGGGCGTACGTGCACTAAGCCAAGACAGACAACAGAAGAGCGGCCCGGACATTCGTCCGGGCCGCTCTTCTGTTTGCGTTGGTGTTGCCGGTGTCAATAGCTCGGTGCGATGAGGTTCTCGGGAACCTCGGCGGCAGCATCCTGATCGACGAAGAACACCGTGCGCTTGCGACCTTTCGCGCCGGCCACGGGCACCTCGGTGTAGCTCGCACCAGCGAGGGCGAGCCCGAGTGCCGATGCCTTGTCAGCGCCGGCGAGTACGAGCCAGATGCGATCGGACCCGTTCAGCACCGGTCGCGTGAGCGTGAGGCGCTCGGGCGGCGGCTTGGGTGCTTCACGCACCGCGAGCACGGTCGCCTCGGTCTCGCGGATGGCTGAGCGATCGGGGAACAGCGACGCGATGTGGCCGTCTGGTCCGACGCCGAGGAACGTGATGTCCAAGCGGGGCTGCCGGGCACCCTCGGGGGCGAACGCCTCGAGCTCAGCCGCATACACCGAAGCTGCTTCGTTGATGTCAGCGATCTCGTCGGAGGCGGGCATCGGATGCACGTTCTCCGGCGGGACTGCGATGTGGTCGAGCAACGCGCGACGGGCCTGGAGCTCGTTGCGATCTTCGCTGTTCTTCGGCACGAATCGCTCGTCGCCCCACCAGAAGTGGACCTTCGACCAGTCGACGCTGTCGCGGGCGGGCGACTCGTTGACGGCCGCGAGGACGGCGATTCCGACGGTACCGCCGGTAAGCACCACATTCGCCTCACCCAGATCGTCGAGGATGTCGACGGTCTTGGTCAGAAAGCGAGCGGCGACCGAGCCGGTGAGCGCCAGTTGATCGGGGTGGACGAGCACCCGCCGTTCGTTCGTCATGCCTTCGTGCCCACTCCCGTGTCGGCGGCCTCGAGCTGGTCGAGACTTTTTGTGATCACCTCACCGTACAGATCATCGGGGTCCAGCCTACGCAATTCCTCGGCGAGGCAATCACGCAGGCTCCGGCGGGGCAGCGACAGGTCGTGCGTCGGCTGGTTGGGCTGCGACAGACGGGCGACGTTCGGGATCTCGCGCTCGAGCTCGATGACGCCGGAGGCACGACCCATCCGCACCCCGTGGATGCCGCTGGAGCCGTTCGCACGCGACGTGAGGTCGTTCTGAACCGGCACCTGCAGCTGCAGGGAGAGCCAGGCGGCGAGGAGCACGGTCGAGGGGAGTCGGCGGCGCCGGCGACCTCGACCGACTCGATGGGCTCGTATGGCGGCTGATCGAGCACGGCGGCGAGCTGAGCACGCCACAGGGTCAGTCGCGTCCAGGCGAAGTCCGTGTCGCCGGGGGCGTAGGTCTTGGACAGATGACGCAGCGCGTCCTGCGGATCTGGCTGCGCTGACGCATCCGTGATCCGACGCGTCGCGATGCGGCCGAGCGGCGACTGGGAGACGACCTCGGGGGCGAGCCCCGGCCACCAGACGACGACCGGCGCATCGGGGAGCAGCAGGCCGGTGACCAGGCCCTCTTCGTCGCTCGCAGCAGCGCCGTAGGCGCGCAGCACGATGACCTCGCTCGCGCCGGCGTCGCCGCCGACACGGATCTGCGCATCCACGCGGGAGTCGTTGTTCGAGACCTCCTCCTCGGTGGAGACGACGATCACGCGCATCGGGTGCTCGCGGGAGGCGTCGTTGGCGGCCTCGATGGCCTCCTCCTCCTGGCCGAGGTGGGTCGCGATCACCAGGGTCAGCACGCGGCCGAGGGCGACAGCGCCACCCTCTTCGCGGATCTTGACGAGGGCTTTCGACACCTTGCTCGTCGTGGTGTCGGGCAGGTCGACAATCATGGACGCCTCCATTTGCGGCCGTCGCGGGCCATCAGTTCGTCAGCCGACTCGGGACCCCAGGTTCCGGGCCGGTATTGCTCGGGCTGACCCTGCGTCTCCCAGAACTTCTCGATCGGATCGAGGATCTTCCACGAGAGTTCGACCTCTTCGTGGCGGGGGAACAGCGGCGGCTCGCCGAGCAGCACATCGAGGATGAGGCGCTCGTATGCCTCCGGGCTCGCCTCGGTGAAGGCGTGGCCGTATCCGAAGTCCATGCTCACGTCGCGAACCTGCATGCCGGCACCCGGAACCTTGGAGCCGAAGCGGATGGTCACACCCTCGTCGGGCTGCACGCGGATCACGAGCGCGTTCTGGCCGAGGGCCGAAGTCTGGCTCTCCGCGAACAGCTGCTGCGGAGCACGCTTGAAGACGACGGCGATCTCGGTGACGCGACGTCCCAGGCGCTTGCCCGCGCGGAGGTAGAACGGCACGCCGGCCCAGCGACGCGTGCCGAGCTCCAGCTTGATGGCCGCGTACGTCTCGGTCATCGACTGCGGGTTCATCCCGTCCTCTTCGAGGAAGCCGACGACCTTCTCGCCGCCCTGCCATCCGCTCGAGTACTGGCCACGGGCGGTCGAGGTGCTGAGGTCCTTCGGCAGGCGAACAGCCGCCAGAGCCTTCTCCTTCTCGGCCCGCAGGTCAGCGGCGTCGAAGGAGATGGGCTCCTCCATCGCAGTGAGAGCGAGCAACTGAAGGAGGTGGTTCTGGATGACGTCGCGAGCGGCACCGATACCGTCGTAGTATCCGGCGCGGCCGCCGACGCCGATGTCCTCGGCCATCGTGATCTGCACGTGGTCGACGTAGTTCGCGTTCCAGATCGGCTCGTACAGCTCGTTCGCGAAGCGCAGCGCCAGGATGTTCTGGACCGTCTCCTTGCCGAGGTAGTGGTCGATGCGGAACACCGAGTCGGGCGGGAAGACCGATTCGACGACGGCGTTCAGCTCGCGGGCGCTCTTGAGGTCGTGACCGAACGGCTTCTCGATGACGACCCGACGCCATCCGTCGCCGTGCTGGTCGGCGAGTCCGGACTGGCGCAACTGCTCGGTGACGAGCGGGAACGCCTTCGGCGGGATCGACAGGTAGAACGCATGGTTGCCCATCGTTCCACGTTCTTTGTCGAGCTCGTCGACCGTGTCCTTCAGGCGCTTGAACGCCTCGGGGTCGTCGAACTCACCCGGGACGAAACGGATGCCCTGGGCGAGCTGCTGCCACACCTCCTCCTGGAAGGGGTGCGGGCGTACTGCTTGACCGCGTCGTAGACGACCTTCTCGAAGTCCTGGTCCTCCCAGTCGCGGCGGGCGAACCCGACCAGCGAGAATCCGGGGGAAGCAGGCCACGATTGGCGAGGTCGTACACAGCCGGCATCAGCTTCTTGCGGGACAGGTCACCTGTCACACCGAAGATGATGAGGCTGCTCGGACCGGCGATGCGATTGAGGCGGCGATCGGAGGGCAACCTCAGCGGGTTGAACTCCGGGGTGATTTCCACCGGGGACATTGAGCTCCTTGGATGCGTGCGGCGGTGCTAGTTGACGGCCTCGAACAGCGGGACCAGATTGGCCTCGGGGTTCGTGAGGTTCAGCGTCAGGACGGGGCGGCCGTGCTCGCCGAGCACGCTCGCGTCCCCGGCTGCCTGAGCCTGGATGAGTTGACCGAAGGTGAACGGACGGTCGGGGATCTCGAGATCCTCTACCGGGTTCTGGGTGATCTGCAGGAACACGCCGACGGCGGGGCCGCCCTTGTGGAACTGACCGGTCGAGTGCAGGAAGCGGGGTCCCCAGCCGAAGGTGACCGGGCGCTTCGCCTTGGCGGCGAGCAAGTCACGGATTCCGGCGAGCTGCGACAGGGCGATGCGGTTGACGTACGCCTGGACGGAGACATAGCCGTCCGGTCCGAGCTGCGCGAGCAGCGCGTCCACGGCGGCGTCGAGCGAGGCCGCGTCACCCAGGAAGTCACCCGTGGTGCGCACCTCGATGCCGTCGGCGACGAATGCCGGCGTGGTTGCCTCAGGGCGGTTGTCGAGCAGCGAGCGTGCGGCGACCTTGGCGGCCTCCACATCAGGCTGGTCGAACGGGTTGATGCCGAGCAGGCGTCCGGCGACTGCGGTGGCGAACTCCCAGACAAGCAGCTGCGCTCCGAGGCTGCCCGAGACGAGGATCTCGCCCTCGTGGCGGTTTGCGGGGAACAGGTGGTGCGCCTCGGCATTGTCGACCAGCCGCACGATCTGCAGGTCGGGGAGTCCCTCGGTGATCTCGGTCGAGAGAGGGTCGAGGACCACGGGGAGCAGGCCTGTGCCTTGCTTGCCCGTCGACTCGGCGATCAGTTGCTCGGCCCAGTCGGCGAAGCCCACGATGTGGGTGCCGTCGGAGACGATGCCGAGCTTGTCCTTCAGCGGCGAGGTTCCGGCGATGGCGGCACCCAGGATGAGCCCGGGATTGGTGGGATCGTCGATCGCGAGCTCGAGGGAGATCGTCTCCGCCTCCTCGAGCAGCTCTTCGAGGTCGACACCCGCGAGTCCCGACGGAACGAGGCCGAACGCGGTCAGTGCGGAGTATCGTCCGCCGACGTTCGGGTCGGCGTTGAAGACGCGGTAGCCGGTCTCGCGCGCCGAGGCGTCGAGGGGCGATCCGGGGTCGGTGACGATGATGATGCGCTCGATCGGGTCGATGCCGACCTCGCGGAACGACTTCTCGTAGATGCGACGCTGGCTGTCGGTCTCCAGGGTCGAGCCCGACTTGCTGGAGATCACGACGGCCGTGGTCTGCAGCCGGTCACGCAGGGCGGCGAGCACCTGGCCGGGCTCGGTGGAGTCGAGCACGGTGAGCTCGACACCCGCGGTGCGGGTGATGACCTCTGGAGCGAGCGACGATCCGCCCATCCCGCCGAGGACGATGTGGTCGATGCCCTTGGCGCGCAGTTCGTCGCGCAGTGCGACGATCTCGGGAACGAGGGGACGCGAGATCGAGACGGCCTCGGTCCACCCGAGACGCTTGCTCGCCTCATCCTCGGCCGCCGGGCCCCACAGCGCAGGGTCCTGCGCTGTGATGCCCGAGGCGACGAGATCGGTGACCAGCTGCGGGACGTTCCGCTTGACAGCCTCTTCGGCCGCGCCGGTCACATGGATTTTGAAGCTCACTTGGCGGCCTCCAAAGCGGCAGTGACGGTGTCGAGCAGCTCGTTCCAGGAGACGATGAACTTCTCGACGCCCTCCTTCTCGAGCAGCTCGGTGACCTCGTCGTACGAGATACCCAGCGCGTCGATCGCGTTGAGGACCTCGTTCGCGTCGGCGTAGTTGCCGGTGACCGTGTCGCCGGAGATCACGCCGTGGTCGAAGGTGGCGTCGAGCGTCTTCTCCGGCATCGTGTTGACGGTGTTCGGCGCGACCAGCTCGGTCACGTAGAGCGTGTCGGGGAGGCTCGGGTCCTTGACGCCGGTGGAGGCCCAGAGCGGACGCTGCTCGTTGGCACCGGCGGCCACGAGGGCCTTGGCACGCTCGGTGGCGAAGAGCTCCTCATACACCTGGTAGGCGAGGCGGGCATTCGCGATGCCGGCCTTGCTCTTGAGCCCGAGGGCCTCATCCGTGCCGATGACAGTCAGACGCTTGTCGATCTCCGTGTCGACGCGCGAGACGAAGAACGAAGCGACGGACTGAATGCCCGACAGGTCGATGCCCGCAGCCTTGGCCTTCTCAAGTCCGGTCAGGTAGGCGTTGATCACGCCGCGGTAGCGCTCCAGGCTGAAGATCAGGGTGACGTTCACGCTGATGCCGGCCGCGATCGTCTCGGTGATGGCCTCGAGGCCCTCGACGGTCGCGGGGATCTTGATGAGCACGTTCTTCTTGTTCACCTTGGCGGAGAGGCTCTTGGCCTCGGCGATGGTGCCGGCCGCGTCGTGGGCGAGGTTCGGCTCGACCTCGATCGAGACGCGCCCGTCGACGCCGTTCGTCTGCTCGTAGATGTCGTTGAAGATGTCGCTCGCCTGGGCGACGTCGTGCGTCGTGATCTCGAAGACGGCGTCGGTGACGCTGGCGCCCGCTGCGGCGAGCTGTTTGACCTGCTCGGTGTACGCCTCGCCCTTCGAGAGCGCAGTGGCGAAGATCGTCGGGTTGGTGGTCACGCCGACCACGTTCTTCTCGGCGATCAGCTTCTGGAGGCCGCCCGTGGTGATGCGCTCGCGCGACAGGTCGTCGAGCCAGATGCTCACGCCGGCGGCGGAGAGCTGTGCGGTGGGGGTGGAGTCTGTCATTTTCTTCTATCTCCTTGCTGAAAAGTTTGTCTTCTGGCGCCTAGAGCGACGCGAGCGATTCCTTGGCGGCGGCCACGGCGTGCTCGGTGGTCATACCGAACTCGCGGAAGAGGGTCTTGTAGTCGGCCGACGCACCGAAGTGCTCGATCGACACGCTGCGCCCGTGGTCGCCGACGTACTGGCGCCAGGTGAGGCCGAGACCGGCCTCGATCGAGACACGGGCCTTGACGGCCGACGGCAGCACCGACTCCTTGTACTCGTCGCTCTGCTCTTCGAACCACTCGAGGCTCGGGGCGGAGATGACGCGGGCGTTGATGCCCTCGCCCTTCAGCGCCTCGCGGGCGTCGACGGCGATCTGAACTTCGGAGCCGGTCGCGATGAGCAGCACGTCCGGCGTGCCGTTCGGGGCCTCGGCGAGCACGTATGCGCCCTTGGCCACGTTCTTGGCCGAGGCGAACGTCTCGCCGCTGGCGTCACCGTCGCCGCGCGAGAACACCGGGATGTTCTGGCGCGTGAGCGCGATGCCGGCCGGGCCCTCGCGGCGCTCGAGGATGGTCTTCCAGGCGTATGCGACCTCGTTCGCGTCGCCGGGGCGCACGACGTCCAGGTGCGGGATGGCACGCAGGGTGGCCAGCTGCTCGATCGGCTGGTGCGTCGGGCCGTCTTCGCCGAGGGCGACGGAGTCGTGGGTCCAGACGAAGATCGACGGCACCTTCATGAGCGCCGCGAGACGGACCGCGGGGCGCATGTAGTCGCTGAAGATCAGGAACGTTCCACCGAACGGGCGGGTCGGGCCGTGCAGCACGATGCCGTTCAGGATGGCCGCCATGGCGTGCTCGCGGATGCCGAAGTGCAGCACACGGCCGTACGGGTTGCCGGTCCACTCGTGCGTCGAGTGCTCCGAGGGAACGAAGGATGCGCCGCCCTCGATCGTGGTGTTGTTCGACTCGGCCAGGTCGGCCGACCCTCCCCACAGCTCGGGGATGATCGCGCCGAGCGCATTCAGCACCTTGCCGCTCGCGGCACGGGTGGAGACGTCCTTGCCGGCCTCGAATACGGGAAGAGCTTCTTCAACGCCGTCGGGCAGCTCGCCCGTGAGCAGGCGGTCGAGGAGTTGCTTGCGCTCCGGGTTCGCCTCTGCCCACGCATCGAAGGTCTTCGTCCACTCGGCGTGCTCTTCCGCACCCCGGTCGACGGCCTTGCGGGTGTGCTCGATGACGGCGGCGTCGACGTCGAAGGTCTTCTCGGGGTCGAACCCGAGCACCTCCTTGACGGCGCGCAACTCGTCCGCACCCAGGGCCGAGCCGTGGATCTTGCCGGTGTTCTGCTTCTTCGGCGCCGGCCACCCGATGATGGTCTTCAGGATGATCAGCGACGGCTTGTCGGTGACCGCCTGCGCGGCGACGATGGCCTCGTGCAGCTGGTGCACGTCTTCCTCGTAGACGCCGGACTTCTTCCAGTCGACGACCTGCACGTGCCAGTGGTACGCCTCGTAGCGCGCCTTGACGTCTTCGGTGAAGGCGATGTTGGTGTCGTCTTCGATCGAGATCTGGTTGCTGTCGTAGAACGCGATCAGGTTGCCGAGCTGCTGGTGGCCTGCGAGCGAGGAGGCCTCGCTGCTCACGCCCTCCTGGAGGTCGCCGTCGCCGGCGATCACGTAGACGAAGTGGTCGAACGGGCTGGTGCCCGGTGCCGCGTCGGGGTCGAACAGACCGCGCTCGAAACGGCTCGCATATGCAAAACCGACGGACGAGGAGATTCCCTGGCCCAGGGGGCCGGTGGTGATCTCGACGCCGTCGGTGTGGCCGTACTCGGGGTGGCCCGGGGTGAGCGAACCCCACGTGCGGAGTGCTTCGAGGTCTTCGAGCTCGAGCCCGTATCCGCCGAAATAGAGCTGGACGTACTGGGTCAGCGAGCTGTGGCCCGCAGAGAGGATGAAGCGGTCCCGACCGAGCCAGTGCTGATCGCGAGGATCGCGGCGCATCACCTTCTGGAACAGCAGGTAGGCCAGGGGAGCGAGGCTCATGGCGGTTCCGGGATGCCCGTTGCCCACCTTCTCCACTGCGTCCGCCGCGAGAACGCGGGCGGTGTCTACTGCCTTGTTGTCAATGGGATCCCATTGCAGAGCTGCCACGTGAAAACTGACCCTTCGTAGATATGGTGAGGGCCGTCTAAATGTCCCGCACCGGTTGAGGTAGTGCGCGCCGTGGACGTCATCGGCACCGGGGCTGCACCCGTATGTGTCCTACAAAGGGACGGTGGGAAGGGGCAGCTTCGGCTGGCGAGCATCTCCAAGTATAGGTAACACGCACGAAACGTGGAGTGTTCCCTCCGACGGTTGTGGATTACCGCTCAGGCGGGTACGCGGGAACGGTATCGTAGACTCGTCGGGGGATCATCGAGTCGTTAGAGGAGCAATGGACGTCGCTGTAGAAAGCCGTGTCGAAACGAACCGGATCGGTTTTCGTCGCAAGCTGAAGGCGTACATCTCGCTGACCAAGCCGCGCGTCGTCGAACTCCTGCTCGTCACGACGGTTCCGACGATGATCCTCGCGGCCAACGGCATCCCGAATCTGTGGCTCGTTCTCGCTACCGTGATCGGCGGCTACATGAGCGCCGGCTCGGCTGGCGCGTTCAACTGTTACATCGACCGCGACATCGACCGGGTCATGAAGCGCACAAGCAAACGCCCGCTGGTCACCGGCGAGCTCACCGATCGCGAGGCCCTCGTCTTCGCCTGGGCGCTCGGTGTCGCGTCGATCCTCGTGCTCGGCTTCTTCGCCAACTGGGTCGCCGCCGGGCTCTCGCTCGTCGCGATCCTCCTCTACGTGGTCTTCTACACGCTGATCCTCAAGCGGCGCACTCCGCAGAACATCGTCTGGGGCGGTGTCGCCGGCTGCATGCCGGTTCTGATCGGCTGGGCAGCTGTGACGGGTTCGCTCGACTGGCCGCCGTTCATTCTCTTCGGTGTGATCTTCTTGTGGACGCCGCCGCACTACTGGCCGTTGTCGATGAAGTACCGCAACGACTACAAGGAGGCGGGGGTTCCCATGCTCGCCGTTGTGCGCGGCCGTGCCGCGGTGGGCCTCCAGGTGATCCTGTACGCCTGGGCGATGGTCGCCTGCTCGCTGCTGCTCATCCCCGTAGCGAACATGGGCCTCTTCTATACGGCGATCTCGGTCGTCGCCGGCGGCTGGTTCCTCTACGAGTCCCACCGCCTCTACAACCTCGCGATCCGCCACGAGAACATCTCGCCGATGCGCGTGTTCCACGGCTCGATCGCCTACCTGACGCTGATCTTCCTGGCCGTCGCGATCGATCCGCTGCTTCCGTTCTGACGATGACGACTCTGCGCACGGCCCGGCTGACGCTGGACATGCCGCGTGAGTCGGACGTCGACGCCGTGTTCCGCGCGTGTCAGGATCCGGAGATTCTGCGCTGGGTCCCGCTGCCCGACCCGTACACGCGGGAGAGCGCGGAGTTCTTCGTCCGCAGCTACGTGTCCCACGGGGTAGCGAGCGGCAGGTACAACGTCTGGGCGATCCGGATCGACGACGAGCCGCTGATCGGCGTCGTCGAAGTGCGCAAGGACGAGGCGCCGGGCTCGGCCTCGGTGGGATGCTGGCTCTCGCCGATCGCGCGCGATCACGGGTACATGCGCGAGGCCTTGGCGAGGGTCATCGAGCACGCTTTGCATCCCGAGGGCCTCGGCTTCACGCGATTGCGGTGGGAGTCCCTCGAGGGCAACATCTCGAGCACGCGCTTAGCCGAGTCGGTGGGGTTCGCCTTCGACCCTGCATCCGTGCACCGGGTCGAGTTCCACGGCGAGCAGCGAACAGCGGTCGTCGGGATGCTCGGGTCAGCGCGAGGCGCCGGCTCTCTCTGACGCCGGTTCAGCATCCTGAGCCGCTGCGGTGGGCGCCTTGAGCGACAGGACGACGGCGGTCATGGCCGAGGCGAGCGTCGCGGCGAGCAGCATGTGGATGCCGACGAGCACACCCGGCAGGCCGGTGTTCGCCTGGATGAGTCCGACGACGATCTGAAGCACCTCGACCGCGAGGAGGTACAACGTGTAACGATGCACCGGTGTTGTACGGATTCGCAGAGAGGCGACGACCAGAACCAGCGTCAGACCGAAGGTGACGTATGCGGGGATCGCGTGGACGTGCTGGAGGATCTCGGGGTTGAGCCCGTTGCGCGGCGCGTTCGCGTCGCCCGCGTGCGGTCCGGAGCCGGTCGTCGCGATGCCGACCAGGATCGTGACGGCCACGACGAAACTCGTGATGTGGGTCGTGATGGCGAACCACTTCGGCACGGCGCGGACCCGCGGCCCGGGCACCGCGTAGACGCGCACCAAGAAGGCCGTGCAGAGCGCGACGAGCACGATCGACACCACGAAGTGCAGGCCGACGACGTATGGGTTCAGGTCGGTCAGAACGCTGAGGCCACCGATAACGGCCTGCATCGGGATGCCGAGGCCGGCGAGCAGGGTCAGCCAGAAGAAGTCCTTGCGCTCCTTGCGCAGGCGGAGAATCGCGATGAAGGCGACGATCGCGATCAGTCCGATCAGCACGCCGAGCAGGCGGTTACCGAACTCGATGAAGCCGTGGATCCCCATTTCCGGCGTGTTCACCAGTGAGTCGGCCGTGCACTTGGGCCAGGTGGGGCAGCCGAGGCCGCTGCTCGTGAGCCGCACGAGTCCGCCGGTCCCGACGAGAACGATCTGCGCGATCAGGTAGACCCAGGCGATGACCTTGAGTCTCGTGTCGACGCGGTCGGGCAGCCACTCGGCTATGCGCTTCATTCTTCGGGGGTCTTCCTTGGTTCGTAGATCGGGGGTTCGCAGATCGGATACTCGGCCAACGTGCAGGCGCGCCTCTACTATTACCGCTCTTCACCTGTAGAATTGGTGGGTTCGAGAAACGCGCATCCGCGCGTGCCAGCAAAACCTTCTCGTTTTGCGGCCGAGGCAGCGCCGCCCGTGTCCTCGAACAGTTTAGGTACGCACACCAGCCACCCGCACAATCGTGAACCGCAACCGCCGACGCCTGTCGATCGGAGCGGGGAATGAGCCGGAATGATAGCCGGTTATACGTGGGAGGAAACGAGGTTGAATATGTCAGACATCCTGATCGACCGCCCCGAGCTCAACAGCCTGGGGCAGTATGAGTTCGGTTGGGCGGATTCCGACGCTGCCGGCGCTTCTGCCCGGCGCGGAATATCGCCGCAGGTGGTGACAGACATCTCCAACCTGAAGAGCGAACCCGAATGGATGCGCGACCGCCGTCTCAAGGCGCTGCAGCTCTTCGAGCGCAAGCCCATGCCCACTTGGGGCGCCGATCTGTCGGAGATCGACTTCGACAACATCAAGTACTTCGTGCGATCGACGGAGAAGCAGGCCCAGAGCTGGGAAGACCTGCCCGAGGACATCAAGAACACCTACGAGAAGCTCGGCATCCCCGAGGCTGAGCGTCAGCGCCTCGTCGCCGGCGTCGCCGCGCAGTACGAGTCCGAGGTGGTCTACCACCAGATCAACGAGGAGCTCGAAGCTCAGGGCGTGATCTTCATGGACACCGACACCGCGCTCAAGGAGCACCCGGAGTTCTTCGAGGAGTACTTCGGAACGGTCATCCCGAGCGGTGACAACAAGTTCGCGGCTCTCAACACGGCCGTGTGGTCGGGCGGCTCGTTCGTCTACGTTCCGCCGGGCGTGCACGTCGAGATCCCGCTGCAGGCCTACTTCCGCATCAACACCGAGAACATGGGCCAGTTCGAGCGCACGCTGATCATCGCCGACGAGGGCAGCTACGTTCATTACATCGAGGGCTGCACCGCCCCCATCTACAAGTCCGACTCGCTGCACTCCGCTGTCGTCGAGATCGTCGTGAAGAAGAACGCCCGCGTTCGCTACACGACCATCCAGAACTGGTCGAACAACGTCTACAACCTCGTCACCAAGCGGGCCACCGCGGGCGAGGGCGCGACGATGGAGTGGATCGACGGCAACATCGGCTCCAAGGTGACGATGAAGTACCCGTCGATCTACCTGATGGGGGAGCGCGCCAAGGGCGAGACGCTCTCGGTGGCCTTCGCGGGCCCGGGCCAGCACCAGGATGCCGGCGCCAAGATGATCCACATGGCTCCGTACACGCAGTCGTCGATCGTCTCCAAGTCGATCGCTCGCGGCGGCGGTCGCGCCGGTTACCGCGGTGAAGTTCGAGTGGATGCGAACGCGCACCACGCGGCGAACACCGTGCGCTGCGACGCATTGCTCGTCGACTCGATCTCCCGCTCCGACACCTATCCGGCCATCGACATCCGTGTCGACGACGTGCAGCTGGGCCACGAGGCCACCGTGTCGCGTGTGAGCGAGGAGCAACTCTTCTACCTCATGTCCCGCGGCCTCCCCGAGGACGAGGCCATGGCGATGATCGTGCGCGGGTTCATCGAGCCGATCGCCCGTGAGCTCCCCATGGAATACGCACTCGAACTCAACAAGCTCATCGAAATGGGCATGGAAGGATCCGTCGGCTAAATGACCTCCGCCAGTACTCCGACGAAGACCATCAGCGCCGAGCAGGATGCCGCGCCGAAACACATGCGCAGCGCGGTGCCCGTCCAGACCCGCTCCGACCGCTTCCGTTCCACCCACGTCGCAGATTTCCCGGCCGTCACGGGCCGCGAGCACGGCTGGAAGTACACTCCGGTCGCTCGCCTCGCCGACCTGATTTCGGGTGAGCTCGACGGCGCTCCGTACGTCTACGACGTGACCGCCGCATCCGGTGTCACCACCGAGTGGGTCGGCCGCGACGACGCCCGTATCGGCTCCGCGGGCCAGCCCGAGGAGCGCGCATCCGCCAACGCCTGGACGTCATTCGAGCAGGCGCTCGTCGTGTCGATCGCGGGCGAGGACGCCAAAGAGGTGACGCTCACCCGCGCATCGCTCGGCGACGGCGCCCGTGCCGCTCACACCGTGGTCGAGACGGCCCCGTTCAGCCGCGCAACGCTCATCCTGCAGAACACCGGTCAGGCTCATCTCTCCGAGAACCTGGAACTGGTGCTCGGCGAGGGGTCGCAGCTCACACTCGTCTCGGTGCAGCAGTGGGACGACGACGCCATTCACGTCGCGACCCACTTCGCCGAGATCGCCCGCGACGCGCGCCTCAAGCACATCGTCGTCACCCTCGGTGGCGGGGTGGTGCGGCTCAACCCGGCGGCCCATCTTGCCGGCACCGGCAGTGAGGCGGAGCTCTTCGGCGCCTACTTCGCCGATGCGGGGCAGCACCTCGAGCAGCAGGTCTACGTCTTCCACGACGCCGCGAACACCCGCAGCCGCGTGACGTACAAGGGCGCGCTGCAGGGCGTCGGTGCACGCACCGTCTGGATCGGGGATGTGCTGATCGGCCCGAAGGCCGTCGGCACCGACACCTACGAGCAGAACCGCAACCTCGTGCTGACCGACGGCGCACGCGCCGATTCCGTGCCGAACCTCGAGATCGAGACCGGCGACATCGTCGGCGCCGGTCATGCGAGCGCCACCGGTCGGTTCGACGACGAGCAGCTCTTCTACCTGCAGTCCCGCGGCATCACCGAAGACGAGGCACGTCGCCTCGTCGTGCGCGGCTTCCTGTCGGAGATCGTCCAGCAGATCGGTTCGCCCGAGCTGCAGGAGCGTCTGCAGGCCGCCATCGAGGCGGAGCTCGAAGCCGTCGCGGTGACGAGCTGATGGCGGCGACGAAAGTCGCCTCCGTCGACGAACTCGTGACCGACCAGGCGATCCGCGTCGTCGTGGACGGCACCCCGATCGCTGTCGTCAAAGACTCGGCCGGAGCCGTCCACGCCATCGGCGACACCTGCACGCACGGCGAGATCTCGCTGGCCGAGGGATTCGTCGAGGGCGAGACGCTCGAGTGCTGGGCGCACGGCTCCCAGTTCTCGCTGGTCACCGGCAAACCGCTCAACCTTCCGGCGTACGAGCCGGTTCCCGTCTTCCAGGTCGACGTGGTCGACGGAGACGTCTACATCGACACGAACGCAACGAAAGAGATTTGATCCATGTCAGTTCTTGAGATCCGCGACCTGCACGTCACCGTCGAGACGGAACAGGGCGTCAAGCCCATCCTGAACGGTGTCGACCTGACCATCCGCGAGGGCGAGATCCACGCGATCATGGGCCCGAACGGCTCGGGCAAGTCGACCCTGGCGTACACGATCGCCGGGCACCCCAAGTACAAGGTGACCCAGGGCACCATCACCCTCGACGGCGTCGACGTGCTGGCCATGACGGTCGACGAGCGCGCCCGCGCCGGGCTGTTCCTCGCCATGCAGTACCCGGTCGAGATCCCCGGTGTCACCAACACCAACTTCCTGCGCACCGCCAAGACGGCCATCGACGGCGAAGCACCCTCCATCCGTGGGTGGGTCAAGGATGTGCGCGAGTCGATGGACAAGCTCCGCATGGACAAGTCCTTCGCCGAGCGCAACGTCAATGAGGGCTTCTCCGGCGGTGAGAAGAAGCGCAACGAGATCCTGCAGCTCGAGCTTCTCAAGCCCAAGTTCGCCGTGCTCGACGAGACCGACTCCGGCCTCGACGTCGATGCGCTCAAGGTCGTCTCGGAGGGAGTCAACCGCGCCAAGGAGAACACCGGCCTCGGAATCCTGTTGATCACCCACTACACACGCATCCTGCGCTACATCAAGCCGGACTTCGTGCACGTGTTCGTCGCCGGTCGTGTGGCCGAGCAGGGTGGCCCCGAGCTCGCCGAGCGCCTCGAAGAAGAAGGCTACGACCGCTTCGTGGACGCTCCGGAGTCGGCTCGCGCCGATGCCGCCGAGCTGAGTGAGGCGTAGGCTCGGATCATGCCAGCGACACTAGCGCCAGCGCTCTTCGACCAGGTCGAAGAGGCGCTCAAGAACGTGATGGATCCCGAGCTCGGGATCAACGTCGTCGACCTCGGCCTGATCTACGACCTGGCCTGGGACGAGGAGAACAACGCGCTCATCATCTCGATGACGCTCACCTCGGCCGGCTGCCCGCTCACCGACGTGCTCGAGGAGCAGACCGCTGAGTCGCTCGACGGCATCGTGGAGGCCTTCCGCATCAACTGGGTGTGGATGCCGCCGTGGGGCCCCGAGCGGATCACCGACGACGGGCGCGACATGATGCGCGCCCTCGGCTTCGCGATCTAGCAGGAGTCACCGGCCCCGCCGAACCAGCACCACCACAACCGAGTGGTCCCGACTTGCCGTGCAATCGACCGATTACACGGCAAGTCGGGACCACTCGTTGTGTGAAATAGACTGTTAGCTTCCCCCGCACCCCACCCCCTGAACGAATTGGATGACGACTGTGCTCAACGTGCAAGACCTTGAGCTCAGAGTCGGCGCCCGGCTCCTCATGGAGAACGTGAGCTTCCGCGTCGCCGCGGGGGACAAGATCGGTCTGGTCGGCCGCAACGGCGCCGGCAAGACGACGCTCACCAAGGTGCTCGCGGGCGACCTGCAGGCCTCCGGCGGCAAGGTCGAACGCAGCGACGAGATCGGTTACCTGCCGCAGGACCCGCGCTCCGGCAACCTCGAAGACCTGGCACGCACGCGCATCCTGGACGCCCGCGGCCTCGGTTCGATCGTGCTCGGGATGCACCAGTCGACGCTCGACATGGCGAGCACCGACGAAGATGTCTCGGCGGCCGCGATGAAGACGTACGGCCGGCTCGAAGAGCGCTTCCACATGCTCGGCGGGTACTCGGCCGAGGCGGAGGCCGCGTCGATCGCGAGCAACCTGAACCTGCCCGACCGCATCCTGGACCAGCCGTTGAAGACCCTCTCGGGCGGTCAGCGGCGTCGTATCGAGCTGGCGCGCATCCTGTTCTCCGATGCTCAGACGCTGATCCTCGACGAGCCGACAAACCACCTCGATGCTGACTCTGTCGTCTGGCTGCGCGAGTTCCTGAAGAACTACGCGGGCGGCTTCATCGTGATCTCGCACGATGTCGAGCTCGTCGGCGAGACGGTCAACCGCGTCTTCTATCTGGACGCGAACCGCCAGGTGATCGACATCTACAACATGGGCTGGAAGAACTACCAGCGCCAGCGTGCAGCCGATGAAGAGCGCCGTAAGAAGGAGCGCGCCAACGTCGAGAAGAAGGCCGGTGTTCTGCAGCTCCAGGCGGCGAAGTTCGGTGCGAAGGCGTCGAAGGCCGCGGCGGCGCACCAGATGGTCGCCCGTGCAGAGAAGATGCTCTCCGGACTCGAAGAGGTGCGCGCCGTCGACCGCGTGGCCAAGCTGCGCTTCCCGACCCCTGCCCCCTGTGGTCGCACGCCCCTCCAGGCGAGCGACCTGTCGAAGAGTTACGGCTCGCTCGAGATTTTCACTGCCGTCGATCTGGCGATCGACCGCGGGTCCAAAGTCGTCGTGCTCGGCCTCAACGGTGCCGGCAAGACGACGCTGCTCAGGATGCTCGCGGGCGTCGACAAGCCCGACACCGGGCAGATCGAGCCCGGCCACGGACTCCGGATCGGCTACTACGCGCAGGAACACGAGACCATCGACGTCGAGGCCTCGGTGCTGCAGAACATGGTGTCCTCATCGCCGAGCCTGACCGAGACGGAAGCGCGGCGTGTGCTCGGCTCGTTCCTGTTCACCGGCGACGACTCGCACAAGCCCGCGGGCGTGCTCTCCGGTGGTGAGAAGACGCGACTTGCTTTGGCGATGATCGTCGTCTCGGGTGCGAACGTGCTGCTGCTCGACGAGCCGACGAACAACCTCGACCCGGCCAGCCGCGAAGAGATCCTGGATGCGCTCGCCCACTACGAGGGCGCGGTCGTGTTGGTCAGCCACGACGAGGGCGCTGTCGAAGCGCTCAACCCGGAACGAGTGCTGATCCTGCCCGACGGCGTCGAGGACCACTGGAACAAGGACTACCTGGACCTGATCTCGCTGGCCTAGCCGGCGATCGGTGCTCCCGGGTAGTCCTACCGGGTGGCGTCGAGCAGATCGTCCTCGACGTCTGCATCCGTGCGTCGGAGCGCCCGCTTGCGCAGACGTTCGGCGGCGCGCGCCTGCTCCTCGGGATCGTCCTCGTTGCGCTTGCGGTACTCGGTCAGCAGGGCGTAGCCGAGCCCGAAGAAGCCGATCAGGGCGAAGATGATCCACTGGATCATGTACGACCAGTGCAGTCCCTCATCCTGAGTCGGCGGGTCTGTGACGGTGAGCGTGGGTGCAGTTGCCGGCGCCGGCTTCTGGGTGTCGAGCAGGCCGTACGCGCCCGTGTACACGTCGCTGCCGCCGAGGCGCTCCTTGACGACGGAGAGCTGGATCGTCCCCACCTGGCGCCCCGATGCCGTACGGCCCGGGATGCCCGGCTCGCTCGGCTTCAGACGGGCGACAACGGTGACCTGTCCGGCTGGTGCAGCCGGGACACTGTCGGGCGCATCCTCCGAGTTGCCGGTCGGCACCCAGCCGCGATCGACGATGAAGAGGGCTCCGGATGCGGTGCGCAGCGGCGTCAGCACTTCGAAGCCCGGCCCGCCGTTGAACGGCCGGTTGCGTACGAGCAGTTCTTTGTCGCGCTCATAGGTGCCGGTCACGGTCACGCGCGTCCACTCCTGCTTCGGCTCGAACGATCCGAGCGCGGGGAGTTCCGAGGAGAGGGGCACCGGAGTGGAGTTGAAGTTCGCGGAGATCACGGCGTTCGCTGCCGCAGCCTCTTTGCTGCGGGCGAGCTGCCACGCCGAGAGGCAGCCGCAGGCGATGGCGAAGACGATCGCGAACGCCAGATAGCCCAGCCAGCGGCGGGAGAAGGCGAAGCGCCAGCCGGAGCTCATCGAGCGCTCTCCGCATCCGTCGCCGAAGCGACCTTGTCGTCGATCGCGACCACCGCGACGGGAAAGTCGCGGGCAGCCAAGAACTCTCTCAGAAAGTCGACGTGCTCGTCGCACGCGAGCCACACTTTCACGCGATCCTCTGTGTGGATCTTCGGGTTGCGCCACTCGATCCGCCAGCCCGCGGTCTCACGGCAACCCGCGCGCGAACAGGCCAGAACCTCTGGCTCACCGAACCCGATCACTCGTCGTCGCCTTTCGTGTCGCGCGGCTCCGAGGGCGGGGGAGGGGAGTCGTCATTGGCAGGATATTGCCCGGACGCTGAACATCCCCTTTGCGCGGGTCGGTCGAGACGTTCGCGATGACGACGGCGAAATAGGGCAGGAAGACCGCACCGACGGCCGGAATGATCACCCACCAGCCGGGAACGAAAAGGATCGAGATGATGCAGAGCACGCGGATGCCCATGGCGACCGAATACTTGATCATCCGGTGCCTGCGCTCCTCGTCGGGCGAGAGCGGAAGATTCGTGATCGACTGCGATTGTGGGTGCTTCATGGGCTCGTGCCAAGCCTACGTCCATCCGTGCGGGCCAGTGGTCGCGGGGAGCGAACACGTTGGTCCTCGGGCCGATCAGGGACGCTGTCGCCCGGACGTTCAGCGGACGATCGCCGACCGGAGGAACAGCCAGGTCGCGAGCGAGCACAAGATGATCAGCACGCCCGCGACGACGGCCAGCCACCAAGGTTGGAACGCCGCGAAGATCGCCCCGAGCGACGGCAGCAGGATGATCAGTGCGACGACGATCACGATCGCCAGCAGGATTCCGACGAACTGCGGGCCGCGGGCGCCCAGCCGTACCCAGGATGCGCCGAAGACCCCGCCGATCGCGAGCAGCGTGAGCGTTCCGAGGAAGGCGATCGGCAGCAGCAGTCCGATGTTTCCCGCGCCGAGCAAGAAGACGTCGAAGACGTAAAACCCGGCGAACCAGTGGTCGGTCGCGATCTCGATCATGCAGAGCACTGCGAGGGTCAGGGCGACATAGGCGGAGACGAGAATCGCCCAGAGGAGCGTTCCGGTCACGAACGCCCTCCTGGTCGCCCCGAGCGTGAGAGCGAACGGGAAGGTCGTCGCGGCAGCCTGGACACCGAAGTAGACGAGGAAGCCGGCGAGGCCGTATGCCAGGCCGGGATTGCTTCTCGAGCCCAGGATCCAGTCCGCCGTGGCCGGCACGCTCCCGGAGCGCAGGAACAGCAGCGAGATCAGCACGGAGATCACGGCGACAGTACCGATGATGTAAAGCGGCGTGAGGAACGTGTCCGCACGCTTGTTGAGGTGCAGCTTCACGGTGGAGACGATCGCGCTCATGAGTGGCGCTCCTTCGAGGTGATGGGTGCCGTTTCGTTGGCACCGTACGCGGCGACGACTTCTTTGAGGGTGGCCGGGGTGACCCTCACCCCGAGCTGCTCGGCCGTTCCCTTGGTGTCCTCACTGAGTGGGCCGGAGACCGTGGCCGATTTGAGTCCGCCGATGCTCTGCATCCTGAGCGGGGTGAGGCCGTCGAGCACACGGTCGACAGCGTCCGCAACGCCGCTGAACTGGAACGCGAGCGCGCGGGTCTGGTCGCTCTCGTTGTCGACGACGATCCTGCCCTGTTCGAGCAGCAGGATGCGATCGAAGAGTCCCTCGGACTCCTCGATCAGGTGCGTGGAGAGCACCACCGCTCGTGGATGCTCGGCGAAGTCCCTCAAGAGCACGTCGTAGAAGAGCGACCGAGCGGTGACGTCGAGGCCGAGGTACGGCTCGTCGAGCAGGGTGACGGGCGCGCGGGATGCCAGCCCGAGCACGATCGCGACCGAGGAGAGCTGCCCCCGCGAGAACTTCTTGATAGGCGTCCTCGTCGGGATGCGAAGGCCCTCCGCGAGCTCCTCGGCGAGTTCCGAGCTCCAGTTCGGCGCGAACTCCGGTGCGATGCGGAGCACGTGGTGCATCCGGTAGCCGTCGGGGTAGCGCTGGTTGTCTCGGACGTACGTGATCTGCGCGAGCGTGGCCTCGTGCTCGAACGGTGAATGCCCGAGTACCTCGACCTCTCCCGTCGTTGCTCGGTCCTGGCCGGCGATGATCGACAGGAGTGAGGTCTTTCCTGCACCATTGCGGCCGAGCAGGCCGACGATCGACGGCTCGCCGATCGAGAAGCTGACATCGTCGAGGGCGGTGGCCCGGCCGAATCGCCGGGTGACCGAGTGGATGTCGATGGCGTTTGTCATGGCTGGTTCTCCGAGGTGATCATGTCGACGGCTTCTTGGGGCGAGATTCCGAGCAGGTGGGCTTCCCGCACGAGCGGGGCGATGAACTGCTCGCGGAAGCGGGCTCGTCGACGTTCTCTGAGGATGTCTTGCGCGCCGTCGGCGACGAACATCCCGATGCCGCGCTTCTTGTACAGCACCCCTTGTTCGACCAACACGTTCACGCCTTTCGCCGCTGTGATGGGACTGATCTGGTAGAAGGCGGAGTAGTCGTTCGTCGAGGGAACGGCCGCCCCTTCCGGATATGCACCGGAGACGATGTCGTCAGCGATCCGATCAGCGAGCTGCTGATAGATCGGCGCATCGTCGGCGAGCATCCGGGGCTCCTTAGGTTAGCTAGTTGACTATAGAACCTACCTCCAAGGCCGATGTGGATGCAAGAGGTGCCCGTAAACTGGAGCGCGATCGTTTCGGGTACGAGGCCCGACGCTGCGAAAGGACACCACCCGCATGACTACCCCACGAACCGTGCTCGTCACAGGCGGAAACCGCGGCATCGGCTACGCGATCGCCGAGGAGTTCGTCGCCCAGGGGCACCGCGTCGCGGTCACGGCCCGCTCGGGCGAGGGGCCTGAGGGTGCGCTCACGGTTCGTGCCGACGTGACCGACACGGCATCGGTGGACGCCGCGTTCGCAGAGATCGAGGAGAAGCTCGGTCCGGTCGAGGTCGTCGTCGCGAACGCCGGAATCACGCGCGACACGCTGCTCATGCGCATGTCCGACGAGGATTTCGACGCGGTCGTCGACACGAACCTCGGCGGCTCGTTCCGAGTCGTCAAGCGTGCCTCGAAGGGGATGCTCAAGGCACGCTACGGCCGCATCGTGCTGATCTCCAGCGTGGTCGGCCTCTACGGCTCGGCCGGTCAGGTCAACTACGCGGCGTCGAAGGCCGGCCTCGTCGGGATCGCCCGCTCCATCACTCGCGAGCTCGGAGCGCGGGGATCACGGCCAACGTGGTCGCGCCCGGATTCATCGAGACCGACATGACGGCGGCGCTGCCCGACACGCAGCAGGCAGAGTACAAGAAGAACATCCCGGCGGGCCGCTTCGCGACCGCGTCAGAGGTAGCGAAGGTCGTCGCCTGGGTCGCGGGCGACGACGCCGGGTACATCTCGGGCGCCGTCATCCCTGTCGACGGTGGCCTCGGGATGGGGCACTGACGATTCAGCCGCGGAGGCCGAGCAGGGGGAGCACCTGGCTGAGGTCCTGTCCGTCCACGACGACATCCGCCTCCGCACGCACGAGCGGCTTGGCGTTGAAGGCAACCGCCAGACCTGCCACGGTCATCATCTTCAGGTCGTTGGCGCCGTCGCCGATCGCGATCGTGCGCGAGAGCGGGATGCGCGCATCCTGAGCCCATTCGGTAAGCGCGTTCGCTTTGGCCTGCGCATCGACGACGTGGCCGAGCACGCGTCCGGTGAGTGCGCCGTCGACGACTTCGAGCCGGTTGGCACGCCAGTGGTTCAGGCCGAGTCGGCGGCCGAGGGCGTCGAGCGTCTCGTGGAAACCGCCTGACACGACGCCGACCAGACCTCCCGCGGCCTGGGCTCCGGCGATCAGTTCGGGCACGCCGTCGGTGACCCGGATGCGCTCGGCCACCCGTGTGAACACTCGCTCGGGCAGCCCGGCGAGCGTTGCAACGCGTTCGCGGAGACTCTGCTCGAAGTCGATTTCGCCGCGCATCGCACGCTCGGTGATCTCGGTCACCTCCGCGCGGGCCCCGGCTTCCTCCGCGAGCAGTTCGATGACCTCGTCACGGATGAGCGTCGAATCCGCATCGAGGACGACGAGGAACCGCGGGGCGGAGCTGGGCTTGCTGTCGGAGCCGGAGCGGAGGACGTCGGCTGTGATCGGGGTGCTACCGGTCATGGAACGACGTGAACTCCCTTGCCAACGACGGTGAGGCCGGAGTCGGTGACCGTGAAGCCGCGTGCGCGGTCGCGGTCGTGGTCGATGCCGATGCTGGCGCCCTCCGCGACCACCACGTCTTTGTCGAGGATGGCCCGACCCACGAAAGCATTCGGCTCGATGACGGCGCGTTCGAACACCACCGAATCGACGACCTTGGCGCCGGAGTCGACCTTTGACCAGGGGCCGAGGACGCTGCGCTCCAGGTGAGCGCCCGAGATCACCGAACCGAGCGAGACGATCGAGTCGATGGTGGTGCCGAGCGCGCCACGGTCGTCGCGCACGATCTTGGCGGGCGGTGAGTTGAGCTGCTGGCTGAAGATCGACCACTCGCGGTTGTAGAGGTTGAAGACAGGCAGCGGCGAGATCAGGTCTTGGTGGGCCTCGAAGAACGAGTCGATCGTTCCCACATCCCGCCAGTAGTAGCGGTCGCGGTCGGTAGACCCGGGGACGTCGTTGCGGTTGAAGTCGTAGACGCCCGCCTCGCCGCGCGAGACGAAGTCGGGGATGATGTCGCCACCCATGTCGTGGTTGGAGTCCGGACGGTCGCCATCGCGGATGACGGCGTCGATGAGGGCATCCGCGTCGAACACGTAGTTGCCCATCGAGGCGAGGACTTCGTCGGGGGAGTCGGGAAGCCCGATCGGATCCGACGGCTTCTCGCGGAAAGCCGCGATGCGGTCGGGGTGCGCCGAGTCCACCTCGATGACGCCGAACTGGTCGGCGAGTCCGATCGGCTGCCGGATGGCGGCGACGGTCGCCGGTGCGCCGGACGCGATGTGTGCCTCGATCATCTGGGTGAAATCCATGCGGTAGACGTGATCGGCTCCGACCACGACGACGATGTCGGGCTTCTCGTCGCGAAGGAGGTTGAGGCTCTGCAGGATTGCGTCGGCCGATCCGCTGAACCAGCGCTTTCCGAGTCGCTGCTGAGCGGGCACGGAGGCGATGTACGAGTTGAGCATGCCGTCGAGGCGCCAGGTCTGGGACACGTGCCGGTCGAGGCTGTGCGACTTGTACTGGGTCAGCACGACGATCTGGCGCAACTGGGAGTTGATCAGATTCGACAGGGCGAAATCGATGAGCCGGTACTGCCCGCCGAACGGAACAGCGGGTTTCGCCCGGTCGGCGGTGAGCGGCATGAGGCGTTTACCTTCGCCACCCGCGAGAACAATGCCGAAGATCTTCTTGCCTGCCATGCCACCACAGTAGAGGCAACAGGGGTGGTGTACTAGCGTTCACGTCATGCGCGTTGATCTTTTGACCCGTGAGTACCTGCCGAACATCTACGGCGGTGCTGGGGTGCACGTGGCCGAGTTGGTGCGCGCGTTGCGCACGGACACCGAGGTGGTCGTCCGGGCTTTCGGCGAGCCCGTCGACGAGCCGGATACGTTCGGTTACGGCGTGCCCGCAGAGCTCGCCGAGGCGAACGGGGCCATCTCCACTCTCGGCGTCGACCTTCAGATGGCTCAGGATGCGGGCGGTGCCGACGTCGTGCACTCGCACACCTGGTACGCGAACGGCGCAGGGCACCTCGCGAAGCTTCTGCACGGCGTCCCGCACGTCGTGACCGCGCACAGCCTGGAGCCGTTGCGGCCATGGAAGGCCGAGCAGCTCGGCGGAGGCTACCGGGTCTCCAGCTGGATCGAGAAGACCGCGTTCGAGGGCGCCGACCGGGTGATCGCCGTGAGCGAGGGTATGCGGCGCGACATCCTCGCCTCGTACCCGTCGCTCGACCCTGAGAAGGTCACGGTCGTCTACAACGGGATCGACCTCGAGCGCTGGAAGCCTTTGGAAGACGACGAGCGTGCCCGCGCGCTCGGAGTCGACCCCGACCGTCCCGCCGTCGTCTTCGTCGGGCGGATCACCCGTCAGAAGGGTCTGCCGTACCTCCTGCGGGCCGCGCGCCTGCTGCCCAAGGAGGTGCAGCTCATCCTGTGCGCCGGCGCGCCGGACACGCCCGAGATCATGTCCGAGGTCACGCGCGGCGTCGAAGCCCTCCAGGCCGAACGGGACGGCGTCGTGTGGATCGATCAGCTTCTGTCCCAGGAAGACCTGCGGATCAGTGCTGACGGCGTCGACCGTGTTCGTCTGCCCGTCGATCTATGAGCCCCTCGGCATCGTCAATCTGGAGGCTATGGCCTGCGGGCTGCCCGTCGTGGGCACCGCGACCGGCGGCATCCCCGAGGTCATCGTGGAGGGGGTCACCGGCCGACTCGTTCCGATCGATCAGGCCACCGACGGCACGGGAACCCCCACGAATCCGGATGCTTTCGTCGCCGAGCTCGCCGCCGCCCTGATCGAGGTGGTGAGCGATCCCGAACGTGCTGAGCTGATGGGCCGGGCGGGCCGGCTTCGCGCCGAGACAGCATTCAGCTGGACCTCGATCGCGGACCAGACACGGGAGATCTACCGGTCGCTGGTCGGCTGACGACGCCGGTAGGCTAGAGGTCATGCCCAGCGTTCTCAAGCTTGAAGATGTGTCCGTCGTCCGTGATGGGAATACGATTCTCGACTCGGTGAACTGGACGATCGAGCCGGACGAACGGTGGGTCGTTCTGGGCCCGAACGGCGCCGGAAAGACGACCCTGCTGCAGATCGCGGCCGCGGCTCTTCACCCGACGTCCGGTCACGCGACGGTGCTCGGTGAGCCGCTGGGACACAGCGACCTGGCAGAGCTCAAGCCCCGTCTGGGCTTCGCTTCGAGCGCTCTGGCCCGCCGCATCCCGAGAACCGAGACGGTGCTCGACGTCGTCATGACGGCGGCGTACGCGGTGACCGGTCGCTGGAACGAGGAGTACGAGGAGATCGACGAGCGTCGCGCTCACCGCGTGCTGAGCGAGTGGAACCTCGACCACCTCTCCGAGCGCGCGTTCGGCAACCTGAGCGACGGCGAGCAGAAGCGCGTGCAGATCGCTCGTGCGGTGATGACCGACCCCGAGATCCTCCTGCTCGACGAGCCGGCCGCCAGCCTCGACCTCGGCGGACGCGAGGAGCTGTTGCAGCTGCTCGGCGGCTACGCCAGCGACCCGCGCTCGCCCGCCATCGTCATGGTCACGCACCACGTCGAGGAGATCCCGCTCGGATTCGGCAACGCGCTGCTCTTGAAAGACGGCGGCGTATCGGCGCAGGGCAAGATCGGCGACGTCGTGACGTCGGAGCGTCTGAGCGAGACCTTCGGAATCGACGTCACGCTGAGCGAAGACAGCGGCCGATACACCGCTCGAGCGCGACAGGCCACTGCAGAGGCCGCCGCAGACTGAACAATCTGCTAAACTCGGTAGCCGGCCCGGTGAGCTGTGATGCCCCGTGCCGACATGCTTCCCGCCCCGGCTCTGCCGCCGTGGGCATGACCAACCAACACTACGCAACAAGGAAGTCCTGATGAAGACTGACATCCACCCCGACTACGCCCCGGTGGTTTTCCGCGACCTGGCCTCGGGTGCGACGTTCCTTACCCGCTCCACCGTGACGAGCGAGAAGACGATCGAGTGGGAAGACGGCAACACCTACCCGGTGATCGACGTCGAGATCTCCTCCGAGTCGCACCCGTTCTACACGGGCAAGCAGCGCATCCTCGACTCGGCCGGTCGTGTCGAGAAGTTCAACTCGCGCTACAAGAACTTCGGCAAGTAATCCCAGCCACCGAAAGAGGCCCCGCTCAACAGAGCGGGGCCTCTTTGGTGTTCGTGGACGGGTCGACTAGCTGTTCATCTGGTAGGTGACGCCCGCCGAGCCGATCAGTGCGATGAACACGATCGTGAAGATGATGCCGAGGGCGATCTCGACGAAGCCGATGATGACGGCCGCGAGCGCTAGTCCTCGGCCCTGCTCGCCGGTCTTCTTGATCTGGGACAGGGCGATGAAGCCCAGGATGATGCCGACGATCGAGACGAAGAACGCCAGGATGAACGCGACGATCGACATCGTGTTGTAGCCGCGCTGTGGGGCGTACTGTGCGGATTCGCCGTACTGCGGCGCCGCGGGCGGCTGCTGGCCGTACGGCTGCTGGGGAACGTCGGGCTGCTGTGGCTGATCGGGAGTACTCATGGCGCTGAGTTTATTGCCCAGCAGATTCAGAGGGAACCCCCAGATCAGGATCAGCGGACGGGCCAGAGACCCGACGTCGTGAATGCCGGGTTGTGCTCGCGACGCATGTACGCCTGGAAGTCCTCGGCCTGCTCGCGGCACCACGACACCTGCAGGTGATGCAGTTCGATCGCCTCGAACGCGAGCGCCTCGGCGTGGACGCGGGCGAGAGCCTGGGCGACCCGCCCGGCGGCTATCGCGTCGGCGCCCGCGTCGTGCGCATCCGTGAGGTCGACACCGTAGAACAGGGCGGTGAGGGCGAGGGTGCGCTTGCCTCGGCGGTACTTGTCGACCGCTTTGTCGATCACCAGCGGATCGATGATCGGACCGGGGGTGTCAAGAGGCGCGACGCCGTAGCGCCGCGCCTCCCGGTTCAACAACGTGAAATCGTATGGGGCGTTGTACGCGACGACCGGGGTTCCGCGAGCGAACAGGATGCGCAGCGTCGCCACGATCTCTGCGACAGCCTGCGCAGCCGGCATTCCGACCGTGCGAGCGTGCTCGGTGCTGATGCCGTGCACAGCGGTCGCCTCTGCCGGGATGTCCACCCCCGGATCGACGAGCCAGTCGTGCCGTTCGACCACGTGTCCGTGATCATCGAGACGACCGACGTGCGCCGACACGATCCTGGCCGATTCGACATCGATACCCGTGGTTTCCACGTCGAAGACGCCCAGTTCATCGTGCCAATTGCTCATACGGCAAGCGTATGCGGCACCACCGTCAGTGCCTTGATTCAGGCCCGGCGCGGCTCCACGTGGAGCCAGTAGAAGCTCTGGGTTCCGAGCGTCAGCGTGAAGCGGCCGTCTTCTGCCACCGTCGGGAACTCGCCGCCGCCGAACATGTCGTACAACGTGCTTCCGGCGAATTCAGACGCCTCGAGTTGCACGGAAACAGGGTTGTGGGCGAACGAGAACACACAAAGAACGTCTTCCGGCTGGTCGCCGAAGTGCGAGCCGCTTCCTTCGTACGACCGCACGAAGGCGAGCACGGACTCGTGGTTGGTCTGCAGCACGCGGATCGAGCCGAGCCCGAACACGGGATGCGCTTTGCGAACATGGATCACGTTGCGGATCCAGTGCAGCAGCGAGCGCGACTGGGCGAGCTGCGCCTCGACGTTCACCTGGTTGTAGTGGAACACCAGGGACTGAACGACCGGCAGGAACAGCTTGCCGGGGTCGGCTGTCGAGAATCCGGCGTTGCGGTCAGGCGTCCACTGCATGGGCGTGCGCGAGCTGTCGCGGTCGGGCAGCCAGATGTTGTCGCCCATCCCGATCTCGTCGCCGTAGTAGAGGAACGGGCTGCCAGGCAGCGAGAAGAGCAGCGCGTGCGCGAGTTCGAGCTCGGCGCGCGAGTTGTCGAGGAGGGGCGCCAGACGTCGGCGGATACCGATGTTGGCACGCATCCGGGGGTCGTACGCGTACCAGCCGTACATGGCCTGCCGGTACTCCTCGCTCACCATCTCGAGGGTGAGCTCGTCGTGGTTGCGCAGGAAGACGCCCCACCCCGAGCCTTCGGGAATGTCGGTGGTCTCGGAGAGAACCCGCACGAGTTCGCCGGCCTGCTGCGAACGGAGCGAGTAGAAGATGCGCGGCATCACCGGGAAGTCGAAGGCCATGTGGCACTCGGGCTCCTCCTCGGTGCCGAAGAACGCGGCGACCTCGCGCGGCCACTGGTTCGCTTCCGCGACCATGATGCGCCCCGGGTAGTCGCGATCGACCATCTCGCGGAGCTTCTTGATGAAGTCGTGAGTCTTGGGCTCGCCTTCGCCGTTGCCCTCGTCCGACTCGTAGAGGTACGGGATCGCATCGAGCCGGAACCCGTCGACACCGAGGTCGAGCCAGTACCGCACGATGTCGAACATCGCTTCGTGCACGGCCGGGTTCTCGAAGTTGAGGTCGGGCTGGTGGGAGAAGAAGCGGTGGAAGTAGAACTGTCGGCGTGCCTCATCGAAGGCCCAGTTCGAGTCCTCGGTGTCGACGAAGATGATCCGGATGTCCGGCCACTTCTCGTCGTCGTCGTCGTTCCACACGTAGAAGTCGCCGTACGGGCCCTCAGGGTCGGTGCGGGACTGCTGGAACCACTCGTGCTGGTCGGAGGTGTGGTTCATCGGCAGGTCGATGATGACGCGCATGTTGCGTTCGTGCGCTTTAGTGACGAGGTCTTTGAACTCGTCGATCGTGCCGAAGTCGGGCAGGATCGCTCGAAAATCGGAGACGTCGTAACCACCGTCGCGCAGGGGGACTGGAAGAACGGGGAAGCCACAGCGCGTCGATACCGAGCCACTGCAGGTAGTCGAGCTTGGCCGTGAGCCCCTGGATGTCGCCGGAGCCGTCGCCGTTGCTGTCGACGAAGGAGCGGATCATCACCTCGTAGAAGACCGACCTGCGGTACCACTGGGGGTCGAGGGTGAGCCCGGGGAGCGTGATGGGCGCAGTGAAACTCACGGTTCTCCTTCTGGCGCGGCGGCCGGATGCAAGCGATTACAGTCACACGAGTCTAGGTGTTGGAGACGGTGGGCTGTCCAGTCCTGAGACCACATTGCCGGGACTGTACACCTGCCTTGCCTAAACTGGTCTGCGATGACCGTTACTTCACCATATGCCGACGCCCTCGGGCGCATCCCGGTGCGTACGTCCGAGCTCGCCGTCCTGGGCGGCACGACCCGCTACTGGGACTATGGCGACCCGCAGGCCGACACCACGATCGTGCTGGTGCACGGCTTCCGCGGCGATCACCACGGACTCGAACCCGTCGTCGCCAACCTTCAAGGCGTACGCCTGATCTCACCCGACCTGCCCGGGTTCGGCGAATCCGACCCTCTGGGCGACGTGGCGCACGACATCGACGGGTACTCCGCGTGGCTCCGGGCCTTCGTGCACGGTCTCGGTATCGAGGGCCGGTTCGTGGTGCTCGGACACTCTTTCGGGTCGATCGTCGTCTCCGCAGCCCTCGCGACTCGGGACGTGTCGAGCACGACCGCGGCGCCGGATGCGATCCAACCGTCTGCCGTGATCCTCGTGAACCCGATCGGCGCACCGGCGCTCGAAGGACCCCGCGGGGTGTTCACCCGACTGGCGATCTTCTATTACTGGTTGGCCGCTGTCCTCCCCGAGCGGCTCGGCTTCTGGCTGCTGCGGAACGGCGTCATCGTGCGGGTCATGAGCATGACCATGGCGAAGACCAAGCGCAAGTCGCTCCGCCGGTGGATCCACGACCAGCACGATCGGTACTTCAGTGCGTTCAGCGACCGCCGCGTCGTGCTCGAAGCGTTCCGCGCATCCGTCTCGCACGATGTGAGCGAGTATGCGGCGCGCATCCCGGAACCGACTCTGCTCGTGGCAGCGGAGAGGGACGACATCACGCCGGTCTCGGCGCAGCGCCGTTTGCAGACGCTGTTCCCGGATGCGCGACTCGTGGTGATCCCGGGTGTGGGCCACCTGATCCACTACGAGACGCCGGTCGAGGCCGCGCGGGCGATCGAGGAATTCCTCGCGGTGGGCACGAAATGAAGATCGTGTTCGACTGCCGCTACACCCGCATCGGGCGACACGACGGCATCAGCCGCTACACGGCCGGGCTCGTGGGCGCTCTGGCGAAGCGGCACTCGGTGACCATGCTCATCAGCGATCACCGGCAGCTCGACATGCTTCCCGCGCTGCCGTGGGAGATCGTCAGCTCGCCGACGAGCGCCCGCGAGCCGTGGGTCGCGCGCCAGGTGAACAAGCTCAAGCCCGACGTCGTCTTCACCCCTATGCAGACGATGGGCGGCTGGGGTCGTCGGTACCGCCTCGTGCTGACGGTGCACGATCTGATCTACTACCGCAATCGAACGCCTCCGCGCGATCTGCCTGCGCCCATCCGGCTGCTGTGGCGGCTCTACCACCTCGCCTGGTGGCCGCAACGGATGCTGCTGAACCGGTCGGACGCGGTCGTGACCGTGTCGAAGACGACCAAGGAGCTGATCGCAGAGCACAAGCTGACCCGACGGCCGGTGCACGTGGTGCCGAACGCGGCAGACCTCCCGGAGATGCCGGCGGAGTCGTTCGTCCGCACCTCCCCGGCGCAGAAGACCCTCGTCTACATGGGATCGTTCATGCCGTACAAGAACGTCGAGACGCTCGTGCGTGCTGCCGCGCTGCTGCCCGACTACGAGCTGCACCTGATGAGCCGGGTGACGGATGCGGAGCGAGAGCGGCTCACGGCGGTTGCCCCGGGCGCTCGCGTGGTCTTCCACAATGGCGCGAGTGACGAGGAGTACGCAGAGACGCTGGCGTCGGCAACGGCGCTGGTGACCGCTTCGCTCGATGAGGGCTTCGGGATCCCGCTGGTCGAGTCGATGACGCTCGGCACGCCGGTGGTCGTGAGCGACATCCCGATCTTCCGCGAGATCGGGGGAGAGGCCGCCCTCTACTTCGCGCCGGAGAGCGCCGACGAGCTGGCCGCGCGCATCCGGGACCTGGAATCGGATGGGGTGTGGGCCGCACGGTCGGCGCTGTCGAAGACTGAGGCGGCGCGGTTCACGTGGGACGCGTCAGCCGAGCATTTGCTGACCGTGCTGACGGCGGCTGTCGCGAGGGCCAAGCGCCGGCTCGGCTGATTCCGGATGCTCGGAGCCCGGTGATCTGGCCGCGCTCGTTCAGAGAACGGACGCGGTGAACAGGTCCCGATCCTCGGTGCTGACATTGAAGCGGTCGAGGGTGAGCTTGCCGTCGTCGTAGACGAACTCGTGCACGGATCCGTTCGGGATGACCTCGCCAGGGCCGGGGAGGGCGTGTGAGGTGATGTGGCGGACGAGCGAGCTGATGACCCCGCCGTGGCTCACGACGATGATCGACTCGTCCGGGTGCTTCTCGGCGAGATCAACGAGAGCGGGAAGGGCGCGTTCCACCACCGCCTCGCGGGTCTCCCGGCCAGGGACGGGAGTTCCCTCCGGCCAGCGAGCGAGGATCTCGGCGCCGGTGAGTCCCTCGGCCTCGCCGTAGCGGCGTTCGGCGACAGCGGGGAGCGGGAGCGGAGCATCCAGGCCGGTGTGGCTCGCGATGATCGCGGCGGTTTCGGTTGCCCGGCTCAGGGGACTCGCGTAGATGGCGTCGTAGCTGCCGCCGGCCATGGCCAGCCCGGTCGTCTCCGCCTGCTCGCGCCCCGTCTCGTTGAGCGGGATGTCGCTGGAGCCTTGGATTCGTTTGGCCAGGTTCCAGTCGGTCTGACCGTGGCGAACGAGGGAGATCCGGGTCACGCGCGTCCTTTCGTCGCAGGACGCGCGGTGCTCAGGCGAGTCGCCTGGCGAGCTCGACGAGGGTCTCCGTGGTCCCGGTCTCCAGCTTAACGGTCGCGCGGGAGTCGCCCTTGGTGACGCCGCGATTCACGATCACGATCGGGAGGCGGCGACGACGGGCCTCCTCGAGCAACCGGATGCCCGAGTTGACGACCAGCGACGAGCCGGCGATCAGAAGGGCGTCGGAGGAACGAACCAATGCGCTCGCCTCGCGGTACTTCTCGGCGGGGATGAACTCTCCGAAGAAAACCACGTCGGGCTTGAGCCTGCCACCGCAGACGGTGCAGTTCGGCACGACGAACGAGTCGATGTCGGTGACGATCGCGTCGCCGTCCGGGGCGATCTCGACGGCGCCCTCGGTGTCGAGCCAAGGGTTGGCGGCCTCGATCCGCGCGGAGACGCTCTCACGGGCGAAGACCTGACCGCAGGTGAGACACAGCACGCGGTCCATGGCGCCGTGCAGGTCGACGACCTTGCGGGTGCCGGCCTGTTTGTGGAGGCCGTCGACGTTCTGGGTGATGACGCCGTTGGCCGCGCCGGCCCTCTCCAGGTCGGCGAGCGCGAAGTGGCCGGCGTTCGGCGCGGCCGCGGCGAAGCGACGGTAGCCGAGGTGACTGCCGGCCCAGTAGCGCTTGCTGAACGACTCCGCCGAGAGGAACTGCTGGAACGTCATCGGATTGCGGGTGGGAGCGCCCTCGCCGCGATAGTCGGGGATGCCGGAATCAGTGCTCACACCGGCCCCGGTCAGCACGGCGAATTGCCGCCCGGCCAGAAGGTCGGTCACCTGATCGATCCCGCGGGCGAGTTCGGGGGAGAGCTCCGTCGCGACCGTTTCCATCGACACCTCCAGCTCAACCGACTTCCCTGAGTCTAAACACCGCAGTTTTCCGATTTGTTTCCGACTACTGGCAATGTGGAAGCCGTCATACCGCCGCATCCGGGCGGAACCATCCTCGAAGCCCTCCAGAGAGGCGGACCCGTCGTGCGCATCCATCGCATCACCGATCTCAGCGCGGACGGTCTCGCCGACTATTCGAGCCTCACGGATGTCGCGCTCCGCCGGGTGAGCGAGCCCGCGGGCGGCCTCTACATCGCCGAGTCGACCAAGGTCATCACGCGGGCTCTGGCTGCCGGTCACGTGCCGCGATCCGTGCTGCTGCAGGAGCAGTGGTTGCCCGACGTCGAGCCGCTTCTCGCCGACTTTCCGGATGTCCCGGTCTTCGTCGGGGAGAGCTCGGTGCTGGAGGCGCTCACGGGCTACCACCTGCACCGGGGCGCACTCGCGGCCATGCACCGACCGGTGCTGCCCGATCCGGCGGATCTGCTTCGGGATGCGCAGCTCGTCGTCGTGCTCGAGGACATCGTCGACCACACGAACGTCGGAGCCATCTTCCGGTCCGTCGCGGCGCTCGGCGCGGACGCCGTTCTGATCAGCCCCCGGTGCGCGGATCCCCTCTACCGACGCAGCGTGCGGGTCAGCATGGGCACGGTGCTGCAGGTGCCGTGGACGCGCATCCCGGAGTGGGATGTGGCCGCGCCCATCCTGCACGAAGCGGGCTTCGAGATCGCGGCGCTGGCGCTGGCCGACGACGCGGTCACGCTGGACGCGTACACGGCGGAGCGACCATCGCGCGTCGCGCTCGTGCTCGGCTCGGAGGGCGATGGCCTCAGCCGCCACGCACTCGCTGCAGCGGACACGGTCGTGACCATCCCGATGCTGCACGGGGTGGACTCGCTCAACGTCGCCTCGGCGAGCGCAGTGGCGCTCTGGGCGTTGCGCGCGCGTTCTCAGCAATCGGCGGAATAGTTGCCCGTAGAATTTGCGGGTGCTAGACCAGCCTGAACGCGCCGCCCGGCAGAAGACGTATCGCCGCCGACGCATCGTCGTCTTCGGCTTCGTCGGCATCTTCCTCGTGGCCGCCATGTACGTCTCGGGTGCGCTCTTCGCGCCGGTTCCTGCAACAGCTGCCGTCACTCAGCACGAGTCGACCATCGCCCAGTCGAAGGTCGCACTGAACTGGCCCGCGTTCGGAGCGGGCGGGATCACCGCACCCGACTACCCGGGAGCGACCGAATACCACGGCTCCGACGCGCAGATGCCGATCGCCAGCGTAACGAAGACGATCACCGCGTTGGTGGTGCTCGACAAGAAGCCGCTGAAGGCGGGAGACGACGGTCCGAGCATTTCGTTTACACAGAAAGACGTGAACATTTGGAAGCAGGTGATCGCGGCAGGGGGTTCGTGGGCGCCGGTCGTCGCGGGCACGTCGCTGACCGAGAAGCAGGCACTCGAGGCGATGCTTCTGCCTTCGGCCAACAACTACGCCATCTCGCTCGCCACCTGGGCATACGGGTCCACTGGCGCGTTCGTGAAGGCCGCCAACACCTGGCTCGCAGCGAACCAGTTCAGCGGAACGCATCTGGAGAGCCCTGACGGCCTCACCCCGGGCAGTGTCAGCACGACGAAGGACCTGATCGGTATCGGAAAGCTTGCCCTTGCCGATCCCGTGCTCTCGACGATCGTGTCGCAGAAGAACGTCACGCTTCCGGGCGCGGGATCGCAGGACAATACGAACACGTTGATCGGCGTCGACGGAATCGACGGGATCAAGACGGGAAACACTCCCGAGGCCGGAAACTGCCTCCTGTTCTCGGCACAGATGACAGTCGGTCAGAGCAAGGTGCGCGTGATCGGGGTGGTGCTCGCCGCGCCTACCCACGCCGACCTCTGGGCGGCGGTGAAGACCCTGCTCACGAGCATGCAGAGCGGTTTCCACGAGGTGGACGCCTCGAAGGTCGGGCAGTCGTACGGGACGTACACGACGCCGTGGGGTGCGAAGTCGCGGCTCATCGCGACCTCGACGAAGATGTTCGTGGTCTGGTCGGACACGCCGATCCAGGTCGCGCTCGAGACGCGTCCGCTCCAGTCGGGCACGAAGGGCGAGGTGGTCGGGCAGATCACCTTCACGCTCAATGGCAAGACGCAGACGGCGCTTCTCGCCCTGGCCAAGGCGCTGCCGGATCCGGGACCGTGGTGGCGGCTGGCGCATCCGGGCGGCATGGGGGCCTGAGAGGACTCGCTGGCGCGCGCCTCGCTCGGTCGGTGCTGCGTCTACTCGTCGATCGGGATCGAGAACGGGATCGCTTCCGGTCGCTTGGGCAGCACGTGATCGCCCGACGACTGGTGACGGATGCGGCGCACGACCCACGGCACGAGGTAGGCGCGCGCCCACGACAGGTCTTCGGCACGCGCTTGGCGCCACGTGCGCGGCGGAAGGGGCTCGGGTTCGAGGGGCTGCAGGTCGTTCTCGACGTTGAGCGCCGCCAGCACCATCCTGGCGACGGTGTGGTGGCCGAGCGGGGCGAGGTGGAGACGATCGGGAGCCCACATCCGCGCATCCTGGATCTCGGAAAGCGACCACTGATCGGCGACGATGCAGTCGTACTTGGCGGCGACCGCGCGAACGTTCTCGTTGTAGATCGCCACCTTGCCGCGGATGCCGCGGAACACGGGGAGAACCCGACGTCGACGCCGGTGAACACGACGATGGTGGCGCCCTCCGCGCTGAGCTTGGCGACAGCCTGGTCGAACAGCGTGGCGATCTGATCGGGGTCGGTACCGGGACGGATGACGTCGTTGCCGCCCGCCGAGATCGTGATGAGGTCGGGATGCAGGGCGATCGCCGGCTCGACCTGCTCGTCTAGGATCTGCTTGATCAGTTTTCCCCGAACGGCGAGGTTGGCGTAAGCGAAGTCATCCGTCTGCCGGCTCAGGACCTCGGCTACACGGTCCGCCCAGCCTCGGTGGCCGCCGGGGCTGCCCGGCTCGGGATCCCCGATCCCTTCGGTGAACGAGTCTCCCAGTGCGACATAGCGGGACCACGGATGCTGAGCTTCGGCCATTCATCCATTCTGCACGCCGCGCAGACCCGCGGCACGCCCGGGCGTCGTCGCGAGGTCGGCGAGTGTCGGCTGCAGCGGGTAAATTCGATTCAAGTGGAAACGCCGACCTCGCCCCCGAACTCCGACCAGGAGACTCTGGATGGCGCATCCGTCGACGGGGGCGAGAGACCGGGAGCCCACGCGGGCACGTTCGCCGCCGAGCACCTGTCGCCCTCCTTCCCGGAACGTGCCGCCTGGGGAACGGCGGACAAGCTCCGCGCCTGGCAGGCCGAGGCACTCGACGTCTACTTCAAGAGCGAGCCCCGCGACTTCCTCGCGGCGGCGACCCCGGCGCCGGCAAGACCACGTTCGCGCTGCGGCTAGCGACCGAGCTCCTGCGCTCGCGCGCCGTCGAGCGCGTGACCGTCGTCGCGCCGACCGAGCACCTCAAACGGCAGTGGGCCGAGGCGGCGGAACGTGTCGGGCTGCACCTCGACCCCGAGTTCAAGAACGCTGACGGCCGCTACGCGCGGCACTACAAGGGCGTCGCGGTCACGTACGCGCAGGTGGCGATGCGTCCGAGCCTGCACAAGGACATCACAGAGGGCTACCGCACGCTGGTGATCCTCGACGAGGTGCACCATGGCGGCGACGCACTCAGCTGGGGTGACGGCATCCGGGAGGCATTCGAGCGCGCCACCCGGCGGCTGTCGCTCACGGGAACGCCGTTCCGCTCCGACACGTCGCCGATCCCGTTCGTCACGTACCTGCCCGATAAGGCCGGGATCCGCACATCCCTGACGGATTACAACTACGGCTACGGGCGGGCGCTCGAAGACGGCGTCGTGCGTCCGGTGATCTTCCTGGTCTACGCAGGGCACATGCGCTGGCGCACGAAGGCCGGCGACGAGATGGAAGCGCGCCTCGGCGAGGGCAACACGAAAGACATCACGGCGCAGGCATGGCGAACGGCGCTCGACCCCAAGGGTGAGTGGATTCCGGCCGTGCTGAGCGCGGCCGACCGGCGGTTGACGGAGGTGCGCAACTCCATCCCCGACGCCGGCGGACTGGTCATCGCTACCGACCACTACACGGCGCGCGCGTACGCAGACCTCCTGCAGCAGATCACGGGGGAGCCGGTCACCGTCGTGCTCTCCGATGAGAAGGAGGCGAGCGACCGGATCGAGGCCTTCTCGAAGGGGACATCGCGCTGGATGGTCGCCGTGCGCATGGTGTCGGAGGGCGTGGATGTTCCACGGCTGGCGGTCGGTGTGTACGCGACGAGCGCATCCACGCCGCTGTTCTTCGCCCAGGCGATCGGCCGGTTCGTGCGGGCGCGCCGTCGCGGCGAGACCGCATCCGTCTTCCTGCCGAACGTGCCCGCCCTGATGGCTCTGGCCAACGCGCTCGAACTGGAGCGCGACCACGCGCTCGACCGACCGACCGACGAGAACGCCGAGGGCGACTTCTTCA
Organism: Leifsonia poae; assembly: GCF_050632195.1. Taxonomy (GTDB): domain Bacteria; phylum Actinomycetota; class Actinomycetes; order Actinomycetales; family Microbacteriaceae; genus Leifsonia; species Leifsonia poae_C. Next base: position 2,141,169 of record NZ_CP192580.1, read on the forward strand.
ACCCCGAAGACGCGATGATGGCCGAGGCGAACCGTCAGGAGCGGGGCTCGGATGCGCTCACCGAGGAGTTCTCGTTCGAGGCGATCGGGTCGGAGGCGAACTTCGATCGCGTCCTTTACGACGGCCGGGAGTTCGGCAGCTACGCCGTTCCCGGCAGCGATGAGGAGCACGACTTCATCGGGCTGCCTGGCATCCTCGAGCCCGACCAGGTGCACGAGTTATTGACCCAACGGCAGCAGCGCCAGGCGCGGCGTACATCATCGCGACCTGCGAACGCGGAAGGCCATCCGCCGGCGCCGCTCTACCGCAACCTGAAGGAACAGCGATCGCTGCTCAACAGCCTCGTCGGTCTCTACGCCAAGAACACGGGCGAGGCGCACGGACTGGTGCATGCAGAACTACGACGGGTCTGCGGCGGACCTGCCGTGGCACAGGCATCCGTCACCCAGTTGCAGTCGCGGATCGACTTTCTGCGCAAGCGGCTCGGGCGGGGCTGACCCGCGCCCATCGACTGGTGCCTCCGTCTCACGACGCGGGTCGGGTTCGGGCAGCCTGTCCTGGGTGGCGCGAACCAGCCCGAACGTGCTCTGCTTGAGCCATGTCGGAGTCTGCGAGCAACGAAGGTCCGGTGCCGTTCCAGCACCCGGACGAGCCACATCGCGAGGGCCTCGCCCAGCGGTTGAACTGGCTGCGGGCAGGTGTTCTCGGGGCCAACGACGGAATCGTGTCCGTCGCGGCCGTCGCCGTCGGTGTGGCGGGAGCTACAGCCGAGATCGCGCCGATCCTCACGGCAGGGCTTGCCGCTTTGGTCGGCGGCGCGATCTCGATGGCCCTCGGCGAGTACGTGTCGGTGAGCAGTCAGCGTGACAGCGAGCATGCCCTGATCGCGAAGGAGCGCCGCGAACTCGAGGAGACGCCGGAGGAGGAGCTCAGAGAACTGGCCGGTCTCTACGAGGCCAAAGGCCTCCGGCCTGAGACGGCGCGCCAGGTCGCGATCGAACTCACCGAACACGACGTGCTCGGCGCTCACCTCTCGGCCGAGCTCGGCATCGACCCCGACGACGTCGTGAGCCCGTGGCATGCGGCGCTCGCGTCTGCGGTGGCGTTCACGATCGGCGGGATCCTGCCGCTCATCCCGATGCTGCTGCTGCCCGACGGGGTCAGGGTGCCCGTGACGTTCGTCGTCGTGCTCCTGGCTCTGGCCATCACGGGATATGTGGCCGCGTACATCGGCGGAAGTTCGCGCTGGCGTGCCACGATACGAGTGGTGATCGGCGGAGCCATCGCGTTGGTGGCAACCTTCGCCATCGGCGCCCTGCTGGGCACCACCGGCGTCGTCTGAGGGAGGACATCGTGAAAGAGAAGCAGGAGATCGTGGCCAACTGGCTGCCGCGGTACACGGGAACGCCGCTCGAAGAGTTCGGCCAGCACGTGCTGCTCACCAACTTCAGCGACTACGTCTCGCGGTTCGCCACCGACAACGGGGTCGAGATCCGGGGAGCCGACAAGGCGATGCCCAACGCCACCGCCGACGGCATCACAATGATCAACTTCGGGATGGGGAGCCCGAACGCCGCCACGGTGATGGACCTGCTGAGCGCTGTCGCTCCGCAGGCGGTGCTCTTCCTCGGCAAGTGCGGCGGGGTGAAGAAGAAGAACAAGCTCGGCGACCTCCTGCTGCCGATTGCGGCCATCCGTGGCGAGGGTACGTCGAACGACTACCTGCCGCCGGAGGTGCCCGCGCTGCCGGCGTTCCAGTTGCAGCGCGGTGTCTCCACGACCATCCGCGACCTCGGCCACGACTACTGGACCGGCACGGTGTACACGACCAACCGCCGGGTCTGGGAGCACGACGACACGTTCAAGGCCTACCTGAAGCGCACGCGGTGCATGGCTGTCGACATGGAGACGGCGACCATCTTCGCCGCGGGGTTCGCCAACCGCATCCCGAGCGGGGCGCTGCTGCTCGTCTCGGACCAGCCGATGGTGCCGGAGGGTGTGAAGACGGCCGAGAGCGACATCGGGGTGACGGCGCAGTTCGTCGACCGGCACATCCAGATCGGGGTGGAGGCGCTGAAGCTCGTTCGCCGCAACGGTCGCAGCGTGAGGCACCTGCGGTTCGAAGACGCCTGAGGCCGAGTCCGGCGCGCTGGCATTGTGACGCTCGCGCGGTTAATGGAAGTCGCGTGAGGTCGTGCGCATCCCCACGGTCAGGGTCTCCAAGCGGTCGGCGATGACGTTGACGACACCTTCCTCGCTGCGTTCCAGCATGCCCCGGATGACCATGGCCGGCGCCTCCCGAGCGACCCGCCGATAGCGGTTCCAGACCCCGACCGGGCACACCACGTTCACCAGTCCGGTCTCGTCCTCCAGATTGAGGAATGTCACCCCGGCGGCCGTGGCCGGCCGCTGCCGGTGCGTCACCACGCCACCCACCTCGATGCGGCGGCCGGACTCTGCCGCTGCCAGCTGGTCGGCCCGGTAGACGCCTCGCTCGTGCAACTGGGCACGCAGAAAGCTGATGGGGTGGTCGTCGGTGGAGATGCCGGTGGCCCAGAGATCGCTCGCGAGCTGTTCTGCTGGGGTCAGGATGGGCAGCAGCGGCGGCTGCACAGAGATGCTCGTGCCGATCAGGTACTCGGGCTTCTCCTGGGCGGCGTTGCCGGCCTCCCAGATCGCCTGCCTGCGGCTCAGATCGAAGCTCTCGAAGGCTCCGGCAGCGGCGAGCGCCTCCAGCTGGGTGACGTTCAGCCCGACCCGGCGGGCGAGGTCGCCGAGACTCGTGTACGCGCCGCCGCGCATCCGTTCGGTCACGATCTTCTCGGCCAGCTTCTCGCCGATGGAGGTGACACCGGCGAGACCGAGGCGCACGGCGTGCCCGGCGTCACGGCGGTGGCTCTCGTAGTCGAGCGGCACCTCGCGGCGGTATGGCTCGATCGGCGGCTGCTCGGTGACGAGACAGGGGTCCATCCCGGTGGGTCCGGAGCGGGAGCGGTTCTCGTCCAAGGGTTCGAGCACCGGGAACACCTCGGAGCGCAGGATGTCGGGGCGGCGCACGATCACGCCGTGGCGTCGAGCATCCGCGGTCAGGGTGCGCGGTGAGTAGAACCCCATCGGCTGCGCGCGCAGCAGGGCGGCGAGAAAGGCGCCGGGGTAGTGCAGCTTCATCCACGAGCTCACGTAGACGAGCAGGGCGAAGCTGATGGCGTGGCTTTCGGCGAAACCGAAATTGGCGAAGGCTTCGATCTTCGAGTAGATCGCGTCGGCATCGTCACCGGTGATGCCGTTGTGCGCCATGCCGTCGTAGAGCTTGGCCTTCAGGGTGCCGATCTTCTCCTGCCCGCGCTTCGACCCCATCGCCCGGCGCAGCAGGTCGGCGTCTTCGGCGGTGCAGTCGCCGACCGCGACGGCCATCTGCATGAGCTGCTCCTGGAACAGCGGGACACCCATCGTGCGTTCCAGCACCGGCTCCAGCGCCGGATGCAGGTAGGTCACCTCCTCCTGCCCGAGCTTGCGGCGAATGTACGGATGCACGGCCCCACCCTGGATCGGCCCCGGCCGGATCAGCGCGATCTCGATCACCAGGTCGTAGAACGTGCGCGGCTGCAGCCGCGGAAGCGTGCCGATCTGGGCGCGGCTCTCCACCTGGAACACCCCGATCGAGTCGGCCCGGCAGAGCATGTCGTAGACGCCCTGCTCCTCCTTCGGGATGCTGTCGAGCGTCCACTCCTCGCCGAGAGCGGCCGCGATGGTCTTCATCGAGTAGTCGAGCGCGCTGAGCATCCCGAGACCGAGCAGGTCGAACTTCACCAGGCCCATCCACGCGCAGTCGTCTTTGTCCCACTGCAGAACCGTGCGGTTCTCCATGCGGGCATGCTCGATGGGGCACACCTCGCCGACCGGCCGGTCGGTGAGCACCATGCCGCCGGAGTGGATGCCCAGGTGCCGCGGGAACTTCAGCACCTGCTGCGCGAGGTCGACCACCGCATCCGGGATGTCGTGGTCGGCTGTCGCCTGCACCGACCCCCACGAGTCGATCTGCTTCGACCAGCCGTCTTGCTGACCGGGGCTGTGGCCGAGCGCCTTGGCCATGTCCCGCACGGCGTTCTTCGGGCGGTAGGTGATGACGTTCGCCACCTGGGCCGCGTTCAGCCGGCCGTACTTGCGATAGACGTACTGGATGACCTCCTCGCGCCGGTCGGAGTCGAAGTCCACGTCGATGTCGGGCTCCTCCTCGCGCATGCTGGAGAGGAACCGCTCGAACGGCAGGTTGTACTTGATCGAGTCGACCGCGGTGATCCCGAGCAGGTAGCAGACCGCCGAGTTCGCCGCCGAACCGCGACCCTGGCACAGGATGCCCTGCTCGCGCGCGTACTTCACGATGTCGTACACGATCAGGAAGTACCCGGGGAAGTCCTTCGCCTCGATCACCTCGAGCTCGCGTTCGATCCGCTCCCGCTTGGCTTTGTTGCGATCGAGGTCGGAGTAGCGTTCGGCTGCACCCCGCCAGGTGAGCTCACGGAGCCAGCTCATCGGGGTGTGACCTTCGGGAACCTCTTGCTTCGGCAGGTTGGGTCGCGCGCTGCGCAGCCGGAAGGAGAGGTCGTCGGCGACCTCTACCGTGCGCTCCACCGCTCCGGGATACCGGCCGAACCGCGCTGCCATCTCGCGGCCGCTGCGCAGGTGGGCGGCGTCGGAGGCGGGCAGCCAGCCGTCCATCTCGTCGAGGCTGCGGCGCGCGCGCACGGCGGAGAGCGCTGCGGCGAGCGGATATTGGGCCGGGGATGCGTAGTGCACGTTGTTCGTAGCGACCACCGGCATCCCGAGGCGGCCGGCTATCCGGGCGAGGGTGTCGTTGTCGGTGGTGTCGCGCGGATTGCCGTGGTCGATGAGCTCGACGAGCACGTTCTCGCGGCCGAACAGGTCGGCCAGGCGCTTCACCTCGCGTTCGGCCGCGGACTCGCCGCCGCTCGCCAGCGCCAGGCGCACATCGCCTTTGCGGCAGCCGGTGAGGATCGTCCAGGCGCCGTCGGCGCGCTCGGCGAGACTGTCGAGGTCGTAGACCGGCTTGCCTTTCTCGTCACCGGCGAGCTGCCCGGCGGTGAGGGCTGCGGCCAGCCGGTGGTACCCCTCCTGCTGCCGGGCGAGCACGACGAGGTGGCTGCCCTCGGGGTCGGCCTCACCGTTCTGCGGCTTGCTGAGCTGCAGCGACAGCTCGGCGCCGAACACCGTCTTCACCCTGTCGTACGCCTCCGCGGCCTCGGCGAGATGCACGACTCCGTAGAAGCCGTCGTGGTCGGTGACCGCGAGGGCGTGCAGGCGCAGCCGGGTCGCCTCCTCGAGCAGTTCCTCGGGCGAGCTGGCGCCGTCGAGAAAGCTGAAGTTGGAGTGCGCGTGCAACTCCGCGTACGGAACGTGGCCGGGATCGTCTTCCGGCTCCTCCGGCCGGAGCGGGGGTGGGATGTACGCCGCCCGCTTGCGCGACGACGGCCGCTCATCCGCCGGCTCGCTCGTGCGTCGCGTGCCGGACAGTCGTCGCTCGAACTCCGCCCACGGGATCGGCGGGTTATTCCAGCCCATCGGCGGCACCCCCTGCGCGCTCAGTCATAGCGGGCCTCCGCGCGCCACTCGGCGCCGTCGAGCACGAGCAGCCAGGCGGTGCCGTCGGCGTCGACCACCTGAAAGCGCTGCACGGTGCGGGCGAGGGATGCGTCCCACCAGCGCTCGCGCACCGGCCACGGGCCTGCCCAGCCCGCCACTTCGCGGGTGCCGGAGCTGTCACGGGCCGGGCCGGAAGCGCCGACGCGGGTGGGGGAGAACCGCGCGATCGACGCGGTGACCGCCCCCGCTCATCCACCGCGACCGGGCCGCCGTCGGCGGCGAGCACGGTGACCGGGAGCGGCTCCTCGAACACGGTCGCCGGCGCCGGTGCGGGCAGGCTGCCGGGCCACGGCTGCTCCGCCTTCGCCACGCCCACCGCACGGTCACCCCACGGAACGAGCACCTGCCGTTCGGACAGCGCGCGACCGCCGCCGATGGTCGCCGTGAGCACGGCGTCGTGTCCGAGCATGCTCTGCACGCGCGACAACCCGTGGTGGATGCGCTCGTCCGCCCCGCCGCCCCACAACCCGTCTTCGTGGTGGCCGATGTCGTCGACGGCCTCGGGGGCGACCAGCACGCGCATGATGGGGGAGCCGAGCCCGCTGTCGATCGCGCCGCTCCCCTGCAGCTGCCAGCGCACCCGGTCGACGACATCCGGAGCAGAGAACAGGCGGGGGTGCAGCCAGGTGCGCTCGCTCATCCGCCCCCGCTCGTCGGTCACCTCGATGCGCAGCGATGTGCAGACGAGCCCGGCCTTGGTGAGCCCGGCGATGAACGTCTCCGCGGTGGCGCGGAAGGCGAACGTCACCTGGTCGACGCGGTCGAGCGGCGGTTCGAACTCGATCACCCGGTCGAGCTGTTTGGGCGGAGTGCGTGGAACGACCGCGGCGCCATCGAGGCCGCTCGCCAGGGTGTGGCAGTGCGCGCCGAGCTCGCCGAACCTCTCGCGCACATCCGTGCGGTCGAGGGCGGCCAGGTCGCCGAGCCGATGGATGCCGAGACGCCGGAACAGCGGAGTCAGCTCGTCCCGGCCCAGCATCGCCACGGGGAGCGGCGCCAGAAAGGCGGGGGAGTCGCCCGGCGAGATGATGCGCACCCGGTCGGCCCCGGTGCTGCGTGCTGCCTGCTCGGCGGCGAACGGTCCGTCGGCGATGCCGATGCGGGCATCCGGGACGCCGAGCCCTTCCAGGCAGCGCAGCAGCTCGGCGGCAGCACGTTCCTCGCCGCCGTAGTATCGGGCCGGTCCCCGGGCGCGCAGCACGCACGTGCCCGGACGCACCAGCTGCACGCCGGGGGTGATCTCCTCGATGGCGGCGAGAACGGGCTCGAACGTGCGAGCATCCTGCACCGGGTCGTACGGGAACACCAGCAGGGTCGTGCAGCGGGCCTGAGCCTCCCGGATGCGCAGCCCGCGTTTGACCCCTCGATGCGCGCAGCCGCCGAACAGGCGAACACGAGGTTGCGGTCGACGAGCGCGACGGGTGCGTCGGGGGAGAGCTCGAATGCCTGAACCGCGGCCGTCACCGGCCAGTCCGGACACCACAGCACGATCGCTCGGGTGACGGCCGGCACTCAGACCACCGCCTCCAGGCGCACCGGATGCTCGGCAGCGGCAGCGGGTGCGGCGCGGAAGTTCTCGCCGAGGTCGGGCAGCCACAGATCGGCGCGTCGGGGTGCGCCCGAACCTCCGCGGGCCGAGGACTCGACGGTGACGCGCCGGGACGCCAGGTAGCCCGCGCCGTCACCGAGACCGTCCCAGCCACTGCGTGAGACGGTGAGCGTCGCCTCGACCTGCGGCCAGTCGCCGACGACGATCAGGGTCGCCTCGCGCTGTCGCAGCCTGGCGGTGAGTCGGGCCACATCGCCGTCCCGCGCCCGGGCGGGAGGCGCCACCACCACCACCACGCTCAGCACGTCGACGACCGCCGCGGTCACCGTGAGCCACTGCTCGCCGGGATGGGGGACGAGCACCAGCCGCTCGAGGTCGATGCCGAACCGTCCGGCCGCCTCTGCGCCGAAATCGGGCATGCCGAGCACACCGCACCAGGCCCCCGCCGCCGACGGGCCGGCCAGCAGTGCCATGACCAGCGTCGTCGATCCCCGTACCGAGTACGCCGCTCCTGCTTTGAGCGAACCACCCGGCAGTAGGGAGGCGAGCGCCGGATGGGTCTCCAGCCGTCTGCTCTCCAGCTTGGTCGCCTGCATCTGCCGGATGCGCGACTGCAGTTCGTGCACCTGCGCCCGGTCGGACACGGGCGCCCGGTCGGAGACAGGCGCCGACGCCTCTGGGGAGGTCGGCGCCTCCGGGGAGGCCAGAGCGGCAGCTGTCGAGAACACCCTTCAAGTTTCGAACATATGTTCGAAGAGTGCAAATGGAATTTGCCTCGGAACAACCATTCTTCCTCGCACCTCCGTCACCCGCTATCGCGGGCACGAAAAAAGGGGTCGGACCGCATGAGCGGTCCGACCCCTTTCAGAGCTCAGATCAGAGCGGGCGGATGTTCTCCGCCTGCAGACCCTTGGGGCCCTGAGTCACTTCGAACTCGACCTTCTGGTTCTCCTCCAGCGAGCGGTAGCCGCCCGTGGTGATCGCCGAGTAGTGAGCGAAGACGTCAGCGCCGCCGTCGTCGGGGGCGATGAAGCCGAAGCCTTTTTCAGCGTTGAACCATTTGACCGTACCTGTTGCCATGTCTCCTCCAGGAGCGAATTGTCGACCCCGAACGTCGGAGCCTCGCCACGTGTTGTAAGCCTGCTCCTGAACAGGTGGCAACGCTCCGGGCTATCGGGACGTACCGCTCCAACACATGCAAAACACGCGGCGTGCGTCCAGCCTACCGGCTGAGGGCCCAAAATCACACCCGATCGCGGTTCACGGCTCGGTAACGAAGTCGATCAGCTGCTCCACCCGGCCGAGCAGGGCGGGCTCCAGGTCGGCAAAACTGCGCACGGTGCCCAGGATGCGCTTCCAGGCTCTTGCCACGTCCGCCTGCGTGTCGTGGGGCATCCCGAGGGCCTCGCAGATGCCGTGCTTCCACTCGATCGAGCGCGGGATGCTGGGCCACGCGGTCAGACCGACCCGCTCGGGTCTGACGGCCTGCCAGATGTCGATGAAGGGATGCCCGACCACGAGCACGTGCTGACCGAACGGTCCTTTCGCGACCTTGTCCGCGATCCTGCTCTCCTTGGAACCAGGCACGAGATGGTCGACGAGCACACCGATGCGGCGACGCCGGTCCGGCGCGAACTCGCGAACGATCGCATCCAGGTCGTCGACTCCCTCGAGGTATTCGACGACGACGCCCTCTACTCGAAGATCGTCTCCCCAGACGCGCTCGACCAGCTCTGCGTCGTGCCGGCCCTCGACGAAGATCCTGCTGGCGCGGGCAACGCGAGCCTTCTGATCCGCGACCGCGAAGGATCCGGATGCGGTGCGAGCCCTGCCTCCCTCCGGAGCCTTCTTGGGCAGCACCAGATTCACAGGCTCGCCATCGATCAAATAGCTGCCGCCAAGGGGGAAGACCCGCTTCTTTCCGAAATAGTCCTCCAGCTCGACCGTTTGCACCTCGATGCGGGTGATCGCTCCGCAGAATCCCGTCGAGGCCTCTTCGACGACGAGATCGCGCACGGCGGCGACGTCGGGAACGACCTTGCGGCCGGCATCCTTCCAACCGGGGGACAGTACATCGGATCCGTACGGGTCATAGCTCACCCGGTGAGACTAGTTCGCTCCAACCGACCCCGGGCAGAGGCACGCCAGGCGCGGCTCAGTCGAAGATTCTCACCAACTGCCAGCGGCGATGAGCGTCGTCGTGGCGCACGTCGAAGACATGCGCGACTCCGGTGTCATCGGTTCCCTGGAATCGCCAGCCGCCGATCTCTCGCGGCAGTGCGCCGATTCCGTAGTGGTGTTCTCCGAAGGGACGCCACCAGGCGCACACGTCAGCCCAGACAGTGGGGGTATCGGTTACGCGGTACCGTTTCGTTCGCCAAACCAGCCGGGTCGGGATGCCCTCGTCGGTCGTCCACACCGTGACGGTCTCGTCGATCTCCGCCATCTTCACCACCTCATTCGTCGAACATACGTTCGATTAACGAGTGTAAGACCATCGAGCGCCGAGCGCACCATCGAGAATCCGTCCGAGGGGTCCGTTCCACCCGCTGCGGCCTGCTGGCATACTGTGCGCATGACGGACTCCGTTCCCGGCGCGTCGCTGCGCCTCAGCAACGCCGAACGCGACCGCGCAGTCGCCGCCCTGCAGTCCCATGCCGGCGACGGCCGATTGACGGATTCCGAGCTGCAGACGCGGGTGCAGTCCGCGCGCGTCGCGGTCACGCGCGGGGACCTCGCGCCGCTGTTCGCGGACCTGCCCGGATTCGTCGACTTCGATGGAGTCGCGGGTGGGGAGACGGAGCGAGCGCGTTCACCGGCTCTGCCGCATCCGGACCTCCCCAGGAGAGGTACGACAACCAGCCGAGCCGTCAGATGAGCCGCAACGGCTACATCATCGTGTCGATCACGCCGTTCATCGCGCTCATCCTGTTCTTTCTGTCGAGCCTCATCTGGGGCTGGACATACAGCTGGCTCTGGTTTCTGCTCATCCCGATCGTCGGCGTGGTCGTCTACGGCGCGGGGTACGGCAACGACCGCGACAACGACCGCGACCGCGACCGCTATCGACGCTGACTGGGCCAGCCGACAGGGCAGGTCTCAGCCGAGCGTCGTCCCGAAGAGCAGTCCGAGCAGGTAGGTCGCTGCAGCGGCGCCGAATCCGATGCCCAACTGGCGGAGCGCTCGTTTGAGCGGGGATGCGCCCGAGAGCAGGCCGACGACGGCCCCGGTGCCGAGCAGCACGATCCCGACGAGCACGGACGCGACGATGACCGCCGTGGTGCCCTGCAATCCGAACAGGTACGGCAGCACCGGGATGAGGGCTCCGGATGCGAAGAAGCAGAAGCTCGAGATGGCTGCGCTCCAGCCGTTGCCGACGGCCTCGTGCTCGTCGGCGGCGTCGACGCCCTCGATCGGCTCGACGCTGTATGAGGAGAGTCCGCTCAGCACCTCGTGCGCGTGACTCGCGGCCTCTTCGGGAGTCATGCCGCGTGCGCGGTAGACCAGGGTCAGCTCGTTCGCGTCGACGTCGAGGTTCGGGAGCGCGGATGTGGTGTCCGGGTTGGGCGTCGAGGCCTCGAGCAGCTCGCGCTGCGACCTCACCGAGACGTACTCGCCGGCGCCCATCGAGAGGGCGCCCGCCAGCAGTCCGGAGATGCCGGTCAGCAGCACCACATGGTTGGGAACCCCGCTCGCGCTGATGCCGAGCACCAGCGCGAGGTTGCTGACGAGTCCGTCGTTGGCGCCGAAGACCGCCGCGCGGAAGGTGCCGGACAGACGTTGGCGCCCGCGGGCCGCCAGCGCGCGCACGACCTCTTCGTGGATCTGCTCATCCGCGGCCATCTGGGGAGTCGCATCCGAGTCGGATGCGTATGGGGAGCGCGCCTCGGCACGCTGCGCCAGCGCCAGAACGAAGACGGAGCCGAACCGTCGAGCGAGAAAGCCGAGCACCCGGGTGCGGAAGTCGCCCCGCATCGGATGCCCCACATTGTTTCCGAGCAGGTCGAGCCAGTGCTGCTCGTGCCGACGTTCGGCCTCGGCGAGCGCGAGAAGGATGTCGCGCTCCTCTCCGGTGCGTCGGCTCGCCAGATCGCGATAGACGGCAGCCTCCGCCCGTTCGTCGGCGAGATAGCGACGCCAGCGGCGGATGTCGGCCGGGCTCGGCTCGCGGGGTGGGGCTTCGAGGGGCGAGGGCACCAAAAGAGTCTAGAGGATGCTGTTGGCGGCACCGCGGCTGAAGCGCTCGCCCCAGACCCGCATCCGCTCGGCCAGCTCCGGCGGCGAGACCGACTCGATCGGCGCATCGATGGCTCCCAGGCCGAAGAGCACCCAATCGAAGCCGTCGACCGTCATCCGGATGCGCGTCCTCGCATCGTCGATCGCCTCGGCGGTCACCCAGCGGCCGATCGTCGCCTCGACCTGGGCCAAGGGTGCGGCCACGATCGCCTCCACCTCGATGGAGGCGGGCGCTGCGCCGCCCAGGGAGGCGCGGACGAAGTCGGCCGCATCATCGGCGGGAAGCTCGCGCGGCCGGAAGCGAGACCCCGTGGGACGAGGCTCGCTCAGCCGGTCGAGCCGAAAGCTGCGCCAGTCGAAACGGGTCAGGTCGTACGCGACCAGATACCAGCGGCGACCGACCGACACGAGCCGGTGCGGCTCGACGCGACGCTCGGTGTGATCACCGTCGCGGTTGACGTAGTCGAATTCGAGACGTTCCTCGTCTCGGCAGGCTTGGGCGACGGCGGTGAGCACGTCGGCATCGACGGTGGGTCCTGGGCGCAGGGCGCCGGCGACCGTGGCGGAACGCAGTGCGGCTACCCGGGCGCGAAGACGTCGGGGCATGACCTGCTCGACTTTGGCGAGGGCGCGCACCGACGCATCCTCGATTCCGGCAATACCGCTCTGAGCGGCCGTCCGCAGCCCGACAGCGAGAGCGACGGCCTCCTCATCGTCGACCACGAGTGGAGGGAGTGACGCGCCCGCCGCGAGCTGATACCCGCCGTCGACTCCACGGCTGCCGTCGACCGGGTAGCCGAGATCGCGCAAGCGATCGACGTCGCGCCGCAGCGTTCGCACGGAGATCTCGAGCCGGTCGGCCAACTCGGGGCCGGGCCAGTAGCGGTGCGTCTGAAGCAGCGAGAGTAGCTGGAGCGTTCTCGACCCGGTCGTTGCCATGGTCCCAGTCTGCCCTTACAAGCGGTCAGGGCCTGTCCGCAATGCGGGTGTCGTCAGGTCGGTCGACCGCATCCGGCCTCAGCGGCGCGGCGCCCGGGCGCGAGAGCGTGAGGACGACCTCGGTGATGTACTCGTTGTCCTCGATCTCCGCTTCGATTGCCGCTAGATCCGCGGCCACGTCGGATTCGACGTCGTTGCCGACCAGGTCGACGGCCGCCACGAGGTAGAAGCGCTCGGGGCCGACATATTCGAGGTGCAGGTAAGTGACCTTGTCGATCTCGGGATGCTGCAGCAGCATCCCGAGAACCGTCTGGGTCACGCGCTCCGACCCGGGCTCGCCGAGGAGGAAGCGTCGGTTGCGGTCGATGAGGACGAAGGCAACGATCGCCAGCAGCACGCCGACCAGGATGGAGCCGATCGCGTCGTAGACGGCGTTCCCGGTGAGTTCGTGGAGGAGTACTCCCAGGAACGCGATGAGGAGCCCGACGAGCGCTGCCGAATCCTCGGCGAAGACCGCGCGAAGGGTGGGGTTCGAGGTGTTCAGCACTGTCTCGAGCGTTCCCGTCCCGCGCTCCTCGGCGCGATTCCTCGCCTGCCGGAACGACTGGACGAAGGAGATTCCCTCGAACACAAACGACACCGCGAGAACGATGTACGCGATGAAATAGTCGGTCGCCGGCTCATCCGACCACAACTGGGTCACCCCGTGGAAGATCGAGACCACTGCGCCCGCTGTGAAGAGACCTACCGCCGCGAACAGCGACCAGACGTACGCCTCCCGGCCGTAACCGCTCGGATGAGCGCCGTCGGGCGGTTTCGCCGCGCGTCGTTCGGCCTGGATCAGGAAGATCTCGTTTCCCGCATCCGCCCACGAGTGCGCCGCCTCGGCGACCAGCGAGGCCGATCCGGTGATGATCGCGGCGAACGTCTTGGCTATGGCGACGATCACGTTTGCACCGAATGCGACCAGAACGGTGAGAAGGCTGGAAGATTCCCGCTGGGCCGGCATGCGAGCAAGGCTAGTACCGCACGGCTCTGACCGTGCTCCTGCAGACATGAAAGAGGGCCGGTTCATCAGAACCGGCCCTCTTTTCTCGCAGTGTCCGAGGGGGACTTGAACCCCCACGCCCTATACGGGCACTAGCACCTCAAGCTAGCGCGTCTGCCATTTCCGCCACCCGGACGGGTGTTTCGGCTGCCGGTCGAACCGGCCGCCGAAGAAAGACCTTAGCACGAAAACACACCCCGATTTCACACACACGACTCTCAGGATGCGGTCGGCCGGGTCGCGTTGGCGAGTGCGTATCGCCCCGGTAGCGTTGTGCGCATGACGGATGCCCGAAACGACAGCGACCTCGACGAGACGGCGGTGATCGCGCGCGATCTCATCCGCTTCGACACGACCAATTACGGCGAGGGCAAGTCGAATGGCGAGACGGATGCGGCCGAGTACGTCGAGGCTCGCCTGACAGGAATGGGGCTGAAGCCTCAGATCTTCGACTCCGATCCTGGACGCACCAGCGTCGTCGCCCGGGTGGCCGGTCGCGACAGCTCGAAGCCGGCGCTCGTGGTTCACGGACACCTCGATGTGGTGCCCGCCGATCCGCGCAACTGGTCGGTCGATCCGTTCGGCGGCGAGATCAAGGACGGACTCCTCTGGGGCCGTGGTGCGGTCGACATGAAGAACATGGATGCGATGATCCTGACCGCGGTCGGCGACATCCTGAGCGCAGGCAAGCAGCCCGAGCGCGACCTTGTCGTGGCGTTCTTCGCCGACGAGGAGGACGGCGGCCGGCGCGGCTCGCATCACCTGGTCGACAACCATCCAGAGCTGTTCGCCGGTGCCACGGAAGCCATCAGCGAGGTCGGTGGATACTCGATCGACCTCGACGGGCAACGCGCATACCTGATGCAGACCGGCGAGAAGTCGCTCGTCTGGATCAAGCTCATCGCGCGGGGTCGTGCGGCCCACGGTTCCCGGCTCATCCGCGACAACGCGATCACGCGCCTGGCCGAAGCGGTCGTCGCCATCGGCAAGCAGGAGTGGCCGATCCAGCTCACCGACACGACCAGCCAGCTGCTGGCCGAAGTGTCGCGCATCCTGAACATCGATCCTGAGCAGGTCGGTCCCGACGAGATCGTGTTGCGCACGGGCACCGCCGCCGGCTTCATTCTCGCGACTCTGCGGGCGACCTCGAACCCGACCCTGCTGAACGCCGGCTACAAGCACAACGTGATTCCGGATACGGCCGAGGCGCTGATCGACATCCGCACGCTGCCGGGCGACGAGGACCGTGTGCTCGGCATCGTGCAGGAACTCGTCGGCGACGACATCGAGATCGTCGTGATGCACCGCGACGTCGGGCTCGAGGGTCCGTTCGGCGGCCCGCTGATCGATGCGATCGTGGGTACCCTCCGCGAGCACGACCCCGGTGCGCCGGTTCTGCCATACCTGCTGTCCGGCGGCACCGACAACAAGGCCCTGAGCAAGCTGGGCATCACGGGATACGGCTTCGCACCCCTGCGGCTGCCGCCCGAGCTCGACTTTCCCGGAATGTTCCACGGCGTCGACGAGCGCGTGCCGCTCGAAGCGCTAGTGTTTGGTCGCACCGTGCTGCGCGACCTCCTGCTCACGTACTGAGCATCGCCCGACACCCACCGCTGTCTGCGAAAGCGACCTATGGACTTCATCAACGCCATCATCCTGGGACTCGTCCAGGGTCTCACCGAGTTCCTGCCGATCTCGTCGAGCGCGCACATCCGCATCGTCGGCGAGCTGCTCGGCACGGGCGCCGATCCGGGAGCGCAGTTCACGGCGATCATCCAGCTCGGTACGGAAGCGGCTGTGCTCCTCTACTTCTGGAAGGACATCGTCCGGATCGTCGTCGCGTGGTTCAAAGCGCTCTTCGGCAAGATCCCGCGCAACGACCCCGATGCCCGGATGGGCTGGCTCGTCATCATCGGCAGCATCCCGATCGTGGTTCTCGGCGTGCTGTTCCAGGACAAGATCGAGACGACTTTCCGATCCCTCTGGATCGTCGCGGCGACACTCATCGTCTTCGGCATCCTGCTCGGCATCGCGGACTACGTGGGCAGCAAGACGCGACGGCTTCGCGATTTGACGTGGGGCCACGGCATCATCTTCGGTTTCGCGCAGGCCCTCGCCCTCATACCCGGCGTCTCCCGCTCCGGTGGAACGATCACGGCCGGGCTGTTCATGGGGTACCAACGACGCGCCGCGGCCCGGTACTCCTTCCTGTTGGCATTGCCCGCAGTCTTCGGCAGCGGGTTCTTCCAGCTCTACAAAGCCATCAAGGAACCTTGCACGAAGGCTCTCGAGGCCGCAGGTACCTGCACGGTCGAGGTCTTCGGGCCCGCTGAGACGGCCGTCGCGACGCTCGTCGCGTTCATCGTGGGCCTTGTCGTGATCGCGTTCTTCATGAGCTACATCTCGCGTCGCAGCTTCCTGCCGTTCGTGATCTACCGCATCGTGCTCGGCGTGGTGCTCATCGTGCTGCTCTCCACCGGCGTACTCGCCGCCTAGGCATCAGGATGCGCGCTTGGAGCAGGCCCGTCGTGCCGCGGGTCGCGGGTGACAGCACTCCACCGCTGCTCTACGACACGGCCACGCGGGAGCTCGTCGAAGCGAAGCCGGAGGACGTCGCACGTCTGTACGTCTGCGGCATCACCCCGTACGACGCGACGCACCTCGGACACGCGGCAACCTATCTCGCGTTCGACACGCTTCAGCGAGTGTGGCTGGATGCGGGTTATCGCGTGCACTACGCGCAGAACATCACGGATGTCGACGATCCGCTCCTAGAGCGAGCCGCGGCCACCGGCGTCGATTGGCGACAGCTCGCCGATGAGCAGATCGAGCTGTTCCGGCAAGACATGGAGAGCCTGTCCATCCTGCCGCCCGACGACTACGTGGCCGTGACCGAGGTGATCGATCAGATCGGCCGCGCCACGCGCATCCTGATCGAGCGGGGAATCGGCTACCGGGTCGACGACGACATCTACTTCGACACGATGGCGGCCCAGGATGCAACCCCCTGGATTCTCGGCGAGGAGAGCAATCTCGACCGCACGACGATGCTGGCTCTGTTCGCCGAGCGCGGGGAGACCCCGACCGGCCCGGCAAGCGCGACGCCCTCGACCCGCTGTTGTGGCGGGGCGCCCGCGACGGCGAGCCGAGTTGGCCGTCAGAGGCGGGGGATGGGCGGCCCGGCTGGCACATCGAGTGCTCGGTGATCGCGCTCATGCACCTCGGCCGCGACTTCACCGTGCAGGGCGGCGGCTCTGATCTGGTGTTTCCGCACCATGAACTGAGCGCCGGGCACGCGGCCGCGCTCAGCGGTCACCCGCTCGCGCGTGTCTACAGCCACGCGGGAATGGTGTCGTACCAGGGCGAGAAGATGAGCAAGTCGCTCGGCAACCTCGTACTGGTCTCCTCTCTTCGCGACGCAGGGGTGGACCACCGCATCATCCGGCTCGCTCTTCTCGCGCACCACTACCGCACCGACTGGGAGTGGTTCGACGGCGCCACGGACGACGCCGCGGCACGCCTCACGGCGTGGAGCGCAGCCCTGTCGGTTCCGCGAGTCGAGTCGATCGACGCGGATCTCGGGCTGGAAGAGCGTTCTGTGGTCGAGCGGATGCGCACGGCATTACGCAACGACCTGGACACCCCAGGAGCGCTGGCGGCCGTCGATGAATGGGTCGCCACGCATCCGTCGGCCGTCACCGAGCTCGTACCGAGCGCGATCGACGCACTCCTCGGCGTGCGGCTCTAGGGCCGCGCGCGCCAGTGGGTCAGGAACGCCAGGGCTCGTCGGGCCGGCCGCCGGCCTGCCCGTCCCGGCCGTCGCCGCGGCGACGCAGGTAGCGCTCGAACTCTTGCGCGATCGCTTCGCCGCTCGCCTCGGGCGAATCGACGGTGTCGCGCGCCTGTTCGAGCTGCTGGATGTACGCCGCCATCTCCTCGTCGTCGGCGGCGAGCGCGTCGATGCCCGCCTCCCAGGCCGCAGCCTCGTCGACGAGTGTGCCGCGGGGATGGTCACGTCGACGAGCTCTTCGAGCTTGTCGATGAGCGCCAGCATCGCCTTCGGGCTGGGCGCGTTGTGCACGTAGTGGGGCACGGATGCCCAGATCGTGACCGTGGGGATCCCGACGGCCTCTGCTCCCTCAGCTATTGCGCTCAGGATGCCCACGGGGCCCTCGTAGGTCGAGCGCTCGATAGCGAGCTCCGTGCGCACCGCCGAGTTCTCGCTCGACGCGAAGATCGAGATCGGGCGGGTGTGCGGCACGTCGGCGAGCATCGCACCGAGGAAGACGATCCCGCCGACGTCGGCGGCGAGTGCTGCATCCAGGATCTCCGAGGTGAAGCTCTTCCAGCTCCTCGAGGGCTCCGTGCCGAGCAGCAGGTAGATGTTGCCGACGTTGTCGCCACTCACCCTGAGATTGGCGTCGTCGGCGAGGGATGCGCCGGGTCACCGGGATGCACCGGGCCATACATCACAGCGGACGGCCAGATCAGCCGGCGCACGCCGTCATCATCGGTCACGGTCGGGCGGTTGAACTGGTAGTCGAAGTACAGCTCGGGATCTACCTCGGCGATGGGGACGACGTCGAGCACGTCCTGCAGGGTCCTCACCGCGCCGCTCGCCGCCTCGCCTGCGTCGTTCCAGCCTTCGAACGCCACCACGAGAATGCGACCGCCGAGGAAGTTCATGCCCTTCACAGTGCCTTTACCGTGTCCTCTCCCGGCGCTCCGGTCGGACGCCATCCATCCAGGATAGGCCCGTGCGCGCCCGGTAGGCTTGTCGCCCGTGACCTCACTGAATCCTCCAGCGCTCCCGGCCGCCGTTTTCTGGGACATGGACGGCACCCTCGTCGACACCGAACCGTACTGGATGGCTTCGGAGGTCGAACTCGTTCACTCGTTCGGCGGCAATTGGACCCACGACGACGGCCTCATGCTCGTCGGTCAGGGGCTCTGGAACTCGGCGGAGATCCTGCGCTCACGCGGTGTCGACCTGCCAGCCGATGAGGTCGTGCAGTGGCTGACCACTCGTGTCCAGGAGAAGCTCGACACAGAGGGGGTCCCGTGGCGTCCCGGAGCCCGTGAGCTGCTGGCGGCGGTGAAGGAGCGGGGCATCCCCACCGCTCTCGTGACCATGTCGGTGCGCCGGATGGCCGAACAGGTCGTCGCGCACATCCCCTTCGACGCGTTCGACGTGATCGTCAGCGGCGACGAGGTCAGTGAGGCGAAGCCGCATCCTGAGCCCTATCTGCAGGCCGCGCGGCTGCTCGGCGTCGAGCCGCACGACGCCGTGGCGATCGAGGACTCGCTCGTCGGACTGGCGTCGGCGGTCGCCTCCGGTGCGACGTCGATCGGGGTGCCGCATATCGTCCCCCTTCCCGAGAGCGAGGACCACACGCTCTGGGAGACGCTCGACGGCAAGACCGTCGACGACCTCGTAGCGCTCGCGCAGGCGAAGGCGGGCGTGCGATGAGCGACCTGAACCCTCGCAACAGCGGACCTTTCGTCGCCGGCGACCGGGTGCAGCTCACCGGTCCCAAGGGCAAGATGAACACGATCACGCTCGAACCGGGCAAGGTCTTCCACACGCACCGCGGCATCCTCGAGCACGATGCGATCATCGGGCTGCCAGACGGCTCCGTCGTGACCAACAATGTGGGCGTCGAGCACCTCGCGCTGCGCCCCCTGCTGAACGACTTCGTCATGTCGATGCCCCGCGGTGCCGCCATCATCTATCCGAAGGATGCGGCGCAGATCCTGGCGCTGGCCGACATCTTCCCGGGCGCGTCGGTCGTGGAGGCCGGCGTCGGCTCCGGCGCTTTGTCCCTGTGGCTGCTGCGCGCGATCGGCCCGACGGGAATCCTTCGTTCGTTCGAGCGCCGCGACGAGTTCGCCGATGTCGCGCGCGCCAACGCCGCGACCTTCCTCGGGCACGACCCCGAGAATTGGACCGTCACGGTCGGCGACCTTCAGGATGCGCTCCCGGCCGCCGCCGAGGACCAGAGCGTCGACCGCGTCGTGCTCGACATGCTCGCCCCTGGGAGACCCTGGATGTGGTCACCGCGGCGCTCAAGCCCGGTGGCGTGCTGCTCTGCTACATCGCCACCGTCACCCAGCTCTCCCGTGTCGCGGAGGCGATCCGCGCGACCGGCGACTATACGCATCCCCAGTCCAGCGAGACGATGGTGCGCGGCTGGCACGTCGAGGGTCTCGCCGTGCGCCCGGACCACAGGATGATCGCCCACACCGGCTTCCTCATCACCGCCCGGCGCCTCGCCCCCGACACCGTGCTGCCCGAGCTGAAGCGTCGCCCCTCGAAGAGCGACTACAGCGACGACGACGTGGAGGCCTGGACGCCAGGAGCGCTGGGCGAGCGGCAGTCCAGCCCGAAGAGCCTGCGCAAGCGGGTTCGGGCCGCCGCGACGAGTGCGGAACTCTCCAAGGCGCGCGGCCAGGACGACGCGTCGGATCAGTCGCCAACCATCAACTAGCATGGGAGGCCGGAGGGCGCGTCCCTCCTTTCCCATCGATTGCACCGAAAGAGGACTCGTGCGCAGAGCAACCGCACTCGTCGTAGCCGCTGGGCTGCTGGCCATCACGCTCACGGGATGTTCGTCCAACCCGAACCAGAACTGCGACAAGGCCTTGCAGTCCGGTCCGGCGTCCGACCTCGTCAGCGCGACCGGGAAGCTCGGCGACAAGCCGAAGGTGTCGTTCCCGACGCCTGTCGACACGAAGAAGTCCGAGCGCAGCGTCCTCATCGACGGCACCGGCCCCGAGGTCTACAAGGGGCAGATGCTGGAGATCGAGTACTCGATCTTCGACGCGAGCACGGGTGCGTCCATCCAGACGAGCAACTATGCCAAGGGTCAGGAGTCGCTCGTTCCGCTCGGCTCGCTCATCCCGGGCCTCGACAACGGACTCCAGTGCGCCAAGGTCGGCTCACGGATCGCGATCGCGGTCGCCCCCAAGGATTCCGGCCAGAGCGGTGCGACGGGTACGGCTATCGCCGTCGTCGACGTGCTGCACGCCTACCTCTCGCGCGCCGACGGCGCCCCGCAGCCCTCGGTCTCGGGTTTCCCGACCGTGGTGCTCGCGCCGACCGGTCAGCCGGGCATCACCATCCCGGGGACCCCTGCTCCGACCGCCGCCAAGTCCGAGACGCTCAAGTCCGGGTCCGGCGCGACCGTCAAGAAGGACAGCACCGTCGTCGTGCAGTACACGGCCGTCGGGTGGGAGAACAAGAACGTCGTGGTCAGCAGCTGGCAGAGCGGTGCTCCCGACCTGGTGCAGATCGCCGACGGCCAGAGCTCCTCGCAGCAGGGCGCGCTCCCGCAGGCCATGACCAAGGAGCTCATCGGGCACAAGGTCGGCTCGCAGGTCGCGGTGCTGACCCCTGCATCGAAAGACGGCAGCGTTCCGGCTTCGGCTTGGGTCGTCGACATCCTCGGCGTGCGCTAGCCGATTAGAATGGACGGGTGTCCCCGTCCTCCTCTTCGCCTTCTCGCGTGCCCGTCGAGGAGCGTCTCTTCAGCCTGGTTCTCGCCCTGCTCGCGACCGAGACGGGTTTGACCAAGAACGAGATCCTCTCGACCGTGCAGGGCTACCGCCAGCGGTACACGACGCACGGCGACAACAGCAGCCTCGAGCGGCAGTTCGAGCGGGACAAAGACGACATCCGCGAGCTCGGTGTGCCGCTCGAGACCGTCGAGGCGCCCGGGGATGCGGGCAACAATCAGCTGCTGCGCTATCGCATTCCCAAAGGGGCATACGACCTGCCAGCCGATGTGGTCTTCTCGCCTGAGGAGATCACGCTGCTCGGTCTTGCTGCAACGGTGTGGCGCGAGGGGTCGCTCTCGGCCGAGTCACGCCGGGCGCTGATGAAGCTCCGCTCGCTCGGCGTCGAGGCCGACGAGCCGATCGTCGGATACGCGCCGCGGCTGCGCGCACGCGAGAGCGCTTTCGAGCCGCTCAACATCGCACTGGAGCGTCACGCCGTCGTTCAGTTCCCGTACCTGAAGCCGGGGAGACCGCATCCCGAACCCGTACGGTCGCGCCGCTCGCGCTCGTGCAGCACCAGGGTCGCTGGCACCTGCAGGGCATCGATCAGGATGCCAACGGGTCGCGCACGTTCCTTCTCTCGCGCATGGTCGGTCCGGTCAAAGTGACGGGTCGCACGTTCGTGCCCGAGGGCAGCGACTTCGCCGCGAAGGCGATCGACGAGCTCGAGCGCATCTGGGCGGGCAACGTCGCCGAGATCGAGGTCTCGGCCGGCACAGACGCGGCAGCCCGATTGGGCAAACGGTACGGCGACGCTATTCCGGCGGCCGTGCGCGACGGAGAACCACTGCGCCTCACCGTCAACTACTCGGACTTCAACATCCTCGCCGACCAGCTCGCGAGCTTTGGTCCCGAGGTGCTGGTGCTGTCGCCGGATGCGCTCCGCACGGCTGTGCGCGACCGGCTGACCGCGACCTTCCGCGGCGCCGCAGACGCAACGGATGACAGTCTCGAACAGGGGGATCGATCGCATGGCTGAGCGCCGCAAGCCGATGCAGGCCCAGGACAAGCTCGCCTTCCTGCTCGCCCTCGTGCCGTACCTGATGGATCGCGATCGAGTGAGCGTCGCCGAAGCCGCAAGCCACTTCGGGGTGGAGAAGGCACAGCTGCGTGACGCCGTGCGGCTGATCGCCGTGTCGGGCATCCCGGGCGAGACGAACCAGTACCAGCCCGGCGATCTGTTCGACATCGCCTGGGACGATTTCGAGGAGAACGATCAGATCGTCCTCACCCATCAGGTGGCGATCGACGACTCCCCACGCTTCTCCGCCCGGGAGGCGGCGGCCCTCATCGCCGGGTTGCAGTACCTGTCCGCGCTCCCCGAGAACGCCGACCGCGACGTGATCGGTTCGCTGATGGCCAAGCTCGCCCGCGGAGCCTCCGGCGCACCCAGTCAGGTCGCCGTCGCAGGCTCGGAGACCGACGAGACCCTCGCGATCATCCGCGACGCGGTCGCCGCGGGAACGCAGCTCGAGTTCGACTACCTCAACTCGCGAGGCGAGCGGGAGCGGCGTCGGGTGGATCCGTTGCGCATCGAGTCGATCGACCAGGACTGGTATCTGCGCGGCTGGTGCCACCTGCGCAAGGCGATCCGCACGTTCCGTCTCGACCGGATCGACGACCTCAGCGCGACCGACGACCCGATCTCCTACAAGCCCGGCGACCTCACGCTGCCGGAGACCCTCTTCGAGGGCACCCCCGACGACCTGCTCGTGCAGATCGAGGTGTCTGCGTCGGCCGTTCCACTCATCGAGGACTACATCCCGGAAGGCGCACCGCGCCGCGAGGTCGACGGTTTCGTGCGCACGAACCTGCGGGTAGCGCACTACCACGGCCTCAAACGGCTGGTCGCCGGGCTGTCCGATGTGCTGACGGTGCTGGGTCCTCCCGAGGCGCGCCGGGTCGTCGCCGACTGGGCCCGTGCCGGCGCCGAGCGGTACAGCTAGGCTTTCGCACATGCCGTGGTGGTCGTGGCTCGTGATTTGGGGAGTGCTCGTTCTGGGCCTGCTCGGGATGCTCGCGCTCTTCGCGGTCTGGCTCTTCCGTAAGACCATGGCTGCTGCCGCCGAGGTGAGCGCGCTCGCCCAGAAGGCCGAGGTGCTTTCGCGACGGGCAGAGGAGCTCGGCGACCCGCCTTTCCACTCGGCCGTGTTCCAAGACGCCTCGGAGCTCCTGGACGAGCGCGAGTACGCCAAGGCTGAGCGGGCCAACGCGCGGCAAGCTCGCAGGGATGCCCGAGTCAGACGAGGTAAGCTACTCACCAGCGCAGACCCCTCACAGTTCGCGCACCTGACTCGAAGGAATTGACCCATGTTCGGAAACCTCCAGGGATGGCACCTGCTGGTCATCCTCGCGGTGATCCTGCTCCTTTTCGGTGCGCCGAAGCTTCCGGGACTGGCGAAGAGCATCGGCCAGTCGATGCGCATCTTCAAGGGCGAGGTCAACGAGATGAAGAAGGACGGCGAGAAGCCGGCCGACGGCGAGCCCAAGGGGGTAGCACCGTCGCCTCGACGGATGCGCAGACCCAGGCCCCCGTGGTTAACCCCGCCCCCTCCGCAACGCAGACCCCGTCGTCTGAGTCGTCGCCGAAGTCTTAGGCCGTGGCCTCCCGTCAGCGAGGCAAGAACCGCGAAGGACGGATGACGCTCGGCGAGCATTTCGTCGAACTTCGTAAGCGCCTCTTCCGCTCTGCCATCGGCCTCGTCGCCGGCGCGATCGC
The DNA here is from genome assembly GCF_050632195.1 of Leifsonia poae. Lineage (GTDB taxonomy): Bacteria > Actinomycetota > Actinomycetes > Actinomycetales > Microbacteriaceae > Leifsonia > Leifsonia poae_C. The sequence continues at coordinate 2,164,878 of NZ_CP192580.1, forward strand.
CGGTTGGTTCCTGGCCGACTACCTCCTCGATGCCTTGCGCGGTCCGATCACCGACATCGCGAAGCAGCAGGGCCGGATCGCCACCCTCAACTACGACAGCATCACGGGCGCCTTCGACCTGAAAATGCAGGTGGCCATCACCATCGGCATCATCATCTCGAGCCCGATCTGGCTGTACCAGCTGTGGGCGTTCTTCGTGCCGGCTTTGAGTCGAAAAGAACTCAAGTACGGTTTCGGCTTCTTCTTCACGGCGATCCCGCTGTTCTTGGCGGGCGCGTACGCGGGTTGGCTGCTCGTGCCGCACATCGTGAGCCTGCTCACCAGCTTCGCGCAGGGCGACGATTCCGCGATCATCTCGGCGAAGACCTACTTCGACTTCGTCCTGAAGCTGGTCGTCGCCGTCGGGGTCGCGTTCGTGCTCCCGGTGTTCCTCGTGCTGCTCAACTTCGTGGGCGTGCTGAGCGCGAAATCCATCATCAAGTCGTGGCGCTGGGCCTTCCTGCTCATCGCGCTGTTCACGGCGATCGCGACCCCGGCCGCCGACGTCATCTCGATGTTCCTGCTGGCCATTCCGATGGTGCTGCTCTATCTCGCGGCCTACGGCGTGGCCTGGATCCACGATCGCCGCGCGGCGAAGACGGCGCTGCGCATCGAGGCCGAGCTGGCGACATAGGCTGGTGGGGTGACCGATCCGTCTCCGGCCGAGCGTTACGCGGCCTCCCGCTCCCGTTCTCGGCAGCCTGTGCTCGAGGCTTTTCGGAGCGGACTCCGTTTCGAACTCGACCCGTTCCAGGTGGAGGCGTGCGCGAGCCTGGAGAACGAACGCAGTGTGCTCGTCGCGGCACCGACCGGGGCAGGCAAAACGATCGTCGCGGAGTTCGCCGTCTTCCTCGCCATGCGGGAGACGAACGCGAAGGTCTTCTACACCGCGCCGATGAAGGCGCTGAGCAATCAAAAGTTCCAGGAGCTCGTCGAGGAGTGGGGCGCCGAGTCCGTCGGCCTGCTCACGGGCGACACGAACATCAACTCGCACGCGCGCATCGTCGTCATGACGACCGAGGTGCTCCGCAACATGCTCTACGCGGATTCCGACCTGCTGACCGATCTGGCCTTCGTCGTCATGGACGAGGTCCACTACCTGGCCGACCGGTTCCGCGGCGCCGTGTGGGAAGAGGTCATCATCCACCTTCCTCCCGCGGTGCGCATGGTGTCGCTGAGCGCCACGGTCTCGAATGCCGAGGAATTCGGCGACTGGCTTCAGGCCGTCCGGGGTGAGACGGATGTGATCGTCTCCGAGGAGCGTCCGGTGCCGCTGGAGCAGCACATCCTGATGCGCTCGAAGCTCATCGACCTCTTCGACTCGTCGGGCCTGGCAGCGACCAACCGCGTGAATCCCGAGTTGGTGCAGATGGCTCGCTACGGCGGTCGCACGCTCAATTCGCGGCAGATGCGGGATGTGGGTCGCTATCACTCGCGCGGAGGCCGCGTCGAGTCGTACCGGATGGACCGTGCCGAAGTCGTCAAGATGCTCGACGACCGCAACCTTCTTCCGGCCATCTTCTTCATCTTCAGTCGCAACGGCTGCGACCAGGCTGTTCGGCAGACCCTGCGGTCTGGAGTGCGGCTCACGCAGGCTCACGAACGCGACGAGATCCGCGAGATCGTGGAAGACCGCTGCCGCACGCTGCTCGACGAAGATCTCGCCGTGCTCGGCTACTGGGAGTGGCTCGAAGGGCTGGAACGCGGCGTCGCCGCCCACCACGCTGGGCTGCTGCCGGCGTTCAAAGAGGTCGTCGAAGAGCTCTTCCGACGCAAACTGGTGAAGGTCGTGTTCGCGACGGAGACGCTGGCACTCGGCATCAACATGCCCGCCCGCACCGTCGTGCTCGAGAAGCTCGAGAAGTTCAACGGCGAGGCTCGCGTGCCGATCACACCGGGGGAGTACACCCAGCTCACCGGCCGCGCAGGGCGGCGCGGAATCGACGTCGAGGGCCACTCGGTGATCCAGTGGCAGGACGGCCTCGATCCGCAATCGGTCGCATCCCTCGCCTCTCGGCGGAGCTACCCGCTCAACTCGAGCTTCCGGCCCACGTACAACATGGCGGTGAACCTCATCGACCAGTTCGGTCGTGAGCGCACCCGCGAAATCCTCGAGTCCTCTTTCGCGCAGTTCCAGGCCGACCGCGCGGTGGTCGACCTGGCGCGCAAGGTGCGTCAGCAAGAGGAGTCGCTCGCCGGCTACGAGAAGTCGATGACGTGCCACCTGGGCGACTTCAAGGAGTACTCGGGGATCCGCCGGGAACTCAGCGACCTCGAACGCAAGGGCGCGCGCATGGAGAACGCATCGCGCTCCGACCGTGACAAGCGGCAGCGGCAACTGACCGCTTTGCGTAAGCGGATGAAGGAGCACCCCTGCCACCGCTGCCCCGATCGCGAGCAGCACGCACGCTGGGCCGAGCGCTGGTGGAAGCTGAAGCGCGAGACGGATGCGCTGAGCGCGCAGATCCGCTCGCGCACCGGCGCCGTCGCGAAGGTGTTCGATCGCGTCTCCGACGTGCTGGGCGAACTGGGCTACTTGACCTCCGACGACGGAACGACCGCGCTCACTGTGCACGGCCGAACGCTCAAGCGGATCTACGGCGAGCGGGATCTTCTCGTCGCGGAGTGCCTCCGTCGCAACATCTGGAACCAGCTCGACGCACCCAGCGTCGCTGCGATGGCCTGCGCGCTCGTCTTCGAGCCACGCCGGGATGAAGGCCTCGCCAGCGAGCGCACGCTCCCGAAGGGCCCGTTCCGGCCGGCACTGGAGAAGACGATCGAGATCTGGAGCCGGCTGGACGACCTCGAACGGGAGAATCGCCTCCCGGGAACGGAACCGCCGTCGACGACGCTGGCCCTCGCCATGCACATGTGGGCGAAGGGCACCAACTTGAACACGGTGCTCTCGGAGGCCGACATGGCGGCGGGCGACTTCGTGCGTTGGACCAAGCAGACCATCGACCTGCTCGACCAGCTCTCGCTCGTCGCCCAGGGACCTGTCGGCAGAACCGCTCGGCAGGCGTTGGAGTCGATCAGGCGCGGCATCGTCGCGTATTCATCCGTTGCCTAGCGCTCTCGCGGTCGAGGCCCATCCTCGTGTCCTAGGCTCGGACGCTGTGACCGCCTCGCCTCGCGCACCGCTGCCTCTGTGGCTCGCGCTCCTGATCGCCGCAGCGGCCGGTCCCGTGCTCGATGCCGGCTTCCCCGATCGGGACTGGTGGCCGCTGACCTTCCTCGGTATCGGCATGGTGCTCATCGCCGTGCGCGGACGCAGAGCGGGCAGCGCCTTCCTCGTCGCGCTGGTGGCGGGGGAGTCCTTCTACCTCTTCCACGTCGCCTGGACATCCCTCTACCTCGGTCCGGAGCCGTGGGTCGCGCTGTCGACGCTCGAGGCGCTCTTCTACGGCCTCGGCGGGATGCTCATCGCGCTTGCCTATCGCTGGGTTCCGCGCGCGTGGCCGACCACCCTCGGCCGGGTAGGTCTCATGCCGGTGATCGTCGCGGGGCTCTGGGTGCTTCGCGAGTGGATTTCGGGCAACTGGCCGTACGGCGGTTTCTCCTGGGGAAGGGTCGCCGAGTCGCAATCGCAGAGCCCGTTTGCACCGCTCGTCGCCTGGATCGGTATCTCGGGGCTCAGTTTCGTCATGGTGTGGTTGGTCGCGCTCATCGTCGAGCTCTGCTTCGCTGTGGATCTGACGCGTTTCTGGCTTGTGAGCATCGCGGTGGCGGCGATCGCAGTCGTGCTGGTCGTCCCGGCTTGGCCGACCCCGACCGACGGTACGATCCGGGTGGCTGCGGTGCAGGGTAACGGCCCCGCCGGCTACTTCGACAACGCGGCTCCGGATGCGGTGCTCAACAGCCAGATCGCCGAGACGCTGAAGATCCAGGACGAGAAGGTGGATGCGGTCGTGTGGCCCGAGGGGGCCGCCCAGCCCGATCCGACTCGCGACGACGACACCGCGGCCATCCTGAACGCTCTCAGTCGCAAGATGGGGGCGCCTTTCGTGGTGGGCACGATCACCTACCGCCACGGTGAGTATTTCAACACATCGCTGTTGTGGAAGGACGGCAAGGGTGCCGTCGACTACTACGACAAGGCGCATCCGGTGCCGTTCGGCGAATATGTGCCCGATCGCAGCTTCTGGCGACAGTTCGCGCCGTCGTTGATCGACCTGATCGGGCGCGACTACACGCCCGGTACTCGGGACAACGTCTTCGACATCAACGGGGTCAGGGCGGGCATCTCGATCTGCTTCGACATCGTCGATGATCAGCTCCTCACGGACATGATGAACGGCGGCGCGCAGGTCATCTTCGCGCAGACGAACAACGCCGATTTCGGTCAGACGGACGAGAACGAGCAGCAGTTGGCGATCGCGCGCCTGCGCGCCATCGAGGCGGGTCGCTCGCTCGTGAACATCTCGACGGTCGGCAGCAGTCAGATCATCGATCCGGCCGGCCGCACGATCTCGAGCATCCCGCCGTTCAAGCCGGGTCACATGGTCGTGGACGTTCCGCTCGGCACCACGACGACCCCCGCCAGCCTAGACAGTCGCGGCATCGAGGTGCTGGTCTCCGGGCTCGGCCTTTTCGGTCTGATCATCGCGTTCGGCGCCCGTAAGAATCCGTTCCCCACCGTCGGTCGCCAGGTGTAGCGTGTGCCGCAGCCGAGACCGAACAGAGTTGCGGGAGAGACCATGACCACGCTGGACAACCGTCCGAATACGGCAGTACTCGTCATCGACGTGCAGAACGGCATCGTCGCCGAGACCTACGAACGCGACGCCGTCGTTGCGAACATCGACAGCCTCGTCGATAAGGCCAGAGAAGCGTCTGTGCCCGTCGTCTGGGTACGGCACTCGAGTGACGAGATCGTCAAGGGAAGCGAAGGGTGGGAGATTGTCGCCGAGTTGAGTCCGGATGCGTCCGAGCCGATCGTCGAGAAGATCTACGCCGACGCGTTCGAGGAGACCGATCTCGAGGGAGTGCTGTCAGACCTGGGCATCGGTCGTCTGGTGGTCGCCGGCGCGCAGAGCGATGAGTGCATCCGGTCGACGCTGCACGGAGCGATCGTTCGCGGGTACGACGCGACTCTGGTCGGGGATGCGCACACCACGGAAGACCTGTCGGAATGGGGTGCCCCGACGCCGGACCTGGTGATCGCGCACACGAACCTGTACTGGGGCAACCACACCGCCCCGGGTCGCAAGGCGGGAACGGTCCAGACGAAGGACGTCGAGTTCGGCCCTGCGATCTGATCGCCCGGTAGACCGTCGAACCACAAGCAGAAAGCCTCCGGTCGAGTGACCGGAGGCTTTCTGCTCGTCTGTCTGATGCGCGTGATGCGCGACCGGCTAGGCGCCGATCTTGTGCTCTCCACCGCGGCGGGCCCGCAGGTAGGTGAGGCGCTCTTCGAGGAGCTCCTCCAGCTCGGCGCGCGTGCGCCGCTCCAGCAGCATGTCCCAATGGGACCGGGGGTCTTGACGTCGGACCTGTCGACCTCGACGGGCTGGTCGCCGACCAGCAGAGTGGCTTCATGGCCGCAGTGGCGGCACTCCCACGTCTCGGGTGCCTCGGCCTCGGCCGAGAACACCATCTCGGTCTCCTGGCCACACTCCGAACACAGGTAGGTATAACGGGAACGCGGGGAATACACGACGCCTTCTTCGCTCTGTAAGCTCTGGGCGCCAAGTCTCATTCCGCGCAAACTACGATCTGCCATTTTGTGGTCTCCTCTTCGCGCGATGCTCATCAGTTATAAACCAACAAGCTGGGCGTTCTCTTTCCATCGGAGACGTACTCTCAGGCCCTTCTCAGTCAGTTTCGCCGGGTGACCAGTGTTTTCAATACGTCGCATCGGTCGGTGACGAGCCCGTCGACGCCGATATCGAGGAGGCGCGTCATCTGCGCCGGGTCGTTGACCGTCCAGACATGCACCTCGACTCCGGCGTCGTGAAGGACGCGAACGGTTCGCGGCGTGACGAGGCGCACCGGACCGCGGCGTTCGGGGATCTGCACCGCGACGAGCCCGCACAGCGCACGTCGCGCTAGGCCGGCGAAGCCGAACTTGGCGGCGAGGATGGCTGGCAGAAATCGCGTGACTGATGCCGAGCTTGCCACACCGGGAAGCGCGTCGGCTGCCGCTCTCCGTCGCTTCTCGTCGAAAGAGGTGATCAACACCCGGTCGGTGGCCCGGGCCTGGAGGATGGCGCGTGCGGCGGGGAGCGCGGCACGCGCATCCTTGATGTCGATGTTGTAGCGGGCTTCGGGGAACGCATCGAGCGCCTCTGCAAGAGAACAGAATGTCTGCCCGTGCCCGAGATCGATGCGGCGGAGCTGGGCCATAGTGAGCTGCTCGACCCGTACCGGACGACCGGCGACGCGGGTCAGATCGGGGTCATGGCTGATCACGGCCTCGCCGTCCGAGCTCGCGTGGACATCCGTTTCGAGGTGTGTCGCGCCCGCGCTCAGCGCGCGCAGGAATGCCAGCAAGGTATTCTCCGGGGCCTCGATCGCGAGACCCCGGTGAGCGATGATGCGCGGGAGCGGTCCGGAGAGGAAGGTCACGCCGGGGGAGTGGCGACGACACCCGCCGGTGCGGGGCTCGGGGCGGATACCGGCTCGGGTGCGCCGGGCGTGGGCTCGGTGCCCTTCTGCGCGAACGCCTGACCTATTCCCTGCAACGCCTGGGTGAGCTCGCTCGGGATGATCCACATCTTGTTCGCCGGACCCTCGGCGAGCTTCGGCAGGGTCTGCAGGTACTGATAGGCCAGCAGCAGATTGTCCGGATTGCCCTCATGGATCGCTCCGAAGACCGTTGTGATCGCCTTGGCCTCACCCTCTGCGCGGAGCACGGCGGCCTTGGCGTCACCTTCGGCTTTCAGGATGGCAGCCTGCCGCATGCCTTCCGCGTTCAAGATCTCGGACTGCTTGGTGCCCTCGGCGGTGAGGATGACCGCGCGACGGTCGCGCTCGGCACGCATCTGCTTCTCCATCGAGTCCTGGATGGAGAGGGGCGGGTCGATCGCCTTCAGTTCGACGCGCGATACTCGGATGCCCCACTTGCCGGTCGCCTCGTCGAGCACGATGCGCAGCTGTCCGTTGATCTCGTCACGGCTCGTGAGCGCTTCCTCGAGGTTCAGGCCGCCGACGACGTTACGGAGGGTCGTCGTCGTGAGCTGCTCGACCGCGCCGAGGTAGTTCGCGATCTCGTACGTCGCGGCTCGCGCATCCGTCACCTGGAAATAGACGACCGTGTCGATCGAGACGACCAGGTTGTCCTCGGTGATCACCGGCTGCGGCGGGAACGAGACGACCTGCTCGCGCATGTCGAGAAGCGGGCGCACCCGGTCGATGAACGGCACCACGACGTTGAGGCCGGGAAGCAGGGTCTTGTGGTACTTGCCGAGACGCTCGACGACCCCCGCTGTGGCCTGCGGCACGATGCGAATCGCGCGGAACAGGGTCACCAGGACGAAGATCGCGATAATCGCGATCACGACGAAGATCACGATCTGCAAGACCAGCTGGCTGGCATCGCTCACGAAGCACTCCTTTCAGTGAAGTCATCTGCGCCGAGAGCGACGGGGGCCGGCGTCACGACGGCGGTTGCCCCTTCGATCGCGACGACGACGACGTGCTCGCCCGGCACGAGCTCGGCCGGGGCCGCGCCGTGTTCGGACGCAAGCCGGGAGGTCCAGGTCTCGCCGACGGCGAGCTTGACCAATCCGGAGGTTCGGGAGACCGTCGAGACGACGGTGCCTGACATGCCGATGAGGGCGTCAACGTTGCTCTTGGCCGGGTCGCCGCCGCGCTTCAGGCGGTGCAACAACGGCGGCCGGATGAAGAAGATCAGCGCCACGGACAGCACCGCCGCGATGATGAGCTGCAGCCACCATGGGGCGCCGAGCAGTCCGGAGACGAGGCCGCCGACGCTGCCGATCGCCAGCATGAGGAACACGAAATCGAGACTGAGCATCTCGATGATGATGAAGACCAGGATCAAGACCAGCCAGACGATCCAGGCGAAGGACAGAATGTCCATTCGAGGCCTCCCTTCACTGGTTGTATCGAAGGTATCAGTTCGCGGAGCGGCTGGACGGAACCCACTTGGTAGTCTCAGGGACGAGAAAACCATCTTGCTAGGAGTCTTCGTGTCCAACCCTCTCGCCCCCGGTTCCCTCGACGGAAAGCGCGCCCTCATCACGGGCTCTTCGCGCGGAATCGGCGCTGACACCGCCCAGTATCTCGCCGCCGCCGGCGCGAGTGTCGTCATCAACTTCCGCAACAAGGAGGCGCGCGCGGTGAAGCTCGCGGACTCCATCCGGGAGGCGGGCGGCACCGCACTCACAGTCGGCGCCGACCTGACCGACGCCGCCTCGATCGCGTCGCTTTTCGCGACGGTCGAGCGCGAGTGGGGCGGCCTCGACATCCTCGTGCTCAACGCCTCGGGCGGCATGGAGTCCGGGATGGCCGAGGACTACGCGATGCAGCTCAACCGCGACGCACAGGTCAACGTCCTGACGGCCGCCCTCCCGCTGCTCGGCGCCGGGTCGCGGGTCGTGTTCGTGACCAGTCACCAGGCGCACTTCATCAACACCACCGAGACGATGCCGGAGTACGAGGCGGTCGCCCTGAGCAAGCGGGCGGGCGAGGATGCGCTCCGTGCGCTCATCCCGACGCTCACCGAGAAGGGCATCGATTTCGTGGTGGTATCGGGCGACATGATCGAGGGCACCATCACCGCGACGCTGCTCAACCGGCTCAACCCGGGAGCGATCGATGCACGTAAGGAAGCCGCGGGAAAGCTGTACAACGTGAGCGAATTCGCAGCCGAGATCGCAGAGGCGGCTGTGGACCCCATCCCTGCCGACCACACCCGGCTCGTCGGGGACATCTCGAGCTTCGTCCCGGTGGCCGAGTGAAGGCCACCGATCTCGACCTGCTGACCAGCGTCTCAGCGCCGACCGTTCACCCCGGTGGCGGACGAGCGGTCGTCTCTGTGACCCGTCCCGATCTCTCCGCGGATGCGACCGTCGGCCAGCTCTGGACCGTTCCGCTCACCGGGCACGCTGCGCCCAAGCGATTGACCCGCGGATTTCGGGATACGGCGCCTCAGTTCTCCCCGGACGGACGGCTGATCGCCTTCCTCCGTGCCGTTCCCAAGGCGCCCCCGCAGCTGTTCGTGATGGATGCGGCGGGCGGCGAGCCCGTACCCGTCACAGACCGCAAACTCGGCGTCTCCGAGTTCGCCTGGGCACCCGATGCGCGGTCGCTCGCCTTCGTGAGCCGCGATCCCGAGCAGGGCCGGTACGGCACGGTCGAGGGTCTCGACCCGAACGCCGAACCGGCGCGGCGCATCCGGACACTGAAGTACCAGGCCAACGGTCTCGGCTACATCATCGACCGCCGTTCGCACGTCTTCCTGACTGCGGTTCCGGATGTCTGGGGCGAGCCGGTCGTGCAGCCGGCGCCGAACGCAGACGGTGTGCTCCCGAGCGTGCCGTTGGTGGCAGAGCCGCGCCAACTGACCACGGGGGACTGGGACGACAACACCATCGCGTTCTCACCCGACGGGACGGCTCTCGCCTTCCTCTCAGCACGGCACGAGGGGCGGGACGACGATCTGCGTTCCAGCGTCTTCGTGATCGACCCGCGCGACCCGAATGCAGAGCCGCGCGACCTCACTTCATCGCACGGCGACTTCTCGATGGTCGAGCTCGAATACGGCCTCAACGGGGTGCTCTACTTCACGGCTCAGGACGTCGGCCCCGCGGGACGGGACTTCGTCGCACGCAACTCGGCGCTCTACGCGGTGGACACCGAGGGCGCGCAGCCACGGCTTCTGACCGACCCGGAGTCGGTCGACCTGACGGAGTCCGAGATCGTCGTCTTCGGTGACGACTCGGTGCTCGTGCAGGATCGCAGCCGCGGCGCCCTCGTGTTGACCAGGGTCACGTCGGCGGGAGACGCCGAGCGTTTGACCGGTGACGATGTCGTGGTTGGCGGGGCAGCCGCCGCGGGCGAGACGCTCGTCATCGCTTTCGCTGACGCTTCGACCGCAGGTGACGTCGCGCTGATCGAGGCGGGCGGGATGCGCCGGCTCACCGACTTCTCGGCGGCTCTGCGCGGGGCCGGCGTGATCGCGCCGCGCGAGCTGACCGTCACGGGCCGCGACGGTTACCCCGTTCACGGCTGGGTCGTCGCTCCGGAGGGCGATGGCCCGCATCCGGTGCTCCTCAACATCCACGGCGGACCCTTCGCTGCCTACACGGTGAGCGTGTTCGACGAGGCTCAGGTGTACGCGCAAGCGGGATACGCGGTCCTCATGTGCAACCCGCGCGGATCGGCCGGCTACGGGCAGGAGCACGGCCGGGTCATCCGGCAGGCGATGGGGACCGTCGACCTCGACGACGTGCTCGACTTCCTCGACGGGGCGATCGCCGCCAATCCTTCCTTCGACTCCGAGCGCGTCGGTGTCATGGGCGGTTCATACGGCGGGTACCTGACCGCTTGGACCATCGCGCACGACCACCGGTTCGCGGCGGCGATCGTCGAACGAGGGTTCCTCGACCCCGAGTTCTTCATGGGGACGAGCGACATCGGCAGCTTCTTCGGCGACGAGTACACGGGTACCGACCCGGAGCTGATGCGTTCGCAGAGTCCGCAAGCGGTCGTCGGACAGGTCACGACACCGACTCTCGTGCTGCACTCGTCCAACGATCTCCGGTGCCCGCTCAGCCAGGCAGAGCGGTACTACGCGGCGCTCAAGCGTCAGGGTGTCGAGACAGAGCTGCTCGTCTTCCCGGGTGAGGACCACGAACTGAGCCGAGGGGGTCGTCCACGTCACCGACAGGAGCGTTTCGACGCGATCCTCGAGTGGTGGGCGAGACACCTTCCGAGCGCCAAGAACGGGCGCTGAACGAAAGAACGGCCCCCGCGTCAGCGGGGCCGTTCTTCGTGGAAGGACGATGGTCAGGCTGTCGCCGGGGCGGCGCTGGTTGCCTTGAGCGCGTCGCGTCCGAACGTGAACGCGCGCCAGATGCCGATCGCGCCGAGCACGATCAGGGCCACGGACGCGAAGAAGACGAGGAACACCGCCGACGAGGCCGGCAGGAACAGCACGACGATGCCGGCCAGGATGCTGATGATGCCCGAGGCGATCGCCCAGCCCGATGAGGATGCGCGGCTCGACTCGGCGATGGACATGATGCCCTCGATGATCCAACCGACGCCGATGAACGCGATGGCGAAGATCACCAGAGTCGTGGCGGCGACGGTCACGTTCTTCAGGGCGATGATGCCGGCGATCACCAGCAGCACGCCGAGGACGATGTTCAGGGTGCGCATCCCCCCGCTGATGCCCTTGCTGAAGATGCCGAGAGCCAGTCGCATCACCCCCGCGATGACGAAGTAGATGCCGAGGAAGATGGCGAGCACCGCGAGCGTCTTGACGGGCCAGACGAGCAGGACGATGCCGAGGATGACAGCGGCGACTCCGCTGATGCCCAGGGCGGTGCGGACGCCGTTGATAGCGGATTTCGTGAGGTTCTTGGCGTCGAGCGAGAACTCGTCGAAGACGGAGTCGATCGGATCAGTGGACGTCATGGAACGACCTTTCCTTAGGGGCCGCTGCACGTGCGGCTGTGCTGCTGACACTATCGGCGGCGGGACATCGGGAGGAGAACGTTCTACCGTGTTTCGCGCTGCCGCACTGTTGCCGCGAAGGTGAGGATAGCTCTAAATTGGGGAGTCGGCTCCCGCGGGCGACGCAGTCCGCCTCCGGCACTAAAGAGGTGCGCGGTGTCCTCCGTTCTCTACTCGCTCGGCAAGTGGGCGTTCCGCGCGCGTTGGCGGATGCTTGCCATCTGGCTCATAGCGCTGGTGGCGCTCGTTACCGGGGCGGGCCTGTTGAGCAAGGGGACGGACAACACCTTCAGCATTCCGGGCACGGAATCGCAGGAGGCGCTCGATTCGCTCGCGAGGACGTTTCCCCAGGTGAGCGGCACATCAGCTCAGCTCATCGCCGTTGCTCCGCCGGGTGGGGATGTACGCGATCCGTCGTTCCAGTCGGCCGTCGAAGCGGCCGTCGCGGCGATCGCGAAGATCCCGCAGATCTCGTCCGCCTCGTCCCCGTACGGGTCGTCGATGTCGAGCAACATCAGCACGGACGCATCGGCAGCACTGGTCCCGATCCAGCTCTCCGTGGCTCAACCCGCGGTCGATCCGTCGACGGCTGACGCATTGCAGGCGGCTGGTAAGAAGCTGGCGTCGGAGCTTCCCGCACGATCCCAGGTGGCGGTCGGGGGTCAGGTCTTCGCGCAGACGTCGACGAGCATCAGCGTCACCGAGCTGATCGGCATCCTGGTCGCCTTCGTGGTGCTGCTCTTCACGTTCGGGTCGTTCATCGCCGCCGGGATGCCGCTGATCACCGCACTGCTCGGGGTCGGGATGTCGCTCTCGATCATCTTCATCTGCACGAGTTTCGCGACCATCGCGTCGACAACACCGCTGCTGGCGCTTATGCTCGGGCTCGCCGTCGGGATCGACTATGCCCTGTTCATCATCTCCAGGCATCAGGACCAGGTGAAACACGGGGTTCCGCCGGAGGAGTCCGCCGCGCGTGCGGTGGCGACCGCCGGGTCCGCTGTGGTGTTCGCCGCGATCACCGTGATCATCGCTCTGCTGGGACTGAGCGTCGCAGGCATTCCCTTTCTGACGACGATGGGGCTCGCGGCCGCACTGGCCGTTGCGATTGCGGTTCTGATCTCCACGACGCTGACTCCCGCGCTGCTGGGCTTCGCCGGGATCCGAATCGTGCCGAAGCGGTTCAGGCCGGTGGAAGCGGCGGCGGAATCCGAGCCGGAGTCGGAGCCGGATGAGCTGCTCGGGGAGTCTGATCAGACAGATGAGGCCGACGAGGAGTTCGACGAGGCCCCCGCCGACGGGGAGGCGCCTGCGGGGGAGGCGCCTGCGGACGATGCGGAGGCACCACATCCTGAACCCACCGAGACGCCGCGGCAGCGCGGGTTCTTTCTCGGCTGGGTACGCGGAGTCACGAAGTGGCCGATCGTCACGGTCATCGCCGTCGTCGCGGTGCTCGGGCTTGCCACCGTTCCGGCCGCGCAGTTGCGACTGGCACTTCCGGATGCGGGATCGCTCGACGAGCACGCGCCCGCACGCATCACATACGACCTGATCGCAAAGCACTTCGGGCCGGGCTACAACGGTCCGCTGATCGTCACGGGGTCGATCATCCAGAGCACCGATCCCGTCGGGCTGATGAACGACCTCGCGGCAGAGATCCGCACGGTGTCGGGGGTTGCAGCCGTGCCGCTCGCCACGCCGAACGAGACCGGCGACACCGGGATCGTGCAGGTCATCCCGGATGGCGCACCAGACTCGGAGCAGACCAAAGACCTGGTCGCCACGCTGCGTTCCATGCACGACCACTTTCTCGAGGAGTTCGGCGCCGACCTCTCGGTGACGGGCTACACGGCAGCGGGCATCGACATCTCCGCGAGGTTGGCCCAGGCTCTCCTGCCATTCGCCCTGCTCGTCGTCGGGCTCTCGCTGGTACTGCTCGCAATGGTGTTCCGGTCGATCGTGGTTCCGGTCACCGCCGCGCTCGGCTACCTGCTGTCGATCGGTGCCGCCTTCGGAGTCACCAGCCTCGTCTTCGAGAGCGGGTTCCTCGCCGGACCGCTCAATGTCGCGGCGCTTGGCTCCGTGATCAGCTTCATGCCGATCATCCTGATGGGGGTGCTGTTCGGCTTGGCCATGGACTACGAGGTGTTCCTCGTCAGCAGGATGCGCGAGGAGTACGTGCGCTTCCACCACGCTCAGGATGCGGTCCAGCGCGGATTCGTCGGCTCGGCCCGGGTCGTCACGGCGGCTGCGATCATCATGTTCGCGGTCTTCGCCGCCTTCATCCCGGAAGGGGATGCGTCGATTCAGCCGATCGCGCTCGGACTGGCCGTCGGCGTGCTCGTCGACGCGTTCATCGTACGGATGACCCTGATTCCGGCTGTGCTCGTCCTGTTCGGAGATCGGGCGTGGTGGATCCCCTCCTGGCTGGATCGCGCGCTTCCCGCTTTCGACGTCGAGGGCGAAGGCCTCCAGAAGGAGCTCGACGCCGCCGAGTGGCCCGCCTCGGAGGAGACGATGGCGATCGCGGCGGAAGGAGTCACGGTCGCAAACCGGCGCCGCGTGCTCGTCGACGACTTGGACGCGATGGTTCCCGAGGGCGGTGCGCTCATCGTCTGCGGACCGCCTGACAGCGGCAAGACCGCCGCGTTGCTTGCTCTCTCGGGCAGACTCCCGATCTCTGGCGGCAGGCTCAAGGTCGCTGGATATCTTCTGCCCGTCCGCGCATCCACTGTCCGCTCCCGCGTCGGGGTCGCGCGCCTCGCGCGCGCATCGGATCCGCGTGTCGCAGTAGAGGATGCTCTCTCGACGGCTGCGGCGATCGTGGTCGTCGACGACCTCGACACGGTCGACAGTCCGCACGTACGCAAAGGGATCGGTCGGGCGCTCTTCGATGCTCGCGCTGAAGCGATTCCAGCAAAGGCCGCGAACTGACGCTCGTCGTCTCCTGCCTCGATGACGCGGCGATCGGCGACATCCTTCCAGCGGACATGCCAAGGCAAACCGTGCACCTGGCGAACGCCGAGGCGCTCCTTCAGGAACTGGTGATGAATTGAGATGAGACACTCACCTTTCGCGGCTCGCTCGGGACTCGAGCGGGTCGGCATGCTCGGGCTTCTCGGACTGGTGCTCCTTCCGCTCACGATCGGTGGGCTGCTCATGTGGGCCCTCTGGACCCCGATCGCGCACCTCGATCGGGTCAGCGCCGCTGTCGTGAACGACGACGTCGCGGTGACGGTGAATGGCAAGAGCGTGCCGCTCGGCCGCCAGTTCGCGGCCGGATTGATCGACGGCGCCGCTACGGATGCGTCGGGAACCACGACGACGACGTCCACGTCCGCCAATCCGGATGCCTCGAACTTCGACTGGACCCTGACCAACGACAAGGACGCGAGAGAGGGTCTCGCCAGCGGTCGCTACGAAGCGGTCGTGACCATCCCGAAGACGTTCTCCGCTGACGCGACATCGCTGTCGGGCCCGGCGGCGAACGCTCGTCAGGCGGACTTCAAGGTGGAGACGAGTCCGTCGGCGGCATTCGCCGATCCCGCCTTCAGCGCCGCGGTCACGGCGGCAGCGACGTCTGCGCTGAACCGTCAGCTCACGAGCCAGTACCTCAGCAATGTTTACGCGGGATTCAACACGATCAATCAGCAGATCGGTCAGGCGTCGCAGGGCGCGACGAGCTTGTCCTCGGGAGCCGCGTCGGTGTCGTCGGGGGCGCAGTCGCTGGCGTCGGGTTCCGCTTCGCTCGCCTCCGGGGTGGGCTCGCTGGACTCCGGCGCCGCCGCACTCGCGAGTGGTCTCGGCACTCTTGCTGCGCAGTCCAGTGCGCTTCCCGGCCAGACAGCGCAGCTCGCGCGGGCATCCGCCGGGGTGGCCGGGGCGACGGATCAGGTGGCGGCCTCGCTTGCGGCGGCGACCGCATCCCTCACCCAGACTGTCGATCAGGTCTGCCAGACGCCGGGGGTAGCGTGCGACGCCGCGAGAGCCGCGCTCGACCGAGTCACAGCAGCCGACCGGACCGCGGCTCAGGTGGCAGCCGGAGCGGATGCGGTGGCGGCAGGGAACAGCAAGCTTGCGTCTGCGATGCCTCCACTGGTGGCGGGCATCGACGCGTCGGCGTCGGGGGCGTCCCAGCTGGCAGCGGGAGCGGCTCAAGCTGACAGCGGCGCATCTGCGCTTCAGTCGGGGTCCGCACAGCTCGCAACCGGGGCGAGCCAGGTGGATTCGGGCGCGGCGCAGCTCGCCGACGGGCTCGCGCAGGCGGTGCAGCAGATCCCCACCTATACGGATTCGGACATCACGACGTTGTCGACCGTTGCGGCACAGCCGGTGGTCGCCACCCAGAAGCCGCCGACGCCCGGCCTGCAAGCGGTTCCGCTGTTCGCGATGATCGCGCTCTGGTTCGGCGGCATGGCGACGGCTCTGGCCCGTAAAGCCGTTCCCACCAGGCCGCTGCTCACCACCGCGTCATCGGCGTCGATCGCTCTCAGATCGGCCGCGACCGGCGCCCTGATCGGCTTGGCACAAGGGCTGCTGGTCGCAGCCGTCGCGCAGATAGGACTCGGCCTCCGTCCCGACCAGTGGCTCGGGTTCGCCGGGCTCGCGATGGTCGCCGGTGCGGTGTTCGCAGTCGTCAACCAAGGATTGGCGGCGGCGTTCGGAGCTGTCGGTCGGCTACTCGCTGTGCTCGTCGGCATCGTCGCGCTCGGGGCAGGGCTGACCGGAACGGTTCCTCCGGTGTTCGAGAGTCTCGCGGCACTCTTCCCGACCGCGCCCGCGCTGACCATGCTGCGAGCCGGAGCGACAGGTCAGCCCGGTCAAGCGTGGCTCGGTTTGGGTGCGCTGCTCGTGTTTTGCGTGATCGGACTGGTGCTGCTGTTCGCGGGCGTCGCGGCACGCCGAGGTGTTCGCGCCCTGGATCTGATCAGCCAACGTGCGCTCACGGCGTGATCTAGACTCGCGCCGTGCGATCGATAAACGGGACCAGTGCTCACTATGTCAAGCCGCTGGGGCGCGGTACCCGGATCAGCACTGCTGTCGGCAGCTGGATCCTCGCGCTGACGGGGCCCGTTCTCGTCCTGATAGCGAGCCTCCAGCCGGGGGACTGCTCAGGGTCTTCGGCGGTATCGTGCTGACGGCCCTGGGGATACCGTTCAGCGTCTGGCTCTGGCGGAGTGTTCGGCGGCAAGAGTCTCGCATCGGGCGGTTGCAAGCATCCGGGGTCGTCGCGGTCGCAGAGATCCTCGCGGTGACGCCGGCCACGGTGGGGAAGACCAGGGATGTCGCACTCGATCTGCGGCTCACCGCATCCGGAATCGAAGCGTATGACGCCACGATCCTGTGCGCTGAGGATGAGCGCCTTGTCGTCGGCGAGACGATGGCGGCGGTCATTGAACCTTCGTCGAAGGACTTCACGGTTGAGAGCGACCTGGTCAGGGGCGAACGGGTCTCGCTGTAGCCGTTTCGGTGAAACCGTGTCGGATCTATGTCCGTCTCGCGAGCGGCAGCCAGTCGCTGTCGTCACCGGGAACCAGGCCTTCGGCGGCGTCACAGAGGCGGGGGAGGAAGTGAGCCCAACCGTCCCGATGACCGTCGCTGTAAATATCGGGCAGGCCGCCGTGCTGCAGATCGACACGTGTCCCATGCTCGAGCGGGGTCAGCGTGAAGGTCACCGTCGTCGATCCCGGCGGGAATTCGTCGTTGCCGGCGACGCCCCAGGACACGACGACGCGCTCGGGCCGGGTCACCTCGAGGAAGCGGCCGCGGATCGGCGAGCCGGAGATGTCCACCGAGAAGAGTCCGCCCTCGACCGGGTCGAGATCGGCGTGCTGGCCCATCCAGGCGGTGAGTCCTGCGGGCGTCACGAGGTAGTCGAAGATCTCCTCCGGCGTCGCCCGGATGTCGACAGCCGTTGAGTAATCAGGCATCCGAATCCCTCGACTCGCGCTCTTTCAGGCCGGACTCGACCGCATCCTGTAGCGCCATGAGTCTGCTTGGCCAGAAGTCGTCGAGATACTCGCGCGTCGCCGCGAATCCATCGCTGTTGACCGCGTAGAGGTGCCGGCGGCCTTCCCGGCTCTCCGTCACGAGACCAGCTACCCGGAGAACACCGAGGTGGTGGGACGTCGTCTGCTGCGAGAGCCCCACTTCCGCCGCGAGCTCGCCGACCGGGAGAGGTGTCATTCGGATCGCCGACAGGATGGCGCGGCGGTTCGCATCGGCCAGCGCCCGCAGCGCGCGGTCGACGTCTGATTCTTGTGCCGAAACTGCCATCGATGCTCCGTTCATGTGCCCCCATTTTTACCACAAACCTCCACTTGTACAAAGGTCCACTTGTGATTAGCGTTGCGTCATGAACACGCAGACCAATTCAGACCTGGCCGTCGAGGCAGCTGCTCGCGCCTACATCGACACTGTCGGCGCGCGCGACCTCACCCCTCTGGACTCGCTTCTCGCCGACACGCTGGTAGCCCGCTTCGCGGGCGGAGCGTTCGACAAGGGGGAATGGATCGAGGCTCTTCGACGACTGCTCCCCGCCCTGGTCAGAAACGACATCCGGGAGATCTACACGCGGGGCCCACGCGCGTGCGTCGTCTACGACTTCGTCACGGACACCCCCGGAGGCGCCGTGCGTTGTGTCGAGTTGCTGACCGTCATCGACGGCCGCATCGAAGAGGTCGAGTTGCTTCTCGACCGGGTGGCGTTCGCCCCGTTCGCGATGCGCTCGAGGAGCGCGCCCGAGCAGCCCATCAGGGCTGATCGGGCGCGGCACCTCGAGATGCGGGCGGAGGATGCACCGTGCACAACGGACAGCGCGAAGCTTCTCGCACGTTCCTGCAGCTCCGCGATCCGCGCTTCGCGTGCCGCGTCGACATCGAAACCGACGTACGCAAGCGGCGGCCGCTTGCGAACCGTCACAGAGCAGCCGAACTCAGCGCAGACGAGCGTCCCGACCGTGTCGCCCTTGCGTCCGGCGTCGCCGGCGCGCTTGGCGCTGTAGAAGGCGACGTCATTGCTCAGGTTCACATCCTGGCACCAGGAGCATTGCGGACGGGACTGCGCCTTCGCCTCTGTCTGGCGAAGCACGATGCCCACGAGCGAATCGTCCAGCGGCACAACGACATAGCTGCGGCGAGGGAGCTTGCGGTCACGCCAGCCGAAATAGTCGAGCGAATCCCACTGGATCTCAGAGAAGTCGAGGGGAAGCGTCAGATCGCTCACCTCCTTGCGCGAGGCATTCACGAAGGAGTTGCGGATCATTTGTTCGGTCAGAGAAATCATGGGTGTCGTCACCAATCGTTTCGGCCATCCGGCCGGGGTGCTGTCAGCAAGCAGGGCTGACGCAAGGTAAGGCGACGGCGTCGGCAGATGCATAGAACACCGTCGGTCTCGCGGAGAGGAGCGAGACGAGAGCCAGGGAGGGTGACGCTATCTCACGCCGGCGACAAGCGCGCCGACGACCTCCGAACGCCCGGAGGGCATGGTGGTGAGTGAGAAGCCGAACATGTCCGCAAGTCTAACAACGTGGGGGAGCACCTTGTCGGGGCCGCCGCTTCTTGCCAAGATGTCTGGCATGTCATCACCGGGAGGGATGCGTGTTTGAGGTCGGGCGACAATGACGCTCGATCCCGTCCTTGGCGACTGGCTTCTCGACTCAGACCCAGCCCTGCGTTGGCAGGTCGAGCGCGATCTGACCGGTGAGCCGGAGGCCGTCTGGCTCGCTACCCGTTCACGAATCGCATCCGAGGGTTTCGGCGCGCGACTGCTGGCGCTTCAGGATGCCGACGGCCAGTGGGCTGGCGGCGCGTTCTTTCCACGCGGTTTCGATTTCGACGGTCCCGAGGCGGCACCGGGCGCGGGGCAACCGTGGACGGCCACGACGTGGTCGCTCAACCTGCTGCGTGACTGGGGTCTCGACGCGGACGCGCTGGCGGGAACGGCCGAGCTCTTGGCTGCGAACAGCCGCTGGGAGTATGACGACCTGCCGTATTGGGGTGGAGAAGTCGACTGCTGCATCAACGCGTACACACTCGCGAACGGGGTGTGGCTCGGCGCCGACGTCTCAGCGATCGCGCAGTGGTTCCTCGATCACCAGATGGACGACGGCGGTTGGAACTGCGAATGGGTCGACGGCTCGACGCGCTCTTCGTTCCACTCGACGCTCAATGCGCTCAAGGGGCTGCTGTACTACGAGACCGTTTCGGGCGGAACGGCGGCCGTGCGGGAGGCGCGTCAGCAGGGGGAGGAGTACCTGCTCCGTCGTCGTCTGCTGTACAGGCTGTCGACGGGTGACCTTGTCGGCCCCTGGACGATGAACTTCACCTGCCCGTTTCGAGCCTTCTACAGCGCGTTGAATGCGGCCGACTACTTTCGTGCGGCGGCCCTCCACGACAGAAGGCAATCCGATCCGCGCCTTGCCGAAGCAATCGACGCCGTGCGAGCGGCCCGTCGCCCGGACGGAACCTGGCTGCAGGGGCAAACGCATCCTGGACGGGTGTGGTTCGATGTCGACGTCTCGACCGGAGAACCCTCGAAATGGCTCACGCTGTACGCCACCCGGGTACTCGACTGGTGGGATCAGGATGCCTAACGCGGCCGGGGAGGAGATCACACTCCCTGCCACTTTCAAGATATATCGCAGTGGGGGGCTTGCCGCAAGGCCCCTGTGGTGACGGAGAATCGTCCACTGTGACTTCGACACTCAGCGCATTCGACCTGCCCGCCCGGCTCGACGCCAAGCTCGATCCCGGGCTGATCGCCGACGATGAACGCCACTTCGCGGCCATTGAAGCGACCCTCGAACAGTCCATCGCGGCCCTCTCCGCCCGCCTCGACGAGGTACGTGCCGCACCCGGTGGAACAGGGCAGGAGGCCTTGGACAGAGACCTCGAGATCCACAGGGTGACCGCGCGCCTGCGCGTACTCCGGCGTTTCGGACTCGACCTGTGTCTCGGCCGCATGGTGAGTGCCGACGGCGACGAGCCGGTGTACGTCGGGCGCCTCGGACTCACGAGCGATGCGGGGGAGAGGTTGTTGCTCGACTGGCGTTCACCCGCCGCCGAGCCGTTCTTCGGGGCGACCCATGGGCATCCGATGGGCCTGCTCAGTCGACGCCGCTATCGCTGGACGCGCGGTCGCATCACCGATTACTGGGACGAAGTGTTCACATCCGACGGGTTCGACGGCAATGCTGCTCTCGACGATCAGTCGACGTTCATCGCGAGCCTGGGCAGCAGCCGGTCGTCCCGGATGCGCGACGTGCTCAGCACGATCCAAGCCGATCAGGACGCGATCATCCGAGCAGGATCGCGCGGCGTGCTCGTCGTCGACGGTGGTCCGGGAACGGGAAAGACCGTCGTGGCTCTTCACCGCACCGCCTACCTGCTGTACTCGGACCCGCGACTGGCCCGCAGCCACGGCGGCGTGCTCTTCGTGGGCCCGCACAAGGGATATCTCGCCTACGTCGAGGACGTACTGCCGAGCCTGGGGGAGGAGGGCGTGCAGCCGTGCACCCTGCGCGACCTCGTTCCCGAGGGTGCCGACGCGGTACCCGAGTCTGACCCGACGGTGGCCATCCTGAAGTCATCGGCGCGACTGGTGACGGCGATCGAGACGGCCGTCGGGTTCTACGAGACGCCTCCCAGCGCGGGGATGACGGTGGAGACTCCGTGGGACGACGTCTGGCTGGACGCCGACGATTGGGCGGAGGCCTTCGCCGCACGCGAGGGGGATACACAGCACAACGAGGCTCGCGACGAGATCTGGTCCGCGTTGGTGGCGATCCTGGCCGACAAACACGGCGAGGACGTGCCGATCAAGCTGTTGCGAAGGTCGCTTGCGCAGAACAGCGAGTTGCGTACGACCTTCAACCGGGCCTGGCCGCTGCTAGACCCGGTCGGGGTCGTCGCCGATCTGTGGTCGGTACCCACGTACCTGCAGAAGTGCGCTCCCTGGCTCGCTTCTGACGAGGTCGAAGCCCTGCAGCGGGAAGACGCACGGGCGTGGACGGTGTCCGATCTACCGATCCTCGACGCCGCACGGCAGCGGATCGGCGATCCCGATGCGTCACGGCGACACCGCGAACGCGAGAGTGCCTTGGCCGCGCAACGGGAGCAGATGGATCGCGTCGTCGACGACCTGATCGCAGCCGAGGTACTCGACGACGGTGAGGGTCTGATGACGATGTTGCGTGGACAAGACGTGCAGAACTCGCTGGTCGATGAGGCGGCGGTGCCGATCGCCGCCTCCGATCAACTCGCCGGTCCATTCGCGCACATCGTCGTCGACGAGGCGCAGGAGTTGACGGATGCGGAGTGGCAGATGCTGCTGCTGCGCTGCCCGTCCCGCAGCTTCACGATCGTGGGAGACCGCGCCCAAGCGAGGCACGGTTTCACCGAGTCGTGGCAGCTGCGGCTCGGCCGGATCGGACTGGATGAGGTCGAGGTCGCATCCCTGACCATCAACTACCGCACTCCGGAGGAGGTCATGGCCGAGGCCGAACCGGTCATCCGCGCCGCGATCCCCGACGCCAACGTGCCGACCTCGGTGCGCAGCACCGGAGCCCCCGTCCTCCATGCGTCAGTGCGGGAGTTGGGACCCATCCTCGATGCGTGGCTTCGAGACCATGCGGACGGCGTCGCCAGCGTCATAGCTGTTGGCCGGTACGAACTGGGGGAGTGGGCGGCATCTCCCCGTGTTCGTCGACTCACCCCGGAACTCTCGAAGGGTCTCGAGTTCGACCTGGTGATCCTTATCGATCCGGATGCGTTCGGCACAGGTGTCGAGGGAGCCGTCGACCACTATGTCGCTATGACGCGAGCGACGCAGCAGCTGGTGATCTTGACGTCGACTCAGGACTGAGGATCGCCAGCGGTCCGGAGGGGGACGTCGACGTCCGAGCCGCCCTCGCGGGTAAGCCGAGCACCCATCTTCACCATCGTCGGCGCGGGCACGAACCCGCCGGCGAACAGCGCCTCGCCCTGTCGGAAGCGCGGGGATCGTTCGAACATCGCCGGCGGAACGAATCCGAAGATCGTCGCGAGCTCGTCCAGGTCGATCGGCGAGCTCATCTTCAGGAGGGCTAGGTTGTCGCACTGCGAGATGATGCTTGGATGCACGCGTGACGGTCGCTGGGTCGAAAGCAGCAGCCAGAGGCCGAACTTGCGTCCCTCGGCGGCGATCTGGATCAGCCGCTCCCGCACGGCCTTCTCGAGCGGAGTGTCTCCTTCGGGCGCGCAGAAGTTGTGTGCCTCGTCGATGACGATCAGGATCGGCCTGCGCTGCTCCCGCTTCTCCCACAGGTCGTCGAGAACGGCGAGCGCCACTGCCAACGACTCGCCGGGGTAGTCGAAGCCGCCCATGTCGAGCACTGTCGCGTCGGGTCGGGTGTCGAGCACGTCGGTCACCGACGTGCGCGGCCCCGCCCAGACCTCCCAGTCGAGCACGCGGAGGTTCTCCGTGCGGGCGGCGAGAGCAAGCGCCGCAGGCGTGCCGCGTTCGTGCAGAACGGGAAGGATGCGAGCCGGGTCCAGGCTTCCGAGGTTCTGCTCGAGGTGCATCAGTTCGTTGAACTCAGCGCGGTCCTCGACGGGATCGACACGGACGACCGCCGCTTTGGACTGCATGGAGAGGTCGGTGTACCGGACGCACAGCGCGTCGGCATCGGTCTCCGCCGCGGAGGGACGCAGGATCCTGATGTCGCGTTCGGCGAGTTCGCGCACATCGTCGACGTTATGGGCGCTTCCGCTGGCGGCGGCCTCTCCCATCCGCACGAAGTCCCCGTTGGGGTCGAAGATGACCATCGGCAGCCGGGTGTGGAGCAGCAACTGTTCGAGCACCACGCCGAGAGCATAGGTCTTTCCTGACCCGCTTTGACCGACCCAGAACGTGTGCCGGTTGAACTTGCGGGCGATGAGTCGCGCAGGGATGTCGTCGCTTCCGAGGATCGAACCGATCGGAAGGACCCCTGAGGAGTTCGTGTAGATCAAGTCGACCGTCTGAGGGTCGGCATGGTGCATCGCGACGTCGGTGAACGGAGCTGTCTCGCTGACCTCGATCCGACCGGATTCGGAAACTCGACCGAGTACTCGCCCGGCGCCGTGGAGGGAGCCTTCGAAGTCGCCGAGCGTGATGTCGTCGATCTGGCCGACGTAGACGAACTCGGTCGAGACGGCGAGTCCGACGAAGCTCCCGGGCTCGAACGGCAGTCCCACCGGACCGGTGAAGTGAAAACGACGGCCGTCGGGGGAGAACGCGACGGGACCTGAGATGGTGCTGGAGTCGCTTGCCATGTCGTTAGCGTATGTGTGCGGCCCGTCGCAGCGGAAGGGTGGATCAGTCGCTAGACTCCTCGATGAACGTGACACGAACGAAGGAGGTGAGCCCGATGTACGCACTGTCCACTCTAGGCGCTCCTTCGAGTTCACGATCGCGCGACTGACGTAGCCGTCGCGGGGAGCGCCGTATGCACTCTCAGAAAGCTACGACTATGAATCATTCACTTCCTCACGCATCCGGCACGGCCTTGGTCCTCGGTGGCGGCGGATCGGCGGGCAACGCCTGGTTGATCGGTGTCATCGCCGGTCTCTTCGATGCCGGACTCGATGCGACCACGGCCGATCTGATCATCGGGACGTCGGCCGGGTCGACGGCGGCAGCCCAGATCACGGGCGCGTCTCCGGATGGCCTGCTTGCAGACATCCTGAACGCTGAGAACCTCGTTCGCCCGGCGCCTGCCGGCCCTGATCGCAGGTCCGCGCCGGCAAGGCAGGTAAGGCCTGCCATGAACGACCTCGACGCCACGAACGCCATCATCGCTTCTGCTCAGGATGCCCCCGACATGCGCCGCAAAATGGGCGCGTGGTCGCTCGCCACGGAGGCATCGTCGGACGGCGCCCGGCAGGCTCAGTGGCGGGCGACCGTCGCCTCCCGACTTCCCCAGCAGAAATGGCCGAGCCAACGGATGCTCATCACAGCGGTCGACGCCGATTCCGGCGAACCCGTGGTCTTCGACAACCAGAGCGGGATCGACCTGGCCGACGCCGTGGCCGCCAGTTGCTCCAGCGGGTTCGCATACAGGATCGGTGAGCACCGCTACATCGACGGCGGCTACAGAACCAATGCCGACAATGCTGATCTGGCAACCGGATACGCACGAGTGCTCGTGCTGTCGCCGTTCGCTGGCAGGTCACGACTGCCGGAAGCATGGGGAATGCACCTCGCAACCCAGGTCGAACAGCTTCGTGCACACGGCAGCATGGTGGAGACGATCTTCCCGGACGCTGCCGCGGGGGACGCATTCGGCGGCAACATGATGAATCTTGCGGCACGACCACCCGCAGCGCGGGCAGGATTCGAGCAAGGCAAGGCCCGAGCCGTGCACCTCGCAGAGTTCTGGCGAACCGAGTGAGGCCGAGTCGAGCATCCTGAGCCCAACACAGGGCTAGGATTCGGCGGAGGGGGAATCATGGTCAGCAGGGAGATTCGTCGGCGCGCGTGCGCGGCCATCATTGGCGCATTGGCGCTCACGGCACTTCTCGCCGGATGCGTTCCGGCCGCTAAGGATGTCAGCGCAGCGGGTCACGACCGAGCCGCTCATGTGACGCGTACGCACACCCCGAAGGCCACCCCCTCCGACCTACCCACTCCGTCGCCGACCCCGACACCCGTCGCTCCGCCGAATCCCGCGATCTCGCACCCGGCCACTCCGGAACCGGTGAGCACGCCCGTGCCCAGTCCGATCCTGATCCCCGTGCCCCGCGGAACGGTGGTGGCGGAGGGTGACGTAGCCTCCCCGAAGGGGAGCATCCATTTCCACTTTCAAATGATCGCCAACGGCGACAACACCTACATAGCCCAGTACTCGCGCTTCACGTCGACTCTGCCGGTTCCGGTGTCGGTCACGCTCCTCGAAATCGCACCGAGAGTCGGCGACGGGCTTACGTATCACGGTGTCGGCGACCACCTGCTCGGGGGTGCGACGACATCGGCCGCGCCAACGTCTTCGGTGTCGCTCGGACCCGGCGGCCAGCCTTCCTATCTCGGCACTCTCGTGACGTATTCGTCGGCACCGTCGGGGGCCATAGTGCCGGTCGAGATCCGCGCGAACAAGGTCCTCGGCGTCAACTCGGTGCACTGGAAGATCCCGGTGCGGCAATCCAATGTCCACCCGGTCGACGGCGGAACCCGGGCCTTCGCATCCGGTGCGATGACGTCGAAAACGGCCGCCGGTGCTCCGAGACGATACCTCGTGGCTCCGGGCGACATCACGTCCGTGGTGGCCGAGCGTTTCGGGATCTCGATCGAAGATCTCATCTGGTTGAACAAGAACCTGCAGGTCTTCGGCGATCAGCAGTACCTGTACGAGGGCACGACCCTGAATCTCGACCCCGACAGCCTCTGATGACGCGTCGTAGGACCTCCCTATAGTTGTTCCACGACCCGATCGCCGGTCGAAGAGGAGGCGCTCATGCTGACGCAGATCGCAGACGGTATCCAGAGCCATGAGGCCGAGTTCTGCCAGAGCAACGCGGTCATCGTTCAGGGTCAGGATGGCGTGCTGCTGATCGACGTCGGCGTGAGCGAGCGCGAAATGGCCTCGATCGTCACCAATCTCGCGGATGCGGGTCAGGGTGTCGTGGCAGGGTTCTCCACGCATCCGCACTGGGATCACGTGCTGTGGGACGCGCGCTTCGGCGATGCGCCCAGGTACGGAACCGCGCTCTGTGCCACGACGATCCGCGACCGGCTCGCAGGCGGATTCGACCCGCGGCGGGTGGGCATCCCCGAGGACGTCTCGCTCGACCTGCTCGGGCAGATCACGGGATTGCCCTCCGGGGCTGAGCAGTTTCCGTGGGAAGGGCCGGAGATCCGGATCATCGAGCATCGGGCACACGCCCCGGGACATGCGGCGCTTCTCCTCGAGGAGAGCAAGGTCCTCGTCGCCGGTGACATGCTCTCCGACGTGCTCGTTCCGATCCTCGACCTGACCGCCGCTGATCCGATCGAGGACTATCTCGCCGCGCTGACGTTGCTCGAGGATGTGGCGGGCGCCGTCGATGTCGTCGTCCCCGGTCACGGATCCATCGGTGGCCGCCACGAGTTGCTCGCTCGGATCGCTCAGGATCGCGCCTATGTTCTCGCCCTCCGTGACGGCCAGGAGACGACCGACCTTCGCGTCGGCCCGGCGGCCAAGCCCGGCTGGGAATGGGTGGGCGAGCTGCACACCGGACAGCGGGAGCGCTTCGCCCAGCGGAAATAGTTTGAGAAGGATTGTCGAATCGGGTCGATCGCGTTCGTAGCAGTAGTGAAGTCACCCCGAACGAGGTGGCGCGAACGAAAGGGAGTTCCACCATGAGCAGCACCCTGACTGTCGACTTCTTCTGCAGCCTCGACGGCTACGGATCGGCCACAGGCTGGCCCGGATACTGGGGCAAGGAAGGCCCTGAGATCCTGGAGGACCGAGTGCGTACTTTCGCCGAGGACCAGGTGCTCGTCTTCGGCGCCACGACCTTCCGCCAGTTCCGTAAGTTCGTGGCCGAATTCGACGAGCCGTACTACGACAGCCTGAACGAGCTGCCGAAGATCGTGTTCTCGAGCACGCTCGAGGAGCCGCTCGGGTGGAAGAACTCCACGGTCATCAACGAGGATGCGGTGACGGCGATCGAACGTCTGAAGCGCACCACGGATGTTCCGATGCGTTCGCACGGAAGCATCTCGCTGAATCGCGCATTGCTCGCCGCAGGCCTGGTGGATCGTCTCGAGGTGATGATTTTCCCGGCGATCACCGGTCGGTCGGGATTCGCATCCCTCTTCCAGGATGGGGCCGAGTTCGACCTCGACCTCATCGAGTCGACGGTGCTCGACGGCCGAACCCAGAAGCTGGTCTACGCCCCCCACCTGCACACCGCGGTTCCCGAGGGCGTCGGACCGCGACGCCGAGACGCCGAGTAGCAGACACCGCCTCAGAGAGTCACCGAAACGAGAAGGGATCCGACCATGCAGTACTTGGTCAACGTCATCGACGGCCGGAGCAATTCCGGTACTGAAGAAGAGGCCGTCGCGATCGACGCCTTCAATGAGAAGCTCCAAGCCGGCGGCCATTGGGTCTTCGCGGCGGGGCTGGCCGACCCGAGCGCTTCGACCGTGATCGACGGGCGCCAGGACGAGCCCGTGTTCACGGATGGCCCGTTCGTCGAGGCGAAGGAGTGGGCGGCCGGCCTGTGGATCATCGAGGCACCCGACCTCGACGTCGCGCTGAAGCTGATGGCCGAGGGCTCGAAGGCCTGCAATCGCCGCCTCGAGGTCCGGCCGCTCCTGCAGGAGCCCTGATCGACGCGAAGGACGCCCTCGCTCGTGCCCACCGCGACGAATGGGCGCGGGTGGTGGCGACCCTCGCAAAGCGCTTCGGCAGTCTCGACATCGCCGAGGAGGCGGCCGCGGAATCCTTCGTGACCGCCGCCGAACGCTGGCCGGTGGACGGCATCCCGCCCAACCCCGGCGCATGGCTCACCACGACCGCCACACGTAAGGCGATCGACCGCATCCGGCGCGAGAGTACCCGCGACGCCAGGCACAGGGAGGCGCAGCTCGTGTACGACACAGATACCGAGCCGCTCGGTGCGATCGACGACGATCGGCTGCGTCTCGTCTTCATCTGTTGCCATCCGGCGCTTGCGATGGAGGCGCGGGTCGCGCTGACGTTGCGGATGGTCGGCGGCCTCAGCGTGCAGGAGATCGCGCACGCGTTCTTCGTGCAGGATACGACAATGGGGGCCCGCATTACGCGCGCCAAGTCGAAGATCACCGCCGCACGCATCCCGTACCGCTTGCCGACCGCTGATGATCTGCCCCGCCGGGTGTCGGGCGTCCTGGCCGTGCTCTTCCTGATCTTCAACGAGGGCTATCTGGCCTCGGGGGAGGAGACAGCGCCCATTCGACCGGAGTTGACCGCCGAAGCGATCCGGCTTGCACGGCTGCTTCATGAACTGCTGCCTGACGATGGCGAGGTCACCGGGATACTCGCCCTGATGCTGCTGATCGATGCGCGCCGCTCGGCCCGGGTTTCATCCGGAGGCGAACTGGTCCCGCTGGGGGAGCAGGATCGAGGGCTTTGGGATGCCGAGCTCATCGCCCAGGGGCACGCTCTGGTGCGCGAGCGCCTGGCCTCCGGCGTCGCACCGGGTCGCTACCAGGTTCTGGCTGCGATCAACGCCGTGCACACGGACGGTGACGCCCCTGATTGGAGCCAGGTGGTGGCGCTCTACGACCAGTTGGTGAGACTCGACAACTCGCCGATCGTGCGGCTCAACCGGGCGGTCGCCGTAGGGGAGCGCGACGGACCGCTGGCCGGGCTTGTGCTCATCGAGGCTCTCGGGTCCGAGTTGTCGGACTACCACCCGTATCACGCGGCGCGCGCGGACGTGCTGCGTCGTCTGGGTCGTGCCAGCGCATCTCGTGACGCCTACACCGCGGCGATCAGCCTGACCGCCAACACAGCCGAAATCGCCTTCCTGGCACGCCGCCGGGACCAAGTGAGTGAGGAATAGTATTTCGCCATGAACAGCGGGGACAGCAAGGACAACGGAGTTCAGCCGTCGGCCACGGAACTGCCGGAGGCCATGACCGGCAGAGCGAGCCCGGCCAAAGCAGCGCTCGGCGACAAGCCGGTCTTCGCATACATCGCCAGCCTGCCCCAGCCTCAGCGCGGTATCGCTGAGGCAGTCGATGCGTTGGCTGCTCAGACGCTGCCCGAGCTACAGCGGTCCGTGAAGTGGGGCATGTCCTACTACGGCGTCGGCGACGGGTGGTGCTTCTCTTGCGGAGGTTTCGCCGGCCACGTCAAACTCATGTTCGTGAACGGAGTGAATCTCGACCCCGTGCCGCCCGTGACCCCTGTGGGGATGGGAAAGGCGACCAGGGGCGTGGAACTCGAGACCGTGGACGACCTCGACGCGCGGCAGCTCGCGGAATGGATGAAGCAGGTCACATCAGTGCCGGGCGTCGGTGGCAAGAAGCACTGAACGCCGGCGCTTCTTCTAGCCAGTCAGGTCAAGCGTCAGACTCATCCGTCCGCTCGATGGGCCGCTTCGCCCCGGCGCGCCATAGCGAGCCGTCATGGTCAGAGGAGCTTGGCCTGATGCGAACGGAATCGAGACGGTCGCCCCGCCCGTCGCGTCGAGTGTCGCTTGCGCGCTCGATGAACCCTCGATCAGCACCGTCACGTGTGCACCCGGATGACCGGTGATCGGCAGCGGAAAGAGGCCGTTGACCAGTGCACCGCGACTGGCGACGATCGTCGGAGGCACGAGGTCCACGGTCGCGGTCGTCGTCGCAGACGTCGCGCCGCGCAGCGTCTGGGCAACGTCGATCGTCGACCTACCCGCCGGGAGCCCTTCAAGCTGCGGCGTCGACCACGTGCCGTCTGAAGCAGCGGCGACGACGACATCCGGAAGTGGACCGTTGCTGACGGTGATCGCGGCTCCGGGCTCAGCTGAGCCGCTCAGCATCGGAAAGTAGAGGCCGTCAGCGGTGTCGACGGATGTCAGGCTCGGCGCCTCGAGCCTCGGAGGGCGCACCGCGACGAGAGGCGCCGGAATCTCTAGAGGCGTCACGAGCTCAGGAAACTTCGCGCTCTCCGGCGGTACCGCGACCTTGGGAAGCACTGACGGATCAGGCGGGTCTGTCGGCGCCATGAGGGGGCTTCGGGCGACACCTTGAGCGGAGGCATAACGGGATACGGTTGCGGACTGCTCGGCACGGGATCAGACTGCGGCGCGCTCGGTGACACCTTGATTTCAACAGGCGGGGGCGCCTGCTCACCAAGGTCGGGCGTCGCGAGGTCGGTCTGCGCGTGCCGAGGCCCGGAGGATCCCGGGTGCCCGGCGTGCGGCGCAGCGAGCGCGATGGCCGCGCTCGCCACAGCAACGACTGCTGTGACCGCGGCCGCGGCGATCCAGGTCGGGGTCAGGCGGGTTGCTTCCGTCACGTGCCGCGCGGGAGCCGAGGCGGCCGCCGGATGCGCCGACTCCTGAGCCAGCAGCGCTGCGGCTCCGCCGACTCCGAGTACCACGGGAAGGATTGCAACGGCGAGGCGCGATCCGACCGTCTCCGCCTCTGCTGCGATGGTCCGACACTGCTCGTGCTCGTCGAGGTGAGCCTCCATCCGTGCCCGATCTTTCGGCTTGAGCGTGCCACGCGCTCTCGCGCCGAGGTGTCCGAAGACCCATTGGCATTCCGACTCGTCGGGAACGTTCGAGATGTGCGCCTCGATCCAGGCCTTTCGGAGCCCCTCGCGAGCTCGGCTGCCCAGCATCGAGACCGCCGTCGGCTTCATCCCGAGAAGAGGAGCGATATCTGCGGGCTTCATGGCCTCGACTTCGAGGTACCACAGGACCTCTTGCCAGCGCGGGTTCAGCGATTTGAACGCCGTGAGGATGAGGGCGCGGTCGAGGCCGGCCACTGTGCTCTCTTCGCTGAACCGCGGGTCTTCGAGGTGCATTTCGATCTCATGCAGCGTGGTGCTTTCGCGCTGTCTGCCACCCCACGTCGCTGCGACGTTGCGGATGGTCGTGTACAGGTATGGCCGGAAGGCACCTTCCGGTCCGTTGCCGCGCTTGATCGTCGTCAGGATCTTCGCGAAGGCCTCCGATACGAGGTCGTCAGGGTCCAGGCTCGAGGTCACCGATCGAGCGACCGAGATGCCTGCCTTGCTGTGACGATTCCAGAGTTCACCGTACGCATCGTTGTGCCCGCTGCGGAGGCGGTAGAGGAGCTCGGCGTCGGAGAGTGAGGTGTTGTCGACTCGGGTGCGGCGTTCCCCCATGGGCACTACGCGCCTTTCTGTAGTGGGTGCGGGGTGGTGGTCATGCACAGAATCGGTTCCCGCACGTGGAGCGTGCTCGCGGCTCCGGTCGGGCGCAGTGATTCAGGGAGCGGAAGGCGAAGGGTTGTCTGTTCGCGGAGGAAGACAGCCGACTCGTCGCATTTCATGTGCAACCGGTCGCCGACGATCACGCCCACGAGGGTCCCCGACATCAGGCCGGCACGAACCGCCTCAGGAGGGATGCTCAGCGTGGCCGGAATGTCATCCAGCGGCACGGTCGACGGAAGTTTGTCCAGGATCTCGTCCACGATCGCCTGACGCAGCCGCCTCCAGGCGCGCTCGCGCTCTTGTTTGCGACTCGTTCGCGATGTCGTACTCGTCATCTCCGCCACCTCCACATGCAATGGATCTCCCGCCTGAAAGACCCAGCGGAATGGTGAACGCAACGAACGCAAGCGAAACAATTTGGACAAAGCCAGAGCCGCCGGTGCGTAGAGGCTTCCGCCGATGCTCGGTACCATGCAGCGCATGCCCATCAAACTTGAGAACGTCGGCATCGCCGTCCGCGACCTCGAAGCAACGATCGACTTCTTCACCGACCTCGGCCTCACCGTGATGGGCCGGGACACGATCAGCGGCGAGTGGGCGGACATCGCAGTCGGCATCGACGGAAACCATGCGAAGATCGCCGTGCTTCAGACGCCGGATGGCCAGGGTCAGCTCGAGCTCTTCGAGTACATCGCTCCCGCAGAAGCAATCGAAACGCAGCCGACCCTTCCCAACGAGATCGGGATGCACCGGGTCGCGTTCTCTGTGGACGATATCGACGACGCGCTCGAGATCGCCGCGAAGCACGGCTGTTTTCCCCTTCGGGGCGTGGCCACCTACGAGGATGTGTACAAGCTCACCTACCTGCGCGGCCCCAGCGGAATCATCGTGATGCTCGCGCAGGAAGTGAAGAAGGGCTGACGCGTTTCGTTACGGGATGCTCGCACCGAGCTTCAGCCGAAGGCGAGGTATTTTCCGCGTTTGCCGGGTTCGACGAGCTCGAATTTCAAGGTCAGATCGGATCGACGGATGAGATCCACCTGCTGTGTGAACTCCGTGTTCGTGACGAACACCGCCGTCGCGACTTTCCAGTCGTCCCTGAACCAAACGCGGAGGGCGTCGAACAGCCGCTCGTCTATTCCCGTCTCCATCTGCGTACGACGTGCCCAGAAGTACACGACGACGTCCACATCCGCCCACCTGTCGTGGCCGACAGCCGTCACGTCGGACTTTGCTAGGAAGGACGCGCCCGGAGGGAAGACGTAGACGCATCCCAGGCACTCTGAGCCGTCCGGGCTGACCACCGTGAAGGTGAAGGCGCGACGGTCGCCGTGCCGCTTCTCGAGGTTGACGAGGTCCTCTCGATTGGCTTCGACGGTGAAGTCGTCGTCAGGCCAGCTCGACTGCTCCCAGAGGCGCAGGCTCTCCCGCGTCTCCATCACGGCGGCATGGTCTTTCGCCGCGTCCGCCGCCACAATCGGCCGGAGGACGAACTCCGTGTTGATGAGGCCGGAGGGAACGTGACCGGGATAGACGTTCGACATCTCTTCGTTTGACGATGCGGTCACGATTTCACTCTTCACTCGGCAGGTTCAGGATGAGCCGTGCAATATCTCGAAAAAGGTCGTCCGGGGTGCGCTGAGTCGAGAAGTACTCCGTGATGGCTTCGATCGTGACCGGAAAACGTCGCTGGAGCTCGACGACATCGGGGGGCTGTTGCGTCTCATCGACAGGCGCCTGCTCTTCGAGCACATACCCGACGGTGAAGCGTTCGCCGGCGAGAACGGTCAGTCGCGCCTGATGCACATCGACGCCATGGGTAACGAGCGTCGACATCGCTTGTTCGGAGAAGTCTCCCCGTCGAAGCGACAGACGAGCCCCGGAGACCGTTCGGGCGCCGTCACGGTGCTTGAGCATCGCTTTGCGTAGCTCGACGAGTGCTGCCAACAGCCATGTCGGACCCTCGTCGGCACCCTGGGCCTGGGGGAGTTCTCGGATGGCGTCGTCCATGATCGCATCTGCCAAGGCGTCGAGAAGTTGGGACTTGCTCCCGATGTGCCAGTAGAGCGTCGGCGCCTGAACGCCGAGCCGGCCGGCAAGGGCGCGGAGGCTGAGCGCATCCAAGCCTTCGTCGTCGAGAAGACGCAGAGCCTCGTCGACGATCTGCTGCCGGTCCAGTGCCATATGGCTCCTTGCACAATGTCTCTTACGGTGTTAGACATAGCTTATCGCTCTAACAGTGTAAGAGACAGGGATTGGTATGTCCCACCTGACAGCCCGAGGAGAGCTCATGAACAAGATCACATCCACGCTGCACGAGGCCACGCATCAGGTGCCCGGAGTTCCAGAGCATCAGGATGCTCGCCGCGGCCACCACGGGGCCACGCCTCACGGACTGTCTTTACAGCACCAGCCGCGGCAGGGTTCCGAAGCTCGCATCCACTCGCGTCAAGCGCATAGTCACGGGGACCCGCGTGTCTTGGTCGAGTGGCAGACCTGGATCGCCGGCCTGTTCACGCGTAAACCCGAATGAGCTCGCTACGACTGGACGTGGATGTTCGGAGCTAGGTGTTCTGGACGCTCCATGCGGCCAGTTGGGCGCGGGAGCGGAATCCGAGTTTGACGAGCGCGTTCTGCACGTGTGCCTCCGCAGTACGTTGGGAGATTAACAGTGCAGCTGCGATCTGCTTGTCGCTGCGGCCGTCGGCGACCAACGCGGCGACCTGAAGTTCCCGCGGCGACAGCGCCTGTCTCTCCGGTGAGACTGACGTTGGGGAAGATCGCGAGGGGGATCCGGCGGCTCTGACGGTGAGGACTGGTGCGGCGCCCGCACACGAGTTTCGCCACCCGCCTCGGTTCCGAGTGCGAGGTCGATGGCCTGATCTGCGCTCAACCGGCGTCCGCGGTCGTAGAAGAGGGCGAAGCGCGCGTCTCCGAGTATGGCCCGCGCGGTGCGGTCCGGCGTTGTTCGAATGGCGAGCAGGGTTGCGTCGCCGATCGGGAACGCGCCCGTCACCCGCCAATAGGTGCGCGCCGCTCCCAGCAGGGTCGCCGCTTGTTCCGCATCCCCTTGTTCGGCGAACGCAAAGCTGAGTACCTCGAGCGCTTGGGCCACTCCTCCCGGGTTCGTCAAGCCGATCTTGTACTGCAGCGCGATCCGTGTGCGGTCGATTGCCGAGGCTGGTTCGCCACTCAGCGCTGCGAGTCGCCCAGAATGGAGCATCAGGTACGACGATTCATATCGTTCGCCGGTTCGGGTTGAGTCGTCGAGAATCTCTTGCCGAGCTTTGGACGCGAGTTCGATGTCGCCCATCCGTTGGTATTGCAGGGCGAGTCGGATTCGAGAGTAATAGCGCGCTGAGAGATCGGGTCGCACCCGCTCGAGACCAGCCATGGCTGCACGCATGGCAAGTGTCTGCTCCGTGTCGGGGAGGAATTCGGCTCCCACACCGTTGACGATCGTCTGCAGGAGGGGGTCGTGCAGGCGGTTGGCCACGTCCTCCGCCTCCTGCATTCGTTCGCGGGCACGGTCGTGCTCGCCCTGAGCCGCGGCGTGGGCTGCGCTGAGCACGAGCGCTTGTGCACGAAGCGGTGTTGGTTCGGAGGTGTGTGCCAGTACGCGGGTGAGCCACGCGCGATGCTCGTCGACGCGGCCCACCGCTTGCCAGCTGACCCGCCAGCCGATGAGCGTGAGCTGGAGGGCTCGCTCCGATTGTTCTCCGGCAAGGCTGATCTCAATCGCCGCACGGATCGTCGCCGCAGCGCGGAAGTAGAGCCGCAGCCAGTGATCCTGCCGTGGACCGATCCACTCGGCTTCGACCTGATAGAGACGCGCGACGGTCGCCGACAGCAGCGCGCCTAGTGCGGCATCCCGTTCTCCGGACGCATCGAGCATGTCGCTGCCGAACTGCCGGATCGAGGTGAGCAGGCTGTACCAGAACTCGTCGCCATCGTCGTGGACGACAACGATCGACTTCTCCACCAGAGACTGAAGAACGTCTAGGACCTCGGATTGAGCGATTACCACGGGGTCGGCGACCGCTTCCGCTTCGGCGAGATCCCATCCACCTGCGAACACCGAGAGCCGGCGCCACAGCCAGCGCTCCTGCGGGGTGCAGAGCTCGTAGCTCCACTCGATCGACGATCGCAGCGTGCGATGGCGGGTCGGCGCATCCGTCGATCGTCCGCTCAACAGGTCGAGTGGCCTGCGCAAACGCTCCAGAATCTGACTCGGGCTCAGGATGCGCTGGCGCACGGCTGCGAGTTCGATCGCCAGCGGGATACCCTCGAGGCTCTCGCAGATGCTGGCGACGGTCGTCAGTTCGGGACCCTTCGGATCGAACGCGGGCACGATCGCCCGCGCGCGATCGATGAAGAGTGCGACCGCCTCGCTTTTGCGGTCGCCGGTTGTCTCGGTGGAGGCATGATCGAGCGGAGTCAAGGGCCGCACGGACTCGCCGCTGACGTTGAGTGGTTCACGGCTCGTAGCGAGGATCTTCGCGCCGGCACACCGATCGAGGATCTCGACGATCAGGCCGCGGATCGCCGGCAGAACATGCTCGCAGTTGTCGAAGACCAAAAGCACCTCGTTGCTCCCGATCGCTGCTGCCACCGCATCCGCAGGTCTGCTCTGGCCCCAGGCGACGAAGAGCGCGCTGGCGACGGCCGCGGCGACACTGTCCGCGTTCGAGTCGCCCGGGAGGGAATCGAGTTCGATGAACCACAGCCCGTCGCGGTAGACGCGGGAGACGGTCTGCGCCAGCTGAACCGCGAAGCGTGTCTTGCCCACTCCGCCCGGCCCCGTCACCGTGAGCAGGCGCGTTGTGGCGAGCTGCGTTCGCGCTTCTGCGAGGTCGTTACGACGTCCGACGAAGGATGTGGACTCGACCGGAAGCGCCCCGCTCGGCGCGACCGCCACTCCGCTCAC
This sequence comes from Leifsonia poae, assembly GCF_050632195.1. Classification (GTDB taxonomy): domain Bacteria; phylum Actinomycetota; class Actinomycetes; order Actinomycetales; family Microbacteriaceae; genus Leifsonia; species Leifsonia poae_C. Next base: position 2,201,363 of record NZ_CP192580.1, read on the forward strand.
GGGATCCTTCTCTCCTCACGCTCAGCATAAGAGCAGGTGGGCCCCTCGAACCAGGTTCAGGATGTGGAGGCTGCCGACACGCGCTCGGTCGCCGGTCGTCGGCAGCACGTGTCAAGGTTCGGTGGGACGATGGCTGCATGCCTTCTTTCATCTTCGTCTACCGAGCCGGGCCTGACCCGGTGCCGGCTGAGCGCGTAGCAGAGAACAGAGCGGCGTGGCGCGAGTGGAACGCAGCGCTTCAAGAGGAGTACGGGATCCGCACGTCTGGGGGAGTGGTCGTGACTGCCCACGGAACCAACGAGTACGCCGGAGACATGCGCGGCGCTTCGATGGTGGAGTTCGAATCCCTCGAAGCGGCGGTCGAGGTGGCAAAGAAGAGCCCGAACCTCGCGTTCGGCGGCAGCGTGGATGTTCTGGCTGAATACTGAACAGGTTCATGGGTTGGGGGAGTCGCTTCATGGGGGAGGTCCAGTGACCATCGATACCGTGCGTGATGCATACAGTGCCCGATCGGCCGAGTACATCGACCTGTTCGGCACAGTGGATGTGGCCGCTGACGCGGATAGACAGCTCATCAAGGTATGGTCAGAATCGTTGACAGGCTCAGTCCTGGATGTCGGATGCGGGCCGGGTCAGTGGACGGACTTTCTCGTTCGTTCGGGCGTCGATGCCGAGGGGCTCGATATCGTTCCAGAGTTTCTGGACTACGCGCGAAAGCGGTTTCCAGGAGTTCCGTATCGGTGTGCCGGTCTTCCCGCACTGGGGGTTCCGGATGCGTCCATCTCCGGGGTTCTCGCGTGGTTTTCGTTGATCCACCTGTCGCCAGAGGAGACGACTGCGGCCTACCTGGAGCTTGCTCGAGTCGTTCAGCCGGGCGGCACGTTGCTGATCGGCTTCTTCGAGGGTGACGACCAAGTCGAATTCCCGCACGCAGTGGCAACGGCGACCTACCGATCCGTCGAATCCATCAGTCGGGATCTCGCAACTGTGGGGTTCCGTGTTCGGTCGTCGACGTCACGCGTTGATCCCGGCGTTCGTCCGCTCGCGACAGTCACCGCGGAGAGGGTGGGATGACGGTACCCTTCTCGCGGTGACTATTTCGCTTCGCAGTGCGGCAGGGATCACAGCTCGGGGATCGTGTACGCGCCGCGGATGCCACCATCCATCGGAATGTCGGCTGCGGTGAGATATCCGCTGTCGCTGGATGCGAGAAATACCGCCACGCCAGCGATCTCGGCGGGCGTGGCGAACCTGCCGGTCGGTACGTGGCCAAGACGTTCCTTCAGCCCTTCGGGACCCAACTTCTCGAACATGGCTCGGCTCTGCGGAGTCTCAACAGGCCCGATGCTGATGGAATTCGCGCGAATACCCGTCTTGGCGAGGTGGATACCGAGATCTCGTGTGGTCTGGATGACAGCTGCTTTGGCCGCTGAGAATGCGGTCTGGGCCGTCGCGGCCCCCATCCCGGAGAGAAACGAGCCGGTCGTAACGATCGAGCCGCCCCGACCACTGGAACGCATCACGGGTGTCACGTATTTGCACATCAGCACGACGGGAAGTACGAGGTTCCGGAACGCAGCCTTCCAGGTCGCGGTGCTGTTCTGTTCGAGTGCGTGATCGTCAGGATCAAGCGGACCAGCGTTGTTGTAGAGCACATCGATCCGTCCGTGGCGATCAACGATCGCCGACACGACATCAGTCACTCCTTGCTCGTCCCGGAGGTCAACGCGATGACGGTCGACGTTCGCGAGTTCGACTCGGGCGCGATCGAGGCCGACCACAGTTGCGCCCTCACTCAGAAAGCGCGCGGCTACTGCTTCACCTATCGTTCCCCCGACTCCGGCCACCACGCAGACCTTCCCGGCGAGTCGGCGGTTGCTGTCATTGACGCTGGGGCTGGTCATCGTCGTCTCCTCGTCGTCTTTCGGGCATCGGAGAAACTCTACGTCGGCGTAATAGAGAGGGCGAGGGGACCAGGCAGTTGGTAACCAATCTACGGTTGAGATCGCTAACTGGGTAACTTAGATACTACTTTGGCGCCTGTGAGTCGGCGCCAGGGCGTGACCTTAGCCCATTCGACAGCAGAGCAAGTCCCCGGCGGGTCGCCGAGACAATGAGTGGTGAGCGATAGGAGCGCCGAGCATCCCGGAACCCGGCACCGAGGACAGGGGAGCCTCCTAGGCTTAGCGCATCGCTCAGACCAGGGACACTCGAGCAAGAGCCGAATGGGGGAAGTAGTGCCGAACGACCTGAAGCTGGGAACCCGCAGAACCGGGGATCTCATTGACTTCGACCCGACAACCCCGCCGGTCAAGGTTGTGCTGGAGTACACGGAGCAGGGGATAAGCGTCGAGGTCCCGTGGTCAGGCCCGGACGACTATTACGCCTCCTGGTTCCTGGAAGGGAATCTGCTAGGCAACCAGACCGAGCCGCGTGCGACTCCTAAGCGACTTCTCTTCGTCGACTCCCACGGCGCTGTTCAACTCATCGGCTGCTGGCCTCACGGGTATCACACGAACTTCGCCACTGGTACCGGGCGCGTTTGGGCCCAATTCGCGGTGATGGGCGTCGACGACGACGTCGATTTCCTGCAGGTGAACGGCCTGCAGTCGGAAGTGTCCGGACTTCGCGAGTGGCTGGGCGTGAGTAGCGTCTCAGAAGATATGGACGGCCCAACCAGAAGCCTCACGATCGTTGCCAAGTCAGCTGACGAGATCGTTGTCTCTCCCGATCTGACACTTGTGCCGACCTGGGCACTGGAGCGTCCCGAGTCGGGCACGACTCTCGTCCGGGATCTCGTTGCCTGCCGAACTGAGTCCCAATCTCCTCTACCTTGGGGCGATCTCGCTGCAACCCATCAGGGCGTCAAAGATCTTATGGTTCTCGCTCGGTGGCGACCAGAGATCTCGGTTCCGTCGATCGCAACCAGGGACGACGATCCTCTTCTCACCATGGACGGCACCGACCACGGCCGACAGTGGAGGAAGGTCGTGCCGGCGCGTTGGGAAGAGCCGCCAGCCGCACCGGGCGGTTACAGGCCCCACCTGATGGAATTCGGCGAGATTGGGGGAGCCCAAGGCGTGGCGAGGTGGTTGCACCTGCGAGATGAGTTCAGCCGAGCTTTCGACCCCATCATTTCCGACCGCTACCTGCAACAAGTGCCAGCCGTCACGCACCTTGCTCAGGTCGGGCCAGGCCTCGAAGCGCTCGGGTACCTCCTACTCAAGAACCGGGATGGGGTCGGATCCCAATCCGCCAAAGACTCCTCACTGCGGACGCGCCTCGATCGGATCGCTGCGGATATCGACGGTGCGGTTCCGTTCGATGTTGGTATCTGGGCGGAAGAGATGACGCGTGTGTATAACGGCATTAAGCACGCAAATCGACAGCTTCCAGCTGAGCTGTCACTGCTTAATTGTTGGCGGGAGTCGGTGGTTGCCGTTCGGGCATGGGTTGCCCTTGAGCTTGGGACGCCCCCAGCGGCGGCGAAGCGGCGGCTCGAGCTCGATCCATCGGCGGCGCGCTTCATCGAGCGACCTTAAGGCCTAAGAACGCTGGTCGGTACGCTCGCAAGCATGAACGCCGCCACGTGCTCAGCGCTGACCGCTGTCTTCCCGCTGATCCTCCTCACTGTGGTGCTTGAAGGAGCGCGGGTGAGCATCAAGATTCTACGCAAGCCATGGTTTCGGCGTCTCGTTCTCCCGACGATCGCCACCTCGGTTATCGGAACCGGTCTCAGCCCGTGGGTGGCAGCTCGATGGAATAGGGCTGATCGGCGGAACTCTCGCGTGGACGCTGTTCGCGTTCGCTCTTGGAAGCCTTGCGATTATCGCGCTGATGATTCTGGCGCTGTCGGGAAAGCTGCGCCGACTACTCCCGTCTGATGACAACCGCTCCTGCCAGTCACTTCACAGGGATTGAACGAGGCAGCAACTCACGAATCGAGCCATCCGGTCAGGTTGAGAATCTCGCTGACGGATTCCTCTACCGGCGCAGGATGAGTGACGACTTGGAAATGGCGGATCGCCTCGTGGTCCGAACGAGAGTGGTACACGTCCACTCATCCGCGCAGCGATTCCGCCAACTCATCCGTCGGCTCTCGCTCGGTCACCCGCTGCTTCAAGATGGCGATCGGCGCGGTCGTCTCGCAGATGATCAGTCTCGCGCCGGGCACCGTTTCTAGCACTAGCTCCACCTCCTGCTCATCGTTGAAGACCATGGGGATGATGAGCTTGATGTCGGGGACTGCAGCAATGTAATTGGGCCAGATCGCTCGGAGATTCTCGCGCGGAACCACCGACCAGGATATGGGTGCACCAGGCCGAGCTCGTCCATGTCGATGACACCCCACGCGACGTCCGGAGCGCCAAGAGCAAGCGCCAACGCCCTTGCCAGAGTGCCTCTTCCTGAGCCATGGGCACCATGCCGCACTAAGACATCCGCCATGAAGACCGATTATCGCGCCAACCCAGTAGGAACCCGGATTGCAACTCCCGTTCCATCGACTCCCGCCCTTGACGGCTTGTTGGCGAGGAGAAGGATCGTGCGCCTCCCGCTGCGGGGGAGGGCTCGATGTCCGGGGCTGCCGGTACTCTGCACTACATGGTGGCTCTAGGCAAAGAGGCGGAAGACGAACTAGGCGGCAGGATGCCGGAGCGAGTGTTTGTCGTCCATGGGCGTAATGGCGCTGTCCGTGATTCGATGTTCACGTTTCTTCGCGCGCTGGGTTTGCGTCCGCTCGAGTGGGATCAAGCCGTTGCGCTTACCGGCGAGGGAACTCCTTACATCGGTGACGTGCTCGACGTCGCATTCGAGAGCGCGCAGGCGATCGTCGTTCTATTCACCCCCGACGACGTGGCGTATCTGCGACGTGAATACGCTCATGACGATGAATCGGAGACAGAGCCGCGCGGCCAGGCTCGCCCCAATGTGCTTTTTGAAGCAGGGATGGCAATGGGCCGCAACGTCAAGCGGACGGTTCTTGTGGAGCTCGGCGACCTGCGCCCGTTCAGTGACGTCGGTGGCCGGCACGCCATTCGAATGAACAATTCTCCTCAAATGAGAAAGTCCCTTGCCGAGCGTCTGAAGACAGCGGACTGCCCGATCGATCTGAGCGGGACGGATTGGCTGACCGCTGGGGACTTCACATCGCCGCCGAAGCCAGGGAATGGGCTGCCGATGGGGAAGAAGCTCCCGAGTACAGATAGGTTCGGGGCTCATGTCGATGGGCATTGGTATGTCTCCGGAGGCACGAGGCTCGATCAGGTGAAGGTCACCAACAACGGAGCCGTACCGATCTACGACGTCAAGTTGGAAGTCCCAGAAGCTTTGGCGCCGCACGTGCAATTACGGTCAGACAGCCCCGTAGCCCGACTGCCAGTAGGGAAGTCCTTCACGATAAGGGCATGGACGACGAATAAGACGTTTCAGGGTGGGGCGCCAGACCAGTTCGAGTTGCGGGTCGTTGGGCGGCTCGAAGACGGCGAGCCTTTCGAGCAGGATGTCTACTTTGATGCGGTGGGTTGATCATGGAACTTTCGGTCGAATATCCGCTGGATTCTGATGGATTCCTTCGGCGTGAGTGTCCAACTTGCGAGCGCGAGTTCAAATGGCACCACGGCCCAACAGAAGAGGCGCCATCGGATTTCGTCTATCCCGACGTGTATTGGTGCCCTCGGTGCGGGAAATCGGCCGGCCACGACTCCTGGTGGACTCAGGAACAGGTTGAGTATTCGCAGGCTGCGATGGCCGTATCTGCAAACGACATGATCAATGAGGCTCTAACGGACGCATTCAAGCCGAACCGCAAAGGGCTAGTTCACGTAGAGATCAACGAGGTTGCACGACCAGGAATGCCCGATCCGCTCGTCGAACCCGACGACATGATGCTGATCGCTCCTCCCTGTCATCCGTGGGAACCGGTGAAAATTCCTGAGGATGCTACCGAGCCGTACTACTGCCTGATTTGCGGTTCGGCTTACGCCGTCTGAGCTCGGAAACTGGGTGATATCACTTTGGCGCCTCTGAGTCGGCGCCAGGGCGTAATTGTCGTCCATTCGACAGCGGATACAGTCCTCGGCGGGCACCGACCTGCTCACCGGAACCCCCTCGACGTCTGCAGTCTTCGCCGGAACCCTGAGGACGTTCGACGGGTCGGCTTCACCAAACTCGCCCACACCTTCCCCAGCCGACCGGTCCGCGACGCCGGCTCACGGCGCGATTGCCATGCCGAGGTTGTGGACGGCCATTGCCAGGTGCCGGGCGGCCGCCGTCACCGGCGTCCAATTGACGATCAGGTTACGTGCGCTAGGAAGCGGCAGAGCGGACCTTGCGGACTTCGCCGACACCGTCGTCGATCTGAGCGGTGCCGTCAAAGTCGAATCCGTGTTTGCGCAGAAGTCCTGTGCTCGCGGGTTCGGGTCGCTACCTAGAGCTGCTCCGGGTCCCGTTCAGCATGGCCACGAGCAAGCCGACGCCGGCACCAGATTACAACCACACAGATTCTCTCGGACCAATCCCTGAACTGGGTCGGGCTCGGCCTCCCCGGGGGCGCCGCGCCCGTCCTCGCCATCATCATTTGGAGGCGGGTGAGGCGCTATACGTCAGGGTTGTTGCAACGCTGGTTTGTGGAGTCTCGATAGAAGTGCGCTCCTCAATGCTGACGGGCCTCACGACCCGCTACGGCCGAACGCGTGGGACTCCACGTGACTCCGCTGGCGATGGGTGTTGGGGGACTGGACCCATTCGATCTTGACCTCAACCACGTACGAAGAGCCGTTGTTGGTGATCTTCGCGGTGTGCCAGGCGTACTCACCACGCCGCATCACACGCCCAAAGTCCCAATCGGAGAATCCCTCAGAGTGCATCACCGGCCGAGGCGCCGGCACCGGTTTTACACCGTTCTGGCCGTCGTGGGGGTCCCAACCTTCCCAGACGCTTCCGGGTAAGCCGCGGACGCGGGAGGCGATCGAGACGCGCTCGACGTCACCGGGCCCCGCTTGTCGCACCTCGGCGCGCCAAAACTCTGAGCCAGGGTACTGGCCAGCCTGTGACGTCCAGTCGAACTCCCAGTGAGGCATCGACGATGCGCGCTGACGCGCGATCGAATATCCCGACAGCACCAACGCGACGAACGCGATGCCAGATGCAACCCAATCGGCCGGAGTCATGCGGTCAGGGTAGAGCAAATGTAGTCGGCACGCTGGGGGTTTGTGGGCCGATCTATGCTCCTGCTCGCCGGCCAGGACGTCGACGCGGCCGTCTATCAACCACCATGCGGCCGACTATTAGACCACCCGATTCCGATAACTACAAGGAATGTCACGATTGCGCCGACCAACCAAAGCCACTCGGGGACCGCAGTCAGCAAGAAGTTCGTGCGCCAGATCTGGCAGCCCGTTGCGGAGCCGGGCGCGCAAACCGACGACTGTTACGTACGTGTACAGATGCGTGGAAGTGCTCGGCGTGAAGAGGCCTGAGCTCGTCAGCGACCAGGTGGGTCTCTGCGCGCTATTGCCATCAATTGCAACGACGTCAAGCGCTTCGACCGAGGTGAATTCTCCAACGACGACGACGAGACATATGTGGGAAGCGAGATAAACCAAATGATCGTGCGGCTCATGGCGATCCGTCTCACCGGGCGCGGCGCGGACCTACTGGCGTCATATCGGGAAGGCAACAACTCACAAGAGCTCAATCAGGTGGTCGACGCCTTTGGCTTTCAAGTCGATCAAGATGGGTGCTGGCACCGCGACTCCGATGGACGGATCCATCCTGGCGCGTAGCTAGGTTACTACTTGACATAATGTGCATTATCAGCGCTTGACCACCGCGAGCGAAGTCGGCGCCAAGACGCTGGTCTCGACGCCGACCCACTGAGTGTTTCCGGACCGGCGCGCCTACGCAGCCGTCACTGGAGTCGGGCGGTGTTCAGGCATCCGAGGAGGATGTCTGCGTTCGAGTTGAGGGTGCCGGGGCCGCCGAGGATGGTCACCTGGCTGCTGCCGATCGCGTAGATGCTCTGCGCCACCGATTGCGGCACGCAGGTCGCGTCTGCTCCCGGCATGAGCTCCAGCGCCGCGCCCTGGTGCGCAGCCAGGCTCGCGCCGGCGAGAGCGTCAGGGAAGTTCAGCCCGCTGGCCAGGAACATCGGCACACTGCTGCCCGCGCCGAAGAACTGGTTGTTGATCGCAGCGGACGCACTGTATCGGTCAGCCCCCGAAAGGCGAGTCGGCGAGAACCCTGCCGTGCCGAGATCGGTGAGGATGCCGTCCGAGACCGAGGCTGGGCCGCCCGCCACATACGTGGTCGTGATGCCCATGGCGGTCAGAGTGGCTTTCGTCGCCGCGTCAAGGTGGGGCGAGATGCCGGGGACCAGGATCACCGGGGCGCCCAGCTTCGACGCGACGGGACCCGCGGACAGGGCATCCGGAAAGTTCGCGCCGTTGGCGAGGAACGCGATATGCGTGGTCGCTCCGGCACCGGTGCCGAACATGGCTTCAGCGATGTTGCGGGACGCCTCATAGCGGTCGGCACCACCGTTACGGGTCACGTCGGCCGGGGTGGGAGTGTAAGCCTGGAGCTGCGCCAGCACGTCGTCGCCGACCGAAGCCGCGCCGCCCACGACGTAGATCTTCTTCGGCTGCAACGCCGTCAACTGTGCCTTCACCGCGTCAGAGATCGCATGCGGCGATACCAGCATGAGTGGACCACCGCACTTGCCGGCAGCCGGTGCCGCAGACAGCGCATCAGGGAAATTCAGACCGTTGGCGATATACACGCACCCCACCGGTGCCGCGTAGTTTCCGGCGGCGAAACTCGCAGAACCCGTGAACCGGTCAGCTCCGAACAGCCGCGTCACATGCTCCGACTGGATCACGCCGACCTCACCCAGGTTGTAGTCGGAGAACCACAAATGCCCGGAGCCGTCGAATGCCATTCCCCCGACCTGGGTGTACGGCTGCTGCGGGAACATCGCCGCAACCGGAGGCTGACCGGGCTCGATCGACGCGATGCCTTGCGCGATGAGGAACGAGTTGTTGTCGTCGTCGGTGACGTATTGTCCGCTTCCGAACCAGAGCTGGTCGCCCTTACCGGGGAAGATCCAGCCGACTTCGCGCCCTGTGGGAAGCGAATACTCATGTGTGAACGTCCCCGTCGGGGTCATCGACCACACGGTGCCACCGCTGTAATCCTGGTCGAGTCCCAGCACCCAGATGTGGCCGTCCTCGGAGATCGTCAGGTCGCCGATGCGGCCGACCGATCCGTCTCGGCTGTAGAAGGTCGCCGGCATCTGCAATCGCTTCAGGGTTCCGCTGGTGGTCACTTCGTCGACCTCTGTAGGACGGCTGAACCAGATGTTGCCGGCAGGGTCCTTCCGCAATGCGCCCTCGCCGTAGTCGGCGGTCGGCACGAACATCACGGTAGTCCGGGTGTTCGTGGGCAGATAGATCGAGTAGAGGGAGCTATCGGAGAGGTAGTAGATCGTGTCCGGGCCCATGAAGGCGAAGTCGACTCTGCTGCTCGAATTCGTTCCGAGATAATGGTCGGTCAGTGCGCCGAAGCTTGTGCTGATCTCTTCGATGTAGTCGTCCATGAACGGCATCGTGAAGTAGAGATTGCCGTTGGGTCCGAGCGTGAGCTGGTTGACCGTGTAGGTGAACCTCTGCTTCACGATGAGTTTGCTGGCGCCGGCGGGCAGTTCCGCGATGTAGCCGCTGTCGCCCGGTACACCACCGCCGACATAGAGGTTGCCCGCTGCGTCGAACACGAACGAGCTCGGATAGGAGTTGACCGTGTTGGCGCCGAGGAGCTGGGTCTTGTCGAACCCGATTTCGGTGACCTTGCCCGACGGCGTGACCTTGCCGATCCCATCCGCCTCGCCGAACCACATGTTCCCATCCGGGCCCAGCGTCATTCCGTTCGGCAGCTGGTTCTTGGACGTGTCGTATTCCGGGATGTTCGCCGCGTTCGGCGGCGGCGGAACCGCCACTGCGGGTGTGATGATGCCGGCACCGGCCAGAACTGCGGCTGAGATCGACGCGGTGACGGTGAGAGCGGTGACGATGCGACGGCGCACTGGTTCCCCTAGGGACGGCAAGGCGGTCGCGTTCTGGTGAGAGCGCGGCCGCCGGTGTAGATAAGGCGATTCAGCTTAGAGTTCGGGGCGCCCTGTCAGCCATGGGCGCGAATCGCCAATTCCACCCCAATTCGAGGGGCCCAAATGTCGAGGTGGTCGCGCGTCCCTTCACGCTTGCCCGGCGCTCGTTCGTTTCAGGGACCGACTCCCCCGCCACCAGCCGGCGTGGCAAACCGCTGGACTTGCGGCAAGCCTTCCTCAGCATGCTCTGCTCATATGTCAGAGGAGCGCCGGACGGTGTCAGAGAGCCGGACGGTGTCAGAAGATCAGAAGGCCGACCAGATAGCTGACTCCGAGTGTTCCGAGGCCGACCGTGAGGGCGCGCGCGATGGTGCGGGAGACCCCGGTTCGGCCGGTGCGGGCACTGACGATGGACGTCAGGACCAACGACACGGCCACCGCAACGAGGATCGCCCACGCCTCGAGTGCTCCGGGCACCAGAATCGTGATCAGCAGCGGGATGAGCGCCCCCAGAACGAAGGCGGCGCTCGCTGTGACGCCCGCCCAGATCGGTGCGCCGAAGGACATGACCTCACGGATGCCGTGCTCGGTCTCGAGTTGCGCGCCCAGCGCATCCTGAGCAGTCAATTGCTCCGCGACCTCACGCGCCAGCCCGTCGGTCAGCCCCTTTGCTTCGTAATAGCCGGCGAGCTCGGCGATCTCGTCTTCCGGGCTCGACTCCAGTTGGGCGGCCTCCTCGCGGGCCAACCTCACCTGCACCTCGCGCTCGGCGGCCTCCTCCGACCACTTGGCGCCGCCGAGGCTCAGTCCCCCGGCGACGGTCGCGACAATCGCTGCGGTGAGCAGCGTCGCATCGCTGGCGCCGGCGCCCGCGAAACCCTCCAGAACACCGGCCGTGGCGATGATGCCGTCGTTGGCGTCAACCGTCCAAGATCGCAGTGATGCTGCATCCGTCACCGCCAGGCGGAGTCGGGTGAGCATGCTGGTCATGCGTCATATTCTCAGAGGGCGAACCGCCCCGTCGACAGGAAGCGCCGATTGGCGCGGATTGCCCGTGATCCGAATGCTCAGTCGAGCGTCGGCGACTTCGTACCGCGCCGATGCTCTACCGGCACGACGACCACCGGACGGTGCACCGATCGGCTCAGGTGGGTCGCCACCGAGCCTGCGAGCCAGGACTCCAGGGCGCGACCGAATCCAGCGCCGTGTGTGCCCACCACGACGAGGCGTGCGTCGACCTCCTCGGCGAGCCTGGTCAGCGCTTGGCTCGGGTCGCCGTTCAGGATGCGCAGCGACCAGCCCTGCTCGAGCGTCGGCCGGTCCTTGAGCGCGGTGGTGATCGCGCCGGCGAGTTCGAGCGCAACCGACTCTTCCGCCCTGTCGACCTCGACGGGATGCAGGGAAGCCTGCCGGCGGTCCCCTTTCTCCCACTCCGTGAGGTAGCTGTCGAGCGTGACGTATCCACAGAGCAGCGGGCGATCGATCTCCGCCGCGAGCATGGCTGCTTCAACGACCACCGCCACGGCCTGGCCGGGATAGACGCCGACGACCACGGGTCCGGATGCTCGGATCTCCGCCATGCCCCATTGTCGACCTGTGCGCGGGATGGGTGCAATGTCGGTGCCGTCATCCATACCCAGAGCTACGGCCGGCATACAGCCGACGTACGAGAGTCGTCCAGGCTTCTTTGCAGTCAGTATTTTAGAGTCTCTCTGTCGGCCTCCGTGTTCGACCCCTCCCCTCCCCCACTCCCTGGAACACCTGTGCCTACAATCGCGTCCCTCTTCGGCCGTTCGGCCACCGCACTGATCGCCGGTGCGCTCGCTTTCAGTCTCACGGCGGCGCCCGCACAGGCCGGAATCGGCCAGGATGACCTGGTAACTCTCGGCAGTCAGCCAGCCTCCCAAGCCATCGACGTCTCCGCTCAGGTCGATCTCCCGAAAATCGCGCGCGAGAGCGTCGCCATCTCGTACCACCCGCCGGTGGTCTGGCCCGTCGGTGCGGGCGCGCCGATCTCCAGCGGCTTCGGTGCGCGTTCGGCGCCCACCGCGGGTGCATCGAGTGATCACCAGGGTGTCGACTTCGCGCCCGGCATGGGCACGACGGTGCACGCCGCTGCGGCGGGAACGGTGCGGGAGGAAGTCGGCGGCGACGACGGAGGGTGCGGAGTATCGATAACGCTCGACCACGATCTCGCCGGCGAGGTCGTCTCAACCCGCTACTGCCACCTCGCGGTGGGATCGCTCGCGGTCGCGGTCGGCCAGCCCGTCGTCGCGGGTCAGCCCATCGCATCCGTCGGGAACACCGGAGTCTCGACCGGTGCGCACCTGCATTTCGAGGTGCGCCCGGGCGGCACCACCGCTATCGACCCACTCCCCTGGCTTCGCGCGCACGTCTTCTAGACGCGTGCGTCACGCTGGAGCGGCGCCCGAGATGTTCACCAGCCAGTTGACGCCGTACTTGTCGACAGCCATGCCGAAGCTGTCGCCCCAGGGCGCCTTCGACAGCGGCTCGACCACGGTGCCGCCCTCGATGAGCTTCTCCCAGTAGCCCGTCAGTTCGGCCTCGTCCGCTCCGCTCAGCGAGATCGAGATCGACGACCCCTCTGTGAACGGCATGTGCTGGGGAACGTCGGCTGCCATCAGGACGAAACCGCCCGGCGTCGTGAGCTGTGAGTGCATCACCTTGTCCGCCTCAGCGGGATCGTCGGCCATGTTGAATTCGGCGAACGTGCTGATCGTCAGCTCGCCCCCGAAGACGCTCTGGTAGAAGGTGATCGCCTCACGGGTCTTGTCTCGGAAGTTCAGGTACGGGTTCAATGTCGAAGCCATGAAAATGCCCTCCTAGTGGCCATGTGATTTCAGCGTAGCCAGGGGTTACGACGTTGCACGAGTGCAATGTTCAGCGCCGATATGCGTCGACGATCAGGGATCCGCGCACCTCGCCGAGTCGGTCGACCAGACGCTCGATCAGTGCCGATGTCACTCCCGATGCGGTCAGATCGTACGGCCCTATCGGCTGGAGCTTTCCGCACCTCACGCGCACCACCTCCCACCCGGCCGCTCGCAGGAGTCTGTCCTTCTTTCGATCGACGTCCTCGCGCCGACCGACATGTTCCAGACCGTCCCGCCCCGTCGTGTCGTATTCGATCGCCACCCTCAGCTCCGGGATGATGATGTCCGGCCACACTTCGAGGTGGGAGAAGAACGGGCGCGCGACACGCACCGCGTTCTTCGTCAGATCGACGGCGAGGCGCTGGGCCAACCGACGGCGCAGTTCGGGCTCGGCCGCCGAGGCGGGTTTCGGAGCCCACTCGCTCAGGAACGCCTCGCCGACCGGCACAGCATCCGCCCCCGCCCGCGCATGACGACAGACCGGGCAGCGACGGCCGCTCAGGATGCGCTCGATCGTCGCTTCGTACGCCGGATGCCCGTTCTCGCACTGCCACGCGTACCGCGCACCGATGCTGTTCGCCGTCGAGACCGCGACCCGCGAACGCGGAGCCGCCATGGTCACGAGCAGTTCGCGCGTGATCTGAGTGCGGTCCAGGCGGCGACAGAGAAAGCACCGGTCATCATCGGGGTCGCTCTCGATGCGCCGAGGGTCCCGTGCATGGCCACAGCTGTGCATCCCGAGGTCGACGACAGGCAGAGCGACTCGTCTGCCGGTGGCCAACGCGGAACAATCGGGACACCACGTCGAACGTCGCCGTGAACCGGCCGGACGCGATCGCTGCTCCTCGGGCGTCGCGACGAAGCGGTGGCCGGCGTCGCACTCCCACACGAGGAAGACCTCCGCAGCCGGAGGCACCTGGCTGAGTACGATCCCGTGGTTCAGGTCGGGGTGGTATTGCCTCGCAAGCACGGGATAGCGCGCCCACTCGGTTCTATAGGTGCCGATCGGGTAAGGGACGTCGACGCCCTTGGACCATTGACGCCTCGCCCACCACAGTTCGACGCTCTCCGGCACTCCCCTACTCCTTCTCGCCACCCGGTGCGGCTGTACGCGTCAGGGCTAAACGCACCCACCGTCACGGGCTACGCGGAGCTCTACTCGTAGGCATCCTGCACTTCATTGTCGAGCTTCTCGTCATCGACCGCGATCTCTTTCCGCGTCACGCTGGAGGCCTTCGTCAGCAACTTCTCCACGTCGTCGGCGAGGCTCGAGTCGACGACGACCACGATGCCGGCGCTTCCGGCGTGGAGGGTCTCACTGATCCCTTTGAGATCTTCGGCGGACGAATTGTTGGCAATGTGCCCGGCCAGAGCTCCGATGCCTGCGCCGGTGCCCCCGGCCGCCAGCAGCGCTCCACCCAGGGCGACGGCAGGGAACAGTGCGACGACGACACCGCTGGCAAGACCGATGGCGAGGCCCTTCCGGCCGCCATGGTGCTTCGCGTGGTCATCCCGCTTGGGGATGGAGACATTTCCCTCGAGGTCGCGCACGACGACGGCAGCGTCGAAAGCCGCGTGCTTTCCCGAATCCTTGAAATGCTCGTGGAGCCGATCGAAATCGGCCACGGCCTCGTCTTCACTCGCGTACTGCGCGGCTATCGCAATATACGGATTGTCCGGCATCAGATCGCTCCCGTCCGTCACCAGCGAGCACAAAGGGTCCGCTGTGATCCACAGCCGCAGTTGGGCGGCCATAGAAAGCATCGAGCCGTCCGGCCCGCGCTGCATCACCCGCACAGGATGATCCGCGGGGCGTGACGCATAAGCGGAGGTTGTGGTGGGCCCTACCGGGATCGAACCGATGACATCCACGGTGTAAACGTGGCGCTCTACCAGCTGAGCTAAAGGCCCTTCGCCGCGCTGCGGCTTCCCTATCCTACCGGGACGCGGCGTGCACGGGCAGCGCATCCAGGGCGGCTCGGTATGCCTCGATCGAGCGTGCTTCGCCCGGTGCGGTGATGAAGGATGCGCGGATCACGCCCGACTCGTCGATCACGAAGGTCGCGCGGTTGGCGAATCCCTTCTCCGGCAGGAACACGCCGTACTCCTTGGCGATCTCGCCGTGCGGCCAGAAGTCCGCCAGCAACGCGAAGTCGTACTTCTCCTGCTCGGCCCAGGCTCGCAGCGTGTGCTTCGAGTCGACGGAGATGCCGATGAGTTCGACCGAGTGGTCCTTGAACAGCGCGAGGTTGTCGCGGAGCGCGCACAGCTCGCCGGTGCAGGTTCCGGAGAATGCCAGCGGGAAGAAGACGAGCGCAACGGCGCGCTTGCCGGCGAAGTCGCTGAGGCGCACGGTCTCGCCGTACTGGTTCAGCAATTCGAAGTCGGGTGCCTGGGTGTCGTTCTCCAGAGCCATGTTCCAGTTTCCTTTCAGCGCCCGCGCGAGGGATCCGCCCGCGACGCACGAGGACACAGCATAGACCCGCTCGCAGGGACTTCCAAGAGCGCGGTCAACGCGGGGCGCGCAGTGAGGCTAGGCTGGCAGATGGTGCCTTCCGCATGTCGTAATCCGACAGTGAAAAGCGCCTCTCACGATCTATCCCACACAAGAAAGAGGTCGAGGGTGACTGTAAACGACCAGGACCCGTACTCGATGGACAACGTCGATTCGGACCCGGAGGAGACCGCCGAATGGCAGGAATCCCTCGATGCACTGGTTGCGGCCCATGGTCACGAGCGCGCTCGTGAAATCATGCTGAGCCTGCTCAAGCGCTCCAAAGAACTGCACCTCGGTGTTCCGATGGTTCCGACCACCGACTACATCAACACCATCTCCCCCGAGAACGAGCCGGAGTTCCCCGGCGACGAGGAGATCGAGCGGCGCTACCGTGCCTGGATCCGTTGGAATGCGGCCGTCATGGTGCACCGCGCCCAGCGCCCCGGCATCGCCGTCGGCGGCCACCTCTCGAGCTACGCCTCCAGCGCGACGCTCTACGAGATCGGCTTCAACCACTTCTTCCGCGGCCAGGACCACCCGGGCGGCGGAGACCAGGTGTTCTTCCAGGGCCACGCCTCCCCCGGCCCGTACGCCCGTGCGTTCCTCGAGGGCCGGCTCAGCGCCGACCAGCTCGACGGCTTCCGCCAGGAGAAGTCGCACGCCGGCGGCGGGCTCTCCTCCTACCCGCACCCGCGCCTCATGCCCGAGTTCTGGCAGTTCCCGACCGTGTCGATGGGTCTCGGCCCGATCAACGCGATCTACCAGGCGCAGGCCAACAAGTACCTCACCAACCGCGGGATCAAGGATGCGAGCGACCAGCACGTCTGGGCATTCCTCGGCGACGGCGAGATGGACGAGGTCGAGAGCCGCGGACAGCTGCAGGTCGCGGCTAACGAGAAGCTCGACAACCTGACGTTCGTCGTCAACGCCAACCTGCAGCGCCTCGACGGCCCTGTGCGCGGCAACGGCAAGATCATCCAGGAGCTCGAGAGCTACTTCCGCGGAGCGGGCTGGAACGTCATCAAGGTCATCTGGGGCCGCGAGTGGGACGACCTTCTCGCCCGCGACAGCGACAACGCCCTGGTCAACCTGATGAACCAGACCCCCGACGGCGACTACCAGACATACAAGACCGAGAACGGCGCGTACGTGCGCGAGAACTTCTTCGGCCGCGACCCGCGCACCCTCAAGCTCGTCGAGGACTACAGCGACGACCAGGTGTGGGGCCTCAAGCGCGGCGGTCACGACTATCGCAAGGTCTACGCGGCCTTCAAGGCGGCCGTCGAGCACAAGGGTCAGCCCACCGTCATCATCGCCAAGACCATCAAGGGCTACGGCCTCGGTCCGAGCTTCGAGGGCCGCAACGCGACCCACCAGATGAAGAAGATGACGCTCGACAACCTCAAGGCGTTCCGCGACGCCATGCGCATCCCCGTCTCGGATGCTCAGCTCGAGGAGAACCCCTACCTCCCGCCGTACTACAACCCGGGACCCGAGGACGAGGCCATCCAGTACCTGCACGAGCGTCGTCGCGCGCTCGGCGGATACGTGCCGGAGCGTCGGACCAAGTACACCCAGCTGAACCTGCCCGACGACTCCGCGTACGCGATCTCGAAGAAGGGCTCCGGTACGCAGGAGATCGCCACCACCATGGCGTTCGTCCGACTGCTGAAGGACCTGCTGCGCTCGAAGGACTTCGGTCACCGCATCGTGCCGATCATCCCGGATGAGGCGCGCACGTTCGGCATGGACGCGTTCTTCCCGAACGCGAAGATCTACAACCCCAACGGCCAGCACTACACCTCGGTCGACCGCGAGCTGCTCCTCGCATACAAGGAGAGCCCGCAGGGACAGATCATCCACGTCGGTATCAACGAGGCGGGAGCTCTCGCGGCGTTCACCAACATCGGAACGTCGTACTCCACCCAGGGTGAGCCGCTCATCCCGGTCTACGTCTTCTACTCGATGTTCGGCTTCCAGCGCACGGGCGACGCGATGTGGGCCGCCGGCGACCAGATGGCACGCGGCTTCATGATCGGCGCGACCGCCGGACGCACCACCCTCACGGGTGAGGGCCTGCAGCACGCCGACGGCCACTCGCTGGTTCTCTCGTCGACCAACCCGGCCGTCGTGTCATACGACCCGGCATACGGTTACGAGATCGGTCACATCGTGCGCGCCGGACTCGAGCGGATGTACGGGGACAACCACCCTGATCCCAACGTCATGTACTACCTCACGGTGTACAACGAGCCGATCGTCCAGCCGGCAGAGCCCGAGGGTGTCGACGTCGACGGCATCGTGCGCGGCATCTACAAGCTGCGCGGGAACGACACCGCGGGCCCCAAGGCTCAGCTCCTCGCATCGGGCGTCTCGGTGCCGTGGGCGCTCGAGGCCCAGCACCTGCTCGCGCAGGACTGGGGCGTGTCGGCCGATGTCTGGAGCGTCACCTCGTGGGGCGAGCTGCGCCGCGACGGCCTGAAGGCGGAGGAGCACAACTTCCTCTACCCGCAGCAGGAGCGCCAGGTCCCGTACGTGACCCGCAAGCTGCAGGGCGCCGACGGTCCGTTCGTCGCTGTGACCGACTACATGCACGCCGTGCCCGACCAGATCCGTCAGTTCGTTCCCGGCGAGTTCGCGACGCTCGGCGCCGACGGCTTCGGCTTCTCAGACACGCGCGCAGCTGCACGCCGGTTCTTCAAGATCGACGGCCCGTCGATGGTGGTTCGCACGCTCGAACTGCTGGCGGCCCGTGGTCAGGTCGACCCGAACGCTCCGGCCTGGGCGATCGAGAAGTACCTGCTGCACGACGTGAACGCGGGCACCACCGGTAGCGCCGGCGGCGAAAGCTGACCTCGGGCCGCACTCCGGTGCCGAAGACGAAGGAAGAGACGCTCACCTGGCTTCGCAAGATCTCGGGTGAGCTGGCTACCGCTACCCTGAAGCGGCTCGAAGACACCCTGCCGTGGTACCGCGACATGCCCCTGGGCGGCGGTCCGCGGTGGGGTTGGTCGCTCAGGCCGGCATCTCGTCGTTCATCTCGTGGTTCGACGATCCCCGGTCGACGCCGTGGATCGCCGCCGACGTGTTCGGCGCGGCTCCACGCGAGCTGCTCCGCTCGGTGAGCCTGCAGCAGACACTGCAGCTCATCAAGGTGACCGTGGAGGTCGTCGAGGACCGCGTCAAGAACGGCGGCGAGCCTCTGCGAGAGGCGATCCTGCTCTACTCGCGCGAGATCGCGTTCGGAGCGGCGGATGTGTACGCGCGCGCCGCTGAGGCGCGCGGACTGTGGGACGCACGGCTCGAAGCGCTGGTCGTCGACAGCATCCTGACCGGTGAGTACGACGACGAGCTGCCGAGCCGGATCGCCGCGCTCGGGTGGCATGGACACGGCGAGGTCAGCGTTCTCGTCGGTACCGCGCCCAAGATGCTCGACGTCGACCAGCTGCGTCGGACTGCCCGGCACATGTCGGCGGACGTGCTGATCGGAGTGCAGGGCAGCCGACTCGTGCTCGTGATCGGTCGCGCCTTCCCGAGTGCCGCCACGCCGGAGGAGACCATCGGCGCCGCTCCGATGGTCAGCTTTCTGGAGATCGCCTCGCAGCTCGAACCCGGCTTCGGTCCCGGCCATCTGGTGCTCGGACACGAAGTGGCGAGCCTCGTTGACGCATCCAAGAGCGCCAAGGCGGCCCTCGCCGGATTCGCTGTCGCGAAGGCATGGCGCAACTGCCCCCGGCCCGTTCATGCCGACGATCTGCTCCCCGAGCGTGCCCTGGCCGGCGACGGCCTGGCGCGTGCGACGCTCATCAACCGCATTTACCGTCCGCTACAGGCGCACTCCACCGAACTGCTGACCACCCTGTGGTGCTATCTGGACAACGGCCGGTCGCTCGAGGCGACGGCGCGTGAACTGTTCGTGCATCCCAACACCGTGCGGTACCGCCTCAAGCGCGTGTCCGAGGTCATCGGCTGGGATGCGACAGGTGCTCGCGAGGCGCTCATCCTGCAGGCGGCGTTGATCGTCGGTTCGATCAACGAGCCGGACGCGCCCCGCCGCGCCTGACGGCACCCCTTAGTAGACATTCACAAAGGATCGCGGAATACTTCGTATCCGTTCGACACATCCGCTCGGCGGAGGATTGGCAGACTAGAACTCGTGATTGTGATCGTGTGCCCAGGACAGGGCTCCCAGACCCCCGGCTTCCTGGAACCCTGGCTCACCGAGTCCACGTTCCGCGACCAGCTGTCGGGCATCTCCGAGGCTGTCGGCATCGACCTCGTCGCGCACGGCACGGTCAGCGACGCGGACACCATCCGCGACACGGCGGTCGCCCAGCCGCTGATCGTCTCCGCGGGGCTGCTCACACTGTCGGCACTCTTCGCCGACGGCCGCCGCGACAAGGTCGGCGGGATCGCTGGGCACTCGGTCGGCGAGCTGACCGCAGCCGCCGGTGCGGGCATCCTGAGCGAGACGGATGCGGTCGCGTTCGTTCGCGAGCGTGGTGCCGCCATGGCCCGCGCCGCAGCGGAGACCCCCACAGGCATGAGCGCCGTGATCGGCGCAGACGAGGCCGAGCTCCTCGCCAAGCTCGACGAGCTGGGCCTCTCCCCCGCCAACTACAACGGCGGCGGCCAGATCGTCGTCGCCGGGGCGCTCGATGCGCTCGCCCAGCTCTCGGAGAACCCGCCAGCGCGCGCACGGGTCATCCCTTTGCAGGTCGCAGGCGCCTTCCACACCAAGTACATGCAGCCGGCCGTCGCGCACCTCGAGGCCTTCGCGGAAAGCCTCACGACGAACGACCCGACGCTGCCGATCTGGACCAACAAGGACGGCTCGCGAGTCACGTCGGGCGCCGAGTACCTGAAGCTGCTCGTCGGTCAGGTCTCGTCACCCGTGCGCTGGGACCTCACCATGGAGTCCTTTGCAGCCCCCGGAGTGACCGGCATAATCGAGGTCGCCCCCGCCGGTGCCCTCGTCGGACTGGCCAAGCGAGGCCTCAAGGGCGTCCCCGCGGTCGCCATCAAGACGCCGGACGATCTGCCCGCCGCTTTCGAGCTCATCGACCAGGCAGCCTAGGAGGACCCCGGATGACCCACCCCACACTGCAGCAGGCCCACGGCCCGCAGTACACCCGCATCCTGTCCGTCGGTGCTGCCCGCGGCGATCTGGTCGTGCCCAACGACGACCTCGTCGGTCCGATCAACTCTTCGGACGAGTGGATCCGGCAGCGCACCGGCATCATCACCCGCACCCGGGCGAGCCACGACCTGCTCGCCGTCGACATGGCCACCGAGGCCTCGCGCGAGGCGATCGCGAAGTCGGGTGTCGACCCGCAGCTCATCGACGCGGTGATCGTCGCTACGATCAGCAACTCGCAGCAGACTCCGTCGCTTGCCGCTGTGCTCGCGGACCGCGTCGGCGCGAATCCTGCCGCCGCCTACGACGTCAACGCCGCCTGCGCCGGATACACCTATGCGATCGCCCAGGCGGATGCTCTCATCCGCACCGGCGTCGCTCACTACGCCCTCGTGGTCGGTGCAGAGAAGCTCTCCGACGTCGTCGACCCGACCGACCGCTCGATCTCGTTCCTGCTGGGCGACGGAGCCGGCGCCGTCGTGATCGGCCCGAGCGAGTACCCCGGAATCGCGAAGACCATCTGGGGCTCCGACGGATCGAAGGCCGACGCCGTCGGCATGAACGGCACGCTCGTCGACTACCGCGACGGCAGTGCCGAGTGGCCGACCCTCCGGCAGGAGGGCCAGACGGTCTTCCGCTGGGCCGTCTGGGAGATGGCGAAAGTCGCCAAGCAGGCCCTGGATGCGGCCGGCGTGACGAGCGAGCAGCTCGCCGCGTTCATCCCTCATCAGGCCAACATGCGTATCGTCGACGAGTTCGCCAAGCAGCTGAAACTGCCGGACACCGTCGCGATCGCCCGAGACATCGAGACGACCGGGAACACCTCGGCTGCCTCGATCCCGCTGGCGACACACCGTCTCCTGCAGGAGAATCCAGAGCTCAGCGGCGGCCTCGCGCTCCAGATCGGCTTCGGTGCCGGACTGGTGTTCGGCGCACAGGTCGTCGTGCTGCCCTAAACTGATCAACGGTCAAACGACACCCCCCAAGGAGAAAACACATGGCATTGTCCACCGAAGAAGTTCTTGCCGGCCTGGCCGAGCTCATCAACGACGAGACCGGTATCGCGACCGACACGGTTGAGCTGGACAAGTCGTTCACCGACGACCTCGACATCGACTCCATCTCGATGATGACCATCGTTGTCAACGCCGAGGACAAGTTCGACGTCAAGATTCCGGACGAAGAGGTCAAGAACCTCAAGACCGTCGGCGACGCCGTCGAGTTCATCGTCAAGGCTCAGGCCTAAGCGCCCGCAAGAAATCTTCCTTCGCGGCGGCGGGTCTGCCTGCCCGGGCCGACCCGCCCCGCGATCGATGGCGCGCCTCAGCGCCGTCATGTTCCTCACCAACGGAGAGTTGCCGTTATGACCAAGAAAATCGTCGTCACCGGCGTGGGCGCTGCGTCGCCGCTCGGTGGCACCGCCGCAGAGAGCTGGAAGGCCCTGCTCGCCGGAGAATCCGGCGCATCGACCATCGAGAAGGAGTGGGTCTCCGAGCTCGCCCTTCCCGTCACCTTCGCCGCACAGGCGCGAGTCGAGGCCACGTCCGTGCTCGAGCGTCACGAGGTGAAACGCCTCGACCCGTCGAGCCAGTTCGCTCTCATCGCCGGCCGTGAGGCCTACGCGGACGCGGGCAGCCCCGAGGTCGAGCCCGAGCGGCTCGCCGTCGACTGGGCGACCGGTATCGGCGGCGTCTGGACACTGATCGACGCGTGGGACACCCTGCGCGAACGCGGCCCGCGTCGCGTCATGCCCATGACCGTTCCGATGCTCATGCCGAACGGCCCGGGCGCGGCGATCGGGATGGATCTGCACGCACGCGCGGGCATCCGCACTGTCGTCTCGGCCTGCGCGTCGAGCACGGAGTCGATCGCGAACGCCTACGACCACCTGCAGCAGGGGCTCGCCGACGTGGTCATCGCCGGTGGCTCGGAAGCGGCCATCCACCCGCTGCCCATCGCGTCGTTCGCCGCCATGCAGGCGCTCTCGAAGCGCAACGACGACCCGGCCACCGCATCCCGCCCATACGACATCTCGCGTGACGGATTCGTGCTCGGCGAGGGTGCCGCGGCGCTCGTCCTCGAGACCGAGGAGCACGCCAAGGCCCGCGGTGCGAAGATCTACGCCGAGCTCGTCGGCGGCTCGGTCACCAGCGACGCGTATCACATCACCGCGCCCGACCCCGAGGGCTCGGCCGCTGCTCGCGCCATGATCTCGGCGATCTCGAACACCGGAGCCTCGCTCTCCGACGTCAGCCACATCAACGCCCACGCGACGAGCACGCCGGTCGGCGACATCGCCGAGTACAACGCGCTGCGTCGCGTCTTCGGCGACCTGCTCGAGGGCATCCCCGTGTCGGCGACCAAGGCATCCACCGGCCACCTCCTGGGTGGCGCGGGTGCGATCGAGGCTCTGTTCACCGTGATGGCCCTGCACGACCGCGTCGCTCCCCCGACGATCAACCTGACCGAGAAGGACCCGGAGATCCTGCTCGACGTGGTCACCGAACCTCGCTCGCTCGGCGACGGGGACCTGCTGGCGATCAGCAACTCCTTCGGCTTCGGCGGCCACAACGCTGTCGTCGCGTTCCGTTCGGTTTAGACGCCGGCGGTCGACAGCGAGACAGGAAAGGACCCCGACCGGATAGCCGGTCGGGGTCCTTTCGTTCACCGCGGGCGGGCGGCAGCGCACAATGCCTGGTCCGGCCCGCCGCGGGAGCTGCGGAATCGCTCAGCCGACTTTGTGCAGCCAGACGACCCTCGTATCGTCGCTCGCGTGGCGGAACGGCTCGAGTTCGTCGTCCCACGCCTGGCCGAGCGCGAGGCGGAGTTCGCGGTGCAGCTCGGTCGCGTTCGCACCCGCGATCTCCATCGCGTAGCGCACACGGTCTTCAGGGATGACCGTGTTCCCAGCCGTGTCCGTCTGGGCGAAGAAGATGCCGAGATCGGGGGTGTGCATCCAGCGTCCGCCGTCGGTCCCGGGCCCGGGATCTTCGGTCACCTCGAACCGAAGGTGCTCCCAGCCGCGCAGAGCGGAGGCGATGGCCGCTCCGGTGCCCTGCGGGCCCTCCCAGTAGAACTCGGCGCGCTGGGCACCTTTCAGTACCGGTTGCGTCTCCCACGTGAAGTTGACGGCGCGACCAAGGGCACGACCCGCCGCCCACTCGATGTGGGGGCAGAGCGCGCCAGGTGAGGAGTGCACGTAGAGCACTCCCCGAGCTGCGTGTGCTGCCATGAGGTTCCTCCGTCTCGATTCGGTACGTCTTCCCCAACGACCGATCGACGCGGCAACCATGCAGCGAGCTATGAAATTTGGGCCGACCGAAGCCGACGCTTCGAATTATGCCGTACAACGCACCGAAGTTACAAGATTGTGATTCGGTGGTTCTGCACTCCGCCGGAAGGCGCGGACGGGAATACCATACTGAGTATGTCCGTTCAGAACGGTTTCCTCGCCCTCCTCACGCTCGGCCCGGCATACGGCTCGCAACTGCAGAGCGAATTCTTGGCCCGCGCCGCACACCGCAGACAGCTGAACGCCGGTCAGGTCTACTCGACGCTCGAGCGGATGACCGACCAAGGCCTCATCGCACCTGCCGGGACCACCGACGACGGCCTCCCCTCTACGAGCTGACGGATGCGGGCAGCGAGCAGGCCCAGCTCTGGCTGACCCACGGGCCCCACGACAGCCGCCCCGACTGGGACGAGATGCAGGATCAGATCCTGATCGTCGCATCCATCGCCGAGGCTGATCCCGCGCACGTGCTCGAGGACTATCGGCTGTCGTTCACGGAGAAGATCCGCGAACTGGCACACGATGCCGACTCGCGGGCGCTCCTCGCCGCGAACAGAGCCGCAGAGCTCGGGGCAAAGGCGGCCATCGAGTGGATCGACGAGGTGGCGGCTACGCTTGCTGCGCATCCTGAAGGCCTGCTCCAAGAGCGGTCACCCGAACGCCCGCGACGCGGCCGACGCCCGGCGAACTAGTGCAGCAGCTCGCCTGATTTGTTGAGCACGTTCTTCTCTCCGGCCTCGATGGCGACGGCGAAGCGGTTCTGAGCCGGCGGCAGCGGGCAGTTGAAGTTGTAACTGAAGGCGCACGGCGGGAGAACCGCCAGGTTGAAGTCGAGCGTTACCGTGCCGTCAGCGTTGGGCGCGACGAACAGGAACCGACCGACCGAATAGGTCGAGTCACCGTTGGTCGCGTCGGCGAAGACGAGCTGCAGAGCGCGACCGGCCTTGAATGCGGCCAGGTTGTAGTCGACCCCGTCTTTGCTGAACGTGATCTCGCCCGGAACGACCATGTCGCGGGTCTTGCCCTCATCTTTCAGGTGCTCGAACCCGACCGCCTTGCCACCCTCGATGGGCGTGAACTTGGCCTGGATGATCCACTCGGGATCGAAGTCGAAAGCGTCGATGGAGCCGAACTCCTGGATGGCCTCGGAGTTCGCATCCCAGACCCGCAGGGCGTACTCGCCCTCCTCGCTGGCGATGACGAATCCGGACACGGTCTCGCTGAATGTGATCTCGCTCGGGTTCGGGTCGTCTTTACCGCGCACGATCGCCTCGCCGTCGACCAACTGCCCGTCGACCACGATGTTGTCGGCCGGCGTCGCAGTGACCTTCAGACCGGACTGCCCCTTGGGCAGAGGCGACCACAGGCCGGGGACACCCCAGATCGTCTGGGCGGGCTCTTCGGGATCACCGCTCAGCCACTGCGTGTTCACCAGCGCCAGGTTGCCTTTTGGCGCGGTCACCGCCATCTCGCGGCGTTGGCGGTAGCGCGCCAGGATGTCGCGGGGTCGACGGGGGCGGTGGCGGTGTCAGTCATGGTGTCCATCCTCGATCAGGTCGAGGTCAACAACCAACTTCGACACAGCTTTATGCCGCCAGGAACTCATTTCGCCTCGGCGTAGCTGTCCACCACCGCGGCGACTACCGGGAAGTCGACGGGGAAGTCCCCGAAGAGCAGTCGTCCGGACTGTCGGGCGGCCGCGACGACGGCTTCGGCTGTCTGATCGGCGAGGGCGGCGGGAGTGTGCACGATCACTTCGTCGTGGAGGAAGTACACGAGATGGGGTGCGTCCTCGAGTCGCGCATCAGGTGCCAGAGCGTTGAGACGCTGGCGCAGGTCGGCCATCCAGCAGAGTGCCCACTCGGCGGCGCTGGCCTGCACGACGAAGTTGCGGGTGAAGCGCCCCCAGTCCCTGGCCTGACTCCGCGCGCGACGCTCATCGACAGCGGTTGATTCGGGACCGGAGGCTGCGGATTGGGTCGCAGACCAGGTCGCACCGGGTTTCGGCGAACTCCGACCGAGACGCGACGTGACGATCTCTCCCCTTCGCCTGCGCGGGCCGCGTCTTCGACAAGTTTCACCGCTCTGGGGAACGCCCGCGTGAGCCGCGGCATGAGTCGTCCGCTTTCCCCCGTCGTGGCGCCGTACATCGCGCCCAGCATGGCCACCTTGGCGTGCGCGCGTTCTTCGACCGCTCCCGAGGCGACGATCCCCTCGTACAGGTCCTTACCCCGGCCTGCCTCGGCCATCGCCGTGTCGCCGGAGAGGCCGGTCAGGATGCGCGGTTCGAGCTGAGCCGCATCCGCCACCACCAGCTTCCAGCCCTCGTCGGCGACGACGGCCCCGCGCACCTGCTTCGGAAGTTGCAGCGCCCCGCCGCCGCGCGTGGCCCACCGGCCGGTCACGACTCCTCCGGGCACGTAGTCGGGCCGGAAACGACCGTCACTGATCCAGGTGTCGAGCCAGGTCCAACCGTTGGCGGTGAGGAGCCGCGAGAGCTTTTTGTAACGCAGCAACGGCTCGACCACCGGATGCTCCAGCTTGCGGAGCTCCCACGACCGCGTCGACGTCACGATCAGTCCGGCGCGTGTGAGCGCACGGATGAGGTCGGGCGGGCTATCAGGGTTGAGACCCGGCGCCTCCAGCGACAGCCGGATCTCAGCCACGAGCGCCTCCAGAACAGGCGGCCGGCCTCCCGACCGCGGGCGCGGGCCGAGAAGTTCTGTGAGCAGCGCATCGTGGCGGTCAGCGCGGTACGGCAGGCCCGCGAAGCGCATCTCGGCGGCGATGAGCGCCCCGGCGGATTCCGCCGCCAGGAGCAGCCGGAGGCGACCGGGATTCGGACTGCCGGCGACCGCATCCTGCTGCGCGGAGAACTCGTCGAGCGGACTCCTCCTGCTGCTTCCGGATGCGCGTCCACGGCATCGAAGTCGAACAGGGTGGCCGCGCTGACCGCGGGTTCGTCGTCGAGCACTGGAGCCGCATCCCAGACACCTATCGGAGACGAGGCCAGCTTCGAACCGGCCGAGAGGGACGACATCCGCAAGATCGTGTGGCTGAGTTGCAGATCGACGCAGCGTTCGATGCGCACGCCCGCTCTCAGGAGCTGTGGGTACCAGGCGCGGGTGTCGCTCCAGACCCACCGTGGTCCGTCGCTCTCCGCCTCAGAGACGTACCGCGGAAGCTCGCTGGCCTCGATGGTGGTTTCGCTGAGAACCTCTCCCCCGTCGTCCAGTCGCACCGCGGTGAACGGGGCGCTCCCAGAGCGGTCGAGAACGATGTGCACCCTCCATTCTCGCTGGCACGGAAGACATTCTCGTGCAACCCATTGTCACCATCCGCAAAGGTGAGGATAATTCACTACAACCTCGATGGGCCGACCCGAAAGGCGATCGACGATGACCGCATTCCTGTACGACAGCCAAGGTACCTGGATCGCATTCCGCACGGATGAGAACAGCAAGTACCTGTTCAACCCCGACGGCGAATGGATCGGCTGGTTCCCCTGGGGCGACGATGATGCCTGCACCCGAGAGGGCGGATACCTCGGAACGGTCATCGGAAACAGGCTGCTCGCTCGCGAGGCCCCCGCGTTCCGCGGCACACCCGACTACCCGGGTGCACCCGCGTATCCAGGACAGCCCGCGTATCCGGGGGCCGGGTCATACCTGAGCGTGCCCAGCGGATTCGTCGACGTGCCGGGCTCGGCGCTCTGGCCGGCAACCTGGGGGCGGAGCGTAGCCTCGTAACGCGGTACGGCCGGATGCCTACTTGCTCACTCGGCCAGAGCGGACAGCCGTGCCCTCAACTCGGGCCACGAGCTGGCGAATCCCGGATGCAGGGGAAACTCGGCGACCTCGGCAATCGGCACCCACCGCAGTTCGATGCTCTCCACGTCGGCCATCCGCGCCTGGAACGGCTTGACCACCTCGGCCGCGACAGTGGTGTACGACCAGAATCCGAGGTCGAGCGTGCTGGTGAACAGGACATCGACCGCATCCGGAGGCACGGCCGCTTCTTCGTTAGCCTCGCGCAGAGCACCGTCGACCGCTGACTCGCCCTCGTGCCTGGCACCTCCCGGAAGACCCCAGGTGCCTCCGAAATGGCTCCAATCGGCACGGTGCTGTAACAGGATGCCGCGCTTGGCGTCGTGCACGAGCAGACCGGCCGCGCCGAATCGGCCCCAGAATCGTTCGCCGTTGGGGCCCTCGACCCACGCATCGCCGGAGTTCACGCTTCCACGTTAGCGGGATCGGCCGGGAGTCCCCTCTGCGAGAGCCGAATGCGGCATAGGGTTACGGCATGACGAGTCGGACGGACTGATGGCCGTACGAAGCGCGGGCATCCTGCTCTATCGGCGATCGCCCGATCTCCAGGTGTGGATCGCACACATGGGCGGGCCGTTCTGGGCGCGCAAGGACGAGGGCGCGTGGTCGATCCCGAAGGGGATCGTCGAGACCACCGATTCGGACGGGGACCTCGCCGCCGCGCTGCGCGAATTCGCCGAGGAGGTCGGCACCGCAGCCCCCGATGCGCCGTACGCGGCGCTCGGGGAGTTCAAGCAGTCCTCCGGCAAGGTGATCGTCGCGTTCGCGGCCGAAGCGGACTTCGCACCCGCGACCATCCGGAGCAACACATTCCCGCTCGAATGGCCGCCTCGCTCCGGCAAGGTGCAGGAGTATCCCGAGATCGACGATGCTCGATGGTTTCCCGTCGACGAGGCGAGGTCGAAGGTCGTGAAGGGGCAACTCGCCATCCTGGATGCGCTCGAGCGGGTCGCAAGCCCGTGACAGGCGGTCGCAGCCCCCGAATCGTGCCCGGCACCCACCGTCCTGCACTCGTGGTGACCCTGATCATCGCGATCGTGTCGGCGCTGTTCGCGGCGTCGTACAGCCTCGCGATCGCGGATCCGAAGCCCCATGGCGTGCCCATCGGACTCGTGTCGAGCACGGTGACGGCCGCCGAATTCCGCACGATGCTCGGCGAGCCGCCGGCGACGACGTTTCAGATCATCGCCTTCCCCACCGAGGCGCGGGCGCTGCACGCCATCGACGAGCAGGAGATCTACGGTGCGCTCGTCGACGGCGGAACGTCGTCCCGCCTGTACATCTCAAGTGCGTCGGGCGACTCGGTGGCCCGACTGCTCGAGGGGGATGCGCCTGTGATCGAGGCGGCGATCGGGCATCCGGTGACCGTCGTCGACAAACATCCGTTGACCGCGTCAGATCCGTCAGGGCTGGTGCTCTTCTACGTGCCGTTGGTCGCCGTGATCATCGGGTTCCTCGGTGCGGTGCAGACGCGCACCAACGCGCCGAAGCTCACACTGCGGGCCGAGCTCGCCTGGGACGTCGCACGGTCCGCACTGGCGGCTTTCGCCATCGTTCTGACGATCAGCATCCTGTTGCGGATCATGCGTCTGCCGTTCTTTCCCTCCTGGGGCGTTCTCGCGCTCACCATGCTGGTCGCGGGCATGACATACAGCGCGTTCCGGGTGCTTATCGGAGCACGCTGGGCGCTCCTGCCCACCTGGATCGTGTTCGTACTCATCAGCAACCCCGCTTCAGGGGGGCGGTCGCGCCGGCGCTCCTCCCGCCGTTCTACGAGTTCGTCGGGCGGTGGATGCCGACCGGAGCGGCTGTCAACGCCATCCGGGACCTCGCGTACTTTCCGAACAACCTGCATGCCGAGCCGTATATCGTGCTCCTCGTGTGGCTCGTGGTAACGACGACGGCGTTCGTCATGCTGCGGCTCTACCGATTCGGCCCTGGGGCCCCGAATGACCGCGTCAACGGGTTCGTCCGGCCGCTGGCACAGTCGTAGGGGTGACTCTCGTCAGCGTTCTCTGCCGACCCCCTCGGTCGGAGGAAGATGCTTGCCGCGATGGATCTCGTATGAGCGCGCTGTCCCGGGGGAATCCGGGTCGTCGATGATCGGCCGGTCAGCCATGAAAAGCCGGATGATGTGCGCGAGTTCACCCGGGTGGCTGAAATTGATCGCGTGCGCCGCGCCCTCGATGATCACGAGCAGAACGTGATTGTCCGTTCGGGAGGCGACCTGCTTCACCCGCGCCGGGCCCGGCATCAGCGGATCCCGGTTGCCGATCACGACGAGGGTCGGGATGTTCAACTCGAGCAAGCGCTCGAGTGACGGGTACTGCGTGAGGGCTCTGAACATCCTGAACGTGCTCGGGACGCCGAACCGCAGATAGTCGGGCGCTGCGACACGGATCATTCGGGGCGGCTCGCGTCCGCCGTCGCGGGCGAGCTGGCCGACGGCGCGGCCCAGGGGCTGATTGTGCAACCCGCCGGCCGGTGAGACGAGGATCGCCCTGTCGAGGCGCTCGGGGTGGTGATGGGCGAACTCCAGGATGACCGGGCAGCCCATCGAATTGCCGACCAGGGTGGCGGATCCGATCCCTCGGTCGTCGAGGAACCTCGCCGCGGCATGCGCAAGGTGGGGCACGTCGAGCGCGTGCGGCGGATTGCCGCTGCGGCCGTATCCCGGGAGATCGGGAACGAGAGTGTGGAACTCGTCGCGGAGCCGTTCGGCGGTGGGCAGGAGATAGCGACCGGAGAGGCCGAAGCCGTGGAGGTGCATCATCGCCGGCGCATCCGGCGGGTTAGGTGACTCCCGGTAGAAGACGTCGATGCCGTCGATGTTCGTCCAGCGCTCGGCGAGACTCGAAGCGGGACGCCGCGGAGTCTTCCGCTCCCGGCGGCGCGATTCGGCGGAGCTATTCGGATCGGTCGACACCGTCGGCTCACCTCCATGACAGACCTCGGCACGGGACCCGCGTGGCACGAGGACTCGCAGTCCCGACTCTGGCACAAACGTAGGCTTCGATGTCGCGCGGAGGCATCACCCGGTAGTGATGATGTTCACGCGCGGGCGGAGGCCGTGGGCCTCATCCCTCGTAGACCTCCTTGTAGACGGGGATGGTGTGCTGGAGTCGGACGGCGTTGGCACGCGGCTGCCCGAACTGGCTCTTCTTGACCTCGCGGTGGAAGGCCCACACCGGTAGCGACGGAACCGTGCCGTCGGGGTCGGTGTTCTGGCTCATGTTCCGGGTGCGGAATTTCTTGAAGGACTCGGGTGGCATGTTCCAGTTCATGTACGTGAGACCCTCCAGGTCGAGCGGTGTCGGCGAGGAGGCGGCGATTCCGGGCGCGGATGCGGCCCCTGAGCGCAGCTCCCGCCAGAATGCGTCGACGAGCATGAGCGACAGCACGAAGAACCGCTTCGACGGCGTGACGGAGAAGGTGCCCGACGTCCCCGCTGTCACCGAGAGTTCGGCATCGATCTCAGCAGTCACATCCCTCGGCAGGCGCCCGGCTTTGACGTGAGCCAGCACCGCATCGCGGAAGACCTTGTCGTGACGAACACCGCTTCCCGGGCCGGCGTCGAGCAGGTTGTCCTGCCCCGGCTGCTTGGGCAGCTTCGAGACGTAATGATCGATCCCCATGTTCACGTAGTAGTACGAGGAGCGCCAGATCGAGCGCGCGTCCGTGGCGCTCAGAGCGGAGACGGCCGGCCCGATCTGCGCCGTCGTGAGGCCTTCCTTCACCCAGATCGCCATGAGAAGCCAGGGCTCGACAGACTGGGAGGGATTCTCGGCCCAGGCACGATACGCCTGCTCGAACCGGTCGTCGGTGACGTTTCCCGCGAACGGATTGGGCTCGAGGAACGGGAAATCCCCACCCTTCTTTCCCACACCGGTCTCGGAAATGATGCGTGCGCGCGAGATCGAGGTCTGGCTGGTGGAACGGGCGACGTCCTTCCTCGCCTGCGTTACGTGTGTTGCAGCGAACGCGAGGCCCCGCTGGAGGATCGTCGCGCGAACGGCTGGATCGGTCGTCGCCAGGAAGGCGGGCTTGATCACCGAGAATCGGGCGTCTGTCGTCGGGACCGGTTGCGGGTTGGGCTGTGGATTCGGTTTCGGTTGTGGCTGCGGCTTCTTCTTCGCCTTCTTGGCGACGTGGTGTGCGAGCACGACCTGTTTCGCCGCCAAGCCGGCCGCCCCCGGGATGTATGTCCAGAGTTTCCATGTGCCACGCACATCCACGTGGATGTAGTTGCTGCCGATGCCGATCGCGAGGTCTTCGTCGACCGCGTCGATGGCGACCTGCGCCAATTGCTGGCCCGTGAGACCGAGCACCCGGATGTCGGCCGCCTGGCCTGACGCATGACGGGTGTTCCGCGGATGCCCGCCACGCGCTTCGGCGACCGCCATCGCCTGAGCCCAGCGACGGTATCCGGAGTCGACGTACACCGGGCGGCCGAGCCGCGAGCGGATGGCCTGCAGGACTCGCACGAGTTCGGGCGAGATGCGTGAATACGGTGAGGACTTGCCGCCCGTGGAGGAGAGCTCGCGCACGACGAAGTTCGTCGACAGGGCTCGACGGTGCAGGGATGCCGGGGTCGCCACGAGCGGGACGCCCGTCTTGTTCGGGTCGGCGTATCCGGGTTGCGCAGCGATCGCCGGCGGGGCGGCGGCCAGGGTGAGTCCTGACGGGTATGTGACACCGTTGGTCGCCTCGGACTGTTCGCCCTCACCACCCCACGAGTCGGCTTCCTCGTCTTCGAACTCCTCGGCCACCAGCTCTGCGAGCGAGACGACTTCGGTGTCGAGCGCTTCGAGGGCGAAGCGTGTTGGCGGCTCTTCGGTGTCGAAATACTCAGCTTCGGGTGACTCGGCTTCGGGTAACTCGGTGTCGAGGTACTCGGTGTCGAGGTACTCGGTGTGGAGATACTCAGGCTCGAACGACTCGGTGTCGAGATACTCCGATTCGAGTTCCCCGACATCCAGGCCTTCCGACTCTGAAAGCTGTTGCTCGGACTCCTCGGCTTCACCGGATTCGGCTTCTGCCTCATCGAGACCCTCGCCTTCGTCGTAGCTTTCGCCTTCGTCTTCGTCGTAGCTCTCGCCTTCGTCGTAGCTTTCGCTCTCGTCGTAGCTTTCGCTCTCGTCGTAGCTCTCGCCCTCGTCGTACGCCTCGTTCCCGGTCCAGGGCAACTCGGCCTCATACGCGTCCCAGGCGAGCGCCTCGGGAGCCTCCACGGACTCCCCCACCGTGAACTGCTCGCCGGCGAACGCCTCCTGCTGCAACCCGGGGGCCGGGGTGGTGCCGGTCAGGTCCGCCCCCGCATCCCCGAGCAGCGTGCCACCGTATCGCTTCGGGATCGTGCCGTGGTTATCCGTGGTCCGTTCGACGCGAAATCTTCCCCGCAGAGCAGCCGACGCCGGCACCGACAGCACCGCGCCGAGCCGACGCGCGAGCGACTCGCTCGACGGTTGCGTCGACTTCTTGCCGTCCGCACGGTAGAGAACGCGGAGCGCCGGCGGCGGGTCGGACGGTGACGCGATGTGATGGTTGACCCGTCGCTCCATCCAGTCGCCAAGCGCCGTGGACGCCTGGTACAGGGCGTCGAACACGAACACCTCGTCGGGATCGCTACTGCCCAAGATCGCCAGCATGGCCTTACCGCCACCCGAGTGCGCCGTCAGGATGAAGCGTCCGCGTGGCGCGCTGATCCCGGTCTTCGCGGTGAAGGCCGCCATCGCTGACGCGATCAGGGCGTCAATCCGGCCGCGCGCGGTGAGTGCCGGAAAGTCGTATCCGCGTCCCGAGGTGCCTCCGAAGAAGTCGCCTCGCGGCAGGATGGTCACCGTGGGTCGTGTTCTCGCGCCGAGCTCGAGCCCGCTGACCGGGAGCTTCTCGGTGTCCAGACGCATCGCCGCGCCGTTGGGCGAGTATCCGTGGAGGTGCACAACCACGTCGATCGCGGCCGGTGAACTCATCGCGTTCCAGCCGACGATGAGGTCAGGATGCGTTCCTCGATGCGATGCCAGAAGCGGCGAGTTCTGCACGACGAGCGAACCCCCACTCGTCGTCCCCGGAACGACGGGGATCGGCACAGGCGGGATCGGAGGGACGGGCACAGGATCCGGCGGCTTCGGCGCGGACTTCTTCGCCTTGCGATAAGCGTCGATCTCCGCGATTGCGCGGCGGCTCGCCTCGCCGCTGAGGTAGGTCCATCGTCCCCACTGGGGGCGAACGTCGACATGCGCGTAGTTGCCTCCGATGCCGACGCCGATTCGCGAGCCCCACACGTCGATGGCGAGCTTCGCGATCTGCATCCCCGTGTATCCGGGGATCGAGATGTCGGCGGCCTGCCCGGAACAATGACGGCTCAGGGTCGGCGGCTTTCCGTAGCCCTTGTAGACGACGCCGTTCCGCTTCCACGACCGGTATCCGGAGCTGATCTTCACGGGTTTCCCAGCACGCTCACGGATGCGCTGCAACAGCTCGACGAGCCGAGGCGAGATACGAGCCGGGTCGGCGTAGACGCCGCCGCTGCGAACGAGCTCGCCGACGGTGAAGTTCGGCGACAGCTTCTGGGAACGCACAGACGCACCGGTCGATAGCAGCGGGATGCCCGTGTTGTTCGGATCCCAGTGCTCCTGTCCCGCTCCCGTCGCTCCTGTGGTCTCCGTCAGCACGAGGCCGGACGGGAACACTTCGCTCTCCATGGCGGGACCTTCGAGCGTGAAGTCCTGGCCGAAGGACTCGTCGCTGCCGAAGCCCTCGCCCACGGTGAAGCCCTCGAAGCCCTCACCGACCGTGAAGCCTTCGAACCCTTCTCCGACCGTGAAGCCCTCGCCCACCGTGAACTGCTCCCCCGGCGTCACCTCGAACGGCGACTCGAACCCTCCGGGAACCGGCGGCTCGCCGAATGTCTGAGCCGGCATGATCCTCGCCCTCCTCTCAACGAAC
The DNA here is from genome assembly GCF_050632195.1 of Leifsonia poae. Classification (GTDB taxonomy): domain Bacteria; phylum Actinomycetota; class Actinomycetes; order Actinomycetales; family Microbacteriaceae; genus Leifsonia; species Leifsonia poae_C. The sequence goes on from NZ_CP192580.1 coordinate 2,236,057, forward strand.
GAGCGCCGGACGCCGCTGCTGGGTGTCCACGGGCACCTTGCGTGCCTTCAGGTCGCGCCCTGCGGCGGACGACCACTCCGTGATCACCCGGCGGGTGTACGACCCGAGCGGCGTCACCGTCGAAGGGCCGGGCGCCACTGTGTCGTAGAGCACCCAGGCGAACTCGGGTCCCGTGACGATGTCGGCTTCGATGGTCCGCATCAGGATGGACAGGTCTTGCGCCATCGTGATCAGCGAGGTCGACTTCGAGTGGGCGGGCAGCCCGACGCGCTCGCCGAGCAGCCGCAGCCGGTCGCCCGCACTGGTGGCCTGCGATTTCAGGTCGACGACCACCGATGTGTTGGAGTCGAGTGTCAAGTTGAGCCAGCCGAGCACGGTCGCAGCCGCCAGTTCCTCCCGCGCGAGCACGGCGTTCTGTCGCCGCGAGCGGAGCACGTACTTCAACTCCTGGGTGATGGCGTAGATGCGGTCGTTGTCGGCCGAGTTCACGCCGGCGACGTTGCGCAGGTTGACCATCGCCTGCCACACCTCGTAGAGCAACTCCTCGAAGAGCCGCACGAACGTGGTGTTGGCCGCCGTCGCGCGCGCGAAGCTCGCCGGACGGTTGTCGTCCATCCCGAACGACAGGTCCATCCCGAACATCCGCCAGTATGCGTTTCGCCGCACCGCCTCGGCATCCGGTCGCACTGCACTCGTACTCAGCCACAGCGGCACAGGGTTCCAGGCGCCGAGCAGGAGCGCCTCGGTCGTGTCGAGCCAGCGCTGGGTCGCGACGGACGGGACACCGAGGCTCTCGCCTGAGCGGTACTCCTTCACCACCCGCGCGAAGATCTGGACCATCCGAGTGTTCTCGAGCGCATACGAGGCAAGGAAGTGATCCCACGCCGGCCCAGGCACAGGCAGATAGCCGCTGAACAGCCCCGTGGCGAACAATGCCGCGCGGGCGGGACCGGCCCGCATCCCGTTCGGAGCCCAGACGTCAGCGCTGTCCCAGACCTCCTCCATGTACAGGACGAGGTCGAGCGGATCTGCTTTGAGGACCGCCGCCGCCGCGTCGGCGGCATTGGCGATCGGGAGAACCGTGCCCGGCCCGGACGGCGGTGTGAGCAGACGGTTCGTCAGCTGCGGGATCATGATGGCATTCCCTCCTGGGTGAAGCCGGCTGCGCCGGTGGCGTCCGGCCCGCCTCGCGGGTCGTTCAGGAAGCCGACGTCGAACTCGCCGAGCGGCACCTGATAGGAGTCGGCCTGGATGCGCTGCTGCGTCGCCTGCAGGTTCACCAGCCGGAACTCGGTCGGGATGGGGAGCGGGATGTCGCCGTTCGGCGGCCGGAACTCGGTCAGCGGCTCGAGCTGCCCGATCACTCGCTCGAAGCCGTTCTCGAGCACCGTGCTGATCGCATCCAGACCGCTGACCAGGTAGAGGTCGCGTTGGCGGTCCTCATAGTCGCGACGGATCTGGGACTGCTCGCTGCGGAGCTGTTCGTACTGCTGGCGCAGAGCTTCGCGCTCCTCGGCGAGGCGATCGGCCTCGGCCGCGATCAGTTGTTCCATCGCCTCCAGCCGCTGCGTCGTATTGGGGCGCCCCGAGGAACCTCCCGGGGGAGCTGACTGGCTCATCTCTTCTCCGATCTCTCGTGTGCTTCTCGCACCGTCGTCATGCTGTCGTCATGCCGCCAGGGGCGCGGCCGTCATCCATTCGCGGGCCCGGGCGATCCACGCCGAGGCCTCGTCGGGTCGTTCCGCCTCACGCAGTCCCGCCAGTGCGACGATCCGGATGCCCTCGAGGCGTCGCCAGTGCGACGACGTCCAGAGCGCAGTTCCTGCCGTTCGTTCGAGCTCCGCCAGCGCCACAGGCGACACACGAGCGGGGTCGACGGCGCCACCGATCGGGCGCCCGCCGAGCCCCGGAACGGATGTGCGCAAACAGGTTGCGGCGATTGCGGGCATCCTTCGCCGTGACCGGGCGAGCAATTCCCGCACAGTCGGGTCGGCCCGCCGCAGCGGGAAACTCGTGACGACGGCCTCCTCGAGGTCGTCCCACGGGCCCGAACCGTAGACTCCGCGGCACATGGCGCACCCGAGGAGGGTTCGCAGCCAGCCGACAGGATGGGGATCCCCGATGGGCCAGCGGAGGATCGTGCGGGCATCGCCGACGACGTCGTAGAGGGCTGTGACGGAGGCGAAGCCGGTGTGGACGAACGCGAACACATCGGCGGCGATCTCCGACGCCCACGGGGTCCACATCGCACGCAGGGCCGGATCTCCCGAGAGTGCCCGGGCAAGGGTGGCCTGCAGGGCGGGCACCCAGCCGGTGACTGCCGCGACCTGGTGTCCCACCTCGTGGAACAGTGATGTCGGCCGATAGAGGTTGTGTCGCACGATCTTGATGGCGGCCACCGGGTTGATGCTGCCGGGCGCCCAGAGCCGGATATCCGCCCGCAGGATGGAAGCGCCCATCCCCTTGTCGACATATGTCAGAACGGGAATGGGAGCGTGCCCGGCCTGCGCGAGCACCGTCGCCATGCTCGCCGTGGCGAGTGCGTCGAGCGACTGCAGGGCTGCTCGCAGCTGCGGGCTCGTGCGCGACGAGACCGCGTCACCGAAGAAGTCGAGCGTGGTCTCCACCTGGCTGTAGCGGCGGCGCAGGTTCTGCACAGCGGCCATCGCCTCCGGCAGGGCGAGCGCGTCGCGCCTCGCGGCTCGGGTCATGGCGATGGTGGCTCGACCGATGTCGATCAATTCCTCCACGATGAGCTTGAGGTGCCGTCGCAACGGAATGCCGACGTAGATCTCGACGGATCGCCAGGCCGCCTCCGAAGCGAACTCCTCCGCGTCGAGGAACGTGGTCGCCGCTGCGACCCAGTGCGCACTCTGACGCTCCAGGTCGGCTGCGACCGCTCGAGTCGCGGCGTTGGCGATCATGGTTGCCGCCGCCCGGCCTTGGCCAAGATGGTGACGGTCGGCGTCGCGCGGAAAGCGGAGCCGGACGAGAGTGCCCCCAGCGACGCTGCGCTCAGGGAGCCCGCTGCAGCCTGTCGGATCAGATCGAGCCCCGGAACCGAGCGAATCGTCGCGGTGACAGTGACCCCGTTGCGCGGGTCCGCCGATGCCCGGGCGAACTCGGCGCTCGCGTCACGGGACCAGGTCGCGAACGCAGGCAGCAGCCAACGTCGCAGGGCGACGGTGAAGCCCGATATCGCAGCGGGTGCAATTCGATCGAGTACCCGAGGCAGCCGCGCTGTCGTCTCAGACTGCTCGAGCTCCGCGCGGATCCTCAACCGTCCTGTTCGGTGGGCGAACCGGCGCGCGAGACCGTCGTAGGCCTTCGTGAGCGCAGGGAGAAGCACGGCTTCCGCTCGTCCTTCGCGAATGGCCGCGGCAATCGCCTGTGTCTCAGACTCGGCGAAGAAGAGCCCGACGATGACCCGCGACGAGCGGGTGTCGACGACGACCCAGCCCTGCGAGGCTGCTCCGGCGCGCCCACCTTGTGCGATCCGGCCTCCGGATGCGCCCGATCCAGCGACCGGCAGCGCCATCTGATCGAGCGGCTCGAGCCAATAGAAGCGTTGTCCCGCGGCGACCCGCGCCCGGCTCTGCAGGAAGGCGGCGGGCACTGCCACGCCCATCCCCGGGTCTTTGAGAAGCAGGCCGGCCGCTTTCGGCGTCAACGGATGCAATTGCGAACTCGAGAGCCGCACACCGTTGCGGGTGCGCTCGATCGCCGCGATCCGTCGTAGGGACGTGCCGATCGTTGCCTGATAGACGTGGATGCGCACTCGCACCGGAAGTGTCAGACCCACGGCCCGCAGGCTTGCACCCAGGCTGACACCGCCGAACGTGTCGATTCCGTCGGCGATCGCCGCTGTCACCTCGACCTCGGGCGAACGGCTGTAGCGTCGATACGGGCCAACCGACCGAGCCTTGCGCGTGACGAACCGTCCACCGAGCTGGGCGCCTCGCTGCACGCCCGAACGCAACAGCGTCGGCGGGAAGTTGGCGCCGACGGATCGATCGAACGCCCGAGCAGTGGCCGCCTTCATCAGCGACTCGTCCTCGAGCTCGTACTCCGAGGTCTCGGCGAGCTGGCGGACGGTGTCCTCGATCGTGCCCGCCAACATGGTAGGCACGGCCTCCGACTCCAGTTCGGGTTCCATCTGCTCGAGCGAGATGAGTCGCAGACCTGTGTCGACGATCGCGGTCGACAGCGGTCCGGAGAGCTGCGGACCGACCCACTTGCCGATCAGCTTCCCGAGGAACTTGGCCAGGAAGCCGACCACCCGCGGACGTCCGACCAAATTGATCCCGATGCGCAGCGCGCCAAGCAGTGCCGGGATGAACTGCTCGACCGCCGGCGTGACCTCATCGGCGCTTCGCGCATTCGCGAGCGAATCGATGAGCCGCCCGCGCGCTTCAGCCAGCGTTTCCAGCTCGGTGCTCCCTTGCTCGGCCTCGCTCTCGCTCTCGCTCTCAGAGGCGAACGCGGTCTCCGACTCGCTGCCCCCATCCCCGGAGACCAGAGCTTCGGCGAGTGCCGCATCGAACGACTCCGTCAGAGCCTCGGTGTCGTGCGAGACGGCCGGCGAGATCGCGAACGACTCGCCCTCGCTGGCGGCTTCGAATGCCTCTGCCTCCGCGACGGTCTCGGCCTCACCGAACAGCTTCTTCGCGAGCAGTTGGGCCGGGGCTCGCAGCGGGGCCGGGAGGCGCCCGATCGCGAAGCTCAGCACGCGCTTGAGGAGCGGACGGACGAGCTTGAGGAGGCCCTTCAGTCCGGCTGTCAGCAGACCGCCGGCGGCCTTGCCAACCGTCTTAGCGGCCTTGGCAACGAAGCTGACGGCGCTGCGCGCCTTCTTGATCAGGCTGCCGATGAACTGCTCGCCCGCGGGCGAGACCTCGGACAACTCCGGCTCGACCCGGTCCATCAGCTCATCGAGCTGCTCCTCGGTGAGGGACTCCACATCCTGGCCGGCGAGCGTCTCGTTCAGGCGTTCGAGGTATTGCTCGGCGGCGAATTGAGTGGGGGCGAGATGTGCGGACGCGATCCGTTCGCGTTCGCCCGCAGTGGCCGGCGATTCGTCGGAGAACCGCTGTCCGATCGCGTCCTCCGTCTCGGCGAGCAGTTCAGACACCGCTTCGTCGAACGCTTCGTCGCGCACGGCTTCGAAAGCATTTTCGAGCAGGGCGTCCTGCTCACCCAGGGGCGACTCCCCTCCGCGAACGGCGTCAAGCCCTCTGCCCACGGCGAGAACGACGCCAGGCCGACGCCCGACGTCTCCTGCGTCTCCGACTCGCTCCCGGTCTCGCCAACCGACTCGCCGACCGTCTCACCGGTCACCTCGGCGAATGGCTGGCTCTCCAGGGTGAACTGCTCCTGGTCCCTGATGATCGTCATCGCGAACGCTCCCTCCGAACCTGCGTGGTCCCGGTCGTCTCACTGCACCAGACGGCCCGTCCTCTGCCGTATTGCGTGGCGACCGTTCTCCGTGCCGGTCTCGTCCGTCTGAGGGTGCCGGATGGTCGGCACGGCATCCCGGTTGCGTCGCGTACGCGTCCGCCTGGCGTCTCGGGAGCGTCGGGCAGGCGTCCGCTCTCCGCAGGACGCCGATGCCCCGAGTCCTCGGCGTCAGGCAGAGTGGACCGCGACCGCCGCGTTCACCACTCGCGCGAGCCGCGGATCCGGCTCGACACCGAGCTCTTCCTCGAGCGTGCGGGCGAAATTGCGGAACCGCACCGCGGCGGCGTGCCTGTTGCCTTCCCTCAGATGCGCTCGGATCAGGGCGTATGCAGCCGACTCGCGGAGTGGATCCGCGATGAGCGCTGCCGTGCCTGCCTGCGTGGCGAGGGCGTACATCCCTCGCTCGGTCATCGTGATGCAAGCCGCCTCGAGCGCCTGCACCCGGAGCAGGTGGAACGAAGCCTGCGCGGGGATCACCCACTCCTCGTTCCAGCCGGGGAGAAGATCGTGCGAGAGCCTCTCTATCTGGTCCATCGTGAGCGTACCGCCGTCGATCGCGTCACACGCCGCGGTGTGCAGTTCGGACAGGTCGACCTCGGCGTCCAGCTGGAGCTCGTCTCCGTCCGCGGTCACCCACCCGGCGGGTGTCTGCCAGATCGCGCGGCGCACGTTCGCTCGCGCCTGCGCCTCCGGTACATCCGCCCAAAGGATGCCGGCGACGAGTGAGCGTGGCGCCTCGATGCCATGAACGGCGAGGAATGCGAGGAGCCTGCGCGACGGCAGCGACAGTCGTGCGGCCGGGAAGACGCCGAGTCCTCCGACGACCGCCAAACGCCGAGTCGGCATCGTCATAACGGGCAGCTCTCTGCTGACGCGCCGCGCCTCGGGCCGGCGCCTGTTCCGTGCGACGCGAGCCCCTCCCCCGCCGCACGCAACAAGCGTGGACCTGCCGCTCTACCCACGTCAAGACGCAGCCCCGCATCCGTTTCTCGCATCGCCTCAACCGCACGCGGGCATCCAGAACACGCGCGCAAAACTTGCGTGGCGCTGACGCCAGTTGAACCCGTCCGCCGCGCTGACCGGCCGGCGGAGGCCGCAGGTCTATATTCTTTCCATGGCTGCAGTTCTCCGTCGGTGGAATCCTCTTGTGGTGTCTCTCGTAGCGGTTGGTGCGTTGGCCGTTTTCGGAGGTGTCATCGGAGCGGTGGTGACGAAAGCGGCAGCCGATCGCGTGTCGAACGCCGTCCCCGCCATGCAGACGCTCCCGGTTTACACCTACACCCAGTACACCCAGCACCTGCTCGTGCCCGATTATGCGGGTATCCGCGTCTGGGTTCTCCTCGCACTGTTAGGCATGATTGCCGCCTTGACGGGGCTCTTCATCGCGCGTGCTGCTCGACGTAGAGCTTGAGCGCCTTGAGCGTCCGTTCGCTCTCCATGGCGGCCATCCGGATGAGAACCGGCTGCATCATGCGGAGCATCCCGTGCGTCGTCATCTCGCCCACCCTCGTCAGATGTGTGCCGGACTCGGTGACATCGACGGTGTACCGGATGCGGGCGTCAAGGCTTCCTGACGGCTTCGCCTGATGGAACCGCAGCGTGTGGAAGGGAACGTCCTCGACGAGTTCGCCGGGCATCCGGCCAACCGTCGTGTGATCCTCGTAGGTGGATTCCGGATGGCCTGAAGGCTTTCCCGCCTTCGTCCCGCGGTAGACGGTGGAATGCCGAAGCCACGTCGGGTATGCGTCGATCGCTCGAAGCGCGTCGTACACATCCTGGACCGGAGCTCCGATGTCGATCTCATTCGTGAACTGGACCATGGTGCTTGTACTACACCTCGTGTCGCTCGGATGCCAGCGGTCTGAATCTCGGTCAGAGTTCCTGCCGCCGGAAGAGCAGGGTGGCAAGGGCGACCGCGATCGCGCAGATCAGGAGGGAGACCAGCACGGGCCACAGCAGTGATGCCGTCGATTCCCCGGATGCAAGCGTCGTCGCGCGTCCGAGGAGGCCGGCGGGCGAATAGTCGGCGATCGGTTTCCAGAGACCGCCGACCGAGAAGACGACGAACACGCCGAGCCCGGCACCCGCTGCACCCGCTGCCGACGGGATCAGGACGGAGAAGAACACCATCAGCGACAGGTAGACCAATGCCAGCACCAGCCAAGTGAGAGCGGCCGCCCACAATGACCCGCCCGGCGCATCGCCGAAGACGGCCGCTGACACGCCCCAGGTCACGAGAGTCCCGGCGATCAGGACCACCGAAAGGTAGAGACCGTGCACGACGGCCTTGGCGATGACGAACGCTGCCCGCGAGAGCGGCTTGGTCAGCACGAGCACGGCCGTTCCACCGCGTCGCTCGGACGAGACGATGCCGCCGTAGATGATGATCAGCGCGAAGAGCCCGATCTGCGAGAGGTTCTTGATCCACTGGGCGTATGCGTCGGACACCCTCGGCTCGGGCAGGCGCAAACCGGAGAACTGGTCGCCGGCGACAGCCGTGAGCAATTCGGGCGTGTACTTCGCCAACAGCGGGCCGGTCACCGCGAACAACAGAAAGATGGCCGGCAACACGTAGATCCGCCACGTGCGGAGGATCTCGAACGCTTCCTTGCGGCTGAAGACCAGGGCTGCTCTCATCGCTGGCGCTTTCCCACAAGCTCGACGAAGACATCCTCGAGAGTCAGCTCTCCCGCTTCGAGGCGGACGAGCCCCACGCCGAGCGCGTCGACCATCCCGGGGAGCTCATGCTGAGCGGCTGCGACATCGGCGACGGTGACGGTGAGCGACCCGGCTTCACGACCGACGTCGATCGTCCACGGTCGAGCGAGCAGCGCTGAGGCGAGCGCGTCGGAATCACCGGTGACTTCGATCAGGATGCGGTGCCTCCCGTACCGCGCCTTCAGCTCCGGGATGGGCGCCTGCGTCACCACGCGCCCTCTGTCGAGGATCGCGACCGAGTCGCACACCCGTTCCACATCGCCAAGGATGTGCGTCGAGAAGAAGATCGTCGTGCGACCGCGGAGCGAGTCGATCAGGTCGAGCACCTCCTTGCGCCCGATGGGGTCCAGTGCGCTCGTCGGCTCGTCCAGGAGAAGCAGTCGAGGAGCGTTGACGAGCGCCTGCGCGATCCCGAGGCGCTGGCGCATCCCGCGGGAGTACCCGCCGATCCGCGTGGTTACACCCTCGAGTCCCGCGGTATCGAGAAGCAGTGATGTGCGCTTCTTCAGAAGGCGCCTCTCCAACCCGAACAGGCCGCCGACGAAGTGCATGAACTCCTCGGCCGTCATCCAGTCGTAGAACGCCGGAACGTCGGGCAGAAAGCCCAGCTGCGCGCGAACGGCGTTGTCGGCCGTCGCGACATCCGAACCGAGGACCCGCACTGACCCGCTCGTCGGACGAGCAAGGCCTGTGACGAGCCTCAGCGTCGTCGTTTTGCCCGCGCCGTTGGGCCCGAGAAAGCCGAAGACCTCCCCTCCTCCACGGTCAGGGACACAGAGTCGAGGGCGCGCTTGCCCTTGTAGACCTTGGTCAGCTCCCGGGTCTCGAGCGCGACGGTCATCGGTCGTCAGACCGGTCAGCGGGGCCGTAGAGCTCGTCGGCGACCGAGGTGGGTGACGTCACGTGCCGCTCCTGCAGTGCAGGCGACGCGCCAGCATGCAGCGCAGGCTTGCGACCGACCACCAGGTACAGGATGGCGCCGATGAAATTCACCAGGATCGCAACCCAAACCCACTTGTTGTCGAACGTCACCCGTGCCCGCGGGCGACGCACGAGATCGACGATCGCGATCACATCCAGCACGCCGAGTACGACGACCACACCGGGCGGAAGGGAGTTGACACTCAGTTGTGCTCTCATCGGGAGTCCTCCCATGGCCCCAAGGGTTGCCGCAGCGGTAGGGCGGACGGGACTTGAACCCGTGACCGGCGGATTATGAGTCCGATGCTCTAACCAGCTGAGCTACCGCCCCGTGTGCCTCTCGTCTATTCGGACGAGGCCACTGGATTGGCCGCATCCGTCACCGGGTCGGCCACCGGCTCACCACGATACAGGCTTTCGAACGTGCTGATGGTGCGCTGAATGTCGTGTGCCGCGACGATCCTCAGTGAGGCGTTCTTGAGCGTGTCGAGCTGCTCCTGCGGCAGCGTGAGCACTCGCTCGAGGTGCGCGGCGAGGTCGTCGGCGTCGCCCGGTTTGAAGAGGTAGCCGTTGTCGCCGTCGTGCACGAGGTGCGGGAGCGCCATCGCGTCAGCGGCGACGATGGGAAGAGCGGAGGCCATCGCCTCCATGGTGGCGATCGACTGCAGTTCGGCGATGGATGGCATGGCGAAGACCGAGGCGCGCGTGTACGCGTCGCGGAGCTCCTCATCCGTCACATAGCCGGTGAACGTCACGCGATCGGCGATACCTAGGGTGTCGGCGAGGTGCTGCAAGTTCTTGAGCTGGTCGCCGCCGCCGACGATCTCGAGCTTCGCATCCAGCGTCGCCGGGAGCTTCTTGACGGCGTTGAGCAGCACGTCGATCTGCTTCTCACCGGTGACGCGGCCGACGAACAGGATGCGGTTCTCGGTGCGCGGCGTGAAGTCCGGCGTGTAGTTGCCCGCGTCGATACCGCACGAGATGGCGTGCACGCCGCGGAGGCCAGTGAACTTCTCGAGGAACTGCGCCGCCTTCTTGGTCGGCGTCGTCACGGCCTCGGCGCGGCCGAAGGTGCGTTTCGCTGCCTTCCAGGCCAGACCGATCGCCCACTCCTGGATGCTCTTCGGGATCATGGTGAACTCGAGCATGTTCTCGGGCATGAAGTGGTTGGTGCCGATGACGCGGATACCGCGCTTCTCGGCCTCGATCGAGAGCCCACGACCGACGACGATGTGCGACTGGAAGTGCACGACGTCCGGCTTGACCGCGTCGATCACGCGGGCGCTGTTCTGCTTGATCCGCCACGGGATGGCGAAGCGCAGCCAGTCGTGCGGGTACCAGCGCCAGCTGTAGAGGCGGTGGGCCGTCATCTTCTGGCCCTCGTGCTCTTCGACCCACGTGCCGTGCTTGCGGCTGGCGGCGGGCGCCATGATGTGAACGTCGTGGCCACGGGCGACGAGTCCGGCGGCGAGACGCTCGGCGAAGCGCGCGGCTCCGTTGACGTCGGGCGCGAACGTGTCGGCGCCGATCAGGACCGTGAGGGGTCTCTTGTCGGCGCTCGCCGGTTGGGCGGGCATGGAATTATGCGGTCCGCTCGAATCGGGCAAGTGATGAGTCCCTACGTTGTGGGCCGGGATAGTGAATCCGGCGATGGTCTTCGCTCGGCCGGACGGAGCCCGACCGGCTGATTCAGTCGCTTAGTCTAAGCCGGAATCGGCCGCTGTGTCGGAAACCCCGACCACCGTCGGCGCGGCGGGCTGCGTGAGCTCGAGCGCCTGCGGATGGTGTCTGGCCAGCAGGAAGACCCCGTAGACCGCCACCGCGCCCGTCACGACATAGCCGATGACCGCCCACCAGGGAGCCTGCGCGGCCTCATCGAGAATCAGGATGCCGATGGTCACGGCCACGAGCGGATCGATGACGGTCAGCCCCGCGATGACCAGGTCGGGCGGCCCCGACGAGTACGCATTCTGCACGAAGTAGGCGCCGAGCGCTGCCGCTGCGAGGAGCGCGATGATGCAGAGCACCAGGAGCCAGTCCCACTCGGCGTTGCTGATGCGGTCGATCGTCACCTTGGCGAGCGTCGCGACGAAACCGTAGAGCACGCCGGCGCCCACCACGTAGATGAGGGCCTTGAAGCGCGAGCGCAAAAAGTAGAAGAGCACTCCGAAGGTCACCAGCACGATGGCCAGGATCACGAGGATCTCGACGAGGGCGCGGCTCGACACCGGAACATCTCGAGCAGTGAAGGCCGCGAGGATCGCAAAAGCACCCACTCCGCCCACGCACAGACAGATCGCGATGATCGACGTGCGGTTCAGCTTCACGTGGCTCACCCGGGCGTTCAGGATGGCCGTGACCACGAGGGCGATCGCCCCAAGCGGCTGCACCACGATGATCGGGGCGAGCGAGAGGCTCACGAGCTGGAAGACGATCGCGAGGCCCAGCATCACGGTGCCGATGACCCACGAAGGGCGGGCTAGCAGGAGGCCGAGCTGTGAGAGGCTCAGGCCCGAGTTGGCGTGCTGAGTGTTCGCCTCGACCTTCGCGACTCCGTGGTGCTGCAGCTGAGCGCCGATCGAGAGGAAGCACGCACCGACCAGCGCGATGGGGATGCCGATGAACGCGCTCGGTTCCAGAGCGATGTCCTGCGTCACATCCATCAGTGCCGTACCCACCCCACGACCCTACCCAGTTTCATCCCGATATTCTTGCTGAATGGCCGTCCTTCCCATCCGGATCTCCGGAGATCCCGTGCTCCACTCCCCCGCCTCCGCCGTCACCGAATTCGACGACGAGCTGCGCACTCTCGTGTCCGACATGTTCGAAACGATGGATGCCGCCCCCGGCGTCGGTCTCGCCGGTCCCCAGGTCGGCGTTCCGCTGCGGCTCTTCGTCTACGGCTGGACCGACGACGACGACGTGCTGCACCGCGGGGTCGCGATCAACCCGGTGCTCTGGATCTCGCCGGCCGGCACCGAGGAGTTGGACGAAGACCTCGAAGCCGAGGGATGCCTTTCATTTCCGGGCGAGCGTTTCCCGCTCCGCCGCTCGGAGAGCGCCATCCTCGAAGCGGTCGATCTGGAGGGCCAACCGTTCCAGGTCCGCGCCGACGGCTGGCTCGCGCGCATCTTCCAGCACGAATACGACCACCTCGACGGCGTGATCTACGTGGATCGGCTGACGCATCCGTTCGGAAAGGCGGCCGCCAAGGCCTCTCGCAAGAACAGCTGGGGCGTTCCCGGCCTCAGCTGGCTGCCGGGCCGCGACCATCTGGAGGACTAGCGGTCGAGGTTCACTCCGTGCACCCCGTTGTGGAAGCGCAACGCCGGAAAGACCGCGGAGATCGAGAATCCGACGCCCGGCACCGTGCTCGCGTTCAGGATGCCGCCGAACAGTGCTGCGCGCTCGCGCATCTCGGTGAGTCCCGCGCCCTCGAAGTGCTCGGTCAACGAGCGCAGGTCGTCGTCGATCGTGTATCGGGCGGCGTCGTCGACCTCATCCGGTGCCAGGCCCGCGCGTCGTGCTGCCGACCGGATGCCGTCGTCGTTCACGCTCACCTGGAGACCCTCGTTAGTCCAGGCGAAGGAGACCGCAACGCTGGTTCCCGCTCCCCCGTGCTTGAGCGCGTTCTCGAGCATCCCCTGCAGGATGCGGAACACGGCGAGCTCCGCGCCCGGCCGGAGCTCGAAGCGCTCCCCGCTCTCCGTGAACGTGACGTCGAGGCCGGCATCGCGCATCACGCGGAACAGATCGCGGGCTGAGTGCAGACTCGGTTGCGGTTGGGCTGCGGACTCGCCTTCGCGCACGATGGACTGCACGCGCCGAAGGTCGGCCAGCGCATCCCGTGCCGTCGACTCCAGCACGCCCGCTGAACGAGTTGCGGCGTCGGGATCGGTGGTTGCTGCGTAGCGGATGCCCTCGGAGATCGAGACGAGCTTTGACACCGCCTGCACCGCGACATCCTGAAGCTCGCGGATGATCCGGAATCGGCCCGCGTGCTCGGCGAGTTCGAGTTCGCGGTCGATGCGGTCCCACTCCGACTCCTCGCGAGAGTTCTGGAGGCGTCGGAGTGCGGAGCGGGATCGCAGCCAGAGCACGAGCAGGAGCACCACCGCCAGCACGAGCACCCCGCCGAGGACGGCGAACAGGAGCGCCATCGTGCGGGCGTCGGCAGCCGAGAGGCCGTTCATGGGTGTCCCTTCGGGCCGTTCTCTGACGAACGGCCCGAATGAGTTTACCCGGCGCGCTCGGCGGGGTGCTCAGAGACGGTGGTCAGCCCTGATTCTCGCGGTTGGCACGGATGACTTCGAGGCGGGCGCGGTACTCGACCTCGTCGATGTCTCCCTTCGCAAAACGCTCCGCGAGAGTGGACTCGGCCGACCGGCTGGCGGAACGTGGTCCATAGCCGTATCCATAGCCGTCCCGGGCCATGGCGGCACGGCGCCAACGACGACCTGCGAAGGTGAAGATCAGCACGAAGACGGTGATCCAGAAGAGCGGGATCAACAGGAACAGGAAGCCGAATCCGGCTCCCCACGGGCCGACCCAGTGGGCGGCGACGGTCGTTGCAGCAAGAGTGCTGAGCATGATGGCGATCCAATCGGTGTGTGCGGTCCGCGCTCTGCGAACCATCACCTCAGCCTCGCCGGATGCCGTGATTCGCGAATCCGCCGGCCGGAGTGACCCGCCGTACTCCCCCGGGAGCAGACACCGCGACGCACGTCGTACCGGTGTGCCGTTACTGCCAGCCGGGCTGCACGAGCCCGCTCTCGTAAGCGACGACGACAAGGTGCACCCGGTCGCGGGCATCCAGTTTCGTCATGATTCGAGAGACGTGCGTCTTGGCCGTGAGCGGGCTGAGGAAGAGCTTCTCACCGATTTCGCCGTTCGTGAGGCCGAGCCCCACCAGGGCGAGCACCTCGCGCTCGCGCTCCGTGAGGGCGTCCAGCTCGGCAGCCGGACGGGCCGGCTTCATCCCGCCGGCAACGCGCTCGAGAAGCCGCTTGGTGACGCCCGGGGAGAGCAACGCATCCCCGGCCGCGGCGACCCGGACCGCGCGGATGAGGTCCACCGGCTCCGTGTCCTTCACCAGAAAACCGCTTGCCCCGGCCGCGATCGCCTGGGCGACGTATTCATCGAGCTCGAACGTCGTCACGATGACGATGTGCGTTCCTGCCAGGGTTGGCTCGTTCACGATCTGCTCGGTGGCCCACAGGCCGTCGCCGTCAGGCATCCGGATGTCCATGAGCACGACGTCAGGATGCGTCTCGAGCGCGACCGCAACGGCCTCACGCCCACTGGACGCCTCACCGACGACGTCGATGCCCTCCTCGGCCTCCAGCAGGGCACGAAAGCCGGCACGGACGAGGTGCTGGTCATCGGCCAGCAGCACTCGGATCACGGGGTCGACTCCGCGCGCGTCCATCCGGTGGAGGTCGCGGCGGCTCGAGCCGGGATGCGGGCCGTGACGACGACACCGGCGCTCTCACCGGCGACCACCTCGAGACGGCCCCCCAGCAGCTCGGCGCGTTCCCGCATCCCGAGCATGCCCTTGCCGCCCTCGCTGACCCCGTCGGGGAGACCGCGCCCGTCGTCGGAGATGGTGACGACATAGTCGCCGCCCGATTCGCCGAGGGTGATGTGGACGGTCTTCGCCTGCGCATGCCGGCCCACATTGGTGAGGGACTCCTGAACGATGCGGTAGATCGCGAGCTGGATGGCCGGTCCCGGGATGCTGTGCAGGTTCTCGTCGTAGCTCACGTCGAGCCCCGCGCGCAGGTAAGTCTCGACGAGCACCGGGATGCGGTCGAGGTCGGGCTCGGGCGCACGGGACGTGGGATACCCCTCCGAGCGCAGAAAGCCGAGCACACCGCGAACCTCTTCGAGGGCCTGGCTGCTCGTCGCCTTGATGGACGCGAGGCTCTCCTTGGCCTTGTCGGGCCGTGTGTCGAACAGGTGGAGCCCGACGCCGGCCTGCACGCTGATCTGCGACAGGGAATGGGCAAGCACGTCGTGGAGCTCGCGGGCGATGCGCAGGCGCTCCGCCTCAGCTGCCGACTCGCGACGGGCAACGATGCGCTGGGCGACCTCGTGGTAGCGCTCCCGGCGGTTGCGCAAGGCCTCCCCCACACCGACGAGCAGGCTCAGGATGAGCGCGACGATGAGCGGTCGGATGATGGCGATCGGCTGCCCCGCCAGCAGATATGCGCTCAATGGGCCCAGCACGGCAAAGCCCGCGACCGTAGCCCACGCCCAGATCCGGGCGCCGCGCGCCACGGCGCTGACAACGGCCAGGGCGAGGGGAACGGCGGCGACGGGCGGTCCCATCGTGACGGCGATCGCCGGAAGGCACAGCACCCCCACGATGGCGACGACGCGACCCGGCTGCGTGCGCGCGGCCACAAGCACGAACGAGGACGCGAACGCGAGCGCGACGAACACGAGAGTCAGAACGTCCTCGCTCGCATGGAACGCCGCGATGATGAGCCCTGGCAACTGGAACAGCAGCGCGACCACGACCGGGATCCAGCGGGCGGACGGCGGACGACGACGGCCCCAGCCGTTCGCGGCGCGCGCGAACCAGGCCTCCTCGTTCGCGTTCCACGGCATCTGCTCATGCTAACGAGCCCGGCTGAGCATCCCATCCGCCCATGGTCGCTTTACGACTACTCCCGCGGGAGTAGGGCTGTGCTCAGGATGCTCGCCGACCGCTCACGGGTTGTGCTCGGCGTCGAATCCCTCGTCGTCGTATCCCTGGTCAAATACGATCCCGCCCGGAGCGGCTAGTGCGATATCCGCAGCCTCGTCTTCGCGCTCTTCCAGGTTCTCTTCCGTGCTCGTCTCGTAGTCGTGCGCGATCTCATCCGGGTCGATTCCCGGCTCGGCTTCCTCGTCGCGCCAGCGCCCGTCGCCATTGTCAATCGTCATGCCGTGAGCGTACGCGCGCAGACCCCGCCGGCGCAGGTGAACATTCGGTGACGCGGCTACATGCCCGAAAGGACATATTCGGGCGCAATGCCGCGGACGTTGGCCGAGCTTCCGTGACCCCCGCGCACGCCTCGCGAGGTTCCGCCGAGATAGGGAAGGGCCCGGAGGCGATGCCTCCGGGCCCTTCTGCGCTCCCCGACTTGGACTCGAACCAAGAACCTGCCGGTTAACAGCCGGCTGCTCTGCCAATTGAGCTATCGAGGAATGCTTGAATCAGCGTAGTTACTTTATCAAGGATTCGCGTACCGCCAAATCGAGCGCGACTTCCGCGCGCGTCGCCCCCTGATCCACGCATCGAGTCGTGCCAAAAGTGCGGTTGGGGATGCCCCAACCGCACTTTTCGCACGACCCGACACGCGCGCTTATCCACAGCTCGCGCGACGCCTATCCGTCAACGCCGTATCGGCGCGCGGATCACGCGATCGCATCGCGCCGCCCGAAGTCAGTACCCGGCCTCCGCGTCCACCACGCCCACAAACCGACTGTCACCCAGGAACGCCTCGACGTTCAGTCGGATGCGCTCGGCGAGAAGCGGTGCCGTCATCTCCAGGGTGTCGGCCTGGTGCGGCGTGATCAGCGCGCGCGGCTCGTCCCAGAGCGGATGTCCTTCGGGCAGCGGCTCCGGGTCGGTCACGTCGATGCCAGCGCCCGCGATCGTGCCCGACGACAGAGCCGCGACCAGCGCATCCGTGTCCACCAGTCCCCCACGCGCGATGTTGACCAGGTACGCGGTGGACTTCATCGCTTCGAACTCGGCTGATCCGAACAGGTGCTTCGTTCCGCCGGTCAGGGCGGCGGCCACGATCACGACGTCGGCTTCGGGCAGCACGTCACCCAGCGCATCCGTCGCCACCGTTCGGCCGGCACCGGGCACAGGAGTCTCGGCCCGGCGGACGATCGTGATGTTCGTGTCGAACGGCGCGAGCAGGCGGATCAGCTCGAGAGCAATCCCGCCCGCACCGATGATCACCACATTCATCCCGTAGAGCGATCGTCCCTCGGGCTCGGTGGCCCAGCTCCGCGCGACGACGCGCTTCGGCAGCACCCGCAGCAGGGCGAGCGTCAGGGCCAGTGCGTGTTCGGCCACGGGCTCGGCGTATGCACCCTTGGCGCTGGTCCACAGCATCTCGGACCGCTTCTCGTCGGCGATGACCTTGGTGAACGCGTCGACGCCGGCGAACGGCAGCTGCACCCAGCCGATCGACGGATGCTCGTCGAGCGCGGCCGCGAGCTCGTCGGCCCCTCGCGGCGAGAGCCAGATCAGACCTCGGGTATTCTCCGACAGCTCTGCGACCTCGCCACCGCCGGACTCGACCGCATCCACGAACACCTTGCCCGGCCGCGGCAGCACGGCGATGGTTCCGGGCTCGGGCCGACGCTCTTCGGGAATCGCGCTGGGGTCTTCGGACAGCACGGCTCGGTGCTGCGAGGTGGAGCGGTGGTCGGTCTGCTGGGAATCGGTCATGGTCGTCTCCAGATTGATCGGACGGACAGAGGGATGCGAAGAGGTGAGTGGGTGCTGGCTACTCGGCGCTGGCGCGCTGTGGACGACGTTCGGTCCGACGCTGCGGCGGCTTGAGCGCCTTGGCGAGACCCGCGACGAAGGGATGCTCGGGTCGGGCCAGCACATCCTCGATCGGCCCGTAGCCCACGACTCGACCACCCTGCAGGACGACCGTCTTCGTCGTCGCCCGGCGCAGCACGGACAGGTCGTGGCTGACGATCACGGCGGAGAACCCCGCGTGGTCCTTCAGCTGGCCGAGGAGGTCGATCACGGCATCGCGCACGGTCGCGTCGATGCCGGCGGTGGGCTCATCGGCGATCAGCACAGAGGGGCCGAGCACGAGCGCGCGGGCGAGCGCCACGCGCTGACGTTGCCCGGAACTCAACTCGTACGGGTACTTCGAGAGCACGCTCAATGGCAGGTGGACCGTGTCGAGCATGGTTGCCGACCGCTCCCCCGCCGCACGTCGGCTGTAGTGCTCATCCCGTTCGAAGATGGGGAGCGCGACGTTCTGCGAGACCGTGAGGGACGGCTCGAGCGTGTTCGCAGCATCCTGGGCCAGATAGCCGACATGAAAGGTCACCTCGGCGATATCGCGCTTGCGCGCCTTGCGCATCGAGTGGCCGAGAACCGACGCGTCGCCGCCGCTGATCCGCGGGCCCGGCTCGGACGCGCGGATCGGCAAGCCGCGCCCCGCGAGAATTGCCGCGAGCGTCGATTTGCCCGAGCCGGTCTCCCCAAGGATGCCCAGAACATCACCCTCCTGCACCTGAAAGCTGACCCCGCGGAGCGCGACGCACGAGGCGCTCGCACCCCGCGCGGGGTACTCGACGGACAGATCGCTGACGGTGATAGCAGGGTTGGAACTCACATTTAGACCCTAGGCGTTGTCGGCGCGCAATGCGCGCAGTGCCTCCCGCCGGTCGGCCTGCTCGATCGGATCCGGCACAGGGAGCGACGCCAGCAGTCGCTGCGTGTACGCCTCTCGCGGGTTCCCCAGGACCTCGGCTCCCGTTCCCTCCTCGACGAGCTTTCCGCGGTGCAGCACCGCGATGCGGTCGGCCAGCAGGTCGACCACGGCCAGGTCGTGGCTGATGAACAGGGAGGCGAAGCCGAACTCCTTCTGCAGTTCTGCGAACAATTCGAGAACCCGGGCCTGGACCGAAACGTCGAGAGCAGACGTCGGCTCGTCGGCGATCAGGAGGCTCGGCTCGAGCGCGAGTGCTCGCGCCAGGCTCGCTCGCTGCCGCTGTCCACCGCTCAGCTCGTGAGGGAAGCGATCGCCGTAGCTGCGTGGGAGCTGCACGGCCTCGAGGAGGTCGTCGACCCGCCCGCGCGCATCCGCCGGGCTCGACGCCCGTCCGTGCACGACAAGCGGTTCGGCGACGCAGTCCGCGATGGTCAGGAGCGGGTTGAAGCTCGAGGCAGGGTCCTGGAACACGAAGCCGATGTCACGTCGCACCGGTTTGAACTGACGTTCCCGAACGCCGTTCATCTCGACTCCGAGAACCTTCAGAGACCCACCGGTGACCGTTCCGAGACCGCCGATGGCGCGACCGATCGTGGTCTTGCCCGAGCCGCTCTCGCCGACCAGACCGAGCACCTCGCCGGGACGAATCTCGAAATCCACGCCGTCGACGGCGACGAATCCTGCCTGACCAAGCCGGCCCGGATACTGGATGCGCAACCCTTGGGCTTTCACAACGGGCTCGACGTTCGCCCAGTCCTCTGCCCGCGATTCGGCGCGGTCCCTCGTCGAGGAGAGCCCCTGGCCGATCTTGGGTACAGCAGCGAGGAGACGCTGGGTGTACTCGGCCTTCGGCGATGCAAAGAGAGTCTTCACATCCGCCTCTTCGACGACCTTTCCCTGGTACATCACCGCGACACGATCAGCCAGGTCGGCGACCACGCCCATGTTGTGGGTGATGAGCACGATCGCGGCACCGAACTCGTCGCGGCAGCGACGGAGCAGATCGAGGATCTCGGCCTGCACGGTCACGTCGAGCGCAGTGGTCGGCTCGTCGGCGACGATCAGGCCCGGGTTCAGAACCAGGGCCATCGCGATAACGATGCGCTGCTTCTGGCCGCCGGAGAACTGGTGCGGGTAGTACTTGACGCGCTTCTCTGGCTCCGGGATGCCCACTCGGGCCAGGATCTCGACCGCACGTTTGCGAGACTCCGACTTCGACATCTTCTCGTGGGCCCGGATCCCCTCGGCGATCTGCCAGCCGACGGGATACACGGGGTTCAGCGCGGTCGACGGCTCTTGGAAGACCATGGCGACGTCGGTCCCACGCACTTCGCGGAGCTGACGCTTGCTGAGCGAGACCACGTCGGCCTCGGACTTGCCGTCTTTGCTACGCAGGATCACCGCTCCCGAGGCCGTCGCGGTCTCGGGGAGCAGGCCGAGGATCGTCTTGGCGGTCACGGTCTTACCGCTGCCCGACTCCCCCACGATCGCGAGCACCTCGCCGGGGGCGACTCTCAGGCTGACGTCGTCGACGGCCTTGACCGCGCCGGCGTCGGTGGAGAAGGAGACCGCCAGGCGGTCGATCTGAACGATGTCGCTCACGGGCGGACCTCGATTCCGTGCTCGTCGAAGGATTCCCCGCCCTCGAGGCCGTCCAGGCCTCCTGGACCGGCGATGAGGGTGCCGCCGGGGACGACGGAGGTCTCCGCTACCAGTCCCGACGACTTCGCCACTGCTCGACGACCGCGCAGACGCGGGTCGGCCAGGTCGTTCATGCTCTCGCCGACGAGGGTGATGCCGAGCACGATGAGCACGATAGCGAGACCCGGATACAGCGAGGTCCACCAGATGCCGCTCGTCACATCCGAGAGCGCCTTGTTCAGGTCGTAGCCCCACTCCGCAGCGGCGGTGGGCTGGATGCCGAAGCCGAGGAAGCCGAGACCCGCAAGCGTCAGGATCGCCTCCGACGAGTTGAGCGTGAAGATCAGCGGAAGGGTGCGGGTCGAGTTGCGGAGCACGTGGCGGAACATGATGCGCGTATTGCTCGCGCCCACCACCTTCGCCGACTCGACGTAGGCCTCCGACTTGATGCGCACCGCCTCCGCGCGGATGACCCGGAAGTACTGCGGGATGAACACCACCGTGATCGAGATCGCTGCGGCGAGGATCCCGCCCCAGAGGCTCGACTGCCCGCCGCTGATGACGATAGCCATCACGATCGCGAGCAGCAGCGACGGGAACGCGTAGATCGCGTCGCAGATCACGACGAGCACCCGGTCGAGCCAGCCGCCGAAGTATCCGGAGACGAGCCCGAGGAAGATGCCGGCGAAGATCGACAGGATCACGGCGACGATGATCACCGAGAGCGCGGTCTGCGCTCCCCAGATCGTGCGGGAGAAGACGTCGTATCCGCCGACCGTGGTGCCCCAGATGTGAGCCGGGCTGGGCGGATCCTGTGCGCCGAACTGTCCGTTCGCATCCTTCAGCTGGGCGAAACCGTACGGCGCGATCACCGGCGCGAAGATCGCGATGATGATGAACAGGCCGGTCAGCGTCAGACCGGCGATGAGCATCCCTCGCTGCAGGCCGACGCTCTGCCGGAGCTGGTGGATGACCGGGAGACGGTCCCAGAGACTGCGTTTGGCGGCCATCTCAGTACCTCACTCTCGGGTCGATGATCGCCGCGATGATGTCGACGATGAAGTTGGTCAGGGCCACGACGACGGCGAGCAGGGCGACCATACCCTGCACGGCCACGAAGTCACGTGCCTGCAGATAGTGCGCCAGTTGGAACCCGAGGCCCTTCCACTCGAACGTCGTCTCTGTGAGCACAGCACCGCCGAGCAGCAAGGCGATCTGGAGGCCAATGACCGTGATGATCGGGATGAGGGCGGGACGGTACGCGTGCTTGCGAACCAACCTGTATTCGCTCACGCCTCGCGAGCGGGCGGAGTCGACATAGTCGGTGGAGAGCGTGCCGATCACGTTGGTGCGCACGAGACGCAAGAAGACACCGGCCGTCAGGAGCCCGAGAGCGATGGCCGGGAGGACGGCGTGCGCGAGCACATCCCAGACCACAGCGGGGTCGCCCGTCTGGAACGAGTCGATCAGATAGATACCCGTCTTGTTCGGAAGAAGTTCCATCTCCAATTCGGAGCTGGTGGATGCTCGACCCGCGACCGGGAGCCAGCCCAGCCAGATCGAGAACACGAGTTTCAAGAGCAGGCCGGCGAAGAAGACGGGTGTCGCGTAACAGAGGATCGCGAAGATGCGGAGGCTCGCATCCTGACCCTTGTCGCGGAAGTACGCCGCGATCAAGCCGAACGGGATACCGACGGCGAACGCCACGATCAGGGCGTAGAAGGCGAGCTCGAGGGTCGCAGCGCCGTAGTGCAGCAGCACCTGCGCGACGGGCTGGTTGTCGCTCAGCGTCGTGCCGAAGTTGCCCGTGAAGATCTGACCGAGGTACTCGAAGTACTGGACGATCAGCGGCCGGTCGAAACCTGCCTGGTGGATGCGCTCGGCGAGCTGGTCCGGCGTCAGCTTGCCGCCGAGTGCCGCCGAGATCGGGTCGCCCGTCGACCTCATGAGGAAGAAGACGAGGCTGACGAGGATGAAGATGGTCGGGATGATCAGGAGCGCGCGGATCAGGATGTAGCGACCGAGACCGCCCCCCGACCGTCGCTTCGTCCTGATCCGTTCTGGGCCGGGAGCCGCCGTGGCTTCCGGGCCCGTGACAGTTGCTGTCATGAGAGCCAATCGTGGTGTGGACCTGGTGCGGGGGCGCCCCGCCGAAGCGGGCCGCCCCCTGTGACTAGCGGACTAGCCGGTACTGTTCTCAGCCCTTCGCGAGCGCTCCGTAGCGGAACTTGAAGGAGCCGTCGAGCGTCTTGTCGGCGCCGGTCACCGTCTTGCCGGTGACCGCGACCTGAGCGCCCTGGAGCAGCGGCAGCGTCGGGACGTCCGCCGCGACCTTGGTCTGGATCTCCTCGATCAGCTTGGTACGCGCAGCGGGTCGGTCTCGCCGACCTGCTTCGTGATCAGGTCCTGTACCTCGGTGTTCTCGTAGTGGTTCACGAGGAAGTTGTCCTTCTGGAAGAACGGGGTGAGGTAGTTGTCGGCGTCCGAGTAGTCCGGGAACCAACCGAGCTGGTATGCCGGGTAGACGTCTGCGACGCGGTCCTTGTTGTACTGCACGTACTCGGTCGACTGCAGGGTCACCTTGAAGAGGCCGCCGTTCTCGAGCTGCTCCTTCACCTGGGCGTACTCGTCAGCCGACGAGGGTCCGTAGTGGTCGGTGTTGTACTGCAGGTTCAGCGCGATCGGCGTCGAGACGCCGGCTGCCTGAAGCGCGGCCTTGGCCTTCTCGAGGCTGGGCCCGCCGTTCCCGTCGCCGTACATGTCCTTGAACGGCGTGATAGCGCCGGTCAGGCCGTCCGGAACGAACGAGTAGAGCGGGGTGTACGTGTCCTTGTAGACCTGCTTCGCGATGGTCGCACGGTCGATGAGGTCGGCAGCGGCCTGGCGAACGGCGAGCGACTTGGCAGCGTCTGCATCCGGCGTGGTGGCACCGTACGGCATCGTGTTGAAGTTGAAGACGATGTAGCGGATCTCACCGCCGGGGCCGTCGACGACCTTGACGTTCTTGTCCTTGCGCAGGCTGTCGATGTCCGTGGGCGACAGGGACCGGAAGGCCACGTCGATCGAGCCCTTCTGGATGTCGAGCTTCATGTTCGACGCGTCGGCGTAGTACTTGACGTTGACCTTGTCGGTTGCCGGCTTGCCGAGGACACCCTGGTAGTCGGGGTTGGCCTTGTAGGCGACGAGGTTGTTGAAGTCGTAGCTCGTGATCGAGTACTGACCCGCCCACGGCTTGCCCTTGACGATGTCCGCGTCAGAGGTGACCTTGGTCGGCGAGAAGACCTGCTCGTCGACGATCGGACCGGCCGGGCTGGAGAGCACCTGCGCGAAGGTCTGGTCGTTGGCGGTCTTCAGCTTGAAGACGACCGTCGTCTTGTCGGGCGTCGAGATGCTGTCGAGGTTCGCCAGCAGGTACGAGGGGCCCTTCGGGTCGGCGATCTTCACCTGGCGGTCGAACGTGAACTTCACGTCGGAGGAGGTGAGGTCGTGTCCGTTCGCGAACTTCAGACCCGACTTGAGCTTGACCGTGTACTCGGTCGGCGAGGTGAACTCAGCGGACGTCGCGATGTCGGGCTTGACGTCGGCGGTGCCGTACGGCGAGTTCATCAAGAACGGGTAGACCTGGTTCATCACGGCGAACGAACCGTTATCGTACGAGCCGGCCGGGTCGATCGACGTGATCTTGTCGGTCGTTCCGACGGTCAGGGCGCCACCGCCGCTGCCGGAGCCGCTGTTGCTGCCGGAGCACCCGGCGAGCACCAAGGCCGTCGCCGCGAGTGCGGCGGACACGGCCAGCAGGCGCCTGCCGCTGATGTGTGCGGATTTCATATCCGAATACCTCTTCCTGGTGTGGGGTCACGTAGTCGGCGAGCACACGGTGCCGCAGTGCCGAATCGTGTAGCCATAGTCCTAACACGAAATGCAGGCGATGCATGAATCCGGATCGACTTTGTAGCGAGATCTTAACGTTCCACGCAATTTTTCGGCGCAGAAGGCCCGTCTGACGTCGCCGGGACGGACCAAAACGACTATTCTTCGCGCAGGGTTCGCCGTTCGCTCTCGATCTGCATCATCGCCCTGCCGAGGGTCCTCACCGTTTCGGGATCGTCAGCACGGCGCAGCCTGAGTTGCAGTTCGGCCTTCTCCCGCAGCAGATCCCGCTCGATCAGGGCACCTGCCACCGCTCTCGCGTAGCCGGTGAGGTTGCCGGACTCCGCTTGGGGAACGGATGCGACGCTCAACTCGTTCACGAGCGGCGCGAACGGAGCGGGCACCTCTGCGGTGATGCGGTCGACCCATCCGGGCTCGGTGAGGCTCGACAGTTGGCTGGCGATCGCATCCTTCACCACTCCGAGCGACGGATTCGCGAACGGCACCTGAACCACGCGCGCCGCTCGCTCCGCTCCGACCTCGACGGGGAGTTGGAGCAGCACCATCAAGGTCTCCCTCTCCGTGCGGGACACCGGGTCGTTGGGGATCTCCGCGAGGCCAGCGGCGGCGCGGACCTCGGGCTGAGGCGATTGCTGTCGCCCCTGCTGCGATTGCTGCCCGGGCCCGCTCTGGCTCGAGGAGCGCTCGCCACGGCGCGAGGCTTGAACCGCGCGCAACGTGTCCTGCAGGTCAGCTCCCGACAGGCGGGCCAGTTCGCGGGCGTAACCGTTCTGCGATGCGGGATCGCGGATGGTCGCGACGATCGGCGCTCCCCCGCGCATCGCCGCCGTTCGTCCCTCGACCGTGTCGAGGTCGTAGCGGTCGACCACCTGACGGATCATGAACTCGAACATCGGTTTTTTCGCGTCGATCATGCGGCGAACTGCGTCGTCGCCCTTCTGCAGGCGCAGATCACACGGATCCAGCCCATCCGGGCCGACAGCGACGTAAGTCTGCGCTGAGAAGCGCTGCTCCTCGCCGAACGCGCGAGCCGCGGCCTTCTGGCCCGCCGCATCCGGATCGAACGTGAAGATGACCGAGCCGGTGCTGTTGTCGTCGCCCATCACACGCCGGATCACCTTGATGTGGTCGATGCCGAAGGCCGTGCCACACGTCGCGACCGCGGTGGTGATGCCCGCCAGGTGGCAGGCCATCACGTCGGTGTAGCCCTCGACCACGACCACTTGGTCGAGGCGCGAGACGTCGCGCTTCGCGAGATCGAGCCCGTAGAGCACCTGCGCCTTCTTATAGACCGGAGTCTCGGGGGTGTTGAGGTACTTCGGGCCCTTGTCGTCGTCGAGCAGCCGTCGGGCGCCGAAACCGATCGTCTGACCGGTGAGGTCCCGGATCGGCCAGATGAGCCGGCCGCGGAAACGGTCGTAGACCCCGCGATCGCCCTGGGAGACGAGTCCGGCGGTCGACAGCTCTTCGACTGTGAATCCCTTGGCGCGCAGGTGGTTGGTGAGCTCATCCCAACTCTTCGGGGCGAACCCGACACCGAATTGGGCCGCGGCGTGCGAGTCAAACCCGCGCTCGCCGAGGAAGCGACGTCCGATCTCGGCTTCAGGCGAGCTGAGCTTGGAGCGGAAGAACTCCTCGGCGGCGCCGTTGGCGGCCAGGATGCGCGCACGATTGCCGTGCTCGGAGGGGCCGCCGCCGCCGTCTTCGTAGTGCAGCGTGAATCCCAGCCGCGCGGCGAGCCGCTCGACGGCCTCGGTGAAGGAGACGTGGTCGAGCTTCTGCAGGAACTCGTAGACGTCGCCGCCTTCGCCGCAACCGAAGCAGTGGTAGCGGCCGACACCGGGACGCACCTGGAAGCTCGGGCTCTTCTCGTCGTGGAAGGGGCACAGGCCCTTGAGCGCACCGACGCCGGCCGACTTGAGGCTGACGTAGTCGCCGACGATGTCGGCGATGTTGGTGCGAGCCTTGACCTCTTCGATGTCGTTCTGTCGAATCCGGCCGGCCATGCTTCGATTCTAGTGGCTGGCTAGCGACGCTCTTTCTTGCGTCCTCTGGTGTTCTGGGCGATCTCGATGATGGCGACAAAGACCTCGATCCCGACGCGCAGCAGCAGGACGGACAGAATCGCGCCGACGAGCGTGATGATCACACCGAACAAGAACACGAACGCTCCGAGGAACGAGTGCGTGCCGATCGCCAGCGTGAGGCTGTAGATGATCGAGAGAAGGGTACTGAGTCCGATCAGGACCAAGCCGACCACGTAGACCGGTCCGGCGAGCTTGCGTGTGACGTAGTTCGTGAAGGTGAAGTCGAAGAGCGACGAGAAGAACCGGGTGTCATCGAGCCGATCGGCGAAGTCGGTCACGCTGCGGTAGCCCGCGGGCGGCACGGTTCCGTCGGGTGCGGCGGTCGCTGACGGAGCCTCGGACTGCGGGATGGCGCCCTCTTGAGTCTGTGCGGCGTCCTCTGCAGTCTGTGCGGCATCCTCTGCCGCGACCGGTTCCGTGGGTGCTGTGGGCTCGGGAGTCTCCGGAGCCAATACCGCTGTCGCGTCGGGCGCTGGAACCGTCTCGGGAACACCCACCGGAATGACGGCCGGCGTTGTCGCTCCATCGTCCGTGGGCGGGGTCGCAACGGTCATGTCCGCTACTGCGGCAGCTTGGGCCTTTGTGGCGTCGGGTGCCGCCACGGGCTCGGCCGGACTGCTCTCGACGGCGTCCACGCTCGCGCGCACCGAGGCATTGTGTCCGGCGAGGGCCGTCTCGAGGATGCTGGGCACATCCCCCTGCTCATCGGGCTTCGGCGTCGCCGCAGGCTTCGTCGTGGTGGTTCGTCGCGTCGCGGGCTTGGTGGTCGCGGGCTTAGTAGTGGCTGGCTTCGCGTTGGCGGGGTTGGCGGTTGCTGGCTTCGCGGTGGCTGGCTTCGCGGTTGCGGGTTTGGCGGTTGCGGGCTTGGCGGCCGTCGCTTTTGCGCTCGCAGCAGCCACAGGCTTGTCGCCGGCTGCGGGGGTCGGAGCCTTGCGCACCCCTGTGACGGGCTTGCGCGCCGCTGACGGAGTCGATCGGCTGGGCGCGCGCTTCGCCGGTGCGGGCGTCGTGCCCTCTGCCGGCGTCTGATCGTCGCCGTTCACCGGTGGTTGTGGGGTGCTCATTGTTTCCTCTCGTGGACGCGACTCCCAGCGCCGCGTATCCCAGCATTCAGCTTCTGGTCCAGGGTTTCAAGCCCACTCGGTCAACTCAGTGCTGGACCAGACGTTCATACCAGCTGAGGGCGGACTGATCCGTCAGGCTGGCGACCTGGTCGACGATGACTCGCTTGCGCTCTGCGTCGGAGCTCGCATCGGCCCAATCCTCCGCGAATCCCGCATCCAGTTCGTCGGGACCTTTGGTGTGCAGGATGTCCGCGAGAGTTGTCAGGATCTGTCGCTGCTGCGCGTAGATCGGCTGCCGGGTGTTCTTCGACATCACGAAGGTCGCGACGATGCCCTTCAGCACGGCGATCTCGGCCTGGATGGTCGCAGGCACGACGACGTCGGCCCCGAAGCGAGCGAGGTGCTCTCCCGGTGCCGCCTCTCTGGTCGCCCGGATCGCAGCGCCCGCGAACCGACCGATCAGCTGGCTGGTCAGGTTCTTGAGCCTGGCCTGCGAGCGGCGGCTCCCGTCCCAGCCGTCCAGCCAGATGTCGAGGTTGTCGAGCCTGTCGAATGCGGCAATGAGCTCATCGTGGCTGAACTCCCCGCCGATCCATTCGTACATCGAGCGGACGAGATCGTCGTGGTCGACCCGGCTGCCGAGCGCCGCGACGTCGATGTAGCCGTTCACGACCGCATCCTCGAAGTCGTGCACGGAGTACGCGATGTCGTCGGACAGGTCCATCACCTGCGCCTCGATGCAGCGCACGCGCTCGGGCGCACCGGCGCGCATCCACTGGAACACGGGCGTGTCATCGGCGTAGAAGCCGAACTTCGCCCGCCCGCTCGGGTCTTCGACCGAAGACGTCGCCGGCCACGGATACTTGCAGCTCGCGTCGAGACTGGCGCGGGTCAGATTGAGTCCGTACGCCCGTCCATCCGGACCGAACACCTTGGGCTCGAGTCGGGCGAGAAGGCGGAGGGTCTGTGCGTTGCCTTCGAAGCCGCCGATGTCATCGGCCCAGCTGTTGAGCGCGCGCTCGCCGTTGTGCCCGAACGGAGGATGCCCGATGTCGTGCGCAAGGCACGCGGTATCGACGATGTCGGGGTCGAGGCCGAGGCTGGTCGCGAGTTCGCGCCCGACCTGGGCGACCTCGAGCGAGTGGGTGAGGCGGTTGCGGGCGAAGTCGAGGCCGGCCGTCGGGCTGAGCACCTGGGTCTTCGCCGCGAGCCGCCGCAGCGCGCTCGAGTGCAGGAGCCGGGCGCGGTCGCGCGCGAAGTCGCTTCGGCGACGGTTCGAGTGCTGCTCGGGAAGCCACCGCTCCCGGTCGTAGTCGCTGTACCCGCCCGCGCCGCTATCCGCCACTGTTGTGAACCTCCGCGTCGGCGATTTCGGAGCGCTGGTACCCGTCGAGGTCCCGGCTTGCGAGCCATCCGTCCGGTAACGCCGGCCGCTTGGGCGTTCCGGCCCGGCCGCGCTGACCTTCGGCCGCCTCGCCGGGATACTCCTGACTCCAGTCGAGCGTTGCGAGCAGGTCGTCGAGGTGGGCGAGCGTGTCGACGGTGGCGAGGCTCGCGCGGAGGTCGCCACCGACCGGGTAGCCCTTGAAGTACCAAGCGACGTGCTTGCGGATGTCACGGCAGCCGCGCTCCTCGCTGTCGAAGAACTCGACCAGCAGCTCTGCGTGGCGCCGGAACGTCGCGGCCACCTGCCCGAGCGACGGGTGCGCTTGCGCGAGTGCGGCATCCTGAGTGCTGATCTCGCCCGACCGGGCGCGGAATGCCGCCGCCAGGTCGCCGAACAGCCACGGCCGGCCCAGGCAGCCTCGACCGACGACGACCCCGTCGCAGCCGGTCTCGTCGACCATGCGGATTGCGTCGGCGGCCGACCAGATGTCGCCGTTGCCGAGCACCGGCGTGCCCGTGATCGTCTCTTTGAGCTTCGCGATGGCCGACCAGTCGGCGTGCCCCGAGTAGAACTCGGCGGCCGTGCGAGCGTGGAGAGCGATGGATGCGACGCCGGCGCCTTCCGCAGCCTTGGCGGCCTCGAGGTAGGTGAGGTGGTCGCTGTCGATGCCCTTGCGCATCTTGACCGTGAGCGGGATATCGCCCGCCGCCTGCACCGCGCCCTCGACGATCTCGCGGAAGAGGCCGAGCTTCCAGGGCAATGCCGCTCCGCCGCCCTTGCGTGTGACCTTGGGCACGGGGCAGCCGAAGTTGAGGTCGATGTGGTCGGCACGATCTTCAGCGACGAGCATCGTGACAGCCTCGGAGACGGTCTTGGGATCGACGCCATAGAGCTGAATCGAGCGCGGCGTCTCGGATTCGTGATGTGTGATGAGTCTGAGTGACTCCGGGGTGCGTTCCACGAGAGCGCGGGATGTGATCATCTCGCTCACGTAGAGGCCGGCACCGAACTCACGACAGAGTCGCCGGAACGCGGTGTTCGTGATCCCGGCCATCGGCGCCAGCACGACGGGTACGTCGAGTGCCAGCGGACCGATGGTCAGCTGGGGTGCGTGGCTTATCGTTGCTGTAGTAGACATCTCCCTCGATTCTCCCAGAAAGCGCGGTAGACCATGACCGAGAACCCGGATGCTGTGGAGACTCCGAGCAATAGCGAGGCTGTAGAGGAGGGTCGCGCCCGTGCGGAAGCCGACGCAGCAGCCCGCGGAGTGAGCATCCGGATCGCTGCACGACCCGCCGCGCGGAGCCTCGAGGAGGCTGCGTCGCTACTCGGAATCGAGCCCTCGGCCATCGTGAAGACCCTTGTCGTGAAGCGCAGCGACGGTACTTTCGTCTTCGCCCTGGTACCCGGTGGTCGCAAGATCTCGTGGCCGAAACTGCGCGCCGTGCTCTCCGTCAACAAGCTCCAGCTTCCGGATGCGCAGGTCGCGTTCGACGCGACCGGTTACGTTCGCGGCACCATCACCCCCTTCGGCAGCACGACGGCGTGGCCCGTGGTGGCGGACTCCACCATCGTCGGCCGCACGATCGCGCTGGGCGCGGGCGCACCCGGCTACTCCCTCTTCGCCGAGGCCGACGACGTCATCGCCGCCTTCACCGCCACTGTCGCCGACATCACCGACGCCGAGTAGCGGTACGCCGGTAGCGCGGCCGCTCATCACTCGCGCCGGCTCGCTCTCCAGCCCCGCCCACACTCGAGGGGTCACAACACGCCGTGTCGCGGCGCCCTCAGACGGCGTGTCGCGCCACCTCTTTGCGCGCCTGTGGATAACTTCTGCGCGGCCTCCACGCTTCGTGGCAGGGTGTCCCGATGCGAGCCGCACCACTCCCTGATGCCCTAGCCAACGGTGCGTTCACGACGTCGGATGCGCAGCGGGCCGGAGTATCCAGGTCGCGTCTGCGACGTGACGACTTGATTGCGCATTTTCGTGGTGTGCGTGTGGAGTGCTCGACGAACGGTGAGCCCACGATCATCGAGCGATGCCAGTCGTTCCGGCCGCTCATGGACGATGGCCACTTCTTCAGCCATGTCACCGCCGCGATCATCTACGGACTCCCCGTACCGCCCGAACACGAGGCGTCCAGACTCATCCACGTCTCGGTGATGATTCCGCGGAGGGCACCGCGTGGCGACGGCATCATCGGGCACAAGCTCCGAGTCGATCCGGACACTCTGAGGCTCTGGAACGGTTTGCGCGTGCCCCCTCCGATCGAGGTCTGGTGCGAGCTTGCGTCGATGATGTCGATAGACGACTTGATCGTCGCCGGCGATGCGATCGTCAGGAGAAGAGATCCGCTTGGCTCGACCGCCGACCTCGCGAGTGCGGCGGCTGACGCAGTCAACAGACCCGGCGTCAAACGTCTGCGTTCCGCGCTCGAGTCCATCCGAGCGCGCACAGACTCACCTATGGAGACCAGACTTCGGCTCGCGATCGCAAGAGCCGGACTACCCGAACCTGAGGTGAACTGGGCGGTCCTGGGCACGGACGGATCCTTCAAGGGCTTCGCAGATCTGGCCTTTCCGCAGTACCGGGTGATCGTCGAATACGACGGTGACCAGCACCGCTCCGATCCCGACCAATACTTCTCAGACGTGGATCGACTGTGGACGTTTCAAACCCTCGAATGGCGCATAGTCAGGGTGAACAAGTCACACACAGCAAACGGATGCGCGGAAGCCATTGACCGCATCCGCACCGCTCTCGCACAACAAAGGGTCGCAACACGCCGTCGAAGCTAATGCCGAGACGGCGTGTTGCGACCCTCGTTGTCAGGAAGCGGAGTCGACGGGCGTGGTGCCCGGGATGAGGCAGGCGTCGCCTTCGCAGGCGGCCGCGTCGGCGGAGCCGAAGGGGATCAGCGCGACAGGCGACGCGGTCCCACCGGCGGGACCAGCGGCACCAGCAACAGCGGCACCGGCCCCGCCAGCGGCACCGGCCCCACCGGCGGCACCAGCGGCGCCGGACTGCGTCGCACCACTCACGCGGTCACCTCGGCGCGCTCGGTCCAGACCTGCTCGAGCACCTGGGCGAACGTGGTCGGGTCCTGCGCGCCGGAGACACCGTAGCGGCCGTCGATCACGAAGAAGGGCACGCCCTGGATGCCGTACTCCTGCGCGAGGCTCTGGTCTGCCCGCACATCCGACAGGAACTCCTCCGAAGAGAGACGCGACCACGGCAGCCCTGTCCAGGCCGACCTCCGCTGCAAGGTCCGCGAGGTCCTCGACGCGACCGATGTGGCGCCCCTCCGTGAAGTAGGCCTTGAAGAGGCGCTCCGCCATCTCAAGCTGCTTGCCCTGCGCCTTCGCGAAGTGCATGAGCTCGTGCGCCTGGATGGTGTTGGTGTGCTTCAGGATGTCGTAGTCGTAATCGAGGCCGACCGACGAGGCGATCCCGGTGACGCGCTCCAGCATCGGACCGACCTGTTCGGGCGAGATGCCCTTGTGCCCGGCGAGGAAGTCGACCTCGCTCCCGTCGAAGTCGACCGGAGTGTCGGGCGACAGCTCGAACGAGTGGTACTCCACCTCGACGGCCCGCTCATCCCCGGCCTCGGAGAAGAGGCCGCTGCCCGTCTCGAACTTGCGCTTTCCGATGTAGCACCAGGGGCACGCGACGTCGGACCAAATGTCGATCTTGATAGGTTCACTCACGCAAAAATGCAACGGCGGAACTCAGCCGGGCATTCCCGGAGCGTCGATCGCCCCACCGAATCGACGGTTTCGGGATGCGTAGAGTTCGACCGCCTGCCACAGATCGGTCCGCGAGAAGTCGGGCCAGAGCGTGTCGAGAAAGACCATTTCGGCGTACGCGCTCTGCCAAAGCATGAAGTTGCTGGTGCGCTGCTCCCCCGAGCTGCGGACGAAGAGATCGACGTCTGGCAGGTCGGGCGTATAGAGGTGTCGCTGGATCGTCTTCTCGCTCACGGCGGACGGCTTGATGCGGCCCGCGGCGACCTCCTCGGCGATCGTGCGTACAGCATCCGCCACCTCGGTGCGACCGCCGTAGTTGACGCACATCGTGAGCGTGAGGGTGTCGTTCCCGGCGGTCAGTTTCTCGGCATACTGCAGTTCTTTGATCACCGATGACCAGAGCCGGGGCTTGCGTCCCGCCCAACGCACGCGCACGCCCCACTCGTTGAGTTGGTCGCGGCGGCGGTGCAGCACGTCGCGGTTGAAGCCCATCAGAAACCGCACCTCTTCGGGTGAGCGCTTCCAGTTCTCGGTCGAGAACGCGTAGACGCTCAGATGCTTCACCCCGATCTGGATGGCGCCCGCCACGACATCCAGCAATGCAGCTTCGCCCGCGCGGTGCCCTTCGATCCGCGTGAGCCCGCGCTTGTTCGCCCACCGACCGTTCCCGTCCATGACGACCGCCACATGATCCGGCACGACGGATGCGGGCAGCTGCGGCGGATACAGCCCTGTCCAGTCGAGGGGTCGGAACTCGACCGCATCCTTGTGCGTGTACGGCTTGGGACTCATGCCTCTGCTTTCCGGTCGTGCTGAACGTGCTGGAGCGAACGCAGGCCTCGCTCGAGGTGCCACTGGGTGTAGGCCGCGACCACGCCGCTCGCCTTCGATCGTGTCGCGTCGTTCGCCGCTTCCGCCGCATCCCAATCGCCGGTGAGCAGAGATGCGAGCAGCCCGATGGTCGCCGCGTCCAGCTTGGGTGCCCCCTGAGGCGCGCAGTCATCGCAGACCACACCGCCGAGCTGCACGACGAGCGACAGATGCGGACCGGGTGCGCCGCAGCGTGAGCAGTCGAGAAAGCTCGGCGCCCATCCTGCGAGAGACAGGGCCCTCAGCAGATACGAGTCGAGTGTGAGCATCGGGCCGTGTTCGTGCCGCGAAAGCGAACGCAGGGCGCCGACGAGCAGTAGATACTGCTGCAGCGACGACTCGGACTCGGTCAAACGGTCGGCCGTCTCGACCATGGCGTTCGCCGCTGTGTATGCCGCGTAATCGCCCGCGATCTCTGCCCCGTATGAGCCGAGCGATTCTGCCTGGGTGACGACGTCGAGGCTTCGCCCCTCGTAGAGCTGCACGTCGGCGACCATGAACGGTTCGAGCCGCGAGCCGAACTTGGAGGCGGTGCGTCGAACCCCTTTCGCGACGGCTCGCACTTTGCCG
The DNA here is from genome assembly GCF_050632195.1 of Leifsonia poae. Lineage (GTDB taxonomy): Bacteria > Actinomycetota > Actinomycetes > Actinomycetales > Microbacteriaceae > Leifsonia > Leifsonia poae_C. Next base: position 2,269,874 of record NZ_CP192580.1, read on the forward strand.
TGCTGGCGGGTGAGCAGCGTGACGATCCGGTCGGCCTCACCCAGCTTGTGGGTGCGCAGCACGACGGCTTCATCACGGTAAACGGGCACAGTCCAGTATCCCGCGTCGCGCCTAGAGTGCGGGTCAGCCGCGCATGGTACAAGTGACCTATGAGCACGACGGCCTTCACCATTCCCCTGTGGGCCGACCTCGTAGCCGTCGGCGTCGGAAGCCTGCAGGGCGCCATGTTCGCCTCCGGTTTTCGCGACCGTCGCCTCGACTGGCTCGGCGTGGCGATCATCGGTGTCGCCACCGGAGTGGGAGGTGGTCTCCTCCGCGATCTGCTGCTGGTGACGCAACCGGTCGCACTGCAATCGAACTGGTACCTGCCGATCACCGTCGTCGCGGCCCTGATCGGCATGCTGCTCGTGCGTCTGTTCCGCCGCCTCGACCCGATCATCACGTTTCTGGATGCGCTCACGATCGGTCTCTTCGGCGCGATCGGAACGACGAAGGCCCTCTCGCTCGGCCTGCCGGAGGTACCAGCGGTCTTCGTCGGCGTGGTCTCCGCCGTGGGAGGGTCGATCCTCCGTGACATCCTGCTCACCCTTCCCATCGCCGTGATGCACGTCGGATCGTTCTACGCGGTGGCGGCGGGTGCCGGAACGGTCGTGCTCGTCGTGCTTGTGGATCTCGGCGTGCCGCCGACGATCGGTGCGATCGTCTGCGTCGTCGTGACCCTCATCCTGCGCCTGCTGGCGGTGCAGTTCGGGTGGAGCCTCCCCGAGCAGCGGGAACTCAGTCTGAGCAGCTTCCGCCCTCGCTGGCCGCGCATCGCACGCAGACCCGCCGCGACCGAGCGCACCGACACGGGGGCGCTCCCCCGCTACAAGATCGACAAGCCCGAGTAGAGCGGCCCTGGACAGCGAAGCGCCCCCGACCGATTCGGCCGGGGGCGCTCATGTACTTCTGCGGAACTACGCCGAGACGAGCGACCCCGACTCGGTCGAGCTCGCCTGCGACTCGGCAGTCGACTCGGACGCACGCACTGCGCGGTTCACCGCGGAGACGACCGCCTTGAAGGATGCGGTGGTCGTGTCCGCATCGATCCCGACGCCCCACAACCGCTGACCTTCGACATCGAGTTCGACATAGGCCGCAGCCAATGCCGACTCGCTCGCCGCCAGAGTGTGCTGCGAGTAGTCGTACAGGTGCACGCTGATCCCGCGGTGGTTCAGGATGTCCAGGAACGCTGCGATCGGACCGTTGCCTCGTCCGGTGGCCTTCGCCACCGAGTCGCCGTCGCGCAGAGTCACGGTGAGCTCGACCTCGCCGCCGGTCTCGTTCGAGGTGCTGGTGCTGCCGAGTTCGAAGCGGCCCCATTTGCTGTCGGTCTCATCGGCGGGCGCCGGCAGGTACTCATCCTGGAAGATAGCCCAGATGTCATCGCTCGAGACCTCGCCGCCTTCTGCATCCGTCTTCGCCTGAACGACGCCCGAAAACTCGATCTGCAGTTTGCGCGGCAGGTCGATGGCGTGGTCGGTCTTCAGCAGATACGCAACGCCGCCCTTGCCCGACTGCGAGTTGACTCGGATGACGGCCTCGTAGCTGCGGCCCAGGTCCTTCGGGTCCACCGGCAGGTACGGCACGGCCCAGACCAGGTCGTCGACGCTCTTGCCCTGAGCGGCGGCGTCGGCGGCCATGGCCTCGAAGCCCTTCTTGATCGCATCCTGGTGCGAGCCGCTGAAGGCCGTGAAGACCAGGTCGCCGCCCCACGGACTGCGCTCGTGCACGGGCAGCTGGTTGCAGTGCTCGACGGTGCGCTTGATGGAGTCGACGTCGCTGAAGTCGATCTGCGGGTCGATGCCCTGAGTGAACAGGTTGATGCCGAGGGTCACCAGGTCGACGTTTCCGGTGCGCTCGCCGTTACCGAACAGGCAGCCTTCGATGCGGTCCGCGCCGGCCATGTACCCGAGCTCAGCGGCCGCGACGGCGGTGCCACGGTCGTTGTGGGGGTGCAGCGACAGGATGATGTTCTCGCGGTGGGCGAGGCGTCGCGACATCCACTCGATCGAGTCGGCGTAGACGTTCGGCGTCGCCATCTCGACGGTGGCGGGCAGGTTGATGATGACCTTGCGTTCGGGCGTCGGCTCGAAGACCTCGATCACCTGGTTGCAGATGTCGACGGCGAACTCGAGCTCCGTGCCGGTGTAGCTCTCGGGCGAGTACTCGTAGTAGATCGTGGTCCCCGGAACCATCGACTCCATCTGGCGACACAGCCGCGCACCGCTCAGGGCGATGTCGATGATGCCCTGCTTGTCGGTGCGGAACACGACGTCCCGCTGCAGCACGCTGGTCGAGTTGTAGAGGTGCACGATCGCCTGCTTGGCGCCGATCAGCGACTCGTAGGTGCGCTTGATGAGGTGTTCGCGCGCCTGCGTCAGCACCTGGATGGTGACGTCGTCAGGGATTGCATCCTCTTCGATCAGGCTGCGGACGAAGTCGAAGTCGGTCTGGCTCGCGCTCGGGAAGCCGACCTCGATCTCCTTGTAGCCCATCCGCACGAGCAGATCGAACATGATCCGCTTGCGCTCGGGGCTCATCGGGTCGATGAGCGCCTGGTTGCCGTCGCGCAGGTCGACCGCGCACCAGCGCGGTGCCTCGGTGATGCGCTTCGACGGCCAGGTGCGGTCGGGCAGGTCGACTCGGAACTGCTCGTGGAACGGCCGGTATTTATGAATCGGCATGGCGCTCGGCGCCTGGGTGTTCTTCATGGTCTGAAATCTCCTCGTGCGGTGTGGTGGAGAGCCGACGACGAACTCCGCGACGAGGGAGGCCCAGAACTAGGACTCGTCGCGGCAGCTAAGAAGGAGCAGACCGAACACAGAAACAAGCCTAACACGCGGCTCTGAAACGGTCACCCGCGCGGTTCAGCTTCTGCCGCGCGCAAGGGTCGCTGCCTGCCTCACGGAGAGTTGCGGCAGGTAGGCCCGCACCAGCGCGATCCCGATGGCGGGCAGCTGCACGGGGTCGGGATACGCCATGAGCAGTGGATGCAGTTCCGGCTGGAACTTGCGCTTGAACTTGAGCAGGGAGCGGAAGCCGTACACCGGCTCGAGCGACGCGCTAAGGAACCCCAGGATGCGGTCCATGCCCGTGAGGTCGCCTTCGCCAGACCCTGCGGTGTGGGCCAACGGAGCCGCGGACAGGCTCATGAACTCGATGCCGTCGTCGCGCATCCGGGTGGCCGATTCGGCGATCAGGAACTCCATGACTCCGTTGATGCTGTCGGGTCGGCGCCGCATGAAGTCGAGAGTCCAGCCGATCACGACACCGTCTCGGAAGCTCGGCAGCCAGCTCGTGACGCCCTCGACGCGACCGTTCTCGTCGACGGCGAGCATCAGCCTCACCGCGGGGTCGCGCAGTTCGTCGAGGCCGCCGAGCGTGAATCCCATCTCGGGCAGGTCTTTGTCGGCCACCCATTCCTCGGAGATGTCGGAGAGTTGCACACCGGTCGACAGCGGGAGGGCGGCGAAACTGGTCCATTGGGCTCTGATGCCCGCACGCTCGGCCCGGTTGATGGAGGTGCGCACGTCCTGCCACTTCTTCCCTGTCGTCGCCCACTGTTGGGGGCGGATCACGGTCTCCTCCGCGACGACGGTGGTCGACCATCCCATCTCGGCGAACAGGGGTTGGAGGGATCCGTCGACGCTGTAGAAGACGGGCACCCAGCCGTTGTCGTCGCAGAAGCGGGCGAACCGTTCGATCGAGCGGTCGTGCGGCGGAGGCGCCCCGAACGGTCCGCCGGTGGTGAGCGCGACACGTCCGACGACGCGGTAGGCGATTGCACGCCCATCCACCGGGTCGAACCAGTAGTCGTTTCCGGGCCAGGTCGCCATGAACGAGATCAGGTCTCCCCGCCACGCTGCAGAAGAGTCCTCACCCGAAGAGCGTCGGTGGCGCCGCTCCAGGATGCGCCTCCGCGCATGACGGGGATTGCCGCGAGTATCGCGACAAGCCAGAACACCGTACCGACGTTGTGATAGACGATCGTTCCCAGAGGATCGGTCGGCAGATAGTCGACGGGCTCACGACGAAGGAAGTTAACGGGGATGAATCGCTCGAGAACGTCGCCGAGCAGGTCCCACACGTTGACCACGCGGGTGAATCCTGTCTCGCGAAGCGCATATCCGACCGCGACGTAGACGGCCGCCAGCACGATCCCGGCGACCAGGACGGTGATCAGATAGCGCCGAACCGCTCGGGCACGAGGCCGTACGGGAAAGTGCCGACGCAGCGCGATCAGCGCGATGGCGATGACGAGCGGGAGCAGGGCGGAGAGCGTCAGCACGACCGTCACCTCCCAGTAGTGCGCCGAGAGATGCGGAGTGGACGTCAGACCCGCGAGAGGCAGCAGCCCGAAATAGAGGCCGGATAGCAGCGCGAGCAGCAGGTTCACCGAAACGGCGAGCCATACCGCGAAGCGGCTCCCCCGCAACAGTCCGTACGCAGCCACGAGGAGCACCAGCAGCGGCAGCACGGAGAGAAGGATCGGACCGAGACCGTTGATCCGCTCGATCGTGAGGTCCCGCACGCACTGCCTGGTCACCGCGAACGCCTGACAGCGGGCGAGCAGCGCGCCCTTCTCGGGCACCTCGTTTGTGAAGAGCAGTTTGATCGGTGACAGCAGCCCATTGCGCGATTGCGTCACGAGTCCGATCACCGGACCGATCGCCGTGATCGTGAGCGCGGACGCGAGGAGCACCCGGATCTCGTGATGCGAGCTGCGCACCCAGCTCGCGAGCTTCGCCGAAGGCCTGAGAAGAACGCCGAGCCCGAGCCCTGCCAGCACCGCCAAGAGCCGATAGAGGTCGCCCGGCAGCCCCGAGTAGAGCACCAGCACGACGGCGACGAGCGCGGTCAGCAGACGGATCCGGCGTCGCCACAGTGCGCCGGCGAACGCGCTCGCCGTCATGATCGCGCCGCCGACGGCGGTGAAGACGTCGAGCACGATGAGGGCGCGCACGTTCCGCGCCCACATCTCACCGCTTCCGGATGCGACGAGCTGAATGCCGACGCCGGCCAGGATCCCGACAGCGGAGGTCATGAAGTATGCGAGTGCTGTTCGCCAGGTGCCCATGAGGTGCTCGGCGACTCCGACGAGCACCACAGTCAGGATGAGCGCCAGAACCAGCTCGCCGAGGCTGTCGCAGAAGAGCACGGACGTGACGGGCGACCACCAGTGCCCCGCGCTGACCGGACCCGGCCCGGTGCTCAGCCAGACGTGGAGAGGGCGGCGCGGCCCGTGGATCGGACCGGTCACCAACGCCAGGATCAGAATCGTCAGCGTCAGCGCCGCAGTGAACGGATGCCCGGCGACAACGCCGACGAGCCGCCGGCCGACCCCCTTCACGAGCCGAGACCCATGTGAGCGGCGATAAGGGGGAATCCGACAGCGAGGGTGTGCTGCACTGTGTGCCAGTCGTGGGCAGTACCGGGTGAGCTGAACAAGTGCGTGGTGATCCCGGCCCGGGACGCATCTACGTAGAGCGCTTGGGCGAACGCGGTGTACTTGGCGTCGTTCTGGCCCACCCCCAGGATCAGAAGCGAGTCCTTGTACGGAGCGTGTGCGGCCATGAGGGCCGACGGCTGAGCGGCACGATAGGCGGCCGCAGAACCGCCGAATCCCTTCGCGATCGTGGTCTTCTCGCCGCCGAGCGTCGGACCGAGCTCACTGGAGGACGCCAAGGCCGACCCGAAGATTCCGGGGTGACCGGAAGCAAATTGCACAGCGCAGGTCGCACCCTGCGAGTAGCCGAAGACACCCCACGCGGCGGGATCGCTGCTCACACGGAAATGCGCCTTGATCCAGTTCGGAACGTCCGACAGGAGGTATGTGGCGGATCTGCCGAGCGCGGAATCGACGCACATGGGGTTGCGGTTCGGACCGCCCAGCTGGTCCGCAGCGACCACGATCGGGGCCAGCCCCTTGTGCTTTGCGGCGAACTCGTCCATCACCGCACCGATCCGGCCGGCGGTGAAGACGTCGGAGGGCGCGCCCGGCTGCCCGGAGAATGCGTACAGGATCGGGAGTACCGGTGGATTGGACGTGAGCGCCGCAGGTGGCAGGTAGACCACCGTGGTCCGCGCCGCGAATCCTGAAGCCGTCGCAGGGATGTGTACGGTGCCGATCTCGCCCTTCGCCGGTAAAGAAGAGGGAGCACGCCACGTCGCGGCGTCATCGATGCCGCTGTCGGCAACCTCGCCATGCTCGCTGTGGAGGTCGAGCGCGCCGAAAGGCACGACGCCGAGCGCGTCGTTCAGGTTGCGGTACTCGCCGAAGTCGACGTTGATCCCGGCGCCGGCGGCGATCAGGAACACCGGGATGCTCACGACGGCTACCAGCTTTCGCCACCACCGCGAGCCGAACAGGTTGACGATCGCCAGGGCGACTCCTGCCGATCCGATCGCCACCCACATCCGGCTCACCGGAGTCAGAGTCACGCCGAACACGTCGAGCACATCGCCGAGAAGCCAGGTCAGAAACAGCCCGATGAGACCACCGGCGACGAGTGCGCCGAACCCGACCAGGGTGCGCCGAAGAGTCGGGCGCACCAGGAGGTAGAGTCCGAGAACCGCGATCAGAACGTCCACCGTGATGAGGAAGGGCGGCTTATCGATCCTCACGGTCGTGATCCAGTTCAGCGTGGAGTCCTTTCAGAGCAGAGCAGGGCAGAGCCGTCGCCCATTATTCGACGCTCAGCCCGTGGAAAGCTGGGGTAATGCCAGCATTCAGACAACTCGTAGCCTCGGGCCCCTCTGCCTGAGAATTTCGCGGGCTATTCCACAGCTAAAGCGGCGACTGGGGCGACCGATGTCGCCCGCCTCGTCGGTGCGATCGACGCGACCACGGCCAGGAAACCAGCGGCGAGAACCACTAGTCCGAGGAAAGGCCACGGCAGCGTGGGCACCAGCAGTCCGCCTCCCGTGATGCCGCCGAGGAGAGCCTGCGCTCCGATCCAGCCGTACGCCGTGCCCAGCACGAGTCCGGTGACGATCGCGGCGATCGTCAACTGCGCGCTCTCAGCCAATATCATCCGGCGCACCTGCTTCGCACTGAAGCCGAGCGCTCTGAGAAGCCCGAGCTCGCGGCGGCGCTGAAGCACGCTGAGCGAGAGGCTGTTGACGACTCCCACTGCTGCGATGATCGCGGAGAAGCCGATCAATACGGTGAAGACCATCATGGTGACCGTGAGCACACTGTCGACCCCGGCGTACAGCTCGGGCTCGTTCTTCTGCGCCTCTTGGATCATCTGGAGATACGACTGCGACGCGACGACGAACATGGTGATGAGAGTGACCCCGATGACGAGTCCGATGGTCGTGCGGGAGCTCCGCTCGGGATTGCGCACCGCGTTCGCGGCAGCGAGCTTCGTCGCGGTTCCGCGCCCGAAGATGAGGCCGACGCCGCGCAGAATCGGTGGCATGAAGAGCGGCGCGGCCAGGATGATCCCGGTGAAGGAGAGCACGCCGCCCGGCAACGCGGTGAGCACACCGTAAGGCGTGAACGAGCCGATCGCGGTGGCGCGGAAGACGCCGAGGCCGAGGAGCAGACCGCCGACGAGCAGCGCAACGCCGAACAAGATGAGCGCGAACGCGACGATGTTGCGTGCGCGACTCCCCGGATCGCCGTGGCCGGGCGTTCCTCGGCCGCGCCGAGAGCCTGCACCGGAGTGACGGTCAGCACCCGGCGACTGCCGATCCAGGAGGCCAGCCACGTGGTCAGGACGACGATGATGAGCGGCGCGAGCAGCACCGGCGTTAGCACCGGATACGTCACATCCGGAAGGACGTTCGTGCTGACGAACACCCGCACGGCAACCAGAGCGAGCGTGGCTGCCACCGCGCCGCCGATCAGGGACCCGATGAGACCGACGGCGAGTCCTTCGCCCGCGACGGATCTGCGCTGCGCCCGCGCACTCGAACCGATCAGGCGCAGCAGCGCGATCGTGCGAGTGCGGCCGGCGATGATCGTCGCGAAGGTGTTCGTGGTGACGATCGCGCCGACATATACAGCGATGATGAAGAAGATGGCGGCGACCACGTTCAGGGCCACCAGGATGGAGCCGTGCTGGGCGGCGATGTCGTCGCCCGCGATGTAGGCCGCCAGCACACCGGTCGACGACAGCAACGCGACTCCGAATGCGGCGCTGAGAGCGGCGACGAGGATGCTCGCCCGGTGCTCTCTGGCGTTTGCCCGGAAGGCGGAGAAGGGCCGGCTCATGCGTGCCGCTCCATCGCGAGCATGTAGCTCGAGATCTCCTCGGGAGTCGACCGGTCGCGCTCGTCGACCACCGCGCCGTCGGCGAGGAAGACGATGCGGTCGGCGAAGCTCGCGGCGATCGGATCGTGCGTCACCATGGCGATGCTCTGCCCGTAGGTACGGCTCGCCTCGGCCAGCAGCGTCAGCACCTCCCGCCCTGTGCGCGAGTCGAGGTTGCCCGTCGGCTCGTCGGCGAAGATCAGGTCGGGCCGCGTGGCCAGTGCCCGCGCGATCGCGACGCGCTGCTGCTGGCCCCCGGAGAGTTCGTGCGGACGGTGCGTCAGCCGGTCCGTCAGGCCCAGCGAACCGACCAGGTGGTCGATCCACTCGCTCTGCGTGCGGGTCGGGCGGCGACCGTCCAATTCGAAGGGCAGACGGATGTTCGCAGCGACGTCGAGCGTCGGCACGAGGTTGAAGGACTGGAACACGAAGCCGACGCGACGACGGCGGAGGACCGTGAGTTCGGCATCCTGAAGCCGCGTGATCTCGGTGTCGCCGAGCCAGACCTCACCGCTCGTCACTGTGTCGAGGCCTGCCATCACGTGCATCAGGGTCGACTTGCCCGAGCCGCTCGGCCCCATGATCGCGGTGAACTGCCCGGCGGGGATACCGAGTGACGCGCCTTCGAGCGCGTTCACCCGGTTGGCCCCGGCTCCATACGACTTGGTGGCGTTCACCACCCGCGCTACGAGCTTGTCTGTGGGCTGCAGGATGGGAGCGGCGGTCGTGACCGTCGCATTGGTGACGTTGTCCATGCCATCAACGCTATGGATGCGCTGTGAAACACGAATCGGGCCAGCGGGCTATCCGGCATCAGCCCTGAGGATGATTCGCCCTGGCCGCAGCACGCGCTACTCGACCGCCGTCAGCCCGTGCTCGAATGCGTAGACGACCATCTGCACGCGGTCGCGCAGGCCGAGCTTGCTAAGGATGCGGCTGATGTGGGTCTTCACCGTCGCCTCGCTGAGGAACTCGGTCGAGGCAATCTCGGAGTTGCTGAGCCCGCGTGCCGCGAGCACGAAGATCTCACGTTCACGGGCGGTGAGGGTCTCGAACTCCGGAGGTTGCGGCTTGACGGGGTCGCCTGCCGAGAAGTACTGAAACAGCTCGCGCGTCGCCCCTGCGGCGATCACGGCGCTGCCGGCGTGCACCGTGCGGATGGCAGCGAGGAGGAACTCGGGTTCGGCGTCTTTGAGCACGAAGCCGCTGGCCCCACCGCGAATCGCGCGTGCCGCGGCCTCGTCGAGGTCGAAGGTCGTGAGCACGACGATCTTCGGCGCGTCTCTGCCCTCGCGTGCGGCGCTCTCGACGATCTCGGTCGTCGCCGCGATCCCGTCCATGACGGGCATTCGGATGTCCATGAGCACGACATCCGGTGAGGTCTCGCGGGCGAGGCGCACACCTTCCGCGCCGTTGGCGGCTTCTCCGGCGAACTCGAGATCCGCTTGCGAGCTGACGAGCATCCGGACCCCGGCACGGAACAGCGCCTGATCGTCGACCAGCAGCACGCGGATACGCGTCGAGGACTCGCCGCCGCTCATGCGGTGGCTCCCGCCGGGAGGAACGCCTTCACGACGAACCAGTCGCCGGTCGGCCCTGCGCTGAGCGAGCCTCCGGCCAACGTGGCGCGCTCGCGCATCCCGGGCAGGCCGTGCCCGATGCGGGGCAGCGCTCCCGTTCCGCCTGCGGGAGTGTCGATCGAGAGGGGCTTCATGGTGTTCCTCACAGTGATGGTGACGCCGGGGCCGGCGTTCTCGTCGGACGTTTCGGCGAGCACGACGGACGCCGAGGTGGCCGTGTCTCCGTGTCGGAGCGCGTTGGTCAGCGCCTCCTGAACGATGCGGTACGCGGCGATCTGCTGGGCGGACCCGAGCAGGCTGAGATCCCCGACGCGCTCGAACGAGACATCGAGGCCGGCGGCGCGGATCTGATCGATGGTGCGGTCCAGGTCCTCGAGCGACGGCTGCGGCCCCTCTGGCTGAGCGTGCCGGAGCTCCGCGAGCAGGACCCGCACATCCCCGAGCGCGGAGCGTGCCGTCGACGCGATGATCTTGAGAGCTTCATCCACAGAGCCGGGATCCGTGTGCCGCGCATAGCGCGCCCCGTCCGCCTGAGCGATGACGACGGCCAGCGAGTGCGCGACGACATCGTGCATGTCGCGGGCGATGCGCGTGCGCTCCTGCTCGACGACCACGTCCTCGACCGCTCGTGCGCGGTCGAGCTCTGCCTCGGCCTGGGCGCGACGCGACAGCCTGGCGGTGCGCCAGGTGCGCATGAGCAGGCCGAGGACCCAGGACAGCCCGAGCACGGTGATGCTGACGACGAAGAGGAAGGCGAACTGGAGCGCGAGCTGAGCGATGGCGCTCGACAGCACGTTGAGGTAGTTCTGGCTGAGGGCGGCCGTGAGCGTGAGGTAAAGCGCAGCGACGAAGGCACCGACCCCAGCCGAGATCAGGCCCGACCAGCGCACGATGCGATCGCCGTACGCGGCGGTCGCATAGAGCACGATCAGCACACCGATATCGCTGAACTGGATGCTGTGGCCGGTCGTCATCTGCAGGATCGCCGCGAGCCAGGCCAGCGCAAGAGCGACCGCCGGCGACACGCGCCGCACCGCGATCGCCAGAGCGAACGCGATCATCACGAGGAAGCCCGATCGCGGCCCGCCGTCGCTGCCGAAGCCGAAGATGCTGACCGCGTCGAGGATAAGACAGCTGAATGCGAAGGCGACAGCACCGGCCACATCGAACGCCAATTCGGTTCGTGTGAGCCGGCGCACCAGCCCGACGCTCTCGACCTCGGGATCGGTGACCCGGGTACCGCCGGACGACGCCAGCCAGACGAGCACCGAGCTGCCCTCCATCGACCCGGTCGCGCGCTGCCGCGCGACGAGGAATCCGACGAACCAGCAGGCCACGAAAGCGACCACCAGCAACAGGCTCATCAGCAGCAGCCCGACACCCTGCGATGTGTAGTACCCGCCGATCACCGGCCCGAAGAGCGGGAACTTGAGCTGCCCGCGCACGGTGAAGAGGTAGGCGACGGCCGGACCGAGCAGAATCGCCGCGACGAAGTCGAGCCAGCGCACGACCTTGCCCGAGTGCGCTGCCACGCCGAAGACTGTTATCAGAACCGCGACAAGCCCGATGAGCCGGAACGGCGTCTCGAGCGTGCTGGAACTCGCGACATCCAGGAGGACCGCCGCACTGATGAGCCCGAGCGCCACGCCTGGAAGCACCCGCGACAGGGAGACGGCCGCGCAGTAGAAGAGCAGAGTCAGCGCGGTCTCGATATCGAGAGCCAGTCCGGAGATCAGCCACACGCAGAACAGGATCAGTCCGAGGGCAGGCTCCAGTACCCAGCGGAACGGCACGAGCCGGTCCAGGGCACGGGTGGGGGCTGCATACTTCTACGGTACGGGGCGACGGGCGCCCACAAGCGCCGCTCCGGCGGATTTCATCCGCTGGATGTACGAGCGCGGAAGCGCCTGCGGCCCGAAGAGATCTAGAAGCCGAGGCGCCCGAGCTGCTTCGGGTCGCGCTGCCAATCCTTCGCGACCTTCACACGGATCGACAGGAACACCTGCTTGCCGATCAGTGCCTCGATCGGCACTCGAGCAGCGGCACCCACATCCCGGATGCGGCTCCCGCCCTTGCCGATGACGATCGCCTTCTGGCTGTCCCGCTCGACGAACAGGTTCGCATAGACCTCCACGAGATCCTTGTCGTCGCGCTCCACGATGTCGTCGATCGTGACCGCGAGCGAGTGGGGCAGCTCGTCCTCGACGCCCTCGAGCACCGCCTCCCGGATGTACTCCGCGATCCGATCTTCGAGACCCTCGTCGGTGACCGCGTCCGCCGGGTAAAGCGGAGCCGGCGACGTGGGCAGCAGGCGCATCAGCTCGGATGTCAGAGTGTCGAGCTGGATGTGGCTGGTCGCCGACAGCGGAACGATCGCCTCCCACTCGCGCAGTTCGGAGACGGCCAGCAGCTGCTCGGCGACGGCGGCCTTGCTCGCGACGTCGATCTTCGTGACGATCGCGACCTTCTTCGCACGGGGATACGCATCCAGCTGCTCGTTGATGAAGCGGTCGCCCGGGCCGATCTTCTCGTCCGCGGGCACGCAGAAGCCGATCACGTCGACGTCGCCGAGCGTCGACTGCACCAACGAGTTCAGTCGTTCGCCGAGCAACGTGCGCGGGCGGTGGATGCCAGGGGTGTCGACCAGGATCAGCTGGCCGTTCTTCTGGTGCACGATCCCCCGGATCGCGCGGCGGGTCGTCTGCGGCTTCGAGCTCGTGATGGCCACCTTCTCGCCGACGAGCGCGTTGGTGAGCGTCGACTTGCCGACGTTCGGCCGGCCGACGAACGAGACGAATCCGGCGTGGAAATCGGTCACGAGTGGTTCTCCTCAACCGACGCCTCGGGCGCCGAGATCAATGCGGTGTCGCGCTCGACGAGCACGGTGGTGACGTGTTTGCGGCGACCCTCAGTGCGGTCGACGGTGAAGAGCAGGCCGTACGCGGAGACGGTCGAACCGGTCTCCGGCAGCCTGCCGAGGAGCTTGGAGACGAGACCGCCGACGGTATCGACATCGTCGTCGTCCAACTCGAGCCCGAAGATCTCGCCGAGTTCGTCGATCGGCAACCGGGTGCTCACGCGGTAGCGACCTTCGCCGATCTCCTGCACGAGCTCGACCTCATGGTCGTACTCGTCGGAGATGTCGCCGACGAGCTCCTCGATCAAGTCCTCCATCGTGACCAGTCCAGCGATGCCGCCGTACTCGTCCACGACCATGGCGAGGTGGTTCGACTCGAGCTGCATCTGCCTCAGCAGTGCGTCCGCCTTCTGCGATTCCGGCACGAACAGCGCCGGGCGGGCGAGCTCGCCCATTGTCACTTCTTCGGCGCCGAGCGGCTTCTCGAAGCTCAGCTTGGCCACATCGCGCAGATACAGGATGCCCACGACGTTGTCGGGGTCACCGTCGATCACGGGCATCCGGGACACGCCCTTGCTGAGGAAGAGCCCCATGGCTGTGCCGAGGCCCGCGCTGCGATCGATCGTCACCATGTCGGTGCGGGGCAGCATGACCTCGCGTACCACGGTGTCGTTGAACTCGAAGATCGAGTGGATCAGCTCGCGATCGTCCTCTTCCAGCACGTCGAACTCGGTCGCCTCGTCGACGATGCTGAGGAGTTGCTCCTCGCTCGCGACCGGAGCGGACCGCGAGATCGAGGGTGTCACGCGATTACCGAGTGCCACCAGACCGTCAGCGATCGGCCCGAGCAGTACGCGGACGAAACGCACGAGCGGCGCCGTCTGCTGCAGCAGGAACGTCGAGTGCGCCCGTCCGACGCTTCGCGGACTCGCCCCCACCAGCACGAAAGAGACCCCGGTCATGATGAGTGCGGACAGAAGTAGTGAGAGCCACCACTGTTCGAAGATCATCTCGAACGCGAGCGTGACCAGCACCGCAGCGGTCGTCTCAGCCGTGATGCGGATGAAGTTGATGGCGTTGAAGTGCGCGCCAGGATCGGCAGCGATCGCGAGCAAAGACTTCTTCGCCCGTGACGTCTCGGCCAGCTCGCCGATGTCCGCGCGCGACTGAACCGAGATGGCGGAGTCGACAGCGGCCATCAGACCGCCGAAGGCGACGAGCAGGAAGGCGACGACGAAGAAGACCGTGACCAGCATCCGCGCTCCCTATCGCTGTCGGTCGTAGCGCGAGAATCCGATCAGGATGTCGCGCTGGATGCCGAACATCTCCCGCTCCTCGGCGGGCTCGGCGTGATCGAACCCGAGCAGGTGCAGGATGCCGTGCGTGGTGAGCAGCAGCAGCTCCTCCATCAAGCTGTGCCCGGCGGTCTCCGCCTGGGCCTGGGCGACCTGCGGGCAGAGTACGACATCGCCGAGCAGGCCGGCTGGCGACGGCTCGTCCTCGGTGCCCGGACGCAGCTCGTCCATGGGGAAGCTGAGCACGTCGGTGGGGCCGGGCTCGTCCATCCACTGCACGTGCAGCTGCTCCATCGCCGCTTCATCCACCAGGACGATCGCGAGCTCGGCATCCGGATGCACGTGCATGATGTCGAACGCATAGGTCGCGAGACGCTGCAGCGCCGCCTCGTCGACCGGGATGGCTGACTCGTTGTTGACTTCAATACTCACTGGTCAGCCCTATCGTTCTGTGCTCATCGTCGTTTCGGAAGGCGGTCGCGCGGGATCGACGAACGGCGCTCGGCGCGGTTGGCGAACTCGGCCGCCTGCTCGCGCTCGTAGTGCAGCGCCTGCTTCTGCGCGTCGTACTCGGTGTACGCATCCACGATGCGACCGACGAGGGTGTGACGCACGACGTCGTCGCTCGTCAGGCGCGCGAAGTAGATGTCGTCGACGTCCTTCAGCACGCGGGTCACGAGGCGCAGCCCACTCGCCGCGTTCGGGAGGTCGATCTGCGTGATGTCGCCGGTGACGACCATCCGGGAGCCGAAGCCCAGACGCGTCAGGAACATCTTCATCTGCTCGGGCGTGGTGTTCTGGGCCTCGTCGAGCACGATGAACGAGTCGTTGAGGGTACGACCGCGCATGTACGCGAGCGGCGCGACCTCGATCGTGCCCGCTGCGAGCAGCTTGGGGACGATCTCGGGGTCCATCATCTCGTTGAGCGCGTCGTACAGCGGGCGCAGATACGGGTCGATCTTGTCGGTGAGCGTGCCCGGCAGGTAGCCGAGACGTTCGCCGGCCTCCACCGCAGGGCGGGTCAGGATGATGCGGGTCACCTCTTTGCGCTGCAGCGCCTGCACGGCCTTCGCCATCGCGAGATACGTCTTACCGGTACCGGCGGGGCCGATGCCGAAAGTGATCGTGTTCTCGTCGATCGCGTCGATGTACTGCTTCTGGCCGAGCGTCTTGGCACGGATGCTCTTGCCCCGCACGGTCAGGATGGCCTGGCTCAGCACATCCGACGGGCTCAGGTTGAGACCCGTGTCGAGGATGCGAGCCGAACTCGTGACCTCGGTCGGGCTGAGCTCCTGGCCGTTGCGGACCATCTGCAGCAGTTCCTCGATCAGTCGCCGGGCGGCCTCGACCTGCGTCGCGTCGCCCGTGAGGGAGATCTCGTTTCCGCGCACGTGCACGTCGACTAGCGGATACTGCCTCTCCAGCGTGGTGAGCAACCTGTCCTGCGGCCCGAGCAGTCGCACCATCGCGACGCCGTCGACATCGAAACGGGCTTCTGCCTGCCCCTCGGTGTTCGGGGGCGTGAAATCGCTAGTCGGCAAGGCTTCCTTCCTCGAGGCTGGTTCCCTCTGAATTGGCGCTCAGGATGTGGGCGTGAACGTGGAACACGGTCTGGCCCGCCCCGGCACCGGTGTTGAAGATCAAGCGGAAATCTCCGTCGGAATATTCCTTGGCGAGGCGGTCGGCCGTGGCGACCAGTTCGGCGAGCAGCCCGGGGTCGCCCGCGGCCAGCTCGACGACGTCGCGGTACTGCTCCGTCTTCGGCACCACGAGCAGGTGCACCGGCGCCTTCGGCGCGATGTCGCGGAACGCGATGATGCGCCCGTCGTCGTAGACGATGTCTGCGGGGATCTCCCCGCGATGATGCGGGAGAAGATCGATCGCTGGTCGGTTTCCATAGTCCCCATCTTAAGGCCGGCACCTCACCAGCGGCCGAGGATTCCGTTGAGCACGGCCAGGGCAGCAGGGCCGGCGGTGGATGTGCGCAGCACGGTGTCGCCGAGCCGTACGAGTTCCGCACCGGCGGCAGAGAAGGCTGCGAGCTCTTCGGAGGCTATCCCGCCTTCCGGACCGACCACCAGAACGATCGGGCGACCATCGGGAACGATGGACGAGAGCGGCACCGTCGCATCCGGTTCGAGCACGAACACGCGGTTCTCACCCGCCAGCGCGGCGATCGATCTGGTGCTCGAGAGCTCGCCCACCTCGGGAACCCACGCGCGGATCGACTGCTTGGCCGCCTCCCGCACGATGGTCGCCCAACGGTCGCGCCCCTTCGCGACCTTCGGACCCTCCCACCGGGAGACCGAGCGAGCCGCCGACCACGGCACGACTGCATCCACACCCAGCTCAGTGGATGCCTGGATCGCGAGCTCGTCTCGGTCGCCCTTGGCGAGCGCCTGCACGAGTGTCAGGCTCGGTCTCGCGGGCTCGACGTGCTCGACCGCCTCGACATCGATCGTGAGTTCCGACGATGTCGACTCGATCACTTCGCCGGACACGACCAGGCCACGACCGTTGCCGATCATGACCGACTGGCCCGGCCTTGTCCGGTTGACCGTGGCCGCGTGCTTGGCCTCGGCGCCGACCAGAGACACCCGCGCACCGACTTCGGCGGTCACGAGGTCCTCCCGGAAGTAGAGCGAGCTCATGGTCGTCTCATACGTTGAGGAACCGGTCGCGCAGCTTCGCGAACAGCCCCTGCTGGAATCGGGCCAGCGAGGGCTCCTGCTGCTTGTGGCTCGCCGCGAACTGCTTGATCAGCTCGCGCTCTTTGTGGTCGAGCTTCACGGGAGTGACCACCTGGATGCCGACGCGCAGATCGCCGCGTCCGCTCCCCCGCAGGTGGGTGATGCCACGATCCTTGATCGTCATGATGTCGGCGCTCTGCACGCCGGGCTTCAGCTCCAGCTTGATGTCGCCATCGAGGGCGTTGACGGTGGCGGTCGTGCCGAGGATCGCATCCGTCATTGAGACCTCGAGGGTGCACAGGAGGTCGTCGCCGTCACGGCTGAACACGTCGTGGTGCTTGACCTTGATCTCGAGGTACAGGTCTCCGTTCGGGCCGCCAGCGGGGCCTGCCTCGCCGCTGCCCGGCATCTGCAGGCGCAGGCCGGTGTCGACGCCGGCGGGGATGTCGACGGGAACGGTGCGGCGCGCACGCACGCGACCCTGTCCCTGGCAGGTGACGCACGGCGTTGCGATGACCGTTCCGTATCCACGGCAGGTGCCGCAAGGGCTGGAGGTCATGACGTTGCCGAGGAGCGAGCGCACCGAGCGCTGGATGCTCCCCGTTCCGTGGCAGATGTCGCAGGTGACGGGTGCGGTACCGGGTTGGCAGCAGGACCCGTTGCAGGTCTCGCAGACGATGGCCGTGTCGACCTCGAGGTCGCGGTGCGTCCCGAAGATGACCTCGTCGAGATCCACCTCGACACGTAGCAGCGCGTCTTGGCCCCGTTCGCGCCGGGACTTCGGCCCGCGGCTGGTGCCGCCACCGCCGAAGAACGTCTCGAAGATGTCGCCGAACCCGCCGAAGTCGGCTCCGCCGCCGCCGAAACCGGGCTGCGGTCCGATGTCGTATTGCTGACGCTGCTGCGGGTCGCTCAACACGTCGTATGCGTGGGTGACCAGCTTGAACCGTTCGGCCGCGTCGGCACTCGGGTTCACATCCGGGTGCAGCTCACGTGCCAGGCGTCGGTACGCCTTCTTGATCTCGTCGGGGGTGGCGGTGCGGTCAACACCGAGGACTTCGTAATGGTCGGCCACGTACGGCTTTTCCTTCTCGTTCGGTTCTTATTCGCCCAGCAGGCGGGAGAGGTAGCGGGCCACCGCGCGAACGGCGGCCATGTTGTTGGAGTAGTCCATTCGCAGGGGGCCGAGCACGCCCAGCCGGGCGACGTCGGATCCTGAGGCGGAGTATCCGCTCGACAACACGGAGGTCTCGGCCAGACCGAAGGCGGCGTTCTCACGCCCGATGCTCACGGCGACACCGTGCTGATCGGTCGCCATCTCGCCGAACAGCTTCAGCAGAGTCACCTGCTCCTCGATGGCCTCGAGCACCGGGTAGATGCTGCCCGTGAAGTCGTGCTCGGTGCGCACCAGGTTCGCGGTGCCCGCCATCACCAGCTTCTCCTGCCGATTGGCGGCGATCTGATCGATGAGGGCGTTCGCGACGGGAGCCACATGAGTGCGGGTACGTTCGGTGAGTGCGTCGGGCAGATCGCGGAGGCGCGCGGTCGCATCGAACAGGGAGAGCCCTGCGGCCGCCCCGTTGATGACGCCGCGGATCTCGGCCACCTCTTCATCGGTGGGGTCTGCGCTCAGCTCGACGACTCGCTGCTCGACGGCGCCGGTGTCGGTGATGAGCACGCAGAGCAGTCGCCCGGGCGAGAGAGTGACGAGCTCGATGTGACGGATGCGCGACCGCGACACAGACGGGTACTGCACGAGTGCCACCTGGTTGGTCAACTGCGAGAGCAGACGCACTGTGCGAGCGAGCACATCGTCGAGGTCGACCGACTGGCCGAGGAAGGTCTCGATCGCCTGGCGCTGGGCAGAAGTCAGCGGGCGCACGTCCGACAGGTGGTCGACGAACAACCGGTACCCCTTGTCGGTCGGCACGCGGCCTGACGACGTGTGCGGCGCGACGATCAACTCTTCCTCTTCGAGGGCGGCCATGTCGTTCCGGATGGTCGCGGCCGAGACGCCGAAAGCGTGGCGCTCGACGATGCTCTTCGATCCCACGGGCTCACGCGAGGCGACGTAGTCCTGAACGATGACTCGCAATACCTCGAGGCTCCGGTCGGACACCATCCGTCTCGCCTCCTGACTGCGTTCGCCCATCGTGCCATCCGGCTGGATTAGCACTCACTCATCCTGAGTGCTAATCATATCGTGTCGACACGCGACTCATTGATTGCACCCGCTTGAATGCTGGCATTACCTTATGTGTGCGGTCTCACAAAAGGGTGAGTTGCACTGATCGGCAGGTTCCGGCTTTGCCGAGAGTTTCGTTTCCCCGGATCCGAACGAAAGGCCCCGATCATGACCGACCCGAATCAGCCTCCGGCAGACCCGAACGGTGGCGTGCCGCCCCAGCAGCCGCAGCAGCCTTACGGCGGCGTGCCGCCCCAGCAGCCGCAGCAGCCTTACGGAAGCGTTCCGCCGCAGCAACCCCAGCAGCCTTACGGAAACGTTCCGCCGCAGCAACCCCAGCAGCCTTACGGCGGTCAGGCAGCTCCCCTCGACCAGGCCCAGGACAAGCAGTGGGCCTCGTTCGCGCACCTCGGCGGCATCCTGTGGTTCCTGCCGTCGCTCATCATCTTCCTGGTCTTCAAAGATCGCGGCGCACTGACAGCTCAGGAGTCGAAGGAAGCCCTCAACTGGCAGATCACGTGGATTCTGACCTGGATCGCCTCGCAAATCATCGGGGGCATCCTGGGCGGCGTCGGCGTTCCCGCCGCGTGGCTCATCTTCGGACTGCTCATCCCCTGGGCGCTCTATGTGCTGAACCTGGTGTTCTCGATCCTCGGATTCGTCAGGGTCAACGGAGGCGGCGCCTATCGATACCCGTACAACTTCCGCTTCATCAAGTAACCGAAACCTCTCGGCTACTTCCCAGTTTCGAGCCGCTTGCCATAGGGTTGGGGCGACAATCCCCCAACCCGCCCGACCGGGCGGCAGCCTAGGAGAACATCATGTCCGCAACACCTCCTCCGCCTCCCCCGCCCCCGCCCGGTGCGCCGTACGGCGGCGGTTCGCAGCAGCTCAGCCCGGCCGACGAGAAGCTCTGGGCGACGCTCATCCACGTCGGCGGAATCCTCTTCGGATTCCTCCCGTCGCTGATCGGCTACCTCGTGCTCAAGGATCGCGGTCCGTTCGTGCGCCAGCACACGGCGACGGCCCTGAACTTCCAGATCACGCTCGCGATCGCCTACGTCGTCGGCTGGATCCTGACCATCGTGCTGGTGGGCTTCATCATCCTCGCCGCCGTCTGGGCCGTGAACATAATCTTCAGCATCATCGCTGCGGTGAAGGCGAACCAGGGCCAGTACTACACGTACCCGCTCGCCATCAAGTTCGTCAGCTAGGCAGTCCGGCCTCCCCGCCGCCCCATCAGAATCTGCGACATGCGACCGCTCCGCTACTCCATCAACATCACGGTGGACGGCTGTTGCGATCATCGCGCGATGTCGGCGGATGAGGAACTGCATCGCCGCGCGGCCGAGACCCTCGCCCGCGCCGATGCCCTCATCTTCGGCAGAGTGACGTACGAGATGATGGAGGCGGCGTGGCGGGCGCCGACGGATCCCACCGATCCGTTCGCCCGCGCGGTCGGGCCGGCCAAGAAGTACGTCGTGTCCAGCAGCCTCGATAGCGTCGACTGGAACGCAGAGCTGCTGCGCGGCGATCTGGAGCAGGCGATCCGGCAGCTCAAGAGCGAGGCCGGGAAGGGGCTCTACGTCGGAGGCGTGCAGCTCCCGCTGGCCCTCGCCGCGATGGGGCTGATCGACGAGTACGAGTTCGTCGTGCATCCCCGTGTCGCCGGCCACGGGCCCACCCTGTTCGCGGGGCTTCCCGACTGCCTCGACCTGAAGCTCGTCGAGAAGGTCGACTACGACTCCGGAGCCGTCGCGTTGCGGTACGTGCCGGCCGCTTAGCCGTCGGCAAGCAGACGACGCACGACGGCATCCGCCAGGAGCCGCCCGCGCAGCGTGAGCTCGATCGATCCGTGTATCGCAGCTTCCGCGTCGACCAGCCCATCCGCGATCAGTCCGGCGACCGCGGTTCTGCCCGCCCCATCTAGCTCGGCGATCCCCAGGCCGTCCCGGATGCGCGTCAGCAGCAGCACGCGCTCGACGCGCTGTGTCTCGGCATCGAGCGTCTCCCGTCCGGCAGCCGGTGACTCGTCTGCGAGTACCCGCCCGGCGTAGGCGGCCGGATGCTTCACATTCCACCAACGCACTCCGCCGACATGGCTGTGAGGCGCCCGGTCCGACGCCCCACCAGTCGTGCCCCTGCCAGTACGACAGGTTGTGCCTGGAGCGATGAGCGTCGTCCTTCGCCCAGTTGCTGACCTCGTACCAGGCGTAACCGGCAGCGGTCATCCGCGCATCCGCCAACTCGTACATGTCGGCCTGGAGGTCTTCGTCGGGCTGGCCGACCGCGCCGGACTTGATCTGCCGGGCGAGCTTCGTGCCCGTCTCAACGATCAGCGAGTACGCAGAGAGATGGTCGGGCTCGCACGCCAGCGCGGAGTCAAGGGATCGGCTCCAGTCGTCGAGCGACTCCCCCGGCGTGCCGTAGATGAGGTCGAGGCTCACCTGCAGACCAGCCGCACGCGCCCACTCGACGACGAGTGGCACCCGCTCCGGGTCGTGCGTGCGTTCGAGCGTGGCGAGCACGTGAGGCACTGCCGACTGCATCCCGAACGACACCCGGGTGAAGCCCGCAGCGGCCAGGTGCTCGAGGTAGGCAGCGTCGACCGAGTCGGGATTCGCCTCCGTCGTGACCTCGGCGCCCTCGGCGAGGCCCCAGGCGTCGCGAACAGCTCCGAGCATCCCAGCCAGATCACTGGCGGGAAGCATGGTCGGGGTGCCGCCGCCGAAGAATACGGTCGACACCGGGCGCGCCTCGATGCCGCTGCCTTCGAGGGCTCGGGATGCGAATCCCACCTCACGGATCGCGTGTCCGGCGTACTCGCTCTGCGACACACCCCGCAACTCGGTCGCCGTGTACGTGTTGAAGTCGCAGTACCCGCACCGCACCCGGCAGAAGGGGACGTGCAGATAGACGCCGAAGTTGCGGCCGTCCGAGTTGATCGCCGCGGAGGCGGGCGGCAATCCGTCTGCCGGAGCGGGGTCGCCCAGCGGAAGCGCGCTCGGCACCCTAGACCGACCGAACGGGCAGGAGCGAGCGGAGGTACTTAGCCGTGTAGTGGCGCTGGACGAGCCAGAGGACCGGGGCGGTGATGCGGTAGAACGTGTTCGCCGGCTGCGAGAAGGCGCGCAGCACGAACCACACCGATCCGTCGTCGCGCATTTCCACCAGAAATGCTTCCTCGCCGCTCACGGGATGCCCGTGCATGGTTCCGTAGGCGAATCCGGCCCGGTTCTGCTCGTCGATCACGTAGACGACCCGGATCGGCGCGGAGACGTGGACCGGCCAGAACGGGATCTTCAGCACCGCTGTCATCCCGTTGGCGATGTATGGCGAGCCGTCGTCGGCAAACACGGCCTCGCTCGACCGGTGTTCCTGCAACTTCGACGGAGAGCCGTCAGGGTTGAAGATGATGCCCTCGTACTGCACGCCCGTGCCCTCATGCGCCTCGGTGACCTTGATCCCGCTGCCCCGCTGGACACCCCACGTCATCAGAGCGGTGACGGCCGTCGCGAAACGATCCTCGCCGCTGCCGAGACGTGCCTCGCGCTGCAGGGGTCGGTAGCCCTTCGGCGGGTAGTACATGAGATCGGGCGCCTGCGTACCGCCCACGGCACCGTATGTCACGGGCTGGTCGGTGAACGTCGAGCGTCGCATCGTGCCTGGCCTACTTCTTGTCTTTTTTCTCCGTGTCGCCGGAGAGCGCGGCGATGAACGCCTCCTGCGGAACCTCGACGCGGCCCACCATCTTCATGCGCTTCTTGCCCTCCTTCTGCTTCTCGAGGAGCTTGCGCTTGCGGGTGATGTCACCGCCGTAACACTTGGCCAGCACATCCTTGCGCATGGCACGGATGCTCTCGCGGGCGATGATGCGGGCGCCGATGGCAGCCTGGATGGGCACCTCGAACTGCTGACGCGGGATGAGCTCGCGCAGGCGGCCGGTCATGAGCACGCCGTACGCGTATGCCTTGTCGCGGTGGACGATCGCGCTGAACGCATCCACCTGCTCGCCCTGGAGGAGGATGTCGACCTTCACCAGGTCGGCCTCCTGCTCGCCCGTGGGCTCGTAGTCGAGCGACGCGTAGCCGGCGGTGCGGCTCTTCAGCTGGTCGAAGAAGTCGAAGACGATCTCGCCGAGGGCATCGTGTAGCGGATCTCCACGCGGTCCTCGCCGAGGTACTCCATGCCGAGCAGAGAGCCGCGGCGGCTCTGGCAGAGCTCCATGATCACGCCGACGTAGTCCTTGGGAGCGAGGATCGCGGCCTTGACCATCGGCTCCTCGACCTTGGCGATCTTGCCGCCGGGGAACTCGCTCGGGTTGGTGACGGTGATCACCTTCTTGTCCTCAGTGGTCACCTCGTAGATCACGCTCGGAGCAGTGGTGATGAGGTCGAGGCCGAACTCGCGCTCGAGGCGTTCCGTGACGATCTCGAGGTGCAGCAGCCCGAGGAAGCCACAACGGAAGCCGAACCCGAGCGCGACCGATGTCTCCGGTTCGTAGACGAGTGCCGCATCCGACAGCTTCAGTTTGTCGAGCGCTTCGCGGAGTTCCGGATAGTCGCTGCCGTCGATCGGGTACAGTCCCGAGAAGACCATCGGCTTGGGCTCGGTGTACCCGGCCAGAGCCTGGGTCGCCGGCTTGGCCGCGGTGGTGATCGTGTCACCGACCTTGGACTGGCGCACGTCCTTCACGCCCGTGATCAGGTAGCCGACCTCGCCGACGCCGAGGCCCTTCGAGGGGGTCGGCTCGGGCGAGCTCACGCCGATCTCGAGGATCTCGTGGGTGGCCTTTGTCGACATCATCTGGATGCGTTCGCGGGGCGAGAGCTTGCCATCGATCATCCTGACGTAGGTGATCACGCCGCGGTAGCTGTCGTAGACGGAGTCGAAGATCATCGCCCGCGCAGGAGCGTCCTTGTCGCCGACCGGGGCCGGGATCTGCTCGACGACCCGGTTGAGCAGGTCTTCGACGCCCATGCCTGTCTTGCCAGAGACGCGCAACACGTCCTCCGGCTTGCCGCCGATCAGCGACGCGAGCTCTGCCGCGTACTTGTCGGGGTCGGCAGCCGGTAGGTCGATCTTGTTCAGCACCGGGATGATCGTCAGATCGTTCTCGAGCGCGAGATAGAGGTTTGCGAGCGTCTGGGCCTCGATGCCCTGGGCAGCATCGACGAGCAGGATCGCGCCCTCACAGGCGGCGAGCGACCGTGACACCTCGTAGGTGAAGTCGACGTGCCCGGGGGTGTCGATCATGTTGAGGGCGAAGCTCTGGCCATCGATCTCCCAGGGCATGCGCACGGCCTGGCTCTTGATGGTGATGCCGCGCTCGCGCTCGATGTCCATGCGGTCGAGATACTGGGCGCGCATGTCGCGATCGGAGACGACGCCGGTGATCTGCAGCATCCGGTCGGCCAGGGTGGATTTGCCGTGGTCGATGTGGGCGATGATGCAGAAATTACGGATGAACGCCGGATCGGTCGCGGCGGGCTCGAGGGCCTTCAGAGCTCGTGGTGACATTGTGGTTCGATTCTCCCACGAGCCGGGGCCGCAACCCTATTCGTGCCCCCCACGGCGTCGAATCGTGCGAAAGGTGCGATTCGGGAGTACCGAACCGCACCTTTCGCACGACTGCACAGGGTCAGTTGTCCACAAGGGGCTTCTAGCCGGCGGTCGAGAAGCGCTCGGAGCGCTCGACCACATGCCCGTGGTCGCCCTCCCAGCGGTAGACCTCGGATCCGTCGATGAAGACGACCTCGGCGCGTGAATTCACGTCGAGGGGGTCGCCCGACCAGATCACAACGTCACCGTCGAGACCGGGCGTGAGCGAACCCACGCGCTCATCCAGCTTGAGGAAGGATGCAGGATTCACGGTGAGCGCCTCGATTGCCGTGTCGCGGGGCAGTCCCTCCTTGACAGCGAGCGAAGCCTGGTGCACGAGGAAGTTGATCGGCACGACGGGGTGGTCGGTCGTGATCGCAACGCGGACGCCTGCGGCGGCGAGTTTGCCCAGGTTCGCAATCGCACGATCCTTCAGCTCGACCTTCGACCGGGCGGTGAAGAGCGGTCCGAAGATGACCGGGATGTCGCGCTCGGCGAGCACATCGGCGAGCTTGTGCCCCTCGGTGCCATGGTTGATCACGAGGCGGTAGCCGAACTCGTCGGCGAGACGGATGGCCGTGGCGATGTCGTCGTGACGGTGCGTGTGCTGGTCCCAGGCGAGTTCGCCGTCGAGCACCCGCACGAGCGTCTCCTTGCCGAGATCTCGCGCGAAGGGCTTGCCCTCCTTCTGTGCATCGTCGCGCTGCGCGCGGTAGTTCTGCGCCTCGACGAACGCCTCGCGGATGATCATCGCGACGCCCAGGCGGGTGCTCGGCGTGACGTTCTTCGCACCGTAGACGCGCTTCGGGTTCTCCCCGAGCGCCGATTTGACGCTCACCGCCTCACGGATGACCTGCTCGTCGATCGTGCGACCGCCCCAGGACTTGATGGCGACGGTCTGGCCGCCGATCGGGTTGCCCGAGCCGGGCTTCACGACGATCGATGTCACACCGCCGGAGAGCGCATCCCGGAATCCCTCGTCGTCGATGTTGATCGCGTCGATCGCGCGCACCGCGGCAGTGTTCGGGGTCGTCATCTCATTCGTGTCGTCGCCCGCGGGGCCGTTGGCCTCTTCGTGGATGCCCACGTGACCGTGCGACTCGATGAAGCCGGGAAGCACCCACTTGCCTGCCGCGTCGATCGTGCGCACCCCATCCGGAACCGTCACGTCGAGCCCCACAGCGGAGATCTTGCCGTTCTCGACGAGGACCGTGCCCCCGTCGATCGGGTCACCGGCGACCGGGACGACATAGGCGTTGACGATGGCGATGGATGCGTTCTGAGTCATGGATTCGAGCCTACGCCCGCGAAACCGGACAGCCCGGCGGGAATGCGACGAGGGCTGTCGCGTTGGCCTTCAGCATGAGTATTCTCCTCACCGGCGCGACCGGCTTCATCGGATCATCCGTTCTCCCCTCCTGATCGAAGAGGGTCACTCCGTCACGGCGCTCGTGCGCGACGAGGCGAAGGCGGCGGTCGTCGAAGCGGCCGGCGCGACGGCGATCATCGGAGACGCGACGGATGCGGACCTGGTCACGAGCGCTGCGCGCGACAGCGACGGAGTGATTCACCTGGCGTCGGCGAAGGATGTCGACCCGGTCTTCATCGAAGCTGTGCTGCGCGGTCTCGAAGGAAGCGGCAAGCCGTTCGTGCACACGGGCGGGATCTGGTCGTTCGGCTCGAATGCCGACATCGCGGAAGACTCGCCTCTCGACCCACCCGCGTTAACGGCGTGGCGCGGGGCGAACGAGACGCGTGTGCTGTCTGCTGCGGGCATCCGGACCGCCGTCGTCGTTCCGTCGATCGTTTACGGGCACGGGAAGGGACTGGCGAACGTGATCGTCGACGCGCCGCGTGGCTCGGGCGGCGTCCCTGCATTGCGACTCATCGGCGACGGGTCGCAGCACTGGGCGACCGTGCACGTCGACGACTTGGCCGCACTCTATGTGCTCGCGTTCGAACGCGGAGATGCCGGAGCCGTCTATGTCGGCGCCAGCGGAATCAACCCAACGGTTCGGGAGCTCGCTGAGGTCGCATCCGTCACGGCCGGGCTTGATGGACGGGTCGAGGCCGAGTCCGTGTCCGAGTCGCGGTCGCGACTCGGCGAAGGACTCGCGGATGCGCTGCTGCTCGACCAGCAGGCCCGTGGCGGTCGCGCACGCATCGACCTGGGCTGGGAGCCGAACGGTGTCTCGCTGGTCGAGGAGATCGCTTCGGGTACGTACGCCCCGGCCGACACGGCTCGCGCGTAGCAGCGCTTTTGGTTCTGAGGGCGGGCGCTGGTAAAGTTGTTTGTTGGCTTGCGTGTGGGTTCGTCCGCACGACTGCCGCAAGGCGCCCTCTCTCGCTGAGCGGCTCATCCGTAACTCACTTCAAACGAAAGTAACCACACGTGGCAAACATCAAGTCGCAGATCAAGCGCATCGGCACCAACAAGAAGGCGACCGATCGCAACAAGGCCGTCAAGAGCGAGGTCAAGACCGCCGTTCGCGCGACCCGCGAGGCCGTCGTCTCCGGTGACAAGGACAAGGCCGTCTCCGCGCTGAAGGTCGCCAACAAGAAGCTCGACAAGGCCGCCAGCAAGGGCGTCATCCACAAGAACCAGGCAGCGAACCGCAAGTCGGCCATCGCCAAGCAGGTCGCGAGCCTCTAAGTCAGACATCCGCGGATCCGTCCGCGCAGCGAAGAGCCCCCGTCATGACGACGGGGGCTCTTCGCGTTTGCGCGCCTTCTTCTGCCGCTTGGGCCGCGCCTAGTCTCGTCCGCGGGCGCTGACGATGCGGATCATCCGCTCCAGCGCGAAAACGGGGTCTCGGCCGCCGCCCTTCACGTTCGCGTCGGTCTCGGCGAGCACTTCGATGCACCGCCCGAGGCCGTCTTCCGTCCAGCCTTGAGGTCGCGCTTGGCGCGGTCGACCTGCCAGGGGGCGAGGCCGAACTGCTGCGCCAGCTGGCCGGAGCCGCCTCTGGCTCCCGACAGCTTGGCCATCGTGCGGATCTTGCTCGCGAATGCTGCGACCATGGGCACGGGATCTGCGCCCGACGCCAGCGCGTGCCGCATCGTGACGAGGGCCTCGCCGTGCCGGCCCGCGATGGCAGCGTCGGCGACCTGGAAAGCGTTGGTCTCCATCCGGCCGCCGTAGTACTTGTCGACGGTCGCCTCCGTGATCTCCGCCGCAGTGTCGGCGATGAGCTGCTGGCAGGCGGCCGCCAACTCGGCGAGGTCGTCGGAGAAGGCGGAGGTGACGGCTCGGAGCGCAGCCGGTGCGATCTTCTTGCCGGCCGCCTTGAACTCCGCCTGGGCGAAATCGTATTTGTCAGAGTCCCGCTTGAGCTCGGTGCAGACGACCTCGACGCCGCCGCCCGTGCCGGAGCGGATGGCGTCGAGGAGCTTCTTGCCCCGAACGCCTCCTCCATGGCGCAGAACGACGACGGTGCCGTCTGCCGGGGACTCGAGGTACTCGAGCATCTCGGTCAGGAACACGTCGTTGGTCTTCTCGACCCCCTCGACGCGGATCAGTCGTGGCTCGCCGAACAGCGAGGGGCTGGCGAGCGTCAGCAGTTCGCCGGGCGCGTAGTCGTTGGCGGCGATGTCGCTGATCTCGAGGCTCGGATCCTCCGCCTTGAGGCTGTCGCGCAATGCCCTGATCGAACGGTCGGCGAGAAAGCCTTCCGTGCCGGAGACGAGCACCACCGGCGCCGATCGGATCTGATTCCACGCGAGCTGCGGGATGGCGACGGCTGCGGTGCGCCCCTTGCTTGCGCTTGCCTTGCTGCTGGCTCGTACCGCCACGTTCCTCCTCGGTCCTCTCCAGCATACGGTGGACGGCCGTCATCGCTCGGCCCGTCGACAGCACCGGGCTCGGCCTCCGACGAGCGCTCGCTCCACACCCTGACACCGCCGGCCGTCTCCCCGGGTGAGATCAGGATGAGGCCCTGCCTGTCCGTGCGCTCGACGGCCGTGCCACTGTGTTTCAGGATCTGCAGTGCCCGCGCAGTCGGGTGGCCGTAACCGTTGTCCACTCCGACCGACACCAGCCCGACCGTCGCGCGCAGACGCTCGTAGAGCGCCTCGCTCTGGTCGGCCGACCCGTGGTGAGCGACCTTGACCACATCCACCGGCCCCACCCTTTCCGTTGCGAGAAGATCTTTCTGCGCGTCTTCGCCGAGGTCGCCCAGGAACACCGATCGCAGACCTCGGCCCTCCACCTCGACCGCCACGCTTCCGGCGTTCCCACTCGCTGCGGGCACACCGGCAGGTGGTCTCTGCGGCCACAGGATGCGCCACGCGAGACCGCCGATGGCGCCCCGCATCCCTTCGTACCCCTGAGTGATCTCGACACCGGACCGCCGCAGTTGGGTTACGACGCGTTCGTCGGCCACTCTGCCGGTCTGGCCGACGATCGCCGACTCCGTCATTCCGACGACCCCGGCGAGGCCCCCGATGTGGTCGGCGTCGTAGTGGGTGAGAACCAGGAGCTCGATCCTGCTGACCCCCAGTCGCTCGAGACAGGCTTTCGCCGGCCCCGGCTCGCGCCCGACATCGATCATCGCAACACTGTCGCCGTCGCGGATCAGGAGCCCATCGCCCTGACCGACGTCACAGGCAGCGATCTGCCAGTCGGGCGGTATCGACAGCGTCCGACCGAGTGCACCTCCACCGAGGCTCCCCGAATACAGCCCGACACCAGCGACCAGGGCTACGCCTGCGATGGTGGCCGCGAATCCCCTGCTCGGTCCTGCCCGTGACAACGCGATCACCGCGATCGCGACGACGATACCGACTGCGAGCAGGACGCCCATCGGTCCGTCGATCCAGGGAAGACTGCTCGCTGGAAGGGAACTCGCCGTGTGCGCGACCTGCGCGATCCACGCTGCCGGAAGCCACGCGAGCCAGACCATCGCCTGCCCCAGCACGGGGGCAAGCGGAAGAACGAGGCAGGCAGCCAGGCCGAGAACCGTCGCGAGCGGCGCAGCGGGCTCGGCCAGCAGATTGGCGCCAATGCCATAGAGCGGGAGAGTGGGCGCGAGCAGGACGAGCACCGGCTGACACATCACCTGTGCGGCCACCGGGATCGAGACGACGACCGCAAGGGCACGCGGCATCCACCTGGTCAGGATGCGCGCCAGCGGCCCGGCGAGAACGAGCAGCCCCGTCGTCGCGAGCACCGAGAGCGCAAAACCGTAGTCGCGGGAGAGCCACGGGTCGTGGAGCAGCAGCACGATGACTGCAAGAGCCAGCACGGGCAGGCCCTGGGCAGGTCGACCGCGGGCGACAGCGATGAGCACGACCACGGCCATCGCGGCTGCACGGATGACGCTCGCGCCGGGTGTCACCAGGACGACGAATGCGGCCAATGCCAGCAGCGCGACGACGACCCGGGTTCTCCGGCCCAGCCCGGCTAATGCGCAACCGAAGAAGACGAGCCCTGTGACGAGAGCACAGTTCGCGCCGGACACAGCGGTCAGATGGCTCAGCGAGCTCGCCTTCATCGCGTCATCAAGGTCAGGACCGACAGCCCTCACGTCTCCGATCGAGAGACCGGGAAGGAGTGCGCCACCATCACCAGGGTGCGTGCCGCCCCGGCAGCCAGCCCCTGGCGAAGCTGCGCCGTCCACGCCGACCAGAAGGGCGGATCGGCGCCCAGCCGAGGAGCATCGCGAGCGACCGCGATGAAGCTCGTGGACTCGCCCGGTTCCGCCGGGCGCAGTGTGCCGGCTACAACGGCGACACCACCGAAGATCACCCTGCCAACCTCCTGGGCTGAAGCGGTTGCGATGATCGAGACGGGCGCGTCGAGGTCGAAGCGACGGTCGCCGATCGTCGCAGAGAGCGCGGTGCCTCGCCACATCCATCGAGACCGCCCGTCGAAGGCCGAACTGATCGACTGGGGCGAGCTGTCCGTGCGCACCGCCAGCGTGACGCCCGCACCAGTCGCGGCGGCTGCTCTGAGCGCGTCCGGCGCCCGTCGTGGAACATCCGTGGCGATCGCCCCCAGGGCCGAAGCCGCACCGATGACCGACAGCGAGGCCGCCATCCACCCGATTCTCAGAGCCAGACCCGCGCGACCCGCTACAGACCGATCGTG
Source organism: Leifsonia poae (assembly GCF_050632195.1). Lineage (GTDB taxonomy): Bacteria > Actinomycetota > Actinomycetes > Actinomycetales > Microbacteriaceae > Leifsonia > Leifsonia poae_C. Next base: position 2,300,472 of record NZ_CP192580.1, read on the forward strand.
CGGGGCCCGCACATGGCGCCGGCGCCCGGCCATCACAGCGCCGATGGCGACCGCGCCGGCGAGAGCCCACGCCACGGCCGCCAACAACCACGCCTGTTCCGGCAGCCCTACGACCACACCGCAGACAGACCAGATGACAGCAGCCGGGACGACCAGCCTGAGGTCGACGGTCATACGGCGAGCCGATCCTTGAGGCCCTCGAAGAGTTTCTGCCCGATGCCGGTCACCTTCATCAGGTCAGCGACCGCCTTGAAGCGGCCGTTGGCTTTGCGATAATCCAGGATGCGTTGAGCCAGTGCCGGACCGATGCGCGGCAGCGTCTCCAACTCGGCTTGACCTGCCGTGTTGAGGTTGACCATGGCTTCGGACGCTCCTGCCCCACTAGCTCCGCCACCAGCGCCTGCGCCGGCGCCGGCGCCGGCGGCAGGCGCCAGCACCTCGCCGACGTGCGGCACGACGAGCTGTTCGCCGTCTGCGAGCACACGCGCGAGGTTGACTCCCGCCACCTCGGCGTCGTCGGTCAGGCCGCCTGCTGCGGCCACCGCGTCCACGACCCGCGCTCCCGTTGTCAGCGACACGAGGCCCGGCTTCTTCACCGCGCCCAGCACATGGACGAGCACGGGCGCCGTTGCCGACTCGCTGTCGCCTGACGCCGCCTGAGCTCCAAGGCCCGACGAACGAGTGTCGGACGAGGCACTAGAGTCCGAACCATTCGCCGATCCCGCTGCAACCTCGCCCGCGCTCCCCGCTGCGCGATAGCACTGACTAGTACCGCTCCGAGGAGGGCCGCGATGAGGATCACGACGCCCGCGCCCACTCCGATCCGCACCCGCGCGGAGCGGACTCCGCTCAGGGATCCCGCATTCTGCGCCCCACCCGCGATCACGACCGAAGAATCGAACGAGGCGTCGACCGAGCCGTCGCGCCTGTCCTCGCCGTCCGTCCCCGCTCGATGTCGCATCCGACCACACTAGGAACCCGCGCGACCCACCGGTCGTCTCACAGCACACCCGTGGAAGCCAGCGGCGGCCCTCACTGTGGAGGACCGCCGCAAAGCAACGCTCACGAAAAGAGCGCGGTGTTACGAACGCGGCCTGGTCGCGATATTCACCAGCCGGGGCGCACGAACGATCACGTTCACGACCTCCCGCTCGCCCACCGAGCGCTTGACGGTCTCAGAGCCACGCGCCAGAGCCTCGAGCTCATCGGCCGAGATCTTGGGCGACACCTCGACCCTGTCCCGCACCTTGCCGTCGACCTGGATGACCGCGGTGACCGACTCCTCGATCAGGAGGGTCGCGTCCGGCTTGCGCCACTGGGCCAGCGCCACCGACGGCTCGTAGCCCAGCTTCGACCACATGTCTTCTGCCGTGTACGGCGCGAACAGGTTCAGCGCCATGGCGGTGACCTCAGCGGCCTCGCGTACAGCGGGATCGCCCGCGCCGGCACCGCTATCGATGGTCTTGCGCGTGGCGTTGACCAGCTCCATCAGGCGTGCGACGACGACGTTGAACTTGAATGCCTCGATCAGACCCGGGGCGTCCGCGAGGAAGCGGTGGGTGACCCGGCGCAGAGCCTGGTCGCCGTTCTTCCAGACAGCATCCGGCGAGCTGGTCACGTCGTGGGCGACGCGCCAGGCGCGGGCCAGGAACTTGGCGCTTCCGGCGGGAGACACATCCGCCCAGTCGATGTCGTCTTCCGGAGGACCGGCGAACGCCATGGTCAGGCGAACCGCGTCGACGCCGTGCTCGTCCAACTGATCGGACAGCTTCACCAGGTTGCCGCGCGACTTGCTCATCGCGGAACCGTCCATCAGCACCAGCCCCTGGTTCAGCAGCGCCGTGAACGGCTCGGTGAAGCTCAGGTAGCCCAGGTCGAACAGAACCTTGGCGATGAATCGCGAATACAGCAGGTGCAGGATGGCGTGGGTCACGCCGCCGACGTACTGGTCGACCGGCGCCCACTTCTCGGCCTCGGCCGGGTCGAACGCCTGGGTCGAGTCACGCGGGGACAGGTAACGCAGGAAGTACCACGAGCTGTCGACGAACGTGTCCATCGTGTCGGTGTCGCGCTTGGCCGGGCCGCCGCACGTGGGGCAGGTGACGTTGACCCAGTCGGAGGCCGCGCCCAGCGGGCTCGTGCCCTTCGGCTGCAGGTCCAGGCCCTCGGCCGGCGGCAGCAGCAGCGGCAGCTCGGAATCGGGCACCGGCACCTCGCCGCACTGCTCGCAGTGGATGATCGGGATGGGCGTGCCCCAGTAGCGCTGCCGGGAGATCAGCCAGTCGCGCAGACGGAAGTTCTTCGACGGCGTGCCCAGCGATCCGGCCTGCAGTGCCTCGGTGACCCGACGAATGGCGTTCGACTTGCTCAGACCGTCGAACGGACCCGAGTTGATCAGGCGGCCCTCGCCGGTCAGCGCGGTGCCGGTCTCGAGCGGATTCTGCGGCGGCAGGTCGTCCGGCAGGATCGGCTCGCCGGTCTCCGGGTCGGTGTGGATGACCGGGATCGCGCCGGTGACGGGCTGATTCGTGTCGACCACCACGCGCACAGGCAGATCGAACGCACGCGCGAAGTCCAGGTCGCGCTGGTCGTGCGCGGGCACGGCCATGATCGCGCCGTGACCGTAATCGCTCAGCACGTAGTCCGCGGCCCAGATTGGCAGCCTCTCGCCGGTCAGCGGGTTGATCGCGTGGCGCTCCAGGAAGACGCCCGTCTTCTCGCGGTCCGAGCTCAGACGGTCCATCTCGGTGGTGCCGCGAACCTGTTCCAGGTACGCGTCGAAGCGCGCCTTCACCTCGGGTCGCGCATCCTGAACCAGCTCAGCGGCCAGGTCGGAGTCGGGAGCGACCACCATGAAGGTCACGCCGTACAGCGTGTCGGGGCGCGTGGTGTACACCGTGACGGGCTCGTCGCGGCCCTCGATCGTGAACCGCACGTCGGCGCCCGTCGAGCGGCCGATCCAGTTGCGCTGCATGCTGATGACCTTGGACGGCCAGGCGCCCTCCAGCTGGTTCAGGTCATCCAGCAGACGGTCGCCGTAATCGGTGATGCGGAAGTACCACTGCGTCAGCTTCTTCTTGGTGACCAGGTTGTCGCAGCGCTCGCAGCGCCCGTTGACGACCTGCTCGTTGGCCAGAACGGTCTGGTCGAACGGACACCAGTTGACCGAGCTGGCCTTGCGGTACGCCAGACCCTTCTCGTACAGCTTCAGGAACAGCCACTGGTTCCAGCGGTAGAACTCGGGGTCGCTCGTCTGCAGCACGCGGTCCCAGTCGAAGCTGGGCGCGTAGCGGCGCATGCTCGCCTTCTGCTGCGCGATGTTGTCGTTGGTCCAACCGTTCGGGTCGAGTCCGCGCTTGATGGCGGCGTTCTCGGCGGGCAGGCCGAACGAGTCCCAGCCGATCGGGTGCAGCACGTTGAAGCCCTGCTGGCGCCAGTAGCGCGCGATGACGTCGCCCAGCGCGTAGGCCTCGGCGTGACCCATGTGCAGGTCGCCCGAGGGGTAGGGGAACATGTCGAGCACGTACTTGCGCGGGCGATTGTCAGACGGGTCGCTCGTCGCGAACGGCTTCAGCTCATCCCAGATCGGCATCCAGTGGTTCTGGATGGCGGCGAAGTCGTACTGCGCGCCCTCGACCGGCGCGGTAGCTGAATCGTGCTCGTGTGCCACGTGACTCTCATTCGTTGTGATTCGTGCGGCGGACGCTCGCCGGACGGAAGAGGAGGGATCTGCGTTCGTTTCGAACACATTTCGTCATCCAACAGTACTAAACGTTCGAGCCGCGCGATCCGTTCCCGATGCCATGCTCGCCTCGGTCGATGCTCAGCCCGGCAGCAGCAAACAACGCCCGCGCCTTGACCGCCACTTCGTCGAGCTCTTCCTCGGGGACCGAGAGCGCGGTGATCCCGCCCCCGGCCCCGATGGTCACCCGCCCGGGCCGGATCGCAATGCTTCTGATGACCATCGCGAGGTCGGCGGCGCCATCGAGGCCGAAGTACCCGAAACATCCCGAGTACACGCCGCGCGGGCCGCCCTCGAGAGAGTTCAGGATGCGCATCGCGCTGAGCTTGGGAGCCCCGGTCATCGACCCCGCGGGAAAGCACGCCGCGACAGCATCCACGGCAGTCAGGCCCGGCAGCAGCCGGCCCTCGACAGTGCTGACGAGCTGGTGCACCTGCGGGTAGCTCTCGACGGCGAGCAGGTGGTGAACCTCGACCGAGCCCACTTCGCTGACCCGCCCGAGGTCGTTGCGCATGAGGTCGACGATCATCACGTTCTCGGCGCGCTCCTTCTCGCTCGCCTCCAGCTCGGCCCTGAGTTCGAGGTCGCGGGCCAGGGTGGCGCCGCGCGGCCTCGTTCCCTTGATCGGCTTGGTCCGCACCCGTCCGGCCGGTGTCACAGCGAGGAACTGCTCCGGAGACGAACTCACAAGCTCAGTGCCCGCGATTCGAAGCAGACCGCCGTGATGGGCGGGGCTGGAGGCACGCAGTCGCAGGTGTACAGCGAGGGCGTCGCGGTCGGCGTCGGAGATCGCGGTGTTCGTGAGGCAGAGCTGGTAAGCGTCGCCACGCCGAATGGCGTCCTGGCAGGCCGCGATGAGCGCCAGGTATTCGCCGTCGCTGTGGCGCCAGGTGGCGGGCGCCGTGGTCGTGCGGCTCTCGTGACGAAGTGCATAGTCCGCGGCGGCTCCGGATGCTGTGGCAACCGCGGCGCGCACCCGCGCGACCCAGCCATCCACGTCAGCACCTTCAGCGCCTTGAGCGCCGTCGAGCACGAGCAGTTCGATCGTCTGCCGCTCGTGGTCGATCTCGATCGCTCGGTCGACGAACAGCATCGCCGCATCCGGACCCGTTGTCGGCGCGACGGGAATCCCGCTCAGCGAGACGCCGCTCTCGTAGCCGAGCCACCCCACCCAGCCGAGCGCGAACGACGGCTCACCCGAGTCACCCGTCGCCGCGTGCGGCTCTCCCGGCGCGTCTGCCCGGCGCGCCAGGTCGTCGCGCAGGAAGTGGAGCATCGTGCCCTCGAAAGCCCGAATGCCTTCCTGCGATCGGACGACGACGTTCCCGTCGGCGAGTGCGAAGGTCGCGGTGAGGTCGCCACTCGCCAGGTAGCTGCGGGCCGTGCTCGCGCCGGCCCCCGCATCCAGCCACACCGCATCCGGCGAGTCGCTGTACAGCGCCACGAAGAGGTCGGCGGGGTCGGCCCAGCCGTCGACCGGGAGCCTGCGAAGACGGGGAACCACCTGCATTAGCCTAGGCGAATGGACGCGAGCAGCACCCTCTTCGATTGGCGCGGAGGCGAACTCCTCGCCGTGGACGACTGCGATGTTGCGGAGACCGCGCTCGAAGCCGCGGATTCCTTTCTCGTGTCCGACGGCTCCGCTCTCGCGATCGGTCTCCACCGCGCCCGCTTCGCCGACACCGCGTTCGAGCAAGGGTTCCGCGATCGCGACGACCTCGACGCCTTCTGGACGACCTCCCTGGCCGGCATACCGCGCGAGGGTCAGTGGTTTCCCCGGTTCGAACTGGTGACGGTTCGGGATGCGCAGCGCCTGCGTTTCCGCCTCCGCACCGCGCCGCCGCTCACCGAGACAGTCGTGCTCGCCACTGCAAAGGGTGATCCACGCACGACACCCCTTCTGAAGGGCCCTGACCTCGACGCAATGAGCCGGCTGCGGCAAGAGGCGCAGCGGGTCGGCGCGCAGGAGGCCGTCATCCTCGATGGTGGACACGTCTCCGACGGCTCGTCGACGGCGCTGCTGTGGTGGCGCGACGGAACGCTTGTCACCCCTCCCTTGAGCCTGCCCCGCGTCGACAGTGTCGCTGCCCGCACGGTTCGAGGTGTGGCCGCCGCTCTCGGAGTCCCGGTCGACGAGGAGGGCGTATCCCCCGCCGAGCTGGAGGGCTGCGTGGTGTGGGCGGTGAACGCGCTGCATGGCATCCGGTCGGTGCCTGCTTGGGTCAATGGACCGAGGTTGGCTCAGGATGCGCCCCGCACCGCCGCCTGGCGCGCCCGACTGAACGCCCTCGCCCGCTCGCTGTAGGGCTGCCAAGAGGACGCCCCATAGGTCGACGCGCCCGGTCTGGCCTCGCCGCTATCCGACCAGCCGACCGTCCTCCATCCGGATCCGTCGGGTGATCAGCTCGTCGGGAATGGGCGTATGCGAGATCAGGAGCACCGTCCGACCGTCCTCGGCCGCTGTCGTCAGGATGTCGCGCACGACCTGGTCGCCGACGCCCGGGTCGAGGTTCGCCGTCGGCTCGTCGACGATGAGCACCGGGAAATCGGCCAGGATCGACCGCGCCAGCGCGATCCGCTGAGCCTGCCCGCCCGAGACCAGCGCCCCGCGTTCGCCGACCCTCAGACCTAATCCGCCACGCTCTGCCGCCCACTCGCCGAGCCCCACTCGATCGAGTACGGCGATCAGTTCCTCGTCAGTCGCCGTGTCGCGGGCGAAGAGCAGGTTCTGGCGAAGATCCGAATCGAACAGATACGGCTGCTGCTCACTCAATCCGATCACGCGCCGCACGTCGTCCTGCCGTGCCGTCCGCGCCTCCACCCCGGCGATGGAGAAGTGCCCGTCGTAATCGAGGAATCGCGTCAGCACGTGCGCGAGGGCGGTCTTGCCCGCTCCGGTCGGGCCCGTCAGCAGGACCCGTTCCCCGGGCTCGAGCCGCAGGGTCGTTCCAGTCAGCACCGCATCGCGCGCGCCCGGCCAGCGTGCGCTCACACCGCCCAACTCGATCAATGGAGCACGGTCGAGATCGAGAGCGACCGCATCAACGACGTCGACAGGGATGCCCGCCGGCGGCTTGTCCGGCGCAGCTGCCGCCAGCCGCTCGGCACTGGCCCGAACCTGGCGGCGCGCACCCAAGGCGAGTGGAACCATCCCGAAGACCTCGAAAACCGCGAGCGGCAGGAGGGCGACGACCGCGAGCGTCGGCGCATCGAGCCGGCCAGCTGCCAGGGCGGGAATCCCGAATGCAAGAGCCAAGGCTGTCGCGCAACCAGCGAGCACTGACACGATCGCGCCGGTCATCCCGACGCCCGCCGCTCGTGACCGCAGCGCCCTGGTGAGTCGTACACTGGCCTCGGCAACTCGCCGCTGAGCGGTCGGCAGTGCGCCGAACGCGGTCAGCACGTCGAGATTGGTGACCAGGTCCAGGATGCTGTCGTTCAGCTGACCGCGCAGCGGCGCGATCCCCCGTTCCGCACGACCCGACAGCCACCGGTTGACGAGCGTGCCGACGAAGAAGGCCAGCACAAGGGTCAGCAGCAGGGCGATCCCGGCCTCGGGCAACAGGATGAAGACGCCCACGACGCTCACAAGCGCGACGACTCCCGCGGTGACGAGCGGCTGCACCACTCGTAACGACTGGTTCTGCAGCTCGTCGACATCGTCGGCCAGGCTCGTCAGCAGGTCGCCGCGCCTGGTGTCCCCCAAGCCGTCGGGAGCGACGGGCACGAGCCGCGCGAACAGCTCGGACCGGATAACCGCAAGCTGACGAAACGCGGCGTCGTGTCCGGCCAACCGCTCCAGATAGCGGAAGAACGCCCGACCCAGCGCGAACGCGCGAACACCGACGACGGCCATGGAGATGTAGATCAGCGATGGCTGCTCCGACGCGCGGGTGATGAGCCAAGCGGATACCGCGAGCAGCGCGACGGCACAACCCGCGCTCAACGCACCGAAGGCGACGCCCACCCACAGTCGACGGGTCGGCGGCAGAGCCAGCCTCAGGATGCGCCGGGTCGACGCCGCCCGGGTGGCGGTCTCAACTGACATGCGTCAGCACCTCCAGGGTCAGCACAGCGTCGGCGGCCGCGACGACCGCCTCGCGGTGGCTGGCGACGAGGACGGCAGTTCCCTCGTCGGCGATTTCCCGCAGTGTGGCGAGTAGCCGGGCCTCCGTCGCATCGTCGAGCGCCGAGGTCGGCTCATCGAGGATCAGCACGGAGCATCTGAGGGCGTGCATCCGGTACAGGGCCCGGGCGACGGCGACTCGCTGGGCCTGGCCTCCTGAGAGCCCGGCTCCCCCGGCCCCGAGCACCAGATCGGGAGACACCTCCTCGGCGGCGGCGCGGCGAAGGGATTCGCGCACCAGCGGCAGGTCGGGCTCGGCCGAGCCAAGCGCTACGTTCGAGGCGACCGTTCCGGCGATCAGCGCTGGTCGCTGGCCGGCCCAGGCGATCTCGGCGCGGCGACCGAGCGCATCCGTCGCCCCACCTGCCTCAATCGTGCCGTCGAAGGGGATGAAGCCGAGCGCGCCCGCGATGAGGCTCGACTTGCCCGCGCCGCTCGGGGCGCTCAAGACGGTGAGAGCGCCGGCCGGAGCGCTCCCGGTGAAGCGGTCGACCGCGATTCGGGCGTCGTAGCGAACGCTGACGCCCTCGAACACCAGCCCGTCGCCCACGCCCGGCTCGGCGGGTGCAGGATGCGGCATTCCACCGGCAGCGACGGCCGCAGCCCGGTCCGCATCCAGGATCTCGAACGCGCTCTGCGACGCCTCGATCCCCTCCGTCGCCGCGTGATAGCTCGCGCCCACATTTCGCAGGGGCAGAAATGCCTCGGGCGCCAGCAGCAGCACGAACAACCCGACCGAGAGATCGAGTTGCCCGTTGAGCAGCCGCAGACCGATGGCGACAGCGACGAGCGCCACCGACAGGCTCGCCGCCAGTTCGAGCACGAAACCCGAGAGGAACGACATCCGCAGCACCTTCATGGTGTGCACGCGATAATCGTCGCTCACAGCCTGGATGCGCGCGGACTGCCGGTGCTGACGTCCGAAGAGCTTCAGCGTCGACAGTCCGTTGACCACGTCGAGGAACCCGCGCAGCAGCGACGACAGTGCCGCCCACTGGCGCTTCTGAGCGGCCTGAGTCGCCCAGCCGACGAGCACCATGAACATCGGGATGATCGGCAACGTGACGAGCACGATGATCCCACTCGTCACGTCCTGCCAGAAGATCACCCCGAGCAGCAGCGGTGTCGCCAGCGCGGTCAGGATGAGCTGGGGCAGGTACTTCGTGAAGTAGCCGTCGAGCGCATCCAGCCCTCGCCCGACCGTCAGCGTGACCTCGGCCGTGTTCCTGCCGCTCAGCCACGAGGGTCCGAGGCGCCCGAGCGCCGACGTGAGAGACTCACGCAGCTGTCCGATCACGGCCGATCCGCCTCGCGCGGCATTCGTGTCCGACAGCCAGAGCACCGCACCGCGCAGCAGGATGACGACGACGAGTCCCGCAAAGAGCCCGCTGAGCTCAGCCAGGTCGGCACCGGCGACGGCGCGCACGATCACCTGCGTCGTCAGCCACGCGAACGCGACCACCAGGCAGGTCTGCAGCACGGCGAGCAGGCCGCCGGCGGCGAGCATGCCGCGCACCGCCGAGGCGTAGCGGAGAAGTCGCGGGTCGAAGGGTCGCATGTCAGGCGGCGACGGGCGCCGGCTCCTCCTCGGGAATGTGCGCACGCGTGACGCGCTTGCGGAATATCCAGTACGTCCAGCCCTGGTAGAGCACGATCAGCGGCAGGAAGATGACCGCGACCCACGTCATCACGGTGAGCGTTGTGTCCGTGCTCGAGGCGTTCGCGATCGTGAGGCTGTTCTCCGGATTCGGCGACGAGGGCATCACATCCGGGAACAGGGCCGCGAACAGCGAGACGACGGCCAAAGCGATCGTGACGGCCATGAAACCGAACGACCAGCCCTCCTTGCCGCGGATGTTCGCGATCCAGGATGCGATCAGAGCGACCGCCGCCAACGCCGCCAGAAAGACGAACAGCACCGAGAAGTTGGCGATCGCGGTCCAGAGCAGGAAGGCTGCAGCCACGACGATCGCGGCGGCACCCGACCTGATCGCCAGCTTGCGTGCCCGCTGCCGGATCTCGCCGTCGGTCTTCAGAGAAACGAAAACGACGCCGTGCGTGAAGAACAGGAGCAGTGTTGTGAGGCCGCCGAGCAGGGCGTAGCCGTTGAGCAGGTCGAAGAGCGATCCCGTGTAATTGTGGCCGGCATCCAGAGCCACGCCCTGCACCATGTTCGCGAACGCGACGCCCCACAGCAGGGCGGGAACCGTGGAGCCGACGATGATCATCCCGTCGAACCACTTCTTCCAGCGCGAATCGGGGCGCTGGTGCCGGTACTCGAACGACACCCCGCGAACGATCAGAGCGAGCAGGATCAGCAGCAGAGCCAGGTAGAAGCCGCTGAACAGTGTGGCGTACCACTCGGGGAACGCCGCGAAGAGCGCGGCGCCCGCCACGATCAGCCAGGTCTCGTTCAAGTCCCAGACCGGACCGATCGTGTTGATCATCACGCGGCGGTCGACGTCGTCCTTGCCGAGGAACGGCAACGCCATCCCCACTCCGAAGTCGAAGCCGTCGAGCACGAAGTAGCCGACGAAGAAGAAGGCGATGATGCCGAACCAGAGAATTGCCAGATCCATCAGATGCTCCTAGTAGACCGTCGCCACGGGCACGTGCTGGCCCTCTTCGTCGAGATGCTCCTCGACCGGTGCGGGACCCTTCTGCGCCGCCCGCTTGATCAGCGAGAACTCGACCACTGCGAGCGTTCCGTACACCGCGGTGAACGCGATCAGCGAGATCAGAACGGTCAGACCGGTCACTCCCGGCGAGACGCCGTCGGTCGTCTTCATGAGGCTGAACACGATCCAGGGCTGGCGACCCATCTCGGTGAAGATCCAGCCCACTGTCATCGCCAGCAGCGAGAGCGGGAAGGCCCAGATCGCGGCCTTCCAGACCCACGGGTTGTTCGGCATCCGTCCCTTGCGGGTGAGCCAGAGGCCGACGACGGCGACCAGGACGTGCAGCAGGCCGAGCCCGATCATCCAGCGGAACGCCCAGTAGGTCACCCAGATGACCGGGGTGTAGTCGCCCGGACCGTAGAGCTGCTGGTACTGCGCCTGCAGGTCGTTGATGCCCTCGACGGTGCCGTTGAGCGTGTGCGTCGAGAGGAACGAGAGCAGATACGGGATTCGGATCGAGAACAGCTCGTGCACGCCGTCAGGGGTGCCGAGCGTGAAGATCGAGAACGACGCATCCGCCCCCGTCGACGTCTTGTAGAGCGCCTCGGCCGCGGCCATCTTCATGGGCTGCGTCTCCACCATCGCGAGACCCAGCTGGTCGCCGCTCAACACGGTGAGCATGCCAGCGCCGACCATCGCCCAGAGACCGAACTTGAGCGCCGGACGCATGGTGTCGAGGTTCTGCTTGCGGGAGAGATGCCACGCGGCGACCGAGATGATCAGACCGGCCGAGACCATGAAACAGGCGAAGATCGTGGCGGGAAGGCCGCTAGCGCGACCTTGTTGCTGAGCACCGCCCAGATGTCGGTGAGTTCTGCTCGGCCGCGCGCCTCGTTGAGCTTGTAGCCGACCGGGTTCTGCATGAACGCGTTCGCGGCGATGATGAAATACGCCGACAGGATGCTGCCGACGGTCACGATCCAGATCGTCGCCAGATGCAGTCCCCGCGGCAGTTTGTCCCAGCCGAAGATCCACAGCCCGATGAAGGTCGCCTCGAGGAAGAACGCGAGCAGCCCTTCGAGGGCCAGCGGTGCGCCGAAGACGTCGCCGACGAATCTCGAGTAGTTGGACCAGTTCATCCCGAATTGGAACTCCTGAACGATGCCCGTAACTACGCCCATGGCGAAGTTGATCAGGAAGATCTTGCCGAAGAAGTGGGTCAGCTGCAGGTAGTGCACCTTGCCGGTGCGATACCAAGCCGTCTGGAAGATCGCCACTGACAGCGCGATGCCGATCGTGAGCGGAACGAACAAGAAGTGATAGATCGTCGTCAACCCGAATTGCCACCGCGACAGCAGTAGCGGGTCCAGCCATTCGTTCACTGCTTCCTCCACATCAGCGACTTCTACGCTTCGTAGAACTTCAACTTCTACCGAGTGTAGAACATTCTCAGCGAACTCGCGCTAGCCTTGCTGTGTGGCGAATCTCGGAGAACTGGAACGAGCGGTGATGAACGCTCTGTGGAGCGCTGATGTCCCGACATCCGCCAATGAACTACGCGACAAGCTAGCGGCTGGCCGAACCGACGGCAAGACACCGGCACTCACCACCGTGCTCACCGTTCTCTCCCGACTCGAGCACAAGGGATTCGTCGGGCGGGATCGCGATGCGCGCCCGCATCTTTACACGGCCGCCCTGTCCCGAGAGAGTCATGTGGCTGATTTGATGCACGAGGTGCTTGAGAGTTCATCGGATCGCAACGCAGCTCTGGCGCACTTCGTCGGATCGGTCGACGAGTCGGAGGCCGAGACACTGCGCCGCCTCCTCGCTGCGCGCGTCTCGTAGATGGTGCTCAGCCCGGTCAGCGGCCTCGCCGTCGCGTTGGGAGTTCTGGCGCTCGCCCTGGCCTGGCCGGTGCCTGTGCTACTCGCTCGCGCGAAGTGGCCAGCGGCGGCTCCCGGCCTCGCGCTGACGCTGTGGCAGTCGATCGCCCTGGCCGGTGGGATCTCGATGATCGGCTCGCTCCTCCTCTTCGGTCTCGAACCGTTCGGCGACGACCTCTGGGCCCGCATATCCGCTGCGCTCGGAAACCTCTTCTCTGGTCCGCTCCCCCGTCCGCCTCACTCGCCACGACGTTCGCGCTGAGCGCCGCCGTTCTGTTGACCGTGCACCTCGTTCTGAATCTCGCGCTCACCTCCGCACGCAGCCGCCGCCAGCGCCACCGGCACCGCGAACTGCTCAGCCTGCTCAGCTCCCCGCTTCCGGATGCGCCGAGCACGCGGATCATCGACCACCCGGCCCCAGCGGCCTACTGCCTCCCCGGTGCGCGCAGCGTCACCGTGCTGTCCGAGGGCATGATCGAACTCCTCAGTGCGGAGCAGCTTGAGGCGGTCATCGCGCACGAGCGCGCGCATCTGAAGCAGAAGCACCACCTGCTGCTCGACGCCTTCCGCTCCTGGAAGCGCGCACTCCCCTGGTTCCCGATCGCGACCCGGGCTCAGGATGCGGTCGCCCTCCTCGTCGAGATGCTCGCCGACGATTACGCGCGACGCATCGTAGGGGACTCTGTGCTCGCCGAGGCGATCGAGCTCGTCGACGGGACCAGCACATCCGGAGCCGCCCTCGGTGCCCCCAAGGACCGGCGGACTCCCGAGCAGCGCCGCACGGACATCTCGGCACGCGTCGAGCGACTGACATCGCCACCGCGCTCGGTCCCTCCGGCCGCACGCCTGGTGGTGGCGATCGTTGCGGCGGCACTGGTGATCGTTCCACCCGTGCTCGTGCTGACCAGCTGACGCGCCCCGGGCGCGACTCAGCATTCCCGGGCGGAAGCTCAGCCGGCGCCCACTAGCATTTCAACCATGCCGAAGAAGGGTTCATACGCCAAGGGGATCGCCAAGCGCGAAGAGATCCTGACAACCGCCCTCGACGTCTTCGCCCAGAAGGGCTACCGCCGCGCCTCCCTCCGGGAGATCGCGGAGTCGGTCGGTTTGAGCCAGGCGGGACTCCTGCACCACTTCTCGTCCAAGGAAGAGCTCTTCTCCGAGGTCCTCCGCAAGCGCGACGAGGTCGATGTGACTGCGAGCCCGACGGAGACGGCTGACATCGGAGCTCTCGTCGGGATCGTCAGGCACAACGCCGAGGTGCCCGGCCTCGTGCAGTTGTACGCCACGATCTCGGCCGAGGCCGCGGATGAGGACCACCCCGGACACACCTACTTCGTCGACCGCTACCGGTCCATCATCGGACAACTCGCCGACCACGTGCGGGTAGAGCAGGCGGCCGGGCGACTCGATGCGAGCCTCGATCCGCTGCAGATCGCTCGCCTCGCCATCGCCGTCGCCGACGGAATGCAGGTGCAGTGGATGCTCGACGACAGTGCCGACATGGCCGAGACCCTCGAATACTTCTGGGCGACGCTGCAGCGCCTCGGTGGCACGCCGTGAACGAAGCGCTCACGTGGATTCTCGATCTCGTTCAGAACGTGGATCCGGTGCTGCGCACGGCACTCTCCGGAGTGGGGATGCTGTTCGAGACGTCGATCCTGGTCGGCCTCATTGTGCCCGGGGACACGATCGTGCTGGTGGCCAGCACCGCTGTGGCGAACCCCGTCGAGTACTTCGCGCTCGTCCTCGTCGTGATCGTCGGCGCGCTCGCGGGTGAGAGCATCGGCTTCAGTCTCGGCCGATTCTTCGGACCGAAGATTCGGGCCGGACGGCTGGGCCGTCGCATCGGGACCGCGAATTGGGATCGCGCCGAGGCCTACTTGGCCAAGCGTGGCGGCATCGCGGTCTTCATCTCGCGCTTCCTGCCCGTGCTGCACTCGCTCATCCCCCTCACCGTCGGCATGAGCCCGATGCGCTACCGCACGTTCATCGCCTGGACGGCGCCCGCCTGCGTGATCTGGGCCTTCGCCTACGTGTCCGTCGGGTCGCTCGCCGCCGGAAGCTACCGAGAGCTCTCACGCGAATTGCACGGCGCCGGCTACATCTTCGTCGGGATCATCGCCGTGTTCATCGTTCTCGCCTTCATCGTGAAGAAGGTGCTGCAGAAGCGCGAGGCCAAACACATGGAAGCGGCGACCCGGTCACCCGAGCCGCCGCCTCTGGAAGAGAGTTAGCCTCTCAGCCTCCGCCTACTTGACGGGGTGCTTCTTCAGCCACTCCTTCGCGATCACGTCGGGCTGGGTCTTGCTGTCGCCCTGGTTCTCCTCGTTCATCTGCACGAGGTCGTCGGTGGTGAGGGTCGCCGAGACCTGGTTCAGCACATCCTTCACCGTGCTCGTCGCCTTCTTGGAATTGATCAGCGGCACGATGTTCTGCGCAGCGATCAGGTTCTTCGGGTCCTTCAGAGTGACGAACTCCTTGATGGCGGGCGTCGTGGTGTAGATGTCGGCCAGCTGCACCTCACCGTTCTTCAGGCCGGCGACCGTGAGCGGTCCGCCGCTGTCGCTGTACGGCTTGAGCGTCGCGGTCACGCCGTACACGCTCTTCAGCCCCGGGATGCCGTACGGGCGCGTCTCGAACTCCGGGTTCGCACCGACCACGAGCGGGATGTCGACCTTCTTGAGGTCTTCGAGGCTCGTGACCCCGTACTTCGTCGAGAAGTCCTTGGTGACGTTGTACGAGTCGGCGTCCTGAGCCTTCGACTGATCCAGAACCTCGAAGCCGCTCGGCAGGGCGGTCTTGAGCCCGGCGAGAACGTCCTCCGGCGAGGTCGCTGTGGAGTTCTTGTCGTAGAACTGCAGCAGGTTGCCGCTGTACTCGGGGATGAGGTCGATCGAGCCGTCCTTCAGGGCGGCCAGGTAGACGTCGCGCTGTCCGATGCTCAGCTGCTTCTGAACCTTGACGCCCTTCGACTCGAGCGCCTGAGCGTAGATCTCGGCGAGGATCTGGTTCTCGCCGAAGGCGGCGGAACCGACCGTGACCGTGTCGGTGGATGACGACGAGGTGTTGCCACCCAGCGCCCCGCCACCGGACGAGCACGCGCTGAGAGCCAGCAGGGCTCCCGCCGCGATCGCACCGGCCGCGATGCGGCCTCTCTTGGATGTGAACATGGTGTTTTCTCTCTTTCGGTGGTGCAGTGGTTGTTTGGCTGCGACGGACACTTAGGTTTCGGAGCGGCCCGGGATCGAGATTCCTACCGGACGCGACGGTTCTTTGCTGCGCACGTCGGCCACCTTGCCGGCGGTGACGCCGCGGGGTACGACGAACTTCTGGATCAGGGCGAAGACGCCGTCGGTCACGAGCGCCAGGGCGACGACGAGGATCGACCCGCCGAGCATCTCGTCGTAAGCCCGAACGGCCAGCCCGTCGATGAGGTAGCGACCGAGGCCGCCGACCGGCAGGATCGCCGCGACCGTCCAGGTGGCGATCACCTGGAGCGCTCCGGAACGAAGCCCTCCGATAAGAAGCGGAAGCGACAGAGGCAGCTCGACCTTGGTCAGGATCTGGAACTCTGTCATGCCCATCGCCCGCGCCGCGTCGACCGTCCGCGGGTCGACGGACTCGACACCCGAGTACGCACCGGCCAGGATCGGCGGGATCGCAAGGATCGTCAAGGCGATCAGCGGCGGCACGATCGTCGAGTTCTGCAGGGCCAGCGCCAGGTAGACGACGAGACCGAGCGTCGGGATCGCGCGGAACGCCCCCGACAGCACGATCGCAAACCCACGGAACCGGCCGGTGTGGCCGATGGCCAGTCCGATCGGGATCGCGATGATCGCCGCGATGAGCAGCGTGAGCGCCGAGTACCCGATGTGCTCGCCGAGCCGGTTCGGGATGCCGTTGACGCCCGACCAGTTGGCCGGCTGGAAGAGCCACGCGAACGCGGCGACGATATCGGTCATGCGTCGGTCACCGCCTTCAAGGCGGCACGCCGACTGGCCCGCTTGGACCGGCCGTCCAGCCTCGTCCAGGGCAGCAGCAGACGTCCGATCAGCACGAGGACGGTGTCGAACACGGCGGCGACGATCATGATCGCCACGATGCCGATGACGACCTCATCGTTGAACGACCGGTTGAGGCCGTCGGTGAACAGGTTTCCGAGGCTGGACACGCCGACGAGCGCTCCGATGCTGACGAGGCTCACCGTGCTCACCGACACCACTCGGAGCCCTGCCAGCAGCACCGGACCGGCGAGCGGCAGCTCCACCAGCCAGAAACGCTTCCAGCTCGAGAAGCCCACCGCGGTGGCCGACTGGAGCACATCCCCGGAGACCGAGGCGAGCGCATCCGCGACGCTCCGCACCATGAGCGCGACCGCGTAGACGCTGAGCGCGACGACGACATTGATCGGGTTCAGGATCTTTGTTCCGATCAGCGCCGGCATCGCAATGAACAACGGCAATGAGGGAATCGCGTACAGGATGCCGCTGATCGTCAGAAGTACCCCCCGGCTCGCGTGGTACCGGTTCGCCACCCACCCGATCGGAAGCGCGACGATGAAGCCGATGATGACCGGAAACACGCTCAGAGTGACGTGAGCGACAGTGAGGTCCCAGACCAGGCCGAAATTCGACCACAGCCAGCTCACGACGCTTCCTCACCCTGCGCCGGAGCACCCGCGACCGGAACGGTCACGGCCTTTGCCTCAGTGGACGCGCCGGTGAGCACGCCGGCGGGTCGTCCATCGCTGTCGACCAGCACATCGCCGGCCTGCGTCTTCTCGAGGTGCAAAGCGCGCTTGCCGCGGTCCGCCCCGATGAAGGACGCCACGAACTCGTCGGCCGGGTTCGCCAGAATCTCGGTCGGCGTGCCCTTCTGCGCGACGATGCCGCCCTTGCGGAAGATGACGACCTGCTCGCCGAGACGGAAGGCCTCGTCGATGTCGTGAGTGACGAATACGACCGTCTTGTCGAGCTCTCGCTGGAGGCGCAGGAGCTCGTTCTGCAGCTCATCCCGAACGATCGGGTCGACCGCGCCGAAAGGCTCGTCCATGAGCAGGATGTTCGGATCGGCCGCAAGCCCGCGGGCAACACCCACGCGCTGCTGCTGGCCGCCCGAGAGCTGGCTCGGATACTTGTCGGCCATCGAGCGCTCGAGCCCCACCGTGTCCATGAGCTCGAGGGCGCGTGCGCGAGCATCCTTCTTCTTCACGCCCCGGAGGAGCGGGACGGTGGCGATGTTGTCGACGACCTTGCGGTGCGGAAGCAGCCCCGAGTTCTGCATCACGTAGCCGATGCTACGCCGCAGGTGCACCGGCTTCAGCTTCATCACGTCTTCGCCGTCGATCTCGACGGACCCGCTCGTGGGGTCGAGCATTCGGTTGATCATGCGAAGGATCGTGGTCTTGCCGCTACCCGACGAGCCCACCAGAACGGTGATCGTGCGCGAGGGAATGACCAGCGAGAAGTCTTCGACTGCGACCGTGCCGTCGGGAAACTCTTTCGTCACCGAGCGGAACTCGATCATCTATGCGGCTCATTCCTCGAATCGGGCGTCGGATCAACACAGGCCTGCTCTTCTTCCACCCAAACACGGTTTTGCTTGCTTGGCAAAGCATTGCGTCGATTTGTAACAGTGGGAGTGTGCTGAATCATTCCAGCCTCCACCGACATTTCTTCGCCGAATCGTTCCCCGGCAACGAGAACGGGCGCCCCACCGTGAAGTGAGACGCCCGTTCCGAGGATGGCGGTGCAGCGACGAACGCTACTCGCTGTCGCCGTAGCGCTTGACCAGGTAGTCGCGCGCGACGACTCGGGCCTCGGCGATGAACCGCTCGTCGCCGTTCGGGTCGTTCAGGAATGCGCGGTTGATGAGTGAGTCCGAGATCTCGACCACGATCTCGAGACGGAACTTCAGGTCTTCTCCCGCCGGCAGCCCGTACTCGTCGGAGAGGATCTCGGCGAAACGGTGCGCGAAGAAGTCGTCGTCTTCGGGCGCCTCGTCCGGCATCCCCGAGCGCTCGGCGTCGGTGAAGCGGATGATGCGGAAGCCGGGCTCCGAGCGGAACATCGTCACGAAGGCGTCGATGGCGCACTCCACGGCGTTCCACCAGTGCTCCGGATTCGCCGAGTGGATCGCCTCGACGACTGCCTCGCGGTAGCGCTGAACCGCGCGGTCGCGAAGCGCCTGCAGAAGCACGATCCGGTCGGGGAAGTAGCGGTAGACGGTTCCGATGGATGCGCCAGCTCGCTCGGCGACCATCGCCGTCGTGAGCCGGTCGAATCCGATCTCGTCGACCACTTCGGCGGCGGCGTCGAGCAGAGCGTCGATCCGAGCGGCACTGCGCTCCTGGATCGGCTCGGTCCGCACCAGCGGTGCGTTCGTCTGACTCTGGCCGGCCACGAGGTCATTGATGGGCACGAGGGCAACTCCTTCTTTCCTGCAGGTCAACAATACGTTGGTCCGGGTCCTCAGCCCCGCGTCGGACGTATCCGACGCGTTATTCGGATCATATTCGTGGAAAGCTCAGTTATTGCTACGAATCGGGCGCGACGCGCCGGTTTCGGATCCCCCAACTCTGGGGCTGCGCGCGATGCGGTTCGTAGTTCATGAGAAACTTGCTGCATATGTCCGGATCACCCGACCCGCGCGGCACCAGCGTCGAGCCGATGATGCACCGTGCTGCGCGCATCGAGGACGCGTTTCACGAGTTCCGCGCGCGGCGCGCCCGCAAGCGCGGCTTTCTCGCGACCGTCGTTCCGTACACGGGATACGGCGCTCCGACCTGGGCGCGCATCCTGGGCCGTGTCGTACTTGCGCGCGACCCTCGGCCGGGCAGCCGCGCCGAGCGGCAGCACCGCAAACGCGAGGAGAGCATCCGGGGCTGGCGCTCGTTCATCAGCGTTCCCGTCTCCGACGTCGAGGTGACCATCGAGATCGAGGGCACCACGCATCCGGTCAGGCCCGATCGTGGTGGAGTGATCGACACCGTGATCCCTGTCCAGCTCGCACCCGGCTGGCACACGGTGAAGCTTTACACGGCCGAGTCGACGCGCGTCTTCGAGGCGCCGCTGTACATCGTCGACCCGAAGGCCAAGTTCGGGATCATCTCCGACGTCGACGACACCGTCATGGTGACCGCACTCCCCCGTCCTCTGCTCGCCGCATGGAACACGTTCGTCCTGGATGAGCATGCGCGCGTTCCCACGCCGGGGATGGCCGTGCTGCTTGAACGACTGGCCGGGACGCATCCCGGAACCCCCGTCGTCTATCTCTCGACGGGCGCGTGGAATGTGGCGCCGACACTCACCCGATTCCTCTCGCGCAACTTGTTCCCCGCCGGCCCCCTCCTGCTGACCGATTGGGGGCCGACGCACGACCGGCTCTTCCGGAGCGGGCTCGAGCACAAACGCACGAATCTGCTCCGACTCGCCGAGGAGTTCCCTGGCCTGAAGTGGCTCTTGATCGGCGATGACGGTCAGCACGACGAGTCTCTCTATGGCGAGTTCGCCGTCGCGCATCCCGAAAACGTCGCGGCGGTCGCGATCCGGCAGCTCTCGAACGGTGAGGCGGTGTTCGCGGGAGGGCGGTCGAAGGCCGAGAAGCACACGTCGCTCAGTGGCGCGCCCTGGGTCTACGCGCCCGACGGCGCCGGGTTGAGCGATCAACTTCGCGAGCTCGGAATCCTGAGCTGATCGCTCAGCGACTCGTGTGACGCCGAGCGCCTGACCCCGAGCGTCGGACGCCTCCGCAATACTGGCTGCATGACCGTCGCCAGCGTCGCCGACCTGCTCCGCTTCCGTCTCCTCGCGCAAGGACTCGAAGACGAGGGAGAGCGCACCCCGCAGGCCGTGGTCGAGCGGATGCTCGCCGTGCAGGCGCAAGACTTCGGCGCGGCATGTTGGGCCCTCGGCATCAGGGCTCCCGGCACGACCCAGGCCGACGTGATCGCGGCCCTCGACGCCGGCGACATCATTCGCTCGTGGCCGATGCGCGGAACCTTGCACTTCGTCCCGCCCGCCGATCTGCGGTGGATGCTGTCGATCACGACCGAGCGGATGCTCAACGGCCTCACATTGCGCCACCGACAGCTCGAACTTGAGACGCCCGATTTCGCGAAGGCTCAGGATGTGGTCACCGCCGCAATCGCCGGAGGCGGCAGCATCGGGCGCGCCGAGCTCATGGAACTGTGGGAGGCGCACGGCATCGCGACCGCAGGCCAGCGCGGATACCACCTGATCTACTGGCTCGCCCAGAACGGGGTGCTCTGCTGGGGTCCGTCGTACAAGACGCAGCAGGCGCTCGTCCTCCTCGACGAGTGGGTTCCTCACTCGCGCGAACTTGCTCACGACGAGGCACTTGCTGAATTCTTCGTTCGGTACGTCGCGGGCCACGGACCTGCGACCGTGAAGGACTTCGTGTGGTGGACGAAGGGAACCGTCGCCGGAGCGAAGACCGCCCTGGCCGTCGCCGGCGACAGGCTGACCTCGATCGAGGTCGATGGCACCGAGTACTGGCTCACATCAGAACTGGCATCACGCGCCGTAGCCCGCCCTCGTACGCCGTCCGACAAGAACGCCCTCTACATGCTCCCAGGATTCGACGAGTACCTGATCGGGTACCAGAATCGCGACCTCGTGCTCGATCCGGAGTTCGCGAATGTGATCGTGCCCGGAGGGAACGGAGTCTTCGCTCCGATCCTCGTCTCACGCGGCCGCGTCGCGGGCACCTGGAAACGAACGACGAACGCCAAGCGGGTCACCGTCGACCCGCGACCTTTCGCTCCGCTTTCGAACGCCGAATCGACGCGCATCGCTCGAAGCGTGAAAGCATACGGACGCTTCCTCGGCCTCACGGGCGAGGTCGCGGCAGGCGAGGTCGCGGCAGCCGAGCCGGCCCGGCGCGGGTAGCCTGGAGTCGTGGCCCTGCGACTCCCGGCGAACATCAGGACGACGACCAGGGTTCCCATCCTGCAGGTCGTCAAGACCGCGATCGCGATGATCCTGTCCTGGATCATCGCGTCGCTCCTGCTCCCCGGCGAACTGCCGATCTTCGCGACCATCGCGGCCCTGCTCGTAGTCCAACCGAGTGTCAACCAATCCGTCGGCCGGGCCATCGAGCGCAGCATCGGCGTGATCGTCGGCGTGCTGATCGCGTACGCGATCGGCCTCGCGTTCGGCTCGAACAGCTGGATCGTGCTCCTCGCGATCGTGGTGTCGATCTTCCTCGCCTGGGCGTTGAAGCTCACCCCCGGCACGGCGAACCAGGTGCCGATCACGGCGATGCTGGTGCTCCTGCTCGGCGCATCCTCGCCCGACTACGCCTTCGCGCGGATCATCGAGACGGTCATCGGTGCACTGATCGGCGTGCTCGTGAACATCCTGATCGTGCCTCCGGTGCTGATCGCGCCGGCCCACGCGTCGGTGCTGCGGCTCGGCAACGAGATCGCGGCCACACTCGAGCGCCTCGCGGATGCACTCGAGACGAATCATTCACCGGCCCAGCTGAACGGCCTCCTCGTCGAAGCACGGCTGCTCAGGCCGATGGAGAAGAACACGGAGACCGCCCTGACGCAGGCCCGCGAGAGCTTGACGCTCAACCCGCGTCAGGCGAAGCATCGCGACGTTCTCGACCACGACGACGAGCTCTTCGCCCGACTCCGGCCGCTGATCACGCGCGCGCTCGGGATGACGCGCGCCTTCCACGACCACTACGACGACACTCTCGACGGCGAGCCGACGCTGCTCGCCATCTCGGACGAGCTGCGCCGCTCGGCCCACGACCTGCGGCTGTTGTCGCGCGATCCGGATGTCCCGGTGGTCGAACCCGAGGCGAAGACGGCGGGCATCCCCGTGCTGACGGCGCCTCTCACGATCACGACACCCGACCCGCGCCACTGGATCCTGCTGGGGTCGCTGCTCGAGGACCTGCGCCGCATCCATGACGAGATCACCGGGGACGACGGGTCCTGACAGCGTTCGGTGACCGTCAGAGGATCCCACCCGGCGGAGCTTCGGCCTCGTCGCGCTCGAGGTCGGGGAGGCGCACCATCCGGAACGCCAGGATGAAGCCGAGCAGGGCGGCCAGAATCGGCGCAATCAGGGCGATCTGAAGCGCGATCGGGCGGGCCTCGGTGTTGATCCTGACGACCTCGTCCTGGATCGCCTCGGGCTGGTCTTTCAAGAGCGTCTCCAGCTGGGTGTTGCTGAGCAGCTGGGCGTCTTCCTCAAGCACCTGAGCCACCTGTTGCTTCTCGGCCGAGGGCAGAACCTCGCTGGCGTTCGCCATGTTGGTGAAGAGCGGCGCAAGCGCCGCGAGCAGCACCGCCCCGCCACGGCGAGCCCGAACGAGAGCCCGAACGAGCCCGCCGCCGAGTTGACGCCCGCCGCCTCACTGACGCGCTCGTTGGAGATCGGCGACAGCGTGTAGTTGTTGAGCTGCGAGACGAGCAGTCCGAGCCCGGCTCCGCTGATCAACAGGGGCACGAACAGCCACCAGCCCGAATCGGCGAGGGGCACGATGAACAGCAGGATGACCAATCCCGCCGCCAGGAGGAGGAAACCCCAGCGGACTAGACCGGCCGGTCTGCGCTTGGTCAGTCGTCTGCCGGCGATCAGCGCGACGGCGAACATGGTCAGCGACAGGGGGCGATGGACAGGCCCGCCTCGAGCGCGTTGTACTCGAGGACCATCTGCAGGTAGAGCGGCAGCACGATCATCGTGCCGCCGAGCGCGATCTGCTGCAGCCCCTGTTGGCTGATGCCGAAGCGGAATCGCGGCAGCTTGAACAGATCGGGGTCGAGCAGCGCGGCCTGATTGCGCCGTTTGCGGCGGCGCAGCCAAAAGACGAGGGCGAATAGACCGGCGATACCCACGGCGATGAGCAACCCGACGAAACCGGCTCCCTCCTGCCACGCGAGGATCCCGAGAACGATTCCGCCCATCCCCACCACCGAGAAGAGCGAACCAACGACATCCACTCTTCGTGAGCCTGTATACGGAACATCGTGCACCAGTCGGATTCCGGAGAGGACGACCGCGATGATCACCGCCTCGAGGAGGAAAGCGATGCGCCAGGAGAGGAAGGTCGTGATCACCCCGCCGAGGAGCGGCCCGACCGCGGCCGCGATCGCCGCGGATGCGCCGACGAGCGCGTACACGCGCGCCTGAGCGGACCCCTGAAAGTTCCCGTGGATGAGCGACTGCATCGCCGGCAGAAGCAGTGACGCGCCCAGGCCTCCGATCACAGCCCAGAACACGATGATCGCCCAGATGCTCTGCGCCAGGGTCATCGCGATCGCACCGATCGCATACGCGATCAGCCCGATGACGTACGCGCGCTTGCGACCGATGAGGTCGCCCACCTTGCCACCGATCAGGATGAACGCCGCCGACACGAGCGCCTCCAGTGCGATCACAGACTGCACGCTGCTGACGTTGGATTCGAGGTCGCGCACGACGGCCGAGATCGACACGTTCATGATGGACGTGTCGACCACGAGCACGAACATGGCCATCGCCAGCAGCAGAGCCAGCCGGCCGTTGAAGCCGGCTGTCCGCGCTGCCGGCGCCTCGCCTTTCGTCACGAGGAGGCCAGTGCCCCCGCCTTGATCTTCTCGAACTCGGCCGGGGTGATCGCTCCGGCATCGAGCAATGTCTTCGCCTTCGCGATCTCGTCAGCCGGAGAGGACGTGGATGCGACCGTCCGGATGTAAGCATCGGTGTCGCTCTGCGCCTGGCTGACGGCCTCCAGCTGCCGTTTCGACATGCTCCGGCCGCGTGCGATCAGATACACGAGCGCCGTGAGGAACGGCAGGAAGATCAGGAAGATGATCCACACCGCCTTCAGCCAGCCGTTGAGCTCCCGGTCGCGGAAGAGGTCGCCGATGATCGAGAACAGCACCATCAGGTAGGCGATCCACGCGAAGATCCAGAACGAGTAGACGACGAAATCCCAGAAGTTCATGACCGCGCTCCTTGACGAGTGGTTCCCTGGTGGGTCGTCACCGCGAAGATCACCAGGACGTCGATCGCGATGAGGATGGCCGACCACCACGGTTGGGCCGGGATGAGGAACAGCTGGGCGATCGCGCTCAGGATCGCCAGGATCACCGCGATGATGCGCGCCCAGAGCGCGCCGGCGAAGATTCCACCTGCGGTGATGACGGCCAGGATCCCGATGATCAGATTCCACCAGCCCCATCCGGAGATGTCGAAGATGAAGAGCGTTCCGTGCGCGACCACGTAGTACGGGTCTGGCGCCAGCACCGCGACGATGCCCTGCAGGATGCTGAAGAGCCCGGCGAGCAGCACGACGACTGCGGCGAACGGCCCCCAGGAGCTGCCCGAGGTTCTCTCAACGGTGGTCATCGCTTCTTCTCCCTCAGTTCCGACGTGCTCGATCCCTGTGACATGGAGTCCTCCGTCCAGCGCAGCCGCGTGACAGCTGATGACGCCGAAACTAGCTCCGGGCGCCCCGTCGCGGCATCACCCTGGTGGTATGAGATCGCGAACATCACCCGGCGAGGATGATTCCGTGTGAGCGCTGCTCGGGCAACGTTGACTGCACGCGGTCCCGAGCCATCCGATCGGGCCGGGGAAGGGAGTGCCACCGTGTCGACGTCACCCTCGGTCGCGGAGGTCGTGCGGCATCCTGTCGCCTCCGCAGAGTCTGCCGAGTCCGCCGCTCTGCTCGTGAGTGCTTCCGTCTTCGTCGTGGCGGCTGTCATCGGCCTCTTCGCGTTCTGGGGTCAATTCCTCCCGATCTCGGGGCCGGGGTCGCTCGGCCAGTTCGTCGCCATCTGGTCGGGGGTAGCCGCCGTCGCGGCGTTCGTGACGGCTCGCGTGCTGATCAGCCGGTCCCGAACCCCGGCGCTCTCAGGATCACGGCGTGCGGAAGCGACGATCGTGGACTTTCCCTGGTACGACGTCGCTGCGGTTGCCGTGGCGCACGGCGTCATCGCGCTCCTGGGCTGGATCGGCATCGCCGACCTGCTGGAGAAGAGCTTCATCGGCGCGCAGGTGTACGCCGTCTCCGCAGCGCTGCTCGCGGGAGTCGCCATCGCGGCCTCGACATACATCTCGTTCCTCTCCGCGGTCAGCATGACGCCCACGCTTCTCTCACTCGTCCTCGCCGTGTTCCTCGTGGTGGGAGCGTTCGCGAGCATGCTGAGTTCGTCTGATCCGCTGTGGTGGCAGAAGAACCTCAGCACCCTGGGTATGCCTGATGACATCTCATCGCTGGCGTTCAATCTCACGCTCATCATCGCGGGCGTCCTCGTGACGGCCATCGCCCACTACGCGACGGCGAACCTCCCCGTGCGTACGCCGAAAGAGCTGCACGGTCGTTCCTGGGTGAGGGGCGCGCTGACACTGATCGGCATCCTGCTCGCCTGCGTCGGACTCTTCCCGCTCGATCGAAGCCTCACCATCCACAACGTCTCTGCGAGCGGTATGGCCATCGTGTACGTGATCCTGGCTCTCGGCATCGGACGGTTCATCCCCTCGATGCCCCGGGTGTTCGTCGTGCTCGGCTATGTCTTCGTCGGGGTCATCGTTCTTCTCGCGATCTTCTTCATCTCGGGCTACTACAACCTGACCGCGGTCGAACTCGTGGCGTTCCTGATGATCTTCACGTGGCTGATCGTCTTCATGCGCAATACCCGGTCACTCGGCGTCGCCGAGCCGGCGCTCGCCCCCACTCGCGCACAACTGGAGCCAGAGGAGCTCGCACAGTGAAGGACTACCCACTGATCGCTTCCCACGGCCTGATCGGGGACCTTCAGACCGCAGCACTCGTGTCGACCGACGGCACAATCGATTGGTTCTGCAGTCCGCGTTTCGACTCGCCGAGCGTGTTCGCCTCCCTTCTCGACAGTGAGCATGGCGGCCACCTGAGCACGCGACCACACGTGGGGGTCTTCGACACGAAGCAGCTGTACCTGCCCGACACAGCCATCCTGATCACCCGTTTCCTGACCGAGGCGGGGGTCGGCGAGCTCGTTGATTTCATGCCGGTCAAGGATGAGGTCGCCGCCGAGGGGCACAGACTGGTGCGGGTCGTCCGGTGCGTGCGGGGTGCGATGGACTTCGACATCGAAGTCGCCCCACGCTTCGACTACGGTCGCGCACGGCACCGGGTCACTGTCGGGGATGAGGGTGCCGTATTCACCTCTGACGGCCTCACGCTCGCGCTCAGTGTCATCCGCGAGCCCGACGACGCTCGGCTCGGACGCGTCGAGCAGACCGAGGCTGGCGATCTGCGAGCCACTCTGAGTCTCCGCCAAGGAGAGTCACGCGGGATCGTGCTCGAAACCGGGCCGTCGGTCACGCCGCAGACGATGAGAGTCGCCGAGGCGACACGCCTCTACGAGGACACGACCCGGTTCTGGCAGGACTGGGTTGAGAAGTCCACGTACACCGGACGCTGGCGCGAAGAGGTGCAGCGCTCGGCCATCACGCTCAAGCTGCTCACGTATGCGCCGACGGGCGCACTCGTCGCCGCCCCGACCGCCGGGCTGCCCGAACAGATCGGCGGTGAGCGCAACTGGGACTACCGATACACCTGGGTTCGGGATGCGTCCTTCTCCGTACACGCGCTGCTCCGTCTGGGATTCCTGGACGAGGCCGTCGCCTTCGGCGTGTGGCTGCGGGACAGGGTCACCGACCCCGTCGGGAACGAGACGGGTCCGCTCAACATCATGTATCGCATCGACGGTGACCCGGAGCTCAGCGAGGAGATCGTCGCGGGGCTCGAGGGATACCGGCAGTCGCAGCCTGTGCGCATCGGAAACGGCGCAGCCGGTCAGCTTCAGCTCGACATCTACGGCGAAGCTCTGGATGCGATCTATCACCTCGACCAGACTGGTCTCGCGATCGGCCAAGCCGGCTGGACGGCGATCTCCCGCCTGCTCGACTGGCTGGCCGACAACTGGCAGCAGCCCGAGGAGGGCATCTGGGAGACCCGCGGCGGGCGCAAGGAGTTCACCTATGGCCGGCTGATGGTCTGGGTGGCCTTCGACCGCGGCATCCGTCTCGCAGCACAGCACGGCCGCCCAGCGCCGGTGGCGCGGTGGACCGAAGCCCGCGACGCCGTTTACACCGAGATCATGGAGAAGGGCTGGAACGAGGAACGACGTGCGTTCGTGCAGCAGTACGGCGACACGGTTCTGGATGCGTCCCTCCTGAAGATGCCGCAGGTCGGCTTCATCTCGCCCCACGACGAGCTCTGGCGCGACACACTGCGCGCGATGGAGGAGGAACTCGTCTCCGACAACCTGGTGTATCGCTACAACCCGAGCGCATCGCCCGATGGCCTCCAGGGCTCCGAGGGCACCTTCTCGCTCTGCACGTTCCTCTACGTAGACGCCCTGGCCCGCTCGGATCGAGTCGACGATGCCCGGCTCACTTTCGAGAAGATGCTGACTTACGCCAACCATGTCGGGCTTTTCGCCGAGGAGATCTCTGCCACCGGCGAGCAGCTCGGCAACTTCCCCCAGGCGTTCACACACCTCGCACTCATCGACGCAGCGATCACGCTGAACGCGCGCATGGACGAGCGTGACCCGCCCGACGGGAGACTGCGCCGTTAACGCGCTCAGGGACCCTGCTGATGCAGGATCCCTGAGCGACGAGCGTGAGACTACGCCTGGTTGAGCACGGCCTGGAGCTCGAGCGTGATGGTGACCTCGTCACCGAGCAGCATGCCGCCGGTCTCGAGAGCTGCGTTGTACGTGAGGCCGAAGTCCTCGCGGTTGACCTTGGTCTTGGCGGTCGCGCCGGCCTTGTAGTTGCCGTACGGGTCCTGGCCGAAGCCGCCGAAGTCGAACTCGAACGTGACGGGCTTGGTGACGCCCTTGATCGTGAGGTCGCCGTCGACGAGGAAGTCGCCGTCCTCGTAGCGCGCGCCGGTCGAGACGAACTCGATGTGCGGGTGCTCCTCGGCGAGGAAGAAGTCACCGGTGCGCAGGTGGGCGTCGCGGTTCTTGTCCTTGGTGTTCACCGATGCGACCTCCGCCTTCGCGGTCACGGTCGACTCGAGGGGGTTCTCGGCGGTGACGAAGGTGGCGTCGAAGTTCTCGAAGACGCCCTTCACCTTGCTGATCATGAGGTGGCGGATGCTGAAGCCGACCTCGCTGTGCGAAGGGTCGATGGTCCAGGTTCCGGCCTTGTACCCGGGGATCTCGATGGTCGTTGTCATGCGCTTGTTCTCCTCAAGTGTCGTGGGCGAGGCGATTCTCGCGCCTCTCGGGTACATGCAAGCGCATAGATAGCGGATCTATTCCGATTCCGCGAAAAAGTTGACGCGTCACTCTTTCGGCGCGAGCGAGCGCCGTAGTTCGAGCAGTTTCAGGGCATCCGCCGCCATCTGACTCTGAGGGATGCGCCCCTGCTGCACCGCGGCGACGACCCCGTCGATCAGCGCATCCGGGTCCATGCCTGACGCTGCAGGGTCCGCGGGCAGCACGAACAGGAGCATCGTGTTGCCGGCCGCAATGGCCCGCACCGCGTTTTCGACGGGGTTCTGGTACTCGGGCAGGCGTGTGTCCTGAAGCATCCGCATGTCGTCGGTGATCGCGACTCCGTCGAATCCCAGCTGGTCGTTCAGGATGCGGTGCCAGGCGGGCGAGAGCGACGCCGGAACCCCGTCGACGGCGCTGTAGGTCAGATGCCCGAACATGACGAACTCCGCGCCCGCGGCGATACCTGCTTCGAACGGCGGCGCATCCTGAGCCCGCCACTGGTCAGCGGACACGCCCGTTGTCGGCACAGTGAGATGCGAGTCGGCATTGGTCTCCCCATGACCTGGAAAGTGCTTGAGCGTCGCGAAGACCGTGCCATGCTGACCAGCGACCGAGGCCGCTACCCGGGCCGCCGATTCGGACGGGGTCGTTCCGAGCACACGATCGTAGATGAACGACCGAGGGTTGGTCGTCACATCGGCGACGGTCCCGAAGTCGACCGAGACTCCCGCCTGCTTCAGCAGCGCGGAGCGCTGCTGAAAGGTCGACTGCGTCTCTGCGGGAGGCCGGTTCCTCAGGACGTTCGCGCCCGGCAGCGTGTCCCACGGCAGGCGGGTGACATCGCCGCCCTCTTCGTCGATGGCGATGAGGGGAGGCAATCCCGGATCCGTCGTCATCGCCGCGTTCTGAGCGGCCAGGGCATCCGGAGTTGGCGGGATGTTGTCGCCCATCAGGATCATGCCGCCGACCCCGTAGCGATCGACGAAGGCCCGGAGTGCGGCTCCGTCGGTACCCGGCTGGTGCAGCATGAAGAGACTGGCGACCTGCTGCCGCAGCGTCATGCTGTTCAGCTTCGTGCGGGCGTACGAAGTGACGGGATCGACCGTGGGAGTCGGTGTGGGCGGCGTCGCTGTGGCGGTGTGCGGCGAGCGATCCGGGCGTCCGGATGCGCCTGCCGCGCATCCGGAAGCAGCCAACGCCAGTACCAGGGCAGCACAAACCGCCGCAACAGTGCGTGCGCGACTCCGCGCCCTCGACAGCCTCATGGTTGTCCGAGCCTAACCGCCCGACCTGAAGACGCCGTGGCGTCGGGGACCTCAGCCTTTGACAGCGCCGCCCAGCCCTGCGCTACGCAGGAAGAGCCCCTGGAACACCAGGAACAGCACGATGGGGATGAGGGTGGAGATCGCCAGAGCCGCCAGATAGACATCGAGCTGAATGGCCTGTTGCAGGGTCGGAAGCCGCACAGACAACGGCTGGATCGCCGGATCGCGCAGCACGAGCAGCGGCCAGAGGTAGTCCTTCCACGCGGCGATGATCGCGAAGACCGACACCACGCCGAGGATCGGCTTGGACATCGGCAGCACGATCGACCAGAACAGTCGGAACGGACCGGCGCCGTCTGTGCGTGCGGCTTCGAAGATCTCGCGCGGCAGGTTGTCGAAGAACCGTTTGATGAGCACGACGTTGAACGCGCTCGCGCCCGCTGGCAACCAGACCGCCCAGAACGTGTTGATCAGCGACTGCCCGAGCAGCGGCGGGTTCAGGATGGTCAGGTACAGCGGCACGAGCAGCACCACCGACGGCACGAAGAGTGTCCCGAGAACCAGACCATAGATCACTTTGCCGTACTTGGGCCGGAGCACGCTGAGCGCGTATCCGGCCGTCGTGGCGACGAGGATCTGCATCGCCCACGAACCGAGGGCCACCCAGATCGTGTTCATGAACTGCACGTCGATGTGGACCGTCGACCAGGCCGTCGAGAGATTAGCCCAGTCGACACCGTTCGGGAACAACGCCATCGGCGTGCGCAGGGTGTCCTGCGTCGGGGTGATCGCCGACTTGGCCAGCCAGAGCAGCGGGCCGAGTCCGACGACGATGAGCGATACGAGCAGCACCGCGTGCACCGTCCGCGTTCCCCACCGGATGCCTGGGCGTCGAAGATCGGCGGTCGACAGGATGCCGCGATCAGCGCTCTCCTCGGCGCGCTTGGACTTGCGCCTCCGGCGCTTGCGACCGCCGGGCGAGCCCGGCGCGAGCCCGGAATCCTCGAGCTCGTCGGTCATCACGTTCATGACTTCGGGCGTGAAATCGGTCGAGGTGGTCAATTCTGGCTCCAGGACTTGGTGAGACGGAAGTACACGAGGGAAAGTACGGCCAGGAACGCCGCGAGCAGCAGGCTCAGCGCGGTCGCCGCGCCGTAGTCGCCGCCCAGACTGTTCTGGAACGCGTAGCGATAGATCAGCAGGAGCACCGTGACCGTCGAGTTCACCGGACCGCCGCCCGTGAAGAGGAAGGGCTCGAGGAACACCTGCGCCGTTCCGATGATCTGCAGGATGAGGGTGATCAGCAGGATGCCGCGCAGCTGCGGCATCGTCACGTGCCAGATCTTCTGCCAGATGTTGGCGCCGTCGACCTCCGCCGCGTCGTACAGCTCGGGTGCGACGCCCGTGATCGCGGCCAGGTAGATGATGATCGTGCCGCCCGCGGCCGCCCAGGTGGCCTCGACCACCAGCGACGGCATCGCCTGGGTCGCATCCTGGATCCACGGCTGGGGCGGGATGCCCACCCAGCCGAGGATCGTGTTGAAGACGCCCGTGGGACTCGCGTCGTAGAAGAACTTCCACAGCAGCACGGCCACCACGGGCGGAACCACCACCGGAAGGTAGGCGAGCGCGCTGTATAGCCCCTTCGCCCGCTTCACCTCGCTCATCAGAACGGCAGCGATCAGCGGGATCGGATAGCCAAGGATCAGGGCAAGGAGGGCAAACCATCCGGTGTTGCCGATCGCTGTCCAGAACAGCGGGTCGTTGACGACCTGCACGAAGTTATCCCAGCCGACGAAGGTCGGCGGGCTGACGAGGTTGGTGTGCTGAAAGCTCATCACCACGCTGCGCACGATGGGCCACCAGGAGAAGACGCCGAAGATGACCAGCATCGGCAGCAGGAAGAAGAGGTTGCTGAGACCTCCCCGCGCAGCCAGGTCATCGGGGTGCGTCTGGCCGCTTGTTTGCGCCCGGTGTGTGGTCTGCCGTCGGCGTTGGCCGGTCGGGGCCGGTCGATCGCTGTCATGGTGTGCGCTTTCTTGTCGAGGTCCATCGGGGGCCGTGGGATGCGGCCGAAGGCTGGCGGGGACGTCACGTCCCCGCCAGCCCGAGCTTCCGGCGTGCTGCCGGCTGCTACTTGTCGGCGTCGACCAGCTTCTGAATGTCGGAGTCGACCTTCGTCAGCAGGGCGTCGATGTCGGCGTTCTTATCCGTGAGCACGGCCTGCACGACCGAGTCGAGCGCTCCGTAGAGCTCCTGGGTGTGCTTGTTCGGCTCGGCGACGAGGTTGGTGTCGAAGATCTTGTCCGTGAACGGTGCGACGTTCTCGAGCGGGATGTTCACCTCGGGCGCGATCCACGACATCTGCTGGTCGTAGGTCGCCTTGTCGAACACGGGCAGCGTCGGAACGCCGACCGGCTGGTTCGAGGCGGCTAGCACCTTGGCGTCCGCGACGGCCTGCTTCTCGTCGAGCAGCTTCTGCATGTAGTAGAAGTCGATCCACTTGACCGCTGCCGCCTTCTGGGCGTCGCTCGACTTGGGGCTGACCGCGGCGACGTTACCGCCGACGAGCGCACCCGCATCCTTCGAGTCCGTCAGAGGAAGCGTGGTGATGCCGTAGTTCTTCGGGTCGACGTTGTTCTGCTGCACGAGTGCCGTCAGAACATCCGAACCGCTCGGGTACATCGCGATCTGACCGCCGCCGAAGGCCTGGTTGATACCGCTCCAGTCGAGCAGGAAGTTGCTGCCGGCTGCGTTGTCCACCCAGCGCACATCGTGCAGGAACTGCAGCGCATCCTTGGTCTGCGGGTTGTTCGCAGTGACCTTGGTCTTGCCGCCGTCCACCGTCTCCATCCGGCCGCCGCGAGCGTACGTCGCCGTGGTCAGCTCCCAGCCACCGGTGTTGCCCTGCGTCATCTGCATGTAGCCGGCGACACCGGGGACCTTCTCGGAGATGATCTTCGCGTCCTGGCGGACCTCATCCCACGTCGTCGGCGGTTTGTCAGGATCGAGGCCGGCCTGGGTGAAGATCGCGCGGTTGTATGACAGACCCATGGCGTACGGGCCGTACGGGATGCCGTAGATCTTGTCGCCCGACTTGGCGACGGCGATCACCTTCTCGTTGAATTTGTCTGCGTACGGGAGCTTGGCGACCTCGGACGTGATGTCCGCCAGCTGTCCGGCCTGCAGAAGAGCCTGCGAGTCGGTGAACGGCACATTGAAGACATCCGGCAGAGTGCCGCCGGCGAGCTGGGTCGAGAACGTCGGCCCCGTCCACTGGTACTCCTCGGACTTGATCACGATGTCGGGGTTCGCCTTCTCGAACTCCTTGACCCGATCGTCGAATGCCTTGAACGCTGCCTTGTCGCTGCCCGGGATCAGGCTCGCAACGGTGATGTGTGTTTTGCCGTCGTCGCCGCCGCTGCCGGAGCTGGAGCATCCGGCTAGCAGCCCGACACCGGCGATCGTCAGAGCTGCGATCGCGGCGACGGATCTTGGTGACCTCATTGTCGGTTCCTTTCGGTGATGGTGTGATGCGGGTGGTGCGGTGTCGCGGCTGGGGAGCCGCACGCTCCGGCGGCTAGTGCTGTGTTCTGAGCCACGCCGTGGAGTCCGGGGAAGCAGACCGCCGACGAGCGGACTGCTGCTCAGCAGGATGGCGACGTGCTCGGGCAGAGCGATCGCCTCCTGAGAGAGATTGGTGACGTTGAGGAAGCGCTCGCCTCGGGCGAAGACGAGCGTTCCCTTCGGCGCATCGCGCCACGACAGCGGGCCGTCGCCAAGACCGGCCTCGGCTCGACGGATGCGCAACGCCTGGCGATAGAGCCAGAGCATCGACGTCGCGTCGCTCTGCTCGGCCTCGACGGTGAGGTGCGACCACGCATCCGGCTGCGGAAGCCATGGTTCCGCGGCCGCGCCACTCGGGCTGAAGCCGAACGGCTGCTTCACGCCACGCCATGGCAGGGGTACCCGGCAACCGTCGCGCCCGGGGTCAACCCCACCGGAGCGGAAGTGCATCGGGTCCTCGAGTCGTTCCGCGGGCAGATCCTCGACCTCGGGCAGCCCGAGCTCGTCTCCCTGATAGATGTAGAGCGAGCCGGGAAGCGCTGCTGTCAGCAGCGCCGCCGCTCGCGCCCGACGCAGGCCGAGCGCAAGGTCGGTGGGCGTGCCGCTGCGCTTCTTCAGGAACGCGAACGAGGAGTCCTCCCGCCCGTACCGGGTGACGGGCCGGGTCACATCGTGGTTGGAGAGTACCCAAGTGCTCGGCGCTCCCACCGGAGCGTGCGCGGCGAGGGTCGCGTCGATCGATGCGCGCAGCTCGGCGGCATTCCACGGACGGGCGAGGAAGTCGAAGTTGAAGGCGGTGTGGAGCTCATCCGGTCGCAGGTACATGGCGAAGCGATCGATCTCGGGGAGCCAGATCTCGCCGACGAGCACGCGCGTTCCCGGGTACGAGTCGGCGATGCTTCGCCAGTCGCGGTAGATGTCGTGCAGCTCGTCGCGGTCCTGGTTCGGGTGCTCGCCCGGCCCCGGATGCTCGGGCACCTCGGGCAGCGCATCGTCCTTGACCAGCAGCGCGGCCGAGTCGATGCGCACGCCGGCGACACCGCGGTCGAACCAGAACTTGAGGATGGACTCGTGCTCGGCACGCACGTCCGGGTGGTTCCAGTTGAGGTCGGGCTGCTGTGGGGTGAACAGGTGCAGATACCACTCGCCGGGCGTGCCGTCGGGGTTCGTCGTGCGGGTCCAGGTCTCACCCGAGAAGTTCGAGACCCAGTCGGTCGGCATCCGGTCGCCGTTCTCGCCGCGACCGGGGCGGAACCAGAAGCGTTCGCGCTCCGGCGAGCCGGGCTCAGCCGCAAGTGCCGCCTGGAACCACGGGTGCTGATCCGAGATGTGGTTGGGGACGACGTCGATGATCGTCCGGATGCCCAGGGCCAGCGCCTCCTGGATCAGCGCCTCTGCCTCGGCCAGGTCCCCGAACGCGGGATTGATCTTGCGATAGTCGGCGACGTCGTATCCGCCGTCCGCGAGCGGGGACTCGTACCACGGCGTGAACCAGATCGCGTCGACCCCGAGCTCTCGCAGGTAACCGAGGTGCTGCCGGACGCCGGCCAGGTCGCCGACTCCGTCGCCGTTGCCGTCCGCAAAACTGCGGATGTAGATCTGGTAGATCACGGCACTGCGCCACCAGAGCGGATCGCCCTGCGAGGGAACGAGCTTCGAGGCCGCAGCCTGCGGCGCTGCGACGGGCGCAGTCGGTGTCGGCTGAGCGGCGAGCACGGGGAGGTCCACTCGGAGTCCTTACGCATCGGGCGACCCCGCGGAATGAGCCCGGTGGTCGACGGTTCGGTCGTCGACGCGCGGCGGCCAACCCTCGGCGCCGTCGTCGTCGGGCCAAAAGTAGCGTTAAGGACAGATCAACGCAAGAACTCAACAATGAGTAATTTGTTTGCGTACATTTGCGCTGAATTGCGTAACAATTACGACACGGGGGCCGGTCCCGTCGAGCCGCGAACCACCAGTTCGGGCTCGAAGAAGAGCTCATCCGAGATCGCGGAATCGCTCGAGATCTGACGCAGCAGCAGCTCGATGATCGTGCGTCCCATCGGCTCGATCGGCTGGCGGACCGTCGTGAGCGGCGGCTCAGTGCAGTTCATCAGGGCAGAGTCGTCGTAACCGACGATCGACACATCCTGAGGCACAGAGAGACCAGCCCGGCGAACAGCCCGGATCGCGCCGAGCGCCATGGGATCGCTGGCGCAGACGATCGCTGTCACGCCGACGTTGAGCAGCCGCGTCGCCGCCGCCTGCCCGGCCTCGAGGGAATAGAGGGAGTGGACGATCCAGTCGTCGTCCAGGCGCACACCCCATCCATCGAAGACTCGGCGCGCGGCCGCCAGTTTCCGTTGCGACGGAACGTGATCGCGCGGCCCGAGCAACAGCCCGATCCGCTCGTGCCCGAGCGAACGCAGGTGATTGAGGGCCTGGGATGTCGCCACCGTGTCATCACAGGAGACCGTGGCGAAGTCCAGCTCGGCGACGGGTGCGTTGACGAGAACAGTCGGAAGGTTGAGGTCGGTGAGGCGTCTGTAGTGGTCGTGCGATGCATCCTGCTGCGCGTACGCCCCACCGACGAACACGACGCCGGACACCTGCTGCTGCAGGAGAAGCTCGACGTAGTCGGACTCAGAGATCCCGCCGGCCGTCTGCGTGCAGAGCACCGGCGTGTAGCCGTTCTGGGCGAGCGCTCCCCCGATCACTTCGGCGAACGCGGGGAAGATCGGGTTCTGCAACTCGGGCAGCACCAGGCCCACCAGCCGAGCCCGCTCTCCGCGGAGCTTGCTCGGCCGTTCGTAACCGAGGACGTCGAGCGCCGTGAGCACGGCCTGGCGGGTCGCCTCTGAGACGCCGGGTTTCTCGTTGAGCACCCGGCTGACTGTTGCTTCACTGACCCCGACCTTGCGAGCGACCTCCGCGAGACGTTTCGACATGCGCTCAGCATACGCAATTCCTTGCAAGAGCACGCAAGTCTTTTACAATTGCCCCGTTCGGCCTACCATTGCGAGCATGGCGAACAAGGCGACTGCACTCCTGCTCGCCAGCCATCCCGGTCCGACGGTCGTCGTGACGGTCGTCGCCACCGTGCTCGGGATCGGGCTCGGCTACTCCCCGGGCGGCTCGCTATCCTCGCGCTCGCCATTCTCTGCGGGCAATTGTCGATCGGCTGGTCCAACGACTGGCTCGACGCGGCTCGGGATGCGGCCGTGAAGCGATCGGACAAGCCCGCTGCCCGCGGTGCGATCGGAGTCGGGATCGTGCGTGCCGCCGCCTTCATCGCACTTGCCGCAGCGCTGCTCGTCACGGCCCTCCTCGGCCCCCTCGCCGTCGCGGCACACGTCGTGGCCATAGCCGGCGGCTGGGCGTACAACCTCGGCCTCAAGTCGACAGTCGTCTCATTCGTGCCCTTCGCGATCAGCTTCGGGCTGTTGCCCGCCATCGCGACTCTTGGTCAACCCGAGCCCGCCTTTCCCGCGCCGTGGGTGTTCGCCGCCGGAGCATTGCTCGGCGTCGCCGCCCACGTGACCAACGTTCTGCCGGACCTCGCCGACGACGACGCCACGGGCATCCGGGGTCTCCCCCATCGAATCGGCGCTGTGCCCAGCGGGCTGCTCGCATTCGCTTGCCTGGCTGTCGCCACGATCGCAATCACCTTCGGCCCGGGCTGGCCACCGCGCCCCCTGCTGATCGTCGGCCTGATCATCGGTCTTGCGATCACAGCGCTCGGTGTCGTGCTCTTGCTCCGTGGAACGCCCACACGACTGCTCATGCAGCTGATCATGACCTGCGCCATCGTCGACGTGGTCATGCTCGCTCTGGCAGGTCAGTCCATCGTCGTCTGAATCGGGGCCGCAGCGGGCTCTCGGTTCCGGATGCCCACCGCCGACACGAGACCGCCGGCGATCATGAGCGCCGCCGTGCAGATCAGCGCCCGATCGAAGCCCACCCGGTCGAGGTGCTGCCCCACGATGAGTCCCGCCATCGCCACCGTGAGCAGGCCGGCAATTCGCGAGACAGCATTGTTGACGGCCGAACCGATGCCGGCCTGCGCCGGGT
This sequence comes from Leifsonia poae, assembly GCF_050632195.1. Lineage (GTDB taxonomy): Bacteria > Actinomycetota > Actinomycetes > Actinomycetales > Microbacteriaceae > Leifsonia > Leifsonia poae_C. The sequence goes on from NZ_CP192580.1 coordinate 2,337,966, forward strand.
GGATGGCCCCGAGGATCGCCGATGTGAGCGGCGCCACCGTGATGGACAGCCCGACGCCGAACAGGAGAACGGCCGGCAGCAGGTGAAGCCAGAAGCTGGCCTCAGCCCCCATCGTCAGCAGCCAGAGGAAGCCGAGCGACGCGATGATCGGTCCGACGGCCATGAACAAGCGCGGACCGTACTTTCCCGCAAGTCCGCCGAAGAGACCCGAGAGCAGCAGCATGCACAGTGTCGAGGGGATGAAGACCAGGCCTGCCTGAATGGCCGTGAACCCGATCACCTGCTGCAGGTAGAGCGTCACCATCAGCGGACCGAACGCCAGGGCCCCATAGACGAGTGCGGTCGCTAGGTTGCCGACCCAGAAGTTGTGCACCTTGAACAAGCCGAGCGGAAGCATCGGCTGCTTGACCCGCGTCTCCGTGAAGAAGAACGCGGCCAAGCAGAGCAATCCGAGAACCAGAGGGATGAGCACCCGCGGGCTCGCGAATCCGTAGACTCCCTGCTCGATCAGCGCATAGACGGTGCCCGCTAGACCGATCGATCCGAACACCGCGCCGTATACATCGATGTGGCCGCCCGTGCCCTTGTCCTCCTGCTTGAGCGTGAGCATCACAGCCAGCGTCACCGCGATCGGCAGGACGTTGATCACGAAGATCCAGCGCCACGAGAGCGTATCGACGAAGATCCCGCCGAGCAGGGGTCCGGCGATCATTGCGATACCCGTCAGAGCCGTCCAGCGTCCGATCGCCTTGGCCTGCGCGGCCCCGGAGAACGTGGAGATGATCAGCGCCAGGGAGCTGGGCACCAGAAGTGCGCCCGCGATGCCTTGCAGGCCTCGGGCAACGACGAGGAAAACACCCGAGGGGGCGAATGCGCACAGCAGCGAGGTGATCCCGAAACCGATCAAGCCGACGTAGAGCACCCGCTTGCGGCCGAACACGTCCGAGAGCGAACCCGCGAGCAGGATGAACGAACCCAAGGTCACGAGGTACGCGTCGACGACCCATTGCTGCAGCGGGAGCCCGCCGCCGAGATCCTCGGAGATCGCCGGTAACGCCACATTGATGACCGCACCGTCGAGGAAAGCCACAAAACTGGAGAGGATCGCGACGATCAGAACCCGACGTTGGAGCGACGTCATACGCGCGCTGGGGGCAGTCTTACTCTCCGTCATGCTCTCAGTTAACGGTGAGCACGCTGGTATGGCAACTGCAGCAGGCTTTCAGCGCAGAATCCGTCAGTTGTTTCCCTTTGTGCAGGTCTGCTGCGCGGCCGTCTGGCCGGTGATCGAGGGCGGGAGTGCGACGGCCGTGGAGGTCGGGGCCGGGGTCGCCGGCGCCGCCGGGGTCGCAGGGGTAGCGGGGGCGACCGGAGGCGTGGTCGGCGTCGGAGTCGTCGTCGCGTTCGGATCCTGCGCAGCACGGCCCGTGGTGCCGGTCAGCACGACCGGGACATCCTGAACGAGAGCGTTGCTCAGCGCTGTCGCGGCGGCCTTGGCCGGCACCACCCGGTTCACGTCGTTCGGGTCGGTGACCGACGGGTACTGCACGAAGACGACGTTATCCAGGCCCGTGTCCTTGAGGGCGAGACCGATCTGCACCATGGTCGTCAGGTCGAGGGTGTCGGAGAGCTTCATGTTCGCAGTGGCCGCCTTGGCCAGACCGTACAGCTGCAACGGGTTGCCGAGAACTCCGCCCGAGACGACCTTGCGGGCGAGCGCAGAGAGGAACACCTGCTGGTTGCTGATGCGCCCGAGGTCGCTACCGTCGCCGACACCGTGTCGACTGCGCAGGAACGAGAGCGCCTGATCGCCTACCAGCACGTTCTCGCCCGTCGGAAGATTCAGCGGCGGGTTCGTATACTTGTCCTTCACCGGCGTCGCCAGGCATACGGAGACGCCGCCGACCGCTGTCGACATCGCACTCACGCCTGAGAAGTTGATCTCTGCGGCGTACGGGATCGTGACTCCGGTGAGCTTCTGCACCGTCAACGCGACACAGGGCACCCCTGCACGCGACAGCGCCGTGTTGAACTGCGCATAGCTCGTGCCGCCGATCGTTCCCTTGCCGTTGAGGGCCGGGCAGCTCGGGATGGCGACCATCAGGTCACGCGGAAAGCTCACGACCATCGCGCTCTTGTGATCCTGAGCGATGTGCAACAGCATCGTGACGTCGTTGTTGCCGGCGCCGGAGCTCGCATTCTGCTCGGCCCGCGAGTTGTAGATGCCGCCGAGTCCTTCACGGCTGTCCGTGCCCGTGATCAGCAGGTTCACGCCACCGTCGATCGCGGCGACGCTCGGAATCACCTCGGTCTTTCCCGCCGTCTTCGTCCCCGGTACTGAGGCGGCCAGGTGGATGGTCGGCTTGACCGAGCGTGTCACATCCCAGACCGCGTATGCCGCAATGGATGTCGTGCTGACGACGAGCACAGCGACCGCGGCGGCGAGCACCTTCGCAACCGTGCCGACCGCGCGGCGCCGAGGCAGACGACCGTGCCGAATAGCGGTCGCTCCGGGCGCGCGCTGGTGCCGGCGTGGCTGATCGGTCATCGAACGTATCCCTTGGGCTGAGAGTGCGGCTGCGCAGAAGTTTACTGCACACCTGTTTGGTAAGCCGCGCTATCGCGTGCCCAATCACGGGGACACGACGATGGTCATCCTCACGCTCGCGTGGCACACTGGCTGGATCGACAAGGAGGTCATCGTGGCCGAAAAGACGAACGCCGGTATCCGCGGAATCAGCACGGTCGGCATCCCGGTGAGCGATCAGGATCGGGCTCTCGCCTTCTATCGCGACGTGCTCGGCTTCGAGGTGCTCGTCGACGCGCCTCTCCCGCAGCTCGGTGCCCGCTGGATCATGCTGGCTCCATCCGGCGCGGACGTCTCGATCTCTTTGGTCGCCACCTCCGACGACGCGCTCGTCGGTGTGGAGACCGGCATCCGTTTCTCGAGCCCGGATGCTGAGGCGACCTATGGTGTGCTCAAGGCCGGCAACGTGGATGTGGGCGAGTTCATGCGCTGGCCGGGTGTTCCGCCGATGTTCGCCGCGAGCGACCCCGACGGCAACCGCTTCGAGATCGTCGAGGGCTAGAGCGGCGCTGAATGCTTGCGTTGCCCGCGTCCAGCCGTCGCACTACCGTACGATTTGACGCGTCTTTCTGAACGAAGTCGACACGCGACCGACCGGAGGACAGTTGGCTGTTCTTTTGTGCCTTTCTCTCTCGGCCCTGAGCGTGCTCACATGGTCAGGCAGCTTGTGGGAGTGGTTTATGCGCGGCTCTGCTCGCCCCAGAGGGCTTCTTTACCTAGCCTGGTCGTCCGAGATACTGGCCTTGACGGGAGCGCTGCTGCTTCCTGGTCTGATGATGATGCGGATGAAAACGCTGGACCAGAGCTTCGGCGTCCTTCTCGGCTGGCTGGCTGTCGCGGGCTTCTTCGCGTGGTTCTCGACCCGCCTTCGCGGCTTGAGATGGCCGCCGCTGTTGATCGCTGCGGGAGCTGCGCTCTTAGGTGCGCTTGTCGGTTTCGGGGTTCAGTGCGGAGTCCACGGCACTTGGATAAGTGTGGGTATTTATCTCTTGGCGGTGACTGTAGCGATCGGGTGCGGGCTCGCCCTTTTAGTCCAATTGCGGCAGATGCGCGGCTGACAACCGCGGTGGCGCCTCCTCAGGCAGACGCCCACGCCCGGTTAACGAAAGAGGGCCAACTTCCGCATGATCACACGGCAGTTGGCCCTCTGTTGGTGGATCTGAGGGGACTCGAACCCCTGACCCCCTGCATGCCATGCAGGTGCGCTACCAGCTGCGCCACAGACCCAGAAAGTCGTTCTCGATCTCTCGAAGACAACTCATCCAGCGTACTACATCAAGTCCCGCAGCAAAAACGGACGTCGCCGACCGGGCGTGTCCGCCCAGTCGAACGCCGTCGTCGAAGTGCGCAGTCGAACTACTCAGTCGAACAGCTCGCTGAGCCAGTTCTCCTTCTTCTTGCGGTACGGGTACTGCTGCCGGTTGTCCGGATGCTGCTGCCGAGCGTCGTACGGCTGTTGCACCGGATGCGCCTGCTGCTGGGCAGGCACCGCGTAGTGCGGCTGGGCCGTCACGCCCGCAGACTGCGATCGATCGATGATCTTGTCGAGTTCGCCGCGGTCGAGCCAGACTCCCCGGCAGTCCGGGCAATAGTCGATCTCGATACCGTTGCGCTCGCTCATCACGAGGGTGGCGTTGTCGGTGGGACACTTCATCGGCAGCTCCATTCAGTTCGTCCGATCAGTAGATCAGCCGAGCATGAGAGAACTCTCAGGCGAACCCGGGAGAAGGCCGAGGATCGTCTAGTCGGCGGTCTCGTGAACGGGAAGCTGCAGCGGAACGACCGGGCAGTCCTTCCAGAGTCGCTCGAGCGAGTAGTACATCCGGTCCTCTTCATGGAAGACGTGGACCACGAGGTCGCCGAAGTCGAGAAGGACCCAACGTCCCTCTGCCTTGCCCTCGCGACGCAGGGTCTTCACTCCGGCATCGTTCAGCTGGTCTTCGATCTCACCGGCGATCGCGACCACGTTGCGCTCGACCCGTCCACTGGCGAGCAGGAAGATGTCGGTCAGGGGCAGCGGTCCTGAGACGTCGAGGGCCACCAGGTCTTCGGCGCCCTTCGAGTCGGCCGCTTTCGCGGCGAGCTGCAGGATCTCGCGGGCGCGGTCGGATGCGGTCACAGGTGGTTCTCCCTGGAGGGTTCGGGTGAGGCGGTCGGTGTCTGAGAGATGATCAGAACACATTCAAGACGTAGGCCGCGACGAGAAGGCCGATCACGCCGACGGCGAGTACCGCGGCCGTGATCGAGAGGATGACGGGAAGGCGCGTGCCACGCTTCTTCGGAGGCGTGATCACTCCCCTCGTCGAGGTGTGCGTGCTGATGGCACGGGAAGCGCGTACCGGCGCGACCTCTGAGGTGTTGAACTCGTTCTCTTCGCCGTCGAGCAGACGGTCGATGTCGGAGGAGTCGATCCGGTCGGGGTGAGCGCCGGTCGAACCGAGCCCGCGGGGAAGGTCGATCGACCCCGTGACGAGAATCTCGCCCGTGCTCGTCAGCGGACCGGTCGCATCCGCCGTCGGCAGAGTCGGGAGGATGAGCGCGTTCGTCGTGGTCGCAGACCCCGACGTGCCGACACTGCGGGTGATGATCTGATCGAACTGCTGGTTCTTGTCATCGAGTTCGGCGGCGGTCGACCAGTGACCGACGGGCGGCTGGTAGGGCGCACGCTCGCCATCGGTCTCATCGACGGCGGGCTCTGCGGCCACAGGCGCTTCGGTCGCCGGCGAAGGAGCTGCCGACACAGATGTCTGGGGAGCTTCGTCATCGGGCGTGAAGACCGGTGGCGTGTAAGCGGTAGGCGCTGCCGGCACCGCCGACGAAGGCGTCACAGGCGCGAAAGGCCATGCCGACGGTGCGGCGGAGTCGCTCTCGCTCGTCGGCGTCTGGGCGGCCTGAGCCGCGGCTGGCTGGGTCCCGACGGCGGACGTCGAGGTCGGCTGCTCGCTCGACGGCGTGAACGTGATCGGCACGATGGATTCGATGTGCCCGGCCTGCTGGTTAGCCTCCTGGGCCTGCTGCATCGCCCGCATCTCCCGGCGGGTCAGGATGCGCTCGCCACTCGCGGCGGCAGGTGCGGCCGTCGGAGCTGCTGTCGGCGCAGGGCGAGGAACCTCCGGCACCACCGAGACCGGGGTCGTCACCGGCTCGACGCTTCCAGGCGGGGGCACCTGGCGGAAGAGGTCGGTGTCAGACGCAGGAGCGGGCTGTTCGGACGATTCGGGAGCCAACAGCGCATCGAAGGACGAACCGTAGGTGGGAAGGTTCGGTCGTGAGGGCGCCGAGACGCCAGGCTCTGCGAAGGCAGTGGCCGGGATCGCGGGCTGTTCGCCGGTGACCGGCCCGCTGGGAGCCGTCGCCTCTTTGTCTTTCGAGTTCTCGGGGCTGCCGGCCTGGCGGCCGGCCGAGAACGTGAACGGCGTGTTCACGATGGGGATCTCGCCGGCCGGGGTCGGCTCGGCGGTTCCCGCTCGACGGGATGCCTGCCCAGCGGCCTTCTGCTCCGCGGAACGCTCGTTCTCGCGTGCCTGTCGCCGTGTCTGTGGCGGCGGGTCTTGCCACAAAGTCATGCCACACTCCGATACAGATGGTGTTTGGAGATGTATTGAACAACGCCGTCCGGAACCAAATACCAGACGGGAAATCCCCTGCTCACCCTTGTCCGGCAGTCGGTTGACGAGATCGCCAGGGCCGGAACTTCCAACAAGCTTACGTCTTGCTGGGGTAATCCAGAAATACTCAGGTCATGTCCCGGACGACTCACAGCGACGAAATGGGCGAGATCCCAGAGCTCCTGAACGTCGCGCCAGCTGAGGATCTGAGCGATCGCATCCGCGCCGGTGATGAAGAAAAGCTCGGCTTCCGGGCGCGCCTCGTGAAGATCGCGAAGCGTGTCGATGGTGTACGTCGGACCCTCGCGGTCGATGTCGACCCGGCTCACCGTGAACCTGGGGTTCGCCGCGGTGGCGATGACGGTCATGAGGTAGCGGTGCTCCCCCGTGCTGACAGCAGCGCCCTTCTGCCAGGGCTGCCCGGTGGGCACGAAGATGACCTCGTCGAGGTCGAACGATTGCGCGACCTCACTGGCGGCGACCAGGTGGCCGTGGTGAATCGGATCGAACGTGCCGCCCATCACCCCGACCCTCGGTCGGCGCTTCTCCGTCAGCTCCATACGCGGGGCGGGTCAGTGTCCCTGGCTGGGGTGACCGTCGCCGTGGTGCGTCGCGCCGGGCGCTGCAGCGTGGGCTGCGGCTCCGGGGCCCGCCTTGTGGCTGTGACGGTTGGCCACATCCCGGTAGCTCCAGATGACGATCGCGAGCACGAAGAAGATGGCGAGAGCAATGGCTCCGTACGCCCACGTCGGCATGGGAAGCTCCACGTGGGTCTCAGCCAGCACGGCCGTCAAGTGTGTCATCGGGATCAGTCCTTTCTCGGCGCGTACGCCCGCAAAACAGTCTAGTGGTGGGTCAAGGGCGGATCTGGCCCGACCCGCGGACGATCCATTTCGTGCTCGTCAGCTCGGGAAGCCCCATCGGACCGCGCGCGTGCAGCTTCTGGGTGGAGATGCCGACCTCGGCTCCGAAGCCGAATTCCGCTCCGTCGGTGAAGCGGGTGGACGCATTCACCATAACCACGGCCGAGTCGACCTCTGCCAGGAAGCGTTCGGCGTTGGCAAGGTCGTTGGTGATGATGGACTCGGTGTGCTGCGTCGAGTAGCGACGGATGTGCGCGATCGCCTCGTCGAGCGAGTCCACGATCTTCACCGAGATGTCGAGGCTCATGTGCTCGGTGGCCCAGTCCTCTTCGGTGACGGGCACAGCGGTCGGGGCGAGTCGAAGTGCGCGCTCATCGGCGTGGACGGTGACGCCCGCATCCGTCAGCGCCGTGATGACCGCAGGCAGAACCCGGTCCGCCGCTGCCGAGTGGACGAGCAGGGTCTCTACTGCATTGCAGACGCTCGGTCGTTGCACCTTGGCGTTGCGCACAATGTCGACGGCCCAGTCTTCGCGGGCGCTCTCATCGAGCACGATGTGGACGACACCGGCACCTGTCTCGATCACCGGCACTGTCGACTCGGTCACGACCGTACGGATGAGGTCGGCGCTGCCGCGCGGGATCAGCACGTCGACGTATCCGCGCGCACGCATCAGCTCGGTCGCGCCTGCACGACCGAATTCGTCGATGGTCTGCACAGAGCCTGCTGGGAGTCCTGCATCCTGAAGCGCCTCGCCGATAACCTCGACCAGAACGCGGTTGGTGTTGATGGCAGCGCTGCCACCGCGCAGAACGGCCGCGTTGCCGCTCTTCAGGGCGAGCGCGGCGATGTCGATCGTGACGTTCGGGCGCGCTTCGTAGATCGCTCCCACGACGCCGAACGGCACACGCACCTGCGTGATCTTCATCCCATTCGGAAGGGCGCTCCCCGCACTGCTTCACCGACAGGATCGGTGAGCGCGGCAACCTCGAGCACGGCGGCCGCCAGACCGTCCAACCGTGCGACGTTCAGCGTGAGGCGATCGATCAGTCCCGTCGACAGCCCGTTCTCCCGGCCGTTGGCCAGATCGAGCTCATTGGCCTCCAGGATGCGCGGAGCCGACTCCCCGAGCCGACGAGCGATCGCGCGCAGTGCCGCGTTCTTCTGATCGGTGTTCGCCGTCGCAAGGGCGAGTGACGCCTCTTTCGCCGCAGCGAGCTTGTCGACGAGCTCGACCCCGTCAAGTGTGGTCTGGGACATGCGACAAGTTTAGAGGGTTCGCACGGAGGCGCCCGCGGGAGCGAACCAGGTTCCGACCGGCGCTCCGCTCAGCGCCTCGTCGACCAGCGAGGTGGCTGTGAGGATGACCGCCGTGCCCTGCTCGGCTGCTTGACGCGCCGCCGATACCTTGGTCAGCGCCCCGCCCGTGCCGAGTCCCGACAGACCGGTCGAACCGATCTCGACGCCTTCGAGCGCGTCGTCGTACGCCACTTCGGTGATCCGCTCGGCGCCGGGCTCCTGCGGGGGCTTCGTGTAGAGCGCGTCCACATCCGAGAGCAGTACGAGCAGGTCGGCCTCGACGAGGAGCGCGACGAGGGCCGCCAGCCGGTCGTTGTCACCGAACCGGATCTCGTGGGTCGCCACCGTGTCGTTCTCGTTGACGATGGGAAGGATGCGCAGGTGGAGCAGCCTCTCCATCGCGCGCTTGGCGTTCGTGCGGTGCGTCGGATTCTCCATATCGCCCGCCGTGAGCAGAACCTGCCCCGCGACGATCTCGTACCGGTCGAGGCTGTCTTGATACCGGTAGATCAGCACGTTCTGGCCCACGGCCGCCGCTGCCTGCTGAGTCGCCAGATCGGTCGGCCGACCGTCGAGCTGCAGGTACGGGATGCCCGTGGCGATCGCACCGGACGACACCAGGATCACCTGGGATCCCCGCCCGTGCGCCGCAGCCAGGGCATCGACCAACGGACCGATCTGCCCGGCATTGTCTCCACTGATGGAAGACGAACCCACTTTGACGACGATGCGTCTTGCGGAGGGCACCTGGCTGCGGTCGTCGATGGTCATTCGGCGTCGGTCTCCTTGGTGTCGCCCTGCCCGCTGTCGGCGAGATCGTCGTCGTCATCGCCGAGATCGTCGACCCAGAGACCCGCTTCGCGCTCGCGCAGCAGTTCGGCGCGGGCCTCGGCCTTGGCGTCCATCCGGTCGAAGTAGTCGGCCCGGCGCTGGTCGCGCGTCGGACGGTTGTTGCCGTCGAAGCGCGCATCCGTGCCTCGGGGCGAGGTCATCAGCTCGGCCGTCGAGGTGAGCGTCGGCTCCCAGTCGAAGACCACGCCGTTGTCGCGGCCGATGACCACGGTCGAGCCGGCGATCGCGCCGGCCTTGAACAACTGGTCTTCGACGCCGATCTTGGCGAGCCGGTCCGCGAGGAATCCGACGGCCTCGTCGTTGGCGAAGTCGGTCTGGGCGACCCAGCGCTCCGGCTTGGCGCCCAGGATGCGGTAGACGGGCCCGTCGGAGCCGCCCTCGACCTTGACGATGAACGAGGAGTCATCCACGGCCTTCGGACGGATCACGATGCGCGGGCGCAGAGCCTCGGCGGCGACCTGCTCGGCGCGGGCGGTCTCGACGACCTCGGCCAGGGCGAACGACAGCTGACGGAGACCCTCGTGGCTCACGGTGGAGATCTCGAACACCTTGTACCCGCGGGCCTCGAGATCGGGGCGCACGAACTCCGCGAGCTCACGGGCCTCGGGCACATCGATCTTGTTGAGAGCGATGAGCTGCGGCCGCTCGAGCAGAGGGATCTGGCCTTCGGGCACCGGATACGCGGCGAGCTCACCGAGGATGACGTCGAGATCGGTCAGCGGGTCACGACCGGGATCGAGCGTCGCGCAGTCGAGCACGTGCAGCAGCGCGCTGCAGCGCTCGACGTGACGGAGGAATTCGAGGCCGAGGCCCTTTCCTCGCTCGCGCCCTCGATCAGTCCGGGGACATCGGCGACGGTGTAGCGTACCTCGCCCGCCTGCACGACACCGAGGTTCGGGTGCAGCGTAGTGAACGGATAGTCGGCGATCTTCGGCTTGGCGGCGCTCATCGCCGCGATCAGGCTGGACTTTCCGGCCGAGGGATAGCCGACGAGTGCGATGTCGGCGACGGTCTTCAGCTCGAGGAGGACATCGCCCTCCCAGCCGGGCGTGCCGAGAAGGGCGAATCCGGGGGCCTTGCGCTTCTGGTTGGCCAGCGCAGCGTTTCCGAGCCCGCCGATGCCGCCGGGAGCGACCACGAATCGGATGCCCGGCTCGCTCATGTCGATCAACTCGGTGCCGTCGGCGTCCTTGACGACCGTTCCGACGGGGACCGGCAACTCGAGCTCGACGCCGGTGTAGCCGCTGCGGTGGTCGCCCATCCCGAAGCCGCCGTTGTCGGACGAACGGTGCGGTGCGCGGTGATAGCCGAGCAGTGTGGTGACCTGCGGGTCGGCCACGAGGACGATGTCGCCGCCGTTGCCGCCGTTGCCACCGTCGGGGCCGGCGAGGGGCTTGAACTTCTCGCGTCGGACCGAGACGCATCCGTTGCCGCCGTGACCGGCGCGCAGGTGCAACGTCACGTTGTCCACGAACGTTGCCATGATGCTCCTACTGGTTTCTGCTGCGTGTAACTATCGAAAACGCGGATGGGCGGGCCGAAGCCCGCCCATCCGGAAGAGTGCTCGTGAAACGAGAGGTCTTAGACCCCGGCCGCCACGATGTTGACGACCTTGCGGCCGCCCTTGGTGCCGAACTCCACCGAACCGGCGGCGAGGGCGAACAGCGTGTCGTCGCCGCCACGGCCGACGTTGACGCCGGGGTGGAAGTGGGTGCCGCGCTGGCGGACGATGATCTCGCCGGCGCCGACGACCTGACCGCCGAAGCGCTTCACGCCGAGGCGCTGTGCGTTCGAGTCACGACCGTTGCGAGTGGAGCTCGCTCCCTTTTTGTGTGCCATCTGCTTCTTCTCCTAAGCCTGTACTCGACCGCGTTACTTGATGCCCGTGACCTTGACGCGCGTGAGCTCCTGACGGTGGCCCTGGCGCTTCTTGTACCCGGTCTTGTTCTTGAACTTCTGGATGACGATCTTCGGGCCACGGAGGTCGTTGAGAACCTCGGCGGTGACCTTCACCTTGGCGAGCGACGTCGCGTCGGAGGTGATCTTGTCGCCGTCAACAAGCAGCACAGCAGCCAGCTCGACGTTGCCATCTTTGTTGGCCTTGATGCGGTCCATCGTCACGATGGTGCCGACCTCGACCTTTTCCTGGCGGCCACCGGCGCGCACAACTGCGTAAACCACTTTACGTACCTTTTCTCTGGGGAACAGCTCCCCTGGCTCACTGCGAGCCCTGGACCTGGTCCTACTGTCTTTGTGTTCAGGAAGTTACTGGTGAGCCCGACCCTGCACTGCAATGACTTCACTGCGGTACGGATGCGGCTCTCAGAAAACCATGGCGCTCATGCGGACGGCGTCCAACACACACCAACGGCCAACTTTACCCGATGCCCCACACCCGGTCAAACTGAGTCACAGGCGATTCGGATGGGGGTTCGGTCCGCGCCGACGTCGGCAACGGTTCCTACAATCATTGTATGACGGTCCTGATCGATCCCCCGGCATGGCCCGCCCACGGCATGTTGTGGTCCCACCTCGTCAGCGATGACTCGCTCGATGAGCTCCATGCGTTCGCCGAGGCGAATGGAATCGCACCGCGTGCGTTCGATCTCGATCATTACGACGTGCCCGACAGACGCCACGACGAACTCGTCGCCGCAGGGGCGACGCCTGTGAGCGGCAAGGAGCTCGTGCGCCGGCTGCGCGCGAGCGGACTACGCATCAAGGCGCGGGATCGAGTGCGCAAGCACTGATCCCGCGCCTTGACAGCGGCGTTATCGCGGTCCTCGCCTACTCCTCGGGCTCGGTGCGGTTGATCTCGGGAGCGACGGATCCGCCCGCGATGGCAGCGGTGCTGACCCGCCGACTGCGGCTGCGTCCCTGACCGGGCTCCTTCGGCTGCGGCAGCGCCTCGAGAACGGAGTCGAGCAGCTGCTCGGCATCCTTGGCCTTCGGGCGACGGGATGCGGGCACGGAGACGACAGGGATGTCGAGCAGCGTGAGTGGGGCCTCCGTCTCGCCTGCGGCCGCGGAGCCCGTTGCGGGCTCAGCCGCTACCGACGCCGACTCCGACCCGGCGGACGAAGGCGCCGCCGACTCGGCCGGCTGCCTGTCCTTCTTCGCGCCGCTCTTGCGGCGTGACTTCTTGGGCGACTCTTCGGCCGGCGCGGCAGCCTCGGCGGCGACGTGCTTGCCGTGCGCGGTCTCCTCCGCGGCGGTGGGCGCCTCGGTCGTCGAAACCGGCTCGCTCTGCTCGTGGCCGTGCTCGCTCTCGTGAGCGTGCGCGGCGAGCGTGCTGGCGGCGATCTGCGCGAGAGCGCTCTTGGCGTCGTCGGTGATGGCGTGGGTGGCACCGGTTGCGTGTCCGTTGCCCGCGCCGTTGCCGTTCGACGAGCCGTTGCCGTTCGACGAGCCGTTCGCTCCCCCGCTCGACTGCTGCTGCCCGCCACGACCGCGACGGCGCTCGTTCTGCGGCTGCTGCTGCGGCTGGCGGTGCTTCACGACGGGGTCGTGGTGAACGATCACGCCACGGCCGGCGCAGACCTCGCAGGCCTCGCTGAAGGTCTCGAGCAGGCCGAGGCCGAGCTTCTTGCGTGTCATCTGCACGAGACCGAGCGAGGTGACCTCCGCCACCTGGTGCTTGGTGCGGTCACGGCTGAGGCACTCGATCAGGCGACGGAGCACGAGGTCGCGGTTCGACTCGAGCACCATGTCGATGAAGTCCACGACGATGATGCCGCCGATGTCGCGCAGCCGCAGCTGGCGCACGATCTCCTCGGCCGCCTCCAGGTTGTTCTTGGTGACCGTCTCCTCGAGGTTTCCGCCGGAGCCGACGAACTTGCCGGTGTTGACATCGACGACGGTCATCGCTTCGGTGCGGTCGATGACGAGCGAGCCGCCCGAGGGCAGCCACACCTTGCGGTCGAGCGCCTTCTCGATCTGCTCCGTAATGCGGAACTCGTCAAACGCATCCCTGTCACCCTGGTAGGTCTCTACCCGGTCGAGAAGGTCGGGAGCAACCTGCCGCAGGTACATCTCGATGGTGGCCTGAGCATCCGAACCCGCGATGATCAGCTTCTGGAAGTCCTCATTGAAGACATCCCGAACGATCTTGATGAGAAGGTCGGGCTCGCTGTGCAGCAGTGCAGGCGCGTTGACCGTCTCGACCTGCTTGGAGATGTCGGCCCACTGCGCGGTGAGGCGGGTGACGTCGAGCGTCAGCTGCTCCTCGGTCGCGCCCTCGGCGGCCGTGCGCACGATCACGCCGGTGTTCTCCGGAAGCACCTCTTTGAGGATCTTCTTGAGACGTGCGCGCTCCGTGTCGGGCAGCTTGCGGCTGATCCCGTTCATCGACCCGTTCGGCACGTAGACGAGGTAGCGGCCAGGAAGCGAGACCTGGCTGGTGAGACGGGCGCCCTTGTGGCCGACCGGGTCCTTGGTGACCTGCACCAGGACGCGGTCGCCCGGCTTCAGCGCGAGCTCGATGCGACGCGGCTGGTTGCCGGTCTCGGCGGCATCCCAGTCGACCTCGCCGGAGTAGAGCACGGCGTTGCGCCCGCGACCGATGTCGACGAAGGCCGCCTCCATGCTCGGAAGCACGTTCTGAACGCGACCGAGGTAGACGTTGCCGATGAGCGACGCCTCCTGCGACTTCGCGACGTAGTGCTCGACCAGCACCTTGTCTTCGAGCACGCCGATCTGGATGCGGCCGTTCTTCTCACGCACGATCATCTGACGGTCGACGGATTCGCGGCGCGCGAGGAACTCGGCCTCGGTGATCACCGGACGTCGACGGCCGGCGTCACGACCGTCACGACGGCGCTGCTTCTTCGCCTCGAGCCGGGTAGATCCCTTGACGCGCTGCGGCTCGGTGATCAGTTCGGGCTCGCGCGGAGCGCGCACCTTGACGACCGTGTTGGCGGGGTCGTTGGAACCGCTACGGTTCTCCTCGCCGGCGCGACGACGCGAACGACGGCGGACCGATCCACCCTCGTCGTCATCGCGGTCGTCGCTCGGGAGCGGCGGAAGCGGCTTGATGTCGGGCGCCTGGAACAGCAGTGTCGTCGGCGGCAGGCCGGGGATGAGCTGGGCCGTCTGGACGACGACCTCCTGCACCTCCGCCGGGGTCTCCTGCTGGTCGACCTGCGCGGCCTGGTCGGATTCTGGACTGGTCGTCTGCACGATCTGGGGCTCCTCGGTCTGCGGCGCGCCCGTCTGGGGCTCAGCCGCGACGGGCTGGTCGATCACGGCCGGACGCTCTTCCGCGGCGGGCGCGGCAGACGTCGTCACAGCAGCGGCGGGCGGGGCGATCGGGGCCTTCTTCGCGCTCTTGCGCGAACCGAAGAGGCGTGACCTCTTCTTCGGTGCCCCCTCTGCGCCTTCCGTTCCGTTGACCTGGTTCTTATCGGTATTTTCGTTTTCCACCATCGCTGGTGCACTCCTCGACCGGCGCGGTTCCCCGCACTCCGGGTACTCTCCGTAGGCGGATTCGCCGCTCGCGCGTCGTATCCGCAATTCTCCATATGTGCGACCGGCTCGTGGCTCTGATCGCACTTTCTCGATGTCGTTTCGACCGGCCACCTGGACCGGTCCGTACTGGGCGTTGCACGCCCTCAAGCCTTCTTTTGCGTCACCACAGCGCTCGGCCGTGATCACTTCGTAATGATTATCGCATGCCGCGGCCGCGTTGGAGGTCTCTCCCAGGTCGACACGCGAGCCGTTCTGTCATAATCCGTCTGTGTCACCGACTACCAGTAGACGTCCTATCGCCCTCGCAGTCTTCCTCATCGTCGCCGGAGCCATCGGCTTCTGGGCGGCCTTTCAGCTCACACTCGACAAGCTGGCCGTGCTGGCGAATCCCAACGCGCAGCTCAGCTGCAACTTCAGCCTGCTCGTGGGGTGCTCGAAGAACCTGAACTCGGCACAGGGAGCGATCTTCGGCTTCCCCAACCCGCTCCTCGGCATCGCCGGCTGGACGGCGGTCATCGCCGTCGGCGTGAGCATCCTCGCCGGAGCGCGGTTCGCGAAGTGGTACTGGATGCTCTTCAACCTGGGCGTCGTCGGCGCACTCGTTCTCGTGATCTATCTGATCACCCAGTCGATCACCGTGCTGAACGTGCTGTGCCCGTGGTGCATGGTGACCTGGCTCGTGACCATCCCGACGTTCTGGGCGGTCACCTTCTACAACCTCAAGGAAGGCAATATTCCGGTTTCGGCATCCGTTCGCCGCTTCTTCGGAAAGCTCTACGGCTGGGTGCCTCTCATCACGATCGTCTGCTACGCGATCGTCGCCATCCTGGCCCAGATCCAACTCGACTGGATCCACAACGTCTTCGTCTGACCCCCATTACGACTGAGCCAGACACGACTGAGTGGTCCCGACTTGCTGTGTGAACGGATGTTCGCACGGCAAGTCGGGACCACTCGTTTGTGAAGCTAGAACCAGAGCGCGAGCTCGCGGGCGGCCGACTCAGGCGAGTCGGAGCCGTGTACGAGGTTCTGCTGCACCTTGAGGCCCCAGTCGCGGGCGAGGTCGCCTCGGATGGTTCCGGGCGCTGCCGTCGTCGGGTCGGTCGTACCCGCGAGGGAACGGAAGCCCTCGATCACGCGGTTGCCGGCGACGCGGATGGCGACGATCGGGCCGCTCTCCATGAACTCGACGAGCGGCTCGTAGAACGGCTTGCCCTGGTGCTCCTCGTAGTGCTGGGCGAGCAGATCGCGGTCGGCCTGCAGCATCCTGAGGTCGACGAGCGAATAGCCCTTCGCCTCGATCCGGCGCAGGATCTCGCCGGTCAGGTTGCGGGCGACCCCATCGGGCTTGACGAGGACGAGTGTCTCTTCGACGTCGGTGGTCATGGATTCTCCGTTCCGGTTTCGGCCGCTCGCGCGGCCTGATTGTTGCGGTCTAGCCGGGCGCCCATGATCATGCAGTAAGCCCACATGGCCGTGAAGATCGCCCCGACGATGAAGAAGGCGGGCACCAGGAAACCGGCAGCCACCAGGATGAGCTGGATCGCCCAGCCGAGCCAGACGCCGAGGGGCGACCGGAGCGTGGCGACCGCGACGATCATCAGCACGATCACGATGGCACCCCCGCCCAGCGCCACGGCGGCAGGCAGCACGTTCAGCCCGAAGAGCACGAGCGCTCCGAGAAATACGACGAGCAGCTCGAAGCCCAGGATGATCGAGCCGAGCATCTCGGTGACGCTCCGAGCACGACGTGCCTTCGCGGGCGCGACCGGCTCTTCCGGCCCCGCCGGCTCAGTGGTCTCGTCGCTCATTCGACGCTCTTCCAGTCCTGCTCCTCGGCGATCGCCATCGCTTCGCCGACGAGTGTGATCGACCCCGTCACGACGACGGCACGACCCGATCCGTCGCGAGCCCACTCGCGGGCGGATTCGAGCGCATCCTGAACATCGGAGAACACGAACGTGCTCTCGCTGCCGGTTGTCGCCAGCACGAGATCGCCGAGTTTCTCTTCGTTCATGGCGCGATCGGAGTGCGACCGCGTCACGTGGAAGCGCGAGGCCACCGGGGCCAGCGCCTCCAGGATGCCCGCGGCATCCTTGTCGGTCAGCGTTCCGAACACGAAGACGATCTCCTCGAACCCGAAGTAACTGCGGAGGGCGGCAGCGAGCGTCTGCGCCCCGGCGGGGTTGTGGGCGGCGTCGACGAGCACGGTCGGCTCGATGCCGATCAGCTGGAGGCGGCCGGGAGACGTCGCCGTGGCGAAGCCCTCTTCGAGAAGCTCTGCATTGAGGGGCTGGGTGCCGCGGCCGAGGAAGGTCTCTACAGCTGCAACAGCGACGGCGGCGTTCTGCGCCTGGTGGTCACCGTAGAGGGGTAGGAATAGCTCGTCGTAGGTGGCGGCCCGTCCGCGGATGCTGACAAGCTGTCCGCCGACGGCGACGGACGTCTTCGCCACGTCGAACGCATCCGGCTGCGTCGCGATGGTCGACTCGGTCAGTTCGGCAGCCTTGACCAGCTCGGCCAGGGCCTCGGGCGGCTGCACCGAGCTGACCACGTCGGCGGCCGGCTTGATGATGCCCGACTTGGTCCGCGCGATCGCCGCGACCGTGTCGCCCAGGGCCTTGGTGTGGTCGAGCGAGATCGGAGTGAAGACCGCGACCTGGCCGTCGGCCACGTTGGTCGAGTCCCACTCGCCGCCCATGCCGACCTCGATCACAGCGACGTCGACGGGTGCATCGGCGAAGCTCGCGTACGCCAGCGCGGTGAGCGCCTCGAAGAAGGTGAGCGTAGGCTCCCCGCCTCCTCGAGCTCGCTGTCGACGATGGCCAGGTACGGCTCGACGTCCTCCCAGTTGCGCGCGAGGTCCTCGTCGCTGATCGGCTCGCCATCGATCACGATGCGTTCGTTGAACCGCACGAGATGCGGGCTCGTGAGCAGCCCGGTGCGCAAACCGTACGCCCTCAGGATGCTCTCGGCGATCCGGCTCGTGCTCGTCTTCCCGTTCGTACCGGTGATGTGGATGATCGGGTACGCGCGCTGAGGATCCCCCAGCAGCTCGACGGCGCGGCGAGTGGCGCCGAGCCGGGGCTGCGGCGCTCCTCGCCGACGCGGGCGAGAAGCGCCCGATAGACCTCTTCGGCCGCATCCCGGAATTCTTCGTCAGACATCGATGCTCCCGTCCAGGCGCGTGACCGCCGCGATGAAGCGGCCGGCGTTCGAGAACTGCCCGGCCGGGTAGTCCTGATAGAAGGCGGCGTCGTGTTCGACGACCGCAGAGAGCCACTCCGAGACGAGCGGTCCGCCCGCGCGGTCGAACGTGGTCGAGCGTGCGGGCGCGTGCACGATCGTCACCGGCGCGAGCGTCTCCGCAGCGATGTCGACCTCCTTGGCGAGGTCGATCGCCTCCGCGTCCCGGTCGTCGAACAGCAACAGATCGAGACGGATGCGGTCGCTCACGTCGAGCCCGGCGGCCTTGCGGGTGTCCTGCACGGCGCGGATGAGGTCGCGGGCGAGACCCTCGGCCTCCAGCTCCGGTGTCGTCTCGGTGTCGAGGAGCACGAATCCGCCGCCCGGAAGCAGCGCGAGCGCTGTCGTGGACTCGCCGTCGGCCTGGGCCGTCTCCAGCACGAGGTCGTACTCGCCCTCGGCCAGCTCGATGCCGCCGGCCGTCACGACGCCGTCGATCTCCGACCAGTCCCCGGCGCGTGCCGCTTGGATGACCTTCTGCACGTCCTTACCGAGACGGGGGCCTGCGGCGCGGGCGTTGACCGTGAGCTTGCTGGTGATTCCGTACGACGCGGCACTCGAATTCTGAACCTCGACGAGCTCGACAGCCTTCACGTTGAGCTCATCGCGCAGGATGCCTTCGAACGGCGCCAGGGCCGCCGCGTTGTGCGCGACCACCGTCAGCTTGGCCAGCGGGAGTCGTACGCGAAGTCCCGCCTGCTTGCGAAGCGACAGCACGGTCGAGCTGGTCGAACGGATGCGGTCCATCGCGTCGATCAGGTCGAGGTCGGCCGGGAACTCGGCGGCGTCGGGCCAATCGGTCAGGTGCACGCTGCGCCCGCCGGTGAGACCCTGCCAGATGCGCTCAGCCACCAGCGGAAGCAGCGGCGCAGCCACGCGCGTCACCGTCTCCAGCACCGTGTACAGCGTGTCGAACGCCTCGCTGTTGGTGCCGTCCTCGCCCACGCCCTCCCAGAAGCGGTCTCGCGACCGACGCACGTACCAGTTGGTGAGCACGTCGGCGAAGTCGCGCAGCTTGGCCGCGGCGAGCGTGCTGTCGAGCGCCTCGAGGCCGGCCGTGACGTCTTCGATCAGGTCGCGGGTCTTCGCCAGCAGGTAGCGGTCGAGCACGTCCGTCGAGTCGGTGCGCCAGGTCGCCTCGTAACCCGAGGCGTTGTTCCCGGATGCGTTGGCGTACAGCGAGAAGAAGTACCAGGTGCTCCACAGCGGGAGCAGCACCTGGCGTACGCCCTCGCGGATCCCCTCTTCGGTGACGATCAGGTTGCCGCCGCGCAGCACCGGGCTGGACATGAGGAACCAGCGCATCGCATCCGAGCCGTCGCGGTCGAAGACCTCGTTGACATCGGGATAGTTGCGCAGCGACTTCGACATCTTCTGTCCGTCGCTGCCGAGCACGATGCCGTGGCTGATGACGTTCTTGAAGGCCGGGCGGTCGAAGAGCGCCGTCGACAGCACGTGCAGCATGTAGAACCAGCCGCGCGTCTGGCCGATGTACTCGACGATGAAGTCCGACGGGTTGTGCGTGTCGAACCAGTCGCGGTTCTCGAACGGGTAGTGCACTTGGGCGAACGGCATCGACCCGGAGTCGAACCAGACGTCGAGCACATCCGGGATGCGGCGCATGGTCGAGCGACCGGTCGGGTCGTCCGGGTTCGGTCGGGTGAGGTCGTCGATGTACGGCCGGTGAAGATCCGGCTGCCCGTCAGCATTCAGGGGCAGGCGCCCGAAATCGGCCTCGAGGTCGGCCAGGGAGCCGTACACGTCGATGCGCGGGTACTCGGGATCGTCGCTCTTCCACACGGGGATCGGCGAACCGAAGTAGCGGTTGCGGGAGATCGACCAGTCGCGGGCGTTGCTCAGCCACTTGCCGAATTGTCCGTCTTTCACGTTCTCGGGAACCCAGGTGATCTCCTGGTTGAGCTCGACCATGCGGTCGCGGAACTCCGTGACGCGCACGAACCAGCTCGAGACGGCCTTGTAGATCAGCGGGTTGCGGCAGCGCCAGCAGTGCGGGTAGGAGTGCTCATAGCTCGCTTGGCGCAGCAGCCGGCCGTCTTCACGGAGCAGCTTCGTGAGCGGCTTGTTGGCCTCGAACACCTGCAGCCCGGCGACGTCTTCAACGACCGGGAGGAACCGCGCACCGTCGTCGACCGAGATGATGACGGGGATGCCCGCGGCTTCGCAGACACGCTGGTCGTCTTCACCGTATGCGGGCGCCTGGTGAACGATGCCCGTGCCGTCCTCGGTCGTGACGTAGACGTCGACAAGGATGCGCCACGCGTTCTGGGTGCCGTATGTCTCGGTATCCGCGTAGTAGTCCCACAGCCGGTCGTATGTCACATCTTCGAGCTCGGCTCCCCGGATGCGCCGGGTCACGGCCGCAACGGCATCGGCCGGGGACTCGTAGCCGAGATCCTTCGCGTAGTTGCCGACGAGATCGATCGCGAGGAGGTATTCGGCGCCCAGATCGGAGTGCTCGGGGCTGCCGTGCCCGTCCGCAGCGCCGTTCGGACCGGCCGGGACGACCGCGTACTCGATGTCGGGGCCGACGACCAGGGCGAGGTTCGTCGGAAGGGTCCATGGCGTGGTCGTCCACGCGAGCGCCCGCACGGCAGTGAGGCCGAGGGCCTCGGCCTTCGCTCCGGTGAGCGGGAACGTGACCGTGACGGTCTGGTCCTGACGCATCTTGTAGACGTCGTCGTCCATCCGCAGCTCGTGGTTCGATAGCGGCGTCTGGTCGCGCCAGCAATACGGCAGCACGCGGTAGCCCTCGTAGGCGAGGCCCTTTTCGTGCAGCTGTTTGAACGCCCAGATCACCGACTCCATATACGTGACGTCGAGCGTCTTGTAGTCGTTGTCGAAGTCGACCCAGCGTGCCTGACGGGTGACGTACTCACGCCACTCGCGCGTGTAGTGGAGCACCGCATCCCGAGCCGTCGTGTTGAAGGCGGCGATGCCCATCTCCTCGATCTGGCTCTTGTCGGTGATGCCGAGCTGCCGCTCCGCCTCGAGCTCGGCGGGCAGGCCGTGCGTGTCCCAGCCGAACCGACGCTCAACCTTCTTGCCGCGCATGGTCTGGAAGCGCGGGAAGACGTCTTTGGCGTACCCCGTGAGGAGGTGCCCGTAATGCGGGAGGCCGTTCGCGAACGGCGGACCGTCGTAGAAGACCCACTCGGGAGCCTCGGCACGGTTCTCGATCGATGCCCGGAAGGTGTTGTCGTGCTTCCAGAAGTCGAGGACCTCGGTCTCGATCTGCGGAAAGCTCGGGCTCGGGACGACGCCGGATGCGGCGGGGACGCTGGGCGTCGGATCTTCCGGGGTCTTGGGGTACGGCATCTCACTCCTGGCAGGTCGTTCATCTGCACGAGGACGTCAGGCGCTCGACACGCTTGCCGCGGTACCACCCCGCTTGCCGTAAGGCACCCTCTCGTGCGCTACGACCGCTCTTTCGTTGGCTGTGACGGGCCAGACCCGTTCGGTTCTACTGGGCGGCGCGAGCGCCGACCGTTCTTCCGAAGACTCACCGGTGATGACCGGGTCGATGTCTGTGCTCTCGATTCTACCTGGTTGCGAGGCGTTCATCGAGAACCGCCTGATAGCCCGCGCAGACGGGTGCGATCGCCGTCTCGACGACGGGCCGCAGATCGCCTCTGCCCACGCCGGAGCGAGCCCAGACCGCTGCCGCGGCCACGGCCGCACCGATGACCGCGGTTGCGATGCTCCGCGGGAGCAACGAGGAGGCATCCTCGCCGATCCGGCGGGCGACGTCGTCGCTCAGAAGCCGCACGAGGGTCAGGAACCGCGGAAGGGCGGAGGCTTCGAGCTCGCCATTCGTGCCCATGAGCTCGTACTGCGTGACTGCGAGCGGCAGACGCCCCGGTCCGAACTGGGCTGCGAGCGCGAGCACCGCGGTCTGCACGGCCTGCATCGGCGTGGCCGCCTCCGGGCCCGCATCCGGAACCGCTGCGAGAAGGTCGCCAAAGCCGATGAGGCTCTCGTCGACCTCGACCCAGAGCAGGTCGCTCTTCGCGTCGAAGTAGTTGAAAAAGGTGGCTCGGCTGACACCGGCGCGCTGCGCGATCTCCTCGATCGTGGTGCGCGCGTACGTCTGCTCCAGGAAGAGATCGGCGGCGGCTTCGGCCAGCGTCGCCCGCGAAGACGACCGGGGTCGACCCGACCCGGAATGCGGCGGCCGCGTCATGCGTTCTCCCTCATGCCTAATATTGGACTCGATCTAATTATCGATCCAGCCCGCGCTTCGAATGACAAGGACCGTCGTGAGTTCCACAGACACCATCACATACAGCAGCACCGACAGACCCGGCATCACGCCGGGAACAGCGCGAAAGGTGACGATCGCCTCGTTCGTCGGCACGGCGCTCGAGTCGTACGACTTCTATCTGTTCGCCTACTTCAGCGCCTTCTTCGTCGGTCCGCTGTTCTTCCAGCCGCTCGGGGTCTTCGGCGGAGTGCTCGCCGGATTCCTCACGATCGCCGCCGGGTTCGTCATCCGCCCGATCGGGGCGATCGTCTTCGGCCACCTCGGCGACCGGATCGGCCGGCGTCCGACCCTGCTCATCACCATCCTGATGATGGGTATCGGCACAGGCCTCGTCGGCGTGCTCCCCACGTACGCACAGGCAGGCTGGCTCGGAGCGATCCTGCTGGTGGTCTTGCGCCTGGTGCAGGGCTTGTCGCTCGGCGGCGAATGGGGTGGAGCCATCCTGCTCGCCACCGAATACGCCAACCCGAAGCGTCGTGGGTTCTACGCGGCTCTCCCCCAGCTCGGCTCGCCGGTCGGCAGCATCCTGAGCGCCGTCGTCTTCATCGTGATGTCGTTCGCACTCCCCGCGGAGCAGATCGCCGCGTGGGGTTGGCGTATCCCGTTCCTGACCGCCATCCCACTGCTGCTCGTGTCCCTCTACCTGCGTTGGTCGATCGATGAGACGCCGGTCTTCAAGGAGCTGCTGGCCACGGGCAAGCGCGACCGCTTCCCCGTGCTCGACGTGTTCCGCAAGTCGCCGACCGGTTTCGTCATCGCCATCGGTGCGGCGATCCTCGGCATCGGCTCGTACTCGCTCATGAACACGTACATGGTCGACTACGGCACGGCGCAGCTCGGCTTCAGCTTCACCGACCTGCTGGTCGCCACCACGATCGGCGGTCTGCTGCAGCTCATCACGATTCCGCTGTTCGGAATCTGGGCGACCAAGATCGGCTCGGCCCGAGTGGTCGCGATCGGCGCTATCGGCACACTCGTCATCGCGTTCCCCATGTACTTCCTGCTTCAGTTCGCGACGTTCCCGATCCTTGTCGGCAGCATGATCATCGGCGGCATTCTGCCCACTCTGTCCTGGGCGGGATTGGGCGGCCTGATGAGCGATCTGTTCCCGAGCGGCGTGCGGTACAGCGGACTGTCGGTGGCATACAGCCTCGCTGCACTACTCACCGCCTTCGTGCCAGCCCTCACCCTCGTGCTCGGCAAGGCGACCGGCAACGTCTGGTGGCACCCCGGGGTCGTGCTTGCGCTCATGAGCATCATCACGCTCGTGTCCGCGCTCGCTGCGGCAAGGCGCAAGCCCATCATCGATGAGGTCGATTCGGCGGCATAACCCGGGTGGGGCTGGGCTCCGGTAGCCTGGATGTACTGCACATTCAGGCACCTCTTCATCGACACGGTGCCGCACATACCGATACGGAGAAGCGATGAGCGCCGCCCAGCCCCTGCCCGACAAGCCCGCCCTCGAAGGCCTGGAAGCCAAATGGGGCGACCACTGGCAGGCCGAAGGAACCTTCCTCTTCGATCGGAAGTCGGCTCTGCAAGCTGACCGTGAGTGCATCTACTCGATCGACACGCCCCCGCCGACGGCGAGTGGCTCGCTTCACATCGGCCACGTGTTCAGCTACACGCACACCGATGTGATCGCCCGCTATCACCGGATGCGCGGCCAGCACGTCTTCTACCCGATGGGCTGGGATGACAACGGCCTCCCCACCGAGCGCCGCGTGCAGAACTACTATGGCGTGCGCTGCGACCCGACCCTGCCGTACGAGGCCGATTTCACCCCGCCGTTCGAGGGCGGAGACAACAAGAGCAGCAAGGCCGCCGACCAGAAGCCGATTTCGCGCCGCAACTTCATCGAGCTGTGCGAGCGCCTCACGGTGGAGGACGAGAAGCAGTTCGAAGAACTCTGGCGCTCACTCGGCCTCTCCGTCGACTGGAGTCAGACCTATCGCACGATCGGCCGCGAATCCCTGCACACCTCGCAGCTCGCCTTCTTGAAGAACATCGAACGCGGCGAGGCGTACCAGGCGATGGCCCCGACTCTCTGGGACGTCACCTTCCGCACGGCCGTGGCTCAGGCCGAGCTCGAGGACCGCGACCAGCCGAGTGCGTACCACCGCGTGACTTTCCACAGCGAGAGCGGCCCCGTCTACATCGAGACGACCCGGCCGGAACTGCTGCCTGCCTGTGTCGCGCTGGTCGCGCATCCGGATGACGAGCGCTACAAGCCGCTCTTCGGCAAGACCGTGACCACACCCGTGTTCGGTGTCGAGGTGCCCGTTCTCGCGCACCACCTGGCGCAGCCCGACAAGGGCACCGGCATCGCGATGATCTGCACGTTCGGCGACATCACCGACGTCACCTGGTGGCGCGAGCTCGACCTTCCGAACCGCGCGATCATCGGCTTCGACGGCCGCCTCCTCGCCGACGCGCCGCTCGCGATCGAATCGGCCGAGGGCAAGGCCGCGTACGCCGAGCTCGCTGGCAAGACGGTGTTCTCCGCCAAACAGACGGTCGTCGAGCAGCTGCGCGCCTCGGGCGATCTCATCGGCGATCCGAAGCCCATCCAGCACCCCGTGAAGTTCTTCGAGAAAGGCGACAAGCCGCTCGAGATCGTGTCGACGCGCCAGTGGTACGTCAAGAACGGTGCCCGCGACGAGGCACTGCGCGAGCGGCTCATCGAACTCGGCAAGCAGCTCGACTGGCACCCCGACTTCATGCGTGTGCGGTACGAGAACTGGGTCAACGGACTCACGGGCGACTGGCTGATCTCGCGCCAGCGCTTCTTCGGCGTTCCGATCCCGATCTGGTACCCGCTCGACGCCGACGGCAACCCGCGGTTCGACGAGCCCATCCTGCCGAGCCGCGAGCAGTTGCCGGTCGACCCGTCGTCGGATGCGGCCCCCGGCTTCGAGGAGTCCGCTCGCAACCAGCCGAACGGTTTCGTCGGCGAACACGACGTGATGGACACCTGGATGACTTCCTCCCTGACCCCGGAGTTGGCCGGCGGCTGGAATCGGGACGACGAGCTGTTCAACGCCGTCTTCCCGTTCGACCTGCGCCCCCAGGGCCAGGACATCATCCGGACCTGGCTGTTCTCGACCACCCTTCGTTCGCAGCTCGAGTTCGGCGTCGCTCCCTGGGCGCACGCCGCACTCTCCGGCTTCATCGTCGACCCCGACCGCAAGAAGATGTCCAAGTCCAAGGGCAATGTGGTCACGCCCGCCGACATCCTGGAGAAGCACGGCTCTGACGCTGTCCGCTACTGGGCCGCCTCGTCTCGCCTCGGCACGGATGCGTCGTTCGACCCGCAGAACCCGACGCAGATCAAGATCGGCCGCCGCCTGGCCATCAAGATCCTGAACGCGGCCAAGTTCATCCTCGGCTTCGAGGCCCCGGAGACCGACGACCTAGCCCTCGTCACCTCGCCGCTCGACCAGAGCATGCTGCAGAACCTCGCTCAGGTCGCGTCCGAGGCCACGGCAGCCCTGGAGAACTACGACCACGCCCGGGCACTCGAACTCACCGAGACGTTCTTCTGGACGTTCTGCGACGACTATCTTGAGCTCGTCAAGGAGCGCGCGTACGGCGAACTCTCCCCGAGCAGACGTCCGCGGTGGTCGCTCTCCGCGTGGCCCTCTCCGCGTTGCTTCGTCTGTTCGCCCCGGTCGTGCCGTTCGCGACCGAGGAGTCGTGGTCGTGGTTCAACGAAGGGTCCGTGCACGTCGCCGCCTGGCCGAAGGCCGAGGATCTCACCGCCGAATGGGACGACCACACCCGGGTGCTGGGGGTCGTCGGCAAGGCGCTCACGAGCATCCGTGGCGCCAAGACTGCCGCGAAAGCCTCGCAGAAGGCACTCGTCGACTACGCGGTCATCGCGGGTCCGGCTGATGCCGTTGACGCGATCGAGCTGGCGGCCCGCGATCTCAAATCGGTGGGCAGAATCGAAGACCTGCGCTTCGAATCCGCCGAAGAACTCGCGGTGACAGATATTCTGCTTGCCCAGACCACCACCGAGGAGGAACGATGACCGCGACGGTCCGACGGGTTGAGGACAACGAATTCTTCACCTGGCTCGATCTCTACACGGGTTACGGTGACTTCTACGAGACGCCCCTGACCGACGAGAAGGCCCTCCTCGTGTGGAGCTGGATCACCGACAAGAACCACGAGCTCCAGGCCTACTTCGCGGTCAACGACGACGGAGAGCCGATCGGCCTCGCCCACGTGCGCGAGTTCGCCCGACCGCTCGACGGCAGCCGTGGCCTGTACCTCGACGACCTTTTCGTGCTTCCGGATGCGCGCGGCGCGGGCGCAGGTACCGCCCTCCTCGAGGCCCTGCGCGACCGTGCCCGCGAGGAAGGTTTCTCGGTCGTCCGCTGGATCACGGCCAAGGACAACGAGACCGCGCGCCGCATGTACGACCAGGTCGCCGAGAAGACCAAATGGGTCACATACGACCTCGTTCCCTGAGCATCTGAACCGCGCACGATCCTCATACCGGCATCGACCCTCGGGGATGTGCGCGGTATGGTCGTGACAGCACCAACCCTCAGCCTGGCGGGGAATGGCGAACGGAGGCACCATGTCGATTGAGGTTCGACCGGTCGCGGACGGCGATTTCTTCGCCTGGCTCGACCTCTACGAGAAGTACGCGGAGTTCTACGACACGGAGCTCACCGACCAGAAGGCCCTTGTTCTCTGGTCGTGGCTGACCGCCCCGTCTCACGAGGAAGACGGACTCGTCGCCGTGGACGGCGACCGCCTCGTCGGCCTGGCCCACATGCGCGAGTTCGCCCGCCCCCTCGAAGGCGACCGCGGGCTCTTCATCGACGACCTCTATGTGGTCGAGGATTCGCGAGGCAAGGGCATCGGCCACGCTCTCATCGAAGCGGCACGCAAGCGCGCGGAAGAAGAGCACCTCGGCGTCGTGCAGTGGATCACGGCTCACGACAACGACGAGGCCAAGAGCGTCTATGACTCCGTGGCCGAACGCACGTCCTGGGTGACCTATGAGATCGACCTGACGAAGGCCGACGCCTGATGCAGCTCGGAACGCGGTGGGCAGTCGGCGACGAGTCCCCGTCCACGCTCCCCGAGGTCGTGGGCTTCGCCGTCCAGACCGTCGAGGAGGAGCTGGTGGCGACGGATGTGGACACCGCCGATTGGCGCTGGACGCTCACCTGGCTCGAGGGCAAGCCCGTCGTCGAGCTCGACGACGGCACGATCATCCGGTACAACGCCTCAGAGGACTCGGCGACGGTAACGCAGCCCGTCCCCCAGGATCCGGACGAGTTCGACCTCGACACCTGACCCGAGCGAAAGCACCGCTGACGGCTCCGCTTACCGCGGGAGCTGCGGGAGCATCCGCGCGGCCTCGTCGCGGGAGCGGTCGAACATCTCGCTCTGCGTCGTGTAGCTCGGTGCGGTGCGGAGCGCTGCGTGGCGCGTGCCCCAGGCAGTGAGGGCCTGTCCGATGGAGACGGCGGCCCTGTCGATGAATCCGCCGCGGGCGTCGAAACTGAGTGCAGTCATGATCCGGTTCCTTCCGGGAGTGTTTCTGGGGCGGGCTCGTGCGAGCCCGCCGAGAGGAGGAGACGAACGGCGACGAGCGTGAGAACCACGACGACGCCGCCGCCGATGACGAAGGGCAGTCTGAGGTCGATCCGGGCGACGAATCCGCCGACGACCGTGGCGATGGGCGTGAGCCCCCAGCCGATGGTCCGTACGATCCCCATCGCACGGCCGAGCATGTCGGAGGGCACGATCGCCTGTCGCAGGGCTCCCCACGGAACGTTCCATACCGCGACACCGAAGGCGCCGATGGCGTATGCGGCGATCGCGAACACGACGTTTCCGGTGACCCCCACGCCCAGGAGGCCGATACCCCCGACTAGCATCGAGCAGAACATGATCGGGCCGCGCCCGAAACGTTCCACGAGTCGGCTCGCGATGAGCGCCCCGACGAGCGCTCCGAGCCCGACGCCGGCGGTGACGACTCCGATCAGCGCCACGGGCACCGAGAAGGTCTGCAGGAGGAGGAGCACCACGCTGCCCTGGGCGAAGGCGAGAGCCGAGGCCGTGATGGAGGTCAGGATGATCATCGAACGCAGAAAGCGGTGGTGGACGAGGAAAGCGAACACCTGACCGAGGCTGGGCCGCGGTGACTCGCCTGCAGCCGCATCCTGAACCGCCCCTGCCCTGTGCCCTCGGGCGGCCGCAGCGGGGATCGTGAGCGCGAGCAGACCCGCGATCAGGAACCCGCCACCGGTGAGCCACACGGGCAGCACGATGGCTGCGGCGAAGAGGAAGCCCGCGACCGGAGTCGCGATGAAGTTCTGCACGACGATCTCGGCCGACTGCATCCGTCCGTTCGCACGATCGAGCTGATCCCGGGTCACGAGGCTCGGAACGACCGTGGTCGTGGCGTTGTCGAAGACGGTCTCACCGAGCCCGAAGAGGAGAACGCACGCGTACAGCGACCAGATGGTGAGTGAGTCGGTCGCGATCAGCAGAGCCAGCCCGGCAGCGACCGCGAACCGGAGGCTGTTCGCCACTGCCATCGCGATCCGACGGTCGACCCGGTCGAGCAGCACGCCGGCGGGGATGCCGAAGAGCAGCCAGGGCAGGAATGTCACCGCGGTCAGCCCGGCGATCAGTGCCGGGTCGCGGGTCAGTGTCGTCGCGATCAGCGGAACCGCCGTGCGACCGATGCCGTCGGCGAGGTTGCTCGTGATGGCTGCGCCCCATAACCGGTTGAAACCCGCGCTCAACGGGGCTCGACGGATGCGCGGAGCCGCGGTGGTGGTCATCGCCCGTCCCCGTTCAGGAGGGGGAACGCGTTGAACTGGACCTGGACACGGAGGCGGTCGCCGTCGTTGTCGTCGTCGGCCAGCTCCACCTGAGAGCCCGAGGCGTCGGAGGCGAAGGTTCCCTCCGCCTTCCACTTGGCTTTGAGGGCGTCCTGCATGGCGTAGTACTCGCGCCCGAACTCGGCGAGCTGCTCCTTCGTGAGCCTCAGGTGAGACGTCGAGAGCGTCGACGCCTGCATCCACTCGGTGCCGAGAACGTCGAGCCCGTAACGCATGAACGCGGCAAGGCGGCGCTCGTTGTTCTGCTGCCACTCACGCGAGATCAGCTCGGTCGCCTCCCGGCCGGCCGGCGACTCCAACGTCTCGGGCGAACCGATCGTGATGCCGCCGGGTGCCATCTTCCACCACCGCTCGCGGGCGGATCCCTTGCCCTCGACTTCGATGATAATGCCGTGCTTCGCGAGCTGGCGGAGGTGGTAGCTCGTGGACCCGCTCGACTCCCCCATCCGCTCGGCGAGACCGCTCGCGGTGAGCGGGCCGTAATCGGAGAGCTCGTTCATGATCGCCACCCGCAGAGGATGAGCGAGAGCACGCAGCGCCTCCATGCCGAGGGCATCGTTGAAGGAATGCGAACGGGCTACGGGCTTGTCATCGGTTGCCATACCGGAAGACTACGCGTGCAAAGCTTTCTTTGCAACTGTTCTTTTGCAATCCTTATTTTGCAATCATACGTTTGCAACAATCTCTTTGCGACGCCGCCGTGCGTCTGCGCGAAGGTCGCGTTCTAGGCTGGGTGCATGGCAGACACCTCCAATCCGTTCTTCGCACCGAGCACGCTCCCCTACCAGTTGCCGCCGTTCGCTGACATCCGCGACGAGCACTACCGCCCCGCGTTCGACCGCGGGTTCGCGGAGCAGCTCGATGAGATCCGGGCCATCACCGCTCTCTCCGAGGTCCCGACGTTCGAGAACACGATGATTCCGCTGGAGACCTCCGGTCAGACCCTTCAGCGGGTCGCCGAGGTCTTCTTCAACAAGAGCTCCTCCGACAGCAGCGACTTCACGAATGCTCTCGAAGAAGAGATCGCTCCGCTGCTCGCCGCCCACTCCGACGCGATCCGGCTCGACCCGGTGCTCTACGAACGCATCAAAGCCATCCACGACCAACTCGACTCGCTCGACCTCGACGCTGAGTCGCGCTATCTCGTCGAGCGCTACTACGACGAGTTCACGCTCGCCGGAGCCGGACTCAGCGACGACCACAAAGAGGCGCTCAGGGAGCACAACAAGCAGCTCTCGACCCTCACCACCCGCTTCGAGAAGAACCTGCTGGCCGACACGAACGAGTTGGCCGTCGTTTTCGACTCGGCCGACGAACTCGACGGGCTGGGCGACGGGGAGATCTCTGCAGCCGCCGAGGCGGCGAAGGAGCGAGGCCTCGACGGCAAGTACGTGGTCACACTCGTGCTCCCGACCGGTCACCCGTACCTGGCGAGCCTGAAGAATCGGGATGTGCGCGAACGGATCATGACCGCCTCGCGGTCCCGGGGTATCCACGGCGGCGATCACGACAACCGTCAGCTCGTGCTCGACATCACTCGGATCCGCGCCGAGCGCGCCCGCCTCCTCGGCTTCGAGTCGCATGCCGCGGCAGTGACTGCCGATCAGACAGCCAAGACCCCGCAGGCCGTCGCCGACATGCTCGGCCGGCTCGCGCCTCCCGCCGCCCGCAACGCCCGCGCGGAGCAGGAGGCCCTGCAGAAGCAGGTGGGCGAGGAATTCGATCTGGCGAGCTGGGACTGGTCGTACTACACCGAGAAGGTCCGCCAGGCGGAGTACGACGTCGACGTCGCGGCGATGCGTCCGTACTTCGAGGCGGAGCAGGTGCTGCACGACGGCGTCTTCTACGCCGCGACACGGCTCTACGGGATCACCTTCACCGAGCGCCCTGACCTGATCGCCTATCACCCCGAGGCCCGCGTCTTCGAGGTGAGGAACGAAGACGGCTCCGCTCTCGGGTTGTACATCCTCGACCTCTACACGCGCGACTCCAAGCGCGGTGGCGCATGGATGAACCCCCTGATCTCCCAGTCGGAGCTGCTCGATTACCCGACGGTGGTCGTCAACAACCTCAACGTTCCGAAGCCTGCGGCAGGTGAGCCCACACTGTTGAGCTACGACGAGACCAACACGCTGTTCCACGAGTTTGGGCACGCCCTGCACGGGCTGTTCGCGCGCGTGACCTACCCGAAGTTCGCGGGTACCAACGTCTACCGCGACTTCGTCGAGTTCCCCAGCCAGGTGAACGAGATGTGGATGCTCTGGCCCGAGATCCTGGAGAACTACGCCGTTCACCACCAGACCGGTGAGCGGATGCCCCAGGAGCTCGTCGACAAGCTCCACGCGTCCGAGGCGTTCAACGAGGGCTTCCTCACCAGCGAGTATCTCGCCGCAGCTCTGCTCGATCAGGCCTGGCACTCCATCACGGCCGACGACACGGTGACGGACGTCGCCGACTTCGAGGCGAAGGCCCTCGCGGCCGTGGGTCTCGACAACCCGGCTGTGCCGACTCGCTACGCCAGCACCTACTTCGCGCACACGTTCTCGGGCGGCTATGACGCCGGCTACTACTCCTATATCTGGAGCGAGGTGCTCGACGCCGACACGGTGGAGTGGTTCAAGGAGAACGGCGGTCTGCTCCGCGAGAACGGCGACCGGTTCCGCCAGCGCCTGCTCGGCGTCGGCGGCTCCAAGGACCCGCTTGAGGCGTACCGCGATTTCCGGGGCCGGGATGCGGTCATCGAGCCGCTGCTGAAGCGTCGCGGCCTCGACGACTGAAACCCGCCCTAGACCCCTCCCCGCGCCCGGCTCTACGCTGAGCCCAAACGCGGGGAGGGTTCCGGATGAGCACTGACGCTGGAGAGCGCGCGGCGCCGTCCGTGCGCACCCTGCTCGCGCTGAGCATCCCTGCCGTGCTGATCGGTGTGGTCTCCGCGCTCACGCTGTGGGCCCTCGACGAGGTCGCGGACGTCCTCGACGCGGGTCTCTGGCAGGGGCTTCCCGGTGCGTTAGGGATTGATCCCGCGTCCGGTTGGTGGATATTCGCGGTGCTCACCGCGACCGGTATCGCCGTCGGGCTCGTTATCTGGCTGATGCCCGGCCACGGTGGTCGGGATTCCGCGACGACTGAGCTGGTCGCGCCTCCGCTGAAGATTGCAGCACTGCCGTCACTGATCGTCGTCACGATCCTCGCTCTGGCCGGCGGAGTGAGCCTCGGCCCCGAGAATCCGATCATCGCGATCAACACGGGCATCCTGGTCTGGCTGGTCGCGCGCCTGTGGAAGGCGGTGCCGACGGACCTCGTCGTGCTCATCACGGCGGCCGGTACGATCGGCGCCCTGTTCGGCACGCCGGTAGCGGCCGCGCTCATCTTCACCGGCATCGTCGCGGCCCTCAAGACCGGTGGCGCCCTGTGGGACCGGCTCTTCCTCCCGCTTGTGTCGGCGGCGACGGGATCGCTGGTGATGCTGCTGCTCGGGCATCCGCAGTTCACGATACCGATGCCTGCATACACAGCCGTCCAACCGATCGACCTGTTGAGCGCCATCGTGATCGGGATGGTCGCCACACTGATCGGACTCGTGGGCGTTCTCGCGTTCCCCCACGTCTACAAAGCCTTCCATGCCCTTCGGAATCCGCTCCTCGTCACCGCTGCCGGCGGCGTGGTGCTCGGCATCCTGGGTGCGATCGGCGGCCCGATCACGCTCTTCAAGGGTCTCGAACAAATGGCCGAGCTGGTCAAAGATCGGGCGCAGTATCCGGCGTCTCAGCTGCTGCTGATCGTGTGCGTGAAGCTCGTCGCTCTCGTCATCGCTGCGGCCTCGGGGTTCCGTGGTGGCCGCATCTTCCCATCCGTGTTCATCGGGGCTGCGGTGGGTTTGCTGGCCGTTGCGCTCGTCCCGAGCATTCCGCCGGTGGTCGCGGTCGCATCCGGGATTCTCGGGGTCGTTCTCGCGGTCGGGCGCGACGGCTGGATCGCAATCTTCATCGGCGTCGTCGTCACGGGCAGCATCGCCATTCTGCCCGTGCTGTGCCTGGTGATCCTGCCCACCTGGCTGATGGTCACGTGGGCACCCCACATGGCGATCGTCGCACCGAGCGAACTGCCCGGCACGGAACGATCCGAGAAGGCTCCGGCCTAGGCGGACTTCTTCGCGGCGCGGGCGGTGGGGAACGATCGTCGGAGCGGCGTTCTCGAGCACCGCCTCGCGCGTCACGACGACGCGGGCGACTTCGCTGCTCGAAGGGACCTCGAACATGATCGGCCCGAGAACCTCTTCCATGATGGCCCGCAGACCGCGAGCACCCGTTTTGCGGAGAACCGCGAGGTCGGCGATCGCTTCCAGGGCGGGCTGCTCGAAGTCGAGCTCGACGCCGTCGAGTTCGAACATGCGCTGATACTGCCGCACGAGCGCGTTCTTCGGCTCGGTCAGGATCTGCATGAGCGCCTCCTGGTCGAGCTGCGTCACCGTGGTGACGACAGGAAGGCGCCCGATGAACTCGGGGATGAGGCCGAACTTGTGGAGGTCTTCGGGAAGCACCTCGCTGAACAGGTTGACGTCGTCGCCCTTGCTGTGCAGCGGGGCGCCGAAACCGATGCCCTTCTTGCCCGCACGCTGGGAGATGATGTCTTCGAGCCCCGCGAACGCGCCCGCCACGATGAACAGCACGTTCGTCGTGTCGATCTGGATGAATTCCTGATGCGGGTGCTTGCGACCGCCCTGCGGCGGAACCGACGCGACCGTGCCCTCGAGGATCTTGAGCAGCGCCTGCTGAACGCCCTCGCCGGAGACGTCGCGGGTGATCGACGGGTTCTCGGCCTTGCGGGCGATCTTGTCGACCTCGTCGATGTAGATGATGCCGGTCTCAGCGCGCTTCACGTCGTAGTCGGCAGCCTGAATGAGCTTGAGCAGGATGTTCTCGACATCCTCGCCCACGTAGCCCGCCTCGGTGAGCGCGGTGGCGTCTGCGACGGCGAACGGGACATTGAGCCGCTTCGCGAGAGTCTGGGCCAGATACGTCTTGCCGCAACCCGTCGGGCCGATCAGCAGGATGTTGCTCTTAGCGATCTCGACGTCGTCGATGACATCCGCCGAGGTGATCGTGGCGCGAGCGCGAACCCGCTTGTAGTGGTTGTACACCGCGACCGCGAGCGCACGCTTGGCGGCCTCCTGGCCGATGACGTACTCCTCGAGGAAGCCGAAGATCTCTTTCGGCTTCGGGAGGTCGAACTCGCTCGACGCCTCCTCGCCGGCTTCCGCCAGGCGCTCCTCGATGATCTCGTTGCACAGCTCGACGCATTCGTCGCAGATGTACACGCCCGGACCGGCGATGAGTTGCTGTACCTGCTTCTGGCTTTTGCCACAGAAGGAACACTTGAGCAGATCGGCGCTTTCCCCGATGCGAGCCATCCGTCACCCTCCTCCGGGTCTCTTCTGTCGAGCCTAACCTGTGCGAGCGACAAAGGTGCGCACCCCGGCCGCAAATGGTCATCGGCGCGTTCGCCGTCAGCGATCCTCCTGTTGCGCGCCCTACCGAGCAGGCATGCGGGTGCCGTTCAGAGGAGATGCCGCAGATAGCGCTCGGGCGAGTCGAGGTACGACCGCCAGTGCTGCACGAGCTCCAGCTCCTCCCACCCGCTCTCCCGGATGCCCCACTCCCCCACTTCGAGCAGCTTTGCGCCCGGTAGCGAGGCCAGAATCGGCGAGTGCGTCGCGCACAGCACCTGCGTTCCGCGACTCACCATCTCGCTGAGGTTCGCGAGCCATTTCCAGCGTCGAGCCGAACGAGAGTGCCGCCTCCGGCTCGTCGAGCACGACCAGACCGGCGGTGAAGTGCGGATGGTTGAGCTTGTTCTCGAGGAGGTCGTTGAACGACTCGCCGTGGCTCAGGGAGTGCAGGTTCGCATCCGGACTGCCCGGTAACGACTCGAGATACGTGTAATAGCCGTGCATGGTCTCGGCACGCAGAAAGAAGCCCCACTTGGGCGCGCCCACGCTTCGTTCGACCTGCAGCCATGAGCCGAGCGGCGACTCGGACGCGCGCGTCACATGCGATCCCTGATTGCTTCCGCCCTCGGGCGGCAAGCCGTAGGCCGCAGCGATTCCTTCGACGAGCGTCGACTTGCCGCTGCCGTTCTCGCCGATCAGGAAAGTGACACCGCGCGCGAGTTCGAGGCCGTCGCGCAGCACCTGCGCGACCGCGGGGATGGAGCCGGGCCAGCTCTCCGCATCCCAGGCCGCGTCGGTGTATGCCCGTACACGACGAACGGGGCGATCGTCGTACAGACGATCGCCCTGTTCGGTCATGCTGTCGAGGGTACTCGACAGTGAGTCGCTACTTGACCAGTGCCGGCAGCGTCTTGCGGCTGGTGAGCACCTGGTCGATCAGGCCGTACTCGAGGGCCTCTTCCGCCGACAGGATCTTGTCGCGGTCGATGTCCTTGTTGACCTGCTCCTGCGAGCGGTTCGAGTGACGAGCGAGCGTCTCCTCGAGCCAGGTGCGCATCCGGAGGATCTCCTTGGCCTGGATCTCGATGTCGGACGCCTGGCCCTGACCAGCCTCGCCAACGGCGGGCTGGTGGATCAGGATGCGGGCGTTCGGCAGCGCGAGCCGCTTGCCAGGGGTGCCGGCGGCGGTCAGCACGGCGGCAGCCGAAGCAGCCTGACCGAGCACGACCGTCTGGATGTGCGGACGGATGTACTGCATCGTGTCGTAGATCGCCGTCATCGCGGTGAACGAGCCACCGGGCGAGTTGATGTACATGACGATGTCGCGGTCGGGGTCCTGGCTCTCGAGCACGAGCAGCTGGGCCATGATGTCGTCGGCCGATGCGTCGTCGACCTGCACACCGAGGAAGATGATGCGGTCTTCGAAGAGCTTCGCGTACGGGTCCTGGCGCTTGTAGCCGTAAGCCGTGCGCTCCTCGAAGCTCGGCAGGATATACCGCGAGCCCGGCGCCTGGACGCCGTTGAAGGCCTGGCCGCCGAAGTTGGGGATGTTCATGTCTGTTCCTATTCCTTCCGGGGCCTCTACTTGGCGTCCGACGTGATGTCGGTTCCGCCGCCGCCGACGACCTCGGTCGCGGTCTCACGGATGTGGTCGACGAAGCCGTACTCGAGGGCCTCCTGCGCGGTGAACCAGCGGTCGCGGTCACCGTCGGCGTTGATCTGCTCGACGCTCTTGCCGGTCTGCGCCGCGGTGATCTCGGCGAGACGCTTCTTCATGTCGAGGATGAGCTGCGCCTGGGTCTGGATGTCGCTGGCGGTTCCACCGAAGCCACCGTGCGGCTGGTGCAGCAGCACTCGCGCGTTCGGCGTGATGTAACGCTTGCCCTTGGTGCCCGCGGTGAGGAGCAGCTGGCCCATCGAGGCCGCCATTCCGATTCCCACGGTGACGATGTCGTTCGGCACGAACTGCATCGTGTCGTAGATGGCCATGCCGGCCGTGATCGATCCGCCGGGCGAGTTGATGTACAGATAGATGTCGCGCTTGGCATCCTCGGCGGCGAGGAGAAGCAGCTTCGCGGCGATCTCGTTCGCGTTCTCATCCCGCACCTCGGAACCCAGCCAGATGATGCGGTCCTTCAGCAGTCGGTCAAAAACACTCGGTTGCATGCCCATATCGGCCATGTGTCGCTCCATTTCCTTGTCGCTTCGTGAATGAATCTATCGGAGCCAACGCGCCGCATCAGGCGTGTTCGCCCTGGGCAGAGCGGCGTGGCGCGAGCTCACAGCTAGAGCTCTTCCGCGTAGGCCGCGACGGCGCGTCCGTATTGCGGCAGACGGGGTGCGAGTGCGGCCAACGCGACGCGTAATGCCGCCGTCGGCTCACCCGCGTCGTGGAGAGCCAGCGCCAGGAAGGCGCGCGCAGCATCCGCCAACGGGTGCTCAGGATGCTCGGCAAGCTCACGCTGCAACAGCGCCACGCTCTCGTCCGCCCGGCCGAGATTGCGCAGGGTGCTCGCCAACTGGATCATCGCCTGCGCGCGCTGTGGCTCTTCGAGGCCGAGTTCGAGCGCCCGACGATACAGTGGCTCGGCCTCGGCCTCACGGCCTGCGAAGTCGCGGGCGCCTGCGGATTCGAAGAGCGCGACCGCATCCGTCTCGCCTCGCTCTGCCACGAGGGCGTCGATCGCTGCAACCACCTCGTCTTCGCTGTTCTCCCCCGCGGACCCCCACACGGCATCCACCCGTTCCTGCCACTCCATCGCGTCAGTCTCCCATCGAGAACGTGCCGGGGTACGCGAGAGGCCGGGAGCCTTGCGACTCCCGGCCTCTCGACGTGGACTACTTCTTCTTGGCGGCAGCCTTCTTCTTGGGCTTCTCTGCCTCGGCGGCCGGAGCCTCGTCGGCGGCCTCTTCGGCCTCTGCCGCGTCAGCGGTCTCGACGACCTCTTCGAAGATGTTCTCGCCGTCTTCCTCGTCCTCCGGGAGGGCGGTGAACTCGGTGAGGTCGACCTTGTTGCCGTTGGAGTCGGTGACGGTGGCCTTGCCGAGCACGATCGCGAGCGCCTTGTTGCGGGCGACCTCGCCGACCATCGACGGGATCTGGCCGTTCTCGCTGAGGATCTTCACGAACTCGTTCGGGTCCATGCCGTACTGAGCCGCACCCTGGATGAGGTACTGGGTGAGCTCATCCTGGCTGACCTTGACGTTCTCGGCCTGAGCGATCTCGTCGAGCAGGATCTGCGTGCGGAAGGTCTTCTCGCTCGACTCGGCGACCTCGGCGCGGTGAACGTCGTCTTCGAGACGGTTCTCCTGCTCCAGGTGGCGGTGAACCTCGTCTTCGACGAGCTGCTCGGGGACGGGGATCTCGACGAGCTCGAGCAGCTTCTCGACCAGCTGGTCGCGGGCGCTCGTGCCCTGCCCGAAGGTCTTCGAGCGGGCGGCCTGCTCGCGCAGGCTGTCCTTCAGCTCGCCGATGGTGTCGAACTCGCTGGCGATCTGCGCGAAGTCGTCGTCGGCATCCGGAAGCTCGCGCTCCTTGACGGCGGTCAGCGTGACGGTGATCTCGGCGGCCTCGCCCTCGTGGTCGCCGCCCATGAGCGGTGCCGAGAAGGTGGTGGTCTCGCCGGCGGTCAGCGTGTCGAGCGCCTCGTCAATGCCCTCGATGAGCTCGCCGGAGCCGATCTCGTAGGAGATGCTGTTGGCGGTGTCGACCTCTTCATCGCCGATCTTGGCGACGAGGTCGATCTGGGCGAAGTCGCCGGTCTTGGCCGGGCGGTCGACGGTGACGAGCGTGCCGAAGCGGCTGCGCAGCGTGTCGAGCTCCTCGTCGACGTCGGCGTCGGTGACCTCGGCCGCGTCGACGGTGATCTTCACGTCGTCGTACTTGGGCAGCTCGATCTCGGGGCGCACGTCAACCTCGATGGTCAGCAGCAGGTCGCCCGAGAAGTCGCTCTCGTTCGGCCACTCGGTGATGTCCGCCTGCGGGCGGCCCAGGGGCTTGATGTCGTTCTCCTCGACGGCCTGACGGTAGAACCCGTCGAGACCCTCGTTGACCGCGTGCTCGAGAACGGCGGCCTTGCCGACGCGCTGATCGATGATCGCGGGCGGAACCTTGCCCTTGCGGAAGCCGGGGATGTTCACCTGCTCGGCGATGTGCCCGTAGGCGTGGGTGATGCTCGGCTTCAGCTCCTCGGGCGTCACCGAGACGGTGAGCTTCGTACGAGTGGGGCTCAGCTTTTCAACCGTGGTCTTCACGTTGTTGGGTTCTCCTGTAGTTGAACGATGGTCATTCGCAAGGTCTGAGGTCTGGTCGGGGCGACAGGATTCGAACCTGCGACCTCCCGCTCCCAAAGCGGGCGCTCTAGCCAAGCTGAGCTACGCCCCGGGTTCGTAAGACCTCACCCGCCGGTCCGTAACCGCGACGCGACACATGCCGTCGAGGGCGAAAGACCACGCGCAAGTCTACTGTACGCGCGCCGCCCCGGGCGCGCCCGTCAAGCCCGTAGCGAAACCTGTACTACGATATCCTGGTGCCCGCTTCCGGGCGGCGCGGGGATGTAGCTCAATGGTAGAGCCTCAGTCTTCCAAACTGATTACGCGGGTTCGATTCCCGTCATCCCCTCCATTTTTTCTTCTTTCGAGAGAGTCCCATCGTGCCCAAGAGTGCGGTTTCGGAGATTCGACCGCCCTTTTTGGCATGTCTACGTGCGAACTGCCGGGCCCGAGCGAGCCTCGGTCAGCGGAGACTCACGGCAACTGCTCGCACGCGATCAGGTCGTTGTCCTGATCGAGGCGCGCGATATCGCCGTAGTAGGGGTAGTAGTAGTTGAACCAGGCTTGTGCTGCGGCGTGTGTGGAGAAGTCACCGCAATTCTTCGTGTCGCCCGGATTGGCCGGCGGTCCCGGTGGCGGCGTCACAGGTGGCGCTGTGCAGTCTCGGTGTACACCCGTGGTCAAGAACGTCCCGCCGCTGTAACTCAGGCTGACGTACTGGTTTGTGTCCTCGGCCGGCGTCGGACCCGCATACGTTCCGGACGCGTGGGCCGGCACCACAGCGCTGGTAGCGGCGCCGGAGGCGAGTCGGATCGTCAGAGTGATGGCGAAAGAATTCGGATTGGACACTGTGGCTGTCAGGCTCGGTGCCGGTGAACAGGTGAACGCAACACTGCCTGTTGGTGAAATCGGGCAGGGTGTCAGGCTCTCGGCCGCGCCTGACACCGAAGCCGGACCGCCGAGAATAGTGATTTGCGCCGGCGCCATAGCCTGAATGTCGGCGAGGATGTTCTGCGGGATGCAACTCCCCGGAATCACGTAGAGCGGCGCGCTGAGTCGTCCCGCAAACGGTGCTCCGGCAAGCGCGTCAGGAAAGTTCAATCCCGTCGCGAGAAACACTTGGTTCGCCGCGGTGAATGTGTCGTGGTTGATGTTTCGTGATGCGTCGAATCGGTCGGCTCCCGTGAGTCGGGTGACACCGCTTGGCAGGCCGAGGCCGGAGAGCGCCGTCTGGATGCCTGAAGACACGGAGCCGGGTCCACCTGCGATCGCAACATCATTGGGATGCAGCGACTTGATCAGATCCGTCGTCTCCTGAGCGACGGTCGCGTCATTGCCCGGCACAAGCAGCACAGGTGCCCCGCGCGTGCCCGCCGCCGCGCTCGCCGACAGCGCGTCAGGGAAATTCTGGCCGGTCGCCACGTACACCCGTGGCGCGCCTGTAGCGCCGAATGCGTAGCTCACGACGTTACGAGACGCCTCATAGCGCGTTGCGCCGGCCAGACGGACAATCGACGGCGTCAGGGTACTCAGCTGGAGGTACACAGCCGGCTGAACGGACCCCTCGCCACCGACGACGACGATCTTCTTGGGCTGCAATCGCTGCAGTTCCGCGAGCACGACGGCGGGAATGGCGTTTGGCATGACCAGCAACAAGGGGCCGCCACCGACCACGGCTGCCGGGGCGGCTGAGAGCGCGTCGGGATAGTCGGTGCCCTTGGCGATATAGACGACAGGCACCCCGGGTGTCCAGTTCTGTGAGATGTTCACTGCGACCGAGTAGCGGTCGGCACCCGCGATCCGATTCACGGCAGTGCCGGACGGTGCACCAGTGGGCGCGCTGCCCTTCGCTGGAACCGTCACCGCAGTGTCGCCGCAGTCGCCCGACAGCATGCTCTTCAGGGTCGCATCTTCGGTCGGGTCGACGGTGAGGTTCCACCTGTACTTGACCTGAACCCAGTCGATTGCGTATTGACACTGAATCGAGGCTTCGGGGGAAGCCAGTGCGCTGGATCCCGGTCGCCCTTGGACGAGTTGACGTTGTCTGTGACCGCCACAAGCGTCAAGTCGAAGTCGAGGTCGTTCGCGTAGTCCTTGCGTTCGTCTGCAGTCCAATTTGCTGCGCCCGATCGCCAGGCGTCGCCAAGAGGGACGAAGTGGTCTATGTCGACGTCGGACGGATTCGTCCAGACCGCGCCGTCGTACCACGAGTCCCACTCGCCAGCCGTAACAGTGCACCCGCTGCCATAGGTCACTGGGACTACAGACTCGGCGACCAGCACCTCCTGACGCGTGTCGCACCCGTTTGCGTCTGCATCAATCCAGAGTTCGAACTCCGACCGGCTGTAGGGCGCAGTCAGGTCGGCGGCGACTGTGAGTTCTCCCAGCACGGTGGCCGCAGTGGACACATCCCCGGGTGAGAGGGCGACCGGGGCGGCGGCGACTGCGGGTCCCGCGATGGCCACGATCGACGAGAGTACGAGGGCAACAGCACTGCCAATGGAGAGCGCGCGCAAAATGAGTCCGTTCGGGTTTGACTTGTTCACAAGCTTTCGCAGCGCTCAGTCTCGAGCTCGACGACCTTGTTAAACACTCGGGTCCGGTCATCATGGCAGCTAAGCGTTGCGTTGGCTTGTCCCCGTTGTGAGGGCATCGGGCCGCTTCTGGCACGACTAAGCACGAACGGCCGGGTCCCGAGGGGCCCGGCCGTTCGTATTCAAGCGTCGTCTAGCGCTACTCGGTGCCGACGGCCTTGTCGGCGGAGTCGCGGGCGCCGTCGATCTGCTCCTCGAACTTGTTGCCGGTGACCTTCTTGGCCGCGTCGGCGACGCCGTCGAGGAGCTTGTCGCTGATGTCCTCTGCCTGCTCGCTCTTGAGGGCATCCTTGACCGCGTCGCTGTCGAGGAATTCTTTGGCCTTGTTGGTGATGTCGTCCAGACCAGCCATTGCGCACCTGCTTTCTGTCAGCCGAGCTCTTTGGCCCTCATTCTGACCTCGACACGAGGAACCGACAAGGGCTGCCGCCAAGTCAGCGCTGCAGGTAAGCCAGAACGGCGAGAACGCGCCGGTGATCGGATCCTGAGTCCTCAAGTCCCAGCTTCTGGAAGATCGAAGTGACGTTCTTCTCGACGGCTCCCACACCGATGACGAGTCGACGGGCGATGCCGGCGTTGGTGCGCCCTTCCGCCATCAGCTGCATGACCTCGGTCTCGCGCGGAGTCAGCGCCGCGAGAGGGTCGGTTCGGCGCACGAGAAGCTCGCGCACGACCTGGGGGTCGAGAACGGTGCCACCGTCGGCCACGCGCGTGATCGCATCCTTCAACTCGTCGAGGGAGGCGATGCGATCCTTCAACAGGTAGCCGGTGTAGCCGTTGCCCGCAGAGAGCAGTTCCTGCGCATACGTACCTTCCACGTACTGGCTGAGAAGCAGTACGGCGGTCGAC
The DNA here is from genome assembly GCF_050632195.1 of Leifsonia poae. Classification (GTDB taxonomy): domain Bacteria; phylum Actinomycetota; class Actinomycetes; order Actinomycetales; family Microbacteriaceae; genus Leifsonia; species Leifsonia poae_C. The sequence continues at coordinate 2,380,208 of NZ_CP192580.1, forward strand.
GGATGCTCCTGCCGCACCTTGATCGCGGCCCGCACGCCTTCGTCGCGGAATGTGGGCGGCATACGTACATCGAGCACCGCGACATCCGGTCGCGTCTCGTCGATCTCGGCCAGCAGGCTGTCGGCGTCACCGTACGCGCCGACCGTGTCGAACCCGGCCTCGTCGAAGAGCCGGATGAGCCCCTCACGCAGGAGAACGGAGTCGTCGGCGACGACGACGCGAAGGCTGGAGGGGTCTGACACCCCTCCAGCCTAGAGCGCCGCTTCAGGCCGACGGCACCGGGATGTGGGCGCCGATCTGGGTCGGCCCGCCGACGGGGCTGTCGACGACGAGGTCTCCACGGAGGCCGCGCACGCGCTCGTCCAGGCCGCGCAATCCGTGGCCGTCGAGGAGCGTCGCCCCGCCCTTTCCGTTGTCGGTGAGCCAGACGTCCAGCCAGGTCACGCCCGCCGCATCCGTGCGCAGGTCGATGAACAGCCGCGCCGCCGTCGCCTCGGAGTGCTTCGCCAGGTTCGTGGCCAGCTCGGCCGCGACGTAGTACGCGCTGCGCTCGAGCTCGGGCGAGAACCGGGTTCCCGGTGCGATCGCCGTCTCCAGCTGGATCGGAATGGGGCTGCGAGCGACGAGCGACTCGACCGCGACGATGAGACCGCGGTCCTGCAGGATGGGCGGGGCGAAGCCGCGGGACAGCGCTCGCAGTTCCTCGAGCGTGTCGCGCGCCTGAGCGCCGGCCTCGGCGAGGATCGCCCGAGCACCCTCCGGATCGCTGTCCAACTTGCGTTCGGCCGTCGCGATGTCCATCTGCAACCGGATGAGCCGCTGCTGCGGTCCGTCGTGCAGGTCGCGCTCGAGGCGGCGCAGCGCCTGATCCTCGGCGGTGACAGCCGCACCGCGGGAGGCGGACAGGTCGGCCACCTCCCGCTGGAGCGCCTCAGAACGCCACGCGCCGAGCACACCGGCCGCGATCCCGTGGTGCATCAGGGTCAGTCCCCGGGTCACGAACGGCAGAGTCGCGGCGAAGACCACGCCGAGGATCAGCTGCAGGATGTTGTCCCCCACTCGCGGATCGAAGGTCGACTGCGTGCCGAACGCCCAGTCGACGATGGTGCGAGAGAGGAAGAAGTCCCGGTCACCCTGCGGGATGAAGCCGTACCAGATCCAACTCGTCAGTCCGCCGAGCGCGATCGACGCCCAGACGATAGTGACCGTCCAGGAGAAGATGCTCACGATCGGATTGATGATCATGGTGTGCAGCAGGTACAGCCAGTAGTGGCCGTTGACGAACGGTCCGAACGCCGAGCGCCAGAAAGTGCGCGGCTTGTTCGCGGGCTCCCACTGCGGCCGTGTGATCTCCGGCCGCCCGGCCCAGTTCAGCCGCACGAGCTCGAGCGTGCCGAAGCCGCGCACCGTGTAGAAGGTGCCGATGAGGATGAACAGGCCGACGTAGATGACGAGCGTGCCGACCCCCGTCCAGAAGAGCGATTGCGTCACTGCGAGTCCGACGATTGCGATCGGCATGGTGAGGAGCAGGAAGCCGAGCTCGCGGGGGACGCCCCGCCACAGCATCCCGTAACCCCGTCCCGCGCTCTTCGCGTTCTCGACGGGCTCTCCGGTTGTCGTCACGCCGTCAAGCGTGCCAGAGGTTTCAGTGGTCATGGGACATCTCCTGGGATCGGGGTTCGCCGGGCATGCATCCAGCCTCGCGAACGGGCCCGCGCCGCAGTATCGGGGAGACAACCGAACCCCTCGGGGGGATATCCCCCGGTCTCCGTAACGCACGGCCGGGCCAGGCGAACCTTACTTAGCACAGGCTCAGCTTCGTTGCGGAATTCTCCCAGCCGCGTAGCGTTGACCCAGGCAAACGAAAGGACGCCCCATGACGGATGTGACCGTATCCCAGAGTGTTTCCAACCCGGACGTCGCTGCCGGAGTCGCACAGTTCCTCACTCCCGTGGTGATCGACCTCACCGCCCTCGTCGTCAACGGCAAGCAGGCGCACTGGCATGTTCGCGGAGCCAACTTCATCGGCGTCCACGAGCTGCTCGACGACATCGTGGCCCACGCTCAGGACTGGGCCGACACGGCCGCCGAGCGGATCGTGGCCCTCGGCCTCCCGGTCGACGCGCGCCTCGGCACCGTGGCCGCCAAGACCAGCACCAAGGAGTTGACCGCGGGCTTCCGCCAGTCGAACGATACCATCGCCGAGGTCATTGCTCAGATCGACGCCGCCCTTGCCAGCGTGAACACCGCGGTGAAGGAACTGGACGAGCTCGACCAGACCAGCCAGGACGTCGCGATCGAGATCGCCCGTGGCCTGGACAAGGACCGCTGGTTCCTGTTCGCGCACATCAGCGAGTAGTTCCGCGACGACGTCGCACGCAGAAAGGGCCGCCCGCTTCGGGCGGCCCTTTCTGCGTGTGCGTACTGATGCGTCACCGGAGCGTGTCGTACGTGAAGGCGCCGGCCAGCAGTGTCGCTGCGACGGGCATGGAGCGCAGGGCGCCCAGGCTGCATCCGAAGGGATCGTCGTCGAGAACCGCGATGTCGGCCGCCGCCCCGACGGCGAGCTCCGAACGGACCGACGAGGCAAGTGCGACCCGTCTTGCGATGGTCTGCTCCGGATGCCAGGGCTCGCGCCCGCCACGCGACCGCGAGACGGCCGCCGCCATGGCGATCCAAGGATCGAGGGGCGCGACCGGGGCATCCGATCCGAACGCCAGACGCACACCAGCCCGGTGGAGCGCTGCGAGCGGGAACGCGCGCTCGGTGCGTCCTGGCCAGAGTGCATCGGCGACATCCCGATCGTCCATCGCATGCTCGGGCTGCACGCTGGCGACAACGCCGAGACGCGCGAAACGCGGCACATCCTCGTCGGTGAGCAGTTGGGCGTGCTCGATGCGGCCGGTGCACCCCACGGCCTCGAACGCATCCAGTGCGATGCGATTCGCGTGGTCGCCGATGGCGTGAATCGCGGGCTCGATGCCGTTCGCCGCGGCGAGGGACATCCACGACACCAGCTCATCGGGCATGAGGTTCTGTACTCCCCGACCGCCGTCCGGATACGGGTCGAAGCAGTACGCGGTGCGGGTGTTGAGGGATCCGTCGGTGATGACCTTGTACGGCCCGACCGTGAGACGGCCTTCGGTGCCCGGGATGCGCGTGCCCGTGCGCAGTCCGCTGTCGATCGCCGGCTGCAGGTGATCGGTATAGATGCCGAACTCGACGCGAAGGGAGTCGAAGCCGCCGGCGATCCGCCGCTGCCAGACGTCGAGGTTCCAGCCGTACTCGAGGTCGACGACGCCGACGACGCCTCGAGCGGCGGCGGCTCGGCCCGCATCCTGAGCCCAGCGGTCGAGGGTCTCGTCATCGGCCGCGGCGAGTCGCGTCGTCACCGCGAAGCTCGCGTCTTCGCGAAGAACGGCGGCCTCGGGATGCGCGGCGGTCTCGGGCGCGAAGAGCCGGGCTGCCGCTGTGTTCAGCCAACTGCAGTGCAGATCCCCCGCGATCAGCACGGCCGGGCGATCTCCGGCCGCCGCGTCGAGCAGGTCGCGGGTCGGGACGTCGGGCCAGAGCGCGTCGTGGAAGCCGAAGCCGATGATCGGGCCGTCGTCCGCATCCTGAACCGCGTGCTGACGCACCAGTTCGGCGGCCTCGGCTGCGGACCCGACGCCCGACACGTCGAGACGACGCGCCGTCTGCGCCCACTGGGTGAAGTGCACGTGCTGGTCCCAGAGGCCCGGAATCACCCAGCGACCGTCGAGCGCCACGACCTCGTCGCCTCGGAGCCGACCGGCGGGCGCGATCTGTGCGATCTCCCCACCCTCGATCAGCAGGTCGACGGTGCCGTCGGCGGTGGGCAGACGCCCGCCGCGCAGCACCAGGCTCATCGGGCGGCGCGCATCCGGTCGTGCACGCGCCGCATTTCGGCGGCGAGAGCCGTGCTTGCGTAAGGGCCGTCACCCTCGAGCTCGGCGACGATGCGGTCGACGGTGTGCGCCGGCTGGTTCTGGCTCATCTTGCTCTTCGCGACGATGCGGGTGGGAGTGAGCCGCAATCCGACCGTGCCGGACGAGATCCGTTGGGCGTAAGCCGCATTCTCGGGAGTGCCCTCCATGCGCCGCGGGTTCGGCATTGGGTCTTCGAAGTGGTCGACGAGCTTGCCGAGCACCCGGAAGTTCTCTTCGTCGCTCAGGATCTCGGGAACGCCACTCAGGTGGGCGACGATGAAGTTCCAGGTGGGCACGGCGGGCTTCGGGTCGTACCAGCCGGGAGAGATGTAGCCGTGGGGCCCCTGGATGATGACCAGCAGTTCGTGCTCGCCGAGCTCGTGGAGCTGCTCATCCGGACGCCCGACGTGGGTGACGATAGAGAGTTCTTCGCGAGACTCGTCGACGAGCACCGGGTAGTGGGAGGCGACGAGCCCCTCCGAAGTGTTGCTGACGAGCGTCGCCCACGGGTTGTCGCGGATGAGCCGCTTGATCTCGGTGGGATCGGCCAGCGTGAAGCTCGGATTCTGTCGCATCGTCTTCCTGTCGTGTCGCCTGATCAGGCCTGATCCACCGGGCACCAGTACAGCTTGCGGGAGCCCATCATCTCGAGCAGGATGTTCGTTCCGCACACCCGGCAAGGCAGGCCCTCGCGCTTGTAGACCCAGTGCCTGTCGTCGCGGGATGCCATCGCCTTGCGCAGCGCATCCTCGTCCAGATCGTCCATCGTGAGCATCTGACCGGTCTCGACACCGACCGTCAGGAGCTTGGCCCAGTCACGCCACAGCGCCCGCGCGGTCTCTTCCGGCACCTTCTTGCCCGGGGTGTGCGGGTTCAGGCGCGCGCGGAAGAGCAGTTCGGCGCGGTAGACGTTGCCGATGCCGCTGACGACGGACTGATCCATTAGGAGCAGCCCGATGGGGCTGGGCTTCTTGCGTACCGTCTCGACGAAGCGGTCTTCGATGGCCTGATCGTTCTCGAGCAGCGGGTCGGGGCCGAGCTTGGCGATCACCGCATCCACCTCGGCGGGGTCGAGCACCTCGCACGCGGTCGGCCCGCGCAGGTCGGCTACCGCGGTGTCGCTCAGCAGACGCACCCGCACCTGGCCGATCGGCTCAGGCGGGAACTCAGTGATCTCCGGCTCGAGCTTCTCGGATTCGGCCATCCTGAGCCGAGTTCGACGTGGCGCTCCGATGCTGTGCAGCGAGTTCTCGCCCGCCGAGTCGTACACGGTGCCGCGCTGATTGGTCTGGCCCATGCGTCCGTTCGCGGAAGCGATGGTCGGGTCGACCGAGATGTCGCCGGCGAAGTCCCAGGCGCCGTACATGCCGAGGTGGATGCGCAGCCACAGGTCGTTGTCGAACTCCAGGAACATCTGCTTGCCGACGGCCTTCGCGTCGGTCATCACGTGCCCGTCGATACGACCGGCACCCTCGGCGAAACGCCCCTGCGGGGAGGACGCCGCGATCCGGTGCCCCACGAAGTTCTGAGCGAACTGGCGCGCGATGCGGTGGACGGAGTGACCCTCGGGCATCAGCGGTCCACGTTCTTACCCGCGATGTCGCCGGTGGCCTCGTACTCCGCGAGCTGAGCGATGCGACGCACGTGCCTCTCCTCTTCAGAGAACGGCTCACCGATGAAGGTATCGATGAAGCTCGTCGCTTCTTCGACCGTGTGCTGCCGGGCGCCGATCGAGATCACGTTGGCGTCGTTGTGCTCGCGAGCCAGCTTGGCGGTGCTCTCGTTCCAGACGAGCGCTGCCCGCACACCCTTCACCTTGTTCGCAGCGATTGCCTCTCCGTTGCCCGACCCACCGAAGACGATGCCGAGCGCATCCACGCCCGCTTGCTGATCGAGGACGACCGCATGAGCGGCGTTGATGCAGAACGCCGGGTAGTCGTCGATCGGGTCGTAAGACTGCGGTCCGTGGTCGACGACCTCGTGTCCGGCGGCCGACAGATGCGTCTGAAGGTGCTTGCTGAAGTCGAGACCGGCGTGATCGGTGGCGATGTGGATGCGCATGGTGCCAGTTTAGGGAAACCCGCCGACGAAACCGCTCGCCGCATCCGTCACCGGCGATCGGTCTAGGGTTGTTTGTTGGACACGATCCACACACGAACAGCCGAAGGAGTCAGCGTTGCCCGGAGAAAACCTCACCCGCGTCGAAGCCCAGGAGCGTGCAGCGCTCGTCAGCACCCACAGCTACGACGTCACCCTCGACCTGACGACGGGCCCCGAGACCTTCTTGTCGACGACGACAGTGACGTTCTCCGCGTCCGAGGGCGCATCCACCTTCATCGATGCGATCACCCGCACCGTGCACTCGGTCACCCTGAACGGCGCCGAGCTCGACCCGGCCGTCGTGAGTGATGGCGTCCGCATCCAGCTCGACGGTCTGAAGGCCGAGAACGAGCTCACCGTCGTCTCCGACGCCATCTACACGAACACGGGCGAGGGCCTGCACCGCTTCGTCGACCCGGTCGACGGCGAGGTCTACCTCTACAGCCAGTTCGAGGTTCCGGATTCGCGGCGCATGTTCGCCGTGTTCGAGCAGCCCGACCTCAAGGCCGCTTTCACCTTCACGGTCACCGCGCCCGCGCACTGGGCCGTTGTGAGCAACTCCCCCACCCCCGAGCCGACGGATGCGGGCGACGGCAAGAAGACCTGGGCGTTCGCTCCCACCTCGGTCATCTCCTCATACATCACCGCCCTCATCGCCGGACCGTACGTGTCGGTGCACAGCGAGCTGACCAGCCGCGACGGGCGCACAATTCCGCTCGGCGTCTACGCACGCAAGAGCCTCGCCGAGTACCTGGATGCCGACTACATCTTCGAGAAGACCCGCCAGGGCTTCGAGTTCTACGAGGAGAAGTTCGACTACGCGTACCCGTTCGAGAAGTACGACCAGCTCTTCGTTCCCGAGTTCAATGCGGGAGCGATGGAGAACGCGGGCGCCGTCACGTTCACCGAGACCTACGTCTTCCGCTCGAAGGTCACCGACGCCATCAAGGAGCGTCGCGTGGTCACGATCCTGCACGAGCTCGCACACATGTGGTTCGGCGACCTGGTCACCATGAAGTGGTGGAACGACCTGTGGCTGAACGAGTCGTTCGCCGAGTACGCCTCCACCCTCGCCACCGCCGAGGCCACCGAGTGGCACGAGGCGTGGACGACCTTCGCCGCCATGGAGAAGAGCTGGGCGTACAAGCAGGACCAGCTGCCTTCGACCCACCCGATCGTGGCGACCATCAACGACCTCGAAGACGTGCAGGTCAACTTCGACGGCATCACATACGCCAAGGGCGCATCCGTGCTCAAGCAGCTCGTCGCCTGGGTCGGCCAGGATGACTTCCTCGCCGGTGTCGCCCAGTACTTCAAGAAGCACGAGCACTCGAACACCGAGCTGCGCGATCTGCTCGTCGAGCTCGAGGCCACGAGCGGTCGCGACCTGACCGAGTGGTCGCAGCAGTGGCTCGAGACCGCCGGCGTCAACACCCTGCGTCCCGAGATCGAGGTGGATGCCGACGGCAAGATCACCTCCTTCGCCGTGCTGCAGTCTGCCCACCCCGACTACCCGACCATCCGCCCGCACCGCCTCGCCATCGGGTTCTACAACCTCGTCGGCGGCAAGCTCGTACGCGACCACCGCATCGAACTCGACGTCGACGGTGAGCGCACCGAGGTCGCCGAACTCGTCGGGCTCGCGCGTCCCGCGCTCGTGCTGCTCAACGACGACGACCTCGCATACGCGAAGATCCGTCTCGACGACGAGTCGCTCAAGGTCGCCATCGAGCACCTCTCCGAGATCGAGAGCCCGCTGGCCCGGTCGCTCGTCTGGGGCGCGGCCTGGGATGCGACGCGCGACGCCGAGACATCGGCGAGCGACTACGTGCGCCTGGTTCTCGGCAACATCGCGCCCGAGACCGAGTCGACCACCATCCGCACCACGCTCAGCCAGCTTGTCCTCGCTGCGGGATCATACGTCGCACCTGCGAAGCAGGGATCGACGGTTCAGGATGCGGCATCCGCGCTCTGGACCCTCGCCCAGCAGGCCGAGGCCGGCAGCGACGCCCAGTTCCAGTTCGTCAAGTTCTTCGCCGCCCTGGCGTCGACGGATGAGCAGCTCGCCACGATCGCGGCCCTCCGCGACGGCGAGACCAAGCTCGACGGGCTCACGGTCGACACCGACCTCGCCTGGGAGCTGTTGATCGCGCTCGTCGCCGGCGGCAAGGCGGGCAAGGCGGAGATCGACGCGGCCCTCGAGGCGGACAACACGGCCAACGGTGCGCAGTTCGCTGCGCAGGCCGCCGCATCCGCCCCCACTATCGAAGGCAAGCAGGCGGCCTGGGATTCGGTGTTCGCTAGCGACAACCTGCCGAACACGATCGTGCGCTTCACGGGCCTCGGGTTCCAGCGCGCGGCCGACAAGAGCGTGCTCTCAGCGTTTGTCAAGCCGTACTTCGACTCGCTGCAGAGCGTGTGGGAGTCGCGCAGCTACAAGATCGCCGAGTACCTCGTCGCGGGCATGTATCCGGCACCGTTGGCGAACGCCGAGCTGCGGGATGCGACCCGTGCCTGGCTCGACGCGAACCAGGAGCCGGCCGCCCTGCGCCGCCTGGTCGTCGAGAACTTGGCGGGCGTCGAGCGCGCCATCGCCGCCCAGGAGCGCGACGCCAAGTAGGCAGCTTGAGAACGGGCGCGGGATGGTACTTCGGTACCATTCCGCGCTTTTCTTTTGCCACACCCGACTCCGATGTATCGGTACCGCGAACATCAATAGAGTCGTACCCATGATCCAACTCACCCGTCTCACCAAGACGTACGGCGCCAAGACCGCCGTCAACGATATCTCGGCGACGATCCAGCCCGGGAAGGTCACCGGGTTCCTCGGGCCGAACGGCGCAGGCAAGTCCACCACCATGCGCATGATCATGGGGCTCGACCGTCCGACGCACGGCACGGCGATCGTCAACGGCAAGCGTTACGTCGAGCACAAGTCGCCCCTCACCGAGGTCGGCGCACTCCTCGACGCGAAGGCGGTCCACACGGGCCGATCCGCGTACAACCACCTGCTGGCGATGGCCGCCACCCACGGCATCCCCAAGAGCCGGGTGCACGAGGTCATCGGCCTCACCGGGCTCGAAGCGGTCGCCGGCAAGCGCGTCGGCGGCTTCTCGCTCGGAATGGGCCAGCGACTCGGCATCGCCGCGGCCATGCTCGGCGACCCGGCGACGCTCATCCTGGACGAGCCGGTCAACGGTCTCGACCCCGAAGGTGTTCTCTGGGTGCGCCAGTTCGCCCGCCACCTGGCGAGCGAAGGCCGCACCGTGTTCCTCTCGTCGCACCTGATGAGCGAGATGGCTCAGACGGCCGACCACATCATCGTGCTCGGTCGCGGCCGCATCCTTGCCGATGCGCCTGTGCAGGACATCCTCGACGGCGCGATGCGCAACTCCGTGCGCGTTCGCAGCCCCCAGATCGACGCGCTCGCCCGTGCCATCCAGGGAGCCGATGTGACCATCACCGGCATCGAGAGCGAACTCGTCGAGGTCGACGGCCTGAGCGCCGCGCAGATCGGTGAGGCCGCCGCACAGTTCGGCATCGTGCTCCACGAGCTCTCCCCCATCAACGCCTCCCTCGAGGAGGCCTACCTTGCCCTCACGCAGGACGAGGTCGAATACCGCACGGAGGTCACCCGATGAGCACCGCAGTCGCAACACCCCCGCCTATCACAGCAGGTACGGGCACCTCACGTTCGCGCGCGTCGTACGCTCCGAGTGGATCAAGTTCCGTTCGCTCCGCTCCACGTTCTGGACGTACGCGATCGTGCTCCTCCTCGGGCTCGGGATCACGGCGCTCATCGCCTTCACCATCCCCGAGACGGTGCTTTCGCAGATGTCCGCCGCTGAGCGCGGCAGGCTCATCCTGAGCGCGGCAACGGGCGGGATCCTGATCGGCCAGCTGATCGTCGCTGTTCTCGGCGTGCTCGCGATCAGCGGCGAGTACTCGACCGGCATGATCCGGTCGTCGTTCGCTGCCGTTCCGCGCCGCACCCCGGTGTTCTTCGCCAAGGCTCTCGTCCTCTTCGTGTGCTCGTTCATCGTCGGGCTGGTCACGACCATCGCGGGATACGCCATCGCCATCCCCGCGCTCACCGGCAAGGGACTCACGTTCGAGTTCACGGCGGGCACGATGTGGGCGATCCTCGGTGCGGGGCTCTACCTCGGCCTCGTCTCGGTGTTCGCGCTCGGGCTCGGCACCATCCTCCGCTCTGCGGCCGGTGGCATCGCGGCCGCACTGGGCGTCGTCTTCCTGCTGCCGATCATCCTGAACATCGTGAACGGGCTCACCAACATCGACTGGCTGAAGGATGTGCCGAAGTACCTGATCAGCACGGCCGGTCAGGCCCTTGCCGGCGGCACCAACGCCGACTTCCTGCCGTATCAGAACGTCCTCATCGTCGTGGCGTGGACGGCGGTCTCGTTCGTCGCCGGCGCGATCATCATGAAGCGCCGGGACGCGTAGCGTTCCCACTATGACGAACGACCAGATCTCCCCCTCCCGGACGGCTTCTCCGGCCGGGGGAGATCTCGAACTCCCCGGCCGCCGGGCGTCATCCGGCGCTACCTCGCGGCGCATCCTGTGCTCGTGGATGCGGTGATCGCCGGTGTCTACCTGGTGCCGACGATCATCATCGGGATCGTGTGGATGTTCGCCGATCCGACCTGGCAGAACGCCCTCCGGCTGGGCTTGTCGGCGTTCGCGGGCGCCGCGCTGCTTCTACGGCGGCGCTTTCCCGTCGCGGTCTTCGCGATCGCCCTCGTCGCGATGTTGGCGACCCTCTTCCTCGGTCACGAGGTCGACTTCGTTGCCGTGCTTGTCGCCCTCTACGCGATCGCCGTCTACCGTTCGGCACCTGCTGCCTGGATCGCCTTCGGCGTCGTCTCGGTCTCGACGGCCGCTGCCCTCGGCCTCGGGGTTCTGCTTTTCGGCGGCGCGGCAGCGCAGCTCGGGGGCGAGTCTCCGGCGGCGGTGATCGCGGGCGACCGGAGCACGTACGAGCCCTTCGACTCGAACCCGACCGCATCCTGGATCACGGTCGTACTGATCTCGCTCTTCTGGGTGCTCATCGGCATCAACATCGGAAACCGACGTCGGTACCTGGTCGCACTCATCGATCGCGCGCAGCAATTGGCGCGGGAGCGCGACCAGCAGGCCGTGATCGCGGCGGCGGCGGAACGCGGCCGCATCGCCCGCGAGATGCACGACATCGTCTCCCACAGCCTCACCGTGATGATCACGCTGGCCGACGGATCGTCGCGGTTGGCCGAGACATCGCCCGAACGGTCGGCGGATGCGATGCGGATGGTCGCGGAGACCGGCCGCTCAGCACTCGGCGACATGCGAAGGCTCCTCGGCGTGCTGCGAGCCGCAGAAGGAGATGGCGCCGACCGAGAGCCGCAGCCGGGGATCGGTGAGCTCGGCGAACTCGTGGAACGCTTCCGCGCTGCCGGCCTTCCTGTCAGGATCACCGTCACCGGTGCGGCTCCCACCGACACCGGACAGCAGCTCACGGTCTTCCGCGTCGTGCAGGAGGCGCTCACGAATGCACTGCGCTACGCAGCGCTGGCGACAGCGGTCGACGTGAAGATCGCGTACGAAACCGGCGCGATCTCCATCACCGTGGAAGACGATGCCGCCGTTCACGGCGCGTCCGGACAGGGCACGGGACGCGGCCTGCTCGGCCTCCGCGAGCGCGTCGGACTGTACGGGGGCACCCTCGAGGCCGGACCTCGCTCCGGCGGCGGGTGGCGACTCCGCGCCGTCTTCGACACCATCGAGAACCACACAGACAACCGAGGAGACACCCAGTGACCGACGCGGCACCGATCCGAGTACTGCTCGTCGACGATCAGGCCCTGGTGCGCCTGGGATTCCGGATGGTGTTGGAGGCCGAGAGCGACCTCTCCGTCGTCGGGGAGGCGGCCGACGGAGCCGCAGCGGTCCGTCTGGCCGTCGAGGCCCGGCCCGATGTCATCCTGATGGATGTTCGCATGCCGAACCTCGACGGCATCGAGGCGACCAGACGCATCGTCGCCGCGAACCCTGCGGCTCGCATCATCATCCTGACCACGTTCGACCTCGACGAATACGCGTTCGGCGGGCTGCGAGCGGGTGCTAGCGGCTTTCTGCTGAAGGATGCGCGACCTGCCGAGCTGACGTCGGCCATCCGCGCCGTCGCAGGGGGCGACGCAGCGGTGTCCGGGCGGGTGACCCGATCGATGCTGGAGATGTTCGCGGACCGGCTCCCCGCATCCGCCCCCGTCGGCACCCAGCCCGCCGATCCGTTGGCAGCGTTGACCCCGCGCGAGCGCGAGATCCTTCTGGCCATCGCCCAAGGCCTCTCGAACGGCGAGATCGGCGAGAAGTTTTCCTGACGGAGTCGACAGTCAAGACGCACGTCGGACGGGTGCTCGCCAAGCTGCACCTGCGCGACCGCGTGCACGCGGTGATCTTCGCCTACGACCACGGCCTCGTCGAGCGCTGACCCAGCGGCCGCCAAGGCGGGGCTCGGTAGGCTCGGATACCTATGTTGCTGAAAATGAACTTCTGGACAGACCTGGGCACATGGGCGATCGAGAGCGGCTGGACGCTCGCCCGCATCGCCGGCATCATCATCGGAGCGTTCCTGCTCAGCTGGATCCTTCGCGTCGTCATCCGGCGAGTCGTGCACCAGATCGTCAGCGGGGTCAAGAAGAACCAGAGCGTCACCGACACGCAGGCTCTGGTCGCGTCGCCGCTCGCGGCCGTCCGAGTTGTGCAGCGGACGCGCACACTCGGCACGGTGCTCTCGAACGTCGTCAACGTGACGGTCGGCATCATCGCGATCATCCTCGTGTTCAACGAGCTGGCTCCGAACGCGCTGGGCTCCCTCGCACTGCTGACCGCGGCAATCGGTGCCGGCCTCGGTTTCGGTGCTCAGAACATCGTCAAAGACGTTCTGAACGGCCTCTTCATGGTGATGGAGGACCAGCTGGGCGTCGGGGATGTGGTCGACCTCGGTCCGGCCACCGGCGTCGTCGAGGCGGTCGGCATCCGGGTCACACAGGTTCGCGATGTCAATGGCGTTCTGTGGTTCGTGCGCAACGGCGAGATCCTCCGCGTCGGAAACATGTCCCAGGGCTGGTCCCGAGTCGTCATCGACCTCGCCGTGCCATACGACGCCGACGTCGAAGCCGTCGAGCAGAAGATGCTCGAGACGGCCACCGCACTGGCCACCAGCCCGAAGTGGCGCTCGCGCATCCTGGAGAAGCCTGAGATCTGGGGGCTCGAATCCATCTCGGCCGACGCGCTCGTCACGCGTCTCGTGATCAAGACGAGGACGACCGCGAGGGACGACGTCTCGCGCGAGCTGCGCAAGCAGCTGAAGGCCGCGCTCGACGAGATGGGCGTGCGGCTGCCCTCGCTCAACACCATCGTGCTGAGCGGCTTCGAGGGCGCTGCCAGCGTGAACGGCGCCAAGCCGCCGCGCACCCGCCCGACGCCCGTGATCGAAACGCAGCCGAAGGGTCGGAAGGCCCGTGCCGCGGCGAAGAGAACCGGAACGGTCGTCCCCGATCCGCGCTCGGTGACCATCAAGACCCAGCCCGATACCACGGCGAAGCCGCCGACGACGAAGCCGTCGGCGACCAAGCCGTCTACGACGAACCCGCCGACGACCAAGCCGTCGGTGACCAAGCCTCCGGAGGAGTGACGTGAGCACTGACGAGACGTTCTTCCAGGAGATCGGCGGCCACGAGACGTTCCGTCGGCTCGTCGACAACTTCTACCGCGGGGTGGCCGACGACCCCGTCCTGAAGCCGATGTATCCCGAGGAAGACTTGGGCCCCGCAGCCGAGCGCCTCACGCTGTTCCTAGAGCAGTACTGGGGCGGGCCCGGCACCTACAGCGAGCAGCGCGGCCACCCTCGGCTCAGGATGCGCCACATGCCGTTCAAGGTGAACCCAGACGCTCGCGACCGCTGGCTCAAGCACATGCGCGAGGCGGTCGAAGAGCTCGGGCTGCCGCCGCTGCAGGAGGAGACACTCTGGTCATACCTCGAACGCGCGGCCTTCGCGATGGTCAACACATTCGAGGAGTGACTTTCTAGCCCGCCAAGACGGATGCGCGGCCAGTTCCTCAGCCTCGCGTTCTGCCCGGCTGCGCTCGACGCAGAACTCGTTGCCCTCGGGCTCTTGCAGCACGGCCCAACCGCGGCCATCTGACGAGTTCGCCCTGTCGAACGTGATGTGGTTGATTCGAACCGTCATACTGCACAATAAGAGTCGCGTGCCGAAGGAGACACAAGGATGACATCGAACCCGAACACCACCGACGCCGATGCCATCGTCGTCGGGGCCGGCCTCGCCGGACTTGTCGCTGCGAGCGAGCTGATCGACGCCGGCAAGCGGGTCACGATCGTCGAGCAGGAGCCCGTGGCGTCGCTCGGCGGTCAGGCGTGGTGGTCGTTCGGCGGACTCTTCCTCATCGACTCCCCCGAGCAGCGCCGGATGGGCATCACCGACTCACTTGCCCTCGCCCGCCAGGACTGGATGGGCAGTGCCGCGTTCGACCGCGACGAAGACAGATGGCCGCGCCAGTGGGCCGAGGCCTATCTGCAGTTCGCGGCCGGCGAGAAGCGCGCCTGGCTGCACGAGAAGGGTGTGCGGTTCTTCCCGATCGTCGGCTGGGCCGAGCGAGGCGGGTACACGGCGGGTGGTCATGGCAACTCCGTTCCGCGATTCCACATCACCTGGGGCACCGGGCCGGGCGTGCTCGCGCCGTTCGTTCGACGAGTCCAGGCGGGGGTCGCATCCGGAGCCGTCACGATGCTGCACCGCCACCGGGTCGACGAACTGATCGTCGAGTCGGGAGCTGTCACCGGCGTCCGCGGCGCGGTACTCGCGCCCGACGGCGCGCTCCGCGGTGCGCCGAGCAACCGCGACCAGGTCGGCGACTTCGAGTTGCGGGCAGGCGCCGTGATCGTCACGAGCGGCGGAATCGGAGGCAGCCACGATCTCGTCCGCGCATCCTGGCCCGAACGACTCGGCACTCCCCCGGAGAAGATGCTCTCCGGGGTTCCCGCACACGTCGACGGCCGGATGCTCGCGATCACCGAGGCGGCAGGCGCGCGCCTGATCAACGGCGACCGGATGTGGCACTACACCGAGGGCATCGAGAACTGGAACCCGGTGTGGGAACGCCACGGCATCCGCATCCTGCCCGGGCCGTCATCGCTCTGGCTCGATGCGAGCGGCAACAGACTGCCGGTGCCGCTCTTCCCCGGATTCGACACACTCGGCACCCTGGAGCACCTGCGTGCGACCGGCCATGACTACAGCTGGTTCGTGCTCACCCAGAAGATCATCGAGAAGGAGTTCGCGCTCTCGGGCAGCGAGCAGAACCCCGACCTGACGAACAAGGATCTGCGCCTGCTGGCCAAGCGCGTCAGTTCGGGCGCACCCGCCCCGGTCGAGGCGTTCAAGGAGAAGGGCGCCGATTTCGTCGTCGCGGACACCCTCGACGGACTGATCGCGGGCATGCAACGCCTCGCCGATGTTCCGCTCGACGCCGATCTCGTCGCCAAGCATGTTCACGAGCGCGACAGGGAGCTCGACAACGATTTCAGCAAGGATGCTCAGATCACGGCGATCCGTGGCGCGCGCTCCTATCGAGGCGACAAGCTGATCCGGGTCGCCAGCCCGCACAAACTGCTGGACCCGAAAGCCGGGCCGCTCATCGCGGTGAAGCTGCACATCCTGACCCGCAAGAGCCTGGGCGGGATCGAGACGGACCTCGACGGTCGTGCACTCGCCCCCGACGGCACCCCGGTGCCCGGACTGTATGCGGCGGGCGAGGCGAGCGGGTTCGGTGGCGGGGGCGTGCACGGATACCGCTCGCTCGAGGGGACCTTCCTCGGCGGGTGCTTGTTCTCGGGCCGCCAGGCGGGCCGAGCGGTCGCTCGCGGCTGAACGTCGCGCGGTTTCCGAGGGGCTGGGCGTTAGCCGCGCAGGCTCCACGCCTGACGCCGCACCAGTATGTGGCCGCGCCGCGTCGTAAGCCGCGTCCACGGGCCGGTCTCGAGGATCGTGACCGGCTCACCCGCGCCGAGGAATCCCAGGCTCTCCGCGGCGAACGCGGCGCCGGCGGGCACGTACTCGAGGTCGTCGATCGGACGACCCCAGACCTCGGCTCGCACACGTTGCACGAGCTGCTCCCCCGTGCCCGTCGGCACGGCCTCGGCGACCTCGGCGATCCCGGTCTTCGCGGTCAGCTCCAGCAACTCGAAGGTCGTCTCGCCGACCGGACGCCACCCGCCCCGGGGCGGTGAGATTCCCGCCCAGGTGACGGTCGATACCTCGAGCGGCATACGAACCTCGACCGGGCCCTCCGGCGCGCCCTCAGAGGTCGTGCCCGCTGCAACTGCGTCGGCGATGCGCGCGAGACGATCGAGCAGCGACCGGATGGGGACGACCGCGTCGAACGCGACGCCCGGCTCGATCGCGAACGTGCGCAGGCCGAGAACGGTCGGCGTCTGATCGAGAAGACCGCGAGGGTACAGGATCGCCGTATAGACGGCGAGGACGCCCGACCCGCCGATCAGGCGGACCGAACCCTCCTCGACGCGCGCGGCCCTGGACAGGTAAGTCTGAAGGTCGGAAACGGCAAGGGAATCCACGAGTGAAAATGACTGGCTCATCTGCTGTCTAAACTACCAAGACGACCACAAGATGGAGGCATTGTGTCCGAGCCCCTGGCGTCCTTGTTGACCGCACTCGATCTGACCGACACCGGAGCACGCACCAGCGAGGACATCTTCACCGGGCCGTCGCAGTGGATGCCCCTGGGTCGTGTCTTCGGCGGACAGGTGCTCGCGCAGTCCATCGTGGCGGCGACGCGCACGGTTCCGGAGGACCGGAACATCCACTCGATGCACGGCTACTTCCTGCGCCCCGGAGATGTGAACCTGCCCATCACCTTCTCGGTCGACCGCATCCACGACGGCCGCTCCTTCTCGACGAGGCGCACGCAGGCGTACCAGAGCGGGCTGCCCATCCTGTCGATGATCGCGTCGTTCCAGGTCGATGACGAGGGCCTCGACCACCAGGTCAGCATGCCTGACGACCTGCCGGAGCCCGAGACGCTGCCGAACTCGGCGTCCACACTCGAGAACATCGCGCATCCCGTCGCCCAGTATTGGGCGAGCGAGCGCCCCTTCGACATGCGGCATGTGCCGTCGCCGATCTACCTGACTGTGGAGGGCGCTCACGTGGCCCACCAGGCGGTCTGGTTCCGAGCGATCGACCGGCTGCCCGACGACCCGCAGCTGCACCAGGCGGCTCTCGCCTACGCGAGCGACTACACGATCATGGAGTCGGTGATGCGCCGCCACGGCATCGCCTGGGCGACGCCCGGACTCAAGGCGGCCAGTCTCGACCACGCGATGTGGTGGCACCGACCAGCGCGCGTGGACGAATGGCTCCTGTACGTGCAGGAGTCCCCGAGCGCCAGCGGCGGACGCGGGCTCGCGCTCGGACGCATCTACGATCGCGAGGGTCATCTCGTCGCGAGCGTGGCGCAGGAGGCGACCATCCGGGTCCCTGAGCCGCGCTAGCCGACCCCGCGCTAGCCGAAGGTGGTTCGCAGCAGCACCGTGCCGTTCGTCGCCGACCGGATGTCGACGCTGGCGATGTCGGCGACCGGAACGCTCGTCGTCGCCGTCGGTTCGACCGTGGTGCCGGCTGCCGCCTTCCAGGTCGAGATCTGCGTCTGCTTGCCGGCCCGGTCAGTCACGACCATCGCGTACGTCCAGGTCTGTCCGGGCTCTTGCCCCTCCCACACCGCGTAGCTGCACCGCGACTCGATCCGCGTGCCCCACGGCTCGGTGACGAGCTTGAGGTCGGCCGACAGGGCGCTCGGTTCCACCTGCGTCATCACAACACTCTTGCCCGCGATCGGCGGAGCCTGGGTCGGCGCCAGGACGGAAGGAAGCACGATCGCCGTCAGCACCACGATCACGGCCGCCGCGGCGAGCGATCCTGCGGCCCACAGGCGTGTCCGGAAGCGACGCCGCCGCGCCGCACTGAGCAACGCAGGCAGTACGTCTGCACCGACATGATCCGTGGTGGAACGCTCGTGTTCGGGCTCCCGGATGCTCGCGACGTCTCCCCTGCCCCCGCCGTGTTCGGCGTCTGGTCGGCCTCGAGCAACGCGAAGGCATCGGCTTCCGAGACCCGGCCTAGGATCCCCGGAAGCCCGGCAAGCTCCGACACTGCGGCCGAGCAGGTCTCGCAGGTGCGCAAGTGCTCCTCATAAGCGCGCCGGTCGGCAGGCGACAGCGCCCCGAGCAGATAGGCGCCGTCCCAGGTGGCGAATTCATCGTGTGTCGTCATCGTTCCGTCACCCCCTCTCCTGCAGCGCGAGCCGCAGGGCACGCAACCCGTAGTGGATGCGCGATTTCACAGTTCCCTCCGGTATGTCCAGCTCTCGGGAGATCTCGGCGATCGACCGTCCGCCGTAGTAGGCGTGGACGATGACGGCCCGGTGCTCGAGCGAAAGCTCGGCAAGCGCATCCGACACAAGCCAGGCATCGAGCACGGCATCGGATTCGTTGCCCGCGGCACGCTCGGGGAGAACATCCGTGCCGAACTCGTGGATGCTGTGCGCACTCCGCTTGTCGTCGATGACGATGTTGCGCGCGACGGTGAAGAGCCAAGCACGCGCCGAACTCTGCGACTGGTCGAGCACGGCCGGTCTCTTCCAGGCCCTCAGCAGGGTCTCCTGTACAACGTCATCCGCCATCGCCCGATCGCCGGTCAAGTGCACGACGTAACGCCAGACCGCTTGCGCGTGCTGGTCGTGAAGCTCGCGCAGCAGTCGCGAGTCGTCGTTCGGCATGAACACCTCCACCAGGTACACGCTGACGGGGCCCGAAAAGTTCACCGATATACACGACTCGCTGAACCGAACGAGCCGTAGCCTCGTGGATACGGGTAAACCGGTAACCCGACACATCCAAGCTACGCCGACTCGTGAGGACTCCGCATGACCGAATCGACCCCGCTCACGCGCCGCACGCTTGTCTCGATCGGAAGCGCCGTGGCGCTCGGGGCCGGGGCGCTCGTGCTGACCGCGTGCACGCCCGACAGCTCGGCCTCCGGATCGGGTGCGGGCTCCAACCCCGTCAAGGTTCCGCTGTCTTCGATCCCGGTCGGCGGCGCGGTGTCGGCGAGACTCGGGTCGACGCCGATCGTGGTCTCCCAGCCGAAGGAAGGCACTGTCGTCGCCTTCAGTGCGGTCTGCACCCACCAGGGCTGCACGGTGGCTCCGGCTGACAAGGAGTTCGACTGCCCGTGCCACGGTTCGCGCTTCGACGCCGCAACCGGGGATGTGATCGCCGGGCCCGCCCGCACGCCGCTGACGAAGCTCACGGCCACCGTGTCCAGCGGCACGGTGACCGTCTCGAACTAGCCTCGCTTGGTGAACTGCACCGGTTCGTCGAGGTACGGCGTCCACGCCGCCCGCTCGTGGTCGTTGATGCGACGCGGTCGCTCGCTCTTCGCATCCACGAGCACGATCGTCGTCGCAGCGCGCGTGTACAGGATCTGCGGCTCGGTTCCCTCGGGCGACCACACTTCGTAGCAGACCTCGAGGCTCGCGCCACCGAGGCGGCCGAGCCATAGGCGGATGTCGAGCGGCTGCCTCAGGTACGGAATGGGGGCGAGGTACTCGATCTCCTGGCGGGCGATCAGCGTCAGCGTGTCTGCACCGGGTCGCCCGTCGAGCACGGCGGTGCTCGCACCGACCGCCTCAGCACCCGCACCATTCGCACCCGACGCCTCGTCCGTGATCCAGAACGCCTGGATGCGCGCCTCCTCGAGGAGGCGCAGCATCTCGGCATTGTTCACGTGACCGTATGCGTCGAGGTCGCTCCAGCGCAGACGGATCGGTACGTGCAGTCTCATGATCCGCTCCAGGTCAGTCGCGGGTCAGCTTGCGGTACGCGGAGCGGTGCGGCTTGGCTGCATCCGGACCCAGACGCTCGATCTTGTTCTCTTCGTAGGCCTCGAAGTTTCCCTCGAACCAGTACCAGTTCGCCGGGTCGTCTTCGGTGCCTTCGTAAGCCAGGATGTGCGTCGCGATCCGGTCGAGGAACCACCGGTCGTGGGTGATGACCACGGCGCAGCCGGGGAACTCGAGCAGCGCGTTCTCGAGGCTGCCGAGGGTCTCGACGTCGAGGTCGTTTGTCGGCTCGTCGAGCAGCAGCAGGTTTCCGCCCTGCTTGAGCGTCAGCGCGAGGTTCAGTCGGTTGCGCTCACCACCGGAGAGCACGCCGGCCTTCTTCTGCTGGTCCGGCCCCTTGAAGCCGAACGTCGAGACGTACGCCCGACTCGGCACCTCGACCTTGCCGACCTGGATGTAATCGAGCCCGTCGGAGACGACCTCCCAAAGCGACTTGTTGGGATCGATGCCGCCGCGCGACTGGTCGACGTAGGAGATCTCCACCGTCTCGCCGACCTTGAGGTCGCCGCCGTCGAGGGGCTCGAGGCCCACGATGGTCTTGAAGAGCGTGGTCTTTCCGACACCGTTCGGGCCGATCACGCCGACGATGCCGTTGCGCGGGAGCGTGAAGGTGAGGCCGTCGATGAGCCTGCGGTCGTCGAAGCCCTTCTGCAGGTTTTTCGCGTCGATCACGATCTGGCCGAGTCGCGGTCCCGGCGGGATCTGGATCTCTTCGAAGTCGAGCTTTCTGGTGCGCTCCGCCTCGGCGGCCATCTCCTCGTAGCGGGCCAGACGTGCTTTCGACTTGGCCTGGCGGCCCTTGGCGTTGCTGCGCACCCAGTCGAGTTCCTCGGAGAGGCGTTTCGAGAGCTTCGCATCCTTCTTGCCCTGAACCTCGAGGCGTGCCTGCTTCTTCTCCAGGTAGGTGGAGTAGTTGCCTTCGTACGGGTACAGGTGGCCGCGGTCGACCTCGGCGATCCACTCGGCGACGTGGTCGAGGAAGTACCGGTCGTGGGTCACGGCGAGAACCGCACCGTGGTACTTGGCCAGGTGCTGCTCCAGCCACAGCACGCTCTCGGCGTCCAAGTGGTTGGTTGGCTCGTCGAGCAGCAGCAGGTCGGGCTTCTGGAGGAGCAGCTTGCAGAGGGCGACACGGCGCTTCTCACCACCGGAGAGGCTTGTGACGGGCCAGTCCCCCGGCGGGCAGCGCAGCGCGTCCATGGCCTGCTCGAGCTGGGAGTCGAGGTCCCAGGCGTCGGCGGCGTCGATCTGCTCCTGCAGGGTCCCCATCTCGCCGAGCAGCTTGTCGAAGTCCGCGTCGGGATCGGCGAGCTCGGCCGAGATCTCGTTGAACCGGTCGACCTTGGCCTTGATCTCGCCGACGCCTTCCTGCACGTTCTCGAGCACGGTCTTGCTCTCGTCGAGCACCGGCTCCTGCATCAGGATGCCGACCGTGTATCCCGGGGACAGCTTCGCGTCGCCGTTGCTCGGGGTGTCAAGCCCCGCCATGATCTTGAGGATGGTCGACTTACCCGCACCGTTCGGTCCGACCACGCCGATCTTCGCTCCGGGAAGGAACGACATGGTCACGTCGTCGAGGATCAGTTTGTCGCCCACCGCTTTGCGGGCGCGCACCATCGAGTAAATGTATTCGGCCATGCCTTCAATCCTAAGGTCAGTGCGGGTCCCCCATGCGCGAGAGCCAGGTGACGCCTACCAGTCGATCGGGCGGGTCTCGCCGATGAGGCAGGCGCCGGTGGCGAGTACCGGGGTCACCTGGCTGTTGTAGCCGCCCGCGTCGGCACCGTTCTGGCCGATGAGGCAGGTGTCGCCCATCCGTACCGAGAACTGGATGGAGTTCGCCTTGAGGCCGATCGTCGTCGTGTCGACGGTGAGCTGCATGTCCTTCTTCGCGAATCCTGCAGCGACGAGGGCATCGATGAAGTCGCGCCCGACCGCGTTGGGCTTCGCAGCCAGCGTTGCCCGATTGACCTGGTCGAAGTACGGCAGGTTGTCCTGGGCCGAGCCATCGGGATGGAATTCGATCGCGGCCGGAGCCGTCGAGGTGGCAGTCGGTCCAGGTGTGACGGATGCGCTCGGCGTACTCGCGCCACCCGTCGTCCCGCCCACGCACCCGCTGAGCGCGAGCGCCGCGGCGAGCGCGATGCCCGAGACCACAGGGACGACCGACCAGCGCCTCCGGAAACCCAGAACGGGTGGCCGATGAGCGAGGTGCGGCATGGGGTCTCCGTGGTTCTGGCTGGGCCGGAAGGGACTGAACACCTTACATACTACGCATCCCCTCCTGGGGATTCGTCAGCGCCATCGTTCTCGGGCGCTGCACCCTCCGATCCGTCGGCGCTGCCATTCGGCGAGCGCTTGATCGTGCGGCAGAAGGCCGATGAGCCCCACGCGAGATCGTGCCCGATCGCATCCGCGTCGATCTCGACGACAATCCCGGAACGCTCCTCGCTTTCCCACTCCCGCACGCTCAGTCGCCCGGTCACGAGCACCGGGTCGCCCTTCGCCACACACCCCGCCGCATTCAGCGCCAGCTGCCGATAAGCCGACACCGTGAACCAGTTGGTGGCGCCGTTCTCCCAGGCTTTCGTCTCCCGGTTGAATCGCCTCCGCGTGCTCGCCAGCCGGAACGTGGTGATGGGCAGGCCCTCATCCGTCACCAGGTGGTTGGGAACCGTCGCGACGAAGCCGCGGACGGACAGGGATTCGGTCATGGTGCTCTCCTTCTCGTCTTCCGCTCTCTTTGGGCGGTAACGCGAGTCTTGAGCGCATCCGGACGCATAGACACGAGTGGCCCGGATCTGGGGAGAGTCCCCGGATCCGGGCCCTGTGGAGGAGCGCTCCGATCAGGCCGCGATGACGTAGTCCGCGTACGACTTGCGAATCTTGTTCACCTTCGGCTGAGCAACGGCCAAGCAGTATCCCTGTCCGGGGTTCTTCGCGAAGAAGTCCTGGTGATACTCCTCGGCGCGGTAGAACGTGCCGAGCGGCTCGAGGGTGGTGACCACGTCGCCGTCCCAATACGTGCAGGCGCGAGCGATCGCCTCCTCGAAGAGAGCCTTCTGCTCGTCACCGTCATAGAACATCGCCGAACGGTACTGCGTGCCGACATCGGCACCCTGCCTGTCGAGCTGCGTCGGATCGTGCAACGTGAAGAACACGTCGAGGATCACGCTCGCCGGAATGACCTCGGGGTCGAACGTCACCGCCACGGCCTCGGCGTGACCGGTCAGGCCCGTGCACACCTCGTCGTAAGTCGGATCGACGGCAGTGCCGCCTGTGTAGCCCGACACGACATCCTGAACCCCTCGAAGGACGCGGTAGACCGCGTCCAGACACCAAAAACATCCTCCGGCGACCACGAACGTCTGCATGGCAACCCCTTTCGTCTCGACAGACAACATTCTCCTACGATGTAGACATGACCTACGTTGCCGCGGACGACCGCTACGAGACGATGACCTATAACCGAAGCGGCCGCAGCGGCCTGAAGCTGCCCGCCCTCTCTCTCGGCCTGTGGCACAACTTCGGGGACGAGCGCCCCATCGAGACCCAGCGGGCCATCGTGCGCCGCGCCTTCGACCTCGGCATCACGCACTTCGACCTCGCCAACAACTACGGGCCGCCGGCCGGGACCGCCGAGACGAACTTCGGCCGCATCTTCCGCGAAGACCTCGCGCCGTACCGCGACGAGATCATCGTGTCGTCCAAGGCCGGATACGAGATGTGGAACGGCCCGTACGGCGAATGGGGTTCGCGCAAGACGATGCTCTCCTCCCTCGACCAGAGCCTCGGCCGCCTCGGCCTCGACTACGTCGACATCTTCTACTCGCACCGGCCCGACCCCGAGACGCCCATCGAGGAGACGATGGGTGCGCTCGCGACCGCCGTACAGCAGGGCAAGGCGCTCTACGTGGGCGTATCCAACTACGACCCCGAGCAGACTCGCGCCGCAGCAGCCGCTCCGCCGAGCACAAGGTGCCGCTGCTCATCCACCAGCCGCGATACTCGATGTTCGACCGTCACATCGAGGACGGCCTGTTCTCCGTGCTCGAGGAGGTCGGCGCCGGCAGCATCGTCTTCTCCCCGCTCGCCCAGGGGATGCTCACCGACCGCTACCTCGACGGCTCCGTTCCGGCCGGGTCGCGTGCCGCCACGAGCCGGTTCCTCTCGGAGAACCAGCTCAGCCCCACTTACCTCGAGCGTGCACGGGCACTCAACGACATCGCCGCCGGCCGGGGCCAGTCGCTCGCCCAGCTGGCCCTGACCTGGGTGCTGCGCCAGCCTGCTGTCACGAGTGCGCTGATCGGCGCATCGAGCGTCGCACAGCTGGAACAGAATGTGGCGGCACTGGATGCTCCCGCGCTGACCGCAGACGAGGTCGCCGCGATCGAGCCCTACGCCGTGCACGGCACCGAGCACACGGAGGCCTGAGCGCTGACCTCGGGCGCGCGAGGTGGCCGCCTCGGCAACGACGCGGCCACCTCCAAGGTCACCGCACGATCACGACTCCACGACACTGCGGCCAGGCTCCACGGATGCGCGCCCGACCAGGCTTACCATCGCGGACATGCAGTGGTGGAATGAATTCGTTGATTGGTTGACGTCGTCGGCAGCACGTCCGATGATCCTGAACGCGGTGGTGCTCGCGGTTGCCGTGATCATCTCCGGGTTGCTTGCGGCCCTCATCGCGCGTGGCGCGATCAAGGGTCTGCTCTCCCGCTCCGATCGCCAGCAGAAGGCGTCGGCCATCGCGGCCCTCGTCGATGCGGCGACCGAGGCATCCGTCTGGAACTCTCTGACCCCCGGCGAACAGGTGCTCTCGGACCGTGCCGTCGGCTCGGCCGACATCATGGTTCGACTGCTCCCGATCAAGGGCGCGGGGATCGCCGCCAACTGGGCGGGCCACCAGCTCGCCGAGATGAAGCGCGCATCCGCGACCTTCGGCTACCAGCTCGACCCGGCCATCGCGGAGTTCCGCGACCGGCTCATCGAGTGGCAGAACAAGCCGGGCCGCGCACGCCGCATCTTCCAGAGCGACCTCGAGCGGTGGCGTTTCGAGAACACCGACACCGACCGCGTGCTGATCGAGCGTCAGGATGCGTGGGTCGCCCAGCAGCACCACGAACAGTTCACGCCCGCGGCTCCGACCACGGATGCCGCAACCGCCCCGGCAGGCGCGCCTCTCACCCGCGAGTCGGAGACCGAGGCCGTCACCTCGGACACCGTACCCACGACCAGGTTGTCGACCCCGGTCTGACCCGGTAGCAACCAAGACAACTCCACCCGAACACAGAGGGCCGGCGGATCATCCGCCGGCCCTCTCTCGTGTCGCCTGACTGCGTCTAGCGCTCCACATCCGTGTAGTCGCCGCGCGCACGCCACCACTCGTCGAACATGCTGGCCGGAACTCGTCGCTTGTGCTCGGTCGAGAGATACCGCGCCTCGAGTGCGATCGCGACCTCGTCGGGAACGTCCTTGCCCTCGAGGTAGTCATCGATGTCCTGGTAAGTGTGGCCCAGGTTGTCCTCATCCGTCTGGCCGGGGTTGTCATCGAGCAGGTCGGCGGTGGGAGCCTTCGTGTAGAGACGCGCAGGCGCATCGAGGTGCTCCAGCAGAGCACGGCCCTGTCTCTTCGTGAGGCCGGTGAGCGGCAGGATGTCCGTGCCTCCGTCGCCGTATTTCGTGAAGAACCCCGTGATCGCCTCGGCAGCGTGGTCCGTGCCCACGACGAGGAGCCGTCGCTGCCCGGCGATCGCGTACTGGGCGACCATACGTGCGCGGGCCTTCACGTTGCCCTTGGTGAAGTCGGTCATGTCGTCGCCGACCGCATCCTTGTACTCGTCTTCGAAGCCGTCGACGGCACGCTGGATGTTGAACGTCACCGTGCGCTCGGGCTTGATGAACGACAGTGCGAGCTGCGCATCGTCCTCATCGTGTTGCACCGAGTACGGCAACCGCACGGCGATGAACTCGGCGTCGGTCCCCTGCTCCGCGAGTCGCTCGGTGGCGAGCTGGCAGAGACGACCGGCCAGGGATGAATCCTGTCCCCCGCTGATTCCGAGCACGTACCCGGCGGCACCTGTCGCCTTGAGGTACTGCACGAGGAAGTCGACCCGCTTCTCGACCTCTGCTGCGGGGTCGATCGTGGGGCTGACGTTCAGTTCTTCGATGATTCTGGCCTGAAGATCACGCATGCAGTCACACTATCCCCGGCGCGTTTCCGTCGTGTGAACGGCCACCAGGCATGGCTCCGCCTGTAGCATCGCGGCATGGACCCCACCGTCGGTACCATCGTCCTCATTCCGCTCGTCGCGGTCGCAGCTTCACTGCTCGCATCCGCCGTGGGACGGGTCGCGAAGATCCCGCTCGTCGTCTTCGAGATCGTGCTCGGCCTGCTGATCGGCCCCAGCGTGCTCGGTTGGATCCCGAAGTCCGAGGGTCTCGAGTTCGTCGCGAACTTCGGTCTCGCCTTCCTGTTCTTCATGGCCGGCAACGAGATCGACTTCGCCGCCATCAAGGGCCGGCCGCTGCGTCGCGCATCGCTCGGCTGGGTCGTCTCCCTCGTCGTGGGTGTCGGCCTGGGCATCCTGCTCGCGCCCGATCCCATCGCGGGTGTCTACGTGGGCATCGCGCTCACCTCGACCGCGCTCGGCACCCTCATGCCCATGCTCCGGGATGCTGGCGAGATGCATACCAAGTTCGGCCGCGCCGTGACAGCGGTCGGCGCCGTCGGCGAGTTCGGTCCGCTGCTCGCCATCTCGCTCTTCCTCAGCGGACGCCGTCCCCTCGGCCGCGCTCGTGCTCATCGGGTTCGCTGTCATCGCCGGGATCGGAATCTGGCTGGCCTCGCGGGGCGCGCACGAACGATTCCACGGGCTCGTGCGCGCGACGCTGCACACCAGCGGTCAGTTCGCCGTGCGATTCATCGTTCTCGTGATCGCCGCGCTCGTCGGGCTCAGCCTCGCACTCAGCCTCGACATGCTTCTCGGCGCGTTCGCTGCCGGCGTCATCTGCCGCGTTCTGCTTTCCGGGGCGAGCAAACCCGATGCCGAGTTGGTCGAATCGAAACTCGAGGCTGTCGCGTTCGGTGTTCTGGTCCCGATCTTCTTCATCAACACCGGGATCGGGTTCGACCTGAAGGCGCTCCTCGCGGACACACGGGCGCTCATCCTGTTGCCGATCTTCCTGGTGCTCTTCATCATCGTTCGCGGCATCCCCGGCTCATTCGCGGCTCCCCGGGCTCGACGTTCCGCGACCGCAGCTCGTTGACCCTGCTGAGCGCCACCGGTCTGCCGATCATCGTGGCGGTGACCAACATCGGACTCGAAGCGGGCGACATCGAGAAGGGCACGGCGACCGCGCTCGTCGGTGCAGGGATGCTCTCGGTGCTGCTGTTCCCAATCATCGCGCTCTCCCTTCGTAAGAGCTCCTCTGACGGCGGGCTGCGTGCGCCCGACACCGATCGAGTGCCCGTGGAGGGCTGACCCTCGCCTCACGACAAACAGCGGTTTACGGGATGCGCATGAGCGCGCGGCCGAGAATCGCCGCGGTGAGCGCCTCCACCGGCTCTCTTGCCGTCGACGGGTTGGACAGGAGCGTGAAGTCCACGCCGCCGAGCTCTGGCAGCGAGAAGCGGTTGCTGACCTTCACCAGGTCAGAGGGGATCAGAGACCGCGGGAAGACCGCTACGCCGATCCCGGCACGAACAGCGGCGAGCACGCCGTTCACCTCACGGGTGTTGCAGGTGATCCGCCAGGTTCGTCCCGCGGCCTCCAGAGCGTCGATCGTGATCTGACGGCTCAGGCTCGGCCCCTGGTAGGCGATCAGCGGGATGGGGTCGCCCGGCTCGATCACGGTCTTCTCCTGCCCGACCCAGACCAGCTCATCCGTCGCCACCACGGTGCCGTCGGTGGTGCCCGGGTTCTGCTTGATGAAGATGAGGTCGAGCTGTCCGGCCTTGAGCTTGCGGTGCAGTGGACCCGACTGATCGACGGTGAGCTCGAGGTTGATCTGCGGGTGCTGTTGGCGGAAGTGCCTCAGGATGCGCGGCAGCGTCGTGATCGCCAGATCGTCGGCCGCCCCGAACCGCAGCCGCCCGCGCATCGCCGACCCGCTGAAGTAGCTCTCGGCCTCGGCGTGCGCCGCGAGGATCGACCGCGCGAACCCGGCCATGGCGTCGCCGTTGTCCGTTAGGCGCACATCCCTGGTGTCCCGGGCGATCAGCACCCGTTTGGCCGCCTGCTCGAGGCGTCGCACGTGCTGGCTCACGGTCGGCTGACTGATGCCGAGCCGAGCGGCGGCCTTCGTGAAGCTGTGCGTGTCGGCGACCGCGAGAAACGTTCGGAGGAGCACAGGATCGAACATCGGGCTTCCATTCGAAAAGTCAATAGGAGTTATAGCTTCAATTCGCAGCAAGAATACCGCGAGTTGCGTAACGTCGAGAGGACAGACCTCTATACGGAACCAGATACGCAGGAAAGAACGTGGCAAACTCCACCGCAGCACCCCCCACGGGACCGATGCCGGTCCTCAGCACCCGACCACCGTGGCGGGAGACCTTCATCTCCCTCCGAGTACCCAACTACCGCAAGTTCGCCGCCTCCAACCTCGTCGCCAACACGGCCGTGTGGATGCAGCGCATCGCGATGGACTGGCTGGTGCTCCAGCTCTCCGGCAGCGTCGCCGCCGTCGGGGTCACGGTGTTCATGCAGTTCACGCCGATGCTCGTCTTCGGGCTCTACGGCGGCGTGATCGCCGACCGGTACTCGAAGCAGAAGTTGCTCATCATCACGCAGTCCACCGCCGCGCTGCTCGCTGCGGTCCTCGCGGTGCTGACGCTCACGGGACTGACCGAGGTCTGGCATGTGTACGTGATCTCGTTCGCGCTCGGACTGGTCACCGTCGTCGACAACCCTGCCCGCCAGGTCTTCGTGAACGAGCTCGTCGGCCCGCACTACCTGCGCAACGCGATCAGCCTCAACTCCTCGATCTTCCAGCTCGGCGGGCTGATCGGACCGGCCGTCGGGGGCATCCTGATCACCGCGGTCGGCGGTGGGTGGTCGTTCGCGATCAACGCCGTGGCCTGCCTTGCCGTCGTCGCTGCGGTGAGTTCCCTGCGCCGCTCTGAGCTGCACCACTCGCCCGCGCTCCCCGCCGTAAGGGGCAGTTGGCCGAAGGGATCCGGTACGTGCGTCACAAGCCGGTCATCTTCTGGACCGTCGTGATGGTCGCGGTGCTCGCGGTCTTCGCGTTCAACATGCCGGTGCTGCTCGCGGCCTACGCGAACAATGTCTTCGATGTGGGCGCTCAGGGATACGGACTGTTCAACTCGCTGGTAGCGGGAGGCGCGCTGGTCGGCGCGCTCGCCTCGACACGCCGCACGAGCATCCGGTTGAGCATGGTGGTCGGAACGGCGATCGCCCTCGGAACCGTGCAGGCCATCGCGGCGTTCGCACCCAATGAGTTGGCCTTCGGCGTGCTCCTCGTGGGCATCGGCGTGACGAACCTGCTCTTCATCACCGGAGCGAACTCGCTCGTGCAGATGTCCTCCAACGTGCAGATCCGCGGACGCGTCATCTCGCTGTACATCCTCGTGCTCCTCGGCGGTCAGGCTCTGGGCGGACCGCTGATGGGATGGATCGTCGAGATGTTCGGTCCGCACACCGCGATCATGATCTCGGGGCTGGTTCCGGCGGCGGCTGGAATCGTCATCGCCATCCTGATCGCCCGGAGCGCCAGCCTGCGGCTCGCCCTCAGCCTTCGTGGCCGTCGGCCCAGCATCACGATCGTCAACCGAGTGGGGAAGACAGGCGCCCGCCTGTGAGCGCCCGACGACGCCTGGACTAAACTTCGCACTGTGCCCAGCTACAGAGATCCAGGTCCGCTCGAGTTCGACGCCGAACTCCAGCGGGGCGAGGCCGAGAACTCGCAGACATTCGTCGACTTCCCGTTCGACGTACAAGAGACATTCGGAAGCAACGGACGCATCCCTGTCGTCGCGACCTTCGACGGCGAGGAGTACCGCGGGTCATTGGTGACCTACGGAGGCGCCCACCTCATCCTGGTGTTGAAGAGCATCCGGGAACGCCTCGGCAAGTTCGAGGGCGACACGGTTCATGTCACGATCGCTCTCGACACCTCGGAGCGGCTCGTCGAACTCGCCGCGGATGCGAGCGAAGCCCTCAAGGAGAGCGGCGCGTTCGATGCATTCCGGGCGATGAGCTACAGCCACCAGCGCGAGTACGAGCGCTGGATCGAGCAGGCGACCCGCCCGGAGACCCGCTCACGCCGTATCGCCAGAACGGCCGAACGCGTCAAAGCGGGCGAACGCCTCCGCTGAGTGCGACGGGGTGCGCCCGGCCCTGCGGTATCGTGGGACAGCCCGCCCTCGTAGCTCAGCGGATAGAGCAGGAGCCTTCTAATCTCTTGGTCGCAGGTTCGATTCCTGCCGAGGGCACCCTTAGTGAACGAGTGTTCAGCGACGGGCTCGGCGGGCGGCGCGATTGCGCGCGAAGATCCAGCCGACCACGCCTCCGATGATGAAGATGATCAGGACGAGCAACCAGGTCGGCATCGTCAGTTCCGCCCAGAGGAAGAAGATGGTCGCCTTGTCGTCACTGACGCCGTTCTGAATCGCGACGACGACCAGCAGGACGACGAGCAGGATCGCGAACCACTTGCGCTTGAGGAACCGGACGAAGCCGTTCTCCGTGCTGCTATGGGTGTCTGCGCTCATCAGTGAACCCCCTCGCCGGGTGCGCATTCCGCACCGATGAACACATCATGGCGGGAAAAGACCCGTACAGCGACAGATTCCGTCAATCGCGTCGGCGTGGCGAGCGCTCAGACCGCCTTTGCCGCCGCGATGAGCACCTGCTGCAACGTCGGTACGCCCTCTGCCCGGAACACTTCCTCGCCGTCCGCGGTGCTCACGATCACGGTCGGGGTGATCCGGATGCTATCGGCCTCGGCCCGCTCCATCTCGCGCGCGACGTCGAATTCCATGACGGTGGCCGTGGGCACCAGGCGCGACGCCTCGGCCAGCACCGCCCTCGTCTGCATGCACGGTTCGCAGAACGCGGACGTATACAGGGTGAGTTTCATGTCCGCGACCTCCTGCGCGCGGTGACGGGCCGGCAAACCGCCGATGACCAACGCTCACTGCCAGTGTACGTCGGGCGAACATCCGGCGACCATCGCGCCCTGAACGTGCGGGCTTCACCTTGCATTCGCCGCGGGTATGCACAATCACAAGTGTGAGCAGAGACGCATTCAACAGATACGTCGCCCTCGGGGATTCGATCACCGAAGGGCTCTGCGATGGCGCACCGGGACACCCGTCCGACTGGGTCGGCTGGGCCGACAGGCTCGCCGCGATCCTCGACGGGGACGCGCACCTGGCCGGCCACGGGTTCGAGTTCGCAAACCTGGCTGTGAGGGGCCGCCGGATCGGGGATGTGGTGGCCGATCAGATCCCCCGGGCAATGTCCCTGCAACCCGATCTGGTCTCGGTGATGGTCGGCGGCAACGATCTGATGAGCCCGGCCGCCGATCCGGATGCGCTGGCCGAGCGACTGGACACGGGCATCCGGTCGCTGAGAGCGACAGGTGCGACGGTGCTGCTCGCCAACCTCTTCGACCCGCAGTTCGCGTTCTTCCTCAAGCCGTTCCGCGGGCGTGCGGCGGTCTTCAACGCCAATGTCTGGAGCATCGCCCGGGACACCGAGTCGATCGTGCTCGACGTATGGGGCGTCCGGGAGTTTCAGGATGGCGCGATGTGGGCCTCCGATCGGGTGCACCTCAGCAGTCGCGGGCATCGCCTGCTCGCGGCGCGCGCGGCTCACACCCTCGGCGTTCCGTATGCGGAGATCGCCGCCAGGAGCATCGCGGAGACGCCTGCGCCGCCGCCGAAGCCGCTCCCCCTCCGAACCTGGCTGCGCGTGTATGCGATCCCGTGGGCTGGACGAAGGCTCCGCCACATCTCCGCCGGCGACGGACTCGACGCCAAACAGCCGGTGCCCTGCCGCGTCGGAGCCCAGCACTAGACTTTTCGCATGGCTAATTCCTCGGATCGACTGGTCTGGATCGACTGCGAAATGACCGGGCTCGACCTCGAGGTCGACGAACTCGTCGAAATCGCGGTGGTGATCACC
Organism: Leifsonia poae; assembly: GCF_050632195.1. Classification (GTDB taxonomy): domain Bacteria; phylum Actinomycetota; class Actinomycetes; order Actinomycetales; family Microbacteriaceae; genus Leifsonia; species Leifsonia poae_C. The sequence goes on from NZ_CP192580.1 coordinate 2,412,411, forward strand.
GACTTCGAGCTCAACGTGCTCGACCCGGGACTCAGCATCGTGATCAAGCCCGACGACTCCGCGCTCGAGAACATGGGCGACTTCGTTCGCGACATGCACACCACATCCGGGCTCCTCGAAGAGATCCCGAACGGCAAGAGTCTCGGCGAGGCCGAGTACGAGGTGCTCGAGTACGTGCTCAAATTCGCACCGACCGCTCGGAGCGCGCCCTAGCCGGCAACACCATCGGCACCGACAGGATGTTCATCGCCAAGTTCATGCCGCGGCTCGACAACCACCTGCACTACCGCAGCGTCGACGTCTCCTCGATCAAGGAACTCTCGCGCCGCTGGTTCCCGCGCGTGTACTTCAACGCTCCCGAGAAGCACGGTGGACACCGCGCTCTCGCCGACATTCTCGAGTCCATCCGCGAGCTCGACTACTACCGCCGGGCGGCATTCGTGGGCGAGCCAGGGCCCACCACGGAAGACGTTCAGAGCGTCTCGCGGGACGTGGTGGGAAAATGGGCGTCCCAGATGTAATACAATCGACAAGTTGCTTTGACGAAATGCGGTAGCTCGTCGAAGTCATGGTGGGTATAGCTCAGTTGGTAGAGCGCCTGGTTGTGGTCCAGGAGGTCGCGGGTTCAAGCCCCGTTACTCACCCCAAGTTGTTCCGGTGATGTGATTGCCCCGAGTTGTCAGGGCTTCACCAGCGAACCCCGGCGTTCCAGTGGCGAGAATCCTGTGCGGGCGTACTGTGCTCTGGCATGGACACAACCACACTCATCATTGTGATCGTCGTCGTCGCGGTGCTGCTGATCGCGGTCATCGTCGTGCTCGCCCTCACAGCCGGTCGACGCCGCAAGAGGGAAGCCGACCGCACGCACGCAGCAGAGTTGCGACAGTCGGCCGCCGACGACGGGCTAGCCGCCCGAGAACGCGAGGCGAAGGCGGCCCGCGCTGCAGCTGACGCCCAGCAGGCCGAGGTCGACGCCCAGAGACTGCGCCAGGAGGCGGCCGCTCGTCAGGACGACGCGGCGACTGTTCGAGCCCAGTCCGAGGAGAAGCTGCGCAAGGCCGACGATCTGGACCCCGACGCGCGCCCGGTCGAGGATTCCCCGGTCCAGGGCCAGCCCGTTCAGGGCCAGCCCGTCCAGGGCCAGCCCGTTCAGGGCCAGCCCGTCCAGGGCCAGCCCGTCCAGGCGCAGCCCGTCCAGGCGCAGCCCGTCGAAGAACGCCCGGTTCAGGATGCTGCCGCACCCCTGTCGAGCAGACCAATCCGGACGCACGCCACGCCGCACCGCCGGAGAACCGCACGCCGTGAGCCTGGCGCCGTAACCCAGCCGCAGAAATTGCAGGCGCTTGCGTAGCATCCTGCAATAACTCGACAATTCGTCGACATTTCCTCTCAAGCCCTTGTGGAGCGGTCCAGGGCCGCCGTATCGTCTGGGCAACTCTCCGGGCGTCGGATGCGCCCCGAGCGTGTCCGACGACGTGCACCTTACGAGAGGATCCAGTCAACGATGACCAGAATCAGCCCCTTCGCCATCCGCCCCGTCGCGATCGCAGCAGCCTTGGCCGCCGCGGTCGCCATGGTCGGCTTCGCCGCTCCAGCCGCTGCAGCCTCCGCTTCGCCAACCCCCGTGACACGCGCCGCTCTCGACCCGGCCCTGGTGGCCGGTCGGGGCGCCACGGTCGACTTCGCCGAACAAGAGGCCGAGAAGGCCGTGACGAATGGCACGATCATCGGACCCGACCGCTCGGCATACACCCTTCCTGCCGAGGCTTCGGGGCGGAGCGCCGTCTCGCTCACCCCGGGACAGTATGCGGAGTTCACCCTCCCGAGCGCCACCAACGCGATAACTGTGCGCTACAGCCTCCCCGATTCGAGCACGGGCGGCGGCATCACAGCGCCCCTTGCCGTGACCGTCAACGGCGGGGCGAAGAAGACCATGACGCTCACCTCCCAGTACTCGTGGCTCTACAACCAGTACCAATTCACGAACGATCCGAATGCTGACCTGCTGCATCCCGACTGGTGGATCACGGAGTGCGGCTGCGTCCCGAGCGCGACAACGCCGACTCCAGTGATCACGAAGCCGTTCCGTCCGATGCACTTCTACGACGAGCAGCGACTTCTGCTGGGCCGCACGTACAAGGCGGGCGACAAGATCCGTCTGACCGCACCGGTCGGCTCACCCGCCGCGACAACGACGATCGATCTGCTCGACTCGCACCTGGTGGCCGCTCCCCACGTGCGGGTTCTGGCAGCGAACGTGCTCGTCTTCGGCGCCGACCCGTTCGGAAAGCGCGACTCGGCGAGCGCGTTCGACAAAGCGATCGCCTTCGCCAAGAAGGCCCACCTGAAGGTCTACGTTCCGCCGGGGGTGTACCAGGTCAACCGGCACATCATCGTCGACGACGTCACCATCGAGGGTGCGGGAAGCTGGTACACGATCATCAAGGGCAGCGAGGTCGCATTGTCCACCCCGGCTCCCGACGGCTCGACGCACACCGGCGTCGGGTTCTACGGAAAGGACGCCTCAGCCGGCGGCAGCACCAACGTGCACCTCTCCGGCTTCACGATCGAAGGCGACGTACGCGAACGCATCGACATCGACCAGGTCAACGGGATCGGCGGGGCGTTCAACCACTCCAGCATTGACGGCCTCTACATCCACCACACCAAGGTGGGCATCTGGCTCGACGGCCCGATGACGGATGTGAGCATCACGAACAACCAGATCGCGGACCAGATCGCCGACGGACTCAACTTCCACACCGGTGTCACGAAGTCGACGGTGGCGAACAATTTCGTGCGCAACACCGGCGACGACGGGCTCGCGATGTGGTCGGAGAAGGCGGCGAACACCGGCAACACGTTCGACCACAACACGGTTCAGACGCCGACGCTCGCCAACGGCATCGCGATCTACGGCGGAACCGACAACACCGTATCGAACAACCTCGTCGCTGATCCCCTGCGCGAAGGCAGTGCCATCCACGTCGGTTCACGCTTCGGTGCCGAGCCGTTCGCCGGACACCTGTGGATCACGAACAACACCACGGTGCGCGCCGGAACCTACGAGCTCAACTGGAACATCGGACTCGGTGCGATCTGGTTCTACGCGCTGGAGCGCAACATCGACGCAGACATCCAGGTCGTCGGCGACGACTTCCTGGACAACACGTACAACGCGATCATGCTGGTCACCGACTTCCCAGTGAAGGACCTCTACACGATCACGAACGTGCACTTCCAGAACATCAGGGTCGACGGAACCGGAACGTCGGTCGTGAGCGCTCGAACCGCCGGATCGGCGTCGTTCCAGAACGTGGATGCGCGCAACGTCGGCGCCGTCGGCGTCAACAATTGCGGGTCGTTCAACTTCAAGCCGACCGGATCGGAGTTCTCACTCACCGACCTCGGCGGCAACGACGGAGGCGGCGTGACCGGGCCGTGGCTCGCGTCATGGGAGCTCCCGAACACGATCACCTGCGATGACCGCCCTGCGGTGAACCCGCCGCCGGCGCCGTCGCCGTGGAACTAGCCGGGCACTGATCGGGCTCTGCCCGGATAAGGCTGGGCCGGGTGCCTGAAGGTGCCCGGCCTAGTCGGCCGAGCGGTGCAGGATGAAGAACCCGCCGTGAACCGGCAGGTGCGAGCGCTGGTCCTCGGTCTCGACGTACTCGTCGAGCACGGCCACGATCCGGCGATCCAGCTCGACCACATCTTCGGGCGAGAGATGCAGGGAGAAGCGAGCGTAGGTCGCGATCGAGGACGGACCCGCCTCGGACAGCTCCTGCTGGAAGGCTTCGACGGGACCGAACGGAGCGCCGAGGTCCGAGACGTCGAGCGCATCCGAGAGCCACCAGCTGCGCCCCGTCGATCGGTACGGTTTCTCGAGCGCGCCGCTCTCGCCCGTGCGAACAGGCGCGGGCTCCAGGAACCCTGCGTCGACGAGCTGCTTCACGTGATAGTGGGCGGTGCCCGGGTCGATCGCGAGTCGATCGGCCAGTTGCTTGTTGGTCAGCTCGTGCTGCCCGCAGAGGCGAATCATCCGCACGCGCAACGGATGCGCGACGGCCTTCGCCTCTTTGACGGTGGCGGGGCGTCGCTTCGCGTCGACGGGATTCACCTCGGCCGTATTCTCGTTCGGCTCCATACTCCACAGGATAGCGCGTGATTGACTTTTTCCTGATCGATTGAATTTTCTCAATCGATGTGGGATTCTTCCATTATGACCGCTTCGCTCGGCGCCGCCTTCTGGAAACTGTGGACATCTTCTGCTCTCTCCAACCTCGCCGACGGTGTCATGAAGGTCGCTCTCCCCCTCGTTGCGATCCGCTTCACGGACTCGCCCGCGTTGATCGCAGGGCTGGCCTTCGCGTTCACGCTCCCGTGGCTGCTGTTCGCCCTGACGGCTGGAGCGCTCGCCGACCGGTTCGATCGGCGGCGCTTGATGCTGATCGCGAACACGGCGCGCGCAGGCTTCCTCGTGATCCTCACGCTGACCACCCTCTTCGGCGCGGGATCGATCTGGGCTCTCTACGTCGCCGCCGTTCTCATCGGCACGGCGGAGACGATCTACGACACGTCGTCGCAGTCGATCCTGCCCCAGATCGTCGGCAGAACGGCCCTGTCGCGCGCCAACGGCCGCCTTTATGCCGCCGAGCTCACGACGAACCAGTTCGTGGGTCCGCCACTCGGCGGTCTCCTCGTCGCCGCGGGTGCGGCGGTCGCGTTCGGCGTGCCGGTCGTGCTGTGGGTTCTGGCCATCGGGATGCTGCTCCTGCTGCGCGGGAACTTCTCGACCGACCATCCGGGCACCACCACCGTGCGCGCGGATATCGCCGAAGGCCTGCGGTTCCTCTGGCACAACACCCTTCTCCGGGTTCTCGCAATCATGGTCGGCGTCTTCAACTTCGCCGGAAACGCCGTCTTCACCGTGCTCGTGCTCTACGCCGTCGGCCCGCACTCTGCGATGAAGCTCACCGACCCTGGCTACGGCCTGCTTCTTACGGCGTCAGCGGCGGGGAGCGTGGCCGGGTCGCTGCTCGCCGAGCGCATCGAGCACCGACTGGGGCGCGCGCGTGCACTGACCCTCACGATCCTCGGCAGTCTCCTCTCGCTCGCCACTCCTGCCTTCACCGCGAATCCCTGGGTGATCGGCTCGGCCTTCCTGATCGGGGGCGTGACCGTCTCGGTCTGGAACGTCATCACGGTCTCCCTGCGTCAGCGCATCACGCCGCCCCGGCTCCTCGGGCGCCTGAACAGTGCGTACCGGCTCGTGGCGTGGGGGACGATGCCTCTCGGCGCCGCGGCCGGCGGCATCCTGGCGCAGTTCCTCGGCCTGCAGCCCGTCTTCGCGATCATGGGCGGGTTGATCCTCACCCTGCTGATCGGGATGTTCTGGGTCACCGACAAGAGGATGGTTCAGGCCGAGCTAGACGCGGAGACCGAGTACCCGGTCGACGCCCCTCGCTGAGACGCCGCTGAGCGGCGCACACACGACCCTCCCAGGCTCTCCGCCTGTTCTGTCCAGATTCACCGTTTACCGTTGATCAGTCGTCGGCACAGTAAGCCGTCGTGTCGTGCGTTGCGCGCATCCTCCCCCAGAAGTCCCGAATCCGGATGCGCTGCCTCTGTCGCTCGGCACACCGCGTCCGCGTGGCGCCTCCTCTGACCACTGGTCGTCGGTCGTTTCCGCGCATCCAGACGCGGACATCCAACCCGTCTGATCGTCCTTCTCCTCACGGAGGCTGGGCCGATCTGCGCCCGGGCACGGTCGAGAGCCGCGTCGGTCGCGGCGGGGCAGCGAAGAACTCTGGAAGAGAATGCTCAGAACCATCCGCAAGACCAACCTCCCGCTCGGCCGCCTCGTGACCGGCGTGGCAGCCACCCTCATGACCGTCTCCCTCGTCGCTCCGGCGATGGCCCAGCAGCAGGCCGTGAAGGACACCCGCGCACTGTCTGAAGCCACCGGCATGCACCACGAACAGCTCTCCGTCTACGAGACGATCGTGCGCAACCGTCTCGAGGCCGAAGCCAAGGAGACCACCGCAGCGGCGACAGCCACCGTCGCGGCGAACGAGACGAAAGCTGACGCTTCCGCAGCGAAGACCGCCATCGCGGGCCTCGGAAACGTCACGAAGCTGAACGACTCGAAGCTGCGCAAGAACATCGACGCCACCAAGGCCGCGACAGCGACCCTCGCAGCAGCCGGCGCCGAAGCCGACCGAAAGGCCGCCGAGGCCGCCGCGCAGGCGCTCGCCGCCGCGAACACCCCCGCCGGCGCAAAAGCGACCGCACAGACACTCCTCGCCGCCCACGGCTGGGGCGCCGGTGAGTTCCAGTGCCTCAGCAATCTGTGGCAGAAGGAATCCGGCTGGAACTACAAGGCCTCCAACGGCGGCAGCGGTGCGACCGGAATCCCGCAGGCCCTCCCCGGCAGCAAGATGGCGACGGCCGGTGCGGACTGGCAGACCAACGCGGCTACCCAGATCAAGTGGGGACTCGACTACATCGCCCGCGGCTACGGAACCCCCTGTGGCGCCTGGTCGCACTCGCAGTCGATGAACTGGTACTGAGAAAAACCCGACACGAGGACCGGTAAACTCGCCGGGTGACCAGCCCAGCGAATCCTGAAACCCCCACCGTGCGCGGCGCGCACCTCGTCGGCAGCATCAATCTGCCGGATGCTGAGAGCGTGCTGCGCACGGTCAGCGATCGCCTGGGCGACCGCCTGCGGCGCATGCCGGACGGCGAGGTGGGCGAACGCTTCTACTGGATCCAGTTCCAGACGAAACGGTTCGACACGATGCAGGGACTCACCCGCATTCCCGTCGAACCCTTCTATATTCGCGGGATCTTCGACGGCCGCCCGTTCGCCATCGACGAGGGCGTCGCCGCCGACGATCTCGTCTTCCCTGATCTCGGGTACGCGGATGCGGCGCTCGAGTCGTACGCGACCTTCGCACGCCTTCGCGAGAACGGCGTCATCGCACCCGGCATCCGTTTCCAGGTCTCGCTCCCGACCCCGGCTGCCATCACCGGCGCGTTCGTGGTCGCCGCCGACCGCGCGGCTTTCGAGCCCGCGTATGAGCGAGCCCTCTTCGCCGAGCTCCGTCGGATCGTCGACGGGATCCCGCACGAGGATCTTGCTATCCAGTGGGACACGGCCGTCGAGTTCGCCCTGCTGGAATCCGTGAACATCCGGTCGACCCAAGCCATCGTTCCGTGGTTCGACGACGTGCTCGGCGGTGTCGTCGAGCGCGCTGCGCGACAAGCCGCCGCCGTGCCCGCCGACGTCGAGGTCGGGTACCACCTCTGCTACGGCGACGTCGAGGAAGCGCACTTCGTGCAGCCGACGGATGCCGGAAACCTCGCAGACGTCATCACCGGAGTGCTCGCGGCGTCACCGCGTGCGATCACCTGGTTCCATCTGCCCGTCCCCATCGAGCGCGACGATGAGGCGTTCTTCACCCCGCTCGCCGGCGTCGAGATCCCGGAGACCACAGAGCTGTACCTCGGCCTGGTCCACCACGAAGACGGTGTCGACGGTGCATCCCGGCGTATCGCGGCTGCGGCGTCTGCGGTCACCCGGTTCGGCGTCGCCACCGAGTGCGGCTTCGGCCGGGGGCCGAGCGAACGCACGCCCGGTCTCCTCGACCTTCACGCGGCCGTCGCCCAAGCCTGGTAACAAGGATGATCGACCTCGACGCGGACGCTTTCGAGCGTCTGGTCACGGCTGAACTGGATGCTCTCCCCGATGAGATGATCGACGGCCTCGACAACGTGGTCTTCGTCGTCGAGGACCGGCCGGAGGACGGCTCTCTCGACCTACTCGGGCTGTACGACGGTGTGGCGCTCACGGAGCGCGACACATACGGTTTCGGCGAGATGCCGGACCGCATCATCCTGTACCGCGAGCCGCTCCTCGACATCTGCGACGACGAGGAACAGCTCCGCGACGAGATCCACGTGACGCTCGTGCACGAGATCGCGCACTTCTACGGCATCGACGACGAGCGACTGCACGAGCTCGGCTGGGCCTGAGCGCCGCTGGGCTTAGAGCGACTCCTCTTCCTTCTCGGTCTCGACGGGGTCGCTGTCGGGAGCGTCGAAGCTGTACTTGACGTACTGCTCGCCGCCGATCGTGCGAACGTCGCCCGCGACGTACCAGAAGACGGACTCGAGTCCCTCGATCGCGGCCACCGCGCTGACGCGCTCATCGACCTTGCCGTCGATCAGCAGGCGACGGTCCGTCGTTCCCGCCAGCGGTCCGTCGACGTACTCGACGATGTATTCGGTCACAGTCTGGTCTTGATCGCTCATGGTTCAACGTTAGACCAGTGCGGGCCCTGCTCCGAGCGACCAGGTCGTGACGTCGAGAATCAGGCCGGCATTGTCGCGGGGATGCTCGCGGTCGACATAACGCTCGAAGTCGCTCTGCCACTGATCCCAGTGGGTCTCGAACGAGAGTCCGTCGCGCGCGAGGGCCCGGTCTTTGCGCAGCACGTCGTCCGCGTCGAGCCAGATGCCCAGGTCGGCCAGAGGGGCGTTCGCCCGGGCAAGCGTGCCGCATCCCTCGACGATGAGCGGTCGCGCCGGGTCGACGACGTTCCAGTCACCCGAGGCGCCTGCCGCCCAGTTCCAGCGGCGCCAGCCACCCGGCAGCCCCGCCTTCAGCGGCGACAACAGCTCTCGCCCGAGCGACTGGCTGGCAGCGTCCAAGCCGGACCAGCCCGGATACAGGTCGTCCATCCGAACGAGTTGGGGCACGTCGGGCGTCGGCCACTCCGCGACGAGGAGATCTGCGAGAGAGCTCTTGCCCGCGCCGCTCGGTCCATCGACGAGCACGACCGCGCCGCGACCGGATGCCCGGCTCGCCGCATTCAGCGCACCCATCACGGCCGCGCGAAGCAGCAGCGCGGAATCACGATCCGACGATGACATTCCAGCTCCCTACCGCCATCGCCACGCCCGCGGCGAGCAGCGCCACGGCGAGGGCGATGACGATCGCCGCCCAGTCCCGGCCGCGGAAGACCGAGGGACGCGCCCAGGTGCGTGCGACCGGCGCCCCGAATCCCCTCGCCTCCATAGCCGTCGCGAGCTTGGAGCCGCGTCGGATCGAGAGCACGAACAGCGCGAAGGACTGCCCGAGCATCCGTCGAACCGCCCCCGATTCGGCCACTCCGCGAGCCCGCCGGGCCAGCGTGAGCGCGCGCCAGTCGTCGACGAAAAGTCCCACCAGGCGAAGGCCCGCCAGACCGCCGAGCACGAACCGGGCAGGGAGCTTGAGCACCTGCGCAAGCCCGTCGGCGAGGTCGGTCGGATCGATCGTCACGAAGAGCAGCACCGCAGGGAGACCGATCGCGAGGATGCGCAGAGCGGTCGCGAGCGCGAGCTCGATCGATCCGTCGCTGATCTCGATCAAGGCCCACTGGAAGTACACCGTGCCACTCGTGCGTCCGTAGAGCAGCGTCGTGAGCCCGGCGAGCGGTGCGGCAATCCAAATCGGCGCCGTACGAACGATGACCGTGCGCAGCGGGATGCGCGCAAAGGCGAGAAGGATCAGCTCGGCGGTCAATGCCACCGCCGCCGATACCCAGTCGATCGAGATCAACAGGACGATGCTGATCAGGAGCGCGGCCGCCAACTTGGACACGGGGTTCAGCTTCGTGAGAGGGCCTTGCTGAACCGGGGCGAGGATGCTCATGCGGCTCCCCCGCCCAGAGTGAGTGCCGATTCCTCGACCGAGGACAGGTCGAGTCGCTGCACCTCGGCACCGATCGCCGCGACGAACTCCGCGTCGTGCGTGGAGGCGACGATCGAGTGACCCTCGGCGCGCAGCTCCCCGATCATCGAGACCAGGGATGCCCAGGTGAGCGCATCCTGTCCGAAGGTCGGCTCGTCGAGCACGAGCATCCGGGGACGAGTCGCCAGCGCAGTGGCCACGGACAGCCGGCGCTTCTGTCCACCCGACAGCGTGAACGGATTCGCGTCTGCGAGTGCGCCGAGGTCGAGCCGCTCGAGAAGCTCGTCCACCCGGCGGTCGATCTCGCCCTGTTCTTCGTGGAGTGCGCGCGGTCCGACCGCTAGCTCGTCGCGCACCGTGGAGGCGACGAATTGGTGCTCCGGATTCTGGAACACGTTCCCGATCCGCGTCAGCAATTCCCGGGATCGCCATGACGACGGCTCGTCCGCGGCACCACCTGCCAGCGCCTTCTCGGCGCGCAGCGTTCCGCCCAGGGGCGGAAGCAATCCGCCCACCGTGAGCGCCAGCGTCGATTTCCCCACCCCGTTCGGCCCCGTCAACGCAACCGCGGAGCCCTCGCTGATCGCGAGGTCGATCCGAAGCGGGAGCGGTGATCCGGATGCGCGTCGCTGCTTTCGCTTCGACCGCCGCGCCCGCGCGGCACTCCCACGGCCGACGACCAGGTTCTCCGCGGTGATGAGCGGGGCTCCGAGTGCAACCTCAGGCGGCGCAGGAACCCGCTCGTCGGGAAGCCAGACCCCCGCGCGGCGCAACTCACTCGATGTATCTGCGAGAACGGCATCCGGCCGCCCGTCGGCCAGCACACCGCCGTCGGCGGCGAGAACGATGACCCGGTCGACGAGATCTCGCCACACGCTCACCCGATGCTCGACGACCACGAGGGTCGCACCGGTGCGCTCGACCGTCTCGGCGACGGCTCGTCGGATGTCGACGACACCCTCGGGATCGAGGTTCGCGGTCGGCTCGTCCAACAGGAGCAATCCAGGGCGCATCGCGAGGAGGCCGGCCAACGCCAGACGCTGCTTCTGCCCGCCCGAGAGCGCAGCAGTCGGATGTTCGAGCGGCACCTGCAACCGAACGGCGTCGAGGGATTCCCGCACCCGCGGCCAGATCTCGTCGCGGGGCACGCCGAGGTTCTCGCACGCGAAGGCCACGTCGTCGCCGACACGCGCGAGGATGACCTGAGAGTCGGGATCCTGAAGCAGCAGACCGCTCGTGCCGCCCAGTCCGCGCGGGTCGATGCCGCCCACTTGCAGTGTGCCGGTCGTCTCACCGTCGTCGTCACCGCCCAGTACCCCGGCCAGGGCCGCGAGCACCGTGCTCTTACCGGCACCGGATGCGCCGAGCAGCAGCACGCGCTCCCCCGGCTCGATGGTCAGCGTGAGGTCGCGGACGGCCCACGCCCGGCGCCCCGAATAACGCCAGCCCCAGTCGCCGACCCGAACGGCGGCTGGGACTGACGAGCTGTGCGGCGGCGCGCTCGATGCGGGGATGGCTACACCCGTCCCGTGACCTCGCGGCCGGCCGCGAACCGGCTGAGCGCTCCCGTGCGCGCGAGGGCCCTGACGAGCCACCACGACCCGAGGCCTGCGACCACGATGCCGGAGATCGTCGTCGTGATCGTGTAGATGACGATGAACTCGATCTTGGAGCCCGGGTACCAGACGGTGAGGTCGAGGATCGACTCGGCGATTCCTGCTCCGGCGCCCGCGAGCAGAGCGACCATCAGGCTCCAGTTCGCATAGAGGAACAGGGCGACGACGATCTCGACGCCAAGGCCTTGAACCACGCCGGACAGCACGGTGAGAGCACCCCACTGCGTTCCGATCAGGGCTGAGACGATCGCCGCGACGAGTTCGGTGAAGATCGCCGCACCCGGCTTGCGGATGACGAGCGCACCCAGAACGCCGGCGAACAGCCACGGGCCGTTCAGGATGCCCTGGAAGCCGGGCAGGACGGCCGAGACCGGAGCGGAGAGCGGGTTCGCAGCCTGCCCCCAGGCCCAGAAAACGACGCCGGAAGCGACGGCGATGACGCTGGCCACTACGATGTCGACGACCCGCCAGCGGAGGACGCGCGTCGGACGTGCTGTGAGGGTGTTGATTGTTGCGTGCACTGTTCGTGCCCTTTCACTAGAGGAAAAGAGGGCACGGGATCGAGAATGTCTCCCTGCGCTGGCATGATCCAGATCAGGTTCAACGGTCGAAACTTGAGAAGTTTCCTCTCAGCCCGGCTCACCGGACTCCCGTGTTCGGGTTCAGTCTAGTGCGTCGGTGCTGCAGCGCGTGGAGCTGTCTGCGCTACTTCTTCAGCGCTTTGATGACGCGCGCCCACGCCTGCCCGGCGACCCATACGAAGGGGATGCCGACGACGAGCAGGGTGATGATGTTCGGGCGGAAGTGCGTTCCGGTTCCGTCACTGATATAGGCGCCGAACGGGATGCTCACTCCCCCGCCTCCCGCACCGCCGGGAGCCTCCTCGTCACCGGTCGACCCGGCTCCGAAGCCGTACTGGACGGCCGCGACGGGAACGAGCGTCGTCCCATCGATCGTGACCGGCTCGCCGTACACCGACTTGATGCCGTTCGAGGTGATGGTTTCCGCGAGTCTCAGCGAGATGTTGGTCATGCAGCAACCGTACCCTCCCCTTCCCAGGCTCACCAGGGCATCCCTCAGGCCCCGCACAGCGTTTACGGCGGGTTCTCAGCGGCTCGACCGCAATAATCGGCAGGTGTCGATCACCAGTCCCAGCCGCCCCCGCGGCCTCGCGATCGGCATTCTCGCCCTCGGCGCGGGAGCCCTCCTCGTCTGGCACGGCCTGTTGCCGAACATCGGCGGCTCGGCCTCCCTGATCGAGACTTTTCTGCCCTGGCTGGGTGTCCTCATCCTCTTCCTCGGGCTCGTCGCGATCGTGCGATTCTCGCTGATCGGCGGTCTCTGCGTGGCGGCGGCGGCCACCGCGTGGGCGCTCGCGTTCATGCCTGCACTGCTGCCCGGGATGCGCCTCGGCACGCCCAGCCTCACCGTCGCGAGCGAGAACATCCACGCCCAGAACGCTGCCGCCGGGAGCATCGCGCAGGACCTCGCAGAACGCGACCCGGATGTGATCGCCCTGCAGGAGCTCGACGCGACGTCGCGCGAAGCCGTCTCCACCGCTCTCGCCTCGAAGTACCCGTACAGCGAGGTCGTCGGCACCGTCGGCGTTTGGAGCAAGTACGCGATCGCGGACGAGAAGCGGCTCGACCTCGGCCTCGGCTGGGACCGTGCCCTGTCGCTCGACCTCGCCACCCCGGGCACCGCCACGCGGCTCTACGCCGTGCATCTGGCTTCCGTGCGTCCGGGACAGTACGAGCAGCGCGACACAATGCTCAGCGAGCTCACCAGCACGCTCAAGGCGGACACGTCTGCGCGCATCCTGGTCGTCGGCGACTTCAACACCGCGACGACCGACCGCAAGTTCGCTCCGCTGCTCTCGACGATGACGGAGGCCGCGGACAGCGACCTCGGCCTCGGCTTCACGTGGCCAGCGGAGTTCCCGGTCGCGCGTCTCGATCATGCGCTCGTGCGCGGTCCGACGACCGTCTCGAGTTCCGTGCTGCCCGACAACGGCAGCGACCACCGCGGCATCCTCGTGGGCGTGCGCTGACGCATCCGGGTAGCGAGCCGTCCGGGCTTCGGGACGCGCTAGTCGCTGATCCAGCGCGGGTTGCGGCCGTCTTCGGCACCCGTGTCCGCGTCGTTCTGCGGCTTCACGAGAGAAGCCGGGCCGATCATCCCGCGGCCGAAACGCGCACTCACCGCGTCGAGGGTGCGCTCGGTCTCACGCCATTCCTCATCCGGATCCCACAGGGCGAGCCTGCTGTCTCCGCCGTCGGCGAGCTGCTCCATCCGCACACCGATCAGCCGGATGGGCGTGCCGCCCAGGCCGAGCCCTTCGTATACCTGCCAGGCCTCCTCGAAGATGCGCCGGCCCACGTTGGTCGGCTCTGCGAGAGTTCGCGATCGGGCGATCGTGCGGAAGTCCGAGAAGCGGATCTTGAGTGCGACCGTGCGCCCCACGAGGTCGCTGCTCCGCAGCCGAGCGCCCACCTGGTTGGACAGTCGCAGCATCTCGCGACGGAGGTGGTCGGGATCGGACACGTCCTGTTCGAACGTCATCTCGTGCCCGACGCTCTTCTCGCGGGATTCGACGGTGACGCCGCGAGCATCCCTGCCGTTCGCCAGGTCGTGCAGCTTGCGACCCGCCGCCTCGCCGACCGTCTTCTGCAGCACGTGCAGCGGCGCATCGGCGAGATCGGCCACCGTTCTGAGGCCCATCCGTTGCAGCGACTCCTGGGTGCTCGCCCCGACACCCCAGAGCGCGCCGACGGGCAGGGGCCGCAGGTAAGCGATCGTCTCCGACTCGGGGATGACGAGCAGTCCATCGGGCTTGGCACGACCCGAAGCGAGCTTCGCGACGAACTTGGTCGACGCGGCACCCACGGAACAGGTCAACCCGGTCTCCTCGAACACCCGGGCCCGGATGAGTTCGGCGATCCGTCGCGGTGAGCCGAGCAGCCGTCGCGCCCCGGACACATCCAGGAACGCCTCGTCGATGCTGAGCGGCTCGACCAGCGGCGTCACCTCGGAGAAGATCGCCATCACCTTTTGCGAGTACTCGCGGTACTTGTGCATGTGCGGCGGCAGGATGATCGCCTGCGGACACAGCCGCAGCGCCTGCGACACCGGCATGGCCGAGCGCACCCCGAACTTGCGGGCCTCGTATGTGGCGCTCGTAACGACCGAGCGGGGTCCAGGATGCCCGACGATCGCAGGCTTGCCGCGCGCGTCGGGGCGGTCGAGCAGCTCCACGGAGGCGAAGAACGCATCCATGTCGACGTGCAGGATGGTGGCGGTGGAGTCGTCGATGGGCGCGGTCGTCACACGTCTGTCGCTACCGTCAGTCCTTCCCACTCTCCCAGCTTGCCACGTGCGTGCGACAGCGTAGCTTTGAGCCATGGAATTCAGATACCTCGGAAACAGCGGTTTCAAGATCTCGGAGATCATCTACGGCAACTGGCTCACCCACGCGTCTCAAGTGGAGAACGACATCGCGACCAAGTGCGTCAACGCCGCACTCGACGCGGGGATCACCACATTCGACACCGCCGACGCCTATGCGAACACAGCGGCCGAGCAGGTGCTCGGCGACGCGCTGAAGGGCCAGCGCCGCGCATCCCTCGAGATCTTCACGAAGGTCTACTGGCCGACCGGGCCGAAAGGGCACAACGACGTCGGACTCTCGCGCAAGCACATCCTGGAATCGATCGACGGTTCGCTGCAGCGGCTCGGCACCGACTACGTAGACCTGTACCAGGCGCACCGGTACGACAGGGAGACACCGCTCGAAGAGACCATGCAGGCGTTCGCGGATGTGGTCCGCGCCGGCAAGGCGCTCTACATCGGCGTCTCGGAGTGGAACGCCGAGCAGCTGCGGGCAGGACACGCCCTGGCCAAGGACCTCGGGATCCAGCTCATCTCGAATCAGCCGCAGTACAACATGCTCTGGCGGGTCATCGAGAAGGATGTCATCCCCACCTCGGGTGAGCTCGGCGTGTCCCAGATCGTCTGGTCGCCGGTCGCCCAGGGCGTGCTCACCGGCAAGTACCTGCCGGGCGGAGACGCGCCCGCAGGCAGCCGCGCCGCCGACGAGAAGGGCGGAGCCAACGCGATCAAGGGGTTCATGCGCGACGACGTTCTGACCAGCGTGCAGAAGCTGAAGCCGATCGCCGACGAGCTCGGCCTGACGACGGCCCAGCTGGCGGTCGCGTGGGTTCTGCAGAACCCGAACGTCGCGGGTGCGATCGTGGGCGCATCCCGCCCCGAGCAGGTCGACTCGAACGCCGCCGCGGCCGGCGTGAAGCTCTCGGGCGATGTACTCGCCCGCATCGACGAGGCCGTCGGCGACGTCGCCGAGACCGACCCCGCCAAGACGGTCTCCCCGGAGCACCGCCCCGCCTGATCGACATCGGCGGCCGCGGTGACGGAATACCGCGGCCGCCGCCCAGCTTGGAGTGATCGTGAAACGCATCGGATTCCTCTCCTTCGGCCACTGGCAGCCGATCCCCGGCTCGGTCTCGCGCACTGCGTCAGATGCTCTGCTCCAAACGATCGAACTAGCCGTCGCCGCCGAAGAACTCGGCATCGACGGAGCCTTCGTGCGCGTGCACCACTTCGCCCGGCAGCTCGCGTCGCCGTTCCCGCTGCTGGCGGCGATGGCCGCGCGCACCAGCCGTATCCAGCTGGGCACCGCGGTGATCGACATGCGCTACGAGAACCCGCTCTACATGGCCGAGGATGCGGCAGCAGCCGACCTCATCAGCGGCGGTCGGCTGCAGCTCGGTGTGAGCCGAGGTTCACCCGAGACCGCCCTCCGCGGCTCCGAGTCGTTCGGCTTCGTTCTGGGCGACGATGAGACGGATGCCGACCTCGCCCGCGCGCACACCGCACTCTTCCGCGCGGCCATCGAGGGTGCGGCCGTCGCCAACGCCGACCCGAAGATGACCGGGACGACCGGAGGCCTCGCCATCCAGCCCCAGTCCCCCGGCCTCTCCGACCGCATCTGGTGGGGCTCCGGTACACGGCAGACCGCCGTCTGGACGGGGCAGCAGGGCATGAATCTGATGAGCTCGACCCTGCTCACCGAGGACACAGGCGTGCCCTTCGGCGACCTCCAGGCCGAACAGATCGACCTCTTCCGGCAAGCGTGGAAAGAGGCAGGCTGGGAACGTGAGCCCGGTGTGTCCGTGAGCCGCAGCATCCTGCCGATCGTCTCAGATCTCGACCGCAAGTACTTCGGAGCCTCAGCGCTTGGCGAGCGCGACGACCAACTCGGCTACCTCGATGGCGGGATCGCCCGGTTCGGCAAGTCCTACGTCGGCGAGCCGGAGCAGATCGTGGCCGAACTGCGCGACGACCGTGCCGTACAGGAGGCTGACACGGTTCTGGTGACGGTGCCGAATCAGCTCGGTGTCGAGTACAACGCCCACCTGCTGGAGACGATCAACACGCAGATCGCACCGGCGCTGGGCTGGCGCGACTGACCTCCCCGAATTGGTGTGATCGGCGGGTCGGAGTCCTGTGACAGTATGTGAGGGCTGCAGACCCGACCCTGGCAGCTTCTTCTCCGAGAGGTTTGCCATGCCGGCACCGAGGGTCAAGTCCGTGTTCGTCGGCGCGTCGCTCGCCATCGCAGCCACGGTGATCGCCGTCTCCGGAGTCACCGCCACCTCGGCTGACGCCGTCGAGAGCACGATCGAGGGATCCGCGCCGTCGGCCATCACGAGCATGTGGGCGTGGGGAAACCCGATCGACCCGGCGACGGATGCACGCGGACTCGGTCAGCCCGAATTCGAACCGGATGCCCTGGTCGCCTTCGCGCAGGCGCACGGGCTGCACTCGGTCTACCTCTCCGTTCCCTGGGCCGCGAACCAGGGCGCCTTCGCCACCTGGCTTCCGGAAGCCGTGAACGCCCTCCACGCCGCAGGGATCTCGGTCTCCGCCCTCGGTGGCGACTCCGGATGGGCGACGCAGCCGTCCCTCGCCGCGCAGTGGGTGTCAGACGCGCTGGCCACCGCATCCTTCGACGCCGTCCAGTTCGATGTCGAGCCCTGGGCGGGCGTGCCCGACCCCGACCTCGGTGCCATCGTCACGCAGTACACGGCGATGCTCGACGCGGCCGCGCAGGTCGCGAATGGAGTCCCGATCGGCGCCGACCTGCCCTGGTGGCTGGCCGCGAAGACCGTCGGAACCGGTACGGCGTTCGACGCGATCCTGTCCCACCTCGACAGCGTGGCCATCGTCGCCTTCTCCGACCATGCGGCGGGATCGGACGGGATCGTGGCGCTCGCGCAGCCGGCAGTGACCGCGGCGAGCGCATCCGGAACCCCCTTCACGATCGGGGTCGAGACCGACACCCCCGCTGTGGCGGGAGGAGCCCAGTACACCTTCGGTGACGACGGCGCAGACGTGCTCGAGATGGAGACCGCGCTGGTGCGCAGCTCGTTCTCGTCGACCACCGGCTATCACGGCGTAACGGTCGAGCACCTCATCGCCTGGCGCAAGCTCCTCGGCGACTAGCTCGTCGTCAGCAGTTCGGGATCAGCAGTTCGGGGTCAGCCGTTCGCTGCGGCCTCGAGTGCGGCGATATCGAGCTTGCCCATCGCGAGCATCGCCTGCGTCGCCCGCTGTGCGCGCTGCGGGTCGGGATCGGAGAGGAGTTCGCCGAGCCGGCTGGGCACGATCTGCCACGAGAGACCCCAGCGATCCTTCAACCAGCCGCACTGGCTCGGCTCGCCTCCGTCGGCGATGAGCGCATCCCAGAGCCGGTCGATCTCCTCCTGGGTGTCGGCGGTCGTGAACATCGAGAACGCTTCTGTGAAGTGGAAGACGGGTCCGGCGTTGAGCGCCTGGAACTCGACTCCCTCGAGCTCGAACCGCACAGTCATCACGCCCGCGGGTTGCCCGGGAGCATCCTGGCCGTACTTGGTCGTCTCGAGAATGCGAGAGTTCGGGAACAACGAGACGTAGAACTCGGCTGCTTGCTCCGCTTGGTCGTCGTACCAGAGGAATGGGGTGATCCGCTGCATCCTGAAACTCCTTCGTTCGGTGTGCGGCCCATGGTACTCAGGCGAAGTAGCGTTAGAGGATGTTCTCGAGCTATATCGCCGTCGGCGACAGTTTCACCGAGGGTCTCGGCGACGACCTTCCCGACGGCCGCGTGCGCGGCTGGGCCGACTTCGTCGCCGTCGGACTCGCCATCAACGCCGCCAAGACCACGTCGGAGCCGGTGCGCTACGCCAACCTGGCGATCCGCGGGCGCAAGCTCGGTCCTCTCCTGGCCGAGCAACTGACACCGGCCATCGCACAGGCGCCGGAGCTGATCAGCCTCAACGGCGGTGGAAACGACATCATGCGGCCCCGCGTCTCCACCCAGTCGGTCGCGCGTCAGCTCGAGACGGCGATGGACAGCGTGACCGGAGCAGGCATCCACATGCTCCTGCTCTCGGGCGCGAACCCGAGCGACCACCTGCCCATGGGCAGCCTGCTCTCTCGCCGAGGCGACCAGCTCGCGGCCGAAGTCCGGCCCCTGTTCCCGCGCGAGAACGCGACCTTCGTCGACAACTGGGCGGACACCGGATTGCGCGACCTCCGCTACTGGTCGGCCGACCGGCTGCACCTCAACTCGCTCGGCCACGCCCGCGTCGCCAGCAACGTTCTCAAGGCCTTCGACGTACCGGTTCCGCCGGAGTGGGGCGTCGAAGAGGTCGCGGCCGCTCCTGCCGGTGCGCGCTCTCGCCGCACGATGGAGTACTACCGCACCTATGTGCTGCCGTGGATCGGCCGACGTCTCACGGGTCGTTCATCGGGCGATGGGCGCGCCGCCAAGATCGCGACGCTCACGCCCGTCGATCCGTCGACGGCGACGCCCGTCTAGGAAGGCGGGAACCGAGCGGTCCTGTTCGGCACGTGCGATGCTCAGTCGTTGTCGCCGCCCGTCGCGTCGAACCGCGTCTTCGCCTCACCGCCGCCCCACGTCCACTCGGCGACCTCGGGGATGTCCTCGCCGTGTTCGCGCGTGTACTGGCGTGCGGTGAGCCGCGCATCCTGCATCTCCTGACGCAGCGCGCCCTCGCGTACCCCCAGACCGGGGACCCGATCGAGCACGTCGATGACCAGGCGGTACCGGTCGAGGTCGTTCAGCATCACCATGTCGAACGGCGTCGTCGTGGTGCCCTCCTCCTTGTACCCGCGCACATGCAGATTGTCGTGCCCGTGCCGGCGGTACGTGAGCCGGTGGATCAGCCACGGATAGCCGTGATACGCGAAGATCACGGGCTTGTCGGAGGTGAGGATCGCGTCGTATTCGGCGTCGCTGAGGCCGTGCGGATGCTCCCCCTCGCTCTGCAGCCGCATCAGGTCGACCACGTTCACCACGCGCACCTTGAGTTCCGGCAGACGGTCGCGCAGGATCGACGCGGCCGCGAGCACCTCGAGGGTCGGGATGTCGCCGGCGGCCGCGAGCACCACATCCGGCTCCTCCCCGCGCTTCTCCGTGCCCGCCCACTCGAAGATGCCGATGCCGCGGGTGCAGTGCTCGATGGCCTCGGCCATGGTCAGCCAGTTCGGCGCCGGCTGCTTTCCCGCGACGACCACGTTCACGTAGTCAACACTACGGAGGCAGTGGTCGTAGGTGGAGAGCAAGGTATTGGCATCGAACGGCAGGTAGACCCGCACCACGTCGGCCTTCTTGTTGATGACGTGGTCGATGAATCCCGGGTCCTGGTGGGATGCGCCGTTGTGGTCCTGACGCCAGACGTGCGAGCTCAGCAAATAGTTCAGGGAGGCGACCGGCCTCCGCCATTCGATCTGCCGCGATGTCTTCAGCCACTTGGCGTGCTGGTTGAACATCGAGTCGACGATATGGATGAAGGCCTCGTACGAGGTGAACACCCCGTGCCGGCCGGTCAGCGTGTATCCCTCGAGCCAGCCCTGGCACTGGTGCTCGCTGAGCACCTCCATCACGCGCCCGCTCGGCGCAAGGTGGTTGTCGTCGTCGATGGGCCAGCGCTCGGCGTTCCACTGCTTATTCGTCACGTCGAACACAGCCTGCAGCCTGTTCGATGCGACCTCATCCGGCCCGAACAGGCGGAAGTTGTCTGGATTCGCGACCATCACGTCGCGCAACCACTCGCCCAGCACCTTTGTCGCCTCGGCCGAGGTCTCCCCGGCGACGGCACGTCCACTGCATAGTCGCGGAAATCGGGCAACCGCAGCTGTTTGCGCAGCAGTCCGCCGTTCGCGACCGGATTGGCGCTCATCCGGCGATCTCCGATGGGTGCGAGCTCGGTGACGAGCGCGACCGGTGCACCCGACTCGTCGAAGAGCTCCTCCGGCCGGTAGGAGGCCAGCCAGCTCTCGAGCAGCTTGGTGTGCGCCTCGGTGTCGCGCGCATCCGACAGCGGCACCTGGTGCGACCGCCAGTTGTTCTCGGCCGGATGCCCGTCGATCTCCTTCGGGCACGTCCAGCCTTTGGGCGTGCGCAGGATGAGCATCGGCCAGGCGGGACGCTCGGTGAGCTCGCCCGCCTCGGCCGAGCGCTTGATCGCCGCGATCTGGTCGAGGATCTGGTCCAGCGTCGCGGCCATGCGCTCGTGCACGGCCCGCGGGTCCTCACCGTCGAACCCGCCCGACACCAGGTACGGCGTGTAGCCGTAGCCGCGCATGAGGTCGAACAGCTCGGACTCCGGGATGCGCGCGAGCACGGTCGGATTGGCGATCTTGTACCCGTTGAGGTGCAGGATCGGCAGCACGACCCCATCCGTCACCGGGTTGAGGAACTTGTTCGAGTGCCACGCCGTCGCGAGCGGACCCGTCTCGGCCTCGCCGTCACCGACGACGGCGGCCACGATCAGGTTCGGGTTGTCGAACGCGGCGCCGTACGCGTGCGAGAGCGAGTAGCCGAGCTCACCGCCCTCGTGGATGGACCCGGGCGTCTCCGGCGCCGCGTGACTCGGGATGCCGCCGGGGAACGAGAACTGGCGGAAGAGCTTGCGCACGCCGTCGACCGACTTGTCGATGTTCGTGTAGATCTCGCTGTATGTTCCGTCGAGATAAGCGCTCGCGACCACACCGGGACCTCCATGGCCGGGCCCCGCGATGAAGATCGTGTCGAGATCGCGCTCGCGGATGACGCGGTTGAGATGGGCGTAGATGAAGTTGAGCCCGGGCGTCGTTCCCCAGTGCCCGAGGAGACGCGGCTTGATGTGGTCGCGCGTCAGCGGTTCGCGCAGCAAAGGATTGTCGAGAAGGTAGATCTGACCCACCGAGAGGTAGTTGGCGGCGCGCCACCAGGCGTCCAGTCGATCGAGGGTGTCGGGGTCGAGGGTGTCTTCGGCGGGGGCGAGTTTGGCGGTGCGAGTTCTCATCGGATTCCTTCCAACCGGCTCTTGGGGGAATCCTACGCGGCGGTCCGTTCCGAACAAGAGGTATGGACAGATCGACGGTGGAGACGCGGCTCGGACCGGTGGCGGTGCGTCGCGGCGTCCGCGAGACGGACACCGCGACGATCCTTCTGCACGGTGCGGCAGGGTCCTGGACGACCTGGCGGGCCTCGATCGCAGCGGCGGAAGACAGCGGGGCGGTCCCCGATCTGGTGATCCCCGATCTGCCGGGCTGGGGCGACTCCCCCGTCGCAGATCTGGCCGCTCTGGATGCGCACACCATCGCCGAAGCCGTTGCCACCGTGGCCCGCGCGCTCGGCTACCACTCGTGGCGCGTAGTGGGTCACTCGCTCGGCGGCTTCATCGCTCTCGAGCTGGCCGCGCAGGAACCCGGCGCAACCAAGTCGGTGGCGCTCGTTTCCGCCACGACGTTCGGCGGCCGCGGCGACCGGCTCAGCGCCCTCGGCCGCTTCTTCCGGTACCCGGCGCTGGTCGGACTGCTGTTCGGGATGCGCCTCCTCCTGCTCCTCGGACCGCTCGGGTCGCGCTTCGTGCGCTTCCTCGACCGTCACGACATCCTCCCGGTCCTCGCCTCGCCCCTGTTCACCCGGGTGGACCGCGAAGCCGTGCACGAGCTCGCCCGCGATCTTCGTCCGCGCGCTTTCGTGCGCGCGATGCAGAGCTCGCGGACGTACCCGGCGGGCGAGCGCTGGGCGCGCATCCGGTGCACCGTGCTCGGACTGCACGGCGACGACGATGTGTTCGTGGGACGGCACGACGATGCGTTGCTCGCGCGGATCATCCCTGGCTTCCAGGCTGTCGTCGTACCGGCCACCGGCCATTTCGGACACGTCGAGCATCCGAGCCTGCTCGCCGGGGTGCTGCACGCGCGCTGAGTCGGTGGCTGTGCCTAAGGTGGGCGCTATGGCTGACGAGACGATCACCGTCGAACCCGTCCGCGCCGAGTTGTGGCCCGAGCTCCAGGAGGTCTTCGGCGAGCGCGGCGATCCGTCGGGATGCTGGTGTCAATGTCAAGCTCTCCGGCGCGGAGTTCAAGCAGACCTCGCGTGAGGGCAAGGCAGAGCGGCTGCACGAGAGCCTCGAGCACGAGGCGGCGCCCGGTGTCGTCGCATGGATCGACGGCGTGCCGGTCGGCTGGGCTGCTGTCGAGCAGTTCTCGGCCTATCCCGGTCTCGCGCGGTCGCCGATCACCAAGCGGGTCGGCGACGATCCGGCCGATCCCTGGGCCGTCACCTGCTTCGTCGTTCGGCTCGAGTACCGCAAGCGCGGTGTCGCGAGGGCGCTGTTGCGGGGCGCCGTCGACTACGCCCTGAGCCAGGGGGCGACGGTCGTCGAGGGATATCCCGTCGACCCCGACGTGCGTCCGTCGCTCTCAAGCGCGGAACGGTTTCACGGAACGGTCTCCCTGTTCGACTCCTCCGGCTTCCGTGTCGTCCGGCGCCCCTCCGCCACGAGGGCGATCATGCGGTTCGAGGCCTCTGCCTGACGCCCTAAGCTCGAAGAGTGACCGACCAGAGCGACAGCACCACTCGTCGCTCCCTGATCGGGGCGAGCACCCAGGTCGGCACCGAGGTCAGCATCAACTTCGGCTCCGCTATCGCCGGGTTGCTCATCCCCATCGTCGGCTCGGTCGTGGTCGTTGCTGTGCGTCAGGTGATCACCGCGATCGCCGTTCTCCCGTTCTACCGGCCGAAACGGGCCGAGCTGACCTGGCGGCGCTTGTGGCCGGCACTTCTGCTCGGCGTGGTGCTCGTCACGATGAACCTGAGCTTCTACGAGTCGGTCGGCATCCTGGGGCTCGGGATCGCCGCGACCATCGAGTTCATCGGCCCGTTCGCTCTGGCGCTCGCGGGGTCGCGCCGGGTGCTCGACATCGTCTGCGCCGTGGCGGTGGCTGCCGGCGTGTTCCTGCTCACCGGCACATCCGGGGAGATCAACCTGCTCGGTGTGCTGCTCGCCCTGACAGCTGCAGCATCCTGGGCCGCCTACATCGTGCTCACTCGGAAGGTCGCCCTGCGCCTGCCCGGCCTCGAAGGGCTGAGCATCGCGAGCGTGGTCGCGACCGTGCTCCTGCTCCCGGTCGCGCTGATCATCGTCGACTACAGCCGGCTTGACTGGCGGGTCATCGGGCTGCTCGTTGCGGCCGGCGTGCTGTCGTCGGCGATCCCGTACAGTCTCGACACGTTCATCCTGCGCCGCATCCCGCCACGGCTGTACGCGATCATCACGAGCTTCGGACCGGTGATCGCGACCCTCTTCGGAGTTCTCATCCTGGGTGAGCACTTCACGCCGGTGCAACTGATCGGCATCCTGATCGTCTGCCTCGCTGCGGGGGTGTCGATCGCCACGGCGAAGGAGCGCCCGCGGTCGACCCTGGAAAGCACCGCAGAGACGATCCCCTGAGGTCGGCCTTCTCGAAGCCAGCCTCTACGAGAGGATGTCCTTCTACGAGAGGATGTCCTTCGTCGTGAATCGCCCGATCGCCAACGCACCGAACACCGCGATGTAGCCGAGCTGCAGCAGCGCGTTGCTGCCGAACGAGTCCCACGAGATCGGGTCGCGCAGGAGGTCGGCGAAACCGAACCAGTAGTGGCTGAAGAGCCAGGGATGCAGCGCATCCAGTTGCGGAAGCTGGTCGAGCACCTGCGACACGACGGACAGCACGATCGTCGCCGCCATCGCTCCGACGGGAACGTCGGTGAGCGTCGAGAAGAACAGTCCGATCGCGCAGAGTCCTAGCAGTGAGACCGTCACGAAGGCTGCGATCGCGAGAAGCCGCAGAAAGGCCTCGCCCACGCTGACGACGGTGCCCGACAGCAGCGTGACCGGCCCGATCGGGAAGAGGGTGGCGCCGATCGCCGACCCCGCGAGGATCACGACGAGCGCCGCGACGAGGCAGAACGTCGCCGCCCCCGCGTACTTGATCGCCAGCAGCCGGAGACGGCCGGCAGGAGCGATGACCAGATACCGCAGCGTTCCGTGACTGGCCTCGCCCGCGATCGTGTCACCGGCCACGACGCCGACCGTGAGAGGCAGGAACAGCGGAACGCAAACGACCAGGGCAGTGAAGCCGACGAAGAGCCCGTTGGCGGTGATCTGGTCGAGGAACTGCGGGCCGCGCCCCGACCGGCTGCCGCCCGTCAATCGAACGGCAACGGCGATCAGGATGGGCACGGCCGCCAATGCAGCGAGCAGCGCCCACGTGCGCCACCGGCGGAACAGCACGGAGAGCTCCGACCACAGCAGGGACCAACCCGCGGTGCGCCGCGGAAGAACGGTCAGCGTGTCACTGCTCGACATCGAACCCCTCCCCTGTGAGCGCGACGAACCGCTCTTCCAGCGAAGAAGCGTGGACCGCGAAGCCGCGCACGCGCACACCCTCGGCCACGAGCGCGTTCACGATCTCCTCCGGGACCGGGGCCGGATCCGGCAGAACACCGTCGAGCGTGCCGTCGTCGGCGAGCTCGGGCCCGATGCCGAGGCGGGCGAGCACGTCGGCCGCGATCGCCGCATCCGGAGTCGTCACTCGGACTCTCGGCCCTCCGGCCGCACGCAATTCGTCTAGCGAGCCCTGGGCGACGATCCGGCCGGTGCGCATGATCGCGGCGTGACTGCAGATCTGCTCGATCTCAGCTAGCAGATGACTCGACACGAACACGGTCGTGCCGCCATCCGCCAGCGACCGGATGAGCGTGCGCACCTCGCGCGTGCCCTGCGGGTCGAGCCCGTTGGTCGGCTCGTCGAGAACGAGCAGATCCCGCTCCGTGAGCAACGCCCCGGCGATGCCGAGGCGTTGCTTCATGCCGAGCGAGTATGCCTTCACCCGCCGGTCTGCGGCGTGTGAGAGGCCGACGCGTTCGAGCGCATCGGCGACGCGCTGCCGTCGAGTGGACGGGGACGCGTAGCGATCGCCCGAATCGCGTCGCACCAGGTTGGCCGTGCCCGACAGATAGGGCGCGAACGCAGGGCCTTCGACGAGCGCGCCGACTCGCGGCAGAACCCGGGAACCGTTGCTCGGCATCGACTGTCCGAGCAACCGGATCTCGCCCGCCGATGCTGCGACGAGACCGAGCAGCATCCGGATCGTCGTCGTCTTGCCCGACCCGTTGGGACCGAGGAACCCGAACACCGAACCTCGCGGCACGCGCAGGTCGATGCTATCGACGACGGTGCGCGAACCGAACCGCTTGGACAGACCGTCCGTCCCTATCGCGTCGTCTGTTCCGAACGCGGCCCCCGCTCCGAACGCAGCCCCCGGGGCGCTCACTGCGCGGCGACTGCCTGCAATGCGGAGACCGGCACTGCGCCGGCGAGCACTCGGCCATCGTCGGTGACGAGCACGGAGACGAGCGAAGTGGAGAGAGCGTGGCCACCGTCGACCGCGCGGGTCAACTGGGCGAAGAGCGGCGACGATGTCAGGGACGCCGGGGCCGACCCCGCAGGCAGGGTCACGATCGCGTCCCAGCCCTTTCCGGTGACCACGGGCTTCGGATGCTCGCCGTGAGCCTTCTCGGTTCCCCGCGCGGGCAGCTTCTGCTCCGACACCGTGGCGCCTGGCGCCGGCTTGAACTGGAACACCGTCGCTGCCGGCTTCTGGTCGCTGAAGCTGGTGAAGCCCACCTCGACGGCCGGGTCCTTCTGCCCGCGGGCATCCACCTGCACCCGCAGCGGGAGTCCCGTCGAGCCGTCGACCGCGATCGACACCGATCCGACCAGGGTTCCGGATGCGCGCGGCGTGAGCACGAGATCATAGGCGTCGCGTCCTGCGACGGACACGTTCTTGCCGAGGGTGACGGATGTGCTCGGGTCCGCGGCCTTCAGGAAGCGCTGCGCAAGCGCTGAGGGCGTGAGGTCGGACGCATCCGGAGCCTTGGCATCCGGAACCGACTTCGCCTGGTGTGCGGGCAGTGTGACGTGCGTGGCTTTCTGGCCCGTGGACTGGTAGAGCCAGACATCCTGACCGTTGCGGATCACATCCCGCTCGGCGAGCTGGTCGAGCACCTGCACGCGCACCTTGGCGGCTCCGTCGACCCACACCTTGGCGGTGTGCGATCCGGTCAGCAGTTCCAGCGCCGTTGAAGCATCGTTCTGGGAGCTCGATGACGACCCCGCGCCCGGGCCGGTATTCGGAAGCGTCGGCAGCCCGAGGTTCGAGCTCTGCTCGATCGTTCCCGAGAATGCCTTCGTGTCGCTCGAAGCGACGAGTGCCAGCACCTCCTGCGGCGACTTCGCCGGCAGATCGGCCGCGCCCGCGGCGAGAGGAGCGATGAGCACGCCCGCGCCGATCACGACCGGCACGACGGCGGCCGGCAACCAGCGGACCCAGCGACGTTTCATGAATTCGAGACTACGCCGGTGCCGGGCCGACGAACCCTCCGGATTGCTGGCAAGTCGGTGGGAACGAGAAAGGCCCCCGATCGCTCGGGGGCCTTTCTCGTTGATCCGCGTTTAGAGCACGTCTCCGACTCGGTGGACGCGGATGTCGTTGGTCGTTCCGGGGATTCCGGGAGGGGAACCCGAGATGATGATGACCTTGTCACCGTTCTCGGCGCGGCCGGTCGACTTGAGCGCCTCGTCCACCTGGGCGACCATCTGGTCGGTGTGAGTCACGCGGGAGACGACAAAGGACTGGACGCCCCAGTTGAGCGACATGCGCCGGCGAACCGACTCCTCCGGGGTGAACGCGAGGATCGGGATGCTGTTGCGCAGGCGGGACATCCGGCGAGCGGACTCCCCGGACTCCGTGAACACGCACAGATACTTGGCCTCGACGAAGTCCGCGACCTCGACGGCGGCCAGCGTGATCGCACCGCTCTGGGTGCGCGGACGGGTGCCGAGCGGGGCGATGCGGTCGAGACCGTGCTCCTCCGTCGACTCGACGATGCGGGCCATGGTCTGCACCGTGATGACCGGGTACTCGCCGACGCTGGTCTCGCCGCTGAGCATGACTGCGTCAGCCCCGTCGAGAACGGCGTTCGCCACATCCGAGGTCTCGGCGCGGGTGGGCACCGGGCTGGAGATCATCGACTCGAGCATCTGCGTCGCCACGATGACCGGCTTCGCCGCACGGCGGGCCAGTTCGACGGCGCGCTTCTGCACGATCGGCACGGCCTCGAGCGGAAGCTCGACACCCAGGTCGCCACGGGCGACCATGATGGCGTCGAAGGCCTCGATGATCTCCTCGAGGTTGTCGACCGCCTGCGGCTTCTCGATCTTGGCGACGACGGGGAGCTTGCGCCCCTCTTCGGCCATGATCTCGTGCACGCGCTCGATGTCGCTCGCGTTGCGCACGAACGACAGCGCGATGAGGTCGGCTCCGAGCTTGAGACCCCAGCGGAGGTCTGCCTCGTCCTTGTCCGAGAGAGCGGGAACGTTCACCGCGACACCCGGAAGGTTGATGCCCTTGTTGTTCGAGACCGGACCGGCCACGATGACCTCGGTGGTCACCACGGTTCCGTCGGTCTCGAGCACCTTGACGCGCACCTTGCCGTCGTCGATCAGCAGGAAGTCGCCCGCCTTGACGTCCTGGGGCAGCCCCTTGAACGTCGTCGAGGAGATCTCCTTGGTGCCGATGATGTCTTCGGTGGTGATCTTGAAGATGTCACCCTCGGCGAGGTCGTATGGACCGGCCTCGAACTTGCCGAGGCGGATCTTCGGGCCCTGGAGGTCGACCAGCACGGCCACCGGCTTACCGGCGTCGTCTGCGGCCTTGCGCACGTTCGCGTATACGCCCTCGTGGACGTCGTAGCTGCCGTGGCTGAGGTTCATGCGGGCTACGTCTACACCGGCGTCGATGATCGCGCGGATGTTCTCGTAGCTCGAGGTCGCCGGCCCGAGGGTGGCGACGATTTTGGCCCGTCTCATACTTTTCTTCTTGCTCCGTGATTCTGCGCCCCTGACGGCGCTCGATTCGGTGGGGACATCACGCGGCGGATGCGCGTGGTCGTCTGAGATCTCAGACCAGGATCCCCCGGTCGGTGGGTCGGACGGGGAACGGCAACTGCGTCTCCCCTTCAAGATACCGGTCAACGGCGGATGCCGCTGCACGGCCTTCGGCGATCGCCCAGACGATGAGCGACTGGCCGCGGCCCGCATCCCCGGCCACGAACACGCCGGGCTGGCTCGTCTGGTAGTCGGCGTCGCGCTGCACGTTGCCGCGCTCGTCGAACGGAACCTCGAGCTGGGTGCCCAGGTCGTCGCTCTCGGGGCCGGTGAAGCCGAGGGCGAGCAGCACGAGATCGGCGGGGATCTCGCGCTCGGTGCCCGCCTTGGGAACGCGGCGTCCGTCGAGGTACTCGGTCTCAGCGACGCGGATGGCCCGCACTTCGCCGTACTCGTTGGCGAGGAACTCGACGGTCGAGGCGAGGAACTCGCGGTGACCGCCCTCTTCGTGCGCCGTCTGCACCTCGAAGAGCGTCGGCGTCGTCGGCCACGGCTGGTGGCTGGGACGCTCGCTCGGCGGCTGCTTGCCGATGGCGAGGTTGGTGACCGAGGCCGCCGCCTGGCGGTGTGCGGTGCCGATGCAGTCCGCACCGGTGTCGCCGCCGCCGAGGACGACGACGTGCTTGCCCTCGGCCGTGATCTGGTCGGCGACCGTGTCGCCCGCACCGACCTTGTTCTGCTGAACGAGGTACTCCATCGCGAAGTGCACGCCGCTGAGGTCGCGTCCGGGAACGGGGAGGTCGCGCGGAACCATCGCGCCGGTCGAGATCACGACGGCGTCGTAGCGTGCGCGCAGGTCTTCCCAGGTGATGTCGACGCCGATGTTGACGCCCGCCCGGAAGCGGGTGCCCTCGGCCATCATCTGGTTGAGTCGCGCCTCGAGGTGCTTCTTCTCCATCTTGAAGTCCGGGATGCCGTAGCGAAGCAGTCCGCCGATTCGGTCGTCGCGCTCGTACACGGCGACCGTGTGGCCGGCGCGAGTGAGCTGCTGAGCGGCCGCGAGACCCGCAGGGCCTGAACCGACGACGGCGACAGTCTTGCCGGTGAGGCGCTCGGGCGGATGCGGCTGCACCCAGCCGTTCTGCCAGGCCTGGTCGATGATCGAGACCTCGACCTGCTTGATCGTGACGGCGGGCTGGTTGATGCCGAGGACGCACGACGACTCGCAGGGCGCCGGGCACAGCCGCCCGGTGAACTCCGGGAAGTTGTTCGTCGCGTGCAGGCGGTCGATGGCCTGCCGGCCTTCGCCGCGCCACATCAGGTCGTTCCACTCCGGGATCAGGTTGCCGAGGGGGCAGCCCTGGTGGCAGAACGGCACGCCGCAGTCCATGCAGCGTCCGGCCTGCTGACGCAGTGTGCTCGGGTCGCCGGCCTCGTAGACCTCTTTCCAGTCCATGAGACGGACCGAGACCGGACGGCGCTTGGGGAGCTCGCGCTCCGTAACCTTGAGGAAGCCCTTCGGGTCAGCCACCGGTCACCTCCAGAATTCTGTTCCAGACAACGTCGCCGTCGGGGTCCAGCCCCTCGTCGACCGCGTTCTGACGGGTTTGCAGCACGGCCGCGTAGTCACGCGGCAGCACCTTGACGAACTTCGCGACGGTGTCGTCGAAGTTCTCGAGCAGGTCGGCCGCGAGAGCCGATTCGGTCTCGGCGGAGTGGCGTTCGAGGAGATCGCGGACGATCTCGACATCGGCGCTCCCGAGCGGGAGGAGTTCGAGCTCGCCGCTGGCGAGAGCGTCGCGGTTCACGCGATCCTCCTTGAGCTCGTACACGTAGGCGGTGCCGCCGGACATACCGGCTCCGAGGTTGCGCCCCGTTCCGCCGAGGATGACCGCGAGGCCACCGGTCATGTACTCGAGAGCGTGGTCGCCCACGCCTTCGACAACGGCCGTCGCGCCGGAGTTGCGCACCAGGAAGCGCTCGCCCACGATGCCACGGATGAACATGCTGCCCTGGGTCGCGCCGTAGCCGATCACGTTGCCGGCGATCACGTTCCGCTCTGCCGGGAACACGCTGTTGCGGTCGGGTCGAACCACGATCTGGCCGCCAGAGAGCCCCTTGCCGACGTAGTCGTTGGAGTCGCCTTCGAGGCGCAGCGTGATGCCGCTCGGAAGGAAGGCGCCGAGCGACTGCCCGGCGGATCCGGTGAGCGTGATCTCGATCGAGCCGGTCGGCAGACCGTTCTCGCCGTGACGCACAGTCACCTCGTGTCCGAGCATGGTTCCGACCGCGCGCTCCGTGTTCCGGATGGGCAGGTCGATCTCGATGTGACCACCGCGTGCCAGCACCTCGGCGCTGCGCTCGATGAGCTGGTTGTCGAAGTGCTTGTCGAGCTCGTGGTCCTGCTGACGCGCGTTCTTGCGGGGCGCATCTGCCGGGAAGTCCGGGCCGGTCAGGATGGGCGCCAAGTCGAGTCCGGACGCCTTCCAGTGCTCGATCGCACCGTTCACGTCGAGGAGCTCTGCGTGGCCGATGGCCTCATCGAGCGACCGGAAGCCGAGCTCGGAGAGGTACTCGCGCACCTCCTGCGCGATGAACTCGAAGAAGTTCACGACGAACTCGGGCTTGCCCGTGAAACGCGAGCGCAGCTCCGGGTTCTGGGTGGCGACACCGACGGGGCACGTGTCGAGGTGGCACACGCGCATCATGATGCAGCCGGAGACCACTAGCGGAGCGGTTGCGAAGCCGAACTCCTCAGCGCCGAGCAGGGCGCCGACGATGACGTCACGGCCGGTCTTCAGCTGGCCGTCGACCTGCACGACCACGCGATCGCGCATCCCGTTGAGCATCAACGTCTGCTGCGTCTCGGCGAGTCCGAGCTCCCACGGTGTTCCCGCGTGCTTGAGCGAGTTGACCGGCGATGCGCCCGTGCCGCCGTCGTGGCCGGAGACGAGCACGACATCGGCCAGCGCTTTCGCGACACCCGCCGCGACCGCGCCGATGCCCGACTCGCTGACGAGCTTGACGTGCACCCGGGCATCCGGATTCGCGCGCTTCAGGTCGAAGATCAGCTGCTTCAGGTCTTCGATCGAGTAGATGTCGTGGTGAGGAGGCGGCGAGATGAGGCCGACGCCGGCCGTTGCGTGCCGGGTGCGGGCGACCCACGGGTAGACCTTGGTCGGCGGCAGCTGACCGCCCTCGCCCGGCTTGGCGCCCTGGGCGAGCTTGATCTGGATGTCGTCTGCATGCGTCAGGTACATGCTCGTGACGCCGAAGCGTCCGGATGCGACCTGCTTGATCGCGCTCCGCCGCTCCGGGTCGAGCAGACGGTCGAGATCCTCGCCGCCCTCACCGGTGTTCGACTTGGCGCCGAGCCGGTTCATGGCGATCGCGAGGGTCTCGTGCGCCTCCTTGGAGATGGAGCCATAGCTCATCGCGCCCGTGGAGAACCGCTTGACGATGCTCTCGACCGACTCGACGTCGTCGAGCGGGATCGCTGGACGCACGCCGCTCTGCAGCTTGAACATGCCGCGCAGAGTCATGAGCGACTCGGCCTGCTCGTCGACCGCCGACGTGTACTCCTTGAAGATGTCGTAGCGGCGTGTGCGCGTGGAGTGCTGCAGCCGGAAGACCGTCTCCGGGTTGAACAGGTGCGGGGCGCCGTCGCGGCGCCACTGGTACTCTCCCCGGTCTGGAGACGCTCGTGCGCAAGCACCGCGCCCTCGGACGGGTAGGCCGACGCGTGACGGGCGAGGTTCTCGGCCGCGAGCACATCGATGCCGATTCCGCCCAGCTTGCTGGTGGTGCCGGTGAAGTACTGGTCGACGAGCTCCTGGCTGAGACCGACGGCCTCGAAGGCCTGGGCGGCCGCGTACGACGAGACCGTCGAGATCCCCATCTTCGACATGATCTTGAGGACGCCCTTGCCGAGCGCCTTGATCACGTTCTTGACGGCCTTCTCCGGTGTGATGCCGGTGATGAGGCCGCTGCGGACGAGTTCCTCGCAGGTCTCCATCGCCAGGTACGGGTTGATCGCGGACGCTCCGTAGCCGATCAGCAGGGCGACGTGGTGCACCTCGCGGACGTCGCCGGCCTCGACGATGATCCCGACCTTCATGCGGTTCTCGGCGCGGATGAGATGGTGGTGCACGGCCGCGAGCATCAGCAAGGACGGGATCGGAGCCAGATCTTTGTTCGAGTCGCGATCGCTCAGCACGATGAACTGGGCGCCGGCCTCGATCGCCTCGTCGACCTCCGCACACATCTCGGCGAGCCGTTCCGCCATCGCGTCGGGGCCGTCGTTGAACCGGTACAAGCCCTTGACCGTGGTGGTCAGACGGCTGCCGGGTCGCGGGTCGATGTGCTGGATCTTCGCCAGCT
Organism: Leifsonia poae; assembly: GCF_050632195.1. Lineage (GTDB taxonomy): Bacteria > Actinomycetota > Actinomycetes > Actinomycetales > Microbacteriaceae > Leifsonia > Leifsonia poae_C. Next base: position 2,445,437 of record NZ_CP192580.1, read on the forward strand.
CGTCGTTGTCGATCACCGGGAAGTCGAGCACCACCTGGCGGGCGTGCTCCGGACCGGCGGAGAGCAGGTTGCGCTCCGGGCCGAGGCCGAGCTTCAGCGAGGTGACGACCTCTTCGCGGATGGAGTCCAGCGGCGGGTTGGTGACCTGCGCGAACTGCTGCGTGAAGTAGTCGAAGAGCAGGCGCGGGCGGTCGGAGAGCACTGCGACGGGCGTGTCGGAGCCCATGGCGCCGAGGGGCTCCGCACCCGTCGTGGCCATGGGCTTCAGAAGGATGCGCACCTCCTCCTCCGTGTAGCCGAACGTTCGCTGGCGCCGCGTGATCGAAGCCGGGGTGTGCACGATGTGCTCGCGCTCCGGCAAGTCTTTGAGGTTGATCCGGCCCTGCTCGAGCCACTCGCCGAACGGCTCGCTCGCCGCGAGCTCCGACTTGATCTCGTCGTCTTCGATCAGGCGACCGGCGACGGTGTCGACCAGGAACATCCGGCCGGGCTGCAGTCTGCCCTTGCGCACGACACGGCTCGGCTCGATGTCGAGAACGCCGATTTCGCTCGCGAGAACGACGAGACCGTCGTTGGTCACGACGTAGCGGCCGGGACGGAGTCCGTTGCGGTCGAGGGTCGCACCGACGACGGAGCCATCGGTGAAGACGATCGCGGCGGGGCCGTCCCACGGCTCCATGAGCATCGAGTGGTACTCGTAGAAGTCACGGCGCACCGGGTCGATCTCCGACTGGTTCTCCCAAGCCTCCGGCACCATCATCATGACCGCGTGCGGCAGCGACCGGCCGGAGAGCGAGAGCAGCTCCACGACCTCGTCGAACGAGGCGGAGTCGCTGGCGCCCGGCGTGACGATCGGAAGCACGGGTGCGAGGTCGCCGAGCAACTCGCTTTCGAGCTGCGACTGGCGGGCCCGCATCCAGTTGCGGTTTCCCTGCACGGTGTTGATCTCGCCGTTGTGAGCGATCATGCGGAAAGGCTGCGCGAGCGGCCACGACGGGAACGTGTTCGTCGAGTAGCGGGAGTGGACCAGAGCGAGCTTGGACGCGAATCGCTGGTCGGACAGATCGGGATAGAACGGCTCCAGCTGCAGCGTGGTGACCATTCCCTTGTAGACGAGCGTCCGGCTCGATAGAGAGGTGAAGTAGACGTCGAGCTCGCGTTCGACCCGCTTGCGCAGGAAGAACGTCTGACGGTCGAGAAGGATGCCGCCGACCGGCTCCCCGTCCTCTCCCGTTCGTGTGCTCGACACGAAGAGCTGTTCGATGGCCGGCATGGCGTCGCGCGCCAGGTTGCCGATCTCGGCGGGGCTCACGGGGACCTCGCGCCAGCCGATCACGACGAGCTCCTGCTCGACGGCGATCGCCTCGATAGCGGCCTTGACGGCCGCGCGCTCCCCCGCCTCGAGAGGCAGGAAGGCGTTGCCGACGGCGTAGCGACCGGCACCGGGCAGGTCGAGGCCGGCGACGGCTCGAAGGAACGCATCCGGAACCTGCGTGATGATGCCGGCGCCGTCACCGGTGCCGGCGTCGGAGCCGACCGCACCGCGGTGCTCGAGGTTGCGGAGAGCGTTCAGGGCCGCATCGATGATGTCGTGGCCTGCGGTGCCGCGCAGAGTCGCGACCATAGCGAGACCGCAGGCGTCCTTCTCGAGGGCAGGGTCGTAGAGACCCTGCTTCTCGGGAAAGGAACCGAAGCGGGAGTGGGGAGGCTTGAGTGCCATATGTCGACCGTCCTCACGTCTTGACGTCAATTACGGAGGGACGCCATCGGCCCGGGAACAAGGGGGAAGTTTCCGCTCGTTTCCACCTGGTGCGGTGCGGGGAGGCGGTTCTGTCCGAGGTGCTTTTAGAGGGTCCTCGGCTGAAAGACTTACGAGCCGAGTGAGCTTGTGGCTTTGGCTGCGCGCGATCCGGTCGGTTCAGTGGCGTCATCGCCGTGAGCGTCATCATCCGAATCGGTGTCGTCAGAGTCTACCTCAGCATCCGGGCGAATCCACGCACGTCCGGGTCGGTACACGCTCGGCTCGAGTCCGGGGTGGCGGCGCGACTGCACGATGAAGAGCACGACGCCCAGCACCACGGCGGCGAACGCGGCCCACACGTTGGTCTGGATGCCCAGGAAGTTGAACTCACTCGGGTCGATGCGGATCGACTCCAGGTAGGACCGGCCGAGGCCGTACCAGATGAGGTAGACCGCGAACGCCTTGCCCCAGCGCAGCTGGAACTTGCGCTCAAGCCAGATGATCACGAAGATCCCGATGATGTTCCAGATGATCTCGTAGAGGAACAGCGGCTGGAAGAGCGTGCCCTCGGGGAGCCCGACCGGGATCGCCTTGTTGCCGGCGTCGATCTCGAGGCCCCACGGAACGTTGGTCGGCAGGCCGAACAGCTCCTGGTTGAAGTAGTTGCCGAGGCGGCCGAGGGCCTGAGCCAACAGCATCGCCGGGGCGAGCGCATCCGCGAACGACCAGAACCGGATTCCCGACCAGCGGCAGCCGATGTACGCACCGACGGCGCCACCGATCAGTGCACCGAAGATGGCGTTTCCGCCCTCCCAGATGTAGAGGGTCTTCAGCAGGTCGGCGCCCGGGTAGAAGTAGTCGGCCGGGTGCGTGATCACGTGATAGATGCGCGCGCCGATGATTCCGAGGGGAACCGCCCACAGGATGATGTCGAGCACGACGCCCGGCTCGGCACCACGCTTCGAGAGACGGCGCGACGTCCACATCGCGGCCACGACGATACCGATCAGGATGCAGATCGCGTACGTCTGGACACGCCAGTGGATGAACCAGAAGTCGATCGGGATCTGCTGCCACTCGGGCCCCGGGCTGGGAATGCTCGCGTACCAGCTGCTCATCGTCGCAAACACCCGATGACTCACCTTTCGAAGTTGATCAGACCGCGCAGAACGTGCGCGCGGCCACCATAGTCTATTTTGCTTTTGCGGTGCCCTTTGACAGCTCCGCAGCGACCTCGGCGACGCGCTCGACGCCTCCGTCTGCCAGAGCTTTCACCAGAGCCGACCCGACGATCGCGCCATCGGCGTATTCGAGCACCTCCGCCACCTGGTCGGCGGTCGAGATGCCGACGCCCACGCAGGCGCTGGTCGCGCCGACGTCACGGAGACGGGCGATGAGCGACCGGGCCGCGGCGTCGACGTCCGACCGGGCACCGGTGATGCCCATCGTCGAGACGGCGTACACGAAGCCACGGCTCGCCTCGACGGCCTGACGCAGGCGCGCCTCTGTCGATGATGGGGCCGCAAGGAAGACGCGGTCGAGCCCAGCGCGCTCCGAGGCTGCGAGCCAGTCGGCTCCTTCGTCGGGGATCAGGTCGGGAGTGATGAGGCCCGCTCCCCCGGCAGCGACCAGGTCGTCGGCGAACCGATCGACGCCGTACTGCACGACCGGGTTCCAGTACGTCATCACCAGAACGGGCACGTCGACGCGCGCAGTGATCTCGCGAACGGCGGTGAAGCCGTCGCGAAGCCGGAAACCGCTCGCCAGGGCCTTCTGAGTCGCCGCCTGGATGACCGTTCCGTCCATCACAGGGTCGGAGTACGGAAGGCCGAGTTCGATGATGTCGACGCCGTTCTCGGCGATCGCGACGGCGGCGTCGATGCTGGTCTGCAGATCGGGGAAGCCGGCAGGCAGGTAGCCGATGAAGGCTCCGGCGGCATCCCGATTGCGTTGGGCGATCGTGTCGGCCACGCGACTCGCCGAGGTGGTTCCGCTCACGACTGCACCGCGCTCTCGTCGATCAGGTCGAAATAGCGTCCAGCGGTCTCCATGTCCTTGTCGCCTCGGCCACTGAGGTTGACCAGGATGATGGCCTCCGGTCCGAGCTCGCGCCCCAGTGCGAGGGCGCCCGCAAGAGCGTGTGAGGATTCGATGGCGGGGATGATGCCCTCGGTGCGACTGAGCAGCCGCAGCGCATCCATCGCCTCGGCGTCGGAGATCGGAAGGTACTGTGCACGACCGATGCTCGCGAGCCAGGCGTGCTCGGGGCCGACCCCCGGGTAGTCGAGTCCGGCCGAGATCGAGTGCGACTCGATGGTCTGCCCGTCCTCGTCCTGCAGCAGCATGCTACGGGCGCCGTGCAGCACGCCCGGACGGCCCTTCGTGATCGTCGCAGCGTGACGCGGGGTCTCCGCGCCCTCACCGCCGGCCTCGTAGCCGATCAGGCGCACGTCTTCGTCGTCGAGGAAGGCGTGGAAGATGCCCATCGCGTTCGAGCCGCCTCCGACGCACGCGACGACGGCATCCGGAAGCCTGCCGGTCAGCTCGAGCACCTGCTGGCGCGCCTCTTCGCCGATGATCTTCTGCAGGTCGCGCACCATGGCGGGGAACGGATGCGGTCCCGCGACGGTGCCGAAGATGTAGTTGGTGTTCTCGACGTTGGTCACCCAGTCGCGCATCGCGTCATTGATCGCGTCTTTGAGCGTGCGCGAGCCCGTCTTGACAGCCACGACCTCGGCGCCGAGCAGGCGCATCCTGGCCACGTTCAGCGCCTGTCGTTCAGTATCGACCTCGCCCATGTAGATGGTGCAGTCGAGGCCGAAGAGGGCTGCAGCGGTCGCCGTGGCGACACCGTGTTGACCGGCGCCGGTCTCGGCGATGACCCGGGTCTTGCCGATCCGCTTGGTGAGAATGGCCTGGCCGAGCACGTTGTTGATCTTGTGAGATCCGGTGTGGTTGAGGTCTTCGCGCTTCAGGATGATGCGCGCGCCACCGGCGTGCTCGGCGAAGCGCGGCACCTCGGTGATGATCGAGGGGCGGCCCGTGTATGTGCGGTTCAGCTCGTCGAGTTCGGCGATGTACGCCGGGTCGACCTTCGCCTCTTCCCACGCCGCGGACAGCTCGTCGAGGGCGGCGATCAGCGACTCCGGAACGAAGCGCCCGCCGAAGTCGCCGAAGTACGGGCCGGTTTCGGAACGAAGGGACATCAGACCACCAGGAATTCCTCGAGCGTCGCGACGGGGTCGCTCGTGACGAGCGCCTCGCCGACGAGCACGACATCCGCGCCCGCGGCCCGATAGTGCGCCACATCGGCCGCCGTCTTGACGGCGGACTCTGCGACGCGGATGACACCGGACGGGATGCTGTCGGCGAGCCTGCCGAAGAGATCCCTGTCCAGTTCGAACGTTGAGAGGTTGCGGGCGTTGACGCCCACGAGACCCGCGCCCGTGTCGAGCGCACGGCTCAACTCGTCGGCGGAGTGGGCTTCGACGAGGGCCGTCATGCCGAGAGAGGTGATCAGTTCGTAGAGCGACACCATCGACTTCTGGTCGAGGGCGGCGACGATCAGCAGCACCAGGTCGGCGCCGGCAGCACGGGCTTCGAACACCTGGTACGGGTCGGCGATGAACTCCTTGCGGAGCACCGGGATCGAGACCGCGGCACGGACGGCTTCGAGATCCGCGAGCGAGCCGTTGAACCGGCGCTCCTCGGTGAGGACGCTGATCGCACTGGCGCCGCCGGTCTGGTACGACACGGCGAGGGCGGCGGGGTCGGCGATCTCGGCCAGGGCACCGCGCGACGGGCTCGAGCGCTTGACCTCGGCGATGATCTTCACGCGCTCGGCGGGCGAGAGTGCGGCGAGTGCGTCGAGAGCGGGGGCACGGTCGGCGGCGGCCGCCTCGACGACAGCGAGCGGGCGATCAGCCCGCCGCCGCTCGGCGTCCTGGAGCGCGCCGGCGACGAGGTCGGCGAGCACGCGTCAGTGGCCCTTCGGCTGGGTCTTGGCTCCCCCGACGCCGTAACCGGCACGCTTCATGCCCCAGCCGACGATGAGGCCGACGATCGCGAGGCCCGCAGCGGCCCACACGACGATCGGAAGCTCGTAGAAGAACGCGATCGCGCCAATCGTGAAAGCGATCAGCATGATGATGACGGCCGTCCACGCCGCCGGAGAGTGACCGTGGCCTGGTTCGACGGACTCGGTGCTCATGGGACTCCTGCTCGTGAGGTGTGCGGCTCGATGTGCCGCGCACGGTGGATCAATGGGGTTCTGTTCAAGTCTAGCGAGTGCGGTCGCAGGGGTTCGTGCAGCCCGCTCAGCGCGTGGGATCCTCGCCGCGGCTGAGCTCGTCCCAGCTGTCGATGGCCTGATCGCGTTCGAGGGGTTTCGCGGGTGCGTTCGCCGCTCCCGCGTCGCCGCTCTCGGCGACAGCGCGCGCCTCGGTGTCGTCGTCGGCGGGGATGGTGGCGGCATCGGCGGTGTCGACCGCATCCTGAGCCGCGAAGACCTCAGCGGCATTCGCGCCGTTCTGGTCTTCGAATCGGGCCTCGTACCGTTTCGACGCCCCCGGCCAGAGCCGGCCTGTCACGATCACGGCGACCGCGGCCAGAAGCAGCACGATCCCGCCGGCGACCGCGACCGCCGGCCAGACCTGCGTGTCAACGCGTGCGACCAGCCGCGCGACGGATGCGTCCCCCGACACCCCGGTCGCCGACGTGATCGCCGACGACGCGGCCTGAACCGGATTGCTGATCGCCGTGAAGGAGGAGATCAGGACGCTCGCGCCCAGCAGGAGCCCGAGCACCGCGAGCACGATCCGGAACACCGGGCCGGCGATCGCCAGCGCCGCCGCCAGGGCGAGCCCGGCCAGAGCCAGCGCGGTCAGCGCGGGCGCGGCAGCCGAACCCTGCACGACGAGTGCGCCCGCGTGGCCGCCCGCAGCGGTGAGAACGACGGAGAACCACGGTTGCGTCGCCGCTAGGAGCACGAGCCCGGCGCCGATCACGACCGCGAGGATCGTCAGGTACTTCGCCCGACGCGACCCGCGACGTACGGTGGCTTCCTCAGTCGCTTCCGACACCGTGCACCCGTCTCATGGCGTTCGCGACGGCGACCGCGCGAAGCGGTGCAGCAGCCTTGTTCTGCGACTCCTGGAACTCGCTCTCGGGAATCGAGTCGGCCACCAGTCCGCCGCCGGCCTGCACGCGCGCGACGCCGTCCATGATGGTGGCCGTGCGGATCGCGATGGCGAGGTCGGCGTCGCCGGCGAAGCCGAAGTAGCCGATCACGCCACCGTAGACACCGCGCTGGGCCGGTTCGAGCTCATCGATGATCTCGAGCGCCCGCGGCTTGGGAGCCCCCGACAGCGTTCCCGCCGGAAACGTCGCTCGGAACACGTCGATGGCCGTGGCCGTCGGCAGCAGGTCGCCCTCGACGGAGGAGACGATGTGCATGATGTGGCTGAAGCGCTCGACGCGCATGAACTCGGTCACCTCGACGGAGCCCGCCCGGCAGACCTTCGCGAGATCGTTGCGAGCGAGGTCGACGAGCATCAGGTGCTCGGCGCGCTCCTTGTCGTCGCCGAGCAGGGTGGTCTCGAAGTCGAGGTCCTCCTCGGGCGTCGCTCCGCGAGGCTTCGAGCCGGCGATGGGATGCGTGAACGCGCGACCGTTCTGCACCTTGAAGAGCGCTTCGGGTGACGATCCGACGATGGAGTACGCCCCGCCGTCCGGACGCTCCAAAGCCAGCAGGTACATGTACGGGCTCGGGTTCAGGCTGCGGAGCACACGGTAGACGTCGAGCGGATGCGCGGAGCACTCCAGCTCGAATCGCTGGGAGACGACGACCTGGAAGATGTCGCCGTCGACGATCCGCTCCTTGGCGGTGACGACCGCAGCGAGGAAGTCCTCGCGCTTCGTGCGCGACACGGGGTCGGCCGGGGTGGCGAGGTCGACCTGGGCGAGCCAGGCTTCCGACGGCTGCGCGAGACCGGTCTGCATCCGATCGAGTCTGCTCTGGGCCTCTGCCCACAGCGCGTCCTCGTCGTCCTGTCCATCGTTCAGGACGTTGGCGATGAGCTGGACCGTACCGGAGCGGTGGTCGATGACGACGAGGTCGGCCGAGAACGCCAGCGCCTGCCCGGGGATGTCGTAGTCCGCTGGTGGCTGGTTGGGCAGGCGTTCGATCTGCCGGATCGCCTCCCAGCCGATGAAACCGACGAGGCCGCCGGTCAGCGGCGGCAAACCCTCGACGCGCGGCGTCTGCCAGCGGGCGTACAGGGCCGACAGCGCCTCGAGTGGCGGGAGGTCCGCGGCGGTGCCGAGGGCGCGCTCGGCGGAGACGCCGTAGTCGAGCCAGCGCACCGCATCCCCGTCCTGGGTCAGCACCCCGAACGAGGAGACGCCGACGAACGAGAACCGCGACCAGATGCCGCCCTGTTCGGCCGACTCGAGCAGGAACGTGCCCGGACGGTTCGCAGCCAGCTTGCGGTAGATGCCTACAGGTGTCTCACCGTCGGCGAAGAGCTCGCGCGCCACCGGTACGACCCGATGGTCGGCGAGCAGGGCACGGAACCTGTCGCGGCTGGTGGAGCCGGTGTCCGTGGTGGCGATCACGAGGCCTCCGAGGTGGTCTGGGCCGTGTCCGGCACGTGGCCGACGACCGGCGCGAGCTGGTCGCCGTCGAAGCATGTGTGCGTGCCGGTGTGGCAGGCGGCGCCGATCTGCTCGACGCTCACCAACAGAGTATCGCCGTCGCAATCCAGTGCGGCGCCCTTGACGTACTGCGCGTGGCCCGAGGTGTCGCCCTTGCGCCAGTACTCCTGGCGCGACCGCGACCAGAACGTCACACGTCCCTCGGTGAGAGTGCGACGAAACGCCTCGGCGTCCATCCAGCCCATCATGAGCACCTCGAGGGTGTCCCATTGCTGGATGATCGCGGGAACCAGCCCGTCGGAGTTGAACGCGACCCGGTCCAGGATGGCCGGATCGATCGTCGCTGCTTCCGTCATGACCTGACCTCCAGACCCGCCTTCGCGAGTTCTTGTTTGACATCGCCGATGCTCATCTCACCGGAGTGGAGGACGCTGGCGGCGAGCACTGCATCCGCCCCCGCCCCGATGGCCGGCGCGAAGTCGGTGACCTTGCCCGCGCCGCCCGAGGCGATCACGGGAACGCTGCTGATCTCGCGCATGAGCCGGATGAGCTCCAGGTCGAAGCCCTCCTTGGTACCGTCAGCGTCGATCGAGTTCACCAGCAGTTCTCCGGCGCCGAGCTCGATCGCCGTCGCCGCCCAGTCGAGGGCGTCGAGGTCGGTCTCGGTGCGTCCGCCGTGAGTGGTGACGACGAATCCGGATGCTGTGCTCGCGGACCGCTTCACGTCCAGCGACAGCACGAGCACCTGAGCGCCGAACCGGTCCGCGATCTCGGCGACCAGCGCCGGGCGTGCGATCGCCGCAGAATTGACGCCGACCTTGTCGGCGCCGCTGGCCAGCAGCCGCGAGACGTCTTCGGTGCTGCGCACTCCCCCGCCGACGGTTAACGGGATGAAGACCTGCTCGGCCGTCGCCCGCACGACGTCGTACGTCGTGGCGCGATTGTCCACGGTCGCCGTGACATCGAGGAACGTCAGCTCGTCCGCGCCCTGCTCGAAGTACGACCGCGCCAGTTCGACGGGATCGCCCTGGTCGCGCAGGTTCTGAAAGTTCACTCCTTGACGACGCGGCCGTCGGCCACGTCCAGACACGGGATGACCCTGACCGCGACGCTCATCAGATGCGCGCCGCGTGGATCGACGTGACGAGGATGGCGCGCGCGCCCAGCTCGTACAGGCCGTCCATGATGTGGTTCGTCTGCTCGCGCTTGATCATCACGCGCACGGCCACCCAATCGGGTTCGCCGAGTGGTGACACCGTCGGCGACTCGACGCCCGGCGTGAGGGCGACAGCCGCGTCCAAGAGTGCGACCGGAAGGTTGTAGTCGACCAGCACATACTGGCGCGCGACCATCACGCCCTGCAGACGCCGCAGCAGGGTGTCGACTCCGGATGCGGTGGCGGGCGACGAGATCAGCACCGCCTCCGACTCCAGGATCACCGGACCGAAGATCTCTAAGCCTTGCTTGCGGAGAGTAGTGCCGGTCTCGACGACGTCTGCGACCGCATCCGCGACCCCGAGCCGCACGGCGGACTCGACCGCGCCGTCGAGGTTGACGAGCGTCGAGTCGATCCCGTTGTCGGTGAGGAAGGCGCCGACAAGACCGGGATAACTGGTGGCGACGCGCTTGCCGTCGAGGTCGGCGAGGTCGGTGAAGACACCGGTCGGTCCGGCGAAACGGAACGTCGAGGCGGCGAAGTCGAGGGCGGCGATCTCCGCCGCGGGCGACTCGGAGTCGAGCAGGAGGTCGCGGCCGGTGATACCGACATCTAGAGCCCCCGAGCCCACATAGGTGGCGATGTCGCGCGGGCGGAGGTAGAAGAACTCCACGTCGTTGCGCGGGTCGGCGACGATCAGCTCTTTCGGGTCGCGGCGGCCGTGGTAGCCGGCCTCGGCGAGCATCTGAGCCGCGGTCTCGGAGAGCGAACCCTTGTTGGGGACGGCGATTTTCAGCATTGGTCAGTCTTTCGTGTACGAGGGGTGATCAGAACGGTGGGTTCGGATCACAGATGTCGGTACACGTCGGCCGGGGCGAGGCCTTTGGCCAGCAGAAGCACCTGCAGGTGGTAGAGCAGCTGCGAGATCTCCTCGGCAGTCTCTTCGTCCGACTGGTACTCGGCAGCCATCCAGACCTCGGCGGCCTCCTCCACGATCTTCTTTCCGATGGCGTGCACGCCCGCATCCAGCTCGCGCACCGTTCCGGAACCCTCCGGACGGGTGGCGGCCTTCTCGCTGAGCTCGGCGAAGAGGTCGTCGAAGGTTTTCACCCCTCCAGTCTAGGAGGTCGCGGGGCCGTGGAGGTGCCGGGTGGCGCTCTCGCGCAGCAGGCTGATCTGGTCGGCGGGGTTCTCGGCGCGGAACACGGCGGAACCAGCGACGAAAGTGTCCGCGCCGTTTTCGGCCGCGGTCACGATCGTCTCCTCGTTGATGCCCCCGTCGACCTGAAGCCAGATGTCGGCTCCGGATGCGTCGACCGCGGCACGCAGACGCGCCAGCTTGGGCATCGTCTCGGCCATGAAGGACTGACCTCCGAAGCCCGGCTCCACGGTCATGACGAGGAACTGATCGAACTCGGGGAGGAGGTCGAGATAGTCGTCGACCGCGGTTCCCGGCTTGAGCGCGAGACCGGCTCGCGCCCCGATGGCCCGCAGTCGTCGGGCGAGACGCACCGGGTCGGCAGCGGCTTCCACGTGGAAGGTGACCGAGTATGCGCCGAGCTCCGCGTAGCCGAGCGCCCATTCGTCGGGATTGTCGATCATCAGGTGCACGTCGAGCGGGATCTTCGACACATCTTGGATGCGTCCCACCATCTGCGGCCCGAACGTCAGGTTCGGCACGAAGTGGTTGTCCATCACGTCGACGTGGACGAGGTCTGCCGAGGCGATCTTGTCCAGGTCGCGCTCGAGGTTGACGAAGTCGGCGGCCAGAATGCTGGGGTTGATCCGTGCGGGCATGCCTTGAGCCTATTTCTCGGTCGAGCCGTTTTTGGTGAGGAGCGCGATGAACATCGCGTCGGTGTTGTGCCGGTGGGGCCAGAGCTGCACGTGCGTCGGTTCGCCCGCGAGGTCGAGTCGATCGTCGACGAACTCCTGAACGACACCGGCGGTATCCATCGGCTCCAGCGTGTCGCGGTTCCGGTCGAGCGCGTTCGCCACGATCGCCCGCGTCTCGGCGATGTGCGGTGAGCAGGTGACGTATGCGAGCACGCCGCCCGGCTTGAGCGCGGCGATGGCCGAGTCGATCAGACGCGACTGCAACTCCGTGAGTTCGGCGACATCGCGCGGTGTCTTCCGCCAGCGCGCTTCGGGACGGCGACGCAATGCGCCGAGACCCGTGCAGGGCGCGTCGAGCAGGATGCGGTCGAACGACTCGGGATGCGACTCGCCGATGGTCGTGCCGTCGCGCTCCCACACCTCGACGGTCTCCGGCACCGCGGCGAGTGCCCGGCGAACGAGGTCGGCGCGCGCTGGAACCAGCTCGTTCGCCACCAGCTCTGCGCCACCGGCGAGCGCCTCCGTCGCCAACAGGGCCGCCTTTCCGCCTGGTCCCGCGCAGAGGTCGAGCCAGCGCTCGCCCTGCTCGATGGGGCGCGCTCGGCTGAGGGCCAGCGCGGCGATCTGCGAGCCCTCATCCTGAACACGGAGACGGCCGTCGGTCGCGTCCATCAGGCGCAGCGGGTCGCCGCCAGCCGTCGTGAAGCCGACCGGCGAGAACCGGTCGGGCGTCGACTCGACCGGAGCCTCGGCGAGGCCCGGCAGGGCGACCATGTTGACGCGTGGAGCGGCGTTGTCGGCTTCGAGCAGTCGCTCGAGTTCTTCCCCGCGATCCTCCGCCTCCAGCGAGCGGCGGAAGGCGCGCACGATCCAGGTGGGGTGCGACGTGACGTCGGCGAGCTCCTCGTTCGCGTTCTTCGCGTCGGCGAGGATGCGGATGCGCCACTCCTCCGGGCTGTGCCGCCCGATCTCTCGCAGGACGCCATTCGTGAATCCGGTGGCCGACTGCGACCCGACCGATCGGGCGAGCGCCACGGACTCGTTGACGGCGGCGTGGGGCGCGACCCGGGTGGAGAGCAGCTGATGGGTGCCTAGGCGCAATACGTCGAGGATCGGCGCGTCGATCCGCTCGACCGGACGCCCAGCAGCACGTGCGATGACCTTGTCGTAGTAGCCCTGCATCCGGAGCGTGCCGTATGTGAGCTCCGTGGCGAGCCCGGCATCGGCGGGCGACAGACCGGCACGCGAGATCCTGGTCGGGAGCAGCAGATTGGCATACGCGTCGGATTCGCGCACGGCCGAGATCACGTCGTACGCCACCCGGCGCGCTGGCTGCACGCGTGACTGCTCGCGGGTTCCCTCGCGGGATCGCCTTGGTCGGTCGGCGCTCATGACAGGACCACCCTTTCGGCGGACGCACCGCGCCACCAGTCGGCGGCGGGCATCGACTTCTTTCCCGACGGCTGAACTATGAGGAGTTCGAGGGGATTCGTGCACGTGCCGACGAGCACGTGCTTGTCACGCACCAGCACCTCTCCGATGGGGAGCGCTTCGCCCTCAGCGGGACGGGCGGCGTGGATCTTGAACCGCTCACCGTCGAGAAGGGCGAACGCTCCCGGTTCGGGAGACACGCCGCGGAGCCGGGCGTAAACGGTCTCGGCGGGCTGGGAGAAGTCGAGGTGCGCATCCGGAAGCCCGAGCTTCGGAGCCAGAGTCGTCTCGCCGGTCTGAGGAACCGCGCTCGCCGTCCCGTCGTCGAGGGCGTCGACCGTGTCGGCGAGCAGGGTCGCTCCCGAGAGCGAGAGCGCCTCGAGCAGCTCGCCTGCGGTCTCGTCGGGACCGATCGGCCGGCGCAGCTCGGAGAAGACGTCGCCCGCGTCCAGATCGGGGACCAACTTGAAGACGGCGGCGCCCGTGATCGGATCGCCGGCGATGACCGCATGCTGAACGGGAGCGGCGCCGCGCCAGCGCGGAAGCAGAGAGAAATGCAGGTTGACCCAGCCGAGGCGAGGGGTCGACAGGAGAGGCTCCCGCACGAGGCCGCCGTACGCGACGATGGCGCCGAGATCCGCATTGAGGTTCCGGATGCGCTCGGTCACCTCGTCATCGAGGCGATTGGCCTTGATCACCTCGATCCCGAGTTCGTCGGCCGCGACCGCGACCGGCGACGGCGTCAGCACGCGTTTGCGGCCGAGTTCCGCGTCGCGTCGCGTGATGACGGCGACCACATCGTGCCGTGCGGCAAGCTCCCGGAGGGAGGGAATGGCGACCGCCGGGGTTCCGGCGAAGACGAGGCGCATGAAGGTTCTTTCGGTTCTGGGATCGGTAAGGATTTTACCTGGCCGCGCTGGAGCCGGGCCGTTAGAGGATGTCGGGGTCGTCGAAGCGCACCCGAAGGGTGGGCGCGGGGCGGAAGCCCGTCTTCCCCGCCGGTGCGCGACGACGCCTCGTCGCATTCCGTACCGTCGCAGCCCGCACGGCCGCAGCGACCTCTGTGCCTCTGGCGTAGTCGAACCGCAGGATGCTGCGCACGAGCCCATCGCCGTGGGGCGCCGGGCCGAGCACATCGATGAGCAGCGTGGGATCGACGGCAGACACCGCCTCCTCGACCACGTCCGCGGCCCCGGTGATCGAAGCGAGTCGCACTGCCGGTGGAAACCGGAGCTCGCGCCGGCCGGCCAGTTCGGCGCGCGCGAAGTCGGCGAAGCGCCCCGTCGCGAAGGCGCGGCCGAGCGCACCGGACACGCCGACCAGCACCGTCGGTGCTCCGGGGGCGGCAAGGGCAGCCGCATTGGACCACCAGCGGAGGCAGTCCTCGGCGACGCGCAGATTCTCGCGCGCGAGCATCCGTTCGCCGTCGAGCAGCAGGATCGCACGGTACCCGCCCGCGGCGATCGGTTCGGCGCCTCGCGTCGCGACGACGATCGCCGCAGCGTCGCCCACGGTCTGCACCGGATGGTCGCCGTCGGAGACGATGACGCGAACGCCAGGAAACGCCCGGCCCAGCTCTTCCGCTGTGCGCCCCGCGCCGACCGTGACCATCCTGAACCGCGTGTGCTCGCAGTGCTCGCACTTCCAGTCGGTGGCCAGTGCGCCGCACCATCCACAAGCCGGCACTGCACCCGCCCGAGATTGGCCGAGCGGTCCCTCGCACCGATTGCATCGGGCCGCCTGGCCGCACGAGGCGCAAGCGAGCACGGGCGCGTATCCCGGACGGCCCACCTGAATGAGCACCGGCCCTCGCGGCACACCTTTGTCGCCGGTGAGTGCGGCGCGGGCCGCCTGCCATGCGGTCGACGGGATGCGCGCGGCCCGCGCCGCCGACTCCGCCGCCGTCTGGTTGGCGGTCAGCACGACCTTCGGGAGAACCGCCCGTTCCGGCCCGAGATCGCGCATCCAGCCGATGTCGACGAGCCGCTGTGCCTCGACGCTGCGGGTGTGTCCGGCGAAGATCAGGGCGCCGCCCTGGAGCTCCTGACGAACAAGTGCCGCATCCCTGGTGTTCACGTACGGGCTGAGCGGTTCGGCATGCAGTGGGTCGCTGTCATCCCAGACCGCGACCATCCCCAGCTTGGATGCGGGTGCGTAGACGACCGAACGATTGCCGATCACGATGCGCGAGCCGCTCAGGGCTGCGAGAAACGCGCGATAGCGATCGGGATTCGACTGCGAGGCATCTGCGCGCACGACCGCCTCCGCCGGCGCGATGGCAGCAAGCGCTGCCGCCAGCTGGTCGAGGTCGCGGTAGTCGGGAACGGCGACGATCGCGGACTCGCCGCGCGCCCAGCATCCTGTGGCCAGGGTCGCGAGGGTGACCGCCCATTCGCCGACCCATTCGCCGCTGGGAAGCTGCGCGAGCCGCGGGATCACCTGCAGGGCGAGCCTCTCGCCCTTCGCAACCGCGTCTTCGAGAACCCGGTCGCCGTATCCTCGCACCGGCGGTTCGGAGATCGACGGATGCGCGGGCTCGGCCCCCGCGGCCGCCTCCCGCTGGGCGAGCCACCCCTTCTCGACGCGCACCTGCCTGCCGGGAACGGCGAGCCGGAGGATGTCGTTGGCCGTGCCCGCGCTCCGGTCGGCCACCCGCCTCGCGAGCGCCCACACTTCGGGAGTGAGCACGGGAACCGGTGAGACCACCGCCTCGATCGGGCTGAGAGTGCCTTCGAAGGCGTCGTCGTCCGCGGCGAGCTCGACGAGGTATCCCTCGGCGATGCGCCCGGCCGAGCGCAGCGGCACCTTCACCCGCACGCCCGGAACGGCGGAGTCGGCGAGCTCGTCGGGCACGCGGTAGTCGAAGAAGTGATCGAGCTGAGGAAGCGCCGAGTCGATCACGATGCGGGCGACCCGGCCGGCCGCCGCCACGCTAGAGACCCGCGGCGGAGCGCAGGTCGTCGACCCGGTCGAGACGCTCCCAGGTGAAATCGGGGAGCTCTCGGCCGAAGTGACCGTAGGTGGCCGTCTGCGCGTAGATCGGGCGCAGCAGGTCGAGGTCGCGGATGATCGCGGCCGGGCGCAGGTCGAAGACCTCCCGGATCGCCGCGATGATGCGCTCATCCGGAACCTTGCCCGTGCCGAACGTCTCGACGTAGAGTCCGACCGGCGCCGCCTTGCCGATCGCGTAGGCGATCTGCAGCTCGAGCCGGTCGGCGAACCCGGCCGCGACCGCGTTCTTCGCAGCCCAGCGCATGGCGTACGCCGCGGAACGGTCGACCTTCGACGGGTCTTTGCCGGAGAACGCACCGCCGCCGTGACGGCTGGCGCCGCCGTAGGTGTCGACGATGATCTTGCGCCCGGTCAGACCGGCGTCGCCCTTCGGGCCGCCGATCTCGAACCGGCCGGTCGGGTTGATGAGGGTGCGAACGTGCGAGGACTCGAGCCCCGCTGCGTGCAGCACCGGCGCGATGATCTCCTCGATCACCTCGGCCTGCAGGGTCTCGTTCGAGACGCTCGGGGCGTGCTGCGTGGAGAGCACGACGGTCTGCACCGACTTGGGCACGATGCCCTCGTAGCCGATGGTCACCTGGGTCTTGCCGTCGGGACGGAGGTAGTCGAGCGTGCCGTCCTTGCGCACCTCGGCGAGCCGCTCCGCGAGGCGATGCGCCAGCCAGATCGGCAAGGGCATGTACTGCGGTGTCTCGGTGGTCGCGTACCCGAACATGATGCCTTGGTCGCCTGCACCCTGACGGTCGAGGCCGTCTTCGCTCTGCTCGGTGCGCGATTCGAATGCATTGTCCACGCCCTGCGCGATATCCGGCGACTGCGCGCCGATCGACACGGACACACCGCACTGGTTGCCGTCGAAGCTCACGTCGGACGAGTCGTAGCCGATCTCCACGATCTTCTCGCGCACCAGCGCCGGGATCTCGACATATCCGCTGGTCGTGACCTCGCCGGCGACGTGCACCAGGCCGGTCGTGACGAGGGTCTCGACCGCCACACGACTGTGCGGGTCGACCGCGAGGAGTGCGTCGAGGATGCTGTCGGAGATCTGGTCGCAAATCTTGTCCGGATGTCCTCGGTGACGGACTCGGATGTGAATAGGCGCAGATCTGCCATGTTGCTCCCTGGTCGGTGCTGTACGAGGACCGCTTAGACGATGACGTCGAGAATACGATCGGCCACCGACAGCTTGCTGCCCGAGGCCTCCATCACTATATCGCCGCCCCGGCGGAGGACCACGACCTCGTTACTGTCCGTGGCGAAGCCCTGGGTCCAGCCGACCTGATTGAGGACGAGGAAGTCGCAGCCCTTCGACGCCAGCTTGGTGCGTCCGAGGTCGATGAGCGACGATGGGTCGGGCTCGGTCTCGGCAGCGAATCCGACGATGACCTGGCCCTCGGGCTTGACCGAGGAGAGCGTGGCAAGGATGTCGGGGTTGGCGACGAGTTCGAGTG
Organism: Leifsonia poae; assembly: GCF_050632195.1. Classification (GTDB taxonomy): domain Bacteria; phylum Actinomycetota; class Actinomycetes; order Actinomycetales; family Microbacteriaceae; genus Leifsonia; species Leifsonia poae_C. The sequence continues at coordinate 2,462,718 of NZ_CP192580.1, forward strand.
TGAGCCGCTCCCCCGCCTCCGACTTCTTGATCTTGGCCTCGCGCACCTCGACGGGTCGGTAGTCGGCGACCGCCGCCGTCATCACGACGATGTCGGCGCCCTGCGACGCTGTCGTCACCGCCTCCTGCAGTTCGAGGGCGGTCTGCACCTCGACGAGCTCGACGCCGTCCGGCGGCGCCACCTCGATGTGCGCGGCGACAAGCGTCACGTCCGCTCCGCGGGCACGAGCCGCCTGTGCCAGCGCGACGCCCTGACGCCCGCTCGATCGGTTTCCCAGGAAGCGCACCGGGTCGAGCGGCTCGCGCGTTCCACCGGCGGTGATCACCACCCGCTTGCCCGCCAGGTCGTCTCCGCCACGGGGCTTGCGGGTCGCCTCGTTCGCTCGGCGCCGCTCCGACAGCACCACCACGTCGTTCACGCCGGGCGTTTCGGCCGCGTGCTCGACATCGGAAGCCGTCGTCTCACGCGGTTCAGGATGCTCGCCGACAGCCTCGAGCGCCGCGCGCACGATCACCGCCGGCTCCTCCATCCGGCCCGGGCCGGAGTCCTTGCCCGTGAGCTGGCCGGAGGCGGGCCCGACGATCGTCACCCCGCGCTCGCGGAGAGTCGCGATGTTCGCCACCGTGGCAGCATTGCGCCACATCTCGGTGTGCATCGCCGGGGCGATCACGAGCGGAGCAGTGCTGGCGAGCACGGTGTTGCCGAGCAGATCGTCGGCGAGGCCCGCCGCGAGCTTCGCGATCGTGTTCGCTGTGGCCGGGGCGATGACGATGAGGTCGGCCGACTGACCGATGGCGACGTGACGCACTTCGGCGACGCCTTCGTAGAGGTCGGTCGCGACCGGGTTGCGGCTGATGGCCTCGAGTGTCGGCCGACCGACGAAGCGGAGGGCCGCCTCGGTCGCGACGACGTGAACCGAGTGCCCCTCGAGCACCAACGACCGGATCACCCCGACCGCTTTGTACGCGGCGATGCCGCCGGTCACTCCGACGACAATGGTCAATCGTGCGCTCACGACGGCATCCCCTCACGTGCCGGGCGGGCCCGGCGGCAAAACCTTACGGCGGTGCTGTTTCGAGTCTCGGTGCTACTCGACGATCGGCTTGATCGTGAGCTTGTCCTCGTTGATCTCGTGCAGGGCGACCGAGAGCGGCTTGTCTTCGACGCTCGAGTCGACGAGCGGTCCGACGTTGTCGAACAGGCTTCCCTCGTGCAGGTCGGCGTAGTAGTCGTTGATCTGACGGGCGCGCTTGGACGCGAAGATCACGAGCGCATACTTCGACTCGACCTTGGCGAGAACGTCGTCGATGGGCGGGTCGATGATGCCTTTGTTGCTGATTGCCATGCGTGTATTGCTCCTTCGAAGGGGGTCGTCGATACCGCGACGATTGTCGCGGAGACGAAAAAACGGTCTACGGGCGCGACGGCGCCGTACGGATCTTCATCAAGTCTACGACCTCCCGCGCGGCATCGGCCACGTCGGTGTTCACCACGCGGTGATCGAACTCGTCCTGAGCGGCCAATTCGACCTTCGCGGTCTCCAGTCTGCGCTGCTGTTCCTCGGGGCTCTCGGTGCCGCGCCCGATGAGCCGGCGGACCAATTCCTCCCAGGTCGGCGGGAGCAGGAAGATGAGTCTCGCCTCGGGCATCGTCTGCCGCACGCTGCGCGCTCCCTGCAGGTCGATCTCGAGCAGAACGCTCTTGCCCGACTCGAGTGCGCGCTCGATCGGAGCACGGGGGTGCCGTAGCGCGACAGGTTGTGCACGGTCGCGTATTCGAGCAGTTCGCCCTCCGCGATCATGCGATCGAACTCCGCGTCGTCGACGAAGTAGTAGTTGACGCCGTCGATCTCTCCTGGTCGTGGTGCGCGGGTCGTCGCGGAGACCGAGAGCAGCACATCCGGATAGTTCTCGCGGATGTACGTGGAGACGGTGCCCTTGCCGACAGCGGTCGGGCCCGCGAGCACGACGAGGTGGTGCTTCAACCGCCCGCTTCGCGATTCGCGCTCGATGAGGAACTCGCGCAGCCGCAGGCGCTGATGACGGCCCAGCCCACCGAGGCGTTTCGCCGGAGAGATCGAGAGCTTCTCCAGCGCGTCGGCCATCTTGGTCGTGCCGATGGCCGGGACACTCAGGAGAAACTCGGTCACGCGCAGACGTCCCTCGACGCCCTCGGGGTCGGCTGTCGCCTTATCGAGCACGGCCAAGGGCGACACGTCGTGCCCGGCGATCGCGGCCTTCACCGCAGCGCGGGCCCGACGAGCCGCCACCGCGGCCTGCGAAGCCGCGCGACGGTCCACCTCGGGAGGAGCGGGACGCACGGAGGGCGCCGACTCAGAAGACGCGGACGGCTCAGAAGACACGGACGACTCAGACATCGACGCTCCGAACCTCCGCTGCCCGCCGCTCGATGGCGTCGGCGATGGCACGGGGACCCGCCTTCAGGAGTCCACGGGACTCGCTCACGATCACGCCGCCGGCCAGCGAGCCGAACAGGCGCGCCGCATCCTGCACCCGGGCGCCCTGGTGGCCGAAGCCGGGGGCGAGCACGGGCGTGGCGACGACGGATGCGGTCGCCGTGTCGATCCCGTACGAGCCGAGATCGAGCGTCGCCCCGAGAACGAGCCCGACCGTGCCGAACGCGTGCGCGGGTTGGGCCTGGTTGAAGGAAGTCACATCATCGATGATCGCACGCGCCACCGTCGACCCCGCGCGCGGGCCCGATTCGACGACCGCCTTCTGGATGCCCTCTGCCTCGGGATTCGAGGTCGCGGCCAGCACGAACAGCCCCTTGCCCGCATCCTCGGCGAGGCGCATCGGCTCCGCGATGGAGCCCACGCCCTGGAACGCGGAGATCGTCATCGCATCGGCCTCGAGGGGCGCACCCGGTGTGAGCCAAGCCTCCGCATACGCGGCGACGCTCGTCCCGATGTCGCCACGCTTCGCATCTGCGATCACCAGGAGTCCGGCCTCGCGGGCCGCGGCGAGCACGTCCTCGAGCGCCGCATACCCGGCGGAGCCGTAGCGTTCGAAGAAGGCGACCTGCGGCTTCACGATTCCCGCACGACCGACGGCCGCCTCGACGACCGCCAGACCGAACTCCCGCACGCCCGCGGCCGAGTCGGTCAGGCCCCAGGACTCCAGGAGATGTGCGTGCGGGTCGATGCCGACGCAGAGCCGGCCGTGGGCGTCGAAGACCTCGGCGAGCCGGTCACCGAAGGCCACGCCGCCGCGACTCATGCGCGAGCGGCCCGATCGAGGGCGTACTCCTGCAGAGATCGCACGTCGAAGCCCTCGCGGATGGCGTCGACGGATGCGACGGCGGCGCTGAGCTCGGCGATCGTCGTGAACAGCGGCTTGTCCCCGGCGACCGCAGCCGCACGGATCTCATAACCGTCTGCGCGCGCTGAGCGGCCGCTCGGCGTGTTGATGACCACATCCACCTCGTCACGGGTGATCAGGTCGACGATCGACGGCTCGCTGCTGTCGGCGGTGGTCTCGCTGAACTTGCGCACGATGCGCGCCGCGATGCCGTTCCGGTTCAGCACCTCGGCGGTTCCCTCCGTGGCGAGGATCTCGAAGCCGAGCTGCTGAAGCCGGAGCACCGGGAGCACGATCGAGCGCTTGTCACGGTCGGAGACCGACACGAACGCCGTTCCGCCGAGCGGCATGCCGCCGTACGCAGCGGCCTGGCTCTTCGCGAACGCCCGCGGGAAGTCCTTGTCGATGCCCATGACCTCTCCGGTCGAGCGCATCTCCGGGCCGAGCACCGAGTCGACGACGTTGCCCTCCTTGGTGCGGAAGCGCTTGAACGGCAGCACCGCCTCCTTGACGGCGACCGGGGAGTCCATCGGGATGATCGACCCGTCCTGGGCGGGCAGCAGCTCCGAGTCCACGAGCGAGGCGATGCTCTCCCCCACCATGATGCGGGACGCGGCCTTGGCCAGCGGGATCCCGAGCGCCTTCGACACGAAGGGCACGGTGCGGGATGCGCGCGGGTTGGCCTCGAGCACGTAGAGCACGCCGGCGCCGATCGCGAACTGCACGTTGAGCAGCCCGCGCACGCCGATCCCCTCGGCGATCTTCAGTGTCGCTTCGCGCACCCGGTCGATCTCGCGACGGCCGAGCGTGATCGGCGGGAGGGTGCAGCTCGAGTCGCCGGAGTGGATCCCCGCCTCCTCGATGTGCTCCATCACACCGCCGATGTACAGCTGCTCACCGTCGTAGAGCGCGTCGACGTCGATCTCGATCGCGTCGTCCAGGAAACGGTCGACGAGCAGCGGATGCGCCGGCCCGACGATCCCCTGGCCCGCGACCCGCTCGAAGTAGTCCGCCAGCGACGGGCTGTCGTAGACGATCTCCATACCGCGGCCGCCGAGCACGTAGCTCGGACGCACCAGCACGGGGTAGCCGATCTCCTCGGCCACCTGCACGGCGCCGGGATAGTCGAATGCGGTGCCGTTGCGCGGTGCGAGGAGCCCGGCGTTCTCGAGGATCTCGGCGAACAGGCCGCGCTCCTCCGCCAGGTCGATGGCCTCGGGAGTGGTGCCGAGGATGGGCACACCGGCCGCCTCGAGTCCCTTCGCGAGTCCGAGGGCGGTCTGGCCTCCGAGCTGCACGACGACGCCGACGAGTTCGCCGCTCTGGCTCTCGGCATGGATGACCTCGAGCACGTCTTCGAGCGTCAGCGGCTCGAAGTACAGGCGGTCACTGGTGTCGTAGTCGGTCGAGACCGTTTCGGGGTTGCAGTTGATCATGATCGTCTCGAACCCGGCGTCGTGCAGCGCGAACGAGGCGTGCACGCACGAGTAGTCGAACTCGACGCCCTGCCCGATGCGGTTCGGCCCGGAGCCCAGGATGACGACCTTGCGCCGGTCGCTCGGCGCAACCTCCGTCTCGAGGTCGTAGCTGGAGTAGTGGTACGGCGTGAGGGCCGGGAACTCGCCCGCGCAGGTGTCGACCGTCTTGTAGACCGGGCGCACATCCAGGATGTGGCGGATCTCGCGCACGTCGGTCTCGCCGAAGCCGCGCAGCTGACCGATCTGCGCATCCGAGAACCCGTGGTCCTTGGCGTAGCGCAGAGTGTCGGTGTCGAGCGTTTCGGCGTTCTTGAGCTGGTCGGCGACCTCGTTGATCAGCACGATCTGGTCGAGGAACCAGGGATCGATCTTGGTCGACTCGAAGACCTGCTCGATGCTCGCCCCGAGGCGGAGCGCCTGCTGCACGTCGACGATCCGGCCGTCGGTGGGGGTCCGGATGCTCTCCAGCAGCTCCTCGACCGTGCGGCTCTCGGGTCCCCAGTGGAACGACGATCCGCGCTTCTCGAGCGAACGGAGCGCCTTCTGCAGCGCGCTCGTGAAGCTGCGGCCGATGGCCATCGCCTCGCCGACCGACTTCATAGTGGTGGTCAGCGTCGGGTCTGCGGCCGGGAACTTCTCGAACGCGAACCGCGGGACCTTGACGACCACGTAGTCGAGCGTCGGCTCGAAGCTGGCCGGGGTCACCTTGGTGATGTCGTTTGGGATCTCGTCGAGTCGGTAGCCGATGGCCAGCTTGGCTGCGATCTTCGCGATCGGGAAGCCGGTGGCCTTGGAGGCGAGCGCCGACGAGCGGGAGACGCGCGGGTTCATCTCGATCACGATGATGCGCCCGTTCTCCGGGTCGACCGCGAACTGGATGTTGCAGCCGCCGGTGTCGACGCCCACCGCGCGGATGATGTCGATGCCGATGTCGCGCATCCTCTGGTACTCGCGGTCGGTCAGGGTGAGCGCGGGCGCAACGGTGATGGAGTCACCGGTGTGCACTCCGACCGGGTCCACGTTCTCGATCGAGCAGACGACGACCGTGTTGTCGGCGGTGTCGCGCATGAGCTCGAGCTCGTACTCCTTCCAGCCCAGGATGGACTCCTCCAGGAGCACCTCGGTGGTCGGGCTCTGGTGGAGGCCGTCGCCGACGATGCGCCGCAGCTCGGTCTCGGTGTACGCGAATCCGGAGCCGAGGCCGCCCATGGTGAACGACGGCCGCACGACGAGCGGGTACCCGAGGTCTTCGGCGAACTCCACCGCCTCCTCGACGGTGTGCGCGATGTGCGAGCGGGCAACCTCGGCGCCCGCCTCGATCACGAGCTCCTTGAAGATCTGGCGGTCCTCGCCCTTCTGGATCGCCTCGAAGTTGGCGCCGATGAGCTCCACGTCGTACTTCTCGAGGATGCCGTGCTCGTGCAGCTGGATGGCCGCGTTGAGCGCGGTCTGGCCGCCCAGGGTCGGCAGGATCGCATCCGGCTTCTCCTTGGCGATGATCGACTCGATGACCTGCCAGGTGATCGGCTCGACGTACGTGGCGTCGGCGAAGTCCGGGTCGGTCATGATCGTCGCGGGGTTGGAGTTGACGAGGATGACGCGCACGCCCTCCTCGCGCAGCACCCGGCACGCCTGAGTGCCGGAGTAGTCGAACTCGCAGGCTTGGCCGATCACGATCGGGCCGGAGCCGATGACGAGAACGGAGCTGATGTCGGAACGTTTCGGCATTAGTTCGTGCCCTCTTCGTCGGTGGTGGATGCGTCGTCTGCGGCTGCGGGATGCGCGTTCTTCGAACCCTGGATCATCTCCAGGAACCGGTCGAAGAGGTAGTTGGCGTCGTGCGGGCCCGCCGCCGCCTCGGGGTGGTACTGCACGCTGAACGCGTTCAGGTCGAGGCAGTTGAGCCCCTCCACCACGTTGTCGTTGAGGCTGAAGTGGCTCACCTCGACGCGGCCGAAGCCGGCAGGAGAGTCGAAAGTCCCCTCGATGGGCGCCTCGACCGCGAAGCCGTGGTTCTGCGAGGTGATCTCGACGCGGCCGGTGCGCTTGTCGAGCACGGGCTGGTTGATCCCGCGGTGACCGAACGGCAGCTTGTACGTTCCGAGGCCGAGCGCGCGGCCGAGCAGCTGGTTGCCGAAGCAGATGCCGAAGTACGGGACTCCGGCGCGGAGCACATCCTGAAGCAGCTGGACGTGCTTGTCGGAGGCGGCCGGGTCACCGGGGCCGTTCGAGAAGAACAGGGCAGACGGCTGGAGTTCGAGCACGTCGCGCGCGGTCACCATCTGCGGCAGCACGTGCACGTCCAGGCCGCGGGCCGCCAGATTGTTGAGGGTCGAGGTCTTCACGCCGAGGTCGAGCACCGCGACCGAGCCGACCTTCTCGCCGACGGCGGGCACCGTGAAGGGCTCCGGCGTCGACACCTCTTCGGAGAGATTGCGTCCGGCCATCTGAGCGCCGCCGAGCACCAGCTCGAGCTGCTCGCTGTCGCTGAGGTCGAAGTCCGCTCCCGAGAAGATGCCCGAGCGCATGGCTCCGGCCGACCGGATGTGGCGGGTCACCGCGCGCGTGTCGATCCCGCTGATCCCGACGACGCCCTGGGAGACGAGGTCCTCATCGAGGCTGCGCTGGGCCCGGTAGTTCGACACGATGCGCGAGGGCTCGCGCACGACATAGCCGGCGACCCAGATCTGACGCGACTCCATGTCCTCGTCGTTCGTACCGGTGTTCCCGATGTGCGGGGCCGTCATGAGCACGATCTGGCCCGCGTACGACGGGTCGGTGAGCGTCTCCTGGTATCCGGTCATCCCGGTGGCGAACACGGCCTCACCCAGGGTCCGGCCGAGTGCGCCGTACGCCCGTCCGACATAGCGCGATCCGTCTTCGAGGACGAGGACCGCCGGTTCTGCACCTGCCACGTCACACCTCACTTTCCGTGGTCTGGCCCGCCGGGGACTGCGCGGGAAGAATCGTCTCGACCGCCCCGATCACGGGCGTGCGGTCTGCCGGGTCGACGACCCGGAGAAAACTGTCTGCGGCGGCGCCGGCGCTGGTCGTCCAGGAGATCCTGAGCAACCCGTCCTTCTCGACCACCCGGTCGATCGCCGTGTTGGTCACGCCGACGCCGGTGAGCGCGGCGGCCTCGATGAAGACCGGGCTCTCGCCGGTGATCGCGATCGTCACGCCGTCGCGCGAGACCGTGAGCCTCGCCTTGCCACGGAACTTCAGCCCGGGGATGGCCAAGCGCTCGAGGTGCTCGCCGCCGCGGGTGGTGGCGACATAGAACGTGTCGGTCTCGACCAGGGCTCCGGATGCGGTCGCCGGCGCCGCGTATCCGGCACCGATGGCCGCGTCGCGGCGTGCGGCGTCGCCAGCCCCAGAGCATGAGCAGCAGCACGATCACGAGGACGATCACCACGGGGATCGCCGGAAGGAACTTATCCACGGACGGCCTCCTTTCGCTCGGTAGCGGATGTACGGGCCCGGTCGGCGACCTCGGCGGCGTCGACGACGACCCCATCGAGCACGGTCGGGTACCCCTGGTGGAAGGTGGCGACCACCCGCCCGGGCAAGGTCATCGACAGGTACGGCGAGTTGATCCCCTTGCCTGCGAGGTCCGCCGTCGAGAACTCCCGCGAGGCCGTCGGGTCGTAGAGCGTGAACTCCGCCGGGGTGTCCGCCTCGAGTGCGTGTCCGTGCCCTGCCAGGCGGCCGATCCGCGCCGGAGTGTATGAGAGCACCCGGGCCACGTCCTCCCAGCCGAGAAGCCCGTTCTGCACGACGGATGCGTGAACGACCGACAGCGCGGACTCGAGCCCGACCATGCCGAACGCGGCCGCATCCCACTCACAGTCTTTCGCCTCGACCGGATGCGGGGCGTGGTCGGTGGCGACGATGTCGATCGTGCCGTCGGCGAGTCCCGCGCGCAGAGCCTTGACGTCCTCATCGCTGCGCAGCGGCGGGTTGACCTTGTAGCGCGCGTCGTAGCCCCGGGCCAGCTCCTCGGTGAGGATGAGGTGGTGCGGGGTGACCTCGGCCGTCACATCGATGCCGCGGGCCTTCGCCCAGCGGATGACGTCGACCGAACCGGCGGTGGAGACGTGGCAGACGTGCAGCCGGGAGCCGACGTGCTCGGCGAGGAGCACATCCCTGGCGATGATCGACTCCTCTGCGACGGCCGGCCAACCGGCCAGCCCCAGTTCTCCGGAGAGCGCGCCCTCGTTCATCTGTGCGCCGATGGTGAGCCGCGGCTCCTGCGCGTGCTGCGCGATGACGCCGTCGAAGGCCTTCACGTACTCGAGCGCGCGGCGCATGAGCAGCGGATCCGCGACGCACTTGCCGTCGTCCGAGAACACCCGCACTGCGGCACGGGAGTCGGCCATCGCACCCAGTTCGGCGAGTCTCTCGCCCTCGAGTCCGACGGTGACGGCGCCGATCGGTCGCACCGTGGCGTAGCCCGCGGCGTCGCCGAGCGAGAGCACCTGCTCGACCACTCCGGCCGTGTCGGCGACCGGCGACGTGTTCGCCATGGCGAAGACCGAGGTGAATCCGCCTGCAGCCGCAGCCCTGGTTCCGGTCAGAACCGTCTCGCTCTGCTCGAAGCCGGGCTCGCGGAGGTGCGTGTGCAGGTCGACGAGGCCGGGAAGCGCCAGCAGTCCCGTCGCATCCACGACGGTCGCGCCGGCCTTGGAGAGGCCCGTACCCATGTCGGCGATGCGCCCGTTCTCCACCAGCAGGTCGGCCGTGCGGCCGTCTGCGAGCGTCGCGCCCGCGATCAGATAAGTCTCGTTCACCATGTTCAACCGTCCTCCCGGTCTGCACCGGACAGCAGGAGGTACAGGGCGGCCATCCGCACGGACACCCCGTTCGCAACCTGTTCTCTAACGGTCGAGCGGGGTGAGTCCGCCGCCGCCGCCGAGATCTCCAGACCCCGATTCATCGGCCCGGGGTGCATGACAATGCTACCCGTGCCCAGGCGGGCGAGACGTTCGTCGTCGAGCCCCCAGCGCTTCGCATACTCCCTGGTGTTCGGGAAGAACGCCGCGTTCATCCGCTCCGCCTGGATGCGCAGCATCATCACCACATCCGGGTCCGCGTCGATCGCCGCGTCGAGGTCGTAGCCGATCGTGGCCGGCCAACCGCTGACGTCCACAGGCAGCAGCGTGGGCGGCGCGACCAGCGTGACCTGCGCGCCGAGAGTCTCGAGCAGCCAGACGTTCGAGCGAGCGACCCGCGAGTGCAGGATGTCGCCGACGATCGTCACCGTCACGCCGTCGAGATCGCGACCCCGTGACGCCGAGCCGTGCAGACGGCGCCTCATGGTGAAAGCGTCGAGCAACGCCTGGGTGGGATGCTCGTGCGTGCCGTCACCCGCGTTGACGATGCCCGCGTCGATCCAGCCGCTCGTGGCGAGGGTCTGCGGTGCACCGGACGCGTGGTGGCGTACGACCACCGCATCCGCCCCCATGGCTGCCAGGGTTTGAGCCGTGTCCTTGAGGCTCTCGCCCTTGGACACGCTCGACCCTTTGGCGCTGAAGTTGATCACATCGGCCGAGAGGCGCTTCGCCGCCGCTTCGAACGAGATGCGCGTGCGGGTCGAATCCTCGAAGAAGAGGTTCACCACCGTCTTGCCGCGCAGCGTCGGGAGCTTCTTGACCTCGCGCTCCTGCACATCCGCCATGTCCTCGGCGACATCCAGCAGCAGGATGGCTTCGTCGCGACTCAGCTCCTTGGTCGAGAGCAGGTGCCTCATGCGCCGGCCTCCTCGATGGTGACGGATTCGTCGCCGTCGATCTCGGTCAGGCGAACGTTGATCCGCTCGGACGCGGCACTGGGCAGGTTCTTGCCCACGAAGTCCGCGCGGATCGGCAGCTCGCGGTGGCCGCGATCGACGAGCACCGCCAACCGCACCACCTTGGGGCGGCCGAAGTCGTTCAACGCGTCCAGTGCCGCCCGAATGGTGCGCCCCGAGTAGAGCACGTCGTCGACCAGCACCACGGTCTTCCCGTCGATCGACCCGGGAACCGAGGTCGGCGACGGCGTGCGCGTGCGGGTGCGCGACAGGTCGTCGCGGTACATCGTCACGTCGAGCGCGCCGACGAGATCGCCGGTGCCCGGTTCGATGCGCTGGATGTTCTCCGCGATCCGCTGGGCCAGAACCACGCCGCGCGTGGGGATGCCGAGAATGACGAGATCGTTCGTACCCCGGTTGGACTCCAGGATCTCGTGGGAGATCCGAGTCAACGCCCGGGAGATGTCAGCCTGTTGCAGCACGGTACGCGCCGTCATGCCGACCCCCTTCCCCGCCTCACAGGACGGCTCTTTAAAGGTTGTCTACCGCAGACGAGCATAGCAGTGCGCATCCGTCGTCCGCGTCACCTCACGGGCGGCGCGGTCAGTTCTCGTCGAGGAAGCTCTTGAACTCGTCGGCGTTGGTGATGTCGCCCGTGAACTGCTTGCCGTTCACGAGGATCGTCGGGGTCTGCGAGATCGACTTCAGGTCAGAACCCTTGACGTTGATCGGGCCGGTCTGCGACTTGGCCGTGTTCTGCTGCGCCCAGGCCTGGTACGGCCCGCTGTCCGCCTGGCAGTCCGTGATGTCCTTGATACCGAGCGCCGTGGCCCGCGCGGCCAGTTCCTTGTCTGTCAGGCCGTTCGAGCCTTCCTCCGGTTGGTCTTTGTACAGAGCCTGGAAGTACTTCAGCGCGTTGTCCGGGTCGTTGACGCCGACGCAGGTGAGCGCCGCGACCGCTCGCGTTGAGTATCCGGTGCCGTTGGAGAGCCTGTCGAGGAAGGTGAGGGGATGCAGTAGCAGCGTGATGTCGCCGCTCGACACCGCAGATGCCAGAGTCTCGCCGTTCGCCTTCTCGAACGCACCGCATGCCGGGCACATCGGGTCGAACCAGAGGTCCACGCGCTTCTCGCCGTCGCCCGTCTTGATGTAGCCGCCGTCGAAGTTCACCGCCCCTGCGGTGCCCGTGGCGGGCTTGGCCGTGGCCGTCGGAACGTTCGATGAACCGCCGGCCAGCGAGCATGCCGCCGTGCCGGCGACGAGAGCCACCGCAACGAGAGCTGCCCCGAGCGCCCGCAGACCGCGGCTCCGGGTTGAACGGTTCCGGGTTGAACTGTTCCGGGCGATGCGGGTCATCTTGTCCTCGGGTTCGTCTACTTGCTGTTCGACTGGGCGATCTTGGCGAGCAATCCGTTGATGAACCCGGCGGAGTCGTCGGTCGAGAGCACCGTTGCGGATTCGACCGCCTCGGAGATCGCGACGCCCTCGGGGATCTCATCGTTGAAGAGCAGCTCCCAAACGCCGATCCGCAGGATCGCGCGGTCGACGAGCGGCATCCGCGCGAGCGTCCAGCCCTGCGAATACGTCTCGATCTGCTCGTCGATCTCGTCGAGGTTGTCGATCACGCCGTCGACGATCTCGCGGGCGTAAAGCCACGAGGACTCGCGCTGCGGCTCGTTGGCCGCCCGCTCCGCCTCGGTCGCGAGGGCCTGGTTCAGCGGGATCTGGCGAACGTCGGCGCCGTACAGCACGTCGAGCGCGCGCTTCCGTGCCTTGCTTCGTGCACTCATCGTCTAGCGATACCGGGATTCGCGGGAATCAGTCGTTCACGCGGCCGAGGTAGTCCCCGGTGCGCGTGTCGACCTTGACCTTGGTGCCGGTCTCGAGGAACAGCGGAACCTGGATCTGGTAGCCGGTCTCGACGGTCGCCGGCTTGGTGCCGCCGGTCGAGCGGTCGCCCTGCAGACCCGGCTCCGTGTAGGTGATCTCCAGCACGACGGATGCGGGCAGCTCGACATAGAGCGGCTCGCCCTCGTTGAGCGCGACCGTGACGTTCTGGTTCTCGAGCATGAAGTTGGATGCGTCGCCGACGACGACGGCGGGAACGCTCAGCTGGTCGTAGTCGCTGGTGTCCATGAAGACGAACGAGTCGCCGTCCTGGTAGAGGTACTGGTAGTCGCGTCGGTCGACGTTGGAGGTCTCGATCTTCGAACCGGCGTTGAACGTGCGGTCGACTGTCTTGCCTGAGGTCACGTTCTTCAGCTTGGTGCGCACGAAGGCGCCGCCCTTGCCCGGCTTCACGTGCTGGAACTCGATCACGGTCCAGAGCTGGCCGTCCATGTTGAGGACGACGCCGTTCTTGATGTCAGCCGTTGTTGCCATACCTGTGTTCCGTTCGATTGGGAGAAGTTGCGGGTGGATGCGCGCGCGGGGCGGTCCACGGAGGCCGGCTCTCCGCACTGCGCTGGGCAGTGCCGAGGGCGGCGGCCTCAAGAGATTCTAGTTGCCGGTGCCCGATTCAGCGAATGGTCGGGCTGTTTCGCAGGATGTACGCGAGCGCGAGACGGTACGACTCGAACCCGAATCCCGCGATCACACCCGTCGAGACGGCGCTGATCACGCTCGTGTGCCGAAACTCTTCGCGGGCGTGCGGGTTCGAGATGTGCACCTCGATGACTGTGCCGCCGCCCTTGGTCACGAGAGAGACCGCATCCCGGAGCGCGTAGGAGTAGTGGGTCCACGCGCCGGCGTTCAGGATCACGGGCGCACCGGAATCCGCCGCCTCGTGCAGCCACGCCAGCAGCTGTGCCTCGTCGTCGGTCTGGCGCAGGTCGACCGTCGTTCCGGCCGCATCCTGAGTCAGGGATGCGCGCAGATCGTCGAGCGTGCCCGAGCCGTAGACATCGGGCTCACGGGTGCCGAGACGGCCCAGATTGGGCCCGTTCAGAACGAGGACACTGGTGGCGGGGTCGCTGCTCATGTCGCTACCCTAGCGGCGCTTCGCACAACGCAAGGTCCGGAAGGACGCGCGCCGAATCCGCCGTCACTCTCCGATCTCCTGGTACGCCGCGAACAGGAGGCTCTGGTCGGGACCGGCCAGGATGGTCGGTCGCGCGAGGTCGTCGAGCACGATGAACCGCAGCAGGTTTCCCCGCGTCTTCTTGTCCCGCTGCATCGTGGCGAGCAGGGTCTGCCAGCGGCCGAGCGGATAAGTCGTCGGGAGTGTCAGGAGTTCCAGGATGCGCTTGTGCCTGTCCGCGACCTCGTCCGACAGCCGTCCGCTGAGCCGGGCGAGCTCGGCGGCGAACATCATGCCCACCGAGACAGCCGCTCCGTGGCGCCACTGGTACCGCTCAGCGTGCTCGATCGCGTGCCCTAGGGTGTGGCCGTAGTTGAGGATCTCGCGCAGCCCCTGCTCGGTGAAGTCCTGACCGACCACACGGGCCTTGATCCCGATCGACAGCTCGACCAGACGGCGGAACTCCGGCGTGTTCGGGTCGGTCGCCCGGTCGACATCGCGCTCGATGATGTCGAGGATCTCGGGCTCGGCGATGAACCCGTACTTCACGACCTCGGCGAACCCGGCGAGGATCTCGTTGCGGCTCAGGGAGGTCAGCGTGTCGAGGTCGCAGACGACCGCCGCGGGCGCGTAGAACGCGCCGACGAGGTTCTTGCCCTCTGCCGTGTTGATGCCGGTCTTGCCGCCGACCGCCGCATCCACCATGCCGAGGAGCGTGGTCGGAACCTGGACCAACCGGACGCCGCGCAGCCAGGTGGCCGCCACGAAGCCCGCGAGGTCGGTGACCGCTCCCCCGCCGAAACCGATCACCGCATCCGACCGGGTGAAGTCGGCCTGGCCCATGACCTGCCAGCAGAACGCGGCGACCTCGACCCGCTTGGCGGCCTCCGCATCCGGAACCTCGGCGAGGAGCACCTCGTATCGCCCGACCAGCGTCTGGCGCAGCTCGGCCGCGGCGGCGCCGAGTGTCGGCGGGTGCACGATCAGCACCTTGTTGACGCCCGCGCCGAGGTAGGGCGCGAGGTCGTCGCGCAGGCCGCGCCCGATCACGACCGGATACTGACGATCGCCGGCCACCAGGATCTCGGTGGCTGGCTCGTTCGCTCCGTCGGGCATCTCGTTGTCGGTCATCGCTGTCCTTCTTCGGTGTTGCGTGTTTCGATCCAGTGGGCGATCTCTTCCACGATGGCGTCGATCGGTCGGCTGGAGGTGTCTGCGGTGTAGTCGGCGAGGGAGGCATACAGGCTCGAACGCTGGGCGACCAGCCGTTTCCACGACTCGAGATCGGTGACGAGTGGGCGCTTGGCGTTGGCGATCCGGGCGGCGATCGCCTCCGGCTTCACCGTGAGGAGAACGACGGACGCGTCCACGAGGTCGTTCTGGGTGTCAGGATGCAGCACCGCACCGCCACCGACGGAGACCACGCCAGGCTCGCTCAAGGCCTCTTCGACCGCCTGGCGCTCCAGCATCCGGAAATGGGGTTCGCCGAGCTCGGCGAAGATCGCCGGGATGGGGCCATGGTGCGACACGATGACCGCATCCGTGTCGACGAAGGGCAGCCTCAGGCGCTTGGCCAGACGCTTGCCGACACGGGTCTTGCCCGCTGCGGGCGGGCCGATCAGAACGATGGTCACGGTCAGGATGCTCTCGGTACGGACGCTCTCGGTACGGACGCTGCGGACGCGCTCATTCGCCGGCGTACGGAGCCGACAGCCGCGTCGTCGCCAGGTTCTCGGGGATGGCGTCGAGGTATCCGCGCAGGTTGCGCGACGTCTCCTCGATCCAGTCTCCCCCGAACTTCTCCAGCACGGAGTTGGCGAGCACCAACGCGACCATCGCCTCGGCGACGACGCCCGCCGCCGGGACGGCACAGACGTCGGAGCGCTGGTGGTGCGCGGGCGCGGCCTCGCTCGTCGCGATGTCGATGGTGCGGAGAGCGTGCGGAATCGTCGCGATCGGCTTCATGCCCGCACGGACGCGCAGAACCGTGCCCGTGCTCATCCCACCCTCGGTTCCGCCGGCCTTGTCGCTCGTGCGCCCGATCCCGTCCGCCTGCTGGACCAGTTCGTCGTGGGCCTCGGAACCGCGACGGGTCGTTGTCAGGAAGCCGTCACCGACCTCGACACCCTTGATCGCCTGGATCCCCATCAGTGCGGCGGCCAGCTGGCTGTCGAGACGCCGGTCCCAGTGCACGTGCGAACCGAGCCCGGGCGGAAGGCCGTAGGCGAGAACTTCGACGACGCCACCGAGGGTGTCGCCGTCCTTGTGCGCGGCATCGACCTCAGCGACCATCTTGGCCGACGTCTCCGGATCGAAGCACCGCAGCGGATCGGCGTCGAGAACGGCCACGTCGCTCGGCTCGGGCAGCGGCGATCCCTCGGGAACCCGCACGGGGCCGATCGACAGCGTGTGGCTGACGAGCGTGATGCCGAGCTGTTCGAGGAATGAGCGCGCGACAGCGCCGAGCGCTACGCGAGCGGCCGTCTCCCGGGCGCTCGCGCGCTCGAGGATCGGCCGAGCCTCGTCGAAGCCGTACTTCTGCATGCCGACCAGGTCGGCGTGCCCCGGGCGAGGCCTGGTCAGGGGCGCGCCGCGACCGGAGGAGAGCTTGTCGGAGTCCACCGGCTCGGCGCTCATCACGTCGACCCACTTGGGCCATTCGGTGTTGCCGATCCGTACCGCGATCGGGCTGCCCAGGCTGTAACCGTGCCGCACGCCGCCCGACAGCTCCAGCGCATCCTGCTCGAATTTCATGCGGGCACCGCGGCCATAGCCGAGCTTGCGGCGCGCGAGGTCGGCGCGGATCGCGTCGAGGGTGACCGGCACGCCGGCCGGAAGCCCCTCGAGCAGGGCGATGAGTTCGGGGCCGTGGGATTCCCCGGCGGTGAGCCAACGAAGCATGATTCGATTCTGGCATAGCGGGGAGCAGCGCCCCGCCGGGTTACTCCGCGAGCGGAGAGCCTGTGGCGTCGATACCGACGGCGTCGAGCATCGCGGCGAGTACCGCATCCTCGTCGTCCAGAGGCTGAAGCGGATCGCCAGACACGAAGATGCGCACCTGCAGGAGCGCCTGGTGGGCGAGCATGGCGAGTCCGGAGACCACTCGACCATCCACGGCCTGCCATGCCGAGGCGAGGATGCTCGGCCACGGGTCGTACGACACATCGAGGAGCACCGAGCGGCGGCGCGTCGAATCTGTGTACAGCGCCGCTGTCGACACGCCCCCGGGGAGGGTGCTGATGACGAGATCGGGGATGTCCAACGACCGGTCGGCCTGGCTGAGCGCCCGGATGCGGACCATCAGCCCCAGCTCGTGTGCGAGCGGCTCCAGCCAGACGCTGCGCTCGAGGGAGCGCACGTAGATGTCGACCCGTTCGGCGCCGAGCTCGGCGGCCGCGACGAGAGCGGATGCGGCTGTCGCACCGCCGCCGAGGATGTGGACGAACTTCGCGCTCTCGAGTCCGGCCGCCTCCAGCGCCCAGACGATGCCCGAGACATCCGTGTTGAATCCGCGGACGACACCGTCGTCGAGGAGCACCGTGTTCGTCACGCCGGTCTGCTCGCCGAGGTGGTCGACCTCCGCGAGAAGCGGTACGACGGTCTGCTTGAGCGGCATCGTGAGCGAGAGGCCACGCCACTCCGACCCGAGGCCGCCGATGAAGTCGGCGAGATCGTCCTCCGCCACCTCCACGGCGTCGTACTCCCAGTTCAGTCCGAGCGCCTCGTAGGCCGCTCGGTGCAGGGCGGGAGACTGGGAGTGGCCGATCGGCGACCCCAGTACTGCGAGCTTGCGGGCGGCCGGTTTCGCCTTCTTGACCGGCTTCGCCTTGGCAGGCACCGCCGCGGGCTCGGGTTCAGGCTCTGCCTCAACGGCCTCAGCCACCTCGTCGTCCGCGGGCTCCTCGACCTCGGCTGCGAGCTCTGCCTCGGCGACGACGGCCTCCTCGGCCTCCGCCTCGCGCTCGGCTTCGACGATGGCGGCGATCTGCGCCTCGGCTGCGGCCTCGGCGACCCCGTTCTCATCGAGCGGCTCGGGCTGCGCCGTCTCGGCCGCGTCGGGGCTCTCGGGAGTCTTCTTATCCATAGTCGGGGTTGTCCCTCATCCATTGCTGCCACTTGGCGACGGCCGCGTCGTGCTCGGCTGCCGTCGTCGAGAAGATGGTCTCGCCTGTCTCCAGGTTCCACGTCACGAAGAACATCCAGGGTCCGTCCGAGGGGTGAAGGGCCGCGTTGATCGCCAGGTCGCCCGGGTTCGAGATCGGACCGACAGGAAGTCCCGGATGTACGTACGTGTTGTAGAGATTGCCCGCGTCGGCGCGCTCTTTATCGGTCGTAGTCACCGTGTGCGTGTTGCCGGTGCCGTAGGCGACCGTCGCGTCCGACTGCAGTTTCCAGCCCTGCGCCAGACGGTTGAGGAAGACCCGGGAGACCTTGGGGTAGTCATCTGCGAGCCCGGCCTCCCGCTGGACGATCGAAGCGAGCACCACCGTCTTCCACCGGTCCTCCGGCGCGACTCCCGCCTGATCGAGCGCCTGGAACATCCGGTCGACCAGAGTCTTGATCGCATCGTGCGCGGTGGTTCCCGGTGTGAACGTGTACGTCGCCGGGAAGAGGAAACCCTCGAGGGTCTTCGCCTCGGCCGGCACTCCGTAGTCTGCGGGATTCGCGGCCGCGGCCTGCAGGTCGGCCACCGGCAGCTTGGTCGCTGCCGCGAGGATCGGCATGATGTCCTTCTCGGCCGTCCCCTCGGGGATCACCGCCGTGTCCTGGACCTTGTTGGCCGGGTCCTTGAGCGCCAGCAGGGCGGCCTGTGCGCTCATCCCCTTGGCCAGCTTGAAGGCGCCTGGCTGGAACTCGACCTGCGGCTGCTGGCGCAGCAGAAGCGAATAGAAGGCCTGATAGGTCTTGGTCACACCGGCCTTGTAGAGATTGTTCGCGATGTCCGAGCCGTTGTCCCCGCTCTTGATCGCGAAGAGCACCTGGCCTGTGCCGTTGCCCTTGTAGTCGGTCTCTTGCGGGGTGAGAGCATTGACGAGCTTCGTGACCTGGGGCTGGAAGACCGCGTACGCGCCGCCGACGAGCCCTCCGAAGATGGCGACGATGATGATGGTCACCCACAGCGCCTTGAAGCTGCGCTTCTTCTTGGGCTCCGCGTGCGAGAGGTAATTCTGCTGACGCCAGGCGAGAGGCGACTCCCCCGACTCCCCTGAATCCGAGGCGATGGGACCCGTCGTGAGCTCCTCGAAGGTCGCGAACGGGGCCTTCTCCTCGCCGGTGACGGCGGGAGTGGCGGGAGCGGCGGGAGCAGCGGGCTGCTCTGGCGGCGTCGCCGCCTCGGTCTCTCGGGCTTCGCGGGCCTCACGGGCCTCACGGCGCGTCATCGGGGGCCTGGTCGCTTGATCGGCGGAGTCGACAGCATCGTCTTCCGCGAAGATCGCCTCGAAGGGGTCGAATTCGCGCGGCGCCTCGCGGTCGCCGTCCGTGGGTGTGGTCTCGCCAGTCCCCGGAGTCAGTGGGTTGTGCGGCAAACTAGGGTCCAATGTTCGGTTCAATGGGCTTGCCCGGCGGATGACCTGTAGCGCGCTCCGCGTCGAGGGCGTGCTGCAAAATTATCGTGGCGGCTACCTGATCCACCACCGGACGCGCACTTTTCGAGTTCTTGCCCGACGCTCGCAGTGCCGCGTGGGCGGAGACCGTCGACAGGCGCTCATCCACCAGTCGCACGGGGACCTCCACCTCGTGGCCGAGGGCTTCGGCAAAGCCGATCGCGTCAGCGGTGGATGCCGTGTGCGCCCCCGAGAGCGCCAAAGGTAACCCGACGATAATCTCGAAAACTCCGAGTTCGGTCACAATTCCGGCGATCCTGCGGCGATCCGCAGCATCTTCGGAGCGTGCGACGGTCTCGACCGGGGTGGCGAGCATCCCGTGGAGGTCGGAGCGGCTGACGCCGATCCGCACCTTGCCCACGTCGATACCCAGCCGCACTCCGGATCTCACAGGCGTCCCTATCCGATGGCCGACGTGACCGCGCTGAGCGCCGCCGGGATCGCATCGGCGTTGGTTCCGCCGCCCTGAGCGAGATCCGCCTTGCCACCGCCACCGCCACCCAGGATGCTCGACGCGGTCTTGGCGAGCGCACCCGCGTTGACGCCCGCATCCCGAGCCGCCTGGTTCGTGGCAACGATGACGACCGGCTTCTCGCCCACACGCGCGGCGAGTGCCACGACGGCGGAGTCGGATCCCAGGCGCTCTCGAACCGTGGTGGCCAGCAGACGCAGGTCGTCGGCGGAGTTGAGTGTTCCCGCGTCTTCGCCGACCACGATGACCGCTCCCTGGCGGGATGCGCTCTGCAGCAGGGTCGGCACCTTATCGAGCACGGCGCGCGCCTCGAACGCCGCGATCCGCTTCTCCGCCGCCTTCAGGTTCGCTATCAGGTCGGCGATCTTCTCGGGAAGCTGTTCGCGCGGAGTCTTGAGACTGCCCGACAGCTGCGAGACGATCGTGCGTTCGACTGCGAGGTCGCGGAAGGCTTCGAGTCCGACGAGGGACTCGACGCGGCGATTGGTCGACCCGACCGACGACTCGCTGACGAGGTTGATCATGCCGATCTCGGCGCTGGAGACGACGTGCGTTCCCGCGCAGAGCTCGCGCGACCACGGCCCGCCGATGTCGACCACCCGAACGGTGTCGCCGTACTTCTCGCCGAACAGGGCCATCGCGCCGAGCGCTTTTGCCTCGGCGAGCGGCAGCTCACGGGTCGTCACTTCGAGGTTCTCGCGGATCGCGTTGTTCGAGATCTCCTCGATCTCGGTGCGGGTCTCCGCAGAGAGCGCCTGGTTCCACGAGAAGTCGAGTCGCAGATAGCCGGCCTTGTTGTACGAGCCCGACTGGTGGGCGTTCGAGCCGAGCACCTGACGCAGCGCCGCGTGGATGATGTGGGTTCCGGAGTGCGCCTGACGCGCGCCCCGACGGTATTCGCGGTCGACGACGCTGCTCGCGGGAGCCCCGACACCGATCTCGCCGCTGCGCACGAGCACCTTGTGGCTGATGAGTCCCTTGACGGGCTTCTGCACGTCGAGAACGTCGAGTTCGTAGCCCGGGCCGACGATCGAGCCCGAGTCAGCATCCTGACCACCCGACTCGGCGTAGAGCGCCGTCGCGCCGAGGATGACCTCAGCCACCTGGCCCTCGGTCGCCTTCGACACGGATGCGCCGTCGACGATGATGCCCAGGATGCTCGACTCGGTCTCGAGCTCGGTGTATCCGGTGAACACCGTCTCGCCCAGGGAGCGGAACGTGCTGTAGACCGAGAGGTCGGCCAGCGCCGTCTTCTTCGCCTTCGCATCCGCCTTCGCCCGCGAGCGCTGATCGGCCATGAGCGTGTCGAACGCCTTGCGGTCGACGCTGAGCCCGGCCTCTTCTGCCATCTCGAGCGTGAGGTCGATCGGGAAGCCGTATGTGTCGTGCAGCAGGAACGCGGTGTCGCCCGCGAGCTCCTTCTTGCCGGCCCGCTGCGTGTTCGACACGGCGACGTCGAGGATCCCCGTGCCCGCGACCAGCGTGCGGAGGAAGGTCTCCTCTTCTGCATACGCCAGCTGCGAGATGCGCGCGAAGTCGTGCTCCACCTCGGGATAAGCCGCCTTCATCGCGTCGCGCGAGACGGTGAAGAGCTCGGGGAAGGTCGGGTGGTCCACGCCGAGCAGGCGCATCGCGCGGACGGTACGACGCAGCAGCCGGCGCAGGATGTAGCCACGACCCTCGTTGGACGGCGTCACGCCGTCGGACATCAGCATCAGCGAGCTGCGCACGTGGTCTGCGATCACGCGCAGCCGCACGTCATCGTCGTGCACCTCGCCGTACGTCTTCTTCGCCAGCTGAGCGGCGCGGTCGAGCACCGGGCGCACCTGGTCGATCTCGTACATGTTCTCGACGCCCTGCTTGAGGAAGGCGACCCGCTCGAGGCCCATGCCGGTGTCGATGTTCTTCTTGGGCAGGTCGCCGAGGATGTCGAAGTCGCCCTTGCCCGTGCCCTCGCCGCGGAGGTACTGCATGAAGACCAGGTTCCAGATCTCCACGTAGCGGTCGTCGTCGGTGGCCGGGCCGCCGTCCGCTCCGTAGGCCGGGCCGCGGTCGAAGAAGATCTCGGAGCAGGGACCGGCCGGGCCGGGCTGTCCGGTGGACCAGTAGTTGGTGTCCATTCCGAGGCCCTGGATGCGCTCATCCGGAAGCCCCGCGACGCGACGCCAGATCTCGCGCGCCTCGTCGTCGTCTTCGTAGACCGTGACCCACAGGTCCTTCGGGTCGAAGCCGAGGCCGCCCTTGTCCTCCGAGGTTGTCAGCAGCTCCCACGCGTACGTGATCGCCTGCTCTTTGAAGTAGTCGCCGAACGAGAAGTTGCCGCACATCTGGAAGAAGGTGCCGTGACGCGGTGTCTTTCCGACCTCGTCGATGTCGAGCGTGCGGATGCACTTCTGCACACTCGTCGCGCGCGGGAACGGCGCGGGTACGAGACCTGTCAGGTACGGCACGAACGGAACCATCCCGGCCACCGTGAACAGCAGCGACGGGTCGTCGCTGATCAGAGAGGCGGACGGGACGACGGTGTGACCGCGCTGCGCGAAGAAGTCGAGCCAGCGGCGGTGGATTTCAGCAGTCTGCATGGGTTCCGGATGTTCGAGGTCGAGAAGTCGAGAGTGGGGAGGCTGTGCGCGAAAGCGGCAACCGGGACGGCGAACTCAGTCGCCGTCGATGGCCGAGCGGAGCTCGGCCTCACGCTGGTGGTATCCGTCGGAGACAGCGGAGCCGAAGTCGCGGGCCTTCTTGTCGATGCTGCTGAAGAACTGCTTGCCCTGCGGGGTCTCGTTCAGTTTGTGCGCCACGACGAAACCGAGCCCGACGCCGACGATGAGCCACAGAAAACTCTTCATGCCCAAAACTCCCTTGTGGATGTGCTTTGTGAAGTGGTCGGGCGCGCCGATGCTCCGCGCGCCCCGGTCAGTTTAGTGGGTGGTCCCGCGGGAACGCCGAGAGCCGCCACCCGCGCGGAACGCCGCTCGCACCGCGGCGCTGAAGCCGGCCAGCTTGATCAGCGGACCGCCGACCGTGGCGGCGAAGAGCGCGACGAGGGCTGAGACGTTTCCCGTCACATCCGCGACGTTCTTGGTGATCACGTCGACGCGGGCCAACTGCTTGTTCGTCTCCTGGATGGTTGTCGCCGTCTCGTCGAGGATCGGCGTGATCCCGTCGCTCGCGTCTTTGATGGCCGCGCGCGTCTGGTCGAGAACCCGCCCGAACTTCACGAGCGGGATAGCGATGAATCCGACCAGAACGGCGAACACGCCCGCTGCGATCAGTCCTGCGATGTCGCCACCCGACACGAGAGCACCTTTCATTCCGCCAACGGCATACCCGACAAGCGTAGCCCTGAAATGCACGGAAGGGGCCGTGGCTGATTGCCACGGCCCCTTCCGAGAGGGTGCGATCCTTAGCGGGCCGCGTAGTACTCGACGACGAGCTGGACTTCACACGTCACGGGAACCTCGGCACGCTTCGGGCGGCGAACCAGACGAGCGTGCAGCTTGTCGAGTTCGACGTCGAGGTAGGCCGGGGTCTTCGGCAGAACGTCGACGTGTCCGCCTGCGGCCGCGACCTGGAACGGCTCGGTGCCCTCGGAGCGCGCCTTGACGTGGATCAGCTGACCCGGCTTGACGCGGAAAGAGGGACGGTCGACGATGGCGCCGTCGACGAGGATGTGACGGTGCACGACCATCTGACGGGCCTGCGCCGTGGTGCGGGCGAAGCCGGCGCGCAGAACGAGAGCGTCGAGACGCATCTCGAGGAGCTCGACCAGGTTCTCACCGGTCAGGCCCTTGGTGCGACGAGCCTCTTCGAACGCGATCTTCAGCTGCTTCTCGCGGATGCCGTACTGGGCGCGCAGACGCTGCTTCTCGCGCAGACGAACGGCGTAGTCCGAGTCAGCCTTGCGCTTGGTGCGGCCGTGCTCACCGGGAGCGTACGGACGCTTCTCGAGGTACTTGGCTGCCTTCGGGGTCAGGGCGATGCCCAGCGACCGCGACAAGCGGGTCTTGCTACGGGTACGTGACTTGGTAGACACGAGTTCCTTTCGGTTGTCTCTCTAATAAGGATTACGCAGGCACACAGGATCGTCCTGCAGAAATTAGAGGGATGGTGCCGAGGACGCCCGGCTACAGGGCGTGTCCCTTCGAGAACCCGTTTCGACGCAGCCGCACGCGAAACAGATTTCTAGGCCCGTCGATTCTAGCAGGTTCCCGGCTATCGCCCGCGCACGATCCGGCGCAGCTTCGCGAGGCGTGCCGACACGTCGCGTTCGTTGCCGTGCTCGGTCGGCTCGTAGTAGGTCGTGTCGGTCAGTTCGTCGGGCAGATACTGCTGCTCGAGCACACCGAGCGCGTCGTCGTGCGGGTACTTGTACCCCTTGCCATGGCCGAGCCGCTTGGCTCCTGCGTAATGGGCATCGCGCAGGTGCTTGGGCACGCGTCCGATGCGACCGGCGCGAACATCGGCGATCGCCGCATCCAGAGCCATGTATGCGGCGTTCGACTTGGGCGCGGTGGCGAGGTGCACGACAGCCTGGGCGAGAGGATGCGCCCCTCGGGCATCCCGATGAGCTGCACCGCGTCTGCGGCCGCGACCGCGATGACGAGCGATTGTGGATCGGCCATCCCGATGTCTTCGGACGCCAGGATGATGATGCGGCGTGCGATGAACCGCGGATCCTCCCCTGCCTCGATCATCCGGGCGAGGTAGTGCAGCGACGCATCGACGTCGGAGCCGCGCACCGACTTGATGAACGCGCTGATCACGTCGTAGTGCTCGTCGCCGTTGCGGTCGTAGCGCAGCAGCGCCCTGTCCACCGCCTGTGCGACCAGCTCGGCCGTGATGACCGGCTTCTTCTTAGACGTGGCCGGGGTCGACGACGCTGCGCTGACGGATGCGGCTTCGAGCGCCGTCAGAGCGCGGCGCGCATCCCCCGACGCCAGACGGATGATCGTCGCCCGCGCCTCGGGCTCGAGCGCGTACTGGTCGGCCAGGCCGCGCTCGTCGGTCACGGCGCGATCGACGACACTGCCCAGGTCTTCGTCGCTCAGTGTCTCCAGGGTGAGCAGCAGGGAGCGCGAGAGCAACGGCGAGATGACCGAGAACGACGGATTCTCGGTGGTCGCCGCGACGAGGATCACCCAGCCGTTCTCGACGCCGGGGAGCAGTGCGTCTTGCTGGGCCTTGGTGAAGCGGTGGATCTCGTCGAGGAACAGCACGGTCGAGATGCCGTAGAGGTCGCGCGTCGAGAGCGCCTCGTCCATCACCTGGCGCACATCCTTGACACCGGCCGTCACGGCCGACAGCTCGACGAACCGACGACCAGATGAGTGGGCGATGGCCTGCGCGAGCGTGGTCTTGCCCGTGCCGGGTGGGCCCCAGAGGATGACCGAGACCGAGCCGGTCTCTCCGCTCTGATCGGAGGCCAGGCTCACCAATGGCGAACCCGGCCGCAGCAAATGCTTCTGGCCGGCGACCTCGTCGAGCGACTTCGGCCGCATGCGGACGGCGAGCGGCGTCGCTCCAGCGCGGAGCCCGGGTTGCACGTCGACCATATGTTCCAGGGTAGTTGCTCCCACCGACACCGCCCGCCCTTCCTGTGAACGAGGACTTTGTGACTCATAGGGCTGTCCAATAGGGTTCATCCTGATCCCGCGCCGGTGGCGCGCCGGGTCGGGTAACTCTTCAGCACGACGGCGCGCCCTCGGAGGATTCACGTGGCACCAAAACAGCAGAACGACCGCGAAGCCCGGCAGGCCCGCGAGCGGCTGCGCGCATACCAGGCGCGCCAGACGGTGCACGAGACGAAGGCCAAGCGCCGGGTGCGCGACAACTGGATCGCCGGTATCGCCGTCGTGGTCGTCGTCGCCCTGGCCGTGACCAGTCAGCTGCTGTTCTTCGCCAAGCCGGGCACGCCCAGCGCATCCTCTTCGCCGTCGGCTTCTGCGGCCGCGTACACACTGCCTCCGAAGACATTGGCCGGCAATCGCAACTGGACCGGCACGATGACGATCAACGGCATCCCGCTCGGTGTCGATCTCGACGGAGCGGCGGCCCCGCAGGCGGTCTCGTCGACGGTCGCGCTCACCCAGAAGGGCTTCTACGACGGCCTCACCTGCCACCGCCTCACCGATGGCGGCTTCTACGTGCTGCAGTGCGGCGATCCCGAAGGCACCGGTCAAGGCGGCCCCGGATACTCGTACGGCCCGATCGAGAACGCTCCCGCCGACGACGTGTACCCTGCAGGCACGATTGCGATGGCCCGTCAGAGCGACAACGCCTCCAGCCAGGGCAGCCAGTTCTTCATCGTCTACAAGGACACGACGATCCCCTCGGACAGCGTTGGCGGTTACACGGTCATCGGCAAGGTGACGAGCGGCCTCGATCAGCTCATCTCGGGCGTGACCGACAAGGGCATCACCCCAGGAAGCAGCGCGAACGACGGAGCACCGAAGGTCGCCACGAAGATCGATAGCTTCACACTCCAGTAATGCTGTGTGTTCCGGCGGCTGCACGCCGGTCGCTGGTGCAATAGGCTAAAACGCAACTGTGGGCGGTCCATCCGCTCGGGAACGTCGTCAGCAAGGTGAGGCTCTTGGCTACTACTGATCAGCAACCGTGGGGTCGTGTCGATGAGACCGGCACCGTCTTCGTCCGCGAGGGCGAAGGCGAGCGTGCCGTCGGCCAATACCCCGACGGCTCGGCAGAAGAGGCGCTCGCGTACTTCGAGCGCAAGTACACCGACCTCGCCGGCCAGGTGGGGCTGCTGGAGCAGCGTGCCCGCCGCGGCGCCCCCGCATCAGACATCGCCAAGGCGGTCAGCTCCCTGCGGGAGAACGTCTCCGGCGCCAACGCGGTCGGAGACCTCGCCGCCCTCGCGGCACGGCTCGACAAGCTCGGCGGCGCAGTCGAAGAACTGACCGAGCAGCAGTCGGCCGAGGCGAAGGCCCAGGTCGAGGAGGCCATCGCTGAACGCACCGCGATCGTCGTCGAGGCCGAGGCGCTTGCAGCCGAGGATCCCGCGCGCACGCAGTGGAAGCAGACCACCTCCGCGCTGGACGCGCTCTTCACTCGCTGGCAGACGCACCAGCACGAGGGGCCGCGCATCCCGAAGAACGAGGCCAACGAGCTGTGGAAGCGGTTCCGCGCCGCGCGATCGACCATCGAGCACAACCGCAAGGCGTTCTTCGCCGACCTCGACAACCAGCACCGTGACGTGCGCTCGCGCAAGACCGCGCTGATCGAGCAGGCCGAGGCGCTGATCCCCCGTGGCGCCGACGGCGTGCCCGAGTACCGCCAACTCCTCGACCAGTGGAAGCAGGCCGGTCGCGCGGGCAAGCGCAACGACGACGCCCTGTGGGCGCGGTTCAAGGCCGCCGGCGACGCGATCTACGGCGCCAAGGCCGAGGTCGACGCTCGGGACAACGAAGAGTTCGCAGGCAACCTCGAGCTGAAGCTCGCTCTGCTCGAAGAGGCAGAGCCGCTCCTGACCGCGACCAACCGCGAGTCGGCACGCGCAACACTTCTCTCGATCCAGCAGCGCTGGGACGAGATCGGAAAGGTGCCGCGCGACCAGGTGCGCGTCGTCGAAGATCGTCTGCGCAAGGTCGAGGCAGCCGTGCGCAAGCTCGACGAACAGCACTGGGAACGCAACAACCCCGAGAAGAAGGCGCGGTCCGAAGGGCTCGCGAGCCAGCTCACCGCGGCGATCGCCAAACTCCAGGAGGAGCTCGACGAGGCCAAGGCGAGCGGAGACGCCGCCAAGGTCAAGGAGGCCCAGGAAGCCCTGGACGCTCGCAAGATCTGGCTCGACGCCCTGGGCTGACGCTTTGGGCTGATGCTCTGGGCTGATGCTCGGGGCGGCGCCCTGACCTCGTACTCATGAGACTCTCCACAAGGAGAGTTCTGCACACCTTTCAGAGCTTCTGAGTTCGCGTTCCGATGGACCGGGATGCTTGATGCATGACCGCTCTGATCCCCCGTCTCCTCGATTCCGCCGTCCTCCCGCTCGCCGAACTCCAAGCCGCGCGCTTGGACGGTCAGCTCTACCGCGTCGGCGACGCCTTCGCGACGGTTGACACTCCCGACACAGCGGAGCTGCGGGCCGCCGCTTTTCGCCTCTCGGCTCCGCGCGCCGCTGTCGCCGACAGGTTGACCGCATCCTGGATCCACGGAGCGCGCGCCGGTCCGCCGGTGACACTGCAGGTGTGCGTCGACAGCGCTCACCGCATTTCGGCAAGAACGCTGCAAGGGCTCGACGTGCGCCAGTGCATCCTGTCCCGCGGCGACGTTGTGAAGCTCGGGGATGCGAGGGTCACCTCGCCGCTGCGCACCGTCGTCGACCTGCTGCGAACGGTCGACCGCCTGACACACGGGCTAGCCGTCGAGCTGCACGTACTGCTGCGCCTAGGTGACGACGATATCGGGAGTTGCCAGGAGCGCATCCTGCGCCAGCACCGGGTGCCCGGCACACGCAGAGCTCTCGATAGGCTCGCGGGTCTCGCGACATTCGAACCCGCGCCGGAGCAGGCTCAGCCGGAGCGGGCTCAGCGAGAGCGGGGCCAGACGGAGCCGGCTGCGCCGGAGCCGGTCAACCGGCGCTGACGCGGTAGACGTCGTAGACGGCGTCGATGCGACGAACGGCGTTCAACACCCGGTCGAGGTGAGTGGTGTCGCCCATCTCGAAGACGAAACGACTGAGCGCCAGACGATCGCTCGACGTCGTGACCGTGGCGGAGAGGATGTTCACGTGATGCTCCGAAAGCACGCGGGTGACGTCGGAGAGCAGGCCCGAGCGGTCGAGCGCCTCGACCTGGATCTGAACGAGGAAGACGCTCTTCGAACTGGGTGCCCACTCGACCTCGATCATCCGATCGGGCTCCTGCAGCAGAGACTGCACGTTGTGGCAGTTCGCCTGGTGAACCGAGACGCCGGCACCGCGGGTCACGAACCCGACGATCGGGTCGCCCGGAACGGGCGTGCAGCACTTCGCGAGCTTCACGAGAATGTCCGGAGCCCCGCGCACCAGCACGCCGGAGTCGCTGTTGCGGAGTTGGCGCGAGCGCCCCTTCACCGGCAGTTCGAGCTCGCCGACGTCGCCTTCCGGCTCGGTCTGCACGGAGGCGACGACCTTCTCGATCACCGACTGGGTGGAGACGTGTCCCTCACCGACCGCGGCGTAGAGCGCAGAGACGTCCTCGTACTTCAGCAGCGACGCGATCTCGATCAGCGAGTCCTGCGACATCAGCTTCTGCAGCGGGAGGTTCTGCTTGCGCATCGCGCGGGCGATCGCATCCTTGCCCTGCTCGATGGCCTCGTCGCGCCGCTCCTTGGTGAACCACTGCCGGATCTTGTTGCGCGCGCGGGGCTCTTGACGAAGTTGAGCCAGTCTTGGCTGGGACCGGAGTCCGGGTTCTTCGAGGTGAAGACCTCGACGACATCACCGGTCGTCAGAGCACTCTCAAGCGGCACGAGACGGCCGTTGACCTTCGCACCCATGGTGCGGTGGCCCACCTCGGTGTGCACCGCGTAGGCGAAGTCGACGGGAGTCGCGCCCGCGGGCAATCCGATGACGCGCCCCTTCGGCGTGAAGACGTAGACCTCTTTGGCACCGATTTCGAACCGCAGCGAGTCGAGGAATTCGCTCGGGTCGGCGGTCTCGGCCTGCCAGTCGGAGATGTGGGCGAGCCAGGCGAGGTCAGTGTCGGTGTTGGCCGGGCCGCCCGAACTCTTGCCCGTGGTCTGCTCTTTGTACTTCCAGTGCGCCGCGACACCGAACTCGGCACGCTGGTGCATCTCCTCGGTGCGAATCTGGATCTCGACCGGGCGCCCCTCCGGGCCGATCACGGTCGTGTGCAGCGACTGGTACAGGTTGAACTTCGGGGTGGCGATGTAGTCCTTGAAACGCCCGGGCATCGGCGTCCAGCGAGCGTGGATCGAGCCGAGCACGGCGTAGCAGTCGCGAACCGAGTTGACGAGCACGCGGATTCCGACGAGGTCGTAGATCTCGTCGAACTCACGCCCTCGAACGACCATCTTCTGGTAGATCGAGTAGTACTGCTTGGGCCGGCCGACGACCTTGCCCCGGATGCGCGCACCCTTCAGGTCGTCGTTGATTGCGTCGATCACCTGCTGAACCAGACGCTCGCGCTCGGGCGTGCGCTGCTTGACCAGGCTCTCGATCTCGGCGTACAGCTTGGGGTAGAGCACGGCGAACGAGAGGTCTTCGAGCTCCCACTTGATCGCCTGGATTCCGAGCCGGTGAGCAAGCGGCGCATAGATCTCGAGCGTCTCGGTGGCCTTGCGAGTCGCGGATGCGGCCGGCACGAACCCCCAGGTGCGGGCGTTGTGCAGGCGGTCGGCGAGCTTGATGATGAGCACGCGGATGTCCTTCGACATCGCCACGATCATCTTGCGCACGGTCTCGGCCTGAGCGCTGTCGCCGTACTTGACCTTGTCGAGCTTGGTCACGCCGTCGACGAGCATCGCGATCTCGTCGCCGAAGGCGTCGCGCAGCTCGTCGAGCGTGTACTCGGTGTCTTCGACGGTGTCGTGCAGCAGGGCCGCCGCGATCGTCTTGACCCCGATTCCGAGGTCCGCGAGAATCTGCGCGACGGCGACAGGATGCGTGATGTATGGCTCGCCGGAACGGCGCTTCTGACCCGAGTGGGCGCGCTCGGCGACCGTGTACGCCCGCTCGATGAGCGAGAGGTCGACCTTCGGGTGGTGCAGACGCACCGTGCGGATCAGGGTATCGACGGCACCGGCCGGCTGCGCGCGAGAAGATGCGC
The DNA here is from genome assembly GCF_050632195.1 of Leifsonia poae. GTDB lineage: Bacteria > Actinomycetota > Actinomycetes > Actinomycetales > Microbacteriaceae > Leifsonia > Leifsonia poae_C. The sequence goes on from NZ_CP192580.1 coordinate 2,493,191, forward strand.
GGCACGAGACGGCGCAGAGAAGCGGTCTGCGGTGTCGAAGTATCAACCATCAGTGCGCCTCCTGCCCTCCATTATCGCCGTTCCGCCGACCTGCCTTGACCGCGTTCGCTCTGAGCGACGCTAGGCGACCGTTCCGGGAGACCCGTCGTTCTTCACGACAGCGGCTCCGGATGCCTGCCATGCGAACATCCCGCCGGCTACGTTCGCCGTCGGGTAGTCAGCGCGGTTGAGTGCGTCGGTGACGAGCCGGGAACGACCTCCGGAGAGGCAGATCACGAGGATCTGTTGGTCTTCCGGCAGCTCGTGCTGGCGACCCTCGAGCTCGTACAGCGGGATGTGGTGGGCGTCGGGCGCATGCCCGGCCTCCCACTCGTGCGTCTCGCGGACGTCGAGCAACCAGGCCGAGCCGGCATCGACGAGCTCGATCGCGCGCACGGCACTCACCTCGTCTTCGTCGAGATAAGCACCGGGCACGATCGCTCCTCTACTCCGCCGCTACTGCGACGGTTTCGGACTTGGCAGTCTTCGGACGGATGGCGAGAACCCGCAGGTCGTGCTTCTTCACGGCGGCCTCGCCCTCGCGGAACTGCGAGTACATCGGCGCACCGAGGAAAATCGTCGAATACGTTCCGACGATGATTCCGATCAGCAGGGCGAGCGAGATGTCGCGCAGCGTGTCCGCACCGAGCGCGAACGCTCCGAGGAAGAGGATCGATGCCACGGGCAGCACCGCGACGACCGCGGTGTTGATCGAGCGGACGAGCGTCTGGTTCACGGCGAGGTTCACCGATTCCGCGAATGTGCGACGCGAAAGCTCCATCTCCTCCTTGGTGTTCTCACGGATCTTGTCGAACACCACGACCGTGTCGTACAAGGAGTACCCGAGAATCGTCAGGAAGCCGATCATCGTCGCCGGCGAGACCTCGAAGCCCACGAGGGCATAGATGCCCGCGGTGATGATGAGGTCATGGAACAGCGAGATGATCGCCGACGCTGACATCTTCCACGTTCGGAAGTAGAGCGCCATGGCGATGAACGCCAGCAGCAGGAAGACCACGATGCCCTGGATGGACTGCCGGGTCACATCCGCGCCCCACGACGGACCGATGAAGGTCGAGGCGACTTCGGTGGTCGGCACGCCGTACGCCTTGGCAAGCGCATCCGCGACCTGCCTGGTCTGGTCTTCGGACAGCTGGTCGGTCTGCACCCGCACCGAGTTGCCGTTGACCGTGGTCACGTGGGCGACGGCGTCGGGGACGACGGATGCGAGCGCATCCTGAGCCTTCGCCTGCGACGCGTCGTCGACCTTGGTGATCTGGAACTGCGAGCCCCCGCGGAACTCGATGCTGAAGTTGAAGCCGCCCTTGACCACCGGGACGAGGATCGACAGCACCACCATGACAGCGGCGATCGAGTACCAGATCTTGCGCTTGCCGACGAAGTCGAACGAGCGGGCCCCGGTGTAGAGGTCGTTACCGAATTTCGTGATGCGACTGACCATCAGGAATCCTTCCCCCCGGACTTGCTATCCGAGGACGACGAAGCGGAGGCCAGTTCTTCGGCCTTGCGCTCGGCGATGGTCTGGCGGCGAGCCGCCTCTTTGCCTGCGGTTGCTGCCTTGCCGGCACTCACGCCGACAGTGGGCTTGCGGAACTGGGCGGCACCGCGGTAGACCGCGCCGAGGGCCTGCGGGTCGAGACCCGTCCAGGCGTTCCCGCTGTTGAAGAACTTGGTCGTCGCCAGCAGCTGCAGCGTCGGGTGCGTGAACAGCAGCACCACGATCACGTCGATGATGGTCGTCAGACCGAGGGTGAACGCGAAGCCCTTCACGTTGGCCGCAGCCAGCACGTAGAGCACGATCGCGGCCAGGAGGTTGGTCGCCTTCGAGGCGTAGATGGTGCGCTGCGCGCGCTTCCAGCCCGCTTCGACCGCGGATTCGAGACCTCTCCCGTCGCGCAACTCGTCGCGTATTCGCTCGAAGTAGACGATGAACGAGTCGGCCGTGAATCCGATCGCGACGATCAGACCCGCCACACCTGCCAACGAGAGCCGGTAGCCGTAGTGCCAGGAGAGCAGCGAGATGGTCAGGTACGTGAGCAGGGCGGCGACGACGAGCGAGACGATCGTCACGAAGCCGAGCAGGCGATACTGGAACAGGGTGTAGATCGCAACGAGGATCAGGCCGATGAGGCCGGCGATCAGACCCGCCAGCAGCTGCGTCGAACCGAGCGTCGCCGAGATCGTGTCCTGACTCTGCACGTCGAACGAGAAGGGCAGCGCGCCGAACTTCAGCTGGTCGGCGAGCGTCTTCGCCGTCTCCTGCGTGAAGCTACCGGTGATCTGCGGCCGGCCATCGGTGATGACCGCGTTCGTCGTCGGAGCCGAGATGACCTTGCCGTCGAGCACGATCGCGAACTGGTTCTGAGCGCCCTGGAGGCCGTTCAACCGAGTGGTGACATCGGCGAACGCCTTGGTCCCCTCGGCGTTGAAGATGATGTTGACGCCCCACTGGCCGGTGCTCACACCGCTGGAGCTCTGCACCAGACCGCTGTTCGCGTCCGAGATGTCCTGGCCTTTGACCTCGACCGGGCCCAGGATGTACTTCACCTGGCCGGAGTCGTCACAGGTGATGAGGGGCTCGTCCGCGGGTGCGACGCTCGTGACGGCGGCCGCATCCGAACTGCAGGAGAACGCATCGAACTGCGCCTGCAGTGCCGGTGTGACGTAGGCGAGGTCGCTTCCGTTCGTCGGACTGGTCGACGGTGTCGACTGGAGTCCGGGGTCGGGAGTCGGTGCAGGGGTCGACTTGCCGTCGGCGCCGACGACCTCGTTGGTCGGACCGCCCGCGACGAGCACGGGGCGGAAGTCGAGCTTCGCACTCGCCTTGATGCGATCGAGTGTCTGCTTGTCAGGAGTACCCGGGATCGAGACGACGATGTTCTTCGAGCCCTCGGTGGAGATCTCCGACTCCGAGACGCCGGCGGCGTCGATGCGCTGACGGATGATCGACACGGCCTGGTCGAGCTGCTGCTGCTCGACGGTCTGACCGTTCTCGACCTGCGGCGCCAGGATGATCTGGGTTCCGCCCTGGAGGTCGAGCGCGAGCTTGGGCAGCCACGTCGCATTGCTCCAGATGACGCCTGCCGTCAGTGTCCCAAGGAGCACGACGACGATGGCGCCGAGCCAACTCAGCGAACGCCAGGCTTTTTTGACCGGGGTCGACTTTGCCAACTAGGTACTCAGCTTTCTACGAGTGTGCCCACGCTGAAGAGCGTGGGCACACAGGAAATGTGGGGTCAGTCGTCGCTCTTCTTGGCGCCGGGCTTGTGGGCGTCGTCGAGACGCTCACCGAACTCGGGCTCGGACGCGGTGATCGCGTGATCCTCGTTGAGCTCGGCGACGGCCGGCTCGCTCTCGACGGGCTCGTCGACCTTGGGCTCGACGACGCGAGCGAGGACCTGACGGTGCACGCGCACGATGTTGCCCGGCGAGGTCTCGATCTCGGCGATGTTGTCGTCTTCGTTGATGGACAGCAGCTTGCCGTAGAGACCGAAGTTGGTCATGACGTCGACGCCCGGGACCATCTTGGAACGCGTCTCCGAAGCCTCTTTCTGGCGCTTGCGGCTGTTGCGGAACATGAAGAAGATCAGGGCCGCGAGAACGACCACCATGACAATGGTCAGAGTTGTGTCACCCATGAGGTGGGGCTACCTTCCGGCGCGGCGCGAAGCCGCTTCAATCGATGTAAGGGGGTTGACCAACAGGCCAGCCTAAATTATAAGTCATCCATCAATGATGGTTGCTGTGAGACTACCTGCTGTGGGTGGGAGATTCCGAAATGGCGCCACGCCGACGGAGTGGCGACCCGCCCGCGCGGTGTTCGCGAGAGCAGCCCGATGCGCACCAGGAACGGCTCGACGACTGACTCAATCGTCTCCGACTCCTCGCCCACCGATACCGCGAGGGTGTTGAGACCCACCGGTCCCCCATCGAAGCGCTCGAGGATGGCGTGCAGAACGGCGCGGTCGAGGCGGTCGAGCCCGAGCGCATCCACGTCGTACAGGTCGAGAGCCGCCCGAACCGCGTCGATATCGGCGTCTTCGCCGTGAACGAGCGCGTAATCGCGCACCCGTCGCAGAAGGCGGTTGGCGATGCGCGGAGTGCCCCGGCACCGGCCGGCGATCTCCGCCAGGGCCTCGCGATCGACCTCGAAGTCGAGCATGGTCGCCGCGCGCGTCAGAACCTGGGTGAGCTCGTGCTCGTCGTAGAACTCGAGGTGCGCCGTGAACCCGAACCGGTCTCGCAGGGGATTCGGCAGCAAGCCCGATCGAGTCGTCGCGCCGACGAGTGTGAACGGCGCGAGGTCCAGCGGGATCGACGTCGCCCCTGCACCCTTGCCGACCATGATGTCGATGCGGAAGTCCTCCATGGCCAGGTAGAGCATCTCTTCTGCCGACCGAGCCATCCGGTGGATCTCGTCGATGAAGAGGACCTCGCCCGGCGTGAGCGACGACAGCAGAGCCGCCAGATCGCCCGCGTGCTGGATGGCGGGACCGCTCGAGAGGCGCAGTGGGCGACCGCTCTCGTGGGCCACGATCATCGCGAGCGTGGTCTTGCCGAGCCCGGGAGGGCCAGCGAGCAAGATGTGGTCGGCCGTGCGGTCCTGCATCTTCGCCGCGGTGAGCAGCAGCTGCAGCTGCCCGCGAACCTTCGCCTGCCCGACGAACTCTGCGAGGGACCGCGGCCGGAGGGCGCCCTCGAACGCCAGCTCGGATTCGGATTCCAGTTCGGGCGCAGTCAGGTCGTTGTTCTCGTCGGTCACGGTCACGGCCTCCCGGTCTGCTTCGCCGGACCGAGTCGGGCCAGGGTCAGCCGCAGCAGGGTCTGAACGCTGTCGCGCGACTTCTCGTCCGTGTCGGACACGACCTCGGCGACGGCTTCGGCCGCCACCTTCTCGGGCCAGCCGAGGCCGACCAGCGCCACGAGGACGCTGTCGCCGATCGAGGACGGCGAGCCTGCCGCCGCTTTGGTCGCGGGTGCCCGCCGGGTGACCGCGAGCTTGCCCGAGAGCTGCACGACGATCAGCTTCGCCGTCTTCGGCCCGATACCCGAGACCTTGCGGAATGGTGCGTCGTCGTCGTCGGTCACGGCCGCGGCGATCTGGTCGGGCGAGAGCACCGAGAGCACGCCGATCGCGGATTTCGGACCGACTCCGGATACCCCGGTCAGCAGTTCGAAGACCTGCAACTGGTCCAAATCGGCGAATCCGAACAGTTGCAGCGCGTCTTCGCGCACGATCAGGGAAGTCAGCACGAATGCCTCGTCGCCGATCCGGAGAGACAGCACGTGATCGGGGGTGAGCTGCACGGAGAATCCGACGCCGCCGACCTCGATCACAGCCGTCCCGCCGGCAGCAGAGAGCACGGTGCCACGCAGGGAGGAGATCACCTGGCCAGCCTACGGGGCACGGCTGACGCACGACTGGACCGCTCCGCGGCGCGCCACGCGGCCTGCGCCGGGGTCAGGTCGGCTCCGCCATCCCCGCCCGGCGATGCCGGTGCGCCACGCCAGGCATGGCAGATGGCGATCGCGAGTGCGTCAGCGGCATCCGCGGGCTTCGGAACTTCGGCGAGGCCCAGGATACGCGCGACCATGGCCTGCACCTGCTTCTTGTCCGCGGAACCGTATCCCGTGATCGCGGCCTTCACCTCGCTCGGCGTGTGCAGGGCGACGGAGAGACCGCGCTTGGCGGCGGCATGGAGTGCGACGCCGCTGACCTGCGCCGTGCCCATCACCGTTCGGAGGTTGTGCTGGGCGAACACCCGCTCGATGGCGACGATCGCCGGGGTGTGCGCATCCAGGAGCTCTTCGATGCCGTTTCCGACCGCGAGGAGACGTTCCTCCAGCGGCATCGTCGGCGGCGTGCGGATGACCGTGACCGCGACAAGAGTCGCCTTGCGATCGGGTCGCACATCGACGACACCGACGCCGCAGCGTGTGAGTCCCGGGTCGATCCCCAGGACTCTCAGCGTCACGAGAGGCTCCCGCTACTCGGCCTCGAGCTCGGCCTGAACCTCGGGGCTGAGATCGAGGTTGGTGTAGACGTTCTGCACATCGTCGGAGTCTTCGAGCGCGTCGATCAGGCGGAACACCTTGCGGGCGGTCTCGGCATCGGCCTCGACGTTGACCGTGGCCACGAACTCGACGTCGGCCGAGTCGTAGTCGATGCCGGCATCCTGAAGCGCGGAACGGGCGCCCACCATGTCGGTGGCCTCAGTGATGACCTCGAAGGTCTCGCCGCGATCGGTGACGTCTTCGGCGCCGGCGTCGAGCACAGCCGCGAGCACATCGTCTTCGCTGAGGCCGTCCGCGTGGGGAACCACGATGACACCCTTGCGGTGGAAGTTGTATGCGACGCTGCCCGGGTCGGCCATCGTGCCGCCGTTGCGCGTCATCGCCGTGCGGACCTCCGCGGCAGCGCGGTTCTTGTTCTCGGTGAGGCACTCGATCAGCAGGGCGACACCGTTCGAGCCGTAGCCCTCATACATGATCGTCGCGTAGTCGATGGACTCACCGGTGAGCCCGGCGCCGCGCTTGATGGCGCGGTCGATGTTGTCGTTCGGGACCGAGGTCTTCTTGGCCTTCTGCACCGCGTCGACGAGGGTCGGGTTGCCCGACATGTCGGCGCCGCCCATCTTGGCCGCGACCTCGATGTTCTTGATGAGCTTCGCGAACGACTTGGCGCGACGCTGATCGATCACGGCTTTCTTGTGCTTGGTGGTGGCCCACTTGGAATGCCCGGACACTGTGCTCCCTCAAAGACGACTAAAGATCCTGACCATTCTAGAACAGCGCGCCAGACGGGTGGACGGCCTCGCCGATCAGCGCGAAGCTGCGCGAACCTTGTCGAGGAAGTACTGGTGGAAGCGCGTCTCGCCCGTGATCTCGGGATGGAACGAGGTCCCGATCAGGTTTCCCTGCTCGACGGCCACCACGCGACCGTCCGCAACAGTAGCCAAAGCCGTCGCGTTAGCCCCCACGCTTTCCACGATGGGTGCACGGATGAACACGGCGTGCACCGGGACATCCCCAAGCACCGGGATGTCCAGATCGGTCTCGAACGAGTCGAGTTGCGACCCGAACGCGTTCCGGCGTACGGCGACGTCGAGGCCGCCGAGGCTCTGCTGACCGGCGATCCCGTCCAGGATGCGGTCGGCCAGCATGATGAGCCCGGCGCACGTCCCGTACACGGGCAGGCCGCCGGCGATCGCATCCTTCAAGGGCTGCGCGAGCCCGAACGTTCTGGAGAGCTTGTCCATCACGCTCGACTCGCCGCCCGGGATCACCAGGCCGTCGACCTGCGCAAGCTCCTCGGGCCGACGCACCGGGACGGCGTCCGCGCCGAGGCCGCGGAGAACCGCGATGTGCTCGCGGAAATCACCCTGAAGGGCGAGGACGCCGACCTGTGGGTTACCAGCCACGCTCGGCGAGCCGGTGCGGCGCCGCGAGGTCGGACACGTTGATGCCGACCATCGCCTCGCCGAGGCCGCGCGAGACGTCCGCGATCACCGCGGGGTCGTCGAAGAAGGTGGTGGCCTTCACGACGGCCGCCGCGCGCTGCGCCGGGTTACCCGACTTGAAGATGCCGGAACCCACGAAGACGCCGTCCGCGCCGAGCTGCATCATCATGGCCGCGTCAGCCGGGGTGGCGACGCCACCGGCGGTGAAGAGCACGACGGGGAGCTTGCCGGTCTCGGCGACCTCGACCACGAGGTCGTAGGGCGCCTGCAGCTCCTTGGCTGCGACGTAGAGCTCGTCCTTGCTCATCGCGCTCAGCGCGGCGATCTCCGACTTGATCTTGCGGATGTGCTTGGTCGCCTCCGAGACGTCGCCCGTTCCGGCCTCGCCCTTCGAGCGGATCATGGCGGCACCCTCGTTGATGCGGCGCAGTGCCTCACCCAGGTTGGTCGCACCGCACACGAAGGGAACCGTGAAGCCCCACTTGTCGATGTGGTTCACGTAGTCGGCCGGGCTCAGCACCTCGGACTCGTCGATGTAGTCGACGTCGAGCGCCTGCAACACCTGCGCCTCGACGAAGTGGCCGATGCGGGCCTTCGCCATGACCGGGATCGAGACCTCGGCGATGATCGCCTCGATGAGGTCGGGGTCGCTCATCCGCGCCACGCCGCCCTGCGAGCGGATGTCGGCCGGAACGCGCTCGAGCGCCATCACGGCGACCGCTCCCGCGTCCTCGGCGATGCGCGCCTGCTCGGGGGTGACGACGTCCATGATGACGCCGCCCTTCAGCATCTCGGCCAGGCCGCGCTTGACCCGGTTCGATCCTGTCGCGGTTCCCTGCTCGCTGTCTGTCATCGTCGCCCTCTCGTGCGGAACAAAAAGTTGTTTGGCCTATGCCGAACGATAGCATCCTCGCCGAAGCTCAGTAGACTCGCACCTCGGGAGCGAAATGAGCGAAGTGAGCGACGAAGTGGGTATCACCGGCGGCACGGCATCCGAGATCGCCGCGAGCGTGCGGGAACTGCACGAACGCGGGTCGCTACGCCGCGGCGATCCCCTGCCACCCGTGCGCAATCTCGCCGTTCAGCTCGGTGTCAACCGCAACACCGCGGTCGCCGCATATCGCCTGCTCGCCCAAGCCGGCCTGGTGGTCGCGCGCGGCCGCGCGGGCACGGTGATCGCCGGCCTCGATGCGGTCGCGCAGGAGGGCTACGCCGCCGACAGCGTGCTGCGCGACATCGGCACGGGCAATCCGGACGCCCGGCGCATCCCCGACCTCTCCCCCGCCCTGGCCAGCGCCATCGGCCGCCCGGTGCTCTACGGCGAACCCGTGATCGACCCCGCGCTCGACGAGTGGGCGACGGCCTGGATGCGCGAAGACCTTCCCGACCGTCCCCTGCAGATCACCGTGACGAACGGTGCTGCCGACGCCGTCGAGCGACTGCTCGCCCAGGCACTCCACCGCGATGACGCGGTCGCGCTCGAAGACCCGTGCTTCCTCGCGAGCATCCACACCGTGCGGCTCGGCGGCTACCGCACCATCCCCGTTCCGGTCGATGACGAAGGGATGACCGTCGACGGCCTCCGCGCCGCTCTCGACTCCGGCGTGAGGGCGATCATCTGCACCCCACGTGCTCAGAACCCGACCGGAGCCACGCTCTCCCCGCGCCGTGCCGCCGAGCTGCGAGCGCTGCTCGCCGAGCATCCGTACGTGCTCGTCATCGAAGACGACCACTTCTCGATGCTCTCCCAGCGGCCATACGAGACGCTGATCGGCCCCGGCCACCGCCGGTTCGCGCTCGTGCGCTCCGTATCGAAGTTCCTCGGACCCGACATGTGCCTCGCCCTGGCCGCCACCGACCCCGAGACCGCCGAGCGCCTGGCGTTCCGGCTGAGCCCCGGCACCACCTGGGTCAGCCACATCCTGCAGCGGCTCGTGCTCGCGCAGCTCACCGACGACGCAGTGCTCGACCAGATCGCCGCAGCCGGCCGCCATTATGCCGAGCGCAACGCGGCGTTCGCTGCGCTGCTCAGCGAGCGGGGCATCCCCTCGTCCGGTGCGGACGGGTTGAACCTCTGGGTCGCCCTGCCTCAGGATGCGAACGGAACGGCGCGGGGCGCGGCCCGGTCGGTGGCCGAGCGCTTGATGCGCATGGGCTGGCTCGCCCGTACCGGCGACGAGTTCCTGCTGGCGGAGCATCCGGTGCCGTCGCAGCACCTGCGGCTCACCGTGCACGACCTCACCGATGAGGAGACCGTCCGGCTCGCCGACGACCTCGCCCGGGCGATCGCCGAGCGAACGGTGCGGCATCCGCAGGATGAGAGGATCGAGGGATGAAGATCCTCTCGATCCAGTCCGCTGTCGCCTACGGTCACGTCGGCAACTCCGCCGCCGTGTTCCCGCTCCAGCGCATCGGCGTCGAGGTGTTGCCGGTCTATACAGTCACCTTCTCCAACCACACCGGATACGGAGCCTGGCGCGGCCCGCTCATCGCGCCGGAAGACGTGCGCGAGGTCATCACGGGCATCGAGGAGCGCGGAGTCCTCGGCCAGATCGACGCCGTGCTCTCGGGCTACCAGGGCAGCGAAGGCATCGGAGACGTGATCATCGACGCCGTGGCGCGGGTCAAGGCGGCGAACCCCAACGCCGTGTACGCGTGCGATCCCGTGATGGGCAATGCGGCATCCGGATGCTTCGTCGCCCCGGCCATCCCCGACCTGCTGCGCGACCGGGTCGTGCCGGTCGCCGACATCATCACGCCCAATCAGTTCGAGCTCGGCTACCTCACCGGTACGTCTCCGGACACGCTGGAGTCAACCCTCGAGTCGGTCGACGCCGCTCGCGCCATGGGGCCGAGAACGGTGCTCGTGACCAGCGTCGAGCGCCCCGACCGTCCCGAGGACACGATCGAGATGCTCGCCGTCGACGACGACGGAGCATGGATCGTGCAGACCCCGCGCCTGCCGATGAAGGCGAACGGGTCGGGCGACGTGACGGCCGCGCTATTCACGGCGCACTACGTGCGCGGCGGGTCTGCCGAGGTCGCGCTGCGCAAGACCGTGTCGAGCGTCTTCGACCTACTCGCTCGCACGCATGAATCCGGCGAACGGGAGCTGCAGCTCGTCGAGTCGCAGGAGTTCTACGCGAACCCGCGCGAGCAGTTCCCCGTCACGCGCGTGCGCTGACGTCCCGCGCCGTTCCCTGCCTTCGAGTGGCGCCGAATCGACCTTCCCGATGCCCAGGAAGGTCGATTTGCCGCTACTCGGCGACTCGCAGGCTATGCAGCGTCCTGAGGCCAGGCGTCGGCGATGGCCTTTCGCACGTCGCCGAGCAGCTGTGGAAGCGCCTTGGTCTTGGCGATGATCGGCAGGAAGTTCGCATCCTGAGCCCAGCGCGGCACGATGTGCTGGTGCAGGTGCGCGGCGATGCCTGCGCCGGCCACCGCGCCCTGGTTCATCCCGAGGTTGAAGCCGTCGTTCTTGGAGACCTCGCGGATGACCCGCATGGCGGTCTGGGTGATGCTCCCGATCTCGGCGACCTCCTCCGGCGTCGCCTCGTCGTACATCGCGATGTGACGATACGGGACGACCAGCAGGTGGCCGCTGTTGTACGGGAAGAGGTTGAGGAGCGCGTACGCGTGCACACCGCGAGCGACGATCAGCGCCTCCTCGTCGCTCTTGGCCGGCGCGACGCAGAACGGGCAGTCGTCCTTGCCCGGCTGCTGACCGTGCTGGATGTAGACCATGCGGTGAGGGGTCCAGAGGCGCTGGAACTCGTCGGGCACGCCGACGAGCGAGGACGGGTCGTCGGCGCGCACAGCGTCGGATGCGACGCCGTGCCCCGGCTCCCCGTCCCCCTCAGGAACGTCGTAGTCCTCGATGCTCAGTCGAGCCATGCGGTGTCGACCTGCTCGTGCTTCTGGATCGCGGTCGTGATGCGGTCGATCGCCTCGTCGATGGTCACCCCGTTGCGCTGCGTGCCGTCGCGGAAGCGGAAGCTGACCGTGCCTGCCGCCGCATCCTCTTCGCCCACGATCAGCTGGTACGGGACCTTCGCCTTGGTGTGCGTGCGGATCTTCTTCTGCATGCGGTCGTCGGAGTGGTCGACCTCGGCGCGAACTCCGCGAGCCTTGAGCCGCGAGATCACGTCGTCGAGGAACGGTCCGTAATTGTCGGCGACAGGGATGCCCACCACCTGAACCGGGGACAGCCACACCGGGAAAGCGCCCGCATAGTGCTCCAGCAGGATCGCGAAGAACCGCTCGATCGAGCCGAGCAGCGCGCGGTGGATCATCGCCGGCTGCTTGCGGGTGCCGTCAGCCGCCGTGTACTCCAGCTCGAACAGCTCGGGCTGGTTGAAGTCGAGCTGCACGGTCGAGAGCTGCCAGGTGCGGCCGATCGCATCCCGAGCCTGCACCGAGATCTTCGGGCCGTAGAACGCCGCACCGCCCGGGTCGGCGACGAGCTCAAGACCGGACTCGACGGCGACCTGCCGCAGCGTCTCCGTCGCCTGCTCCCAGCTCTCGTCCGAGCCGACGTACTTGTCGGGATCCTTGGTCGACAGTTCCAGGTAGAAGTTGTCGAGCCCGTAGCCGCGAAGGGTCTCGAGAACGAACTCGAGCTGACGCGCCACCTCGTCCTTGATCTGGTCTTCGGTCACGTAGATGTGGGCGTCGTCCTGAGTCAGGCCGCGCACGCGAGTCAGGCCCGAGAGCGTTCCACTCTTCTCGTAGCGGTAGACCGTGCCGAACTCCGCCAGCCGCAGCGGCAGCTCACGATAGCTGCGTCCGCGCGCCCGGTAGATCAGGTTGTGCATCGGGCAGTTCATGGGCTTCAGGTAGTAGTCCTGACCCTGCCGGGTCACATTGCCCTCGGCGTCGATCTCCTCGTCGAGGTGCATCGGGGGGAACATGCCCTCGCGATACCAGTTGAGGTGCTGGCTGATCTCGTAGAGCCGGCCCTTGGTGATGTGCGGGGTGTTCACGAGCTCGTAGTCGTTCGCGATCAGCCGCTCGCGCATGTAGTTCTCGATCTCGTTCCGGATGATGCCGCCCTTGGGGTGGAACACCGCGAGGCCCGAGCCGATCTCATCCGGGAAGCTGAAAAGGTCGAGTTCGGCGCCGAGCTTGCGGTGGTCGCGCTTGGCGGCCTCCTCCATACGCACCTGGTAGGCGCGCAGCTCATCCTTGGTCGGCCACGCCGTGCCGTAGATGCGCTGGAGCTGCTTGTTCTTCTCGTTGCCGCGCCAGTAAGCGGCGGCAACTCGGGTAAGCGCCCAGCCGTTGCCGATCATGCGCGTGTTCGGCAGGTGCGGCCCGCGGCAGAGGTCTTTCCAGACCGTCTCACCGGTCTTGGGATCGACGTTGTCGTAGATGGTCAGCTCGCCGCCGCCCACCTCGACGCTCTCGCTCTCGTCGAACGCTGCTGTGTCGCCGTGAACCACGCCGCCCTTCAGCCCGATGAGCTCGAGCTTGTACGGCTCGCTCGCCATCTCGGCACGCGCCTCGTCGTCGGTCACGACGCGACGCACGAAGCGCTGCCCGGCGCGGACGATGCGCGACATCTCCTTGTCGAGCACCTTGAGGTCTTCGGGCGTGAACGACTCGACGACGTCGAAGTCGTAATAGAAACCGTCGGTGATGGGCGGCCCGATGCCGAGCTTCGCCTCCGGGTTGATCGCCTGCACCGCCTGAGCGAGCACGTGGGCGGTGGAGTGGCGCAGGATGCTCAGCCCGTCGGGCGAGTCGATGGTCACCGGTTCGACGGTGTCGGTGGTCGTGACCTGCGTTGCGAGATCTTTCAGCTCGCCGTTGACGCGCATCGCGACAACGGAACGGTCGGTGAAGAGCTCGAAGCCGTCAGCCACCTTTACCACTCCTAAAGTTCATTGTTGGGGACGTACCAACTTTAGTGGGGCTCCGGATGCGAAAAGACCCGAGCGCATCCGCTCGGGTCTTCGTTGTGGTGGGCGATACTGGGATCGAACCAGTGACCTCTTCCGTGTCAGGGAAGCGCGCTACCGCTGCGCCAATCGCCCAAACCTGCGATGCAGGTTGGAGGTGGATACGGGATTCGAACCCGTGTATACGGCTTTGCAGGCCGCTGCCTCGCCTCTCGGCCAATCCACCGTTTGGGTTCACCACCGTAGTGAGAGGCCCGATCTTTCGACCGGGCCGACTCGAGCGGATGACGAGATTCGAACTCGCGACCCTAACCTTGGCAAGGTTATGCGCTACCACTGCGCCACATCCGCATTTTTCACCGCAACACTCGCGGCACTTGAATGACTGTAGCCGATTCATTCGCCGTTCGCCAAACCGTGCCACGCCGCCGGGTGTGTCGTGCGTCGATGTGCGTTCACGGCGCTCGGTCGGCTAGTATCGAGTCTCGCAGCCGGGAATCCTCCGGCGCAGTTCAGGGCGATTGGCGCAGTTGGTAGCGCGCTTCCTTCACACGGAAGAGGTCATCGGTTCGAGTCCGGTATCGCCCACCAGAACCTCCTCCGCTACGATCATCGCTGAGCGTCGCACCGAAGCGACCGCGTGATCAGGGGGATCGAATGAATGCGTCAATGCTGCGGCCGAAGGTCGTGCTCTGGTGGGGCATCGGGCTGACCGTCGGCGGGGTGGGGTTGGCCGTTCTCCTCCCGTATGTCGGCTACAGCCTGGTGAGCCAGACGTCGGTGTCCAATGGGTTGGATCAGGGCCTGCTGGTGCTGCTCAACATGTTCGTTCAGCTGATCTCGCAGGTGCTGCCGCCGCTCGGGGTCGCACTGATCGGGGCATCCGTCGTCATGACGTACGTAGGCAGGCTGCTCGGGAGTTCGCCGCAGCCGGCGGCTGTGGAGCCCATCGCCGAGAACCAGTAGCCAGAGTCGCAATGGTTGCGCCAGCGCAACGATTGGAACGATACTGGGTCGCATGACTGATTCGAGGTCGCCGGTCGCCGTCCGAGCTGAAGATGCCGCACTGTCGGCTGCGAACGTGCTGATGCGCGTGGCGGCCCGGTCAGTCTTCGAGGTGGAGGACAGGGTCACCACGCCGCAGTTGCGCATCCTGATGCTGATCGCATCGGCGGGGCCCCAGAATCTGGGCGAGGTCGCGTCGGAGCTCGGCGTGCATCCGTCGAACGCCACCCGGGCCAGCGACAAGCTCGTACAGGCCGGCTATGTCGTGCGGAGCGACCACCCCGTCGATCGGCGATACATCCAACTCGACCTCACCGAAGCGGGCACCGCATTGGTCGACCATGTGCTCGACCAGCGGCGCCAGGCGATGACGCAGGTGCTCGAGACGATGTCGGAAGACGACCAGGAGCGGGTAGCCGCGGCGTTCGAGCTCTTCGCCGGCGCAGCAGGTGGGGAACCGATCCACGACGGTCGCTTCGCCTTCTCCCTGCGCTGAGCGTTGCTATCATGGGCTGAGCGATAATCGAACCGCGTGTTCGATTATCGAACGCTTGGGGATGGCTCCAGCTCACGACGATGTGAGGAGAGATCGTGCAGTTCCACCACAACGGCTACGTGTCCGGCGACCCGCGTGTGCAGCCCGCGGCCGGAGTCGGGCTCGACCGACCTGACGACCTCCCCGCCGAAGTCGACGTCCTCATCGTGGGAACCGGTCCGGCAGGAATGATCACGGCGGCGCAGCTGGCACAGTTCCCCGGAATCACGACCCGGATCATCGAGCGGCGGCCCGGGCGGCTCGAGATCGGCCAGGCCGACGGCATCCAGGCGCGCAGCGTCGAGACGTTCCAGGCGTTCGGATTCGCGGAGCGGATCGTCGCCGAGGCGTACCGCATCACCGAGATGGCGTTCTGGAAACCCGACCCCGCGGATCCGTCTCGCATCCATCGTGCCGCGAGGGCGGTCGACGACCCCACTGGGATCAGCGAGTTCCCTCACCTCCTCGTCAACCAGGCTCGCGTTCTCGACTACTTCGCCGAGTACGCCGCTAACTCTCCCGCTCGTGTGCGGCCCGACTACGGCTTCGAGTTCTTGGGACTCGAGATCACCGGCGAGGGCGATCATCCTGTGACGGTCAGGCTCGCGCACACGACCGGTGAACGCATCGGCGAAGAGCGCACGGTGCGCGCCAAGTACGTGGTCGGCGCCGATGGCGCCCGAAGCCGGGTCCGTGACTCTATCGGATGCACGATGGCGGGCGACCAGGCCAACCACGCCTGGGGCGTCATGGACGTGCTCGCGGTCACCGACTTCCCCGACATCCGCACCAAGTGCGCGATCCAGTCGGGCTCGGGCGGCAACATCCTGCTCATCCCGCGTGAAGGCGGCTACCTGTTCCGGATGTACGTGGATCTCGGCGAGGTCTCCCCGATGACCACGGCGCGGTGCGTGAGACGTCGATCGAGCACATCATCGAGCAGGCGAACGAGATCCTGCACCCGTACACGCTCGACGTGAAGAACGTCGCCTGGCACAGCGTTTACGAGGTCGGGCACAGGCTGACAGACCGTTTCGACGACGTGCCCCGAGAGGAGATCGGAACGCGCCTCCCCCGAGTGTTCATCACCGGTGATGCCTGCCACACGCACAGCGCCAAGGCGGGCCAAGGGATGAACGTGTCGATGCAGGACGGGTTCAACCTGGGGTGGAAGCTCGGGCACGTGCTCGAGGGCCGCAGCCCGGCGGACCTGCTCGCCACGTACTCGGCCGAGCGGCAGGTCGTCGCCAAGAACCTCATCGACTTCGACCGGACGTGGTCCACGATGATGGCGAAGCGGCCGGAGGAGTTCGACAGCCCGTCCGAACTCGAGGACTTCTACACCCGCACAGCCGAGTTCCCTGCGGGTTTCATGACGGAGTACGCGCCGTCGATGATCGTCGGCGAGCCCGTGCATCAGCAGCTCGCATCCGGATACCCGATCGGGAAGCGGTTCAAGTCGGCCGTCGTCGAGAGGGTCGCCGATACCAACCCCGTACAGCTCGGACACCACGCACGAGCCGACGGGCGCTGGCGCATCTACGTCTTCGCCGACTCGGCCTCTGCCGGCGCGGCATCGCCGACCGCCGATTTTGCGGCGTGGCTCGAGAGCTCGCCGGACTCACCGCTGGCAGCGACTCCAGAGGGCTCAGACATCGACGCCTGGTTCGACGTCAAGGTGATCTACCAACAAGATCACGCGGGGGTCGACCTCGGCGAGGTTCCGGCGGCGTTCCTTCCCCGCACCGGACACTTCGCCCTGATCGACTACGAGAAGGTCTACGCCTCCGCGCCCGGGCAGGACATCTTCGACCTGCGTGGGATCGATCGCGGCGGCGCCATCGTCGTCGTCCGCCCCGACCAGTACGTCGCGGACGTGCTGCCGCTCACGGCGACGGATGAACTGGCCGCGTTCTTCGGCCGGGTCCACTCGGGGCTGGCCACCGTCTGAACCCGGTCAGGCCTCGGCTCAAAGCTCGGCTCAAAGCTCAGCTCAGAGCTGCGCGCCGAGCTTGAACCCCTGCTCGTCGTCGCCCTTGCGGGTGTACGAGAACCCGTCCGCACCGATGGTCACCGCCATCTCGGAGTCGTCGGTGCGGGCTGTCAACGGCTGAGGATTGCCGTCGAGGTCGAGAACAGGCGAGGCGTCGGTGTACCAGCTCGGCACGACCGGATTCCCCCACCAGTCGCGCCGCTGGTTGTCGTGCACATCCCAGGTGACGACCGGGTTGTCGGGATCGCCGGTGTAGTAGTCCTGCGTGTAGATCTCGATGCGGTGTCCATCGGGGTCGCGCAGATAGAGGTAGAACGCGTTCGAGACCCCGTGACGGCCCGGTCCCCGCTCGATCACGTCGGACATCCGCAGCGCACCGAGCTTGTCGCAGATCGAGATGATGTTGTGCTTCTCGTGCGTCGCGAACGCGATGTGGTGCATCCGGGGTCCGTCGCCACCCGTCATCGCGGTGTCGTGCACGGTGGGCTTGCGGCGCATCCACGCGGCATACGTGACGCCGTCGGCATCCTGGATGTCCTCGGTCACGCGAAAGCCCAGATCCTCCATGTATTTGACGGCCCGGGGCACATCCGGAGTCACCTGATTGAAGTGGTCGAGTCGCACCAGCGCGCCGGGCGTGTACAGGTCGTAGCGCCACGCGAGCCGTTCGACGTGCTGCACGTCGTAGAAGAACTCGTAGGGAAAGCCGAGCGGGTCTTCGACCCGCACCGAGTCGCCGATGCCCTTGGTGAATCCACCCGTTCTGCGCTCGACCCGGCAGCCCAACTCGGTGTAGAACTCGACAGCTCGGTCCAGGTCCTCCGGTGAGTTCACGCGGTAGGCGAATGCCGCCGCTGCCGCCACCGGACCCTGTCGAAGTACGAGGTTGTGATGGATGAACTCCTCAAAGCTGCGCAGGTAGACCGCTTTCTCGTCTTCCTCCGTCACGATGAGCCCGAGAACGTCGACATAGAAATTGCGGCTCGCCTGCAGATCGGTGACCACGAGCTCCAGGTACGCGCACCGGAGCACGTTCGGCGGAGCGGCCTTCGGGGTCGGGATGCGGTCGGCCGGCGCTGCGATGGGATCACTCGCCGTGATGACGGGCTCGGGTGCGTCGGGCGTGAGAGGTGTTGTCATGGTCGAAGCTTCCTTGCTTGCCGGGGATGTGGTCAGGCGCCGAATCGCGCGGTGTGGACGGGCCCGAGCGAGATGTGCACTGCCTGCTGGTCCGTGTAGAAGTCGATCGAGCGGTAGCCTCCTCGTGGCCCAGGCCCGATGCCTTCACCCCGCCGAAGGGCGTGCGCAGGTCGCGCACATTGTGCGAGTTGAGCCACACCATCCCTGCCTCGACGCTCTGCGCGAAGGTGTGGGCGCGCTCGAGGTCGGTGGTCCAGATGTAAGCGGCGAGGCCGTAGCGCACGCCGTTGGCGAGTTGGAGGGCCTCGGCGTCGGTGTCGAACGGCGTGATGGCGACCACCGGGCCGAAGATCTCCTCCTGGAAGATCCGTGCATCCGGCGCCACATCAGCGAAAACCGTCGGGGCGACGTAGTTGCCGTGACTGAGACCCTCGGGTCGGCCGCCACCCGCGAGCAGGCGCCCCTCGGTTTTGCCGATCTCGACATAGCTCATCACCTTGTCGTAGTGCTCAGGATGCACGAGCGCGCCGACCTCGGTCAGCGGATCGTGGGGGTCGCCGACCACGATCTTCCGGGCCCGCTCGGCGTACCGCGTCAGGAACTCGTCGTAGATCGAGCGCTCGACGAGGATGCGTGAGCCGGCCGTGCAGCGCTCGCCGTTCAACGAGAACACGCCGAACAGGGTGGAGTCGATCGCGGCATCCAGATCAGCATCGGCGAAGACCACCGCGGGCGACTTGCCGCCGAGCTCCATCGACAGCCCCTTGAGGAAGGGGGCCGCGTTGCCGAAAATCAGCTGCCCGGTGCTGCTCTCGCCGGTGAATGAGATGAGCGGGACATCCGGATGCTTCACCAGCGCATCCCCCGCCTCCTCACCGAGGCCGTTGACGAGGTTGAATACACCGTCTGGGAGCCCGGCGTCGCGGAAGATGTCCGCCCACAGGCTCGCCGACAGCGGGGTGAACTCGGCCGGCTTGAGCACGACCGTGCACCCGGATGTCAGTGCGGGCGCCAGCTTCCAGCTCTCGAGCATGAACGGCGTGTTCCACGGCGTGATCAACCCGGCCACGCCGATGGGCTTGCGATTCACGTAGTTGAGCTGGCTGCCCGGAACTTTGAACGCGTCGTCGGTCTGGGCGACGATCAGGTCGGCGAAGAAGCGGAAGTTCTCCGCCGCGCGCTGAGCCTGGCCGAGCGCCTGGGTGATCGGAAGCCCGGTGTCGAAGGTCTCGAGCTCGGCGAGGCGCGCATCCTGTGCCGCGACACCGTCGGCGATGCGGTTCAGCACCCGGGCGCGCTCGCGGGGCTTCATCCGGGGCCACGGTCCGTGCTTGAACGCGCGCGTGGCAGCCGCGACGGCCAGATCGATGTCCTCCTTCTGCCCGGCTGCGGCTGTCGCATAGGTCTCGTTCGACACCGGATCGAGCACGTCGAACGTCGCGCCGGAGACGCTGTCGACGAACTCGCCGTCGATGAAGTGACGGATGCGATCGGGCAGGCCCTGTGGGACGTAGTGCTTCGGCATGTGCGCGTGCTTCTTTCTGACGACTCGAACGACTACTGGCGACTCGGAGCGTGCTCCGCCTGATACGCGTGCAGCGCGTCCAACGTGGCGAGCCGATGCCGGCGTGCAGCCAGCTCGATGGCGAGCGGCTCGGCGCCCGACTCGATCAACGAGAGAATCTGCGCGTGCTCCTGAACGGACTCGCGGGCTCGACCGGGTACGAAGCTGAAGGTGGAGTCGCGCAGCACCGTCAGCCGGTTCCAGCCACGATGCACCAGGTCCAGGATGTGCGGGTTCGGGCACTCCTCGAACAGCACGGAGTGGAAACGCTGATTCAGCTGCGTGAACCGGTGCGGGATGAACTCGTCGAGGCACGCGATCATTTCGCCGTTGACCTCGCGCGCTCTGGCAAGGTGATCGGCCGTGACGAACGGTGACGACAACGCCGTCGCTGCACCCTCCACCAGGGCGAGCGTTTCCATCGTGTAGCTGTACTCGGCATCCTGGAGCAGGGCGACCTGCGCGCCCACGTTCTTCTCGAACGTCACGAGCCCCTCGGCTTCGAGCCGGCGGATCGCCTCCCGCACGGGGACGACGCTGATCCCGAGTTCGCCGGCGATCTGGCCGAGTACGAGCCGATACCCGGAGACATAGCGGCCGTCGTCGATGCGCTCACGGATGAAGCCGTACGCGAGCTGCGACTTGCTCGGCGCGACCGCCGTCTTCAGCGCTGGGCCAGCCATCGACGGTACCGGTCCTTCCACTCGGCGTTCATCGGAAAGAGACCATCGACGCGATGTCCGGATGCGACCTGCTCGGCCACGAACTCCTCCTCGCGTTCCTGTTCGATCGCTGCATCGACGACCTCCTCCACGAGGCCGGGCGGGATCACCAGCAGACCGTCGGCATCGCCCACGATCACGTCGCCGGGCTGTACTGCCGCGCCTCCGCAGGCGATCGTCACATCCGTGTCCCACGGCACGTGCTTGCGGCCGAGCACCGCCGGGTGCGACCCCCGATGATAGGTCGGGATGTCGAGGGCGGCGACCGCCGCGATGTCGCGCACTCCCCCGTCAGTGACGATTCCCGCAGCGCCGTTCACCTGGGCACGGAGGGCGAGCACGTCCCCGACGGTTCCGCTGCCGACCTCGCCGCGGGCGTCGATCACGAGCACCTCACCGGCGCCGACGGAGTCGAACGCGCGTTTCTGGGCGTTGTATCCGCCTCCGTGGCTCTCGAAGAGGTCTTCGCGATTCGGGATGTAGCGCAGCGTCCGGGCGGTCCCGATCAGGTGTCGATCGGGTCTGGTCGAGGCGAGACCGTCTATCGACACGTTGTCCAACCCTCGTTTGCGCAGTTGCGAACTGAGTGTCGCTGTTCCGACTGAGGCGAGCTTGGCCCGCACGTCCTCCGTGAGCACGAATCCGGGTTCGGGTCGAACGCCGTATGCCTCCGCGCGCTGGTGATCGTCGATGCCCGGCAGCGTGCCGAAGTCACCGAACGGGATGCGCCCCTCGACGATCCGGGTGACCAGCCGGCCGCTGGTCGGCGCTCCCGACGCGTTCGGCGCGTCCACCTCGACCTCGACCACGTCGCCCGGCTGGGCCACCGACGAGCCTGCCGGTGTGCCGGTGAGGATGACGTCGCCCGCTTCGAGCGTCATCAGCTGTGAGATGTCGGCCACCAACTGGCCGAAGGGGAACAGCAGGTCGTCGGTCGACCCCTCCTGCACCAGGTCGCCGTTCAGCCACGTCCGCACGCGCAGGGCGGACGGGTCGACCGACGACGCGGCGATGACGATCGGTCCGAGGGGCGTGAATCCGTCGCCCCCTTCGAGCGGACGTTCGAGCCCTTGTCGGCCGCACGGAGGTCGTAGAGACCGAAGTCGTTCGCGGCGGTCACTCCCGAGACGGCGGCCCAGCCCTCATCCGGAGACACCCGGCGGGTCGAGCGACCGATGATGAGCGCGATCTCGCCCTCGAAGGCCAGCAACTCGGTACCTGCGGGCCGTTCCAACTCGGATCCGCTCACCGCGATCGACGAGCTGGGCTTGAAGAAGTAGGACGGCGTCGCAGGGACACGACCCGCTGCGCCGCGCGCGAGCGGTAGTTCAGGTGAACCGCGATGACCTTGCCGGGGCGGCCGATGTCGCTCACGCGTCTCCTCGTCGTCGGGGATGGTCGCAGCAGCGACCGTATTCGAGATTGTATACAATCACGACGGCCGAGGCTAGGTCAGTAGGTGCTCGCTCCCCCACCGGCCTCGCGAACGCCGCCGTCACGGTCGCCGACGAATCGGCGCGAGAGCGCGTCAGACGCATTCGCCAGCAGAGTGACATCCGATCCGACCAGCACGAAGGCCGCGCCGGCGGCGGTGTAATGCTCGGCCACCTCCGGATCGAAGGCGTTCACGCCGACCGGAGTGCCCGCGGCGATCCCCTGCTGAATGACCTCTTCAACCGCCGCGATCACATCGGGATGGCTTTGCTGCCCGAGGAGCCCCATGGACGCGGCGAGATCGGCCGGCCCGACGAGGAGTCCGTCGACCCCCTCGACACCGGAGATGGCCCCGGCCGCGGCGACCGCCTCTGCAGTCTCGATCTGCACGAACAGCGAGACGTGCTCGTGGGCTCGCGCAAGGTAGTTCTCGACACGGTTCCAGCGGGCGGAGCGTGCCAGCGCACTGCCGACGCCGCGCACCCCGAGCGGCGGGTATCGCACGGCGGCGACCATCGCCTCCGCCTGCGGGACATCGTTCACCATCGGGATGAGGAGGTTCTGCGCACCGAGGTCGAGCAGCTGCTTCACGATCACGGTGTCGCCGATGGGCGCCCGCACGAGCGGGGTCACCGGATACGCAGCGACCGTCTGCAGGAGCGCAAGAGTGGACTCCAGCCCGATCGGCGAGTGCTCGCCGTCGATGAGCACGATGTCGAATCCTGCGCCGGCGCAGATCTCCCCACGAGCGGGCTCCCTGAGCACACCCAGATCCCGTACTGGGTGCGCTCAGCATCGCGTAGACGATCGGCGAGGGTCGGCTCTAGACGAATCGGCATGTCACTGCTCCCAGGGTTCCGTAGTCGGCATGAATCGTGTCTCCGCGCTCCACCCACACCGGGCGGGTGAACGACCCCGCGAGCACGATCTGTCCTGCCTCCAGCCGGGTTCCGTGCTGCGAGAGCTTGTTCGCAAGCCAGGCGACGCCGTTCGCCGGATGGTTCAGCACGGCGGCTGCGACTCCGGACTCCTCGATCGTCTCGTTGCGGAACAGCAGCGCTGCCACCCAGCGCAGGTCGACCGCATCCGGCGCGACAGGACGGCCGCCCACGACCATGCCGCCCATCGCCGCGTTGTCCGAGATCGTGTCCACGATCGTGCGGCCCGTCATGTCGATCCGCGAGCTCAGGATCTCGAGCGCGGGCACCACATACCGGGTCGCCGACAGGACGTCGAACAGCGTCACATCCGGACCCTCCAGCGGAGCATCGAGCACGAACGCTAGCTCGACCTCGATGCGCACGTTCGAGAAGCGGTCGACGGGGATGACTGCACCGCTCTCGTAGACCATGTCGGCGAAGATCGAGCCGTAGTCGGGCTCGGTGATGCCGGTCGCCTGCTGCATCGCCTTCGACGTCAGCCCGATCTTGCGACCGACGAGCCTCCGGCCCGCTGCGAGTCCTCGCTCCACCCAGACCCGCTGCACGGCGTACGAGTCGTCCACTGTCATCCCGGGGTGGCGGGCAGTGAGGAGCGGAACGGTCGACCGCTCGCGTTCGGCGGTCGCGAGCTCGTCCGCGATCTCCTGGATGGTGGAAGGGTCGAGCACGGGCGTCTCCTTCGTCGTCGGCTGCGTCTACCGGGATCGTATACGGTCACCGACGTGTAGCCTCCCCGCGAGGAGGTCTCTCAGTGCAGAGCGTCCGAGATCGCCGCGGCCGACTCACGGAGTCGCGCGCCGATGGCCTCCACGTCGCGTCCGTCCGCGACGTAGACGACGGCCAGCGCCGAGACGGGCTGGTTCGGCGCCGCGACGGGTACGGCCACGGAAGCGAGTCCGGGGATGACCTCGTCGTGACTGGTCGCGTACCCCCGCGTTCGAGCGTCCGCCGCTTCATGGCGCGGATGCTCGTCGGGGAGCGCTCCCCACTGCGCCTCGGAGAGCACCGACTGGATGGCGATACCGGGCGCACCGAAAGCGAGTGGATGGCGTGTGCCGGGCTTCTGAGCGACCGTGACGTGGGCATTGGCGGGCGCGACCGACACCAGCGTGACCACGTCGTGCCTGTCCAGAACCGCGAGGAATGCCGTCATCGCCAGCTCGTTGGCGATCGCGGTCAGCTGCGGGAGCGCCGCAGACTGCAGGTCGCGCGAGACAGAGCGCGCAAGCGTCGCCATCCGCGGGCCGAGTCGCACGGCGCCCGACGGGTCGCGCACGACCAGGCTGTACTCCTCCAGCGTCCGCAGCAGCCGGTAGACGATCGAGCGGTGCAGCTCCAACTGGGATGCGATGCCGGCGATCGTCATCGGTTCGCCGGACTCCGCGAGCACTTCGAGCATCCGGATGCCCCGTGCCAGCGTCTGCAACGGTGGCTGCGCCTCGGGGACGGTCGACATGTGTTCGATTATAGAACGCCGCCCGAGGCCGGGGTTAGTTGCCCTTCGTGCAGGTCTGGTCGGCCGCGGTCTGGCCGGTGACGTTGTCAGGGAGGGCGACGCTGGTGGAGTTCGGCGTCGGGGTCGCGGTCGCACCCGTTGATCCGGTCGTGGCACTGCCGTCAGCGGGTGCTGTCGGGGTGGTGGTGGGTGTGGCAGCGGATCCCGGCGCCGCTTCCGTCGCCGCGCCCAGCTTGCCCGAGAGCTGCAGGGGCTGATCGCTGGCGAGCGCGCTCTGCAGAAGGGCGGCGCTCTGTGCATCCGTGACGACCCGGTTGGCGTTGGTGGGATCGGTACGGGTCGGGTATTGCACGAAGACGATCTTGTCGAGGCTGATGTTCTTCAGCGCCAGCGCGATCGACACCAGGGTCGTCGGCTGCGTGAGCGTGTCCGACAGAGTCATGTTGGTCACCGCCGCGTGCGCCAGCGTGTACAGCGTCAGAGGGTTACTGAGCACACCCGCACTGGTCACCTTGCGGAGCAGGGCGGACAGGAACAGCTGCTGGTTGCTGATTCGACCGAGGTCGCTGCCGTCGCCGACGCCGTGACGGCTGCGCACGAAGGCCAGCGCATCCGCCCCCACCAGGGTCTGCTGGCCGGCAGCGAGGTTCAGGCCGACGTACGGGTCCTTCAGCGGAGTCGCGAGGCAGACGTCGACGCCGCCGACCGCGTTCGACATGCCGATCACACCGTCGAACGAGATCATGGCGGCATACGGGATGCTCAACCCGGTCAGCTTCTCGGCGGTCAGCACCACGCACGAGAGCCCGCCGGTCGCCAGCGTGGTGTTGAACATCGCTGCGCTTTGCGGGGAGCTCGTGCCGCCGTTGGGCTTCGGGCACGAAGGGACGCTCGTCACCAGGTCGCGCGGGATGCTGATGACCGTGGCGTTGGTGTGATCCGCCGAGATGTGGAGCACCATGGTGACATCGTTGCTGCCTGCGCCCGAACTCCCGGCGAGTTCCTTGGCCGTGCCGAACTGCCCGCCCTGCCCCGTGCGTGTGTCTGTTCCGGTCAGCAGGAGGTTGACGGCGCCGTCGACGGCCCCCACGGCCGGAGGCGTCTGGCCGGGCGCGGTGGCGAGGTGCACACCGGGCTTGATCGACGTGACGGTGTCGGTCACTGCATAGGCTGCGACTCCCGCGCTGCTGACGACGGCTACGGTCACGATGGCGCCGAGGAGCTTGAGGATCGACGTGTGCGGCCGGCGATGCTTCAGCGCGCCGTGGCGCACCGGCGGGACGCCGCCCCGGGTGCGGTCGCGGAACTGCTGATGGTGCGGCGTGTGGGCCGGATCGGTTCGCAACGTTCGTTCTCCGAGTCTGGTCAAACCGGTCGCGGGCGCGTCGGCTCGATCACGCTAGCCGCCCTTCCTGCCCGAACCCTTGGATCGGTCTGAGAGATCGACGAGCTTGGAGCCCGCCGCGCGG
The DNA here is from genome assembly GCF_050632195.1 of Leifsonia poae. Taxonomy (GTDB): domain Bacteria; phylum Actinomycetota; class Actinomycetes; order Actinomycetales; family Microbacteriaceae; genus Leifsonia; species Leifsonia poae_C. The sequence goes on from NZ_CP192580.1 coordinate 2,518,870, forward strand.
GCGAGGAAGGCAGCGTGCGCGAGGTGTCAGCGCGGCAGGCGTCAGCGCCAGCCGTACCGCGACACGAGGGCGGCGCGCACCGGCGCATACCGCCGGGAGTCGAGGGAAGCCGCTTCACGGCGCATCCCGGCCTGATGAACCCGGAACACGCGCGCGATGTTCGCGTAGCTCGGGCGGTGCCGGCCGTCCCACGAGCCCGCGCCGATCGGCAGGTAGTCCGTGCGTCCAGGATGCTCCTGGCTCGTCAGTTGTACGGCGAGCACCGTTCCGCCGGGTTCGGCGGCCACGACCAGCACCGGGCGGTCCTTGCCTCGCCCGTCGCGCTCCTGATAGGGAACCCAGGTCCAGACGATCTCGCCCGGGTCCGCGTTTCCATCGGTGCGCGGGGTGTACGCGGTTCTGACACTCCCGATCCGGCGCGGATCGACCTCGACGGTCGCCGTCGCCCCGGAGCGTCCTGGCTCGACGCCGGTCTCGGCGCGCTGTTCAGGTTGGGGAGGGGCCTTGCGATTCGGTCGCAGAATATTCGCGATCGCGCGCAGGAGTCTCATCGGGGTTGCCACCGTTGGCACGATACCCGACCCGCGTCAGCCCCAGCGTTACCCTCAGCAGCAGCGCCAGAGCCAGCGCGATCAGGAACGACGATCCCGCGACGGCGAACCCCGCGATCGCCTGCGTGACGAAGAGGTCGAAGTTGCCGCTGTCGATCATCCCGCCCCGGTTCGCGAACAGTCCGATGAAGAGGAGTCCGACCAGGCTGCCGACGATGTGGATCACGCAGATGGTCATCGGCACGCCGAACCGCGCGCGGGCAGCGACGTCGACCATGCTGGCGCACCCGAGTGCGGCCAACGCACCGAGCAGGAGCGACCATCCGGGAGTCAGGACCCCCGAGGCTGGCGTGATCGCCACGAGCCCAGACACGGCGCCGCAGAGAGCGCTCGTGATGGTGGGGCGGCGCAGCATGACGCGGTCGACGATGATCCAGACGATCACCCCGCCCCCGGATGCGACGAGCGTGTTCACCCACATCAGCGGGGTGAATGCATCCATCGCGCCCTCAGAGCCGATGGTGATGCCGAACCAACCGAACCAGACGAGGGCTCCTCCGATCGCCACGATCGGCAGACTGTGCACCCCAGCCGTCGGATGACTGCGTCGGCCGCACGCGAGAATGATTCCGGATGCTGCACTTCCGGCCGCGAGACCGACCGGCAGTGCGCCGCCGAAGTCGATCACCTGCATCCCGGCGGCGGCCCAGCCGTCCGTCGCGGAGAACACGGCGTAGCAGGTCGGGAACAGCACCAGCACCGACCACAGCGCCACGAAGACCAGCCACGCGCGAAGGGTGACTCGCGAGGCGATCGACGCTCCCAGAATGGCTGCCGCGACCGCGCAGAGCGCGACGAGGTACGCGACACGGGCGAGCGGGTACACGTCGCCGTCTGGTCCGAGCGCCCGACCGACGAGCGACGCCATCCCCCAGTCCGGCTGTCCGACGACACCGGGGATGAGCGGCGGCCCGACGATCAAGCCCGCTCCGCCGATGACCGCGAGGCACACCACGACCGCCGCGCCCGAGATCGACGCCCGAAAGGCGGCGACCGCTCCCGCGCGGCCCGTCATCCCGCCGTAGAAGAACGCCACACCGGGTACCACGGCGAAAGCCAGGACGGCGCTGACGATCAGGAGGAGCGCATCCACGTCTCGGCTGGATGCGAACGCGGCGAGGGGTGCGATGGCGTCGGGGCGCCACAGGGCCATCGATCCTCCTCCGTCACGAGACAGCTCGGTTCACACTAGCGCCCACACGAAGCGGGGTGCCGCCCGAAGGCGACACCCCGCTCAGTGCTGTGTATGAATGGATCAGACGGTCTCGAGCGCGTAGCCCTCTTCGCCGTGAACCGTCGTGTCGACGCCGGCCAGCTCGTCCTCGTTCTTGACGCGGAAGCCCATCGTCTTCTGGATGGCCCAGCCGATGGCGTAAGCCAGCACGAAGGAGTAGATCAGCACCGAGAAGGCGCCGACGGCCTGAGCCCCGAGCTGCTGGAGGCTGCCGCCGTAGAGCAGGCTGGAGAAGCCCTTCGTGGCGTCCCCGTCGATGTGGGTCATACCGAAGAAGCCGATGTAGAGCGTTCCGATCAGACCGCCGATGAGGTGGATGCCGACGACGTCGAGCGAGTCGTCGAAACCGAGCTTGAACTTGAGGTCCACCGCGATCGCACAGACGGCGCCGGCGATGAGGCCGAGGATGATCGCCCAGAACGGCGTCAGGATGTTACAGGCCGGGGTGATCGCGACCAGACCGGCGACCGCGCCGGATGCGGCTCCGATGGAGGTGGGTTTGCCGTCCTTGATCTTCTCGACGACCAACCAGCCGATGGTTGCGGCGGCGGGTGCGGCCAGCGTGTTGATCCAGGCGAGCGCTGCGACACCGTCGACGGCCGCCTCAGATCCGGCGTTGAACCCGAACCAGCCGAACCACAGGAGCGCGGCGCCGAGGAGGGTGAGCGGAACGTTGTGCGGCTTCGACATGCCTTTCTGGAACCCGACGCGCTTGCCGAGCACGAGCGCCAGGGCGAGTCCAGCGGCACCGGCGTTGATGTGGACCGCCGTACCGCCCGCGAAGTCGTTCACGTGGAGGTTGGCGACGATCCAGCCCTGCTGCAGGTTGAACACCCAGAAGGCGACCGGGAAGTAGACGATCGTCACCCAGAGGCCGGCGAAGACCATCCAGGCGCCGAACTTGGCACGGTCGGCGATCGCTCCCGAGATCAGCGCGACGGTGATGATGGCGAACGTGGCCTGGAACCCGGCGAACGCGAGGCCGCCCATGTCGGGCGTCATGCCGTCTTTGCCGAGGAGGCTGGAGAGGCCCCAGTCCGGCGTTCCGAGCACGTGCGGGATGGACGGCGTGCCGAACGCGAGCCCGTAGCCGTAGAGCACCCAGAGCACGCCGACGAGGGCCATCGCTCCGAAGCTCATCATCATCATGCTGATGACGCTCTTGGCACGCACCATGCCGCCGTAGAAGAACGCGACGCCCGGGGTCATCAATAGGACAAGTGCTGCGGCGACTAGCAGCCACAGGGAGTTCACTGACGCCGTCGTAGCGGCGTCGGCTGCTGTGTGTAGCAACATACGAATGGTCTACCTCTCTCGTGATTGCACCAGATGTCCCCGCGTGGTCTCGGGTTCAGGAGCGCTTCGGGGTGTCGCCAGTTTTGTCGGGAGAGGTTTCGTTCGAGCGATGCTCGTGTTTCGCGAGTGTTACGGGTGGCCGATGGATGTAAACATCGTGTTTCGCGGCGCAGCGAATAGCCGGGTAGACAGCCGAGGGTTCGCCCGGACGTGGCTACGCGAGGAGTTCGCTCAGGCGCTTCGCGATCGGCCAGGTTCCGTCGGAGGTGTTCGAGACCACCGTCATCGTGGTCCCGGTGCCCCGGTCGTGCCTGCTGCGAAACGAGACTCCGGCGTCGAATCCTTCGAGCATGACGGTCTCAGGATGCTCGGCCGAGCCCGACGCGCCCGGCAGCCAGAATCCGAGACCGTACCCGTTCCCGTCGCCCGCGTCGCTCCGCCTGCGCACCAGATTCTCCACGACATCGCCGGGCAGGATGCGTCCGCTGAAGAGTGCGGGCCAGAATCGTCCGAAGTCGCCGACCGTTGAGTAGATCCCGCCGTCGCCGCTCCCCCGTAAGGGCAGGTGGAACACGTTGGTGCGATCGATCCCGTCGATGGGGAGGTAGCCGATGGCCGCATCCCCCGGAAGCTCGTCCGAGCGCAGAAAGGCAGTCGACAGCATCCCTGCAGGCTCGGTTACGCGGTCGCGCACCAACTGATGGAACGGCACCCCGCTCGCGCGCTCGGCCAGCAGCGCCAGCACAACGTAGCCCGCGTTGCAGTACGAGAACCGCTCATCCGGGGCGAACTTCTGCGCGAACCCGTCGAGCACCCGCACGTAGTCCTCGGTGTCGACGAGTTCGTGAACCGGCACCGGCAGAACGTAATCGGTGATCTCCCCTCGGCGTCCTCGTCGAAGTAGTCGCCGATCCCCGACCGGTGTGCCAGCAGCTGCTCCACCGTTACCCGATCGTCGATCAGCGGAAGATCAGCGCCGAGCAGCGAGTGCGCGGTCGTGTCGAACGAGAGAAGCCCGTCGCCGATCACCGAGACTACGGCGAGCGCCGTCAGTCCCTTGACTCCGCTGGCGATACCGAACCGCGTCTCGATGGTCGCGGGGATGCGATGAGCCCGATCCGCGAGCCCGTACGCGCCCTCGAACACCGACTCTCCGGCGCGCACCACGGAGACGGCCCCGGAGAACCCGCGGTCGCGGGCCATCGTGTCGATCGCATCGGCGAGATCGGACATGAGCGCCTTTCGCTAGTCAGTCAGCCAATCAGTCGTCGTGCGGCGGCAGCTCGCCGGTGGTGAGCGCGATCATGCGCGAGACAGAACGGAGGTACTTCTTGCGGTAGCCGCCGCCGAGCATCTCCTCGTCGAAGACGTCACTGAGTGCCGTCCCGGTCTGGACGATCGGGATCTCCGCGTCGTACACGCGGTCGATGAACGCGACCAGGCGCAGGGCCGCCATCTGATCGTGCAGGATGTGCACATCCGTTAGCCCGATGACATCGACCCCGTCGAGCATCTTGATGTACTTGGACGGGTGCACGGTGGCGAGGTGCGCGATGAGCGTGTCGAAGTCGTCGGATGTGACTGCGGTCCCCCGGGCGGTGAGCGCTCCGACGGTCGCGTCGTACGCTTCGGCCTCGACCGCGACGGCCCCGCCCTCGGTGGCGCGACGGCGGTAGTCCAGGCCGTCGATACGAACGGTCTCGAAGCGGTCGGAGAGGGCCTGGATCTCGCGCAGGAAGTCGCTGGCCGCGAACCGGCCCTCGCCGAGCGCATTGGGCGGCGTGTTGGAGGTGGCGGCGATGCGGGTTCCGGATGCGACGAGCTCGCCGAGCATCCTGGTCATCATCATCGTGTCGCCCGGGTCGTCGAGCTCGAACTCGTCGATGCAGATGAGTGCCGACCCGCGCAGCAGGTTGACCGCGCCCGCGTAGCCGAGTGCGCCGACGAGCGCCGTGTACTCGATGAACGTTCCGAAGTACTTCGGACCCGGCGCCTCGTGCCACAGCGCGGCGAGCAGGTGGGTCTTGCCGACGCCGAACCCGCCGTCGAGGTAGACACCGGGCTTCATCTCCGCCTTCTTGCGGTTACGGCTGAAGAGGCCGGCCGGGCGCTGCGGCTCCCACGACTTCACGAAGGTCTTCAGGATGCCCACGGCCTCCGACTGCGACGGGTAGTCGTGGTCGGGCCGGTACGAATCGAAGGTGGCGTGCTCGAACTGCGACGGCGGAACCAGGGATGCGGCGATCTCCGCCCCGGAGATGTCCGGCGTGCGATCGGAGAGCCGCACGAGGGCGCCGGTCTGGTCGAGGGTCATCTGGTTGCACCTTTGGGTCGGAGTCGTACTGTGTCGAAGTCTTACAGGGAGCGTTTACACCGGGTTAGCCTGGAACGTAAGTTCGCTCACGTGTCGAGGCTCCCAGCCTAATCCGACGCCGTCGAGAGTTGTCCGAGCGCCGATCGGCGCCATCTGGAGGTTCATCCGCATGACCATCGAGGTCGACCCGTCCCCCGCATTCGCCGACTACGCCCACCCCGAACGGCTGGTGAGCACCGAGTGGCTGCAGGAGCACCTCGGCGAACCGGGGCTCGTCGTCGTCGAGTCCGACGAGGACGTGCTGCTGTACGAGACCGGGCACATTCCCGGCTCGGTCAAGATCGACTGGCACACCGACCTCAACGATCCCGTTCAGCGCGACTACGTGCAGGGCGAGCGTTTCGCCGAGCTGCTCGGCTCGAAGGGCATCGCGCGCGACACCACCGTCGTCATCTACGGGGACAAGAACAACTGGTGGGCGGCCTACGCCCTCTGGGTGTTCACGCTCTTCGGTCACGAGGATGTTCGCCTGCTCGACGGCGGACGCGACAAGTGGATCGCCGAGGCTCGCGAGATCACCACGGATGCTTCATCCGTCACGCCGACCGCATACCCCGTCGTGGAGCGCGACGACACGGTCATCCGCGCCTTCAAAGACGACGTGCTCGCCCACCTGGGACAGCCGCTCATCGACGTTCGCTCCCCCGAGGAGTACAGCGGCGAGCGAACCGAGATCCCCGGGTACCCGACCGAGAGCGCCCTGCGCGCGGGCCACATCCCTTCAGCCGCGTCTGTGCCCTGGGCTCGTGCCGCCGCCCCGGATGCGACCTTCAAGCGCCGCCCCGACCTCGAGGCGATCTACCTGGGTGAGGCCGGGCTGAGGGCCGGCGACGACGTCATCGCCTACTGCCGCATCGGCGAGCGCTCCAGCCACACCTGGTTCGTGCTCACCCACCTCCTCGGCTTCGAGAACGTACGCAACTACGACGGATCGTGGACCGAGTGGGGCAGTGCCGTGCGAGTGCCCATCGTCACAGGCAGCGAACCGGGTGAGGTTCCGGCGAAGTAAAATCGGCTTATGACCGATCTCGCACCGGCTCTCGCGGAGATCCGGGATGACTTCCTGGCGCTCGAGCAGCCCGACCGTCTGCAATTGCTGCTCGAGTTCTCCAACGAGCTCCCCGAGCTGCCGGAACGCTACCGCGACCATCCGGATCTCCTCGAACGCGTCGTCGAGTGCCAGTCGCCCGTCTTCATCTTCGTGGAGGTGGATGAAGAGAACATCGTGCACCTGCACGCCACGGCACCCCGCGAATCCCCGACCACCCGTGGCTTCGCGTCGATCCTCGCGCAGGGACTCGCCGGCTTGACGGCCGAGGAAGTCCTCGCCGTTCCCGACGACTATCCGCAGACGCTCGGACTCACGCAGGCCGTGTCGCCGTTGCGCATCCGGGGCATGACGGCTCTGCTCGGCCGTACCAAGCGGCAGGTTCGCGAGCGCCTCGCCACCTAACGGATGTGCTCGCCGAGCCACCCGGCGATGGACGTCTTCCAGCGTTCCTCGTCGTAGTTCCAGAGCTTGGTGTGCAGCGCCGTCGCGAACGGGACGAGCGTGACGATGTCGCTCCGGGCTTCGGCGAGGGCTCGGGATGCGGTCGACGGCACGAACCCGTCGTCGTCGCTGTGCAGGATCAGCGTCGGCAGGTTGAGATCTGAGGCGCGGGCGACGAAGTTCATGCTCGCCAGGTCGATCGGGGCGCCGAGCCCCGTGATCGGCGCGCTCCACGTCGACTCGATCAGCCGCAGCGCGCCCTGCGTGATGGGGTTCGGGAGGCGCAGCAGCCGCGCCTGGTACTCGAGCGTGTCGATCCAGTCGATGACCGGCGACTCCAGCACGATGCCGTGGATGAGGTCGGACATCGGCGTGCGGGTGATGGTCTGCAGCACGACGGCTCCCCCCATCGACCAGCCCATCAGCACGATCGAACGTGCTCCGTTGTCGCGGGCGTACGCGATCGCCGCGTCGATGTCCCGCCACTCGGTTCCGCCGAGCCCGTAGCGGCGATCGGCGCTCTCGGGGGCATCGCCGTCGTTGCGATACGAGGCGAGCAGGCTGGTGTACCCCTGCTCCCGGAATGTCGGCACCGCTCGGAGGCCCTCTTGTCTGGTCGCGCCCCAGCCGTGCACCTGGATGACCCAGCGCTCGCTCGTCTCGCCATCCGGCGCGGGGAACACCCAGGCGGGAGCCTCACCGAGCTCGGTCTCGATGCTGACGCTTCGCACCGGAAGGCCCAACTCTTCCGGCTCGAGGTAGTAGTAGCCGGTGATGCGGGCCTTCCAGGTCGGGTGCAGGTCGCCGAACAGCACCTCCTCGAGCGTGCGGGTGACCACACCGTCGGCCCGTTCGACCAGGCCGCCGATCTTGGCGTATCCGGACTCGTCGTCGAACCACAGGCCGTAGCGGCCGGGTACGGCGGCATCGGGCGTGTCCTTGAGGGTCAGGGTGCCCGCATCCCGATCGACGGCACGGATGCTCTGGTTCTGCGGGCGTTTGCGCACCGGGGTGATCACGGTCAGAGCCACCCGGGCCATCACGAACCCGGCGCCCGCCGCAGTCAGCAACACCAGCCCACCGGCGATGCCGGCTGCCGTCCACAGAGATTTCGCGATCATCGACCTCGCCATGCCAGCAGGCTAACGCTCCCACCTTGCGATCACGCAGAATCCTCCTGAAGAACTCACAGAGGACGGCGCAAGCGGCGTGCCTTACCCGGGCCGCTGCTGAACGAACCCTAGTGTTCGTACCGTGCCGACAACATCCTCGACTCCCAGCACTCCGCCGGAGTTCGCCGCGGCCCTGGAGACGGTGCGCACCGTCAAGTCCCGATCGGAACTCGTCATCAGCGAGATCCCGGCACCCGGTCAACTCGCACCGTTCGCGGTTGCCCTCGCCGCGGATGTGCGGCCGGCACGACACGGCGCGGATTCCGATCTCGGCACGGGACGGTTCATCCTCCTTTACGACCCCGACGAACCCGAGGCCTGGGGCGGCCGGTTCCGCGTCGTCTGCTTCGCACAGGCGCCGCTCGAGACCGACATCGGTCTCGACCCTTTTCTCGCGGACGTCGCCTGGTCGTGGCTGGTGGATGCGCTGGACGCGCGAGGCGCCAAGTACACGGCGGCGAGCGGCACGGCCACCAAGATCATCTCCACGGGATTCGGGGAACTCGCGAAACAGGGCGACGGCTCGCAGATCGAGCTACGCGCATCCTGGACACCGCTGGAGCACGACATCCGCTCGCACGTCGAAGGCTGGGGCGAGCTGCTGTGCATGCTCGCCGGGCTGCCGCCCGCGGGCGAGGGTGTGAGCCTGCTGTCGTCGAGACGGACGCCGCGTGGCTGAACACACCGTCATAGCCACGAGAAGCGACTACCTCGACGCGGTCGAAGCGATCGCCGCCGGTACCGGCCCCATCGCCGTCGACGCCGAACGCGCATCCGGTTTCAAGTACTCTCAGCGTGCTTACCTCATCCAAGTCTTCCGCCGCGATGCCGGAACCTTTCTGTTCGACCCGCCGGCCGTCGGCCGGTTCGACGAGCTGAACGAGGCGATCGCCGACGACGAGTGGGTGCTGCACGCCGCGACGCAGGATCTCACCTGTCTACGCGAGGTCGGCCTCGACCCGCACCGGATCTTCGACACCGAACTCGCCGCACGCCTCCTCGGGATGCCCCGGGTCGGCCTCGGCACGGTCGTCGAGGAGCTGCTCGGCATCCACCTCGCCAAGGAGCACTCCGCGGCGGACTGGTCGACGAGACCGCTTCCCGAACCCTGGCTGCTCTATGCGGCCCTGGATGTCGAACTCCTCCCCGATCTGCGCGACGCGATCGACGCGCTGCTCGTCGAGGCGGGCAAGTCCGAGATCGCCCGGCAGGAGTTCGCGGATGAGCTCGCCCGCGACCTGAAACCGCCTCGCGCCGAACCATGGCGCCGGCTCTCCGGCATCCATGCCGTGAAGGGCATCCGGAACCTCGCCGTCGCTCGAGAACTCTGGCTGACCCGGGATGCGCTGGCCCGCGAACTCGACACCGCGCCCGGCCGGCTCGTGCCCGACGCCTCGCTGACGGCCGCCGCCCGGGCGATGCCCGAGACGAAGCGCGGACTCGCCTCGCTGCGCGAATTCAACGGTCGCGCCAGCCGCACCGAGATCGACCGCTGGTGGGCCGCGATCGAAGCCGGACGCACCACGACAGACCTTCCCGTCGTGCGTGGCAGCAGCGAGAGCCTGCCGCCACCCCGCGCCTGGGCAGACCGCAACCCCGAGGCGGATACGCGGCTCAAGGCCGCGCGCGCCGCCGTCATCGAGCTCTCCGAGCAGCTGGCCATCCCGGTCGAGAACCTGCTCACGCCGGAGACCCTCCGCCGCGTCGCCTGGACCCCGCCCGCCGAGATCACGGCCGAATCCGTGGGCGCCGCACTGGCCGATCACGGTGCCAGAGCCTGGCAGATTGAGGCAACCTCACAGATCATCGCCCAGGCCTTTGTGGAAGCCCACCAAAACCCAGCCGAGACCGACGAATCCGCTTCGTAGAAAGAATCAAACGATTCTTGCCTCACAGGCCGCATCTTTAGGATCGTCCTGGACCTGATTTGGGAGGCATTGTGGCCGATAGAGCTGATGTCGTCTTCGTCGACGGAGTTCGCACTCCGTTCGGACGAGCCGGCGAAAAAGGGCAGTACTGGAACACGCGAGCGGACGATCTGGTGGTCAAGGCCATGATCGAGCTGATGGAGCGCAACCCGAACGTGCCCAAGGATCGAATCGATGACGTGGCGATCGCCGCGACGACGCAGCAGGGCGACCAGGGCCTGACCCTCGGGCGCACTGCTGCACTGCTCGCCGGGCTGCCGAAGTCGGTTCCCGGATTCGCGATCGACCGCATGTGCGCGGGCGCGATGACCAGTGTCACCACCCTCGGCTCGGGCATTGCTTTCGGCGCATACGACCTGGCGATCGCCGGTGGTGTCGAGCACATGGGCCGTCACCCGATGGGCTTCGGGGCAGACCCGAACCCGCGCTTCCTGTCCGAGCGCCTGGTCGGCGAGGACGCGCTGAACATGGGCATGACGGCCGAGCGCATCCACGACCGCTTCCCTGCGCTCACCAAGGAGCGCAGCGACCGGTTCGCGATGCGCAGCCAGCAGAAGACGGCCGCCGCATACGCCGCCGGCAAGCTCCAGCCCGACCTGGTGCCCGTCGCCATCCGCTCCGAGAGCGGCTGGGGCCTCGCGACTCAGGACGAGGGGATGCGCCCCGAGACGAACATGGAGTCGCTCGCCACGCTGCGCACCCCGTTCCGCCCCCACGGTCGCGTGAGCGCCGGAAACTCCTCGCCGCTTACCGACGGCGCCACGGCGAGCCTGCTCGCATCAGGAGACGCCGTGAAGGAGTTCGGCCTCGAGCCGAAGATGCGAATGGTGAGCTTCGCGTTCGCCGGCGTCGAACCCGAGATCATGGGAATCGGGCCCGTCCCGTCGACCGAGAAGGCGCTGCGCAAGGCGGGTCTGACCATCGACGACATCGGCCTGTTCGAGCTGAACGAGGCGTTCGCCATCCAGGTGCTCTCGCTGCTCGACCACTTCGGCATCGACGACGAGGACCCGCGCGTCAACCAGTGGGGCGGCGCGATCGCCGTCGGCCACCCGCTCGCCGCCAGCGGCGTGCGTCTGATGATCCAGCTCGCCGCCCAGTTCCAGGAGCACCCGGAGGTGCGCTACGGCCTCACCGCCATGTGCGTCGGCCTCGGCCAGGGCGGAAGCGTCATCTGGGAGAACCCCCACTACAACAAGCGCGCTCGGAAGGCCTGAAACGTGACCGACTACTCCAAGATCGACTTCAGCCCGCTCGCGGCCGTCTCCGAAGACGAGGTCGTCACCCACTCATTCGTGAAGGACGTCCCGCTCTCGGGCGGCAAGGTCCTCGCGCTCGTCACCCTCGACAACGGCCGTGACCACACGCGCCCGAACACGATGGGTCCGGCGACGCTTATCGAGCTGGGCAAGACCTTCGACGCGCTCACGGAGCGCGCGGGTCGTGGTGAGATCCACGCCGTAGCCGTCACGGGCAAGCCGTTCATCCTGGCGGCCGGCGCCGACCTGAGCAAGGTGGGCGACATCCCGAGCAAAGAGGTGGCGAAGCTCCTCCCCCAGCTCGGTCACTATGTGCTCGGCAAGCAGGCCACGTTCGGTGTCCCGTCGTTCGTGTTCACGAACGGCCTCGCCCTCGGCGGCGGCGTGGAGATCGGCCTCAACGCCGACTACCGCACCATCGACCGCTCGGCGGCCGCGTTCGCGCTCCCCGAGGTCTTCCTCGGCCTGATTCCGGGCTGGGGCGGCGCCTACATCCTGCCCAACCTGATCGGCATCGAGAACGCCCTCAAGGTGATCGTCGAGAACCCGCTCAAACAGAACAGGATGTTGAAGCCGCAGGACGTGTTCGACCTCGGCATCGCGGACGCGATCTTCGACTCGGCGAACTTCCTCGAGGAGTCGATCAAGTGGGCCGACAAGGTCCTGTCCGGCGAACTCACCGTGAAGCGCCCGAACGTTCCCGGCAAGGTCGAGCGCCTGGTCAAATGGGATGCGGCCATCGGGATCGCCCGCAAGATGCTCGAGAGCCGCATCGGCACCGTGCCGAAGTCACCGTACGCCGCGCTCGATCTGCTCAAGGCGGCCAAGAGCGGCACCAAGGAGGAGGGCTTCGAGCGCGAGGACGACGTTCTCGGGGAGCTCATCTCCGGCGACCAGTTCCAGGCAAGCATCTATGCCTTCAACCTCGTCCAGAAGCGCGCGAAGCGCCGGCCGGTGCACCCGACCGCAAGCTCGCGAAGAAGGTCACCAAGGTCGGCGTGATCGGCGCCGGTTACATGGCCAGCCAGTTCGCGCTGCTCTTCGTGCGCCGTCTGCGTGTGCCCGTGGTCATCACCGACCTCGACCAGGCCCACGTCGACAAGGGCGTGGCATACATCCACGACGAGATCGGCAAGCTGCAGGAGAAGGGCCGCATCTCTCCGGATGAGGCCAACCGCCTGCGCGCGCTCGTCACCGGCACGACCGACAAGGCCGACTTCGCGGACTGCGACTGGGTCATCGAGGCCGTGTTCGAGGAGCTCTCCGTCAAACAGAACGTCTTCGAGGAGGTCGAGCAGTACATCTCCGACGAGGCCGTTCTCGCCACGAACACCTCGTCGCTGTCGGTCGAGAAGATCGGCGCCAAGCTGAAGCACCCGGAACGTCTCGTCGGCTTCCACTTCTTCACACCGGTCGCCGTCATGCCGCTCATCGAGGTCGTCAACACGCCGAACACGGATGAGGCCACCCTCTCGACCGCCATGGTCACCGCAGCCGCGCTCAAGAAGAACGCCGTCATCACCGCGGACACCCCCGGATTCGTGGTCAACCGCGTTCTGGCCAAGGTGCTCGGCGAAGCGATGCACGCGGTCGATGACGGCACGCCGTTCGAGGTGGTCGACGAGGGCTTCGCACCGCTCGGCCTGCCGATGCCCCCGTCCGCCCTGCTCGACCTGGTCGGACTCAAGGTCGGAGCGCACGTGCTCGACACGCACCACGAGGCCTTCCCGGAGCGCTTCTACCGCAGCGAGAACCTGCACAAGCTGGCCGAGCACGGCAAGCTGCTCGAGAAGGATGCCAAGGGCAAGATCAAGGGCATCGACAAGACGGCGGCGAAGATCGTCTCGGGCGGCAAGAACCCGTGGACCAAGGAGCAGATCCTCCAGCGCCTCGAAGACGGCCTCGCCGACGAAATCCACCGGATGCTCGAAGACGACGTCGTTCACGCGGCCGAGGACATCGACCTCTGCATGATCCTCGGCGCGGGCTTCCCGTTCCAGATGGGCGGCATCACGCCGTACCTCGACCGGGTCGGCGCGTCGGAGCGGGTCTTCGGCGACACGTTCCACCACCCGCCCGTCAAGGGCGTGGCGTAGGACGACGGGGCGGGCGCTGAGCGCTCGCCCCGTTCTCTTTGCCCGCAGGGTCGGCGCCCAGGGGGCCCAGGATCAGCAGGTCGAGGTATGCGCGCAGCGCGTCGCCCAGGTGGATCCTCTCGGGCTCGTACAGCCAGCGCAGCTGGATGCCCTCCCAGAGCGCGACCACACTGGCCGCAGCCACAGCGGGCTCGACTCCTTCCCGCAATCGGCCGGCGCGGCGCAGAGTCTCGAACTCCTGCTCGTACTGGCGCTGCAGCATCCTGTAGCGGGCGAGGAAGTAGTCGCGGCCCGGGTGACCCTCGGTCGTCGCTTCTGCGGACAGCACGCTGTACAGGGCGATCAGGCCCGGGATGCGCTCATTGGCTTCGGCCTGACGCACGATGTGCTCCTCGAACGGCTCCTGCTCGTCCGCAGGGAACTCCCCTCCCCGGAGTTCGTCTCGCCGGGTGAGAACAGCGAGCAGCAGCTCTTCCTTGCTGCCGAAGTGATGGAGCAGATTCGACTGGCTCATCCCCGCGGCTGCCGCTACGTCGCGGAGCGAACTCGCGTTGTAGCCGCGGCTCGCGAACAGACCGTACGCCTCGTCTACGATCTGCTGTCGCCGCTGCGCGGTCTTCGCGTACGGTCCTCGCTTGCCTGGGTTCTCGGTAGTGGTCATCGTCGCTTCAAATTAGGTCACCTGGTCGATATTCGGATAGCGTCATGCTAGCCCCTGGCAGCCTGACGGAAGAAACCGTGACGCAGTGAACTCCCCCTCGTTCCCGCCCTACCTGACCGACACAGCGCCGGGGAGCGGAGCACGGCGTCCACCTCGCTCCTGGCTGCACTCGGGTGCGCCCGCCCTGTCGCTGAATGGCGACTGGCGCTTCCGGCTCTCCCCGTCCGCTCCCTCGTCGGAAGACGTTGCGGCGGTGGACTTCGACGACGAAGGCTGGGACAGCATCCCTGTGCCATCGCATTGGGTGCTGCAGGGCGACGGCAAGTACGGGCTGCCGATCTACACGAACATCCAGTACCCGTTCCCGATCGATCCTCCGCACGTTCCCGACGAGAACCCGACGGGCGACTACCGGCGACACGTCGAGGTACCCGATGAGTGGTCCGAGGCGGAGCGCATCCTGCTGCGGTTCGACGGCGTCGAGTCGATGTACAAGGTGTGGGTGAACGGTCAGGAGATCGGGGTGGCGACCGGCAGCCGCCTTGCTCAGGAATTCGACGTGACGGATGCGGTGCGCGCGGGCGACAACGTCGTGGTCGTGCGGGTGCACCAGTGGTCCGCAGCCAGCTATCTGGAGGACCAGGACCAGTGGTGGCTCCCGGGCATCTTCCGCGACGTCACTCTCATCGCGCGGCCGCAGAACGGGATCGAGGACGCGTGGCTGCGTGCCGGATACCTCGACGGCACCGGCACAGTGCACGCCGAGGTGCGGGCGGATGCGGGCGCATATCCGATCACGCTCCGCATCCCGGAGTTGGGCGTCGAGCAAGTGTGGACCTCAGCCGCGGAGGTCGAGGTCGTGTCGATCGGCGAGGTGGAGCCCTGGAGTGCAGAGACGCCGCGCTTGTACTCGGCAACCCTCTCCACCGCGGCCGAGAGCATCGACTTCCGACTCGGATTCCGCACGGTGGAGATCCAGGGCGATCAGTTTCTCATCAACGGAAGGCGCGTGGTCTTCCACGGGATGAACCGGCACGAGGCGCATCCGGAACGCGGACGCGTCTTCGACGAGGAGCACGCGCGCGAAGACCTCAAGCGGATGAAGAGGTTCAACGTGAACGCCATCCGCACCAGCCACTACCCGCCCCACCCGCGGCTGCTCGACCTCGCCGACGAGCTCGGCCTCTGGGTGATCGACGAATGCGATCTCGAGACCCACGGATTCGAGAAGGACGGCTGGAAGGCCAACCCCAGCGACGACCCCGCCTGGCGCGAGGCCTACATCGACCGCATCCGGCGCGCCGTCGAACGGGACAAGAACCACCCGAGCATCGTAATCTGGTCCCTCGGCAACGAGTCGGGAACCGGGTCGAACCTGGCCGCGATGTCAGCCTGGGTGCACGCACGCGACCCGGAACGTCCCGTGCACTACGAGGGCGACTACACGGGCGAATACACGGACCTCTACTCGCGCATGTACTCGTCGGTGCCCGAGACGACTGAGATCGGCACCGACGGATCGCGCGCTCCGCTCTTGAACTGCACGCCGGCTCAGGGCGCCCGCCAGCGCACGAAGCCGTTCATCCTGTGCGAATACGCGCACGCGATGGGGAACGGTCCGGGAGCGCTCGATCAATACGAGGCGCTCACCCGCGAGTATCCCCGTCTGCACGGCGGTTTCGTGTGGGAGTGGCGTGACCACGGCATCCTGACGAAGAACGCCGATGGGGAGCCGTTCTACGCGTACGGCGGCGACTTCGGCGAGGTCGTGCACGACGGCAACTTCGTGATGGACGGGATGCTCCTGAGTAACGACATCCCGACACCGGGCCTGTACGAGTTCAAGGCGGTCGTGCAGCCGATCGTCTTCGCGTTCGACGCCGAGACGGTCGAGCTGACCAACCTGCGTCACTCGGCGGATGCGTCCGACCTGCGGTTCCGTTGGCGGGTCGAGCACGACGGTGCCGTCGTGGAGTCGGGCGAGCTGGAGGTGCCCTCACTGGGAGCCGGCGGGTCCGTGACCGTTGCGCTGCCACGCATCCCGGTCGCCGAGAACCGGGAGACGTGGCTGACGATCGATGCCGAACTGCGTGCTGATACGAAGTGGGCTGACGCCGGGCATGTCGTCGCCTCTGCGCAGCTCGACAGGACCGCGACGCCGCGCCGGAAACCGGCGTCGGTGCCGCAGGTGCCCGGGTTGGAGGCCGGAATCGGGTCGCTCAGCCTTGGCCCTGCGGAGTTCGAGCGCGGTGTGCTGGTCGGGCTGAACGGTCGCCCGGCGGGCGGTCCACGGCTCGAGCTCTGGCGCGCACCGACCGACAACGACGAAGGACCCGTGCTGAACGAGCCGGAGAGCAGCGACGCGAGCATCCGCGGCGTCTCGAGTGCCGACTTGTGGCGCCGGGACGGACTCGACCGCCTGACAGACCGTCTGGTCGAGGTACAGCAGGCTCCGGGTGCGCTTCGCACGCTGACGAGGGTGTCGGCGGCCGACAGCTCGCTGAGCGTCTGGGTCGACACATCCTGGATCCTTCAGGACGGTGAGCTCGAGCTTTGTGTCGAGATCGAACCGTCAGCGGGCTGGTCGAGCGTCTGGCCGCGCATCGGTGTGCGCTTCGAGCTGCCCGACGCTAGCGGCAGCGTGGACGGTGTCTCCTGGTTCGGCCGCGGGCCGCTGGAGTCGTATCCCGACAGCATGCACGCTGCTCGGGTGGGCTCCTTCGACGCAGCAGTCGACGAGCTTTCCGCGGGATACGCGCGCCCTCAAGAGACCGGGCATCGGTCGGAGACTCGACGACTGACGCTCCGATCCGGGGCTCAGGATGTGCTGGGTCTCGACTTTCTGTCAGACTCCCGCGGGCGCCTCCCCGGCTTCACTCTCAGCCGGCACACGCCGCAGCAGGTCGCGGCGGCCGCGCATCCGTTCGAGCTGCCACCGAGCGACACGAGCTACCTGTTCGTGGATGCGGTGCAGCACGGACTCGGATCACGCGCCTGCGGCCCCGACGTGTGGCCGGAGTTCGCGCTGCGGCCCGAGGCGCGCAGCCTGCGCATCCGGTTCACTGCGCCCTGAGCGCGCCACTCCTAACCGACGAGGGGTCGCAACACGCCGTCGCACGCGGTGGCGTGACGGCGTGTTGCGACCCCTCGTGTGAGTGCAGGCGCGGCGGCGAGAGCGCTAGCGGTTGAGCGGCGTCATGTCGGCGTAGCGGTCGCCGACCGGGGCCGCGACCTCGTCGAGGCGGGCGAGCTGGTCGCTCGTGAGCTCGATGTCGTCGGCCGCGACGTTCTGCTCCAGGTTCTCCACCCGACGGGTGCCCGGGATGGGCGCAATGCCTTCGCCCTGCGCGAGCAGCCAGGCGAGCGCCACCTGCCCGGGAGCGGCGTCGATCTCCCTGGCGACCGCATCCACCTGCTCGACGATGCGGATGTTCGCCTCCAGGTTGTCGCCTTCGAAGCGCGGGCTGAACCGGCGGAAGTCACCCTCGTCGAGCTGGTCGAGCGAGCGGATCGTGCCGGTCAGGAAGCCGCGCCCGAGCGGCGAGTACGGTACGAACCCGATGCCGAGCTCGCGCACGGTCGGCAGGATCTCCGCCTCGGGATCGCGCGACCAGAGCGAGTACTCGGTCTGCAACGCGGTCACGGGATGCACGGCGTGCGCCCGGCGGATCGTCTCCGGTGCAGCCTCCGACAGCCCGTAGTGCAGGATCTTCCCCTCCTGGATCAGCTCCTTGAGCGCACCGACGGTCTCCTCGATCGGCGTGCCCGGGTCCATCCGGTGCTGGTAGTAGAGGTCGATGTAGTCGGTGCCCAGCCGGCGCAGGGATCCTTCGACCGAGCGACGGACGTTCTCCGGCGACCCGTCGAGGCCGCGCACGGGCTGCCCGTTCTCCTCCGGAACTCCGTGCAGCAGCGTGCCGAACTTCGTCGCGATGACCACCTGATCGCGCTTGCCCGCGAAAGCCTTGGCGAGAAGTTCCTCGTTCGTGTACGGTCCATAGATCTCGGCCGTGTCGAAGAAGGTGACGCCCAGATCGACGGCGCGGTCGATGGTGCGGATCGACCCCGCATCGTCGGTGCCGGCGCCGGTATAGAAGGCGGACATGCCCATGCAGCCGAGGCCGAGGCGCGAGACCTCCAGGTTGTCGGTTCCGAGGGTCGTCTTTTTCATGCGGTTACCTTTTCCTGATAGAGACCGATCTTGTAGTCGATGGCGGCGAGGCTCGCCGTCATCTCCTCGAGTTGGCGCACCACGTTCATCCGGTGGATGAGTAGGAGCTCGAGTCTGTCGGCGCTGCTGGAGTCGCCCAGACGGGCGAGTTCGACGTACTCGCGCATCTTGGCGATGGGCATGGAGGTGAGCCGCAGTTTCGTGAGGAACGTCACCCAGGTCACATCCGCCTCCGAGTACCGTCGATGGGTCGAGGATGCACGATCCACGGGGCGAACATGAGCCCCTCCCGCTCGTAGTAGCGCAGCGTGTGGGTCGAGAGCCCGGTGCGTTCGGCGACGTCGGAGATCGACATCGTGCCGGCTGTTTCGGTCATGTGCTCCACGTTAGAACTTAGAGTGCGCTCTAAGTCAACCGGCGGCCGTTCGGACAGCGTGTTCTCAGTCACACCTCAGGGCTCCGGATGTCCGCCGTCGCTGATACCGTCGGCGCATGGCACGCACGATCTACTACGTCGCATCCTCCATCGACGGCTTCATCGCCGACGCCCACGACCGCATCGACTGGCTGCTCCAGTTCGGGTTCGAGGCGTACGACGCGCACTACCAGCGCTTCCTCTCCGGTATCGGAGCCATCGTCATGGGTGCGGCGACCTACGAGTTCCTGCTCGCCGACGAGAGCCTGGAGTGGCCGTACGCCGGCATCCCCACCTGGGTCGTCACCCACCGCGAGCTGCCCGTGGTGGCTGGAGCGGACATCACGTTCTTCGCCGGCGACATCGCGCAGCTCGACGCCGAGCTGCGGGCGAGTGCCGGCGATCGCGACGTGTGGGTGGTCGGCGGCGGATCCATCGCGGCGCAGTTCGCCGATGCCGAGCTGCTCGACGAGGTGCAGGTGACGATCATGCCGATCTTCGTCGGCTCGGGCAAGCCGCTCCTCCCCGTCTCGCAGGTGAGTCAGCCGCTAGAGCTCGTCAGTTCCACACCCTTCCGTGGCGGCGCTGTCGAGCACGTCTACAAGTTGCGCTGACGCCTCCGGCGCTGACGCCTCCCGCGCTTACGCGTCGAGGTGACGCTCGCTGAGCTCTTCGGCGGGCAACGGCCTGGCGATCGGGATGCGACTGCCGAGCACTTGTGCGACGAGGTCGCGCGCGATCTTCTGCGGCGTCAAACCCGCCTCTTCGAGGATCTCGTCACGCGTCGCATGGTCGATGAACTCGTCGGGCAGACCCAGCTCGTCCACCGCGGTGTCGATGCCGGCCTCGCGGAGGTCCTGACGCACCCGCGTGCCGATCCCGCCGACCCGGATGCCGTCTTCGATCGTCACGACGATGCGATGCTCGGCCGCGAGGGCGATCACGCTCTTCGGCACCGGAACGACCCACCGCGGGTCGACGACGGTCGCGCCGATCCCCTGAGCGGCCAGGCGCTCGGCCACCTTCAGCCCTAGCCCGGCCATCGGCCCGACCGTGACCAGCAGCACATCCTTGCGCTCGGATTCGCGGAGCACGTCGACCCCGTCGTCCGTGCGCCGCACAGCATCGATGTCGTCGCCGACGGCCCCTTCGGGAACCGCAGCACGGTCGGCGCATCGTCGACCTGAACGGCTTCGGCGAGCTCTTCACGGAAGCGGGTGCCGTCGCGCGGCGCCGCCAACCGGATGTTCGGCACGACCTGCAGGATCGCCAGATCCCAGATGCCGTGGTGGCTGGGGCCGTCCGGCCCGGTGACACCCGCACGGTCGAGAACGAAGGTCACGCCCGCTTTGTGCAGCGCAACATCCATCAGCACCTGGTCGAAGGCCCGGTTGATGAACGTGGCGTAGATCGCGACCACCGGATGCAGGCCGCCGTAAGCGAGTCCGGCCGCGCTGGTGACCGCGTGCTGCTCGGCGATACCCACGTCGTGGACGCGGTCGGGGAAGCGTTCCGCGAACTTGTGCAGGCCGGTCGGGCGAAGCATCGCCGCGGTGATTCCGACCAGCTTCGGGTCCTTCTCGGCCAGCTTCACGATCTCGTCCGCGAACACCGACGTCCATGACGGCTTGCTGGAGCTCTCGATGGGCTCACCGGTCTCGGGATCGATCTGTCCGACCGCGTGGAACTGGTCGGCCGCATCCCGAAGCGCGGGCTCGTAACCACGGCCCTTCTGGGTGATGGCGTGCACGATCACCGGAGCGCCGTAGTTCTTGGCCTGGCGGAGAGCCTCCTCCATCGCCTCGATGTCGTGCCCGTGCACCGGGCCGATGTACTTGATGTCGAGGTTCGAATACAGAGCCTCGTTGTTCGAGAAGCGGCTCAGGAAGCCGTGCAGGCCGCCGCGGAATCCGCGGTAGAACGACTGGCCGGGCTCGCCCAGCTTGTCGAAGGCGCGCCGGCTCGAGAGATAGAGATTGCGGTAGCTGTTACGGGTGCGCACGGTGTTGAGAAAGCGTGCCATACCGCCGATGGTGGGCGCGTACGACCGGCCGTTGTCGTTGACGACGATGATGAGACGACGCGTGTTGTCGTCGCTGATGTTGTTGAGCGCTTCCCAGGTCATGCCGCCGGTGAGCGCGCCATCGCCCACCATGGCGACGACGTGCCGGTCCGTCTGGCCGGTCATGGCGAAGGCGCGCGAGATGCCGTCGGCCCAGGAGAGCGAGCTGGAGGCATGCGAGCTCTCCACGATGTCGTGCTCCGACTCGGAGCGTTGCGGGTATCCCGCCATGCCGCCCTTCTGGCGCAGCATGCTGAAGTCCTGGCGGCCGGTGAGCAGCTTGTGCACGTACGACTGGTGACCGGTGTCGAAGACGATCGCGTCACGGGGCGAGTCGAACACCCGGTGGATCGCGATCGTCGACTCGACGACGCCGAGGTTCGGCCCGAGGTGTCCGCCCGTCTTCGCGACGTTGGCGATCAAGAAAGTGCGGATCTCTGCGGCCAGCTGAACGAGCTGCTCTTCGGAGAGCGCGTCGAGGTCCCGGGGACCGTGGATGCCTTCGAGGATGCTCATGCTCCGAGTCTAGGCGCGTCGAAATCGGAGGAGGCTCGGAAATTCGTTTCCGAGCCTCCTCCCGATTTCTCGCTAGACCAGGCTCCGCAGCACGTACTGCAGGATGCCGCCATTGCGGTAGTAGTCGGCTTCACCCGGCGTGTCGATCCGGACGACAGCGTCGAACTCGATCGTCTGCTTGCCTGCGGGCGAGTCCGACGTCGGCTCGGCGGTAACGTGCACCGTCTTCGGGGTGGTTCCCTCGTTCAGCTGCTCGAGTCCCGAGATCGAGATCGTCTCGGTGCCGTCGAGGCCGAGCGAAGCCCAGCTCTCGCCGGCCGGGAACTGCAGCGGGACGACCCCCATTCCGATGAGGTTGGAGCGGTGGATGCGCTCGAAGCTCTCCGTGATGACGGCGCGCACGCCGAGAAGGCTGGTTCCCTTCGCAGCCCAGTCGCGCGACGATCCGGAACCGTACTCCTTGCCGCCCAGGATGACGAGCGGCGTGCCCTGCTCCTGGTAGTGCTGCGAGGCGTCGTAGATGAACGACTGCGGGCCGCCCTCCTGCGTGAAGTCGCGGGTGTACCCGCCCTCGACGCCGTCGAGCAGCTGGTTCTTGAGACGGATGTTCGCGAACGTCCCGCGGATCATCACCTCGTGGTTGCCGCGACGCGATCCGTAGGAGTTGTAGTCCTTGCGGTCGATGCCGTGCTCGTCGAGGTACCGACCGGCCGGGCTGTCGGCCTTGATGTTACCGGCCGGGCTGATGTGGTCGGTGGTGACCGAGTCGCCGAGCTTCGCCAGAACGCGTGCGCCCTGGATGTCGGTGACCGGGGTGGTCTCCAGCGTCATGCCGTCGAAGTACGGGGGCTTCCGTACGTACGTCGACTTCTCATCCCACTCGAACACCGAGCCGGTCGGGGTCGGCAGCGACTTCCAGCGCTCGTCACCCTCGAACACGCTCGCGTACTCGTGGGTGAACATGCCCTCGTTGATCGACGAGTCGATCGTCTCCTGCACCTCGGCGGCGTCGGGCCAGATGTCCTTGAGGAAGACATCGTTGCCGTCCTGGTCCTTGCCGAGCGCATCCACTTCGAAGTCGAAGTTCATCGATCCGGCAAGGGCGTATGCGATCACGAGCGGCGGGCTCGCGAGATAGTTCATCTTCACATCAGGGTTGATGCGACCCTCGAAGTTGCGGTTGCCCGAGAGCACCGCGGTGACGGCGAGGTCGTTCTGGTTGACCGCCTGCGAGATCTCGTCGATCAGCGGGCCTGAGTTGCCGATGCAGGTCGTGCAGCCGTAGCCGACGGTGTAGAAGCCGAGGTCTTCGAGGTAGCCCGTGAGGCCGGCCTTCTCGTAGTAGTCGGTGACGACCTTGGATCCCGGCGCGAGGGTGGTCTTGACCCAAGGCTTGGACTTCAGGCCCTTCTTGGCGGCGTTGCGGGCAAGCAGACCGGCCGCGAGCATCACCGACGGGTTCGACGTGTTCGTGCACGAGGTGATCGCGGCGATCGCGACCGCACCGTGGTCGAGCGTGAACGAGGTGCCGTCCTCGGCGAGGGTGACCGGGGTCGGGCTCGATGCTGTCTTCGGGGCGTGGCTGTGGTGGTGGTGGACGTGGCTGCTGTTCGTGTCCTCCGGGCTCAGCTCACCGGGGTCGGAGGCCGGGAACGACTCCGAGATCGTCAGATCGACGATGTCGTGGTCGATCTCCGCGTAGTCGCCCAGGTCCTTCTCGAACTGCTCCTTGGCCTCGGCCAGGATGATGCGGTCCTGCGGGCGCTTCGGGCCGGCGATCGACGGCACGACGGTGCCGAGGTCGAGCTCGAGGTACTCGCTGAAGACAGGCTCCTTGGAGGGGTCGTGCCAGAGCGTCTGCAGCTTGGAGTACGCCTCGACGAGTGCGATCTGCTCCTCGCTGCGGCCGGTGAGGCGCAGGTAGTCGAGGGTGACGTCGTCGATGGGGAACATGGCAGCGGTCGAGCCGAACTCGGGGCTCATGTTGCCGATGGTCGCGCGGTTGGCCAGGGGCACCTCAGCCACGCCGGCTCCGTAGAACTCGACGAACTTGCCGACCACGCCGTGCTTGCGCAGCATCTGCGTGATGGTGAGCACCACATCCGTCGCCGTCACACCGGTCGGGATGGCGCCGGTCAGCTTGAAGCCGACGACCTTGGGGATGAGCATCGACACGGGCTGGCCCAGCATGGCCGCCTCGGCCTCGATCCCGCCGACGCCCCAGCCGAGCACACCGAGGCCGTTGACCATCGTGGTGTGCGAGTCTGTGCCGACGCAGGTGTCCGGGTATGCCTGGAGCGCTCCCCCGACCGTGCGGGTCATGGTGACGCGAGCCAGGTATTCGATGTTCACCTGGTGCACGATGCCGGTTCCCGGCGGGACGACCTTGAAGTCGTCGAACGCGGTCTGGCCCCAGCGGAGGAACTGGTAGCGCTCCCCGTTGCGCTCGTACTCGATGTCGGTGTTGCGCTCGAGCGCGTTCTCGGTGCCGAAGAGGTCGGCGATGACCGAGTGGTCGATCACCATCTCGGCGGGCGCGAGCGGGTTGATCTTCTCGGGGTTTCCGCCGAGCGCGGACACGGCCTCACGCATGGTGGCGAGGTCGACGATGCAGGGAACACCGGTGAAGTCCTGCATGATCACGCGCGCCGGCGTGAACTGGATCTCGGTGTTCGGTTCGGCGGTCGGCTCCCAGGAGCCGAGTGCCTTGACGTGGTCGGCGGTGATGTTCGCGCCGTCCTCCGTGCGGAGCAGATTCTCCAGCAGCACCTTCAGGCTGAACGGGAGCTTCTCGTATCCGTCGACCTTGTCGATGCGGAAGACCTCGTACTCGGTCGACCCGACCTTCAGGGTGTCTTTCGCTCCAAAGCTGTTCACCGCAGACACTGTGCCCTCTCCTTCATTGGCAGGCCTGGTAACGCAAGCCTTCTCATCAATCTTGGTTGTGTGTCGAAGATCGTTTCCAGCAAGGCAAGCCTAAGTCGCCTGCTGCATAATTTATCTTGACATCAAGATAAATCTACCACGCGTCACTCGCGATCGAAGACCAGCCCACGACGCCGCGCGAACCGGTAGAAGAGCTCGATACCGGCCGCGCCGACGGCCCCGACCAGGATGCCCCAGACCAGGTCGAGCGTGAGAGGAACATGCATCGCGAAGAAGTTGGCGGTGAACGGGATGACGCACACCAGCGCCATCGCAGCGGCGACCGAAGCCAGCAAAGCCAGTCTGAGCCCGCTCAAGGGGCGCGTGAGAACACAGAGTATCCAGAGAGACACGCAGAAGAGCGCGATCGTTGTGACGCTCCTGGCCTCGTGCAGAGGGATGCTCCGGTACAGAGGCAGATACGCCACCACACAGGTGAGCCCCGCGATCACACCCGTCGGGATCGAATACCTCAGGATGCGCTTCAGCACGCCCGGCTGATAGATGCGCCGGTTGGGGGCGAGCGCCAGGAAGAACGACGGGATCCCGATCGCGAGGGTAGACACCAGAGTGAGCTGCCGTGGGAGGAAGGGGAACGGCCACAGCAGCACAGCACTCACGAGGGCCAGCAGGATCCCGTAGACCGTCTTCGCCAGGAAGATGTTCGAGACGCGCTCGACGTTCGCGATCACCCGGCGCCCGAAGGCGAGCACGTCCGGCAGTCGGTCGAATCGGTTGTCGAGCAGCACCAGTCGCGACACGGCCTTGGTCGCGGCCGTGGCGGTGCCCATGGCGATGCCGAGGTTCGCATCCTTGATCGCCATCGCGTCGTTCACGCCGTCGCCGGTCATCGCAACCGTGCGGCCCTGCTCCTGAAGCAGGCCGACGGCCGTGCGCTTTTGCTCGGGACTCACCCGGCCGAAGATGTCGTTCGACTTGAGCGCATCTGCGAGAGCGGCATCATCCTGGAAAGTGGATGCGTCGATCGCGGCGCCGGGCAGATCCAGGCTCCGCGCGATCGCCTCGACGGTGATCGGGTTGTCCCCCGACATGATGACCACACGAACGGATTGCTCGGCGAAGTAGCCGAGGGTCGCGGCTGCTTCGGGTCGGACCGTCTCGCTCAGCACGACGAGCGCGGCGGGCTGGACCGCCAGCCCGGCGATCGGCACGTGGCTTCCCTTGGGAAGCGGGTCGACCGTGCGCACCAGGGCGAGCGTGCGTTGCCCGGTCGCGGCGATGGTGTTCGCGCTGGCCAACTCGTCCCCGTGATCGGCTAGCACCCGCTCGGGCGCCCCGAGAACCCAGCTCGACTCGACCCCGTCGACCGCGATCACAACGCCGCTGTACTTGGTCGCGGAGCTGAACGGCACGCGCCGCACGATCCGGTACCGATCCGATCGGAAGCGGCTCGAGAGGATGCCCGCGGTGGCATTACCGGCATCATCCGCGCCGAACGCGGCGAGCGCGACCGCCGTCTCGTCATCGGCCACCGCATCCCCGAGCGGTTCGGTGCGATCGAGAACGAGCTCTCCGCTCGTGAGGGTTCCGGTCTTGTCGAGGCAGAGCACATCGACGCGCGCGAGCACCTCGACCGCCGCCAACTCCTGGACGAGCACCTTGCGCGCGGCCAGCTGGATCGCCGCGACCCCGAACGCGAGGCTGGTCAGCAGCACGAGCCCTCGGGGATCATGCCGACCACCGCCGCGACGGCATCGAGGAGCGCGCGGCGCCAGCGCGCGTCGACGAACAGCTCGCTCCAGCCGCCGTAGGTCAGCACGCGACCGATGAGGGTGATCAGGATGAGCGGGCCGAGGATCCACGAGAGGTACACGAGGATGCGGTTGGTCGCATCCCGAAGCTCCGAGTGCACCAGCGAGTGCTTGCGGATCTCGCTCGTGAGCTTGCTGGCATAGGAGTCGGCGCCGACCGCGGTGACGACCGCGTATCCCGTCCCGGTGACGACGTGCGAGCCGGAGAGCAGGATCGCGTCGGCATCCTTGAACACGGGATCGGACTCACCGGTCAGCAGCGATTCGTCGAGCGCGAGTCCGGTGCTCTCGAGCACCCTCGCATCGGCCGGGATCTGGTCGCCCGGGCGCAGCACGAGCAGGTCGTCGATGACGACGCCCTCGATCGGGATCTCCGCGACCCGACCGTCACGACGGACGCGACTCTCGGGTGCGGCGAGAAGGGCCGCACGGTCGAGTACGACCTTCGCCCGCACCTCCTGGACGATCCCGATCAAAGCGTTGACGACCACGACCCCGTAGAAGAATCCGTCGCGCAAGTCGCCGAGAACGATCACAGCGATGAAGCAGACCGTCAGGATGCCGTTGAAGAGCGTGAAGATGTTCTCACGCAGGATGTCCCCGATGGACCGCGAACTCGGCTGATGCTGTGTGTTGCCGCGACCGCCTGCGTGACGTTCAGCGACCTCCGCGCTGGTCAGCCCCTCCCTGGTTCGCGCGTCGAGCACGGCCTATCCTTGGCCGGGGTCTTCTTCTCGACGACCCCGAACTGCCCCCGCACCACGAACCACGTGATGAGCAGGAGCGGGGCGTAGAGCGGAACACCCATCAAGAGCTTGGTGAGCGCGAGTGCGCTCGTGGCCTCGGGCGTGTGCGCAAGATACAGGGAACCTGAACGACGAGGCGTGCCGCGAAGAGTAGGAACCAGAGCAGGGTCAGCGCCTGCATCACGCGGAACTTGCTCCGCACTTTGCGCCAGGCGATCCCGTCGCCCATCAGGTAGCCCGCGATCAGCCCGATCAGCGGCCAGCGGACCAGCATCGAGATCAGCAGGGCCGCGGCGTACGCGGCGTTCGTCCAGATGCCGAGGATGAAATTGTCCTCCCCGCGTCCGGTGATCAGGGCGAGGATCGCCGAGATGCCCACGCCGAGCAGACCGGCGATCGCCTGCGTGACAGGCGTCTTTCCGATCAATCGGACGGCGGTGAACACGATCGCGACAGCGACAGAGCAGCCGATCGAGAGCGGCACGTTCTGCGTGAACGTGAACAGGATGAGGAAGACCAGCCCCGGAAGAATCGTCTCGGCGAGGCCGCGGAAGCCCCCGAGCGCCGCGAGCAATGCCGTACCTGTCGGTGTCTCCCGATCGGCGAGCTGTCCGAGGCCGGACTTCTGGGCGGCACGGGCGAGAGATTCGCCGAGCGCGGACGGGACGGCATCCGGGGTCTGCGGCTGATCGAGCGACTGGTCGACTGACTGGTCGACGGGCCTGTCGGAGCCACCCGGCTCTTCCGGAGAACGGTCGGTCATGCGCGGCCTACAGCGACGTGAAGGTGTCCGGGCCCGTGGCGGGCGCGGTGGGCATCCGGAGCGGGATGAGGTCGCGCGGCGGCATCGGCGAGGAGCCGCGCACGACGACGATGCTGCGGAAGAGGTCCTCGACGAGGGCTGCCGCGTCGGGCTTCACTGCGGCGTCGCCTGCGATGACCCCGCGGAGGAACCAGCGCGGTCCATCGACACCGACGAAGCGGGCGACCCGGGTCTCGCCGGGCGCGCCCTGCGGGGCTGCGACAGGGATCTCGGCGACGAGCTCTGGCCCGAACACGCCGTCGCGCTCCTGCGTGCGACCGCCCTGCCGGTTCACCTGGTCGGTGATCTGCTCGCGGATCTCGTGCCAGAGGCCGCTCGAGCGAGGCGCGGCGAACGGCTGCACCTGCAGGGTCGAGTTGGCGTAGTCGAGGCCGACGGCGACGACGCGCTGCGTCTCCTCCTCGACCTCCAGGCGCAGGTGCAGGCCCTCGCGCGGGAGGATCTTGACACCGCCGAGGTCGACGTAAGGGCGAACCGGATTCGCCTCGCTCTCGTCGAGCGGACCCTCGGTCTCGCGATCCTCGGGCGCCGACTTCTCCCAGTTGACGGGGTCGGTGCTGCTCGTATCGGTCACGCGTGTTCTCCTGACTGCGCTGTGGTGCTGAGCCCAGTGTTGTATCCGGTGGAGCCGAAGCCCGCTTTTCCGCGGTGACTCTCAGGCAGACTGTCGACGGGGATGAAGTTCGCCCGGGTGACCGGCATGACGATCACTTGGGCGATCCGGTCTCCGACGGCGATATCGTACGGCATCGAACTGTCCGTGTTCAGTACGGTCACCCGGATCTCGCCGCGGTATCCCGCATCCACGGTCCCGGGCGAATTCACGATCGTGATGCCGTGCCTGGCGGCCAGTCCGCTACGCGGGACGACGAAGGCAGCGAATCCGTCGGGCAACGCGATCGACACTCCGGTCGCCACGGTATGGCGCTGTCCGGGGGCGAGCGTCACCGCTTCGGCGGCACAGAGATCGGCGCCGGCGTCACCAGGATGCGCGTACGCGGGGACGAGGCCGGCGATGATCGGAACGTCAACGGTATCGGTCACGTGTCGAGGGTAGTGCAGAAGTCTGATCGAATAGAGCCATGGACCTGTACCGCGAGCGGCTATACCCCGCCCCTTGGCTTTTCATCGCCAGCGCCCTCATCCTCCCGATCACGACCCTGATCCTGGCGCCGATCAACCTGGCCGTGGGCATCGTGGTGGCGATCGTCTTCTACCTCGCGATCGTCGTCGCGTTCATCGCATCGACACCGACGCTGCGTGTGACCGCCACGGAGCTGGTCGCCGGCCGCGCGAGCATCCCTCTGGAGTTCACAGGAGAGGCGGAGGGATTCGACGGCGAGGACGCATCCATCGAGCGCGGTCGACACCTCGACGCCCGCGCGTGGCTGCTCATCCGGGGCTGGATCAAGCCCGTCGTGAAGGTGCCGGTGCTCGATGCGAGCGACCCCGCCCCTTATTGGCTCGTATCAACAAGAAACCCGGACCGTTTGGTCCGGGTTCTCAATGAGGCTCGACTCGCGTCGTAACCGTCAGGCCGCGCACTCCACGCAGATCGGTCCGAGCTTCGTCTCGTGATCGATCTGCGAGCGGTGCTTCACCAGGAAGCAGTTCACACAGGTGAACTCATCCGCCTGGGGAGGCAAGACGACGACATCGAGATCGAGGTCCGACAGGTCTGCACCCGGGAGCTCGTATCCGCCGGGGTTGTCAGCGTCTTCGACGTCGACAACTCCTGACATCTTGTCCGGAACTCGCTCCTTGAGGGCCTCGATCGACTCGGAGTCGTCTTCGGTCTTCCGCGGTGCGTCGTAATCCGTTGCCATGCCCATCCACTTCTCATACATAACGGCCGATTCTTCGCAATCGGCGGCCATAGTTTGCATCAATCACCGGGGAATAGCAAACCACTCGGCGGGCTCTCGGCGATTGCTCGGTTTTCAACTTCCGGCACGCCACGGTTATTCCCCGGATTCCGCCTTATCGCGTGAGATTCTTGGGCCGTACGTCAAGAGTTGGGAAGGCACTCACCATGCAGGATTTAAAGGTCATCGGTGTCGAGGACGGCGCACTCGTCGCCGTCGGCGACGACGGTGAGCGGTTCCGCATCGCCATCGACGAGGGTCTGCACTCCAAGATCCGCCAATTCAGGCAGGAATCCTCCGTCGCGGCGCCGAAACTGTCGCCGCGCGAAGTCCAGGCGCACATCCGTTCCGGTATGTCCGCCGAGGATGTCTCCGCCGTCACCGGCGCGCCGCTCGAGTACATCCAGCGTTTCGAAGGCCCGATCGTGGCTGAGCGCGAGCACATCGTTGCCAGTGCACTGAGCGTGCCCGTGCACACCACGGCCGACGTCGATCCGCTCGGCGAGGGCAACACCTTCGGCGCCGTCATCCGCGAACGTCTCGCCTCCCTCGGCGTCGCCGGCGAACGCTGGGCCAGCTGGAAGGACAGCGAGGCGGGCTGGATCATCAAGCTCGAGTTCACGGCCGATCAGATCGACCACGACGCGCGGTGGGGCTACGACGCCCGCAAGCACGGCTTGTCGCCGCTCAACTCCGAGGCCACGACCCTGTCGCAGGCCGGCGAGCTCAGAGGGTCCCTCATCCCCCGGCTGCGCGCAGTGCTTCCCCACGACACCGAGCCTGACGAGTCCCGGTTCGACAGCGGCGCCTTCACCTTCATCGAGTCCGCGTCCGATCTTCTCGGTCCGGATGCGACCTCGCCGTTCCCCGAGCCCCTCACCCACGGGCGCCCCCTGTCGTCGGCGAACAACTCGATCACGGTCAGCGCGATCAACCGCGCCGACGAGACCCCGCGCGACCTGCACCAAACAGCCGACCTGCTCGAAGCCCTCCGCCGCCGCCGCGGCGAGCGCGAGGCGGCGAACTACGAGGCACCGGTCGACGATCACGTCGCACCGACGCCCGAGACCGTCGTCGACGCACCGGAACCGCTCGACATCTTCGACTCGCTGCGCGACATCGCACCGGACACCGAGTCATCGGATGCGCCTAGCGGCCAGCCTGCGCCCAGTGCGTCCACCCCGACGCCGTCGAGCGTGGTGCCCACTCCTCTGACGTCGAGCTCGAACTCGACCGGCCCGCAGGGACGCGTCGGCCGCAAGGGCCGCGCGTCGATGCCGAGCTGGGACGAGATCGTCTTCGGCGCCCGCACCGACGACGACCTTGCCTGACGACTCACGTCTGACCGCTCAGGCGAACGAGCTCAGCCGAACGAGCTCAGGCGAAGGCAGCGAACCGCAGTAGCGGCACGCGCGTTTCGTCCGGCGTCAGCGATCCGTGCTGGCCGATCATGTTCTGACCGCTGCGCTGCGGGTCGCGGGAGTCGTAATACGCGATGCGTTTGCGCGCGGCGACGAGCACATCCCCGATACGCGGCAGCACATCCGGATGCACAGACGGCCCGAACCAACCCGCGTCGACCGCCTCCGAGCGCGTAGCGACCCAGGCCCGCTCGCCTTCGACCGCCCGCCAGCGTTCGGCCAGGTCGCGCGCTGCTTCTTCGCCGGGCTCCGCCAGGTGCAACTGCAGGCATCGGGGCTCGCCCGCGATCTCCGCGACACCCTCCACGAGCTCGGGCGCGGTGTCAAAGAGCACGTGACCGCTCGCTGGGACATCGATCACACCGTGATCCGCCGTCAACAGCACGCCCTGCACTGAGCCCAACCGGCGCACGAGCGCCGCGACGAGTCCATCGAGCTGCTCCAGCGCCTCCGTCCACTCCGGCGACTCCCAGCCCCGGGCGTGAGCGATCTGGTCGAGTTCGGCCACGTATAGATAGGTCAGGCTCGGAGCGGGATCGGCCAGGATGCGCTCGGCGGCAGCGAACCGCTCCTCCATCGTGCGGGCGGGAACGTACCCTGCGCCGCGCAGGATCGCTTTGGTGAAGCCGGAGTCTGTGTACTTGGGGAGTCCGATCGCCCAGCTCTGCACATCCTGATCGCGGGCGAGTTCGAAGACCGTGCGGGACCGCTGCCAGGTCGCAGGGTCGAGCCGGTCATCCCAGCCGCTCAGTTGGTTGACGATGCGATCGTTCGCGGCGTCCCTCACCCGGTAGCCGACAAGGCCGTGGACGCCCGGAAGCGTGCCTGTGGCGAGTGTCGCGAGAGCGGCCGCCGTCGTCGTGGGGAAGCCGGAATCGATCGTCGTCGCTTTGCTGAGCAGGGGTGCCAGTGTTCGGGCGTGCCCGGCTCGCGCGCGGAGGGCACTCGCGCCGAGTCCGTCGACCACGATGACGATCGCCTGACGCACCGGTCGGAGACCCAGCCCATCCCCAGCTGGGTCGGCAGCGCCGGTCAGCGCGGCCAGGCAACTTGGCAGAACAGCGGCAAGGCTCGAACGCGTCGTGTAGGCGGCCGGTAGCATGGGGGGCATCTGGCCCAGTTTGTCACAAGGCGACCACGAGACGTCGACCGCGACGATGAACGGGGCCAGTGCCGTGATCCCAAATTTTTCAGCCAGATTGCCCGAATGACACCGACAGACGACCAGGCACCCGCCGGCACCACCGAACGCATCGAAGACGTCGACGTCACGACCGAGATGCAGGGCTCGTTCCTCGAATACGCCTACTCGGTGATCTACTCCCGCGCCCTGCCCGACGCTCGCGACGGCCTCAAGCCCGTGCAGCGCCGCATCCTGTACCAGATGACCGAGATGGGCCTGCGGCCCGACCGCGGCCATGTGAAGTCGGCGCGCGTTACCGGCGAGGTGATGGGAAAGCTGCACCCGCACGGCGACAGCGCCATCTACGACGCACTCGTGCGCATGGCGCAGGACTTCACCCTGCGCGTGCCGCTCATCGACGGACACGGCAATTTCGGCTCGCTCGACGACGGCCCCGCCGCTCCGCGGTACACCGAGGCCCGCCTTGCAGCTGCGGCACTCGCCCTCACCGAAGACCTCGACGAAGACGTCGTCGACTTCGTCCCCAACTACGACAACCAGCTCATGCAGCCGGATGTGCTCCCCGCGGCCTTCCCGAACCTCCTGGTCAACGGCGCGAGCGGCATCGCGGTCGGCATGGCCACCAACATGGCACCTCACAACCTGATCGAGGTGGTGGGCGCCGCGCGTCACCTGCTCGCGCATCCGGACGCCACCCTCGACGATCTCATGGAGTATGTGCCCGGGCCCGACCTGCCGACCGGCGGCACCATCGTCGGCCTCGCGGGCGTTCGCGACGCGTATGCGACAGGACGCGGCAGCTTCAAGACCAGGGCGAAAGTCTCCGTCGAATCGATCACCGCACGCAAGAGCGGCCTGGTCGTCACCGAGCTGCCATACCTCGTCGGACCCGAGAAAGTCATCGAGAAGATCAAGGACGGCGTCAACTCCAAGAAGCTCTCCGGCATCTCCGACGTCACGGATCTGAGCGACCGCCAGCACGGCCTGCGGCTGGTCATCGGAATCAAGACAGGCTTCAGCCCCGATGCGGTGCTCGAGCAGCTCTACCGCCACACGCCGCTCGAAGACGGCTTCTCGATCAACAACGTCGCGCTCGTCGCCGGCGGACCGCAGACCCTCGGACTGCGGGAGCTGCTGAGCGTCTACATCGAGCACCGCATCAGCGTCGTCACCCGTCGCTCCGAGTTCCGGCTTGCACGCCGCAAGGAACGTCTGCACCTTGTCGAGGGCCTGCTCATCGCGATCGTCGACATCGACGAGGTCATCCAGGTCATCCGTACCAGCGACGACACCGATCAGGCCCGCACGCGGCTCATGGAGGTGTTCGACCTCAGCACGCTGCAGGCCGACTACATCCTCGAGTTGCGACTGCGCCGCCTCACCAAGTTCTCCCGCATCGAGCTCGAGAACGAGAAATCCCAGCTCGAGGCCGAGATCGAAGAACTCGAAGCCCTGCTCGGCAGCCGGGAGCGCATCAACGCCCTCGTCTCCGACGAGCTGGAGCAGGTGGCCGTGAAGTTCGGCACCCCGCGGCGCACGCTGCTCACCGAGGCCCGTCCGTCGATCGCGACGGCGTCGGCGCGAGGCAAGACGCCGGTCGTGCTCGAGGTCGCGGATGTGCCGACGCGGGTGATCCTGTCGACGACCGGGCGCATCCTGCGCGTCGACCAGCAGTCCGGGGATGAGGGCGGCCTGGACCGCGTCGCGCCACCGGCCCGACGCAGCAAGCACGACGCCATCCTGTCCCAGCTGGATACGACGACGCGCACCGAGATCGGGGCGGTCACGAACAAGGGGCGGCTGATCCGCTTCTCGCCCGTCGACCTTCCCGCCGCACCGCCGAACTCGGTTCAGCTCGGCGCCGGCGTGAAGATCGGCGACTATCTGGCGCAGACCGACCGCAAGGAGAAGGTCCTCGCGATCGTCTCTCTGGAGTCACCGCGCTCGATCGCGCTCGGCACGCGACAGGGTGTCGTCAAGCGCGTCACCGCCGGAGACTGGGCAAACAAGCCCGAGTTCGAGGTCATCTCGCTCAAGCCGGGCGACGAGGTCATCGGGGCCGTTCAGGGCGACGACACCGACGAGCTCGTATTCGTGGCCTCCGACTCTCAGCTACTCCGCTTTCCGGCATCGGCTGTGCGTCCGCAGGGACGGGCAGCGGGCGGAATGGCCGGCATCAATCTCGCAGCGGATGCGCGTGCGGTGTTCTTCACGAGCGTTCCCGCCACTGAGGCGGAGGAGACCGTCGTCGTCACCATCGCGACCGGCGGCGAGACGCTCCTCGGTGCGGACCCGGGCAGCGGAAAGGTGAGCGAGTTCGCAGAGTTCCCGGCCAAGGGCCGCGCCACCGGCGGCGTGCGCTCGCACCGCTTCCTGAAGGGCGAGAACGAGGTCGTGCTTGCCTGGGTCGGCCGCGGCCCCGCACTCGCCGTCGGCGCCGACGGCGCCGCGCGCTCGCTGCCCGAGCCCGGCGCCCGCCGCGACGCATCCGGAACCCCCTCGACATGGTCGTCACCACTATCGGCCGCCGCCTCGCCTAACCCCCGCTCCGCTCTAACGCAATCGACTCCGGTCAAAATCCCCTTTCCCGCTGCGGGATAAGGGGATTTTGGCCGGACTCGATTGCGTTTGGCGCGGAGCGCAGCGGAGCGGAGCGAGCGGAGCGAGCGGAGCGAGCGGAGCGAGCGGAGCGAGCGGAGAGAGCGCGTCAGGCGTCGATGCGGGCGCGGGAGAGGTCGTCGGCGCCTGCGATGATGAACTCCTTGCGCGGCGCGACATCGTTGCCCATGAGCAGCTCGAAGACCTTCGAGGCCTGCTCGGCGTCGGGGACCCGCACGCGGCGCAGGGTACGGTGCTTGCGGTCCATCGTCGTGGTCGCAAGCTGGTCCGCATCCATCTCGCCAAGACCCTTGTAGCGCTGGATCGGCTCTTGGTAGCGCTTGCCGCGCTTCTTCAGGTCGGCGAGCACGGCCTGCAGCTCTGCCTCCGAGTACGTGTAGATGGTCTCATTCGGCTTTGACCCCGGATTCATCACGATCACGCGGTGCAGCGGCGGCACCGCCGCGAACACCCGGCCGTCCTCGATCATCGGGCGCATGTAGCGGAAGAACAGAGTGAGCAGCAGCGTCCGGATGTGCGCACCGTCCACATCCGCGTCGCTCATGATGATGATCTTGCCGTAGCGAGCCGTCGACAGATCGAAGCTGCGCCCCGACCCCGCGCCGATCACCTGGATGATCGCTGCGCACTCCTGATTGGAGAGCATGTCGGAGACCGACGCTTTCTGCACATTGAGGATCTTGCCCCGGATCGGCAGAAGCGCCTGGTGCTCGCTGTCTCGTGCACGGCGCGCCGTCCCGAGCGCCGAGTCGCCTTCCACGATGAAGAGCTCGCTGTTGCTCACGTCGTTCGACCGGCAGTCGACGAGCTTGGCGGGCAGGGATGAGGTCTCCAGCGCATTCTTGCGCCGCTGCGTCTCCTTGTGGGCGCGCGCCGAGATGCGCGACTTCATCTCGGCCACGACCTTGTCGAGCAGCAAGGACGACTGCGCCTTGTCGTCGCGCTTCGGGGATGTGAACCGCTCGTTCATCGCCTTCTGAACGACCTGGGCGACGATCGCGCGCACGGCGGGCGTGCCGAGGATCTCCTTCGTCTGACCTTCGAACTGCGGCTCGGGCAGACGCACTGTGAGCACCGCGGTCAGGCCCGCCATCACGTCATCCTTCTCGAGCTTGTCGGTGCCGACCTTCAGCCGGCGCGCGTTCTGCTCGATCTGCGCACGGAGGAACTTGAGCATCCCCTGGTCGAACCCGGCCTGGTGGCTGCCGCCCTTCGGGGTGGCGATGATGTTGACGAAGCTGCGCATCACCGTCTCGTACCCGGTGCCCCACCGCAGCGCGATGTCGACGTGGCACTCGCGCTTGAGCTCGGTCGGCAGCATCGCGCCCGAGTCGGAGAGCACCGGAACTGTCTCTGTGAAGTGGCCCTCGCCGGTGAGACGCCACGTGTCGGTGATCGGGCTGTCGGGCGCGAGGAAGTCGACGAACTCCGAGATGCCGCCCTGGTACGAGAACGTCGTCGTCTCGCCCTCCGGGGCGCGCCGGTCGTCGATCGAGATCGTGATGCCGGGAACGAGGAAGGCCGTCTGACGGGCGCGCCCGATCAGGTCGTCCGCCTGGAACTCGGCTCCCTTGGTGAAGATCTGACGATCGGCCCAATACCGGATGCGCGTACCGGTGACACCGCGCTTCACCTTTCCGACGACCCGCAGCTCGCTGCCCTTCTCGAACGGCGTGAACGGCGCATCCGGAGTCGGCTCCCCTGTGTCGGCGAACGTGCCGGGCTCTCCGCGGTGGAACGACATCGCGTAGGTCTTGCCGTCGCGGTCGACCTCGACGTCAAGGCGTTCCGAGAGCGCGTTGACCACCGAGGCGCCGACACCGTGGAGGCCGCCGGAGGCTGCGTACGAGCCTGAGCCGAATTTGCCGCCGGCGTGCAGTTTGGTGAACACCACCTCGACACCGGTCAGACCGGTCTTGGGCTCGATGTCGACCGGGATCCCGCGGGCGCTGTCGCGAACCTCGACGCTGTTGTCCGTGTGCAGGATGAGCTCGATGCGGTCACCGTGTCCGGCCAGCGCCTCGTCGACCGAGTTGTCGATGATCTCCCAGAGGCAGTGCATGAGGCCGCGCGAGTCGGTCGAGCCGATGTACATTCCGGGTCGCTTGCGCACCGCCTCCAGTCCCTCCAGAACGGAGAGATGTCTGGCCGAATAGTCCGAGCTCGCCACGAGCGCTCCTTGCAAGAAGTCGGGGCGCCGAAGGTTGCTGTGAGTGCTGGCGCCGTGCCACCCTCCAGCCTAAGCACTTCCCCACTGCGCCTCCGCCACCGACACCCGCCTGGGTAACTGCTACGCGTTGAGCGAAATAGCAGGCAAATCACGCAGGGTTCCCCTGATTACGTGGTTCTATAGAGGTACCGAGTTCACCGGTTGCGATCTGAAAGGAGCATCACATGTCGACGATCACCACGGAGAACGGTGCGGTTGACGAGCTCGCATCGGGACCGCAACTTACTGCGGCAGACCGTTGCGACAGCTGCGGCGCCCAAGCGTACATTCGCGTTGTCGTGAACAACGGAGAGCTCCTGTTCTGCGCTCACCACGGCAAGAAGCACCAGGAGAAGCTCTCGCAGATCGCGCACAGCTGGCACGACGAGACCGCGCGTCTCTTCGAAGACCAGCGGGCGTAGTCCGCCAGCAAAGCGTTCGACGAAGCCTTACTGACGATGACGCCGCAGTCGACGGGTGTGCGCAGGCACGCTCACGTCGACCTCGGAACAATCGCCGGTAACGCCGTCGCCGTCGCAGGCTCGACTCTCACCGACTCGACCGCCGACCTCCGCGCCGACGCGTTCGGTCATGGGCTCATCCCCGTGACCCGAGCGCTGAAGGATGCGGGGGTCGGCGGTTTTCTCGTCTCCCGGTTCGAGGACGCGGCGGCTCTTGCCGACGTCGGCATTCACGACGTCTCCGTGGGCACGCCCTCCCCCGCAGCGGCCGAACGCGCGCTCCTCGGACCCGAGTTGTTCGGGCTCGACCCTGCGCATCCGTCGCACCCCACCCTCAGGCTGGTCGGCGAGGTCATCGCCGTGAAGCACGTGGGCGCAGACCGCGGTGTGTCGTACGGGTACACATATCGCACCGCCAAGCCGACGACACTCGCCCTCGTCGCGCTCGGTTTCGCCGACGGCATCCCCGGGTCGCCACCAATAAGGCGCCGGTCAGGATCGGCGACTTCACCGGGCGCGTGACGGGCCGCATCGCGATGGACCAGTTCGTCGTCGACCTCGACGGAACCGAAGCTGCGGTCGGCGACAGTGCGGTCCTGTTCGGCGATCCTGAGAAAGCTGAGCCGAGCGTCCTCGACTGGGCGGACGTGATCGGCATAGCCGCACCGGTCATCACCAGCCGGCTCGGACGCCGCATCGAGAGGGTGTACCACTCGTGACGATCACCGATGCCATCGCGGAACCGGTCCCTCAGGCCGTCATCGACCTGGCGGCGCTGCGGCACAATGTCTCCGCGCTCGCCAAGCTGTTCGCCCCCTCCGAGGTGATGCTCGCCGTGAAGGCCGATGCCTACGGTCATGGGCTGCTGCCCATCGCGCTGGCCGGCATCGAGGCCGGCGCGACCTCGCTCGCGGTGCTGGAGATCCCCGCCGGGCTCTTACTGCGTCATGCCGGGGTCACCGTTCCGATGCTCGCCTGGTTGCACGGCAGCAAGACCGACTTCCGCGCCGGGATCGAGGCTGACATCGAGCTCGGCATCTCCGCACGGTGGCAGCTCGACGCCATCGCAGCGGCCGGCGCCGACCGACCCGCTGTCATCCATCTGAAAGTCGACACGGGCCTCAGTCGCAACGGCGCCACGCTCGAGGAATGGCCCGGGCTGGTGCAGTCAGCGCTGGAACTCCAGAGCCAGGGTGTGGTCCACATCCGCGCCGCCTGGTCACATCTTGCCGACGCCTCGATTCAGGATGACGAGATCGCGCTGGCCGAGTTCCGTCGCGCCGTCCTCGTGGCCGAGAAGCTCGGCGCCACCTTCGAAGTACTCCACCTCGCCGCCAGCTCGGCCGGTATCCGGATGCCGGAGGCGCGTTTCGACCTCGTCCGTCTCGGGATCGCCGCTTACGGCATCTCACCCTTCGACGACAGCACCGGCGCCGAGCTCGGTCTTGTCCCGGTGATGCGACTGGAAGCGCCGGTCACCGAAGTTCACGTCGGCGGTTCCCGCAACGCGAGACTCGGCATCGGCTACGCCGACGGTATTCCCACTCTCGGGATCGCCAAGGCGCACGTCGCCATCGGCGGTATCCGCCGCCAAGTCATCGCGATCGAGGCGGACTCGATGCTCGTCGACATCGGCACGGACCGCGTGGACGTCGGCGATACCGCCATCGTCTTCGGCCCAGGCGTCAACGGCGAACCCATCGCCGAGAAGTGGGCCGACTGGGCGGAGACGATCGGTGACGAGATGGTCACCGGAGTCGCTTCCCGCGTCCCGCGCAGCTACATCGGCTGACGCACGCCGAGTCGCTCTGCGATCGCCCGACGGGCGTTCGCCGCGTAGCCATCGACGACCCGCACTTCACTGACCGCGGTCAGTTCCGTCGTGGCTCCCGAGCGAGTCAGGGCCGTCGCGAGAATCCGGTCGGCCAGCACCGGGTTCATGGGCAGAACCGGCCCGTGCAGGTGCGTCCCGAACGAGGCTGCGATCTGCACACCCTCGCTGCGACTCTCGTCACCGTTTCCGCTGCCGCTCACCACCGTTCCGAGGGGCTCGCCACCCTCGAGGATGATCCGCGACGAGTGGTTCTCGAATCCGGCCAGTTCACCGTCCGCGGTGCGAACGATCATCTCGCCCACCTGGCGCTGGGGGCCCAATTCGGTTCGGGTCGGGAAGACGCCGGCGCCGGTCAACCGCTCACCGTCAGCGGTGATGATTTCGTTGCCGAGGAGCTGCCAGCCGCCGGCTATCGCCAGGATCGGCACACCCGCATCCCGCCACCCCCGAAGGGTAGGCGCGATGCGCTGAACGTCTTCAAGGACGATGCGCTGGGAAGAGAGCGGACCGCTGCCGATGTGAACGATGTCGACCGCGTCGGGCAGTGCCTCGCCGATCTCGTGGCGCAGGACCTCGGCCTCGATCCCCCGCCACCGCGCACGTTCGACGAGCGTCGTGACATTGCCGACATCGCCGTTGATCCCGAGCTCACGGGGGTACAGGTGCAGGATGCGCAGACCGCTCATCGCTCGCCGCCCTCCAGGTCGAGGAAGCCGAGGTGCTTGCGGATGAGCATCATCTGCTCGTAATTCACGATCATCGTCTTCGTTCCCCGGCTCGGCTTGGGGAGCTCGAGGAAGGCGTTCAGAGCCTGACGCAGCTCGGGAACGACCGAGCCGACGGGGATGCCCGCATAGGCGAAGCGCGTGGCGAACTGCCAGGCCTTCGTACCCGACACCATGTCGACGTGTTCGATCTTGGAGAAGTCGATGTCGTACACCCACGAAGGGTCCGGGGTTCCTTCGTCGACCGCGACGAACACCTGCTCTGGAGCCTCGTCGAGGTAGTCCAGGTTCAGCTGGAGACTGGGCGGGTTCTTCATCATGATGATCTCGATGTCCTCATCGCCCACTCGCAGGGTCTCGCCGCGACCGTAGACCGCGCGAAGCGATGCCATCGCGCGGGCCACAGCATCCGGGCGGAACCGATCGCCGAGCAGGCGACGCGCCGTGGCCGTCGCGCCGGCCGCATCGACCGCATAGTGAAGGCCGCGCGCCGGAAGTGCGATCTCGAACCTCTCGCTCTCTGCCTCGAGCACGGCAGTGCGTGCACCCAGTTCGGCGACCTGAACGCTCGCAGCAGGGAGGTCATCGACGGATGCGCCGGAGAAGTCCTCCACGTTGGCCAGCCCGTTCGGCGAAGCGGCGATGATCTCGGGGGCGACGGCGAACGTCGAGACATCCCGTCCCTCGCCGACCAGCTCAGCACCGACTCCGGCGAGGCTGTCGTCGTCAGCGTTGACCACCACGAATTCGGAGGACGATGCACCGATGGCGCGCAGCATCCCGACCACGCGCGTCGGCTCGAAGAACCGGTTGAGCTGGTCGATCTGCACGTTGAGCAGCAGCGAGCCGCGCGGCTTCAGCAGTGTCGCGAGATCGACACCGTATGCCTCATCGACCTCGAGCACTCCCACGTCGCCGCGCACGTATCCGTCGAGCGGAACGGTTGCGAGCAACGCCGAGGCGATGCCCTGAGGGAGGTTGCCGCCGGACGGGTTGGTGAAGACGTTCAGACCGTGCTCGCGGAGAATGCCCGCGAGCATGTTCGTCGTGGTCGACTTGCCGTTCGATCCCGAGACGAACACGAGGCCGAGCGGCAGCCTGCTGACCGAACGCTCCAGGAACTTCGGAGCGATCGCGAGGGCGACCCGGCCGGGAACGGCCGAGCCACCGCCGCGCAAGCGCAGCAGCCAGCGGGCGAAGCGACCTGCGACGACCGCCAGCCTGTAGCGCACTCCCCGGCCTACTCGAGGTAGTCGCGAAGCGACTGCGAGCGGGACGGGTGGCGCAGCTTCGCCATCGTCTTCGACTCGATCTGACGGATGCGCTCACGCGTCACGCCGAACGTGTCACCGATCTGGTCCAGGGTCTTCGGCATGCCGTCGCCCAGGCCGAAGCGCATCCGGATCACGCCGGCCTCGCGCTCGGAGAGGGAGTCGAGCAGGCTCTCGAGCTGCTTCTGCAGCATCGTGAAGCCCACCGCGTCGGCCGGGACGACCGCCTCGGTGTCCTCGATGAGGTCACCGAACTCGCTGTCGCCGTCTTCACCGAGCGGGGTGTGCAGGGAGATCGGCTCGCGACCGTACTTCTGCACCTCGATGACCTTCTCCGGGGTCATGTCGAGTTCGCGGCTCAACTCTTCAGGCGTAGGCTCGCGGCCCAGGTCCTGCAGCATCTGACGCTGAACGCGCGCCAGCTTGTTGATGACCTCGACCATGTGCACGGGGATGCGGATGGTACGGGCCTGGTCTGCCATGGCGCGGGTGATCGCCTGACGGATCCACCAGGTCGCGTACGTCGAGAACTTGAAGCCCTTGGTGTAGTCGAACTTCTCGACCGCACGGATGAGGCCCAGGTTGCCCTCCTGGATCAGGTCCAGGAACTGCATGCCACGACCGGTGTACCGCTTCGCGAGCGAGACGACCAAGCGGAGGTTGGCGCCGAGCAGGTGGCTCTTAGCACGCTGACCGTCGCGCGCGACCCAGCGAAGCTCACGCTCGAGCTCCTTGGGCATGTTGGGCGTGTTCGCCAGCTTGTCCTCGGCGAACAGACCGGCCTCGATGCGCATCGCGAGCTCGACCTCTTCGGCCGCGTTCAGCAGGGCGACCTTACCGATCTGCTTCAGGTAGTCCTTGACCGGGTCGGCGGTGGCGCCGGTGATCGCCGTCGAATAGACCGGGATGTCGTCGTCTTCGTCGACGGCGCGCAGCACGAGCGCTCCGGTCGGCAGCGGCTCTTCGGCCGTCGCCGGCTTCTCGGCGTCGCTGTCGTCGTCGGTCTTCGCCTCGGCGTCGTCGGTCTCGGTCTCTTCGACCTCGACCTCTGCCGTCTCTTCTTCGTCGATCTCTACGGCCTCGTCATCGCCGGACTCGTCGTCGTCGCCTTTCGCGGCGCGACCCTTGGGCTTCGCAGCCGCCTTCTTCACGGGGGCCTTCTTGGCCGGAGTCTTGGTCGCGGCCGGCTTGGCCGCTGCTTTGGTCGCCTTCGGGGCGGCGGTGGTCTCGTCGAGCTCGGGTTCGGCTACGGCCGTTCCCGTCTTGACGGAACCTGTTGCTGCACGGGTTGCCATGTGAACACCTTTCATACCAAGCAGAGGAGCCGAGATTTCGTGCGCCTGGGCCGGGCTCAGGTTGCGTGCGGACATTACTAAGACCCATGTCAAGTCCTGGGTCTGTGCGCCGGGCATCTTCGATGCTCCGAGCCCCTGGATATGAACGGGTCCGAAAGTCAATTATTGCACGAAACGAGCACGCCCCCTTACCACTCTTCAGCGGCCGCGACTCCTCCACGCTTCACTCAGTGCAACCCACAGGGGGGCCACTTCTATTCCCTCATCCTCCGAGAGACGGCGGCGCGTGCGGCGTCTCGCGTGGATCAGAAAGCCCACCCCGATACCGATGATCACGTACTGCACGGCGAACGC
The DNA here is from genome assembly GCF_050632195.1 of Leifsonia poae. GTDB lineage: Bacteria > Actinomycetota > Actinomycetes > Actinomycetales > Microbacteriaceae > Leifsonia > Leifsonia poae_C. The sequence goes on from NZ_CP192580.1 coordinate 2,561,621, forward strand.
CCAGCGGAAGGAATCGAACGCATAGAGGTCGCTCTGGCCTCCGGATGCCACCCGAAGCGAGTTCTCGCCGTCCAGCACGACGCCGATCAGGAACATCATGATGAAGCTGGCGAGAAAGCCACCGACGTTCACGATGCCGTTGGCCGATCCCAGGCTGCGCAGCGGGTTGAACGTGCGAGCGAAGTCGAAGCCGATGAGGGATCCCGGGCCCCCGATGCCGATGGCGATGAGCAACACGATCAGCAACCAGAACGGCGGGGTGCCAGGCCAGAGCAGCACGAACGCCCACACGACGCCCATGAAGAAGACGATCGCGAGCACGAGGTTGCTGCGCCGCAGCGGGTATCTCGCGGTGAGCAGGCCCAGGATCGGCCCCGAGATCAAGCCCGCGACGACAGAGACGATCAGGAGTCCGGATGCCTCGGCCGGATCGATCCCGAGCGCATAGACCATGAACGGAAGGCCCCACATCAGGCTGTAGACCGTGCCGGAGGACTGCGTCACGAAGTGCGACCAGAACCCCAACTGCGTACCCGGCCTGGCCAAGCTGATCCGAAGCTGGCGGAGCGACTCGCCCCACGTCGCCGGTCGCGGTCCCTCATCCGCACCGACCGGCTTGTCCTTGATCACCGCGATGATTCCGACGAGCGCGACCACCGACAGCGACGCTGCGCTCAGGAACGCCGTCGTCCATCCCGACTGGTGCAGGATGATCGCGAACGGTATCGCGGACAGCACCTGGCCCAGCTGCCCGATGTTGCCGATCCACTGCGAGAGCTGAGGGACGATCTTTCCACGGAACCACGAGTTCGTCAGCCGCATGAGCGAGGTGAACACCGTCGCATCCCCGGCACCCACCATGATGCGCCCTATGATCGCCACCCCGATCGTCGGCGCGAGGGCCACCGTGACCTGACCCGCGACCATGAGGGCGGTACCGACGGCCATGAGCCACCGTGATCCCACCCGGTCGATCAGAACGCCGACGGGGATCTGCATGGCCGCGTAGACGATCAGTTGAACGACCGCGAGCGTGGAGAGAACGGAGGCGGAACTGTGGAACCGTTCGGTCGCCGCCACACCGGCGACACCGATGGTGGTTCGCTGCGTGACCGCGACAAGGTAAGCGAAGACGCCGACTCCATAGACCAGCCAGGCGCGACGCGAATTCACTCCTCCAGCGTATTACCGCTAGAAGAGCCGATCGGCCCGGTCGCCCCGGTCAGCCGCCGATGGTGCCGTTCTCGTCGTCGCCGTGGCGACGGAAGGCCAGGAAGTTCTCCAACTCGGCCGCGATCTCGTCGGCCGACGGCAGCTCGCCGTCTTCGTCGGTCAGCGGCGACCGAAGCTGGTTGTCCTCCATATAGCTGTCGTGCCGCTCTTCAAGCGTTCCGACGAGCCGCCCGAGTTCGGCGTTGCCTGCCACCTGCTCGTCGATGTTCGCGATGAACTCGCGATCTTCTTGACGGAGCCGGTCCGTCGGGAAGATGAGGCCGGTGGCCGCGCTGATGCTGTCGAGCGCGGTGATCGCGGCCGCGGGGTATTCGGTATCGGAGAGGTAGTGCGGGATGAGCAGGATGAACCCGGCGATCGGGTATGAGAGCTGCTGCAGCCGGAACTCCAGCAGGTGGAGAGCGTTGGCCGGCACTTGCGTGTGCGGACGCCAGATCGACATGGTCTCGATGAGGTCGGCGCGGTTGCCACTCACCGTGACGCCGATCGGGCGGGTGTGGGGAACGGGCATCGGGATCGCGTGCACCCAGGTGACGCTCTTCACCTTGAGCGTGTCGATCAGACCGAGCACTGCCTGGGTGAACCGCTCCCACTGGAAGTCGGGCTCGAATCCGGAGAGCAGGAGGAACGGCTGGCGAAGCTCGTCGTAGGCGAGGTAGAGCTTGAGGGTCGACGGCTGATAGTCGGTCAGGTGGTCCTGATCGAAGTAGATGATGGGACGACGCGCGCGATAGTCGAGGAGGATGTCGGCGTCGAACGTGGCGACGACCTCGTTGTCGAGGGTGCCGAGAAGGTAGCTGCCGAGCTGGCTCACGCCCGATCCCGCGTCGGCGAAGCCGGTGAGGCCCGCGACCAGGTGGAGACCTTCCGGCACCTCAGCGAGGGCTGGATTCAGGTCGTACAGTTCGGCAGGATCGTGCATCTTTTAACTTTAGGCCGACGCCCGCACGAGAAACTTGCGAACGCGCTTCGAAGGCACACGCCCACAGCGAACAGCCAGCCCCGCCGGATTCGGCGACTAGATTCGAGGGCATGACGGTTCCTTCCCTCTCGCTGACCTCCGCATCCGTTCCCTCCTCTTCTTCCGGTGTCGTGCTCATCGGCGCACGTGTCGCCGACAGCTCCGCGGCCGTCTTCGCCGTGGACGGCTTCGCCGGGATCACCCCGGACGCCGTCGCCGCGCAGCTCGACGCGATCGGATTCGCCGGCGGCAGGGACGAGCTCGTCCGCCTCCCCGGTGCGCCCGGTCAGCCCTCACTCGCCGTGATCGGCATCGCCGAGCATCCGGATGCGGATGCTCTCCGGTATGCCGCAGGCTCGGGCATCCGTCAGCTCGCCGGAACAAGCGGCGTGACGATCGCGCTCCCGACTCGGAGCGACGACCAACTCGGTGCCGTTCTCGAGGGCGCGGCACTCGGCTCTTACGCGTTCACCTCGTACCGCGACGCGAGCCTCGCGTCAGTGAAGGCGCCCGTCGCCTCGATCGAGGCGGTCGGCGCGGCGGCCTCCGATGGCAGCGCCCTGATCGCCCGCGCTACCGCGATCGCGGAGGCCGCTGCCCTCGTGAAGGACCTCGTCAACACCCCTCCGCTCGACCTCTACCCCGAGACCTTCGCCCAGGCGGCGCGCGACGAAACCGCCGGCCTGCCGATCGAGGTCACGGTGTGGGATGAGAAGGAGCTCGCCGAGCAGGGCTTCGGCGGCATCCTCGGCATCGGACAGGGGTCGACCCGCCCGCCGCGGCTCGTCAAGGTGAGCTACTCCCCGCGGGCGCCGCCAAGCACTTGGCTCTCGTCGGCAAGGGGATCACCTTCGACACCGGCGGACTGTCACTCAAGCCGCCGACCGGCATGGTCGGGATGAAGTACGACATGACCGGCGCGGCCACCGTACTCGCGGTCACGCTCGCCGCGGCCAAGCTGGAGCTGCCTGTGCGGGTGACCGCGTGGCTCTGCATCGCGGAGAACATGCCGTCCGGGTCGGCGATCCGTCCCAACGACGTGCTGCGCATCCGCGGCGGTCGCACGGTCGAGGTGCTGAACACGGATGCGGAGGGCCGGGTCGTGATGGCCGACGGACTCGCCGCCGCGAGTGAAGAGCATCCGGATGCCATCGTCGACGTGGCCACGCTCACCGGTGCCGCCATGGTCGCCCTGGGCACGCGCTATGCCGCGGTCATGGGCGAGGACGACCTCGTCGCCCGCGTTGTCGACGCGGCCAAGGCCTCGGGCGAGCTGCTCTGGCCGATGCCACTGCCGGGCGAACTGCGCGCGACGATCAACTCCGACGTCGCCGACATCGCGAACGCCAACCCGGGGAATACGGCCGGCGGGATGCTCCTTGCAGGCGTCTTTCTGCAGGAGTTCGTCGGACGCACAGGAGACGCTGAGGATTCGCCGCGCATCCCGTGGGCGCACCTCGACATCGCCGGGCCGGCCAAGGGTCCGGCCGCGCCGTTCGGATTCACGGGCAAGGGTCCGACCGCGGTGACCGTGCGCGCACTGATCCGGTTGGCCGAGGACTTTTCCCGACAGTAGTAAGGTCGTAGAGGCAAGAAAATCTTGCCGTTCAACGCCTGCCCACGTCTGACAGTTTCGGGGCAGGGTCGTGTCACAAAACTTGATGCGCGAGGGAGTAGCTGGGTGTCTGAGCAGAACTTTGACATTGTGGTGCTCGGTGGTGGAAGTGGAGGCTACGCAGCAGCGCTGCGTGCGGCCGAACTCGGTTTCACTGTCGGCATGATCGAGAAAGACAAGGTCGGAGGCACCTGCCTGCACCGTGGATGCATCCCCACCAAGGCGTTGCTCCACGCGGCCGAGGTCGCCGACTACTCTCGCGAGTCGTCGAAGTACGGAATCGTCACCGAATTCCAGGGCATCGACATCAACGGCGTCACCGAGTACCGCCAGGGAATCGTCGCCAAGAAGTACAAGGGACTCCAGGGTCTCGTCAAGGCTCGCGCCATCACGGTCATCGAGGGCGAGGGTCGCCTGACCTCCCCGACAACCGTGCAGGTCGGCGACGACACCATCACGGGCAAGAACATCATCCTCGCCACCGGTTCGTACTCGCGCTCGCTCCCCGGTCTCGAGATCGGCGGCCGCGTGATCACCAGCGAGCAGGCCCTCGAGCTCGACTTCGTCCCCAAGAAGGTCGCCGTGCTCGGCGGTGGCGTCATCGGCGTCGAGTTCGCCAGCGTCTGGAAGTCGTTCGGCGCCGACGTCACCATCATCGAGGCCTTGCCGCACCTCGTTCCCAACGAGGACGAGTCGATCAGCAAGTCGCTCGAGCGCGCGTTCCGACGCCGTGGCATCGACTACCGTCTCGGCGTCCGCTTCGCCGGTGTCACCCAGAACGATGACGGCGTCGTCGTCTCGCTCGAGAACGGCGACACCGTCGACGCCGAGCTGCTGCTCGTCGCCGTCGGCCGTGGACCGTCGACCGCGAACCTCGGCTACGACGAGGTCGGCATCACGCTCGACCGCGGCTTCGTCATCACCGACGAGCGCCTGCGCACGAACATCCCCGGCGTCTACGCCGTCGGCGACATCGTCCCCGGCCTGCAGCTCGCGCACCGCGGCTTCCAGCAGGGCATCTTCGTCGCCGAGGAGATCGCGGGCCTCAACCCGATCATCGTCTCCGACGTGAACATCCCCAAGGTCACGTACTGCGACCCCGAGGTCGCTTCGGTCGGCCTCACCGAGGCGAAGGCGGCCGAGCAGTACGGCGCCGACAAGATCTCCAGCTACGACTACAGCCTGGCCGGCAACGGCAAGAGCGAGATCATCGGCACCAGCGGCACCGTCAAGGTCGTCCGCGTGAACGACGGCCCCGTGGTCGGCGTGCACATGATCGGCGCCCGCGTCGGCGAGCTCATCGGCGAAGCGCAGCTCGTCGTGAACTGGGAGGCGTACCCCGAGGACATCGCCCCGTTCGTCCACGCGCACCCCACCCAGAACGAGGCCCTCGGCGAGGCGTTCCTCTACCTGGCGGGCAAGCCGCTCCACACCCTCTAAGTCCGTCGACTCGCGACGCGACTGCAATAAGCTACTGAACGAACTGGTTTTGAAGGAGACAAGCTCATGAGCGAATCCGTCAGCCTCCCGGCACTCGGTGAGAGTGTCACGGAAGGCACGGTCACCCGCTGGCTGAAGAACGTTGGCGACCGTGTCGAGGTGGACGAGCCCCTGCTCGAAGTCTCGACCGACAAGGTCGACACCGAGATCCCGTCGCCGATCGCAGGCGTCGTCGAGGCGATCCTGGTGCAGGAGGACGAGACGGTCGAGGTGGGTACAGCGCTCGTGACCATCGGCGACGGCTCCGGTGGCGGCGAGGCACCGGCTGCGCCGGCTGCCGAGGCTGCACCTGCTGAGGCCGCACCTGCTGAGGCTGCGCCTGCTGAAGCCGCGCCTGCTGAAGCCGCGCCTGCTGAGGCCGCACCAGCTGAGGCTGCACCTGCTGAGGCTGCACCTGCCGAGGCCGCACCTGCCGCCGCACCGGCTCCGGCCGAGGCAGCTCCGGCCGCTGAGGCTCCGACCGCTGCGCCCGCCGCCGAGGCACCCGCCGAGGCACCCGCCGCCGCACCGGTTGCTGAAGCACCTGCTGCACCTGCGCCCGCTGCAGCTCCCGCTGCCCCGGCACCCGCCGCCGAGACTGCCCCGGCACCCGCCGCCGAGGCTGCACCGGCACCGGCGTCGACCGGTGGCGCCCACGCCGGCAATGCCGGCTATGTGACGCCGATCGTGCGCAAGCTCGCCAACGAGCAGGGCATCGACCTGTCGACCGTCACCGGCACCGGTGTCGGCGGACGCATCCGCAAGGAAGACATCCTGTCCGCCGCTGCTCCCGCAGAAGCTCCGGCCGTTGCGGCCGCTCCGGCTGCAGCGCCCGTCGCCGAGGTCTCGCCGCTGCGCGGCACGACCCAGCCGATGTCGCGTCTGCGCAAGGTCGTCGCCGAGCGCGCCGTCGTCTCGATGCAGTCGTCCGCACAGCTCACCTCGGTCGTCGAGGTCGATGTCACCAAGGTCGCCGCGTTCCGCGACCAGGTGAAGGGCGACTTCCTGACGAAGACGGGCGTCAAGCTCTCCTTCCTGCCATTCTTCGCTCTGGCCGCCGCCGAGGCGCTGAAGACGTACCCCGTCGTCAACGCCACCATCGATGGCGACTCGATCGTCTATCCGGACCACGAGAACATCTCGATCGCCGTCGACACCGAGCGCGGCCTGCTGACCCCGTGGTCCGCAACGCGTCCGAGCTCAACCTCGCCGACCTCGCTAAGGAGATCGCCGACCTGGCCGCGCGCACCCGCGACAACCGCCTGAAGCCCGACGAGCTCGCCGGCGGCACGTTCACGCTGACCAACACCGGTTCGCGTGGCGCGCTGTTCGACACTCCTCTGGTGTTCCTGCCGCAGGTCGCGATCCTCGGCACCGGCATCGTGACGAAGAAGCCGGTCGTGATCAGCGCCGACGGAACCGACTCGATCGCCATCCGCTCGACCGTGTACCTCGCCCTGTCCTACGATCACCGCATCGTCGACGGCGCGGATGCCGCTCGCTTCCTCGTCGCGGTGAAGAACCGCCTCGAGGGCGGCGACTTCGCCGGCAACCTCGGCGTCTAGTCACGGTAGATCTCACGTAAGCGCCAACCGGCCTCGCTCCTGACCATCAAGAGCGAGGCCGGTTCGCTTTTCCGGTCCCCTCCTGCGACCCCGATTCCGCACTCGGCGGCGTCATCGAGAGGAGTGCAGCGTCTCCCCAACGCTCTTCGAGCTCCAGCGTCGCTCCCCGAAGGTCCCGCTCACTCGATGCGCCGGCCTGGACGATGGCCTCCGAGTCCGACAGCAGGAGCGGAGACCCCGCCTGCTCGCTCCCCTGCAGGCACTGGGAATCCGGATGCTTCGCCGCAAAGCATCCGTGTCTCTCCGCCAGGAGCCGCTCGGCGGCTCGCACCGGATCCTCTGACTCGTCGCCCGCATCCGGAACCGTCGAAGGCCGCACGGTCGGCGTGCCAGGCGGCACGGCCCGGGTGATCGCTGTCTTGCTCGGCGTCGGAGACGCCGACGGTGCCGCTCCGGCCGACTCCACCGCTCCCGCCTCCGCTCCGGCCGATCCCCCGCCGCCCGGCAGAATGGCGAGCACCACGGCGGAGAGCGCAATCGGCGACAGCGCCACGGCGATCAACTTCTTTCGACGCCCGGCCCAGGCGCCAACCGATGCTTTGAGGCCGGCCAGCGGATTGCCGTCGAGAAGGGAGCCGAAGCGTGCGCCCTCGGCCTGCGCTGGCTCAGGATGCGGCGCCTCCACGCGAAACGGCATCAGCACCGCCTCGGGTTCGGCACCATCGAGCAGCACGCGAGTGACGCCCGCCCACCCCGACCGCCCGAGCGCGTCATGCACCGCAGCGAGCATCCGGCTCCCCTCGCCACCACTGATCGCGTCGGTGACCCGCTCGGCCACCTGCAGAAACGCGCTGCGGTCGTCGTAAAGAGTTCGCACCGTCAGCGGCGTAGCGGTGTCGAGGCCCCTGATCGCAGGGCATCCGTCACGCCGGAAGACCACGCACGTCGCGGTCAGACCGCCGTGCGCCCACTCACCCCGGTGCAGCTCTGCAAGCCCCTGGGCCATCGACAGCAGGATGGTCGACGCCTCCCCCGCACGGATGCTGTCCCGCCGTTCGAGGAACGTCGCAAGGTCGCCGCCCGGCGCGTACTCGAGAAGCAAAGCGGGCGGAGGCCCCGCCCTCGCACGGCGCCCTCGCTCTGACCGCGGCAAGACGTCGATCAGCTGCAGGACGTGCTCCGATCGGGTTGCCCGGAGTGCCTCGATCTCGGTACGCGTCGCCTCGAGCGCGCCTTCACCTGAGCCGCGCACGCAGAAATCCGCCTGCTGCCCTGTACCGCTGACGACGACGAGCTGGCGGAGCTCTGACTCATCGTGCGAAAGTGTGCGCTGTAACTCAAGCCCGTGCCGAAGGGCGAGCGCTGAGGCACTGCGGGCGAGGTTCTCCGTCATGACTCGATTCCACACTGCAAAGCGCCCATACGTCGCCGACGCAAACCAGTCCGTGGAGAACTTACGACTCCCCGGAGGGGTGGAGGAACCTCCGCACCTGACGACGACATAGCACCTGACGACGACATAGACTGGGCGCGTGGTCGACTTCATCGACACGGGACTAAGCGCCAATTCCGTGCCGTATCTCGAGGCCCTTCAACAGCAGCGTCTCTTGCACGCTGATGTCGTTGCAGGCCGGGCGCCCGATACCGTCATCCTCCTCGAGCACCCGTCGGTGTACACCGCCGGCAAACGCACCGAGCCCGACGAAAGGCCGACCGACGGCACCCCCGTCATCGACGTCGACCGCGGCGGGAAGATCACCTGGCACGGGCCGGGGCAGCTCGTGGGGTACCCGATCCTCCGCCTCTCCGAGCCGATCGACGTCGTGGGCTACGTGCGGTGGCTGGAGAGCATCCTGATCGCTGTCCTCGCCGACGTCGGCGTGACCGGCGAACGCGTGCAAGGCCGCTCCGGTGTCTGGATCCGCGGTGTGCAGCGCGACGAGAAGATCGCGGCGATCGGCATCCGGGTGGCCGAGGGTGTGACGATGCACGGCTTCGCCCTGAACTGCTCGAACGGCTTCGCGGCGTACGACGCCATCGTCGCCTGCGGCATCCGGGATGCCGGAATCACCTCGATCAGTCGGGTACTGGGTCGAACCGTGACGCCCCAAGATGTCGCGCCGCTTATCCAGTCCCGTTTCGCCAGCGCACTGGAGCCCGTCGCATGAACGCAGTACCCGAGGGGCGCCGGATGCTGCGCCTCGAAGTCCGCAACGCCCAGACCCCGATCGAGCGCAAGCCCGAGTGGATCAAGACCAAAGCGAAGATGGGGCCGGAGTACCGGCAGTTGCAGAGCCTCGTGAAGAGCGAGGAGCTGCACACGGTCTGCCAGGAGGCCGGCTGTCCGAACATCTTCGAGTGCTGGGAGGACCGCGAGGCGACCTTCCTCATCGGCGGCGCCCAGTGCACTCGGCGGTGCGACTTCTGCCAGATCGACACGGGCAAGCCGGCCGACTACGACAAGGACGAGCCGCGGCGTGTAGCCGAGTCGGTGCAGCAGATGAAGCTGCGCTACGCCACCGTGACGGGCGTCGCGCGCGATGATCTCCCCGACGAGGGGTCGTGGCTCTACGCCGAGACCATCCGCGAGATCCATCGGCAGAGCCCGGGCACCGGGGTCGAGATCCTCGTCCCCGACTTCACGGGCAACCCGGAGTACCTCGGCGAGGTCTTCTCGGCACGACCGGAGGTGTTCGCGCACAATGTCGAGACGGTCCCGCGCATCTTCAAGCGCATCCGTCCCGCCTTCCGGTACGAGCGCTCGCTCGACGTGATCACCCAGGGCCGTGCCGCCGGTCTGATCACCAAGTCGAACCTCATCCTCGGGATGGGGGAAGAGCGCGAGGAGGTCAGCCAGGCTCTGCAAGACCTCCACGACGCCGGCACCGACATCATCACGATCACCCAGTATCTGCGTCCGAGTCCACGGCATCTGCCCGTCGCGCGCTGGGTGCATCCCGACGAGTTCGTCGAGCTGAAAGAGGAGGCCGAGGCGATCGGTTTCCTCGGTGTTCTCGCCGGACCGCTGGTGCGATCGTCATACCGCGCGGGTCGCCTGTGGGCGCAGTCGATGCAGGCCAAGGGCCGCGAAGTCCCCGAGCAGCTGCGGCACCTCGCCGACGCGTCGCTGGGCTTCGCGCAGGCCGTCTCCTGAGCGCGAACAGCGTCACCGCTGGCCTCCCCGAGCCGGTATCCTTAGGACCATGGCACGCAAGGACAAGTCCACCAAGGAGCCCGGCCGTCTGAAGCAGATGTGGCAGGTCTTCCAGATGACCCGTCGCTACGACAATCGGGCGCTCCCCTACCTCATCGGGGGCTTCGCCCTGCCTGTCATCGTCGGTGTCCTCGTGGCCATCTTCTTCTCCGACGGCAACGTGTTCACGATGGTGTTGTGGATTCTGGCGGGCGTGCTCGCCGGTGTCCTGATCGCGCTGATCATCCTCGGCCGTCGCGCCGAGCGCGCCGCGTACTCGCAGATCGAGGGCCAGCCCGGCGCTGTCGGCGCGGTGCTCCGCAGCTCGCTCAAGCGCAGCTGGCGCGGCTCCGAGATGCCCATCGCTGTGAACGGCAAGACTCAGGATGCGGTCTATCGTGCCGTCGGGCGCGGCGGTGTCGTACTGATCAGCGAGGGGCCGAAGTCGCGCACTTCCCGTATGAGCGACGAGGAGCGCCGCAAGGTCGGACGCGTTCTCCCGAACGTGCCGGTCACCCTCATCACCGTGGGACCGGACGCAGACTCGGTGCCACTGCACAAGATCCCGCGCACGCTCGCGAAGATCAAGCCGACGCTAACGAAGGCCGAGGTGCTCGCGATCAGCAACCGCCTGCAGTCCCTCGAGAACCCGATGCCGATCCCCAAGGGCATCGACCCGATGAAGGTCCGCGCCCAGCGTTCGCGCTAGGCCGCAACTCGGAAGCGCCGATCAGGCGCGGATGAGAACCGTGCCCGCGATCTTGTCGTGGAATCCGCGCTGGTCGGAGTCCCAGACCAGGGCTGGCACCGCGATCGACAGCAGCGCCGTGCGCACGATCGGGCGCCACAGACCGACCCAGCCTCCGCGGATCGCCACCACGCGCATCCCGAACACGCGGTGCCCGATGCTGCCGCCGATGGTCGGGATGAACACGATCTGCATCAGGGCGAAGATCAGGATGTTCGCGAGCGGGTCGTAGTGGAAGAACGCCCATGAGATGAGGGCCGCGATCCCCCAGTCGACGACGATGGCGCCGATGCGGCGGCCGACGCGGCCGACGGAGCCCCGACCGGTCTCGGGGAGACCGAGGCGTTCGCCGGGATACCGGCTCGGCGCGATCGGACCTGAACGGGGATTCTGCGGGTTCTGGGGCACCGGGCAAGTTTACCGGCCCGGGGTACACGTAACATGCCCGAAACATTTGCGTCACCGCGGGGAAACTCCTTCCCCGTACGGTGGGTCCGTGGGCTGCAGGTGCAACCCGCACCGCTTCAAGCCATTTGGGAGTCCTCCGCATGTTCCGTGATTCTTCCGAGGTGCTCAAGTTCATCAAGGACACCGACGTCAAGTTCCTTGATATCCGCTTCACCGACCTTCCCGGTGTGCAGCAGCACTTCAACATCCCCGCGTCGACCGTCGACGAGGAGTTCTTCTCCGTCGGCCAGCTGTTCGACGGCTCGTCCATCCGCGGCTTCGCGTCGATCCACGAGTCGGACATGCAGCTCATCCCCGACGTGTCGACCGCCTACGTCGACCCGTTCCGGGTCGAGCGCACGCTCATCATGGTCTTCGACATCTACAACCCGCGCAACGGCGAGATCTATGCGAAGGACCCCCGCCAGGTCGCCAAGAAGGCCGAGAAGTATCTCGCCTCCACCGGCATCGCCGACACCGCGTTCTTCGCCCCTGAGGCCGAGTTCTACATCTTCGACGACGTTCGCTACGAAGTGAACCAGCACTCGAGCTTCTACTCGGTCGACTCCGAAGAGGGCGCCTGGAACTCCGGCCGCGTCGAAGAGGGCGGCAACCTCGCCAACAAGACCCCGTACAAGGGCGGCTACTTCCCGGTCAGCCCGGTCGACAAGCAGGCCGACCTGCGCGATGACATCTCGCTCAAGCTGATCGACGCCGGCCTCATCCTGGAGCGCGCGCACCACGAGGTGGGCACCGGCGGCCAGGCCGAGATCAACTACCGCTTCGACACGATGGTGCACGCGGCCGACGACATCCTGAAGTTCAAGTACATCGTCAAGAACACGGCGGAGAACTGGGGCAAGGTCGCAACTTTCATGCCGAAGCCGCTCTTCGGCGACAACGGCTCGGGCATGCACACGCACCAGTCGCTGTGGAACGACGGCAAGCCGCTCTTCTACGACGAGGCGGGCTACGGCGGCCTCTCCGACCTCGCACGCTGGTACATTGGCGGCCTGCTGAAGCACGCCCCCGCGGTGCTCGCGTTCACGAACCCGACGGTGAACTCGTTCCATCGCCTTGTCCCCGGCTTCGAGGCCCCGGTCAACCTGGTCTACTCGGCCGGTAACCGTTCGGCGTCGATCCGCATCCCGATCACCGGCACGAACCCGAAGGCCAAGCGCATCGAGTTCCGCGCTCCGGATGCGTCGGGCAACCCGTACCTCGCGTTCGCCGCTCAGCTCATGGCCGGCCTCGACGGAATCAAGAACCGCATCGAGCCGCACGAGCCCGTCGACAAGGACCTCTACGAGCTGCCGCCCGAGGAGGCCAAGAACATCCCCCAGGTTCCCGGCACCCTCGCCGAGGTGCTCGACGCCCTCGAGGCCGACCACGACTTCCTGCTCGCAGGCGGCGTGTTCACCCCGGAGCTCATCGAGACCTGGATCGACTACAAGCGCGAGAAGGAGATCAAGCCCCTCGCGCAGCGTCCGCACCCGTTCGAGTACGAGCTGTACTTCGGCGTGTAATCGGTATTCCCCGGAATTGCGGGGTTTCTAAGGCCTAGCGGACGCCTCAGTCCGCAAAGAGTCCGCACGAGTTGTAGGACGGTCCGCGAAAGCGACCGAAACCGCGGCCCGTGCGGACTCGTCTTTGTCTGGCCACATATCCAATCTGTAGCTTCGGGTCCCCACTGCCGGCGTACAGTTCAAGCCGTGATCCATTGGATGCGAAAGCATGTGGTCGGAACCCAGTTGACCATTGGCGGGCTATGGCTCGTTCTGGGCGTCGTCTATCTGGCCTTCACTGTGCTGACAGACAGTAAGTACTGGCCATTAGCGGTGATCTATGCGGTCATCGGTGTGCTCTGGTTTGGGAGCGCTATGGTTCTTCGATCACGTCGACGCCGCGAACAAGCGGCGAGCACTATCGATGCCCGCGACAGCGAGAGCCGAAACATGGGGTAGGCACAGACGCTTCAGCCCTTCGGACTGGGACTCATCTCACCGGGGCGTTCTGACGGCGTGAAGAGCTCGCCTGGTTTGGCCTCCGGAACGCGTAGCCGCTTGAGTCGCATCGCGGGTTTCTCGATGACGTACCAGCTGAGAGACGCCACGGCCAGCGTGAGCATGATCGCCGCGACAGCGAACGCGGGTACCCCGAGCACATAGAGTCCTGCGGACGCTAGTACTTGCTGCAGAGGGAACGCATATATGTAGGTGCCGTAGCTGATGTCGTTCTCGAGCCGCAGGCGACGGATCTTGACGAGCGCCCCAACGCTGATGAGCAGGTACGCCAGCGGGAGGGCGGCAAGTATCCGGTAGTCGGGCAGCAGCGATGCCGCGCCAGTCAATAGCGTGGCGGCACCTACAAGCCACCAAGTCGCGGGCAGACGGTGTCGTAACTGGTAGATGAGCGCGCCGGCTGCGAACATGAGACCGAACCGAGACGCGTTGACCAGGTAGAAGTTGTTCAGCGCTCCGGTGTCCGCGAGGATCACACCTGCGAGGCATCCGGCAAAGATTGTGGGGATCGTCGCCCGGAATTTGAGGAGCCGTGTGACGCCGAGTGTGCGAGAACCGCTAGGTAGCAGAGGAACTCCCACCAGAGCGTCCATAGTGACCCGTTCCATACTCCCGGGTAGGGCACGTTGGTGGGCGTTCCGGCAATGCCGAATTCGGTGATTCGTAAGCCGGCATTCTTGACCACATACGTTGCCGCGTCGGTCACATAGGTGTGAGGAAAGGCTTGGCGCGATAGCAGGATCCCGATTGGCGCTATGACGACTGCCGTCACGATCAGGCACACCCAGAACGCTGGCAGGATGCGGAGGAACCGCGCCTGAAGGTATGGCCACCAACGCGGCCTGCGCATCCAGCTGGACACGATCAGGAATCCTGAGATTGCGAAGAATCCGTCGACACCGCCTTCCCCGAGCAGTTGAGTGATTGCTGGCGCGGGATGGGGAGTGCCCGTGAGGGGCAACGAGTGCCACACGATGACGCTCACTGCTAGTAGCAGCCTGACGGCGTTGAGTGCGTTGAGCTTCGGATTGAATGCGTTCTCGAGCGTCATCGTGCTCCCCCGGCGCACGGATTGACCCTGCGTCACTAGTGACACTTGCTCATCTTTGAAGTGTCTGGACGAAGACTATGCCTCGGGGGGTCTAAAAGAAATGGGTGACCGTTTTTAAAACGGCCCTTGGCCGTCGTTGTTTTGCGTCACGGATCGTCATCGTTCGTCACGTCGCTCGTCCGGGCCGAACCGGCTGTCTACCTGCCGCTAGCGTCGAATGGTCCACACCAGGTCTCAGCCGAAAGGTTCTCTGCCCCTATGAGCATTGGCACTTCCACAACACCATCCACACCTCCGAGACAGCGGCGACGGGCTCCCCGTTGGCTCCGCTCGTTCGGGTTCCAGATCACGGCAGCGCTCGTGCTCGGCATCGTCGTGGGCATCATCGCGCGGCAGATCGGACCGTCGGCCGGCGGCACGGCTCAGCATCCGAACCCCAATGGTCTGACCGCGACGCTGGCGACCATCGGCGGATCGTACGTCGCGCTTCTCAAGGCCGCAGTGGTCCCACTCATCTTCACCGCGATCGTGTCCAGCATCAGCAACCTGCGTCAGGTATCGAATGCTGCGCGGCTGGCCGGCCAGACCATCCTGTGGTTCGCCATCACCGCCCTGATCGCGGTGAGCATCGGGATCGTGCTCGGCGTGATCATCCAGCCGGGTAGCCGCGCCAGCCACGGCGACCTCGCTGCCGCCGCTCCGGCCACAGTCGGCACGTGGTGGAACTTTCTGATCGGGCTCGTCCCAGGAAACTTCGTCGGCGCTCAGGTCAACACCGTCGTCACGGCCGGCGACGGCGGGGCGGCGGCGGTCTCGACCGTGAGCTTCAACGTGCTTCAGCTCATCGTGGTCGCGGTCGCAGCCGGAATCGCGGCTCTGAAGATCGGCGACAAGGCCGAACCGTTCCTGAAGCTGAACGCGTCTGCCCTCGCAATCGTCCAGAAGATCCTGTGGTGGATCATCCGGATCGCCCCGATCGGCACGTTCGCGCTCATTGGCAACGCTGTCGCCAGCTATGGCTGGACCACGATCGGCTCGCTTGCCTGGTTCGTGGCGGCGATCTACATCGGACTCGCGCTCGTGCTGTTCGTCGTCTACCCGATCATCGTGCGCAGCAACGGGCTGTCGGTGCGTCAGTACTACTCCGGAGTGTGGCCGGCTGTGCAGCTCGGCTTCGTGAGCCGGTCGTCGATCGGCACCCTGCCCCTCACGCAGCGCGTGACCGAGCGCAACCTCGGTGTGCCCCGCGCATACGCATCCTTCGCCGTGCCGCTGGCCGCAACGACCAAGATGGACGGCTGCGCCGCGATCTACCCGGCCGTCGCCGCGATCTTCGTCGCCCAGTTCTACGGTATCCACCTCGACTGGGTGCAGTACCTGCTCATCGTGGTGGTGTCAGTCGTGGGTTCTGCCGCGACAGCGGGCACGACAGGCGCGATCGTGATGCTTACTCTCACGCTGACGACCGTCGGACTGCCGCTCGAAGGTGTCGGGCTGCTGCTCGCCGTCGACGCCATCCTCGACATGGGCCGCACCGCGATCAATGTCGCCGGTCAGGCGCTCGTGCCGACGATCGTCGCTAAGCGGGAGGGGATCCTCGATCGCGATCTTTACGACGCCCCGCGCACCGGCGACCCGTTCAGCGACGACGACTCCCCCGCCGACACGGCGACGCTCGAGGCGGAGGCCTTCAGCTCCCCCGCACGCTAGCCGAGCGCGTCAACACGGCCGCACCACGGAAGGCCGCACCTCTCGGGGTGCGGCCTTCCGCTTTATGCGGAGCGCTGTCGGGTCAGCGCGCTGCGGTCACGGATTGCGGGAGGGGCGGCTCCCCCGTGACGCACATCTGTGGGTCGGTCCGTGGGCTTCTCAGTCCGCGGGTATCAGGGTGAAGTTGCCTTCCGGTTTGGAGATCCCTGTGCTGAAGGCCTGGAGCGAGTCCGATCGTGAGTCGATCCGCCAATCGTTGGTCGAGCGTTCGCCGCCGACGTAGCTCGTGATCGCCAAGCTGAACCAGGAGAAGCCGATGATGTCGGCGTTGGCCGGGTCCGCGAATCCCTCGAAGAAGCTCTTGACCCAGGCTGGTTTGTGCCCGTCGGTCTCGGACGCGCCGACCTCGGCCAGCAGGATCCGTTTCGACGTGAGGGCGCGCAGCTGGTTGAGGGAGGCCGTGTACGTGTAGTCGAACGTGAAGTTGTTGCCTGCACGCCACGGAGGCCGAAGGTAACCGGAGAGCCCTACCCAGTCGACGTAGTCGTCTCCGGGGTAGTACCCCGCGAGGAACGCTTGGGTGGTGTGGGAGGCGGGCTGCATGTTGTTGGTGATGTTGGGCGCCCAGACCCAGATGACGAGTGCATTCGCGCCCTCCGCCTGGAAGATGTCGTGCACATGCCGCCACATCTTCACATAGTCACCGACGTTGTTGCCGTTGATCGAGTGATTGGAGCCGTTCCGCTCGGACCACGGGTACCAGGTGCCGTTCATCTCGTGATCGAGACGGATAGCCAGCGGAAGACCGGTCGAGACGATGTCCTTCGCGTACTGATGCAGGTAGGCGTCGAACGATCCGTCGATGATCTTGGGGAGCGAGTAGTCGGGTGCCACGTTCGAGTCGTTCCCCGCGGCGATCGGTCGAGACTCCCACGTCATCAGCGGGAGCCGGCCCGTCGCCCACGCGCGAGTGACCGCGCTGGTGCGGAAGTTCTCATCCCAGCCGGTGAAATAGCCAACCATGTTGGGCGAGACACCGATCTTCTTCGAGGTGGAGTCGAGGGTCGCCCAGTTGAAGGGCGCTTGTTCGGTGTACATCCCGAAGTAGCGCTTCTGGGGCGCGACGAGTTCGGCGCGGCTGGGGGCCGTGATGGCGGCAGTCGAGGTCGAGCCGCCCTTCGTAGACGTGCCGCTTCGAGCTGCCGCACCGCTCGATCCGCTCGCCCCGCTGGATCCGCTCGACCCGGAGTGGGCTTGCGACAGCTGGGCTTTCAGCTGCGCCGCCAGCTGTTGCGCTGCGGTCACCTGCTGCTGCGCCGTCGCGAGTTCCTTGGCGTGGGCCGCCGCCGCGACTGAAGCCGCGGTCGCAGCCTTCTGAAGACTCTTCTGCTGGGTCGTGATGGTCTTCTTCGCCGAGGTCAGCCGCGACTGCAGCGCTTCGTTCTGCGCGCCGAGCGGGTTGACTGCGGCAAGAGCCGTATCCCGAGCCTGCTTGATCTCGCCGTTCGGGCTCGTCCACACGAAATAGGTGAGGCCTCCGAGCACCAGGGCGAGTGCCGTCGCGGATGCGGCGGTGATTCGCGCGTTGGACCGGTTGCGGGCCCACCAGGAAAAAGTCGAGTTCGACAAGAAGCATCGCCTCCGAACGGACGTAGTTATCGGGATGTGCATCCACGTCGTTGCGGATCTGAGTGTGTCGTGGCCCCAATTGTGGGGTCCTCCACGCGCCCCGATCAAGGCTTCG
Organism: Leifsonia poae; assembly: GCF_050632195.1. Taxonomy (GTDB): domain Bacteria; phylum Actinomycetota; class Actinomycetes; order Actinomycetales; family Microbacteriaceae; genus Leifsonia; species Leifsonia poae_C. The sequence goes on from NZ_CP192580.1 coordinate 2,579,388, forward strand.
TAATCGAAGGTTGCTCAGATTTAACGTGCCTGACACATCCTGAACGCCCTCAGGCGGTCGTGGGAGTCGATCGCTCAGGGGCGCCGTAGAACGACCGCTCGAAGGCGGCCCGGGCTCGCCGGGTGACCGCGAGGTAGTCCTGCTCGAGTTGGCTCGCCGAGCCTGGTGGGTACTCGAGCAGGCGCGCGACGCCGTCGAGTTGCACGCGGTCGGAGGGCAGCACATCCGCCGTCTTGTTGGTCCAGAGAGTCATGGCCGAACGCGCTCGGGATGCGAAGATCCAGGCGTCGCGCAGCTTCGCCGCATCCTCGTCGGTCACAAACCCGTGCGCTGCTGCTTCGGCGAGGGCCTCGAGCGTCGAGGTCGTTCGCAGCGACGGCACCGCGGCCGCATGCTGCAATTGGATGAGCTGTACGAACCACTCGACATCGCTGAGCGACCCACGCCCCAGCTTCAGGTGCCGGGTCGGATCCGCGCCCTGCGGGAGCCGTTCGTTCTCCACCCGCGCCTTGATGCGACGCACCTCGCGCACAGCCTGATCGCTGATGTTCGCGGGATACCGCACCTCGTCGGCGACCTCCTCGAAATCGGCGAGCAGGGCCGCATCGCCGGCGACTCCCCGTGCCCGAAGCAGCGCCTGGGCCTCCCACGTGAGCGACCAGCGCTTGTAGTACGCCCGATACGACTCGAGGGAGCGCACCGGCTGGCCGTTCTTGCCCTCCGGGCGTAGTCCGATATCGAGATCGAGCGGCAGGCGGTTGTCTTCGGTAAGCCGGTTGAGGTCGGCCACGATCGCGAGCGCGGCCTTGTGTGCCGCATCCGGATCGTCGGCGAGGTCACGGAAGACGTACATGACGTCGGCGTCCGACCCGAAGCCGAGCTCCTGACCGCCGAAGCGTCCCATCCCGATCACGGCGAACTCGAGACGGTCGCGGTCACCGCGAGCAGCCCGGATCGCTTCGAGCACGCCCACAATCACGTTCTCGGTCACGGCGCTCAGCCCGGCGGCCAACTCGTCGATGGTGGCGATGCCGAGGATCCCGGAGAAGGCGAGCCGCAGAACCTCGCGCCGACGAGCCGCCATCAGCGCGGCGGCGGCGGCCTCGGGCGTCTGGTGCCGGGCCAGGATGGCGCGCGTCTCCTCGCGCAGCAGCTCCGCCGAGCGCGGCCGGAGCTCGTCTTCCGACTCCAGCCATGCCACGGACTCCGGGATGCGGCCCAGCAGCTCACCTGCGAACCGCGAGCCCGAGAGCACACGGGTCAGACCCTCGGCAGCACCGGTGGAGTCGCGCAGCATCCGGAGATACCAATGCGTCGAGCCCAGGTCTTCGCTCAGCCGCCGGAAGGTGAGCAGGCCATAATCGGGGTCGGCTCCGTCTGCGAACCACTGGAGCATGACCGGCAGGAGGTGGCGCTGGATGGTCGCCCGTCGCGACACTCCCCCGGTGAGCGCCGCGATGTGCGCCAGCGCCCCCTTCGGATCGCGGAAGCCGATGGCGGCGAGTCGCGCCTCCGCCTGGGCACTCGTCAGGCCGGCCTCTCCGGTGAGTTTGGTGTCCTCGGTGGATGTGGCGGCGACCGCACTCAACAGCGGCCGGTAGAACAGCCGCTCGTGCAGGCCGCGCACCCGGTGCTTGATGGCGGTCCAGGCGTCGAGCAGCTGGGTGGCGCCGGTGGCGAGTCCGGATGCGCGCGCGAGCACGCGCACGTCCCCCTCGTCGCGGGGCATGAGGTGCGTGCGGCGCAGGTGGCGCAGCTGGAGTCGATGCTCGAGCAGGCGGAGCGTGCGGTAGTCCCGCGAGAACACCGCCGACTCCTCGCGACCGATGTAGCCCTGGGATGCGAGCGCGGCCAGCGCAGGCAGCGTCGCACGCTGGTGAACCCGATCGTCGGTCTGGCCGTGCACCAACTGGAGCAGCTGCACGGTGAACTCCACGTCGCGCAGTCCGCCGGGCCCGAGTTTGAGTTGATACTCCACCTCGTCGTCGGGGATATGGTCGGTGACGCGTTCGCGCATCCGTTGCACGGACTCGACGAAATTCTCACGGGACGCGCTGTGCCAGACCTTCGGTGAGAGCGCGTCGACGTAGCGCTGCCCCAGGTCGAGGTCGCCCGCGAGGGGCCGAGCCTTCAGCAGAGCCTGGAACTCCCATCCCTTGGCCCACCGGTCGTAGTAGGCGATGTGGGAGTCGAGCGTGCGCACGAGGGCGCCATCCTTGCCCTCAGGGCGGAGGTTCGGGTCGACCTCCCAGAGCCCGGGCTCGATCGCCGGGGCGTCGATCCCGCGCATCATCAGCACAGCGAGACGGGTGGCGATGTCGACCGCGCGCCCGCTGGAGACGCCGGCCTCTTCATCCCCGTCGGCGACGAAGATCACGTCGACATCGCTCACGTAGTTGAGCTCGCGGGCGCCGGCCTTGCCCATCCCGATGACCGCGAACTTCGTCGCGCGAACCTCGGCTTCCGGATACCGGCCCGGACCCGATCCGGTCGTCTGCCGGCGGGCCACTGCCAGCGAGGCCTCGAGAGCCGCCGCCGAGAGGTCGGCCAAAGCCGCTGCCACCGCGTCGAGCCCGTCCACCGGGTCGGCTTGCTCGAGATCGAAGCTCGCGAGCTGCGCCAGGCGCCGACGGTACCGGATGCGCAGCGCGGTCCACGCCGCCTCCTCAGTGACCTCGGCGAAGCCCTCCCGCGCGTCGACGGCGTCGAGCAGGTCTCGCCGGAGCTCGTCGGCCGTGGGGACCATCTCAGTCGGCTCCGCGAGCGAGTCGAGCTCCTCGGGCTGCCTCACGAAGAACTCGGCGAGACCCTCGGACGCCCCGATCACGCGGAGCAGTCGTTGAGCATCCTGTTCGCGCGCCAAGAACCTTGAGGTCGTCTCGGGCGCACGCCGCAGCAGCGTCAGCAGGCAGGCGAGCGCCGAGTCGGGGTCGGCCGCCAGCGCGAACGCGGGAAGCAGACCCTCGATCGGCTGCCCGCTCAACTCGGCCAGCTCGTCGAGTTGAGCCCGCACGGAGCTCAGGCCGACGAAGCCCGACCGCGCCAGAGTGGTCAGGGAGAGCTGGTCGCGGGTCATCGGTCGGGCTACGCTCGCTGACGCCTAGAGGATCTCGAGGTTGGTGCGCAGCTCGTACGGCGTGACCTGGGCACGGTACGCGGCCCATTCCTGGCGCTTGTTGAGCAGCACGTAGTTGAAGACCTGCTCGCCGAGCGTCTCGGCCACCAGCTCCGATTCCTCCATCAGCTGGATAGCGTGGTCGAGGCTCGCGGGCAGCTGGCTGTAGCCGAGCGCACGGCGCTCCGCGTCGCTCAGTGCCCAGACGTTGTTCTCAGCCTCGGGGGGAGCTCGTACTCCTCCTCGATGCCCTTGAGCCCGGCGGCGAGCATGAGCGAGAACGCCAGGTAGGGATTGGCGGCGGAGTCGATCGCGCGGTACTCGACGCGGGAGCTCTGACCCTTGTTCGGCTTGTACAACGGAACGCGCACGAGAGCCGAGCGGTTGTTGTGACCCCAGCAGACGAAGCTCGGGGCCTCGTCGCCGCCCCAGAGGCGCTTGTACGAGTTGACGAACTGGTTGGTGACCGCGGTGATCTCGGGCGCGTGCTTCAGCAGCCCGGCGATGAAGTGACGGCCGACCTTGGACAGCTGGTACTCGGCGCCGGCCTCGTAGAACGCGTTGGTGTCGCCCTCGAAGAGCGACATGTGGGTGTGCATCCCGGAACCCGGGTGGCCGGAGAGCGGCTTCGGCATGAATGTGGCGTAGACACCCTGCTCGATCGCCACCTCTTTGACGACCGTGCGGAACGTCATGATGTTGTCGGCCGTGGTGAGCGCGTCCGCATAACGCAGATCGATCTCGTTCTGGCCGGGGCCCGCCTCGTGGTGGCTGAATTCGACGGAGATGCCGAGGTCTTCGAGCATCCGCACCGATCGGCGGCGGAAGTCGTGCGCCGTGCCGCCGGGGACGTTGTCGAAGTAGCCCGCCGAGTCGACCGGTTCGGGACCGTCGGGGCCGTATGCCGACGACTTGAGCAGATAGAACTCGATCTCAGGATGCGTATAGAACGTGAATCCGCGATCCGCAGCCTTCTCGAGCGTGCGCTTGAGCACGTTGCGCGGGTCGGACACCGACGGCAGGCCGTCGGGCGTCGTGATGTCGCAGAACATGCGCGCCGTGGGGTCGATCTCTCCGCGCCAGGGCAGGATCTGGAACGTGGTGGGGTCGGGGTGCGCGAGTAGGTCGGACTCGTATGCACGCGTCAGTCCCTCGATCGCCGAGCCGTCGAAGCCCAGCCCCTCGCTGAAGGCGCCCTCCACCTCGGCGGGCGCGATCGCGACCGATTTCAGTGTTCCGACGACGTCGGTGAACCACAGCCTCACGAACTTGATGCCACGTTCCTCGATCGTGCGAAGAACGAAGTCGCGCTGCTTGTCCATCGTGCCCCTTTCGTCAGCCTTCCCAGACTACTGGCTCGCCCGCCCTCGCTTCGGCAATCACGACGCCCGATTCGGTCCGAGCCGACCTCACTAGACTGAGCCCATGTCTGAGCAGTCGCCGATGCCCTCCGTCACGCCTTCGATGCAGTCACTCAAGCGTGTCCGCACGAGACACTTCCAGGCCGCCAAAGACGAGGGAAACAAGTTCACCGGGCTTACGAGCTACGACCAGCTCACCGCCGAGATCTTCGACGCTGCCGGAATCGACTTCCTCCTGGTCGGCGACTCGGCCGGCAACAACGTGCTCGGCTACGAGACCACCCTCCCGGTCACGGTCGACGACCTCATCCCCCTCACCCGCGCGGTCGCCGGCGCGGTCAAGCGGGCCTTCGTCGTCGCCGACATGCCGTTCGGCTCCTACGAGACGGGCGCCCTCGAGGCACTGCACACCGCGATCCGCTTCATGAAGGAGACCGGAGCACACGCCGTGAAGCTCGAGGGCGGTGTGCGCAGCGCCGAGCAGATCCGACGGATCGTGGATGCGGGCATCCCGGTCATGGCACACATCGGCTTCACGCCGCAGAGCGAGCACGGCCTCGGCGGCCACATCATCCAGGGCCGCGGGGAGGGCGCAGAGCAGCTTCTCGCCGACGCGCACGCCGTCGAAGACGCCGGGGCCTTCGCGGTCGTCATGGAGATGGTGCCTGCGGCAGTGGCCGCTCGTGTCACTGCCGAGTTGCGCATCCCGACCATCGGCGTCGGTGCGGGGCCGGATGTCGACGGCCAGCTTCTCGTGTGGACCGACTGGGCTGGCTTCAGCACCGGGCGCATCCCCAAGTTCGTCAAGCAGTACGCCGATCTCAAAGGCGTGCTGACGGATGCGGCGACCGCGTTCAAAGCCGACGTGCAGGGTGGGACGTTCCCCACCGAGGAGCACAGCTTCTAACGAGCGGGCTCAGCGGTCGTTGCGCGCGTCCTCTTCAGCCCACTTGGCACTGTTCTCGCGAAGCTTTTCGAGCGCGTGCTCGGCCTCTTCGCGGGTGTCGAAAGGTCCGACGCGGTCGGGAGCGGGCGAGACGAAACCCTGCTCGACCTGGCCGGTCTTCATGTTGTACCAGTAGCGGTGTTCCGCGTCCTGCTTGATCCCGTGGTCGTCTTCGCCGGTCATAAGCTTGATCCTATGCCCAAGGATTCCACCGGTCACCTGATCCCCGGACGCATCTCGCCGATGCGGCCCGTTCCCACCAGCATTCCGCGACCGGAATACGTGGGGAAGAAGGGACCGGCCGCGTACACCGGAAACGATGTGTACACGCCCGAGGAGATCGAGCTCATCCGCGAGTCCGGCCGGATCGCCGCCCAGGCCATCGAGGCGGTCGGTCGCGCGGTGCGCCCTGGCGTCACGACCGAGGAGCTCGACGTCATCGGACACGAGTTCCTGCTGGCCCACGACGCGTATCCGTCGACGCTCGGCTACCGGGGGTACCCCAAGTCGATCTGCAGCTCGGTCAACGAGGTGATCTGCCACGGCATCCCCGACGACACCGTCCTCGGCGACGGCGACATCGTGAACATCGACATCACTGCGTACAAGAACGGGTTCCACGGGGACAGCAATCAGACGTTCATCGCCGGCACTGCCTCGGAAGAGGTCACCCTGCTCGTCGAGCGCACTCGTGAGGCCCTGAATCGCGGCATCAAGGCCGTCGCACCCGGACGTCAGGTCAACGTCATCGGTCGCGCGATCGAGTCGTACGCCAAACGATTCGGGTACGGCGTCGTGCGTGACTACACCGGTCACGGCGTCGGTGCGTCCTTCCACTCGGGGCTGATCATCCCCCACTACGACTCCGCTCCCGTGTACGACACCGAGATGCAGGTCGGGATGGTCTTCACCATCGAACCCATGCTCACTCTCGGCACGCACGAGTGGGACATGTGGGCGGACGACTGGACGGTCGTGACCCGAGACAAGAGCATCACCGCGCAGTTCGAACACACTCTCGTGGTGACGGAACGCGGCGCCGAGGTGCTGACGCTGCCCTGATCGGCGTCCGGGGACGGTAGATTCGTGGCATGAGCTCGCAGAACATCGCCATCGGGATCGACATCGGAGGAACCGGAATCAAGGGGGTCTCATCGACCTCGACTCCGGCAAACTCGTCAGCGACAGGATCAAGCTCCCGACCCCGCAGGGTGGAGAGCCCGACGACATCGTGAAGACCACGAAGAAGATCGTCGACGAACTCGCTGCAGAGCGACCGGATGCACCCGTCGGCGTGTGCTTCCCGGCCATCGTCAGCCACGGCGTGACGCTGTCGGCCGCGAACGTGTCGAAGAAGTGGATCGACCTGCACGCGGAGGATCTGTTCGAGAAAGCCCTCGGGCGCGACATCCACTTCGTCAACGACGCCGATGCCGCAGGATACGCGGAGAGCCGCTTCGGAGCCGCGAAGGACCGGGACGGACTCGTCATCATGACGACGCTGGGAACCGGAATCGGATCGGCCCTCATCTACAACGGCGTCCTCATCCCGAACGCCGAACTCGGTCACCTCGAGATCGACGGGCACGACGCCGAGTCGCGCGCCGCGTACTCCGCCAAGGAGCGCGAGGACCTGAGCTGGGAGAAGTGGGCGAAGCGCCTGCAGAAGTACTACTCGACGCTCGAGTTCCTCTTCACGCCCGACCTGTTCATCGTCGGCGGCGGAGTCTCGAAGAATTACAAGGACTTCCTGTCCCTCCTCGACCTCACGGCCGAGATCGTGCCCGCGGTACACCGCAACAACGCGGGAATCCTGGGCGCCGCGGCCCTTGCCGTGCGCACCGACGCCTAGCAGTCCCCGACGTGCAGGAAGTCGAGTACCCCAACGCACCGCCAGAAAGCTAGACGAGTAGTCGAATGACGCGAGGTCATCTGCGGGTCATGCTCGGTGCCGCGCCCGGTGTCGGAAAGACATACGCGATGCTGGAGGAGGGCAGGCGACTCCTCGCCATCGGCAAGGATGTCGCCGTCGCCGTCGCCGAGACGCACGATCGTCGGGCCACCGCCGTGCTGCTCGACGGTCTGGAGGTCGTGCCGCGCAAGGTCGTCGTCCATCGCGGCATGGAGCTCACCGAGCTGGATCTGGATGCGGTGCTCGAGCGCGGGCCCGAGCTCGCGCTCGTCGACGAGCTCGCCCACACCAACGCACCGGGTTCGCCGCACGAGAAGCGCTGGCAAGACGTGGAGACCATGCTCGCGGCCGGAATCGACGTGATCTCGACCGTGAACATCCAGCACATCGAATCGCTCAACGACGTTGTGGAGCAGATCACGGGCGTTCAGCAGCGGGAGACCATCCCCGACGCCGTGCTGCGCAAGGCGGATCAGATCGAGGTCGTCGATCTTGCTCCGCAGACTCTGCGAGACCGACTCGCCGACGGCGACGTCTATCCAGCCGCGCGAATCGATGCCGCCCTATCGAACTACTTCCGGCTCGGCAACCTCACTGCCCTGCGGGAGCTCGCCCTGCTCTGGTTGGCGGATGAGGTCGACTTCTCCTTGCAGCGGTACCGCGCCGAGCACGGCATCTCCGGCAAATGGGAGGCGCGAGAACGTGTCGTCGTCGCGCTGACAGGCGGCGCCGAAGGCGACACTCTTTGCGGCGGGGCGCTCGGATCGCGGCGCGCTCGGCCGGGGGCGAACTGCTCGCGGTGCATGTGATCAGCCAGAACGGGCTACGCGAGGCGAACCCTGCGGCGCTCGCCGCACAGCGGTCTCTGGTCGAACAGCTCAGCGGAAGCTACCACCAGGTGGTCGGCGACGACATCCCGAAAGCACTGGTCGACTTCGCGCGCGGATCTAATGCGACCCAACTCGTCATCGGAGTCAGCCGGCGGAGCAGGCTCGCCGCCCTGGTCACGGGCCCGGGCATCGGTGCGACGGTCACGCGGGCGTCGGGCGACATCGATGTGCACATCGTCACGCATTCACAGGCCGGAGGCAGCATCTCACTGCCGCGCATCGGCGGTGGCCTCACGGTGCGCAGGCGGATCTATGGCTTCGCTCTCGCCGTGGTGGGCACTCCCCTGCTGACCTGGCTGCTCGCCTCGGTGCGCACGCCCGACTCGCTGACCAGCGAGGTGCTGAGCTATCAACTGCTCGTCGTTCTCGTCGCCCTCGTCGGTGGCATCTGGCCCGCGCTCTTCGCGGCCCTGCTCGCCGGTGTGACGCTCGACTTCTTCTTCGTCGAGCCGCTGTACACGATCACGATCGACGAGCCGCTGCATCTGCTCGCACTGCTGCTCTTCCTCGTCATCGCAGCACTCGTCAGCCTCGTCGTCGATCAGGCCGCCCGCCGCAGCCGCGTCTCCCGGCGCGCCGCGGCCGAAGCAGAATTGTTGGCCAGCGTGGCGGGAGGCGTGATCCGGGGCGAGGATGCGATCCAGGCCCTCGTCACCCGTACGCGCGAAGCGTTCGGACTCAGCGGCGTGCGGCTGCTCGACGGCGGGGAGGTCATCAAGACCGACGGGGAGCCCGCCGACGATGAGCACACGCAGGACTTCCCGGTCGGAACCCGCGGAACGCTCGAGCTCTCGGGCCGAGATCTTGCGGCGGCCGATCGACGGCTGCTCGCGGTCATCCTGAGCCAGTTGGATGCTGCTCTGGAGCACCGCGACCTCACGGCCACGGCGAGCGCGCTCGGCCCTCTTGCCGAGACCGATCGCGTGCGCAGCGCATTGCTTGCGGCCGTCGGGCACGATCTGCGACGCCCTCTCGCCGCAGCGACGGCCGCGGTCACCACCCTCCGTCAGCGGGACATCGAGCTGAGCGAGGAGGACAGCGAGAGTCTGCTCGAGACAGCGGAGGAGAGCTTGGCCGGCCTCGCGTCACTCGTCACGAACCTGCTCGACGTGAGCCGGGTGCAGGCCGGTGTGCTCGCCGTCTCACTTGCGCCGACCGAGCTCGACGACATCGTGCCATCGGCCCTCGACGAGCTCGCTCTCGGTCCGGCCGATGTCGAACTCGATCTGCCGTCCGGACTAGCGCAGGTCGAAGCGGATGCGGTGCTCCTGCAACGTGTGCTCGTCAACCTACTCAGCAATGCGGTGCGCTTCAGTCCGCCTGGCACGCGTCCCCTCATCGCCGCCAGCGAGTTCGGCGGCCGGGTGCAGCTCCGGGTGATCGATCACGGCCCTGGGATCCCCGGCGAGCGTCGCGACGCCGTCTTCGTCCCGTTCCAACGACTCGGCGACACCGACAACAGCACGGGCATCGGGCTGGGCCTCGCGCTCTCCAAGGGTTTCGTCGAGGGGATGGGCGGAACCCTCGAAGCTGAGGACACACCGGGCGGCGGCCTGACGATGGTCGTGTCACTTCCTGCAACTCAACCCATCGCCGAGGAGGCAGACGCGTGAAGATCCTGATCGCCGACGACGACCAGCAGATCCTGCGCGCACTTCGGATCCTGTTGTCGGCACGAGGATACGAAGTCGCGGTCGCGAGCACCGGGGCGGAGGCGCTCAGCAAGGCGGTGGAGTTGCATCCCGACCTGGTGATGCTCGACCTGGGAATGCCCGAGCTGAACGGCATCGAGGTGATCGAGGGGCTGCGCGGTTGGAGCACCGTCCCCATCCTCGTCGTGTCGGGGCGCACCGACTCCGGCGACAAGGTCGACGCTCTCGATGCCGGCGCCGACGACTATGTGACCAAGCCGTTCGCGGCCGACGAGCTGCTCGCGCGCATCCGTGCGCTCACGAGACGTCAGCCTGCCGCCTCGGACGAGCCAGTGGTCACGTTCGGCGACATCTCGGTCGATCTCGCAGCGCACCAGGTGACCCGCCGTCTCCCCGAGGGCACGGAATCGGTCCGGCTCACGCCGACCGAGTGGGCGATCCTCGAGGTGCTCGTGCGCAACCCGCGCAAGCTGGTCACGAGACAGGCGCTTCTCACGCAGGTGTGGGGCCCCCAGTACACGAGCGACACCGGGTATCTGCGCCTCTACCTCGCGCAGCTGCGTAAGAAGCTGGAGCCGGTGCCCTCCCACCCGCGCTATCTGCTGACCGAGCCCGGGATGGGCTACCGCTTCTCCCCCGACGCCGAGGCCGCGGAACAGGCCGAGGGCGCCGCGCCTGCCGCAGGCGCGTGACGTCGAGTCTCACGTCAAGGAATGGGCCGGCTGTTACGCCGGGTTCTGTCCGGGTGCCGAAGCACCGTGGACGGCCATCTCTCTCGGGACGACGTTGCCGCCGCCCTCTAGCGGTCTACCCGGAAACTCGGCGAGCAGCCTCAACGTTTCCTGTCTGACCTTGCTCCGGACGAGGTTTACCGAGCCGGCCGGGTCACCCCGGTCGCTGGTGGGCTCTTACCCCACCGTTTCACCCTTACCGCGGTCGCGATCCGAAGATCGACGCTCGCGGCGGTCTGTTTTCTGTGGCACTGTCTCGCGGGTTGCCCCGGGTGGGTGTTACCCACCGCCCTGCTCTGTGGAGCCCGGACGTTCCTCGGCGGCCCGCCGAAGCGGACCGACGCGACCGTCTTGCCGGCCCATTCGTCGTTCAGCCTACAGGGCGTGACCCGGCCGCTCAGCCTAGTCTCAGCGAGCTCAGAGCCCCGACTCCTCGTTGCGGATCAGGATGGCGCCGCTGTCCGGACAGAGCACGACATCGTCGGGCGCGGCGCGGCGGATCACGGCGAGATCGGATTCGGTCAGCTTCACGTTGCTGCCCATCGACACCCCGCGGAGGAGCAAGGCCGCACCGACACCGTACCGGGCACGCTGCTTCTCGTAGAGCTCGATGAGGTCAGCGGGGATGGTGCCGGCGATGGTCTCACGATCGGTGGCGAGCGCCTTGCGCTGCGCATCCAGCTTCGCCAGTTCTTCGCCGCGAGCAGCTTCGAGCGCATCGACCCGGCTGGCCAGTTCGGAGCGCTCGGTCTCGACCGCGGCGAGTGCCTCTTCGAAGCCTTCGACCTTCTCCATGACGGTCAGTTCGATCTCCTCGAGGTCGTCGCGCCGCTTCGTGAGCGAGGCCAGCTCGCTCTCCAGCGCCTGAACATCCTTCGTCGACGACGTCTGCTGAAGGCGACCGGAGTCTCGCGCCATCCGGGTCTCGACCAGCTCGACGTCGGACTCCACCCGCTTCAGCTCCGATCGGGCGTCCTCCAGCTCGCCGGTGCGGCTGATCCAGCGCGCGCGGACGGCCTCGACCTCAGGCTGCAGCGCCGCCAGCTCGGCGACCTGCGGAAGGTTCTTGGCTGTGTGCTGCAGCTGCGACAGGCGCGTGTCCACGGTTTGCAGGCGGAGAAGTTCGGTCTGGTCGGCGGGGCTGGCTTTCACGGTGGTGAGCTCTTTTCGTGGTTCGTGAGTGTCGTGGGCGCCGGATGCGACAGCGCCGGGAGGTCATTGGAGGATCGCGAAATCCCAGGGGTCGGTGCGCAGCTCGCTGACCTCGACCGATACGCCGGGAAGGGCACCGCGCAGCTGTTCGGCAGCCGTGTCCAGCCAGAGCCACTCGCTAGCCCAGTGCGAGACGTCGAGCAACGCTGGCCCGCCGCCGTGAAGCGCCTGCTCGCGAGCTTCGGAGGCGGGGTGGTGGCGCAGGTCGGCCGTGATGTAGACGTCTGCCCCGCGCACCGCATCCGTCGGCAGCAACGAGTCGCCCGCGCCGCCGCAGAGCGCGACGCGCGAGATCGGCTGCTGGTAGTCGCCGGAAGCGAGGATCCCCCGGCTGTCGGTGGCAGGATGTCGCCCAGCCGGCGGGCCAGTGCGCCGAGCGTCGTCGGCTCGCCGAGTTCTCCGACCCGGCCGATACCGGTGACACCGTCGGCGGCCGGCACGATCGGAACCGTGTCGACCAGCCCGAGCCTGTCGGCCAGCACGGCGGACGTGCCGTCGGCGACGACGTCGGCGTTCGTGTGAGCAGCGATGAGTGCGCAGTCCGCCCGGATCAGTCGGGCGAGGAGTGAGCCCTTGTAGCGGTCCTCCGCAACCGTCGTCACGCCGCGCAACAGCAACGGGTGGTGGACGAGGAGCAGGTCGGCGTTCCGGTCGATCGCTTCCGTGACGGTGGCCGAGACCGCGTCGACGGCGAGCACGATCCGCTCGATCGACGCAGCCGGATCTCCGGAGAGCAGGCCCGGCGCATCCCAGCCCTCCGCGCCGTCGAACGGCCAGAGCTGCTCGACGGTTCGGTTGACGGTTTCGAGAGTGTGCTGCACGGGAACGAGCCTACGGGATGCACCCATGTTCAGCAGCGGAGAGTGCGCTGCTCAGCCGATCGCCCGCTCCTGGCGGCGCACTGCAGGTACTCCCGACACGATCGGGGTCAGGATGCCCACCCCGAGCGCGACGACCACCCCGATATTGCTCCCGGCGAGGTCGCTCTGAAGATCGACGCCGAGAAGCGGGAAGAGATAGCCCTGCCAGCTCAACCAGGGCAGATCCGAAGTGACCAGGCCGAGACCGACCGCGCTGGCGACAACAAGCATCGCCAGATTGCTCCACCGCCAATCCGGGTAGACCCCGCCTCTCTTCACCAGCGAGGGCTGATGGAAGCGGCGAGTGCGCAGCATCATCTCGGCAGAGAAGATCCCCGCCCAGGCTGCTACGGGCACCGCGAGTGTGATCGGCGCACCTCGCAGCACGCTGGCGAGATCCGAGACCGTCGTGGCGAGCAGGATGCCGGCCAGTGCGATCGTCCCGCCGACGGCCACCGTGCTCCAACGCCGCCTCAGGTTCACGCCGAGCGCCTCGAGAGTGAAGCCGCCCGAGTAGATGGTGAGTACCAGGCCCGAGATCAGACTCAACGTCACGGCGAGAAGCAACGGGATGGGGTACCAGCCGGGCAGCCCGAGCCGGGCGAAGGCGCTTACCGGGTCGGTCGCCAGCTCGTCGGCGAGCGTGGAGTTCGAGGCGGCGAGCAGACCGCCGTACGAGATCAGCAGAAACGCCGGAAGGGCGGCGCCGAACGTCGCCCAGAGCATCGCGCCTGCACCGGACGAACCCGGGCGCTGGTAGCGGGCGACCTCGGCGCTGCTGTTCGCCCACGCGAGACCGAGGTAGCTGAACACCAGCACGGCACCTGCGACGGTCCGCAGCCAGACCGCGTCGGGAACGGCGAGCGCCTTCCCGACGTCGACGGCCTCCCACGATGCGGCGACCATCACGATGATGAGAACGGCGGAGGCGATCGTCAGGACGAGCTGCACCCGTGCCACGAGCGAATAGCCGAAGTACGCGACGGCAAGGGCGACCCCGATGGCCACCACCAGCCCTGCGGTGGTCGGGAGCACGGCATCCGTCGCCCAGCCCTGCGAAGTGAAGAGCGAACCCACGGCGACACCGGCCAGCCAGAGCATCACCGCTCCCCAGAACAGACGGGTGAGGAGGGCGAGGGCGGCGGGGAGTGCGTTGCCGCGCATCCCGAACGTCGCCCGCGAGATCACCATCGTGGGCTGACCGCTCCACTTTCCGGCGAGCGTTCCGATGCCGAGCGGGAGGAACGACAGCGCTACACCCACGAGCGTGGCGACCAACAGTTGTCGCAGGCTCAGTCCGAGAGCGAAGAGCGCCGCTCCGACCCCGACACTGATCAGCGAAGATGTGGCTGCGAACCACAGCCAGAACATCCGGGATGCCCGTCCCACCCGGCGATCGAGCGGCGTCGGCTCGAGGTCGGCGTCCTCCACCTCGAAGAGGGGCGCGGCAACGGGACCCGCGTCGAAGAGCAGGCTTTCGTCGCTCGAGACCCGAGGAGTCGCTTTCGGCGCGAGCGAACCGGTCGACAGGCTGACATCGTCGGCGTCGTCTTCGACATCGGCGTCGACGGACTCGACGCGTTCGATCACGACCGACTCGGTCGGCGGCGATGTGATTGCTCCCACCTCGATGAGCGCGGCCTCGACCGACGGCGGCTCCAGGTCGGCCGATTCGACCGGTACGGGTTCGACCGGCACGGGTTCGACCGGCACGGGTTCCGCGAGCGCGGGCTCGGCTGTGACGATGGGGATCGGCTGCGACTCGGTCGGGGCCACTTCGGGTTCGACGTACCCGAGGGGCTCGACGCGTCGCGGGATCTCGGGATGCGGCACCTCGGGCGCTGAGGCCGCGCCGGTTCCTTCCTGCGCCGGCTGCACGCCCGCCGCGGGTGCGACCCAGGCACTAAAGGTCGGCTCCGGTCCGTGCTGACGTGGCCGGAGGTCGAGGTCGTCGAAGCTGATCAGCTGCGTCGGCGTGTCCTCCGGCGCTAGCTCGGGCTCGTCTGCGGGTTCTTGGGCGGGCTCCTCATCAGCCGCCGCCGTCTGAATGGGGATCGCGGTAGTCGCCGCCCTCGCGACGAGCACTCGTTCCAGATGTTCGATGGCCGCCAGGGTGTCGTGCGAACCGAGGTCGCGATTCACGATCGCAGCGACCTGGTCGTCGCTGAGGGATGCCGCATCGGTGACGCCGTCGGAACCGATGACGGTCGGACCGGCGATGACGGGCAGCGCCGAGGTCATCCGGGATACCTGCTCCTCGAGAGCGCTGGCGAGTTCGTCGTCGTCGTGGTGCTCATCCTGTGCCGGCTCGGGTGCGGGCTCCGGTACCGGCTCCGACGCACTCTCCCTCGGCGGCGCGGTTTCAGCGGGTCCCCGGCGCACGGGTGGGTTGTACGTCGCCCGCCTTCTCCCCGGGACATGGGCGACGGACGGGTCTTGCGCGACTCCATCGCTGTCCATGACGAAATCCTACCGAGGCAGCCTCCCAGCGGACCGGTCTGTCTGCCTGCGATTTCGACGCCTGACCGGGGCCGTGTCGACCATCGGAGCACGAAGAGACGTAGCATCGTTCTCGATGAGCGAGACGATCCCGACCCCGTACGAAGACCTGCTGCGCGACGTGCTCGCGACCGGCACCCACAAGTCCGACCGCACGGGCACCGGGACGCGGAGCGTCTTCGGACGGCAGCTGCGGTTCGACCTCGCTGAAGGCTTCCCCTCATCACGACCAAACGCGTGCACTTCAAGTCGATCGCGTACGAGCTGCTCTGGTTCCTCCGCGGGGACAGCAACGTCGGCTGGCTGCGCGAGAACGGCGTCACCATCTGGGATGAATGGGCCGACGAGAACGGCGAGCTGGGGCCCGTCTACGGCGTGCAGTGGCGCTCCTGGCCGACACCCGACGGTGCGCACATCGACCAGATCGCCCAGGTCATCGACACACTCCGCAGAGACCCGGATTCGCGGCGCATGATCGTCTCCGCGTGGAACGTCGCCGACATTCCGAGCATGGCGCTCGCCCCCTGCCACGCCTTCTTCCAGTTCTACGTCGCCGACGGAAAGCTCTCCTGCCAGCTGTATCAGCGCAGCGCGGACATGTTCCTCGGTGTCCCCTTCAACATCGCGAGCTACGCCCTGCTCACGATGATGGTCGCCCAGCAGGTCGGCCTCGAACCCGGTGAGTTCGTCTGGACGGGCGGCGACGTGCACATCTACGACAACCACGTCGAGCAGGTCACCGAGCAACTGAGTCGCGAGCCGTTCCCGGCACCGACGCTGCGGTTCGCCCGCAAGCCCGAGAGCATCCTCGAATACACCTTCGACGACTTCGTGGTCGAGGACTACCAGCACCACCCCGCCATCCGTGCCGCGGTGGCCGTGTGAGCACCGCCGTCGGGAGCGTCGCGCTGATCTGGGCGCAGGCGCAGGGCGGCGTCATCGGGCGCGACGGGACGATGCCCTGGCGTCTCCCCGAAGACCTCGCCCATTTCCGCGCGCTCACCGGGAGCGACACCGTCGTGATGGGCCGCAAGACCTGGGATTCGCTCCCCGAGCGTTTTCGTCCCCTCCCCGGCCGCAAGAATGTGATCGTCACGCGGCAGAGCGGGTGGACGCAGCCCGGTGCGTTGATGGCGCACTCCCTCGAGCACGCGCTGACCGCATCCCCGAGCGAGACCACGTGGGTCATCGGCGGAGGCGAGCTGTACCGACTGGCAATCCGCGACGCCGACCGGCTGGAGGTCACCGAGATCGACCTCGATGTCGACGGCGACGCATTCGCGCCCGAGATCGGCGACGGATGGACGGCATCTGTCGCGGACCCCGACTGGCGGACCTCGTCGACCGGACTGCGCTACCGGTTCCTGACCTACCTCAGGTAGAGCGGCTTCAGGTGAGCCCGGCGATCAGGTTCACCGTCGTCGCGAGGATCACCGAGCCGAACAGGTAGGACAACAGCGTGTGGCGCAGGATCGTCTGACGGATGATCGAGTCGCCGATGTTCGTGTCCGACACCTGGTACGTCATCCCGAGGGTGAACGACAGGTAGGCGAAGTCGCTGTATTTCGGCGGCTCCGTCTGGTTGAAGTCGATGCCGCCCTCCGTGCCCCGGTAGTAGAGCTGGGCATAACGCAGCGTGTACAGGGTGTGCACAAGTGTCCACGAGAGCGCAACACTGCCCACTGCGAGCGCCGCGAGCCAGGCCTTCTCGGCACCCGTTTGATGCCGGGCCGCAACCAGGATGACCACGACCGCCGCCACGCTGGCGATACTCGCCGAGAGCAGCAGCAGGTCCGCCGTGGGCCGGCCCGGGTCCTCTCGGGTGGCGTGCCCCTTCGTCTTCGATGCGTCGAACCCCCAGACGACCGACCAGACCCAGAGGATGTAGACGATGCACGCGACCGCCCACCCGACGGTGGCCGCGTAAACCCAGGCGCCGAACATCCCGGTGACGACCGCCGCGATCGCCCCCAGGGTGAACGCGACGATCATTTTCAACCGCGACCTGTCGAGACGGCGCTTCAACGGAGTGCTCACAGGGCGATGCTCGCACAGCGATCGTCGCACGCCTGCGCGGCGCGGCGGTCGCAGCTACGATCGGAGCGTGACTCCTGCTCCCGACTCCCCCGCCGTCTCGCTCGCAGATCTCGATCCGGATGCGCTGCGCGCCGCCCATGCGGAGTTCGCCGCCGCGTACGAAGACCTCAAAGCCTCCGGGCTGAAGCTCGACCTCACCCGCGGCAAGCCGGGCGCCGACCAGCTGGACCTCTCGAACGACCTGCTGCACCTGCCGGACACCGAGTTCCGGGATGCGGCCGGCACCGACCTCCGCAACTACGGCGGCGCCGTCGGCCTGCCCGAACTTCGAGCGATCTTCGCCGACGCCCTGCGCGTTCCCGTGCCGCAGCTCCTCGCGCTCGGCAACGCGAGCCTCACCGTCATGCACGACATCATCGTGCAGGCGCTGATCCACGGCGTGCCGGGCGGCGAGCTTCCCTGGGGCAGCCAGCAGATCAGCTTCATCGCACCGGTGCCCGGCTACGACCGGCACTTCTCGATCTGCGAGCGCTACGGCATCCGGCTGATCCCCGTCCCTCTCAACGCCGACGGCCCCGACATCGACGCGGTCGCGGCGCTGCTCGCAACCGACGACAGCATCAAGGGCATGTGGTGCGTTCCGGTCTACTCCAACCCGAGCGGAGCGGTGTACAGCGAAGAGGTCGTCCGCGCCCTCGTCTCGCTCCCCGCGGCTCCCGACTTCCGGCTCTTCTGGGACAACGCGTACGCCGTGCACCACCTGAGCGACGAGCATCCCGAGCCGATCGACGTTCTTGCTCTCGCCGAGGAGGCGGGAAACCCCGAGCGTCCGCTCGTGTTCGCGTCGACCTCCAAGGTCACCTTCCCGGGCGCCGGCGTCGCGTTCGTCGGGGGCTCTCCCGCCAACATCGACTGGATCGTGCGCAACATGGCGGTGCAGAGCATCGGGCCCGACAAGATCAACCAGCTGCGCCACGTTCGACTCCTGCAAGACGAACAAGGGCTCGAAGCCCACATGGAGAAGCATCGCGCGATTCTCGAGCCGAAGTTCGCGGCCGTCTCCAGTGTCTTCGAAGCGCGGCTCGCCCCCTACGGCGCGGGTACCTGGACGTCGCCGAAGGGCGGCTACTTCGTGAGTCTCGATGTGGCAGAGGGATGCGCGAAGCGCGCCGTCCAGCTCGCCGCGGAGGCAGGAATCGCGGTCACCCCCGCCGGTGCGACGTACCCGTACGGCGACGACCCGCGCGACGCGAACATCCGGATCGCCCCGACCTTCCCCCGCTGGAGGAGCTGCGCACCGCATTGGACGGCCTGTGCACGGCCATCTTGCTCGCCGAAGCCGAGACGCTGCTGTCCGCGAGGGGTTAGCCCTGCCATGAGCGTCTGGCGGGTTCGCCCGAGCATCGAGGCGGACTGGGCCGCATACCGCGACCTGCGCCTCGAGATGCTCGTCGACACACCCATCGCGTTCACGGAGACGATCGAGCGCGCGCGGCTGCACCCTGACGAGCACTGGCGCAACAGGGCGGCGAACCGCAGCCCCTCGAGCAGGCTCTTCGCCGCTGTCGCCGACGACGGCAGCTGGCTCGGCACGATGGGCGGCTTCCATCCGTCGGGCGCACGCGATCCCCTCCTCGTCGGCGTGTACGTGACGCCGGAGTTCCGGGGAGCTCGCGAGGGGCTGACGGATGCGCTCCTCGACGCCGTCATCGAGTGGTCGCGCGCCCGCGGCGACCGTCTCCTGCTCGAGGTGCACGAGCGGAACGAGGCGGCGATCCGCTTCTATCGTCGACGCGGATTCGTGCCGACGGGCGTGACCGTGCCGTATGTGCTCGACCGCTCCGCAATCGACCTCGAGATGGCGCTGAGTCTGGTCGACACGCCGGTGGCCTAGCGGAGCGTCGCAGACGTCATCCCTCTTGGATCAGGCCTCCCCGAATCCCGTCTCGACCAGGTCGGCGAGAGCATCGACTGCGGACGTGCCGTCCGCATCCTCCGAGGCGATCTCCGCGGTCTTGCCCACGGTCAGGCCGAGCGACATGATGCCGAGCAGACTCTTCGCGTCCTTGCCGTTCACGGTCACCTTGACCGGGAACGTGTTCGCAAGTTTCACGAACTCCGCCGCCGGTCGAGCGTGCAGGCCATCACGGTTCTTCAGGGTGACCTCGCGCACATACCGCGCGGGCGCAGCCGAGTTTCCGGATGCGTCATCTCCGGTTTCGTCCGCACGTGTCGCGTCGGCGCCCGGGGAGTCAGCCCAGGCAGACCGAGCACTCTCCGCCGCCTCGACGACCGCGCGGAGGTCTGCGCCTCCCTCAGCAGCCACCGCTGCCGCCACGCCTCCTTCGATGAAAGGCACGTCGACGACGACCACGCGCTCGCGGTCATCATCCGGAAGCGTGTCGTGCACGGTCTCCGCGATCAGGAGGGCGGAGCCGAGGTCGCTGATGACGACGACCCCGGCCCCCTTCTGCGCCTGCGCGATCGCATCGGTCACCTTGAGAAAGCTCGTCCCGATCCCGTCGTCGTCGGTGCCGCCGGCCGCGACAAGCGGCACCGCCTCGGCCATCTGGCCGGCGAGGGCGACGAGACCCTCCGCGATCTGACTGCTGTGGGAGACGAAGACGATGCCGACCCGCTCAGTCATCGGCGGCTGCCGTCTCCGCCGCGGCGCGCAGGATGAGCGCCGTCGACTGGGCACCCGGATCGCGGTGACCCGCGCTCCGCTCGCCGAGGTAGCTCGCACGGCCCTTTCGGGCGACGAGCGGCTCGGTGGCCACTGCACCGGCCTCCGCCGCGTCCGCCGCCTCGCGCAGGATGTCGGCCGCCGTCGCGCCCTCCTCCTGAGCCGAAGCGGCGGCTGCGACCGCGGGAGTCCAGGCGTCGATCATCGTCTTGTCGCCCGCCTCCGCCTTGCCGCGCGAGACGATTCCGTCCCGCGCGGCAGCGAGCACGGCGACGACCGTCGGCGCGTCGAGCTCGGCGGCGTCGCCGATGGGATCGGCCGCCTTGAGGAACGCAGTGCCGTACAGCGGACCGGATGCGCCGCCCACCGTCGAGATCAACGTCATCGCGATCGAGCGCAGCGCCGCGTTCGGCGTGCTGCCATCCGGCAGTTTGCCGAGCGCATCGACAACCGCCCGCATCCCGCGATCCATGTTCTCGCCGTGGTCGCCGTCGCCGATCTCCCGGTCGAGCGTGTTGAGCTCGTGCTTGTGCTCGTCGATCACGGCAGCAGCCGCCGTCATCCAGGCCTTGACCCAGTCCGTGTCCAGCGTCATCCGCAGTCCTCCGTTGTCTTCTTCGGGTTTGTCAGACGCCCCAGCGGAGCGCGGCGGTGTTCACCGGCGCATCCCACAGAGCCGTCAGTTCGTCGTCCAGCTTGAGCACCGAGATGGATGCGCCCTGCATCTCCAGAGACGTGACCAGGCTGCCCACCAGCGACCGACCGAGCGTGATGCCCTTCTCGTCGAGGATCTCGGCTGCCCGTCGGAACACGATGTAGAGCTCCGAGAGCGGCGTGCCTCCCATGCCGTTGACGAACAGCAGCACGGTGTCGCCCGACGAGAACGGCAGGTCCTCCAGGATGGCCGCCATCATCCGGTCCGTCAGCTTGTCGGCGGGCTCGAGCTTGATGCGCTCGCGCCCCGGCTCGCCGTGGATGCCGACACCGAACTCGACCTCGTCATCCGGCAGATCGAATCCCGGCTCTCCGGCATGCGGGACCGTTCCCGCGGTGAGGGCCACGCCGATCGAGCGGACGTTCGCGTTGACCTTCTCGGCGATGGCTGTCACCGCGTCGAGATCGTCTCCGCGATCGGCCGCCGCGCCGGCGATCTTCTCCACCAGGACGGTACCGGCCACGCCGCGGCGCCCGGCTGTGTAGAGCGAATCCTGCACGGCGACGTCGTCGTTCGTGATGACAGCCTTGACCGTGATGCCCTCGGCCCCGACCAGGTCGGCCGCCGTCTCGAAGTTCAGGACGTCTCCGGTGTAGTTCTTCACGATGTGCAGGACACCTGCGCCTCCGTCGGCGGCCTTCGTCGCCTCGACGATCGGCATGGGTGTCGGCGACGTGAACACGGGACCCGGCACAGCCGCGTCGAGCATCCCCTTGCCGACGAAGCCCGCGTGCAACGGTTCGTGACCGCT
The DNA here is from genome assembly GCF_050632195.1 of Leifsonia poae. Taxonomy (GTDB): domain Bacteria; phylum Actinomycetota; class Actinomycetes; order Actinomycetales; family Microbacteriaceae; genus Leifsonia; species Leifsonia poae_C. The sequence continues at coordinate 2,600,755 of NZ_CP192580.1, forward strand.
GCCGCCTCCGCTGACCAGACCGACCTTGCCCTGAACCGGGCCGTCGGCCCTGTACACGAAATCAGGATCGTGCGACACCTTGATGATGTCGCCATGAGCTCTGGCGAATCCATCGAGGGATTCGCTCACGACGTCGGGTACGCCGTTGATGAGCTTCTTCATCGAAACCCTTCCTTTCACTGCTGTCAGTGCGTTGCCGTCACCCACTCGTCGAGCTTCGCGGCCGCAGCCCCGGAGTCGATCGCTTCGGCGGCGACCGCCATTGTCGAACGGAACCGATCCAGGATGGCTTCCTGAACCCTCGACGGGTCGGACGCGAGCTCGTATGCCACGAGTCCGGCCGCCGCGTTGAGCAACACGATGTCGCGCACGGGGCCCTCTTCGCCCGCAAGCACGGCACGTACGACGCTCGCGTTGTACGCGGCGTCCCTTCCGAGCAGATCGTCCATCTTGGCGCGAGGGATGCCCAGATCGCGCGGATCGATGTCGTGCTCGGTGACGAGGCCTCGCGAGACCTCCCACACATGGCTGTGTCCCGTGGTCGAGAGCTCGTCGAGCCCGTCGTCGCCACGGAACACGAGTGCTGTCGCCCCGCGGGTCTGGAACACGCCGACGAACAGCGGAACCCGATCAAGCGTCGCCACACCGACCGCGGAGGCCTCGGGACGCGCCGGGTTGCAGAGCGGACCGAGATAGTTGAAGACGGTCGGCACGCCGAGCTGAGCGCGCACGGGGCCGGCATTGCCGAACCCCGGGTGGAAGGCAGAAGCGAAGGCGAAAGTGATGCCCGACTTCGCCAGGACATCGGCGACCTTCTCGGGCGGGAGGGTGAGATCGATTCCCAGCGCGGCCAGCACATCCGACGATCCGGATGACGAACTGGCCGCCCGATTGCCGTGCTTGATCACCGGCACTCCGGTCGCCGCCGCGACGATCGCAGCGGTCGTCGAGATGTTGACGGTGCCGAACCGGTCTCCCCCGGTGCCGACGATGTCCAGAGCCATCGGGTCGACGGGAAGGGGCACGGCGTGATCCAAGATGGCGTCGCGGAACCCGACGATCTCGTCGACGGTCTCGCCCTTGGCGCGCAGGGCGATGAGGAACGCGGCGAGCTGGGCCTCCGTGGCCTCACCGCTCATGATCTGGTCCATCGCCCAGGCCGCGTCGGCGACGCTGAGGTCCTCCCGTTCGAGCAAAGAGGTGAGAATCGACGACCAGGACCGCATTTCCGACATACAGCGATCCTACTGAGAGGCGGCCTCCGTGTGACCAGTCACCCGGAAACCACCGAACTTAGGCGAGCCTTATACGAAAAGTTGGCCATTCGAGGCTGTCAGATGAGAAAACCACGGCTTATTTTCAGCCATAATGGAGGAGTGACGAGCACCTCAATATCTCCTACGGCGAGTGCGCCCTCCATCAACCGGCCCAATGTCGTGGCAGTCGGCACCATTGTCTGGTTGGGCAGTGAGGTCATGTTCTTCGCGGGCCTGTTCGCGATCTACTTCACCCTGCGCTCGACGTCGCCCGATCTGTGGGCCGCCGAGACCGCGCACCTGAACGTCCCGTACTCGCTGACGAACACGATCATCCTGGTGTCGAGTTCGTTCACCTGCCAGTTCGGCGTGTTCGCTGCGGAGCGCCTGCAGCCGCGGGCCACGGGCTGGAGCCCGGCCAAGTGGGGCATGGTCGAGTGGTTCACGCTCACCTACGCGCTCGGAGCCGTGTTCGTCGCCGGTCAGATCCTCGAGTACGCCACGCTCGTCTCCGAGGGCATCTCGCTCAGCTCGAACGCCTACGGCTCGGCCTTCTACCTGACCACCGGTTTCCACGGTCTGCACGTCACCGGCGGTCTCATCGCCTTCATCCTCGTCATCGGCCGCGCGTTCGCCGTCAAGACCTTCGGACACAAGGAGGCGACGAGCGCGATCGTCGTCTCCTACTACTGGCACTTCGTCGACGTCGTCTGGATCGGGCTCTTCCTGGTCATCTACGTTCTCAAATAGGAATCAGGAGCAGACCTCTAAACCATGCGCGCGAATACCCGCACCAAGACGAAGACCGCCCGAAAGGGCGGGCGGCGTCACCCCCTCGCCACTGTCGCCCTGATCGCGATCGGCCTCGGCCTCACCGGCGGCGCCTACGCGGCGTTCAACACCACCACCGCCTCCGCCGAGACGCAGCCCGCCGCCGCGTCGCAGGAGTCGATCAAGGAGGGCGAGAAGCTCTTCCAGTCGAACTGCGCCACCTGCCACGGGCTCGACGCCCAGGGAACCACCAACGGCCCGAGCCTCATCGGCGTCGGCGCAGCGGCGGTCGACTTCCAGGTGGGCACCGGACGCATGCCGATGGCCATGCAGGGCCCGCAGGCCGAGCAGAAGCCGGTCCAGTTCACCGACGAGCAGGTGAAGGCGCTCTCGGCGTACGTCGCCTCTCTCGCCCCCGGCCCCTCCATCCCCGAGCAGAAGTGGCTGAACGGCGACGGAGACGCCGCGGCCGGTGCTGAGCTCTTCCGCGTCAACTGCGCGATGTGCCACAACGTCGCCGGCGCCGGTGGTGCGCTCACCGAGGGCAAGTACGCTCCGCCGCTCACCGGCGTCACCGCTGCGCACATCTACGAGGCCATGGTCACCGGCCCGCAGAACATGCCGGTGTTCAACGACCTGAACATCAGCCAGCAGGGCAAGGCCGACATCATCACGTACCTCAAGTACATCCAGAACAACCCGTCTCCGGGTGGGTTCGAGCTCGGTCTCGCTCGGCCCGGTGGCCGAGGGACTGTTCCTGTGGATCTTCGGTCTCGGTGCCATCGTCGCGCTGACCGTGTGGATCACGGCGAAGTCGAACTAGGGGTACTCGAGACATGACACAGCGCACGAAGGAGAACAATGGCACAGGACGATAACAGCGGTCACGAGCTGACCCCTGCCAGCTCGTCAGCCGTCGACGTCCACCGGACAGGCGATCCTGGAACGGCGGTGATCATCCGCGACCAGGTCGAGAACCCCGGATTCCCGCCTCACCGCCCCCGGGTCACCGACCTCGATCCGAAGAAGGAGCGTCGGGCCGAGCGAACGGTCTACACGCTCTTCTACCTGTCGATCCTCGGCAGCGTCTGGGCCGTCGCGGCCTACCTGGCGTTCCCCATCGACGACAGCGACCCGGGTTCGGTCCGCCTGAACAACCTGTTCATCGGCATCGGCATCTCTCTCGCGCTTCTCGCCATCGGCATCGGCGCCGTGCACTGGGGCAAGGCTCTCATGCACGAGAAGGAAGGCGTCGACCTCCGCCACCCGGTGCGCGGCAATGAGCGGACCACCGAGCGCGCTGCCGAGATCTTCCGCCAGGCCGACGAGGAGTCCGGTTTCAGCCGTCGCAGCCTCGTGCGCAACAGCCTCATCGGTGCGCTCATCGCGTTCCCGCTTCCGGCCGTCGTGCTCTTCCGTGGTCTCGCTCCGATGAACGAAGACCCGGTGGAGCTGCTCGCCAACACCATGTGGGCCAAGGGGATCCGCCTCACCCGTGACCCCTCGGGCACCCCCATCAAGGCCTCGGATGTGACTCTCGGCTCGGCGTTCCACGTCATCCCCGAGGGCCTCAATGAAAAAGAGGACCGTCTCGAGCAGAAGGCCAAGGCAGCTGTGCTGCTCATGCGCCTGAAGCCCGAAGACCTGCACCCCCGCAAGGGCCGCGAGAGCTGGGCGTACGACGGTATCGTCGCCTACTCCAAGATCTGCACGCACGTGGGATGCCCGGTGGCACTCTACGAGCAGCAGACCCACCACCTTCTGTGCCCGTGCCACCAGTCGCAGTTCGACATCACGCACGAGGCCGAGGTCATCTTCGGACCGGCCAAGCGTCCTCTGCCGCAGCTGCCGATCACCGTTGACGCCGATGGCTACCTGGTCGCGCGCAGCGACTTCACCGAGCCTGTCGGCCCGAGCTTCTGGGAGCGTCATTGAGTACCACAACCGCCGCGCCTCCCGCGGCTTCAACTGAGGTCAAGAAGAGCGGGTTCACGGCTGCCGCCGCGAACTACCTCGAAGACCGCACCAGCATCTCGGGCGCCGTCAAGGAGTTCGGTCGCAAGATCTTCCCCGACCACTGGTCGTTCCTGCTCGGCGAGGTCGCTCTCTACAGCTTCATCGTGATCCTGCTCTCCGGCACGTTCCTGACGTTCTTCTTCCAGGCATCGATGGCTCCGGTCGTGTACCACGGCTCATACGTGCCCCTGAAGGGCGTCGAGATGTCGGCGGCCATGTCGAGCACGCTCAACCTCTCGTTCGAGATCCGTGGCGGTCTGCTCATGCGGCAGATCCACCACTGGGCGGCTCTCCTCTTCGTCGCTGCCATCGGCCTGCACATGCTGCGCATCTTCTTCACCGGTGCGTTCCGCAAGCCGCGCGAGCTCAACTGGATCATCGGCTTCGTGCTGTTCATCCTGGCGATGGCCGAGGGTTTCACCGGATACTCGCTCCCCGACGACCTGCTGTCGGGCAACGGCCTCCGCATCATCGACGGTCTGATCAAGGGTCTCCCCGTGGTCGGCACCTGGACCTCGTTCCTCCTCTTCGGTGGCGAGTTCCCCGGTACAGCGATCGTCGGCAGGTTGTACACGCTGCACATCCTGTTGCTGCCCGCATTCGTCGTCGCCTTCATCGCGCTGCACCTGGCGTTCGTCGTCATCCACAAGCACACGCAGTACGCCGCCGCGGGCCGCACGCAGGGCAACGTCGTCGGTTACCCGGTGCTCCCGGTGTACGCCGCGAAAGCCGGTGGCTTCTTCTTCATCGTGTTCGGTGTCATCGCGCTCATGGCGACGTTCTTCACCATCAACCCGATCTGGAACTACGGACCGTACGACCCCTCACCGGTGTCGGCGGGTACGCAGCCCGACTGGTACATCGGATTCGCCGACGGAGCTCTGCGTCTCGTTCCGCCCGGCTGGGAGTTCGTCTGGCTCGACCGAACGTGGTCGTTCAACATCATCGCTCCGGTCGTGGTGCTCGGGCTGTTCATCGTCACGGTGATGATCTACCCGTTCATCGAGGCCTGGGTGACCGGCGACAAGCGTGAGCACCACATCCTGGACCGCCCGCGCAACGCAGCCACCCGCACGGCGATCGGCGCAGCCGGTGTCACGTTCTACGCGGCCCTGTGGGCTGCGGCCAGCTCGGACATCATCGCGACGCACTTCATGCTGACGATGGAGGGCGTGATCCACGCCATCCAGGCGATGCTCATCCTCGGACCGTTCATCGCGTACTTCATCACGAAGCGCGTGTGCATCGCTCTGCAGAAGAAGGATCGCAGTATCGCGCTGCACGGCTACGAGTCCGGCCGCATCGTGAAGCTCCCCGGTGGCGAGTTCATCGAGGTTCACGAGCCGCTCGACGAGTACGAGCGCTGGCGCCTGATCAGCTTCGAGTCCTACCAGCCGCTGATGATCCGCCCGAACAGCAAGGGCAAGATCACCGCCGGTAACAGGATGCGCGCGGGCATCTCGCGCTGGTTCTTCGAGGACCGCATCCTGCCCCCGACCAAGGGCGAGCTCGAGTCGGGCCACGGCCACCACTGATCGGACCGATTCACCCAGCACGTCGCGAGAGCGCCGGTCGCACGTCATGTGCGCCGGCGCTTTCTCGTTGAGAAGGAGCTCGCGCAATGACCATGGAAACCCTTGCCCCCTGGCTCCGCTGTCCCGTCTGCGCTGAGCCTCTGGAGCCCGTCGAACGTCTCGTGCTCGGCTGTGCATCGGGACATCGCTTCGACGTGAACAAGCGCGGGTACGTCAATCTCGTCACCGGGGGCACCAAGCTGATCGGCGACAGCCCCGCAATGCTCGACGCGCGTGAGACCGTTCTCGAGAGCGGGCTCTACTCCCCCATCGCGACGGCACTCGCACAGCTCGCCAGGGGCGGCCGCATCCTGGACGCCGGCGTCGGGACCGGCTACTACCTGCGCACCGTCCTCGATGCGAATCAGGATGCGCGCGGCCTGGCGATGGACCTCTCCCCGACGCTGTCGCCCGCGCCGCCCGATCGTCCCCTGCGATCGATGGACTCGTCGCGGACACCTGGCGCCCCTGCCCGTCCGAGACGCCGCCTGCGACGTCGTCCTCGACGTCTTCGCCCCACGGAACCTGCCGGAGTTCCAGCGCATCCTGAAGCCGTCTGGGAGCCTCCTCGTGGTGGCTCCGCTACCCGAGCACCTCGCCGAGCTGCGCGCAGACGGGCGAATGCTCGACGTCCCCGCCGACAAGGCCACCGCCATCGTCGACGCAGCGGCTCCCTACTTCACGCTCGTGGAGCATTTGACCGTGCGCGAGACGATATCCCTCACGGACGAAGCGGCCGGCGCCCTGGTCGCGATGGGCCCGTCAGCGCACCATGCACGCGAGGCAACCGAAGCTCCGAACACACCACCGGACCGAGCGACCCTCGCCGTCGACGTCCTCCACTTCCGGCGCCTCTGAGACGTCCGGCTGCGCTTAACGCAGAAGCGCCGCATCCCCGAGGGAATGCGGCGCTCGAATCCTGCGCGTTCGCCTAGCGGGCGAAGTATCCGCGGTAGTACTCGTAGACCCAGCCGACGAGGCAGACCAGCACGAAGGCCACGCCGATGAAGCAGATCCAGAAGCCCACCGCGAGACCGAGCATCACCAGCGCGGCACCAGCCGCGAGGGATACGGGCCACCAGCTCCACGGGCTGAAGTGACCGAGCTCGGGGTCGCCGTCGTCGACGTTGGCGTCGAGGCGGTCCTCCGGGAGCTCCCCGCCCTGGGAGGCGTGCGAACGGCCGACGTAGAAGGCGATGAAGAAGGCCAGGATCGCGCTCAGCACGAGCGCAACGGTTCCGACCCACTCGACCTTCATGTGCATCGGGTCGAGCAGGCTCCAGCCTGTGTACACGATCGCCGACAGGAGGAAGAAGATCCCGAGGATCCAGAAGAGAATCGCGTTAGCTCTCATGGGTTACTTCACCTTGTTGTCGTCGAGGTCGACAGTCGGAGCGTCGGGCGCATCCTTTGCCGGACCGATGCCGATGGGGATGCCGGCCTCCGGGTGGTTCAGGTCGAAGGCAGGAGACTCGCTCCGGATGCGCGGGATCGACGTGAAGTTGTGGCGCGGCGGCGGGCAGCTGGTCGCCCATTCGAGCGAACGGCCGTAGCCCCAGGGGTCGTTGACCGTGACCTTCGGAGCGTTGCGCGCCGTCAGGTACACGTTCACGAGGAACGGAATCATCGAGACGGCGAGGATTCCCGCACCGATCGACGAGAGCTGGTTCATCCAGGTGAAGCCGTCCGTGGGCAGGTAGGTCGCGTACCGTCGCGGCATGCCGACGACGCCCAGCCAGTGCTGCACGAGGAACGTCGTGTGGAAGCCGATGAACAGCAGCCAGAAGTGCCACTTGCCCAGACGGTCGTTGAGCATCTTGCCCGTCCACTTGGGCCACCAGAAGTAGAAGCCGGCGAACATGGCGAACACCACGGTGCCGAACACGACGTAGTGGAAGTGGGCGACGACGAAGTACGTGTCGGACACGTGGAAGTCGAGCGGCGGCGAGGCGAGGATCACGCCGGTGAGGCCACCGAAGGTGAACGTGATGAGGAAGCCGATCGACCAGAGCATGGGCGACTCGAACGTCAACGACCCGCGCCACATCGTGCCGACCCAGTTGAAGATCTTCACGCCGGTCGGAACGGCGATGAGCATCGTCATCAGCGAGAACCAGGGCAGGAGCACCGATCCGGTCACGTACATGTGGTGCGCCCACACCGTGACGGACAGGGCTGCGATCGCGATCGTCGCGTAGATGAGGGTCTTGTACCCGAAGATCGGTTTACGGCTGAACACCGGGAAGATCTCCGACACGATGCCGAAGAACGGCAACGCGATGATGTAGACCTCCGGATGGCCGAAGAACCAGAACAGGTGTTGCCAGAGCAGGGCTCCGCCGTTGGCCGCGTCGTAGATGTGGGCGTCGAACACGCGGTCGGCCGCGAGGGCGAACAGCGCGGCGGCGAGCACCGGGAAGGCCATCAGGACGAGGATCGAGGTAACGAGCGCGTTCCAGGTGAAGATCGGCATCCGGAACATGGTCATGCCGGGCGCGCGCATCGTGATGATCGTGGTGATGAAGTTCACCGCGCCGAGGATCGTTCCGAAGCCGGAGAGCCCCAGGCCGACCACCCACAAGTTGCCTCCCACGCCTGGTGAGAAGGTCGTACTCGACAGTGGCGCATAGGCGAACCAGCCGAACGAGGCTGCACCCTGCGGGGTGAGGAAGCCGGCGACGGCGATGAGGCTACCGAACGAGTAGAACCAGTAGGCCAGGGCGTTCAGACGCGGGAACGCCACATCCGGAGCACCGATCTGCAGAGGCATGATCACGTTCACGAACCCCGCGAACAGCGGCGTCGCGAACATCAGCAGCATGATCGTGCCGTGCATCGTGAAGAGCTGGTTGTACTGCTCCTTGGTCTGCACCACCTGCAGTCCCGGCTCGAAGAGCTGGGCGCGGATGATGAGCGCCATCACGCCGCCGATGAGGAAGTAGATGAACGACGTGACCAGGTAGAGGTACCCGATGGTCTTGTGGTCGGTCGACGTGATGTAGCTCACGAGGATGTTGCCCTTGCGCTCCACCTTGTTCGCGCCCAGGAGCGGATTCGGCTTCGGCGCGGGGGCGGTGGTCGTCGCGGGGGCGGGTGCTGTTGTCGTCATTGCTCGATGCCCTACTCGTTACCCTTGGGAGCGCCCGTTCCGGGCAGGTTGGTGTTGCGGTCGTACTCGGAACCGAGCTGACCCTCGAATCCCTTGTCTCGCAGGCTCTGGATGTGAGCGTCGTACTCCGACTGCGACACGATCTTCAGGTTGAAGAGCATCGCCGAGTGGTACTCGCCGCAGAGCTCGGCGCACTTGCCGACGAAGGTGCCGGTGCGGCCCGTCGTCGAGAAGTACATCTTGTTGGTCTGGCCGGGGATGATGTCTTTCTTGTACAGCGTCGCCGGCACCCAGAACGAGTGGATGACATCGCGAGAGTTCAGCTCGATCGTGATGGTCTTGTTCTCGGGCAGGTACAGGGTGGGGATCTCTCCCTCTTGCACCGCACCCTGGGTGGCACTGTTGTCGTCGGGCTGAACCTGGATGCCCGGGTCGTAGACGTTGTCGTCGACGTAGTTGAAGTCCCACGCCCACTGCTTGGCGTACACCTGGATCGTCAGATCGGGGTTGGCGTACGGCTTCTCGATGGCGTTCTGGTCACGGGCCGTGAAGGCGAAGAAGCCGAGCACGAGGATGAGGGGCACGATCGTGTAGAAGATCTCGATCGGCATGTTGTAGCGCATCTGCACCGGGAGGCCGGTCTGGCCCTTGCGGCGACGGTAGACGATGACCGCCCAGATGATGAGGCCCCACACGATGACACCGACGACGAGCAGCACGATCCAGCTGGTGACCCAGAGACCGCTGACCCGCTCCGTGTGGTTCGTGACAGGCTCTTCACCCTCGACGAACCCGGGCAGGAACCCGTTCAGCTGGGCCTGTGTGCACCCCGCGAGGACGAGTGCAAGTGTCGCTGCGATCGGGATAGCAGCCCATCGGAGACGGCGATTGTGACGCACCGGTGACCTTTCGAGAGACTCATGGACAGTTCACATTCAACTGTATTTGACCGTTACCACCCTACTCCGTGACACGCGCCGGAATGAACCAGAAAGGGCCGCCCCGAAGGGCGACCCTGACTGATTTTTATGCTATAGAAAGCCCTAGTGGAACGAATCCCCACAGGCGCAGCTGCCCGAAGCGTTGGGGTTGTCGATCGTGAAACCCTGCTTCTGGATCGTGTCCTCGAAGTCGATGCTGGCACCGTCGAGGTACGGCACGCTCATCTTGTCGACGATGACCTCGACGCCGTCGAAGTCAACCGTGGCGTCTCCGTCGAGCATCCGCTCGTCGAAGTAGAGCTGGTAGATCAGACCCGAGCAGCCGCCGGGCTGCACGGCGACGCGCAGACGCAGGTCGTCGCGGCCTTCCTGCTCCAGCAGGCTCTTGACCTTGCCTGCGGCGGCTTCGGACAGGCCGACGCCGTGCGCCTTCGTTGCGGTCAGTGTTGTGTCGGTCATGGCACTCCTCACACGGATGCGGTTGGGACGATCAAGAAATCTGCGTCGATTCTACGTCGCAAAACTCCGAAGTCGTTGAGATCATTCCGAACGGCGGTTCAGGCGGGCGAGCAGGAGCGCCTCCGACAGGATCGCGCGCTTGAAGACTCCGAGGTGCAGCGACTCGTTGGGGCTGTGTGCGCGAGTGTTCGGGTCCTCGACCCCGGTCACCAGGATCTGCGCATCCGGGAACTCGCGCACGAGGTCAGCGATGAACGGGATCGAACCCCCGACGCCGGTCTCGACCGCGCTCTTGCCCCACGCATCCGTCATGGCTCGCTTCGCCTCGGTGGCCGCCCAGCCGCTCGTGTCGACGAGGAACGGGTCACCGGTGTCGACGTCGTCGATCTGGATATGCGCACCGAACGGCGCGTTGGCGGTGAGGTGCCGTTCGAGTGCCGCATAGGCGTCCGTCGCCGCCTGCCCCGGCGCAACCCGGGCGCTGATGCGCACCGCGACACTGGGAAGCAGAGTGTTGGATGCGTTCGCGACGCTCGGGGCGTCGATGCCGGTGATCGTGATCGTGGGCTGGAACCACATCCGCGACAGGATGGGGCCGGTCCCGATCGGCGAGACACCGTCGAGCAGTGCGGCATCCGCACGGAGCTCGCTCTCGGAGAATGCGGGCGGCTCCGGTGCGTCAGCGAGCGAGGTGAGGCCCTCGACGGCGACGGAGCCGTTCTCGTCGTGCAGGGTGGCGAGGAGTTTGACCAGCGCGAGCATCGCATCCGGAACCGCCCCGCCGAACATGCCCGAGTGCGAGGCGTGAGCCAGTGTCGACACGGTCAGGCGGAAAGTGACGTTGCCGCGCAACGACACGGTGAGAGCGGGGGTGTCGATGTCGACGTTGTCGGAATCGGCGACGATGATCGCGTCGGCCTCGAGGGCGTCCTTGTTCTGCTCGAGGAAAGATGCGAACGAGCGGGAGCCGAACTCCTCCTCGCCCTCGATGAACACGGCCAGACCCAGATCGAAGTCGGTGCCCAGCGCGTCGACGAGCGCCCGGACGCTCGCCACGTGCACCATCACGCCCGCCTTGTCGTCGGCTGCGCCGCGCCCATAAAGACGGTCGCCGCGAACGGTCGGCTCGAACGGCGGCGTCTCCCAGTCGGCCTCGTCGCCCTCGGGCTGCACGTCGTGGTGCGCGTAGAGGAGCACGGTCGGGCGCCCGTTCTTCGCCTTGCGCGTCGCGAGAACGGCCGGCTGGCCCAGTTCACCGGTGTCGCCGATGGGCGCCTGCTTGACGGTCACACTGTCGAACACTCCGGTGGCCTCCAGGTGAGCGGCCACCGCAGCGGCGCTCGCGGCGACGTTCGCCTGGTCGAAAGCCGCCCAGGAGACCGAAGGGATGCGCACGAGCGTGCCGAGGTCGGCGATCGTCGACGGCATCCCTGCCTCGACGCTGCGCCGCACCGCGTCCTCGGCGGCGGAATCGGCGGCTGTGGGTTCGGTGGGCGGGGTCTGCTGAGGGTTGGTCATGACGGTAATCTTAAGCAGACCCCACAATCGAAGGCTTAACGTTGGCAAAACGAGACAACACCCACGAGACATCGGCCGCCGAGCCGATCGTCGAGACCGCAGACGAGACAGCAGAGCGACTGCGGCAGCAGGGCAAGGGCGCCCCGACTCCCACGCGTCGTGAGCAGGAGGCCGCGCGCAAGCGCCCCTCGTGCCGACGGACCGCAAAGAGGCCGCACGTGCAGCCCGCACCAAGACGCAGGAAGCGCGTGAGCGCGCGCGAGTCGGCATGGCCGCCGGCGACGACAAGTACCTCACGGTGCGCGACCGCGGTCCGCAGCGACGCTACGTTCGCGATTACGTGGACGCGCGCTTCAACATCGGCGAGTTCCTCATCCCGGTCATGCTGCTCGTGATCGTGCTCTCCTTCCTGCCCGGGTACTTCCAGGTCTACGGTCTCCTCGCCCTCTGGGCGTTCTTCGCGATCGCCGTCATCGACTGCTTCATCCTCGGGTTCCTGGTGCGCCGCAAGCTCGGCGAGAAGTTCGGCGTCTCGAAGGTCGAGAAGGGCGTCCGCTGGTACGCAGCGATGCGCGCTCTGCAGCTGCGCGTCATCCGCCTGCCCAAGCCGCAGGTCAAGCGCGGCCAGTACCCCAGCTGACCGTGACGATCGTCGCTGCTGCCGACGGCTCTGCTCTCGGCAATCCCGGCCCGGCGGGCTGGGCCTGGTACGTCGATGACGACCGCTGGGCCGCCGGCGGCTGGCCGCACGGAACGAACAACCAGGGCGAGTTGATGGCGGTCATCGACCTGCTCGACTCGACGGCCCACCTCGACGAAGATCTGCGCATCCTGTGCGACAGCCAGTATGTGATCAACGCCGTGACCAAGTGGATGCCCGGCTGGAAGCGCAAGGGTTGGCGCAAGGCGGACGGCGCTCCGGTGCTCAACCGCGAGCTGCTCGAGCGCCTCGATCGCGCGACCCAGGGCCGCTCATACACCTTCGAGTGGGTGAAGGGCCATGCCGGCCACGAGCTCAACGAAGCGGCTGATGTCCGCGCTCGAGCCGTTGCAACCGCCTATCAGAACGGTGACGCCATCCCGATCGGTCCGGGCTGGCCGGGTGTGGTGCGCGCGGATGCGAACGGCGAGGTCATCGAGGCGATCGAGGCCGCGGCACCTGAGACCGCAGCACAGTCAGCCTCGGCGGCATCCTCGGTCGAGCTCGATCTGTTCGGCGAAGATGTGGTCGTCGAAGAATCGGACACCGAGGTCGTCGAACGACTCGAACGGGAGCTCCTGGAGCCCGCGGTTCGTGCCGACTCGTCGCGCGTCGCAGCGATCCTGCACCCCGAATTCGAGGAGATCGGGCGGTCCGGTCGGCTCTGGGGACGGGACGACATCGTTCAGGCCCTCGCGACCGAGGACTCGGCCGCCGTCGACCTCGACGTGCTCGGCACCGAGCGGCTCACCTCCGAGACCATCCTGCTCACCTCCCGCACGACGGATGCGCGCGGCAGCAGCCTGCGCAGCTCGCTGTGGCTGCGTGTCAACGGACGGTGGCGGCTCCGGTTCCACCAGGGGACGCCCGAAGCGTAGAGCGGCCGACTAATCGTCGCGGGGCCAGTTGGCGCGACGACTAGTGGGTGCGAACGAGACCGCGGTTGATCTGACGCGCCCAGAACGGGCCGAGGTAGAGGAACGCCGTGTATCCCTGCACGAGGGTCGCGCCGGCATCCAGTCGCCGCTGCACATCGGCGGCCGTCTCGACGCCGCCGACGGAGATCACGCAGAGGTCGGCAGGAACATGAGCGCGGATGAGTCGCAGAACCTCGAGCGAACGCTCGGCAAGCGGGGCCCCTGAGAGGCCGCCGGCACCAGCCCTCTCCACGATCGCGGGGTCGGTGCGCAGTCCGTCGCGGGAGATCGTCGTGTTGGTGGCGATGATGCCCGCCAGGCCCAGCGTGACGACCAGTTCGGCGATCTTCTGAACCTGGTCGTCAGTGAGGTCGGGAGCGATTTTCACGAGGAGCGGCACGGATCCCGCTACCTCTTTCACAGCGCTCAGCAGCGGCGCCAGCAGTTCGAGTTCCTGAAGGCCGCGCAGCCCCGGCGTATTCGGCGAGCTGACGTTGACCACGAGATAGTCGGCGAGGGGGCGAGTGTGCGGGCGCTCTCGAGGTAGTCGGCGGTCGCATCCTCGACGGCGACGACCCGGCTCTTGCCGATGTTCACGCCGAGCACAGGCCGGTTCCGCTTGGCGGCAACCCGGGCGAGGCGTTCGGCTGCTGCGGCGGCGCCGTGGTTGTTGAACCCCATCCGGTTGATGACGGCTCGGTCGGGGATGAGACGGAACAGTCGCGGCTTCTCGTTGCCGGGCTGCGCCTTCGCGGTCAGAGTGCCCACCTCGACGTGCCCGAAACCGAGCTGACCGAGACCGATCACGCCCTCGCCGTCTTTGTCGAACCCGGCGGCAACACCGAACGGTGAGTCGAACGTCAGTCCGAGCGCCCGCACCGCGAGCGAAGGATCCGGGCGGGTGAAGCGCCGAACCAGTCGCCCAAATCCGAGGATGGGCAGCGCCTTGATGACCAGGAAGGCCAGGTGGTGCGCGCGCTCAGGATCGAGCTTCGACAGGACGAGGGAGAAGAGTGTGCGATACATGCCGGTAAAAGAGTACCGGCAAGAGGGAGCCCGCTCCGTATCGAAGGGTCGTGCTACGCCTAGGCTTCGACGGGTTCGTCGTGGTGTGCACCGCGCAGCTGCGTGATCGCCTCGTCAAAGTCTTCGAGGGAGTCGAAAGCCTGGTAAACGCTCGCGAATCGCAGATACGCCACCTCATCGAGGTCGCGCAGCGGGGGCAGGATGGCCAGGCCGATGTCGTTCGCCTCGATCTGCGATGCACCGGTCGAACGGATGGTCTCCTCCACCTTCTGCGCCAGCACGGCGAGATCGGAGTCGGTCACCGGTCGTCCCTGGCAGGCCTTGCGCACACCTGCCACGATCTTCTCGCGACTGAACGGCTCTGCGACGCCGCTGCGCTTGATCACGCTGAGGCTCGCCGTCTCGGTGGTGCTGAAGCGGCGACCGCACTCGGGGCACTGCCGACGGCGGCGGATCGAGAGGCCGTCATCGCTCGTACGCGAGTCGATGACACGGGAGTCGGGGTGGCGGCAGAAGGGGCAGAACATGGTGCTCCGATTCTATCCGTTCTGCGCGCCCCATCCGGGGGAGGCGGGATGCGCTAGCTGGGAAAGCGCACGGTGACGGCCTCACCGTGGGCCGGCAGATCCTCGGCGGTCGACAGTGCGACGATGCGCGCGGCCGCCTCGCCGAGAGCGGCACGGTCGTACCGGATCACCTGCTGCGGGCGCAGGAACGAGTACGCACCGAGTCCGGACGAGAATCGTGCCTGGCCGCCGGTCGGCAGCACGTGATTCGACCCAGCGAGGTAGTCGCCGAGGCTCACCGGGGCGTGCGCCCCCAGGAAGATCGCCCCGGCGTTCTCGATGGTCGCGAGCACGGCGTCAGGGTCGGCTGTCTGGATCTCCAGGTGCTCGGGACCATAGGCATTGCTGAAAACAGCCGCCGCGGCGAGGTCGTCGACGAGCACGATCGCCGACTGCTGACCCGCGAGCGCTGTGCGCACGCGCTCTGCGTGTTTGGTGGTACCGGCGAGCGCTTCCAGTTCGGCTGCGACGCGGTCGGCAAACTCTGGGCTGTCTGTGACGAGCAGAGAGGCGGCAGCCTCGTCGTGCTCGGCCTGGCTCACGAGATCGGCGGCGACGTAGCGAGCGTCGGCGGTCGCATCCGCGATCACCAAGATCTCCGTCGTGCCAGCCTCGGAGTCGATCCCCGCCTGGCCACGGACGACCCGCTTGGCCGCGGCGACGTAAATGTTTCCCGGGCCGGTGATGACCTGAACCGGGGCCAGCCCGATCTCCTCGACCCCCAGGCGAGCGCGCCGATGGCTCCGGCGCCGCCGATGGCGTAGACCTCGTCGATGCCGAGGAGGCCGGCCGCGCCGAGGATCGTCGGGTGCACCGCTCCCCCGAACTCGCGTTGGGGCGGGCTGGCCAGGGCGACGGATGCTACCCCGGCCACCTGTGCGGGTACCGCGTTCATCACGACACTCGAGGGGTAGACGGCCTTGCCGCCCGGAACATAGAGTCCTGCACGCTCGACCGGCTGCCAGCGCTGCACGATCGTGGCGCCCGGTCCGATCTCGGTCTCGACGACCGGCGGAACCTGCGCCGCCGTGGCCTGACGCACACGGTCGATGGCCGCTTCGAGCGCATCCCGAACCCCGGTCGGAAGATTCGCGACCGCTGCATCGATATCAGCCTGCGGAACGCGCACCGAAGCAGGCGCCCCACCGTCGAATCGTTCGGCCTGCTCGGCCAGCGCGGCGGCGCCACGCTCTTTGACGTCGGCGATGAGCTGCGAGGCGACGACGACAGCCGCGTCGATGTCGACGACAGGTCGAGGCACGAGTCGGGCGAAGGCGGCGCGGGTAGGCTGGATTCCGCGGAGATCGATGGTCTGAATCATGGCCCGTCCAGCCTATCCGCTCAGGAATATGCAGGAGCCCGTCCTTGGTTGATGCGAACGTATGAGCAGCACTCCTCCCCCAGTCTCCGCGCGATGCGCGCCCGAGCGATCGCGTCGAACCCGATGTCACGCCGGATCTGGCGGCGTTCCGTCAGTCCTTTCGGCGCCATGCAGCGGGCGTCGCGATCATCACCGCCGTGACGCCCGAGGGTACGCCGGTGGGATTCACCGCGACCTCGCTCGCATCGCTGTCCGCCGTGCCGCCCCTTGCGACGTTCAACATCGCACGCTCGGCATCGAGCTGGCCGGCGATCGCGGAGACGGACCGTGTGGTCATTCACATGCTCGGCGTGCGAAACCGCGACGTGGCTGAGAAGCTCGCCGGCGACAACGCCGTGCGTTTCGACGGCGACCACTGGTACCGGGGACCGCACGACCTGCCGGTGATCAAAGGCGTGACCAGCTGGATGGTCGGGCGCATCGTCGAGCGCGTCTTCGTGCACAACAACGCGGTCGTCGTCGTGCAGATCGAGGACGGCGAGGTCGGCGACGACGACGAGGCCCTGCTGTACCACGAACGTCGCTATCTCACGCCCGGCGAGACCGCTTAGCGCGAGTCAGCCCGACGCGGGTCGGATCAGACGAGGCAGTTGGGACCGAGCAGCCCCTTCAGCTCGCCGAAGAGGTCGGCGCTGATGGTGACGGGCTTGGGCACCTCGAACACTCGGGCGACCTGACCCTTCACCAGGCGCAGGCGCACCTCGTTGTCGCCGGGATGCCGCGCGAGCACCTCGCTGAGGGAGGTGACCGTATCCGTCGTCGCCCGTTGGTCGGGCATCGTGATCAACAGCGGTCCCGTTCCGATCGACTGACCCAGATCCGGAGACATCACGCTGAACGCGTGCAGGTTCATCCCGTCGTCGCGCATGCTCACCCTGCCTCGCACCACCACGATCGAGTCGCCTTGCAGGCTGGGTGCGTACTCCTGATACGCCTTGCCCATGAACATCACCGTCATCTCGCCGCCGAAGTCCTCGACGGTGATCATGCCGTACTGGTTGCCGGACGCTTTCGCGACGCGGTGCTGCACGCCGGTGACGAGACCGGCGATCGTGACGGTCTCACCGTCTTGGATCGAGTCGGAGCCGACGAGGTCGGCAATGGACGTACTCGCAAGCTTCGCCAATTGCAACTCGAGGCCGGCGAGAGGGTGGTCGGAGACGTAGAGTCCGAGCATCTCCCGCTCGAAGGCGAGCTTGTCGCGCTTCGCCCACTCGGGGCGGTCCGGGATGTGGTGCTGCGAAGCGTTCGGCTCGTCATCGCCCCAGAGACTGTCGAAGTCGAAGCCGACGTCGCCGTTTGCCTCGTTGCGCTTGATCTTGACGGCCGACTCGACCGCATCTTCGTGCACCTCGACGAGCGAGCGCCTGGTCGAGCCGAGCGAGTCGAACGCGCCCGCCTTGATCATCGATTCGACGGTCCGCTTGTTGGCGGCGTGGATGGGCACCTTGTTCAGGAAGTCGTGGAACGACTCGAAGCGGCCCTTCTCCTCGCGCGCCAGACGGATGCCGTCGACGACGTTCGAGCCGACGTTGCGCACCGCGCCGAGACCGAAGCGGATGTCGGTGCCGACGGCCGCGAAGTATCCGATCGACTCGTTCACGTCGGGCGGAAGCACCTTGATGCCCATGCGGCGGCACTCGTTGAGGTACAGCGCCATCTTGTCCTTCGAGTCGCCGACGCTCGTCAGCAGACCAGCCATGTACTCGGCGGGATAGTGCGCCTTGAGGTATGCGGTCCAATAGGAGATCACGCCGTAGGCAGCCGAGTGGGCCTTGTTGAAGGCGTAGTCGGAGAAGGGCAGCAGGATCTCCCAGAGCTTGTTGACCGCCTCCATCGAGTATCCGTTGGCCTGCATGCCGCCGGAGAAGCCCTCGAACTGCTTGTCCAGTTCGGACTTCTTCTTCTTTCCCATGGCACGACGGAGGATGTCCGCTTGGCCGAGCGAGAATCCGGCGACCTTCTGGGCGATGGCCATGACCTGCTCCTGATAGATGATCAGGCCGTAGCTGGTGGAGAGGATCTCGGCAAGCGGTTCGGCGAGCTCCGGGTGGATGGGCGTGATCTCTTGCAGCCCGTTCTTACGGAGCGCGTAGTTCGTGTGGGAGTTCGCGCCCATCGGACCCGGTCGGTACAGGGCGATGAGCGCCGAGATGTCTTCGAAGTTGTCAGGCTTCATCAGCCGTAGCAGCGAGCGCATCGGGCCGCCGTCGAGCTGGAACACCCCGAGCGTGTCTCCGCGGGACAGGAGCTCGTATGCGCCTCGATCGTCGAGCGCGAGGTCTTCGAGTACCAGCTTCTCGCCACGGTTGGCCTCGATGTTGTCGAGCGCGTCGTTGATGATCGTGAGGTTGCGCAACCCCAGGAAGTCCATCTTGATCAGCCCGAGGGATTCGCAGGCCGGGTAGTCGAACTGGGTGACGATCTGCCCGTCCTGCTCCCGCTTCATGATCGGGATGATGTCGATCAGCGGGTCGGAAGACATGATCACTCCGGCGGCGTGCACACCCCACTGGCGCTTGAGGTTCTCGAGGCCGAGCGCCGTGTCGAAGACCGTCTTCGCCTCGGGATCGGTCTCGACGACGGCACGGATGTCGACGGCCTCTTTGTATCGCGGGTGGTTCTTGTCGAAGATCCCGGTGAGCGGGATGTCCTTGCCCATCACGGGCGGCGGCATCGCCTTCGTGAGCTTGTCGCCCATCCCGAACGGGAAACCGAGTACACGCGAGGAGTCTTTGAGTGCCTGTTTGGCCTTGATGGTGCCGTATGTGACGATCTGCGCGACGCGCTCCTCGCCGTACTTGTCGGTCACGTAGCGGATGACCTCGCCACGACGACGGTCGTCGAAGTCGACGTCGAAGTCGGGCATCGAGACCCGGTCGGGGTTGAGGAATCGCTCGAAGATCAGTCCGTGCTGCAGCGGGTCGAGGTCGGTGATCTTCATCGCGTAAGCCGCCATCGATCCGGCGCCGGATCCACGACCCGGGCCGACCCGGATGCCGTTGCGCTTCGACCAGTTGATGAAGTCGGCGACGACCAGGAAGTATCCCGGGAACCCCATCTGCGAGATGACGCCGATCTCGTAGTCGGCCCGCTTGCGCACCTCTTCGGTGACGCCCTCGGGGTATCGCTCCGCGAGCCCCGCCTCGACCTCTTTGATGAACCAGCTCTGCTCGGTCTCTTCTTCCGGAACCGGGAAGCGCGGCATGTAGTTGGCCGAGGTGTCGAACTTGACGTCGCAGCGTTCCGCGATGGCGAGCGTGTTGTCGCAGGCTTCAGGATGATCGCGGAACAGCTGACGCATCTGCTGCGCCGACTTGAGGTAGAACTCGTCGGCATCGAACTTGAACCGGTTGGGGTCGTCGAGCGTCGAACCTGACTGCACGCAGAGCAGCGCCGCGTGACTGGCCGCATCCTGAGCGTGCGTGTAGTGCAGGTCGTTGGTGGCGACGAGCGGAAGTTCGAGCTCCTTGGCCAGACGGATGAGGTCGCCCATGATGCGACGCTCGATGCCGAGGCCGTGGTCCATGATCTCGGCGTAGAAGTTCTCTTTGCCGAAGATGTCCCGGAACTCGGCGGCCGCCTTCTTGGCCTCGTCGTACTGACCGAGCCGCAAGCGCGTCTGCACCTCGCCCGACGGGCATCCGGTGGTCGCGATAAGCCCTGACGAATAGGTGTTGAGCAGCTCGCGATCCATGCGCGGCTTGAAGTAATAGCCCTCGGTGGATGCGAGAGACGACATACGGAAGAGGTTGTGCATGCCCTCGGTCGTCGCCGCGAACATCGTCATGTGCGTGTAGGCGCCGGAACCCGACACATCGTCGCCGCCGCCATCGCCCCAGCGGACGCGGGTGCGATCGGTGCGGTGCGTACGCGGGGTCAGGTAGGCCTCGGTGCCGATGATCGGCTTGATGCCCGCATCCGTCGCCGTTCGCCAGAAGTCGAAGGCGCCGAACATGTTGCCGTGGTCGGTGACCGCGACGGCCGGCATTCCCTGTTCAACAGCGGCATCGACGAGCGGTTTGATGCGCGCGGCACCGTCCAGCATCGAGTACTCGCTGTGGACGTGGAGGTGAACGAACGAGTCGCCGCTTGAGGACAAAGGGATCTCCGTCTTGAGGCTGGATGAGGGTTAAAGACTACGTCCGACCTACGACGCTCGAAGCACATCCAGAGCGTGTTGCAGGTCGTCGGGGTACCCCGTCGTGAACGTCACCTGGTCGCCGGTCGCGGGATGCGCGAAGCCGAGTTGAACGGCGTGCAGCCACTGCCTGGTCAGCCCGAGTTTGGCAGACAGCGTCGGGTCGGCACCGTACATCGAGTCGCCGACGCAAGGGTGCCTCTGGGCGGCCATGTGCACCCGGATCTGATGCGTGCGGCCGGTCTCCAGATGGATCTCGAGCAGGCTCGCGGAGGGGAACGCTTCGATGGTCTCGTAGTGCGTGACCGAGGGTTTGCCGTCGGCGATGACCGCGAACTTCCAGTCGCTCCGCGGGTGGCGGCCGATCGGAGCGTCGATCGTGCCGACCAACGGGTCCGGATGGCCCTGCACGACCGCGTGGTAGATCTTCTCCACCGTGCGATCGTGAAACGCTCTCTTGAGCACGGTGTACGCGTGCTCCGACTTGGCCACCACCATCAGGCCGCTCGTGCCAGCATCCAGACGATGCACGATGCCGGCGCGTTCTGCGGCACCCGAGGTCGAGATCCGGAACCCCGCCGCAGCGAGAGCTCCGAGAACGGTGGGGCCCGTCCACCCGACCGACGGATGCGCGGCGACGCCGACCGGCTTGTCGATCACGACGATGTCGTCGTCGTCGTGAACGATCGTGAGCTCGGGGACCGCCAACGGGACGATCCTGACCTCTTCTTTAGGCTGCCAGCTCACCTCGAGCCAGCCGCCCGCGCTCAGACGGTCGGACTTGTCGACGGGGCGGCCGTCGACGCTCACACCGCCGGCCTCCGCGATCTCCGCCGCGAAACTGCGGGAGAAGCCGAGCAGCTTCGCGAGACCGGCGTCGACACGTGAGCCCTCGAGGCCGTCCGGAATGGGAAAGCTGCGTGACTCCATGCCTAGCTCTTCGGCTGCTCTTCCGAGCCCTGCGTGCCGGCCTGCTCCTGCGAGCCCTGCGTGCCGGCCTGCTCTTCCGCCTCCAGCTCGGCCTCCTCGGCGTCGACCTCGGCCGCGCTCTTTCCGTCGAGCCCGATCCCACGAATCGTCAGGATGAGGAACAGCACCATGCTCGACACGATCGCGACGTCGGCCAGGTTGAAGATCGCCGGCAGGAGCGGGATCTGCAGGAAGTCCACCACGTGCCCGACGCCGAATCCCGGTTCCCGGAACAGGCGGTCGGTCAGATTGCCGAGCAGTCCGCCGAGCAATAGGCCGAACAAGATGGCCCAAGCGACCGAACGGATGCGCGGGGCGTACCAGATCACGAACCCGAGAACCGCGACACCCACGATCGAGAAGATCCAGGTGGATCCTTCACCGATCGAGAATGCGGCTCCCGCGTTTTTGACGAAGTGGAATTGCAGGAGTTCGCCGAGCACCTGGATCTTCTGACCCTCATAGAGGTTCTGAACAACCAGGACTTTGGCGATCTGATCGACGAGGTAGACGCAGAGCGCTACGACGGCGAGGATCGCCAGGGCCCGGATGCTGACCTTGGCTCGGGAGGAGCTAGCCTCCAAAGCCCTGGAACGTCGGAGGCGTCGAAGTCTGGTCCTGTGCGTTGTCGCCGCCCGAGGCGGAGACCGGAGCCGGCACGGGCGAGCCGCCCTGGCCGGCGCTCACCGGTGCGGGGGCGCTGGACTCCTGCTTGGCGGGAGCCGCGGCGTAGCTGCCGGTTCCTGCGACCGACGAGGTGTCGAGGTCGCGCAGCTGACCCTCGATGAGGCTCTTCAGCTTCTGACGGTACTCGCGCTCGAACGTGCGCAGCTCGTCGATGCGGTGCTCGAGCAGAGCGCGCTCCTGGTCGAGCGAGCTGATCTGGGCGCGCTGCTTCGACTCGGCCTCGGCGACGATGCGGGCAGCGGTCGCGTGGCCTTCGGCGACGAGTGCGTCGCGCTTCTCGAGACCTTCCTTGACGTGCTCCTCGTGCAGGCGGCGGGCCAGCTGCAGGAGGTTGTTCGTGCTGTTGGGGTCGACGCTCTCGACGGGAGCCGCATACGCGGGGGCCGCGGCGACAGCTGCGGCTGCGACCGGGGCGGCGGCGAGGCGCTGGTTGAGCTCCTCGTTCTCGCGCTTGAGGCGCTCGAGCTCGGCGGCGTCGACCGACGGAGCGGCGGCGACAGCGCCACCCTGCCCGCCGCTGCGCTGCAGCTCGGCGATACGGGAATCGCTCGCTACGAGGCGCTGCTTGAGCTCCTCGTTCTCCTGGTTGAGGCGACGGAGTTCGACGACGACCTCGTCGAGGAAGTCGTCGACCTCATCCTGGTCGTAGCCCTCACGGAACTTCGTCGGTTGGAACCGCTTGTTGACTACATCTTCCGGAGTCAGCGCCATGGCAAGCCACCTTAGATCTTGGAATACGAACAGAAAGTGCGTGAAACCAACGCTAGCAAAGTGCGCCGGGGATGCGCACCAGGCCGCACTCGCGTGCGTCGGCTCGTCAACCTTACATCCCGGCGGCGGCCGAGATGTGGTTCGACGCTCAGCTAAAGTCCAGCGCTGAACCCTGAGGCCACGTAGAGGGCGATGATCACGACGAGCATGGTGAGGCTCCAGCCGAAATCGATCGAGATCGGTCCGAGCGACAGCGGCGGGATGAGCTTGCGGAAGAACTTGATCGGCGGGTCGGTGATGGCGTACACCGACTCCGCAGCCACCAGGCCGAATCCGCGCGGACGCCAGGAACGGGCGAACGTGCGCACCAGGTCCAGGATGAAGCGTCCCCACATCACGAAGAAGTAGATCAGCAACAGGTAATAGACGATGCGGGCGATGATGGCGACGACAAGCACGGGATCAAGTATGCGGGAAAGCGCGCCGTCCCCTCAGCGGGGAGGCGCGCTGTCCGGCTGATTCTCGGCTCAGGCCTGCGCGAAGAACGAAGCGTCGACCTCGGCGTCCTGGCCACCGTGTTCGCCGGAGACGACGACGTGCGACGGGGACAGCAGGAAGACCTTGGGCGTCACGCGCTCGATCTTGCCGTAGAGGCCCTGCGAGAGGCCGCTGGCGAAGTCGATCAGTCGGCGCGCGTCGCCCTCGCTCATCTGCGAGAGGTTGATGATCACGGGGATCCCCTCGCGGAACGACTCGGCGATCGCCTGCGCGTCGCGGTACTGGCGGGGGTGGACAGTGAGGATCTCGTTCATTTCCTGTACCGAAGCATTCCGTGCGGTGGACGACTTGCGCAGCGGTGTCACCGGGGCGCGGCCGGCCACGGGGGCGACCGGGGTGGGGTGGGGAACCGGGGCGACGGGGGCCTGGTGCGGCTGCTGACGCGGCTGCGGCTGCGCCTGCTGAGCGGGCTGCTCGTCGTACTCGAGTTCTTCGTCGGCGAGGCCGAGGTAGACCATCGTCTTCTTCAGCGGGTTGGACATGCGATCCTCCGTGTAGACCTGTGCGCCGACGCTTTCGCACGCACTCGAGAACTTTCTCTTCGAGATTAACCTTGCTCGGGCCGTTTCCCGGTAATGGCGGTGCCAATACGAAGGTGTGTCGCTCCGGCTGCGATGGCCTCCCGGTAGTCCTGGGACATGCCAGCCGAGATCTTCGTGGCGTCGGGTGCCAGAGAGGTCACGCGCTCGCTCGCTGCGCGGACGCGCTCGAACGCGCGCGCGGGCTCCTCGTCGATCGGCGCGACCGCCATCACCCCGAGGAGCCTCAACCCCGGGGTCTCCAGGATGCGTTCGACCAGTGGCTCGAGGTCGCGGTCCGCGACGCCGCCGCGGGCAGCATCCGTCGTGAGGTTGAGCTGGACGAAACAGTCGATGTCACCCTCGTCCGACCGCAGAGCCTCGACGAGGGAGCTCCGGTCGATCGAGTGGATCACGTCGGCGTAAGCGCGCACTTGCCGCGCCTTCTTGCTCTGCAACTGCCCGACGAAATGCCAGCGCAGGTCGAGATCCGAGAGTTCAGCGGCCTTGGCCTGAGCCTCCTGGTGCCGGTTCTCGCCCACATCCTGAACGCCGAGGCTCGCCAACTCGCGCACGAGCGACGCCGGATGGAACTTCGTGACGACGATCGTGGTCAGCTCTTCCGGCGATCGTCCAGCCGCTCGGGCGGCATCCGCGATGCCGGCCCGAACGGTCTGGAGTCGCTCGGCGAGCGGACTACTTGAGGAAGTCGGGGATGTCGAGGTCGTCATTCTCGTCATCGAATGCGGGGTCTTTGGGCGCGGACTCGCTCACCGGGCTCTCGGCCGCAGCCCAGGCGTCGGTCGACGGCGACGGGATGTCCTCGGCGTCGAGAGCGGCCGTGCTCGCGAGCGCTGCCCCTTCTTCGCTTCCGGCCTCCACGAAGGTGGTGCGGCGGCTGTCGAGCGGCTGCTTGCCGTTCGTGTTGGGTTCTCCCCCGTCGAATCCTGCCGCGATGACCGTGACGCGCACCTCGTCGCCGAGGGTGTCATCGATGACGGCACCGAAGATGATGTTGGCTTCGGGATGCACGGCCTCCTGCACGAGGCGGGCCGCGTCGTTGATCTCGAAGATTCCGAGGTTCGAGCCACCCTGGATGGAGAGGAGCACTCCGTGCGCGCCGTCGATGCTCGCCTCGAGCAGCGGCGATGCGACGGCGAGTTCCGCCGCCTTGATGGCCCGATCGGCGCCGCGCGAGGACCCGATGCCCATGAGCGCGGACCCCGCGCCCTGCATGACCGACTTCACGTCGGCGAAGTCGAGGTTGATGAGACCCGGGGTGGTGATGAGGTCGGTGATGCCCTGGACACCCGCGAGGAGCACCTGGTCGGCGGTCGAGAACGCCTCGAGCATGCTGATGCCGCGATCGCTGATCTCCAGCAGGCGGTCGTTCGGCACGACGATGAGGGTGTCGACCTCTTCTTTGAGTCGCTGCACACCTGCCTCCGCCTGCTCCGAGCGGCGCTTGCCCTCGAAGCCGAAGGGCTTGGTGACGACACCGATGGTGAGGGCGCCGATCGACTTCGCGATACGCGCGACGACCGGGGCGCCACCGGTTCCGGTTCCACCGCCCTCTCCGGCGGTGACGAAGACCATGTCGGCACCTGAGAGTGCCTCCTCGATCTCTTCCGCGTGGTCTTCGGCAGCACGGCGACCCACCTCGGGGTCGGCACCTGCGCCGAGGCCGCGGGTGATCTCACGTCCGACGTCGAGCTTGACGTCGGCATCGCTCATCAAGAGCGCTTGCGCGTCCGTGTTGATGGCGATGAACTCGACGCCGCGAAGCCCGAGTTCGATCATCCGGTTGACGGCATTGACGCCGCCACCGCCAATCCCGACGACCTTGATCGCGGCGATGTAGTTCTGGTTTGATGTCACGTCCGGCCTCCGGTGGAACCTTCAACCTCAACTTGAGGCTTAAAGTTATGCTCAGTATGCAATTCCTGATTCGAGGGTAGGTGCGGCATGCCCCTGCCCGCGAATCGCGCCAGGCGTGTCGGAAAAGTCCACGCAGAACCCGTCGTGTGAATGGGTCGCGGAGGCGCTATCCGGTGGTGACGCTGTGCGGGGACGAGACGTCGTACCGGTTCGCAGTGGGAACCGACTGGATCAAAGCCGCCAACGCCGCCGCCTTGAGATCGGAGTCGTCGGCGCTTCCCCAGACGACGGTGGCCGACTTTCCGCGGAGGGTGAACCCCACGTCGTCCCGGGTTGCCGCCGTGATCGTGTCGACCTGGGCGAGCAGGGACGGCGGTAAGGCGCTCAGCACACTGGCTGCAGCCGCGAAGCCCGACTTGGCATCCGCATCCTGAGCAGCACCCGTCGCCTGGATCAGCGGGAACCCGTCGGGGCGCGCGTCCGTGGTGGCGATCGTGACCTTCGCCGCATCGACGAGGTCGAACTTCGCGCCGGCGGCGACCACCCCGATCGGCTGGCGTTCGACGATCCGTACGACGATCGTGTTCGGCGGGTGGCTCTCGACGCTGTAACTGCGGATCAGCGGGAAAGCCGCCAGGTCGGCGCGGATCGCACCCTGATCGACAAGCGGAAGCGGACGGCCGATCTGGTTGTCGAGCGCCTTCTTGACGGCGGTCGCATCGATGCGCGCGGTACCGGCGATGTCGATCGTCTTCAGCGCCATCAGGGGCGAGAACGCCGTGAGCGCCACCCCCACCACGAGCGCGGCGAGAGTGCCGAGGCTCGCCAGCCAGACCATCCTTCTCCGGCGGGACCGTTTGGTGAACCGGCGCACCTCGCCGCGCTCCACCCGGGAGCGCTCTTTTCTGGCCTCGCTCACTGCGCGGCGGATCTCACGATTCGTGGGCAGCTGGCCCTGAGACCCGGACTTCGACGGCTTGGCCGCTTTGACCTTCTTCGCCTTCCCCTCGGCGACCGCGTCCGATCCGACCCGCTCCTCGGTTGCCGGCACGGCACCGCGCACGATCGGGATGGGCTCGGTCACGCTCTCGGCCGGCCGCGACCCCGACGTGGGCTCGCGCCTCGCCGGAGTCTGAGAAGGAGTCGGAGCGACTGCGGGCCGCTCCACCGGCGCTGGCGGCCGGTCGAACCCCTGGGGACGCTTCATCGGCGAACTAGGCCTGACTCCGCGAGCGCCGCAGCGAGTCGAGCAGCTGAGGGACGATCCGGTACACGTCGCCGCAGCCGAGGGTGATCACGAAGTCGCCCTCGCGCGCGATCTCGGCCGTGTGGTCGGCCGCAGCCTGCCAGTCGGCGATGAAGGCGACGCGCTCAGGATGCTCGAACCGGTCGGCGACGAGCGCCCCCGTCACTCCGGGCTCAGGATCCTCGCGGGCGCCGTACACGTCGAGCACGACGGTCTCGTCGGCGTAGTTCTCCAGCGTCTCGGCGAACTCTTGGGCGAAGAGCCTCGTGCGGCTGTAGAGGTGGGGCTGGTGCACCGCGATGATCCGGCCATCGCCGACAACGGTGCGCGCGGCCGCCAGAGCAGCGGCGACCTCGGTCGGGTGGTGCGCATAGTCGTCGTAGACACTCACGCCCCCAACCGTGCCGTGGAGTTCGAAGCGACGTTCCGTGCCGCCGAACTCGGCGATAGCCGCGAGGGCGGCCGCCGGCTCGAACCCGAGGCCGGTCAGGACGGCGAACGCGCCCGCGGCGTTGATCGCATTGTGGCGTCCGGGGATGCGGAGACGGGCCGAGTAGTCGGCACCCTCGAAGCTGACGCTGAAGGAGACGGGACCGTCGGTGACGATCGAGTGCACGCGCACCTGCGCATCCTGAGCCTCGCCGAACGTGATGATCCGCTTGTCAGGGGTCTCTTCGCGCAGTTTGTTCGTGACGTGCACCGCACCGGCATCGTCGGACGACACGACGACGAACTCGCTCGCCTCGCGGGCGAATGTCACGAACGCGTTCTCGAACGCTTCGAGCGATCCGTAGTGGTCGAGGTGGTCGGGGTCGACGTTCGTGATCAGCGCGACCGAGGTGTCGTAAAGGAGGAAGGAGCCGTCGGATTCGTCGGCCTCGACGACGAACAGGTCGCCGGTACCGGTCTGGGAGCTCTTGCCGAGCGACTCGATCACGCCGCCGTTGACGAAGCTCGGGTCTTCGCCGATGCCGAGCAGGCCGGTGATGATCATGCCGGTCGACGTCGTCTTGCCGTGGGCGCCGGCGACCGAGACCAGCCGCTTCTTGCTGATCAGCCAGGCGAGAGCCTGGGAACGGTGCAGGACAGGCAGGCCCCTCTGCAGAGCCAGCTGGTATTCCGGGTTGTCCTGCCAGAGGGCTCCCGTGACGACGAGCGTGTCCGCGTCGCCGACGTTCGCCGCATCGTGCCCGATCGCGATGGTCGCCCCGAGCTCGCGCAGTGCGAGCACGTTCGACGACTCGCGCGCATCCGACCCCGTCACGGTATAGCCGGCCTCGAGGAAGAGACGGGCGATACCACTCATGCCCGAACCCCCGATGCCCACGAAGTGCAGGGCACCCAGATCGTCGGGAAGGGTCATGCTGAGGTCGGGTTTGATCAAGAGAAGTGCTTTCTATCTTCGACTGACAGGAGCCGCCGGCCGGACGGCACCATCAAGTATGACGCTACGCCCCCGGGAGGGCGGTTCGGATGAGCGACACCATGCGGTCGGAGCCGTCGCGCACGCCGACACTCGCCGCACGCGCGCTCATCGAGGCGACCCGCTGGCGATCGTCGAGCAACGGGAGAAGGTCGGAGTCGACCCAGGTAGGGAGGAACGTCGCGTCGTCCACGAGCATTCCCCCGCCCGTTTCGACCACACCTGCCGCATTGAAGCGCTGCTCGCCGTTGCCGATCGGGAAGGGGACATAGACAGCAGGGATGCCGAGCGCTGCGAACTCGCAGACTGTCGCCGCCCCAGCACGCGCCACCGCGAAATCGGTCACGGCGAACGCCAGATCCATCCGGTCGCAGTAGTCCAGCAGCCGATAATGCTCGATCCCCGGGTCGGTCAGTTCGCCCTTACCGCCCTGGATGTGCAGGATCTGGTAGCCCGCGGCCGTCAGCTGCACAGCCCGGTCGGCGATGGTGCTGTTCAGCCGACGGGCGCCGAGGGAGCCGCCGGTCACGAGCAGAGTGGGTCGATCATCCGTCAGCCCGAACAGCGCCAGGGCTTCGGGACGGGCAGCGGCGCGATCGAGTTGCTCGATCTCGACACGGAGGGGCATGCCGACGAACGTCGCGTGCTGCAACGGCGTTCCCTCGAATGCCACTCCGACGTACGGCGTCGACCGTGCCCCCAATCGATTCGCGAGACCCGGTCGCGCGTTCGCCTCGTGGAGGACGACCGGAACCTTGGCCTTACGCGCCGCTGAGTACGCGGGAGCTGCTGCGTAGCCGCCGAAACCGACCACCACGTCGATTCCGCGCTCTCGGATGAGGTCTGTCACGCTCGTCGTCACCCTGCGGTACTCCCCGGGAAACGCAGGGCGGCGGAGTTCGGCCGGCGAGGGAACGGCAACTTCGGAATCGTCGCGAGTTCGTAGCCACGCTCGGGCACCAGCCGCGCCTCGAGCCCTTCTTTCGTGCCCAGCACGAGGACCTCAGCGGACGGGTCGTCGCGCCGCAACCGATCGGCGACGGCGAGCAACGGATTCACGTGGCCGGCGGTTCCCCCGCCGGCGAGAAGGTACCGCGTCATACGCGAGCGTTCGTCTCAGTGACGTGCTCTTCTCGAGCGGCTTTGCCTGTTTCGCGGGCGAAAGAAAGAACGATACCGATAGCGACCATGGAACTGATCATCGCAGTTCCTCCTGCAGAGATCAGTGGGAGCGGAACGCCGAGCACGGGGATGACGCCGAGCACCACCGCGATGTTCACGAATGCCTGACCGATCAGCCAGACCATGACCGCGGCCGTTGTGACGCGCGCGAAGGGATCGCTCGACGCATGGATGATCCGCAGGAAGACCACGGCGAGCAGCACGAAGAGGATGAGTACGACCACTGCGCCGATGAGGCCGAGCTCCTCGCCGATGATCGCGAAGATGAAGTCGGTGTCGGCCGCGGGAAGCCACGACCATTTCGAGTGCGAGTTGCCGAGGCCGACTCCGAAGACGCCGCCGGACGCGAGTGCGTAGAACCCGTTGTTGATCTGCCAGTTGACGTCGGGGTTGGCCGCGCTCGTACCGCCGAAGAGGGCCGCGATACGACCCATCCTGCTCTTGCTGGAGATGGCCACCAGAATAGCGAGCACACCGACGGCCGCGGAGCCGAGCGCGAGGTGTCTCAACTTCACACCGGCGAAGAAGAGCGCGCCCAGGATGATCGCGGCCATGATCACGGTCGTGCCGAGGTCGCCGCCGAGTACGACGAGCAGAACCGCACCGCCGGCGATGGGCACGACGGGCACAGCCACGTGCTTCCAGTGACCGAGCAGGTCCTTTTTGCGGGCGAGGACGACACCCAGCCACACAACCAGCGCAACCTTGATCGCCTCCGACGGCTGAACGGTGAACGACCCGATCCTCAGCCAGTTGCGGTTGCCGCCGATCTCCATCCCGAGCGGGGTGACCAGCACGAGTACCTGCAGGAAACAGGCCAGGCCCAGGATGAGCCAGATCGACTTCTTCCAGAACCGCGTCGGCAGCCGCGACACGAGGAACATCAGGGGTAGGCCGATCAGCGCATAAGCGCCCTGCGACCAGAACCGCGAGAAGAAGCTGTCCGTCGCGGTGTGCGACTCGACCGAGGACGACGACAGCACCATCACGAGGCCGAAGACGACCATGAAGAGAGTGATGCCGAGCAGCAGGAAGTAGTTCGCCGACTCCGCCTGCATCGCCTTGCCCAGCGAGATGCGCGAGGTGATCGTGCCGAGCTTGGAGGAGCCCCTACTCGTCTCCAGAGCGCGAGGCGGACTGCTCATCCGCCTCACCTCCAAAAAACTCGTTGACGGCCACCTGGAAGAGGCGACCCCGTTCCGCGTAGTCGCTGAACTGATCCATCGACGCCGCCGCTGGAGCCAGAAGAACCGTGTCCCCTGCTTGCGCGACCTCGCCGGCCAAGTTCACCGCCTTCGGCATGACCTGTTCAGTCTCGGTCGCGTCGACCTCGTAGAGGGGCAGGCCGGGCGCGTGTCGTGCGAATGCGGAGCGCAGAGCCTCACGATCCACGCCGATCAGGATCGCTGCACGCAGCCGTGACGCGTGCTTCTCGACGATCTCATCGACGTCGACCCCCTTCAGCAAGCCGCCCACGATCCAGACGACAGACTCGTACGCCAGCAACGACGCGTCTGCGGCGTGAGGGTTCGTGGCCTTCGAATCGTCGACCCAGCTCACTCCGGACTCGATGCGCACGAGCTCGATGCGGTGGGCGTCCAGGCGGAAGGCTGCCAGCACATCCCGAATCACTCCAGGCTCGACGCCGTACGAGCGAGCGAGCGCGCTGGCTGCCAGGATGTTCGCCACGATGTGCGGAGCGGCGAGCCCCGCGTCGCGCAGCTCGTCGATGGTGGTCAGCTCGATCGCGCTGGTGAACCTGTCCTCGAGGAAGGCACGATCGCAGAGGATGCCGTCCACGATCCCGAAGTCGCTGGGACCCGGGATGTCGAGCCCGAAGCTGATCGCCCGCGCTCCGTCGATCACCTCGGCATCCTGCACCATGAGCTCCGTGGCCGGGTCGTGACGGTTGTAGACGCACGCGACCTGGGTGTTGTCGTAGACCTTCGCCTTCGCCGCACGGTAGGCGTCCGCCGACCCGTGCCAGTCCAGGTGATCGTCGGCGATATTGAGGCAGGCGGCGGAGTACGGCGAGAGCTCGCCTCCGCGATTGCGGTTGACCCAGTGCAACTGATAGCTCGATAGTTCGACGACCAGGACGTCGAAACCCTGGGGGTCCCGGATCGCGTCGAGCACGGGGATCCCGATGTTGCCGCAGGGCGCGGCGCGGTACCCGCCCGCCAGCAGCATGCTCGCGGTGAGCTGCACGGTCGTGGTCTTGCCGTTTGTTCCGGTCACCGCGATCCAGTCGGCAGGCTCACCGACCTTGTCGCGGAGCCGCCAGGCGAGTTCGATGTCGCCCCAGATCTCGGTGCCGCGCTCCTCCGTCCAGGTCAGGAGCGGGTGATCGTGGCGGAAGCCCGGCGAGACGACGATGAGCTCGGGGTCGAACTCCTCGAGCGCGGTCGGCGGACGGCTGAGGTCGGCGTCTTCGATCAGCTCTGCGCCGATCACGGTGAGGAGCATGGCGCGCTCCTCATCCGCCTTCGCAGTGACGACGAGCACCTCGGCGCCCAGTTCGACGAGCGTGTCGGCGACCGCGAATCCGGTGACGCCGAGTCCGTAGACCGCGACCCGGAGACCGCGCCAGTCGGACCGCCAGCTCGTCAGACCGGCAAGCCGATCGGCGAGCTCGGTCATGTCGCGAGCCATTCGAGGTAGAAGCTGCCGACGCCCGCGGCCACGAGCAGTCCGCCGATGATCCAGAACCGCACGACGACGGTCACCTCGGCCCACCCCTTCAATTCGAAGTGGTGGTGGATGGGACTCATCAGGAAGATGCGTTTACCGCGGGTGAGTTTGAAGTACGCCCGCTGCACGATCACCGAGCCGGCCTCGATGACGAACAGGCCGCCGATGAGGACGAGCAGCAGCTCGGTACGGCTGAGGATCGCGAGCGCGGCCACCGCGCCACCCAGGGCCAGCGAGCCGGTGTCACCGAGGAAGATCTGCGCCGGCGAGGTGTTCCACCAGAGGAAGCCGACGACCGCCCCGACGATCGCCGTCGCCACGATGGCGAGGTCGAACGGATCGCGCACCTCGTAGCATTTCGCGACGTTCGCCGGATCGAGCCTGAGGCTGTAGCACGACTGAATCGACTGCCAGAAGCCGATGATGATGTACGCGCCGATCGCGAGGATGGACGCCCCGGAAGCGAGCCCGTCGAGTCCGTCGGTCACGTTCACGCCGTTCGACGCGGCCGCGACGATGAAGTTGATCCAGATCAGGTACAGGCCGTAGCCGACGATGACGCCGATCGCCCCGAACTTGGTGATCGACATGAAGTCGATCGGCAGATCCCGGATGAACGACACGCTCATCGACGCGGGCGTCACCTCGTTCTTGTTCGGGAAGTTGATCGCGAGAAAGGCCCAGACCGTCGCGACGACCACCTGGCCGGCGACCTTCGCCCAGCCGGTCAGGCCGAGACTGCGCTGATTCCGGGTCTTCAGGAAGTCGTCGATGAAGCCGACGATCCCGAGGCCGACCATCAGGAAGAGCACCAGGAGGGCGGAGATGGATGTCGGGTCCCCCGTCAGCAGTAGCGCGGTGAAGTAGCCGAACAGCGTGCCCAGGATGATGATGATGCCGCCCATGGTGGCGGTTCCGCGCTTGGCGTGGTGGCTCTGCGGCCCGTCGTCGCGGATGAACTGACCCCACTGCAGCCGCTTGAACAGTCGGATGAAGACAGGGGTGAGAAAGAGCGTGAACGCCATCGACAGCGCACCGGATGTCAGCAGAGCTCTCACGAGAACAATTCTCCCAGTCGATCGCCCAGAAAGCGCAGGCCGGCCGAGTTCGAAGATTTGACGAGCACGGTATCCCCCGCCTCGAGGGCGGTTTCGAGGTAGTCGAAGGCGACGTCCGGCGTGTCGAAGTACAGCGACTCGCCGTCCCACGACCCTTCGTTGATGGTCGAGATGTGCATCCGTCGCGCGGCGGGTCCGATCACGACGAGCTGGTCGATGCCGAGGCGCACCGCGAGCAGACCGATGCGGTCGTGCTCCTCGCCCGAGAACTCGCCGAGCTCGCTCATCTCGCCCAGAACGGCGACGGTCCGGCCGCCGGGTTCCGCGATCTGCGCCAGCGTCTTGAGGGCAGCCGACATCGAGTCGGGGCTGGCGTTGTACGCGTCGTTGACGATCGTCACGCCGCGGGCACCGCCCAGGACCTCCATGCGCCAGCGCTCGGCGCGCTGCACGGTTTGCAGGGCCTCGACGATGTCGTCGATCCCGACACCGAGCGTGTGAGCCGCCGCGGCCGCGGCGAGGGCGTTCATCACGTGGTGCTCGCCGAGCACACGGAACTGCACCTCGCGCGATTCGCCGTCGGGAAGCCGCAGTTCGAAGCTGGTTCCGCGGGCCGTCGACACGACATTCGTCGCACGCACGTCAGCCCGCTCGTCTAGACCGAACCAGAGAACGCGCGCGGCTGTCTTGTCCTCCATCGACGCCACTCGGGGATCGTCGATGTTCAGGATGGCCACATCCGAGTCGAGCAAATCGCTCACCATCTCGGTCTTCGCCTTCAGCGTCGCCTCGATGCCGCCGAACTCGCCCGCATGAGCGAGGCCGACCTTGAGCACGATCCCGATGTCGGGACGCGCCATGCGCACGAGCCTGGCGATCTCCCCGATGCCGCTCGCGCCCATCTCGGCGACGAGGAACTCGGTCTCCTCGGTGACCTCGAGCATCGTGACCGGAGCGCCGACCTCATTGTTGAACGACGCCCGGGGCGCGATCGTCGGGCCGACAGGCTCGAGAATCGAGCGCAGCAGGTTCTTGGTGGTCGTCTTGCCGTTGGATCCGGTGACACCGACGATCTTGAGCTTGCCGAGCGAGCGCACCCGCGCGATGACCTCGGTGGCGAGGTCGCCGAGCGCGACGACTGTGTCGGCGACGACGAGCTGCGGAACGGCACGCGTCCATCCGTCGGTGGCGAGAAGGTGGTCGACGACGACCAGTGCCGCTCCCGCTTCCACCGCCTGAGGCACGAACAGGTGCCCGTCGGTGAACTCCCCGGCTTGGCGAAGAAGATCGTGCCCGGCACGACCTCGCGCGAGTCGGTGGTGGAGAGTCCGTCGACGACCGTCTCCCGATCGGTCTCAGTACCGGCGATCACGAGATCGCCACGGGTCGCCGCAGCGATCTCGGCGAGCGTCAGGGCGATCATCAGAGCCACCCGGCCTCTCGCAGGGCGAGCTTCGCATCGTCCCGGGCGGAATACGGGATGCGTTCGCCCGCCACTTCCTGATAGTCCTCGTGTCCGGGGCCCGCATACAGCACGATGTCGCCCTCGCCTGCGAGCGACAGGGCCTTGCGGAAGGCGGCGCGCGGGTCGGGGATCTCGTAGAGCTCCAGCTCGGGCACCGCGTGACGCGCGCCGTCGAGAAGGGTGGCCCGGATCGTCGCCGGGTCCTCCCAGCGTGGGTGGAAGTCGGTGATGACCACGGCATCCGAACCGCGAGCGGCGATCGCACCCATGTCGGTGCGCTTGGTCGTATCGCGGTCGCCGTCGGCGCCGAAGACCATGACGATCTTGCCGTCGGTGACCTTGCGGAGCGCGCCCAGTGTCGAGAGGAATGCGTCGGGGCTGTGACCGTAGTCGATGAAGACCACCGGGCCCTGGTCTCCGGAGATGCGCTCGGCCCGACCGGGGATGAACGCGTCGATACCGCCGTCGCGGTCGAGCGCCGCACCGATCGCGTCGAGGTCGTAGCCCGACTCGATGAGCATGACGATGGCGAGGGCGGCATTCGCTGCCATGTACGCGCCGAGCAGGGGAACGCGGGTCGACAGTCGTCGACCGTCCGGCCCTTCGAGCACGAAGGCGGTGTGGTCGACCGTTTCCTCCGTGACCGTCATCACCCAGTCGGCGTCCGCACCGGCGGAGGTGGACAGAGTGGCGATCGGGATGCGCGACTGCTCGACGAGCGCCCGTCCCCAATCGGAGTCGACCGTGACCACGCCGCGGCGGGCACGGTCGGGCTGGAAGAGTTCCAGCTTGGCGGCGAAGTAGTCGTCCATCGCCGCGTAGTCGTCGAGGTGGTCGTGGCTGAGGTTGGTGAACCCGACGACGTCGAAGACGATGCCGTCCACACGGTGCCGGCTGAGAGCCTGAGCCGAGACCTCGATCGCGACGGCGCGCACGGCCTCCTCGCGCATCCGGGCGAGCAGGGCGTGCAATTCGCTGGCTTCGGGCGTCGTGAGCTTGCTCGTGATGGCCGTGTCGCCGATCCGTCGCTCCGCCGTCGAACTCAGACCGGAGACGACGCCGAGCTGACCCAGGATGGCGTTCAGCAGGTAGACGACGCTGGTCTTGCCGTTCGTGCCGGTGACGCCGAAGAGCGTCGCAGCGTTCTCGTCGGTGCGATAGATCCAGGCGGCGACGGCACCGAGGGCGGCACGCGCGTCCTGAGTGATGACGACCGGCAGGCCGGAATCGGCTGCGAGCTGCGCCCCATCCTCATCGGTCAGGATCGCCACTGCTCCGGCCTCGGCGGCCTTCGCCGCGTAGCTCGCGCCGTGCGCGTTCCGTCCGGGCACCCCGACGTAGAGGTCGCCGGGCTCGACGGCGGAGGTCGCCAGAGCGACACCGGTCAGTTCGACGGCATCGAGGTCACCTCGGGAATCCAACCCGAACTCCGCCACCAGCTGTGCGAGCGGACGGGCGACGGGATGCTCGGGGCGCAGGGAAGAGGGCGCCGGTCCTGTCACGGGGCTCACTTTCAGTAGTAAGGCGGGTAGTCAGCCGGGGAAGTCGTGGAAGGCTTCACGCGGTAGGTCTTCAGCACCTGACTCATGATCGTGTGGAACAGCGGAGCGGCAGCTGCCGACGAAGTAAGCGTAGCCGGGTATCCGAGGTTGACCGAAACGACATACTCCGGGTTGTCCACCGGAGCGACACCCATAACAGACACGTAGTACGACGGCAAATACCCGCCGTGGCCGTCCGGCTGCTGGGCCGTTCCGGTCTTCGCAGCGATGCGGTAGCCCGGAATGCTGAGCTTTTGGAGAGCTCGCCGTCTGTGACCACGCTCTCCATCATCCCGAGCGTCGTGTTGGCAGCGTCGGCCGAGACGACCTGGATCGGCGTCGGCTTCGGAACGTCGGTGACTGTGCCGTCCGCCTGCTTGCATCCCTCTGTCAACGTCAATGGGATACGCACGCCGTTGTTAGCGAGTGCCTGGTATGCGCTGACCATCTGCACCTGTGTCGCGGAGACTCCCTGACCGAACATCGTGGCGTATTTGGTCTGGTCGTCCCATTTGCCGACCGGGTTCAGGATGCCCGACGACTGCCCGTTGTACGGCAGCCCGGTCTCCTTGCCGATGCCGAACTTCTGCAGGTAGTCGTAACGCACCTCATTGCTCAGTCGCTGACCGAGGATCGACATGCCCGTGTTGGACGAGTTCATCAGCACGCCCGTCAGGGTGAGTCGCATCGGCGCGTGATAGCCGGCATCGTGCAGGTCGGCGCCTTTGCCCGACTTGAATTCGTAGGGTGCGAGCACATGTGTGGTGGGGTTCGCTTTGCCCTGATCGATGAGCATGCTCGCCGTGAGGGGTTTGAACGTGGATCCGGGCTCGTACGGCGTGCTCAACGACAGCAGACCCCAGTAGGACGGGTCGGTCGCGTCGATGTTGTTCGGATCCATCGCCGGCCACTGGGCGATCGCCTTGATCTTCCCCGTCTTGGCCTCGGCGACGGTGACGAACCCGAACTTCGCACCCACCGCGGCGACTTGCTGCGCGAGGGTCTGCTCGGTGAACCACTGCAGATCCGGGTCGATCGTCAGCTGCAGCGTTCCGCCGTCCTTCGCCTGCTTCTGAACCACGGTGCTTCCGGGGATCGGGACGCTGTCCGCGCCTCGCTGGTAGGTCTGGAGACCGTTCTCGCCGGCGAGACAGGCGTTCTCGCTGTCTTCGAGCCCGCCGTTGCCGTTGGCCGAGACGTAGCCGATCAGGTTCCCTGCGACGGCGCCGTTCGGGTAGCTCCGCGCTGGCACCTTCTCGAAGGTCAGCCACCCGTACGGCAGCTTCGTCAGCTTGTTGTAGGTGCCGACGTCCATGCCCTTCTTGACGAGGGCGTATTTCGACTTCGGGTTCGTCTTGAGGGCATTGTCGATGATGGCGACGATCGCATCGCCGCCTTGACCCGTGATCGCACCGATCTTGGCGGCAGCCGCGATCATCTTCTTGCGCCCCTCCTCACCGACCCCGATGGCATCGGAGGGCGACAGCGCGGCCGTGTACCGGTAGACGGTGGTCGCGAGAACGGTTCCGTTGGCGGCCACGATATCGCCGCGCGCCCCGAGCAGGGTCGTCGAGACCTGTTTGGCTTTGACCGAGTCGTTCTGCAGTTCGTCGGCGCGCACGACCTGGATGTCCACCAGCCGGGCGCCCAGGATGCCGACGGTCGCGACGACGGCGATTGCGGTGACGGCGGTGCGCCGCCGGATCGACTTTCTCGAGATCACGTCCGTCCGTCCCGTCAGTGCGTCACCGGTGTCGGCAACGCTCCATCCAATGGTGCTGCGGGCGGAGGTGTTGCCTGGTCGGCCGCGCCGTCGGTCGTGGGATCGGCGGTCGGCGTAGCGGTGTCGGCTGACGCCGGAGTCTGCGGTCCTGTGACGAGCGGCACCCCGGCGAGCAATGAGTTCGGAACCAGGTTCCCCTGTCCTCCGGTGACCGTGCCGGCTGCCCCGCTCGCCGGAACCGCCGCGCCCAGCACTGCCGCGTCGGAGAGGCGAAGGTATGCGGGGTTGCTATTGCTCACCATCCCGAGGGCGTTGGCATTGGCGGCGAGGTTCTGCGGCGATGTCAGCCGGTTGAGATCCTCCGAGGCCGCCTGGTAAGAGCGCTGGAGCTGCGTCTGCTTGGTAGCCAGCGAGCTGAGTTGGTACGCGCCCTGAGAGACGGCGATGCTGAGCAGAAGCTGCGATACCACGATGCCCATGAGCATCCCGACTGCCACGATCGCGTACACGGCCCGGGGGCGCGAACGACGCTGCGAGCGGGTCGAGACGACTTCGAGATGATTCGGGCGCTCTTCCTCGGCGGGACGGGGCGCCTGGCGACCCAGCCAGCCGACGGCGGGACGCTTCTCGGCCAGACTCGTGCTCACGATGCCCTCCTCACTCGTTCGGCTGCCCTGAGACGAACGGGCGTCGCTCGCGGATTGGCCGCTTTCTCGTCGTCGTCCGCAAGCTCGGCCCCGCGGATGAGCAGTTTCAGTTCGGGCCTGTGCTCGGGGAGCTCGACAGGCAGGCCCGCCGGAGCGCTGGACGTCGAGCGGGTCTGCAACTCGCGCTTGACGATGCGGTCCTCGAGCGACTGGTACGCCTCGACGACGATGCGGCCGCCGATCGCGAGGGCATCGATTGCGGCGGGGATCGCCCGCTCGAGCACGGACAGCTCTTGATTCACCTCGATGCGCAGCGCCTGGAAGACGCGCTTCGCCGGGTGCCCCTGCCGCTGTACCGCGACCGGTGTCGCCTTCGTGATCACGTCGACGAGCTCTGCCGAACGGACGAAGGGATGCTCGGCGCGGGCCTCGACGATCTTCTGTGCGTAACGCGCAGCGAGCTTCTCCTCGCCGTAGTCGCGGAAGATCCGACGCAGGTCGGCTTCGCTGTACTCGGCCAGGATGGTCGCGGCCGTGAGATCGCTGGTGCCGTCCATACGCATGTCGAGCGGAGCATCCTTCGAATACGAGAAGCCGCGCTCGACGCGATCGAGCTGGAGCGAGCTGACGCCGAGGTCGAAGAGGACGCCGTGCACCTCGTGGAAGCCGAGGCCCGCCACGGCTTCGAGGATGCGGTCGTAGACCGTGTGCACCAGGTGGACGCGATCGCCGAACCGGGCGAGACGCTCGCCTGCGATCGCGAGCGCATCCGGATCGCGGTCGAGACCGATGAGCGTCACCTGGGGGAACCGTTCCAGGATGCCCGCCGAGTGGCCGCCCATGCCGAGCGTGGCATCGACGATGACGGCACCGGGCGCCTCCAGCGCGGGTGCGAGCAGCTCGATGACGCGCTCGAGGAGTACCGGGGTGTGGATCTGGTCGTCTGTCATGGCTTCGACGGGTTCGGGCCCCTGAATCCTGATCCCCATCCATTCCGACCTGGCACCGGGGAAGTGTGTCAGGGCGGTGAATGGCTGGGAGTCAGGTGTCAGGCACTAGAAGAGCCCCGGGATCACCTCCTCCGTGGTGTTG
Source organism: Leifsonia poae (assembly GCF_050632195.1). Lineage (GTDB taxonomy): Bacteria > Actinomycetota > Actinomycetes > Actinomycetales > Microbacteriaceae > Leifsonia > Leifsonia poae_C. The sequence goes on from NZ_CP192580.1 coordinate 2,640,519, forward strand.
GCGAACGTTGCTTCCTGCTCTTCCAGGTAGGTCTCCCACGCCTGGGCGTCCCAGATCTCCGCGCGGCTGCCCGCCCCGATGACGACCAGGTCGCGATCGAGACCTGCATACGAACGCAGGGTCTGAGGAACAGTCACGCGGTTCTGCTTATCCGGAAGCTCTGAGCTCGCGCCCGAGAGGAAGACGCGGAGATAGTCACGGGCCTGCTTGCTCGTGACCGGCGCCTGCCGGATCTTCTCGTGCAGGGATTCGAACTCCCGCTGACTGAAGACGTAGACGCAATGTTCTTGGCCGCGGGTGAGGACGATGCCGGATGCGAGTTCATCCCGGAATTTGGCCGGCAAGATGATCCGTCCCTTTTCGTCGAGTTTGGGGGCATAGGTACCGAGAAACATCGGGTACTCCCCACTCTTCCGGCCAAGGTTGCGGTGTGGCTCCACTTTACTCCACAATCATCCACATCTGCACCGCATTCGAGTTAATTGACTCTATTGGGGGTGCCAAGCCTTGCAAAATCAAGGATTTCCTTGGTGGAGGAAAGTGGATGGCCCGACCCTGAAAATGGGCAAGAAAAAGGGCCGATCCGAAGATCGACCCAGAGTTGTCCGCTCGGGTGGAGCGGAAGGGAGGAGCTAGCCCTGCCCGTCCTGCCTCTTGTCCCAGCGGTCGTTGAGCTTGTTCATGAAGCCGGCCTGCTGAGCCTTGCTGGTCTTGCCCGAGGCGCTCGTCGCACCGGGAGCCGACGCATCCTGAGCGGGTGCGTTGCGCTTGCTGGGTGCGATTGCGAGGAGCACGCCGACGAACATCACGACGAAACCGAGGATGCCGACGATGGGGATCTGGAAGGAGACCCCGGCGATGAGTACACCCACGCCGACGACGGCGATCAGAATGCCGAGGACGATGGAGCGGTACGCGGGCCTACCGCGCCTTCCACCGACCGTCGCCACGAAATCTGCGTCGTTCTGATAGAGGCTGCGCTCCATCTCTTCGAGGAGGCGCTGCTCGTGTTCTGAAAGCGGCATCCGTTTCCCCCTCTTTCCCGGGTTCGTGACGTTGTGTGCTGATTGTAGCCCCGCCGCGGTAGCTAGGCTAGGCGTGTGTCAGAAAGCATTCGGTTCGTCGACCTGATCCAGACCAGAATCGATGGGTTCCTCGATGCGCGTGCTTCCATTCTGGTCTCCATCGCGGATGAACTCTCCCCGATTGAGGCGTTCTCCCGGGATTTTCTCAGCGGCGGCAAGCGTTTCCGGGCCCTCTTCTGCTTCTGGGGCTGGCAGGCCGTCCGGTCTTCCGGTCCTGATGCCGCAGACGACAGCGTCGCCCCGGGTGGAGCGCTCGACGCGGTGGTGTCCGTCGCGAGCGCTCTCGAGGTCTTCCACGCGGCGGCCCTGGTGCACGACGACATCATCGACAATTCCGACACTCGTCGCGGAGCGCCTGCCGCACACCGCCGATTCGCGGCACTGCACGAGGAGAACGGCTGGCGCGGGTCGGCCGACGACTTCGGCGCGGGGGCCGCGACGCTGCTCGGAGATCTGCTCCTCATCCTGAGCGACGAGCTCTTCGACGAGGGCTTGACCGAGGTCGTCAGCGCGCCTGCCCGGCGAGCGGCGCGCGCCGAGTTCAACCGCATGCGCCTCGATGTCACGGCCGGCCAGTACCTCGACATCTTCGAGGAGATCGGCTGGGATGCCCAGCCCGGCTCCGAGCATCTCTCCCGCGCTGAGCGCGTCATCGTCTACAAGTCGGCGAAGTACAGCGTCGAAGCGCCGCTCCTGATCGGCGCGAGCCTTGCGGGCGCGACGATCGGGCAGCTGGATGCGCTTCGCAGCTTCGGCCTCCCGCTCGGCATCGCCTACCAGCTCCGCGACGATCTCCTCGGAGTCTTCGGGGATGCGGCGGTCACCGGAAAGCCGAGCGGTGACGACCTGCGCGAGGGCAAGCGAACCGTGCTCATCGCCCTCGCACGTGAGGCGATGCCGGGAGGCGCTCGGTCAGCACTCGACGAGCTGCTCGGCGACCCCGACCTCACACCGGCGCAGATCGAGACCCTTCAGTACACGATCCGCGACACGGGTGCGGTCGACAAAGTCGAAGCACTGATCGCAGCCAACGTCCGACAGGCGATCGAAGCGATCGAAGCGGCACCCCTCGGCGCCCAGGCCCGGGCGCAGCTCCGCGAGCTCGCGGTGACGGTCACCGAACGCGCTTACTGAGAGCTGCCGGAGCGGTCCCTCCGCGAGCGCTCGGTCGACTACGCGAGCGCTTGAGCGACTCGTCGCACCTCTGCCTTGCGGCCGGCGCGCAGCGCGTCGATGGGGGCCGCTCCCAGCGAGGCGTCCGCGTCGATCAACCAGTCCACGGCTTCCTCGTCGTCGAACCCGGCGTCGCCGAGGACGATCAGCGTGCCACGGAGTTCGTTCAACGGCTCGCCGTCGCGGATGAAGTCGGCCGGAACTTTGAGAACGCCGTCGATCCGCTTGGCGGCGAGGTGCTTGTCCTCGATGAGGCGGCGAACGCGGCTCACGCTCAGTCCGAGGAGGTCGACGAGGTCGGGGATGGTCAGCCATTCGCGGCCTGGGGCTTGCTCAGTCACACCACAAGCCTCCCACGATGCCGGACACTTCAGGAGCCACTTCAATTGTTACGATCGTGTTAACTCAAATCACTTCAGTCACACTAATTGACTCCTTATGCATTGTGTGACAGCGTGAGAGTTCGCAACCAGCAGAAGAGGTGGGGTCAGATGTCTGTACTTGCCCGATCAGCGCGCTCGGTTTTCGCGACTGTGCCCATCGTCATCGCCAGTTCGCTCGCGGTGACGCTCAACATCATCACTCCCGCTCAGGCCGAAGCTCCGCGCAGCGACGCCGACGGCGCCAAGGAGAAGGCTCCGGATGCACACGGCACTGTCCGAACGGACCTCAGCGCCGCCGCGACCACCTCTCCGGCTCGCACCGCGGTCTCAGGTGCTCCCACCACTTACAGCGTTCAGTCCGGCGACACCGTCTCCGGCATCGCTGGGCGCTTCGGGCTCTCGACCGCGAGCATCCTCGCGCTGAACGGGCTGAGTTGGAAGAGTCTGATCTTTCCCGGCCAAGTGCTCGCTCTTTCCGGCGCGACCGGCTCTGCTCCGGCGGCCCCGGCTCCAGCGCCGGCGCCGGTGTCCACCCCTCGGTCACCAAGTACACGATCGTCAAAGGCGACACGATCAGCGCGATCGCCGGTCGCTTCGGGGTCAGCGTCCAGTCGATTCTCAGCGCCAACGGACTGGACAGGTCAAGCCTGATCTTCCCGGGACAGCGAGTGACGATCCCCGGCCTGGCGACCGCATCCGTCGACACACCGAGAGCACCCGTTGCGGCTCCCGCCCCCGTGGCCGCCGCTCCAGCAGCCCCGGCCCCGACGCCCGTTCCGGTCGGCGCGACACCGGTCCCTCTCACAGCGGAGATGAGAGCCAATGCCGCTCTCATCGTGAAGGTCGGGCGACAGGAAGGCGTCAGCGACTACGGGATCGTCATCGCACTCGCCGCCGCGGCCCAGGAATCCGGCTTGCGCAACGTGCAGTACGGCGACCGCGACTCCCTGGGACTGTTCCAGCAACGCCCGAGCACAGGATGGGGCACCCCCGCACAGGTGCTCGACCCCGCATACTCCGCGCGAGCGTTCTACGGCGGCGCGAACAACCCGAACACGGGTCGCACCCGTGGCCTGCTCGACATCCCGGGCTGGCAGAGCATGTCGGTGACGCAGGCCGCGCAGGCCGTGCAGATCTCCGCGTATCCCGACGCATACGCCAAATGGGAAGTGTCCGCGCGCAGCTGGCTCCCCCAGCTCGGCTGAGGCCGGGCTCCGATGATCACAAGCGGATCACAGGACGGGCCTTCACGGTGTTTTGCAGGCTTCGGGCAGGTCTCCTTCTCTAAACTCGACACGTGACCACGAGCCAGACCGACCCCCTGATCGGACGTCTTATCGACGGCCGCTATCAGGTGCGCTCGAGGATCGCCCGCGGTGGCATGGCCACCGTCTATCTGGCGACCGATCTGCGGCTCGAACGCCGGGTCGCCATCAAGGTCATGCACGGCCACCTCGCCGACGACAGCGTGTTCAAGAGCCGCTTCGTGCAGGAGGCCAGGTCGGCCGCGCGCCTCGCGCATCCGAACGTCGTCAACGTCTTCGACCAGGGGCAGGACTCCGACATGGCCTACCTGGTTATGGAATACCTCCCCGGCATCACCCTTCGCGACCTGCTGAAGGACTACGGCAAGCTCACCCCCGAACAGACGATCGACATCATGGAGGCCGTGCTGAGCGGCCTCGCCGCCGCGCACAAGGCCGGGATCGTGCACCGCGACCTCAAGCCCGAGAACGTGCTACTCGCCGACGACGGCCGGATCAAGATCGGCGACTTCGGGCTTGCCCGCGCGGCCAGCGCGAACACGGCGACGGGGCAGGCACTGCTCGGAACGATCGCCTACCTCTCTCCCGAGCTCGTCACCCGTGGCGTCGCGGATGCTCGCAGCGACATCTACGCGCTCGGCATCATGATGTACGAGATGCTCACCGGCGAGCAGCCCTTCCAGGGCGAGCAGCCGATGCAGATCGCATATCAGCACGCCAACGACGCGGTGCCGACGCCGAGCGCCAAGAACCCGTCAGTTCCCGCCGAGCTCGACGATCTCGTGCTCTGGGCGACCGCGAAGGACCCGGACAAGCGTCCGCACGACGCGCGCGAGATGCTCGACCGGTTGATCGAGGCCGAGAAGTCCATCCGCGGCGACGCCGGTCCCCTGCAGCAGACGATGGTCCTGCCTCCGGCGTACGGTCCCGGAATCGACGAGGGCGACACCCAGATCATCAACCCGGCGATCCGACAGCAGGTCGCCGCAAGCGCACCCGACAGCGTTCAGACACTGACCGACGTCACAAAGCGCCGACGCGGCAAGGGCTGGTGGCTCTTCGCGTTGATCATCGTGCTCGCGGGCGTCGCGGGCGGCACCGGCTGGTATTTCGGCTCCGGACCGGGTTCGACCGTCCAGATCCCGAATGTTGCCGGCAAAGCGCCGGCGGATGCGATCGCGACCCTCAAGCAGCTGGGCTTCGAGACGAAGCAGGGCGTCGAGTACAGCACGACGATCGCGACCGGGCTCGTCTCGGCGACCGACCCGGCGTCCGGTTCGGCCGCGAACCGGGGAAGCATCGTCACGGTCAAGGTTTCCCAGGGCCCGAAACCCATCAACCTTCCGGCTCTCGCCGGACAGCCCGTGGACGCAGCGAAGAAGTCGATCATCGACAACGGCGCCGTCGTGGGTCCGATCACGGAGCAGTTCGACGCGAAGATACCGGCGAACACCGTGATCTCGGCCGCCGACGCGGCAGGCGCAGACCTCTCGGCGGGCGGCGCCTCTCTCGAAGGCACCAAGGTGAGCCTCGTGGTCTCAGTGGGCCCGGTGCCGGATGTGGCCGGCAAGTCGGTCGCCGCTGCGCAGGCCGCGCTGAAAGACGTCGGACTCCTGACGCAGCCCGGTCCCGAGACTTACAGCGACACGGTCGAGAAGGGCCTCGTGATCTCGGCTCAGCCGCAGAAGGACGGCCCGGTGAAGCCCAACGACACCCTGCTGCTCGAGACGTCGAAGGGCCCAGCGCCCGTCGCGGTTCCGGATGTCGTCGGCAAGACCTGGGACGTCGCCAAGAAGGCCCTCAAAGACGCCGGCTTCAATCTCCAGTACAGCCCGATCGCAGACGTGGCGCCGAACGCATTCGTCGTGTCGAAAGTGTCCCCGGGCGCAGGCACCGTCCAGCCCAAGGGCACGAGCCTCTCGATCAACTTCGCCGGCTTCTGACAACCCGCAAAGAAGAGGCTCACCGGTTCGTCCGGTGGGCCTCTTCTCGTTCAGCTGGGTCACCGCTGATCAGCGGTTGGCGAGCTCCTCGGCGACGAGGAAGGCCAGCTCGAGCGACTGCATGTGGTTGAGTCGCGGGTCGCAGAGCGACTCGTAGCGCGTGGCCAGCGTCGCCTCGTCGATGTGCTCGGAACCGCCCAGGCACTCGGTGACGTCGTCTCCCGTGAGCTCGACGTGGATGCCGCCCGGATGCGTTCCGGCCGCGCGGTGCGCCTCGAAGAAGCCCTTCACCTCGTCGACGACGTCGTCGAAACGACGGGTCTTGTATCCGGTCGGAGTGGTGAGGCCGTTGCCGTGCATCGGGTCGGTGACCCACAGCGGGGTCGCGTCGCTCGCTTTGATCGCCTCGAGAAGCGGAGGGAGCGCATCCCGGATCTTGCCGGCACCCATGCGTGTGATGAACGTGAGGCGCCCCGGCTCGCGGTTCGGATCGAGCTTGTCGATGAGCTGCAGCATCGTCTCGGGTGTGGTGGTCGGACCGAGCTTCACGCCGATCGGGTTGCGCACCCGGGACAGGAAGTCGACGTGCGCCCCATCGAGGTCGCGCGTGCGCTCACCGATCCACACGAAGTGCGCCGACGTGTTGTACGGCGTTCCCGTGCGGGAGTCGATGCGGGTCATCGGGCGCTCGTAGTCCATGAGCAGACCCTCGTGGCTCGAGTAGAACTCGACGCGCTTCAGTTCGTCGAAGTCGGCGCCAGCCGCCTCCATGAACTTGATCGCTCGGTCGATCTCACGGGCAAGACCTTCGTAACGCTGGTTCGCCGGGTTCGCGGCGAAGCCCCGGTTCCAGCTGTGCACCTGGCGCAGATCGGCGAAGCCACCCTGGGTGAAAGCCCGGATGAGGTTCAGCGTCGAGGCCGCCGTGTGGTAGCCCTTCACCAGCCGCTGCGGGTCTGCCTGACGCGACTCGGGGGTGAAGTCGTAGCCGTTCACGATGTCGCCGCGGTAAGCCGGCAGGGTGACGCCGCCGCGGGTCTCGGTGTCGCTGGAGCGCGGCTTGGCGAACTGGCCCGCCATACGACCCATCTTGATGACGGGCATGGACGCGCCGTACGTGAGCACAATGGCCATCTGCAGCACGGTCTTGACGCGGTTGCGGATCTGATCGGCGGTCGCCCCGGCGAAGGTCTCGGCGCAGTCGCCGCCCTGCAGGAGGAAGCCCTTGCCTTGAGCGGCGGCGCCGAGGCGCGTGCGCAGCTGGTCGACCTCGCCGGCGAAGACGAGCGGCGGCAGAGTGGCGATCTCGGCAGACGCGGCAGCTGCGGCCTCGGGATCCGGCCACTGCGGCTGCTGCTTCACCTCGAGCGTGCGCCAATAGTCCAGCCCTGCAATCACAGACTCGTCAGCCTTCACGACGGGATCAGTGGTGTCTAGCACAGGACTTCCGCTCAACTCGGGGCGCGTCGATCTGTTCGCACGCCAGTGGGGTGCCGGCGGCACGGATCGAGTGCGCCGGTATCTGAGCCTATCGCGAAAGCGAAGCCCGCTTTTCTTTCACGCTGCTGGCGTAGACGTCGTCATATTCCTGCTCGCTCAGAGCGTGCAGCTGGTACATGATCTCGTCGGTCACGGAGCGGAGGATGAAGCGGTCGCCTTCCATCCCCTCGAAGCGCGAGAAGTCGATCGGCTTGCCGATCACGATGCCGATCCGGCCGACTTTCGGCAGGCGGGTTCCGATGGGCATGATCTTCTCGGTGTCGATCATGGCGACGGGAACGACCGGCACCTGGCCCTCGAGGATCATCCGCGCGACGCCGGTGCGCCCACGGTACAGCTTTCCGTCGGGGCTCCGGGTGCCCTCGGGGTAGATGCCGAGCATCTCACCCCGCGCAAGCAACGCGAGACCCGTGTTGAGCGAATCCTCTGAGGCCTTGCCGCCGGAGCGGTCGATCGGGATCTGACCTGTCGCCGTCATGAACGTCTTAGTCGCCCAGCCTTTGAACCCTTTGCGCGTGAAGTAGTCGCTCTTGGCGAGAAACGACATCCGTCTGTCGACGACCAGCGGCAGGAAGATCGAGTCGATGAACGACAAGTGGTTGCTGGCGAGGATCACGGCGCCCTTGGCCGGAACGTTCTCGAGCCCGATGACCCACGGCCGAAAGATGCCCTTGAGCAGGGGACCTGCGATCAGGTGCTTCATCAGCCAGTAGAACACCGGCTCAGCCTAACGCCCCGTCGCGTGCAGGCGCGCGAGATCGGCCGCGCCGACCGCTCCGGCGTCGTTGACGAGCTCGGCGATCTTGAACTCGGGCTCAGGATGGAATCCCCGTGCCGGCAGGTTCTCCAGATACGCGAGACGGATCGGCTCGAGCAATTGCTCCCCCGCCTGCGCGACACCGCCACCGAACACGAACACCTGAGGGTCGAGCACTGCGCCAAGGCTCGCGCAAGCCTGACCGAGCCAGTCGCCCAGCTGGCGGAGGGCGGCGAGCGCTCCCGCATCCCCCGCCCCGATCAGGTCGCTGATGTCGGCGCCGCTGATGGTCCCCGTGCGGTCGCGCACATCGGCGAGCGCCTGACCGATCCCACCAGCGTCGGCGAGCTCGTTGGCCATCCTTTGAAGGGCACGGCCCGAACCGTACTGCTCGATGCAGCCGCGAGCGCCGCATCCGCACGGCAGGCCGCCCGGTACCACGCGCATGTGCCCGAGTTCTGCGCCCGCACCGAAGCCGCCGCGGAACAGACGGTCGTTGCTGACGATCGCGCCGCCGACGCCCGTGCCGATGGTCAGGATGACCATGTCGCTGACGAGACGTCCGGCACCGTACCGGAACTCCGCCCAGCCGGCCGCGTTCGCATCGTTCTCGATGATGATCGGCAGGTCGACGCGCTTCTCCAGCTTCTCGCGCAGCGGTTCGAGCCGCCAATTGATGTTCGGCGAGTAGTAGACGGTCGACTGCGCGGCGTCGAAGAAGCCGGCCGCGGCGACCCCGGCCCCGGCGATCTCCTCCGGTCCATCGGCCAGGCGCTCGATCATCGCGACGACGGCGTTCTCGATCTCGATCGGCTCCGAAGCCTCGGTCGGAACGCGATCCTCGCGGACGATGGTTCCGAACTCGTCGACCACGGCTCCCGCGATCTTCGTTCCGCCGATGTCGATCCCGATCGCGTGCACAGGCAGCAGCCTTTCTTTGAAGCATGGGTGGGCGGTGCGGCGGACGGCCACGGCCAGATCACTCACATCCGCACCATCTAGAGTGTAGTTAACCAGTTTGGCCGAGGCCATTCGGGTCGTTTACCCGCCTTTTCCGACCGGTACCGAGGGAGTTACCGTGAAACAGTTCGATACCCCAGCGCTTCACCCCGCCGACCCGACGGCCAACGCCACCGACCTGCTGGTCGACCGCGTCACCGCGACTCCGGATGCGCCGCTGTTCTCCATCCCGAACGGCGACGCCTGGGACGACATCACCTGCGCCGAGTTCTACCGCCAGGTCATCGCGCTCTCGAAAGGCCTTGTCGCCAGCGGCATCGAGCCGGGCGACAAGATCGGCCTGATGTGCAAGACGCGCTACGAGTGGACACTCATCGACTTCGCCACCTGGTTCGCCGGCGCGGTGCTCGTCCCCGTGTACGAGACCTCCTCGCCGATGCAGGTGCAGTGGAACATGAGCGACTCGGAAGCGATCGCGATCATCCTGGAGACCCCGGACATGTTCGCGCGCTTCGACGAGGTGCATCCTGAGCTCCCGGAAATCCGCAAGGTCTGGCAGCTGCACCTCGGCGACCTCGACAAGCTCGCCGCGGCTGGCGTCGACGTGCCCGACGAGGAGATCGAGCGCCGCCGCAAGCTGGCGAACGCCGACGATATCGGCACGCTGATCTACACCTCGGGCTCGACCGGCAAGCCGAAGGGATGCGTTCTCACCCACGGCAACTTCGTGGAACTCTCGCGCAACTCGGCCGAGGCGCTCAGCGAGGTCGTCGAAGAAGGCCGCGCATCCACTCTCCTCTTCATCACCACCGCACACATCTTCGCTCGCTTCATCGCTGTGCTCTGCGTCACTGGCGGTGTCAAGGTCGGCCACCAGGCCGACACGAAGCAGCTTCTGCCGGCTCTCGCCAGCTTCAAGCCGACCTTCCTGCTTGCGGTGCCGCGCGTCTTCGAGAAGGTCTACAACTCGGCCGAGCAGAAGGCCGAGGCCGGCGGTCGGGGCAAGATCTTCCGCAGGGCGGCTGACGTGGCCGTCGCGCATTCCAAGGCCGTGGAGGCCGGTTCGGTCCCGTTCGGGCTGCGCGTGCAGTTCGCGATCTTCGACCGGCTCGTCTACAGCAAGCTGCGTGCGGCCATGGGTGGCCGCGTGAAGTTCGCCGTTTCGGGATCCGCGCCCCTCGGCTCGCACCTCGGTCACTTCTTCCACAGCCTGGGCATCAAGATCCTCGAGGGCTACGGCCTCACGGAGACGACCGCACCTGCGACCGTCAACCTGCCCGACAAGTTCAAGATCGGAACGGTCGGGCCCGCACTTCCTGGAGTCTCGGTCCGGCTCAGCGACGACGGCGAGATCCAGGTCAAGGGAATCAACGTCTTCAAGGAGTACTGGAAGAACCCCGAGGCGACCGCCGCAGCGTTCGACGACGGCTGGTTCCTCACCGGAGACCTCGGCAGCTTCGACGACGACGGTTTTCTCGCGATCACGGGTCGCAAGAAGGAGATCATCGTCACCGCCGGCGGCAAGAACGTCTCCCCCGCCGCCCTCGAAGACCCTGTGCGCTCGAACCCGTTGGTGAGTCAGGTCATCGTGGTTGGCGACCAGAAGCCTTTCATCGCAGCCCTCGTCACCCTCGACACCGAGATGCTGCCGACCTGGCTGGCGAACAACGGTGAGGACAAGAACATGACCCTCGCCGAGGCATCCGTGAACCCCGCGGTCAACGCGGAGATCCAGCGCGCGATCGACCTGGCGAACTCCCATGTCTCGCGGGCGGAGTCCATCCGCAAGTTCGTCATCCTGGCGACCGACCTCACCGAGGCGAGCGGTCACCTCACGCCGAAGCTCAGCATCAAGCGGAACGTCATCATGAAGGACTTCGCCGACGTGGTCGAGGGCATCTACTCCGGCTCGCCGGCGACCCAGGGCATCTCACTCGCCCACTGAGCTAGACCTCGTCGCGCCAGGAGTGCTCGGGCTCGTACCCGAGCACCCGGCGCGCCTTGGCGATCGAGAGCAGGGTGTCGTTGACGCCCAGGTCGCCCTTGAGCGGCACGCCGGGGAACACCTCTTCGACGAGTTCCGCGTTCGGGCGGCTCATCACGGTGTCGGCCGCAGCGATGATGAAGCGGTCGAAACCGGTCGTCTCGAGCTCGAGGGCTCGGCGGATGGCCTGGGCGCCGTCGCGAGCGTCAATATAACCCCACAGGTTCCACTTGCGCTTGAGCGCGTCATCGTCGAACGACGGGAACGCCGCATAGTCCTCGGGCGCCATCACGTTGGAGAACCGCAGGGCAACGATCTTGAGCGTCGGATCCCACCGCACCAGCTCGATCGCCATCTGCTCCTCGAGGTGCTTGACCAGCGAGTACGTGCTCTCGGGCCGAGCCGGGTACTCCTCGTCGACCGGGATATACGGCGGCGGCACGTCGAACGGCAGGCCGAGCACGGTCTCGCTCGACGCGTAGACGATGTTCTTGATCCCTGCCCGCTGCGCCGCGTGGAAGACGTTGTAAGTGACGCGGATGTTGTTGTGGAACGTCGCGACGTCGCTCAGGATGCCCGGGGCCGGGATCGCGGCGAGGTGCACGATCGCGTCGAACCCGTCGTGCTTGTCCTGCACCCCGAGGATCGCTTCCACCGTGTCGCCGAAGTCGGTGAGATCGACTCGGACGAATCCGGGACCCCGCTCCCCCGTCGAGTCCAGATTGATGACCTCGTTACCCGCTGTCGCGAGTTCGCGCACGACCGTGCGCCCGAGCTTTCCTGATCCTCCAGTGACCGCAATTCGCATGCCGTCAGTCTAGTGAGCGGGCCTCCCCACAGAGCGCCCGCCGGATGAGGGACCGCTCAGAACCAGTCGCTCTCGCGCACCTGTTTCATGGCCTCTCGGCGGCTCTCCTTGTCGAGCCGGTCGAGGTACAGCTTGCCGTCGAGGTGGTCGGTCTCGTGCTGCAGCGCCTGCGCGAGCACGCCCGTGCCGGAGATCTCGATCTCGTTGCCGTCGAGGTCTGTTCCCACAGCGCGCGCGAACGGATACCTGGCCGTCTTGAACCAAAGCCCTGGCACCGAGAGACATCCCTCGTCGACCAGCTCGGGCTCGCCCGAGACCTCGACGAGTACCGGGTTGATGATGTACCCGATGTCACCGTCGACGTTGTAGCTGAAAGCCCGCAGGTTCACGCCGATCTGCGGCGCGGCGACGCCGGCCCGGCCTGGCGGGATCACGGAGTCGATCAGGTCTTCGACCAGTCCGCGGATGCCCTCGTCGACCTCCATGATCGGGTCGGAGACGGTCTTCAGCACGGGGTCGCCGAACAGGCGGATCTGTCGTTCGGTCACAGGGAACTCCTCGGTGGTGCGGGACGGGGATGTCGCAGCGGGCTCAGCCGCGGTTGGTCGGCAGGCCCTCGACGACGAGTGCGGCGAGCGTGCGGGCCGACTGCTTCGTGAGCGGCTTCAGGTCTTTGTACGAGACGACGGAACCGGCGGCGAGCTGCGGGTCGTAAGGGATGCGCACGACCTCGCGCACGCGCGACTTGAAGTGCGACTCGATCTCGTCGAGCTTCACCAGGTTCGTGCCCTGGGTCGCGGTGTTGAGTGCGACGATCGCGTTGCGGACCAGGTCTCCGTAGCCGTTCGCCTCCAGCCAGGTGAGGGTCTCGGATGCGAGACGCGCCTCGTCGACGCTGCCGCCGGACACGATGACCACCGAGTCTGCCCGCTGGAGTGTCGCACGCATCACCGAGTGCACGATTCCCGTGCCGCAGTCGGTGAGCACGATCGAGTAGAACCGCGCCGTCAGGTCGGCGACGACGTTGTAGTCGTTCTCGTCGAACGCCTCGGACAGCAGTGGGTCCGTGTCGGAGGCCAGGATGTCGAGCCGGGTCTCATCGCGCGAGACGAGGGCCGAGAAGTCCGTGAAGCCGCCGATGCTCGGGGCCTTCTGCACCACATCCCGAACCGTGGCCCTGGTCTGCTTGGTGACGCGCTCGGAGAGCGTTCCGCGGTCGGGATTGGCGTCGATCGCCACGATGCGGTCTTCGCGGGCGTCGGCCAGCGCCATGCCGAGCAGCGTCGTGACGGTGGTCTTGCCCACCCCGCCCTTGCGGGTGAGCACGGGTACGAACCGCGTTCCGCCCTCGAACTGCTTCTGGATGCGGTGGTCGAGCTCTTTGCGAGCCCGCACCTTGGCGGAGTCGCCCAGGTTGACCAGGTGGAACGTGACCGCGTAGACGAACTGCTGCCAGCCGCCCTCGGGGCCGGGGCGCGTCTTGCGGTTGACCTCGAGCAGGCGGTCGGCCGTGAGCATCGCTGCCGGCTCCGGCTGCAGCGAGTGCTCCCCGCGCAGCCGGTCACGTCGTGACTGACTGAACGCGTCGGAGCCAGGGAGGGGCGGGATGTCCGCTTCCGCGCCCTTCTGCGTGGCCGTTGGGCCGGTGGTGAGACGCGAGGCGACGATCGCGACCGACATCGTGGTCGGCTCGGTCGGCGACGCGACGAAGCCCGGGTTGACGGGGACGTCGTCGATGGCGACGGCGACCTCGTCTTCTGGAGCCTCGTGCGTGGGCGCCGGCGGCATGTCGACGACGATGCTGAGGTTCTCGGGAACCGAGACCGTCAGGTCGTCCTCTGTCGTCGCGAGCTCGCCGGGCTCGCCTTTCTCGGGCTTGTCTGCCACGGGGTTGTCTCCTTCTGGCGCCCGTCAGAGCGCCTGGCATAGTTTACCGGTCCGCGGCGACCTGCCCGAAGGCTCCAGCGCTCAGGCGGGGGTGACCACCACGAGGAGGTCGCCGGCGTCGACCTGCTGGGTCTTCGGGATGGCGAGCCGCTCGACGGTGCCGGCGATGGGGGCGGTGATGGCCGCCTCCATCTTCATGGCTTCGATCGACGCGACCGACTGGCCCGCGGCGACCGTGTCGCCTACGGCGACCTGCAGCGTGACCACACCCGAGAACGGCGCCGCGACCTGTCCCGGCTTGGCCGAGTCGGCCTTCTCGGCCGCCTTGGCCTCGACGACGATGCTGCGGTCGCGCACGAACACCGGACGGAGCTGCCCGTTGAGCGTGGTCATGACCGTGCGCATCCCCTTGTCGTCGGCTTCGCCGATCGCCTCGAGGCCGATGTAGAGACGCACGCCCTTGTCGATCTCGATGACGTGCTCCGTGCCCTGCTTGAGGCCGTAGAGGTAGTCGAGAGAGTCGACGACCGAGAGGTCGCCGAAGAGCTCGCGGCTCTGCTCGAAGATGCGGGTCGGAGCCGGGAAGAGCAGACGGTTCAGAGTCGCGCGGCGCTCCGAACTCGAGCCCTCGAGAGCCTTGGCATCTTCCGCCTTCAGATCTTCGACGCCGACTTTGATGGTCTTTCCGGCCAGCACCTTGGTGCGGAAAGGCTCGGGCCAGCCTCCGGGCAGCTCGCCCAGCTCGCCAGCCATGAAGCCGACGACCGAGTCGGGGATGTCGTAGTTCTGCGGGTTCTCGGCGAAGTCGGCCGGGTCGGCGTGCACGGCTGCGAGGTGCAGCGCGAGGTCGCCGACGACCTTCGACGACGGGGTGACCTTGGGGATGCGGCCGAGGATCTGGTTCGCAGCCGCGTACATGTCTTCGACGAGCTCGAAGTCCTCGGCAAGGCCCAGCGCCTTCGCCTGCTGGCGCAGGTTGGAGAGCTGACCACCGGGGATCTCGTGCTTGTACACGCGGCCAGTCGGGCCGGGCAGACCGGACTCGAACGGCTTGTAGACGTGGCGCACGGCCTCCCAGTACGGCTCGAGATCGTTGACCGCGGCCAGGGAGATGCCGGTGTCGCGCTCGGTGTGAGCCAGGGCGGCGACGAGGGCGGATGCGGACGGCTGGCTCGTGGTACCCGCCATCGGCGCGCTTGCCACGTCGACCGCATCCGCACCGGCGCGGCTGGCCGCGAGCAATGTCGCGAGCTGGCCGCCGGGGGTGTCGTGCGTGTGGACGTGCACCGGGAGATCGAAGCGCTCACGGAACGCGGCGACGAGCTTCTCGGCGGCGGCGGGACGCAGCAGGCCCGCCATGTCCTTGATCGCGAGGATGTGCGCGCCCGACTCCACGATCTGCTCGGCGAGACGCAGGTAGTAGTCGAGCGTGTAGAGGTCTTCGGACGGGTCGAGCAGGTCGCCCGTGTAGCAGACGGCGACCTCGGCGACAGCCGTTCCCGTGGCGAGCACCGACTCGATCGCCGGACGCATCTGCGAGACATCGTTGAGGGCATCGAAGATGCGGAAGATGTCGACACCGGTGGCGGCGGCCTCGCGCACGAACGCATCCGTCACCTCGGTCGGATACGGCGTGTAGCCGACCGTGTTGCGACCACGGAGCAGCATCTGGATGTTGATGTTCGGCAGGGCCTCGCGGAGGGCCGCCAGGCGGTCCCACGGGTCTTCGCCGAGGAAGCGCAGCGCGACATCGTAGGTCGCGCCGCCCCACGCCTCGACCGAGAGCAACTCGGGAGTCATCCGGGCGACATACGGCGCCACCGCGAGCAGGTCGCGGGTGCGGACGCGGGTCGCGAGGAGCGACTGGTGCGCGTCGCGGAACGTCGTCTCGGTGACTGCGAGTGCCGTCTGCTTGCGCAGGGCATCCGCGAATCCGGCCGGGCCCAGCTCGAGCAGCTTCTGGCGCGACCCCGACGGGGCGGGTGCGGACAGGTCGATCTTCGGCAACTTGTCGACCGGAGCGTGCGTCTCGGGACGGGTGCCGTTCGGCAGGTTGACGGTGACGTCGGCCAGCCAGTTGAGCACCTTGGTGCCGCGGTCCTTGGATGCGCGGCCCTTGAACAGCTCGGGACGCTCCTCGATGAACGACGTGCTGACGTCGCCGGCGATGAAGTCGGGGTCGTCGAGCACGGCCTGCAGGAAGGGGATGTTCGTGGAGACGCCGCGGATGCGGAACTCGGCCAGGGCGCGACGGGCACGGCTGACGGCTGCACCGAAGTCGCGGCCGCGGCAGGTGAGCTTGGCGAGCATCGAGTCGAAGTGGGGGCTGATCTGCGCACCCGGGTTGATCGTTCCGCCATCGAGACGGATGCCGCCGCCGCCGGGCGAACGGTACGTAGTGATCTTGCCGGTGTCTGGGCGGAATCCCGCGGTGGGGTCCTCCGTCGTGATGCGGCACTGGAGGGCGGCGCCCCGGATGTGCACGGTCTCCTGGCTGAGGCCCAGGTCGGCGAGGGTCTCCCCCGCGGCGATGCGCATCTGTGACTGCACGAGGTCGACGTCGGTGATCTCCTCGGTGACCGTGTGCTCGACCTGGATGCGCGGGTTCATCTCGATGAAGACATGCTCACCCGCGCGCTCACCGGCAGTGTCGAGCAGGAACTCGACGGTTCCGGCGTTCTCGTAGTTGATCGACTTGGCGAAGGCGACTGCGTCCCGGTAGAGAGCCTGACGCACGTCTTCGTCGAGGTTCGGGGCCGGAGCGATCTCGATGACCTTCTGGTGACGGCGCTGAACCGAGCAGTCGCGCTCGAACAGGTGCATCGTCGCGCCCTGGGCGTCGGCGAGGATCTGCACCTCGATGTGACGCGGGCGGAGCACCGCCTGCTCGAGGAACATGGTCGGGTCGCCGAACGCGCTGTCGGCCTCGCGCATGGCCTCTTCGAGGGCACCGCGCAGATCGGCCTTGGTGTTGACGCGGCGCATGCCGCGCCCGCCGCCGCCGGCGACGGCCTTGGCGAAGATCGGGAAGCCGACCTCGTCGGCCTGCGAGATGAGCAGGTCGATGTCTTTGGAGGGCGGGGTGGACTTCAGCACCGGCACGCCGGCCGCCATCGCGTGCTCCTTGGCGGTGACCTTGTTGCCCGCCATCTCGAGCACGCGCGGGGCGGCCCGATGAAGGTGATGCCGGCTTCGCGTGCAGCCTCGGCCAGTTCGGGGTTCTCCGACAGGAAGCCGTAACCCGGGTAGATCGCGTCGGCGCCCGACTCGAGCGCGACCCTGATGATCTCCTTCACATCCAGGTAGGCGCGCACCGGATGCCCCGGCTCGCCGATCTGGTAGGCCTCATCCGCTTTGAGGCGATGCATGGAGTTGCGGTCCTCGTACGGGAATACGGCGACGGTCTGAGCGCCCAGTTCATAGGCGGCCCGGAAGGCGCGGATGGCGATTTCACCGCGATTGGCAACGAGGATCTTACGGAACATTGGGACCTTTCGAGCAGGGGGCTAGGCCACACAGCAAACGGTTAGGTTCTCTAAGACTAGTGAAGGTAACGTAGTCGATTGTGCACGTACTCAGCGTTAGTTCCCTCAAAGGTGGTGTCGGTAAGACCACGGTGACGCTGGGCCTGGCTTCCGCAGCTTTCGCCAAAGGCCTGCGAACACTCGTCGTCGATCTCGACCCTCAATCCGATGTGTCGACCGGCATGGACATCCAGGTCGCCGGTCACCTGAACGTCGCCGATGTGCTCGCCTCCCCAAGGAGAAGATCGTGCGCGCCGCGATCGCGCCGAGCGGTTGGACGAAGAACCGGTCGGGCAAGATCGATGTCATGATCGGCAGCCCGTCTGCGATCAACTTCGATGGCCCGCACCCGAGCATCCGGGACATCTGGAAGCTCGAGGAGGCGCTCGCCAACGTCGAGCACGACTACGAGCTCGTGCTCATCGACTGCGCTCCGTCGCTGAACGCCCTCACTCGCACGGCCTGGGCCGCGAGCGACCGGGTTGCCGTCGTCACTGAGCCCGGCCTGTTCTCTGTCGCCGCAGCCGACCGCGCTCTGCGCGCGATCGAGGAGATCCGCCGCGGCCTCTCCCCGACTGCAGCCCCTCGGCATCATCGTGAACCGTGCCCGCGTGCAGTCGCTGGAGCACCAGTTCCGCATCAAAGAGCTGCGCGACATGTTCGGTCCGCTCGTGCTCAGCCCCCAGCTCCCCGAGCGCACGTCGCTTCAGCAGGCGCAGGGCGCCGCGAAGCCGCTGCACGTCTGGCCGGGCGAGAGCGCGCAGGAGATGGCGCACAACTTCGACATGCTGCTGGAGCGTGTGCTGCGCACCGCCCGCATCGGCGAGTACGCAACGGCGCCGTAAACCCCAAGCAGGTCAGAGCGCGTCAAAGAATGCGCCCAGTCGGCGTCAGTCGGAGTGGTTCAGGATGCGCGGGTGACCCGGCGAGCAGCGAGCTCGTCCATCGGGTCGATCGTCTGGGTGTCGAGCTCGACGAGCGAGGACTCGACCTCGCGAAGAACCTTGCCGACCGCGATCCCGAAGACGCCCTGCCCACGGCTGACGAGGTCGATGACTTCATCGTTGGACGTGCAGAGGTAGACGCTCGCGCCGTCGCTCATGAGCGTGGTCTGGGCGAGGTCGTTCACACCGGATTCACGGAGCTGGTTGACGGCCGTACGGATCTGCTGGAGCGAGATCCCGGTGTCGAGCAGACGCTTGACCAGCTTGAGCACGAGGATGTCGCGGAAACCGTAGAGACGCTGTGAGCCCGAGCCCGCCGCGCCGCGGACGGTCGGCTCGACCAGCCCCGTGCGTGCCCAGTAGTCGAGCTGTCGATAGCTGATGCCAGCCGCGCGGGCCGCGACAGCGCCGCGGTAACCGCTGGCGTCGTCCATCTCGGGCAGGCCGTCGGTGAACAGCAGGCCGAGGTCGTACCGGGGCGTGTCGTTGTCACGACTCAGTTCACTCATGTGTTTGCCTCTCGCCCCTGATTGGTTTGCGCACGTCCGACGCCGCATCATCCACGGTACCCACCCCCAGGGCCCCGGGCAACGACATTCGTCGTTTCCGGGTCGGCGTGTCGAACCCTGTCCCGCCGATCAAGGCTGGATTCGGGAGAGCGCCGCGCGAATGATGCTCGCGCGCACCACGTCGAGCTGCCCTGAGATCTCGCGGGCGAGCTCTGCGGTCTTTGCGCGGCTCGACACTTCTCCGCGGCGTGCGATCGGCACCAGCGCCGTCTCGATCAGTCCGAGCTCGCGTTCGGCGGCAGCTCGGAAGCCCCGCAGGTGACGCGGTTCGATCCCGTTCCGCTGGAGCTCGACGAGCGCCTTGAGAACGGACGCCGACTCTTCGCCGTAGACCTCGGCGGGGGCGATGACGGACGCGCTGACCGCATCCTGAAGCAGCTCAGGACTCGCGCCGCACTCGCGCAGCAGCTCGGTGCGTTTGAACCGGCGACCGCTCGGCAGCATCGACGGTCCAGCGCCGCCCGTGGTTCCCGGCATCGGCGGGTTGAGCCCGGCGTCGAGATCCGCGAGGTAGGCCTTGATGACCTTGAGCGGCAGATAGTGGTCGCGCTGCATCCCGAGGATGATGCGCAGCCGCTCCAGGTCGGATGGAGAGAATTTGCGATAGCCGGATGCGGTGCGCGCGGGCGTGATCAGCCCGCGCTCCTCGAGAAAACGGAGCTTGGACGACGAGAGGTCGGGGAACTCGGGCGTCAGACGCGCGAGCACCTGACCGATACTCAGCAGTGAGGGCGAGGCCGCGGCTCCGGCTCGCGCCGTCTGCCGCGCCACTAGCTCTGCGCCGGGGCGGCGAGGTCGGCGCGGGAGGCGTAGAAGGTGAGACGGAACTTGCCGATCTGGACCTCGGCCGAATCGGACAGCAGCGCGCTCTCGATGCGAACCCCGTCGTAATAGGTGCCGTTGAGCGACCCGAGGTCGCGCACCTCGAAGGCCGTGCCGCGACGGAGGAACTCCGCGTGGCGACGGGAGACCGTCACGTCGTCGAGGAAGATCTCGGCGTCAGGATGCCGCCCCGCACTCGTCACATCGGCATCGAGGAGGAACCGAGCGCCCGTGTTCGGACCGCGGCGCACCACGAGGAGCGCCGAGCCCGAGGGCAGAGCGGCGATCGCCTCCTGCTCCTCCGCGGAGATCTCGGGGTCGACGGGGTACATCTTCGAGACGAACTCCTCGCCGAAGCGCGCAGTCGTATCTTCGTTCCCCGCGGCAGCTGGACGCAGTGGTTCGTTCGCGGCGTCGCCCGCCGGCGTGTTCGGATTTACTTCTTCAGGCACCGTCAACCTCCTTGGCGTCAAGCGTATCCGATCAGTCGCCACTGTCGTCGGCCCCCAGAGGGATTACACGGCGGATGACGCGGGACGTCTCGCCGATGTACACGAACCCCGCCCACCAGTAGAGGAACGCCCCCCACAGGGCGAACGCCCACCCCAGCGGAAGAGAGAACGGTGCGACGGCGTCGAATGCCTCTCCGAGCATCAACAGCGGAAGGGCCCAGAACAGGCAGAACGTCGCGACCTTTCCGAGGTGATGCACAGGGAGAGGGCCGTAGCCGTGGTTCGCGAGGATGACTCCGAGCACCGCGAGCATCACATCCCTGGCCAGAATGACGATGACCAGCCACCACGGGAGGACATCGCGCCAGGCCAGTCCGATGAGCGCCGCGAAGATGTACAACCGATCGGCTGCGGGGTCGAGCAGCTGCCCGAGGCGGACACCTGGTTGAGCCGCCTGGCGAGGTAGCCGTCGAGGAAGTCGGTGATGCTCGAGACGACCAGGACGAGCAGCGCCAAAGCGTCCTCGCCGCGGATGATGTACACCAGAAAGACCGGGACGAGGGCGAGGCGGACGAAGCTGAGCACGTTCGGGATCGTCCAGACCCGCGAACTGACCCCGCCGGCGCCGATTCCATCCACGGGAAACGAGTCTAGTGACCACCCCCGATGCCTAGGATGAGCACGTGGAGCCTTTCATCGTCTGTCTTTGGATTTTCGCCGGCATCTGTGCGGTCACCTGGGTGCTCTCGCTCATCACGGGCGAGCACTCGTGGGTCGACCGCATCTGGTCGATCGTGCCGCTCGCATACGTGTGGGTCTTCGCGGGCTTCGCCGGGCTCCAGGATGCGCGGCTCAACCTGATGGCGATCCTCGTGACGCTCTGGGGCATCCGGCTGACCTTCAACTTCGCCCGCAAGGGCGGCTACGAGCCGGGCGGTGAGGACTACCGCTGGGAGGTTCTGCGAGGCCGGATGAAGAACTGGCAGTTCCAGCTGTTCAACCTGTTCTTCATCGTGATCTACCAGAACGCGCTCCTCCTGCTGATCACACTTCCCGCCTGGACGGCTTATGAGCACCAGTCCCCGCTGAACGGGCTGGACATCCTCGTGGCGATCGTCTTCCTCGCCCTGCTCGTCGGCGAGACCGTCGCCGACCAGCAGCAGTGGAACTTCCACCAGAACAAGAAGTCGGAGATCGCGGCGGGTCGGCAGCCGGCGACCCGATTCCTGCAGACCGGGCTGTTCCGCTATTCGCGCCACCCCAACTTCTTCTTCGAACAGGCGCAGTGGTGGGTGCTCTTCTTCTTCGGCTGCGTCGCCGCCGGTTCGGTGCTGCAATGGACCGTCATCGGCCCGCTCCTGCTGACGGGGCTCTTCATCGGCTCGACGGTCTTCACCGAGAGCATCTCGCGCTCGCGCTATCCGGAGTACGCCGAATACCAGCAGCGCACGTCACCCATCGTTCCGTGGTTTCCTCGGCGCGGTGGAAGCGAGGCCGTCACAGCCCAGCAGTGACCGTCTTCTCGGTCGAGCCGGGACCGCGCTTCGCCGGTTTGGGGAAGGCGGCTCGCATGTGGTCTGAGTCGAGGTAGTCGGCGACCCCGATCAGGATGAGGCTGAACAGGATCTGCTCGGTCACCATCCAGAGCGGATACAACCCGGGAATCGCGGCGATGACCAGTGTGACGACCGGGAAGATCTTCGCGAAGAGCCGCAGCCGGGAGTACGCCCAGTAGTAACCCTTCTGCGCGCGCCAGGCGAAGTAGAACAGGGTGATGGTCATGCCGAGCACGACGGCCGAGCGCATCCACACCGCCCACTGGACGTTCGTGCCCGTCGCCTGTAGCACCGCTGCGATGACCACCGCACTGACCCCGAGCACCATCTCGGCGACGAGCAGCCAAGTGATGACGACGAATGCCCTGCGGGTTCGCGGATCCTCCCGCGACTCCGGGGAGATCGTGTAGTCGGCGTGCCTACCTCCGGCGATCCGGTCGAGAAACCGAAGAAGTGACTCCATGCGTCAACGGTAACAAGGCCGACTCGCGTGTGCTTCCACTCGGCTATCGAGCTGAGCGCGTACCGTTGGGGGATGTCTTGCATTCGGTTCAACACCCCGGCTCAGCGCCAGGCGATGCGGGAGCACCGACCGGCGATGCTCACCGCCGAAGAGGCGGAGGCCCTGCATCCGTCGCCGCCGGTGACGGAGAGCAAGATCCGGCGCCTGCGACTGCTGGCCGTGCACGAGAATCCGAAGATCCGCGAGAGCGTCGCCAGCAGCTACAACACGCCCGACGACGTCTTCCTGGCGCTCGCCCGCGATCCTGACATCGGCGTGCGCGGCTGCGTCGCCAAGAACGAGGCGACGCCGTGCGACATCCTCAGGATGCTCGCCGACGACCGCTCCGAGACCGTGCGCGGGTGGGTGGCCGTCAACTACTTCGTTCCCGAAGACGTCATGGCCAAGCTCGCCGAGGACAAGAGCAAGACCGTGCGCAGCCTCGTGAAGTGGAAGTCCCAGCTGGCCGAAGTCGGCTGATCGTGGCCGAACCGTCGACGGTCCGTGTCGACTCGTGGGCCTGGGCCGTGCGCCTCTACAAGACGCGCTCCGCGGCCGCCTCCGCATGCAAGGCGGGGCATGTGCGGGTCAACGGCGAGAAGGCCAAGCCGGCGCAGCCTCTGCGGGTGGGCGACGAGGTGCGGGCGCGAGTGGCCGACACCGAGCGCATCCTGATCGCCCGACGGCTGATCGTGAAGCGGGTCGGAGCGGTCGTGGCCGTCGAGTGCTTCGAGGACCGCACTCCCCGCCGCCGCCGAAAACCGAGGAGCCGCTGGCGGTCGTGCGCGATCGCGGCGCTGGACGTCCGACGAAACGCGATCGGCGCATCCTGGACCAGTTCAGGGGCCGCTGATGGCCGTCGCGCGGATCGGGATCTCGGGATGGACGTACGCTCCGTGGCGCGGAACGTTTTATCCGAAGGGCCTCGTCCACCGTGACGAGTTGAGGTTCGCCGCCGAACGGCTCGACTCGATCGAGATCAACGGCAGCTTCTACTCGCTGCAGCGTCCGACGAGCTATCAGCACTGGGCGCAGACGACTCCGGACGACTTCGTGTTCTCTGTCAAGGGCGGCCGGTACATCACCCACATCCTGAGGCTGAAGAACACACGCGGGGCGCTCGCGAACTTCTTCGCCTCGGGCGCGCTCGCGCTCGGACCGAAACTCGGGCCGCTGCTCTGGCAGCTTCCGCCCAACCTTCCCTTCGATCCCGAGGCTGTGTCCGCCTTCCTGGCGAGCCTGCCGCGCACGACCACTGCGGCGGCGGCATTAGCGGCGGAGAGCACGCTGGAGAGCGACCGCACGTTTCTCGATCCGGGCCCGGATCGTCCGCTCAGGCACGCCATGGAGGTGCGGAACCCCACGTTCGACGACCCGGCCTTCGTGAAGATCGCCCGCGATCAGAACATCGCGATCGTGGTCGCGGACACGGCAGGCCGGTATCCGGTGCTGCGCGAGGTGACGACGGACTTCATGTACGCGCGGCTGCACGGCGACGTGGAGCTCTACACGAGCGGATACACCCCCGAAGCACTGACGCGCTGGGCTCAGGATGTCCGGGGCTGGCTCGCCCACGACCTCGACGTCTACGTGTACTTCGACAACGACGTGAAGGTCCGATCGCCGTACGACGCGATGGCGCTCCGAGAGCTGCTCGCCTAAGCGCGCCCGGGGTCGCCTGGTTCTGCGGGCCTAGTCCTGCAGAACGGAGAGCACATTGCCGGCCGGGTCGCGGAACCAGGCGATGTCCGGGCCTCGGTTGGCCGCACGCCCGCGAGCGATGCCCTTCTCGTCGGTGGGGAGGTTCGGGTCGTCGTAGATCGTGGTCTTCACGCCCTTGGCGTTGAGATCGTCGACCGCGGCGTCGATGTCCTCGACCACCAGATTCAGGATCGTGAAGGAGGCGGGTTCGTGGTCGCCTTTCGGGTAGATGAAGACGTGACCGCCGGAAGGAAGCTCGAGATCGAGGTTGCCCATCGCCCCGTCGGAGATGGTGAGCCCGAGGGTCTCGCCGTAGAAGGCTTTCGCCGCGGCGATGTCGTTGACGCTGAAACCGCTGAAAACATCGAGTGAAGTGACCATGCGGTCAACTCTGCTCTCTGCCACCGACGCTCGTCTAGACGAGACGCTCGTCTAGACGAAGCGCTCGTCTAAACGAAGCGGATGCTCTCCTGCAGCCGCGTGCGCAGCTCGAAGGCCCGGTCGACGCTCTCCCGACCGGCGTTGTTCGCGCCGTTGCGCAGCACCTGGGGAAGAAGGGACCGCCGAACGAGGAGCGCGCCTGCCAGACGGCCGCGCTCGATACGGTCGTACGGAACGGCGAGTGCGTCATCCGGAACCACGATGATCAGGCCGGTGAACTTGACGCCGACCTGACGGGAGAACGTCTTCGTGTCGCGGAGGAGGTCGTGGAAAGGCTCTTCGTCGGCGTCGACGGTGGGACCGACGATGTCGCCCTTGGCGAGCTTGACCTCTCCACCCCAGTCCGCCGAGCGGATCGCGAACAGACCGGCCGGGCCGAGCACGACGTGGTCGAGCTTGGCGTCGGAGCGGGGATGCACGGCCACGTCGTTCCAGATCGTGAAGCCGATCCCGAGCCCGGTGACGGCACGCGCCGTAGCCTCTTCGGCGAGCGCGACGGCGAGCAGCAAGCGGATCTCCCGCGGTGCCGAACGCACAAGACCTGGCTCGTACGGGTCTTTGAGGTCGGTGCCGCGCCCCACCCACTCGCGCATCAGCGTGAGGTAGCGCTCGCGTGCCTGACCGCCGGGATGCCCGTAGCTGCGTGCTCGAACGGTCGCGCCGCGGGACTGCGAGCGGGTCGCGTGGAAAGTCGCACTGAAGCCGCTGCCGTCCGCGCCGCCGTCGGCGATGTCGGCGCTGTATCCGCCCTCCCCGCGGTCGTACCGTGCGCGGTCCTCGGGGTCGCCGATGAGTTCCCAGGCGACCTGAACGGCCTGGAAGCGTGAGGCCGAGCCTCCGGTGTCGGGATGCGTCTCCCGCAGCAGGCGACGATAGGCGCGCCGGAGCTCCTCGTGCGTGACACTAGCCGGCACGCCGAGCACCTCGTACGGGCTGGGCGAGAGTGGGCTGTCGCTCATCGGCGGTATTCGGCTTTCTCGGTCTGTTCTTCGACTGCTTATCGACGATACCGTGGACGGGCTGAGAGCCCGCTCGTGGCGAGCCGAGAGCTGGATGCAAAAAGAGACTGTCACCGATCGCTATTGAGGACACAATCTGACCGGTATCGCCCATAGCGTGGAAGTACACCGACAGAAAGGCACATCATGGCAATCACCGATTGGCGGATCGAGCTCATCATCCTCCCCGTCACCGACGTCGACCGTACGAAAGCGTTCTACGTGGATCAGGTCGGGTTCGTCGCCGACTTCGACCAGACGGTCACCGAGTCCCTGCGGTTCGTGCAGCTCACCCCTCCCGGGTCCGCCTGCTCGATCGCGTTCGGCATCGGGCTCACCGAGATGGAACCCGGGTCGCAGCGCGGCCTGCAGGTCGTCGTTCCCAATGCCGACGACGCCTACGAGCACCTCCGCTCGAACGGCGTGGAGGCGACTCCGGTCGACGAGCAGCCCTGGGGCAGGTTCGTCACGTTCGCCGACCCCGACGGGAATGTCTGGACGCTGCAGGAACTGCCGCCGCGTCCCTGATCGGACCGCTGGAGCCTGCGGCTAGGCGGTCAATGCTGCGAACCAGATGAGGAGCATGGTCACGAGAAAGCCGCAGGCGTAGTTGATCCACAGAAATCGGCGCCAGCCCCGATTCGCTCGCGCGGAATCCGCGTCGGAGACGGACCAGTACGGTGCCGCGGTCACGATGTACGGCACAGCCAGCACGATCGCGAGCGGACCGGGCCAGGCCGTGCCGAGCGTCGCGACGCCCGCGAGCGCCCAAGCGGCGATCGCGACCCTCGTTGTTCCGCGGGCGCCGAGGACCGTCGCGATCGAGGAGATCCCGCCCTCCCTGTCGGGCACCACATCCTGCACAGCGCCGAACGCGTGGCTGCCGATCCCCCAGAGGAAGAACGCCACGAGCACCGCCCAGAGCTGAGGGGTGAACGTCGCTCCGGCGAGCACCAGACCGTAGAGGGCCGGCGAGACGAAGTGCGTGCTCGACGTGATCGAGTCGAGGAAGGGGATCTCCTTGAAGCGCAGTCCTCTCACCGAGTATGCCAGCACCGCGAACAGGCTGATGGCGAGGACGATCCACGACAGCGGCGAGCCGACCCAGACGAGGTAGACGATGAACGGGACGGTGGTGACGGCAGCCGCGATCAACGTGGCCCGGTGCATCCCTCGATCGAGCAGAGCGCCTTCGGCGCCGCCTTTGCGCGGATTCCGCAAGTCGGACTCGTAATCGAAGACGTCGTTGATCCCGTACATCGCCAGGTTGTACGGGATCAAGAAGAACAGAGTGCCCACGACGAACGAGACATCGACGTGGCGGCTGGTGAGCAGGTAGGCCGCGGCGAAGGGGAACGCCGTGTTGATCCAGCTCAGGGGTCGGGATGCGAGCACCAACTGGCGCAGCAGCGACGGTTTGGCGACGGTCGTTGTCATCGGGCACGCTTTCGGAATAACAGCCACAATGCGGGCAGCAGCATCAGCGCTGCCACCGGATACGCGAAGTCTTCGAGCGGGACGAGCCCGAGCCGCACACCCGCGGTGTTGCCTTGCGTGTACTCCATGAGCCCCGATCCGATCATGATGTTGTCGAAGATCGCCGTGAGCACCAGCACCACCACGGTGGCGATCAGGATGCCCGGCCACCACGTGCGGAGGACATCCGCCCGATCCGGCGCGGTCCAGAGCGCGATGCCGAGCACCGCAGCGGCGACGGCGAGGAAGACCACGCTCAGCAGGAGGTACGTCATACGCGACTACGCCTCCGCTCGAGCATCCGCGTGGATCCGGTCACCAGGATCATGGTGAGGTAGCAGAGGAACGCGAGGAAGAACACTTCTTCCAGAGGCAACTCGGGCAGCAGGACGATCCCGGTCATGAACCGGCTCTCTCCGCGCGCGAAGATGTGCAAACCGATCCCGAAGATGTCCCAGAGCAGGAAGAACGCGACCCCGATCACGAGCACGAGGGTCGCGCGGCGGGCGTCGCGCCAGAAGAAGAGCTGGAAGCGTCGATCGAGCAGCACCATGCACCCGATCGCCAGCACCAGGAACAGCAGATAGAGGACACTCACGCAACGCGCTCCCCGTCCAGAGTGGCCGTCAAGGGCTCGGTGAGCGGACCGGTGGACTCATCGCCGCGCAGCCGTTTGACGGCAAGTTCGGCACTGATCAGGCACATGGGGAGACCGACGCCGGGAATCGTCGACCCGCCCGCGTAGAGAAGTCCGTCGACGACGGCGGATGCGTTGCGCCCGCGGAAGAAGGCGCTCTGACGCAGGGTGTGGGCCGGGCCGAGCGCTCCCCCGCGCCATGCGTTGAGATCGGTCGCGAAATCGCCGGGGCCGATCGTGCGTCGCACGACGATCCGGTCGGCGAGATCGGGGATTCCCGCCCAGGCCGCGATCTGGCCGATCGCAGCGTCGGCGGTCTGCTCGACCAGCGCATCCCCGGCCCCATCGATGCCGCCGGCGCCGATCGTCGGGTCTGCCGGGACTGGGATGAGCACGAACAGATTCTCACAGCCGGGCGGTGCGACACTCTCGTCGGTCGCGCTCGGTCGGCACACATAGAGCGAAGCGGGATCGGGGATCGACGGATTCGCGCCGTAGATCCGGTCGAAGTTGTCCGCCCAGTCGGTGGTGAAGAACAGACTGTGGTGCGCGAGCTCAGGGAGGGCACCACGAACACCGAGAAGCACCAGGACGGCGCCCGGTCCCGGATCACGGCGCTTCCACCAGCGCTCCCGATAACTGCTCCTGCCCTCGCGGAGCAGCTCCGTCTCCGTGTGGTGCAGGTCGGCGGCCGAGACGACCACCCCCGCCTCAAGGCGGTGCGCGACTCCGTCGGCGACGTAGTCCACTCCCGTGACGTGCGGCCGCCGGCCGGGTTCGTCGGTATCGGAGTCGGCGTCCGCCGAGCGGATGGCGGTCACGCGGGCGCCCGTCTCGATGCGTACGCCCTCGCGCTCGGCGAGCGCGGCGATCCTGTCGATGATCACACGGAAGCCGCCCAGCGGGTAGCGCACGCCGTCTTCGAGGTCGAGGTGACTCATCAGGTGGTACATGCTCGGCGCGCGGGAAGGCGAGGTGCCGAGGAAGACTGCCGGATAGCCGAGGATCTGGCGGAGCCGAGCGTCTTTCACGTAGTGCGCGGCGAACCGGTCGAGGGGCTGAAGGAGCAGGCGGCCGAGTCTTCCGAGACGGCCGAGAAGCTCGGGCACGAGAAGCGGTCGGAACGAGGCGAATGTGCTGTACAGGAAGCGGTCGACGGCCAGTCGGTAGGTCTCGCGGGCGCTGGCGAGGTAGCGGTCGAGACCGGCGCCCGCACCCGGCTGCACCCGCTCGAACATGGCCCGGTTCTCGGAACCGTCCGCGCTCACGTCCAGTGGCTCGGTGCCTCCCTCGAAGAAGACGCGGTAGCCCGGGTCGAGCGTGACGAGGTCGAGCTGCTCGGCCGTCGACGTGCCGAACAGGCGAAAGAAGTGATCGAAGACCTCGGGCATGAGGTACCAGGACGGGCCGGTGTCGAAGCGGAAGCCGCCGGACTCCCAAGCGCCGACTCGGCCGCCGATGTCGTCGTGCTGCTCCAGCAACGTCACACGGTAGCCGTCGCGAGCGAGAAGCGCCGCTGTGGCGAGGCCGGCGATGCCGCCCCCGATCACGACGACCGAGCGCTCGCGCGGGGTCACCGGCCGGACCCCGCGCCCCATCCGGCCGTGGCGCGGAGAAGTACGGCCAGCTTCGTGCGGGTGGGAACACTGATCCGGGTCGACAGCAGCTCTTGGGCAGGGGTCGACCGGATGCGATCGGTCAGTTCGGTGAAGAGTCCGTGCGCGGCGAGGATGGCACGCTTGCAGTTGTCCGGCAGCTCTGGGATGGCGTCGGCCGCAGCGCCGAGGTCGCACTCGATGTCCACCACGAGAGCGAGCTTCTGCCGCTCGGTGAGACGGTCCGGGTCGATGCCCGGAAAGTAACTGCGGCCGAGCTGAGACCAGTCCTCGGCGAGATCGCGGAGGAAGTTGATCTTCTGAAACGCCGCGCCCAACCGTCGGGCGCCCTTCTCCAGGCGGAGTCGTTCGTCTGCCGACACCGATTCATGAACGAGGAACGCCTTCAAGCACATCAGGCCGACCACCTCGGCCGATCCGTAGATGTATGCGCTCAGCTCTTCGGCCGAGAAGAAGTCGACCGGGCTGAGGTCGCGGCGCATCGACGCGAAGAACGGCGCGGTGAGCGTTCGGTCGATACCGACCACGCGAGCTGTGGAGGCGAACGAATGGACGACGACGTTCGCGCTGTACCCGGTTCGCATGGCACGCTCGGTGTCTGCCTCGAGGGCGTCGAGCAGGTCGCGCTGATCGTCGAGCGTGAGACCTGCTTCAGCCGCTGCCCCGTCGACGATCTCGTCCGCGATGCGCACAAGGGAGTAGATGTCCTCGACCCGCGGTCTCACAGCGGGTGCGAGCAGCCGAGTCGCCATGCCGAACGATGTCGAGTACTCGTGGATGATCGTCGCCGAGCTCGTATGCGCGGCCCGCGTGTAGAGCGCGAGGTCGGTCGGGTGCTCGATTCGGATGTCAGGGCCGATGTCGGCCTCGCGGGTCATACGAGCCGCCCGATGCAGGATTCCGCGACAGCGCTGAGCTCTGACACGAGACCATGAGGGAGACGGGATGCGTCGAGCACGCCCACAGCGCGAGTCACGTGCTCAGCGACGAGCCCCTCGACGAAGTTCTTCGCTCCGCAGTCGCGCAGCACCCGGGCGAGCGCCCTTCCGTCGTCGTCGCTCAGGTCCGGCCGCCCGAGCAGCGGCTCGATGCTGGACCACGAGCGGGTTCCCCGCGCGAACGCGATCAGCGAGGTCTCCTTGCCCTCGCGCAGGTCGCTGACGATGCTCTTGCCTGTGACATCGACACTGCCGAACACGCCGAGAAGATCGTCGCCGAGCTGGAATGCGACACCGAGCAGCCGGCCGAACTCGCCGAGCGCCTCGAGATCGTCTCCGTCGGCCCCCGCGAGGATCGCACCCGCCGTGAGCGGACCGGCGAACGAGTACGTGGCGGTCTTGCGCTCGGTCATGGCCAGCACATCCGGAAGCCCCGCTTCACCGATGCCGATGCTGAACGACACGTCGGCGAGTTCACCCGCTGCGGTCACGAAGACGCTGTGATCGAAGACGTCGAGGAGGGCGTCGCGCTGCGCGGACGGGACGTCGACCCGGGCGAGCAGAGACTGGGAAGCCTGAATGAGCAGGTCGCCCGCCAAAATGGCCGCTGTCGCGCCCCACAGCGAAGCCTTGACCTGCGCGACCCCCTTCGAACGGGCATCGGCCTCGAATTCGCCGGCGAGGTTGGGGATGCCGCGGCGAACGGTGTCTCCGTCGATCACGTCGTCGTGCAGCAGGAACGCCGTGTGAAGCAGTTCGAACGCCACCGCGACGTCGAGCGCGTTCCTGTAGCTGCCGGTCGCGTCGCCGCCGAGGCCTCGGAACGCGGTCATCACGAAGCGTGGCCGGATGCGCTTTCCACCGATGCTCGCGCGCTTCGCCCCTGCCCAAAGGTGCTGGTAATCAGTGCCGTAGCGGCGGGCGACGTGCGCGCGGTCTGCGAAGAAGGAGTCGAGCCTCATGTCGACATCGGCGGACACGTCCAGTTGGTGCGTACCGACGGGGATCTGAGTCATCCGCCGCTCCTTTGTCTAGCCAAGTAAGTAAATAACTTAGCACGCATCTTACCCCCGGGCATAGGATGCTCGCATGGCTTCTGACAAGGACGAGGCGCAGCGGATCTCGGGCTCCCTGCTCGACCCCCGTGTGATCGATCCGCGCCAGGAACTGGTGCAGCACGACGACCTCACCGAGCACGAGCTCCTCCAGATCGTGCGGGTGCTCACCTCGATCCGTGACTGGCGCGAAGCCGAGCAGAAGCTCAGTTTCGAGTCGCGCACGCACATGAAGCTCAACGAGACCGACATGAAGGCGTTGCGCTACATCATCGCCTCGATGAACGCCGACGTCGCGGTCACCGCCGGGGCCCTCTCCGAGCATCTGCACATCTCGACAGCGTCGACAACCAAGCTGCTCGATCGGTTGGAGAAGGCCGGCCACATCGAGCGGCGACCGCATCCGACCGACCGTCGGGCCGTGACGGTGGCCATCACCGAGGAGACCCACCGCGAGGTGCGGCGCACGATGGGCGTGCAGCACGCGCGCCGGTTCGAGGTCGCCAAACGCCTGACGCCCGCCGATCGCGATGTGGTGATCCGGTTTCTCAACGATCTCAGCGAGACGATCGGCAAGCCCGTCGAGAGCTAGCCTTCGGGCTGTTCGGCATTGGCAGCTTCGGCTTCGGCTTCCGCCTGCGTCTCCGCCTCGGCTTCGAGCACGATGCGGTTGACCATTCCCGAGAAGATGATCCCGTGGAACGGGAGGATCGACAGCCAGTAGAGCCGGCCGGGAAGCCCCTGCGGGAAGAAGATCGCGCGCTGGTGATAGATCGAGCCAGAACCCTGCTCCCCCGGCTCGACACTCAGTTCGAGCCACGCACGCCCGGGCACCCGCATCTCCGCGCGGAGCCTCAGTCGGCTGCCCCGCTCCAGACGCTCGACCCGCCACCAGTCCACCGCGTCGCCCGTCTGCAGCCGGTCCGGATCCAGACGGCCGCGGGTGAGCCCGACGCCGCCGACGAGCTTGTCCGCCCACCCGCGCAGTGCCCACGCGAGCGGGAACGAGTACCAGCCCCGCTCGCCGCCGATTCCTTCGATGACCCGCCACACGCTTGCAGGATTCGCGGTGCTAGCCCGCTCGCGCACATCCGTGTACACCGTGTGACCGGCCCAATCGGGTTCGCTCGGCAACGGGTCGCTCGGGGCGCCGTCGACGGATGAGTTGCGCCAGCTGGTCTCCACAGCACCGTCGCGCATCTTGGCCAGCGCCAGGCGCACGGCCTTCCGGTACCCGGTGAGCCCTCCCTCAGGCGGTGGTATGACGCCGTCGATGTCTGTCTCCTGCACGACGCAGTCGTACTGGAGCGACTCGATGATCGGCACCGCGAGGCTGCGCGGAATGGGGGTGACCAGGTTCACCCACTGCGACGCGAGCCAGGGGGTGAACACAGGCAGTGAGGCGATGGGACGCTGCCGCAGCCCCGCCTCCACCGCGTAGCCGTTCATCATCTGCCCGTAACGCAGGATGTCCGGTCCGCCGATGTCGAAGGCCCGGTTCACCTCGGGTGGCAGGTCTGCGGCGGCACGCAGGTAGAAGAGCACATCGCGGATCGCGATCGGCTGGATGCGGTTTCGCACCCACTTCGGCGCCGGCATGTACGGCAGCACCTCGGTGAGGTGCCGGATCATCTCGAAGGACGCCGATCCCGAACCGATCACGACCCCGGCTTGGAACACGATGGTGGGCACTCCGGAGGCGAGCAGGATGCGCCCGACGGCCACCCTAGAACGCAGGTGCCGCGACAGCTTCTCGCCATCCGGGTGGAGCGCGCCCAGGTAGACGATCCTCGATACGCCCGCCGCTTCCGCCGCCTCCGCAACGGTGCGGGCGGCGTCCGATTCCTCCTCCTCGAAATCACCGGATGCGCGCATGGAGTGCACGAGGTAGTAGACGATGTCGATCCCGCGCATCGCATCCCGAACCGAATCGGCATCGTGCAGGTCGCCCTGAACGATCTCGACATCGGGCGCCCACGGCACGTCGGTGAGCTTCTGCGGCGAGCGCGCGAGCACCCTCACCGTGAATCCGTCGGCCAGCAGGCGGGGCACGAGCCGCCCGCCGATGTAGCCTGTCGCCCCGGTCACCAGCACCTGTCGCGTCGTCATTCGACGACCATACGCTCGAGGTCAAGGGGCGAGCCTTGGCGTAAACGCCCGATTGTCGCTCGTCGTCCTGTACCGTTCAAGCCATGGGCAAGCTCATTTACGCCGGCACGACCGAGATCGGCTTCGAAGACCGCGTTCTCGCGCACCTGCAGATCGTCGTGGGGCTCAAACTCCGTCGCAAAGAGGGATTCTTCTTTTCGTGGCGCGACGAGCAGAGTGTCGGCGACGGCCGCAGTGCCATCTGGATCGACCCGGCGATCCCTTTGCTGTTCCGCTACAGCGGTGGCCGGCCACCCAAGATCAACAAGACCTGGCTCGAGGCGCTGACGCTGTCGTCGAACAGCGCGCAAGGACTGCAGCTCACCGAGGAGATCGGCGCGCTCGGCGCTGACGAAGTCAACGCCGACTCCCTCCCGGACGCTGAACCGAGGGGTTGCCATGCCCCCGGCACCGGCCTAGCGTAACTGCGGAGCCGGTAGCACGGCTCGACACTTCGACATATCGCAGGGCTCGCAGCAGGAATCGAGGCACGCCCATGACATCCACCCCTGAAGGCGCAGGCACACCCGCCGAGTCGCAGGCGCCGGCAGCGAGCGCCGCTGCCCAGGCGGCACCCGAGAACTCGGGTGCGACAACGGATCCGGCCGTCGCGGAGAACTCGGGCGTCGAAGAAACCGATCGTCCCGGAGACATCCCCTTCGACCAGGCGGCGGCAGAACACGAGAACCCCGCGCTCGAGTGAGCACGGGGTCCCGTTGCAGCGTGAGCTAGCGGCTACCGCAAGTACTCGAGGAGTTCGGGGCAGCGCAGTCGTTTCAGACTGCGAGTCTCGAGTTGGCGCACCCGCTCCCGGGTGATGCCGTAGATCTCGCCCACCTCGTCCAGCGTCATCGGCTTCTGCCCATCGAGGCCGAAGCGCATCCGGACCACGCGGGCGTCACGTGCGGGCAGCTCTCGAAGGCGGTCCTCGAGGTCGCGGTGACGGAAGTCGACCTCGACCGCCTCGGAGGGCTGCGGAAAGTCGTCGTCTTCGATGAGGTCGCCGAGTTCGGCACCATCGTTCTCGCCGACAGGGACGGCGAGCGAGACCGTCTCGGAATCGCTCATCTGGAGCTTGCGCACTTCGGAGGGCTCGAGGTTCGAGGCCTCCGACATCTCTTCGAGCGTGGGGGTGCGACCGAGCTCTCCGCCGAGGTCGCGACGGATGCGGTCGAGCTTGTCGATCTTCTCCACCGTGTGAACGGGGATGCGGATCAGCCGAGCGGTGTCCGCGATGCCGCGCAGGATGGACTGACGGATCCACCAGGTCGCGTAGGTGGAGAACTTGTTGCCCGTGCGGTAGTCGAACTTCTCGACGGCACGCACCAGCCCGAGGTTGCCCTCTTGGATGAGGTCCATCACCGGCAGTCCGCGTCCCGCGTAGCGCTTGGCGATGCTCACGACGAGGCGCAGGTTGGCCTCGATGAATCGCTCGAATGCCCGCTTGCCGTCATCGGCCAACCACTGCAGTTCGCGTCGTTCCATGGGCGTGAGGCCGGGGCGCTTGGCGATTCGCTCCCCTGCGAGCACGCCGACCTCGATCCGCTTGGCGAGGGAGACCTCTTCCTCGGCTGTCAGCAGGCGGGTGCGCCCGATCGAGTTGAGGTAGTCGCGCACCGGATCATTCGTCACTTCGAGCATTGTCATTTCGTCATCCCTCGGCTCGGCTTCGTCTTCTCTTGTCTGGTGCATCCGGATCCCCGTGTCGGCGGAAATCCCAAGCAAACGTAAACATCTGCGGCCCACCCCCAACAAGGGGTTGACAGGCGCTGGGCCGCTCGCTAGGCGTGTTGATCGGGGCGCCATATACGCCGTTCTGTCAAGCCCCTAGAGGGATCCGACAGCTCCGCTTAGAGTCCGGTCGGTGACCGCGCATTCATCGAACACTCAGGAACTGAAGACGATCGAGACCACCATCCC
The DNA here is from genome assembly GCF_050632195.1 of Leifsonia poae. GTDB lineage: Bacteria > Actinomycetota > Actinomycetes > Actinomycetales > Microbacteriaceae > Leifsonia > Leifsonia poae_C. The sequence continues at coordinate 2,675,563 of NZ_CP192580.1, forward strand.
GGCCAGGATGGACCGGCTCCCCTGGTCCCGATGGCACTGGCTCGTCGTCATCGGTCTCGGAACTGTCTGGATCCTCGACGGCCTCGAGGTGACCATCGTCGGCGCTATCGGCAGCAGGCTCACCGAGCCCGACAGCGGCCTCGGACTGACGACCGCCCAGGTCGGCCTCGCCGCCGCCATCTACATCGCCGGGTCGTGCACAGGTGCGCTGGTCTTCGGCTATCTGACCGACAGGTTCGGCCGGAAGAAGTTGTTCATCATCACCCTCGGCTTGTACCTGCTGGCAACCGTCGCCACGGCTTTCGCCTTCACGCCGGCCGTGTTCTTCATCTGCCGGTTCTTCACCGGTGCCGGCATCGGTGGCGAGTACGCCGCGATCAACTCGGCGATCGACGAGCTCATCCCCGCCCGTCGTCGCGGAGTGGTGGACCTGGCGATCAACGGCTCGTACTGGCTCGGGACCGCATTCGGTGCGGTGCTCACCGTGTTCCTCTTGAACACCGACATCTTCGCCGCGAACATCGGCTGGCGCCTGGCATTCGGTCTCGGTGCCGTCCTCGGCCTCGTCATCCTGCTGGTGCGGCGCAACGTCCCCGAATCGCCGCGCTGGATGTTCATCCACGGTCGCGACGAAGAGGCCGAGAAGCTCGTGAACGGTATCGAGGAGCAGATCGAAAAGGAGTCCGGCGAACCGCTGGAGGAGGTTCCCGCCGACAAGTCGATCGAGATCCACCAACGCCGGTCGACAGGATTCGGCGAGATCGTACGTACCGCGGTCACCCGCTACCCCAAGCGGTTCGTGCTCGGACTGTCGCTGTTCATCGGGCAGGCGTTCCTCTACAACGCGGTGTTCTTCACGTACGCCCTGGTGCTCACCAAGCTTCTGCACGTTCCCGACGATGTGGCACCCTGGGCCCTCGTTCCGATCGCGATCGGCAACTTCCTGGGTCCGCTGCTGCTCGGGCACTTCTTCGACTCGATCGGCCGGCGCTTCATGATCACGCTGTCCTACATCGGAAGCGGTGTCCTGCTCGTCGGTACCGGAATGCTCTTCGACGCGGGCGCGCTCGACGCATTCTGGCTCACCGCGTGCTGGATGCTCGTCTTCTTCCTCGCCTCAGCGGGCGCGAGCAGCGCCTACCTGACGGTCAGCGAGATCTTCCCGATGGAGACACGCGCGATGTCCATCGCGTTCTTCTACGCGATCGGAACCGCGATCGGCGGCATCGCAGGACCGATCCTCTTCGGGCAGCTGATCGAGTCGGGCATCCACTCCGTGGTCATCGGCTACTACATCGGCGCCGGGCTCATGATCGCCGCCGGGCTCGTCGAGCTCTTCCTCGGCGTGGATGCCGAGCGGAAGTCCCTCGAGGAGATCGCGACTCCGCTCTCGTCGAACCCGAAATCGTCGGAGAACGCGTCGGACACTCGGGGCTGAGGCTCGAGGGTGATCAAGGGCGGCTGAAGCGACGCTTTCCCGGGCTCAGCCGATCAACTCGAGCAGCGCCGGCTCGGGAGCGCGGCCGCCCGATCGATCGATGACATCGCCCGAGCGGTAGCGGTCGAAGATCCTCGGGTCGATGTAGCTGTTGCGTGCGATCGTCGGGGTGTTTCCGAGAGCGGCCGCTGCCTCGTTGACGGCAGCGCTCATGCGCTTCTTGCGCTCCCCTCGGTACGTCCGACACCCAGTTCGGAGAGCGCGGTCGCGGCGACGATCGTGCCGTGAAGCGTGCGGAAGTCCTTCGCGGTGAACTCTCCCCTGGTCTGCCGCCGGATGTACTCGTTCAGCGACGCGGGGCGGATCGTGTGCCACGACGTGTCCTTCCAGGACAGCACCCGCGCGCGCTCCCCGCGGGTCGCCTGCACCTCGCCGAGCAGCGCGGCGACATCCTCGTCCGTGATCGTGCTCGTCCACTTCTGGGCGCTCTTCGCGGGAAAGGTGAGCGTCACGTCGTCGCCGTCGATCTTCACGTGACGGCACAAGAGGGTGGTCAGGCCCCGACTGCCGTTCGCGTGCAGATACTCTTCGCTTCCGATCCTCAGCGAGCCCAGGTCGATGATCCTCAAAGCCGCGGCCAGGATGCGATCGCGCCCGAACCCCGGTTCCCGCAGGTCGATCGTCACCCGGCGACGCGCAGCAGGCAGGGTATCTGCCAATTGCAGCGCGCGGTCGAACTTGATCCTGTCTTGATGGATGCGCCACGACTCGTGATAGAGGTACTGGCGCCGCCCCGCCTGGTCGGTGCCCACCGCCTGGATGTGGCCTCGCGCATCCGGAGACACCCACACGTCCTGCCACGCGGGCGGGATGACCAGCGAATGGATGCGCTCCAGCTCGCGTTCGTCGACGATCGGATTGCCGGCCTCGTCCTCGTACCGCACACCCTTCTTCGAGGTGATTCGGCGGTAACCCGGTCCGGACGGATCGCTGCGCCGCAGCCGCGTCACGCGGGCTTCTTCTTGGCTGCGGGCTTCTTCTTCGTCTCGCTCTTCTTCGCCGGCGACTTCTTCTCGGCCGAGGCGGACCCCTTCGACCGGCTCCGCTCGACGCTGCGCTGCAGGGCCTCCATCAGGTCGATGACCTCGCCGCCGCCCGACTTCTTCTCCTCTTCTTCGCCGAACGTCTCGGCGGTGTCGATCGCGTCGCCCTGTTCCAGCTTCGCGTCGATGAGCTTGCGCAGCTCCTCCTGGTACTCGTCGCTGAACTTCTCCGGCTCGAAGTCGCCGGCGAAGCTCTCCATCAGTGCCTCGGAGAGCTGCAGCTCGCGCTGCGTGACCCGCGGCCGTTCTTGCAGCGACGGGAACTCAGCCGCCCTGATCTCATCGTTCCAGAGCAGCGTCTGGATCATCAGCACGTCTCCGCGCACCCGCAAAGCCGCCAGCCGGCTCTTCTGCCGCAGTGCGAAGTTGACGATGGCCGTGCGGTCGGAATCCTCGAGCGTGCGGCGGAGCAATTCGTACGCCTTCTGCGATTTCGAGTCGGGTTCGAGGTAGTAGCTCTTGTCGAACATGATCGGGTCGAGCTGGTCGTTGGGCACGAACTCGACGACATCGATCTCGCGGCTGCGCTCGGCGGGAAGCGAAGCCAGATCCTCCGCTGTGAGGATCACCGTGCGCTCACCGTCGTCGTACGCCTTGGCGATGTGCTCGTACGGGATGATCTTGCCGTCGATCTCGCACCGTCGCTGATACCGGATTCGCCCGCCGTCGGCGTCGTGCACCTGGTGCAGCGCCACGTCGTGGTCTTCGGTGGCGCTGTACACCTTCACCGGAACGTTCACCAAGCCGAAAGTGATCGCACCCGTCCATATGGCCCTCATGCGACCATCGTCACCGGAGAACGGCGGTTTATCAACCATTGGTTGAACTTTGGATGCTCTGGCGTAGCGTTCACTCATGGCGACATCCGACACCGAGGTGGTCGAGATCGACGGTCACCGGCTCAAGCTGACCAACCTCGACAAGGTGCTGTATCCCGAGACGGGCACCACCAAGGCGGATGTGATCGGCTACTACGCCGCCATCGCCGAGGTGATGATCCCGCACACCCGCGACCGCCCGGCCACCCGCAAACGCTGGGTGCACGGCGTCGGCACGCCCGATCATCCGGGCGAGGTCTTCTTTCAGAAGAACCTGGACGAGGGGACGCCGAGCTGGGTCAAACGTCGCACGATCAAGCACAAGACCAGCACGAACGACTACCCGCTGGTGAACGACAGGGCGACGCTGGCCTGGCTCGCGCAGATCGCATCCCTCGAAGTGCATGTTCCCCAGTGGCGGATCTCCCGGAACGGCACTCCGAAGAATCCGGACCGACTCGTGCTCGACCTCGACCCCGGCGAGGGGTGACCCTCGCGGACTGTGCCGAGGTCGCCCGCCTAGCCCGCGACATCCTGACCGACATGGGGCTGGACCCGCTGCCGGTGACCAGCGGGAGCAAGGGCATCCACCTGTACGCCGCGCTCGACGGCAAGCAGACCAGCGACCAGGTCTCGGCCGTGGCGCACGAGCTCGCGCGCATCCTCGAGGCCGATCATCCCGACCTCGTGGTCAGCGATATGAAACGTGCGATCCGTGCCGGCAAGGTCTTCGTCGACTGGAGCCAGAACAACGCGGCCAAGACGACCATCGCACCGTACTCGTTGCGCGGGCGCTTCGCTCCGACTGTCGCGGCCCCGCGAACCTGGCGGGAACTGGCGTCGAAAGACCTGGCCCACCTCGATTACAAGGAGGTGCTGGCCCGGGTCAAGCGCCGGGGCGATCCGCTGGCCGACCTGTCGGCCGGACACCTCGACGAGGACGTGCACGGCGCAGCAGAGGACCGGCTCACGACATATCGGAGCAAGCGAGACGCCGACAAGACGCCCGAGCCCGTTCCGGAGGAGACACCGCATTCGACGACAGGCCGCACGTTCGTCATCCAGGAGCACCACGCTCGGCGGTTGCACTGGGACTTCCGCCTCGAACACGATGGAGTGCTGGTGAGTTGGGCCCTCCCCAAGGGACCGCCGACCGACCCCGGACAGAACCATCTTGCCGTGCACGTCGAGGACCATCCCCTGGAGTACGGTGCCTTCGAGGGTGACATTCCGCACGGAGAATACGGGGCCGGTCACGTCACGATCTGGGACGCCGGCGACTACGACGTCGAGAAGTGGCGAGACGACAAGGAGGTCATCGTCACGCTGCACGGCACACCCGGTGGCGGCCTCGGCGGCGATCGGAAGTTCGCACTCATCCACACGGGCGGTGCGGACAAAGCCGCGCAGAACTGGCTGATCCACCTGATGAAGACGGATGCGGAGCACGAGACGACAGCCCCGAAGAAGGGAAGGTCGGCGGCGAAATCGTCGCGCGCATCCGTCACCCCGGACCCCGTCTCCCCCATGCTCGCCACGCTCGGGGCGATCGGCGACATCCATGACGAGGAGGACTGGGCCTTCGAGATGAAGTGGGACGGCATCCGTGCGATCGCCGACGTCCGCGGCGGCGACCTTCGCCTGACGACGCGAAACGGGAACACGGTCACCAGCACGTATCCCGATCTCGCGGGGCTGCCCGACCTGCTCGACGGCCGCGACGCCGTGCTCGACGGGGAGATCGTGACGCTGGACAAGTCCGGACGACCCGACTTCGGCATCCTGCAGACCCGAATGGGCCTGACGAAGGCGGGCGAGGTGACGGCAGCGGTCAAGCGTGCCCCCGCGCACTACATGGTCTTCGACATTCTCGAGCTGGACGGGAAGAGTCTCGTCAAGAAGACCTATGAAGAGCGCCGTGCCGCTCTCGAAGACGTCTTGCAGCCGCCGAAGAGGAATGCGGTGCAGGTTCCGCCCGCGTTCGACGGCGACCTCGAGCACGCCGTCGAATCGAGCCGAGAGCTCGGGCTGGAAGGGGTGATGGCCAAGCTCCGCGACAGCACGTACTCGGTGGGCCGACGGTCGAGGAGTTGGATCAAGATCAAGCACCACCGCACCCAGGAGGTCGTCATCGCGGGGTGGCGGCCGGGTAACGGGCGGCGCGCAGACACCATCGGTGCGCTCCTGCTGGGCATCCCTGAGGGCGACGGCCTCCGCTACGTCGGCAAGGTCGGCACAGGGTTCACGGATGCGGTGCTCGACGACCTGAAGAAGCGTCTCTCCGAGCATCCCCGTAAGGCGAGTCCGCTCACCGATGTGCCCTCACTCGATGCACGGGATGCGCACTGGGTGCGTCCCGAGCTCGTCGGCGAGGTGGAGTTCGCCGAATGGACACCGACCAAACGTCTGCGCCAGCCGAGCTGGCGCGGGCTGCGGCCTGACAAGGCCGTCGACGACGTCAGGCTCGAGTAGCGCCGTCGTCGACGCGCGCCTCGCGGTACGAGCCGTGGCCCGAGCTGACGAGCGGGCGGTGACCGCCTGTGTCGAAAACGAGAACCTCGCAGACGAGTCCGCCGCGTTGGTTGCGGTAGTTGATGACGATCACGTCGACCCCGGTGTAAACGTCGACGAGCTCGAAGCGGAGGTCGGGGATGCGCCGCAGCCCTTCCTCCCAGTAGCCGCGAATCGCGCCCTTGCCCTGGAGCACGCCGCTGCCCCCCAGGAGTTCGCGCGCGACGGGCGAACTGAAGGTCGCGTCATCGGCGAAATGTTCGAGAACGGCCTCGATGTCGTGCGAGTTCCATGCGTCGAGCCAGCTCTGTGCGAATGCCTGCGGATCCGTGGGAAGCATGGCTCCGACTTTAGCGCTGCGTTTGAGGTTGATGCGGTCGCGTGGTCGGCTGATCCCCGGCGGTAGACGGCGAGTACACCCTGAGGCCGCCCGCCACGAGGCGGAGCCGCAGTGTCCGACCACCGTCGGCGCTCGATCCCGGTGTCTCCGACGAGGCCTCGCCGTCGTGGGCGTAACCGGGATCGGATCCGTCGCTCGAACGCGATACAAGGGTGATCTCCTTCGCCGTGAACGCCTCGACGGCGGGCGGACCCTGCAGGTATGGCAGCCGTGTCATCAGGCGGTCGATCTTGCTGCTGCCCAGCGCGAGGGCGAGCGCGCCGCGCGTGCGAGGCTGACGGTCGGCGTGCAGGATGCGCACATCCAGGATCCCGTCGTCGAGCCGACGCCGTTCGATCAGGGCGACGGTGACCGGGTAGTAGCGATCGATGCCGATGAAGATCGACCACACCCGGGACCGCTTCCCGTTGATCTCGACCTCGAGCGGATCGGTGCCGCGCACGACCCTCGCCGCGGCGATCGCGGCTGCGATCGGCTTCCCCAGCTCGTCCTGGTGCTTCTCCCGTTCCTCCACGAACTGGGGATACAGGCCTATCGACGCGGTGTTCAGCACGGTGATCGTCTCGCTTGAGTCGCCACCGAACGTGAGTTCGCCGACGTCGACCGCTCGGCCGGTGCCTGCGATGAGCGCGTCGATGCCTTGGTCGATCGTGTCGATGGCCGCGGCCTGCGCGAAGTGGTTGAACGTGCCTCCGGGCAGTGCCAGGAGCGGCAGGTCGTGACGGCGGGCGATCCCGGCGAGCGCGCCGACCGATCCGTCGCCGCCGTAGATGCCGAGAACGGTGGGGGCTTCGGCCCGGCGAGGGCGGCATCCACCAGTCGGTCGAAGTCGTCCCCTTCGGCGAGTTCGTGCACGACCGCGCGGGGCAGACGCTCGCTCAGGTGCGCGGTCGGATCCGGGCGGTCGAGGTCATGCCCGGACTTGGGATTGACGAGGATGAACAAGCCGTCGCCGTCGGTCAGTGCGGGTAGATCGATAGTGGCGGCCGTCGGCGCCTGTCGGCGGAGCGGAAGCCGCGGCGTGCCCGTCACCGGGATGACTGCCTTACCGACCACGGCGACCGCGGTTCCGATCAGAGCGCCACCGACCACGTCCGAGAACCAGTGCGCTCCGGTGTGCAGCCGGGAGTAGCCGACGGCGGCAGCGAGCGGCACGATGGCGGCGCCGGCCTTCGGGGACTCGAGTACCGCACCGGCAGCGAACGCGAACGCGCTTGCCGTGTGGCCCGAGGGAAATGAGGGCGATGTCGGCGACCGATCGAGCCGGCGCGAGATCGGGATCGAGGTGAGGGCAGGCCGTTCTCCGCCCACGATCCGCTTGCCCACGATGTTGGCGACCGCGCTGGCCACCCCCAGCGAGATGAGCCCCCGGTAGGCGACCCGGGGCTTTCCGGATGCGAAGAGAACGGCCGCGACGGCGAACCACAACTTGCCGTGGTTGGCGAAACGGGTGAGTCCCCGCCAGAATCCGTCCACCGCCGGTCCGGTCCGTCGAGCGTTGATGCGCGCAGCCACGCGCTCATCAGCGCGCTCGATCCTCACGGGGAGGCCCAAACGTCGTCGAGGGGTACGGGATGCAGCCATACCGTCACCATACTCAGCGCAGTTTTCGGCGTGCAGCCGTGGGCGACGCTAAGATTTCCTTCGTGACCACAACAGCCTCCGCCTCCACCACCACCGACGTCGACGACGAGCACGGCTCGCTCATCCGGAGCCTCAGCGCAGTGCTGCCCAAGGCGGTCGGCAACCTGCTCGCGACCCTCGTCGTGCTGGTGACCCTCGTCCTCGGCGTCTGGAGCCTGGTCGCGACGTGGACCGGAAACGCCGACGACGCCCTGCCGCTGTTCCAGGTGGTCATCGCCGGCACCGTCGTGTCGCTCAACGCGCTCTACGCGCGCCGCACCTTCAGCTATGTGATCACGCTGATCGGCGCCATCCTGTGGCTCTGGGTGTCTGTCACGCCGTTCGTGCCCTTCTTCCAGGTGCTGCTCCAGGCCGTGACCGTCACGATCATGCTCGCCGGTGTGGTGTTCTCGCTGAGCGCGGTGCAGCTGAGCAAGAAGCCCCGCTTCTGACCCGGGAGACCGGGGCCGAGAAGGGCACCGGGTCCCCCGGCACTCGCAATCCTGGAACTCCGCACTCCGAAGACTCCGCCCCTCAGGAGCCCGACGATTCGACGCTGGCTCGCCGCCGGCACTTCGTCGACCTCTCACCGCTGAGAGAGAGCCCCGCATTCGCGAGGTTGTGGCTCGGCGGCGCGATCTCCGGCATCGGCAGCCAGATGACGATCGTCGCGGTCGGCCTGCACATCTACGACCTCACCCAGTCGACTCTCGCCGTCTCGCTGGTGGCCCTCTTCGCCCTCGCGCCGATGATTGTGTTCGGGCTGTACGGCGGTGTTCTGGCGGACGCGTTCGATCGTCGGCTGGTCGCCCTCGTCACCGCGATCCTCGCGTGGACGTCGACGGCCGGGATCGCGGTGTTCGCTTGGCTGGACGTGCAGGTCGTCTGGCCCCTGTACATCCTGACCACGATCAACGCGGTGGCGAGTGTGGTGATCGGCGCAACCCGGCAGGCGATCACGCCGCGTCTGCTTCCGACGCGGCTGCTGCCCGCCGCAAGCGCACTGGGTGGCATCAGCATGGGCGTGATGGTGACGGTCGGCCCGGCGCTCGCGGGATTGCTGGTTGCCAGTGTCGGGATCAGCTGGACGTACACGATCGACGTCATCCTCTTCACGGCGGCGTTCCTCGGCATCTTCACGCTGCCCAAGATCGTTCCCGAGGGTGAGCGGCAGCCGGCCGGACTCTCCTCCGTGATGTACGGCCTTCGCTTCCTGAAGTCTGCTCCCAATCTGAGCATGACGTTCGTGCTCGACATCATCGCCATGACGTTCGGCCAGCCTCGCGCCCTCTTCCCCGCGGTCGGTGCGCTTCTCATCGGTGGCGGCCCGTTGACCGTCGGTATCCTGACCGCGGCGGGCGCCATCGGAACGCTGGTCTCGAGCGTTTTCTCTGGGCGTCTGGGGCATGTGCGCTGGCAGGGTCGTGCCGTCGGCCGGGCGATCGTCGTCTACGGCGCGTGCATCCTGGGCTTCGGCATCGTGCTGGCCGTGGTGGCGTTCGGGGGCTTCAGCAGCGACAGCCAGAACTTCGCCGACGCCAATCTTCCCGCCCTGATCCTCGCCGCCCTGTTGCTCGCGGGTTCCGGCGCGGCCGACAACATCAGCTCGATCTTCCGGATGACGATCCTTCAGGCGTCTGCGCCCGACGTCATGCGCGGTCGCCTCCAGGGAGTCTTCACCGTGGTGGTCACGGGCGGCCCCCGCCTCGGCGACCTCTACATCGGGCTGCTCGCCCTCACCGGTGCGCTGTGGTTTCCTCCGCTGCTCGGAGGTCTCGTCATCGTCGTGCTCGTCGCGACGATCGTGCGCGTGCAGGGGTCGTTCCGCCGCTATGACGCGCTCGACCCCACTCCCTGAGGCTTCGTGCGCCCGGACTGACGTCTGCCATCAGAAACGCGTACGGATCCGCTTCGCCAGCTGCGGGTAGTCGATCACGATGCCGTCGGGGTCGACCGTCAGATCGCCGACGAAGTCACGGCTCGCGCTCTGATAGCGCACGACGCCGGGGCCGGCCATCTTGTCGAGCGGAGAGGCAGAACTGTAGAGCTGATCGCTGCGGATGACTTCGAGCGACGGGAGCGCCACCCACGCCATGATCAGGCGGGTTTCGGGGACGGCCGCCTCGAGAGCGCCGAGTCTCAGAATCGGCATGGTGTTCGTCACCGGGCACAGGGCGAGGTCGCAGTCGAGCGCGCCGTCAAGCTCCGACGCATCCCGGATGCCCGGCTCAGCCATCCGCTCGCCGTGGTACTCGGTCGACCCGGTCGCCGCCACGTCGCTCGTCCAGCGGCCATGTGCATCCCTGGCCAGTGCCAGTCGACGACTCCAGCCGCGACCGGCGACCGCGACGTGGAGACGCGTGGTCACCCAGTCCGGCCCGGTCTCGAGCGACCAGTTCGTCACGTAATCAGTCGTTCGGGAGACGCCCAGCGCATCGAGCCGGTCGGCTGCGAGCGTGATGGTCGCCGCCTCCAGCCGCTCGGGATCGTCGTCGCCGATCCACTCCACATGTCGCGTATTTCCGCGCATCCGCGTCATTGCCGTTCGAGTACGCCGCGCACGTAAGCGGCCTGACCTGCGTGCTGCAGATCGTCGGAGATCACGCTGACAAGCCGCACCCCCAGCGTGACGGGAGGGCTCCAGTTCTCATCGACCACCCGGGCGAAGTCGTCGTCGGCGAGCGTGCCCAAGAAGGCCACGGTTCGCTCGTGCACGTCGTCGTGATAGCCGAGCAGGCGCTGCGCGCTCACTTTGCCGACCTCGGCGACGTCGGCGGACGAGTGGCCGTAGCCGGTGTCGTGGGAGTCGAACGGCAGCGCGAATCGGCCTTCCCAGCCGTTCTCGTGCCACGCCTGCGGGAGCCCTGCCACCTCGGAGACGTGGTCATCCTGAATGCGGGTCAGATGCCAGACGAGCCAGGCGATCGAGTTGGCATCCGGATCGACGCGGCCGGACAGAAGCGCCGCATCGGCACCGTCGACGGTTCGGTGGACGGTCTGGGCGATGCGGTCGAAGGCGTCGGTGAGCAGGTCGATGGATGCGGTCACGGCAGGTCCTCTCATCGACGGTGTCGTCGTCACCCTGCACGCTACGCTCATCCCACGACGGACCCGACGACAGGCATCATCGTCGCCCTCGCGGCCACCCGTCCGCGGGGGTGGGCGGTTCTCCGAAGCGACGCCAGCGTTCGCTCTGCAAGAGGAAGCCCACTGCGAATCCGGATACTGCGATCAGCACGCTCGCGACAGACACGCTCCACACGGTCTTGCCCGTCATCGTCGCCTCCGCCTCGGGTAATCAGGTCAGGCGACGACGGCGTCGGTTACTTCGCCGCGCGGGGCACGGCGACGGCGTGAGGACATGACGGATACGCACACGACGATGCCGCAGAGGAGCACGAGACTCACCATGCCGGTGCCCAGGCCGAGGCCGTGGCGCGACGGCGGAAGGGCCAGCCAGTCGGAGAGCGAGGCACCGAATGGACGGGTCAGGATGTACGACATCCAGAAGGCTGCCGTGGCGCCAAGCCCCCACCAGCGGTAAGCGATGCCCGGGATCGCGAACAGCACCCCGAACAGGATGCCCGACGCCAGGTAGCCGAGGCTGAACGTGACCGCCGTCAGGTCGCCGACGGCCGTTCCGAGTGCGAAGGTCGTCATCACCGCGGCCCAGTAGAAGAACTCGCGCGGGCGCGTGTCGATGTGGTGCACCGACAGCGTGCGCTGCGTCCGATACCAGACGGCGAACACCGCGGCGAGGATCACCAGGAACACCGACGTGGAGACGAGGTACGGCACACCGAACTGCACGTGGATCACATCCGCGACCATCGTGCAGAACACCGCGACCATGAGCACGGCCAGCCAATAGACCCACGGGATGTACCGGCGAACCGCAAACTGCAGCGCCAGCGTAGCCGCGAGCACGACCGCGGCGTACGCCACCGCGATCGGCGGGGCGATCTGATGGACGAGGAAGTCGGACGTCGTCTCCCCCATCGCCGTGGTCAGCACTTTGGCCACCCAGAACAGGGCGGTGACTTCGGGGACTTTGTTGCGCAGCACCGGCACACTCTGGCAGCGCTGCTCTAAGAAACGACTGAGATGCGCCCTCAGTCCGGAAGCGGAACGGGCGCGGCCGGACCGATGTACCGCGACGACGGGCGCACGATCTTGCCCTCGCGCGACTGCTCCAGGATGTGAGCACCCCAGCCGACCACGCGGGCCGCGGCGAACGTCGGGGTGAACATCTCCCGCGGGATCCCGCACGCCTCCATCACGATGGCGGCGTAGAACTCCACGTTCGTGTGAAGCTCACGGCCGGGCTTCAGCTCGGCCAATAGTTCGAGTACACGTCCCTCAACCGTGACGGCGAATTCCACGCGGGGTCCGCCGATGTTCTCGGCGATGCCGCGCAGCATCCGGGAGCGCGGGTCCTCCGTGCGGTAAACCGCATGGCCGAAACCCATCACGCGACCGCCCGTGAGGAGAGTCTCGGTCACCCAGGCGTCGATGCGGTCGGGCGTGCCGATCTCGTCGAGGGTGTCGAGCGCCCGACTCGGAGCTCCGCCGTGCAGCGGTCCCGACAGCGACCCGAGGGCGCCCACGACGGCGGCGGCGAGGTCGGCCCCGGTGGAGGCGATCACGCGAGCCGTGAAGGTCGACGCGTTGAAGCCATGGTCTATCGCGGCTGTCATGTACGCGCTGACCGCGTGCTCGCGTTGCGCATCCGGAACCTCACCCGTGACGAGGTACAGGTAGTTCGCGACGTGCCCGAGGTCTGCGCGCGATCGGAGCGGCTCGCGGCCGCCGGCGAGAGCGTGCAAGGTGGCGAGCAGTACCGGGGTGACGGCGCTGACGCGGATCGCATCGACGATGCGGGCGTCCTCGTCTTCGTCGTAGAGCGGGCGGATGCGGTCATGCGCGGCGAGCGCGGCAAGCGCAATGCGCACCCCGGCCAAAGCATCTGCTCCTCGGGTCAGTGCGGCGATCGACGGCAGCAGATCGGCGACCGGGGCAGGGATGTCACGGGCGCGGGCGATGCGGACGCGGAACGCATCGAGCTCCTCAGCACTCGGAAGCCAGCCGAACAACAGCAGGTGCCAAGACTCCTCGAACGTCCGCCGCGAAGCCAGGTCGATCGCTGAGTACTGGCGGTAGTGGTAGAAGCCTTCGTGCCCGCGGACGTCGCCGAGGACGGTCTCGGCCGCGACCACGTTGGTCAGGCCGCGGGGTACGTCGATGAGGGTGTCATCCATCCGGTCGGTGCGCATGGGTCTAGTGTGAGCACGTATCAATGCATCGTCAACGTTGATTCGATCAACCTGGAGGAGCATGACCGAGGAACTCCCCGCGCTGACCGCCGAGCAGACGGCGGAACGCCTCGGCATCAAGCTGGAGACCCTCTACGCCTATGTTGCTCGCGGACGGCTGAGCCGCATCCGGACCGCCGCTGGCTCGACGTTCGATCCGCTGGAGGTGGAGCGCTTCGCGGCCAACAGGCGCCAGCGGTCCGCGGCAGCGCCGTCGGCAGCCAGGGCCCACTCCGACGGCCGGCCGCTCATGGTCATCGAGACCGGATTTGCCCACATCGAAGACGGCGACCTCTACTACCGCGACCGCGAGGCGGTCGAACTCGCTCGGAACTCCTCGTTCGAGACCGTTGCGCACTGGGCGCTCACGGGCGTCTCGGATGCAGAGGCTCGATTCACCGTCGCCCGTCCCGCTGTCGTGCCAGCCGGACATGTCGCGGATGCTATGCCGGCCGCCGCGACTCACCGCGATCGGCAGCAGGTCGCTGTCACGGCACTTGCTGCGGCAGACCCGCTTCGGTACTCGTTGGAGACGGACGTCGTCGTGTCGGCTGTGGAAGCGCTCGTTGCCGGGATGGTCGAGGTGCTTCCGCTCGTCGGCGGTGCTTCTCCGGTCGGTGAGGGTGCCGTCGGCGGGGACGACGATGCCTCCATCGCCGAGCGCTTGTGGACGCGACTCACCGATCGTCCGGTCACGACCGAGGGCGTGCGAGAACTCGACGCGGCACTCGTGCTGCTGATCGACCACGACATCGCGATCTCGACGCTCGCGGCGCGGGCAGCGGCCTCTGCACGCGCGAATCCGTATGCGGTCGTCACAGCCGGCCTCGGCGCCCTCGACTCTCCGCTGCACGGCAACGCCAGCCGTGCAGCGCACAGGATGCTCGCGCGGGTGCTCGCGGGCGAGCATCCTGAGCGCGTCATCGCCGACACGATGGTCAGCGGCCGGGGCACGGTGCCGGGATTCGGGCAGGTGCTGTACCGCGGAGCCGACCCGCGCGGTGTCGGGCTGCTCGGGATGCTGCGCGAGCATCCTGAAGCCGCTGACGTCGTCGAGGCGGTGGAGCGGGTCGCCGCGATCGTCGGATCGCGCACGGGCACGCACCCGAACGTCGACCTCGCCCTGGCCGCCGTCGCGCTCGCGAACGGGATGATCGAGGATGCGGGCGAGGTGATCTTCGCCACGGCTCGCACGGTCGGCTGGATCGTGCACGCGCTCGACGAGTACTCGAGGCGTCCGCTGCGCCTTCGCCCGGTGGGGCGCTACGTCGGCTGACGGCGAGTGCTTGACGGCCATCCCCACTTTCAGGATACGTCTGGCCAGGGGGCTTGCCGCAAGGCCCCCTCCAGCGACCAGAATGGTTGGCCGCGGTCACAACTCCCGCGGATTCGGGGTGTCGGATGTTCGATGTGATCATCAGCGGCGGTGGGCCGACGGGGATGATGCTGGCCGCTGAGCTACGGCTGCACGGCGTGGACGTGCTGGTGCTGGAGCGGGATGCGGAGCCGACCAAGCTTGTCCGCTCGCTCGGCCTGCACCCGCGCTCCATCGAGATCCTGGATCAGCGCGGGCTGCTGCAACGGTTTCTCGCGAACGGGCAGCAGTATCCGGGAGTCGTCGGCCGTTTCGCCGGGATCGTGAGCCCGCATCCGGTGAGCCTCGACACGGCGCACGCGTACATCCTGGGCATCCCGCAGCCGGTCACCGATCGGCTGTTGGCCGAGCACGCCGCTGAGCTCGGCGCACAGATTCGGCGCGGCGCCGAGGTGACGGGACTCGAACAGGACGATGACGCGGTGACCGTCGAGCTCGCGGACGATGAACGGCTGCGCTCGCGCTGGCTCGTCGGCTGCGACGGCGGACGAAGCCTGGTACGTCGCCTTCTCGGCATCGGGTTTCCCGGCCAGCCTGCAACGACGGAGTGGCTGCTCGGCGAGCTGGAGGTGACCGCGGACGCTGACGAGGTGGCGGCCGTGTCGGAGGAGGTTCGCAAGACCCACAGGGGTTTAGGCATCGGCCCCACCGGGGACGGGCTGTACCGCGCCGTCGTGCCGGCAGCGAGCGTTGCTGAGGATCGCACGGTCGCGCCGACCCTGGACGAGTTCAAGACGCAGCTTCGTGCGTACGCGGGAACGGATTTCGGTGCGCACTCTCCGCGCTCGGTCACCCGCTTCACCGACGCGACTCGGCTGGCCGACCGCTACAGGGTCGGGCGAGCGCTACTGGCCGGGGATGCAGCCCATGTGCACCCACCGCTGGGCGGCCAGGGACTCAATCTGGGCATCCAGGATGCGTTCAATCTCGGCTGGAAGCTCGCCGCCCAAATCGACGGTTGGGCGCCCGGCGGGCTGCTCGACACCTACGAAATCGAGCGGCGCCCGGTCGCCGACGACGTGTTGACCACTACCCGTGCGCAGGCCGAGCTGCTCTCCCCGAGCCCGGACCGCAGGCCGTCCGCCGCCTGCTGACCGACCTCATGGAGTTCGACGATGTCGCGCGCTTCTTCGCCGAGAAGATCACCGGGACGGGCATCCGGTACTCCTTCGGCGAGGGCCCGGAACTGCTTGGCAAGCGGCTGCCCGACCTTCCGCTCTCGCGCGGACGGCTCTACGAACTCATGCGAGACGGTCGCGGTCTCCTACTCGATCAGACCGGCAAGCTGTCGGTCTCAGGATGGGCGGACCGGGTCGACTACGTCGCCGAGGTGAGCGTCGAGCTCGACGCACCCGCTGTCCTGCTCCGGCCGGACGGCCACGTCGCCTGGATCGGGGCCGATCAGGACGACCTCGAGCACCACATCCCCACCTGGTTCGGAGCGGCCTAGGGAGCGGACTCGGCGAGATCACTCGTCGCCACGCGCCCGGCGGCGACCGCGCGGGTCAGGAAGTCGGCGAGGGTGGCGAGCTGCGCCTCGTCGTAGTCGGCGAAAATCTCGTCCATCGAGTCGTTCATCCCGCCGTATAAGTGGAACAGTTCGCCGGCGCGGGCGGGCAGCGCGCGCACGCGTATGGCGCGACGGTCGTTGTCGTCCCGTTCGCGCGCGATCCAGCCGTTCTTCTCGAGGCGGTCGAGGATTCCCGTGATGGTCGCAGGATGCAGGCCGGCTCGGCGAGCGAGGTCGCTCGGGCTCAGCGGACCATGGATGGCGATGACGTCGAGACAGTCGAGGTCGAGCGGGCGCAGGTCGACTCGGGCGCCGACCTGGTTGTTGAGCAGCGCGACCTGGTTGTTGAGCTCGCGCAGCGTGCGTTTGATCTCAGCGCCCGCGCGACGGCGGTTATCTGTTTTGGTTTTCATATGATACCGTTTTCGTATTATACGCGTTCGAGTGAAGGAGTCATCATGAACATAGCCGTCTTCGGTGCGAACGGCGGGACAGGCCGGCTGGTGGCGCGTTTTGCGGCCGAGGCCGGGCATCCTGTGACAGCCGTGACGCGGCATCCGGAGACCTTCCCGTTCGAGCATCCGAACCTGCGGGTGGTCGCCGGCGATGCCTACGACCTCGGTGACGTGCGTCGCGCGATCGAGGGTGCAGGCGCTGTGATCTCGACGCTCGGCGTTCCGTACAGCCGCAAGCCGATCAGCATCTACTCGCAGGGAACGGGCACGATCGTTGAAGCCATGCGCTCTGAGGGAATCAGCCGACTCGTCTGCGTGAGTTCGAGCGCGACCGACCCGGCGACACGATTCCACGACACCGGCGGCGGCTTCTTCTTCGAGAAGGTACTGAAGCCTCTCATCACCAAGACTCTCGGTCGGGAGACCTACGCCGACATGCTCCGGATGGAGCAACTCGTCATGGCGAGCGACCTCGACTGGACGATTGCGCGTCCCTCCGGCCTGTTCGAGACGGATGCGGTGACCGCGTACGAGACGGCCGAGGGCTTCCTTCCGCGCCAGTACACATCGCGGGCCGATCTCGCCGACGCCCTGCTCCGAGTCGTGACCGACGCGGACCGCCACTGGTCTCGCAAAACAATGGCCGTCGCCACCGTCGACCCGCAGCCCCGCGTGCTCGACCTCATGCGCCAAGAAGCCTTCCAACGCAACTAGCCCCGCCCCCTCCCCGCACCTAACGCAATCGACTACAGGAGAAATCCCCACTCGGAGGATCCGGAGTGGGGATTTCTCCTGTAGTCGATTGCGTTTGCAGCGGAGCGGCAGCGGAGCGGAGCGAGCGTCAGCGGCGGAGGGCTTTGCGGGCGAGCCAGCTGCCGAGGAATTGGGCGGCCTGCACGAGCACGATGATCGTGATGACGGCCAGCCAGGTGACGGCCCAGTCGTAGCGCTGGTAGCCGTAGGCGATCGAGAAGTTGCCGAGTCCGCCGCCGCCGAGTCCGCCCGCGATCGCCGAGAGGTCAACGATGGCGACGAACACGAAGGTGTAGCCCAGGATGAGCGGGCCCAGAGCCTCCGGGATGAGCAGGGTGAAGATGATCCTGAGGGGCCCGGCACCCATGGCGCGTGCGGCCTCGATCACGCCCGGATCGATGGTCACGAGGTTCTGCTCCACGATGCGCGAGATCCCGAACGTCGCGGCGATCGTCATCGGGAAGATGGCGGCCGACGTGCCAATGAAGGTCCCGAACAGCGCCAACGTCAGCGGCGCCACCGCGGTCATGAAGATGATGAACGGGATCGGCCGGAAGAAGTTCACGACCACGTTCAGGATGCCCGAGAACCAGCGGTTCTCGAGCAGCCCGCCGCGCCGCGTCGTGTACAGCAGCACGCCGAGGGCGAGCCCGAAGATCCCGCCGAGCACGAGCGTCTCGGTGACCATCCAGAGGGTCTGCCCGATCGACTCCAGGTACACCGGCCAGAGGGTGCTCCAGTCGCTCATGCCGCCACCTCCTCGACCTCGGTGACCTGGCGGAGGTCGGCGATCAGTGCATCCACACCCGCATCGTCGCCGAGCAGTTCCAGGGTGAGGCTTCCGAACGAGCGACCCTGCAGCGCGCTGATGCCGCCGTAGACGATCTCGAAGCGCACGTTGTGACGACCCACCGCATCCGACAGCACGGCTCCGAGCCGTCCGTCGTCGTGGATGCGCGCCGACACGATGCGCCCGGAGTGCTTGCCCCGCAACCGCTCGATGTCGGCCGAGGCCGGCTTGTTCTTGAGCACCGTGCCGACGAACCGCTGAGACGTGACCGTCTGGGGATTCGAGAACACCTCGAAGACACTGCCCGTCTCGATGACGCGCCCGCCGTCGAGAACGGCGACCCGGTCGGCGATCGACCGCACAACCTCCATCTCGTGAGTGATCACGACGATGGTGACGCCGAGTTCGGCGTTGACGCGTTTCAGCAGGCGCAGAACCTCGGCAGTCGTCTCGGGGTCGAGGGCGCTCGTCGACTCGTCGGCGAGCAGGATGGCCGGGTTGGTCGCCAGGGCGCGGGCGATACCCACGCGCTGCTTCTGACCGCCGGAGAGCTGGTCGGGGTAGTTCCACGCCTTATCGGTCAGGCCGACGAAGTCGAGAAGCTCGGTCACACGGGCCTTGCGCTTCGCCTTGGGCCACCCCGCGACCTTCAGCGGGTATGCGACGTTGCCGAACACGGTGCGGGAACGGAACAGGTTGAACTGCTGGAAGATCATCCCGATGCCGGCGCGGACACCGCGCAGCTTCGATTCCGGAAGCTGCGTGATGTCCACGTCGTCGATCAGGATGGCGCCGGCCGTCGCACGCTCGAGCGCGTTGATGAGGCGCACGAGCGTGCTCTTGCCTGCACCCGAGTATCCGATGATCCCGAAGATCTCGCCGCGCTCGACGGCGAGGCTGATGCCGTCGACGGCTGTGACCGTCGTGTCGCCGGAACGGAAGGTCTTCGTGACGTCGCGGAACTCGATGAGGGGCATGGCGTTACTTGGCCGCCTTGATCGTCTTCTCGAGGTCGGCGAGGATCTTTTCGAGGTCGGCGTTCGGTCGCTTGACGATGACCGCGGTGTTCTTCGAATCGGCGAGCACAGCGTCCTCCACAGCCTTGGTGTGGTAGAGCTCGGCGATCTTGAGGTACGTCTTGTTGTTCTTGTCCGCGGCGCGGGCGACGAACGTGTTGATGTACGGCTCGGCGGACGAGCTCGAGGGGTCGTCCTTGAAGATGGCCGACGACGGGTCGATTCCGGCGGTCAGCGCGAAGTTGTTGTTGATGATCGCCGCGTCGGACGACTTCAGGGCGGGAGCGGTCTGTTGCGCGTCGACCGGGATGACGGTGACCTTGGACTCGCCGGCCAGGATGTCGGCAGGCGTGGAGAGCGCGTTGCCGCCGTCCTTGAGCTTCAGCAGTCCGGCCTTCTGCAGCACGAGCAGGGCGCGGGCCTGGTTGGTCGTGTCGTTCGGGATGGCGATCTTGGCGCCCTGCGGCAACTCGTCGACCGACTTGTACTTGTCGGAGTACAGCGGAAGCGGAACGACCAGGGTCGAGCCGATCGGCGTGAGCGTGTCGTTCGCGTTCACGTTGTAGTTCGCGAGGAACTGGAGGTGCTGGAACAGGTTCAGGTCGATCTGCTTGGTGCTGAGCGCCGGATTGGCCTGCGTGTAGTCGCTGAAGCCGACGACCGTGATGTCGATCCCCTCTTTCGCCGCGGCCGTCTTCAGCGGCTTCCACCACGGTGCAGCCTGCTCGGTGGTGCCGATCTTGACCGTGACGCGCTTGTCGGCCGCCGTCGATGACGACGATCCCGAGATGTTCACGATCACGAGGACGACGGCGACGATGATCGCGACGACGGCGATCCCGATGCCGACGATCCAGCCTGTCCTCGACTTGGGCTTGTCGGGCAATGAGCGGGTGGGCGGGGTGGCTTCGGACATGGCTGTGCCTCTTTCGGTACGGGATGTGGGATGCCGGCGCGCTGTTTGGCGGCAGGTCGAGCCTCTCCTGAATCGCGCCCGACCCTCAAACCGTGTTCCGAAATGTGACGACCAGCGGGGTATCCCCATACATCTGTCGACGGATGTGCCTGCGTTCGGCCGATCCTTATCGTCAAGCTATGGATTTGATCTCGTCCGCGCGTTCGGCGCGCGACACCGTGCCTCACATCGCTCCGTTCGCCACTCTCACCGTGGACCACGACGCCATCGCCCACAACACCGAGCTCATGCGGTCCATCGCCGGGGTGCCCGTGATGGCCGTCGTCAAAGCCGAGGGCTTCGGGCTCGGGATGGCCCAGGTCGCGCGCACCGCACTCCGCGGCGGCGCCACCGCCCTCGGAGTCGCCACCGTCGATGAAGCGCTCAAACTTCGCTCGTCCGGTATCGTCGCGCGAGTGCTCGCGTGGCTGGTGGATGCGCGCAGTGACCTCGCTTCGGCCATCCGTCTCGGCGTCGAACTCGGATGCTCGACCGAGAGCCTCCTTGAGGCGATCGTGGCCGAGGCGCGGCGCCTCGGGATCACGGCGCGGGTCCATCTCGAGATCGATACGGGCCTCTCGCGCAGCGGGGCAGACCCACAGGAGTGGGCAGACCTCTGCCGGCTCGCCGCCGAGGAGGAACGGTTCGGAGCCCTCCGGGTCGTCGGCGTCTGGTCGCACCTGGCCCGCGCGAACGAGTCCCACCCGTCGGCGACGGCGAGCGCGGTCGACGCCTTTACCGACGCGGCGGTCGTCGCGGCCCAAGCGGGTCTCACCCCCGAGGTGCTGCATCTGGCGAGTTCGGGGGCCGCGCTCGCGCATCCGTCGACCCGCTTCTCGCTCGTGCGCTGTGGGCAGGCACTGTTCGGCGTGCAACCGGTCGACGGCCAGCATTTCCCGTTGCGTCCCGCGCTTCGGCTGACCTCGCGGGTCGTACAGCTCCGGCGGGTCTCCGCGGGCACGCCCGTCTCGTACGGCGGTGGCTATCAGACCGCGAGCGAGACCACCCTCGCGCTCGTCCCGCTCGGCTACGCCGACGGCATCCCCGGCTCGCCGGCGATCGGGCTGAGGTGATGCTGCGGGGCCGGCGCTGCCGTGTGGTGGGCCGGGTATCCATGGATCAGCTGATCGTCGACGCCGGACCCGTCGCCGACGAGGTCGAAGAGGGCGACGACGTGGTGGTGATCGGCGATCCGGATGCCGGCGAGCCCGGCCTCGCCGAATGGGCGTATTGGGCCGAGACGATCCCGCAGGAGATCATGACCGGCATCGGCCCGCGCGTGCAGCGCATCCACCGAGGGGCGGCCCGAGTTGCCTAACGGTCACACCACTGTCGCCGTCCTCTACGGCGGCGCGAACTCCGAACACGAGGTCTCCGTCAGGTCCGCTCGGGATGCGGTCGACGCCCTGCGCGAGCTCGGTTACGTCGTGCGCCCGATCGGCATCGACCGCGGCGGAGTCTGGCACCCGGTCGAGGCGACCGGCCCGGGCACCGAAGTGCGTGCGGGCGAGGGCACCGCCCTGCCGCGCGGCCCCCGCCCCGAGCTGTGGCGCGGCGTCGACGTCGTCTTCCCTCTGCTGCACGGTCGCTACGGTGAAGACGGCACGGTGCAGGGCGCCATCGAGCTGGCCGGGCTCCCGTACATCGGTTCCGGCGTGCTGGCGAGCGCGATAGCGATGGACAAGCGGATGACCTGGCATGTCGCGTCGGCGGCCGGCGTCCCGATGGTGGAGACCCGCACGGTCATCTCGCTGCCCGACTTGCCCGCAGCGGTTCGCGGCCTGCCCCTGCCGCTCTTCGTGAAGCCGAATCGGGCGGGCTCCAGCGTGGGAGCATCCCGGGTCACCGAACTCGACGAGCTCGCGCCCGCGGTGCGCACGGCGCTCGCTCACGACCGGCACGCTCTGGTGCAGCCTGCTGTGACGGCCGACGAGGTCAGTATCGGCGTCTACCGCAAGCCCGGTGGGCGAACGATCACGACCGGGCCGTCCCTGGTGCGGGTGAGCGACGGCTTCTTCGATTACGCCGGCAAGTACAGCGGTTCCGGCCCGACCATCCAGATTCCCGGCCCCGTCGACAGGGATGCGGTCGACAGGATGCGCGAGCTGGCCATGCGCGCGTTCGAGACGATCGACGCTGACGGTCTCGCCCGCGTCGACTTCTTTCTCACGCCAGACGGCGACGTATTCCTCAACGAGATCAACACGATGCCGGGCCTGACCGCGCACTCACATTTCCCTCGGCTGTGCGCGGCCGACGGGGTCGACTATCCGGAACTGCTGATGGTGCTCGTCGACCGGGCGCTCGAGATCGGGGCCCGGTGATCCGTGCGCTCTGACCCATGCACGCGCCCGAAGCGAACCATTGACGCGACACCCGGCGCGCGTAGTCTGATGCCTGGCGGCGTTCGCCGCCGCACTGCGTGAAACGGAGGCTGGAATGAGCTCGATCAACGACGACGACATCACCACGAACGCGGCGTCGGCCGGCGAAGGCACGGCCGACGGCGGCGCGAACGCGGGCGGACACGACGGCGGAGCCGACGGCTCGGCCGGTGGCGAGGGCACGGCCGACGGCGGCGCGAACCCGAACGGACACGACGGCGGAGCCGACGGCTCGGCAGCCGACGAAGGCACCGCCGACGGCGGCGCCAACCCGAACGGACACGACGGCGGCGCCGACGGATCCGCTTGATGAGCGTCACGGAGCGCGGGTCGGATGTCCGGCCCGCGCTTTCGCGTTGCGTCGCGATCGCCACGGGCGACTTCGCTGACGAGTACTGGGGCAAGCGCCCTCTGCTGACCACCGCGCGCGAGCTGGGGCAGGACTTCTCCGATCTGTTCAGTCGCGACGATGTCGACGAGCTCGTGTCGTCGCGTGCCTTGCGCACCCCGTTCGTGCGGATGGCGAAGGAGGGGGATGTGCTCCCTCCCGCCCGCTACACCGCGCCCGGTGGCTTCGGCGCGGAGATCTCCGACCAGGTCAGCTCGGAGAAAGTCCTCGCCGAGGTCGCCGCCGGCGCGACACTCGTGCTGCAGGGGCTGCACCGCACCTGGCCGCCGATCGCCGAGTTCGCGCGGGAGCTGGCGGGTGAACTCGGGCATCCCTGCCAGGTGAACGCGTACATCACCCCGGCTTCCTCCCGGGGATTCGACCCCCACTACGACGTGCACGACGTGTTCGTGCTGCAGATCCACGGACAGAAGCACTGGACGATCCACGAGCCCGTGCATCCGGATCCGCTGCGGGACCAGCCCTGGAGCGACCACCGAGCGGCCGTGGCAGCTCGCGCATCCCGAACCCCCGCCATCGACGCCACCTTCGAACCGGGGGACGTGCTCTACCTCCCCCGCGGCTGGATCCACTCGGCGACGGCGCTCGGTGGCATCTCGATCCACCTGACGATCGGCGTCGCCGCTTACACGCGTGACGAGATCGTGCGCGAGGCCATCGTGCGTGCGGCGGAGTCGGCCGCGCTCAGGTCGTCACTTCCGCTCGGCTTCGATCCGGCCGACACGGATGCGCTGCGACCGATCGTCGAGGCGACGCTCGCCGACCTCGTGACCGCCCTCACCGATGCGGCTGCCGAAGCCGCAACGACCCGCGCGGTCTCCGAACGGCTCAGCGCGAAGCGTCGCACGGACACTCCGCCCGCCCCGCTTCGCCCGCTCGCGACCGTGGAGGCGACGGCTGCGCTCGATGCGTCGACCGCAGCGGGTCTCTCCGTGGTGCTTCGCCCCGGGCTGGTGCCACGGGTGTCGTTCACGGAGGAGGCGGTGATCGTGCGATTACCTGCCAAGACGGTCAGTCTCCCGCTCGCGGCGGGACCTGCCGTCGAACGGATGCTGTCCCGGAATCCGGTCGCTGTTTCCGATCTGCCCGAACTCGACCTGGATTCCGCGGTCGTCGTCGTCCGCCGACTGCTGCGCGAGGGCGTCGTGGTGGTCGTCGACGGTGGCTGAGCCGGGCTGGGAGCCCTGCAGCAACCGGTCCCTCGAGCGCAACGATCCGCTCGCCGGCACGGCCGGTCTCGGCGAGCGCTGGTTGCTCGTCGAGATCGAGAGCGCCTGGGGCGAGCACGCGTTCTTCTCCTCGGCTCTGGATGTCCAGATCGCCGCCCGACTCGTCTCCCGGGCCGAGGCGGCCGGCATCCGTCCGCTCGCCATCCGTCGCACGCGCCTTCGGGCGGAGGAGCGCAGATCGCAGACGTCGTGGCAGTGGGCGATCGTGGACTGCCGACCCGGGCGCCAATCGATCCGTTGGGGCCGGGTCGATCGTGTCGAGGATCTGCTCACCCTTCCGCTCGACGGCTCGGCGGGCGAGGAGAGCGACCAGCCGGTCTATTGCGTGTGCACGCACGCGCGCCACGACCAGTGCTGCGCGGTTCGCGGCCGTCCGGTCGTGGAGGAGCTCGCGCGACGCCATCCCGAGGAGACGTGGGAGTGCTCGCACCTCGGCGGCGACCGGTTCGCAGCCACGATGATCGTGTTCCCCCACGGCCTGCTCTACGGACGGGTCACCGCCGCCGACGTCGAGACGGTGGCCGAGCGGTACTACGCAGGTCTGATCGCGCCGGAGTATCTTCGGGGCCGCACGTCGTTGACCACGATCGCCCAGGCCGCGGAGGCGTACGCCCGCGCCGCGTCCGGAGACGACCGCATCGACGCATACAGCGTCGTGTCGGAGCATGCGCATCCGCACGGCTGGACCGTGGAACTCGCGCACGACAGCGGGAACGTGACGGTCGAGGTGGGCGAGCGGCTCTCGGAGCCGCTGCTCAGCACCTGCGGCGCCACGATCCCCCGCCGCGTGCGCGAGTTCGCCGCGATCTCCATCGCGCCGGCATAGTCGCGGTTCAGGCGACCGACCCCGCGACTACGCCTGCGTCGGCGCCTGCAGAATGCGCACCATGTTGCCCGACGGGTCGCGGAACGCGGCATCCCGCGGGCCCCACGGCTGGTCGATCGGCTCCTGGAGCACCTCGGCTCCGGATGCGCGAAGCTGCTCGAACGTACCGTCGATGTCGTCCGTGTTGAACACGACCATCGGCATGACGCCCTTGGTCAGCAGCTCCTGGATCGTGTCCCCGTCGGCCTGCGAGCGACCGGCGTGCGGGTCGCTGAGCACGATCTGGGTGCCGGGGCGGTCGGCGCTGCCGAGGGTGATCCAGCGGTGGCCGCCCGAGGACACATCCTGAACGATGTCGAGGCCGAGCGCGTCCCGGTAGAACGTCAGCGCCTCTTCGGGGTCGTTGACGGTGACGTGGTAGTACTGAAGTGAAATGGTCATGGGACCAATCTAGGAAGCGGCAGCCTTGGGCGCTTCTTCAAAACTGCTCGGCTTCTTCCGCGTCGGCTTGGTGACCTGTTTCGCTTCGCAGGACGGCATGGCCGCCACCGCTGCGTGCTCCCGAGCCCGGTATGCGGTCGGGGTCTCCCCCAGCAATTCGGTGAACCGGGTGCTGAACGAGCCGAGCGATGTACAACCGACAGCCATGCACGCGTCGGTGACACTCATCCCGCCCCGCAGCAGCGCCATGGCACGCTCGACCCGACGGGTCATCAGGTAGCTGTACGGCGTCTCGCCGTATGCGGCGCGGAACTGGCGCGAGAAGTGCGCGGGCGACATGAAGGCGCGCGCCGCGATCGTGGGCACGTCGAGCGGCTTCGCGTACTCGCGGTCGATCAGGTCGCGCGCACGTCGAAGCTGCGTGAGCGTCGCGAGCTCTTCAGGAGACACGAAATGAGCGTACACCGGAGCGTTTTCAGTGTCCCTCGACGAGACGGATGAACGCGCTCAGCTCGGCGACCCCTTCAGGTCTCACGGGCAGGTACTCCGTCAGTTCGGGCGAGTGCACCAGGTATGCCGCCCATTTCGCGCGCGAGATCGCGACGTTGAGCCGGTTCTTCATGATCAGGAACGACATGCCGCGCGGAACATCGGCCGCTGAGGACGCGGCCAGGCTGACGATGGCGACCACCGCTTCCTGGCCCTGGAACTTGTCGACGGTCCCGACGCGCACCCCCGCGAATCCGGACGCCGTCAATGCCTCGCGCACCGTGGCCAACTGGGCGTTGTACGGCGTTACCACGATGACGTCGGCCTCGGTGAGCGGCGAGTGCTCGCGGTTCGCACTGGGATCGGTCCACAGCGCGCCCACGGTCCCTCGCACGAGTTCGACGACGCGCGCGGCCTCCTCCGGCGACTCGGTGGCATTGCCGACGTGCGCGACGGGCACAGGATGCAGTCCGGGCGCCACCCCTGTGAGCCACCGCAGCGAGGCTTCGGGATGCGCGTGCAGCCGCCCCTCGTACGAGAGCTGCGACACGCGCTCGGTCAGAGCGGGATGCATCCGCCTGCTCTCCGCGAGAAAGTAGCCGAGCTCGGGAGGCAGTACGTCGTGACCCTCGCTGACCCAGCCGAGCGCCGATCCGTCGACGGGTTCCGGATGCGTCCCCTGGCTCACCTGCGGAAGCTGCTGCGGGTCACCCAGCAGCAACAGATTACGGGTAGAGACGCCGGCGGCGATCGTCGCGGCCAGCGAGAACTGACCGGCCTCGTCGACCACCAGCAGGTCAAGACCGCGGCGCGGGATGCGGGCCGGGTTGCTGAAGTCCCACGCCGTCCCGCCGACCACGTATCCCGTGGCGGCGTTATCGAGGGCGAAGAGAAGCTGCCCATCCTTCTCGAGCTCGGTGAAGCGGTGACCGCCCTCCTCAGGACCGACCTTCGCCACCTTGCCGACGAGGGCGGCGTCGAGTCCCGCCCCCACGACCGCATCGAGGAGATGCTCCACGACCGTGTGGGATTGCGCGACCACACCGACCTTCCAGTGATGTTCCCGCACGAGCTTCGCGATCACGCGGGCACCCAGGTAGGTCTTCCCTGTGCCGGGCGGACCCTGCACGGCGAGATACGAGCCGTCGAGGTCGAGCAGACTGGCCACCACCGCGCCGATCGGATCGCCGTCGTCGACGGCCAGCTTTCCCGAACGCGTGCGTGGGGCCACTCGCCGGAGAACATCGGCCATGGGCTCGGCGGGCCAGCCAGGCTGCGCGGCGAGCACCTCCTCGGCCCACGAGTCGATCGCGGCCTTCTGCTTGCCGACGGGGAGCGGCTTGGGCGGCGCCAACACACTCGGCAGGGTGCGATACGGCAGCACGTCTCGCGCGAGCGTCTCCTCGATCAGAATCGCTCCGTCGTCCAGCACATCAAGCACCCGGACCGGCCGCGCTGACCGCGCTCCTGGTTCGGCAGACCCCGACGGGAACGGTCCAGGATATTCGTACAGCAGGTACGGTCCCGCCTGATCGCCGGGCCGGATGGAGCTGCCGGCGGCCAGCCTTCCGCGCAGGACGAGCTCGCGTCGATCGGTCTTCTGCAGTCCTTCGCGGTACCAGTCGCGCACGACGCGGGCGCTCTCGACGACCAGGACGTCGCGGGTCTCCTCCCACTCCTCGATCGGCTGCACGAGCCGCGAGAAATGCCCTTGCCAGAAGCTCTTCTGCTCGCGGCGGTGATAGTCGATCGCCGCAGCAGCGAAGGCCGCAGCCGTCTCGTCCGCACTCCGCTCGGTCGCGAGCGGATCCCCGCCAGCGCCAGCAGGTCATTGCGCAGGGTCGACGGTTCGACCTCGACGATCTCGCTTTGCGGAACGAACTCCCCGATCGGTATGCCGCTCTCGGCCGCCCGTGCGAGCAACCAGTCCCGCAGTCGCAGCGTCGACACGCAGTCGTAGCGGTTGTAGTCGCCGATCGCGTCGAGCATCCGCTGCGCCTCGGCCTCTTGCCCGAGTGCCAGTAGGTCGCGCGCGTTCGCGTACTCGGTGATCGAGTCGGCCGCGTTGGTGACGTCGCTCTCGCGCAGCTCGTCGCCCATGTAGAGCGGTTCGAGCTTCTTGATCGAGTACGACCGCGAACCGACGCGCAGAGCCTTCCTCACGACAGGGTAGAGGTCGACCAGCACATTGTCGCGCAGCAGCTGGTCGACGTCTTCCTCACCGACGCCGTGACGAGCCGCGATGTTGAGCAGGTGTGTTCGCTCATACGACGCGTAGTGGTAGATGTGCATGCCGGGATGCTCACGACGCCTCTCCCGCACGAACGCGAGGAACGCCTCGAGCGCGACCCGTTCGGCCGCGAAGTCGTGCGCCCAGAACGCCGTGAACTCGGCATCGGTGTCGACCAGACCGAACAGGTAGTCGAGACCCCACCGCACGCCGGGTCCCTCGGTGTAGAGCGGGTCGCCCTCGAAGTCGAAGAAGATGTCGCCGGCTTCGGGATGCGGCAGCACGGCGAGCGCGGGGGCGTTGTACACCGTCACCGGCGGCGGCGACCCTGCCACCGCATCCAGCTGCAGGCGCGCCTGCTCCCGCAGACTCGCCACCGTGCTGTCCGCGACACCGTCGACGGGACCGGTCGAGTGGGCGAGGTCGTCGATCGTGACGATGCCCGCCTCGATCAGGTGGGTGCGCTGCGTGACGCGCATGCCTGCGACGAGCAGGCACATCCCGGGCCGCCAGGATCTCGGCCTCGCAGGCGTCGCAGTGCCCGCACACGGTGAAGCGCGGATCGCCCCACTGCACGGGGCCGACGTCGGCCAGGTGCTCTCGCACGATCCAGAGCAATCGGGCGCGTCGCTTGCGGTACACCGGTGCGATGTCGACGAGCCGGTGCTCGCTCACGCTGCCGTCACCGAGCAGCAGCTCGACCGTGTCGTCGGTCGGGACTCCCAGTCGCTCGAGCTGCTCGGCGTATGCGGCGAGTTGGAGCAGGGCGGTGACGCGCGCACTCCGCGCGAGTTTCGAATCCTGAACCCGGAACCGGCCGTCGGGACGGCGCACGATGAAGTCGGCGAACCCGACGAACGCGCCGTCGAAGAACGTGGCCTGGAAGACCATCTCGGCGCCGCCGTCGAACGCCGCCTTCGTCTCGGCGACCGCCGCGGCCAGCGTGTCCGCATCAAGCCGTTCGGGGCGTTCGATCTCGACGACCCCGGCACCGAGCTGCTCCTTGTAGCGCTCCAGGATGCGCCGCTCGTGCTCGTCGCCCAGCCGCGAGCTGCGCACGTACAGCGGATCTTCGATCTCTTCGGCCGCCTCGATGCGCCCGAGTTTCACGTCAAGCGTTCGGAGAAATGCGAATTCGCACTTGGACGCCGTGGTCAGATCGCTCGCACTCGTGATGACGACCCCGTCGAGCAGGAACACGCTGCCCTCCGTTCGTCCGCCAGCGTTTCGAGCGTACCGGCAGCCGACGACACCGCGCCGTCAGGATCGACCGTCAGCCGGCTTTGGCGGCCGCCTTGATCGCACGCTTGGTCTCGCGCACCTTCGTCAGGGACTCGGGGTCGACGATATCGGCGACCGAGCGATGCGAGCCTTCCTCGCCGTAGGCGCCGGCCGCGTCTCGCCAACCCGCCGCATCCACGCCGTACTGCTTGCCGAGGAGGGCGAGGAAGATCTTGGCCTTCTGCTCGCCGAATCCCGGTAGGGCCTTGAGTCGCTTAAGCACCTCGGGGCCGTCTGGCTCGCCCTTCGTCCAGATCGCAGCGGCATCCCCGCCCCACTCGGACACGATCGCGGAGGCGAGCGCCTGCACACGGCCGCCCATCGAGCCGGGGAACCGGTGAACGGCGGGAGGCTGCTTCATCACGGCGACGAGTTCGTCGGGCTCGATGCCGGCGAGCGTCGCAGCGTCCAGACCGCCGAGACGGTCGCGCAGCTTGGCCGGACCGGCGAACGCCGTCTCCATGGGCACCTGCTGATCGAGCAGCATCCCGATGAGCAGCGCGAGCGGGTCGGTGGAGAGAAGGGCGTCGGCTTCCGCGTCGCCGGTGATGTGGAGGTCGTGGGTCATAGTCCCATGGTGGCACTCGAACGTGGTCGCGGCCAGGTCAGGAGGCTCGCACCCCGATGCCCTCAGCCAGGGACGGATGCGCGCACCGCCCACGCGCGTGCCATCAGCGGTATCGTCCCGTCGTCCGCGATCGGCAGGCGTGACCGAAGCAGCTCGCGCAAGCTCGCCCGCGGGTCCTCTCCGAGGGACATAACGTACAGCGGTCCGGGTCCCTGGCCGCCGAGGAACGGCTGCCAGTAGTCGTCGAAGTCGACGAAGACGGTGGGGATCTCGATGGCCGATACGACCGCATCCCGAAGCCCCGCGTCCTCGAAGCCGGTGGTCAGAGCGGCGGGTGTGCAGAGCGGGAACCGCGCGCTCTCGTCGAGTGCAGCGCCCGCGGGGTCGAGCTCGGCGACCGCATCCCAGAATGTCTTGATCAGCTGCATTCCTTCGGCGTAATCCCAGACGTAGGCGGCGATGGTCGCTCCGGCGCGAGCGACCCGTCGCTGCTCGGCGAGCGCCGCAAGCACGTCGGGCACGAAGTTCAGGACCAGCCCCGACACGAGCACATCCGCCGAGCCGTCGGGCAGCGGGAGGGACTCCGCGGTTCCCGCGGCGACGACGGCCCGTGAGCCCAGTCGCTCGGCAGCGAGCGCTCGGAACCCGGCCGACGGCTCGACGCCGATCACCGAAGCCGGGTCGCAGCGGTCCAGGATCGCCTCGCTCAGCGCGCCGGTGCCGCTTCCGACGTCGACCCACCGCTCGCCCGGCGGTCGGCCCAGCCAATCAAGGAACGGCGCCGCGATGCGTCGGCTCCAACGGCCGATGTACTGCTCGTATGCGTCGCCGCGCTGCCACGTGTCCGACGCGCCTGCGTCGGTCATCCCGTCACCCGGTGATCGTCATTCGGTCGATACCGCCGTCGCCCACCGCGAAGGTGAAGGTCGACGGCCCGTTGAAGCCGCCGCCGCCGACTTGAGCGCTCACCGCGACTCCCGACTCCACCGCTTGGTACGACAGCTCGCTGAGCGTGACCCCGACTCCGATGAACTCGGCGTCGCTCCATCGTCTGATCTGCTCGCGGCCCGTGAAGATGCGGCCCCAGTCGTCGACGGACCCGGCCGTCGCGAAGGTGTCAAGGAACGCATCCAGATCGTGCGCGTTCGCCGCGGCGAGCGCGGCGGCCACGGAGGAAGGCACTCGATCGTTCTCCATGCGATCAGTGTGCTCCCCCACGCGCTGCGCGCCAAGACCTTTCGCGCACCGTGCGGATGCCGTTCAATGAGAACCCCGCCATTCCGCACTCGAAAGGTCCGCCATGTTCGATTGGGTACAGCTCGCCGACCTCGGCACCGCCGTCGGCACCACAGCGCTCGCCATCGCGACCTTCGGTGCGACCCGGTCGGCCAACCGATCCGCCCGCTTCGCCGAGCGCGCGCTGCTCGAAGGGCTGCGTCCCATCCTGTTGCCGTCCAATTGGTCGGACCCGGTGCAGAAGGTTCGGTATCAGGATGGCAAATGGCTGGCCGTCCACGGCGGGCACGCGGCCCTCGAGATCACTGACGAGACGATCTACCTCCTCCTCGCCGTTCGCAATGCTGGAAGCGGTGTCGCGATCCTGCACGGGTGGCACCTGCCTGAGTCGGGAGAGACCGAGCCGTCGCCGCTCAGCGAGTTCCACCGGTTGACCCGCGACATCTACGTTCCGACCAATGATCCCGGGTTCTGCCAGGTCGCCATCCGGGACCCTCAATCCACTGACTTCGCCCGAGCGCGGGAGGGCGCCGCCGCCGACGGGTTCCTGATCGATGTCCTCTACGGGGATGCGGAGGGCACGCAACGTGTCGTCTCGCGCTTCTCCGTATCGTCCGGTCCGACCGGGCATCCGGACGACAGCGGCGAATGGCTGTTAGCCGTCGCTCGGCACTGGAACCTCGACCTGCCGACGCCTCGCAGTTAGCGCAGGCTGCGTACGCGGCTCTGGAGCGGGCTCCCGATCCGCGTCGAAATGATCGGCGAGGAGTCCGAGAAGCGCCGCGGCCGCAGCGCTCGGCCGAAGTCGGCTCACTGCGCTGAGCACCCACTCCACGTCCTCGACGAGCGGACGGACCACCGCGCCCCGCACGGGCAGCACCGTCAACTCCGGCATCACGGCGACCCCCAACCGTGCGGCCACGAACCGCGGGATCTCACCCAGGTCGGAGACCTCTGTCGCGATGTGCCGCCTCAGTCCCAGCTCGGACAGTCGGCGGTCGAGTGTGACCCGATTGCCGAAGCCTTCGCGTGCGTCGATGAAGCGCTCCGTCATCAGCTCGGCCAGCGACACTCGCTGTGCCCCGGCGAGGGGATGCGCCTCCGGAAGCACCGCGACGAACGGGGACACCGCGAGCCGCTGGTGCAGAAGTCCAGGGACTTGGCCGGGAAGGCCCATGAACGCGACATCCACACGGCCGAGCCGCACATCGTCGGCCAGCCCGGTCGACCCGCTCGGCGACGGCCCGAGCCGCAGGTCGACCAGCGGATGCCGCGAATGGAACTGGCCCAAGATGCCCGGCAGATCGATCGTCGTGAGATTGGTGAAGATGCCCACGCGCAACTGCCCCCGAAGGCCCGCGTGCGGGTCCGCCAGGCTGCGCATCCGTTCGCTCGCCTCCAGCGTCGCCCTGGCTGCGTCCACCATCTCCTCGCCCACGGGCGTCAGACGAACGCCCTGCGGGTCGCGCTCGAAGAGGGAGACTCCCAGTTCGCGCTCCAGGGACCGGATGCCGGCCGACACCGTCGACTGCGCCGCGAAGACGCGTTCCGCCGCCCTCGTGAAGTTGAGCTCCTCGGCCACGGCCACCAGGTACTCGAGCTGTCGGGTCTCCATCCCGTAATCGTATTATGCGATTGCAACCATCGATCATGTTCGTTGGACACGATTATTGTTCGGGTGGATCATTACTCACATGTCCACTTCCGTCACCGAGTCCCCCGCCTCCGCTCCCCGATCCCGCTGGCGTCTGCGCCATGGCGCCGGCTTCTGGGTCATCGCGGCGGCGTTCCTCTCAGTCATGGCCTTCTCGACTCTCCCGACTCCCCTGTACGCGCTCTACCAGGAACGCGACGGCTTCCCCACCTGGGTGGTCACGGTCATCTTCGCCGCCTACGCGATCGGCGTGCTCGCGAGTCTGTTCCTCGTCGGGCACATCAGCGACTGGGCGGGCCGGCGCAGGATGGTCCTGGTCGCCATCGCGCTGGAAATCGTCGCCGCCGTGGTGTTCCTCTTCTGGAACGACGTGAGCGGGTTGCTCGTCGCCCGCGTCATCTCCGGAATCGGAGTCGGCGCCCTCACCGCGAGCGCGACCGCCCACTTGGGCGAGCTGCGTTCGGTCGCCCGACCCGACGAGGGTCCGCAGCTGGCCGGCACGGTCTCGACCGTGGTGAACACGGGCGGCCTCGCGCTCGGGCCGCTCATCGCGGGAGCGCTGGCCCAGTTCCTTCCTGCGCCGCTCATCCTGCCGTACGCGGTGTTCCTCGTGATCTTCGCGATCGCCACCGTGGCGGTGGCCCTGGTTCCCGAGACGGTCGAGCGCGCCGAGGAGCGGCCCGCGTACCGCCCGCAGCGCATCTCGCTCCCCGCCGGAGCTCGCAGCACGTTTTCGGCCGCCGCCGTGGCAGCCTTCGCCGGTTTCGCCGTGTTCGGCCTGTTCACCGCTCTCGCCCCGACCGTTCTCGCCGGAACGCTGCACGAGACCTCGCGGCTGATCGCCGGAGCCGTGCCGTTCAGCGTGTTCGCCGCCTCCGCGGTCTCGCAGATCGTCTTCGCCCGACTGTCGGGTCGCGCGCAGCTGGTGCTGTCGTTGATCCTCGTCGTCGTGGGCTTGGCCGGGCTCGCGGTGGGCGTGCTCACCGCGGTGCTCAGCGTGTTCGTGGTCAGCGGCATTCTGGCCGGGGCTGGCGTCGGGCTGCAGTTTCGTTCGGCGATCGGCGTCGCCGCATCCCTCGCCGAACCGTCGCGCCGCGGGGAGGTGCTGGCCGCGATCTTCTTGATCGCCTACATCGGCCTGGCGGTGCCCGTCCTCCTGGTGGGCGTGTCGCTCATCCTGTGGCCCGTCGTGCCCGTGCTCGTCGTGTTCGTGGCGGTGGTCGGGGTGCTGAGCCTGCTCGCCGGGCTCCGGATGCTCACCCACACCGCGCGCTCGTAGCTCGCGCAGCCGTCGTTACCAGCCTCGGCGTCGGCGTCGACGGCGACGGCGACGGCGACGGCGGACGGCTCTCAGTCTTTGGAGGCGGCGACGAGCTGCACCCGCAACGAGTCCACACGGGTCGCGATGACATCGTCGCCGGCCCACCGTTGCGCGAGGCGCCCGAGCACAGCGTTCAACTCCTCTTGCGTGAGACCGAGGGATAGTTCGAGGCGCACGATCAGCTCCTCACCCGCGAGCCGGGCATCCGGATCCCCCGGGCGAAGCGCCACGTCGTGCACGCCCAGTTCGGAGCCGATCGAGCGGGTGAACGCGGTGAACACCTCCGGATCGCGATAGCTCGGGACCCACGGCTGGCTCTGCGCGATCGCCCAAAGCGCGGGTCGCCGGATGACGAACTCGGTCTCCGACGTCGGGTCGAGCACGACGAGCTCCGTCTCTTCGCTTGCCGCGGCGAGGGCAACCCTCGACCCATCGGCCGGAACGGGCCTGGCCAAGGGATTCCAGGCTTGCATTGCTGCGACGGACGAGAACACCGGCAGCACCTTGCGGCCATCGGGGCCCGCGACCGTGACGATCGCGAGCTCCTGGGACTTGTCGATCGTGTGCCCGTGTTCGTTCTCACCGCTCTCGCCCAGCTGAGCGACCAACGGGATCAGCAGGCGTGCCGTGCGCACCGCATCCACGACCGCCTCGGGGCCGACCTCGCCCGAGCGAAAAGCCGCGAGGGCGGCGAGGAGATGGGGCTGAGCGCTTCCGTCGTCGTCGCCGAACGTGTTCTCGTCGAACTGCCGCCCGGCCCACGGCTGACCGGCCGAGTCGGCTGCGAGCTGCGCAGCGAACCCGCTCAGCCGCGCCGACCCTTCGGCGCTCGGCCCGGGGCGCTGTGCACCTTCGGGATTGACGCCGTCGGGCGACCCACCGTCAGTTCCCTGCGACATCCAGCGCCTCGGGCAGCGTGAACGCGCCCGCATACAGCGCCTTGCCCACGATCGCCCCTTCGAGCCCGAGGTGGACCAGCTCGCGCAGCGCGGCGATGTCGTCGAGGCTGGCGATCCCGCCCGACGCGACGACCGGGCGAGCGGTACGGTCCATGATCTGGCGCAGCAGGTCGATGTTGGGCCCTCGCAGGGTGCCGTCCTTGGTGACGTCGGTCACGACGTAGCGGGCGCATCCGGCGTCCTCGAGGCGGTCGAGGACCGTCCAGAGGTCGCCGCCCTCCTGGGTCCACCCGCGCGCCGCGAGGGTCGTGCCGCGCACGTCCAGCCCGACGGCGATCGCCTCACCGTACTGGCCGATCACGTTCGCCGCCCACTCCGGATTCTCCAGCGCCGCGGTGCCCAGGTTGATGCGCTTGGCGCCGATGTCGAGCGCGGACTCGAGGGACTCGTCGTCGCGGATACCGCCCGACAGCTCCACATTCACGCCGCGCACCTGCTTGATCACCTTCTTGAGCAGACCGTGATTGTTGCCGCGTCCGAAGGCCGCGTCGAGGTCGACCAAGTGGATCCACTCGGCACCCTGGTCCGCCCACTCGGCGGCAGCGTCGATCGGGTCGCCGTAGTTCGTCTCCGACCCGGCCTCGCCCTGTGTCAGGCGAACGGCTTTGCCATCGGCCACGTCGACCGCGGGCAGCAGAACCAGCCGCGGGGTTTTGTTGAATTCGCTCATGTTTCTTCCTCGGATGGCCCGTCAAGCGCCGGTGAACGGCACAAGCACAGAAGCTTAGCGACAGCTCGCGATCAGAGCGTGCCGATCCAGTTGCGCAGCAGCTGGATGCCGGCCTGCCCCGACTTCTCGGGGTGGAACTGGGTAGCGCTCAACGGCCCGTTCTCCACCGCCGCGATGAATCTGCCGCCGTGCTGCGCCCACGTTACGCGCGGTTTCGGGAACGGTGGAACCACATCCAGAGTCCAGTCCTGGGCGGCGTAAGAGTGCACGAAGTAGAAGCGCTCGTCGTGGATGCCGTCGAACAGCACCGACTCCTCTGGAGCGTCGACCGTGTTCCAGCCCATGTGCGGAAGCACCTCGGCGTCGAGCCGGTCGATCTGTCCCGGCCATTCGCCGAGACCTTCGGTGTCTGCGCCGCGCTCCACGCCGCGCTCGAACAGCACCTGCATTCCCACGCAGATGCCAAGAACCGGACGGCCCCCGGCCAGTCGCCGGTCGATGATCTCGTCGCCTCGGGATGCGCGGAGCGCGTCGATCACGGCGCTGAACGCCCCGACGCCGGGCACCACCAACCCGGCGGCCTCGCGAGCGCGCGCACGGTCGCCCGTCAGTTCGACGTTGGCGCCCGCCGCTTCCAAGGCTTTGGCGGCCGAGTGCACGTTGCCCGACCCGTAGTCGTAGACGACCACATCCGGACGGCTCACAGTGCGCCCTTCGTGGAGGGGATGCCCGCGATGAGCGGGTCGAGCGCCTTCGCCTGGTGGAAGGCTCGCGCGAACGACTTGAACTCGGCTTCGGCGATGTGGTGCGGATCCCGGCCACCGAGCACGGTGATGTGCGTGGTGATCGCCGCATTGAAGGTGATCGCCTCGAAGACATGGCGCAGCATCGACCCGGTGAAGTGGCCGCCGATCAGGTGGAATTCGAAGCCCGCAGGCTCGCCGGTGTGCACGAGGTACGGGCGGCCGGAGATGTCGACGACCGCCTGCACGAGCGCCTCGTCGAGCGGGACCAGCGCATCCCCGTACCGAGAGATGCCGCGCTTGTCGCCGAGCGCCTTCTTGATCGCCTGACCGAGCACGATGCCGATGTCTTCGACCGTGTGGTGAACGTCGATGTGGGTGTCGCCGCTCGCTCGAACGCGCAGATCGGTGAGCGAGTGCTTGGCGAACGCCGTGAGCAGGTGATCGAAGAACGGCACCGATGTCTCGATGTCGGACTCTCCGCTCCCGTCGAGGTCGAGGCTCAGGTCGATGCTCGACTCGCTGGTCTCCCGCTGCAGTGTGGCCGTGCGATTGGTCATGACTGCGAGCTTACTGTCACGGAGTCGGCAGCTCCCGAGCCTGCCACAGAGGCACTTGTCCGGGCCTTGTCGGGACGCCCGAGGGATGCCAGCGCGGTGAGGAAAGCGGTCGTCTCCGCTTCGGTGCCGGCAGTCACCCGCAGGTGGCCAGGAATGCCGACATCGCGAATGAGAACGCCTTGTGCGAGCAGCGCCTCGAACACAGCGTTCGGATCGTCGACTCCGCCGAACAGAACGAAATTGCTGCCGCTGCGGTGCGGCTTGTACCCGAGTTCCGCGAGTTCCACGACGAGGCGATCGCGCTGATCCCGGATCTCGCCGACCATCGCGAGCATCTCGTCGGAGTGAGCGAGCGCGGCGACCGCGGCAGCCTGCGTGAGCGCGGAGAGGTGGTACGGCAGCCGGACGAGGCGAAGCGCATCCACCGCCGCAGGATCCGCCGCGAGATAGCCCACGCGCGCGCCCGCGAAGGCGAATGCCTTGCTCATCGTGCGGGACACCAGGAGCCTGGGCCGACCGGGCAGCAGTGTCAGTGCCGAGGGGGCGTCTTCGGGCATGAACTCGGCGTACGCCTCGTCGACCACGACCATCCCCCGAGCCGCGTCGTAAGCGGCTGCGATGGTCTCGATGGAGAGTGGGGTTCCAGTCGGATTGTTCGGCGCGCAAAGGATGACGATGTCGGGATCCAGACGTTTGATCTCGGCGGCAGCCGTCTCCGGCGAGAGCTCGAAGTCATCGTCACGACGGCCCGCCAGGTAACCCGTTCCGGCTCCTGCGGCGAGCAAGGGGTACATCGAGTACGTCGGCGCGAAGCCGAGCAGGCTGCGCCCGGGCCCGCCAAACGCCTGCAGGATCTGCTGGATGACCTCGTTCGACCCGTTCGCCGCCCAGAGGTTCTCGGGCGCAAGACCGTGCCCGAGGTAGTTCGCCAGGCTCTCCCGGAGTTCGGTGAACTCACGATCGGGATAGCGGTTGACCCCTCCGATCGCCTTCGCCACTCGCGCGACGATGTCCGCCGCGACGTCCTCGGGTACCGGATGCGTGTTCTCGTTCACGTTCAGGGCAACGGGCACGACCTTCTGGGGCGCACCGTACGGAGTCTTGCCCCGGAGGTCATCACGAATCGGCAGATCGGAGAGGGAAGTCACCTATTTATCGTAGAGCCCGTACCTGATCGGGGACTCCGTCGATGACGCCGAACGACGTGGACGCGGCCTCGCGGTGGTCGGACTCAGCGCTCGTACTGCGACGGGATGGCGATGCGCTGTCCCGGGGAGACGACGGCGGAATCGAGCTGGTTCAGCGACACGATGTCGGCGATCACCTCGCGAGGATCGGCACTCGGCGCGACCGATTCGGCGATGCTCCAGAGTGACTGACCCGACTCGACCGTGACGTAGTGGAACGTCACGTTGGCCTGGTCGTTGGTAGCGACCGCGCCACCGCCGTTGAGTGCGAAGACGAGCGCGCCGACCACGAGGGGAATGGCGGCCAGGGAGGTGAGGACCGCGCGACCGCGGCGTGTGAGACGCAAGCGCGTCGTTGCGCGCGGGGCGCTCGAGCTGCCTGCCGCGACGCTCGCCGAGGCGGCGAACGGTGCGGACGTGGTGTACGGCGACATCGTGACCGTTGCTGTGCTCATGGTCTTGACCTCCTAAGATTCCGCACCCGGTGCTTGGCCGGCAGTCCGGATGCGAAGCTGTGTTCCGAATATATCTTCGAATGTTCGAAACCACAACCACCATGGTTCGCCGAAAACATGGAACAAATTCGAGACACGCTCGAACATATGTTTGTTTTAGGCACCCATGCTGGATACAGTTTCGATTGTCTGGAGTTCACTCAACCAGGCACCACCGACATTCGGGCGAGCCGGATGCGTCAGGCGGGTCAAGAAGGGGACGACAGTGTCGAACGACAACCAGGCGGGGCGCGAACGCGGGGGCACTCGCCGGCGCAAGAACCTGAGCGAGAAGCAGCTCGCCATCCTCGATGTCATCAGCCGCTCGGTGAGCCAGCGGGGCTATCCGCCGAGCATGCGAGAGATCGGCGACGCGGTCGGCCTCTCCTCCCTGTCGAGCGTCACCCACCAGCTCAACCAGCTGGAGCTCAGCGGGTACCTGCGCCGTGACCCCAACCGGCCCCGTGCGCTCGAGATCCTCATCGACCTCCCGTCACCGGCCTCCGAGTCCACCGATTTCGAGAGTCAGATCCCTGTCGGCGACGCCGCGATGGTCCCCCTGGTCGGCCGCATCGCCGCCGGTGTGCCGATCACCGCCGAGCAGCAGGTGGAAGAGGTCTTCCCGCTCCCCGCCAGCTCGTCGGCAACGGCGAACTCTTCATGCTGAAGGTCGTCGGCGAGTCGATGATCGACGCCGCGATCTGCGACGGCGACTGGGTCGTCGTCCGCACGCAGAACACGGCCGAGAACGGTGACATCGTCGCCGCCATGCTCGACGAAGAGGCGACGGTCAAGGTCTTCCGTCAGCGCGACGGCCACACCTGGCTGCTGCCGCGCAACTCCAACTTCGAACCGATCCTCGGCGACTTCGCACAGGTTCTCGGCAAGGTCGTCGCGGTGCTCCGCGCCGTTTAAGGCGACCACCGAACCACATACCCGCGTACCGGGTCGGGCCGGCGTCA
The DNA here is from genome assembly GCF_050632195.1 of Leifsonia poae. Taxonomy (GTDB): domain Bacteria; phylum Actinomycetota; class Actinomycetes; order Actinomycetales; family Microbacteriaceae; genus Leifsonia; species Leifsonia poae_C. The sequence goes on from NZ_CP192580.1 coordinate 2,715,265, forward strand.
GGCCCAGCCGAGCTCCTGCAGCCGGGCATCGTCCAGCCCGAAGTAGTGCCCGATCTCATGCACGAGGGTGACGCGCACGCGAGCGCGAAGCTCGGTCAGGTCGGCGCTGGCTCCCGCCAGGTTGTTCTTGTAGAGCGTGATGCGGTCGGGCAGCTCGCCGAATCCGTAGAAGCCGCGTCCCGTGAGGGGATGCCCGCTGTACAGGCCGAACAGGCGCGGCCTCTCCCCCGGCGGCTGATCCGCGACGAGCACCGCTACGTTCTGGAGAGGTTCGACCATGTCGTCGGGCAGACCGTCGAAGACCTCGCCGACCATCGCTTCGAAGTCCTCATCCGAGATCACGACCATTCGGCCATCCTCTCGCATCGCCAGAGGATTCGCCCGCAGAACGACCACGGACGAGTCCCCTGAGAGCGAACCTGTTAAGCGGGCACGCCCGCCTTCGACCGCACGGCGCGCGTGGCCTCGAGGATGTTGCGGAGCGAGGCCACGGTCTCGTCGTAGCCGCGCGTCTTCAGACCGCAGTCCGGGTTGACCCAGAGCTGACGTCCCGGAATCGCACTCAGTGCCGTCTCGAGCAGCTCGGTCACCTCGGCGACCGACGGCACTCGCGGTGAGTGGATGTCGTAGACGCCCGGCCCGATCCCGTGTTCGAAGCCGGAGGTCTGGATGTCGTGAACGACCTCCATCCGGGACCGCGCGGCCTCGATGCTGGTGACGTCGGCGTCCAGGTTGCGGATCGCGTCGATCACCACACCGAACTCCGAGTAGCAGAGGTGCGTGTGGATCTGGGTCTCGTCCCGCACCCCTGCCGTCGCGAGGCGGAAGGAGCCGACAGACCAGTCGAGGTAGTCGGCGTGGTCAGCCTGCTTGAGCGGGAGCAACTCGCGAAGGGCCGGCTCATCGACCTGTACCACCCGGATTCCCGCGGCCTCCAGGTCCGCGATCTCGTCACGCAGTGCGAGTGCGACCTGCCTGGCCGTGTCACCGAGCGGCTGGTCGTCGCGAACGAACGACCACGCGAGGATGGTGACCGGGCCGGTGAGCATGCCCTTGACCGGCTTCTCGGTGAGGGTCTGCGTGTACGTCGACCAGTCGACCGTGATCGGCGCGGGACGCGACACGTCTCCCCACAGGATCGACGGTCGCGTACAGCGGCTGCCGTACGACTGGACCCAGCCGTTCTGCGTCACCGCGAAGCCGTCGAGGTTCTCGGCGAAGTACTGCACCATGTCGTTGCGCTCGGGCTCGCCGTGCACGATCACGTCGAGGCCGATCTCTTCCTGGAGGTCGACCACGCGCTTGATCTCCGCCTGCATCAGGCCGAGGTACTCCGCCTCTGTGATCACACCCTTCGCGAGCTGCGCGCGGGCGCGGCGGATGTCTCCGGTCTGCGGGAACGAGCCGATCGTCGTGGTGGGCAGGAAGGGAAGCCCGAGTGCCGCATCCTGAGCCGCCAGACGATCGGCGTACTCTCCGCGCGAGAAGTCAGCGGGTACGAGCGCTTCCGTACGGGCGCGCACAGCCGCGTCGCGGACGCCGGGTGCCGCGGCACGATCGGCGAGGGCGGCGGATGCTGCGCTCAGCTCCTCCTGAATCGCGTCGTGTCCGTCATCGAGTCCCCGTGCCAGCGTCGCGACCTGTGCCACCTTCTGGTCGGCGAACGCGAGCCAGCTCTTCAACTGGTCCGCAAGGGCCGGCTCGTCATCCACGTCGTGCGGAACGTGCAGCAGCGAAGTCGACGTCGAGACCGCCACGACAGGGCTGAGCGCCAGCAGTTCGGTGAGCTTGCCGAAAGCCGCCTCGAGGTCGCCACGCCAGATGTTGTGACCGTCGATCACGCCGCCGACGATCGTCTTGGTGGCGAGGCCGGATGCGGTCGCCGCGTCGAGCCCGGTCGGCACCGAACCGCGCACCAGGTCGAACGACAACGCCTCGACAGGAGACGCCGCGAGCACCGGAAGCGCGTCGTCGAGGCTGCCATACGGCGCTGCCACGAAGATGCCGGGCCGCCCATCGACCTCGCCCAGAGCCGCATACGTCGCCGCCACCGCATCCAGAACCGTCGAACGGTCCTCGTCGATGCTCTCGCTGACGAGCGCGGGCTCGTCGAGCTGGACCCACGGTGCACCGGCCGCCGCAAGGCGTGAGAGCAGCTCCTGATAGACCGGAATCAGGTCGCCGAGCCTCGTGAGAGGGCGGAACCCGTCAGGGGCCTCGTCGCTCGCCTTGCTCAGCAGCAGGAACGTGACCGGCCCGACGATGACCGGACGGGTGATGTAACCCGCTGCCTTCGCCTCCTCGAACTCACGCACGATCCGGTCGGAGGCGAGGCGGAAGCGGGTTTCCGGGCCGATCTCCGGCACCAGATAGTGGTAGTTGGAGTCGAACCACTTGGTCATCTCGAGCGGAGCGTTGTCGCCTTCGCCGCGCGCGATCGTGAAGTAGCCGGCGAGATCCACCGAGCCGGCCTCATCCGCCAGAGGTGCGAAGCGCGACGGGATGGCGCCAACCGTCACCGCGGCGTCGAGAACCTGGTCGTAGAAGCTGAAGCTCTCGGGGATGGATGCGTCGGTGCGGCCGAGGCCGAGATTCGCCAGGCGGTCTCGCGTGGTGGCTCGCAAGTCGGCCGCCGTCGCTTCGAGCTCTTCGGCGGTCGTCGTTCCGGCCCAGAAGCTCTCCACGGCCTTCTTGAGCTCGCGTCGGCGCCCGATACGCGGGTAGCCGATGATGGTGCCGGTCGGAAAGCCGGGACGAGTGGTGATGTCGGTCATGCTGGTTCCTTTTCGGTGGTGGTGCGAGAGGACGTCGTGGGGTTCGCGAAGGACAGGAGGTCGAGCCGGTCGAGCACATCGAGGACTGCCTCGTGCCGGTTGAACGTGTAGAGGTGGACGCCGGGTGCGCCGCCGTCGAGCAGCCGCCGAGCGAAGTCGGTCGCCCAGGCGATCCCGATCTCCCGCTGACCCTCCTCGGTCGGTTCGATCTCGAGCTGGATCGCGAGCTCACTGGGGAGGTCCTCTCCGCTGAGCTCGAGCATCCGTTTCAGTCGGGCCGGGCTCGTCACCGGCATGATGCCGGGCAGGATCGGGAAGAGCACGCCTGCCTCCCGGGCCCGCTGCGCGAAGCTCAGGTAGTCGTCGGGGTGGAAGAAGAGCTGCGTGATGCCCAGGTTGGCGCCGGCCGCCTGCTTGGCCAGCAACGTGTCGATGTCCTGGCTCACCGAGCGCGAATGCGGGTGGCCGTTCGGAAACGCGGCGACCGCGATCTGCACCCGTTCGCGCCCCGTGTCGACTTCGCGAGCGGCGGGCAAGCCCGGCACCGGCACCTCCTGATACGGCACGCGCTCCGCCTGCACCCGGTGGATGAGTTGCACGAGTTCTGCCGCGCTCCGCAGCTCGCCGAGGCCGTCGTCTCCCGCATCGCCCTCGGCGGGCGGATCGCCACGGACGGCGAGAAAGCGCCGGATGCCCGCATCCATGAACTCGCGGATCAGCCGGTTGGTCTCGGCGTGTGACGAGCCGACACAGGTGAGGTGCGCCATCGGGCTGACATCGGTGTTCTCGAGGATGTACCGCAACACGTCGAGCGATGACGTTCGCGACGACCCGTTCGCGCCATAGGTGACGGAGATGAACTCAGGATGCGCGGCCGCGAGCCGATCGATCGTCGCCGGCAAAGCGGCCGCGGTGACGGCGTTGCGGGGCGGATACAACTCGAAGGAGAACCGCGCGGTGGTACAGCTCATGGCGTCTATTCGTGGTCGATTCGGCTCAGGTGGTGGATGTCGACGACCGCCGCCCTGACTCGGCCGCGGTCGCCCCATGAGGGTCGTTCAACCCGGTGAAGGGGTTGTCGCGGGCGGGTGCCGGGCTCGGCTGTCGCACCACCGAGTCGGTCGCCCGCTTCGGTTGACTGAAAATCTAGCAACGAAGAAGGCCGGGCGGAACAGGCGCGTCATCATTCGACACACTCTGTTCCGCCCGGCCTTCGGGCGTTGCTCCTCGCTCAGTTCGCGGGCGTCACCGCGAACGACTCGAAGACCGACTCGAACTCCGGCTGGATCCGCGCGGTGACCCGCGTGCCGTCTTCGACGTACTCGGTCGACAGCACCCGTCCGCGCTCGTGCAGGGCCGAAATCAGATCGCCCCGGTCGTATGGGACGACCAGCTCGATCTCGATCGACGTGTCCGGCAGCAGCCGGGCGATCGCCGCGAGCACCTCGTCGATGCCCTCGCCGGTGCGAGCCGACGCGAAGATCGCTCCCGGCTCCAGCCCGCGCAGCACGAGCCGATCATCCGGGGAGATCAGGTCGGACTTGTTGAAGACCACGATCTCCGGCAGCTCGCGCGCGCCGACCTCGCCGATGACATCCCGCACCGTGGCGAGCTGGCTCGCCGGGTCGGGGTGGGATCCGTCGACGACGTGCACGATCACATCCGAGTCCGCGACCTCTTCCAGCGTCGAGCGGAAAGCCTCGACCAGCTGGTGCGGCAGGTTGCGCACGAACCCGACGGTGTCGGCGAGCGTGTACAACCGGCCATCGGCCGTGATCGACTTGCGCACCGTCGAGTCGAGGGTCGCGAACAGCGCGTTCTCGACGAGCACGCCCGCCTTCGTGATGCGGTTCAGGATGCTCGACTTGCCCGCGTTCGTGTAGCCCGCGATCGCGACAGACGGCACCGAGTTGCGGCGGCGGTTGGCCCGCTTGGCCTCCCGCGCCGGCTTGAAGCCGAGGATCTGCTTGCGCAGCTTCGCCATGCGGGTGTGGATGCGGCGGCGATCCAACTCGATCTTGGTCTCACCGGGTCCACGGGATCCCATTCCGGCTCCCGCGCCACCGACCTGACCACCCGCCTGCCGGGACATCGACTCACCCCAGCCGCGCAGTCGCGGCAGCAGGTACTCGAGCTGCGCGAGCTCGACCTGCGCCTTGCCTTCACGGCTCTTGGCGTGCTGGCTGAAGATGTCGAGGATGACGGCGGTGCGGTCGATCACCTTGACGCGCACGACGTCTTCGAGAGCACGTCGCTGGCTGGGTGCCAGCTCGGTGTCCGCGATGACGGTGTCCGCGCCGAGAGCGGCGACGACGCCGGCCAACTCCTGTGCCTTGCCCTTACCGAGGTAGGTGCTGGCGTCCGGATGCGGGCGGCGCTGCAGCAGGCCGTCGAGCACGACGGCGCCCGCGGTCTCGGCCAAGGCGGCGAGCTCTCGCATCGAGTTCTCAGCGTCCTGCAGCGAACCCTGCGAGTAGACGCCGATCAGCACGACATTCTCGAGTCGCAGCTGCCGGTACTCGACCTCGGTGACGTCTTCGAGCTCCGTCGACAGTCCCGCCACGCGACGCAGGGCGGCGCGTTCTTCGCGGTCGTACTGCTCGCCGTCGTGACCGGTGTCGTCGAGCGCGCTCGTCTGGAGCGCTTGCGCACCCCGTCCGAAGAGCGAGACACCCGCGTGGGTGTCCGCGTTCGCGAGAACCCGGGCAACGACGTCGACGTCGGTCGCCTGCGTTAGTTCTTCGCTTGTGTGTTCGTTCATCTGTGTGTCCTGAATCCGGCCAATAGTCTAGCGAGTTGGCCCTTGTCCTTTGGTGTCCTGTACGGTCCTCTTATGGCCAGCGGAGATCACTACTTTTCCTCGGCGCCCGAGAGCGAACTGAAGCTCCGGCCGATCACCGTCCGCCTTGCTGGACAGACGTACGATCTGACGACCGCGAACGGCATCTTCAGCCCCGAGCGCATCGATACGGGTACGAGAGTGCTCCTCGACCATGTCCCCTCCGCGCCGCCCGGTGGTCAGCTTCTGGACCTCGGATGCGGCTGGGGGCCTCTGGCTCTCACACTTGCTCTCGAATCCCCTCATTCGACCGTCTGGGCCGTTGATGTCAATACCCGAGCATTGGATGTGGTGCGCAGAAACGCGCAGAAGCTCGGTCTCACCAATGTAAACACATCTCTGCCCGATGATGTTCCCGATGAAGTTCTTTTCACGACCATCTGGTCGAATCCGCCGATCCGGGTGGGCAAGAACGAGCTGCACAACCTCCTGCAGAAGTGGATGCCCCGCCTCGAGCCCGGCTCGGATGCGTGGCTCGTCGTTCAGCGGAACCTCGGGTCAGACTCCCTGCACCGCTGGATGCAGACCACGTTCCCCGAACTGAACACCACACGTGCAGCGACCTCCAAGGGGTATCGCGTGCTTCGTGCCCGTCGCGGCGAAGACTGACCTGCCTCAGGCGAGTTCGAGCGTGCCCGTGTAGACGAGCTCGGCCGGCCCCGAGAGCGCGACGTGCTCGCCGTCCTCCGTCGGGAACATCCGCACGTTGACTGTGCCGCCCGGAACATCCACTCGCCACATGTTGGGCGCGCCTCGGCCGGCCCAGTAGCGTACGGCCAGCGCGGCCGCTGCCGTTCCGGTGCCACACGACAACGTCTCGCCGCTTCCGCGCTCGTGCACGCGCATCCGGATGCGCCCGACCCCGTCTTTCACCAGCGGGTCGCGCGGCACGACGAACTCCACGTTCGCGCCGTCTTCGGGCTCCGGCTCGATGTGCGGGATGTACGAGAGATCGGCAGCATCGAGTTCTGAGTCGTCGGCGACCGCGACCACGACGTGCGGGTTGCCCACGTCGATCCCGAGCCCCGGCCGTGCCACCGGAAGCTCCTTCGCTCGCACGAGCGGTTCACCTCCGTCGAGAGCCCACCGGCCGAGGTCCACCTGGAATCCGGTCAACGTGCGCTGCACATCCCGAACACCGCTGCGGGTGCCGATCGCGAGGGTGTCACCGTCCGCCAGCTCGACGAGGCCCGACTCGATCAGGTAGCGCACGTATACACGGATGCCGTTGCCGCACATCTCGGCGACGGAGCCGTCGGCGTTGTAGTAGTCCATGAACCACTCGGCGGTCTCGTCTTCGGCAAGCGCCTCGACGCCCTCCGGCAGATGCTTCGAGCGCACCGCGCGGATGATCCCGTCGGCGCCGACGCCGAAGTGCCGGTCGCAGATCTCGGCGATCTGGCTGGCGCTCAGGTCGATGAGACCGTCTGGGTCGGAGAACAGGACGAAGTCGTTTCCGGTGCCGTGGCCTTTGGTGAAGCTGAGCGTGATCGCCATGCTCACAGCCTATCGAGCGGCGCGGCGCCGAGAGCCGTGGTGCCGAGCGCCGGGTCGTCGTAGGCGAGCCAGTGGATGCCCGGGTAGCGCTTGAACCAGCTGACCTGTCGGCGTGCGTAGCGGCGGGTGAGTTGCTGCGTCTGCGCGATCGCGTCCGCCCGGGTGAGTTCGCCGCGCAGCTCCGCGAGGGCTTGGGCGTAGCCGATCGCACGGCTCGCGGTGACGCCGCGTTCGAGGCCGCGCGGGATGAGAGACTCGACCTCGTCGAGCAGGCCCCGCTCCCACATCCGCTCCACCCTCGCGTCGAGGCGCGCGGTCAGTTCCTCCCGCGGCGCGTTGAGCCCGAGCACCGTCACGGGACGCCACGGTACCGGCTCATCGGGCAGGGACGCGCTCACCGGTTCCCCGGTGAGCGCGACGACCTCGAGAGCCCGAACAAGGCGCCGACCGTTGCTCGAACCGATGTTCGCGGCGGCCGCCGGGTCGACCTGCAGCAGCCGTTGGTACAGGATGCCCGGACCGTGCGTCACGAGGTCGGCCTCCAGTTGCTCGCGCAGTACGGGGTCGGTTCCCGGAAACCGGAAGTCGAAGATCACGCTCGACACGTAGAGGCCGGAGCCTCCGACGAGGATCGGCACCGCCCCGCGATCCAGGATGTCCTCGATCGCGTCTCTCGCCTGGGGCTGGTACCGGGCCACAGTTGCTTCGTCGGTCACGTCCAGCACGTCGAATAAATGGTGCGGCACGCCGCGCCACTCGGATGGCGAGATCTTGGCGGTGCCGATGTCCATTCCGCGGTAGAGCTGCATCGCGTCCGCGTTGACGACCTCGGCCGAGCGGCCCTGGTCTCGGAGCCGCTCGGCGAGGGTCAACGAGAGGTCGGTCTTTCCTGTGCCGGTCGGACCGACGATGGCGATGATCTCGGTCAGCGCAGGCCATCCGTCGGGTCGTAGATCGGCATCGTCCCGACGCCCGGAGTGGTCAGGGGCTCGCCGACGCGGAGGGTCGGAAGTCCGAGCGAGACCCGGCCCTTGCCTGTCGCGCCGTCCGCTACCGGAACGGCGCACGACTCGGCTTCGGCACGGTCCCACGCGTCGCCCGCCCGGGTGCGACGGATGCGCAGCGGCGCCCCGTCCGCTGAGTCGGCGATCAGGTGGAATGGCGCCGCCTGTGTCACCGTCACGGTGACCACGTCGCCCGGCCGGGGAAGGTCCGAACCTGCAGGAACCTCGAAGTGCACGAGACGGCTGTCGTGGGCGCGACCGCTGAGGCGGTGTGTATCTGCGTCCTTGCGACCCTCGCCGTTGGCGACCAGCAGTTCGACCTCCCGGCCGATGACCTTCTGGTTCTCTTCGAGCGAGATGCGCTCCTGGAGCGCGATCAGCCGTTCGTAGCGCTCCTGGACGATCTCCTTGGGGACCTGGTCCTCCATGGTCGCCGCCGGCGTTCCCGGACGGATCGAGTACTGGAAGGTGAACGCGGTGGCGAATCGTGCCTTCTCAACGACGCGCAGAGTCTCTTGGAAGTCCTCTTCGGTCTCTCCCGGGAAGCCGACGATGATGTCGGTGCTGATCGCTGCATCCGGCATCTTGGCACGAACACGGTCGAGGATGCCGAGGAACTTCTCGGAGCGGTAGGAACGGCGCATGGCCTTCAGGATGCGGTCCGACCCCGACTGCAGCGGCATGTGCAGCTGCGGCATGACGGAGTCGGTCTCGGCCATCGCGTCGATCACGTCGTCGGTGAAGGCGGCCGGGTGTGGACTGGTGAACCGGATGCGCTCGAGCCCGTCGATCTCGCCGGCCGCGCGCAAGAGCTTGCCGAACGCCTGGCGGTCTCCGAACTCGACGCCGTAGGAGTTGACGTTCTGGCCGAGCAGTGTCACTTCGATCGCTCCGTCGTCGACGAGGGCCTGGATCTCGCTGAGGATCTCCCCGGGTCGACGGTCCTTCTCTTTGCCGCGCAGCGACGGGACGATGCAGAACGTGCAGGTGTTGTTGCAGCCGACCGAGATGGAGACCCAGCCGCTGTAGCTGGAGTCGCGCTTGGTCGGGAGTGTCGAGGGGAAGGTCTCGAGCGCTTCGAGGATCTCGATCTCGGCGGCGTCATTGTGACGTGCGCGTTCGAGGAGGCTCGGCAGGGACCCCATGTTGTGGGTTCCGAACACCACGTCGACCCAGGGCGCCTTCTCGAGGATGACGTTCTTGTCTTTCTGGGCGAGGCAGCCGCCGACGGCGATCTGCATGCCCTCGTGACGCTTCTTCACCGAGGCCAGATGTCCGAGGTTGCCGTAGAGCTTGTTGTCGGCGTTCTCGCGGACCGCGCAGGTGTTTATCACGACGATGTCGGCCTCGTCGCCGTTGGCGGGAACGTATCCGGCCGCCTCGAGCGAACCGCTCAGGCGCTCCGAGTCGTGCACGTTCATCTGGCAGCCGTAGGTGCGGACCTCGTAGGTGCGTGCCCGCCCGCTCGCGTCGACGGCCGCGGCCGACGGCTGAATGAGGGTGCGCTCTTCGGTGATGCTCATAGTGGCACTAGTTTACGTTCGCCCGGCTGCGCGTTCGACTCCGGCTGACGAGGCCGACTGTCGGCCCCGCCGCCGACGCTAGTGGCCGCCAACGTTACTGGAATCGCACCCCGCGCTTGCTTCGGGTCGCAAGGGCGGCATCCATCGCGTGACGGACGATCTCCGAGCTGTAGCCCTTGCGTGCGAGGAAGCCGTGGAGCCGACGCTTCGCGGTCTCGTCGTCGTAGCTCGAAAGCTGCCCAACGCGCTTGATGGCGAGCTCGGTCGCGCGGAGCTGCTCCTCGTCGTCTTCGATCTGATCCAGGGCTCGCTCGATGGCAGCAGGATCGACGTGTCGACGTTTGAGCTCTTGGGCGATGGCCGACCGGCTGAGACCCTTGCGTGAGTGCAGGCTGAAGACGAGCGAGTCGGCCAAGCCCTCCTCGTCGAGAAGGCCGGAGTCTTCGAGCCGATCGAGCTGTGCACTCGCGACGTCTGCGTCGATCTCGCGTTTGGCCAGGACCTGCTCCAGCTCCCACCGTGACATGCCGCGCCGTGCGAGCTGGGCGAGTGAGACGTTGGCAGCCCGTCTGGCCTGCTTCTCGGCCGACGACTCAGCCTTGTTCTGTCCGCGGCGTTCTCCGTCAGCCTCCGTGTCAGCCTCGGAGTCGAAGTCGGCGTCAGAACCCGAGACGGATCCACTCTCGTGCAGGCCGGGCACGGCCGGGAACGCGACTACTTTTCGCGCTGCCTGACGCGCGGACGGGTGATCGCTCATCCCTTCATCGCGCGATCGATCGGGACGGCTCCCCTGCGACGCGTCCGAGCGGCGGGCGCCACTCAGATACGTCACAGGAGCGAGGTGTTCCTCGGTCTCGGACTCAAACGCTGACTCCGCCCCGCGGGACGCCTCGTCCGGCGTCTCCGGCGGAAAGCTCACCACCATGCTCTCCCCTCCCAGTTCGAGCTCGATGCGAGCCCCCGAGCTCAATGCGAGCCCCCGAGCTCGATGCGAGCCCTACGCCCCCTTTCGAGCCTGCAGCTTCTCTTCGATGGACCCGACGTTGTCGACCGGTGCTGCGACCGCATTCGGGTCGGCGTGGATGCCGAGTTTGACGAGGATCTTGTTCTCGATCTCTGCTGCGATGTCGGGGTTGGAGATCAGGAAGTTACGCGAGTTCTCCTTGCCCTGGCCGAGCTGATCGCCCTCGTAGGTGTACCACGCACCCGACTTCTTGACGATCGCGTGCTCGACACCGAAGTCGAGCAAGCTTCCCTCGCGGGAGATGCCGACGCCGTAGAGGATGTCGAACTCGGCCTGCTTGAAGGGCGGAGCCATCTTGTTCTTGACGACCTTGACGCGGGTGCGGTTGCCGACCGCGTCGGTGCCGTCTTTCAGCGTCTCGATGCGGCGGATGTCGAGGCGCACCGAGGCGTAGAACTTGAGCGCCTTTCCACCGGCGGTGGTCTCGGGGCTTCCGAAGAAGACACCGATCTTCTCGCGCAACTGGTTGATGAAGATCATGGTGGTGTTGGTCTGGCTGAGCCCACCGGTGAGCTTGCGTAGGGCCTGGGACATGAGGCGGGCCTGAAGACCGACGTGCGAGTCACCCATCTCGCCCTCGATCTCTGCGCGGGGCACGAGTGCTGCCACGGAGTCGATGACGATGAGGTCGATGGAACCGCTTCGCACGAGCATGTCGGCGATCTCGAGCGCCTGCTCACCCGTGTCGGGCTGCGAGACGAGGAGGGCATCGATGTCGACGCCGAGCTTGCGGGCGTACTCAGGGTCGAGCGCGTGCTCGGCGTCGATGAAGGCCGCGATTCCGCCGGCGCGCTGCGCGTTGGCGATCGCGTGCAGGGTCAGCGTGGTCTTACCCGATGACTCCGGCCCGTAGATCTCGACGATGCGGCCGCGCGGGAGTCCCCCGATGCCGAGCGCGACATCGAGTGCGATCGATCCGGTGGGAACGACCTCGACGGGCGCTCGCTCGTCGCTGCCCAGTCGCATGACCGAGCCCTTGCCAAACTGGCGGTCGATCTGCGCAAGCGCAGTCTCGAGAGCCTTCTCACGATCGGCGGCTGATGGCATTGCGGTTCTCCTTCTTCGGCTTCGCTAACGAGATCGACTGTACGCGTGAGCACTGACACTCGACGCGGGCGAAACGGCTTCTGTGGATAACCCGTTTTCGATTGCCGTTGTGGAGGAGCCTAGCAACATCCGAACATACCTTCGAGTGCGCCGATGCGGCGTGTCGCGACTTACAAGACCCGATCAGCGCTTGGGCGCGGGCTTGCCCGCGCCGTACCAGTGCGACTGCGGAACGCCCATCTCGCGGCAGAGCGCCAGCCAGACCTCGCGGGTCGGAACACCCGCTTCGATCGCCTGGAACGCCGTACGACCGCCGAGTTCGCCGAGCACGAGATCGGACGCCAGCGATTTGCCGTACTGGCTGCCGAACTCGTCGACGAGCGCGCGCTGGAACTCACTCAACTTCATGGATCCATCCTAAGAACCGGTGCTGACACTGATGAGCACGTGCCGTGCCGAGACCAACAAAAAACGCCCCGGAGCATCCGGAGCGTTCGTTGTCGTTCTCTCTAGCGAGTGACGAGGTCCGCATCCATGGCGGCCACGAACTCGTCGGGGATCGTGTCGGGGATGATGGGCTCGATGCCTTCGAGCACGGCGAGCCGGTCGCCGACCTCGCGCATGATGACCGAGATGGGCGTGTCGAGCGCATCTGCGACCGACGCGAGGATCTCGGACGAGGCCTCTTTCTGGCCACGCTCCACCTCGCTGAGGTAACCCAGGGCCACACTGGCCTTGCTGGCTACCTGACGGAGCGTGCGCCCCTTCTGCAGGCGGAAGTCCCTGAGCACGTCGCCGATTTCCTGACGTACAAGAATCATTGGAGCCTCCTTTTCAACCCTGCCGCTGTGTCGACCTTCGATTCGGGATGCCAACACTACACGCATCCATGATCTAACGATAATGACGACGACTGGGCTTTTCTTGTGAATGCGCTAGATGTAACAGACCCGAAACAGGGGGTATTCCCGCGCGTTACATCGGGTCGGATGACGGGTCGATTCCGAGGTCCAGGGCGAGTTCCCGAACAGCGCTTTCGATCACTCGGCGCCGAATCTCTTCGCGAGAGCCTGAGAGCCGAAGTTCAACGACCCGGGCGGAGTCCGCAGTCGCGAGCCCCACGAAGACCGTCCCCACGGCTCGTCCGCCCTGAGGATCAGGACCCGCGACACCCGTCGTCGAGACGCCGAAGTCGGCCGGCCTGCCGTCGACCGCGAGCTTCTCGCGCACGCCCTGGGCCAGTTGGCGGGCGACCTCGGGATGCACGGGACCTTCCGCGTCGAGCAGCTCCGCGTCGACGCCGAGCAGCGAGTGCTTGAGCGCGGTGGAGTACACGACTGCTCCCCCGAGCACCGGGGCGGAGGCTCCAGGGATGCGCGTGAGCTCGGCCGTCAGGCCGCCCCGGTCAGCGACTCGGCTGCGGCGATGGTCAGCCCTCGGTCCGCGAGGTGTGCGATGACCCGTGCGGTGAGATCAGGCGACGGCACGCCGGGCACGACGTCCCTTCCAGGCCTGCCACAGGTAGTCGAAACCCGTGAACACCGTCAGGATGACCGCGACGGTCATCACGATTCCGTTGACCCAATACACCCAGTCGCCGAAGATCGTCCAGAGCGGGAAGAGCGCGAGACTGATGGCGACCGACTGCACGATCGTCTTCAGCTTGCCACCACGAGAGGCAGCGATCACGCCCTGCCGGATGACGACGAAGCGATAGATCGTGATCCCGATCTCGCGCACCAGGATGACGATGGTCACCCACCAGGGCAGCTCGCCCAGGATCGAGAGCGCGATGAGCGCTCCGCCCGTGAGCACCTTGTCAGCGATCGGGTCGAGCAGTTTGCCCAGCTCGGTCACGAGGTTGTTGCGGCGGGCGATCGCGCCGTCGACGCCATCGGTGGCGATGGCCAGCACGAAGAGCACGGCAGCGGCCCACCGCAGCCAGCCGTCGTCGCCGGCATCGGCGAGCAGCATCCAGATGAACAGCGGGGCGAGCAGGATGCGCACGACGGTGATGATGTTCGGCACGTTCCAGTTGCTCGCGCGAGGCGTACTGCCCCCGGTCGTGGCCGGCGGGGGCGTGTCGGGCACCGACATGCGATCTACTCCCTGTCGGTCAGCTGCCAGGCGTCTTCGTTCGAGTCGCCTTCCACCTCAGGATAGCCCTCGGTCATGCGGGCGACAGGGTCTCCCCGTACTGGTCCTCGTCGGCGTTGCCCCTGTTCGGTGTCGCCGCCGCGGGTGCGGAGTCTTCGCCGCGCAACTTCGCGAGAACGGACGGGAGCTGCTCGGCCGTAGCCAGCACATCCCTCGCCTTCGAACCCTCGGACGGGCCGACGATCTCCCGCGACTCGAGCAGGTCCATCAGGCGTCCGGCTTTGGCGAAGCCGACGCGGAGCTTGCGCTGCAGCATCGAGGTCGAGCCGAACTGCGTGGAGACGACCAGCTCGGCGGCAGCGAGGAGCAGCTCGAGGTCGTCACCGATGTCGGAGTCGATCTGCTTGCGCTCGGCCGGTGCCGCCACATCCTGCCGGTACTCCGGCCTGGCCTGTCGGGTCACGTGATCGACGACCTTCTGGATCTCGGCTTCGTTGACCCACGCGCCCTGGACGCGAACAGCCTTCGACGCGCCCATCGGCAGGAAGAGGCCGTCGCCCTGTCCGATCAGCTTGTCGGCGCCGGGCTGGTCGAGGATGACGCGGGAGTCGGTGACGCTCGTCACGGCGAATGCGAGCCGAGACGGCACATTGGCCTTGATCAGACCGGTCACGACATCGACCGACGGCCGCTGGGTGGCGAGCACGAGGTGGATTCCGGATGCTCGTGCGAGCTGGGTGATGCGCACGATCGAGTCCTCGACGTCACGCGGCGCGACCATCATCAGGTCGGCGAGCTCGTCGACCACGACGAGCAGATACGGATACGGCTTCAGTTTGCGCTCGCTGCCCGCCGGAAGCACGATCTCGTTGTTCACGACGGCCTTGTTGAAGTCGTCGATGTGGCGGAAGCCGAAGCTCGCCAGGTCGTCGTACCGCATGTCCATCTCTTTCACGACCCACTGCAGCGCTTCGGCCGCTTTCTTCGGGCTCGTGAGGATGGGGGTGATCAGATGCGGCACACCTGCGTAGATGGTCAGCTCGACGCGCTTCGGGTCGATCAGCACCATGCGCACGTCGGACGGCTTCGCCCGCATCAGGAGGCTCGTGATCATCGAGTTCACGAAACTCGACTTACCCGACCCGGTCGAGCCCGCGACGAGGAGGTGGGGCATCTTCGCGAGGTTCGCGACGACGAATCCGCCGCCGACGTCTTTGCCGACGCCGATCGTCATGGGGTGCACGCTCTTCACCGAGGCCGACGACCGCAGCACATCACCGAGCGAGACGATCTCGCGATCGGTGTTCGGGATCTCCACGCCGATCGCGCTCCTGCCCGGGATGGGCGACAGGATGCGCACCTCGTTGCTGGCCACGGCGTACGAGAGGTTCTTGCTCAACGCCGTCACCCGCTCGACCTTCACGCCGGGGCCGAGCTCGATCTCGTACTGCGTGACCGTCGGTCCGCGCGAGTATCCGGTGACCTTCGCATCCACGCCGAACTGGTCGAGCACCTCGGTGATCGCCTTCACGATGTCTTCGTTGGCACCGGAACGGACCTTGGCGGGCGTGCCCGCGGAGAGCATCGTGGCGGCAGGCAGACGGTACGGCGCGGCGGGCTCGTCGACGGTGGGCGGCGTGGCCGCCGACTCGTCGAACTCAGGGACGCCCGCAGAGAATCCAGGGAGGACCGCGGGCGCACCGGATGCGACACCATCCGACTGCAGGCCGGTGGGGTGGGCGCCGCCCAGGGCGACCTCGCCCGTGAAGCGTTTGACCGCATCCTCGGCCAGAGCGAGCTCGCTCAGCACCTCGGTGTTGTAGTGATCGCTCGACGGATCGGGCTCGAGCGCGCTCGCGAACTCGCCCTTGCCCTGCCCGGCATCACCGAAGACCTCGGTGAGACCGTCGACGATGACGGGCGAGTCGTACGCGGGATCCTCCTCCCGCTGCGACTTGTTGCGGCGCCACCAGGGAGGTTTCCGTCGTCGACCGGCTCGTCGTCGACGCCGTCGAGCTCGACCTGGGCCGTCTTCGCCTCTTTGGCGGCCTGGCGTTCCTCTTCGGTGGCCAGCTGTGCACCGAAGAGATACGCATAGAGCTCGCGCACGCGAACGCCCACTTTGTTCGGCGGAGTCTTGGTGATGATGAAGAGGCTGAGCAGGAGCAGGACGATGATGACCGCCCCCGCGCCGTACGGGGTGATGATGAGAGACAGGGGCGCCGCGAGCAGCCAGCCGAGCACTCCGCCTGCCTCGGCGAGTTTCGCCGTTCCGTCGCTGGGAGAAGGATGGCCGCTGAAGAGGTGGCAGAGTCCAGAGACCGTCAGCAGCAGGATCGAGAGCCCGATCCCGATGCGTGTGTTGTCGTGCACGGAACTCGGATGCCGGAACAGCCAGGCTGCGAAGAACACCATGACCACCGGCAGTGCGAACGCGACCCGGCCGAACAGCAGGCCGAACGTCCATGCGTCGAGCGTGCGTGCAACCTGGTCGTTGAGCAGGAACCACTCGACGATCGCGCCGGCGATCGCCAGCAGGACGAGGAAGAAGGGAAGCCGTCGCGGCGCTCCTCCTTCTCGAACTTCTCGGGCCCGAGGGCACGGAAGGCCGCGCCGGTGAGATGGGCAAGGCCCATCCATGCCTTGACGAAGGGGTTCTTTCCCGAGCCGGCCGCCGGGTAGGCCACCGTCTTCTGGGTTGCCGTCTTGGTGGCCGGCTTACGCGCGGTCGACCCACCGCGGCCGGAGGTGTTCCGGGCGCGCGATGTCGACTTGGTGCTCGTAGCCATGGATACACGCTACTTCGAGCCCCCGGCATCGCGTGGTTACCGCGCTGGGTTGTGGAAAATCAGTGGACGGCGCGCACCATCGTGTCGGAGTTCTCCCCCGACTCGACGGTGACGTAGCCCTCGCTTATGTAGAGGCGCTGGGCGAAGTTCGCGCGCTCGACGCTCAGACTCACCCGCGCATGGCCGGCGAGCGCCGCCTGTCGGGCGACCGCCTGAAGCAGCGCCCGGCCGACGCCGCGTGCGCGCCACTGCGTGTTCACCCCGAGTGTGAGCTCGGGGACGCCGGACGCGACGAAACCGTAGCCCGGAGCGTTGGCGGGGAACAGTCGTCCCCAGCACGCTCCGATCGGAACACCGTTCTGGTCCTCGGCTACGGAACCGAAGTCACCCGGCCGCAGCCAGCCGGCGATGTAGCGGGTGACCTTCGGATCCTCCAGCACCGCGATGCGGGGGCGCGAGGTAGCCACGTTCCAGTTCGACGCCTCCACGAGCATGTCGCTGAGAAAACGCGCATCCTCGCTCGTCGCCGCACGGATCTGGAACGCGTTCATGCCGAAACGTTACCGGATCGGGTGTTTCGCGCGTATTTCACTGCGGAGGCGATCACGCCTCGATCACGAGGGGGACGATCATCGGGCGACGCCGATAGCTCGTGTTGACCCAGCGACCGACCGTGCGGCGCACGACCTGCGAGAGCGCGTGCGAGTCGCGGACGCCGTTGTGTGCCGCATCCGCGAGCGCCGCAGCGATCTTCGGCTTGACGGCGTCGAACACGGCGTCGTCCTCAGCGAATCCGCGGGCGTGGATCTCGGGGCCGGTGACGATGCGCCCGGTGGCGGCCTCGACGACGACGATGATCGAGATGAAGCCCTCTTCACCGAGAATGCGGCGGTCCTTGAGGTCTGCATCCGTGATCTCGCCGACACTCGAGCCGTCGACGTAGACGAACCCGAGGTCAAGCTGGCCGACGACCCGGGCGACGCCGCCGCGCAGGTCGATGACCGTTCCGTCTTCGGCGAGAATCGTGTTCTCCACCGGAACGCCGGTGTCGATCGCCAGCTTGGCGTTCGCGACGAGGTGCCGGTACTCGCCGTGCACGGGCATCACGTTCTTGGGCTTCAGGATGTTGTAGCAGTAGAGCAGTTCGCCTGCGGCGGCGTGCCCCGAGACGTGCACCTTCGCGTTGCCCTTGTGCACGACGTTCGCACCCAGCTTGGTGAGGCCGTCGATCACCCGGTAGACCGCGTTCTCGTTACCCGGGATGAGGCTGGAGGCGAGGATGACGGTGTCGCCAGGTCCCACCTCGATCTGGTGGTCGAGGTTGGCCATTCGGGCGAGCACGGCCATCGGCTCTCCCTGCGAACCGGTCGACATGTAGACGATCTCGTCGTCGGGCAGGTCGGCGGCCTTCTTGTAGTCGATCAGCACGCCCTCGGGCACCTTGAGATAGCCGAGGTCGGCGGCGATGCCCATGTTGCGCACCATCGAGCGACCGAGCAGGGCGACGCGACGGCCGTTGACGTGGGCCGCATCCAGAACCTGTTGCACGCGGTGCACGTGGCTGGAGAAGCTGGCGACGATCACTCGGCGCGGAGCGCGGGCGATCACGTTGTCGAGAACCGGTCCGATCGAGCGCTCCAGCGGGGTGAACCCGGGAACGTCCGCGTTGGTCGAGTCGGCCAGGAACAGGTCGACTCCCTTCTCGCCGAGCCGCGCGAACGCGCGAAGGTCGGTGAGCCGGTTGTCGAGCGGGAGCTGATCCATCTTGAAGTCGCCCGTGTGCAGCACGACGCCGGCGGGCGTGGTGATCGCGACGGCGAGCGCATCCGGAATCGAGTGGTTGACCGCGACGAATTCGAGGTCGAAAGGACCGAGCTTCTCGGTCTGCCCCTCTTTCACAGTGAGGCTGTACGGCTGGATGCGGTGCTCCTTGAGCTTCGCCTCGACCAGGGCCAGGGTGAGCCCCGAGCCGATCAGAGGGATGTCCGCTCGCAGCTTGAGCAGGTACGGCACCGCGCCGATGTGGTCTTCGTGACCGTGCGTGAGCACCACGCCGACGATGTCGTCAAGGCGGTCTCGCACCGGCGCGAAGTCGGGGAGGATCAGGTCGACACCCGGCTGGTTCTCTTCGGGGAAGAGCACTCCGCAGTCGACGATGAGGATCTTGCCCTCATACTCGAACACGGTCATGTTGCGGCCGATCTCACCGAGACCGCCCGTGGGGATGATCCGCAGGGTGCCCGGTTCGAGGGCGGGCGGATCGGAGACGAGGTTGGGCATGTGCCCTCCTTGCAATGTGCGGGCGCCTCAGCGCCGATGGTGCGGACCGTGCAGTGGCGCGGCCCCTAGCGTGTTGTTCCGGCGATCTTCGGCAGTGCGCCACCGGCGGCGGCGTTGCGATCGGGTCGGAAGTTGGAGAAGTCGACGCCTGGGATGTTCTTGACCAGGTCGAGCTCGTCTTCGATCTGCGCGGCCTCCCACTCCTCCGGACCGACGAGCGGCAGGCGCACGCGCGGGCTGGAGATGCGGCCGAGACCGTGCAGGATGTACTTGGCCGCGACCGTTCCGGGAACGTGGGTCATCACGGCGCGCACGAGCGGCTCGAGCTGCTGGTGCGCGGCGGTGGCGGTCTTCAGGTCGCCGGCGTTGACCGCATCCACGATCTGCCGGTACGGCCGGGGGGCGATGTTGGCCGTGACTCCGATGAGGCCGCTCGCGCCGATGGCGAGGTGCGGCAGCACGTTGGCGTCGTCGCCGGAGAAATAGAGCAGATCGGTCTGGTTGAGCACGCGGCTGACCTCGCTGAAGTCGCCCTTCGCATCCTTGATCGCCAGCACGTTCGGGTGCTTCGCGATCCGGAGGATGGTCTCGTACTTGATCGGGACTCCGGTGCGGCCCGGGATGTCGTACAGGATGACCGGAAGATCGGTCGAGTCGGCGATCATCCGGAAATGAGTCAGGATGCCCGCCTGTGTCGGCTTGTTGTAATACGGCGTGACGATCATCACGCCGTCGGCGCCGGCCTTCTCGCTCTGCTGATAGAGCTGGATGGCGTGCGCGGTCTCGTTCGAGCCACCGCCGGTGATGATCTTGGCGCGGCCCGCCGCCACGTCTTTGCCCACCTCGACCAGACGGAGCTTCTCCTGGTCGGTGAGCGTCGAGGTCTCCCCCGTGGTGCCGGTGACGACGATGCCGTCGGCGCCGGCCGAGATGACGTCGTCGATGTGCTTCTCGACTCCGGCCCAATCCACTTCGCCATCGGCGGTGAACGGGGTGACCAGGGCGACCAGCACCTGACCGAACGGATTCGCGGAGTTCGACATGGCTCCAGGCTATCGGGTCGCCGTCCCGCGCCGCTCTCCGTAATCTTCGGTCACACTCCCGAACGCCCGGTCGCCCGCGCGTAGTCTCGCCCCATCATGAACGGCTTCGCGGCGCTGGCGGTGCTGCTCGGCTTGGTCGCAGCGGCGACCGGAGCCGGGCTCGTCTGGCGTTCCCGCACGGGTCGTGTTCGCACCTCAAGATCGAACGAACGCATCACGGCTCACGAGGTGGGCGCTGCCTCGTTCGGTACGAACGCCACGCTTCTCCAGTTCTCCACCGAGTTCTGTGCGCCGTGCCGCGCCACCGCGCGGGTCCTCGCCGAGATCGAGGGCGAGCGCGCCGGGGTCGCGCACCGAGAGATAGACCTGACCCATCGGCCTGACCTGGCCAACCGCTTCGGCATCCTGCAGACCCCGACCACGCTCATCCTCGACGGGGCGGGGACCGTTCGCGCACGAATCGGCGGCGCCGCGCGCGTCGACGATGTGCGCTCCACCCTCGACGACCTCCTCAGGAGCCCGCATGTCCGCACCAACTGACTCAGCCGGCATCGATCCCCGGTCGCCGCGCTTCGGCGCCGGTATCACGGCCGTGCTCCTGCTCATCGACGTGTTCCTCGGCCTCGTGGGCGCCACGACCGCCGCCTTCGTCTTGCTGCTGGTAATCGCGCTGCTCTTTGCGTGGGGTGCCTTCGCGGGCATCCAGCGGCATCCGTACGGTCTGCTGTTCCGCAAGGTCATCCGCCCACGACTGGCACCGCCGACCGAACGCGAAGACCCCGCACCGCCGACGTTCGCTCAAGGTGTCGGGCTCTTCGTGACCGCGGTCGGGCTCGTGCTGCACCTCGCCGGTGTTCCGTTCGTGCTTCCGATCGCGGCGTCCCTGGCCTTCGTCGCGGCCTTCCTCAACTCGGTGTTCGGGTACTGCCTCGGCTGCCAGATCTATCTGCTCCTTGTGCGCGCACGTGTCATCCGGCGACGCGGCGCGACGGCCGCCTGACGGCTGGTCGACGACCGCCTCATGCTCGCGGAGGGCCTTCCCGGGAATCCTCCGAGCGCCACGGCCGGTGTCGTGGCACGCCAGTAGGCTGAAGAAACTGTCGCCGAAATCGTCGGCGGCATGTGATTCGGAGGTCTCCATGGCAGTAACGAGCAAAGCGACAACAGTCTGGAACGGCGACCTCAAATCGGGGTCGGGCACCGTTACCCTCGACTCATCGCACGCCGCTGAGCTTCCGGTGTCGTGGAAGGCACGGTCTGAGGGCTCCACGTCGATCACAACCCCCGAGGAACTGCTCGGCGCAGCGCACGCGGCCTGCTTCTCGATGGCCCTCTCGAACATCCTCGCCGGTTTCGGCACCCCGCCCGACAGCGTGCAGACGACCGCTGCCGTGACGTTCGACCCTGCCCAGGGGATCACCGGCAGCCACCTGTCGGTCGACGCCACCGTTCCCGGCCTCTCCGGAGAAGACTTCCAGCGTCTGGCCGACGAGGCGAAGTCGACCTGCCCCGTGTCGCGAGCCCTCGTGGGCATCCCGATCACCATCGAAGCGCGCCTGGCCTGAGTCATGCGAGTGCTCATCGGCGGAGCCTCCGGCATGATCGGCAGCGAGCTGACCGCTCAGCTGGAGGCCGCCGGGCACGAGGTCCTGAAACTCGTCAGACGACAGCCCCGCGCTGCCGGTGAGTACCACTGGGCGCCCGCCGCCCGCATGATCGACTTCACGTTGATGGACCGGGCCGATGCTGTGGTCAACCTCTCCGGCGCCACCCTCAGCAGACTGCCGTGGACGAAGTCGTATCAGCGGCAGATCCTGTCGTCGCGGCTCGATGCCACGCACACGCTGACGGACGCGATGCGGATGGCCGCGCATCCCCCGACCGTTTTCGTCAGCGGATCGGCGGTCGGGTTCTACGGGGACAGGCCAGGCCAGAAGCTCACAGAGTCCTCCATCAAGGGTTCCGGATTCCTGTCCGACCTCGTCGAGTCCTGGGAGACGGCCGCGCACCTCGCCCCCGAGAAGACGAGAGTCGCCACCGTGCGAAGCGGACTCGTGGTCGGCCGTGGCGGAGCGATGAAGCCGCTGCTCCCCTCGCGAAGCTCGGACTTCTCGGCCCGATCGGCGGCGGAGGCCAGCACTGGCCCTGGGTGAGCCTGCGCGACGAGGCCGCTGCCATCGTCCATCTGCTCACCGCGTCCAAGGTGTCCGGGCCCGTGAACATCGCGGGACCCACTCCGGCGACGGCGGATGCCGTGCTGCGTGCGCTGGCGAAAGCCGTGCACCGGCCGTACGGCATCCCGGTGCCCGAGAAGGTCATCGAGCTGGCCCTGGGCGATGCCGGCCACGAGCTGCTGCTGTCAAGCCAGAAGGTCGTTCCGCAGAAACTGCTCGACGACGGGTTCGTCTTCACTGACACAACGGTTCAGGATGCGATGACCTGGCTGGTCGGCGCGCACGCGAGCTGATCGCCCGGTCGCAGCGCCGCCGCCAGGGCTGACTCACACCTTCGCGTGCTGCTCAGCGCGGTAGAGCCGGATCGATTCGCGGAGCGCCGAGCGTGCGCGCCGACGGTCTCCGGATGCGTCGTAGGCCAGCCCTAGCCGGAACCACGCCCGCCAGCTGGCCGGCGCATCCTCGACCTCGGCCTTGTATTTCGGAAAGTCCTCGTCGGCCGCATCCCGGAGCGGTCTACCGCTCGCCCGATGCGGCAACTCCTCGACCGGGAGGGCGCCTTCGGCGTCGAGGATCTTGACGAGCTTCTCGGTGCGCGCACCGAACAGCAACTCGCGGCCGATCGCCCACGCCGCGATGAGCGGCAGCACGAGCAGAGCGACTCCCATGATGACCGCGACCAGGATGCCGGTCGCCATCAGCATCGCGGCGCGCTCGAACACGAGCACGAGGTACACGGCGAGGATGACCGCCATCACGATGGCGGCGATGCGGTTTCTCACGCGTTCTCTCGAACCGTCGGCCGGGGCGGTTCGCCGTTCGGTTCGGCGATCCCGAGGTCGACGAGCTTGTCGAGACCGACAGTGACCCCGGTTTCGGATGCTGCGGCCCGGAGCGCGAGCAGGATACCGGCCTCGTACGACTGCGAGCCGACGGTGTCGTGACGGATGGTGAGCGTCTCTCCCGCCCCGCCGAAGACGACCTGCTGCTGGGCGACAACGCCGCGCATCCGCATGCTGTGGATCGGCACGCTCGCCACCTGCTGGCCGCGCGCTCGCTGGTCGGTGTGCGGGGCGTCGACCGGCCCGCGATCGGCACGCGCCGCACCGATGAGCTCGGCGGTGCGCACCGCGGTCCCCGACGGAGAATCGACCTTGCCCTCGCCGTGCGCCTCGATGATCTCGATGGAGTCGAAGAAGCGCGCCGCGACCGTTGCGAAGGCCGTGCCGAGTGCCGAGCCGAGCGAGAAGTTGGGGATGACGACAGCACCGCTGCCCTCGTGAGCGGCCACGCGACGCTCGAGGTCCAGGATGCGGTCGGCCGACCATCCTGAGGTCCCGACGAGCACCTTCATCCCGTTGTCGACGGCGAATGCCACGATGTCGGGGCTGACGGCCGGGAGCGTCATGTCGACGAGCACGTCGGCGCCGAGCATGTCCTCGAGCGGCGAGCGCGAGCCGAGACGGGCGACGAGTTCGAGGTCGTCGGCCGCTTCGATGAGCCGTACGGCAACGGATCCCAGCTTTCCGGTCGCACCAGCGACGGCAACACGAATACTCACCCACCCAATCTACCTGCAGCGTCTGCACGAAACCCGTGCCGCGCTTCCGGTGCTGTGCGGGGCCCCAAGTACGCTGGGCAGATGGTGTCATTTGCCGACGTTTCAGTCACGGATGCGACAGCCCACCGCATGCTGTCGGAGTACTTCGCCGAGCGCGCAGCCAGCTTTCCGGCCAGCCAGGGCGCGTATCGCACGAACTTCCCCGACCCGTCGCAGTTCGTGCCGCCGACTGGTGTGTTCCTGCTCGCGTACGACGACGATGGCCCGGCCGTCGGGTGCGGCGGAGTGCGCGAGCTCAAGGTGCCTCTCTCAGACACCGAGCCGGAGATCCCGGTCGTCCGCTACGAGGTGAAGCACCTGTGGGTGACGCCGACCAGTCGTGGGCTCGGATTGGGCCGCACCATCCTCAAAGAACTCGAGCATCGCGCCCGCGGATTCGGCGCCACCGAGGTCGTCCTCGACACGAACGCCAGCCTGGAAGCGGCAGGCGGGCTGTACCGCAGCCACGGCTATGAGGACATCCAGCCTTACAACGACAACCCGAACGCCACCAACTGGTTCCGTAAGAAGTTCTAGACCGGCTGCAGTTCCGGGAGACCGGTTCGCAGCTCTACCGGGAGATGCCCGAGGTCGTTATGGACGACCAGCACGGGAGGCTTCGCCGACCGCACCCGGATGATCGTGAGTCCGCAGTTGGCCTGGTTCAGTCCCAGCCAGCGCCACTCCGGGGCGTCGAAGACGTGCCGCACGAACCAGCCGATCACGAAATTGTGGGTGATCAGGAGGTCGTGGCGATCGCCGCGAGCGGGCGTCAGGAACTCGTTGACCGCATCCCCCATCTGCGCGCGTCCGGCCTCGATCTCGGCGGCGGTGACGGCGCCGAAGAACGACTCGAACGCCTTCGGCATGTCGGGCGTCGGACCAGAGGGGATGCAGTCGAACAGTAGACTCGACGGTTCGGGCGTGAGGGCGGGCATCCGCTCGGCCATGATCGCCGCGGTCTCGGCGGCTCGGTTGAGCGGCGAGTGATACATGCTGGTGAACGGGATCCCGCCCAGACGCTCCGCGATCAGCTGAGCCTGCCGCTTGCCCCGCGGTGAGAGGGGGCCGTCGGGGAGGCCGTGCTCAGCGTCCTGCTGTTCTCCGTGGCGGACGAGGTAGAGATAGTGGGGCACCGTTGGGGCCTTTCGCGTGAAGTCTGGAACGGGGAAGGTCAGGAGGCGAGGCCGGCGAACATGTCGTCGGTCACGTTTCCGACCGCGGAGACGGAGAACTGCCGGCCTGCGAGGTCGGCGGCCAGTGCCTGGACGTCGTCGACAGTGACGAGGTGCAGGCGACGGAGGCTCTCGTCGAGGTCCGAGAACTCCCCAGGCTGATCTCTGCTCGACCGAGCCGAGACATCCTGGTGTCGGAGTCTTCGAGCGCGAGGGCGGCTCCGCCTGAGAGCTGACCGACGGCTCGGCGCAGCTCATCTTGCGTCACGCCGCCCTCGGCGAGGCGATGCAGCTCGGCGAGCATGAGCTCGCCGACCTGGGTGGCCTTGGCGGGCGCGCATCCTGCGTAGAGGCCGAAGACCCCGGCATCGGAGTACGCGCCCGAGAAGGAGTAGACGGAGTAAGCCAAACCGCGCTTCTCGCGGATCTCCTGGAAGAGGCGGCTCGACATCCCGCCGCCCAGAACGGAGTTGAGCACACTCATCGTCACGCGGCGCTCATCGGTGGCGACGAGGCCAGGGACTCCGATCAGGAGGTTCACCTGCTCGGTCGGCCGCTCCACGGTCACGACCGGAACGGCGCGTTCGATCGTCGCCGGCTGCGTCGAACGACGAGCGACCGGGGATGCCTCGACCGACAGGTCCCACCCGGCGCCGCGGAGCGCCTTCTCGACGTCTGCGACCAGGATGTCGTGGTCGACCGCTCCGGCGGCGGTGATCACCAGGTCTTGCGGTCTGTAGTTGGCGCGGTAGTGCTCCCAGACCGCATCCCGTTTCGCCTCGCGAATGGTCTGCGGGCTGCCGCCGATCGGGCGCCCGAGGGGATGCGCGCCGAGCACGGCCTCGAAGAAGCGCTCGTTCGCGACGTCGGCCGGGTCGTCCTCGGCCATGCCCAGCTCCTCGAGGATCACTCCGCGTTCGTTCTCGAACTCAACCGGATCGAGCAGTGATGAGGTGAGCATGTCGGCGATGACCTGGACCGCCATCGGCAGATCCCTGTCCTGAACCTTGGCGTAGTAGCAGGTGTACTCCTTGGCCGTCATCGCGTTGTGCTCACCGCCGACGGAGTCGAACGAGATCGCGATGTCGAGGGCGGTACGCGTCGGCGTCCCCTTGAAGAGGAGGTGCTCGAGAAAGTGCGTGGAACCGAAGCTGGCGGGGATCGCGGGATGCTCTGCCGACGCGGGCAACGCATCCGTCTCGTCCCGCGAACCCACGGCCACCCAGTAGCCGAGAGTGGCACTACGCGAGCCCGGAACGTGCTCGCTGAGGATGCGTACTCCGCTCGGGAGTACCGTGCGGCGAACCAGCGCCTCGCCGGATGCGGCGAAAGAAAGGTCGGCCAGGCCAAGGGGAAGGTCGACTGCGCTGTTCATCCCCTCCACCCTACGCCAGAGGCTATGGATTGCTTGTGAGGGAAATGGGGACAAACAGACTGGTCTGTCTACCTATATACTGGTTCACACGAAGGTCCTCAGGCGAACCCCAAACGCCTGAAGCCCGACCGCAGGAAGACGGACCCGACCGTCGACCCAGAGTAAGGAGTTGTGCCGGATGGTCGTTAGTGCCCGGGCGACCATCCGGCCGCCCGCCCCTCGAAAATCAAGATCCTCGCCACGGCAGACGAGCTCTTCTATCTAGAAGGGATCCACACCGTCGGCGTCGACCGGATCATCGCGGGCGCCCGCGTGACCAAGGCCACCTTCTACAAGCACTACCGGTCGAAGGACCTCCTGATCATCGCCTACGTCGAAGGACGCGACAAGCAGATCCGCGACTGGTTCGACGAGCAGGAGAAGACCACCCGCGACCCGCGTGCCATCGCACGCGCCCTGGTGGACCAGATCAACGTCGAAGCGATCCGCCCGGGCTTCCGTGGCGACCCGTTCATCAACGCCGCCGCCCAATTCGCCGACGAGAACCACCCTGTGCGGGTGGCCGTCACCGCGCACCGCGACTGGTACGCGCACCGCATCGAGGATCTGTTCCGTCAGATCGGGCACCCGCATCCTGGCGATGCCGCCGATGACCTCATCCTGGCGCGCGACGGCGCGCTCGCCGGCGGTTATGTGGGCGACCCGGTGGCTGCAGGAGCGGCGCTGCACCGGTCGCTGGAGCGCATCCTCGCCGAGGCGTAGCGGTCGGTAACTCCGGAGATTCCGCGCGACGCGCCGGTGATCTGTCCGTAATTACGGACGTTCGCGACCGGATCCGGCAAAGTTCCTGAATTGCGGGGAGTTATGGGAGACCCCGAAGGCTGCGGGAGAGCCGCGGGCTACTCGGAGACGCGGTCGAGCTCGAGCATCTGGGCTCGGGTGAGCCGGATGCCCGCGGAGACCATCAGCGCATCCACCTGTTCGGGGCGGCTGGCGCTCGCCACCGGCGCGACGACGTTGCGCTTGGCGAGGAGCCAGGCGATCGCGACGCTTGCCGGGGTCGACTCGTGTTCAGCGGCGACGCGGTCGAGAGCAGCGAGCACGCGCTGGCCGCGACGGTTGACGTATGCGGCCGCGCGGATGCTGCGCGCGTCGGCGTTGAGGTCGTCTTTCGACCGGTACTTGCCGGTGAGGAATCCGTTCGCCAGTGCGTAGTACGGCATAACCGCGAGACCCTGAGCGCTCGCCACGATGCGCAGGGCGCTCTCGAACTCGCTGCGGTGCATCAGGTTGTACTGCGTCTGCACGGCTACGAACTTGGGGAGACCGGTCGACGACAGGATGCGCGCCTCGATGAGGCGGTCCGCGCTGAAGTTCGATGCGGCGAGGTAGCGCACCTTGCCGGACTCGATCAGCCATTCGACGGTCGCGAGGCTGTCTTCGAGCGGAACCTCGGGGTCGTCGTCGTGGAAGTAGAGCAGGTCGATGTGGTCGGTCTGCAGGCGCTCGAGCGATGCTTCGACGGCGCGCACGATGCTGACCGAGCCGAGCCCGGGGTTCTCGTGGTGCCGGCCGACCTTGGTGGCGACGACCATGGAGCTGCGGTTGCCGCGCTCGCGCATCCACTTGCCGATCAGAACCTCACTGCGACCGCCGACATAGCTGTCGGCTGTGTCGATGAAGTTGCCGCCGAGGTGCGAGAAGCGGTCGAGGATGCGGAGGGAGGTGTCGCCGTCGGCCGTCCAGCCGAACACGCTGGCGCCGAGCGACAGCGGGTACACCGCGAGGTCGCTCTCGCCGATGCGGCGCGGAGCGATGATCGAGAGCGGACCGGTGCGCTCGAGTTCGGGGTCGATGGTCGGCATCGCCGCGGTCTCGACGCCGATCGACTCGCCGAGGATCTCGTCGGGGGTGTTCTCGACACCGTCGAGAGCATCCTGAGCAGCGAGCGCGGCAGCGGCAGCGGAGCGCCGGTTGGCGACGTCACGCAGGCGGAGAGGTAGCAGTTGCGGCATATGCCTCTCCCCCTACTCCTGAGCCGATCGAATCGATTCGAGGACCCCAGTTCCCCGATTCCTACTTGCAGAGTACGGCATACATCCGACGCCCCCGGCCGTTGAGGGTGAACTGTTGCAAAATGGATGGTCACAGTTTCATCACGTATTCACCCGGCGATAAGTTCAGCCGATCCGGTCCGCTCGCCGAAGCACCGCGCGAGCGTGAGCGATCACCGGACCGTCGACCATCCGGCCGCGAAACCTGAACACACCGCCGGTCGTTTCGGCGGCAGCGAGTAGCTCCCTGGCCTCCGCGAGATCGGAATCGCTCGGGCGGTAGGCCGCTCGCACCGTCTCGACCTGACCGGGGTGGATGCAGGCGGTCGCCGCGAATCCAGACGCCACCGCATCCTGAGCCTCGTCGGCCAGCCCGGCGAGATCGTCGATGTCGAGATGAACTGTGTCGATGGCCGCCACACCCTCTGCCCCCGCGGCGAGGAGCACTGCCGAGCGCGCGTGGCGGGCGAGGTCTCGATAGCTTCCGTCGGGCCGTCGACTGGAGGTTCCGCCGAGCGAGGCCACGAGATCCTCCGCACCCCACATCAGGGCGATCACGCCGGGCGCCGCGGCGAGCGTCGGTGCGGCCAGCACGCCGGTAGCCGTCTCGCAGAGCGCGATCGTGGAGTAGTCGCCGAGTGCGCGCAGGTCGTCGAGCCCCTCCGCCTTGGGCAGCATGACCGCTCGGTACGGCGTCGCGGCGAGGGCGGCGAGGTCGGCAGCATGGTCGTCGGTTCCGCCGGGGTTGACCCGCACGATCACCCGGGAGAGGTCCAGGGATGACGCGACCAGCGCATCACGAGCCGCCGGACGGTTCGCGGGGTCGACGGCGTCTTCGAGATCGAGGATGACCGCATCCGCCCGCTCCAGCGCCTTGGCGTAGCGGTCGGGGCGATCGGCGGGGCAGAACAGGAGGGCCGGCCCCCAGGGGAACTCGCTCATTCGGCGTCGGCCCCGGGATGCGCATCCTGACACCACACCATGACCTGACGGACCGCCGTCGCGACCACGGCCCCGTCCTGATTGCGCCCGGTGTGCTCGAGCGTGACAACCCCCTGGCCGGGACGCGAGGCCGAGAGCCGCTTGGCCGTCACCACGGTCTCGGAGTACAGGGTGTCGCCGTGGTAGAGCGGGTGCGGGAACGCGACCGCGCTGAAGCCGAGATTGGCGACGATCGTGCCCTGGGTGAGCTGGGTGACGGATGCGCCGACGATGGTCGCCAGCGTGAACATCGAGTTCACGAGACGCTCGCCGAACGGCTGCTGCGCCGACCAGGCGGCGTCGAGGTGGAGCGCCTGCGTGTTCATCGTCATCGTCGTGAAGAGCACGTTGTCGGCCTCGGTGACCGTCCGCCCCGGACGGTGCAGGTATCGGGTGTCCAGCTCGAACTCCTCGTAATAGAGTCCGCGCTGCTCGATGTCTTTCACGCGGTCTCCCCATCGAGGTCGACGGTGAGTGGGGCACCGGTCGCGGCGATCACGTCGTCGACGGTGGCTCCGGGCGCGACTTCGCGCAGCACGAGAGTGCTCGTGCCGTCGTCGCCGCGCACCACATCGATGACGGCGAGGTCGGTGATGATGCGGTCGACGCATCCTGTGCCCGTCAGAGGCAGCGAGCACTCGCGCAGGATCTTGGGGCGTCCCTCCCGGTCGACGTGCTCCATCATCACGATGAGACGTTTGGCGCCGAAGACGAGGTCCATCGCCCCGCCCATGCCCTTGACCATCTTGCCCGGGATCATCCAGTTGGCGAGATCGCCGCGTTCGGACACCTCCATCGCGCCGAGCACTGCCAGGTCGACGTGGCCACCGCGCACCATCCCGAACGAGAGGGACGAGTCGAAGAACGCGGCACCGCGGTTGACCGTCACCGTCTCTTTGCCCGCGTTGATGAGGTCGGGGTCGACGGCGGGGTCGTCGGGGTACGGACCGACGCCGAGGATGCCGTTCTCGGAGTGCAGGATGACCTCGATGCCGACAGGGATGTAGTTCGGGATGAGGGTGGGCATCCCGATGCCGAGATTGACGTACTGCCCGTTCTCCAGCTCACGGGCGACCCGGGCTGCGAGCTCGTTGCGGGTGAGAGTCATCGGACGCTCCCTTCCGGTGCGGTCGAATCGGCGAGTCGGACGGTTCGACGCTCGATCCGCTTCTCGACATCCGGCGTGTGGACCACCCGCTGGACGAAGATGCCCGGGGTGTGCACCTGCTCGGGGTCGAGGTCGCCCGGTTCGACGAGCTCCTCGACCTCGGCGATGGTGATCCGCCCCGCCATGGCCGCGAGCGGGTTGAAGTTCATCGCGGCGGCGTGGAAGACGAGGTTGCCGTAGCGGTCGCCCTTGGCCGCGTGCACCAGCGCGAAGTCCGGGGTCACCGACCGTTCGAGCACGTAATCGGCGCCGTCGAAGGTGCGCACCTCCTTGGGCTCCGAGGCCCGCGCGATCGATCCGTCGGGTGCGTAGAGACGCGGAAGACCGCCCTCGGCGATCTGGGTCCCTACACCGGCCGGGGTGTAGAACGCCGGGATGCCCGCCCCACCTGCACGTAGCTTCTCGGCGAGCGTGCCCTGAGGAGTGAGCTCGACCTCCAGCTCGCCCGAGAGGAACTGACGGGCGAACTCCTTGTTCTCCCCACATACGAGCTGATCATCTTTCGGATGCGTCGATCGCCGAGCAGGATCCCGAGCCCCCAGTCGTCGACGCCGCAGTTGTTGCTGACGACCTCGAGGCCTTCGGTGCCCTGCTCGTGCAGCGCCTGGATGAGTGCGCTCGGGATGCCGCACAGCCCGAATCCGCCGACCGCCAGTGAGGCGCCGTCGGGGATGTCCGCGATCGCCTCCCGTGCGCTCGCCACGACCTTGTCGATCATCCCGTACCCCTTCGTCCGGTGTTCAGATTGGTCAGCTGCTCAGATTCGTCACGTGTTCAGGGCGCTGGTCAGGCCTCGAAGCCGAGAGCGCGCGAGATGATCATGAGCTGCACCTCGGAGGTGCCCTCGCCGATCTCGAGGATCTTCGAGTCACGATAGTGGCGGGCGACCGGGTTCTCGTTGAGGAAGCCGTATCCGCCGAAGATCTGGGTGGCGTCGCGCGCGTTGTCCATCGCCGCCTCGCTGCCGACGAGCTTTGCGATGGAGGCCTCGAGCTTGAACGGCTTGCCGGCCATCAGCTTGAAGCAGGCGTCGTAGTACGCGAGGCGCGCAGCGTGGACGCGGGCTTGCATCCGGGCGATCTTGAACGCGATGTACTGGTTGGAGCCGATGGAGCGGCCGAACACGTTGCGCTCCTTGGCGTAGCGCATCGCCTCCTCGAGGCAGCCCTGAGCTGCGCCCGTGCAGAGTGCGGCGAAGGCCACGCGGCCCTCGTCGAGGGTCTGCAGGAAGTTCGCGTACCCGCGACCGCGCTCGCCGAGCAGGTTCGCCTCGGGAACGCGCACGTCGGTGAGGGTGAGCGGATGCGTGTCCGACGTGTGCCAGCCGACCTTGTCATACGCGGGCTCCTGCACGAACCCCGGCGTGGGAACAGGGACGAGGATCGCCGACAGCTCCTTCTTGATGGAGCCGTCGGCGCGCCGCTCCTCCCCCGTCACCGCGGTGATCGTGACGAGCTTCGTGATCTCGCTCCCGGAGTTCGTGATGAACTGCTTCGTGCCGTTGATCACCCACTGACCGTCGCGGAGCACCGCCGTGGTCTTCGTGCCGGCGGCATCCGATCCGGCTTCGGCCTCGGTGAGCCCGAACCCGGCGAGCGCCTTGCCGCTCGTGAGCATCGGCATCCACTCCTCGCGCTGAGCGTCGGTGCCGTTGCGGAACACGGGCATGATGCCGAGCCCGACGCCGGCCTCGAGGGTGACCCCGATGCTCTGGTCGACCCGGCCCAGCTGCTCGACCGCGAGACACAGCGAGAGGTAGTCCTTGCCCTGGCCGCCGTGCTCGACCGGGAACGGCAGGCCGAACAGACCCATGTTCCCCATCTCGGCGATGATCTCGTACGGCAGGCTGCGGCGCGTGTCGTAGTCGTATGCGGCCGGCGCGACGACGGTGTCGGCGAAGTCGCGCACCTGGTCGCGTAGGCGCTTGTGCTCGTCGGTGAGCTCGAAACCGGCGACGTCGGCGTTCGCGGTCTCGCTGCGGGTCATCTGCATGGTCATGGTCTGCCTCTCTCTAGGCCAGGGGCGATCGTGTCGCGCCGGCTGTGGGTTGGCCCGCTGTCGTGGGCGGGACGTTCTCGTGGTCTTTGCCGTTCTCGTGGTCGTTGTCGGACGATGCTTCGGGATGCGCTTCGGCTTCGGGATGCGCATCCACCGTCGCGACGAGCTGGTCGAGCTTCACGAGGTCTCCGGGCGCGACGCGCACCTGCACGCGTCCGGAGATCGGAGCGACCAGGCGGTGCTCCATCTTCATGGCCTCGACCGTGAGCACCGTGTCCCCCGCCTCGACCACGTCGCCGCTGCTGACGGCGACCGTCACGACGGTTCCCGGCATGGGCGAGCGCAGCTCGGGATCTGCCTCACCGGCGACGCGGGTCAGGCTTGCGAGGTCGCGGGCAACCCGAGTGGCGCGGTCGATGATCCGCACCTCCTGCGCGGCTCCCTCTTCGGCCAGCCACACGGCGTCGGCTGAGCGCGCGAACGAGAATTGACGCGTCACGCCGTCGATCGTGAGGAGCGCGATCGAGGGCTCCCCGGATGCAGTGGGCGGAGTGACGGACACGCCTGCCAGGAACGCTGGGGCGTCGCCGACGGTCACCCGCGCAGTGCCGGTGGCGAGCGCATCCTGATCGCCCTCGATGCGGACCACGGCAGAGTCGAGGTCGTAAGCCACGGGGCGATTCGCACCCAGACGCCAGCCGGTGGGAGCGCTCCAGAGGCTTCCTGCCGCAGGCAGCGTCTGCTGCAGACGCTCGCGGTGCATGAGCAGTGCAGCGGCGGCCAGCACGGCCGCGGGCAACTCTGTCGGCGCGAGGTCGGAGAAGCGACGATCGATGAGGGTCGTGTCCAGGCGTCCCGCCCGTACGTCTTCGTCGGCGAGCAGCTCGCGCAGCCAGCTCACATTGGTCACAGCGCCGAGGATCGCGGTGTCGGCGAGCGCTGCGTCGAGCCGGGCCAGAGCGCTCTCGCGGTTCTCGCCCCAGGCGATCACCTTCGACAGCATGGGGTCGTACTCGGTGACGATGGGGTTGCCAGGCTTGAGACCGCTGTCGACCCGCACCCCTTGTCCGACGGGTTCGTGCAGGGCGACGACAGTGCCGTCCGTCGGCAGGAACCCCCGCTCGGGGTTCTCGGCATAGACGCGGGCCTCGATGGCGTGCCCGGTGAGGCGAACATCCTGTTGCCCGAAGCTGAGGGGTTCGCCCGCCGCGATGCGCAGCTGCCATTCGACGAGGTCGAGTCCGGTGACCAACTCGGTCACAGGATGCTCGACCTGCAGCCGCGTGTTCATCTCCATGAAGAAGAACTCCCCCGGCGCCGCGTCGGAGACGAGGAACTCGACGGTTCCCGCGCCCACATAGTCGACACTGGCCGCGACGGCGCACGCCGCCTCACCGATGCGCGCCCTGGTTTCCTCATCGAGGAGGGGCGACGGCGCCTCCTCGATGACCTTCTGGTGTCGGCGCTGCAGAGAGCACTCGCGCTCGCCGAGGTGCACGACGTTCCCGTGCCGGTCGGCCAGCACCTGCACCTCGATGTGGCGCGGAGTGTCCACCAGCCGCTCGAGGAAGAGGGTGTCGTCGCCGAAGGCCGCCGCCGCCACCCGCCGGGCGGTTCGCAGAGCCTCCGGAAGATCGGCGGCGTCGCGAACGGCCTGCATGCCCTTGCCTCCGCCGCCGGCTGACGGTTTGACGAGCACCGGGTACCCGACCTGCTCGGCTGCGTCTACGAGTGCTTCGTCGGTGAGGTCCGGTTCGGCGATGCCCGGGATCGTCGGAACGCCGTGCGCCTCGACCTCGCGCTTCGCCGCGATCTTGTCGCCCATAACGTCGAGCGCATGCACGCCCGGCCCGATGAAGACGATGCCCGCCTTCTCGCAGGCCTTCGCGAACTCGGCGTTCTCAGAGAGGAACCCGTACCCCGGATGCACGGCCTCCGCACCCGTGGAGTGTGCCGCCTCGAGGATTGCGGCGATGTCGAGATAGCTCTGCCGGGCGGCGGCCGGGCCGATGCGGACCGCGACATCCGCGAGCGCGACGTGCGGCGCATCCCGATCGGCATCGCTGTAAACGGCGACCGAACGGATGCCGAGGCTACGAAGCGTACGGATGACGCGACAGGCGATCTCGCCGCGGTTGGCGACGAGCACAGTACGGAACGGGGCAGTCACGGTCGTCACATCCTGAACAGGCCGAAGGCCGTGGGAGGAGGGATGTGCGTGAGCACACCTCGAGGGCGAGACCGAGCACCGTGCGGGTGTCGGCGGGGTCGATCACGCCGTCGTCCCAGAGGCGAGCGGTCGAGTAGTAAGGGCTTCCCTGGCGTTCGTACTGGTCCGCGATCGGGGCTTTGAAGGCCGCCTCGTCGTCGGCTGACCATTCCTCCCCACGACCCTCGAGCTGCTCGCGCTTGACGGTGGCAAGCACGGAGGAGGCCTGCGGGCCGCCCATGACGGAGATACGTGCAGCGGGCCACATCCAGAGGAAGCGCGGCGAGTACGCGCGACCGCACATGGAGTAGTTGCCGGCGCCGAAGGATCCGCCGATCACCACTGTGAGCTTCGGGACCCGCGCGGTCGCGACTGCGGTGACCATCTTGGCGCCGTTCTTGGCGATACCGCCTGCTTCGTAGTCACGGCCGACCATGAACCCGGAGATGTTCTGGAGAAAGAGCAGCGGGACTCCGCGCTGGTCGCACAGCTCGATGAAGTGCGCGCCCTTCAACGCCGACTCGCTGAACAGCACGCCGTTGTTGGCGACAATCCCGACCGGATGCCCGTGGATGTGAGCGAACCCGGTTACGAGAGTCGTTCCGTAGTCCTTCTTGAACTCGTGGAACTCGCTTCCGTCGACCACCCGCGCGATGACCTCGCGCACGTCGTACGGCGCCTGCACATCGGTGGGGACCACTCCGTAGAGCTCAGCAGGATCGGCGAGCGGTTCGCGCGGCTCGATCACATCCCAGGCGGCCGGAGCCGGATCGGGAAGCGTCGCCACTATGTCGCGCACGATCTGGAGTGCGTGTCGGTCGTTCTCGGCCAGATGATCGACGACTCCGGATGTGCGTGCGTGCAGGTCTCCGCCGCCCAGCTCCTCCGCGGTAACGACCTCGCCGATGGCGGCCTTCACCAGCGGCGGGCCGCCGAGGAAGATCGTGCCCTGATTGCGCACGATGACCGTCTCGTCGCTCATCGCGGGCACGTAGGCGCCGCCAGCCGTGCACGAGCCGAGGACGGCAGCGATCTGCAGGATCTTGGCCGCCGAGAGCTGAGCCTGGTTGTAGAAGATGCGGCCGAAGTGGTCACGGTCGGGGAAGACCTCGTCCTGCATCGGCAGGAAGGCGCCGCCGGAGTCCACGAGGTAGATGCACGGCAGGTTGTTCTCGAGCGCGATCTCCTGGGCCCGCAGGTGCTTCTTCACAGTCATTGGGTAGTACGTGCCGCCCTTGACCGTGGCGTCGTTCGAGATGACGAGCACCTGGCGGCCGTTCACGAGCCCGATCCCCGCGATGACCCCGGCGGCGGGGCTCTCGTCGTCGTACATCCCCGTTGCGGCGAGCGGCGCGATCTCGAGGAAAGGGCTCCCTCGTCGAGGAGCACGTCGATCCGCTCGCGCGGCAACAGTTTGCCGCGCGCGACATGACGCTCGCGGGAGCGTTCCGGGCCGCCCGCTGCCGCGACGGCCAGGCGGTCGCGCAGGTCGGCGACGAGCGCGCGTTGCGCTTGCTCGTTCGCCTCGAACCGAGGATCTGCGGCGCTCGTGGCGCTGATCAGCGTTGGCATCGGGTCGTCTCCGTCGACGGTTGCGATTGGGCCTTCAGTTAGTGGCTACTAACTCATTTTTAGGTTAGTGTTCATTAACTCAAATGTCCAGCACCGCCCCGGATGCCCAGCACAGACTCAGCACGAGAAGCACACGATGACCGAAATCACGCAGACCCGGCCGACGCAGCGCAGTCAGGCCAAGGCCGATCGGCGCGCCGCCCTGCTCGGAGCCGCCGCCACGCTCTTCGCTGAGCGCGGTTTCAACGGTGTGTCGATCGAAGACCTGGGCTCGGCCGCCGGAGTCAGCGGCCCGGCCGTCTACCGTCACTTCGCCAGCAAGCAGGCCGTGCTCTCAGCGCTGCTCGTCGGCGTCAGCGAGCACCTCCTCGCGGGCGGGACGCGCGTGGCGAACGCCGCCGACGACCCAGCGACGGCTCTGCGCGCTCTCATCGCCTTCCACGTCGACTTCGCACTGACCGAGCCGGACACCATCCGCGTGCAGGATCGCGACCTCGACGCCCTCACCGAAGACGAGCGCCGCACGGTCC
Source organism: Leifsonia poae (assembly GCF_050632195.1). GTDB lineage: Bacteria > Actinomycetota > Actinomycetes > Actinomycetales > Microbacteriaceae > Leifsonia > Leifsonia poae_C. The sequence continues at coordinate 2,752,018 of NZ_CP192580.1, forward strand.
GACGGCTGCAGCGGCGCTACGTCGAGCGCTGGATGGAGGTGCTCGCCACCCTGCATCCGTCGCTGGCGCAAGTGGAGCTCCGGATGCGCGTGCAGGCCACCTTCGGACTCATCAACTCGACCCCGCACAGCGCCCGCGTCGGCGGGACCAGCGTCGACGCGGGCGCAGCCCGTCCGGTGCTGGAGCGGATGGCCTGGGCCGGACTCAACGCGCACTGAGCCGCATCCGTTTCGCCGCCCGGCACGTCACCCCGATGCGTTACAGTCGCAAGACGGAAAACGCGATCACGAACAAAGGAGTGGCGTGGGCGACGACTCTCCTCGCCTCAGGCGGCACCACCGGGTCCTGAGGTTCTTCGGCATCGTGGTCGCCGTTCTGCTCGTGCTCGTCGTGATCGCCGGCGGTGTCGGGGTGTGGAACGTCGTGCGGTCGTTTCCGCAGACATCCGGAACCATCGATCTGGCGGGCCTCGACAAGCCGGTCAGCGTCGTGCGCGACGACGCGGGCATCCCTCAAATCACCGCATCCACGGCCGACGACCTCTTTCGCGCCCAGGGCTTCGTGCACGCCCAGGATCGCTTCTGGGAGATGGACTTCCGGCGCCACGTCACCTCGGGACGGCTCGCCGAGATGTTCGGCCAGAGCCAGGTGCCGACCGACACGTTCATCCGCACGCTCGGCTGGCGGAACGTGGCCGAGCAGGAGGTGAAATCGCTCGACAAGACCTCGCTGCGCTACTACCAGGACTACGCGGACGGCGTGAACGCGTACCTGGCGACGCACAAGGGCTCCGAGCTCTCCCTCGAGTACGCGGTGCTGGGCATCCAGAACCCGGGATACTCCCCCGAACCCTGGACACCCGCCGACTCAGTTGCCTGGCTGAAGGCGATGGCCTGGGATCTGCGCTCGAACTTGGAAGACGAAATCGATCGGGCCCTCCTCTCGATGAAGCTGTCACCGGAGCAGATCGCGCAACTGCACCCCGAGTACCCGTACGGCGCGCACCCGACGATCACAGCCGATGGCGGTGGCGATCCCGCAGCGACGACTCCGGATGCGGCGCCGACGACTGCGGCGTCCGATTCGGATTCGGCGGCGGGCGCGGGCGCGGGCGGGGCCTCCGTCACGGCTTCCGCCGCGTCATCCGGAACCGCGTCATCCGCTTACGCCGGGGCGCTCGGCTCCCTCGCCGACTCGCTCGAGGCACTGCCCGAGCTGCTCGGGCCGATCGGCAACGACATCGGCTCCAACTCGTGGGTCGTCTCCGGCGCCCTGACGAAGAGCGGCAAACCCCTGCTCGCCAACGACCCGCACCTCGGCGCGGCGATGCCCTCGGTCTGGTATCAGGTCGGCCTGCACTGCCGTACCGTGAACGCGGACTGTCCGTTCAACGTCGCCGGCTTCAGCTTCTCCGGACTGCCCGGCGTCATCATCGGGCACAACGACCGCATCGCCTGGGGATTCACGAACCTCGGCCCCGACGTCGCCGACCTCTACGAAGAGCGGGTGAGCGGCACGACCTACGAATACGACGGCAAGCAGGTGCCGCTGACCATCCGCAAGGAGACGATCAAGGTCGCCGGCGGAAACCCCGTGCATCTGACGGTGCGCTCGACCCGTCACGGACCGATCGTCACCGATCTGAGCGACGGATTCGCGGCCATCGCCAAAGACCAGGCCGGCAAGATGAGCGTGCCCGCGGACAAATACCAGCTCTCGCTGGAGTGGACGGCGCTCACTCCCGGCCCGACGCCGGCCGCGATCTTCGCGTTCGATACGGCGCAGAACTGGGACCAGTTCCGGGCAGCCGCACAGATGTTCCAGGTGCCGTCGCAGAACCTCGTCTACGCCGATGTGGACGGCAACATCGGGTACCAGGCGCCCGGCGCGATGCCGATCCGCGCATCCGGAAATGGCACGATGCCCGTGCCGGGATGGACCAGCCAGTACGGCTGGACAGGGATGGTGCCCTTCGCCGAACTGCCGATGGTCTACAACCCTCCTAGCGGCTACATCGTCACAGCGAACAACGCCGCGGTCGGACCCGGCTTCCCTCACCTGATCACGGCGGACTGGGAGTACGGATACCGTGCCAACCAGATCGAGGTGCGCCTGCAGGCGTTGATCGCGAAGGGCAAGAAGCTGACGGCAGCTGATTTCGCGAGTATCCAGGCAGACAAGTACAACGCGAACGCCGCCAATCTCACCCCGCTCCTGCGCGAGATCGGCTCCCAGGCGGAGGCTGGCAGCGGCGCCAATCGCGGAGCACAGCTGCTCGCCGGGTGGAATTACCACGACGACGCGAACAGCGCGGCGGCGGCATACTTCAACATCTTCTGGCGCAACCTGCTCGCCGACGCCTTCGGGCGCAAACTGCCTGCCTCAGCTCCGCCCACCGGCGGCGACCGCTGGTTCGCGGTCGTGCAGACGCTCGCGCAGGAGCCCGACTCCCCTGGTGGACGGACAAGAAGCTGGGGGTCGACAACCGCGACGCGATGTTCGCGCACGCGGCCGACGAAGCGTGGTCGGAGGCCACCCGGCTCATGGGCGGCGACCCGAAGAAGTGGCGGTGGGACAGCATCCACACGATCACGCTGACCAATGCCAGCTTCGGAACCTCGGGGATCGGGCCGATCGAGGCGCTCTTCAACCGCGGGCCGTACCCGGTCGGCGGCGGATCGAGCGTCGTGGATGCGGTCGGCTGGGATGCATCGGTCGGCTACACGGTCGACTGGGTGCCCTCGATGCGGCAGGTGATCGACCTGAGCGACTTCGACAAGAGCACCTGGGTCAACCTGACCGGCGCATCCGGGCATGCCTTCAGCCCGCATTACGACGACCAGGCGCCCCTGTGGCAGAACAACAAGACGAGGTCGTGGCCGTTCAGCACCAAGGCGATCGCCGCGGCGGCCGACCAGACGCTGACGTTGCGGCCGACGGGCTAGCGCCCGTCGGGATGGCTAGCCCGACGGACTCGCTCAGCGCCCGGTGGGCCAGTGGCGCTCGTCGCTGCCGATGTACAGCTGCTGCGGGCGGCCGATCTTGGTGGCGGGATCGGTGGTCATCTCGCGCCAGTGCGCGATCCAGCCGGGAAGTCGGCCGATGGCGAAGAGCACGGTGAACATGCGGGTCGGGAAGCCCATCGCCTTGTAGATGACCCCGGTGTAGAAGTCGACATTGGGGTAGAGCTTGCGATCCACGAAGTACTGGTCGGCGAGCGCGACCTCTTCGAGCTCCTTGGCGATGTCGAGCAGCGGGTCGTGCACGCCCAACGCGGCGAGCACCTCGTCTGCCGACTGCTTGACGAGGCGGGCGCGCGGGTCGAAGTTCTTGTAGACGCGGTGCCCGAAGCCCATGAGCTTCACGCCCTCTTCTTTGTTCTTCACGCGCTCGACGAACTTCTGAACGCTCTCACCCGAGTCCCGGATGCCCGCGAGCATCTCGAGAACAGCCTCGTTGGCGCCGCCGTGCAGCGGTCCGTACAGAGCGTTGATGCCAGCGGAGACCGAGGCGAACAGGTTCGCCTGGGTCGATCCGACGAGACGGACGGTCGAGGTCGACGCGTTCTGCTCGTGGTCTTCGTGCAGGATGAGCAGTCGCTCGAGCGCCTTCGACAGCACCGGGTTCACCTCGTACGGCTCGGCCAGCGTGCCGAAGTTGAGGCGGAGGAAGTTGTCGACGAAACTCAGCGAGTTGTCCGGGTAGAGGAACGCCTGGCCGAGGCTCTTCTTGTGCGCGTACGCCGCGATCACCGGAAGCTTGGCCAGCAGGCGGATCGTCGACAGCTCGATCTGCTCGGGGTCGTGCACGCTCAGCGAGTCCTGGTAGAAGGTCGAGAGGGCAGAGACCGCGCTCGAGAGCACCGACATCGGGTGCGCGTCATGCGGGAGCGCGCTGAAGAAGCGGCGCAGATCTTCGTGAAGCAGCGTGTGCCGACGGATGCGCTCGTCGAACTCAGCAAGCTGGCTCGGCGTCGGCAGCTCACCGTAGATCAGCAGCCAGGCGGTCTCGAGGAACGAGGAGTTCTCCGCCACCTGCTCGATCGGATAGCCGCGGTAGCGCAGGATGCCCGCATCGCCGTCGATGTACGTGATCGCCGAGCGCGTGGCAGCCGTGTTGACGAAGCCGTAGTCGAGGCTCGTCAGACCGGTCTGCTTGGTCAGCGTCGAGAGGTCGATGCTCGACGCCCCCGAGACGCTCGGCAGGATCGGGAACTCCGCGGAACCGCCCGGGAAGTTCAGCGTGGCCTTCTGCGGCTCGTGAGCCTGCTCCGGCGCGGCACTGGGTTGCTGTGCCTGCTCGGTCGGTGCATTCTCGGTGCCGAGTCCGCTCACAACGCCTCCTGGGTCAGTGGGTGTTCATCACGCGCGCTGATTGTGGCAGCGCTGCAAAAAGTAGTGCGAATACAGCCTAACGAACCCGCCGGACAACTGTCGCATCCTGCAAAAGGGCGCCGAAGCCGTTAGAGGGAGTCTCCAAGAACTCGAAGGCGCGAGGCCGCCGCGGCGATCCGCTCGTCGCTCGCGGTGAGCGACAGCCGCACGTGCTGCGGGTACTCGTCGCCGTAGAAGACGCCCGGCCCTGCCAGGATGCCGAGATCGGCTAGTCGGCCGATGCTCTCCCAGGCGTCTCGCCCTTCGGTGGCCCAGAGGTACAGACCCGCCACGCTGTCGTCGATTCGGAATCCCGCGGCTTCGAGCGCCGGCTTGAGCTCGGCGCGACGGGCACGGTAGAGCTCGCGCTGCGCATCCACGTGCGCTTCATCGCCGAGCGCGACCACCATCGCCGCCTGCAGCGGTGCGGGAAGCATGAGACCCGCGTGCTTGCGCACCGTCGTGAGTCGGCCGATCATCGTGCGGTCGCCCGCGACGAAGGCCGCGCGGTACCCGGCAAGGTTCGACTGCTTGCTGAGCGAGTAGACCGCGAGCACGCCGGTGTCGTCGTCGCCGATCACCCGCGGATCGAGCACGCTCGGGATGCGCTCGGCATCCCAGGGCGCCTCCCAGCCGAGCTCGGCATAGCACTCGTCGCTCGCCACGAAAGCGCCCAGCTCACGGGCGCGCTCGACGGCGACACGGAGATCCTGAACCCCGAGCACGCGGCCGTTAGGATTGCCGGGACTGTTCAGCCAGACCAGCCTGGTGTTCTCCGGCCACTCTGCGGGGTCGTCGCTCGCCACCGCCTCGGCTCCGGCGAGAGCGGCACCGATCGCATAGGTGGGATACGCGGCGCGGGGATGCACGACGGCATCGCCATCGCCGAGCCCCAGCATGAAAGGCAGGAACGCGACCAGCTCCTTGGAGCCGATCGTCGGAAGCACGTTGTCGACGGTGATCCCCGTCACTCCCCGCCGCCGGGCGAACCACTCGACGATCGCCTCGCGCAGTGCAGGGGTGCCGATCGTCTGCGGGTATGCGTGCGCATCCGTCGCCTCGGCCAGAGCCTCGCGGATGAGGTCGGGTGTCGCGTCGACGGGCGAGCCGATCGACAGATCGACCAAGCCGTCAGGATGCGCCTTCGCGCGCGCCGCGTACGGCGCCATCAGGTCCCAGGGTAGTCGGGCAGCGCTCCGAGCGCCACGTCAGTGCGCCTGCGGCGGCAGCGCGGCGATAAGCGGGTGGTCCTTGCTGATCACGCCGACCTTGGCAGCGCCGCCGGGCGAGCCGATGTCGTCGAAGAACTCGACGTTGGCCTTGTAGTAGTCGGCCCACTGCTCCGGGAGGTCGTCTTCGTAGTAGATCGCCTCGACCGGGCAGACGGGCTCGCAGGCTCCGCAGTCCACGCACTCGTCGGGGTGGATGTAGAGCGACCGTTCGCCCTCATAGATGCAATCGACCGGGCACTCGTCGATGCAAGCGCGGTCTTTCACGTCGACGCAGGGGAGGGCGATGACGTAGGTCACAGTGCAGGGTTTCCCTTCGCAAGAGGTACCGCTCTAGCTTATGCCGTTTCGTGCTGATGCCGATTCGTGCCCAGCCACTTCGCGGTCCGGCTGTGCGCGGTGCTTGCTCAGGTCGGGCCAGGCCATGACGAGCGCAGCGATCACGATCGGGGCGACGACCCAGATCTGGCCGAGCACCTCGTTCTGGATGAGGACCGACCCGCCCGCGCTCTGCTGCGAGTAGAGCAGGATGACCGCGATGGTGCCGAGCGCCGCGATCAGCGAGGGGATGCGGCTGCGCGAGAGCAGCCGCAAGCCGACCAGCAGCGCGGTGTACCCGACGAGCGCGAGCACGAGCCCCCACGGGATCGTGACGCTGCCGACCTTCCACGTCGACTGGTGCGCGATCGTGCCGACCGCGCCGACGACGACCCCGACGATGAAGAGGAGTAGGTAGTTGACGATCCGGCTGAGCATTTTCGAATCCTATCTGGACAGGTTCTGGTTCCCCGGTTAGAGTCGAGCAGGTAAGGTTAGCCTTACCAATCCCCCGAATCCCTCCCGAAAGACTTCTGTGCTCGCCAACTACCTGATCGGCCTCCGCGAAGGCATCGAAGCATCCCTCATCGTCGGCATTCTCGTCGCCTATGTGGTCAAGGTGGGGCGCAAGGATGTGCTGAACAAGCTCTGGTTCGGAGTCGGAATCGCGGTCGTCGTGCCCCTCGGCGTCGGGGCACTGCTCACGTGGGGCCCGTACGGGCTCAGCTTCCAGGCGCAGGAGATCATCGGCGGCGGCCTCTCGCTCGTCGCGGTCGGGTTCGTGACCTGGATGATCTTCTGGATGGGCAAGACCGCCCGCACCATGAAGGGCACGCTGCACACACGTCTCGACGCCGCGCTGCTCGGCGCCGGCTGGGGTGTTGTCGTGCTCGCGATCCTCAGTGTCGGGCGGGAGGGGCTCGAGACCGCCCTCTTCGTCTGGGCGACGGTCGCCTCGGTCGGCGGCAGCTGGGAGCCGGCTGTCGGCGCACTCCTCGGCATCATCACCGCCGCGATCATCGGCTTCGGGCTCTACCGCGGCTTCGTGAAGATCAATCTCGGCAAGTTCTTCACCTGGACGGCCGGGTTCCTCATCCTGGTCGCCGGCGGTGTCTTCGCCTACGCGATCGGAGACCTGCAAGAGGCCGGCCTGATCCCCGGCGCGGGAGTACACGCCTACGACATCAGCACGATCATCCCCGCCTCGAGCTGGTATGGCACGGTGCTGCAGGGCATTGTCAACTTCAACCCGTCGCCCACCTGGCTCCAGGTGATCGGGTGGGTCGCTTACATCTCCGTCGTCACCTTCTTCTTCGTCCGGCAGCACCGCACTGCCGCGCCGAGCCCGGCCAAGCGCGCCGCCGAGATGACGACCTCCACGCAGCAACCCGTCGCCCACTGACGGTCATTCTCCCGAAAAGAAAGCACAGCCATGCCTAGAACTCGCACACTCGGTCTGCTCGCGGGCTCCCTCGCGGGCGCCGCGACGATCGCCCTGGCGCTCAGCGGATGCGTTCCCAACAACGCCTCGGCCGACGCCGAAGCACTCAGCGTGACTCTGAACGACGACAAGTGCACCGTGTCGACGGCCACCGCCCCGAGCGGTGCGATCACCTTCCAGGTGACCAACAAGGGCACCGACGTCAACGAGTTCGAGATCCTCGCCGACGACAAGCTGCGCATCGCGGGCGAGAAGGAGAACATCGGCCCGGGCACGACGGTCAACTACGTCGTGCAGCTGTCGGAAGGCAAGTACTTCACCGCGTGCCGCAAGGGCATGGTCGGCTCCCCCGCCCACCTCGCCGGGTTCGCCGTGACGAAGGGCAAGAGCGCGGTCAGCTCCGCCGATGAGAGCAAGCAGGTCTCGCAGGCCGTCACCAACTACATCGGCTACCTCAAGGACCAGAGCAGCCAGCTGCTCGGCGCGACCAAGGCGTTCGCGGCCGACTATGAGGCAGGCAACGACGACGCGGCCCGCGCCGAGTATCCTGCAGCCCGCGCTTTCTACGAGCGCATCGAGCCGACCGCCGAGCAGTTCGGCGACATCGACCCGGCCATCGACCTGCGTGAAGCAGACGTCGAGCAGGGCCAGACCTGGACCGGCTGGCACCGCATCGAGAAGGACCTCTGGGCGCCCGCAGGATTCACCGCATCCGACCCCGCCACCCGCAAGCAGCTCGGCGATCAGCTCGTGGCCGACACGCAGAAGCTCTCCGACCTGGTCAACGCGAAGGACTTCAGCCTCACGATCGACCAGATCTCGAACGGCTCGATCGGTCTGATGGAAGAGGTCTCGCGGAGCAAGATCACCGGCGAGGAGGAGACCTTCTCGCACACCGACCTGTGGGACTTCCAGGCCAACGTCGAGGGCGCGAACGTCGCCTACGGCATCGTGCGCGACATCGCCGCGGCAAAGGGAACCAACGGCAAGCAGATCGTGGCCAAGCTCGACACCGAGTTCGCGTCCATCCAGAAGCTGCTCGACCAGTACAAGTCGGGCGACGGATTCGTGAGCTACACCGAGCTGAGCACCGCTCAGGTCAAGGAGCTCTCCGACCAGGTCAACGCGCTCAGCGAGCCGCTCAGCCAGCTGACATCCACCATCGTCAAATAGGGTCGTCGAGTGACCTCGGAGTCCCCCGAAACCCCAGCAAGCTCTGACCCGAAGCCCGGGCTGTCCCGTCGTGGACTGCTCGGGCTCGCGGGCGCTTCCGTCGGCGCCGGCATCGTCGGAATCGGTGCCGGCATCGCGATCGACCGTACGGTGCTCGGGGCGACCACGGAAACAACCGACACGTACCCGTTCTACGGCGAACACCAATCCGGAATCACGACCGCCGCCCAAGACAGACTGCACTTCGCGGCCTTCGACGTCGCTGACGGACTCGACCGGGCCGGACTCATCGAGCTGCTGCGCGACTGGACCGTCGCGGCGGCGCGCATGACCCAGGGCAAGCCGGCGGGCAAGTACGGGCCGGCCAGCGGACCCGCGGACGCTCCCCGGACGACACCGGCGAGGCGCTCGACCTTCCGCCCGGCGGGCTGACCCTCACGATCGGTTTCGGTCCGACCCTCTTCAGGACGACGGATGGGCGTGACCGGTTCGGCATCGCATCCCGCCGCCCAGAGGCCCTCGTCGACCTGCCGCACTTCCCCGGCGACGCCCTACTCGACGCCTACGTGGGCGGCGACCTGTGCGTGCAGGCGTGCAGCGACGACCCTCAGGTCGCCGTGCACGCCATCCGGAACCTCTCACGCATCGCCTTCGGGCGGGCGAGCATCCGCTGGTCGCAGCTCGGCTTCGGCCGCACGTCATCGACGACGCGCAGCCAGACCACGCCGCGGAACCTGTTCGGCTTCAAAGACGGCACCGCCAACATCAAGGCCGAGGACGGCAAGGTCGTCGCTCAGCAGGTGTGGGTGCCCCGCGTCGACGGCGAGGACTGGATGACCGGGGGTCGTACCTGGTCGCGCGCAAGATCCGGATGGTCATCGAGACCTGGGACCGGCAGCAACTGGGCGAGCAGGAGCGCATCGTCGGGCGCGACAAGGGCGAGGGGGCGCCGCTGTCGGGCGGCACCGAGTTCACAGAGCCCAACTTTCTGGCGGTCTCCCCACCGGCGGCACGAAGATCGATCCGGACTCGCACGTGCGGCTCGCGCATCCGTCGACCAACGATGGAGCCCAGTTGCTCAGACGCGGGTACAACTTCGTCGACGGCAACGACGAGCTCGGGCGCCTCAACGCCGGGCTGTTCTTCATCGCGTTCCAGCGGGATCCGCGCAAGCAGTTCATCCCGATCCAGCAGCAGCTGGCGCGCAACGACGCGATGAACGAGTACCTGAAGCACGTCGGCTCGGCGATCTTCGCCGTGCCGCCCGGAGCCCGCGAGGGCTCCTACGTCGGCGCGCCCCTCTTCGCCTAGCCCCGCGCCCGCCCCGCGCCCCGCGCCCGCGCCCGCCCCGCCCTAACGCAATCGAGTCCGGGAGAAATCCCCCACGCGCAGTGCGTTGGGGTGATTTCTCCCGGACTCGATTGCGTTGAAGCGGGTCAGCGCGGGTTAGGCGTTCTGGTCCTGCTTCTTCAGGCGGGAGGTGGCGCGAGCGCGGGCGTTCGCGTCGAGCTCGACCTTGCGGATGCGCACCATCTCGGGCGTGACCTCGACGCACTCGTCCTCGCGGGCGAACTCGAGGCTCTCCTCCAGGGTGAGCTGGCGCGACGGAGTCATCGACTCGAAGTTGTCGGCCGTCGACTGACGCATGTTGGTCAGCTTCTTCTCCTTGGTGATGTTCACATCCATGTCGTCGGCGCGCGAGTTCTCGCCGATGACCATGCCCTCGTAGACCTCTTCGGTCGGCTGCACGAAGAACGTCATACGCTCCTGCAGGGCGATGATCGCGAACGGAGTGACCACACCGGAGCGGTCAGCCACGATCGAGCCGTTGCTGCGCGTGATGATCTGGCCGGCCCAGTCGTCGTAGCCGTGCGAGATCGCGTTGGCGATACCCGTCCCACGGGTGGTGGTGAGGAACTCGGTGCGGAAGCCGATGAGGCCCCGCGAGGGGACGATGAACTCCATGCGAACCCAGCCGGTGCCGTGGTTCGACATGTTCTCCATGCGACCCTTGCGCGCGGCGAGCAGCTGAGTGATCGCGCCCAGGTACTCCTCGGGTGCGTCGATCGTGAGGTGCTCGAACGGCTCCTGCAGCTTGCCGTCGACGCGCTTGGTGACCACCTGCGGCTTGCCGACGGTCAGCTCGTAGCCTTCGCGGCGCATCTGCTCGACCAGGATGGCCAACGCCAGCTCTCCGCGGCCCTGCACCTCCCACGAGTCGGGGCGACCGATGTCGAGCACGCGCAGCGAGACGTTTCCGACCAGTTCGCGGTCGAGGCGGTCCTTGACCATGCGCGCGGTGAGCTTGTGACCCTTGACCTTGCCGACGAGCGGCGAGGTGTTCGTGCCGATCGTCATCGAGATCGCGGGCTCGTCGACGTGGATCGCGGGGAGGGCGCGGATGTCTTCGGGGTCGGCCAGGGTGTCGCCGATCATGATGTCGGCGAAACCGGCGACGGCGACGATGTCACCGGGGCCGGCGCTTTCGGCCGGGTAACGGTCGAGGGCCTTGGTGATCATGAGCTCGGTCACGCGCACGTTGTGCACGTCGCCGTCGTGACGCACCCAGGCGACGGTCTGGCCCTTCTTGAGCGTGCCGTTGAAGATACGCAGCAACGCGAGGCGGCCGAGGAACGGCGAGGCATCGAGGTTGGTGACGTGCGCCTGCAGAGGCGCCTCCGGGTCGTACGACGGGGCCGGGATGTGCTCGAGGATCGCCTCGAAGAGCGGCTCGAGGTCGTCGTTGTCCGGCAGCTCGCCGTTGGCAGGCTGGTTGTGGCTCGCGGCGCCGTTACGGCCGGATGCGTAGACGACGGGAACGTCGAGGATCTTGTCCAGGTCGAGGTCGGGAACGTCATCGGCCAGGTCGCTGGCGAGTCCGAGGAGCAGGTCCTGGCTCTCGCTGACGACCTCCTCGATCCGCGCGTCGCCACGGTCGGTCTTGTTGACCGCGAGGATGACCGGCAGGTTCGCCTCGAGCGCCTTGCGCAGAACGAAGCGGGTCTGGGGCAGCGGGCCCTCGCTGGAGTCGACCAGAAGGACGACGCCGTCGACCATGGACAGACCGCGCTCGACCTCGCCACCGAAGTCGGCGTGGCCGGGGGTGTCGATCACGTTGATGGTGATCGGGCCGTTCGTGGCGTGCTTGCCGTTGTACGAGATCGCCGTGTTCTTGGCGAGGATCGTGATGCCCTTCTCACGCTCGAGCTCGTTCGAGTCCATCGCGCGCTCTTCGACGTGTTCGTGCGCCGAGAACGAGTTCGTCTGGCGGAGCATGGCGTCGACCAGCGTGGTCTTGCCGTGGTCGACGTGGGCGACGATCGCGACGTTGCGCAGATCGTCGCGGTGGGCGACGGCGTTCTCGGACATGCGTGAAGACTCGACTCTCGTCAGAAGATTGGTGGGAAACAGTCCATTCTATCAAACACAACGCGCCGGCCCGACCGCGGGCCTCGAACACTCAGGTGCTTGCAAGCAGGTCCGACCCACAACGCAATCGACTCCGGGAGAAATCACCCCAACGCTGCACACAATGCGGGATTTCTCCCGGAGTCGATTGCGTTGGACGGCCGCGGACGTACGCGAGAAAGGTGAAAGGGCCCGTCGCCGAGCGACGGACCCTTTCGAGGAGTGAGTGCTAGATGCCCTGGGCCACCGGCGGCTCGGGCTCATGCGGCAGCTCGACGGGCGGCACGACGGCCTCGTCGGAGCCCGCAGCCAGGAGTTCCAGGCGCAAGGCGCGTCGGGCGCGCTGGGCGTCGGGATCCGGCAGAGGCACAGCTGCGAGGAGCCGCTGCGTGTACGCCTCGCGCGGGTTGCGGAGGATCTCGTCGCGCGAGCCGACCTCGACCAGGTTTCCGTGGTGCATGACCGCGATGCGGTCGGCAAGCACGTCGATCACCGCGAGGTCGTGGGTGATGAACAGGCAGGCGAAGTTCATCTCCTTCTGGAGCGACTGCATCAGTTCGAGCACGCGAGCCTGCACCGACACGTCGAGTGCGCTGGTGGGCTCGTCGGCGATCAGCACCTGCGGCTGGAGCGACAGCGCCCGGGCGATCCCGACGCGCTGCTTCTGGCCGCCCGAGAGTTCGTGCGGGAAGCGGCTGCGGTATGCCCGCGGCAGCTCGACGGAATCGAGGAGGCGGTCGACCTCTTTGGCGAGAGCCGCACCCTTGATCCCCTTGGCGAGCAGCAGGGCTCGCCGATGCTGTCGGAGATCTGGAGGCGCGGGTTCAGCGAGGACGACGGATCCTGGAACACGATGCCCACATTGCGGTGAAGCTTGCGGATGTCGTCACGCGACGCATTGCTGATGTCCTGGCCCGCGACGACGAGCTTGCCCGAGTGGATCGGGAGTAGTCCGATGGACGCGCGTCCGAGAGTGGTCTTGCCGGAGCCGGACTCGCCCACGAGGCCGACGACCTCGCCCTCGTGGATCTGCAGGTCGATGTTGCTCGCGGCGCGGAACGCGGGGACGCGACCGTGCTTCGGGTACTCGATCGCCACATCCTGGAAGTCGACGACAACCGTACGGGGGTCGGCGATGGCGGCTGCGTGTGCCTCATTCGCGATCCGCTCGTTGACGGCGATGCGCTCGGCGAACTCGGGGTCGGCGTGGTCGGAGCCGGCCGCCAGGGCCGCCGTGGTGTCGATCTCCTCGTCGCCGCGCTGCCCCAGGTGGGGAACCGCGTCGAGCAGGGCGATCGTGTACGGGTGCTGCGGGTTGGCGAACACGTCTTTGACGGTGCCGCCTTCGACGATGTCGCCCTTGCGCATCACGACGATGTTGTCTGCAAGGTCGGCGACGACGCCCATGTCGTGGGTGATCAGCAGGATCGCGCTGTCGAGCCGGTCACGGAGGCTGCGCAGCAGCTCCAGGATCTCGGCCTGCACGGTGACATCGAGTGCGGTCGTCGGCTCGTCGGCGATGAGGAGCTTCGGGTCGCACGAGATCGACTGCGCGATCATCGCGCGCTGACGCTGACCGCCCGAGAGTTGGTGCGGGTAGGAGTTGAACGCCTTGACAGGGTCTGGCAGTTCGACCATGCCGAGCAGCTCGAGCGCGCGCTCCTTGGCCTCGTGCGGCGACATGCCGAAGTGCACGCGCAGCGTCTCCACGATCTGCGAGCCGACCGTGTATACGGGGTTCAGCGCGGTCATCGGCTCCTGGAAGATCACCGCGACCTGGCGACCGCGGACGCGGCGCATCTGCGGCTGCGTGAGCCCGGTGAGCTCGCGCCCCTCGAGCTTGATCGACCCGCGCACGCGCGAATTCGTCGGGAGGAGGTCGAGGATCGCCATCGAGCTCGCGCTCTTACCCGATCCTGATTCGCCGACGATCGCGAGGACCTCGCCTGCCTTGATCGAGTAGTTGAGCTTCTTGGCCGCGGGGACCCAGACGTTGTCGACGCCGAAGTCCACGGAGAGGTCGGTGACCTCGAGCACGGGGGCGTCGGTCACGACGTCCGCCTGACCGGTGGTGTTGTCGGTCATGAGTTGGTGTTCCTTTCGCGAGCGCCGAGGATCGCCCGGCGGCTCCGGTCGCGTTGGCGTGCCGGCTGAAGTGCTGTAAGCATGGACCCATGCCTTACGCCTCCGCCGACGAACGCGAGGTGTTCGTCTCCCGGTTCAACCGGGTCGTTGCCGTTCTGATCTGGGCGGCCACCGCTGCCATCGCGGTGACCCTTGTACTGAGCGTCGACGACCTGCGCCTGCTCTATCTCGTGCCGTGTCTGTTCTTCGCCCTCGTCGCGTGGAGCGCACTGTGGCGCCCGCTCCTCGTCGTGGCTACCGAGGGTGTGACCGTGCGAAACGTGCTGAGCACCATCGAGATCCCGTGGGCGGCGCTCATCAACGTCGACACGAAGTACGCCCTGACGCTCTACACGCCGGGCCGCAAGTTCTCCGTCTGGTCCGCGCCGGCGCCCGGCACGGCGAGAACGCTCCGTGCCACCCGCAACGAGACTCGAGGACGCGTGGGCAAACCGAGCGTGGCCGACACTGTTCGCCGACCCGGCGACCTGCTGTCGACCGAATCCGGTCAGGCGGCCGAGGTCATCCGGCGTCGCTGGAGCGACCTGCGCGACAGCGGGCGTCTGGATGCGGGCGTCGCCGACCAGACGCCGGTCACCGTGCACTGGCACTGGGCCGAACTGGCCGGCATGGTGCTGCTCGCGGCCGGCACGGTCGCGGCACTGCTCCTCGCCTGATCGGCTGAGGAGCAGCGCGTTCGCGCTCGTGCTCGAGGTCACAGCACGTCCTCCGCGAGGGCGGCGCCGGTCTTCGGTCCGGAGAAGTCGTCCTCGCCGGGCTCCGGCTCCTCCTCGCGCATCTTGCGGAGGTTGAAGCGGCGGTGGCGCGGGTCGAACGCGTCGCGCATCCCGTCGCCGACGAAGTTGACGAGCAGCGCCAGAGTGACGATGAACGCACCGGGCCACCAGAACAGCCACGGCCGGGTCTGGAACGCGGACTGGTTCGAGCTGATGAGCAGACCGAGCGACACATCCGGCGGCCGGATACCGTAGCCGAGGAACGACAGCGCGGTCTCGAGCAGGATGGCCGAGGCCATGATCAGGGTCGATGCCACGATGACGACGCCGATGGCGTTCGGCAGGATGTGCTTGAAGATGATGCGGGTGTCCGACGCACCGGCGACGCGCGCCGCCTCGACGAACTCGCGCTCACGCAGCGAGAGGAACTCGCCTCGCACCAGACGGGCGATGCCCATCCACGAGAACAGACCGAGCATCACCGCGAGCACCGGGGCTCCGAGTCCGCCGGCGAAGTGACCGACGACCGAGCCGATGACCAGCGCGGGGATGACGATGAACACGTCTGTGATGCGCATCAGGACCGCGTCGGTGACGCCGCGGAAGTAGCCCGCGACAGCGCCGACGACGACACCGAGCACACTCGCGATGACACCGATGACGATCATCACGAGAACCGAGTTCTGGATGCCGCGCATCGTCAACGCGAAGTAGTCCTTGCCGATGCGGTCCTGGCCGAACGGGTGCTCCCAACTGGGGGCGCCGCGGGCGACCTGGTCGTTCAGCTCCTTGTAGTCGTACTTCCACCATCCGTGGATCGGGCCGATGCCGATCGCTGAGATGGAGAACGCGATGATCAGCACGAACAGGATGACGCTGATGACAGCGAGCCTGTTCGACAGGAATCGTCGCCAGATGAGCCTGCCCTGGCTGACCGGCGGTGCGGTCGGGGCCTGGAGCTCGTCGGGAATCATTTCAGAGGTCGACATCAGCGGACCCTCACTCTCGGGTCGAGCGCGGCGTATGCGAGGTCGGCGAGGAAGTTGAACAGAATCGCCATGGCCGCGATGATCACGAAGTACGCCATCACGGGGTTGAGGTCACCGCGGGCGAGGCCTGCGTTGAACAGCGAGCCCATTCCGGGGATCGCGAAGACCTTCTCCGTGATGATCGCACCACCGAGGAGCGCTCCCACGTCGAAGGCGACGAGGGTCGTGATCGGGATGAGCATGTTGCGGAACGCGTGACGCACGATGACCGTGCGCTCCGGCAGCCCCTTGGCGCGCGCGGTGCGAATGAAGTCCTGGTTGAGGACTTCGAGCATTCCAGCGCGTGAGTATCGCGTGTACGACGCGAACGAGATGAGCAGCAGCGCCACGGTGGGCAGCGCGAGGTGGGTGAACGTGTCGAGCCCGGTCACCCAGATGTCGCCCGTGAGACCGGGGGTCGACGAGCCGACGGTCGCGATGGGGCGTCCGTTGGTGGCGTTGAAGTACTCGGGCCACGCCTGCATGAAGCGGTCGAGCAGCACCATGGCACCCGAGACGATCGTCACGATCACACCGACGCGCATGTTCTGACCGCGGTCGTAGCCGCCGACGAAGTAACCGATCGCGAGGCTGACGACGATGGCCACCACGGCGAGGATCACGACGGTCGCGACCGACGAGATGTCGAGCAGCGGCTGCAGCGCGAAGTACGCCACGATCACGATCGCACCGTTGATGCCAGCCGTGATCAGCGCCTTACGGTTCTGGAGTCCGGAGATCAACGCGGTGGTGCCGATCGCCACGGCAGCTGTGACGATGATGATGACCACCGGTCCGAGGCCGGGGTGCAGGAACCAGTCCGTCGCCGACATCAGGATGAGCACGAGGGCCGTCGCTGCGCCGGAGATCGCGAAGGTGGTGAGGCGACGCCTCATGTTCCCGCCGATCAGCGATTGCCAGATCAGACCTGCGACGAGCCCGATCAGCACCGAGACCCACCACGGGATGACCGGATCCGCGAGGAAGTTGTTGAAGCCGATCGCGACGAACTCCTTGAGGAGGACGGCCACGAGGAACGCCGGCAGCGAGTACAGGAAGAAGCTCAGGAACGTGACGACATTGTCGAGTCCGCTGTACTGACGGAGGGCGGTGACGATTCCGATGGTGACACCGAGCAGAACCGCGAGGATGAGGGCGAGTGTGACGAGCTGCACCGTCGAGGCGAGAGCCTGCGGCAGGATGTCGACGACCTGGGCGTTCGAAATGGTGGAGCCGAGGTCGCACGCATTCGCGAATGGAATGAGGCACTTCGCAGCGCCGCCGAGCCAGAAGAGCCACCGCAACGGGGGCGGGACATCCAGCTGGAGGAGTTCGACGCGGGCTGCGATCAGCTGCGTCTTGTTCGGGGAGTTACTGCTGCGAAGGTCCATGAGCGGGTCGACGCTGTATGCGACCAGCATGTACATCAGGAACGACGCGGCGATGATGATGAGCACTGAGACCAGAAGACGTCTCAGGATGAAACTCGCCATAGGTGGGGAACCTCACTGACACAACGCGCCATTGGCTGCTGACCGGGCCGGAGCTGATCGGGCGCGTTTCGGGGTGGGCGAACGGATCTCGTTCACCGTTACATGATACGGGGCGCCGACACTGCCGGCGCCCCGCCGCAGAATGGGTGCCCGAGGTTCGCCCGGGCACCCATTGCTGTGGAGATATTACTTACTGCTGGACTTTACCGACCACTCCCAGAAGTTCCAGAAGGGTCCGTTCTGGTTGCCCATGTACTTCACGCCATCGACGCGAGCGTTGACACCGAACACACCGGGCAGCTGGAAGAGCGGCAGGCCATAACCATCGGCGAAGGTCTGCTTGTCGATCTGCTGCTCCAGCTTGACCAGCTCGTCAGTGTCGAGCGTGGTCTGCGTCTTGATCGCGAGGTCGTTCGTGCCCTGGTAACGGTTGTAGTTACCGCCACCGGCGCTGGAGAACAGCTGCGGGATCTGCGTGGTACCTGCACCGGGGCTGATCCAGCCGAACAGCGAGGCGTCGTAGTTGCCACCCGGGAGGAGCGTGCTCCAGTCGGGCGATCCGGCGTCCTCGACCTTGATCCCGGCCTTGGCAGCCGAGGCCTGAATGGCCTGGAACTCGTCGACACGGTTCGGGTTGTTCGTGTTGTACAGGATCCGCACCGACGGGGTCGCGCCGGCCAGCAGGGCCTTCGCACCTTCGATGTCGACCTTGTTGTACTTGTCCGACCCGTTCTGCTTGACCGATGCCGCGTAGTCGTCCTGGCTGGGGAGCCAGATCTGCGAGTTCAGAACTTCGGCCTTCGGGTTCACCGGGGTGACGATCGAGTCGAGGATCTGCTGACGCGGGATGGTCTTCAGGAACGCCTCACGCACCTTCGGGTCCTGGAACACGGTCGAGCCGAAGTTCAGGTCGAGGTGGTCGTAGGAGACCTGGTCGCCGGTGAGCACCTTCGCGCTGGTCGCCTTGAGGGCGGTCAGGGTGTCGGCGGACGCCTGCGGGTTGATGATGTCGACCTCACCGTTCTGCAGAGCGGTGACCTGGGCGTTGGCGTCCGGGATGATGCGGAAGACGATCTTGTCCACGTTCGGCTTCAGTCCACCGTCGTAGTACTTGTTCTTCGACATGGTGATCGACTGGCCGGGGGTCCAGGCCGAGACGTAGAACGGGCCCGAGGAGACGAGCAGGTCCTTGTCGGTCGGGAACGCCGTGATGTCGTAACCGGTGTTGACGAAGTCCGCAGCCTTCTTCAGGGTCGCGTCCGGCGCAGCCGGGCTGGACTTGTCACCCTTGGGCAGACCCTTCAGCAGCTTGGTCAGGTCAGCGGCCGAGGACAGGCCCGCCTTCTTGGCCACGATGTGCGCAGGCTGCGCGATCGGGTTGACGAGCTCCCAGTCCACGTAGGGCGTGGAGTACTTCAGGGTGATCGACGTGTTGTCGTCGCCGACGGTCGGGAACGCGGTCGCGTCGACACCGGCGGTCGAACCCGCGATGCTGAAGTACTGGGTCCCCGAGGTGACCTTGCCTTCGTCGTCGAGGGTCGCCGAGTCGTAGTAACCGGACGCGATCGCCCAGCCGAGGACCAGGTCATCAGCCGTGATGGGCTGGCCGTCGGACCACTTGTCGTTCTTGTTGAGCGTGTACTTGACGGTCAGCGGGTCGTCCGAGGTCTTCTCGTACTTTCCGAACTTGTCGTCGTGGACGATCTTGAAGTTGTTGTCGATGTACTGGAAACCAGTGCCATACGAACCGTTCAGGTAACCGACCTGGCCGTTGGTGTCCAGGTTGCCCTGAGGAGTCTGCGAGTTCAGCGACGTGAGGTCGTTGACGACGGCGACGGTGACGGTGCCGCCTGTGGCGGCCGTCGAACCCGACGTGCTCCCGGACGTGGTGCAGGCCGACAGTGCCAGAGCCGCGACGCCCGCAAGAGCGACGGCGCTGACCGTGTACCTGGCCTTTCTTCCCTTGATGTGCAATGTTCCTCCTGTGCGAAGTGTGCGACGGCATAGGCGTGCGAGCGTGCCTGGACCGCGCGGGATAAGAATGACTGTAAGTAGCTGTGGCAGCGAATGCAAAACCGGGCACGAAAACGTTACACAGTGGTAACTCAGTTGGTGGAAATTTGCACCAAGCACAGGAAAACGAGGTTTTTGGCGCGTGCCACGCAACGAAACGCGTGGTTCCCCCGGTATATCGACAAATTGCGCCCCGAATGGGGCACGTTCCCCCGCCTGGCAGGATGCATTCATGAGCCCTGAGACCCGCTGGTCCGCTGAAGTCCCTGTCGCCCGCGGCGAACGTGCACGCCTGTGGTGGGAGATCGCGATCGTTCTCGGTCTGTCGCTCGGCGCATCCGCCGTCTATTCGATCGTCTCGATCGTCGCGCGCGTGACGGACAAGACACCGCTCGCCGACCAGTCCGCGGCTGTGAATCCTTCGCAGAGCACCCGCGAATGGCTCGACTTCACATACCAGTTCCTCGGCAATCTCTTTCCGCTGTTCGCGGTGGCGTTGGTCATCTTCCTGCTCTGGCGCAAGGACCTGACCGGATTCCGCCGGGTCGGCCTCGACTTCACCCGTCCCGCACGTGACCTGGGCGGCGGGATGCTGCTCTTCCTGGCCATCGGGATCCCCGGCATCCTGCTCTACGCTCTCGGGCGCGTGCTCGGCATCACCGTTCAGGTGCAGGCCTCACCGCTCGACTCGCACTGGTGGACCATTCCCATCCTGGTCTTCGCCGCCGTGCGTGCCGCCCTCCAGGAGGAAGTCATCATCGTCGGCTACCTCTTCACCCGGCTGCGTCAGCTCGGGTGGGGAAAGTGGACGATCATCCTGTCGGCCGCCGCCCTGCGTGGGAGTTACCACCTGTACCAGGGCTTCGGCCCGTTCATCGGCAACGCCATCATGGGCATCGTCTTCGGCTGGTGCTACACGCGGTGGGGACGGGTGATGCCGCTCGTCGTCGCGCACGCTGTCATCGACATCGTCTCGTTCGTCGGCTACCCGCTCGCGGTCGCCTGGTGGCCCGGAATCTTCGGCTGACGCGACTTCCACCATTGCTGTAAAGAACGGCCCCGAATCGCCGCCTGCTCATTCGAGCAGACGAGGATCCGGGGCCGGTCTCAAGATGCTTCGTGCCTAAGCGAACGCCTCCGGCGGCGGGCAAGCGCAGAACAGATTGCGGTCGCCCCAGGCCTGATCGATGCGTCGCACGGGCGGCCAATACTTGTTGCGCACGAGGCTCGGCACCGGATACACGGCCTGCTCTCGGCTGTACGCGTGCTCCCACTCCCCCACGATGACCGTCTCGGCCGTGTGCGGAGCGTTCCGCAGAGGGTTGTCGTCGACCGGCCAGTCGCCGGCGGCGACCGCATCCGCCTCGGCTTTGATCGAGACCATCGCCGTGACGAAGCGGTCGAGCTCGCCCAGGTCTTCGCTCTCGGTCGGCTCGACCATGAGGGTTCCCGGGACCGGGAAGCTCATCGTCGGCGCGTGGAAGCCGAAGTCGATGAGCCGCTTGGCCACGTCGTCGACGGTCACCCCGGTCGCCTCGGTGAGCGGACGCAGGTCGAGGATGCACTCGTGCGCGACGAGCCCGTTGTCACCGGCGTACAGAACGGGGAAGTGCTCCCGAAGCCGCGCCGCGATGTAGTTGGCCGCGAGCACGGCCGCGCCGGTCGCATCCGTGAGTCCCTGAGCGCCCATCATGCGCACGTAGGCCCAGCTGATCGGCAGGATGCTCGGGCTGCCGTACGCGGCCGCCGAGACCGGTCCCCCGGCGTGCTCGACGCGCTGGGTTCCGTCGCCGCCGGCCAGGTAGTGGTCGGCGCGCTGCGCCATCGGGTGGCCGGGCAGGAACGGCGCAAGGTGGACTTTGGCCGCGACCGGTCCGACGCCGGGGCCGCCGCCGCCGTGCGGGATGCAGAACGTCTTGTGCAGGTTCAGGTGGCTGACGTCGCCGCCGAAGTCGCCGAACCGCGCGTAGCCGAGCAGGGCGTTGAGGTTCGCACCGTCGACGTAGACCTGGCCGCCGGCGTCGTGCACGGACTGCGTGATCGCGACGACCTCGTGCTCGTACACGCCGTGGGTCGACGGGTAGGTGATCATCAACGCGGCGAGGGTGTCGGCGTGCTCCGCGACCTTGGCGCGGAGGTCGTCGAGGTCGACGTTGCCGAGCTCATCGCAGGCCACCACGACGACCGACATGCCCGCGAGAACCGCAGATGCGGCGTTGGTGCCGTGCGCGCTCTGCGGGATGAGGCAGACCGTGCGGTCGACGTCCCCGCGCGAGCGGTGGTAGCCGCGGATCGCGAGCAGGCCGGCGAGCTCGCCCTGGCTGCCCGCGTTCGGCTGCAGCGAGACCGAGTCGTATCCGGTCACGTCGGCCAGCCAGCGCTCGAGCTGGTCGATGAGCTCGAGCGAACCCCGCACATCCTCGATCGGGGCGAACGGATGCAGTCCCGCGAACTCGGGCCAGGTCACCGCCTCCATCTCGGTCGCGGAGTTGAGCTTCATCGTGCAGGAGCCGAGCGGGATCATGCCGCGGTCGAGCGCGTAGTCCTTGTCGGCGAGGTACTTGAGGTACCGCATCATCGCCGTCTCGGAGTGGTGCGTGTTGAAGACCGGGTGCGTCAAGTATGCGCTCTCGCGGGCCAGTGCGGCGTCGAACGACCGGAGGCCGCCGTCGAACGCGACATCGACCGTGTTCTCGCCCGCGCCGAAGACGGCGAGGAGGTCGGCGAAGAGTGTCGAACCAGTTCCGAGGTCGGCGGCGGTCTCCTCGTCGAAGCTGAAGACGACGGTGGTCTCGTCGGAGGAGTGCAGCAGGATGCCGCGCGCGTGCGCCTTAGCCACCGCGTCGGCCGCGTCGGCGACGCGCACCTGGAGTGTGTCGAAGAACGACTCGGACAGCACGTCCACGCCGTGTTCGCGGAGGATCCGGGCGCCGAGAGCCGCAGACGCGTGAACGGTCTGACCGATCGTCCGCAGTCCTCGTGGGCCGTGGTACACCGCGTACATCCCCGCCATCACGGCGAGGAGCACCTGAGCGGTGCAGATGTTTGAGGTGGCCTTCTCGCGACGGATGTGCTGCTCGCGCGTCTGCAGCGTCAGGCGGTATGCGGGCCTGCCGACGGCATCCTGAGACACCCCGACCAGACGGCCGGGAAGCTGACGCTCAAGACCCTTGCGCACGGCCATGTAGCCGGCGTGCGGTCCACCGAAGCCCATCGGGACGCCGAAGCGCTGGGTGGTGCCGACCGCGACATCGGCGCCGAGCTCTCCCGGCGACCGGAGCAGCGTCAGCGCCAGAAGATCGGCCGCGGCGACGACGACCGCACCCTGCGACTTGACGGCGGCGATGACGTCGGTCGGGTCCCAGACCCGCCCCGACGCACCCGGGTACTGCGCGAAGAGACCGAACACGTCGGTCAGCTCGGGGGCGTCAGCGGCCGTCGCTGCAAGGTCGAGCACGACCAGCTCGATTCCGACCGCATCGGCCCGGTTCTGCAGCAGGGCTAGGGTCTGCGGGAACGTGTCGCTGTCGACGACGAACTTCGCCGTCTTGACCTTGGATGCGCGGCGCGCCAGCAGCATCCCCTCGACCACCGCGGTTCCCTCGTCGAGCATCGACGCGTTCGCCGTGTCGAGGCCGGTGAGGTCGGCGACCATCGTCTGGAAGTTGATGAGCGCCTCGAGCCGGCCCTGCGAGATCTCCGGCTGGTACGGCGTGTAAGCGGTGTACCAGCTCGGGTTCTCCAGCACGTTGCGCTTGATGACAGCCGGAGTGATCGTGCCGTAGTACCCGAGCCCGATCATCGAGCGGTTCACGGTGTTGCGCGCGGCGAGACCGCGCAGCTCGCGGAGCGCTGCGCGCTCGGTCGCGGGCGCGGGGAGGATCGACTCGTCGGCCTCGCGGAAGTTGCCGACGCGGATCGACTCGGGCACGGCGGCGGTGACGAGATCGTCGACCGTGTCGTAGCCGAGGGCGGAGAGCATGGCGGTCTGCGCGTCGCCGTCGGTGCCGATGTGACGCGTCTGGAAGAGTTCAGTCATCGTGGAAGAGCGGGCCTCACTCGCCGGTCAGGGCGGAGTATTCGTCAAAGCTGAGCAGGTTGGCGGGCAGCTCGGTGAAGGACACCTTGATGAGCCAGCCCTCGCCGAACGGGTCGGTGTTGACCAGCTCGGGTGCGTCGACGACCGCGGAGTTGGCCTCGACGACCGTGCCGTTCACCGGGGCGAAGAGCTCGCCGACCGACTTGGTCGACTCGATCTCGCCCACGACCTTGCCCTCGGCGAGGTCGCTTCCTCCTCGGGCAGCTCGACGAACACGACGTCACCGAGCTTCTCGGCGGCGTACGCGGTGATGCCGACGGTCGCGGTGTCGCCGTCGACGAGGATCCACTCGTGTTCGGCGGTGTACTTCAACTCCTGGGGAGCGGCCATGGCTACTTCTTCTTTCTGCTGTAGAAGGGGAGGGCGGTGACGGTGAAGCCGAGGCGGCTGCCGCGGACGTCGACGTGCAGTTCGGTTCCGGGGCGCGCGAACCGCGGTGAGACGTACGCCATCGCGATCGGCACGCCGATGGTGGGTGAGAGTGCTCCGGATGTGACGACGCCGACGGACTCGTCGGCCCCCGTCGTTCCGTCGGCGGCGTACACGGGGTAACCGGCGCGCGCTGCGCGCTTGCCGTGCCCCATGAGTCCGACGAGAACGGGAGCGAACGCATCCGGACCCAGCTCGCTGGCGTTGCGGCCGACGAAGTCGGTCTCCTTGGCGAGGTTCACGACGCGACCGAGGCCGGCCTGCGCGGGGTAGGTCTCGGTGTTGAGCTCGTGACCATACAGGGGCATGCCCGCCTCGAGGCGCAGGGTGTCGCGGCTGGCGAGGCCCGCCGGCACGAGCCCTTGCTCCTTGCCCGCCTCGAGCAGCGCATCCCACAACGCCTTCGCATTGTCTGGAGCCGTGTAGAGCTCGAAGCCGTCTTCGCCCGTGTAGCCGGTGCGTGCGATGAGCACGGGATGCGCCTCGAACAGCGCAGGAAGCGACCAGTAGTACTTGAGGGCGCCGAGGCGTTCGCCGAAGTCGTCGCCGTCGTAGTGGCCGCCCTCGACGGCGAAGCCTTCGGTGGCCAGCAGGATGGACAGGCTGGCCGGGCCCTGCACCGCGATGAGCGCGATGTCGTCGCTCTCATCGAACACCTCGGTGTCGAAGGGCGCGGTGCGGTCGCGGAGCTCCTCGACCACCTCGTCGCGGTTCGCGGCGTTGGCGACGACCATGTAGCGGTCCTCGCCGGTGCGGTACACGACCAGGTCGTCGACGATACCGCCCGACCGGGACAACAGGAGGCTGTACTTGGCCTGGTCGTCGGAGATGCTGGACAACTTTCCGGCGAGCGCGTAGTCGAGCGCCTGCCCGGCCTCTGGTCCGATCAGCACGATCTCGGCCATGTGGGACAGGTCGAACAGGCCTGCCGCGTTGCGAACGGCATGGTGCTCGGCGAGATCGCTCGAGTAGCGCACGGGCATCTGCCAGCCGGCGAAGTCGGTGAACGATGCTCCGGCGGCCACGTGGGCGTCATGCAGGGGTGAGTGGCGTTCCGAGTCTTGCGAGGTCATGAGTTCTCCGGTTCCGCCGGCCGTCGCCGGGAGTTGGGCGCGCCTTGCGGCTGCGTGAGAACTCCCCCTCTGTCATCCGGCCTGAGAGTTTCACCGCACAGGAGGCGCGGCTTTCACCTTGGGCGAGAGCGGCGATGGTGTCGCCTCTCTACTTTTCAGAGTGGCCAGTTCGATGCGGTACGCGTACCTGAGAGATTGTCGGGGAGGATTGCTCCTTCGGTGCCGGTGACGCACGCTCGCGCGCTCCGGCTCTCCCGCATCGACTTCGGTGGCCCAGTATTCAGTTGCACTCGCTCACCCGCGCGTGCGCGGATACCCCTGAAGCATATCGGACCGGGAACCGGCTCGCGCACAGCCCGGTTTGGAGTTCTGGTCCGAGTGACACTAAGATGGCCGGTACTTAGAGTCACAGTGACCTTTAGGCCGGACGGAGCGACGGATGTCGTCGAACGAGCAGGGCAGGGAACGCGTCAGCGCGGTGCTGGCTGTCTCGACCGTGATCTTCGCGCTACGCAAAGACGAGGCTACCGATGACCTGGCGAGCCTGTGGCTGCCGCTGGTGCGGCGCATCCGGGAGCCGTTCGAGGGATGCTGGGCGCTGCCCGGCGGGCCGCTTCACCTCGACGAAGACCTGGCCTTCGCCGCCGCACGCACGCTGCGCGACACCACCGGGCTGACGCCCCGCTATCTCGAACAGCTCTACGCGTTCGGCGATGCGACGCGTTCGCCCGCTGCGGAGCGTGTCGTCTCGATCGTGTACTGGGCCCTGGTGCGCAGCGAGGAGGCCGCCCTCGCGAGCGTCGGCGAGAACGTGCAGTGGTTCGCCGCCGACGATCTGCCTCCCTGGCCTTCGACCACAACCTGATCGTGCAATACGCGCTCTGGCGCCTGCGAACCAAGATGGAGTACAGCCGAATCGCGCACGCCTTCCTCGGCGAGACCTTCACGCTCGCCCAGCTGCGCGAGGTGCACGAAGCCGTTCTCGGCCGGCCGCTCGACCCGGCCAACTTCCGGCGCAGCATCGAGTCCTCCGACGCCGTCGTTGCGACCGATCAGTATCTGACCGGCACACCGCACCGTCCCCCGCGGCTCTACCGCTACAACGACTCCATCGACCTCGCCGACCAGGGACCGCTCCCCGTCAGCAGCATCCGTTCGAGAGAAGAAGAGAAGAATGAGCATCACCGCATCGGTCGACACCACCATCCAGCTCATCGCAACGGGCGAGCTCGACGGCGAGACCTGCACCCCAGACCTCGTGGACAGCCCGTGGGTCTTCGACCTGCAGGAGCCGTCGTACGGACCGGGGGCCTCCATGGCAGATCCCATCCCCGCGTCGACGCCGCGGCAGGGCGAGCTGCCCGAGGAGTACCGCACGGCCAGCAAGGAGGAGCTGCACGACCGCATCCTGGCGGCCAAGGCGACGCTCGGCGACCGGGTCGTGACTCTGGGGCACTTCTACCAGCGGGACGAGGTGGTGCAGTACGCGGACTTCGTCGGTGACTCGTTCCAACTGGCGAATGCGGCCAAGGCCAAGCCGGAAGCCGAGGCGATCGTCTTCTGCGGAGTGCACTTCATGGCCGAGACCGCCGACATCATCTCCCGTCCCGAGCAGGCGGTCATCCTGCCCAACCTGGCTGCGGGATGCTCGATGGCCGACATGGCCGACATCGACTCGGTGACCGAGTGCTGGGAGCAGCTAGAGGAGCTGTACGGCACCGAGCCGGATGCGGACGGCCGGGTTCCGGTCATCCCCGTCACGTACATGAACTCCTCGGCGGCGCTCAAGGGGTTCTGCGGTGAGCACGGCGGCATCGTCTGCACCTCGTCGAACGCCGAGACCGTCCTGAAGTGGGCGTTCGAGCGCGGGCAGCGCGTTCTGTTCTTCCCCGACCAGCACCTCGGCCGCAACACGGCCAAGGCGATGGGCGTGCCGGTGGAGCAGATGCCGTTGTGGAACCCGCGCAAGGCGTTCGGCGGCAACGACACCGACGCGCTGACGGATGCGCGGGTCATCCTCTGGCACGGCTTCTGCTCGGTGCACAAGCGCTTCACGGTCGGCCAGATCGACCGGGCCCGGGTGCAGTATCCGGATGTGCGCGTGATCGTGCACCCCGAATGCCCGATGGAGGTCGTCGACGCGGCAGACGAATACGGCTCGACCGACTACATCGTCAAGGCGATCGCGGCGGCGCCGGCAGGCTCGACATTCGCGATCGGCACCGAGATCAACCTCGTGCAGCGGTTGGCGGCCGAGTACCCGCAGCACACCATCTTCTGCCTCGACTCGGTGGTGTGCCCGTGCTCGACGATGTACCGCATCCACCCCGGCTACCTCGCCTGGGTGCTCGAGGGGCTGGTGCGCGGCGAGGTGCTCAACCAGATCACGGTCGGCGCCGACGTCGCCGAGCCGGCACGTGTAGCGCTGGAGCGGATGCTCGCCGCGCGACCCGACACCACCATGGCGGCCTGACATGGCCCGCGTCGTGGTGGTCGGCAGCGGGGTCGCCGGCCTGGTAGCGGCCCTCGAAGCAAGCCGCACGCACGAGGTCACCGTCGTGACCAAGTCGGAGCTCGCTGAGAGCAACACCGCGTACGCGCAGGGCGGGATCGCCGCTGCGGTGTTCGCGGACGACAGCGTCGAGTCGCACATCGCCGACACGATGAGTGCCGGTGCAGGCCTGAATGTGCGGGAGGCGGTGGAGGTGCTCTGCGCGGCGGGGCCGGCGCGCATCCGGGACCTCATCGCGTTCGGGGTCGCCTTCGACCGATCGGGTGACGAGTTGGCTCGGGGGCTCGAAGCGGCGCACTCGCACGCGCGGGTGCTGCACGCCGGCGGAGACGCGACGGGTGCCGAGATCGAGCGGGCTCTGGTGCGCGCGGTGCGGGCCTCGGCGGCGCGGATCGTCGAGCACGCGTTCCTGACGGAGATCGTCGTCGACGACGGCGCCGTCCGCGGAGTCGAGGTGCTGCAGCACGGCGCTACCGAGGCGCTCGAAGCCGACGCCGTCATCCTCGCGAGCGGCGGCGCGGGTCAGCTCTATTCGCACACGACCAACCCGGCGGTGACGACCGGTGATGGGGTCGCCGCGGCTTGGCGCGCAGGTGCGGCGCTCGCAGACCTCGAGTTCTACCAGTTTCACCCGACCGCCCTGGCCATCCCGGGATCGTTCCTGGTGTCCGAGGCGGTGCGCGGCGAGGGTGCCGTGCTGCGCAACGCCGCGGGCGAGCGGTTCATGGTCGACGTGCATCCCGAAGCCGAGCTCGCTCCACGCGATGTCGTGGCCCGCGGGATCGCGGTCGAGATGGCCGCGCAGGAGGATCTCCCGTGTTCCTCGACGCGACGGCCCTTGGCTCAGAGTTTCTGGCACGGCGGTTCCCGACGATCGACGCGGCGTGCCGGGCTGCGGGGATCGACTGGTCCACGCAGTGGGTTCCGGTGACGCCGGCCGCGCACTATTGGATGGGCGGCGTGGCGACCGACACGCGCGGACGAACAACCGTGCCCGGGCTATATGCCGTGGGTGAGGTCGCCTGCACGGGTGCTCACGGGGCGAACCGGCTCGCGTCGAACTCGCTTCTGGAGAGCCTGGTGTTCGCTTTCCGTGCGGCGGAAGATCTTGCCGACGGTGTTCCCACGGGGTGGGATCGGGGCGGCCCCGAGTGGCTCGCGGGCGCTGATGGTGGCGTGGACCCCGCTCTTGCGGTTTCTGAGCGACCCGACGCGACTCTCGTTCCGCGGGATGCGCTGCGCGCGCTGATGTGGACCACCGCGGGCGTGCACCGCACACGCGAGACGCTTGAGGCCGCGGCTTCGACGCTCGCCGGATGGCGCGCATCCGGAGACCCGCTGGCGACCCGCGCCGAGCGCGAGGACGGCAACCTGCTCGACCTCGCGCGACTCGTGGTGTCGTCAGCGCTGGTGCGTGAGGAGTCTCGCGGCGCCCACTTCCGATCGGACTTCCCCTATTCGACAGACGGCGTCGCGCACCACTCGGTGCGCGCATCCGTCGCCCATACCGAGGTGACCGTTCCATGCTGACCGACCAGATCATCGAGACCGTCGTGAGGGCCGCCCTGCTCGAGGACGCGCCGTGGGGCGATCTGACCTCGCAACTGCTCATTCCCGAAACGGCATATGCCAGTGCCCGACTGGCCGCGCGGGAGCCGGGCACCTTCTCCGGAGGCGCCGTCTTCACCGCGGCGATGAAGCTCACCGACCCGACGATCGTCGTCGACCTCGCGCTCGAGGACGGCGGCCGATTCGAGGCCGGCGACACTCTCGCGTCGGTGAGCGGACCGGCTCGTTCTGTGCTCCAGGCCGAGCGTGTCGCCCTCAACCTCGTGCAGCGGATGAGCGGCATCGCGACCCTGACGGCCAGCTACGTCGCCGAGATCGCGCACACCTCCGCGCGCATCGTGGATACCCGCAAGACCACTCCCGGTCTGCGGGCGTTCGAACGGCACGCCGTTCGGTCGGGAGGCGGGCACAACCACCGCTTCTCGCTCTCGGATGCGGTGATGGCCAAGGACAATCACCTGGCCGTACTCACGGCGCAGTCCGGGCTGAGCGTGACGGATGCGCTGCTCGCCGTGCGCGCGCAGCTCTCCCACACCACCCACCTCGAGGTCGAGGTCGACCGGATCGACCAGCTCGGCCCGGTGCTCGCCGCGGGGGTCGACACGATCATGCTCGACAACTTCACGCTCGACGGGCTCCGCGAGGGCGTCGAGATCATTGCCGGGCGCGCGATCGTGGAGGCCAGCGGCAACGTGAACCTCGGAACGGTTCGCGACATCGCCGAGACGGGTGTGGACGTGATCTCGGTCGGCGCGCTGACGCACAGCGTGCGCTCGCTCGACCTGGGTCTGGACGTTGTCGTGGATGCGGCTGCAGGCCCGGGCGCTGTGGCCTCGGGCGCCGAGGAGCCGACCGCGCCGTGATCTACCTCGATGCGGCGGCGACCTCGGCGGTGCGCCGCGAGGTGCTCGAAGCGATGTGGCCGTACCTGACCGGCGACTTCGGCAATCCCTCGAGCCATCACACGGTGGGCGAGTCGGCGGCGCGTGCGCTGGCGGATGCGCGAGCATCCGTCGCCCAGTGGCTCGGCTGCCGCCCGGCGGAGGTGACGTTCACCTCGGGAGGAACGGAGGCGGACAACCTCGCGATCAAAGGCATCGCGTTGGCGAATCCGCGCGGGCGCCACATCGTGACGACGCCGATCGAGCACGAAGCCGTGCTGGAGTCGGTCGACTATCTCGTGAGACTGCACGGCTTCGAGGTGACATTCCTCCCGGTCGACGCCGACGGTCTCGTTTCCGTCGCCGACCTCGAGGCGGCGCTGCGCGACGACACGACTCTCGTGAGCGTGATGCTCGCCAACAACGAGGTGGGCACAGTGCAGCCGATCGCCGAGCTCGCGGCGATCGCGCACGCCCGCCGCATCCTTTTCACACCGATGCGGTTCAGGCGGCAGGCTGGCTCGACCTCGACGTCCGCGAACTGGGCGTGGACGCGCTCAGCGTCTCCGGCCACAAGATCGGCGCGCCCAAAGGGGTGGGCGCGCTCTACGTGCGCGGGCGCATCCCGATCGAACCGGTGCTGCACGGCGGCGGCCAGGAGCGGGGTCGCCGATCGGGAACCGAGAACGTGGCTGGTGCCGTGGCCCTTGCGACGGCGGCGCGCCCGACGATGGCCGACCGGCAATCGAACGTGCAGCGAGCGACGACGGCCCGCGACGCGTTCGTCTCTGCCGTGCTCTCAGCGGTTCCGGATGCGCGGCTCACGGGCCACCCGTCGTCGCGCCTCCCCGGGACGGCGTCCTTCGTCTTCCCCGGCACGAACGGCGAGGCGGTGCTGCTCGAGCTGGAGCGTCGGGGCGTCGTCTCGTCAAGCGGATCGGCGTGCGCGGCCGGGAGCGAGGACGCCTCCCACGTGCTGCTCGCCCTCGGCTATCCCGAAGACATCGCGCGTACCGCAGTTCGTTTCTCCTGGGGCGCGGACGTGAGCATCGACCAGCTCGTGGAGGTGGCACCGGCGGTGGCCGATGCCGTGCGCGAGGTGGCTTCGCTGGGGCACTGAACGGACCCAGAACGGGCCTCCAGTAAGCGCCTCCGGTCCCGGATGCGAACGCATAGGTTACGCGGAGAGTGAACGCGGCGAACCAGGCGGCTCGAAGGCCTCCCCCGATGTCGGTGCCCATCGATACTGTGAGGCGCGTGACTGAAAACGCCGCCCCTGCGCCCGAGGCGCTCGCCGACCGCGACTCCGCCACGCCTGACCACACCCGACGCAACAATCGGGTGATCTGGCTGCTGCTCTCTGCCACCTTCGTGGTGATCCTCAACGAGACGATCATGTCGGTGGCCATCCCGCGTCTGATGGACGATCTGCACATCGACGCGGTCGCCGCCCAATGGCTGTCGACGGCGTTCATGCTGACGATGGCCGTGGTCATCCCGATCACGGGATTCCTGCTCCAGCGGTACAGCACCCGCTCCATCTTCATCGCGGCGATGAGCCTCTTCTCGTTGGGCACACTGACCGCGGCCATCGCACCGGGCTTCGAGGTGCTCGTGGTCGCGCGCGTGATCCAGGCCTGCGGCACGGCGATCATGCTCCCCCTGCTGATGACCACGTTGATGACGTTGGTGCCCGCGAACAAGCGCGGCCGCACCATGGGAAACGTCTCGATCGTCATCTCGGTGGCTCCGGCGATCGGCCCGACCATCTCGGGCTTCATCCTGAACTACCTCGACTGGCGCTGGATCTTCCTGATCGTGCTGCCGATCGCCCTGGTCATGCTGCTCATCGGGATCAAGTTCGTGGAGAACGTGACCGAGCCCGAGAAGGTCAAACTCGACGTGCTCTCGGTGATCCTCTCGGCCTTCGGGTTCGGCGGCCTGCTCTACGGGTTGAGCCAGGCCGGCGAGGCAGCATCCGCGGGAGCGGGCGCCGTCACGGGCATGTGGATCTCGATCGGTGTCGGCACCGTGTCCCTCGCGGCGTTCATCCTGCGCCAGATCCTGCTGCAGCGACAGAACCGGGCGCTGCTCGACCTGCGCACATTCAAGTACCCGATCTTCACCGTCGCGATCGTTTTGATGGCGATCAGCACGGCGTCGATGTTCGGCGTGATCATCGTGCTTCCGCTCTATCTGCAGCACGTGCTGAACCTCGACACGCTCGCGACCGGTCTCCTGCTGCTTCCCGGCGGTGTCGTGATGGGTGTGCTCGCACCGTTCGTCGGGCGCCTCTACGACCGGTTCGGGCCGACGCCGCTCGTCGTTCCCGGGTCGATCCTGGTGAGCGCCGTGTTGTGGTGGCTCGCGCTCATCAACGAGCACACATCGCCCTACATGCTACTGGCCGCCCACGTAACCCTGTGCGCGGGGCTGGCGCTGATGTTCACACCGCTGTTCACCGCGGGTCTGGGCGCGGTGGAACCCCATCTCTACTCGCACGCGAGCGCGATCGTCGGCACGGTGCAACAGGTGGCCGGCGCGGCCGGAACCGCGCTGCTGATCGCGGTGCTCTCCGCTCAAACGACCGCGCTGACCGCAGCGGGCGAACCGCTCGACATGGCGACGGCCGGTGGCGTGCGCGCCGCGTTCATGGTGGCCGCGATCATCTCGCTCGTCGCCGTGGTGGGGTCGTTCTTCATCCGCAAGCCGGCGGATGTGCCCGAGGGCGTGTTCGCGCACTGAACGCGCGGCAAGCGAGGAGGCACCATGGCACGGGGAGTCGAAGCATCGACCGTCGATGAGTATCTCAACGCGATGGAGGAGCCCTTCGCGGGAGCCTTGCGAATCGTGCGCGACCGCATCCTGCAGCTGCTGCCCGACGCCGAGCAGGTCACAGCGGAAGTGGATGCGCAGCTCGCGGCAAGGTGAGCATCCTGAGCGGTCGCGGACTCTTCGGCCGACCGGCTAAAGCGGGGCGAGCAGCGCCGTCTGCAGGCGGTCGCTGAGCCCGGGAGGCACATCCACATCGACGGCGAGAGCCTGGATCGCCCGGCTGAAGTAGTTGCGCGCGGCCGCGGCCAGCGTGATGTCGACGATCTCCCGATCGGTGAACCCGACTTCGCGGAGCCGCTGGCTGTCGGCCTCGGTCATCGAGGGCGAATCGCGGCTCACCCGCTCGGCGAACTCCATCATCGCCACCTCAGCATCGCTGAGATCGGCGTCGCGATAGTCGGCGGCGATGCGCACGAGCTGATCCTCGTCGAACAGAGGCACCGATTTGAGCCCGTGGGCGAGCCGGCACGCCTGCGAATGAACACCTTGCGCGGCAGCCAGGGTGACGAGCTCGTAGCGTCGTTTGCCCAGCTGCGATGCGATCGCCCGGACCATCCCCATCCAGGCCAGATAGGCCTCGGGATTCACGGACATGACCTTCGTGTGCGAGGCGACGTAGCCCAGTTCTTTCAGGTCACCCGCATAGCATTCGGCGACGACGCCGGTCGCGTCGTCTTCACTGACAGTCTCGATGATGGACATGTCTTATCGTCCCACCGCGACGCGGTCGTGGACAGAAATTCCTCGATCGGCTTGCAGTACAGGTTGTGTACACGTACAGTATCGGCTATGAACACGCAGTCGATGGCGCCTACCCGAGGCCGCACCTCGTTGAAACGGCAGGAGATCGCTGGTGAGCTTCGGGATGCGATCCTCAGCGGCACGTACACGAACGGTTCCCTGCTCCCCGGCGAGAACGAGCTGGCGCAGAGGTTCTCCGTTAGCCGCGGCACGATCCGGCGCGCACTCGACACTCTCGCCGAGGACAACCTCATCGACACCCGCACGGGCATCGGCTCGTTCGTCACGTTCGACGGGCATCCCCTCGACCAGGGTCCCAGCTGGGGTCGCGCACTCGCCGTGAGCGGCATCGACGCCCACGCCGAGATCCTGCGAATGGAGCGCGTCGTCGACCCCGACCTGGCCGCTGCGGTCGATGCCTCCGGCATGGACTTCCTCGCCCTCGACCGCGTCCGGCGGCTGACGGACGGCACTGCCGTCTCCCTCGAACGCAGCCGCGTTCCCGCTGTCGGTCTGCTGGCAACGGTTCCGCAGAACGGACTCGTCGAAGACTCGCTGTCGAAGACGATGGCCGAAGCCGGGCTCGTGCCCGCCAAGGGCGATCAGTGGATCGCGGTGGCGACGCTCAGCGCCGAGGATGCGGGCATCCTCGGTCGTGAGACGGGCGAGCTGTTCCTCAACAGCGTCCGGATCGCGCGCGACGCCGACGGGCGCTTCGTCGAGAAGGTCGTCAGCTGGCTCGACCCGCAGCGCTTCCGCCTGCACATGACTTTCGGCGGCGGCCAGTGAGCGCCGACCGCGACCGCGCCATCGCCGCCTTCGAGGGTCTGGCGCTCGGGGATGCGCTGGGGATGCCCACGCAGTCGATGTCGCGAAACGAGATCGCCTGCGACTACGGACTCATCACCAGGTTCGTGGACGCGGGGCCGCGCCAGCGCATCGCAGCCGGGATGCCCGCCGGCTCCATCACCGACGACACCGAGCAGGCCGTTCTCCTCGCCCACCTGCTCATCGAGGGACAGGGTCGCGTCGACATCGACCTGTTCGCCCAGCGTCTGCTCGACTGGGAGCGCACGATGGAGGCCAAGGGCTCACTCGATCTGCTCGGCCCTTCGACGAAAGCCGCTCTGCAGCGCCTCGGCGACGGTGTTCCCGCCTCCGAAGCCGGACGGTTCGGCACGACGAACGGCGCCGCCATGCGCGTCACACCGGTCGGCATCGCGGTCGGTGTCGAGTCGATTCCTGCCTTCGTCGATGCCGTTGCGCACACCAGCGAGGTCACCCACAACACCACCCTCGGGATTGCGAGCGCTAGCGCGGTCGGAGCCGCGGTCAGCGCGGGCATCGCTGGCGCGAGCCTGGCCGACGCCCTCGATGTCGCTATCGCGGCAGCCGAGGTCGGGGCGACCCGAGGCCACTGGGTGGCAGGCGGCGACATCGCCGCCCGGCTGCGTTGGGCCATCCCGTACATCACCCCTCTGGGTCAGGATGCGCGCGCCGACGCCCTCTACGACGTGATCGGCACCTCCGTCGCCTCGCAGGAGTCGGTCGTCGCGGCCCTGGCCATCGCAGCCGTCAGCGACGATCCCTGGGACTCCCTCTGCCTGGCCGCCACCCTCGGCGGCGACACCGACACTGTGGCGGCCATGGCCGGCGCCGTGCTCG
Source organism: Leifsonia poae (assembly GCF_050632195.1). GTDB lineage: Bacteria > Actinomycetota > Actinomycetes > Actinomycetales > Microbacteriaceae > Leifsonia > Leifsonia poae_C. Next base: position 2,787,159 of record NZ_CP192580.1, read on the forward strand.
GCGCGACGCACGGCACTGCGGTGTGGCCGGATCCCGAGCGCGCCACCCTCGAGCGCGTCAATCACCTCGACCTTCCCCAGCTCGTGGACGGGCTGCTCGCGCTGCGCGAATAGGCAGCCGAGCATCCGGAGCCGGCGTGGCTCGATCCCACGCATCCTGAACCCGCATATTCACACGGAGACGTTTGGAGCATCATGAGTACCCGTTCCCTTTCTGCCGTCGAGCAGCGCGGAATCGAGCCTGTCCCCGGCAGCGAGCGCACCGGAAACCCCTGCAGTTGTTCTGGGTGTGGTTCGCCGCGAACATCTCGATCCTCGGCCTGCCGCTCGGCGCGACGCTCGTCGCCATGCAGGGCCTGAACATCTGGCAGGCGCTGATCGTGGCCGCGATCGGTACGGCGGGATCGTTCGCCCTGGTCGGCGTGGTCTCGGTCGCAGGTCGCCGTGGCGGTGCGCCGAGCATGACGTTGTCGCGGTCGGTCTTCGGTCCGCGCGGCAACATCGGGCCGACCTTCGTGTCGCTGCTCTCCCGCCTCGGCTGGGAGACGGTCAACACGACCACGGGTGCCTTCGTTCTGCTGTCGCTGTTCGCGATCATCTTCGGAATCTCGAGTGACGCCAAGGCGGTTCCAATTGTCGCCATCGTTGCGATCGCGATCTTCGAAGGGTGCACCCTCCTCGTGTCCGGACTCGGTCACTCGGCGATCCTCGTCATCCAGAAGTGGGCGACCTGGATCTTCGGCGCACTGAACGTGTTCGTCGCGATCATGCTCGTCTCGAACATCGACTGGGCAGCCGTCGGCGCGATGCCGGGTGGACCGTTCAGCGCGGTTCTCGTCGGTGTCGGAACGATCGCTGCGGGCACGGGAATCGGCTGGGCGAACGCCGGAGCCGACATGGCCCGGTACCAGAAGACCAGCGTCAAGGCCGCCCGGCTGATCGGGGCGAGCGCTGCCGGTGCGGGCATCCCGCTCGTGGTGCTGATCGGCCTCGGCGCCCTGCTGACGGCGGGTGACAACTCGCTGGCCTCGGCGAGCGACCCGGTCGCTGCCATCCGCGAGTTGCTCCCCGCCTGGATGGCGGTTCCGTACCTGATCGCCGCGTTCGGTGGCCTGCTGCTCTCGAACCACCTGTCGGTCTACTCTGCCGGGCTTACGACGCTCACCCTGGGCGTCCGCATCCCGCGCGTCTACGCCGTGACGGTGGATGTGGTGGTCACCTTCGCCGGTTCCATCTACTTCATGCTCATCGCGGGCAGCTTCTACGGTCCGTTCATCAGCTTCATCTCCCTGCTCGCCATCCCGATCACCGCTTGGCTCGGGGTCTTCCTCATCGACATGATCAAGCGCCGCTGGTACGACCCGGTGGCCCTGCTCGACATGGGACGCACCGGCCGGTACTGGTACCGCGGCGGCATCGAGTGGCGCGCGGTCGGAGCCTGGGCTGCGGCAATCGTCGTCGGGTACGTGCTGCTCTCCGTCGGTCAGAACGGCATCGGCTGGATCGTGACGTTCATGGTGGCGGCCGGCATCTACGCCGCTCTGGGTGGCGCGCGCGGTCAGCTCCGCGCGCCCTCGGATGCCTCGGCGTCCGGGACCGGGACCGGTGCAGCCTCAGCAGACGGCCGCGAGGCCATCGCGGAGGAGACCCGTCGTGCCTGATCAGCCCCGACTCGTCTTCACGGGCAACGTCATCGTCGACATCGTCATGACCATCGATGCTGTGCCCGACCCCGGCGGGGACACGATCGCCTCGTCGTCGGCACTCACCGCTGGCGGTGGCTATAACGTGATGGTGGCGGCCGAGCGCGACGGTCTTCCCGTCGCCTTCGCCGGGCAGTATGGCACCGGCCCCTTCGGCGACGTGGTTCGTGCAGCCCTCGGATCGAGCGGCGTCGACGTCGTGCAGCCGGGGCTCCAGGATGCTGACAGCGGCTACTGCGTCGCCCTCGTCGACGCCTCCACCGAGCGCACCTTCGTGACCCACGTCGGCGCAGAGGGTCAGCTCACGAGCACCGACCTCGGTCGTGTCGAGGTCGGGAATGAGGACCTCGTGTACGTCTCCGGGTACAGCCTCGCGCATCCGGTGAACGCGGGCTCACTGCCCGGCTGGCTGGACGCGCTGCCGCACGGCGTGCAGGTGATCACCGACCCGTCGCCGCTGATCGGAGAGCTCGACGCGCGCGTGCTCGCGCGCGTGATGGCGCGCACGGACATCCTGACCCTGAATGCCCGCGAGGCGCGGATCGCGACTGGGAGCGACGACCTTGCCGAGGCGGCGGAGGCGCTGGTCGAACGCATCCGTGCGGGTGGGTCGGTGCTTGTGCGCGACGGAGCGGTGGGGTGCTGGGTGGCTGGGTCGAGCATCCCGAACTCCCCGTGCTCGTGCCTGGTTTCTCGGTCGACGCGGTCGACACCAACGGGGCCGGGGATGCTCACGGCGGCGTTCTCGCGGCTGCGCTCTCGCGCGGAGCCGGGATGCTCGACGCGGCTCGCCGCGCGAATGCGGCGGCGGCGATTGCGGTCACTCGGAGCGGGCCGGCGACGGCTCCGACGAGCGCGGAGATCGACGCGCTGCTCGCTCGCTGACGCATCCTGTGTGCACCGCCGGCGCGATTCGACGCCGGCCTGCGGGGTCGTGAATTCCGGAGGTTTCGGGCGACACGCCGACGAAGACTCCGTAATAACGGAGATCTGGGGCTGAAAGGCACGAACGTTCCGGAATTACGGTGCCGCGCGACGGCCGGGCGGGGAGCGCGCCGGACGGAATGGCCGGGCTCAGCCCCAGATCGCTACGGATTCCGGCGACACCGCACCGGCGGCCCTTGCGAGAATGTGTCCAACCCGGCAGGAGGCGCCACCCATGGGAACCACAGTCTTTGACCGGATGCCGCCCGACGCATCCGTGGTGCGGCATGCCCTCGCGGGCACCCGGCAGGCCGTCTTCTGGACAGAGGATGCACCCGGCGACCCGTATCCGCGGCTGACGGCCGACCTCGACTGCGACCTCGCGGTCGTGGGCGGCGGGTATTCGGGGCTGTGGACCGCACTGCTCGCCAAGCACGAGAATCCGGGAGCCCGGGTCGTGCTGCTCGAGGGCAAACGCATCGGTTGGGCCGCATCCGGCCGCAACGGCGGGTTCTGCGAGGCCAGCCTGACGCACGGCGACGATAACGGCCTCAGCCGCTTCCCTGACGAGTTCGACCAGTTGCAGCGGCTCGGGATGCGCAACCTCGACGAGATCGAGGCCACGGTCGGCGACCTCGGGCTAGACGCCGACTTCGAGCGCAACGGCGCGATCGACCTCGCCACCGAACCGCACCAGGTCAAGTGGCTGCGCGAGTACGCCAACGAGGAGGGCGTCCGCTTCCTCGACACCGCGGCCGTCCAGTCCGAGGTCCACTCCCCCACCTACCTCGCGGGGCTGCTGCGCGAGCGCGACTCGGCGCTCGTCCACCCCGCCAAGCTCGCGCGCGCCCTGGCCCGCGCCTGCGCCGCGGCGGGAGTCGAGATCTTCGAGCACTCGCCGGTCTCCTCGATCGGCGACGGGAGCATCCTGAGCACGCCTCTGGCGAAGGTGCGAGCCGACCGAACGGCACTGGCTACGAACGTTTTCCCGTCGCTGCTGAAGCGCAACCGGCTCGCTACAGTGCCGGTCTACGACTACGTGCTCATGACCGAACCGCTGACGGATGCGCAGCTCGCCTCGATCGGCTGGCACGGGCGGCAGGGCCTCGGCGACTCGGCCAACCAGTTCCACTACTACCGGCTGTCGGCCGACAACCGCATCCTGTTCGGCGGCTACGACGCGATCTACCACTTCGGCGGGCGCGTTCGCGAAGAGTACGAGAACAGGCCGGTCACCTTCGAACGGCTCGCGAGTCACTTCTTCACGACCTTCCCGCAGCTGGCGGGCATCCGGTTCACCAACAAGTGGGCGGGGGCAATCGACACGTGCAGCCGCTTCTGCGCGTTCTTCGGGTCCGCGCGTGGCGGACAGGTCGCCTACGCCACGGGATACACGGGCCTAGGCGTCGCCGCCACCCACTTCGGTGCGAAGGTGATGCTCGACCTGCTCTCCGGGCGGAGCACCGAACGGACCGAGCTCGAGATGGTGCGGAGTCGCCCGCTGCCCTTCCCGCCCGAGCCGGCGGCCGCGATCGGGATCAACCTGACGCGGTGGTCTCTCGACCGGGCCGACCACAACGACGGGCGACGCAACCTCTTCCTCAAGACCCTCGACGCGGTGGGACTCGGGTTCGACTCGTAGCTGCGACCGCGCAGCTTTTGCGCTTCTTCAGCGCACTACGCGCCGCGCGAGCAGCGCAGCGTGCAGTGCGCTCAGCGTCTCCCCGTCATCGAGGTCCATCCCGAGCAGGTCCTCGATCAGCGCGATCCGCTGATAGAACACCGACCGGGAGAGGTGGCTGGCAGCGGCAGCGCGCGTGCGGTTGCCCGGATGCGTGAGGTAGGCGCGCAACACCTCGAGAAGGTCGCCGTCCGCCGCGAGGTCGTACTCGATCAGCGGTCGCAGCATGAGTTCGCTGTGCTCCTGCAGTCGGGGGTCGCTCCCCATCGCGTTCACCAGCCGGAGCAGCGGACGCCGCTCGACTCGTTGGATCGCCACGCCCCGCGAGCGCACCGCATCCGCTCGCCCGAGCAGCTCGGTCGCCTCGTCGATCGACGCGAGCAGGCCCGGGATGCCCGGCCCCGCCGTTCCCACCGCGACCGTCACAGCGTTGTCCTCGACCCGGGCCGCGCGAGCGACGGCCTGCGCGATCACCGCGAGCACCGCATCCCCGATCGCCTGCTCCGGAGCCGTCGACAGAGCGAGCACCAACAGGTTCGACGGATGCGCGGGGTGCAGCGCTGCGAGAACGTCCAGGCCCTGCTCCCTGGTGGCCCCGGCGGCGGCGGTCACCAGTCTCGCCGAGTCACCGGCCGCGGCACTCGACGATCGCACGACCAGCGAGACGCCGGTCAGTACCCGGCGAGCGACCGGGAAGCCGGCCGCCTCGAATCGCGCGACGAGACCCTGCTCGCTGGCGAACCGTCGGCCGAGCAGCGCTCCGAGAAGGCGGTCGTGGCTTTGTCGGGTCCACTCGTCGTCATCCCGGTCGGCGAGTCTGCTGAGCGCGAGCGCGACGGCGGCCTGTTCGAGCACGTTCGAGCGCCCGGCCGGATGCGCTTCGCCCGGCAGCGCGATCAGGAAGCCCCAGCGCATCCCCCGCGCCTCCACCGGCGTGATGATCCAGCCGTCAGCTTCGGCAGCGGCCGTTCCGTCGTGGTGCGCGGCGCGGGAACGCGGCTCCCACTGGCTCAGCACCTCCTCTCCGGCCCCCAGCGTCTCCGCCGACACCACCTGGTGGTTGAGATCCTCGAGGACGACGGGCGAAGCGAGCACCCGCCCCGCCTGAGACACGATGAAGTCGGCCGGGCTGCCGCGCAGGCTGAGCTCGGTGAACAGCGCATGGATCTCATCCCGAGCCCGCAGCGCGACCATCTGGTCGGCGATGATGCGCGAGTGCACCGCCTCGGTGATCGCGATGAAGCGGGCCTCCCGGTGCAGCACGACCAGCGGGAGGCCCTGCATCCTGAACTCCTTGACGAGGGCCTGCGGCGCTTCGGGGGTGCTGTCCCCCAGTTCGAGCACGAGACCCGCGACGCCGACGCGGGCCAGTTCGGCACCGAGAGCTCGCAGTGCCTCGTCGTCGGTCGGCCAGCCCACTCCGGTCGAGAGCAGCAACTCGCCTCCGCTGACGAGCCGCGCGACGTCGGCCGTCTCGGAAACGTGCACCCAGCGCACGGGACGGTCGAGCGCATCCTCACCTGAGAGAACCTCGGGCAGGGCGCGCGCGACGTCGTCGAAGCGGAGGATCTCCCGGATGCTCGGCAGCACACCGGCCGAATTCAAAGCCTCGACAGGCTCCCCCATACGATCTGTTCGATCCCGCTCCAAGCCATGACGATCTGGCATCGACTGTCCGCCCCGCTCTCTGTGATCATTGGGGAGTAAGCCTACTGTTCATCCCGGGCACTTCGTCCGATTCACTCGAGGAGAATGCCGCGTGGCCCTCATCCGCCATCTGATCGACGGTCGCGAGACCGGCGAACCCATCCGTTCCGGCACCGTCTTCAACCCGGCCACCGGCGATAGCCAGCACGAGGTCGTCTTCGCAAGCTCCGCCGACGTCGAGCAGGCCATCGCCGCCGCTCGCGCAGCCCTCCCGGGTTGGCGCGCCACGAGCCTCACCAAGCGGGCCGACGTGCTGTTCCGGATGCGCCACCTCCTCACCGAGCGCTCCGCCGAGCTCGCCGCGATCGTCACCAGCGAGCACGGAAAGGTGCTCTCTGACGCCGCGGGCGAGATCGGGCGGGGCCTCGAGAACGTCGAGTTCGCATCGGGACTCATCAACCAGCTCAAGGGCGAGTACAGCCAGCAGGTCTCCACCGGGATCGACGTGCACAGTGTCAAGCAGCCGGTGGGTGTCGTCGGCTGCATCACGCCCTTCAACTTCCCCGTAATGGTGCCGCTGTGGATGGTCGCGAGCGCGATCGCCTGCGGCAACACCGTGGTGCTGAAGCCGAGCGAGAAGGATCCGAGCGCATCCGTCTTCTTGGCGAAGCTGTTCATCGAGGCGGGGCTGCCGGCCGGTGTGCTCAACGTCGTGCACGGCGACAAGGTGGCCGTCGACACGATTCTCGATAGCCCGGATGTGGACGCGGTCAGCTTTGTCGGCTCGACCCCGATCGCCCGCGCGATCTACCAGCGCGCGACGGCGAACGGCAAGCGGGTACAGGCCCTCGGCGGCGCGAAGAACCACATGGTCGTGCTCGAGGATGCGGACATCGAGGCCGCCGCCGATGCTGCGGTCTCGGCCGCCTACGGTTCCGCTGGCGAGCGCTGCATGGCCGTCAGCGTTCTCGTCGCGGTGGGCGATGTCGGCGACCGTCTGGTTCCCGCCATCGAGCGTCGGCTGGACTCCCTCGTGATCGGAGCCGGCACGGACAAGGCATCCGAGATGGGCCCGCTCATCACGCGCGAGCACCGCGACAAGGTCGCCTCGTACGTCACGGGCGCTGCTGCCGAGGGCGCGACGGTGGTCGTCGACGGCACCCAGAAGTCGTTCGACTCCGACGGCTTTTTCATCGGCGTCAGCCTCATCGACAACGTCGGCACCGAGATGAGCGTCTACACCGACGAGATCTTCGGTCCGGTGCTCTCCGTGGTGCGCGTCGACACGTTCGAGGATGCCATCGCCCTGATCAACGCCAACCAGTACGGCAACGGGGTCGCCCTGTTCACCCGCGACGGCGGTGCCGCCCGCCAGTTCGAGTTCGAGATCGAGGTGGGAATGGTCGGCATCAACGTGCCGATCCCCGTGCCGGTGGGCGCATTCTCGTTCGGCGGCTGGAAGAACTCGCTGTTCGGCGATTCCCACATCTACGGGCCCGAATCGTTCCACTTCTACACGCGCAGTAAGGTCGTGACGTCGCGGTGGCCCGACCCGATCCACTCGAAGATCGAGCTCGCGTTCCCCGGCAACTCCTGATCTTCCCGGCACTCCTGACCTTCCGGCACTGAGAGAGGTTCCGTCATGACCGACACGCTGGACACCCCGCCGGAAGTCCGCACGGGGTTCACTGACCGTCTGGGCGTCGAGCATCCGTTCGGCGGCGCCGCCGCCGAGGCGCAGGTGCGCAGTGACGACCGCAACCACGTCTTCCACTCGTGGAGCGCCCAGGCGAAGATCGATCCTCTGCCTATCGCCGCCGGCCAGGGCTCGACCTTCTGGGACTACCAGGGCACGGAGTACCTCGACTTCAGCTCGCAGTTGATCAACCTGAATCTCGGGCACCAGCATCCGGATCTCGTTCGAGCCATCCAGGAGCAGGCAGGCCGACTGGCAACCATCCAGCCGTCGATGGCGAACGACGTGCGTGGTGAACTCGCCCGCCGCATCGCCGGTGTCGCGCCCGGCACGCTCAACCGCGTGTTCTTCACCAACGGTGGCGCGGATGCGAACGAGTACGCCGTGCGCATGGCCCGCCGAGTCACGGGTCGGCACAAGGTGCTGTCGACGTACCGCTCGTACCACGGCGGAACTTCGACCGCGATCTCGCTGACGGGCGACCCGCGCCGGTGGGCGAACGAGCCGAGCGATCCCTCCGTCGCCCATTTCTTCGGTCCATACCCCTACCGGTCGGCGTTCCACTCGACTACGCCCGAGGAGGAGACGCAGCGCGCGCTCGAACACCTCGAGAGCGTGATCGTGCTGGAGGGCGCTGCGACAGTCGCGGCGATCATCCTGGAGACCGTCGTCGGCACCAACGGCGTGATCGTTCCTCCGCCCGGCTACCTGGAGGGTGTGCGCGAACTCTGCGATCGGTACGGGATCGTCTTCATCGCCGATGAGGTCATGGTCGGCTTCGGCCGGATGGGCGAATGGTTCGCGGTGGACGCGTTCGGCGTCGTCCCCGACCTGATCACCTTCGCCAAGGGTGTCAATTCGGGCTACGTCCCCCTCGGCGGTGTCGTGATCTCCGACCGGATCGCCGACTTCTTCGACGACGTCGCGTTCCAGGGCGGGCTCACGTACTCCGGCCATCCCCTGGCCTGCGCTGCAGGGGTCGCGACGTTCGACGTGTTCGAGCGTGACGGCATCCTGGAGCGGGTGCGCGATCTGGGGTCCCGGGTGGTCGAACCCGAGATCACGTCGTGGCTCGACCGGCACCCGTCGCTCGGAGAAGTGCGAGGTCGCGGGCTGTTCTGGGCGCTCGAGCTCGTGCGGTCCCGCGAGACGCGTGAACCGCTGGTGCCGTTCAATGCGGCGGGTCCGGATGCTGGGCCGATGGCTGAGGTCGCCGCAGCTTGCAAATCGGCCGGGGTCTGGCCGTTCACGCACTTCAACCGCGTGCACATCGCGCCGCCGCTGATCATCACCGAGGAGGAGCTGCGCCGCGGGCTCGCCGCTATCGACGCCGCGCTGACCGTGGCTGATCGGTACGCGTCGTAGGGCTGCCGTTTCTGCGTCCGTAACTCCGGATGATCGGGGCGACACGCCGCTGTTGCATCCGTAACTCCGGAGTATTCGGCGCCGAGGCATCGAAGTCTCCGGAATTACGGATCGCCGGGAGGGCGCGGGGTGGGGGCAGTAGGGGGCAGCCGAGCATCCCGAATTGAGGCACGATCGGGGGTCGCAAGTCCGAATCTCCGGCCGAGCGGGGTGAGAGGGCCCGTGCATCCGCCAGACTGGGTACATGACAGAACCGGGAGACGGTCGCGTCGCCGTCTATATCGACTTCGACAACATCGTGATCTCGCGATACGACCAGGTGCACGGGCGCAGCTCATTCATGCGCGACCGGTCGAAGGGCGGGGCCGCGGGGATGACCGCCGACCCCAAAGTCGCCGAAAAGCTGAGCCAAGCCACCGTCGACATCGGCGCGGTGATCGACTTCGCGTCCTCCTTCGGAACGTTGGTGCTAACTCGCGCGTACGCCGACTGGTCTGCAGCGGTCAACGCCGAATACCGTGGGCAACTGGTCGGCCGCGCCGTCGACCTCGTGCAGCTGTTCCCGGCCGCGGCCTACGCCAAGAACGGCGCGGACATCCGCCTGGCCGTCGACGCCGTCGAAGACCTGTTCCGCCTCCCCGACCTCACGCACGTCGTGATCGTCGCGGGCGACTCCGACTACATCGCCCTCGCACAGCGGTGCAAAAGGCTCGGGCGCTACGTGGTCGGGATCGGCGTGGCCGGCTCGACAAGCAAATCCCTCGCCGCCGCCTGCGACGACTTCGTCACCTACGACGATCTGCCGGGTGTCACCGCGGTCGAGACGCTGGTCGGGTCCGGATCCGGGTCGCGAACCTCCAGGGCAACCGCAGTGGCTCAGGATGCGGCCGAGCCGGTCGCATCCGAAGCCGACACCGCCGCGGCGGCCACCGCCGCGGCCGGGTCGACCGACGCGACGGCCGCGTCCGAACCCGCGAAGACTCCCCGCAAGAAATCGACACGCGCTCCCAAGGCCGCTCCCGCACCAGAGCCGGAACCCGACACGGAGTCGGCCGGCGACGACGCAGCGGCCGATCAAGCAGACCAGGCCGACCCCCAGGAGGAGGCGACCAGACTTCTCCTCCGCGCGATGCAGCTCGGGCACGAGAAGGACGACGCCGAATGGCTGCACATCTCGTCGGTGAAGTCGCAGATCAAGCGCATGGACCCGTCGTTCAGCGAGCGCTCCCTCGGGTTCCGCTCGTTCAGCGACTTCATCAAGTCGCGCGACACCCTGGTCGATCTGGACGACAGCACGACCGCGCTGATGCTGAAGCTCATCCCCCAGCGCACGACGCAGCGCACGACGAAAGCGCGGCGCGCCCAGCATCCCTGAGTCTCGGTCGGCGGAGCGCGCGTCGCGCCTCCATGAGAGCTTCCAGATCACGAACAGGTTGCGTTCTCAGGTGACCGGAATTGAATGACGTCATGGCTAAGACATGGATTGCGACGCAGTGGGGTGACCTCGACGGGTGGGAGTTCGTTGAGCAGGAGGTGCGCCCGCCCGCCCAGGGAGAGGTGACCATCCGGGTCGAAGCGTCGGGCGTCAATCCCGCCGACCGTAAGCACGTCATGGCGCCGCGCCCCGGGCTGGAGCTGCCGGTGCAGATCGGGTACGAAGTATCCGGAACCCTCTCGGCGGTCGGTCCCGATACCGAGATCGCCTCGGGCGGAGGTGCGATCGGGGATGCCGTGCTCGCGTTCCGGATCGCCGGCGGCTACGCGACCGAGCTCACCGTTCCCGCTTCTGACGTGTACGCCAAGCCGGAGAGCCTCGGCTTTCCGGAAGCGGCGAACCTCCTCCTCGCCGGCTCGACGGCGTCGCAAATGCTGAACGTGACCGGTGTGAGCGAGGGAGACACCATCCTTGTGCACGGTGCTTCGGGTGCTGTCGGGGTGAGCATCCTGCAGCAGGCCCGCGACCTCGGCGCTCGCGTGGTCGGCACCGCGAGCGAGGCGCGCTTCGACGAGGTGCGCCGTTTCGGCGGCGAGCCGATCGCCTACGGACCCGGCCTCCTCGATCGCGCACGAGCCGCGGCTCCCGAGGGGTATGCGGCCGCCCTGGATGCGATCGGCACCGACGAAGCGATCGACACGTCATTGGCTCTGGTCGCGGACCGCGATCGCGTCGTGACGATCGCCGCACCAGGGCGGGCCGCCGCCGAGGGCTTCAAAGCGGTCAACGGAAATCAGCCCGAGAGCGTCGCCTACCGCAACGGCGTTCGTGCCGAGCTCATCCGTCGCGCGGGCAGTGGAGAACTCGTGGTGCCGATCGCCCGCACGTTTGCGCTGGCCGACGCCCTGGAGGCGTTGCGATTCCTCAGCGAGGGGCATCCCGGAGGAAAGCTCGCGCTTCTCCCCGAGTAGCGGGTCAGGACGGCTTGGTGGCTTTGCCGTCGAGCCAGAGCGTGTCGGAGTCGTCGCTGTGCGCCGTGCCGGTGCCCACATGCTTGGTCGAGATCTTCTCGCCGTTCTTGATCACGTGCACGAGCGCCATCGCGTGCCCGCGGCCGAGGTCGAAGTCCTCCTTCAACCAGTCCACGATCACGCCGGCCTTGACCGACGGGTCGTCGTAACCGCGCTCGTGCGCGAGCGCGACGAACTCCCTCGGAGTCTTGCCGGTCTTGTCTTCGATCGCGTCCAGATACGCCTGAAACGTCATGGAACGTCCCCCGTTCGCTGTTCGGTGCTCATGAATGTAGCGGATACCCACGACACACCGCGAGAACCGCCGTCGCCATTGCCGGAGGGCACCCCCGCCGGTTGTAGAGTGCGCCGCATGGACGCCTTGCAGCGAACCATCCAAGCGGCCCTCCTCTACGAGGACGGCAAGACGCTGGACAGCGTCGTCGTCGTCCCGCTGATCGGCGGATGTCCGCCCGGTCAGATCCGCGTCGCGACCACCTTCGGCGGCGCCCTCGCCTACGACATCTACGAGCTCGACGACGACGAGGAGTTCTCCTCGATGCCGGCGTACCCCTACCTCTCGACGATCCCGGTCACGACGGACGACCTGGCCGACTGACCGGGGCGACCGAACGCAATCGAGTCCGGCCAAAATCCCCCTATTCGGACCCGAATTGCGGGATTTTGGCCGGACTCGATTGCGCGCATCCAGCGCGGCACACGCACGGCGGTGCGCATCCGGCGACGCGCATCCGTCAGCCGCGGCGCGCAGCCCGCTCGAGCAAGTCGCGAACCTCCTCGGTGAACTGCGACACTGGACCCGCAACCGGCACCCCAGGCGCGACCGCCGAGATCGGCAGCACAGCCACGGCACTCGGCGGCAGTCCCCATCCCTCGCGCCAGCCGGCGATCTGGCCGGCCGATGCCGCGAAGACGATGCGCCCGAGCCCGACCCAGGCATGCGCGGCCGAGCACATCGGGCAGTGCTCCCCCGACGTGTAGACGGTGGCCGACGCGCGTTCCGTCTCGGGCACGTTGTTGGCCGCCCACTGCGCGATCGTGAACTCAGGATGCAGTGTCTGATCGCCACCGGACGTGCGGTTGCGATCTTCGAACAGCAGATCCCCGTCCGCGCTGATGAGCACCGACCCGAACGGCTCGTCGCCCGCGTCCAACGCCTCGCGCGCGAGGCCGACGGCCTTCGCCACCCACGCGAGGTCCGCATCCGTCACCCGAGGTTCCGTCTCATCAGTCATGGCGCGATCCTATCCAGACCGCTCGGGCCTTCCGCCCTCGAGGCGGCATGCGACAGACTCGGGGTCATGATGTGGCTGACGGATGTGCGGGCCGGGGCGTGGATCGCGCCGCGGCTGAGCGGGTGGGGGCGTGTCGGCGGCGTGGTTCCGCGAGGATTCGAGGCCTACGCCCGCATCCTGCACCCGGTTGAAGCCACGCGGGTGGAGATCTTCGATGCTGCGGGCGACGAACTCGAATACCCGTCGGTCATCGACACCGCGACCTGGCCGTGGGCGGAGGTCGCTCGGCGCACCGGCCGCACGATGCACCCGCTCGTTCAGTGGTCGGGGCTGGTCGGCTCTGAGTCGCACGTGACGTTGGACGACGGGTGGCGGGCGCAGCAGCCGCGCACCGGCTTTCTCGACCCGGAACTGCTCGCATCGCTCTCGGAGACGCTCACTCGACACACGTCGGCACCGGATGAGGTCGTCTTCGGCGTGTGGGTCGGGTGGGGTGAGATCAACGGGAGCAGGCACATCCTGTATATCGCCGAGTCCGAAAACGGCCCGGCCGACGTCGAGGCGGCGATCGCCGAGCTTCAGGCTGAAAGCAGCGCATCCGTCTCGCCCTTGGTCACGGCGGTGATCGACGCCGAGCAGGCAGCGCAGCGCGAGGGCGTTCAGCTCCACTCGGTGCTCGAACTGCCCGGTCGCGAGTACGTTCTCGCGTCCATCACGGTCGGCGAGCTCACCGACCCGACCTGGCCGCGTCGCGCGGGGATGGGCTGGTCGGACGGATTCGAGGGTCCGATGCCGCAGCTCATCTGGCCGGCCGACCACGCCTGGTTCGTCGCCTCGGAGATCGACTTCGATTCCACGATCGTCGGCGGATCCCGAGCCCTGATCGACGCGGTGCTCGCCATCGACGCGCTCGAGACGTTCGAGGTCTCCGCCGACGACGATCTGTCGTCGTTGGGCGACACCATCAATGCGGCGCCCAGCGCCTGACCTGAAGGGATCCCGGATGACTAAGTACGTGATCGACGCCGCCGCCGCGCTCGTTCTCGCCGCCGACGTGCGAGAGCCAGCGAACGAGCACGAGTTGCTCGCTCCGACCCTGTTGAGGTCGCAGGTCCTGTCCCTCCTCCACGCGGCCGTGAGCCGGGGCGAGATCACAAAGGAGGTCGCTGACGATCGGCTCGACCGCATCGGCGGCATGCGCATCCGGATGCTGGGCGACCGAGTTCTGCGCAACAACGCGTGGAAGGTGGCCGACCGCTTCGGCTGGGCCGACACCTACGACGCGGAGTACGTCGCGCTGACCGTGCTCCAAGCCGAGGCCCTCATCACGCTCGACCTGGACCTCGCCCGCGCGGTCGAGGGCTTCGTGCGGACGGCCCCGATCGATGCCCTGTTCGACGCAACCTGAGGCCGGGTCTCGGCCAGGAGCTCGACGGAGCGGGTAGCGTCTCAGTCGTGGACCTCGACGTACCGACCTCTCACGGCCCCGGCCGGCTCGTCATCGCTGCCGCCGAGACCCCGCGGGCCGTGCTCTGGTTGGGTCACGGTGCCGGCGGTGGGATCGGTGCGGTCGACCTCGCAGCGTTGGCGCACGGTCTGCCGGTCAACGGCGTCACGGTGGTCCGGTATGAGCAGCCCTGGCGCGCGGCCGGTCGTCGCATGGCGTCTCGGCCGCCCGTGCTCGACGAAGCGTGGCTCGAGACGGCACCCGCGGTCGCGGAGCTCGCCAACGGTCTGCCGATCGTGGTGGGTGGACGGAGTGCCGGCGCACGCGTGGCTTGCAGAACGGCTGCATCCGTCGGCGCCGTCGCGGTCGTCTGCCTCGCGTTCCCGCTGCATCCGCCCGGACGGCCCGAGAAGTCACGGCTCGACGAACTGCTTGCGCCCGACGTCCCGGTGCTGGTGCTCCAGGGCGAACGCGACACGTTCGGCACCTCGGCAGCGCTGGCCGAAGAAGTCAGGGGGCGGGAGAACATCCGGGTCGTCACTGTGCCCGGAGCCGATCACGGGATGAAGGTAGTCAAGGCAGCGACGTTCGATGCGCGTGCCGTGTCCGAGCTGGTGACCTCGTCGGTCGCCGAGTTCGTCGACGGGGTCGCCTGACCGGCGCCGCCGCCGCGGCTAGGTACGGAAACTTCAGACGACACGCCGCCCGAGACTCCGTAATTCCGGTGATTACGGTGCATCCGTCCGTCAATATCCTGCGTTAGCGCCCCGGTAGCGGCCGCGGGGTGAGGGAGTGGGAGGATCGGGGGATGTCGAGCCGCCTTCTCATGCGCATCCACAGCCCCGAGTTCCAGGCGATGTCAGAGAGGGTGCTGCGGGCGACCGAGCTCACGTCGCGATTGAACGTGCTGCCGTTCGACGACGAGGCCGGGAAGGCAGAACTGTTCGAGCAGATCCTCGGCCATCCGCTGCCGAACCGAGTCACGATCTATCCGCCGTTCTACACGGATAACGGCCTCAATCTCGAACTGGGCGAGCGGGTGTTCATCAATCAGAACTGCACGTTCCTGGATTACGCGGGCATCCGTCTGGCCGAGAGGGTTATGGTCGCCCCGAAGGCGACGTTCATCACGGTCGGACACCCGGTCGACACGGAGGAGCGACGCGTCTGGCTGACGGGAGCGCCGATCGACGTCGAGGAGAACGTGTGGATCGGCGCGGGCGCGACCATCCTGCCCGGTGTCACCATCGGGCGCGACTCGGTGATCGCGGCAGGAGCGGTGGTCGCCGACGATGTGCCGGCCGCCAGCCTGGTCACCGGGCCGAAAGGGACCATCGCCCGCCGCTGGTGACGTGCGAGGGAGCGGTCAGTACTCGCCCTTGATCACGAAGTACGAGCCCCGGATGACCCCGGCCAGCTTCGACTTCTGCCGAGCGAACTTGAAACTCGACGCGAGCTCCTCCGGCACCTCCATGCCTTCGGAGAGTTTGAAGCCAACGGCCCGTTTGCCGCCGTCCTCGATCGTGTACATCGCGTTGATCGACAGCCCGGACTCGTAGAAGACGTACGCCATCCGGATGCCCTCGACCTCGAACGCGGTCGCCTCGAGCGCGGGCGACGCGATGACGAGGTCGCGCTCGTCCTTCAGGATGCGCGTGACCCAATCGACCGCATCCTGAGCCTCGTTCGCCGGGCTCACCGTGAAGACGTGGTCGAACTTGTTCTTGAAGTAGCGGGCCTCGTTGGCCCGCAGGCCGGCGAGCGCTTCGGCGACCGGTGACGACTCGAGGCCGACGGTGGATACATTCACGAAGTCGACGATGTACGGCATGTGTGCTCCTGCTCGAACGGGGTTTCGTCCAACGGTAGCGCGGCGGAGCCCGGGCAAGAAGAAGCCCCGACCGTTACCACGCGGCCGGGGCGAGACGAATGAGAGTTCGCCTATCGGTTTTGAGTGTACAGCCTTTCCCTGGGAAGTCGTGCGGCGGCCGAGATACGGCATCCCTGGTCGGCGGCCCGCGCGCGGTGTTACCGTCGCGTCAGGGGCAGGATGAGCGGAGGGCGACGTGAGCGATGATCCGACGCTGGGCCTCACGCTCGGCGGTGGTGGCGCGTTCGGCGCCGCCCACGTCGGCGTCCTGCAGGTGCTGGCGGAACGAGGGATCCACCCGGGCATCGTGACCGGGACCAGTTCGGGCGCACTCGTCGGCGCGGCATACGCGGCCGGCTTCGAGCAGGCTGCGATCGAGCAAGCCGCGCGCGAATTCCGCTGGGGCATGATCGCGCGGTGGTCGATGACTCCGCGCTGGGGGCTGCTCGACACCCGTGCGATCGCCGACGCCGTGCACCGGTCCTTCGGTGCGGATCCGCTTATCGAGAGTCTCCCCGCCGGTTCGCTGCGGTCGCCACCGACCTCAGAACGCGGCAGTTGGTGACGATCGACGAAGGGCCTCTGAGCGTGGGACTGCGTGCAACGATCGCGGTCCCCGGGTTGCTCCCGCCCGTGCGACGGGGCAACACCCTGCTCGCTGACGGCGGGATGCTCGACAACGTTCCGGTCGCGGCGACTCGCGCGCTCGGCGCATCCCGAGTCATCGTCGTTCGATTGCACGCGAAGTGGGAGAACGTTCGGATGATGCGCACCGTCACGCGCACGGCCGATCTGCAGCGCGACCCGTCGGTCGTGCTCATTCAACCGGAGATGGAGGGCATGGCCCAGTGGCGGATGTCCGATGTGCCACGACTCATCGCCGAGGGACGCCGGGTGGCAACCGAGGCGCTGGACGCGGCGCCGCTGCGGGAGGAGTGACCGCACCGTTGCGAGAGCACGATCGCGACCGCGATGCCTACAGCGGCGAGGCCGGCAGCGGCGGCCGTGACCAGTCGCCGCGGCCCCGCCGCCCACAGTGGCAATGCGACCGCGATGAACTGACGATCTACTGCACTTCGGACGCGGCTGCTTTCTGTACGTGCCCTGTGACCGCCGTGGTAGCACGTTGCTTAGAGGCGACGTCCCAGAGGACACCGAATGCCAGACACGTGAAACCGAGGGCTACTACAGCGCCTGAGATGAGGTGGAGATTGTCGCCGAGCGAGAAATAGATCCAGGCCGTCAAGTACGAGGTGACCGATGTGAAAAGCGAGAGCTGATTGACCCAGGCCCATGCTTCGCTGGTCTGGACGTTGGAACGAGCAAACACCTCCGCAAATGCTACCCGCGCGGCGCTATTCACGAGCGCGAAGCCGAGGCCCGTGACGAAGAAGGCCGGGTAGAGGAGCCAGTTTGCCCCGAGCGTCCATGCGAGCACCCCCGTTACCGCTACGGCACTCGTCGAGAGGTAGCCGTTGCTGAATCCGAAGAGGGTCGAGGCGAGGAAAATGACAAGGCCGCCGAGACCATACGCGCTGATCGCCGCGCCGATTTGGTCGGGCGAGAACCCCTTCAATGTTGCAAAGACCGGCGTCTCGATCGCCGTGAGAAGGCCGCCGAAAAGACCAAAGGCAATCCACACTGCAGCGAGTGGCCAGACCCAGGCGTTCATATGTGGCTTGACGGGGATGAGCGCCCGCAGGAGTAATTGTGCGGCACTCCATTGCGCGGCCTGTTGGCGAAGGGAGGCTGGAAGTCCTGACCATGGGACGAGAAGGAGTGAAGCCGCAAATGTTGCGCTGTCGAATGCGAACACCGACAGAAGGCCACCCCAGGACGAAAGGATCCCTCCGAGGGCAGGGCCGACGACGATGGCGACACTTGTCCCGGTCGAGATAGCTGTGATGAGGGCCTTTCGATCGTCCTGTGAAGTTACTTCTGCAATGTGCATCAGCCATGCGGCCGTCGCTGACTGAAGCACGCCAGCAACGGCGAGGAGGATGACCAACAGGGCGTCGTTCTGGTTGAACAGCGCCAAGCCGAGCATCAGCAGCGCAAGCGTCGCCTGGCTGGATGCCCAAGCGGAACCGATCAATCGTGGCGGCATCGCACTCACCACGGGCCGCGAAAAAAGGTACGGAGCAGCAGTTCGTGCCAGGAAGTACACCGCGATCGCGGCAGCTCCATGACGGTGCTGGAGCATGATCATCACCGCAGTGACGTTCACCCAGTTGCCAACCTGCGAAAGCGTTGACCCTGCAATCAGCAGTCGGCTTCGAGCCTTCACTGGTTACCGACTCGCAGAATCGAATTCATCGCTGAGGTCCCGTTCAGGCCGAACCGGTCTGTGAAGAGTTGGTCTACCTCGAGGGTGACAGGCCCATGCGCGAGGTTTTCGATCACGGATTGTTTGTGGGCGCTGTCTTCGACGATCAAGTAGTCGCCTGGGCGAAGTTTGGCGACTAGTTGCGGCAAGACCTTCTCGATCCCGACGTGCATATCCTCGATGATGAGCCACGGGGCCTGTTGGTCGAGTGTTTCCATCCAAGCTATAACTCGATCTATATCCTCCGGGAAGCTAGAGGGAACGAAGGTCACTCCCTGCTGGGCCGGAACGATCGGCGGCTGGGTGTCGAAAGAGACGACCTCGGTGTCAATACCGAACGCCTTTGTCATCGTGGCGAACCAGTCGGCGCTAGCCCCCTCGCCGCTGCCGAGTTCGATGATCGTTCCGGGGCGCAGCTCCCAGAGCAGTTCGTTGTAGAGCGCCATGTCCCATACCGATTTGTAGAACGGCATCCCCCTCCAGGTTGGCGCCGCGTTCACTCCCTGCCCAAGGAGGTAACCCAGCGGCGGAAGGGCCCGACTACCTTGTGCCCTGCGCAAGCGCATTTCGAGTGGAGTGAAGCGGTCCTTCGGGTGGTCTTCACGATCGAGTTCGAAAAGTTCCTCAAGCAGTTCAATCGTGGAGTCTAAATTCGGCTCGGAGATCGTTCCTTGCTTTAACGCATTGGCGATCGAGTACACGGCGTTGTCGTAGGTGTTCGGCACCCGATTGCGGGCGAGTCTGAGAGAAGCCCACTCAGCGAGAAGCTGCACGCGATCACGCTGGCTGCTGTTCATCGGTCCAAAGTCTCGAAGAAGAAGTGCTGCGAAAGCCGTCCTTCGCTGTCGGTCCGACCTGATCCGCCCTCGGCAGCATGGAAATAGTGCCCGCCTGGGAGGATCAGCAGCCTGTTGAAGCGCGGTTCAATCACGTCGATCAGGTCCCACTTGGAAGGGTTCAGGCTGTCCGGTACGACCACGGCATCATCAAAGTCATCGAGTGTGGCAAATCCGAGCTCGTGCAACTTCTCTGGTCCTGGAACGCGGTCGAGTCCGAGCTCCTTGTGCCGGTAAAGCCCAAGGCCGCAGCCAGCCGGAAGACCAGGCGTGAGGTAGATATTCGCGGCATAGGCGGACCGATCGAAATGAATCTTCGTGTGCCGTCTTTCTGCAGCGTTTGCGATGCGGAATTTCCCGAAGATGTGCCGATCTGTGTAAGAGACGGGGGATCCAACGAGCCTCGCGAGGACCTCCGGAGTCTCGCGATCGAAATAGGGGTACTTGCTCTCGCGGCCCAGGAAAGCCTTTTGGCCGCCGAAATCGGTGAAGTCCTGCTTGAGAGCGAACGCTCTCACGGCGTGCGGGTCCGAGTAGAAGTCGTCGACCACGATCAGGTCTTTATGCATGGCGCGGCTCACTGGACTCGGCTGTCGAGCTGAGCGAATTGGTCCGCATTCGCCCAACAATCCGTGAATGACCGCTGCGGTATCCGAGCTGCCCAGAAGTTGGCTGCTGTGAAGTCGCACATTGAAAACGCTACTGTCGGGCCAAACACTTCCCTTAGGTCGGCCCGGGCAAAGCCACAATTCACGATCACGGCGCGCTGAAGATTCGCGCGAAGAAGGTTGGCCTGCACGAATTCGCAAGAGTCGATGTACGCACCGGCGAAGTCGCTCTTGCAAAGATCCGCTCGGTTGAAGCGACAGTTCAGGAGTCGATATCCAACGAAGTTCACACCGGCCAGGTCGAATGCGGTGAAGTCGTGCCCCTCTACCTGATATGGCCCTTGTCCGTTGCGAAGGTAGGGGAGAACAGAAGGGGTGTCAGTTTCGTTGCCGAGAACGGTCAACGTCGTGTCGAAGACGCCAGTTGTAGTCATGCAACGACCTCGTCGAAGAAGAAGTTCTGGGTGAGCCGCGCAGAGTCGGCACCATCCCCTGTCCCGCCCATGGGCGCGTGATAGTAGTTGCCGCCGCGAAACATAACCAGCCGGTTGTAGCGCGCCGAGACCACGGAATCGAGTTGCCAAAGTGAGAGGTCGGCCATGTCCCGTCGGATGACTACCGTCTCGAACTCTTCGGCGTTGCGGTAGCCCAGGCTTCGGGCAACGGCGTCGCTCGGCGGTCCGAAGAGTTTCGTCTCCTTATGCTGGTAGAAGCCTGTTCCTGTACCGGTCATGATGTCCGGAGTCAAATACACCATCGCCGCCCAGTCACATCCGCTGTCGGCGTGCACTTTGGTTTTTGTGCCTGTCACTTCAGTAATCAGGCGAAATGCTCCCCACGTGAAGCGGTTGCTGTCAGTGTTGATCTTTTTCCCGAGCGCGGCTTCGATTGCGTCCCTGACCGAGGTGACGCCGAAGCTGGTTACGCTTTGCCACCCCGGGTAGTTGTGAGCGGCCCCGGACATGTATTCGGAGTCGAGCGCCATCGCCCGCACCTTGTCTGGCTCCTTGTAGAAATTGTCGATCACGATGATGTCAGGTGTCATGCGATTACCTTTCCTTCCACGGCGGTAAGAACCTCATCAGCGAGGTCCGTCCACCCGGCTAGATCCTGGGTATACTCCAGGCCGATTGGGCACTTGATTAGCAGCGCGACGTACTGGGTCAACCAACCGAGCACGAACATCCCGAGGTCTCTTTGAATTTGATCCTCGTAAGTGGCTTCAGTGGCATCTCGATACCAGAGCGGAAGACCGCCGTACTGATGAATCCAGTTGGATGCAACGTTCGGCAAGAACAGCTGGAGATCTCCTCGAGCTCTATGGACTGCGGCGGCGACACTCGATGGGTTTGCAACAAGCTCGAAAACCGATGCCGGCGTGATGCCACCGACCGCGGCTGCAGAGAACAAGCGTTGCAGCGCAGGGTGCCACAACTCGTTCATCAAAGTGTTTAGGTGCACCTTTGTTCGCGCGGTTTCGGAGACCACCCTCGGCTGTTCTAAGCCTTCAACTTGGCGTGCGAGCACCGCCCTCAAACGCAGCAAACGAATCTGCAGCATGTCGATCCTCGAATGGAGCGACTCAATCGGGGCGACTCGCCTTGACATCGGAAATGCGACATCGCCACTGAAGACAGTGACGTTCCGTCGGTGCGGCAGTGCCCTGATCGGTCCGAGCGCAGACTGCATGGCTCCGGCAACTGCGAATTGAGCTTCGCTATTCTCCGACCACCCAAGATGGGTCGGCAATCCCCAAGCATTCGCCATCACGAAGCCGCTGACCGGCGCGATGAAAGACGCCACATCCGCCCAAAACTCCGCCAAAAGCACAAACTCTGGGTAACCCAGATCGTCATAAAGATCGACGCAGATTGCATCGAAGGCCCCCTCGACATGTTCAGCAAACTCGCGAGCATTGGCGACGATGGTCTCGAAGTGGACGTTTGGGAAGTAGTTTGCGTGCAGAGCAGCGCAAAGCGCTGTCGTTTCTGTTGAGAAGTCAAGCGCTGTGATGCGTGCGGCAGGGTTGGCGGCCAAGATTGATCGGATCGACCCTCCCAAACCCAACCCAAGCATGAGGACTCGCGGCGACTGGCCGCTGTTGCCGCTGATAGCGAAGTCGTCCGGCTGGTTGCCTGCAAAGGCATGATGCCCGAGAACGGTGCTGGCAGAGGAGTGAAAGGTGTCTAGATCGGTGGAGGTGAGGTCAGAGTAGCGCACCGGCAGCCGGCCGCTGGAACGCGGCCGGCCGCCTTCGAAGCTCTCAGCCATTCAGCTGGAAGACTTCTTCGATCTCTCGCTGCTTCATCGAGGACAGCGCTTCGACCTCCGTGATGTGCGGCATGTTGTTCTCCGAGCACAACTTGTAAATCTCCTCGTTGAACGACTCCAGCTTCTCCGTCATTTTGTCTCCAATCGTGGACTTCCGAGGGCAACCCCCTCGCAACTGAGACTGTTGAAACGCGAAAACGTCACGCGCCTCCCCTCCCGAACGCCGAAATCGGCGACCCACCTTCGTTAGGCGACACGAATAGATGCCTCCCCACCGAACTTCACCAGTCAACCCTTCGCGCTGTGAGCGCGTCTGGTAGAACGGACGAAGCGAAGGGATTTCCGGATGCAACTTCGGCAGGGAACCTGGGTCACCGACGGCGGTCTCGAAACCGATCTGATCTTCAACCACGGCGTCGATCTGCCGGAGTTCGCGGCTTTTCCGCTCGTCGACGATGCCACAGGGGCCGCGTTGTTGGCCAACTACTACGCTCAGTACGCGGCAATCGCCGCTGGGGTGGGCGCCGGCCTTCTCCTCGAGACGCCGACCTGGCGCGCCAGTCGGGACTGGGGCCGCGCTCTCGGTTACGACGCTCGCGCGCTCGACCGGGTGAATCGTGAGTCTGTGGGCCTTGTCCGCGCGGCAACCGAGGCCGCCGACGTTGCCGAGAGGCGGGTGTCGGGTTGTGTCGGTCCTCGTGGCGACGGGTATCGCGCGGCTGCGTTCGACGCAGACGACGCCGCCGAATATCACGCGTCACAGGTCCGATCTCTGGGAGCCGCCGGGGTGGACCTCGTGCATGCGATGACCATGACGACTCCGGCAGAAGCTATCGGCGTGGTCCGAGCTGCGCGCTCCGCCGGTGTACCGGTCGCTATCTCATTCACCGTGGAGACCAATGGCCGACTTCCGGATGGTAGTACCCTCGCCGACGCGATTTCTGCCGTAGAGGCCGCCGACCCAGCGGACTTTTACGGCGTGAACTGTGCACATCCGCTTCACCTTTTGGCTGGACTCGACGGAGGAGCTTGGCAGGCGCGCCTGGAGTTCTTTCGCCCCAACGCATCCGTCCTGTCCCACGCCGAACTGGACGAGGCGGAGGAGTTGGACGCGGGCGACCTGCCGCTCCTCGTGAGTGCCACCAACGCGGTACGCGAACAACTTCCCGGTCTAGCTGTGCTCGGCGGATGCTGTGGCACCGACAGCCGCCATGTCGCCGCGCTCTGGGGTGCGACCACCGCCGACTAGGCGCCGCTCGGCCCAAAGCAGCGCGTCAGAGCGCCTCGGGCCGGTACGAGATCATCACCGAGCCGTTTGCGAGAACCGTCGCCTCGTTGGTGTGCAGCCGGAACGCGGTCGAGTTGCCGAACTCTTGGTCACCCTTCCCGACGACGAAGGGGTGGAGGTAGACGCGCAACTCATCCAACAGGCCGGCCTTGATCAGGCTCGTGCCGAGCTCGCCGAAACCCCACGACACGATGAGGCGGTGCTGCTCCTTGAGCCGCCTCACCGACTCTTCGATGGGGCCATCCAGGATGGTCGAATTCCAGTCCAGGTCGCCCTTGAGTGTCCGTGACGCCACATACTTCGGCATCGCGTTAACGAGGTCGGCGAACTCACCGTCCTGCTTCGGCCAGAATTCGGACAGGAATTCATAAGTCTCCCGACCGATCAGCACGGCGTCGGCTGCGTGATGAAGTTCGTCCGACATCTGCTGGCGACGTTGATCCTCCGGATCGAACCACTCGTCCATCCGGTCGTAGTAGCCGTCGAGGCTCATATCGACGACAGAGATGATCGTGCCCATCGCTCCAAACTAGCGCGCGCGGCCCACGAATGGCACCCATTGCCCTATCCTCAGACGCCTGAGTGAAATTCGGGTGGCGACCCTCGCTCAGGACCACTCGCATGAGCCGCTCGGCCTCACTCGGCGGACCAGAGCTCTTCGGCCTCGAGAGTCAGATCGATCATCTGACCCAGGAGACCTCCCATCGATGTCGACCTCAACAGGGTGTACCTGTCGTACTCGCCCAGCGGGGCGATCGCCGCCAGCTGCCAGGCCGCTGCGACGGGATCGTTCGACAGTTCGGTGCCGGCATCCGCGTCCCGCTCCGCGACGCGGGCGATCACGCGGCGGACAACCGCTTCTGCCTCGGCCCGCAGGTGTCCGAGCGCCTCAGACCACTCCAGATCCGGCAGCATCGAGAGCTCGGCCCGAGGATACGGGTCCTCGTCAAGCCAGCGCTCGACCGTGAACCTCTTGGTTCCCACGCCGACGATCAGCAGGTCGTCGGCGCCCGCGGCGGCACCCACCAGACGTGCCATCGTCCCGACCGAGGCGCGCTGGTCGCCACCCCCGGCTTCGGATCCGCGCTCGATCAGGACGACGCCGAACTCGAACCCCGGTTCATCCTCGTCGAGCAATCGCCCGAGCATCGTGAGATACCGCGGCTCGAACACGCGCAACGGGATGGGCACGCTTGGGAATAGCACTGATCCGAGCGGGAACATCGGTGAGGCGGCCATACTCCAGTGAAGCACCGCTGACATAGAGTGAACAGGTGCCGCGACCGCGCCCAGAGATCCCAGGAACGGGACAGGAGTCCGTGTGGGACTACCCGAGGCCGCCTCGCATCGAGCGCGTCACCGCGCCTGTTGCGATCCGTTTGGGCGGACAGCTCATCGTTGAAACCCGAGACGTCGTCCGGGTGCTCGAGACCAGCCATCCGCCGGTCTACTACCTCCCCATAGCGGACTTCGCAAGCGGCTCGCTGGTCGACGCCGCGGGTTCGTCGTTCTGCGAGTTCAAGGGCACCGCACGATATCTCGACGTGCGCGGCGGAGGCGAGGTGCGGTCCGCTTGCGCGTGGAACTACCCGCATCCGTCGCCGGGGTTCGAGCCGCTCCGAGACCGCGTCGCTGTCTACGCGCAGCAGATGGACGAGTGCACTGTCGACGGCGAGGTCGTCACCCCGCAGCCCGGTGGCTTCTACGGCGGCTGGATCACGAGTGCCGTTGTCGGGCCCTTCAAGGGCTCGCCCGGGTCACTGGGCTGGTGAACGCGGGAGATACCCGCACGTTGAAGCCGAGCTCTGCTACGTCGCGCAAGATGCTAGACGTTGAAGCGGAACTCCACCACGTCGCCGTCTTGCATGACGTAGTCCTTGCCCTCCATGCGGGCCTTGCCCTTGGCGCGGGCCTCGTGCACGGAGCCGGTCTCGACGAGGTCGTCGAATGAGATGACTTCGGCCTTGATGAAGCCCTTCTCGAAGTCGGTGTGAATGACGCCGGCTGCCTGGGGTGCCTTCCAGCCCTTGTGGATCGTCCACGCGCGGGACTCCTTAGGGCCGGCAGTGAGGTAGGTCTGCAGGCCGAGGGTGTCGAAGCCGATACGGGCGAGCTGGTCGAGGCCGCTCTCATCCTGACCCGTCGATGCGAGCAGCTCGGCGGCGTCGGCGGGGTCGAGGTCGATGAGTTCGGACTCGAGTTTCGCATCCAGGAACACGGCCTGGGCGGGGGCGACGAGGTCGGCCAGCGCGGCGCGACGGGCGTCGTCGGTCAGCACGGCTTCGTCGACGTTGAAGACGTAGATGAAGGGCTTGGCCGTCAGCAGGCCGAGCTCCTTGATCGGCTCGAGGTCGATGGTCGCACTCGACAGAGGCTTGCCCGAGTCGAGGATCGCGTGCGCCTCACGCGCCGTCTCGAGCACGTTCGGGTCGAGCTTGCGGCCCTTGACCTCTTTCTCGTACCGGGCTTCCGCCTTCTCGAGGGTCTGGAGGTCGGCGAGGATGAGCTCGGTGTTGATGGTCTCCATGTCGCCGGCCGCATCGACCTTGCCGTCGACATGGACCACATCCGGGTCATCGAAGCCGCGCACGACCTGCGCGATGGCGTCGGCCTCGCGGATGTTCGCGAGGAACTTGTTGCCGAGTCCCTCGCCCTCGCTCGCGCCCTTCACGATGCCGGCGATGTCGACGAACGACACCGGAGCGGCCAGGATGCGCTCGCTGCTGAAGATCTCCGCAAGCTTGTCGAGACGAGAATCGGGCAGGTTCACGACGCCCACGTTCGGCTCGATGGTCGCGAACGGGTAGTTCGCTGCGAGCACGGTGTTCTTGGTGAGGGCGTTGAAGAGGGTCGACTTGCCCACGTTGGGGAGTCCGACGATTGCGATAGTGAGAGCCACGGGCAGCCAGTCTACCGGCCGGGACCGTCGCTCTCAGGCGCCCCCGCATCCGTCAGCCCGAAGACCGGATTCTGGATGATGCCGAGAAGGCTGCCATCGGGCGTGCGGAAGGTGCCGAGCACGATCCCGTCGCCCACATCCCCGCCCGGCTCCACGACGACCGCGCCCGCCGCAAGCAGCGTGGCCTCGGTCGCTGCGAAGTCGCGCACCCCCCAATACGACCGCGCTCCGAGCGCCGGGTCTGCGGCAGGATCGAGTCCGAGCTCGTAGCCGCCGGGATTGAACCCGACGAAGAACGGCTCGTCGAAGTAGGGCTGGATGCCGAGCACGCCCGACCACCACTCCTTCGCTGCGGCAAGGTCGGGGGCGGGATAGACGACGGTGCGGAGTCCGAGGAACACGGGTCTGCCTTTCGTTTCGCGGGTGAACTCTCCCAGTAAAACGCGTGACCACCCCGCTGTCTTGTACGAATCGGCCAACGGTGCGAGAGTTCTGGCATGTACGCCGAGGTCGCACCTCCCGCATCCGTGGCAGGGATCGTGGACTGCCTCTGGGTGCGTCGCAGCGACACCGACGACGGCCCGACTCTGGTCCTGCCCGACGGCTGCTTCGACCTGATCTGGACGCCCGGCGCCGAGGTCATGCTCGCCGCGCCGGACACCCGAGCCGTCGAGGTGCCCGCTAATCGCTCACCGCTGTATGTCGGGCTGCGCTTCGGTCCCGGAGTCGGCAGATCGGTGCTCGGTGTCCGGATGAGCGACCTCCTCGACGCGCGCGTCGCCGCATCCGAGGTGCTCGCCGAACACCCCGATGACGACCGTCGCATCGTGGCCGACCTTCTCGCCCGCGCGGAGCAGACCACATCTGCACGGGCGGCGTTCGGGATGCTGAGTCACCTGGGCGAGGCGCTAGTGCGTTCCGCTCGGCTCGACAGCACCGCAATGCGGGCGTCGCGGTTGCTGCGGGATCCGGCGCGCTCGGTCGCATCCGTCGCTGCGGATCTCGACGTTCCAGAACGCACGCTCGGCCGTAGGATGACGGAGCAGGTGGGGTATGGACCCAAGATGCTGCAGCGCGTGATGCGGCTGCAGGGGTTTCTGCGTTTGGCCGATGCGGCTGTGTCAGGTTCGGATGCGCTCGGCCGCCGCACGCTTTCGCTCGCCGAACTCGCGGAGCGTGCGGGCTATGCCGACCAGCCGCACCTCTCCCGCGACGCGACCCGGCTAACGGGCCGCACCCCGGCATCCCTGCTCGCCGCCCGCTGAGACGCAGACGCGCCCGACCGAGCGAGCGCCTCAGCTCAAACGCGCGCGGAACGACTCCGTGACGTATGGCAACTCGAACACCGTCTTGCCCGCGAGGTCAGGATGCTCGGCCGCCAACCGCCGCAGGGATTCGATCACCGCGGCCTGGGTCTCCGCATCCTTCGTGATGAAGTAGCTGCGCGACCGCGCGAGGTCGAGCAGCCCGTCGAGCGTCATCGGCTGCGCCCAGCGGGTCTCGTGTCGTTCCAGCTCGCCGAAGGGCGACCCGACCACCGGCTCGACGTCGTCGCCGACGTACGCCTGCTCGGTCTGCATCAGCTCGCCGAGTTGCCGCACCCAGTCGACGGATTCGTCGCGGAAGTTCCAGACGAGGCCGAGCGTCCCGCCGGGGCGCAGCACCCGCGCCGCCTCGGGGACGGCGACCGCCGGGTCCACCCAGTGCCAGGCCTGTCCGCAGACGATCGCATCGACGCTGTCATCGGGCAGAGGGATGCGCTCGCCCGAGCCGAGGTGCGCGTCGACGCCCGGCAGCGCATCCTGAAGCACCCGCAGCATCGACGACGACGGATCGACCGCGCTGACCTCGTAGCCGCGCTCGACGAGCGATCGCGTGAGCTTGCCCGTACCGGCGCCGAGGTCGAGCACCCGCCCGGTCACGCCTTCGAGCAGCCAGGAGACGGCCTCGGCCGGGTAGGCAGGGCGTGCCGCCTCGTAGACGTCGGCCGCCTGGTCGAAGGAGTGGGCGTGCAGATCGTGTTCGTTCCGTTCGCGCATGGCCCGATGCTAACCCGAGGAGCGCGGCGCGCGGGCGGGCTCACGGGCAGCGTCGGTGCCGCATGCGACCATGAGCACGTGCCACTGGATTTCACCGCAATCGACTTCGAGACCGCGAACGGGAGTGCGGCATCCGCGTGCTCCGTCGGGCTGATCAAGGTGAGGAACGGCCGCGTGGTCGACCGCACCGGTTGGCTCATCCAGCCGCCGTTCCCGCACGACGAGTTCAACGAATGGAATACTCGCATCCACGGCCTCCGGGCTCAGGATGTGGTGGGCGCCGCCGGGTGGGTCGAGCAGCTCCCCGACCTGGTCGCCTTCGCCGAGGGTGATGCCCTGGTGGCGCACAATGCCGGCTTCGACATGGGTGTCATCCGCGCCGCCTGCGCCGCAACAGCCCTCGAATGCCCCGAGTTCAGCTACCTGTGCAGCCTCCAGGTCGCCCGCAAGACGTACACGCTCGACTCCTACCGCCTGCCCGTCGCGGCGATGGCCGCCGGGTTCGAGGACTTCCCGCACCACGACGCGCTCGCCGACGCAGAGGCCTGCGCCGCTATCGTCGTGCACGCGGCCAAGCGGCACGGCGTCGCCACGATCAGCGACCTCGCCGCCGTCACCGGTGCGCGTCTCGGCCGCATCGGCGCCGCCGTCGCCGCCTGATCACGACAGCCGAGCGGCCTCCCCGCCGATCGTGAGCCCGTCCTTGTCCGCCAGCACGGACATGATGCGCTGACCCGTCAGCACGTCGAGGCGCCCGTGTTCGGCGCGCGTCGGCGGCTTCACTCCCTCGGTGACCATCCGGTGGAACGCGACGAGCTCGGCCTCGAACGCCTCGTCGACCGAGCTCACCAGCTCGTGCGAGTTCCCATTCGCGGTTTTCGACACGACACGCAGTTCGGTGGGTGCGTTCAGCAGATACGGCACGGTGAACTCGAGTTCGAGCGAGCCCTTGGTGTGGTGGATGGTGACCGTCTCGCGGTAGTGCGGGTAGTCGGCCATGTAGTGCCAGTGGAGGTGCACGCGCGCGTTCTCGGTGATCGTGCCGCTGACCTCGATCGAGCCCGGCGCATCCTGTTCGGCCCAGAGGTTCACATCGTCGACTGTCGCGATCGGCCCGACGAGGGCGCGCACAAGTGAGATGTCGTGGATGAGGCTGCCCAGCACCACGTTGGCGTACAGGTCGCCGCGCGCGGCTGCGACCTCGTCGCCGAGCGCGTGCGCGATCACTGCCCGGTCGCCGGCGACCAGTTCCGCGATCACGGCGGGGTCCACATCCCGAGCCGCCGGATGCAGGTTGGCGAATGCGAGCTGCGACGGACCGCTCGGGTGCAGCACCTCGACGTTCACGTACCGGATCTCGGATGCGTCGGGCAGCCGATCGCGGAGCGCCAGCACCGCGGGGTCGTACTCCTTCATATAGGCGAGGAGCAGCTGCGGCTTTCCGGCGGCCTCCTCGGCCTCGAGAAGCTGGTCGATCTCGGCGAGCGAGAAGGCGAGCGGCTTCTCGCAGAAGACGGCGACGCCGTGGCGGAGGGCTTCCAACGCCGGACCGCCGTGCGATCCGGACGTGAGCAGTACGACGCCGTCAAGTTGTTCCGCGTCGAGCATCTCCCCCAGTGTCGGATAGACGTGCTCGGGACCGACCCCGAACTGATCGCCGACCGCTGCGCCGTTCTGCGCCGACAGGTCCGCGACCGCGGCCAGCTCGAACAGGTCCCAACGGCGTTGGATGAGGGGCAGGTGCACGGACTGGGCCACGGCACCGAGGCCCGCCACGCCGATCCTGATCTTCTGCGGGGTCATGGCAGCCACTCCTTCAGTACTTCGCGGTTCTTGCGGTGGTCGATGCGGATGACGGCGGGGTCGTCGCCCGGCTGCGGGATCGTGTCCTGTTCGACGACGAGCCAGCCTGCGTAGTCGTCGGCAAGCACGGCCGTCATGAGGCCGCTTAGGTCGAGATCGCCTTCGCCGAACGGCACGAAGGCGCGGCCAGCCCAGACGTCGCGCATGTCGCCGCGGTTGTCGACGACGGCCTGTAGAACGGATTTGCGCGCATCCTTCAGATGAATGTGGTTGATGCGGTCGTGCCAGCGGTGCCAGCCCGTGATCGGATCCCCTCCGCCCAGGATGAGGTGCCCACTGTCGAAGGTGAGCCCGATGTCCGTGCGCGCCAGCAATTCGTCGATCTCGTCGGGCGTCTCGACGTAGGTGCACGCGTGGTGGTGGAACGTGGGTTCGAGCCCGCGGGCGCGCACGCGATCGGCGGCAACCGAGACGTTCTCGGCGAAGACCTTCCACTGCTCGTCAGTCAGGCCGAATTCTGGGCCGCCTCCCGGATGCGCGCGGCGCGTCTCCGAACCGCGATCGGCGAGGGTCGGTAACGGCAGGAGGTCAGGCGATGCGTCTGCCGCCTCCATGAAGACGTCGAGGATCGCGTCGAAGGTGAGCATCTCGACCTCGAAGGCTGAAGTGTCAGTGAAGGGCAGATCGACCCAGCCGCCCGACAGCTCGAGTCCGTGACGGGCGAGCCGGTCGCGGAGTTCGTCGCCGCGGCCGAGGAAGCCGAGCGGACCGAGGTCGACGCCCGCATACCCCTCCTCCGACAGCACCGCGCAGAGGGCTTCGGGACCGATCAGCTCGACGCCCTCTTCCGGACTCAACTCGAACACCCCGAAACTGACCGGGGCACCGGCTATGCGAATCACATCGTCCTCCTCGACTTCATGTCCTAACAAACTCTAACGGGTGGGCGGTGCTAATGTCAGCACATATGACCCACCAGTGAGGGGATACCGCATGACCCAGCCCGAGAAGGAGCTCCCACCGGCGCTCTTCATGGACCTGGACCACTCCGGCCCCGTGCCCCTCTACCACCAGGTCGCGACCCGGATCGAGCGGGCGATCGTCGACGGCGAACTGCCCGCGGGCGCGCGGCTCGAGAACGAGATCGCACTCGGCGAGCGCCTCGGGCTCTCGCGTCCGACCATCCGTCGGGCGATCCAGGATCTGGTCGACAAGGGCCTTTTGGTGCGCCGGCGCGGGATCGGTACGCAGGTCGTCCACGGTCCCGTCACCCGCAAGGTGGAGCTCACGAGTCTTTATGACGACCTCGCCGGAAGCGGCCAGCATCCGTCGACGCGGTTGCTGCTGCACGAGGTGATCGAGGCGGATGCGCGACTGGGCGAGATTCTCGGCGTGGAGCCGGGCGCGCCCATCCTGCACCTGCGGCGTCTGCGCAGTGCCGATGACGTTCCGGTCGCCGTGCTCGAGAACTACCTGCCCACCGACTTCACGACCATCGGCGAGGGCGACCTCGCCGAGCACGGCCTGTACCAGGTGATGCGGAGTCGCGGAACGACGATGCGGGTCGCCCGCCAGCGGATCGGCGCCCGCCGAGCAGAACCCGACGAAAGCGCCCTGCTCGAGATCGACGACGGCGGCCCCGTGCTCACGATGGACCGCACCGCGTACGACAATTCGGGCCGCGCGGTCGAGTACGGACACCACTGCTACCGTCCCGACCTGTACTCGTTCGAGATCACTCTGGTCGACAAGTAGGCGGCGACGGCGCACATCTGCGCATCACAGGTACGGTCGCTGCGCCCGACGGTCGGCTTCATAGGCCGATCGCGCCTCTTGGGTGCTCTCGAGCGTCGACACCTCGGCGACCGGAACCTCCCACCACGCTCCGTCGCCCGATCCGGGCGCCAGCGGGTCGGTCTGGATGTAGACCGCGGTCGTCGACTCGGCGTCGAGAGCCCGGCGCAGCGCATCCCGGAACTCGGACGAAGTGGATGCTCGCAGTACGTCGGCGCCGAGGCTCTGGAGATTGAGCGCGAGGTCCACAGGAAGCGCGCCTCCAGCGGCCGATCCCGCTGCCTCGCCGAAGCGGTACTGCGTTCCGAACCGCTGAGACCCGACCGACTCCGACAGGTTGCCGATCGAGGCGAATCCCGCGTTGTCGATCAGCACGACGACGAGCTTGATGCCCTCGGCCACCGCCGTCACGATCTCCTGCGCGAGCATCAGGTACGAGCCGTCGCCGACGATCGCGACCACCTGGATGCCGGGCTCGGCCATCTTCACCCCGAGCGCGCCCGCGATCTCGTAGCCCATCGTGGAGAAGCCGTACTCCACGTGATACTGCTTGGGCGAGCGGGGCTCGAACAGCTTGTGCAGGTCGCCGGGGGCGGACCCTGCTGCGTTGATCACGACATCCTGATCGCCGACCTCTTGGTTCAGGATGCCCAGCAGCTCGACCTGGGACGTGCGGCCGGTGCCGCCCTCGGTGAGCCAGTCTCGGGAAATGATTCGCGAACGGGCGGACGACCAGTCGGCGCGTGCCCGCTCGACCTCGGTTCGGTAGTCGCCTGTCGTCGAGTACGCGGCGAGCGCGTCTGACAGTGCTGCGATCCCCTCACGCGCATCGCCCGTCACCGCGACTCCCGAGAGCTTGGCGGCGTCGGGCGAGCCGACGTTGATGTTCACGAATCGCACGTCAGGGTTGGCAAAAAGCGACCGGGATGCGGTGGTGAAGTCCGAATAGCGCGTCCCGATCCCGATCACGACGTCCGCTGTCGCAGCGAGCGCGTTTGCCGCGGTCGTGCCGGTCGCGCCGACTCCCCCGACGTCGAACGGATGCCCGTTGGGCAGCGCGCCCTTGCCCGCCTGAGTCTGGCCGACGGGGATGCCGTGCCGGTCGGCGAACGCGGCCAGCGCATCCTCGGCCTCCGAGTAGTGGACGCCGCCGCCCGCCACAATGAACGGACGCTCTGCAGAAGCAATGACCGCGGCCGCCTCTGCGACGGCATCCAGGTCGGGACGCTGGCGGGCGACGCGCCACACCCGCTTCTCGAAGAGCTTCGTGGGCCAGTCGTGGGCCTCGGCCTGCACATCCTGAGGCAGCGCGATCGTCACCGCCCCGGTGCGTGCGGGATCGGTCAGCACCTCCATCGCTCCGAGCAGTGCGGCAGGCAGCTGCTCGGGTCGCCAGACCCGGTCGAAGAATGCCGAAACGGGGCGGAAAGCGTCGTTCACGGTCACGTCGCGTGCATCCGGGCGCTCCAGCTGCTGCAGCACCGGATCGGGGTTACGACTGGCGAACACATCAGCCGGAAACAGCAGCACAGGGATGCGGTTCACCGTGGCGAGCGCGGCGCCCGTCACCATGTTGGTCGCGCCCGGTCCGATCGAGGTCGTGACCGCGAGAGTCGAGAGCCGGTTGCGGTGCTTCGCGAACGCGGCGGCCGCGTGCACAGCACCTTGCTCGTTGCGTGCCAGCCAGTACGGCATGCGTCCGGGCTCGTCGACATCGCTCTGCAGCAGCGCCTGGCCGAGACCGGCGACGTTGCCGTGTCCGAAGATGCCGAAGAACCCCTCGATCAGCCGGTGCTCGACACCGTCTCGCAGAGTGTGCTGCGCCCCGAGAAAGCGCACGACGGCCTGGCCGACGGTCAGACGGACGGTACCGCTCATGAGGTGGCTCCTAGGGTGTCTGCGGTGAAGGGCAGCCGCGGGTCGACCTCTTCGGTCACCCACTGCTCGCGGATCCAGGCGTGATCGGGGTGGTCGCTGATCAGCCATTCGCGGTCAGGATGCGCGTCGGTGCGCGGGCCGGCCATCACGTTCAAGTAGTACAGGTCGTGGCCGGGAGCCGCCACCGTCGGCCCGTGATAGCCGAACGGGATGGTCACCACGTCGCCGCTGCGGACCTCCTCGGTGACGTCGATGTCCCCGGCGCCGGATGCGGACACCCGGTGCAGCGCGAAACCCTCCGTGCCGCTCGGCGACGGTGCCACCTCGAAGTAGTAGATCTCCTCGAGCTCGGTCTCGTGCGGGCCGTCAGCGTCGTGCTTGTGCGGCGGATAGGACGACCACGTTCCACCCGGATGCATGACCTCGCACGCGATCAGCCTGTCCGCCTGAATCGCCGCCGGTGTGCCGAAGTTGTTGACCTGCCGACTGCAGATGCCCGCTCCGCGGAGTTCGGTGGAGACCGCATCCCGGGCCAGATATTGCACCGGATACGCCACCTCGGCCACCGCCCACGGCAGCGCGATTCGCGCCCCCTCGGCCGACGTGACCGTCGCGCGGGTGCCGACGGGCAGGTAGAGCACATCCGTCACACCCCACGGGCTCGGGCGACCGGCGAGCGCGTACTCACGGTCGCCCTGCACGGTCACCGTGCAGCGACCGGAGAGTGGAACGACGATGCCCTCCCGGCCGTCGAGTTCCAGTTCCCACGGCTCGGAGGGATCAAGCGTCGCGACGTCGAGGCCGGTGTAGTTCCAGTCGTCGCCGTTCGGCCGCACCGCAACATCGAGCGCGCCGTCGGCGAGCGTGCCGCGGGGGAAGAAGTGGTCGGTCATCTCAGCATCCTTGCTCAGCGGTCGGGGTGGACGAGCGCGGCGGCAGTGTCCACGGCACTGACGACATCGCCGTCGGGTGGGTAGAGGAGCGTGCGCCCGACGACGAGTCCGCGCACGCCCGGCAGCGCGAGCGCGTTCGCCCACGATGCATAGATGGCATCCGGATGCGCGCTCGGGTCGCCGCCGAGGAGCAGCGTCGGCAGCGTGGTCGCCGCCATCACCCGCTCCATCTCGGCCACGACGGGCAGCTTCAGCCAGGTGTACGCCGAGCTTGCGCCGAGACCGGAGGCGATCGCGATCGAGGTGATCACGGCATCCGGAGTCAGATCGTTGAGGATGCGCCCATCGTGCCACGCACTCATGAACGGCTCGACCATGATCGGCAGCCGGGCCGCAGCGGCGGCGGAGACTGCGCGCGCGGTCGCCTCCAGAGTGGCCGCGCTGCCCGGGTCGGCCAGGTTGATGCGCAGCAGCACCTTGCCGAAGTCGACACCCGATCGGACGAGGCCGTCGACGTCGTATGCGGTGTAGCGGTCGTCCATTTCGAACGCCGCATCCTTCAGTCCCCCGCGGTTCATCGAGCCGACGACGATCTTGCCGTCGAGGGCACCGAGCGCGGCGAGGTCCTCGATGATGTCCGGTGTGCCGAGCACGCCGTCGACGCCGGGACGCTCCAGCGCCGTCGCCAGCCGGTCGAGCAGTTCGTAGCGGTCGGCCATCGCCATCGAATCGCCACCGACTCCGAGAGCGCCGCGCGCAGGATGGTCGGCAGCGAGGATGAAGAGGCGCCCGTCGGCGCGCGCCACGGGCCGAGGACGTTCGGCAACGAGGGCCGCGAGGCGAGCGGGATCGGTCGCGCGCAGCTCGCGCAGGCGAGCGAACCGGTCGTCAGACGGTGACATGACCGACCTCCATCGCTGTCTCGACCTCCACCGTCGTCGGCATGGCCGTCGAGCACTCCAGGCGCGTCGCGACGATTGCCCCGGCGACATTGGCGAACCGGATGACGCGTTCGAGCGGCCAGCCCGCCAGCAGTCCGTGACACAGCGCCCCGCCGAATCCGTCGCCGGCTCCGAGCCCGTTCACGACCTCAACGGGGAAGGCCTCGACCTCCACCGTCTCGTCGCGGGTCTTCGCCAGCACACCGCGCGGGCCCTGCTTCACGACGGCCAGTTCGACGCCGCGGTCGAGCAGCGCATCGGCAGCGCGGTGGGGATCCGTCTCCCCGACGGCGATCTCACATTCTTCACGATTGCCGACGGCGACCGTGACACGCTCCAGGGCGCGACCGACCTCGGCCGTCGCCAGCGTTGGCGACTCCCAGAACATCGGCCGGTAGTCGAGGTCCAGAACCGTGAGCGGTGTGCGGCCACGATGGGCCCAGGCCGCGTGGTGAGCCGATCGGCTCGGCTCCCGGGAGAGGCCGGTTACTGTCGACCAGAAGCCACCGGCGGTGCGAATGGCCTCAGCGTCCAGCTCCTCCGGGTTGATGACGAGGTCGGGCGCGATCGGGTCGCGGTAGAAGTAGAGCGGGAAGTCGTCGGGCGGAAAGATCTCGCACAGGGTGATCGGCGTCTTGAGTCCGGGCACGGCCGAGACGAAACGGTCGTCCACTCCCAGTCTGCGCAGTTCCTTGTGGATGTAACGACCGAAGGGGTCCTCGCCGGTGCGAGTGATGATCGCAGTGCGGCGACCGTGTCGGGCCGCGGCAATCGTCACGTTCGTGGCGCTGCCGCCGAGGAACTTGCCGAACGTGTCGACCTCATCGAGCCCGACGCCGCTCTGCAGCGGGTAGAGGTCGACCCCCACCCGGCCGATGGCGAGCACGTCGAACGGGCTCCCGGATGCTGGTGCTGTCGTCATCGACTCTCCATGTCCTTACATATTGACATTGCCAGCCTAGGCCAGCTTCGGCGGCGGTCGCAAGCCCGACGCATCCGTCTGTCAGGGTCGATTTGCGGGCTGGCGGCGCAGCAACCGGCCGGTGTCGGGGGCGACTGGCACACTGACAGCATGGATCCCATCCTCTCGCTCCTCCTCGGACTCCTCGGCGGCCTCATCGTCGGCGCGGCAGCCGGCGGCTTCGCCGTCGCGACCCTGCTTCGTCGCCGCGCAGACGTCGCCGCTCCGGCCGCTGCCACCGAAGACCCGGCCGTCGTCGCGGCTCGGCACGAGGCGGAACTGGCCCAGGCGCGGGCGGCCGAAGCGGCGATCCGGGCGGAGATCTCGAGCGACCTCGCGGCGGCGCAGGCCACCGTCGACTCGCTCAAAGAGCAGGTGCTCGCTCAGCAGGAGCAGTACCGCGAGATCGTGGAACGCCATCGCGCCGAGGCACAGGAGGCGGCCGCCCGCGAACAGGCAGAGAGCAAGGTGCTCCAGGCTCTCGCGCCGGTGCGCGAGAGCCTGAGCGAGATGCAGAAGAAGGTCGTCGAGCTGGAGGCGCAGCGCAGCCAGCAGCACGGTCAGCTCACTCAGCAGCTCAAGTCGGCGACCGAGTCCGAGGAGCGACTGCGCAGCACCGCCGAGGCGCTCGCCTCGGCTCTCCGTTCCAACAGCACCCGCGGCGTCTGGGGCGAGACCCAACTGCGCAGTGTCGTCGAAGCCGCCGGCCTGATCGAGCGCGTCGACTTCGACGTGCAGTCGAGCATCCACTCGGATGCGGGCGCCGGCCGACCGGACATGATCGTGCACCTTCCGGGCGGCAAGAGCATCGCGCTCGATGCCAAGGTTCCCTTCAACGCCTACCTCGAGGCGAGCCAAATCCCGGCAACAGCCACCGGTCTCGACGGCGCTCGGCGCGAATCCCTGCTCAAGCAACACGTGAAGGCGGTGCGAGACCACATCACCGCCCTCGGCGGCAAGGCGTACTGGGCGGGACTCGACTCCTCCCCGAGCTCGTGATCGCGTTCATCCCGAGCGAGTCCCTGGTCTCCTCGGCGATGGAGGCCGACCCCTCGATCATGGAGTTCGCCTTCAGCAAGCGGGTCGCTCTCGCCTCCCCGGTGACGCTCTGGTCAGTGCTCAAGACCGTCGCGTTCAGCTGGCAACAGGATGTGCTGACCCAGGAGGCAAAGGAACTCTTCGACCTGAGTCGCACGCTCTACAGTCGCCTGTCGACCACGGCGAGCCACATCGAGAAGCTCGGCCGTTCGCTGGAGCGCACGGTCAAGGACTACAACGGATTCGTCGGCTCGTTCGAACGCCAGGTGTTCCCCGCGGCCCGCAAGCTCAACGCCCTCGACGAGTCCAAGGTCATCGGCGTTCTGAACGGCATCGAGGAGTCGCCGCGCGAGATCACGGCGTTCGAACTCGTCACCGAACTCGAGCTCGAACTCGAGCCGCGCGACATGCACGGCGTCGACAAGCTCGCCCTTCAGGAGAAGGCCGCCGCCGAGCAGAGCGCCGCAGAACAGAGCGGCGAAGACCTCAAGTCGGCCTGACCCTCATCACCGAGTTGCGGCAAATCGACGTTCCCGACGTTCGGGAAGGTCGATTTGCCGCAAGTGGGCGGGTGCCCGGCGACCGTGTAGGTCAGAGCTGGTCGGGCTCGAGCCACTTCGACGCGACGTGGTCGGCGATCACGCGACGGATGGTCCCGCTCTTCGAGCGCATGACGATCGACTCGGTGCGAATGATCGGCCCCTTGCGGCGCACACCCTCGACCAGACCGCCGTCGGTGACACCCGTTGCCACGAAGAACGTGTTGTCGCCCTTCACCAGATCGTCAGCGCCGTAAATCTTGTCCATATCGAGCCCAGCGGCGATGCCGCCCGCGCGCTCTGCCTCATCCTTCGGCGCCAGTTTGCCCTGCATGAAGCCGCCGAGCGCCTTGATCGCGGCGGCCGTCGTGATTCCCTCGGGGCTGCCGCCGATCCCGATGCACATGTCGATGCGCGACTCGTACCGCGCCGCGTTGATGCCGCCCGCCACGTCGCCGTCGAGCAGCAACCGCGTGCCGGCGCCGGCCGCCCGGATCTCCTCGATCAGTCCTTCGTGCCGCGGACGGTCGAGCACCGCGATCCGCATCTCGCCGACCGGCTTACCCTTCGCCTTCGCGAGCTCCCGGATGTTCTCCGCAACCGACTGAGACAGGTCCACCACCCCGGCGCCCTCGGCCCCGGTCACAATTTTGTCCATGTAGAAGACGCTCGACGCATCCAGCATCGTGCCGCGGTCTGACACCGCGATCACCGAGAGCGCATTCTGACGCCCCGCGGCGGTCAGCGAGGTTCCGTCGATCGGGTCGACGGCGATGTCGACGGCCGGCCCACGCCCGTTGCCGACGTGCTCGCCGTTGAAGAGCATCGGGGCCCGATCCTTCTCGCCCTCGCCGATGACGACGAGTCCGTCGAAGTTGACCGTTCCAAGGAACTTTCGCATCGCATCCACCGCGGCGCCATCGGCAGCGTTCTTGTCTCCGCGACCGATGAAGGGGGTCGCACGGATGGCCGCCGCCTCCGTGGCCCGCACCAGCTCCATCGCCAGGTTTCGATCGGGATGCAGATACAGCGTGGCTGTGTCTGTGCTCGGCGGAGTGGAACTGGTCATGATGGGTCCTCCCGGACGGATTCTGCGACAGTGAATTCGCCGCTCACAGCGGCGAAACAAGTTTATCCGCGGGAGCCCCCTCGGGGCCCGGATGCGCACGAACGTTCACCCGCCGTGTATCGCCCCCAGTAGCGCATCCGGTAGCGCATCCTGAAGCGCATCCGGCCGCGCCGACCGCCCCAGAGCGCCTCGGTATGATGAGTCCCGTTCGCTACACAGACTTCAAGGAGCCGCAATGCCCATCGCCACGCCGGATCAATACGCGGAAATGCTCGACAAAGCGAAGGCCGGTGGGTTCGCCTATCCCGCATTCAACGTGTCGTCATCGCAGACGATCAACGCCGTGCTCCAGGGGCTTTCTGAGGCCGGCAGCGACGGCATCATCCAGGTCACCACCGGTGGCGCCGACTACTTCGCCGGTCAGACCGTCAAGAACCGCGCATCCGGAGCCCTCGCCTTCGCGAAGTTCGCGACCGAGGTTGCGAAGAACTACCCGGTGACCGTCGCGCTGCACACCGACCACTGCCCGAAGGACGCCCTCGACGGCTTCGTTCTCCCCCTCATCGCCGCGAGCGAGGAAGAGGTTCGCGCGGGTCGCAACCCGATCTTCCAGTCGCACATGTGGGACGGCTCGTCCGTGCCGCTCGGCGAGAACCTGCAGATCGCGGAGGAGATGCTGAAGCGCACTAAGGCGATCAACGCGATCCTCGAGGTCGAGATCGGCGTCGTCGGCGGCGAGGAGGACGGTGTCAGCCACGACATCAACGAGCAGCTCTACACAACGCTCGACGACGCGATCCAGACCGTCGAGGCCCTCGGCCTCGGCGAGAACGGCCGCTACATGGCCGCCCTCACCTTCGGCAATGTGCACGGCGTCTACAAGCCGGGCAACGTCAAGCTGCGCCCGGAACTGCTCAAGACGATCCAGGAGGGCGTCTCCGCCAAGTACGGCCACGGCGCCAAGCCCCTCGACCTCGTCTTCCACGGCGGCTCGGGCTCGACGGATGAGGAGATCGCCGAGGCTGTCGCCAACGGCGTCGTGAAGATGAACGTCGACACCGACACCCAGTACGCGTTCACCCGCACGATCGCGGACTACATGTTCAAGAACTACGACGGCGTGCTCAAGATCGACGGCGAGATGGGCAACAAAAAGGTCTACGACCCGCGCGCTTGGGGCAAGGTCGCCGAGACCGGCATGGCCGCCCGCGTGGTCGAGGCTACGCAGCAGCTTCGGCTCCGCCGGACACTCCGGCAAGTAGCACTCGCGGCGGCCGGGGTTCGACGAGCCCGGCCGCCGTTCCACATCCCAGGGGAGGACGGCCGCATGGCCGACGACGACAAGCAACCCGACAAGCGCCCGCGGCCTCAATTCGGCGAGCTGGCGCCCGAGGGCTGGGTCTGGCATCCCCCGGCGGACCAGGATCGGCTCGACACCACGCGACCGGTCGACCAGGAGGCGCCCGCATTCGGCGAGCAGGGTCCGGATGCGCAGCAGCAGCCCGCGCAGCCGCACGTCCCGTACCTGCCGTCCGCGAACCAGCCGCCGCAGCCGTACCAAGGCCAGCAGTACCCCGGCCAGCAGTACCCGGGCCAGCAGTACCCCGGTCAGCCGTACCCGGGTCAGCCCTATCCGCCCGAGGGCC
The DNA here is from genome assembly GCF_050632195.1 of Leifsonia poae. Taxonomy (GTDB): domain Bacteria; phylum Actinomycetota; class Actinomycetes; order Actinomycetales; family Microbacteriaceae; genus Leifsonia; species Leifsonia poae_C. The sequence continues at coordinate 2,828,021 of NZ_CP192580.1, forward strand.
ACCAGTACATGGCGCCCCAGCTACGGCGTGCGGCGCCCCGGTGGAACATCGGGTGGACGATCGCGCTGTTGGTCGTCGGCTTCCTCGGAATGTCGTACTCGATCGCCGTGATCAACGCGTTCCCCGCCGCGATCGAACTCGTGCACGGGAATCAGAACCTCGGGGACTACACGCCTGCACCCTCTGTCTCGGGCATCCTGACGGCCGGATCGATCACGATGGGAGTCATCTGGGTGATCTCGGCAGGAATCACCGTCTGGCTCCTGGCGCGGCGCAGGCTCTCGTTCTACGTGCCGCTCATCGCGGGCATCGTCGCGTTCATCGCCCTATTCGTCTTCCTGTCGATGGTCATCTCCACCGACCCTGCACTGCTCAACTACTACGGCGGGATCACGCCCACGGCCGTCCCGACGCCCTAGCGCGTTCGGAACGAACGCGATGGGGGCGCGAACGCCCCCATCTGGCTCCTAGACCGCGGCCGTCTCGCGCGCCTCGCGGAGACCCTGCTCAAGCGGAGTCGTCGGCCGGCCGATGAGCTCGCTCAGCGTCGGAGCCGCATCCGCGAGCGCGCCGTCCCGGATGTTGCCGTCGAGCGTCACGACGAACCCGGCGGTGCCCTCGTCGAGCCCGGCGCCGATCAGGATCTCGCGGTGCTCGTCGGTCGTGACCGCCTTGTACACGACCTCCTGGCCCAGGATGCGGCCGACCACGTCTGCGAGCTCCGCGAAGCTCCACGCGGTGTCACCCGCGAGCTCGTATACCGCGCCCTCGTGGCCGGGCGTCGTCAGAACGACGGCCGTGGCATCGGCGTAGTCCTTGCGGGTCGCGCTGGCCACGCGTCCGTCGCCGACGCTCGCCACGATCTCACCGGTGGCGGCGGCCGTGTCGAGCTGCCCCACGTAGTTCTCGGTGTACCAGTTGTTGCGCAGGATGGTCACCGGCAGCCCGGACGCGGCGAGGAGCTCCTCGGTGGCGACGTGCTCCGGCGCCAGCACCAGGTCGGTCTCACCGGCGTGCGCGGCACTCGTGTAGACGATCCGTCCGACGCCCGCAGCGACCGCGGCATCGATGGCGTTCGTGTGCTGGGTGGCGCGCTTGCCGACCTCGCTGCCGGAGACCAGGAGCAGCACGTCCGCACCGTCGAAGGCAGGCGCGAGAGTCTCGGGCTGCTCGAAGTCGATGACGGCGGTCTGCACGCCGTGGGCTGCCAGCTCGGCGAGCTTCTGCTCGGAGCGGCCGAGCGCGCGGATCTCGGCGGGGAGATCCCTCGCGCGAGCAGGGATTCGACGACGAGGCGTCCGAGGTGTCCGGATGCTCCGGTGACGACGATGGTCATGGTGTGTTCCTTTCGGTCGGTCACCAGCCCCAACCGACGGCGTCGCCTGATACTTCCCGACAGAAGGTACCCACTTTTTGGTAAGTTACTGACGTGGACACCAGTTTTCAGTCACTGAACGGCTTCGGCTTCACGGATGGGGTGCTCCCGTCCGCGTGTCCGAGCCGCATCGTGCTCAATCACGTCACCAGTACGTGGGGCGTGCTCGTGCTCGTCGCCCTCTCGCAGAGCGACCACCGCTGGGGCGAGCTCCGGCGCACGGTGCAGGGCATCAGCGAGAAGATGCTCGCCCAGACGTTGAAGACGCTCGAGCGGGACGGGTTCGTGCTGCGCACGGCTCAACCGACCATCCCGCCCCGAGTGGACTACAGCCTCACCGAGCGCGGACACGAACTCACCGAGCACCTGCTGCCGCTCATGTCGTGGATCGCCGGCAACGCCGACGAGATCCTGGCCGACGCGTCGTAACGCTCCGCGCACGTAACACTGCGGCGCACGACATTACGGGCGCGTGCGGGTGTCCTGCTTGCGCAGCTCCTTCGGAAGCGAGAACATCAGGTCCTCTTCCGCCGTCTTGACCTCCTGCACGTCGCCGTAGCCGGCACCGCTCAGGTCGTCGAGAACTTCCTGCACGAGCACCTCGGGCACGGATGCGCCACTCGTCACACCGACGGATGCGACGCCGTCGAGCCACTCCTGCTTGATCTCACTGGCGTAATCGACGCGGTACGCGGCCTTGGCGCCGTATTCGAGCGCGACCTCGACCAGGCGAACCGAGTTGGACGAGTTCGCCGAGCCGACCACGATGACGAGATCGGCGTCTTCGGCGACCTTCTTGATCGCGACCTGCCGGTTCTGGGTGGCGTAGCAGATGTCGTCGCTGGGGGATCCTGCAGGTGCGGGAACCGCTCGCGCAACCGGCGCACGGTCTCCATCGTCTCGTCGACCGACAGCGTGGTCTGGGAGAGCCAGACGACCTTCTCCGGGTCCTTCACGGTGATGCGATCGACATCGTCAGGGCCGTTGACGAGGGTGACGTGATCGGGAGCCTCGCCCGCCGTTCCCTCGACCTCTTCGTGGCCTTCGTGTCCGATGAGCAGGATCTCGAAGTCGTCGCGCGCGAACCGGACGGCCTCGCGGTGCACCTTGGTGACCAGCGGGCAGGTCGCGTCGATCGCCTGCAGGCCGCGATCCGCGGCGGACTGCACGACCGCAGGCGAGACGCCGTGGGCGCTGAAGACGACGTGAGCGCCGGTCGGAACCTCATCGACCTCGTCGACGAAGATCGCGCCCTGCTGCTCGAGGGTCGAGACGACGTGCACGTTGTGCACGATCTGCTTGCGCACGTAGACCGGGGCGCCGTAGTGCTCGAGCGCCTTCTCGACGGCTACGACCGCTCTATCCACACCCGCGCAGTATCCACGGGGTGCAGCGAGGAGCACCCGCTTATGTCCGACGACCGGGGTATCCTTGAGCCGGCCTCTCGCACCGGGGATTCTCGGCATCGGCAGGCTGATGGTTGCGTCGCTCACCCTTCGATCCTAGGTGAGAGCGCTGAACACTCGATGGGAGACGACCGTGACGAACGCCTCGGGCTCGTCGACGTCCACCGTGCCATCGATGGAGGTCGGACCGCCGACCCTCGAAGCCCCCTGGCCCGTCGCCACGCTGTCTAGCAAGATCCGCGGTTGGATCGACCGGCTCGGCACGGCCTGGGTCGAGGGCGAGATCACCCAGTGGGGCATCTCCGGCGGCAATGTCTACGGCAAGCTCAAAGATCTGAACGAAGACGCGACGATCAGCTTCACGATCTGGTCGTCGGTCAAATCGCGCATCCCTGCGGACCTGAAACAGGGCGACAGGGTGATCGCCGCCGTCAAACCCAACTACTGGGTCAAGGGCGGAACCCTCACCATGCAGGTGTTCGACATGCGCCACGTCGGCCTCGGCGACCTGCTCGAACGCCTCGAACGCCTCCGCGCCGAGCTCACGGCCGAGGGCCTGTTCGCCCTCGACCGCAAGAAGCGACTGCCATTCCTGCCCCACTGCATCGGTCTGATCACGGGCAAAGACTCCGATGCCGAAAAGGATGTGCTGCGCAACGCCCAACTGCGGTGGCCGCAGGTGCGCTTCCGCACGATCCACGCCGCCGTGCAGGGAGACCGCACCGTGGCCGACGTGACGGCCGCGCTGCGAAAGCTCGACGCCGATCCCGAGGTCGACGTCATCATCGTGGCGCGCGGCGGTGGCGATTTCCAGAACCTCCTGGGCTTCAGCGACGAGACCATGGTTCGCACGGCGGCCGCTTGCGTCACGCCGATCGTCAGCGCGATCGGGCATGAGGCCGACCGACCGCTGCTCGACGAGGTCGCCGATCTGCGCGCATCCACCCCCACCGACGCCGCCAAGCGGGTGGTTCCGGATGTGGCGGAAGAGCTGGTGCGCGTGCAGCAGGCCCGCACACGGCTCGGTGTGCGACTCACCCATATGATCTCCGCTGAAATCGACCGGATCGGCCACTTGCGCAGCCGCCCGTCGCTGTCCTCCCCGAGCTGGATCGTCGAGACGCGCGCCGAGGAACTGACGCGCTTCGTCGCACGCGGCGCCGAGCTCGTCGAGCGCGCGATCGACCGCGAGCACACCCGAACAGCCGAACTTCGTGGACAACTGCGAGCCCTCTCACCACAGGGCACGCTCGACCGCGGCTACGCGATCGTGCAGCTGCCGGGCGGCTCTGTGCTCCGCACGCCGGATGAGGCGCCCGCTGGAACGGCGCTGAAAGTCACCGTGGCGGGCGGATCGCTGACGGCGACCGCGCACTCAGCGGGCGACCAGGACGACAAATAGAATGGATGCCATGCCCACCACCGAGGACAAGAGCCTCAGCACCGACTCGCTCAGCTATGAGGAGGCCCGCGACGAACTCGTGCGCGTCGTCTCCGAGCTCGAGCAGGGCTCTTCGACCCTCGAACAGTCGATCGCGCTCTGGGAGCGCGGCGAGGCTCTCGCCCGCCGCTGCGAGGAGTGGCTGATCGGCGCGAAGGCCCGCCTCGAAGCGGCCCGCGCGGGCGTGGAATCACGTTCGGGAGCCCCTGACAGCGAATGAGTTCCAGCAAGAAACCCGCGCCGGTCGTCGCCGAGCTCGGCCGCCCGGAGACTCCTGAGGAGACCGCCGAGCGCAAGGCCGAGAACTCGCGCAACCACCGCAATCGGCAGACCCTCAACAACCTGATCTATGCGCTCATCGCGACGGTGGCCCTCGTCGCCGTCATCGTGCTGGTGGTTCCGCGCGGTAATCCGGTCGACGTCTCCGCTCCCGTCGATTACAAGTCCATCGCGGCCGAGGCCCAGGGCTCGGAGCCCGATCGTCTGCTCGTACCGGTGCTCCCGGCTGGTTGGAAGTCGAACAACGCCGAATTGCAGACCAAGACACCCGACAAGGTCGACTCCTGGTACATCGGTCTGCTCACCCCGAAGGGCGAGTTCATCGGCATCCGGCAGGGGTTCAACGCCAACGACAGCTGGGTCGCCGAGCAGGTCAACAAGTCGATGATCAAGGGCACCACCACGATCGACGGCGTCAAGTGGGATGTCTACGACAACCGCAATTCCGGTACGGACAACAAAGACGTCGACTACGCCCTCGTCACCACGGCGGGCAAGAGTTCGATCGTCGTCTACGGCACTGCCGTCGATTCAGAGTTCCAGGACGTCGCGCATTCGCTCGCCGGCCAGATTCGCCAACTCGGAGGTTCTTGATGGGCATGCCCCGACCGTCACGCGTGTGGGATGAGATGCTGCGCGGGAACACGCGCTTCGTCGAAGGCGACCCCGAGCATCCCCGACAGGATGTGGAACGGCGCGAGACCGTCGCCGGCGGACAGGCTCCGCTCGCCGCGATCTTCGGCTGCAGCGACTCCCGGCTAGCCGCCGAGATCATTTTCGACCTCGGCCTCGGCGACGCCTTCGTCGTCCGCAACGCCGGTCAGGTCATGTCCGACTCCGTGCTCGGCTCCCTCGAGTACGCGGTGGCCGTGCTGCACGTGCCGCTCATCCTGGTGCTCGGTCACGACGAGTGCGGCGCCGTCAGGGCCGCTATCGACTCCCAGGCTCCGGATGCTGACGCGCTGCCCCCGCACATCGCCCAGCTCATCCAGCCCATCATCCCCGCCGTGCACCGCGTCTCGCAGACGTCGCTCGGTCAGGTCGTCGACACCTCGATCATCGATGCGAGCGAGGTGGGCCGCGAGCACCTGCGCGACACCGTCGGCGAACTGCTCGAGAGCTCCGAGCTGATCAGCGCTGCCGTAGCGGACGGTTCGTTGGCTATCGTTGGTGCCAACTACCGGCTTCAAGAAGGTCGGGTCGTTCCCGACATCGTCGTCGGACTGGCCGACCCGGCCGCCGACAAGTAAAACGCGCGAGGACGCCGGCGAACCCGCCGGTCGCCCTCGCGCCCCAGAAAGGAAAACACACCGTGGTGGACATCCAGGCGGACGCCGACTTCCGCATCGAACACGACACGATGGGCGAGGTCCGCGTTCCTGCGGCAGCGCTCTACGGCGCGCAGACGCAGCGCGCTGTGGAGAACTTCCCCATCTCGGGTTCCGTGCTCGAGCCGACGCAGATCGCCGCCCTCGCCCGCATCAAGAAGTCGGCGGCCCTCGCGAACGCGAAGCTCGGCGTTCTCGACCAGTCGATCGCCGAGGCGATCGCCGCTGCCGCCGACGAGGTCGTCACCGGAGCGCACGACGGCGAATTCCCGATCGACGTCTACCAGACCGGGTCAGGCACGTCCTCGAACATGAACATGAACGAGGTGCTCGCTACCCTCGCTTCGCGCCGCCTCGGCCAGCCCGTTCACCCGAACGACCACGTGAACGCCTCGCAGTCGTCGAACGATGTGTTCCCGACCTCGGTGCACATCGCGGTGACCGGCGCCCTGATCGACGACCTCATCCCCGCCCTCGACCACCTCGCCGTGGCCTTCGAGGAGAAGGCCGAGCTGTGGGCGACCGCGGTCAAGGCCGGTCGCACCCACCTCATGGATGCCACCCCGGTCACCCTCGGCCAGGAATTCGGGGGATACGCCGCCCAGCTCCGCCTCGGTATCGAGCGCGTCCAGTCGGCACTCCACCGCGTCGCGGAGGTCCCGCTCGGCGGCACGGCCGTCGGCACGGGCATCAACACCCCGCTCGGCTTCCCCCAGCTGGTCATCGAACTCCTCACCCAGGAGACCGAGCTGCCGATCACCGAGGCGCGCAACCACTTCGAAGCCCAGGCCAACAGGGATGCGCTGGTCGAGACATCCGGCGCTCTCCGAACGATCGCGGTCAGCCTCACCAAGATCTGCAACGACCTGCGCTGGATGGGCTCCGGCCCCAACACCGGTCTCGGTGAGTTGCACATCCCCGACCTCCAGCCCGGGTCCTCGATCATGCCCGGCAAGGTCAACCCGGTGATCCCGGAGGCCGTGCTGATGGTCGCCTCGCGCGTGATCGGCAACGACGCGACGATCGCCTGGAGCGGCGCATCCGGAAGCTTCGAGCTGAACGTGGCCATCCCGGTCATGGGCACCGCGCTGCTCGAGTCGATCCGCCTGCTCTCCCAGGGCACCCGGGTGCTCGCCGACAAGACCATCGCCGGCCTGGAGGCGAACGTAGACCGCGCGCGTGCACTCGCGGAGTCTTCGCCCTCCATCGTCACTCCCCTCAACCGCGTCATCGGCTACGAGGCGGCCGCGAAGGTCGCCAAGCACTCGGTGGCCAATGGTCAGACCGTGCGCGAGGCGGTCATCGACCTCGGCTTCGTCGAACGCGGCGAGGTCACCCTCGAACAGCTCGACGAAGCACTCGACGTGCTCCGGATGACGCACCCGGGCTAACCCGCACGGCGCGTTCACCGGCACCGACGAGGCGCCTTCCCCTCGGGGAGGGCGCCTCGCCCGTTCCCACGACGTTCCACCGGTTCTCGCGCCGCTACCTCCTGACTCCCCCTCCGTTATTCAGGAGAGTTCACCGCGACGCCCCCGCTTTCTCCGTAATTACGGTGAAATTCACTGCCCTCAGGCCGACTTCTCCGACATTAGCCACCGCCCGACTTCACCTACCCGACCGCAACCGCTACCCAGAACCCTGCGAGCAGAGGCGGCCCAAACGGTATCTCCCCGTGCCCAGCCGACAAGATCTGCCCCGCCGAAACCCGGCCTGCCAAAGAGACGCGCCCCACCGACGACGCTCGCCCCACCCACAGCCCCCGCCCCACCGGAACCCGCATCAGCACCATCTCCCCCACCGCGACGATCCCCGCCGCAACAAAAGCGGACCCGACCGCCAGGCCGACAGCCCCCAGTCCGAGACCACCGGCGCCGAGGGCCAGCGCGAGCATCCCCGCCAACTTCACATCCCCCATCCCGACCCCACCGAATGCGGCGAGCACCCCGAACACGGCCATCGTGGCCGTGCACATCCCGAGGACACCCCAAGGCGGAGACCCTCGGGCCAGCCCAAGCCACACGAGCGACGCCCCACCGAACGCGAATCCCGGCACCACGAGCCTGTTCGGCAGCAGCCGCTCACGCAGATCGACCATGCACAGCGGCAGCGTCACCGCGGCGACATATCCGCACGCGACGACGACGGGCGGCTCCCCACCCAGTCTCGCGAGTGCCACGACCAGCAGCGCCAAGGCCGACGCGACAAGCGAAGTCGCAGCGACGAGCGTCTTCCCCACGCTCGCCGCCCCGGACCCCCGCGGACCGAACCCGCACGCCGACCATCGTTCCCCCGTGCGACTCCCCTGCGCTATCCCCCATGCCTCCAAGTTAGGTCGCCCGCACCTCGCAAACGGCTTATCCACAGGAGCGATCCCAACTCACAACGGCACGAACACCAGCGGCACCAACACGCCATCCACGCGCGCACCGCCAAACGCACCCACCGCCCAAAGCACCCACCGCCCAACGCACCACGGCGCCCGTCCAGAGGAATACCCCCGGTCCGGCGCCGCCGCGCGCGTTCCTACATCCGTTTAGCTCAGTTCGTTCCCCTCCAGCATCTCGGTGACGAGCGCCGCGATCGCCGAGCGCTCCGAGCGCGTCAGCGTGATGTGTCCGAAGAGCGAGTGCCCCTTGAGCGTCTCGATGACCGACGCGACACCGTCGTGCCGGCCGACCCGCAGGTTGTCGCGCTGGGCCACATCGTGGGTCAGCACAACGCGCGAGTTCTGGCCGATCCGGCTGAGCACCGTGAGCAGCACGTTGCGTTCGAGCGACTGGGCCTCATCCACGATCACGAAAGCGTCGTGCAGCGAGCGGCCGCGGATGTGCGTGAGCGGCAGAACCTCGAGGATCCCGCGATCCAGCACCTCGTCGAGCACATTCTGGGAGACGAGCGCGCCCAGCGTGTCGAACACGGCCTGTCCCCACGGGTTCATCTTCTCGCCCTGGTCGCCGGGGAGGTAGCCGAGCTCCTGGCCGCCGACCGCGTACAGCGGCCGGAACACCATGATCTTCTTGTGCTGCTGACGCTCCAGAACCGCCTCGAGCCCGGCACACAGCGCGAGCGCCGACTTGCCGGTTCCGGCCCGACCTCCGAGCGACAGGATGCCGATCTCGGGATCCAGCAGCATGTCGATCGCCAGACGCTGCTCGGCCGACCGCCCGTGCAGCCCGAAGACGTCGCGATCGCCGCGGACCAGCTTAAGTGCACCTTCCCCGGTGACTCGGCCGAGCGCGGATCCACGGTCGGAGTGGATGATCAGCCCCGTGTTGACGGGCATGTCGTCGACCAGGCGGGTGTGCATCCACTCGTTGTCATAGAGCTCGTTCATCGCATCGGAGCCGAGGGTGATCTCGGCCAGCCCCGTCCATCCGGAGTCGACGGCGAGTTCGTGCCGGTACTCCTCGGCGGCGAGGCCGATCGATGCTGCTTTGACGCGCAATGGGAGGTCTTTGGAGACGACCGTGACGGCGAGCCCGTCGTTGGCCAGGTTGAGCGCCACGGCGAGGATGCGCGAGTCGTTGTCCCCCAGTTGCAGACCGCTCGGAAGCACCGACATGTTGGAGTGATTCAGTTCGACGCGCAGCGATCCGCCGTCACCGACCGGGATCGGGAAGTCGAGGCGCTCGTGCTTCACCCGGAGTTCGTCGAGGTTCCTCAGCGCCTGCCGCGCGAAGTACCCGATCTCGGGATCGTTCCGTTTGCCCTCGAGTTCGCCCACGACGACCACTGGGATGACGACAGCGTGCTCGGCGAACCGGAAGATCGCCTTCGGGTCGGACAGCAGCACCGACGTGTCGAGCACATACGTGCGCTCGGCCTGTTCGAGGTGCTGCGTCGTCGATCCGGCCTGCGCCGGCTGTCGGGTACCTTGTTCGGCCACAACCACTCCCGCCCCGGCAGCTTCTGAGAGCTCCCGGATCATCTTGGCGAGTCGGCCGGTTGGGTTTCGAAACGAACTTACGTGGCCGTCTCGATCGGGCGCCATGCCCGATAGCTCGAAGCTACGCCGCACGGCCGACACCGACACGCGACACGCCCGCTCCCGAATATTAAGCCTGGGTAAACCCTTCCCCCAGTCCGAGGGGGCGCGACCGTCGCGCGTCGTGAGCACAAGCCGGCTTCAGGATGCGCAGAGCCCGCGCCCCGCGCATCCGGCCGCCACACTCGCCCCGCCAGCAGCGAGACGCGCGCCCTTACAACGCCGACGCGTACGACACGAACGCGCCGCGCAGCATCTCGAGGGTCTCCTCCGTCGTACCCGCGTGCACACTCACCCGCACCGAGGCGGGTCGCGTGGTGGCGGTGATGCCGTGATTGTGGAGGGACGCACTGAGCAGCGTGAGCTGCTCCGCACTCGGTTCCAGGGTCACCATGCCGGCACGCTCCGCCTGGTTGCGGGACGAGCCGACCGGGATGGCGAAGTCGTCCGCGAGATCGATCACCCGCTCCACCGTGTCGCTGATCGCCTGGTTGATGACGGCGACGCCGACCGACGCGACCTCTTCGAGCGCTGCGGCAAATCGGGCCTGCGCCACCGAGTCCGGATTGCTCAGACTGAACGCTTTGGCGAGCGCGCTGGGCTCGATGACCTCGTCGAACGTCTCCAAGCGGTCCGTTCCGGTGAACCCGCTGAAGACCGGCGTGAGGTGGTCGAGCGCCCGCTCGCTGAGCGCCAGGAACCCGGTGCCCCATCCCGCACGAGCCCACTTCTGGCCACCGGCGACGACGACATCGGCCACCTCGTACGGCACGTCGACCACACCGAAGCCTTGGATGGCATCGACGATGAGCAACCGGTCGCCGATCACCTGACGGATGCCGTCGATGTCGGCGAGGTAGCCCGTGCGAGAGTCGACGAGGCTGACCGCGACCGCTGTCGTGGCGGATGTGATCTGCTCCCGAATCTGCCCGGGCGTCACGCGGCCGTGGTCCGTCTCCAGCCAGGTCGGCGTGACGACGTGCATGGCTTGGGATGCGCGGACCGCCGCGTAGGTGATGCTCGGGAACTCCGCCTGCGACAGCAGCACCTCGCCACCGGTGAGGCCGAACATGGCGTGCATCAGTCCCGTGCTCGTGTTCGGCTGGAAGACAACTTGGTCGGCCGCGAATCCGGTGAGCACTGAGACGGCTTCGCGCAGTCTCTCGTCTTCGCCGCGCATCCTGTCGACAGTGCCGTAACGGCTCTTAGCTAGGATCTCGTACTGCCCGATCGTCTCGGCCAGCACGGTCGCGGACAGCGGGCCGACTCGGCCGTAGTCCAGGTAGCCCGGCTCTTCGGTGAACCCGGCCGCGAACTCTTCGATGGTCGTCATCTGGTCAAACCTCCCGCACCATTCTTTCAGTGCGGTGTCCGGATGCGCGCCACCCGCGGCGTTCAGCTCCCGTAGCGGCGCTGCCGCCGCGAATAGTCGCGCACCGCACGCAGGAAATCGACCTCGCGAAGGTCGGGCCCGAGCGCTTCCACGAAGTAGAACTCGCTGTGAGCACTCTGCCAGAGCATGAAATCACTGAGCCGCTGTTCTCCGGATGTGCGGATCACCAGGTCCGGGTCGGGCTGGCCGCCCGTATACAGGTGCTCACCGATCAGGTCGGGGGTGAGCAGATCCGCGAGCGTGTCGAGGCTGCCACCGTCGGCGTGGTGGGCGGCGACGATACTGCGCATCGCATCCGTGATCTCCTTGCGACCGCCGTAGCCGACCGCGAGGTTCACGTGGAGTCCCTTGTTGTCCGCCGTGCGCTGTTCGGCCGCAGTCAGCGCGGCGACCAGCGGCTCGGGGAGACCGGCGGTGCTGCCGACGTGCTGCACACGCCAGTCCCGGTAGCGGGAGAGGTCGTCGGCGAGTTCGGCGATGATCTCGATCAGGGCCGAGAGCTCGTCGCTCTTGCGGTTGGTGAGGTTGTCGGAGGAGAGCAAGTAGAGCGTGACGACCGAGACCCCGAGGTCGTCGCACCACTCGAGGAACTCACGCATCTTCGCCGCGCCCGCGCGATGCCCGTGAGCGGCTGTTTTGAGCCCCGCCTGCCGAGCCCAGCGGCGATTGCCGTCGATGATCATGGCGACGTGACCGGGCACGACGTCTTTGGTGAGGCTGCGCCTCAGCCGATTCTGGTAGAGACCGTAAAGGAGGCCACTCCCGAGGGGGAAACTCCGTCTGCTCACAGAGGTACGTTACCGCGCGCGGGGCCATCCAACTCACAGCCCGCGACCAACCCCGTTCCCGTACCCTTGCAGCATGACGCCCCGCAAACGCCATGAGAACGAAGACGTCGGCGACCTGCTCGAGCAGCCGGCCGACGCCCTCGCGCCCGCGGACGCGGCCGTCAAGGCCGATGAACGTCGCGGCCCCGATCTGCCGAACATCCCGTTGCTCGACGCCTCACCCGCGAGCGTCGCTGAGATCAAGCCCACCTGGCGCGGCTGGATCCACGCGGGAACGTTCCCGGTCACGATCGCCGCCGGAATCGTGCTCATCACGCTCGCTCACGGCGCTCCGGCGAAGTGGTCGTCCGCCGTGTTCATGCTCACGTCGATGCTGCTGTTCGGAAACTCCGCGCTGTATCACCGCTTCAATTGGAAGCCCCGCGCCAAGGTCATCCTGAAGCGGATCGACCACGCCAACATCTTCCTGCTCATCGCCGGGACGTATACGCCGCTCGCCGTGCTGGCGTTGCCGTCGTCAAAGGGCATCCTGTTGCTGTCCCTGGTATGGGGTGCTGCCATTCTCGGAATCGGTTTCCGGGTCTTCTGGATCGGAGCACCGCGCTGGCTGTACGTGCCCATCTACATCGGGATGGGCTGGGGCGCGCTCGGCTACATCGTCGACCTCTTCGAGGCGAACGTGCCCATGATGGTGCTCGTCCTCGTCGGCGGCGTGCTGTACACGATCGGTGCCGTCATCTACGGGATGAAGCGGCCGAACCCCTTCCCGGGAAAGTTCGGCTTCCACGAGATCTTCCACACCCTCACGGTGCTCGCGTTCCTCTGCCACTGGGCGGCGACCCTGATCATCGCCATGCACCCCGTCTACAACGCCGGTTAGCGTCGAGTCGGCGAGAAATCAGCGCCCTCAGCGCTCGTCGGTATCCGGATGCTCGTTCTGCGCCGCCTGCTCGGCGTCCAGCTTCTCCGCGATCTCGGCACGGTAGCGAACCCGGCGGATGCGGCGCACCATGTCGATGACCAGCAGCACGACGACGACAGCCAGCACGAACGTCACGATGAAGCCGACGTAGCCGGGGGTCACCTGGTCGTCGTTCGGGGCTCCGCTCGGCGTCGGGCTCGGCGTCGCGGCGGTCAGCCAGACGCCGACGCGCAGAAGGGTGTCTGCGATCATGCGGCGTTCTCGATTCCCGCGAAGAGGTCGGTCTCTGGCATCTGCGTGTTCACTTTCGAGTCGATGAGCTGGAAGTCTTCGGTGGGCCAGGCCCGACGCTGCACGTCGTTCGGCCAGAAGAAGAAGGGGCTGTCGGGAGCGACCTGGCTGGCGTGCGAGCGCAGCGCTCGGTCGCGGGCGTCGAAGAACTCGCCCGCCGGAATGCGTGTGGTGACGTCGAACTCCTGCTCGCTCATCCAGCCGCGCATCTCGCGCAGCTGTGCGACGAGTGGCGAGTCGGGCGCGGTCTCGAGCAGGTCGGCATACACGGCATTCAACCGGCCGGAGTTGAAGATGCGGTCGTAGTACAGCTTGGAGACCTGCCAGGGCTCCCCCGCCTCCGGATACCGCGTGGGATCGCCGGCAGCGCGATACGCCTCGACACCGACGGCGTGAGCCCTGATGTGGTCAGGATGCGGGTAGCCGCCGTTCTCGTCGTACGTGACCATCACATGCGGCTTGAACGAACGCACGAGCGCGACGAGCGGTTCGGCGGAGATCTCGACGGGGATCGACGCGAACGAGCCGGCGGGGACCGATCCGTCCTCGCGAGCCATCCCGGAGTCCACGTAGCCGAGCCAGCGGTGCTGAATGCCGGTGACGGCCTGAGCGGCTGCCATCTCGCGGCGGCGGAGGCCCGGCAGGTCGCGACGTCCCATCGCCAGCGCTGCCGCGGGCATCCGTTCGTTCAGGATGTCGCCCCGCTCGCCGCCCGTGCAGCTCACGACCATGACCTCGTCGCCGAGGCTGGTGTAGTACGCCGCGGTTGCCGCGCCCTTGCTCGACTCGTCGTCGGGATGGGCATGGACTGCCATCAATCGCCGGGTCACACCGTTTCCTTCTGCGTGCTGTGGGCCGCCGACGCTGCTGCGGCCATGCTGAGGAGATCGATTCCCAGATTCGTCTCCTAGTCTTGGACTTCAAGCCTACCGTCGTGGACGGTGCACCATTTCACGGGAGTTTCAGTGCTGGGAGAAGCATGGCGGTGACCGACACGCTCGATCGCCGATACGGGCGCACACCGAATCGCAGGCGGCGGGACCGCTGGTGGCTCATCGGCGCTGCGCTCGCCTTCGTCGCCGTATTCACCGGCTGGGTGTTCTGGGCGGGCTGGGACAACGACAGCGCGAACCTCGAGGCCACCGACACCGCGTACACGATCGTCGACGCCCACCATGTGGACATCACCTTCACCGTGAACACCCCGGCAGGCACCCCGGTGACGTGCGCGATCCAGGCACTCAACGAATCGTTCGCGATCGTGGGCTGGCGGGTGATCAGCTACCCGGCTTCGAATGTGCATCTGACCACCCACAAAGAGATGATCAGAACAACCGAGCAGAGCAACACCGGTTTGATTTCGAGCTGCTGGCTGACTTAAGATTGTTCGATTACGCCTCGACAGATTGTCGGGGCGTCGACTTTATGCCCGACGGTCACCCGACCGCCGACGATCTGCCCACCGGCAGTACGCCGGTAGCGCAAAGGAGTTCACCATGTCTCAGGAGTCTCAGGTCACCTTTCTGACCCAGGATGCTTACGACCGACTTCACGCGGAGCTCGAAGAGCTCAGCATCAACGGCCGTAATGAGATCGCGAAGCGCATCGAGTCGGCCCGCGAAGAGGGCGACCTCAAGGAGAACGGCGGCTACCACGCCGCTAAGGACGAGCAGGGCAAGATGGAGGCCCGCATCGTGCAGCTCACCAACCTGCTGCGCACCGCGACGGTCAGCGCTGCCCCGGAGAGCCACGGCGTCGTGGAACCCGGCACCGTCATCACCGCGACCATCGCGGGCGACGAGAGCGTGTTCCTGATCGGCAACCGCGAGATCGCGGCAGGCACCGACCTCACCGTCTACAGCGAGCAGAGCCCGCTCGGCGCGGCGATCCTCGGCCTCAAGGTCGGCGAGTCCACCAAATACACGGCACCCAACGGCCGCGAGATCGCCGTCGAGGTCACGAACGTCGAGACGTACACCGGCTGAGCCCGGCCTGACGTCTACTCATAGTCGAGCACCGGGTCGTACCCGGCCGTTCGGAGCGCCTCGATGACCACCTTGCGGTGCTCGGTCCCCCGCGTCTCCACGCTCACGTCGAGTTCGACCTGACTGATCTGCAGTCCGTGTCCATGCCGCGTGTGCAACACCTCGATCACGTTGGCGTTGGCGCCGGCCAGAATCTCGGAGATGCGGGCGAGCTGCCCAGGACGATCAGGCAGCATGATTTTGAGCTTGAGATAGCGGTCTGAGGCCGCGAGTCCGTGGCTGATCACGCGCTGCATCAGGAGCGGATCGATGTTTCCGCCGGAGAGGATGGCCACGGTCGGGCCCGTCGGCGCGACCTTGCCCGCGAGGATCGCGGCGACCGCCGCTGCACCAGCCGGTTCGACGACCATCTTTGCCCGTTCGAGGAGCACGAGCAGCGCACGAGCCATGTCGTCTTCGCTCACCGTGACGACCTCGTCGACGACGTCGCGGATGATCTCGAAGTTGAGCGCACCCGGCTTGCTCACCGCGATGCCGTCGGCGATCGTCGCGACGAGCGAGATCTCGACAGGCTCACCCGCTTCGAGCGAGACAGGATACGCGGCCGCGTTGGCCGCCTGAACGCCGATCACCCGGATCTCGCGACCTTCGCGCGCAGCGCGCTGCTTGACGGCGCTCGCGACGCCGGAGATGAGACCGCCGCCGCCGATGGGCACGATGACCGTTGCGGCATCCGGAACCTCATCGAGGATTTCGAGGCCGAGCGTTCCCTGCCCGGTCACGACATCGGGGTGGTCGAACGGCGGGATCAGCACGGCGCCTGTCTCGGCGGCGAAGTCGGCGGCGGCGCGGAGCGTCTCGTCGACGATGCTGCCGCTCAGCACGACATCGGCGCCGTAGTCACGGGTGGCCTGGAACTTGGGGATCGCGACGCCGACCGGCATGAAGATCGTGGCCCGGATGCCGAGCTCGCGGGCCGCGAAGGCCACACCCTGAGCGTGGTTCCCGGCGGATGCCGCGACGACGCCGCGCTCCCGCTCTTCGGCCGTCAGCTTCGCGAGCCGGTTGTATGCGCCGCGGATCTTGTACGAGCCGGTGCGCTGCAGGTTCTCGCACTTGAGATACACCGGGGCGCCGAGCACATCCGCGAGAAAGCGGGAGCTTTCGATGGGCGTGGGCTGCGCCACCCGCGACACGATCGCCCGGGCTGCCTCGATCTCGTCGAGGCTCGGTCCGGCGAAGGGTGTTCGCGTCGAGTTTGTCAGCGTAGCCACGCGCTCAGCCTACTCGCGGCTGTATTCCGCAAACCGAATGCTTTCTGAGCGCGCGGTGGACGCCTAGCTCCGCGGCCGTCGTACGGCCTGCGGGACCGTCTGCCAGATCACTGTCTGCGGTCCGTCATACGTGCCGGGTCCCCTGTTGCGCCACACCCCACTCGAGACGTAGTGAACCATCACGTTGAGCACCGCCACGAAGGGCACGGCGAACAACGCACCAGGGATGCCCGCGAGCAGCGAGCCGGCCGCGACCGCCAGCACGACGGCGAGAGGATGCACCTTCACTGCCGTGCCCATGATCAAGGGCTGCAGCACATGGCCCTCGATCTGCTGCACCAGCAGCACGACTCCGAGCATGATGACAGCGATGACCCAGCCGTTGTAGACGAGGGCGATGAAGACCGCCAGGGCTCCCGTGACGACTGCGCCGACGACCGGGATGAACGACCCGAGGAAGACGAGCACGGCGATCGGGATGACGAGCGGCAGCCCCAGGAAGAACGCCCCCAGGCCGATGCCGAGCGCGTCGATGGACGCGACCAGGATCTGCACCTTCACGAAGTTGCGGAGGGTCGTCCATCCGGCCTGGCCCGCTCCATCGACGGCGGGACGGGCGCGCTTCGGGAAGATCCGAACGATCCAGTTCCAGATGCTCCGGCCGTCGATCAGGATGAAGAGCGTGCTGAACAGGGTCAGCAGCACGCCGGTGAGTACGTGCCCGAGCGTCGAGCCCAGCGACAGCGCGCCCGTGATGAAGATCTGACTGTCCTGCTGGAGCGACTTGAAGAGCTGGTTGAGCCCATCCGTGATCTGAGACTCGGAGAGGCCGAGCGGCCCCGTGGTGAGCCACGATCGGAAGTCGTTGAAGGCTGTAACGGACTGCTTGCTGAGTGCCGACCCCTCGCGCGTCACCTGCCAGATCGCGAGGTAGAGCAAACCGCCGACGACCACGAGCACGGCGAGCATCGCCACGACGATCGCCAACCAGCGCGGCCAGCGGTGACGCACCAACAGTTCGACGAACGGCACGAGCAGCGCGGCGATGAGCACCGCGATGAGCAGCGGGATGATGATCAACCGCAGCTGGATGACCAGGAAGATGAAGACGGCGATCACGGCGCCGATCACGAGCATTCGCCACGACCAAGCCCCGGCCATCCTGACCCCGCGCGGCAGCGACTCGTCGACCTCGTCGACGGGCTCGCCCAGTTCGCGACGCTTGCGGTTCAGGAACCAGGTGCGGGCTGGCGCGCGGTTCTCCCCGCGGGCTGCGCCGGAACCGGTGGGGTCGCATCCGTGTCTGACATGTTCGCCAGTTTACGGGCGCACCCCATTGCGGCCATGGGGTTGACCGCGGGTTCGGCGGATGCTCAGGCGGCTAGCCCTCCAGGCCGGCGACCTGCAGGATCAGCGGCGGATACTCGATGCTCGTCGAGAACCAGGACCAGCTTCCGCCGGGCTCCCTCTGCTGCACAGCGGCGTTGACGACCTGGGAGGCCATCACGTTGTTGAGCACGACAGACATCGCGACGTTGCCGTTCACCGTCTTCGTACCGGCTCCGCTCACCGTTCCGCCGATGACCGAACCGGAGATGCTGAGATTCGTCGGGCCGCTCACGGACAGCAGGAACGAGATCACGTAACTGGCGGTCCCGGTGATCCCGTACGCGCTCGGCTGGAAGTGCACCGACACACCGGGACCGCCCGACGGAACCTGGCGGAAGTTGAACGACGCGAAGGGCGTGCCCGTCGTGTCCGTCTGCAGGATGTCCGGCGCGATCACCGTGAGATTGGTGCGCCCCTTCCCCACGGTGTGGGTGGGGCTGATGGTCTCGATGGGCGTGAACCACGGAAAGTGGAAGATGTCGCCGATCCGGAGCTCGGTGGCGAATTCTTTGAGGGACAGTGTTCGTTCGAATGTGGAGAGGTCGATCGTCGACGTGTTCTCGGCGGCCTCCCCCGAGGCTTCACCTAACATGAGGATTATTCTACTCTTGCCGGTCAAGTCCTCACTCGGGGGCCGCAGGAGCCGCGGTCACCGGCGTTCCCGCGAGTTCGACGTGCACTGCCGACCCGGGCTCCGGCGTCTCGCGTGCGGCATGCTGCACGGCCAGTTCGGTGCCGTCGTCGAGGCGCAGCCGCGTCCTCCGGAGCGCACCGAGGAAGCTCGTGGCGACGACCGTCGCCGGGATTCCCGCCGACGCGAGCAGAACATCCTCGGGCCGCAGATAGACCTGCACGGCGCCATCGGGCACTGCACGGCTCACGAGCGGCACGGGTCGCCCGAACACTGTCAACTCGCCGCCCGCCACGTGACCCGCCACCTTGTTCGTGAGGCCGACGAACTCGGCCACGAACGGCGATGCGGGACGGCGATAAAGCTCCTCCGGCGCGCCGATCTGCTCGATGTCCCCCGAGCGCATCACGGCGACGCGATCCGCGATCGCGAGCGCCTCCTCCTGGTCGTGGGTGACGAAGAAGGTCGTGATGCCGAGCTCTGTCTGGATCCGCCGGATCTCGTCGCGCAGCTGAACCCGCACCTTCGCGTCGAGTGCTGACAGCGGCTCGTCGAGCAGCAGCACGCGCGGCCGGGTGACGAGAGCGCGCGCGAGAGCCACGCGCTGTTGCTGGCCACCGCTCAGCTGGTGGGCGTAGCGGTCGGCGTGGTGGTCGAGGCCGACGAGTTCGAGGGCTTCGGATGCGCGGCGGCGACGTTCCGCCGGCGGCGTCTTGCGCATCCTGAGCCCGAACTCGACGTTCTGGACGGCCGTCAGGTGCGGGAACAGGGAGTATGACTGGAAGACCATGCCGAGGTCGCGACGGTTGGTCGGCTCGTCGGTCACATCGACGCCGTCGATCAGGATGCTCCCCGAGTCGACGCGCTCGAGTCCGGCGAGCGCGCGCAGCGCCGTCGTCTTGCCACAGCCGCTCGGGCCGAGCAGGGCGATCAGCTCGCCGGGCTGGGCGGCGAGGTCGAGACCGTTCAGTCCGACTCCGCCGCCGAAGTCGCGGACGACCTCACGGAGCTCGACGGTCGACCCGAACTGTGGGGATTCGAGGGCAGACATCAGGAACCTTTCGCGGTGCGCCGCCGTCCGGCCGCCACGAGACGGTCGACGACGAACAGGAGGAGGAACGCGAACAGCAACGCGAGGAGCGCGAAGATGACCGCGACGAACGGGTCGGATTGCGAGACGAGTAGCAACGAAGTCTGCAGATTCACCCGGCTGAGCAGTGACGCGATGGTGAACTCACCGAGCACGACGGCCACCGAGAGCACGCTCGCGGCGAGAATTCCACGACCGAGGTTCGGCACCAGGATGCGCGTGAGCACGCTCACCCAGCCGGCGCCGAGGGAGCGACCCGCCTCGCTCAGAGTGACGACGTCGATCGCCGCGATGTTGCTCTGGATGGCGCGATACGCATAGGGCAGCACGATGATCCCGTATGCAAAGGCGAGCGTCCAAGCACCGGAGCCGAATATCTGCGTGACTACCGCATATGTCGGCGCGAGCCCGACCACCATGACGATCGCCGGGATCATGATCGGCAGCAGGCAGACGATCTCGAGTACCCGGCGAAGCCGGCGGAACCGCACTTCGACGAGGATCATCGTCGGCAGCAGGACGAGCAGCATGATCAGCACCGTCACCAGGGCGAGCACGAGCGAGTTGCCGAGGCCCTGATAGACGCGGTCGTACCGGGTCGTCGTGCCGCTGAAGACGAGCACCCAGCGGTCGAAGTTGTAGACGCCCGGCTTAGCGGTGCGCAGGGTGAACTCCAGCATTGAGAACAGCGGGATGAGGAAGAAGAGGCCGAAGACGGTCCAGATGATGCTCCGGGTGACCGGTCCGGGTCCGAAGCGCAACGTCTCGCCGGGACGCTTGGTGCGCCCGGGCCGCCTGGCCGGCGCGGGCCTGGTTTGTACCCCGCTCATCGCTGCCACCTCGCGGTGCGCGAGACGAGCGCCGAATAGCCGAGCATGACGACGATCATCACCACGAGCATCCCGAGCGACATGGCACCGGCGAGGTTCGCGCGACCGAGCACGGTCTCACTGATCAGGGCCTGACGGATCTGCAGGGAGACGATGTTGTTCGCTTGGCCGACGAGCGCTGCGGCAGTGGCATACGAAGAGAACGCGTTGGCGAAGAGGAGCAACAGACTGCCGAGGAACGACGGCATCAGCACAGGGATGCCCACCCGCCACCAGTAGGTCGCCCGGCTTCCGCCGAGGGTCGCGTTCGCCTCCAGCCACTGCGGCTTGAGACCTTCGAGCGCGGGCATGAACGTGATCACCATGAGCGGGATCTGGAAGTACAGGTACGGCAGGATGAGCCCGGGCACGGTATAGAGCCACACCCCGTTCTCGTAGATGTTGATGTGGAACTGGTTGCGCAGTAGCACGGTGACAAGGCCCTGAGCGCCGATGGTCGCGATGAACGCGAAGGCCAGCATCACGCCGCCGAACTGGGCGAGCACGCTGCTCGCCGAATCGACGAGCGATCGGGTCACCCCGCCTGCGCGGGAACGCAGCATCGCGAAGCAGAGGGCTGCGCCGGCGACCGCGCCGACCACAGCTGTCACCGCGGAGAGGAAGAAGGCGCCGAAGAACGAGCCGAGGATGGCCGGTTCGGCGAGGCCGCTGAGGTTCGCCCAGGTGAACCCGCCGTTCGCATCCAGAAACCCGCTTCCGACAGCGATCACGGTCGGGATCGCGAGGAAGACGATGACGTAGAAGGCGAACGGCGTGAGGCCGAGCAGCGCGGCGACGCCGCGCCGACGGCGACGGGTGGGCGCGGCGCCCGACGGCGAGTGCCGCCGGGGAAGCTCCCCGGCGGCACCGCTGTCGATCGCCGGCGCCGCAGCGTCAGCAAGAGAGGATGTCACTAGCCGACCGCGTTAGCCCACTTGGCGTTCAGCAGGGTTCCGGCGTCCGTCGCCTGCTTGTCCGTCATGACGGCGGTCTTGTCGAGCTTGCCCGGGAACTCGGCCTTGTCGAGCGTTCCGGCCGTCTCCATGGCGTCCACGCGGGCCGGGTACGCCCCACCCTTCAGCCACGCATTCTGAGCAGCGTCGCTGTAGAGGTACTCCTCCCAGAGGCGCGCGGCGGCGGGGTGCGGCGCATCCTTGTTGATCGCCTGGTTGTAGTAGCCCACGTACGCGGTACCCGGAAGAACGACGTACTTCCAGTTCACGCCGCCGCCCTTGATGGTCTCCGAGGTGGCGTAGCCCTTCTGGTTGAACGACCAGTCGAGCAGCACGGGCGTCTCACCCGAGGCGATGGTGTTCGGCTTGCCGTCCGCGGCGTTCCAGTTGCCCGCAGCCTTGAGCTTCGAGAACCAGTCGATCCCGGGCGTGATGTCGTCGAGCGTTCCGCCGTTCTGCAGGTCGGCGTACGCGACGGCGCCGGCCGCGGCCGCAGCCTGTGTCGGGTTGCCGTTCAGCGCGACCGCGCCCTTGTACTCCGACTTCAGCAGGTCGCTGAACGCCTTCGGAGCGGTCTTGATCTTGTTGGCGTCGTAACCCACGGCCATGACGCCGTAGTAGCCGACCTTCCAGAGGCCGGTGCTCTCCTTCTGGTCGGCGGGGATGTCATCCCAACCGGTGGGCTTGTACGGAGCGAAGTACTCGGTGTTCGCGAGCGCGACCGAGCTGCCGATGTCGAACGTGTCGGGAGCGGTGTCCTGACCCTTCAGCTTCTTGGCGGCGTCGATCTCCTCCTGGCTGGACGCGCTGTCCTGGCTGGGGTTGATCGTGATGCCGTACTTCTTGGTGAAGCCGTCGAAGATCTGCTGGTAGTTCGCCCAGTCGCCGGGGGTCGCGATGATGTTGAGGTTGCCCTCCTTCTTCGCGGCGGCAACCAGCGAATCCATCGAGCCGAAGTCCTTCACGCTCGAGGCGGTGGCCGCGTCGACGGTTGCTCCACTGCTGGAGTCGGCCGCATCGGCGCCGCCCGAGCAGGCGGCGAGCGACAGGACGACGACGGTGGCCGCGGCGGCCAGGCCGGCGACGCGTGCGCGCTTGTTGGTCAAGAGTTCCTCCGTTTGGGTTACCCGGATGGTCGCCTCCCGTTCGCGGAAAGGCTTCGGATTCCTCCGGGCCAGGGGCAACGCTAAGCACGTCCGGCAACCGGCTCGGGTGCGCGCGGTTGACGCTCGATGAACGGCGGCCGAATCACTGTGTCCGAGGGTGGCGCTATGGTCGACATCGTGGTTGACAAGGTCTCGTCCGCGCTCGCGCGCCGTATCGCACTGGCCGCCCAGGGTTTCGGTCGTCCCCGCCCTGCGGTCGTGGGCACCCGCCAGCTCAACGGACTGATCGACCGCATCAACCTGCTGCAGATCGACTCGGTCAACGTGTTCGAGCGGTCTCACTACCTGCCCGCCTTCGCCCGTCTCGGCAGCTACGACAAGGGCCTCCTCGACAGCCTCACCTTCAAGGCCGGTGCGCCGCACACCGAGTACTGGCCGCACGAGGCGGCGTTCATGCGTCGCGAAGACTGGCCGCTCTTCCAGTGGCGAATGGATGCGCAACGCGCGCGATACACGAAGCCCGACGGCTGGTTCCAGAACAACCTCAAGACGGTCGACTGGCTGCGCGCCGAGCTCGCCGCCAACGGTCCGCTCACGGCCGGCGAGATCGAGCACGACGCAAATCGCCGCACGGGACCGTGGTGGGGCTGGTCCGACGTGAAGCGCGCGCTCGAACTCATGTTCATCTTCGGCGAGGTCGCGATCGCGGGGCGCACGCGATTCCAGCGGCGGTACGCGCTGGCCGCGGACGTGCTGCCGGCGAGCATCCTGAACACCCGCATCGAGACTCGGGATGCGGTGCGCGAGCTCATCAGGCGCTCAGCACGCGCGCACGGCATCGGAACGGCGGGCGACTTCGGCGACTACTACCGCATACTGCGCGCCCCTGCTCTGGAGGCGATCGCCGACCTCGAGGATGCCGGGGAACTACTGCCCGTGACCGTCCCCGGTTGGGAGCAGGGCGGCAGGGCCGTCAAGGCCTGGCTGCACAAGGATGCTCGACTCCCCCGCCGCGTCGAAGCGACAGCACTGCTCTCCCCGTTCGATCCGGTGGTCTGGTATCGCGATCGAGCGCTCAGGATGTTCGACTTCCACTACCGCATCGAGATCTACACCCCAGCCGAGAAACGCATCTTCGGCTATTACACGATGCCGTTGCTGATCGACGACCGGGTCGTGGGCCGCGTCGACCTCAAGAGCGACCGTCAGGCGGGCATCCTGCGCGTGCAATCGGCGTGGAGCGAACCGGGGGCGCCGGCCGAGACGGTCGAGCGCCTTGTGCCGCTCCTCGAGGAGACGGCGGCGTGGCAGGGGCTCGGCGGCATCGCCGTCGCCGACCGGGGTGACCTCGCACCCGCGCTCCAAGTCGCGGTGGCCGCGGCCGGCGTCGCGGCCTGACGCTGGGCGCTGTGCGCGCTCTGCCCGCCGAATCCATCGGAGGGGTACCATCCGGGGCATGACAGACGAACCCGAGGTCCCCGACAATCACTACCTGGCCGTTCTCATGAACCCTGACGGAACGGTGTACGCGGAGATCGTGACGAGCCTGGTCGACGGCGCGCCCGCCGATCCCATCCGTGACGTCACGACGGTCGGAGGTCAGACCGTCGAGAGCGTCTGGCGGCCCGATCCGGACGCACCGGATGAGGGCGTCGATTACCGCGTGATCTACCGGTACATCGGCACGGGCGAACTCGGCGAGGAGTCGGCCGAGGGCTGACGCCGAGGGCCGAGCACTACTAGAACGTGCTGCCCATCTTCTCGAGGCGGTCGACGCGCTCGGGGATCGGCGGGTGGGTGCTGAAGAGCCGGCTCATCAGGCTCGGCTTGAGCGGGTTGGCGATCCACAGGTGCGCCATCGAGGTGTTCTGCCTGCGCATCGGCTGACCGTAGGTCTCGAGCTTCAGGAGGGCGCTGGCGAGTGCATCCGGATGCCGCGTGGTCATCGCCCCGGTGGCGTCGGCGAGATACTCGCGCTGCCGCGAGACGGCCAACTGGATGAGGGTCGCAACGAGTGGCGCGATGATCGCGGCGATCAGACCGAACACGATGATCACCGGGTTGCCGCCGCCTCCCCCGCCGCCATTGTTGTTGTTGTTGTCGCGACCGCCGAGTCCGCCGAAGAACGCGATGCGCAGGAAGATGTCGGCGATGAGGCCGATTGCCACGGTCAGGCCGAACACGATCATCCCGAGCCGGATGTCGTAGTTGCGAACGTGACCGAGCTCATGCGCCATGACGCCCTCGAGTTCGGCATCGGTCATGATGTCGAGCAGGCCCGTCGTCGCGGCGACGGACGCGTGCTGAGGGTCACGCCCGGTGGCGAACGCGTTCGGCGCCGGGTCGTTGACGATGTAGACCTGCGGCATGGGCGTGCCCGTGGTGATCGACAGATTCTCGACGATGTTCCAGAGGCGGGGATTGTCGGACTTCTGGATGGGGATGGCGCCCGACATGCTCAGCGCCTCGCGGCCGCCCAGGTAGTACTGGAAGAGGGCGTAGAGGATCGCGCCGATGACCACCACGACGAGGATCGTGATGCTGTTGTAGATGACTGCGGCCAGCCAGCCGAGTGCGCCGATGATGACCAGGAACAGCAGGATCGTGATGACCGTATTGCGCTTGTTCCTGGCGATAGCCCGATACATCGCCGCCCGCTAGAACTGGACGCGCGGCGGCTCGGCGATCGCCGCGAGGTCGCCGACCTCGAAGAAGCCGCGCTCCGAGAAGCCGAGGCGCTTGGCGAAGATGTTGTTCGGGAACACCTTGATCTTGGTGTTGAGCTCGCGCACGCCGCCGTTGTAGAACCGGCGCGAGGCCTGGATCTTGTCTTCGGTGTCGACCAGGTCGGCCTGCAGGCGCAGGAAGTTCTGGCTCGCCTGCAGCTGCGGGTAGGCCTCTGCCACCGCGAAGATGCTCTTCAGGGCAGTCTGCATGTGGTTCTCGGCGACGGATGCTTCGGCCGGCCCCTGCGCGGACAGAGTCTCTGCGCGTGCCTGCGTCACGGACTCGAAGACGCCCTTCTCATGTGCCGCGTATCCCTTGACCGTCTCGATCAGGTTCGGGATGAGGTCGGCACGCCGCTTGAGCTGCACCGTGATGTCGCTCCACGCCTCGTCGACGCGGACGTTCAGGGTGACCAGGGAGTTGTAGGTGGCCCAGAGGTAGATCCCGATGATCGCAACGATGACGACAACGATGATGACCGGGATGAGCCATTCCATTTTCAGGTACTCCTTGGTGATGGGCGCGGATTCTCACGCGATATTTATCCTAACCGCGGCGCCCTGTGCTCCCACCGCGTTCCCACCACTCTCAAAGCATCCACCGTGCCCTTCGGCAGCAGGCGGCGAGCCGCCGCGCATCCGCACGCCAACGAGTGGTCGCAACGCGCCGTCTCCGGATGGAGCGCGACGGCGTGTTGCGACCCCTCGTGAGCGCGGGTGGGAACGACGACGCGGCGTCGACTTTCCCGAGTGCCCGACACCGGGGGCGGTCGACGCCGCGATCGTTTCGCTGACAGCATCCGTGGTCGGACGGATGCCGTCAGAGCTCGGCTACGGACAACCCCAATATCCCGATGAGGTAAGCACGAGCGTTGCGCCGGGGCACGGACCGCACCCCGAGTTGTCCGGGGGCGTGGACGTTACCCCGGGGCATAGTGCGGCGCGGAGGCCTTGACGGCCGGCGACGCCGAACGGGTCGACACGACGTGCTTGACGGCGTGCGAGGTCTGATACTCGGCGGCCGCGACTGCGGCAGCGGCCGCGGCGGCCTCAGCGGCGAGGCGCTTTTGCTCGGCAGCCTCGAACGCGGCCACGGAGTCGGTGACCGCCTTCTCGGACTCCTTGAGCGACACGAGCGCGGCGGTCACGCGATAGGCGGTCGACCCGGCGAGAGTCGACTCCAGCGAGCCGATCGCAGCGGCGAGAGCATCGCGCCCCGTGTCTGCTGCCTTCCCGGCGCTCGAGGCCAGCACAGCGCGAGCACGAACGAGTTCGGCGGTTCCGGATGTGACGGCAGCAGCTCGCCGCGAGTCGGCGCCCGCTGTGCGCAGGGTGGCGAGGGATGCGGTGTGCGCGGTCACGAGACGGGTGACGGTGGCCGCCCGCGCCGCATCCCGAGCCTCCACCGCGGAGGTGGACAGGGCGCCGCTGGTGGAGGCCACCACTCCCGCGGCGATCGCGAGGGCGGCGACGAAGGCCGTGATGCGGCGGGCTGGGGTGGCTCCGGGCACAGCACGGGTCAGGCGGGTGATGCGGTCGGACATCGGCTTCTCTCCTGAAGATGAATTATTCTCAATAACTCTCAGGTAATTCACAGCTAGCAGGGAGTGTTCCAGTGAAATGAGAACCTGTCAAGATTCACTTGAGTCACATCAGTCACATGGACACCACAAACCGACGCTGAAATAGCCGGAATTCCGCAGATTTACGCGGAATTCCGAGAACTCCTCATCGCGCACATCCGACAACCCCGGCACCCGCTTTGGGGGCACCGTTCAGCCCTCGCGCGCCGATCCGTCAGTGACCGAGCACGCGTGCCAGATACTCGTTCGCGAAGAGCCGCTCCGGGTCGAGTCGGTCGCGCACGGCGACGAAGTCGTCGAAGTGTGGATACGTCTGCCGCAGCGAATCCGCGTCGCGATAGTGCATCTTGCCCCAGTGGGGACGCCCGTCGTGCGCCATCATGATCCGCTCGACCTCGCGGAAGTAGGGATGCGGATCCTCCCGGTAATACCGGTGAACGGCGATATAGCCCGTCTCGCGCCCATGTGCCGTCGACAGCCAGTTGTCGTCCGCTGCCGCCGAGCGCACCTCGACCGGAAAGGAGATCCGCCAGCCGCGCGTCTCGATCAGCTTCTTCACTTCGGCGAGCGCGCCCGGCACGGCCGCACGCGGAAGCGCGTACTCCATCTCGCGGAAGCGAACCGTGCGGTTCGTGACGAAGACGCTGGGCGACGCATCCGTGAAGTCGCGGTTGCCGGTGACGTTCTGGGCAAGCCGGCTGAACGGCGGCACGATGCCTGGAGCGACCGTCCCGAGCGCGCACACTCCCCGGTAGAGGCCGTTTGCAAGGAGCTCGTCGTCGACCCAGCGTCCGAATCGCGGCAGCGGCGCCCGCGCCGCGGTCATCGGCAGTCGCGTGTTCGTCTTGGTGAGCGCTGTCTCGGTGTGGGGGAACCAGTAGAACTCGAAGTGATCGGCGCTCGCCGACCGCTCGAGGTAGCCGTCGAGCACCGCGTCGAGCTGCTCGGGACGTTCCACCGCCTGCAGGAGATACGACGGAACGCACTGCAGCGTGACGTCCACGATCACGCCGAGCGCACCCAGTCCCAACCGAGCGGCCGGAAGCAGTTCCGGGTTCGACGTCTCGCTGATCGTCAGCAGCTCGCCCGCGCCGGTGACGAGGGTGAGCGCGACGATCTGCGTAGCAAGGCCGCCGAATCCCCCGCCCGTCCCATGCGTGCCCGTGGAGGTCGCTCCCGCGATGGTCTGCCGGTCGATATCGCCCATGTTCTCGAGCGCGAGACCGTACGGTCTCAGGAGACTCGGGAGCTCGTAGAGCTTCGTTCCGGCCGCGAGCGTCACCTGACCGAGCGCTTCGTCGACAGCGACAACACCGCTGAGATTCGCGAGGTCGAGCTGCACGCCGGGCGCTGCGGCGATGCCGGTGAAGCTGTGCCCCGCTCCGATCGCCTTCACCCGGATGCCCTGCCGTGCGGCCGCAGCGACGGCACGCTGCACGGCCGCCGCATCAGCGGGACGCTCTACCCGCGCCGGCCTGATCTTCTCGGTACGTGCCCAGTTGCGCCACACGGCGCCGGTCGCCGTCACAGAAAGACCTTTCCCTCGCCGCGGTAGCTGGGCACGGTTCCGACGACGGAGGCCGCCCTCCCCTCGACCATGTCGACCAGGTGGAAGTCGTCGACGTGCTCACTCAGCTCGCCCGACTTCGTGTGGCGGAGCCACACCCGGTCGCCGATGCGGAGCACTCCCGCGGCGATGCCGGTGACGGGGGTCTGCACCTCGCCCGCCATCTCGCGCTCGACCATCTTGAGCCCGGTCGGCCACGCGATCTGCGGCAGGCGGTCCTCTCCAGGGGGTCCGGATGCGATCCACCCGCCACCCAGCAGGGTCGCGGTCTCCGGGCCAGGGCGCCGCACGACGGAGAGCGCGAAGGATGCAGCGGGCGCCGGGCGGAACGACTGGTAATTGTCGAAGAGGTGGCCGCCGAACAGTCCACTGCCCGCTGCGATCTCGGTGACCGAGTCGTCCGAGGCGGTGAATTCGAGCGAACCCGTTCCGCCGCCGTTGACGAACTCCAGGTCGGCGACCTGGCGAACGCTCGCGACCGCACTCGCGCGTCGTTCGGCGAGTTCGGCCTTCGAACTCTTCTGCATCCAGCGCAGGGTCGCTCCCCACGCAGGACGCCCTTGCGGCTTGTCGCCCTGCCCCGCGATCTGCGCCTCGTACCCCATCATGCCGACCAACGCGAAGCCTGGTCGCTTGACGATCGCCTCCGCGAGAGTCCGGGCCGCTTCCGGGGTGTAGATGGGCGACCGCCACACTCCGATGTGGCCGAGCACCGGGTTCTGCCATGAGGAGTCGAGTTCGAGGCAGAGCCGGATCGTCTCTCGGTCGGCCGGAGCGATCACGGCGTCGATGAGGTCGAGGTGGGCGAGGGAGTCCACCATGAGAGTGACCCGCGACGCCAGCTCAGGCGTCGTGGCGAGGCGGTAGATCGCCGAGCGGTCGACCGTCGGGTAGCCGACGACCACATCCTCGATCGCCGGATGCTCGTCGTCGCCCGCCGCCAGCCACAGCGCTTCAGGAAGGGTGTACGCGAGAACGCCCGCGTATCCCGGAACAGCGAGCACCGCATCCAGCACCGCCCGCACCCGCACCGACTTGGATGCGACCCGGATGGGCTTGCCTGCGGCACGGCGCAGCATGTCGTGGGTGTTGTGCCGCAATGCCGGCAGGTGCAGCACGGCGAGCGCGGGGTCGAGCCGCGCGGTCGCCGCCGAGAGAGACGGCCAGAACGTGTCGGGCGCGGTCCAGGTGCGTGCGGACGCCCCGGGCTTGGTGGACAGATCGATGGGCACTACCGCACCGCTTTCACTCGGGCGACCGCGAGAGCACCCGCGAACGCGAAAACACCGGACATGACGAAGAGACCCACGAACCCGCCCATCATGGCGACGAGTCCCGCTCCGATGAGCGGCGCGAGGGCCTGGGGAACGGCCGTCGCGATGTTCATGATGCCGAGATCCTTGCCGCGGTTCTCCGGATCGGGCAGCACCTGGGTGGCAAGTGCCTGATCGACGGAGAGGAAGCATCCGTAGCCGAGGCCGAGGAGTGCGGCGGCGACCATCGCGACGGTCAGATCGGGCACGAACGCCAGAAGCAGCGCGGCAACGCCCTGGATGGCCGACGACACGAACACGAAGGCCTTGCGTCGGCCGATCCGGTCCGACCAGTATCCGACCAGCAGCGACGCGAGGATCACGAACACCGTATAGATCAGGATGAGGACCAACAGGTCGTCATCGGCGTTCTTGTCGTGCAGGCCGAACTTCAGAAAGTACAGCAGCAGCGTGGTGCCGAACGCGTTGCCGAAGTTGACGAGGATGCGACTCAGCAGTGTCCAGCCGAAGTCAGGATGCTCGCGCGGGCTGATCCACAGACTCTCGACGATCGCACCGAACGTCATCTTCTGCCGGTACTCCTTCGGGAGCACCGCATCCGGAAGAAAGAGGAACGGGGTCACCAATACGAGCAGCAGGACGGCCATCGCGGTGTAGCCGAAGAGCGCTCCCACGAAGACGTAGGTGACGAGCACGACTCCGAGCACGATCCCGATCGCCTGGGGTGCGCTCAGCCAGCCCGACACGTACCCGCGCTGGTCGACCGGCACCTGGTCGCTGATCGTCGCTGTGAGCGCGGCTGTCAGGATGCAGAAGCCGGTGAGGGCCAGCGACCAGAACACGCCGATCCCCACGATGGTGTTCTGCGCACCGAGAAGGATGAGCGACACTGCGAACACGACAGCGCCCGCCGCGATCCACGGCCTGCGGCGACCGAGACCGGCTCGTCGTGCGGTCGGAGAGGGCGCCCGTCAGCGGATACGCGATGATCGCGCACACGCCCGAGATCCCCGAGATGATGCCGAAGGCGATCACGTTGTCGACCCAGTACGTCGTGTTCAGCTGGGTCTGCACCTGGTCGGGCAGGAGCTTCTGGATGGGCGCGAGCTGCGCCATCCAGATTCCGAGCCAGGCGATCGCGAAGAACGCGATCCAGCGCGAGGTGACGCGGCGGGTCGGCTCGGCGTACACCGCCGGGGTGGTGGTCTGGGTCATCGTGTCCTCGCGTTCGGGATGGGCGCATCCGGGGTCGGGATGCGGGCGAGCAGTTCACGTGCGGGTGTTGCGAGTTCCGCCACCGCGTCGGCGGCGAAGTCCATGGTCGCGGCGGCTGCCTTGTCGTCGCGGGTGACGAGCCAGGCGATGGTGAGTCCGTCGGTGAGTGTGACGAGCATCCGTGCGATCTCGGCCGTCGGTCGGATCCATTGGGAGTCCGTCAGCTCCGCCGCGGCGACGAGCGCGTTCTCGGCCACGCTGAAGTAGCGGTCGTACTGACGCCGGGCGAGCGGCTCGAAGCCGGGTTCGCGGAGCGCCCACTGGGTCAGCTCGAACATCGCCTTCTCGCGGTCGGGGTCGGCGCGCACCCCGTCGAAGTAATTCTGCAGACCGGCGCGGACCGTGTCTCGCATTGTCGCCCTGCCGTCGACGGGCTCGAGCGCCGGTGCGAAAGCCGACTCCTCGCCGTCGACGACCGCGTTGATCAGTTCGACCATCAGCTCATCGCGGGAGGAGAACACGTAGTGGAAGCTCGCGAGCGACATCCCCGCCTCGGCGACGATCGCCCGGGTGGTGGCGGCCGCGACACCGTCCCGTGCGACGACGCGCACGGCCGCGTGCACCAGGGCGGTGCGACGATCGACGGCGGAGATGCGGGGCATCTTGCTCCTGCTCGGGCGGCTATTCGCGCTTCATCGCGCGGAAGTGGGACGGTTGACCCAGATCACAGTATGCCGTAAATCCGGCCTGGTGGTTTGACACTCGCCGTCGTCTCCCCTGGAATGGGGTGGAATGCTCCGTTTTGCTTCAGATGTTTCACCACCAGTCCGGTCGAGGGGTCGACCGGACTGGTTCTGTGCGCGCTGCTGGTCACCCTTGTCACGCTGGTGCTCGCCCCGGCATTCGCTACACCCGCGCACGCGGACACGACCGACTCGGCGCATCCTTCGACGCCAGCCGCAGCACCATCGGAAACACCCTCGGCCCCGCCAACCCCGGCCGCTCCGACGATCGACGATCTGGGCGACCGGCTCGCCCGCTTTCCCCTGGCCGTGAGCGGCCGAGGCGATCCCGGCGATCACCTCGAGATCTCCGGCGCCTCTGGCGGCACCAGCTGCCGCGCCACCGTCGACGAAGACGGAACCTGGGGATGTTCGCTCAGCGACCTCCCCGACGGCCCCGCCGTCGTCGTACGGGCCGTCTCCCTGGATACGGGCTCCGCCGCCCCCACCCGCACGATCGCCGTTCTCTCACCGCCCGTCATCGCCGCCCCCGCTGGCGGACTCGTCTCGGGCGGCGGCATCCGGGGCACGGCATACCCCGGCGCTACCGTCACCGTCCGCGCCAGCAACGGCTCAGGATGCTCGTTCCCCGCCGATTCCAGCGGCGCGTGGGGCTGCGTGCTCACCCCCGCCGCGTCGGGCCAGCTCACCGTGACCGCCACTCAGCGTGGACCGTCGTCGTTCCCTCCCCAGAGCTCCGCCCCCAGTGCGGCGGTGCCTGTGACGGTGGACACGACTCCTCCGCCCGCGCCGACGATCACGACTCCGGGCCCGACGACCGTCCACTCGGGTGATCCTCTTACCTTCGGCGGCACCGGCGAGGCGGGCTCCACGGTCACCGTCTACGCCAGCAACGACAAGGGCAGCTCGATGGTCTGCTCCGCGATCGTTCAGGGAGCGTCCTGGAGCTGCGTCGGGTCGATGCCGCCGGGAACGTATCTGGTCGCGGCTCTGCAGAAGGATGCTGCGGGCAACGTGAGTTCCGCCGGCAACGTCGTGTCGGTCAAGTTCACCGCTCCCCGGCCTCTTCCGAATGCGAATCCGTCGCCATCATCCCCGTCGCAGAGCCCGACCACGACGCCGAGTCCTGCCGTTCCCGTTCCACCGGGCGGCACCCCGAGCCCATCGCCTACCGGTCCGGGCGGTGGACCGCAGCTTCCCGGAATGCCGGGCTGGATGGGCACACCGTTCACCACCGCTTCAGCACCGAACGTGACCGCTGAGGCGTTCCCCGGGTGGCTGCGCTCCCTCATCCTCGCCGCCGCCGCGCTCATTCTGCTCGCGCTGCCTGCCCGGCTTCTCGCCGTCACGATCGCGCGGAATCGCGGCGAGCGCGGCGACCGCCGCCGCGCGGGAATCTTCGGTCGCAACCGAAGCAGCGCGGAGATCCGGGCTGCGGAGGCCCGCTTCTCTCCACGGGTCGCCGCCGAAGCACCCACGGCTGCGACCAGGTCAGACGGTCTCTCGGCCGGCGCGGATGCGGCGAGCATCACATCCCCGAGCCGTTGGTCGATCGCAGCCGCATTCGCAGCCGCAGCCGCGCTCGTCACTCTGTCGAGTCCCGTCGATGACGCCGGCGCGTACGTGCGCGTCATCATCGCGATCGCCCTCGGATTGCTCGTCGTCAACGCCGCCTGGATAGGGATCGCCCGCTGGGTGGCGCCGCATCTCGCGGGTCATCGCGCCCGGATCGTCTTCTCGCCATGGCTGCTCGCCATCGTCGGAGGAGCCGCGATCGCATCACGGATCTTCAGCCTGCAGCCCGCGCTGCTGTTCGGGCTGCTGCTTGGCGTCACCCTGACCGGCGGCGCAGGACGGATCACGCGAGGACGCATCGCCGCCGTTCAGGTCGCCGCGATAGCCGCGCTCGGCGTACTCGCCTGGCTCACCGTCGGACTCCTGCCATCGCCGTCGGGCGTCGGGTCGGCGTTCGCCGTCGAATTCGCCAACGCGGTGTCGCTCCTGGGGCTCGGCTCTGCGGCCGTCTCACTCGTACCGATCGGCGCGCTCGCAGGACGCGCCGTGTTCCAGTGGTCGCGACTCGCCTGGATCGGTCTGACCCTGATCGTCTACACGCTGCTCTTCGCGCTGTTGCTGCCGGTGGCCTCGCTGGTCGAGACCGGCCAGGGCACGGTCGTGCTCGTGCTCGCGGCCGTCGGATTCGCTGCTCTCAGTGTCGCCGTCTGGCTCTGGGAACGGTATGTCGAACCCGCACGCGAGTAGCCCTCAGACGGCGTCGACGTAGAACCAGGCGCCACCCTCTCGGACGAATCGCGAGTCCTCTTCTTGCACACCCGCCGTGTCGCCCTTGTAGTACGCCCGAAAATGCACGGTTCCGTCACGATCGAACGGGCCTCCTCGCTCGGTGTCCAGGATGTCGAGGCGGTACCAGCGCATCCTCTCGTCCAGGTCGAGCGCGGTCGGTCTGGTCGACGGATGCCAGCTGCGGAGCAGATATCCGGGGTCGCCAAGAGCGAACGCCGAGAAGCGCGAGCGCATCAGCCGCTCGGCGGTCGGCGCTTGCGCCTCTCCCCGATGCAGCGGGCCGCAGCAGGCGTCGTAGGTCTCACCGCTGGAACAGGGGCAGCGAACCGGATGCGCGGCAGAACTCATCCGTCGAGCGTACCCGTGAGGCAAGACCACACAGAGAGAAGACCCGGTCGCAGGCTCCGTCGGGGGGATCTCGGGAGGTACGACCGGGTCATGGACACCACACCAGATCGGGCGTCTGAATACAGTCTGCGGCCCGGAAATGAGCGGCCGCTTGGGGCGGGCTGAAGATTTGCACACAGACGGATGCCCGCGCGCACAAGTGTCGGCGGCTCAGGTGTGGTTGGCCACGTCGCCGGCCTGCACCACGCAGAAGCGATTGCCATCGGGATCGGCCAGAACCACATAGTCGGCGTCATCCGGATAGTCCCACTCGACCTTGGTCGCGCCGAGGCCGAGCAGCCTCTCGACTTCGTCCGCCTGATCGAACGCGTACAGGTCGAGGTGGTGCCGCTGGTGATCCTCGGGCGTGGAACTGACCTGGCTGATCGCGATCTGAGGCCCGTGGCCCTCGCGCGGAACGAGGATCGCCCAGTCGACGTCGGGCTCGCGCAGCGGGTGGTAGTCGATGGCCTCGGTCCAGAAGGCGATGGCGCGCGGAACATCCCGCACACCCCAGACGATCGAACCGATCCGGATCATCCGCCCAGTATCCGCCTCGATCCGGAAGCACTCAACTTTCGGGGCCGCCCGGGTGTAGCGTACGTGCCATGGCTGGTTTGCTGATCGGGTTCATTTGGCTTGTCATCGCTGTCGGCGGCATCCTTGCGCTGACCGCCCTCGTGGAGATGATCAGGTCGCCGTTCCGCGACCGTTGAACTAGCACTTCTGCGATCTATCGCAGTCCCGCGATGAAGAGGTTGAGCACCCGCCGCAGGTCGTCGCGGCTGTAGCCGCTCTTGTTCGCCGCCCAGGCGAGCGAGCTCGCGAAGACGAAGAGGTCGTCGGAGTTCACGTCCGAGCGCACGGCGCCCTGGGCCTGCGCTCGCGCGAGGAGACGCGCGGTCGCATCCTTCATCATGCTGCACGGCGCGGTGAGGGGCGAGCTGCTGTCGTTGACGGCTTCGGCCACCGAGTCGGGAAGACCGTCGTAGCTGCTGAGGTGACGCGCGAGCTCGATGAGCCAGTCGTTGAGGGCCTCGCCGGCGTCGTCGCGAGCGAGCAGCTCTTCGGCGCTCTGGTCGAGACCCTGCCGGCTCTCGACGAGCGCCGCCGCGAGCAGGCAATCACGGCTGGGGAAATGACGGTAGAGAGTTCCGGCTCCGACGCCGGCGCGCTTGGCGATGTCATCGAGCGAGGTGTGGACGCCGTTCTCGCTGAACGCCTCGCAAGCGATCTCGACGATGCGGTCGTAGTTGCGCTGTGCATCCGCACGCAGGGGTTTGACCTGGGTCAGGGTCTCGCCGGCCACTTGAGGTTCCTTTCGAAAAGAATTCACTTCATCGTCGTTGACAAAGCGGAGACAGTCTCCGTATTGTTGATCACTCAAGAGGAGAGTCTCTCCGATTACCAGCATAACCCCGCGAGAAACGGATGCGCCAGCATGACGACCACCGAACTCAGTCCAGACACAGCAAGCAGTACCGCTATCCGCCCGTCCGCCCTCAACGCCACCTCAGCCCGACGTAGCCTGCGCACACCGGCACTCGGCCTGATCGTCGTGTTCATCACGCAGCTCATGCTCGTCGTCGACGCCAGCATCGTGAACGTCGCGCTGCCCGACATCCAGAAAGAACTGCACTTCTCCCCCACCGACCTCTCCTGGGTCGTCACCGCGTACGCTCTGCCTTCGGCGGTCTCATCCTGCTGAGCGGAAAGATCGGCTCGATCGTCGGCGCCCGTCTCGCTCTCATGGTCGGCGTCGGGGTCTTCATCGTCGCTTCCGCGATCGGTGGCTTCGCGCCCACGCCGGAGATCCTCGTCGCGGCCCGCGTCCTTCAGGGCATCGGCGCGGCCATCGCCGCCCCGAGCACCCTCGTACTCCTCGTGGCCAACACGACCGAGGGCGCCAACCGGGCGCGAGCGATGTCCCTCTTCGTTCTCGCGGCCGGCAGCGGCGGCGCGATCGGTCTCATCCTGGGCGGTTTCCTCACCACCAGCTTCGGCTGGGAGTGGGTCATGTTCGTGAACGTGCCGATCGGCATCCTGATCATCCTCGGTGCTGCGCTCTTCCTCACCGAGACGGATCGGCTGCCCGCCAAGCTCGACCTGGGTGGCGCCGCCGTCTCCACGATCGGCATGGTCGGTCTGGTCTACGGGTTCACGCGTGCGGCGAGCCACGGCTGGACCGACGTTCAGGTGTTCGTGTCGTTCGCGGTCGCCATCATTGCGCTGGTGAGCCTCGTCTTCATCGAGCGCCGCCACTCGAGCCCGGTCGTGCAACTGCACTTCTTCGCCCGGATGCGCACGGCGACACCGCTGCTCGGCATGCTCCTCGTGCCGGCCGGGATGTTCGGCTTCTTCTACTTCGCCGCGCTCTTCACCCAGAACGTGCTCGGCTTCGACCCCCTGGGCACCGGACTCGCGCTGCTCCCGTTCGTCGCCGCGATGCTCATCACGAACGAACTCGCACCGCGCTTCCTCCTCCCGCGGGTCGGCGAGAAGGTCGTCGGAGTCATCGGCCTCAGCGGCATGACGATCGGGCTGATCTGGCTCGGTCAGATGAACGCGGCGAGCACCTTCACCACGGGCATCCTGGGCCCGGCGATCGTGCTCGGCATCAGCGCAGGACTCACCTTCGCCCCACTGACGTCGATCGCCATGGCGCAGGCTCCGAAGACCGAGGTCAGTGCGGCATCCAGCCTCATCCAGGGGATGCAGCAGCTGGGCGGCTCGATCGGCGTCGCCGTGCTCACGACGATCTTCATCGCGGTGACAGCGGTCTCGGGTGAAGCCCGCGGCATCTCGACCTCGCTCCTCATCGGGGCGGCGTTCCCGGCGGCAGCGCTCATCCTGTTCGCGATCTGGGGTCGGCGCATCCCCGCCGACAGCAAGTCGGACTCCGACGCACCGGTGGCGATGCACTAGCCACGATGCACTAACCGACCGTCGCAGGTCAGCTCGCCGACGCCCTCTGGAACGGCTTCCCAGGGGGCGTCGGCGTCGCTGTCGCTACGATGGTCCGCGGGCCCCCATAGCCCAATCGGTAGAGGCAGACGACTTAAAATCGTCCGAGTGTGGGTTCGAGTCCCACTGGGGTACGGCGGCACCCCTCGCACGGGGTTCCCACGTTCTGGGGTCTACGACCCGTGTTTAGATGCGCCTACCGTCTACGCATGGACACGAAACGAGGCAGGCTGCTGGTGGCGGTGTGGCTGACCGCCACGCTCGTCTTCGCCGCGGCCATCGTCACGTCGTTCCAAGCTGCGGTCGGTGCGCCGTTCGGTCAGATCCTGCAGCCGTGGCTCATCATCTCGGCCACCGTCGCCATCCTGCTCGCGGTGATCTCCTCGATGGTCGTCTTCATGCGCCACTGGGGTCGCTAGAAGTCACGCGTCGGCGAAGCGCGCTACCAGCCGATCGATCGTCATTCCCCAGCCGTCGTGCATCCCTGGGGCCGACCACTCCGCCGCCTGCTCATCGCTCATGCGAGCCGGAATTCCGACGTGGAACACCATCTCGGTCTGGGTACCGCCGCGCACCTCATTCAGGAGCACCGTGACAACCGGTGTGGCATCCGGATGCGCCGGGTCGATCAGCGGCCAACCACCGACCGCTCCCCACTCGAAGGCGAGCCGCTCGACCGGCACGATCTCGCGGTAGATACCGCCCGTGACGTATTCAGTGTCCTCGCCGACGACCATCAGCTGCCGCCAGGCCCCACCAACGCGCAGGTCGACGTCGATCTGCTCGCCCGGCTGCTCCATTCCGCTGAAGAACCAGTCCAGCTGCGCGGGGTCCGTCCAAGCCCGAAACACGTCGGCACGCGGGGCGTTCAGGATGCGCGTGAGCGTGAAGCCCCGGTCGGCATCGCTTGCTTGTGTCATCACTCGTACCCTTCGGTCGACGAACTCAGTTCAAGAAGCGTTCCAGCTCGGGCGGCGAAATCACAACCGACTGGCCGGCCGGGTTGAGCAGAATGCCATCATGGCCCTGCTCGCGCGCCACCTGAGCGACGTTGGCGATACCGGTGGCCCTTGCATTCTCGGGCGGCGACCAGGCCCAGACTTCCGCGGGCGATGTGAAGGCCACCGAATACGTCTCCCCGTTCTTGCCGCGGGCCGTGGGAACGGTGACGCCGGTGACCGCGCCGGAGTCATCATGCACATCCGACATCGCGATGAAGACGGCGGGTGTGCTGCCGAGCAGTCCGAGCAGGTCGTCCCACGGGATGGTCCGCTCGACCAGCGCGGTCTTGAGCCTGTCGTTGAGCGTCGGATCGTCGGTCAGGTGCTGGCGGATCTCGTCGGCGAAGGCGATGCAGAGCTCGCTCGACCCCACATCGATCGCGATGCCGTCGTACTCGGAAGCAGCCTGTGCCATGACCGCGCTCGCCGGCTGCACGACCGAGATCGTCGGGTCATCCTGGTGGTAGGCAGCCATCCGCTCGTTGCTGGTGAATGCGAGCAGTAGTCTCCTGCCCTCTTCATCCGTGCGGTAGCCGACTCCGAGGGTGTCGCCGGGCTGAAATCCTCGGCTCGGGTCGGCGATCGTCGAGTTCGACCCGTCGAGCAGGAGATTCCCGGTGGCGCACTGCCGCAGCACCTCGGCGAACGTTCGCGCATCCTTGCCGGCGGACCACCGGCTCAGCGCTGTCTGCACCAACCGGTTCGTCATGATCGGTTCCGGCGCGGGATGCGCAGCAGCGTCGCGCTCCCCCGAGCGCTTGCGCACCGCCTTTTCGGCACGCTGTTTCGAAAACAGTCCCATCGGCTCCCCCTCGGCGCTGGATGTCTGTGCACAAGCATGCCACTGAATAGAGGTGCGGTTTTACCGTGCGTCCACGCATCCGGAGCCGAATGACGAAGGGCCCGGTGCGTGAACGCACCGGGCCCTTCGTAACACTCAGCGACTACTTCGCCGTGACCTCGACGGGCTCCTTCTTCGCCGGAGCCTTCTTTGCAGGAGCCTTCTTCGGAGACTCGACCGCGGGCGCCTCGGCCGCGGGCGGCTTCGGGCGCGAGGCGAACTGCTCGAAGACGGCGCGCGGGGTCTGCTCGGCCGACAGCGAGACGATGTCACGCCCGAGGAAGAAGCCGCCAATCCAGTCGCCGATCACACGCCACTTGCGCTCCCAGCTCGGCATGGCCAGACCGTGGTAACCGCGGTGCGCAAACCAGGCGGGAAGACCCTTGATGGCGAGCTTGCCGGACTGGAAGACTCCCACCCCGACTCCGAGACCGGCAACGGCACCCAGATTCTTGTGGAAGTACTGGCGGGGAAGCTCACCGCGCAGGTCGGCGATGATGTTCTTCGCGAGCAGCTTGCCCTGACGCACAGCGTGCTGAGCGTTCGGCACGCAGTACCCGCCGACGCCGCCGCCGGTCAGATCGGGAACGGCCGCAACGTCACCGGCACCCCAGGCGTCCTTGATGATCTCCTCGTCGGTTCCGACGCGGAGGTCGGCGCGCACCTTGAGACGACCGCGCTCCTCGATCGGGAGGTCGGTGTTGCGGATGACGGTCGGGTTGGCCATGACACCGGCCGTCCAGACGATGAGGTCGGTCTCGAACTTCTCACCGGTGGAGAGCTCGACGACGCCGTCGACCGCGCTCGAGAGCTGCGTGTCGAGGTGGATCTCCGCGCCGCGCTGGGCGAGGTTCTTGATCACCCAGTGGCTCGTCTTGAGCGACACCTCCGGCATGATGCGGCCCATCGCCTCGATGAGGTGGAAGTGGGTGTCCTCGAACTTGATGCCCGGGTGGCTCTTCAGCAGGCTGCTCGCGAGCGACCGGAGCTCCGCGAAGATCTCGATGCCCGCGAACCCACCGCCGACGACGACGAACGTGAGGAGACGGTCGCGCTCGGGACCGGCCGGAAGGTGCTCGGCCTTGTCGAAGTTCGTGAGCACCTTGTCGCGGATCGCGACGGCCTCTTCGATGGTCTTGAGGCCGATCGCCTGGTCGGCGACGCCCGGGATCGGGAACGTGCGCGAAACGGCACCCGCCGTGACGACGACGAGGTCGTACTCGAACTCGTACTTCTCGCCCACCAGCGGCTCGATGGTCGCCGTCTTCTTGGCGTGGTCGATGTACGTGACCTTCGCCGCGACGACGTCGGTCTTCTTGAGGTGACGACGCTGAGCGACGACCGCGTGACGCGGCTCGATCGAGCCGGCAGCGACCTCGGGAAGGAACGGCTGGTAGGTCATGTAGGGCAGCGGGTCGACGACCGTGACCTCGGCCTCACCCTTGCGCAGCTGCTTCTCGAGCTTCCAGGCGGTATAGAACCCGGCGTATCCGCCGCCGACGATCAGAATTTTGGGCACAGTAAAGGGTCTCCTCAAGACGAAAGTATGCGGTTAATCTACTCCCTGCGGCCCGTTCGTCTGAAATGCAGCCAGGCGCCGACCCCGCCCAGCGCCGCTAAAGCGAGAAAACCGCTGATCAGACTGAACGGCAGCCAGAAGGTCGTGAGCGGGCCCCACTGCGGCCAGAGCAGCTGGTCGAAGCGCACGATCCGCTCTGGCGGCAGCGCCCGGGGCGTCGACGTGGGTACCGGCACGGCTCCGGGCGCCGCGGTAGCGGGCGCGTCCGCGCGGCGGTGGATGCGGATCCACTCGTCGAGGTCGCCCATCGGGTTCGCACTGACCTTCGGCACGGTCGCGGTGACCGCGGCCCCCGCATCCAGAAGCCCGTAGCCGTAGATCGGGCTGGGCACGGGACCAGGTGCCGGCTTCGCGGTCTTGATGATGCGCTCGATGACGTCAGCCGCTTTGAGTTCAGGATGCGCGGCGCGCACGAGCGCGACCGCCCCTGACACGAGTGGCGCGGCACCGCTGGTCCCCTCCCACTGCACATAGCCGCCACCGGGGTTCGCGCCGACGAGCTGCTCGCTCGGGGCGGAGACGCCGATCGTGATCCCCTGCGATGAGGCGTCGAAACTGGCCTTGCCCTCCCGATCGACTCCAGCGACCGTGAGCACCCCGGGGATGGTCGCGGGTGCGCCGACCTCCGTGGTTCCGCTCCCGCGGTTGCCTGCCGCCGCCACGATGACCACGTCATGCGAGAACGCGTACTGGAACGCCTTGTCCCAGCTTGTCGGCCAATCGAGCGTGTTCCGGGTCAGGGACATGTTGATCACTTTGGCGCCGTTGTCCACGGACCACCGGATGGCGGAAGCGATCTGGTCGTCGCTGTCGATCGAGCCGGCGGCCTTGCCCAGCGCGACCGACGCCGTGAGGATAGACGCCTCCGGCGCCGCACCGAGTACCCCGTTCCCGTTGCCTGTCCCCCTTCCGGCGAGCAGAGAAGCGACCCAGGTGCCGTGGTTCGCGTTGTCGCCGTCGCCCAGCGGTTCCTGACCGTTCGCAGCGCCGACACCCGACACATCCGTCCCGCCGACGATCGCACCCGCGAGGTCGGGGACGGTGCCGTCGACACCGGTGTCGATCACGGCGACCTTGACCCCGGCGCCTTTGGTGGTCTGCCATGCGGCGGTGAAGCCGTAGTCGTTCAGCCAGTACTCGAGGTCGCGCACCTGGTCGGCGTGCGCCATCGTCGGTGCCGCCAGAGCCAGGAGAAGCCCGGCTACGACGGCGACACCCCCTCGCCCCCAGCGCCTCATTGTCGCTACCGCGTCAATCCGTGCTGACGATGACGCATTCGCACACGTCGGGCGACCAGTCGGCGCGCGCGAGGGCGAGGTCGCCGATGGGGTTCACTCCGGGGCCGGCTGCGAGCGCGTGGGCGCCGAGAGCGTGCAGGCATTTGACGCGCACAGGCATCCCGCCCGCCGAGATCCCGGCGACCTCTTCCACGTGCGCGATGCTCTCGCGGTCGGCCAGATAGGCGTCGTGAGCCGCGGCGTACTGCTCGCGGAGGTCCGCATCCTGTTCGAGCATGTCGTTGTACTCGTTCATCACCTGCGTCGCCTCGAGCTGCGAGAGGGCCGCCGTGGCTGCGGGATGCGTCAGGTAGTAGAAGGTGGGGAAGGGCGTTCCGTCGTCGAGACGCGGAGCAGTCGACACGACCGTCGGCCGTCCGCACACGCAGCGCGCGGCGATGCCGACGACATTTCGTGCCGGGCGTCCCAGCTGGGCGGAGACGGTGGCGATGTCCTCATCGGTCACAGGATCGAACGGTGGGGTGGTCATGTCTAGCCGCCTGGGGTGGAAGTCGGGGTGGGCGTCGTGCCCGGGGTCGTGCCGGCCGGAGCCTTGCCGTCGAGCTGATCCGGCGTCGCCTCGCTCAGCCCGGCACCCATGAAGGAGCCGAACAGCGTGCCGACCCAGTCGGTCTCCGTCTTCTGCAGCTTCGAGCTCACCGGCGCGTTGTCCGCGGCTTTCGCGGCCGGGGGCCGGTCGTCGATCACGAGATAGCTCACCTCGCCGGGCATCACGTAGTAGAGCCGGTCGCGCGCCTGCGAACGGATGTAGCTCGGGTCGTTCCAACGCGCCCGCTGCTCCTTCAGACCGTTCACCTGCGCAGACAGCGCATCGACCGCCTTCTGCTGGTCGGCGATCTGCTGCCGCTGCTGGATCAGCGAGCTCAGGGACGGGGCGAGGATAAGCACGGCGACGACGAGCAGGCCCATCATCACGAGCGAGAATCCGGAGAACCGGATACCGCGAAGCCAGCGCCCGGTGCCCGACTCCTCCGTGGTCAGCGTCACCGGCACGCGGCGGGTGCGAGGTTGGGCCACAGGGCCTCCAGGATGTGACGCGGGCAGGAACAGAGGCCGGTGAAGGCCTCATTTCATCGTACG
Organism: Leifsonia poae; assembly: GCF_050632195.1. GTDB lineage: Bacteria > Actinomycetota > Actinomycetes > Actinomycetales > Microbacteriaceae > Leifsonia > Leifsonia poae_C. The sequence goes on from NZ_CP192580.1 coordinate 2,871,091, forward strand.
TTACGTGCCTGCAAGTCCCCGGATGCACGCGCTGAGAGTGCCGGTCGCCGTTCAGCCCGCAGCGAGACAGCACGAGGGCCCCGGATGCGCATCCGGGGCCCTCGTGTTCGTGGCTGTACGGCAGGTGCCTACGCGGTGAAGCGCGGGAAGGCGCTGCGTCCGGCGTAGACGGCGGCCTCGCCGAGCTCCTCCTCGATGCGGAGGAGCTGGTTGTACTTCGCGACGCGCTCGGAGCGGGCCGGTGCGCCGGTCTTGATCTGGCCGGCGTCGGTGGCGACGGCGAGGTCGGCGATCGTGGTGTCCTCGGTCTCACCCGAACGGTGCGAGAGCACAGCCGTCATACCGTTGCGCTGGGCGAGGGCCACCGCGTCGAGCGTCTCGGTCAGGGTGCCGATCTGGTTGACCTTGACCAGGATGCTGTTCGCGGCCTTCGCCTGGATGCCCTGGGCGAGACGCTTCGGGTTGGTGACGAAGAGGTCGTCGCCGACGAGCTGCAGCTTGGAGCCGAGCTCGGCGTTCAGGTGGGCCCAGCCCTCCCAGTCGTCCTCGGCCAGCGGGTCCTCGATGGAGACCAGCGGGTAGTTCGCGGCGAGCTCGGCGTAGTACGCCGACATCTGAGCGGCGGTGCGCTCCTGACCCTCGAACTTGTAGACGCCGTTCTCGAAGAACTCGGTCGAGGCGACGTCGAGGCCGAGCGCGATGTCGGTGCCGACCGTGAAGCCCGCGAGCTGGATCGCCTCGGAGATCAGGTCGAGCGCTGCACGGTTGTGCTCGAGCTCGGGGGCGAAGCCGCCCTCGTCGCCGAGGCCGGTGCTCAGGCCGCGCTGCTTGAGCAGCGACTTGAGCGAGTGGTAGGTCTCGACACCCCAGCGGAGCGCCTCGGAGTAGGTGTCCGCACCGATCGGCAGAACCATGAACTCCTGGATGTCGACGCCGGTGTCGGCGTGCGCGCCACCGTTGATGATGTTCATCATGGGCACAGGGAGGGTGTGTGCGTTGGGTCCGCCGACGTAGCGGAACAGGGGCAGGTCGGCCGAGTCGGCAGCGGCCTTCGCTACCGCGAGGCTGACACCGAGGATCGAGTTGGCGCCCAGGCGCTTCTTGTTGTCGGTGCCGTCGAGCTCGATCATCGCCGAGTCGACGAGGCGCTGGTCGGCAGCCTCGAAGCCTTCGATGGCCGGGCCGATCTCGTCGAGAACGGCGTCGACGGCCTTCAGCACGCCCTTCCCGAGGTAGCGGTCCTTGTCGCCGTCGCGAAGCTCATAGGCCTCGAATGCGCCGGTGGATGCACCGGACGGAACGGCGGCACGGCTGACCGTGCCGTCCTCGAGAAGCACCTCGACCTCGACGGTCGGGTTTCCGCGCGAGTCCAGGATCTCGCGAGCGCCTACAGCTTCGATTTGAGCCACAACTGTCTCCTTGTTTCACATGTGTGGTGGGTGGAAAATCTGCGGTTATCCGCTCGCCAGTCTAGTGACCGGCGGAATACGGCGAACGCCTAGTGCAGTGAGCCGTCGGCCTCGGTGACGGTCCACGACTCGAACCGCACGGTCAGGCCGGCGCGGCTCGGGGCGCAGAGGAACGGTCCGGCCTCGACCTGCGCATCCGGATCGAGCGGGGCCAGACGGATGAGCGCGAACGGCTCGTCGTCGACGCGCGCACGGATCGCGACCGCATCCCCCGACCGACTGGCGCGCACGGTGATGCGACGCCCCGCCCAGTGAGGCACGGGCGCGACCGACCAGTCGGAGACACCTCGCGTGACGACGGCGCCGAGTTGGAGGAGTCCGTCGGAGAATTCGACGCCGGGCTTGATCCAGTTCTCGTCGTCTGTGCGGATGAACGCACCCGCCTGATCGAAGTCTCCGCTGAAGTCGCCGGTGAAGGCGACCTCGACCGCGGCACCGACCGCGAACGGTGCGAGCAATGCGTGCTCGGTGTCGTGGATGAAGCCGTATGCGGTCGTGCGCCACGCATCCGTGCCCTCAGCGGCGGTCACCACGAGGGCGTCGCCGTCGACCTCGGAAGAGACGGGCTCGGTCGTCCAGTGCCCCGACTCCCAAGCGACACGGGTCACCCCGCTCAACCCGCTCAACCCAGTGCCTTGATGTCGAGCGACGCCGCATCCGTCGTCTCGGGCGTCACCGCTGCGAAAGCGCCGAAGCCGGCCGCCTCTGCACGGTCGAGAATCGCCTTGACGTTCTTGGTGCGCTTCTCGAGCCGAACCCGGCGTCCGGATGCGATCAGCTCGCTCTTGACGGCGAGCAGGCGGTCGAGCGGCACGGTCGGATCGTAGACGAGCACGATCGAGTCGGCCGTCTCCCCGGTGGGCACCTCGATCAGGTCGACGACGCGCTCGAACCCGATCGAGAATCCAGCCGCCGGAACATCGCTGCCGAGAAAACGGCCGATCATCCCGTCGTAGCGGCCGCCGCCGCCGACCGAGCTTCCCGAGCCGGGGTGCGCGATCTCGAAGATGGTGCCGGTGTAGTAGCCCATGCCACGCACCAGCGTCGGATCGAAACGCAGCGTCACGCCGGAGGGCAACGAGTCGAGCGCGTGCGCGAGGGACTCCAAGGCGGCCACCGCATCGGTGTCGACCCCGTCGGGGAGGATGCCCGTGATCGCCTCGACGGTCAGTTCGACCCCGCCGTCGGCCACGTGCGGCTCGAGCTTCTCGAGGATACCGCCGAGGACGGCGGCCGAGTCGGCCCCCTCGCCTTCCAGCTCGGCGACGACGCCGGCCGCTCCGATCTTGTCGAGCTTGTCGATCGAGATCAGCACCTGCGGCCAACGGGCCTCGGCGAAGCCGCAGTACTCGAGCAGCCCGTTCAGGATGCGGCGGTCATTGATGCGGATCGTGCAGTCCTTGAGGCCCAGCGCATCCAATGCCGCCGCGGTCGCCGTGATCAGCTCGACTTCGGCCAGCTGACCCGGTTCGCCGATGATGTCGATGTCGCACTGAACGAACTGGCGGTAGCGCCCCTTCTGCGGACGCTCGGCGCGCCAGACCGGCGCGATCTGGATCGCGCGGAACACCGGCGGGAGCTCGGCCCGGTGCGATGCGTAGAAGCGGGCAAGCGGCACGGTCAGGTCGAAGCGGAGGCCGAGGTCCGTGAGGCTCAGGATGTCGCCCGATTCGATCGCTGAGGCCAGATCGTCGCCGTCGAGTCCGCGCTTGAGCACACCGAACGAGAGCTTCTCGTTGTCGCCGCCGAGCCCCGAATGCAGCAGCGCGACATCCTCGACGACCGGGGTCTCGATCTCGTCGAAACCGTGGGCTGCGAAGCTGCGGCGGATGACGCCCAGGGCGTGCTCGCGGCGGGCCTTGTCAGCGGGTAGGAAGTCGCGCATCCCGCGAGGCGGTGTGATCGGAGAAGCCATGACCATGATTCTTCCATGAGGCCGCAGGGGTGCCGCTCCCCAACGCGTGCAGCTAGCGTGGAGGGCGATGACTGCCGAACCGTTCCGTATCGACGTTCCCGAAGACACCCTGACCGACCTCCGCGAACGGTTGCGGAGAACGCGATACGCGCCGCCGCTCGGCGACGGCGACTGGTCCGGCGGAATCGATGCGAACACGCTGCGGGGGTTGGTGGATGCGTGGTCGAACGACTTCGACTGGCGCGATCAGGAGGCGCGACTCAACTCCTACGACCAGTTCGTGGCCGAGGTGAACGGGCACCGCATCCATTTCGTGCGTATCACCGCCGCCGGATCGGCGGCGACGCGCATCCCGATCCTTCTGCTGCACGGCTGGCCGAGTGCGTTCACGGAGTACCTTCCACTCGGCGAACGGCTGGCGAACCCGGCCGCGTTCGGTTCTGATTCGCCCGTCGCGTTCGATGTCGTCATCCCGTCGCTTCCCGGTTTCGTCTTCTCGGAGTTGCCCGATCGTCCGCTCACCCGCCAGGCGATCGCCGACGATCTGCACGAGTTGATGACCGGCGTGCTCGGCTACGACCGGTACGCCGCGTTCGGTGGCGACATCGGCGGAGGCGCCGCCACCTGGCTCGGCGTCGATCACGCCGATCGGGTGGTCGGAGTGCAGTTGCTGCACGCTCCGTTCCCGGCGGACACCGAATCACTGACCGCTGAGGAGCGGGGCTACCTCGACGCGGTCGACACCTATGACGCGGGCGACGGCGGCTACAGCGAGATCATGGCGACTCGCCCCGACACGATCGCCGCCGCGCTCGTCGACTCCCCTGTCGGCCTGCTCGCGTGGATCGTCGACAAGTGGCACGACTGGGTCGACGGCGATCTGTTCACCGTGATCGACCGGGATGCGCTGCTCACCCTCGTCACGTTGTACTGGGTGACCGACTCGATCGGCACGTCCTTCCGTCAGTACTTCGACTACGACTCGAACCCGCCGCGGCCCCTGATAACTTCTCCCCTCGGAGTGTTCCTCAGCCGCGAGCCCGTGATGGACGGTTTCCCGCCGTCGCTGGCCTCGCGTGCCGCGCTCGATGTGCGCGAGTTCGTGAAGGCGCCCGCGGGCGGGCACTTCGCCGGACTCGAGCAGCCCGAGGTGACCGCCGACGCCATCCGCGCATTCTTCGGCCCCCTGCACGGATGAGCGCGGATCCCCTGGAACGGCGGATGCCTCCGGTCGTAAAATGACTTTGTTGCCACCCTGATGGCCCAGCCTTCGAGTTGCGCTTCGGTGGTGTCCCAGAAGGACCTGGCATGAGCCGCATCCGTACCCGACTACGGCACTGATGCTCGCTGCCAGACACAGATGAGCCGACGGCGCGACCGCCAGACGCCAGGAGTGCGATTCCGCTCTCACCCGAATGGTCGGTCGAGGTGGAATCCACCACGCGATCGCACCGCCGGCCCCTTCGGCTGCACTTGTCGTCGACTCCGCCTGTGCCAGGCTGGAACGATGATCGTCGAACACGCCGTGCTCCCCGTCATCCCGGGCCAGGAGGAAGCCTTCGAAGCGGATTTCGCCCGCGCCCGCCCGCTGATCTCCGCGATGCCGGGCTTCGTCGACCTGACGATCGCGCGCCAGGTCGAGAACCCGAGTCAGTACCTCCTGCTCGTCCAGTGGGAGTCACTCGAAGACCACACTGTCGGCTTCCGAGGCTCGCCCGAGTATCAGGAATGGCGAGCGCTCCTCCACCACCACTACGAGCCTTTCCCCGACGTCGACCACTACACGCCGCTGGGCTGAGCGCTCGGCACGAGTAGCGCTCGGCACGGGCTCAGGGGCGCGTGTGGTGCCGTCCGAGCGGGACGACCAGGGGTGTGGCTGTCACCGGATCCGGAGTGATCACCGAGTCGATTCCGAACACCTCCCTCACCAGTTCTGCGGTGACGACCGAGGCCGGGTCTCCGGATGCGCGGATCGCCCCCGACTTCATAGCGATCAGGTGGTCGGCGTAGCGGGCGGCCAGGTTGAGATCATGGAGCACCATGACGACAGTGGTCCCCCGAGCCGCATTCAGGTCGAGGAGCAGGTCGAGCACGTCGATCTGGTGGCTGATGTCGAGGAAGGTGGTCGGCTCGTCGAGAAGCAGGATGCCCGTCTGCTGCGCGAGAGCCATCGCGATCCACACCCGTTGACGCTGACCGCCCGAGAGCTCGTCGATCGCACGGTCAGCCAGGTCGGACACGCCGGTCGACTCCATCGCCTCGGCGACCGCTGCGTCATCCTGAGCGGTCCACCGACGGAACCAGCCCTGGTGCGGATAGCGGCCGCGGCCGACCAGGTCGGCGACACTGATGCCGTCGGGGGCGGTCGGCGTCTGGGGCAGGAGTCCGAGCCGGGTCGCGACCTCTTTCGTGGGCAGGCTGTGAATATCGGCGCCATCGAGGAGCACCGTCCCGGATGCGGGAGCGAGCAACCGGGACAACCCGCGCAGCAGCGTGGACTTACCGCACGCGTTGGGTCCTACGATTGCGGTCACTCGGCCAGGCGGCAGCTCCAGGTCGAGCCCGTCGACGACGACGCGGCCTTCGTACGCGAGCGTCAAATCTCGCGCGGCGAGCTGGTGGGTGGTGGTCATAGCAGCCTTCAGCCTCCCAGGCCGGTTCGGTTGGTGCGGATGAGCAGCCAGATCAGGTAGGGCGCCCCGACGATCCCCGTCACGACCCCGACCGGGAATGAGACGTCGGGGACGGCGAACTGGGCGACGATGTCGGAGACGACGAGCACGAGAGCGCCGACGAGCGCCGACGGGATGAGGGCGAGGGATCCCCGACCGATAAGCCGACGGGCGATGGGGGCGCCGACCAGCGCGACGAAAGAGATCGGACCGGCCGTGGCCACCGCGACGGCAGCCAGAGCGACACCGACGAAGACCACCAGCAGCCGCGTGGACTCGACCCGCACGCCGGTCGCCGCCGCAGCATCGTCGCCGAGTCCGAGTGCCGAGAGCGGGCGGCCGAGCAGCACCGCGGCCGGCACGAGGATGACGGCACTCACCCCGAGCACGACGAGGGACACTGTGTCGATGCTGTTGAGACTTCCCGTGATCCACACCAGCGCCTGCTGCACATCCGTCAGATTCGCGCGTGTGAGGACGTAGGAGACGAGGCCTCCGCAGATGGCCGCGAAGCCGATCCCGATGAGCACGAATCTATAGCCGCTGATCCCGCTCCGCCAAGCGAGCACATAGATGAGGAGCGCCGCGACGAGGGTGCCCGCGAGAACGACCCCGGAGAGCGCCAGCCCGGTCAACCCGAACCAGACGAGAGCGATAGCTCCGGTCGCGCTCGCACTAGCGGTGATGCCGATGATGTCAGGGCTCGCGAGCGGGTTGCGCACGACTGACTGGAACAGCGCCCCCGACAGTCCCAGACATCCACCGACCAGCACCGCGGCGAGCAGACGCGGGAGGCGCAGTTCGAGGATCACGAACTGGGTCAGGCGGTCGGCCTGGCCGACAAGCGCCGCAAGTATGTCTCCGGGAGACACGGCAGCGGCGCCGAGGCAGAGCGAGACGGCTCCGACCAGAACGACGAGGGCCGCCAGGATGAGCGTCACACGGATTTCGCGGGAACGCCGCCCGAGCCGGTCGGCACGTGCTACCGCGGCCGTGTTCGGGCGGTCGGCCGGAGCGGCGCCCGGCGCCACGCGGACCCCGCTCACAGATTCACCAGCTTGCGACGTCGCACGAGCGCGATGAACAACGGCGCGCCGACGAATGCGGTCACGATCCCGACCTGCAGTTCACCCGGGAACGCCACCACGCGACCGATGACGTCGCATGCCAGCAGCAGCGTCGGCGCGATCACGGCCGAGAACGCGAGGATCCACCGGTAGTCAGCGCCCACCACCCAGCGGGCGACATGCGGCACGACCAAGCCGACGAAGGCGATCGGTCCAGCGGCTGCGGTGGCCGACCCGCACAACAACACGATCGCGACCGCGCTCAGGAGGCGCGAAAGACCGACGCGCTGCCCGAGCCCGCGCGCCACGTCATCGCCGAGCGCGAGACCGTTCAGGATGCGCCCGAGCGCGAGCGCGACGACCGCCCCGATGACGATCGTGGGCAGCACCTGCCACACGATGTCGTAGCCCCGGCCCGCGAGGGATCCGACCTGCCAGAACCGCAGCGCGTCCAGCGACACCTGACTGGTCAAGAGCACAGCCGTGATGAGCGAGCCGAGGGCGGCCGACACAGCGGCGCCAGCGAGCGCCAGCTTGACCGGAGTCGCTCCTTCGCGACCGCGGGATGCGACAACATAGACGATCACTGACGCCACCGCCGCACCGGCAAAGGCGAACCAGACGTAGCCGCTCACCGAGGTGATTCCGAAAGCGCTGATTGCGATCACGACCGCCAACGATGCGCCGAAGTTGACGCCGAGGATGCCCGGGTCGGCGAGCGGGTTGCGCGACAACCCTTGCATGACCGTTCCGGCGAGCCCGAGCGCCAGGCCGGTGATGATCCCGAGCAGGGTGCGAGGCACGCGGCTGTCCACGACCACGATCGAGTCGTCGTCGCTCTTGTCGTAATGCAGCAGCGCGTGCAGCACCGAGCCCGGGTCGATCGGGCGCGCACCGAGCATAAGGCTCAGGATGCACACCACGACCAGCGCCAGCACCGCGAGACCGAAGCCCACGAGCAGCCGACGGTGCCGACGTCGAGCCGCGGAGACGCCGTTTCCGGCGCCTCCGGCCCGCATCGGTCCCGACAGCGTGCTCGTGGACATCAACGGCCTACTTGACCTTTTCCGCGGCTGCGGCGAGCTGCGGCACGTACCGGTCGAGCATCCACGGGATGCTCAGCACCGACGGCGCACTCGATGCCATCACGAACGACTCACCCACGATGGGCGCGAACCGTCCCTCGGCGACGGAGGGCATGGCGGCGACCAGCGGGTCAGCCTTGAACGTGTCGACCGCGGACTGCTTGTCGAAATACATGACCAGCAGATCGGTGTCGATCTTGGACAGGTTCTCGTAGCTGACCTGGAAGAAGAAGCTGCCCGGATCCTTCGCCGAGTCGAGCGTGTCGAGGCTGGGCGAGTTCTTCAGCCCCAGCTCGTTGAGGAGCAGCACCCGCGAGTCGGTCGACTTGTAGACGTTGATCTGACCGGGTTCGTTCGCCGCTGCGTAGAGGAACGTCTTGTCCTTCAGCACCGGGTACTTCGCTGCCAGAGCCGCGACGTTGTCCTCCGTCGTCTGCTTGAGCTTGGCGGCCTGCTCCGACATACCGAGCGCCTTGCCGACGATGTCGGTCTGGTCCTGCCAGCTGGTGCCCCACGGCAGCTTCGGGTACGCCACGACCGGCGCGATCTTGCTCAACTTGTCGTACTCGGCCTGCGTGAGGCCCGAGAGCGGAGCGAGGATCACATCCGGCTTCGCCTTCACGTACTCCTCGAACGGAACCTCGCCCGTGTCCACGCCCGCGATCAGTTGCGGCGTCTTGGCTTTGAGCTCCTTGAGCTTGTCGGCGACCCAGGGCAGCACGCCATCGGCGTTGCCGCCGTAAGTCATCTTCGGCATCGCGACGGGAACGACTCCCAGCGCGAGAGCGACATCCGCGGCGCCCCAGCCCCACACGGCCACACGCTCGGGCTTCTTGTCGATCGTGACCGAACCGAGTGCGCTCTTGACCGTCACCGGGAAGGCCCCGGATTCGCTCGACGAAACGGTCTCACCCGCCGACGATCCGGCGCTGCAGCCGGTGAGCACGAGCGCGGCGGAAGCCACGATGGCGGATGCGATCAAAGCGATGCGCGACCGGCGGTGACGACCGCGGGCGACGGGCTCGAGCATGGATCTCCTTCGAGAGGACGAACGGGGAAGTCGGCCGGAACGGCACGTTAGGCAAGCCTAACCTAAGCTTCCGCCGATCGTCCAACCCGCGTGCGAGCTCCTTGCTCCGCGTTCCTGCTGGGCCCGGCGTCAGGATTCGGGCGCCACGAAGCCGATGATCCCCGCGTCCGCGCTCCCCGCCTCGTGCTCGCGGATCTCGCTCTGCAGGTCGCGGAGCGTCGACCGCAGCGCACGCTCGGCGTTCAGCCCGTTCGCCTTCGCCGATGCGACGATCGCCAGCAGGAGCGGCCCGAGCTCGTCCTCCGACTGCACCGAGACACCTCCGGCGTCGCCCAGTTCAAGCAGGCCGACCTTCTCGGCCCGTCCGAGGAGCTTGTCGGCCAAAGCCAGCGACGGCATCGCCTGCGGGATGCCGTCGAGCACGCTCGTCCGCTCCGGCTTCTCGGTCTTCTTGAGGTCCTCCCAGAACTCGACGACGTCGTCCGCCGTCTCCGCCTTGCGGTCGCCGAAGACGTGGGGATGCCGGCCGACCATCTTCGCGGTCATGTGCGCCGCGACATCCTGGATGTCGAAGTCCTCACCCGGCGTGTGGGCTGCGATGTCGGAGTGGAAGAGCACTTGATAGAGCACATCCCCGAGTTCCTCGATCATGTCCTCGCGATTGCCAGTCTCGATCGCCTCGATCAGCTCGTAGGTCTCCTCGATGAGGTACTGCACGAGCGACTCGTGCGTCTGATCGGCGTCCCACGGACATCCACCCGGACCCCGCAGCCGGGTCATCACCGCCACCAGCTCGTCGAGCTTGCTCGGCTCGGCGTCGGACGTTGCGGATGAGAAGCTCAACTCGGTCATCTGCCCTCTCCTCGGTCGTGTTCCATCCTCTCACCGCTCGGCTCGCGCGCTAGCCTGGCCGTATGGCTACCCGGATCGCCCGCCTCACCATCTCCGTCAACGACCTGCCCCGCGCCCTCGCGTTCTATCGAGACATCGTCGGCCTCGCCGAGGTCTACACGGTCGAAGGCCTCGCCATGCTGACCACGGACAAGGATGCGCCTGCCGGCACCGCCACGGAGGTCCTCCTCCACGCCCGCACCCCCACCCCCGGTGATGCCGGGGTCGCGGCCAGCTTCGCAGTGGCCGACGTCGACGCGGTCACGGCTGCCGCCGTCGAGGCTGGAGCCGTCGTGGTCGACGAACCGGACGACCAGGTCTGGGGCGAACGACAGTCCGTGCTCCGGGATGTCGACGGGCACATCCTCTGCTTCGTCGGGCCCCTGAGCGCGTGAGCATCATCCGCTCCGAGCGCACCGCCGCCGGGCTCCTGCTGGGCGCGGCAGCCCTCGGACTCCTCCTTGCAAACACCGTGCTCGGACAAAGCCTGCTCGACCTCCAGCACACCTATCTGTCGCTCGGCAGCGTGAAGCTGAGCGTCGGCCACTGGATCAGTGACGGACTGCTCGCGATCTTTTTCTTCATCGTCGCCGTCGAGCTCAAGCACGAGCTCGTCGCCGGAGAGCTCAACAGCTTCAAGAAGGCCATCCACCCCGCCATCGCGGCCGTCGGCGGCGTGATCGTGCCGGTGCTGATCTATCTCGCGTTCACGGTCGGAGCGTCCACCGAAGGCGGCAGCCTGGTCGAGGGATGGCCGATCCCGACCGCTACGGACATCGCGTTCGCGCTGGGTGTGCTCGCCGTCTTCGGCCGCGGTCTCCCCAATCGGCTGCGGGTGTTCCTGCTCGCCCTCGCCGTGCTCGACGACCTCATCGCGATCCTCATCATCGCCGTCTTCTTCACGACCGACCCCAACCTGATCTCACTCGGGTTGGCCGTCGTCACGGTCGCCGCTTTCGGCATCCTGAGTCGTCTCTTGAAGGGCCGGATGCGCTGGCCGATCGGTGTGCTCATGGTGCTTCTCGCGTGCCTCACCTGGTGGCTGGTCTGGGATTCGGGCGTGCACGCCACCATCGCGGGCGTGGCCCTCGGACTCGTGATGGCCCGCCAGCCCGGCGGCCGTGTCGCCCACGCCCTCGAACCGTGGTCGAACGGGGTGATCCTGCCGCTCTTCGCGTTCTCAGCGGCGCTCGTGGTGATTCCGGCCGTCGCGCCGTCGGAGTTGTCACCGGCGTTCTGGGGCATCCTCGTCGCACTGCCCGTCGGCAAACTCATCGGCATCACCCTCGGCGGGTGGCTGGGCTCCCTCACTCGGCCGAAAGCCGAACGCGGCCGCATCCCATTGGCCGGACTCCTCACGATCGGCACGCTCGGCGGCATCGGCTTCACAGTGTCGCTGCTCATGAACGAGTTGGCCTTCGCCGGCATCGACACGGTTCGTTCCGAGGGCACGCTCGCGGTACTGCTCGGCTCGGCCGTCTCCATCGTCGCTGCGGGATTCGCGGTCTCGGCCCTTGCGCGCCGCTACCGTCGCCAGCACCCTCACCCGCATCCCGCCGCGCCCGCCGCATCCTGAACCAGGGGTCGCAACACGCGGTCTTGCACCCTCGCTCGACGGCGTGTTGCGACCCTCATTCACGCGCGGGGCTCTCAGGCGAGCCTTGCGGTATGCAAAGCGGGCTCTGCCGATCTTCACAGGGGCGTCTGCCACGCTGACGACATGACTTCGGTTCACGTCATCGGTACCACGCAAGCGCTACCCGAACCCGGCACCTCGCTCGTGCGGTTCGCCGACGAGGATGAGAGCAGCCGGCGCAGACGTGAACTGTTCACCGATTTCATGCTGAACTACAAGTTCGCCATCGCCGAGGTCGTGACCAAGATCGAGATCCTGCGCGACGACTTCAACAACGATCATGAGTACAACCCGATCGAGCACATCAACTCGCGGTTGAAGAAGCCCGAGAGCCTTCTCGAGAAACTCGACCGCAAGTTCGCGGATGTCGACACTCGGATGGAGCTCGAGCACATCCGGAAGCACATCCTCGACATCGCCGGCGTGCGCGTCACTTGCAGCTTCATTGCCGACATCTACAAGATCCGCGACACCATCGTCGGACAGGCGGATGTGACGCTGCTCGCCGAGCGCGACTACATCGCCTCCCCGAAGGAGAACGGCTATCAGAGCCTGCATCTCATCGTCGAGATCCCCGTGTTCCGTGCCCGCGAAGCCATCCGGGTGCCGGTGGAGATCCAGATCCGCACGATCGCCATGGACTTCTGGGCGAGCCTGGAGCACAAGATCTACTACAAGTACGCGGGGGACGTTCCCGAGACCCTGCAGGCCGAGCTTGCCCAGGCGGCGGACGCCGCGAATCGCCTGGACCGCAAGATGGAGCAGCTGCACGATCAGGTTCGCACCTACAGCCGGTAGCGCTCGAAGCGCCTTGCTGGGTTAGCGCCCGGCGGACGTTAGAGCTCGACCTCGTCGTGGCGCGCGATCCCGAAGATCTGGTTCGGGTAGCGAAGTCCGGAGAAGTACCGGTTGGTGTGTGCGACGATCTGCTCGCCCGTCACCTCGACACCTTCCCATTCGGAGTCGCACGTCGTGTGCGCATCGCTCACAAGCGTCACGTCGTATCCGCGAACGGCCGCACTCTGGGTTGTGGTCCGGATGCAGTAGTCCGACTGCGCGCCGGCCACGACGAGCCGCGTCACGTCGAGCGCCTCGAGCACCTCGTCGAGGTTCGTGTCCGCGAACGAGTCGCGATAGTTCTTAAAGACAACCGATTCCCCGTCGGCGGGGTTGAGACCGTCGGCGAGCTGCCAGCCGTCGCTCCCCCGCGGCATCTCGTCCTCCTCGTGCTGCACCCACACCACGGGGACTCCGGATGCGCGAGCGCGGTCGACCAGCACCGCTGCCCGTTCCACAACACCCACCCCGTCGAAGCACCCGTCGACCACATCCCTCTGCAGATCGATCACGAGAACAGCGGTCGGAATCCGAGAGTCGGTCATGGCTCCATTCTGGCGGTCAGCAGCTCTCGAACGCGCACGATATGGCCGCGAAGAGCGTGTTGGTCCAGACGACGGCACCCGCCAGGGAGATGAACACCCCGCACACCGCGAATCCTTGTCCCACGTCTTTCAAGGTCGCCGCGACGACGCCCAGGACGAACGCGCAAGGCAGCAGGATCCACCCTGTCAGCAACGCATCAGGAATCCACGCCAAGACGAACCCTCCGACCGCCAGACCGAATGCAGCGATTCCCAGCGCATTGAGTCCCTTCGGAGCGGGCGCCACCACGATAGGACGCCCCGCAATCCACTCCACTCTCCCGGCGACCTTGGAAGGTTGAGGGGTCGAAGGAGCAGGAACCGGCTGAGGACTGCTAGACGTCGTATCGTCACTCATCAGAATTCCCCACCCGCGTACACGCCTTTGGGCAACGTGAAGCACGGTGAGAACGACAGGATGTCGAGTTTCGTTCCGGACTCAGAGTGTGTGATCGAGTAGTTGGCGAAGTCGGCGCCGTCGAGGTTGACTTCGGGAGTCTTGATGCGGGTGGTTCGCCATCGCACAGCGAATTCCTTCGCGTTTTTCCAATGGTCGGCGACGGACCGCATCAGTCGATTCAGATCTGGATCACCCTGAAGATCGATAGAGGTGTGCCCGTACCATTGGAAGGCTCGCTCGCCCTTGCACGACAAGAGCCCACCAGTTGCAGCCTGTTCCCTTTTGGCTACATACTCCGCAGGAACGAGAGCGGCAATCTTGTCCTCCATCGACTGCGCTTCATGCTTGGCTTCGACTACCGTCAGCGAGCTGACGCCGACTTTGTCTGTCACCAACGCGCACCCTCCAATCGACACCACAACAGCTGCCCCTGTCGCCAAACACCTCAAGACGCACTTCTTCGTCATCGGAATATCGTTCCTTTCAGGTCCTTCAGAAGGCGCTGATTGTCAGGGCTGTCCTTAGCGATGAGGTCGTGGTTGTCCATCAGGACGCATTCGTCCACGCGAAGAAGGGCGCCATTCGGAGCCCGAACCAAGTGGTCGACGGGTCCGTTGTAGAAGTCGCCGTGCTCGAACGCGGGGGTCGATCGTGGGTTCTTGCCGTTCCAGACGACGTCACCCGGAAGAGCCTGAGCCTGTTGGAGGAGGTCGAAGTAGGACAAGTCGCTGTAGCTGGTCGTCGCACGGGGTCTCCACTCGGGGAGCATTCCCGCTCCCGACAGTGAGATCACCTGGTCGTAGCGGGCACCTGCGACCTCGGATGACGTCACTGCCGCGAGCCCCCAGCTATGGCCGATTGCCGTCGTCTTCGCTTTCGACAAGAAGGGGTCGAGCTCAACTCCTGCCCTGAACGCACTCAGCTGTGTTCCCGAATTCCGAGCCAGGCCGGGCTCGTTGGCTTCCGGGATACGCAGGTAGCTCGTGAATGACGTTCCGTCAGCTTCGCCCGGGAACGGTCCGTCCTTGTACACGAACGCGACACTGTCCCCCTGATGTGCCGACCAGAGGTAGCGAGCGACCGCTTGAGCCTTGCCATCATAGAAGCCGTCGATATTGCTGAAGGTTCCGGGCACGTAGGTGATCTCGTGTCTCGTGGCGGGCGAAGGCGTGCCGAACATCTCGATGATGCGCGACTTGGCGGGGTCGTAGAGGTAGAGCTGGACCGCCGGGTGATCGCCGACCGCGCGGGTCAGGTAATCGACCTCCTTCCGGAGTCGCTCGATAGTCGCGGGGAGGCGCTTGTGTTCCTCGATCAGCGCGTCGAGGACCTTGAGCCGGTTCTCGGCGTTGATCTTGTTCGCAGCGACCCGGGCAAGAGCGGGGATCCCGTTCAGGGCACCGATCACGACCGGGATCAGAGAGATGAGTGTCAACTGGGGTGCGGACGCCTCGCCGTTCGCACTACCCAGCGACGCCCACCACGCCGCAATAGACGCTGACTCAGCGCGCGCGATCGTGACCACCAGCTCCGGCCGCTGATCCAGGAGGATGCGGATGTCGGTTGGCGTGAGACCGACCATCCGACCAAGCAGAGTCGCCGTGTCTGTGGAGCGGATCGTTGAACGGCTGAACTGCCACAGACCGCCGAGCACCTTCTGACTCGTCAGCGCATCCGCGGCCGCCTGGTCGAACCTGCGGCGGCGAGCGACCAGGTCGTTCCAGAGAGCGTCGATGCCGGCGAGCCGGGAGTTTTCGCTGGCGATCTGCTCGCCGAGCCGAGCCTGCTCTCGGCTGTGCCCAGCGCCCTGACCCTGGCCGCCGATTTTCACGGGAGCGAGCAGATGCCCTCCGGCGTCCGGTGCCTGCCGTTTGAGACGAGCGAGTGACTCCAGAGCAGCCTGACGCTGCGCTTCGAGCACCGCCTGCTCGTCCTTGATCTGCTGCACCTGAGCCGCGTACGTGTGCAGCGTCTCCGCCTGAGCCTCCAGACCGCCGGCAAGCAGAGCTAGGTCGGGCAGTGCCGAGTCGATCGCGCTCGTGAAGGCCGAACGTGACTTGCCCGTCCAAGTCGAAGCCGTGATCGTCTCCGCAGACGATTTGACCGTGGTGCGGACTCTCTGGAGCTCCGCGGCTTTTGCTGAGCGCGCCCGCGCGAGCGACCGGATTCCGGCGGGCTCCCCAGCACCCGGATTCGCGTCGACGGCCATCAGAACGCCCTGGCCAAGGCCGCGTCCGCCTCGGAGAAGGATGTGACCGCGCTAGCTGGGAATCGCGCCACCGCCTGCAGCGCATCCGATACCTGGTGAGCCCGGGAAGCCTGCTGCGCACTACCGTCGCGGAGCCCGGATGCGACCGGACGTGCACCGAGCAGGTCGTCGTGCGAAATACAGAACGACGGATCCAAAGGGACCACCGCGATCGTGGCGCTCAGGTCGGTCGAGACAAGGCGCAGGTGCGCCGCGCCGACGCGCAGTTCAGACATGCTCATCCCCGGAACCGTTCTCAACGACAGCCTGATGCTGCGGATCAGCGGGAGAGACGGGCCGCAAGTTGCGCGTCCACCTCGCCGAGGGTCTGCGCCGTTGTTCGGAGAAACGCAGCCAAATCGTCGAGCCCTCCGATGGTGTTCTGCGCCCCCGTCGTGAATCGGCTGTACGCATCCGAGAAGGCGCCCGATGACTTATCCGTCGTGAAGCCCGCAGCGACCAGCGAAGCGATCTGTGATTGAAGCTTCGACAGCGTGGCGTTGATCTCGTCGCGGCCCCCGACGAGACGATCGGCGTTGCCGGTGAGTTCCTGAAACGAGACGTTGATGTTGGACATGGTTCCCCCCATGGTTGCTAATAAATGTGAAATACACAATGTGTGTAAGCAAAAGCCTAGGGCACTTTGCGAAGAAAGCCAAGAGGCGGAGACGCCTCAGAATCATCGGTCGATCGCGATGGGCCCAGACCAGGCCACTTGAACCCGCGCAAGCTTTCCGGAGTCCACAAGGATCCCTCGTCCGACCGGAAAGTCGGTGCGCGTCACACGCGGGAAGGGCACGCGGAACAGGCCAAGGCCATCCGATTCCTCGGGCTGCAACACAATTCCCGCGCGCGCGGTCTTGAGCTCGGAATACACCTGCCAAGCCGCGGGCGCGGTGACCGTGTCCGCCTCCGCGAGCACAGGCACGCCCGCTCGCCGGGCGGCCTTGAGCAGCCGAGCGACCTGGGACTCTGCACTCAGCCCCTCGAAATCACCGATGTTCTCGATCACGATGATGAGCGGATCCAGGGGCATGGCCGACGACTGTTCCAGCAGGGTCGCGAGGCGCGAGGCGAGCGCCTCAGCGTCGTCCGCATCCGTCGACGCCTCGGTCCACGCCGTCGCGCCGGCCAGGGCGCTCTTTCGGGCGACGAGGAGATACGCAGCGAATTCCGGATGCGCGACGCGGAACGCACGTATCGCCGTCGTCATCGCCGTGCTGCGCCCCGACCCGAACGGCCCCGTCACGACGAAAAGCCCGTCGAGCGGAATGCCGACGGGCCCCAGCGTCTCGTCGTCCACGCCGAACCCGGGACGTCCAGCGACCGTGGCCGGCAGGTCGCTCGACGGGATGAACCCGGCCAGACGCTCGACGGGCTCAGCGTCGGGCAGTCCCGCCTCACGGAGCCGCACAGCAAGCGCCTCGATCCGGGTGGATTGGGCAGACAGGTCGGCAACGCCGCCAGGAACCGCGACCTGCAGCTCATAGCCGTTCACCACCGCCCTGCCTCCCGCTGAGTGGTCGAGGATGTCGGCGTCGACGCCGGCCGCCGCGTACTCGGACTCGCCGGCCAGGCGCAGCACGATGCGCGTGCCGATGTTCGCGGTGAACGCGGTCGGGATGACGCCCGCGCGATCGGCCGTCAGCACGATGTGGATTCCCACCTGTCGACCCGTGGAGACGAGCGCCAAGAGCCGGTCGTAGACGACTCCCCGTCGCGAAACTCGTACTCGCCGCGGAACGCACCGAATCCGTCGAGCAGGACGAGCACCCTCGGCAGAGCTTCCCCTGAGGAGGCCCGGAAATCCGTCAGGGAAGCTGCACGCGCTCGCGCGAACGCTGTTGCGCGATCGGAGGCGAGCGCGGTGAGCTGATTGAGCATCCGCGTCAGGCGTTCGGCATCGGATCCCGCGATGATCGACGCAACGCACGGTAGTACCTCGAGCAGGGCCAGCCCGCCGCCCGCGAAGTCCATGCCGTAGACCGTCACAGGATGCTCGGCCGCCGCACTCGAGGCAGCGACGGCGATCGTGCGCAAGAGGCCGCTCTTGCCCGCTCCACCCGTTCCGAGGGCGCTCACATTGCCGACGATGTCCAGGTCGATGAAGAAGGTCTCCTGGCATTGGGACTCGGGCTTGTCGATGGTGCCGATGGGCAGGCGGCTGCCATCGGCATCCGGAAGCCCGTCGAGATCGATGAGGTCGGGGAGCTGCTCGAGCCAGGGGCGCCGCGGTATCGCGACGTGACGATCGTCGGCCGCGCGCGCGATCGTGTCGGCCAAGCGTTCGATATCGCGAGGGCCGTAAGACGTGCGGAGGCCCCGGTCGGGAATCGGCCACGGCCTGCCGGGACCGAATGGGAGGTCCTGGATCTGCACATCCGAATCGCCGCTCGCCTGTTCCGTGCGGCCACCGAGGTAGGCGGACTGAAAATCGAAGACGCGGCCGGGGCCGAGCTTGGCCGCCGCACGTCCGGGTGTTCCGGGGTCGAATCCGGCCGCATCCGCGACGCCCAGGACGTCGACGCTGTCTGCCTCGTCGGCCACCCGGAGCGCGACCCGGAGATTGGTGTTCGCGCGAAGACTGTCCTTGATCACGCCCGACGGGCGCTGCGTCGCCATGACGAGATGCAGGCCCAGGGATCGTCCACGCTGGGCGACATCGATGACGCCGTCGACGAAGTCCGGCACCTCCGCGGCGAGCGCCGCGAACTCGTCGATGACGAGAACGAGGGAGGGCGGCGCATCCGGGTCGCTCCG
Organism: Leifsonia poae; assembly: GCF_050632195.1. Lineage (GTDB taxonomy): Bacteria > Actinomycetota > Actinomycetes > Actinomycetales > Microbacteriaceae > Leifsonia > Leifsonia poae_C. Next base: position 2,889,685 of record NZ_CP192580.1, read on the forward strand.
CTTCTCCAGCGTCTGCAGGTCTTTGGCTCCCTTGCGGTTCAGGAGGCTCTCCCGATGCCTCAGCTCTGCGCGCAATGAAGCCAGCGCGCGACGAACGAGATGGGGAGTGAGATCGGTGACGAGTCCCACCGTGTGGGGAAGGCCGACACAGTCGGCGAAGGCGGCACCGCCCTTGTAATCGACGAGGAGAAAGGTCACCCGGTCGGGCGAGTATTCGGCCGCCATGCCCATGATCCAGCTCTGGAGGAACTCGCTCTTTCCCGAGCCCGTCGTTCCTCCGACGAGTGCGTGCGGACCGTGCGCGCGGAGGTCGAGTGCGAACGGCTCGGTCGCTCCCAGACCGACGACGGCTCGGATACCGCCCGGGTCTTTTGGCGTGCCGGGCACCCAGCCCAGCGTGAGCGAATCGTTCTTGACCCACCGTTGGATGACCGCCGATGAGTCGCTCGCGATGTCGCCCTCGTACAGGTCGACGAAGGAGACGTCGGTCGGAAGATCCGTCTCGTCCAGAACCCGTGCGCCGCTGTCTTCGACAGGCGAGAGCGCGCGGGCGGCCACCTCGGCGGCGATCGAGTCCACTCGTTCGGTCGCCGTCAGGGAGACGTCGAGGCCCGACCGCACGAACCCGACACGGCCGCGGCCGGTCGCATCGTCGACAGCGAGGTAGGTGCGACAGATCACGGGAAGGGCGTCGACGGTCGCCGCGATCCAGAGGATGAAGACCCCGTGGTCGGCGCCCTCCTCGCCGAGCGAGACCAACCGTGCCCGGTCAGCGGGGGTTTCGCCGGTCACGATCACAAGCACCGCGGGTGTTGCAGGCAAACGCTCTACCGCTTCGCCATGTGCGTGATCGAGGGGGCGCGATTCGTCCAGCCGCGAACGGACACGATCACCGCGGCCGATTCCGGCTCGGCGTCGAGCAGAGATCAAACCCTCCAACTCGGACAGAAGCACGCCCCCGCCGGCGTAGTCGGAGACCAAGCCGTTGGCCCGAAGCGGGCTGTACGCGGAATCGACGTGCGGCAACCACTTGAGCCAGGCCCAGGCTTCCGTCGCGTCGCCTGCCGCGAATCCGGTGATCACGAGTTCTGCCGGGGAGTGCAATCCGGCGAGCTGCAGTACGAGCGCGCGGGCAGCATCCTGAGCCAGAAGGCCCGTGCCGGCGACGCCGACCGCACCGGCGCGCTCGAGGTTCTCGATGATCGGCACGGGACCGACCTCGCCGAACTCAGCGGCGAGCTCGCGAACGTGGTTCCAGTCCTCGAGCTCGCCGCTGTTCTTCGAGGGCAACTGGATGCGTGCCCGCGATTCCAAGCGCCCGACACCGAAGCGGACCTCGAGGAAGGTCGTGTGCTCCGGCTTCCTCGTCCAGAGGAGTGGCGACCGGATGCGGATGGCTTCGGCGATGGCCTCGGTGCTCGGCGACTCGGCGTTGCGGGCTTCGAGCTCACTCGCCCTCGCTACCTCCAGCTGCGAGCGGGCATCGGCCATCCCTTCCTCGAAGCCCTTTCGCGCGCGCTTTGTGCGTCGCCTGCCCTGCGTGCGTGCGTCGATCCAGGTGCCGAGCATGATCACGGGCGACAGTGCGACGAACAGCAGCGTCGTCACCTGCCCGGTCAGCAAGAACAACGCGACCCCGAGAAGCACCGGACTGACGAGCACGAGCAGCGGCAGCCGGTTCGGCTGCGGAGCCGTGGGAATCTCGGGCAGCGTGAAACTCTCGCCGCGGTACGACTGCTCGACTCTCGGCGAACGCGAGAAGACCGCGTCGACATGACCGGACCGCCGTATCCCGCTCACCGGCAACGGAACGACTTCAAGCTGAGAGCCTCCCACCTGGATACGCGACGCGGCAGTGACGATGGCACGCTGCACGAGCGCACCGTCGACCTGCATGCCGTTGGCCGAATTCAGATCGGCGACGGTGATCGTGTCGCCCACAGTCACCGAAGCGTGCCTTCGCGACACCTCGCGGTCGTCCGGCAGGAAGACCGCAGCGGACGCATCCCGCCCGATCACGTTCACCCCGTGCGTGATCGGGAACTCGAGCCCGGTCTGCGGCCCGCTCAGGATGCGCACGAGCGCCGCCGGGGCGTCGTCGCGTTCGTCGCCCGGTCGCCGTTCACCGACGGGGACGACCTCGACCCGGCATCCGGAACGCAGGCTCGACTCGCTCACAGGGGCACCCGGATTCAGCACTCTGGCTTGCGGGACGCCCGGGAACTCCACGCGTAGGGTCGTGGGCGTTTTCGTGGCCACGCTCTCGGGCTCGAGCAGCCGGTCGGCGATGTCGGCCACCGTCGCCGTCACGTCGGCCGTCACGACGACGTCCCGATCAGGGCCCGATTTGTGCCCGCTCGCGAGGGTCACCCTTACTTTCACGACAGTCGCTCCCCCACCACGGGAGCGAGTCTAGGGGCGCGATCGGCGGCCTCTTCGAGATATTCCGGCATACGTTTTGGGCAGGCTGAACGACCCGATGGGTCAGGATGTGAGGGTGACCACGAACCCCGACGCATCCCTGCCCGAGGCACCAACGCTCGAGGTCGTGGCGGCGATCATCGTCGACGACGACACCGTTCTCGCGTGCAGACGGGCGCCCCACAAGGACTCTGCGGGATTGTGGGAGTTTCCGGGTGGCAAGGTCGAGCGCGGCGAGTCGCGGCCGGAATCGCTGGCCCGAGAGATCCGTGAAGAGCTGGGCGTGAAGATCCGGGTGGGCCGGGAGTTCGACCGGTCGATCACTGAGGTGAACGGACGCCGGATCGCGTTGACCTGCTTTCTTGCGCGGCTCGCCGACGCGTCTCCTACGATCAGTACCGATCATGACCGGATGCGCTGGGTCATCCCCGCCGACCTCCCCGGCCTCGACTGGGCGCTGCCCGACCTCCCGGCTGTGCACAAGCTCGTCGCCGACGGCATCTAGCGACGCGCGTCGAGACTCGAGCATCCCGTTCGGACACTTTGAGGGACGAAGATGTCCCCATGGATTCCGCCAAGCTCCGGGATGCCCTCGACCTGGTGAAGGCTCGCGGTGCGAAAGCCCAGCTCGTTGTGCGGCGAGAGGGTGTCACCGTCGTGGACCGGACCTTCGACTGCGAGCCGTCCGACCTGTTCTGGACGTTCTCCGCCGCGAAGCCGTACACGGTCGTGCTCATCCTTGCTCTGGCCGAGCGCGGCACGATCGACCTCGACGAGCCGGTCGCGACATACTGGCCGGCGTTCGCGGCCCACGGCAAGGAGATGATCACGATCCGGCAGGTGCTCCGCCACCAATCCGGGTTCGCGACAGCGGGCAGCGCCGTCGGCGATGCGCTGGCGATGACCGGATGGGCGCGCACCCTGCGACGCATCGAGCGGGCGCGGCCGGTCTGGCCCCCGGGAACCGCTCCTGCGTACCAGTTCGTCATCTTCGGCTTCATCCTGGGCGAGATCGCACGCCGTGCGACCGGCGTTCCACTGCCCGAGCTCATGTCGTCGATGCTGCTCGTGCCTCTGGGCGTGCACGACACGTTCCTGGGTCTGCCCGCCGATCACTGGGAGCGACATGTTCCCCTGAACGCAGCGCGACCTGTTCGCGCGGTGGTGAACCGACGAGCGACACGGGAGGCGATCATCCCGTCGGCAGGGCTGTCGACGACGGCCCGGGATGTGGCGGTCTTCTACGAGATGCTGCTCGACGGGGGCGTTACGGCGAGTGGAGAGCGCATCCTGTCGCCGAGCACGTTGGAGGCGGCGCTCGTGCCGAGCAGTGAGGGGCGCATCGACCGGTTCGCCCGCTCGCCGATCCGGTGGTCGGAAGGCTTTCAACTGGGCGGTCCCCGTCATGTGCCCGGGTCGATCACACCGATGGGCAACCGCAGCAATCCACGGGCCTTCGGGCACAACGGCAGCAACTGCTGCATGGCTTGGGCAGACCCCGATCGGAAGATCGTTTTCGCCTACCTCACCAACAAGATCACCAGGGTGCGCGACGACATGGCGCACCTCGCAGATGTCGCTGATGCGGTGCTCGATGCCTGCGATGGTTGACGTCGATTCGGGTGTTCGGTAACCGCACACCCCACGAATGAGGCTGTTGCGTGTTTGTTCGCGTTCCAACAGAATCGTTACGCGAGAACCATTTCCACTCGATCGGGTCGTAGTGGAGATGAATTTCGGCTGATCGGGTCGGCCGAAAGACAGGAAGCCCCGGGGCTGTCACAGCCCCGGGGGCTTCCCTATCTGGGCCCCAGGATGCGGTCTACACTGGCGACCATGGGCCCCGATCCGGTGTCCGTCCGTGTCCTCGATGGCGATGAGCCCGTCTCAATCGCGCTCACCCAGCTCGTTGCTCACATGAGCGGATATTCGCTTTACGAATCTGCCGAGGCGATCTGGAATAGCGCCGAGGCGGCGCACGATCTGATACTTGTGCAGAGCGGCGCATCGCTGCGCCCGCCAGAACTTCGTGACCCGAACATCGGATACCTGGCCAAGACCGTCGATCTGAACGCACGCCACCACGAGTTCGCACGACTCATCGAACCGACCTCGGCCGGGGAGACGCCTCCGCGCGCCGAACCATGCGTTAGACGGCGCCGATCCTGTGATCCTGTGAGGAAACGTGCAACACGACAGTTCTACCGAGCCTGACGCCCGCCGCCGCGGACTGAGAGTGATCGTCGCCGATGACGACGAGTTCACGGCTTCGCTGGTGTCCGACGGTCTGCGGTCCCAAGGCTTCGACGTCATGATGGCAACCTCGACCGACGAGGCGTGGACTCTGGCGACCCAGGTCGACCCGCACGCCGTCATCAGCGACCTCAACTTCGGCTCGGGCGAGTCGGGCGTCGGGCTGCTGCGCCGCATCCACTCGGCGTTCCCCTGGGTGGGCCTGATCGTGTTGACCTCCCACCTGTCCCCCGAACTCGCGGTCGAAGACGCCGACCAACTCCCCGTCGGGTCGATCTACCTGGTCAAGTCGCGTCTGCAGAGCGTCGGTGGACTCGCCGCGGCGATCACGGATGCGATCTCCGGACAGACGACCGCCGAGCACGATCACGCGGAGCACGCTCCCGCTCCGATCACGCTCACCCGCGCTCAAGCCGACGTGCTCAGGATGCTCGCGAACGGCGCGTCGACCAAGGCGATCGCCGAGAGCAGGGGCACGACCATCCGGGCCGCCGAAACGATGCTCGCCCGGCTCTACGCCGCTCTCGACGTGGACACCGACCCGCGCTCGAACCCGCGCATCGCGGCGGCGCAACTCTGGCAACGGGGCCGCATCACCGTGCGCTGACCTTGCGCCCTCGTGATGCGCCAGCGGGCAGTCAGTTGCCAGTTCACGTCGTTCTCAGCCCTTCGGGAAGAATGGTCGCATGAGGGCGATGGTGTACGAAGCGTTCGGTGGGCCGGTGGATGTGCGTGACGTGCCCGAGCCCGGGGTGCCCGACGGCGGAGTGGTCATTCGAGTCGGGGCGTCCGGGTTGTGTCGCAGCGACTGGCACGCGTGGGCGGGGCACGACGACTCCGTGCCCCTCCCCCACGTTCCCGGGCACGAGTTCGCCGGGCGGATCGCAGCGGTCGGAGCAGGCGTGGAGAAGTGGCGGGTCGGCGACCGCGTCACCGCGCCCTTCGTCAACGGATGCGGTGCCTGCGAGTGGTGCGCCAGCGGGCAGTCGCAGGTGTGCCCGAATCAGACCCAGCCCGGATTCACGCACTGGGGCTCGCACGCTGAACTGGTCGCCATCCGCGCCGCGGATCTGAACGTGGTCGCGGTGCCCGACGGCCTCTCCGAGGATGCCGCCGCCAGCCTCGGGTGCAGGTTCGCCACCGCCTTTCGGGCGGTCGACGCCCGCGCCCGGGTGAAGCCCGGCGAGTGGGTGGCCGTCTACGGCGTGGGCGGCGTTGGGCTCAGCGCCGTGATGATCGCCTCGGCTCTCGGCGCCCGTGTGATCGCGGTCGACCGGAACCCCGCTGCGCTAGAGCTGGCGCGCTCGGTCGGTGCGGAGCACGCGCTGCCGGCGAGCGCATCCACCCCTCCGAAATCGCCGACCTGACCCACGGCGGCGCCCATGTCAGCATCGACGCGGTCGGCTCCGCGACCACGAGCACGGATGCGGTGAGCTCGCTCCGCCGGCGCGGGCGCCACGTTCAGATCGGGCTGCTCGCGGCCGATCAGCTGCCGGTGCTTCCGCTCGACCGCGTGATCGGCTGGGAACTCGACATCCTCGGCAGCCACGGGATGGCCGCAGTCGACTACCCCCGGATGCTCGACCTCGTCGCGCGCGGCAGGCTCCGCCCCCAGGATCTGCTCGGCGCGACCGTCTCCCTCGAAGATGGGGCCGCATCGCTGCCGCTGCTGGATCGGGCGACGACGAGCGGCATCACGGTCGTGCATCCGGAAGCAGCAGAATAGAGCCGTGCTCCTCTCCGATTTCACCCCGCCAGATACCGCCGCGGCACGTGCGGCGCTCGAGTTCGCCACCGAGTCGCAAACCGAATCCATGCTCAACCACTGCGTTCGCTCGTGGCTCTGGGCGGTCGGATTCGCTGCGTCCGAGTCGCGAGAATACGACGCAGAGCTGCTGTACGTCTCGGCGTTGCTGCACGACATCGGTCTGACAGAGGCCTTCGACAACCACACGCTCGCGTTCGAGGATGCGAGCGGTCACGCCGCCGATGCCCTCACGGCCGGAGCGGGCTGGCCCGCCGAGCGGCGCATTCGCGTGCGCGAGGTCATCCAGCGCCACAACTGGCCCTCGGTCGATCCTGCACAGGATGTGGAGGGCTACCTGCTCGAGATCGCCACCGCGCTCGACATCTCGGGAGCACGACCGGACGCACTGCCGCTCGGCTTCCAAGAACAGGTGCTCGCCGCCTACCCGAGGCTCGACCTAGCGGCCGAATTCGGGACGAGCGTCGAAGACCAGGCCGTGCGTAAGCCGACCACCGCCGCGGCCCGGCTGATCGGCGGCGGACTGATCAGCAAATTGGCCGCGAACCCGCTGGAGCAGCGCTAAGAGCGAAAGCGCTCTAGCGCAGCCCGAGCGCGGGAAGCACGACCCCGTCGATGAGTGAGATGAGGAACGAGCGAGTCACCGGCTTGCGGAGGATCAGCACGCGGTAGGCGGCCATCGAGGGCGAGACCAACGAGATCGTCTCGATGTCGCAATCGGCTGAGATCTCACCGCGCTCGATCGCTCGCCGCATCAGGCGACGGTTGATGGATGCGCGCGGCTCGATGATCGCCGCGCTCACGGCATCGGCGAGGTTCGGGTCCTTCGCGAGCATGGACACCAGGCCGGCCATGATCTGCAGCTTCTTCTCGGCGTCTTCGATGTTGTGCGGCTTGATCAGGGCAACCATGTCGCCGCGGAGCGTTCCGGTGTCGGGCAAAGGCGTCTCGTCAAGATCAGCCTGCTTCATGCAGGCCACGGCGTCGATCACGAGCTCTGCTTTCGATGCCCAGCGACGATAGACGGTTGCCTTGCCTGCCTTCGCGCGCGCCGCGACCATGTCGATGGTCATGCCGTCGTATCCGGTCTCCGCGAGAACGTCGAGGGCTGCGGCGAGGATCTCGGGGTCGCGCGTGAGGTCGCGCTTGCGACCGAGCTTGGACGGCGCCTTCGCGGCGCCGGCTTGGTCTGCTGCGTCGAGCTGAGCTGGGTCGAGCTGCGATGCGGTGTCCAGCTGCGTCATTGCGGCCTTCCCTCCGTTCCTTTACTACCCTTCATCCTATTCTAGGTTAATTCTAGAACTGACTAGATCCGAAACTACTGAGTTTCGTATATGCTGACCTTCATGTCGCAGACCTCTCCCGTCGCACCCGGCGCATCCGGCGCCCCCGCACCCTCTTCCCGCCGCTGGTGGACCCTCGTCACCGTCGCGCTCGCCCAGCTCATGGTCGTGCTCGACTCCACCGTCGTGAACATCGCACTGCCCTCCGCTCAAGCCGACCTCGGCTTCTCCGACGGAGCCCGCCAGTGGATCGTCACCGCGTACTCGCTCGCCTTCGGCAGCCTGCTGCTGCTCGGCGGCCGCCTCTCCGACCTCATGGGTCGCAAACGCACCTTCATCATCGGCCTGATCGGTTTCGCGGGCGCTTCCGCACTGGGCGGCGCAGCCACCAGTTTCGGGATGCTCGTCGGCGCCCGGGCCTTGCAGGGCGCGTTCGGCGCCCTCCTCGCCCCCACCGCCCTCGCCGTTCTCACCACGACGTTCACGATCCCGAAAGAGCGCGCTCGCGCGTTCGGCGTGTTCGGTGCGATCGCGGGAGCGGGTGGAGCCGTCGGTCTCCTGCTGGGCGGCATCCTGACAGAACAGTTCAACTGGCGCTGGAACCTCTACATCAACGTGTTCATCGCCATCATCGGCATCATCGGTGCAGCAATGTTCGTCACCTCGGTCAAGCGCACCGGCCCGCGCCCGAAGCTCGACATTCCGGGCACGGTCCTCGTCTCGGGCGCACTGTTCTCGCTGGTCTACGGATTCTCGAACGCCGAGACCGAGGGCTGGGATTCTCCGCTCACCTGGGGATTCCTTACCGCTGCCGGGCTGCTCCTGATCGCGTTCGTGCTCTGGCAGCGCCGGGCCGCGCATCCTTTGCTGCCCCTGTCGATCATTCTCGACCGCAACCGCGGCGCTGCGTACAGCTCCGTGCTGATCGCCGGTGTCGGGATGTTCGGCATCTTCCTCTTCGTGACCTACTACCTGCAGACCACGCTCGGGTACACACCCATCCAGACCGGACTGTCGTTCCTCCCGATGATCGCGATGCTGGTTCTTGCCGCGCAGCTGTCGACGAACATCTTCGTACCGCGCTTCGGACCGAAGCTCATGGTGCCGTTGGGGATGATCCTCGCCGGGAGCGGGATGGTCTACCTCACACACCTTGGCGTGCACAGCACTTACGCGGCCGACGTGCTCCCGCCCCTGCTGATCCTCGGGTTCGGCATGGGCACGATCATGCCCGCCTCGATCCAGACGGCCACTCTGGGCGTCGACCGTCGGTTCGCCGGCGTCGCCTCAGCGATGGTGAACACCAGCCAGCAGGTCGGCGGCTCCATCGGCACGGCGCTGCTCAACACGCTGGCGGCCACGGCTGCGGCCGATTACCTGGCGTCCCACGTTCCGCCGACAGCCGCTGTCGCGGCCGATGCCGCGGTGCACAGCTACGCGGTCGCGTACTGGTGGGGAGCTGGGTTCTTCGCCTTCGGCGCCGTGCTCGCCGCGCTACTCTTCCGCCGTCGCAACCAGGGGCTGTCGCTGGCCAACGCCAACACGCCCGCAGCGGGCACGCCGGACATCGCACCGGAGCCGGTGGTCGCGCACTAGCTCCGACACCCATTGCCCCCTACCCCCGAACGGGGTACGGTTCCGCGTGGGGAGCGCGCAAGGATGCGTGCTCAGAGGAGTCCGACCGTGTCCCGTCGTCGTTTCGTTCTGCCCGTCGCCGTCACCGTTTTCGCTCTCGCCGCCATCGGCCTGAGCGCGACCAGTGCCTCCGCCGCGCCCCCGACCGGTGAGGCGGCCGGCGCACCCGGCGCCGTGAGCCATCAGGCCCAGTCGCGAAAGGACTGCGTGGGCACGGCTCGCAACACCGGGTCGAAGGTCTGGTTCACGGTGGCCAACGGCATCCTGAGCGATGTGTACGCCCCTACGGTCGACGCGACCAATGTCGAGTCGATGCAGTTTCTGGTGACGGATGGGCGGACCTTCACCGATCTGCAGGCGCGCGACATGACGTACAAGGCGAGTTCCGATGTTTCGGGGATGAGCTGCACCGTCACGTCGACGGCGACCAGCGGCGCTTACCGGATCGTCACGACCTACCTCACCGACCCTTCGCGCGACAGCGTGGTCATCCGCACCAAGTACCAGGCACTCAAGAAGGGCGCCGAGAAGTACAACGTCTACGTGCGACTGGATGCGAACGCCAGCGGCAACGGAGGAGGCGGCACCGCGAACGGCGGCGCAGACACGGCGGTCGTGGACACATCGACCGGCACGCCCGTACCCGTGTCGTTCGACACGAACACCACCAGCCAGGCGAACCGCACCGCATATGCGGTGCCGTCGTACCTCGCCTTGAAAGCAGACCAACCCTTCTCGACAGTCAGTAGCGGGTTCGTCGGCAGCACGAGCGACTCCATCACGCAACTGGATGCGACCCACGCGCTCACCCCAACAGCCACTGCGACCAGCGGCAACGTCGAGCAGACCGTCGGACTCAAGCGCGACCGCAACGGAAGCGCAACGCTCGCGCTCGGCTTCGGCACCACTCAGGCGTCCGCTGTGGCCACGGCGAGCGCGACCACCAAGACGTCGATGACGAAGCTGTCCGCCGCCTACCTGGCGGGCTGGCTCAAGTACGACGCCGGGCTCAAGCCGCCGCTCCTCGGCGCTCCCGGGCTCACCGCATCCCAGCGCCTCGCCGCCATCAAGAACTACTACCAGTCCGCCAATGTAGTGAAGGCGTCGGAAGACAAGACGTACCCGGGAGCGATCGTTGCCGGACTGGATGCGCCTTGGGGCCAGTCCATCGTGGCCAACGACCCGAACAACTTGTTCACCTCCGGTTATCGCGAGGTATTCTCGCGTGACCTCTACGAAGCGTGGACCGCGCTCTACACCGACGGCGATCTCGCAACGGCAAGGGACACGGTTCGCTACCTGCTCACCAAGAGCCAACAAGCCAACGGATCCCAACCTCGCAACTCGCTCCTCGACGGCACGAAGGCCGCGGACGCGTTCAACGACCAGTTGGACGAAACTGCATACCCCATCCTGATGGCACTGCAATCGGGCCTCGCGTCGGATGCGACGCTCTGGCCGCACGTGAGATCGGCCGCGAACTTCCTCATCAGCCACGGCCCGAGCTTCGGTGTCGAGCGCTGGGAGGAGCAGACCGGGTACTCCCCTCGACGATCGCCGCCGAGATCGCCGGGCTGATCGCAGCGGCCAGCATCGCCGATGTCCACGGCGATGCGGCGAGCGCTCGGGTCTGGCGCGCCACGGCCGACCAGTACCAGCGCACCATCAAGACCTGGGGCGTCACGACGACCGGACCGCTCTCGCCGGCGCCGTATTTCATCCGCCTCTCCAAGACGGGTGACCCTAACGCCGCGATCAGCTACAACACGGGCAACGGCGGGCCCACCCTCGATCAGCGGGCGATCGTGGACGCGGGCTTCCTCGAGTACGTGCGCCTCGGCATCCTGCCCGCCACCGATCCGGTGATCGCCAACTCGCTGGCCGTCACGGATGCGACCATCCAGCGCTCGACCGCGAGCGGACTCGGCTGGTTGCGGTACAACGGGGACGGCTACGGCGACTGCGTTGCGGGGGCCGGGACCAGCTGTACGATAACGGGCGCTCCCTGGACGCTCAATTTCTCCGGCACCGGTCATCCGTGGCCCGTTCTGGGCGCCGAGCGCGCTCAGCAGTTCCTCGCCGTGGGGCAGGCGACGTCGGCTTCGTCGATCCTCGTCGCAATCAACAAGATGAACTCCGGTCCGGGGCTGGTGCCCGAGCAGGTCTGGGATGCGCCCGACCTGCCCCGCGCGCCATACGGTAGCGACCCGACCACAGCATCCATCGGCTTCGTCAACGGACAGGCCGACGGATCCGCCTCGCCGCTCTCGTGGGGCTCCGCCTCCCAGGTGCGACTCACCGCAGACCTCGCCGCAGGTCGCAGCCTCGAGCAGCCGGCCCAGGTTCGCAACCGTTACGTGACCAACACCCAGGCGAGTACGCCGCTGACCGTGACGGCTCCGGTGGACGGGACGGCCGCGGGCGCGACCATCGATGTGACCGGGACGGCCGCATCCGGAGCCTCGATCGATATCGCCGACGTGGCGACCGACGGCAACTCGGCGACCACGCTCACGCACACGACGGCGGCCGCCGACGGCTCGTTCAGCGCTACGATCACGTCCGCCGCCGGAACCAACGTGCTCGTGATCACATCGACAGCACCAGGCGGGGGAACGGCCCAGACGGTCCGCTCGGTCGTCAACGACGTCGTCGACGGCACGCTGCTCTTCAGTGCGGACGACCCGACGGGCGACGACAACGGGCCCGGTACGTACACGTATCCGACGGCCGGGGATTTCCACGCTGGAGCCTTCGACCTCACCAAGTTCCAGGTCTACGACACCGGAACATCCGTCACGTTCCGGGTTCAAACGCGGGACCTCACCCCGACCTTCGGGTCGACCAACGGAGCTCAGCTCGTCGACGTCTACGTGAGCCAGCCGGGCGCGGCATCCACGTCGACCGCATCCTCGTATCCCGGGATGAACTACCAGGTCTCGCCCGCGTGGAGCCGCCTGATCGAAGCCCAGGGCTTCACGGGCAGCAAGATCCAGGATGCGTCGGGCGCGTCGACCGGTGTGGTCACCGTGGGCGCGAACGCCGTCTCCCGGTACACGACCTTCAGCGTTCCAAAGACAGCACTGGGAGGAACGCCGGGCTCAGGATGGGCCTTCACCGTCACGCTGACCGGCCAGGACGGCACCCACGGCGTCGACCAGACGCGAGCCTTCACAGCGACCGCGGGTCAGTACTCCTTCGGCGTGTGCCCGGTCGGGGACCCGAGTCCGCTCTGCGCGGCAGATCCCAACACGGTTCCGAAAGTGATGGACACGATCGTGCCGGCCGGTGTCACGCAGTCGGACGAGTTGAACTACGTGGCGCACAACCCGGTGGTGGTGCAGGGCGTGCCGGTGCCGTAAGCCCTGTCGAGCGGTGGCTTAACGCAGAAACGCTCTCGAGGACCGAAATCCTCGAGAGCGTTTCCGTTCGTGCGGTGCAGTGCGGTGCCGCGCCCTACGCGGCGAGCGGCAGGCCTGCGACCTCGGCGCTCACGGCGAACACTCCGTCGCGGGCGTCCAGCCGGACCGCTCCCCCGTCGGTGAGCTCTCCGCTCACCAGCAGGTCCGCGATCCGGTCGTCGACCTCGCGCTGGATGATCCGGCGCAGCGGACGGGCCCCGTACTCGGGCTCGTAGCCGGTCTCGGCGATCCAGGCGACAGCAGCATCCGTCACGTCGAGCGTGATGTCGTGCTGTCCGAGGCGAGCCGCAGTCGCATCGAGCAGCAGGCGCACGATTCCGTGCAACTGCTCGGAGTCGAGCTTGCGGAACAGCACGATCTCGTCAATGCGGTTCAGGAACTCCGGACGCATCGCCTCACGGAGCTTGCCCATGACGCGGTCACGCAGGTCCTTCTCCGAAGCGAACCCACTGGCGTCTCCGGATGCGCCCACCGGCACGAAGCCGAGCGCACCGCTCCTCGAGGCCAAGAACTCCGAACCGAGGTTCGACGTCATGATGACCACCGTGTTGCGGAAGTCCACCGTGCGGCCCTGACCGTCGGTGAGGCGTCCGTCGTCCAGCACCTGCAGCAGCAGGTTGAAGACATCGGGGTGGGCCTTCTCGATCTCGTCGAAGAGCACGACCGAGTACGGGTTGCGACGCACACGCTCGGTGAGCTGGCCGGCCTCGTCGTAGCCGACGTATCCGGGAGGGGCACCGACCAGTCGCGCGACCGTGTGGCGCTCGCCGAACTCGCTCATGTCGAAGCGCAGCATCGCCTTCTCATCACCGAAGAGCGACGACGCGAGAGCCTTCGCAAGCTCCGTCTTTCCCACGCCCGTCGGGCCGAGGAAGAGGAAGCTGCCGACCGGACGTCCGGCGTCGCCCAGGCCGGTGCGATTGCGTCGCACAGCCTTCGCGACAGCGACCACCGCGTCGTCCTGACCGATGACACGCTCGTGCAGCTCCGACTCGAGGTGACCGAGACGCTTGCGGTCGGCCTCTCCGATCCGGGACACGGGGATGCCGGTCGACCGCGAGATCACCGCGGCGATCTCGGACTCGCCGACCACCGCATCCTTCTGCGGCTTCGAGGTCATGGTGTCGAGCGAGGCCTGGACGGTCTCGATCTCGTCACGCAGGCGCGAGGCCTCCTCGTAGTGCTCGGCACTGACGGCCGCGTTCTTCGAAGCCTCGAGCGAGGCGAGCTGCGAGAGCAGATCGGATGCGTCGACGCGCTTGCCCAAGGACAGCCGCAGTCGAGCACCGGCCTGGTCGATCAGGTCGATCGCCTTGTCCGGAAGGAAACGGTCGGAGACGTAGCGGGCCGAGAGCTCGACGGCAGAGCGGATGGCGTCATCCGTGTAAGTCACGCCGTGGTGCTCCTCGTATGCGCTGCGCAGACCCGACAGGATCAGCACCGCATCCTCGATGCTCGGCTCACCGACCGTGACCGGCTGGAACCGGCGCTCAAGAGCGGGGTCCTTCTCGATCCGGCGGTACTCCTTCAGAGTGGTCGCTCCGACGAGGTGCAGGTCGCCCCGGGCGAGGCGGGGCTTCAGGATGTTTCCCGCATCCATGCCGCCCTCTCCCGAGCCACCCGCGCCGACAACCGTGTGCAACTCGTCGATGAACACGATGAGCTCATCGCGGCGGGCGCTGATCTCGTCCATCAGCTTGGTGAGCCGCTCCTCGAAGTCGCCGCGGTAGCGGGTACCGGCGAGCATCGCGGGCAGGTCGAGCGAGATGACGCGCTTGTCCTGAAGCTGCTCGGGCACGCTGCCCTCGACAACGGCACGCGCAAGACCCTCGACGATGGCGGTCTTGCCGACACCGGCCTCGCCGACCAGAACGGGGTTGTTCTTGGTACGACGCGAAAGGATCTCCACGGTCTGCTCGATCTCGTCGAGACGACCGATCACGGGGTCGAGCCTGCCCTCGCGGGCGAGCGCGGTCAGGTCGTTTCCGAACTGGTCGAGCATCGGGGTCTCGGATGCGCTGGGCGCGTCACCTTCTACCGTTGCGCCATCGGCGTCGACCGTCGCAGGCTCGCGCACGATGGAGGTGAGCGCCTCAGCCGTCACGCCGGCGGCGTTCAGCACCTGCCCGGCAGGCGAGTCCTGAACGAGGACGAGCGCGAAGAAGAGGTGCTCGGGGTCGATGTACGTGGATCCGGATGCACGGGCCACCTGGTACGCGTGGAAGAGCGCGCGCTGAGCGGCGGAGGTGATGGATGCGGAGTCCACATCCACGGCGTTGCCGGGCTGCGGCAGACGGGCCTCAGCGGCGCGCGCGACCTTGGCGGGGTCGACGCCGATCCGGCGCATGGCGTCGGCGGCGGGGTTCTGGTCGGACATGACACGCAGGATGTGCAGCGCGTCGAGTTCGCGGTGACCGTGCTCCAGGGCGAAGCGTCCTGCCTCGACCAGGATCTCCTGGGCGCCCCGGCTCAGGAACCGGCTGATGTCGATGGAGCGCGCGGAACGCGCACGCTCACCCGCGAGGTAACGGGCGAGGAACTCGTCGAACGAGTTGCTGCTGTCACCTTCGGGAGTGAAGTTCTCGGGCACGAAATCTCCTGTTTCTTGAAAGTTGAGTCGTGAACACTCAAGTTCAACAAACGGGAGACGTACTTATTCCCGGGCGAGCTGGCGGGCCAGAGCGGCCGATTGATGACGGTGCCCGACCAGTTCGTACCCGACCACGACGACCGCCGGGGACAGGGTGATGAGCACCAGGCTCACCCCGAGCGGGGCTCCGACTGCTGACAACAAGACGGCAGCGACGAGCATTCCAACGGTGCCGACGAACAGTCCGATGTGGAAAGGATCCCCTTCGTGCATCAGATAGGTGTAGAGGGAGAACATGACGACCGAGAAGAGCGCGACCGGGATCGCGACACTGAGAACGCCGCCTGTCTCGTCGATTGCCGCCTGCCCCTCGACCACGAAGGCGACGACGTGGAGCCCCGCTCCGGTCGCGGCGATCGACCCGTAGAGCAGGATGTGCCCGTATCCCCACACCGGCGCGCGATGGCGGTACCGCTGCAACAGTTCGCCTGACGGGATGATGAAGTAGCTCCACCAGAGGCCGAAGGTGAGCCCCACGCCGGCGACTGTCACGAGCACGGCGTCGGAACTCCATCCTTCCTCCGCGACAAGTGCGGCGACCGACGTGACTGTGCCGAACAGCACCTCGCCGAGCGCGATGATCGTCAGCAGCCCGTACCGCTCGGCGATGTGTCGCGCGTTCCAGGGCGTTCCGCCGAGCACGATCTCCGCGACGACCGGGCCACTGAACTCCAGGATGAACAGCAGCGGTACCAGGATGAGGATCACGCCCAGCTGCAGGTCGGCGAACGCGAACAAGACCCAACCGATCTGAGCAACCGTCACCGTCACGGCATACGTGTATGCCACCCGACGGCGAGACGGATCCTGCACCGCGGCGCGCAGCCATTGCCCCACCATCGCGACGCGCATGACCACGTAGCCGGCGACCATCACGCCGATATCGAAGGATGCGCCGTGCTCCACCGACGTGAACAGCGCCGGCAGTCCCAGCGCCAGGATCACGACACCGACCATCTGGACCATCGTCGCGACCCGGTAGAACCAGTCGTCGGTGTCGTAGGCCGATGCGAACCACGAGAAGTTGATCCAGGCCCAGCAGATCGCGAACATGGCGAACGCGAAGGCACCCAGCCCTGGCAGCCAGTGCCCACCCGCGATGAGGTGCGAGAACTGGTCTCCCGCCTGGCTGAACGCGACCACGAACGCGAGATCGAAGAGCAGTTCCAGAGGCGTGGCGGCACGGTGCGACTCGGCGGGATCCCGCCCCGTCATGCGGTGAAGGCGGTGACTCCGTTCGGTACTGGTGAGCTCAGACACTGTTCTCCTCAGGTCTCCTCGGGTTCTCCCCCGGGAAGTCTGCTGGACGTCGAACGATCGGCTGCCACAATTGTGGCCTATTCACACACGGACGTCGGAGTGGAGATCAATGGCGACGCGGCTCATCCTCGATTGCGACACCGGTACCGACGACGCGGTCGCGATCATGGCCGCGGCCGGGCATCCGCTGCTCGAACTCGCCGCCGTCACGACGGTCAACGGCAACGTGCCGCTCGAGAACACCACCGACAACACGCTGCGCGTGCTCGATCACATCGGGAGCAGTGTTCCCGTGTATGCGGGTTGCTCCCGACCTCTCATGCGGGAGGACTTCCCGATTCCGCGCGACGTGCTGAATGCCGACCATCCCGAGTTCCAGGTCAAGCACCTCGACCTGCCTCTCGCAGTCAGCGCCGCTCGATCGCGGGATGCCGTGAGCTTTCTCATCGACACCTATCTGGCTCAGGATGCGCACGACATCGTTCTCGTCGCGACCGGACCGCTGACCAACGTCGCCGCTGCGCTCGCTGCGGAGCCCCAACTCGCGGCGCGCATCCCTCGCCTGGTGATCATGGGCGGCGCTGTCGCCGGAGGCAACGTCACAGCGTCGGCGGAGTTCAACTTCTGGGTGGATCCTGAGGCGGCCGCGGCCGTGCTGAGCGCGGGCATCCGGGACGTCACGATCGTGCCCCTCGACGCGACCCACTCAGCGCCACTGACACTGGCCGACTGCGCCACTTTCGACGCGATCGGCACACCGGCCGCGCTGGCGGCGAGTGCGTTCGTGCGACACCGCATCCTGACGGCGCTACAGGCGGGGGAAGACAGTGCGGCGGTGCACGATGCGCTGTGCGTGGCGTATTTGGTCGACCCGGAAGTGATCACAGCGTCGGTGCTTCGAGCTGTGGGGGTCGAGACCACGGGGACGCTGACTCTCGGGGAGCTGGTGGTCGACGAGCGGCCGTGGTCGGTCGAGCCGGCGAATGCACGGGTCGCTCTGCGGGGCGACTCGCGGCGGTTCGCGGGGGTGCTGGCGGAGGCGTTTGCTGGTGGTTTTGGCTGAGTCGACGCTCCTCCACAGTTATCGGTTCTTCTGTGTTATCCACAGAAAGTGCTGATCAGGGGTGAAATGTCGGGCGCTCGTGGTGGACTGTTCCTATGTCCACCACGAGCGAACCAGCAGCAGTGCTTCAGGATGCGCTCACCGCGCTTGCGACGCCGGCGTCGCTCGGTCGCGACGCGCTCCTCCACGCGCTGACCTCGCTCGGCGATGTGCAAGCCGTGCTGGATGCAGCAAAGGTGCGAGTCGTCGGAGAACTGGTCGCCCGGTCGTGTCTTGCCGGTCCGGACAATCCTGTTCGTCGAGCGGGACACGCGAGCGCGGCGGCGCTAGTGGCGGAGCGGTGGCAGATTTCGATGCCGATCGCGCGACAGTATTGCCTGGTGGGCGATGCGGTCCGCCCGAGGCTGAGTCTCGCCGGGGAGGTACTGCCTGCGCTGCTCCCCTTGCTTGGCCAGGCGCTTGAAGGCTTGAGGGCTGGCCGTCGCCGGGTCGGTATGGAACAGGCTGCGATTATTGTGCGTGAGCTCGCTCGGGCGGCTCCGGGGTGCAGCGCCGCGGCCCTGGAGTTCGGCGAGCGGGTGCTCGTGGAGGCGGCCCCCGACCTCTCCGTCGCAGAGGTGCGCGCGCTCGCCGCTCAGGTGCGAGACAGACTCGACGAAGACGGCATCCTGCCACGGGAGGAGCGACAGCGTCGCCGCAGGTCCTTGACGATCAGCACCACGGTAGACGGGATGACGCGGCTCAACTGGGAGCTGGATCCGGAGTCCGCGGGGTACGTGGTTTCGGCGATCGACTCGCTCGTCGGTGCTGAACTGCGCAAGGTGCGGTTTCGCCGTCCTGACGACGAGGCGGGTGACGACGCGGACGCGCCGGAGACGCGCAGCGTTGCGCAGATCCGGTCGGATGCGGCGACCGATGTGTTCCGCCATCTGGCGTCGTGCACATCGTCGGAGGGAGCCGATTCCGGTACGCCCGTGACCGTCATCGTCCGCGTGTCGCTGGCCGATCTTCGCTCGGGCGCGGGCGTCGCCGAGATCGACGGCATTCGAACGCCGATCAGCGTCGGCACCGCGCGCCGAATGGCTGCCGATGCCACGATCATCCCGATGGTGCTGGGCGGCGAGAGCGAAGTCCTCGATCTCGGACGGGGACGGCGGCTGTTCAGTCGCGCACAGAAGCTCGCGCTGGCCGAACGGGACGGCGGATGCGCGTGGGCGGGCTGCCCGCATCCGCCCAGCTACACCGAGGGTCATCACGTCCGCTGGTGGAACGCGCATAGCGGTGCCACTGATCTCGAGAACGGAATCCTGCTTTGTCGCTCACACCACCACCGAATCCACGACGACGGCTGGCAGATCGACGTCCGCGACCAGGTTCCGTATTTCGTTCCGCCCGCTCACGTCGATCCTTACCGACGACCGCGAGCGGGAGGGCGCGTCCGCTTCCCCCGCACGGCCGAGTCGGGTGTCCGGGTAGCGTGAAGGGCATGCCAGCAGTGCAGCTCGGGCGAGAAGAAGCTCGCCGCATCGCCATCCGCGCTCAGCGGCTCGACGCCGAACGCCCCGACGACCTGGTCGGTCTCGTGGAGCGCCTGACCTTTCTGCAACTCGACCCGACAGCGGCGATCGCGCCGAGCGCCGACCTCATCGCGTGGTCTCGGATCGGCTCGACTTATCGGCCCACCCAGTTGCAGCAGGCGATCGAGGTCGACCACACGCTGTGGGAGCACAAGGCCCAGGACGAGAGCAAGAGTCCGCCGATCGCGATGGTCCGACCGATCTCCGACCTCGGCCTGCATCTCGCCGAGATGGCCGCAGGGGTCCGCTTCGAGCGCCCTCGCCAGTGGCTCGAGGCGAACGAGTCGTTTCGACAGGATGTGCTGGCCAGGCTTCGGGATGCGGGTCCACTGCTCTCACGTGACGTGCCCGACACCAGTACGGTGCCCTGGGTGTCGACGGGCTGGACCCACAACCAGAACGTCACCCGAATGCTCGAGTTCCTAGTTGCGCGAGGCGAGGTGGCTACGGCCGGCCGGATCGGCCGCCAGCGCACGTTCGACCTCGCGGAGCGCGTCTACCCGGCGGGGATCGAGACCGTCCCTCTGGAGGAGGCTCGGCGCATCCGGGACCAGAGGCGACTGACATCCCTCGGAATCTCCCGGCCGGTCATGGTGGGCGACGCCGGCGTGACGGCTGCCGTCGAAGGCAGCGGTCTGGAGTGGCGGGTCGATCCGGATGCGCTCGACCAGCCGTTCACCGGTCGCACGGCCCTGCTGTCGCCGTTCGACCGCCTGATCCACGACCGCATCCGGGCCCGCGAGATCTTCGAATACGAGTACCTGCTGGAGATGTACAAACCGGCCGCCAAACGCAGGTGGGGCTATTTCGCGTTGCCGATCCTGCACGACGACCGCCTCGTGGGCAAGCTGGACGCCATCGCCGACCGCAAGGCAGGGATTCTCCGGATCACCGCGATCCACGAAGACGTGCCGTTCAGCAGAGCGATGACAGCGGATGTCCGGCGCGAGATCGAGGCGCTCGCCGGCTGGCTGGGGTTGGAGGTGGCGGGCTGACGGGCAGGATGCCGCGCCGTGCCGTGCGGTGCCGCGCCTGAGGCTACTTCCCGTGCGGGTCCGACTGGTTCAGCACCGCGACGACCTGGTCGTAGTCGCCGCGCGCTTCGCCGTAGCGAAGGAACTTCACCCGCTCGACCTGGATCTCCTTAGCGTCCGGCTGCGACTCGAACAGTCCGACCGCCTCGGCGATGAACTCATCGAGCGGCATGGCCCGCTCGTTGTCCTGCTGTCCAGGCATCAGCTCGGTCTGCACCGACGGTGGCACGAGTTCGACGACCTTCACGGAGGTGTCGGCCAGCTGCAGACGGATGCTTTCGCTCAGCATGTGGATCGCCGCCTTGGTCGCGTTGTAGCTCGGGGTGGCCGCAAGCGGGGTGAAGGCGAGTCCTGACGAGACAGTGACGATCGTCGCGTCCGGACGCGTCTGCAGGTGCTCGACGAAAGCCGCGATCAAACGGATGGGACCGAGCAGGTTGGTCGTGACCGTCGCCTCAGCAGTGGCCAGGAAGTCGGTCGGGGTGTGCCAGTTCTCGACCCGCATGATCCCGGCCATGGCGATGAGCACGTTGAGCTCGGGGTGGGCCGCGATGACCTCGGCCGAGGCGGCTGCGATGCTCGCCGCATCCGTCGTGTCAATTCGGGCGGTGTCGATCCCCGGATGCTCGGCCGCGATCTGTTCGAGCAGCTCACGGCGCCGGCCGCCGACGATGACGGTGTTTCCCTTGGCCTGGAAAGCAAGCGCGAGAGCGAGCCCGATGCCACTCGTCGCTCCGGGGATGAAGATGGTGTTCCCTGAAATGTTCATGCCTCCACTGTCGGCCCATCCGTCACGGAGCGGGAGAGGAGCGTTGATCCAGGGATTCGCGATCCCTGGATGCGGCGTCAACCAGAGCGCATGATGGATGCATGGACCGCGCAGCTCTCGCAGAATTCCTCCGCCGCAGACGCGAGACGCTCCAGCCGTCGGATGTCGGCCTTCCGGCGGGTGCCCGTCGCCGCTCCCCGGGGCTGCGTCGCGAGGAGGTGGCCCAGCTCGCAGCGATGTCCGTCGACTACTACACGCGCCTCGAGCAGCAGCGCGGCCCACAACCGAGCGAGCAGATCCTCGCATCCCTCGCCCGGGCACTGCGTCTGACGGACGACGAACGCGACTACCTCTTCCGGATGGCCGGCCACAGCGCACCCGATCGGCTCAGCGGCGGCGGGCATGTGTCTCCGGCCCTTCAGCGAGTGCTCGACCACCTCGACGACTCCCCCGCGCTGATCCTCTCCAACCTCGGCGAGACCCTATTGCAGAACAATCTCTCCGCGGCCCTCCTCGGCGACCGCTCCGGATTCACCGGGGTGGAACGCAGCGAGTACTACCGATGGTTCGTGCATCCTGAGACCGAGCGCGTGCGGTACCCCGAAGACGACCGCGACCGGCAGAGTCGCGCGCAGGTCGCCGCCTTGCGGGTCGCCTACGGCACGATGGGTGCGGATTCGCGGGCAGGCGAACTCGTACGCGCGTTGCAGAAGGTCAGCCCAGAGTTCACCGAGCTCTGGGACAGACACGAGGTCGCGAAGCGATTCGAAGACCACAAGACGCTCATCCATCCGGAACTCGGCCCGATCGAACTCGATTGCCAGGTGCTGTTCACCGAGGACCAGTCTCAGTGCCTGCTGGTGCTCACGGCGCCGCCACGGTCGGAGGGTGCGGAGAAGCTCGCCCTGCTCGGGGTGCTGGGAACGCAGGCTTTCAGCTAGGCAGGTAGGAGGACAGGCGCGGAAAATGCGCTCAGAGAGCCGAGCGGTGCGAACTAGGCTCGCGCCACCACGTGGAAGACGTGCCAGTGCTTGGGGCCCTCGAATGACATCCCGCGATGGTTGTCCTCGACGAGCTGCACGACGTCCAGGCCTGCAAGCATCGCTTCGACACCGGCGCGGTCGTGGAAGTTCATGCCGGCACGGCCGAACCACTCGTCGTCCGGCCCGAACAGCTCGCCCGCGAACACGGCGCCAGGCCGCAGCGCATCCCGGATGTCCGCCCACAGGTAAGGGAAGTGACCCGGGTCGCAGAAGGGCAGCGCGAATCCGGCGTAAATGAAATCGCTTTCGGGCAGGTCGCCGAGGGTCTCGAAGGATGCTCGCCGAACGTCAACACGGGACGCCAGCGCATCCCCGACCTCGGCCCTGACTCGCTTCTCGACGTCTGGATCGGAGTCGATCGCGAGCACGTGCCAGCCCTGCTCGGCGAGCTGCCGCGTCTCGACGCCGTCGCCGCAGCCCAGGTCGACGGCATCGCCCGGAGCACTCGTACCGGTCGTGTCCGCCCACGCCTCGAGTCCAGCGGTGAACGTCGGACGCACGCCGCGCCCACCCTGCTCCGTATAGAACTCCGACCAATTGAAAGCCATGCGATCTCCCCATCGAGCTGGCGCTGTTCGCCCTGAGCCTACGCGCCGCGTCATCCGGCCGTCACCGGCCCTCGCTAAAATCGGCGAGTGGACTCACGCACTCCCCGGATCGCCGTCCTCGGCCCAGTACTGGTCGAAGATCGTTCCGGTGCGCTCACCGAGCCGGCGGGTGCGCTCGGTAAGAGCCTGATCGTTGCTCTCGTTCTCGCGCGTGGTTCGCTGTCGGTGCAGTCGCTCGTGGCCGATCTCTGGGACGATGCACCTCCCCGGCAGGAGAAGGCTGCGCTGCAAACGCTCGTGTCGCGGGTGCGAACGGCGAGCGCCGACGGGTTGCTCGAGTCGACGTCGAGCGGCTACGCGCTCGCGGTCGATCCCCAGCACACCGACCTCGGCCTGGCTCGCGCCCATCGTGACCGTGCCCGCGAAGCGGCGGCAGCAGGGGATGCGTCGACTGCGGCCGCCGAGGCCACGCACGGCCTCGCCCTCTGGCGCGGCGAACCCGGGGTCGAGCTGGGCCTCAGTCCTCTCGCCGACGAGCTCGGCCGCGTCACGTCAGCCCTGCGCGAGGAGCTCCTGGTACTGCGCGCAAGCGCCCGCCGTCTGCTCGGCGAGGCAACCGGCGCTCTCGCCGATCTCGAGCCGCTTCTGGCCGCGCATCCCCTCGACGAGAAGCTCCAGCTCGAACGGATGCGCGCCCTCGATGCCGCCGGCCGCCGCAACGAGGCGCTCCAGGCGTTCGCCGAGTTCAAGGAGACGCTGCTCGACCGGCTGGGAACGCGCCCCGGACCGGAACTCGTCGCCCTGAATGCGGCGCTGCTCACCGATGACGACCGCGCCGACGGTCCAGCCGGCGCAGACCGGGCTTATGGCGACGGGGCCTATGGCGACCGTGCCGATGGCGACATCGCCGATGGCGCTCATGTCGGCGGCAGTCGCTCCGGCGACACTCGGACGCTCGCGCCGACCCGGGTCCGTCTCGGCCTGCGAAGTGCTCCCAACGAGCTGATCGGGCGTGAGTACGACCTCGACGCCCTCGAAGACCTGATCGCGACCTCACGCCTCACGACGATTCTCGGAGCAGGCGGCCTCGGCAAGACGCGACTTGCGCAGGAGATCGGCAACCGCGCCGTCCACACGCCGGCGGTGGTCTTCGTCGAGCTGGCGAGCGTTCGGACGGCCGACGACATCAGTTTGGCGCTGGCGTCCACGCTCGGGATCCGGGAGGCCCGGGCCGCCCGTCTCGGAGACCCCGGGGCGGCGCTCGACCTGCGCTCGCGCATCCTCGGCGTGCTGTCGGAGCGTGAGACCCTCCTCATCGTCGACAACTGCGAGCACGTCGTCGACGGGGCCGCCGCCTGGGTCGCGAGACATCCTCGAATCGACCACGACTGTGCGCGTGCTGGCCACGAGCCGCGCGCCGTTGGCGATCAGTGCGGAACGCGTCTACCCGCTCGACTCACTGGCCAGCGTCGACGGGCCACAGGATGAGGCACCTGCCGTCACGTTGTTCGTGGAACGGGCCCGCGCCGCGCGCCCCACAGTCGTACTCCCGCTCGATGTCGTCGCGAGGCTCTGCGCCAGACTCGACGGCCTGCCGCTCGCGATCGAGCTGGCTGCCGCCCGCACGCGGTCGATGTCCGTCGAGGAGATCGAGCGTCGGCTCGGAAACCGCTTCGTGCTGCTGACCGGCGGCGAGCGCAACGCCCCCGAGCGCCACCGCACGTTGTTGGCCGTGATCGACTGGAGCTGGAATCTGCTCGGCGGCTCCGAGCGGGCTCTGCTTCGTCGGCTCTCCCGCTTTCCCGACGGGTTCAGCGCGGAAGCCGCCGAGATGGTGTCGGCCGAGAACGCGGACACGATGCTCGACGACCTGGACGCGCTCGTCAACCAGTCCCTGGTGTCGGTCGGGGAAGACCCGGCTACGGGCATCCTTCGTTACAGGATGCTCGAGACCGTTCGCGAATTCGGAGACCTGGCGCTCGTCGAGGCCGGCGAGGAGGAACTCGTTCAGGAGGGCATGTTCGCCTGGGCGCGTCGGTTCGCCCGCGAGACGCTCTCGTCGATGCACGGCCGCACCCAGGTTCACAGCTTCAACCTCATCACGGCTGAACAGGACAACCTCGTCGCCGTGCTGCGCCAGGCGATCGACCTCAGGCGTCAGGATGTGGTCGCGGCGGTGTTCGCGGCCCTCGCGTACTACTGGTCGCTCCGCAGCGCGCACAGCGAAGTGCTCTCGTTCGGAACGGTCGTCGTGAAGACGCTCACCGGTTGGGAGCCGCAAGGTACAGAGCGTGAAGACGCGGCAGCGGCGTACACGATCGTCGGCGGCACCTTCCTCTACCTCGACCTGCGAACGGCCTCGCGGGCGATCTCGCGACTGCGGCACCTCAAGCGGCAGGCGCCCCTAGCCGACGCGCGGCTCGACGCGCTCGCCAGTCTGGTGCAGCTCGCCGGCAGGATGGAACCGGCTATGGCGAAACTCGCAGAGTTCGGCCGATCGAGCGACCCGGCGCTTGCCGCGATGGGCAACCTGATGATCGCGCAGTTCGGCGAGAACTCGGGCGAGATCGACGACGCGCTCGCCACGGCCACCTTGGCCAACGAGAAGGCCAGACTCGCCGAGGACACCTGGGCGATGGCGTCGGCCGCGCAGGCGCTCGCGCAGTTGCACAGCCAGCTCGCGCATCCTGAGCAGGCGTTGTATTGGGCGGAGCAGTCCCGAGAGGGTCTGAGCAAGCTCCAGGCGGCTGGCGACCTGCGCCAGCTCGACTGGATCATCGCGATCAACGCGATCTCGTCGGGCGACCTCGCCCGGGGGCGCACCCTGCTCGAGACCTACCTCCTGCAGGAGGAAGATCCATCGGGCTTCGACTACGAGGACTACTACGGCATCGGCTTCGCCGGAATGGCAGAGATCGCCCTCGCCGAAGGCAACCAGGAAGAGGGCCTGCGGCTCTACGAGCAGTCCATCAGCGTCTACGGCAAGCAGGCCGTGATCGTGAACCCGTGGATGACGATCCTGGCGTCCGCGAGCTTGGTCGCCCGCCTGCGGGCGCATGCCTCCAACCCCGTGCTCGATCGCGACGAGACGGATGCGATCGCGCGGAAGCAGCGCATCCGGGTGCTGGTCACACACCGTCTGCGACCGCTGTACATCGACAAGCCGGTCGTCGGCGCCGGTCTCCTCGGCTACGCGGTCTGGATACTCGACCCGGCAACGGCCGAAGGTCGCGGAGAGCGGTGGCTGGAGCGGGGATACGAGCTGTTCGCGATCGCGGACCGCACGAACTCCCGACAGGACATGGTCACGCTGCACCGTGCTGTTCTGGAAACCGCGGTGCGGCAGAACTGGGGCGACGCTGGTCTCGATGCGGCATTGGAGCGGGCGCGGGCATTGTCGCGCAATGATGCGGTGCTGCGCGGGATCGACGTGCTGCGCGAGTCACGCGGGTGATGCTTGCGGGTGAGTCGGCCCGCTCGCCTCAGACGGCGGCGGCGTAGCGCGCGAGGTACTGCCCGGGCGTGAGCACCTCGCGGCGTAACGAGATCGCCTCGATGATCGGCCAGACCTCGGCTTCGGGGAGATCCGGAATTGTCACGCGATGACGTCCGGCTGCTGTGGTCGCGATCAGCGTCGCCAGTCCCGCCCGCCGCTGGAAGTAGCTGCGACGGATCGTCCAGCCGATGATGCCCTCGGTGGCGAGCACGGCGCGACGCCGATTGAGCGAGCCGCTCTGAGCGATCAACCACCCCGGCAGCAGCGCGTGACCGAGACCGCGCCACCGGTCCAGGGCGAGGAAAGCGGACGCCGGCACGATCACGACGAACGCCCACCACACGAGCGGTCCGACGATCCCGAGCAGCTGAAGGACCAGTGCACCGACGGCCAGCAGCCCGGCGAACGAGGCTGCGCGAGTGAATCGACGCCGACGGGCTCGCGGCCCGTGTTCGATCAGTGGCATGTCGAGGGGTTCCCGGCTGCCGAGCACCTCGGCCGCGATTCGCACGGCCTCCTCGCGCGGGCCGGGTGGGGCGAGAAGTGCGACACCGCCGCGTTGGCGTCCGAGGCCGGTCATGATCGCGTGCGCCGAGGCCGCACCGGCGAAGCGCAGCGACAACGGCTCCGACAACTGGGCTCCGCGAAGACGGGTCTCGTCAAGCGTGATCTGTCGCGCGCGCAAGAGCCCGTGGCTGATGTGGAGCGTCGACACCCCGGCACGGTGGATCGAGAACCGGCCGTAGCCAAGCGCATAGCGCACCATGGCGACGACCGAAGCCACGACGATGAGTGCCAGAGCACCCCAGAGAGCGGTCGTGAGGAGCGGGAGGCGGGTGAGCCAGCCGATCCCCTGCTGCACGGCGGGCAGACGCGTGAGGATCCCGCCCTCGAAGAAGTTGAGCTGAACGGCGGCGGCCGCGACGACGAAGATGGAGGTGACGCCGCTGAGCGTGAGCGGCGCGTACTTCACCCAACTCGGCCGCCAGCGACTCAGATTGGCGGGCGGCTCGGCGTCCGTGTCGGCGTTCGGCGGTGCGAGCCGC
This sequence comes from Leifsonia poae, assembly GCF_050632195.1. Classification (GTDB taxonomy): domain Bacteria; phylum Actinomycetota; class Actinomycetes; order Actinomycetales; family Microbacteriaceae; genus Leifsonia; species Leifsonia poae_C. The sequence goes on from NZ_CP192580.1 coordinate 2,916,950, forward strand.
AGCAGCTCACTCCGCAGAGCCGGCACATCCCGAAGCGCGACGGCGTTGAACTCGAGCTCCTCCTGGCCGTGCGAGGCACCCGTGCCGACTTTGACGATGGCCAGGCCGAAGATGCGGTGCAGAATCGTCGAGTCCACATCCACGCTCCGGATGCGGTCGCGCGGCGCGGACAGCGTCCTCCGGTTGAGCACACCGCTCCGTACCTGCACGTGAGTGGGCGTAATCCGGTAGGTCGTGGTGAAGAAGCGCAGGATGCCGAACACGACGCCCAGCCCCGACAGAACGTAGGCCCACCACGGCTCACCGCCCGCGGCGCCTGCTATGAGCGCGATGAGCAGCACGGGGAGGTAGCGGATGAGCTCGCGCAGCGGGTGCACGAGCAGCATGAGCGGGTTCAGCCGGCGCCAGGGCTCGGTCGACGGGTCGACGTCGCCGACCTCGATGGGATCGGGATGCTCACCGTCGTCCGAGGTGGGGGCGGCAGGATGCGGGTCGTCCGTCACGTCGCATCCCCTTCGCTGTGCTGCGCCACCTCGGCGAGCACCGCCACGACGTCAGCGGCGACCGCGTCGTCGAGGGCGTGGATGGTGAGCGCGCCCGCCGACGAAGCGGTGGTGATCGTCACAGACGTGAGCCCCATCATCCGGGACAGGAAGCCGCGTCGTGAGTCGACGGTCTGCAGCCGGGCTATGGGGGCGACGCGGGTCTCCTGGGTGAACCACCCGGACCGCACGAAGATGGCGTCTTCGGTGATCTCCCAGCGGTGCACCCGGTAGCGCCAACGCGGCATGACCGTCACGTGCACGATGGCCGCGAGCGCGGTGAGTCCGAGCCCGACCAGGTGGAGCGGCTGCGTCCACGCGTCGGCGAGGAGCATCCAGAGCACCTGCAGGGCGGCGAAGAACGTCCACCCGACCGCGGCATTCCAGGCCCAGAACTTGACGGCCCGAACGCTCGGGCGTCCGGACGGCTCGCGAACCATGGCGGCGATATTTCCGACGATGGTGCTCATGAGCGGTCTTCCTGATTCTGGGGCGATGGATGCGGCGGTCGGGTGGATGGATTCTGCGTGCGAACCTACGCCTTGCGCATGTACGCACGCACGGTCAGCGGAGCGAAGATCGCCACGATGACACCGGCGCCGAGGAGGGCAATCCAGCCGTCGGCACCGAAGGTCGAATTGTTCGCCAACTCGCGGACAGCGGTGACCAGATGCGACACCGGGTTGATGTTCACGAACCACTTGAGCCAATCCGGAAGCTTGTCCACCGGCACATAGGCGTTCGAGAGGAAGGTCAGCGGGAACAGGACCATGAACGAGATGCCCTGAACAGAGCTGGCGGTGCGGGCGATCACGCCGAAGAACGCGAAGATCCAGCTGATCGCCCAGGAGCTCACGATCACGAGGAGTCCGGCGAGGACCACGAAGCCGAGACCGCCTTCGGGCCGGTAGCCCATCAGGAAGCCGACCATGAATGTGATCGTCGTGGCGATGGCATAGCGAAGGGTATCGGCCAGCAGAGCACCGGCGAGCGGCGCGATCCGGGCGATGGGCAACGACTTGAATCGATCGAAGACCCCCTTGTCCATGTCTTCGCGCAACTGGACACCGGTGACGACCGAGGTCGTGATGACCGTCTGCACGAGGATGCCGGGGATGAGCGCGGGCAGGTACGTCTCCACGCTTCCGGCGATCGCGGTGCCGAACAGGTACGCGAACATCACGGTGAAGATGATCGGCTGCAACGTGACGTCGAACAGCTGTTCGGGCGTCCGCTTGATCTTAAGCAGGCCGCGGTAGGCCATCGTGAACGAGTTCGCAACGGACTGGGTCAGGCTGACGTGGTTCTTGAGATTCCGCTCGGAGGGCGGGGTGATGGTGATCGCGCTCATGCGCTGACCCTTTCTGCTTCTTCGGCACCGTTCGTGCCGGACATGGTGTCGATGTCTTCGTCCTCGACACCGTGACCGGTGAGCGTGAGGAAGACCTCGTCGAGGGTCGGCTTCTGAACGGACATTTCGGTGAGGTGGATCCCGGCTTCGCGGAACGTGACGAACAGGTCGGTGACCGTGTCAGGGTTGCGCATGGGGGCGGTGATCCGCGAGCCCTCGGGAGAGATGATGGCGTCGACGCCGAGCACGGCCTGGATGGCGCGGCGCGCATCCTCCATGTCCGCGGGGTCGGCCAGGCGCAGCTGCAGCGACGACTCGCCGACCGAGGCCTTGAGCTCGTCGGCGGTGCCCTCGGCGACCACGCGGCCGGTGTCGATGACCGCGATCCGGTCGGCGAGCTGGTCGGCCTCATCGAGGTACTGCGTCGTGAGCAGCACGGTCGAGCCGGTCGAGACCAGGCGACGGATGGTGTCCCACATCTGAGCACGCGTGCGCGGGTCGAGGCCGGTGGTCGGCTCGTCGAGGAACAGCAGTGGCGGCTGCGAGATGAGGCTGGCCGCGAGGTCGAGCCGGCGGCGCATACCGCCGGAGAACTTCTTCAGCGGGCGCTTGGCGGCCTCGGTCAGACCGAACTCCTCGAGCAGCTCGGCCGCCTTGCGCTTCGCCTCCGTTCGGCCGAGTCCGAGCAGGCGGGAGAAGATGACGAGGTTCTCGGTAGCCGAGAGCGTCTCGTCGACCGACGCGAACTGCGCGGTCACGCCGATGAGCTGGCGGACGACCTGCTGCTCTCTGCGGATGTCGTGGCCGAAGATGGTGGCCTCGCCCGCATCCGGCTTCATCAGGGTGGCGAGCATGGAGATGGTGGTGGTCTTGCCGGCGCCGTTCGGGCCGAGCACGCCGTAGACAGTCCCGGCGCGGACATTGAGGTCGACACCGTCGACCGCACGGTTGTCGCCGAAGACCTTGACGAGCCCGTGGGCTTCGACCGCCCATTCTGAGCTGGTTGTCATGATGGTCCTTTCGTGTGATTGCTTGTGTGATGCCATGCTGACGCGGCGCGCTTACACGCGACTTACGCGCCGCTTACACGGCGCTTACGTGTCTCGGACGGCGCTTACAGCGAGGTAGGCGCGGCTCCGACATGGGCGGCGATCGCCGCCTTGTCGACACCGACGAGCGCCAGAGCCCGCGGAACGGTGCCGAGTTCGAGGTCGAGAATCGCCAGGAGCAGGTCGCTCTCGGCCGTACGGGTTCGATGACTGCGAGCGGATTCGCGGTGCGCCCGGACGAGGACATCGCGGGACGACGCACCCCAGCGTGGGCGGGTGACCCTGGGCGCGGCCGCGAGGCGTTCCTCGACCACCGGCTCGACGCCCGCGTAACGGAGGCTTGCCTCACGTTCGGCGCGCAGCATCCGTTCGATGCCGGCGTGGTCGAGACCTGCCGCGTCGAGTGCGGCCGCGGCGGGAGTGCCCTTTTCGAGCGAGAGGGCGAGCAGCAGATGCTCGGCCTCGACGTTGGGTGCGTTGCGGCGCTGGGCCTCGGTCACGCTCGCGATGATGATTGAGCGCAGTGCACGCGAGAGCGGTGCCTCGCCACGGCCCGGGGTGCGCGCCGGGCGGCCGGTGCCCCGATCGGGCAGGTCGTCGGTGGTGTCAGACATTTCGTCTCCTCAGTTCGATGCCGGATCCGGCCACGCGGCGCAGATGCTTCTTGTGCACTGCCTGGCGGGTGACCCCGAGGGCGTCCGCTACTTGGGTCCAGGTCCAGCCATCGCGCAGGGCGCGCTCGACCTCGGCGTCTTCGAGACGATCCGCGAGTTCGCGGAGGGCGACGACGGCAGCGAGGCCGTCGGCCGCACCGCCGATCGCGGGTGGGGGTGGATTGTGGGGAACCATGTAAGCAACCTAGGTTGCTACCCACGAGCTTGTCAACTTAAGTTGCTAACTCTCAGTCGGCTCCCATCCTCGGCCGCGGTGGATACGTGCGCGAAAGCGCAGCTGAACGCAGAGATCCTGCACGCAAGGCGACGTAAGCTGGTGGATGTGACAGCGTACGTCTCGGCCTTCGACCTCTTCTCGATCGGCGTCGGCCCCTCGAGTTCGCACACCGTCGGACCCCTCCGGGCCGCGAAATCGTTTGCGGATCGCCTCGCGGCCGACGGCCTGCTCGACCGGGTCAGCCAGGTCACCTGCACGCTCTACGGCTCGCTCGGCTCGACCGGACTCGGGCACGGAACGCCCGACGCGATCGTCGCGGGCCTCTCCGGACTCCAGCCCGAGACCTGCCGTCCCGAAGACGTTCGCGGCGCTTGGGCCGGCCTCGCCCCGGGGGCGACGCTCCTGCTCGCCGGGAGCAAATCCATCCCGATCGCCAAGGACGACATCATGTTCGAGCCGCGCACGCGGCTCCCCGGTCATCCGAACGCGCTCACCCTCAGCGCGTGGGGCTCAGGACCCGATGGGTCGACGGATGCTCTCCCCTGATCGAAGAGACCTACTACTCGATCGGCGGCGGCTTCATCCGTCGCGACGGTGAGGAGGCAGTGCTGTCGGCGCGAGCCTCGCATCCCCTCCCCTACGACAGCTCGGAGGAGCTGCTGCGCCTCTGCGACGAGTTCGGCATCCCGATCTGCGAGGTCGCGCGCCGCAACGAAGCCGCGATCCACGGTGCGGAGGCAACCCGCGAGCGGCTCGACCTGATCTGGTCGGCGATGGCCGAGTGTGTCGCCAACGGCCTGGCCGGCGACGGCACTCTCCCGGGCGGCCTCGGTGTGAAGCGACGCGCTGCGGCACTGCGCGAGCATCTGGAGGCGGCCGACCTCATCCCCTCCCGCGATACGTCGATCGAGTGGCTGCACGCCTTCGCGCTGGCGGTCAACGAGGAGAACGCGTCCGGCGGTCGCGTCGTGACCGCACCCACCAACGGCGCGGCCGGGATCGTTCCCGCCGTCGCCCACTACTACCTGCGGTTCGTTCCGGGGGCGTCGGATGAGGGCATCCGGCAGTACCTGTTGACCGCGACCGCGATCGGCTCGCTGTTCAAGGCGAACGCGTCGATCTCCGGAGCAGAGGGCGGTTGCCAGGCCGAGGTCGGTTCGGCGTGCGCGATGGCCGCCGGAGCGCTCTGCGCGGTGCTCGGCGGCACCCCCGCCAGGTGGAGAACGCGGCGGAGATCGCGATGGAGCACCACCTCGGGCTCACCTGCGACCCGGTCGGCGGACTCGTACAGATCCCGTGCATCGAGCGCAACGCGATCGCGTCGTCGACCGCTGTCTCGGCGGCCCGACTCGCCCTGCACGGGGACGGGTCGCATCTCGTGTCTTTGGACACGGTGATCGAGACCATGCGCCAGACCGGTCTCGATATGTCAACCAAGTACAAGGAGACGAGCGAGGGCGGTCTCGCGGTCAACGTCATCGAGTGCTGACCGTGGCTGCGATCCTGGCTGTGCGCGTCTCACCGTGTTTCCCCGCATGACGGGGCCGCGTTACGCCGCATTGCGGCCGTCGTAGGGCGAGGCGCGACGCCTGGTTAGCGTGGACGACGTGACCAGCGCATCCGACCCCACGACCCGTGCGACCACCTCGGGAGCCCTCGCGGCGGCTCTCGACCGACCCGTCGTGTCGACCCAGTGGCTTGCCGACCACCTCGGCTCGGAGGGACTTGTCGTGCTCGACGCGACCGTCGTCCCGTCCGCTCGCGCAGACGGGAGCCACGGGTACCTGAGCGGCCTCGATCAGTTCCTGGTCGACGGCCACGTTCCCAGTGCCGTGTTCGCCGAGCTGCTCGATGTGTTCAGCGACCCGGCGGGTGCGTATCCGTTCACGCGGCCGAGCGCAGCAGCGTTCGAGGCGGCGGCGGCATCCGTCGGGATCGACAACGACACGACCGTGGTCGTCTACGACGCGTCGGTCGGCCAGTGGGCGTCTCGCATCTGGTGGTTGTTTCGTGCGTTCGGCTACGACCGCGTGGCCGTGCTCGACGGCGGCATCGCCAAGTGGAGGACTGAGGAGCGCGTGACCGATCGCGGGCACGTCGAACCGCGCGAGGGCGCATCCTTCGACGCCGTGGAGCGTCCCGGGTCATGGGTCGAGAAGGACATCATCGCCGCTGTCGTCGAGGGGTCTGAGACCGCCACTCTGATCTGCGCCGTCCCGCCGAAGGAGTTCACCGGCGAGGCCGGTCAGCGTCCGCGCCTCGGGCACATCCCCGGAAGCCTGAGCGTGCCGGCGGCGCGGCTCGTCTCGCGGGAGACGAATGCTTATCTGCCGTTCAGCGACCTGCGCGCGATCTTCGCCGACGCGCTCGCATCGCAGGACCCCATCGTGGTGTACTGCGCCGGAGGGATCGCGGCGGCCTCCGACGCTCTTGCGCTCGCCCTGCTCGGACGCTCGGATGTCGCGATCTACGATGGTTCGCTCAATGAGTGGTCGACGGATGCGGATGCCCCGCTGGTGACGATCGCCGCGTGAGCGTGTTCCGGTCGCGTCTGGCGACCGGATGGACTCATCGTGTGCTTTGGCTGAATCTTCGCTGGAGAGTTCGAGCCCATGCATACGAATGGTTGCGGAGCGTGCCTAAGCTCGCACTATGAGTCTCACGGAGATCCCCCTCACCACTATCGACGGCCAGACGACCTCGCTCGCGGACTACGACGGCAAGGTCGTGCTGATCGTCAACGTCGCCTCCCGCTGCGGCCTCGCGCCCCAGTACGAGAAGCTCGAGCAGCTTCAGAAGACCTATGGCGACCGCGGCTTCACGGTCATCGGCTTTCCGAGCAACCAGTTCCTGCAGGAGCTCAGCTCGACCGACGCCATCAAGGAGTACTGCTCCACGACCTGGGGCGTGACGTTCCCGATGATGGACAAGGTGAAGGTGAACGGCAAGTCGGAGCACCCGCTCTACACCGAGCTCAAGAAGACTCCGGATGCCGACGGCAAGGCCGGCAAGGTCAAGTGGAACTTCGAGAAGTTCGTCGTGACACCGGACGGCGCCGTGCACCGCTTCCGCCCGACCGTCGAGCCGGATGCACCGGAGATCGTCGGCCTGATCGAGGAGTCGCTTCCGGTTCGCTGAGCTGAGGAGCTCGGTGCGGCGTCTGGGCGCGACGAGGAGCAAGCTTCGCTGAAGGTCTAGGCGCGGCGGAACCAGCGTCCGCCGACCCGTTCGGTGAGCTGCCAGCTGCCGACCTCGGCGAGGGTGCGGATGCGGTCGACGACGTGTTCGGCGACGGCGATGGTCTCGTCGACGGTGTCGGCGGTGAATCGCACGGTCAGCCGTGCCTCCCGCGCGACGACATCGACGCTCGACGCTTCGACCACGGTCAGCTCGGCGGCAGCAGCCGCGGCGGCAGGCAGGACATCGGCGGGGGAAACGCCGGGCCGAAGAGAGCCAACGGCGACGATCACACGAAAAGACGGCACCATCCGAGGGTACGCGAGCGGGTTGACCCGTTTTCGGCCGACGGAGGGGTAGCCTCTTCCAATCGGCGAGCACACGCCCGCCACGATCGACGAGCACACGCAGCGGGGTAGGCATCGCCGCCTGACCGCCGCCGCACCGGGGAGTGCCGTCGGAGGACGATTTGGGGCAGACAAGATGAGGAATCTGACGTCCGTGCGGAGCACGGCATGGTGACCGACAGCGACCTGACGGAGACGGAACTCGCCGAGCTGGAAGAGCTCCTGCGGGCGCGGAGGGCTGCCGACCAGTCGGAGTCGGAACGCGTCGCGGAGTCGCTCGGGCAGGTGCTGTCCGCTCGATCGGACAGCACCGCGGACGACGAGCACGACCCCGAGGGACCGACACTGTCGCACGAATGGAGCCGTCTGCAGGGTGTGCGTTCGGAGACCGCAGACGACATCAAAGCGGTGGACGCGGCGCTGGAGCGCGTGGCGAACGACACTTACGGTGTGTGCGTCCGCTGCGGTCGCCCGATCGGTGTTGACCGCTTGCGGGCGCGTCCTACTGCGGAACTGTGCATCGCTTGTGCACGCACGGTAGACGGATAACGGGACGCTTTCAGAGGGAAGCCCGTGATGCCCGGTACACCGCTTCTGTGCGTGAGGTCGCGCCGACCTTCTTCAGGATGCTCGACACGTGCACGCTCGCGGTCTTGGCACTGATGTAGAGCGTCTCGCCGATCTGCTTGTTGCTGAGCCCCTGCTCGATGAGCGCCAGCACCTGTGTCTCGCGGTCGGTCAGGGATGTGTCCGACCCGCGGGTCTGCGCGTGCCGCCCGAGAACGGCGCGTTCGCGCAGCCGGTCGACGGACTGGACGATGAGCCCGAATCCGACGGAACTGGCCAGAGCGCGACTCTCCGCAGCCGAGATCTCGGCTGCGGCGCGATCGCCCTTCGCGGCGTTCGCTTCGGCCAACCGAAGGAGCGCGTACGGCCTGAGGTGGGCCGGTGCGAGAGGTGACCGTGTTGCGTCTGCTGCGGTGTGCCATGCGCCCAGAGCGGCCGTGAGGCGGACCGCAGCAGCATCCTGACCCTCCGCTGTTTCGGGGATGCCCAGCAGCTCGGCCTCGACGATCGGCGCCCACACGGGATACGTCGGCCAACCGGACAGGCTGTGCAGGATCTCGCGAAGACGAGCCCGCTCTCGGGACACGTCGACCGTCGTGGTGCCGAAAGCGGCACCGGCGGCCTTGTCGGCACCGTTGGCAGCGCTTGCTGCGCCGTCGGTGACGCCATCGCGCGCCGCATCGCAAAAGCTCGCCAGCGCCCGCGCGGCCACAGCCAGGAGCGGCAGGTCGTATGCCGGGATGGATCTCCAACTCGAAGACGTGATGACGCTGGCCTCTGCCCAGGCGCGTCGGGCGTCCCCGCGCGCGATCGCGACCTCGGCCGAGACTCGGGCGAAACCGAGCCGCGACTGCATCTCGATCTCGCTCTGCACGAGCATCCCTGGCCGCCACCGGCGGACGAGCTCGTCTGCGCGATCGGGTTCACCGCGCCACAACGTGAGCCAGAGCTTCATCCGCTGAAGGTGTACGCGGAAACCAGGTTGCGGTTCGAGGGCGAGAGCCGGGTCGAGCAGCTTCTCCGCGCGGTCCAACTCACCCAGAGCGAGCAGTGGTTCGACGGTGTTTGAGGCGAGCATGACTCCGGATGTGCGCTCGACGCCGCGATGTCGGGCTTGCGTCACCCCTGTCTCGGCGATCTCGACGGCGTCGCGGTAGCGACCGAGCACGTTCATGGCATCGGATGCGTTGACCGCGTAACGCAGCAGCGGCCCGACGTCGCTTCCAGCGAGTTCACGGGCGGCTTCGAGATCGGCCAGCCCCGCGACGATGTCACCTCGATCGATCCGCGCGATTCCTCGGACGGTGTGCGCGACTGATCCCCGCGAACCGGCGGTGTCCCGCGCACCCGCGGCGGGCGATGCAGCGCCGGGTGCAGTGGCGCGTGCAGCGCCTGGTGCAGCGAAAGCTGTCGGTGCGCCGTCGCTCGCCTCCTCGATGGCGAGCGTCGCCATCTCGATCGCCTCGTCGTAGCGTGCTTCCAGCATCAAGCGGCCGGCCACCTCGGCGAGGAGTTGGGTGCGGAGACTGTCTTCGTGATCCGCGGGCGCCACCGCGAGCGCCTCTCGCAGCAGGTCGACCGAACCGGGCCGGCTGAGATTGGCGAGGTACTGAGCCTTGTCTCGCAGCAGTCGTGCTCGTTTGTCTGGGCTTGGAGCGTCGGCGTCTTCGAGTGCCAGATTGACGAGGGCGAGCGCGCGCTCGCTGTCGCCCGCATTGCGCAGCGCGGAGGCGGTGCGGGACAGCAACTCAGTGCGGCTGCGCCCGGCGATAGCCTCAGCGTCGTCGACCTTGTCCCAGAGTTCCAGGGCCCTGTCTCCCATCGCGGCCGCGGTGCGGAACGCGTAGGACAGGCGGGCCTCCTCCATCGCCTCGAGCGTGGCGATGAACGCACGCCGCAGGTCGTGGGCCGCCATCCAGTGGTACGAGATCTGGCTCGCGGACCGCTCGCGTGCATCCCCGTTCTCCAGCGCGACGGCATAGCGCGTGTGGAAACGTGTGCGCTCGCCCGGAAGCAGATCGGCGTGGATCGCCTCGCGCACGAGCGCGTGCCGGAACGAGTATTCCGTCGTATCGGTGCTCAGCACATTGGCCACCACGGCTTCTCGCGCGGCGGCGTCGAGGTCGTCGGCCGTGCCCTCGAAGACGGCCTCGAGCAGCCAGTGGTCGACGCAGACACCGCCGGCCGAAATGAGGCGGAGCATGCGCTGCGTTGGCTCGCCGAGGCGTTCGTAGCGCGCGAGCAGAAGTTCGCGGAGGGTCTCGGGCAGGTCCTCGCCGGTGCCGAGGTGATCGATGCCGACCAGTTCCTCGACGAAGAAGGGAACGCCCTCGCTCAGCGCGAAAACCCGATCCACCGTTTCGACGTCGGGCGTGCAGCCCAGGATCTGCTCGACCTGGATCGCGACCTGCGACCGGTTGAGCCGCGCCAGTTCCCAGCGCGTCGCACGACGGGTGCGGTCGAGCTCGGGGAGGTAGGACCGCAGCGGATGCCCGCGCAGCACCTCGTCACTGCGATAGGTCAAGAGGAGCAGGAAGCGGCCGCCGTCCATCATTCTCACGACGAAGCGGATGAGTTCGAGTGTGGCCGTGTCGGCCCAGTGGATGTCTTCGATCACGACGACGAGCATCCGGTTCGAGGAGATGTTCTCGAATAGCACCGTGACGAGTTCGTAGAGCCGTTCGGCCCCGGTACGAGCGGGAACGCCCGTCTCGAGGCTCAATTCGGGAAGGAGGAGGGAGAGCACACCGCTACCCGGACCGGCCGCCTCGACGACCGCGTCGAGGCCGACATCGTCGATCAGCTGACGGAGGATGCCCGTGAACGGGGCGTACGGCGCCCCATCGGAGCCGAGATCGACGCTGCGCCCGTTGAGGACGATGGCCTTCTGAGCCGCCTCGACCCGGAATTCGTCGAGGAGCCTGGTCTTGCCGATGCCCGCCTCGCCGCCGATCACGACGACGCGTGGCTGCCCTGTCGCAACCGCATCGAGTTCTTCGCGCAGGGCGACCAGATCGGGCTCCCGCCCGATCATCGAAGGGCTCGAAGCCGGTGATCGCATGGCTTCATCGTGCCATGGACCACCGACATCCTGAGCCCTCTTTTCGCGTGGCTTCGCCACAGGCTGAATACCCGTCAGCGCCTCGCCGACTGCAGCTCCCGGGCGTCGTCGGCGACGACGATTCCGGTACCCGCCGGATGCTCGGCACGCGCCCGCAGAAGACTCTCGGCGCCCACGACGATCGCGGATGCCGGGGCGGGGCTCATCGCTCCCGCGCCTGCTCCGCGAGCCTTCGACGCACGACGGCGACGAGCTTTCTCCTCACGGACGTTCCGCGCCATCTCGATCTCCCGGTTGCGTTCCGCGGCCTCCCGCGCTGTGACCCGGCCGATCGCGAATTCGTCTGACAACAGCATTTTCGTTTCCCCATCCCACTCTTCTTGGATGACTCAATGCTGTTCTCTAAGGCATGCCCGACACATCGGTAGGATGCCCTATTTAGCCCCTGGACCGCGGCCCGCGGGACTAAGCACGGGCGGGTGGGCGCACGCGGCGGGTACGACGCGGCGGACGGATGTTCTCTCCCGCGGTCCGGGAAAGGCGCGTGGCCTCGACGACCGAGCCGAGCGCGACGAGCGCGATCAGGATGAACGCCACCCGGTACGCGCCCGCAGTGTCGTCGATGCCGACAGCAGTGGCGACCGGCGCCCCGAATCGCAGCGCGACGGCGCCGACAGCGACGCCTAATCCGGCTGCGATCTGCTGCACTGTCGACGCGAGCGTGTTCGCACCGGTCATCTCGTCGGACGGCACGTCGGCGAAGGCGATGGTGTTGTACGCGGTGAAGCCGATGGATCGGGCCATCCCGCTCACGAGGAGCAACGCGACGACCAGCGCGATCGGGGTGAGTTCCGCGATGAATGCCGAGAGCACCATCGTGATGACCGCGCCGGAGGTCGACCAGATCAGCACCGTTCGGAAGCCCCAGCGGGTGAGCATGGGGGTGGTCGCGGGTTTGATCACGAGGTTGCCGACGAAGAGCGAGAGCACGACCGCGCCCGCCTGCACCGGTGACCAGCCCAGCGCGTCCTGAAAGAAGAGCGGAAGGAGGAACGGGACGGCCGAGATCGTCAGCCGGAAGAGCGATCCTCCGGCGTGCGTCACCCGGAACGTCTCGATGCGGAAGGCCCTCAGGTCGAGCAGGGGATGCTCGGTGCGGCCCAGATGCCAGATCGCTGCGGCCGTGAGCACGGCGCCGGCCGCACCGGCCACGATCGTCGCCACGGCAGGCGCTGATGGGTCGGCGAGCAGGGCTCCGAAGACCACCACTCCCCCGACCCCGGTGAAGGTGAGTACGAAGCCGAGCCAGTCGAGGGGTTTTCGCGACCGCGAGGCTTCGACCGGTGTCAAACGCAGCGCCGCGATGAAGGCGATGACGCCGAGCGGGATGTTCAACAGGAAGATCCACTGCCAGCTTGCAAAAGTCACGAGGATACCGCCGACCAGCGGCGCAAAGATCGGAGCAGCGAGCGCGGGCCAGGTGAGCCATGCGATCGCGCGCACCAGATCGCGCTTCTCGGTGACTCGCAGCACCGCCAGCCTCCCGACGGGGACCATCATGGCGCCCCCGGCCCCTGCAGGATTCGCATCGCCGTCAGCTGCGCCAAGTCGGTGCTCGCCGCGCATAGCGCCGATGCGATCGTGAAGACCGCGATCGCGCCCGTGAACACCACCCGGGCGCCGAGCCGTTCGGTCAGCCAGCCGGAGATCGGGATGAGCACGGCGAGCGTCACGAGGTAGGCCGTGATCGCGACGCCCACCGTCGCCGAGTCGATCCCGAACGCACGGCCGATGGTCGGCGCGGCCGTCGCGAGGATCGTTCCGTCGAGGTTCTCCATGAAGAAGGTGCCCGCGACGAGCAGGGTCAGGGCGAGCTGCCGGCGATCATTCACCGCTTGAGCCAGCGGGCGCGGGGTCTCCGCGCCTCGGTTCTCATCGACCGCCTTCGAGCTTGCGGTGACGCTGCTGCTGCGCGGGCTCGCCGTACGGGTAGTCGTCGGAGCGAGGCGCGCTCGCGGCGCCGAGGGCGTCGAGATGTCTCGGTGCGAGTCGCAGGTCGGCGGCACCCAGGTTGTCGGTCAGCTGCTCGATCGTGCGAGCACCGAGGATCACCGAAGTGACAGCAGGCTGCGCGAGCAGCCACGCCAGGGCGACCTGAGAAGCCGACGCGTTGACCTCCGCCGCAATGTCGGTGACCGTGTCGATGATCTCCCACGTGCGCGGGTCTGCATTGCGCTTGTCCCACGCCTCCATGCCTCGCTTGGGGTTCTCGCCGAGGCGTGTGGCGCCCGTCGGCGACTGGTCCCGCGTGTACTTGCCGCTCAACCAGCCACCGGCGAGGGGCGACCAGGGCAGCAGGCCGATGTTCTCATCCAGAGCAGCGGGAACGACCTCGTGCTCGATCCCGCGCACGAGGAGGTTGTACTGCGGCTGCAGGGTCACGGGCGGTGCCCAGCCGTGCAGTCTGGCCGTGGCGGCCGCCTTCGTGAGCTGCCAGCCCAGGTAGTTGGAGAACCCGTAGTACGAGATCTTGCCTGCGGTGACGGCGTCGTCCAGAAAACGCAGGGTCTCTTCGAGAGGAGTGACGGCATCCCACGCGTGCATCTGGTACAGGTCGATGTGCTCGACACCGAGGCGGGCGAGCGAAGAATCGAGGGCCTTGCGCAGATGGGTGCGCGAGAGCCCGAGGTCGTTCGATCCTGTACCCATCGGGAATCGGCCTTTGGTGGCGATGACGATATCGTCCCGGCGGTCGGGGTGCGTGGCGAGCCAGCGACCGATGATCGTCTCGGACGCGCCCGAGCTGTAGACGTCGGCCGTGTCGACGAACGTGCCGCCCGCCTCCAGATAAGTGTCGATGAGGCTGTGCGACGTCTTCTCGTCGGCCTCCGCGCCGAACGTCATGGTTCCGAGGGCGAGGGACGAGACGACGGTTCCGCTGTTTCCGAGGGTTCGAAGTTCCATGCTTAGACGCTATTACTCGCGAGCGCCCTTGCGAACCGTTTGCCACGAGTCCGTGGACAACGACAGACTGTGGACAGCGCGGGTCCATACGCTGGGGGCATGAGCGCTGCGATCCGTCTCCTGGTCCTCTCCGACACGCACGTGCCCAAGCGTGCGCGCATCCTCCCCGACCAAGTGTGGGGCGCAGTGGATGCGGCGGATGTGGTCATACACGCGGGCGACTGGGTCGACGTGGCCACACTCGACGCCCTCGAGGCTCGATCGAAGCGATTCGTGGGCGTGTACGGAAACAACGACGGTCCGGAGCTGCGCTCCCGCCTGCCGGAGGTCGCCCGCGCGAACATCGGCGGACTCCGCTTCGCGGTCGTCCATGAGACCGGCGCCGCGAGCGGCCGTGAAGCGCGGTGCGCGCAGGCGTTTCCGGATGCGGACGTGCTCGTGTTCGGGCACAGCCACATTCCGTGGGACTCGACCGCGACGAACGGTCTGCGCCTCCTGAATCCCGGATCGCCGACCGACCGTCGGCGGCAGCCTGTCGGCACGTACCTCACGGCGGCAGTGGCGGGCGGCGAACTGACGGATGTCCGGCTGGTGCCTGTGAAACGCTGAAGAGCGCGGTGCATTCACTCGACCAGCGCGCTCACTCGACGGGCTGAAGCAACCCGTCGACCACCAGCGAGCGCACGGCCGGGATCAGTTCCGCCGCGAGCGCGGCCTCGTCGACCTCGAGGAGCTGCGCGAGCGCGCCGACGATCGCGCCCGCCGACAGCTCTCCGTCGCACGCGCCGACCAGAGCGATCAGCGCTGTGTCGCCCTGGATGGTGCGGCCGAAGCCACCGCCCTGACGAAGCAGCATCGCGGTGGGCGACTCGTCGCCCGGCCAGAAGTGACGCTCCTCGGTCACATCCGGCGCGACGACGAAACGGGTCGCCGACAGGGACTCGTCATCGAGCCCCGCCTGCCAGTCGTGCGCGGCGAGCACCGGTCCGAGGTGGACGCCCAAGCCCGCCTCGTTCGCGCCGAGCGCCCCGTGCATCCGTTCGAGTCGACGAAGAGTCGGCTCCCCGCCGGCCGGACGACGCAGCAGAACGTAGCCGAATCCGACCGACTCGACGCCGCGAACGGCGAAGTCGGTGAGCCATGCGTCGTACAGCCGGTCGAAGTCGGCTGTGCCGGGTCGAGTTCCGCCATCACGGATCCAGGTCTCCGCGTATTCGGCGCTGTCCTGCGCCTCGCGCTCGATGATCCAGGCATCGACGGGAGCTGGTGAAGCATCGATCCAGCCGCCGACGCGATCGAACGCGTCGACGGACCCACTGCGGTACTCCCAGTTGGCCAGCAGCTGCGCAACGCCGCCCGGCGTCAGGTGCTCGCCCGCCGACCGGATGACTGCCTCGACGAGACCGTCTCCGACCATCCCGCCGTCGCGGTACTCGTATTCGGGAACGCCCTCCCCGCGCGGGGTGATGACGAAAGGCGGATTCGAGACGATCTGGTCGAACGTCTCGCCCACGACCGGCTCGAACAGACCGCCGAGCCGGAACTCGACGTTGTCGATCCCGTTCAACGCGGTGTTGAGCGCCGCCAGTTCGAGCGCCCGCACCGAGATGTCGGTCGCCACCACGTGACCGGCGTGGCGCGCTGCGTGCATGGCCTGGATCCCGCATCCCGTGCCCAGATCGAGAGCACGCTCGACGGGCGTCTGCAGCATCAATCCGCTCAGGGTCAGGGATGCGCCACCCACGCCGAGCACATGATCGACCGGCAGCGCATGGCCGAGCGCGAGCTCGCCCAGGTCGGACACGATCCACCAGTCGACCGCGCCGAGCGCATCGACGAAGCTGTACGGCCGCAGATCGACCGCTGGTTCGCACCCGTCGCGGTGCGTACGAATCAGCCCGAGCACTGCCGCACCGTCGATGCCCAGCGTCGGAAGCGCAGCACCGAGCGCCTCGACAGAAACCGGTCGCCCAAGCACGAAAAGTTCCGCCAACGTCGCCAGTGGCTGCTCGATCCCGCCATCCCGTCGACTCTGCAATGCTCGCAATGCCGGGATGCGCTGCCCCCGGTGAAGACCTTCAGCGGCGACACTCCCCCACAGCTCCGACAGCGCGGAGACCGTGAAGTCGGCGGCGTGCAGATCGGCGCGCAAGGCGGCGATCGCGGCGGCGGCGGTCGTGTCGGCGGGAGTGGTCGGGCTGTCGGCTGCGTGCGAAGAAGTCACCCCGCTATTCAAACGCACTCGACGACCCACCCGCCCGCTTCGTGCGTACCGGCGCCCGGCAGCCTGGTCGTTCACGACCCCTCGCCCATCCTGGGGAGCAGGAGCACAATGGAGCCCATGATCCGCAGACACGCGATCGTCGCAGGAATGGTGCAGGGAATCGGGTTCCGCTGGAGTGCCCGCGAGAAAGCCCGGGTTCTCGGCGTCTCGGGTTTCGCCCGCAATCGGCTCGACGGAACGGTTGAGCTGGAAGTCGAGGGCGAACCCGAGAAGGTCGAGCGGATGCTCGACTGGCTCCGAACGGGTCCGTCCGGCTCGCGGGTCGACCGTGTGACGGTCGATGAGGTCGCAGCGCTCGGCGAGGACACCTTCCGCGTTCGCGAGACACAATAGAGCCATGACACGCGCAACGCTGATCACCCTCACGAAGCCCACCTCCGCCCCCGCCAGCGCTGACGCCGACGCCGAGTCGGGGTTCGTGATCGTCGACGCCGACGCTCCGCAGGTGCGCCTGATGGACCTGGGGCTCACCCGCGGCGACGGTGTCTTCGAGACGATCAGCGTCGTCGACGGACACCCCCAGGCCCTCGAGCCCCATCTGCAGCGCCTCGCCCATTCGGCCGTGCTGCTCGACCTGGCCGAACCCGACCTGGACGTGTGGCGCCGTGCCGTGCTCTGCGGGATCGAACAGTCCCGCCAGATCGACGGCGAGGGCCCTCTCGCACGCGAGCTGTACGCGAAGCTGATCCTGACCCGCGGTGTCGAAGGCACTGGCCAGCCGAGCGGGTGGGTCTTCGTCGACGAGGCTGAGGACTTCTCGTCCGCGCGCCAGGGGATTCGCGTCGTCACCCTCGACCGCGGCTACCGGCATGACGTCGCGGAGACCTCCCCGTGGCTCCTCCAGGGCGCGAAGACGCTGTCGTACGCCGCCAACCGGGCCGCTCTGCGTGAAGCCGCCCGTCGGAACGCCAACGACGTGATCTTCGTCAGTTCGGACGGATTCGCCCTCGAAGGACCGACGTCGAACGTGATCCTGCAGAACGGCAATACGGTGCGCACGCCTCAGACCGACCAGGGCATCCTCGCCGGCACCACTCAGGCCAGTGTGTTCGCCTTCTTCGAGCAGCGCGGATTCGCGACCTCCTACGAGCACGTCACCGCCGACGAACTCGCCGACGCTGACGCCCTCTGGCTCGTCTCCAGTGTTCGCCAGGCTGCTCCCGTCACCGATCTCGACGGCAAAGCTTTCGAGGTGGATTCTGCACTCACCGACGACCTCAACGATTTCCTCCTCGCGCGCACGACCTGAACCCGATTCCCCGACGTTCATGTCGCCGCGCGCAGCTCGGGAAGTGTTCGCACGCCCGCGTCATGGCTCAGAAGCAGGCCCCGAATCGACACCCCCGCTGATGCGCATGCCACCCGCAGCGACCCGGCCCATTCCGCATCGAGGGTGCCGACGCCCGGCGGCCCCGGACGCTCACGCACCAGGATCACGGAGCCGCCGCCGAGCATCCTGAGCACTTCTCCGACGGTAGCTGCCGTCCTCTCGACCAGGTCGTCGGTCGGCCGGTCGGGTAGCCCCTCGATAGGGATCGCGAGCCGGGCGGGTCTGTCGTCCTCGCCGAGGAAGAGGGCCCACAGTTGTTCCCGTATCGCGCTCCCCACGATTCGCGCGGCGAGATCGAGGGCGTCGGACTCGGACAGCACACGGGCATCGGGCGGAGGTTCTTGAGTGGTGATCATCATGAATATCACCCTGTACCCCGGTAGCGGTATCAGTGCCCTATCCACAGAATTTCTTGACAAGTCCAGCCTGTGGAGGGTCGTAGGCTGGACGGAGCGACGAATCGAGGCGGACCAGGACGAGAGGTGCAGGAGGGCGACCGTGGCGGATCCAGTGCCGACGAGCATCGAAGTGCTGCGCCAACAGGCGCGCGACGAGCTCTCCACGATCATCGAGCACCGCTGCCGCGCCGGTGAGGACCCGTGGCAGTTCATCCCCGACCTCCCCAGCGTCGACGAGCAGGTCGTCATCGGGCTCCGGATGTCCGCGATCGACGCGTTCGACCTGGCCGATGAGCAGTCCCGCGCCCACCACCCCGCCGCCGGTCGGGATACTTTCGTGCGTTTCGAGTACAGCGTGCTCCGGCGGATCGCGCTGGAGCATCCTGAACTCAGCGAAGCGGTCTGGGGGATGCTCGACCGGGTCGAGCGGGCCTGACCTGCGGCAGACCTACCGGGCCGTGCGCTGACCGCCGGCGAACAGTGCGAGACGCTTAAGCGAATCCCGAAGTGCCGGACGCCAGACCCCGAAATCGTGCCCACCGGGGTACTCCCGGAACGACACCCGCAGTCCTGCTACGGAAGTGGCCCGCTCGGCCAGGAGCGCCGTCTGCTGGGCGAGTCCGAGATCGGGCGAGGCCCCCGGATGCGCCTCTTCGGCATCCCCGACCGCCAAGACCACCTCGAGCGGCAAGTCCGAAGGGTAGCCGGCCAAGAGCGCCGGGTAGCCCAACTCGGAGTATCGCGTCGGATCGAACGCGAGTTCACCTCGGCCGAACGCGCCGTGCTCTCGCGCCGACGACCCGTCCGGAGGCTCGGGATCGTACACAGCCGGGCTCAGGGCGATCACAGCTCCGAACAGCGACGGATGCGCGAATCCGAGCCGCAGAGCCCCGTACCCGCCCATCGAGTAGCCGGCCACCGCACGACCCTCGCGCGAGGGAAACGTCGGGAGCGTCGCATCCACGTGCTCGACGAGGTCGCGCACGAATGCTGTCTCGACCGCGCGCCCATCCCGGTGCAGCGAGTCGACGTAGTAGCTCGCTCGCGAATTCCACGGCGCATCGGGCATCACGGCGATCATCGGCGCAAGCTGTTCGAGGTCGCCGAGCGCCTGCTCCCACGAGTCGGCGCAATCGCCCCGTCCGTGGAGGAGGTAGATCACGGGCAGCGGGCCGAGAGCCGCCGAGGCCCTGTCGGAGCGATAGACCGAGTACCGCAGCTCCTCCCCGAGCGCCCGGCTCGCGAACGCGTGCCGAGTCAACATCAGGACCCGAGGATGCTGCGCGCGCGTCCCAGCATCGCGGGATCGACCATCTCGCCCGATGCGAGGGTCGCCACCCCGCCAGCCTCGACCGCGGCGAGCACGGAGCGTGCCCAGTCGAGCTCCGCGTCGGTGGGCGCGAAGACGTCTGCGATCACAGCGAGCTGACTCGGGTGGATCGCTGTGCGCCCCACCCAGCCGAGGCGCCGTCCGCGTTCGGTGTCCGCACGGAGCCCGTCGAGGTCGCGGATGTCCGGGTACGCCGACAGCATCGGCGCCGGAAGCCCGGCGGCCCGTGCCGCGAACAAGAGGCGGACGCGCGCGTAGTCCAGCGCGAGCGCATCCCGAGTCCCGATGTCGCTCGCGAGATCGGACTCACCGAGCGCCACCCGCGTGGCGGCGGGATGCGCGGCGATCGCGGCCGCGTTCTCCACCCCCAGCGCCGTTTCGATCAGTGCGGTAAGCGGAAGTCCGGCGGCCTGTTCTGCGACCCGGTCGAGGTCGCGGGCGTGTTCGACCTTGGGTATCCGCAGTTCGACGTCAGCGCCTGAATCCCGTACAGCGACGATCTCGTGATCGACGCCGGCGTTCACGCGAACCTGCACGACACAGTTCTCGTCCGGGCGCTCCGCGGCGCTTCCGGATGCACGCGCGCGCAGCCATGACGTCACCGCTTCAAGGGCGGCAGGCTTCGCCTCGGGCGCGACGGCGTCTTCGAGGTCGAGGATGATCATCCCCGCACCCGTGGCCACGGCCTTGTCGAAGCGATCCGGTCTGTCGCCTGGAACATAGAGGCCCGTGATGACCCGTTCCGTCATACGATCCCCTTCTGCCTGAGGGCGTCCAGCTGTTCACGGGTCACCCCGACCTCGGCGAGCACCTCGTCGGTGTTGCGCCCGTGCGGTCGACCGGCCCACCGGATCTCGCCCGGCGTCCCCGAGAGGCGGAAGAGCACGTTCTGCATCTTCACCGGCCCGAGTTCGTCATCGTCAACAGTCTGCACCGTGCCGATCGCCTGGTACTGCGGATCGGCGAGTATTCCGCGAACGTCATATACCTGGGCTATCGCGGCGTGCGCGGTCTCGAACTCTGCGACGACCTGCTCGGTCGGGCGCGCGGCGATCCAGGAGGAGACCGCAGCATCCAGTTCGTCGGCGTGCTCGGCGCGGCTGTGACCGGATGCGAACCAGGGTTCGTCGATCACATCCGGCCGACCGACGAGACGCATGACGCGTTCGGCGATCGACTGCGAACTCGTCGACACCGCGACCCAGTCGCCGTCAGCCGTGCGGTAGACATTGCGCGGCGCGTTGTTGACCGAACGGTTGCCCGTGCGGGGTTGCACCGTGCCGAGCTGGTCGTACGCGGTGATCTGGCCGCCGAGCAGCATCAGGATGGGCTCGATGATCGCGAGGTCGATGACCTGGCCGTGGCCGTCCCGCTCGGCTGCGCGCAGCGCGACCATCACGGCGTATGCGGTGGTGAGCGCGGCGATCCCGTCGGCGAGGCCGAACGGCGGAAGGGTCGGCGGACCGTCGGGCTCGCCGGTGAGGGCGGCGAACCCGCTCATCGCCTCGGCGAGGCTGCCGAACCCCGGACGCCCCGAATAAGGACCCGTTTGTCCGAAAGCCGTCACGCGTGCGACGACCAGGCGCGGGTTCGCGGCGTGGAGCGCATCCGGACCCAGTCCCCACCGCTCGAGCGTGCCGGGCCGGAAGTTCTCGATGAGCACGTCGGCGTCGGCCGCGAGAGCGAGGAGCAGTTCAGCACCTTCGGGAGACCCGAGGTTGATGGTGACGGTGCGCTTGTTGCGGCCGAGGGTCTTCCACCAGAGGTTCACGCCGTCCTTGGCTGGGCCGTGGCCGCGTGCAGCGTCGGGTTTCGTCGGGTGCTCGACCTTGATGACGTCGGCCCCGAAGTCGCCGAGGAAGGTCGCCGCGAGCGGGCCTGCGAAGAGGGTGGAGACGTCCAGGACGCGGAGGCCGCGCAGGGCGGGCTCGGTCGGCTCGGTCCGCTCGGTGGGGTCGGTCATCGTGCGCCCTCCGTGTCCCACGCGAGGCGGAAGCCGATGCTCGACGAGCGCTCGACACCGCGCCCGGCCAGCAGGAACTTCAGGCTGAACGACGGCTCCCGCACGCCGCCGTCGGTGTACCAGTCCGAGCCGGTCGAGACGTGTTCGCTTCCCCCTTGAGCATGGCGAAACGGGTAATCCCGTCGCTGTGCTCGCTCTCGGTCCAGTTCCAGACCACTGGCGTCAGGCGCTCGAATCCCTCCTGCTCGGCGGCGAGTTGCCACTCGAACTCGTCGGGCAGTCGTGCGCCGACCCATTCCGCGTACGCCCGCGCGTCAGCCAGCGAGACACCGGTGACCGGAGCGTCGACGGATGCGCCTTCCGTGCCGACCAGGAAGCGCGCGTCGACGAGCGGTCGCCATCCGCTCTGGTCGAGGAACGCGGTGAACTCGCCGATCGTCACCTCGCGGGCCGCGACCCCGACCCTGTCAGCGATGTTGATGCGGAGGGATTCGCGGCGGTCGTCATGCAGACGCGGCGGGAGCGGCTTCCACTCGCCGACGTACGGCGCTCCCTGGTAGAAGCCGGTCTCGCGGCGGCGGAAGGTGACGTCCAGCGTGCGTTCGCCGGGCTCGACCACGATGGCGTCGTCGGGCGGAGGCGTGGCCGACGTGGCGGGAAGCACACGGACTGCCTTGCGGGCGGGAAAGGCCGAGTCGGTCGAGAGTGTGTCGGCCGCGGCTGTCGCGAGCAGCGCATCCGGAACCGGAGCCTTCTGCGAGATCTCGAGGATCCCGGTGACGCCGCGAGCCGGCACGGTCACCTCTGTGACGTCGGTAAGCCCGGCGGTCACGTCGAGTCGCCGTCGATCCGCTGGCAGCGATTCGACGAGTGGGTCACCGCTCCAGGCGTCTGCACCACGGTTGACGATCGTCCAAAGGGTGGCGTCGTCCAACACATACCGCGAGACGTATACGCCGGCCGCGATCGCTTCGGGGGTGGCCCCGAGAAGGGGCGACCACTCGCCATCGACCAGCAGTGGGCTGAGCGCGCGCTGCACCCTGAGCATCCGTCGCAGGGTGGACTTGTCCCGTTCGTTCCAGCCGACCCAGACCCCGAAGACGGTGTCCCAGACCAGCAGCCCCGTGCCGTTCATCCACGCCGACTGAAGCTCGTCGCTGTGGTCGCGGTTCCAGCGGCGTGTCGAGTGCATCATGTGCCGGCGCTCGAACCAGTGCGCCCGCATCACACCGGGCGCCTCCGAGTCGGCGAACCACTGCGCCCAACTCAGCTGGTGGTCCCGGATGCGCTGGTTCGGCACCCGGGACTCGCCCTCGAGCACCTGCGGCGGCGTCGCACCGAGCAGTGCGTTGATGAGGCGCGAATCGCCTTCCTTCATGGTGTCGAGGAAGACGCCGTCGACACCGAGGTCTTCGACCAGTCGCGCGAGCTCCTCAGGATCGTCGCCGGCGGCGCGTCTTGTGCCGGTATCCCACGGGTTGTAGTCGACGAACACGCGAACTCCTCGCTCGTGCAGGCGCGCGATGACCGCATCCAGCCCCGGAACCTGCCGGTAGAAGTCGAACTGGTTGCGGTCGTCGATTCCGATGATGGGATACGCGTGCCAGAGCACGACGCCGTCGAACCCGCCGTGGTCGGAGATGCTGTCGAGGAACGCGTCGACCGTGAACTCCTGGCGTTCGTGGTCGAAGAGGCGCTCATCCCAGAGCCAGATCTGCGCGACGCTGTACGCACTGCGCGCCCAGCCGGTCTCGGCCCGCTCGTAGACCACTCCGTCGTAGTCGAGACGGGAGCGTGCCTCCAGGCGCCAGGCGGCGAGATCCTCGCGCCAAGCGGGCCAGTCGGCGGGCTCGGTCGGGGCGGCGAAGATCTTGGCGATGTCGCCGACGGCCGGGTTGAGTTCGCCGCCGCGTGGGAGCACGGTCGGGCGGTCGATTGCTCGCGGCACCAACGGGTTGAAGTCGTTGGTGTTTTCCTCGTCGGGGTCGTACGCCTGGGAGGTGAACGGCTGGGGGTTGTTCTCAGCGGGGTCAGCGTGTCGGGCGGAAATGACGGATCTCCTCGAGAGTGGGGATGGACGGAACGGCTCCGGCACGCTGCACCGACAGTGCCGCGGCGACTGTGGCGAACTCGGCGGCCTTCACGAGGACGTCGAGGTCGGGGACCGAGCCTCCGGTGACGTTGCCGTTCGTACTCGAAGCGCTCGCGCGGGTGGATGCGTTGCGGTCGAGGTCGGCGACCAGTGCGCCGCAGAAC
This sequence comes from Leifsonia poae, assembly GCF_050632195.1. Lineage (GTDB taxonomy): Bacteria > Actinomycetota > Actinomycetes > Actinomycetales > Microbacteriaceae > Leifsonia > Leifsonia poae_C. The sequence continues at coordinate 2,940,460 of NZ_CP192580.1, forward strand.
GTGTCGCCCGCACCGGTCGTGTCGACGGCATCGACACGCAGCCCGGCGACGTGGGCCGGCGGCTCCCCCGGAACGCAGACGAGCGCGCCGCGAGCGCCCAGCGTGATGATGACGGCGAGTCCGAGGCTGCTGAGCGCTTCAGCCAGCGCCTGCTCGTCCGCGTCCTCAGGCAGCCCGCCGCCAAGATCGGCCGCGAGCTGGGCAGCCTCGTGCTCGTTCACGATGAGCACATCGACGACGCCGAGCAAAGCCTCCGGTAGCGCACGGATCGGCGCAGCGTTGAGCACCACAGTGGTGCCGGCCGCTCGCGCGATCGTCGCAGCCGCGGTGACCGTCTCGACCGGCGTCTCGAGTTGCAGCAGCAGGATGTCGGCCGCGCCGATGGCCTCGCTCTCTGCTTCGGTGAGGTCGACGAGCATCCGGTTCGCCCCCGAGTCGACGACGATGGCGTTCTCGGCGTGATCGTCGACCGTGATGAGCGCCGTGCCGGTCGGTGCGTCCACCCGGCGGAGCAGAAGTTCGACGCCCGCCTGCGAGAGGCTGGCGATGAGGCGGTGCGCCGCATCGTCCGTTCCGAGCGCGGCGATGAACGAAGCGAGCGCCCCAGCGCGGGCGACAGCGGTCACCTGGTTGTTGCCCTTGCCTCCCGGAGCCGAATCCGACCCGGTGGCGAGCACGGTCTCCCCGGCGACGGGATGCGCTCGACCCGGTAGACGAGGTCGAGGTTGGCGCTTCCGACGACGATGACGCTCATCCGGAGACCGCCAGAGTGCGCTCGGCGAGCTCGCTGAAACGCGCCCCGTCGAACCCGGGGATGCTCGTCGCGAGCGAGTCGTGCAACGGGTCGATCCAGCGCGCCGGAAGCGCGGCGGCTCCGGTGAGTGCTCCGGCGATCGAGCCGGCCGTCGCGCCGACCGAGTCGGTGTCCCAGCCGCCGCTCACCGCGAGGGTGATCGTCCGTTCGAAGTCGCCGTCGCCTCGAGTGAGCGCGAAGGCGAGCAGCGCCGAGTTGTTGACGGCGTGCACCCAGTGCAGGTGGCCGAACTCTGCATGCAGCGCGTCGACGGCGGCCTCGTCGTCGAGGTCGCTGGCGCCGAGCTCCGCACCGCGTCGCACGGCAGCAGCGTACCGGCTGCCCGCGGGCACGGCCGAGAGACCGGCTTCGATGACTTCTTCCACCGTCGACGCGACGACCGCTGCCGAGCATGCGGCTGCCGCGAACATCGCGCCGTAGAGACCGCTGCGACCGTGGCTCAGTCGGCCGTCGATCCAGGCGAGCCTGGCTGCGGCGATCGGGTCCGCAGGGTTCGCCCAGCCGTACACGTCGGTGCGGATCTGCGCGCCGATCCAGTCGCGGAACGGGTTCTGCACGGTGCCTGCGACGTCGGGCTCGTACCCGTCGAGCAGGTTGCGGTACACGATGCGTTCCGCGGTGAACACGCGTCCGCCAGGAAGGTTGTTCAGCCACGACTGCGCGACGTCGTCGGTCGTGATGTCGCCATCACGCTGCTCGAGCAGGTCGAGGGCGATCAACGGAAAGTTGAGGTCGTCGTCCTCGGGCATGCCGTCGATGTTCTCGACGAGACTCGTAGGCCGGCTCCGACGGTTCCACGGGTAGCGCGCGGCGATCTCGGGGTCGAGCCCGACCTCGGTGAAGTAGGAGGCGATCGGCCAGTTGCCGGTCGAACGTGCGATCGCACGGATCCCTTCGAGCGAGATCTTCTCGACGGGCTTGCCGAGCAGGCATCCGGATGCGCGGCCCAGCCACGCGCCGAGCACGCGGTCGGCGAGGCGGTCGCCTCCCGCATCCGGGGACGCCGCCGCCGCGGGTGCCGCGGGTGCCGCGGGTGCCGGTGCCAGCGCGAGGATCTCATCCAGACCGTTCGGCTCGGCGGCGACCAGCGCATCCGGATCCTGCCGCTCGTCGACCTCGGCCAACAGCTCGCGGGCGAGCTTCCGAAGCTCGGGCGAGGCGGGTGTGGGAGTCGCACCGCTCACGGCGGCGACCGGAGAACCGCCCGCCGCCTCCCACCGTTCGCGGAGGTCGGCGACCGAACGGCCGTCCAGCTCAGCGGCGACGAGAGCGTGCGGAAGGAGATCCTCCGGCTGCGTCCAGCTCAGGCGGAGCATCTAGGCGACCTCGAGGTCGGCCTCGAACACGCCGCGTGCCTCCTCGACCTGACGGGCACGTGCGGCGTCGGCCGCCCAGACGTCCCGTGCGACGGAGGCGATGACCGGGCCGGTCGCGGTGATGTCCATGCGGCTGCCCTCGCTCACGCCGTCGATCCATTCAGCGGGAACCACGCCGACGCCGCCGAGGGCGCCCGCGATCGAACCGGCCATGACGGCGATCGAGTCGGAGTCGCGTCCGTAGTTGATCGAGCCGAGCACCGACTCGCGGTAGTCGCCGTTCGCCGCGACGAGCATCCCGAGGGCGATCGGCAGTTCCTCGATGGACTTCGTGCGGCTCGGGATGCGCGCATCCTTCGCCGGCTGCCGGTACTGGGGCCCGACGGTGTCGAACGGCTCGACAGCAGCCCGCAGAGTTCCGAGGCCGGTGCGCCAATCGGTGACGTTCGCCGCCGCAGCGACGACCGCTTCGATGGCGTCGAGGGTTCCGTCTTTGGCGAGACGGATGGCGGTGTCGATGACGCTCGTCAGGGTCGCGCCCGGGCGCATCGCCCTCGGCGACGGCCGCCGCGTAGACACCCGCGGCCTCGCGGCCATAGCTCGACTGGTGGGCGCCTGCGACGTCGATGGCCTCGGCGTATGCGGCATCCGGGGCACCCGCGTTGACGATGCCGATCGGCGCGACGTACATCGTCGCACCGCAGTTGACGATGTTGCCGACCCCGGCCTCGCGCGGGTCGATGTGACCGTAGTGCAGCCGCGTGACCAGCCACTTCTCGGCGAGGAAGATGCGGTGGAGAAGCAGGCCCTCGGACTCGAACTCGGGGATCCAGCGCTTGTCGCCGATCAGCAGGGGCACGAGGTGGTCGGCGATGGAGTACGCATCGAGGTGGCCGCGCACGGTGTCGTAGACGTCGACGAGCGCGGTGGTCATGAGGGTGTCATCCGTCACGTGGCCGTCGCCCTTGTGGTACGGCGCGATCGGTCGCGCGTTGCGCCAGTCCTCGAGGAACGGCGGGACGATTCCGGTGATGAACCCGTCGTAGCGCTCCTGGATCGCCTCGGGCGTGTTGCCTTCCGCGGCGCCGCCGAGCGCATCCCCGACGGCTGCTCCCGCGAGAGCTCCCGTGGCCTTCTCAACCAGCGCGTCCATCGTCTTCTCCTTCATATTCCTGTGTCGTTCCGTGTCTCGCGTGCCGCGTCTGTCGTCGCTTCGCGCCGACCCCAGCCATCCACTCCGGGAAGAATGCCCGTAAACCGGGGGTTCAAGCGGGATTCTTCCCGGAGTCGATTGCGTTGGGTCAGCCGACGGCGGACCAGCCGTCGGTCAGCTGCTTCTTGAGGTCGTCCAGGCTGATCGAGTTGGCCAGGTACTTCTGCAGCGCGGGGGTCGCGTACTGGTCCTTCCACTGCGGGTAGTTCACCGCTGCCTGGAACGGGGCGGCCTTCAGGCCCTCACCGGATTTCAGGATGGCTTCCCACCCGTTCTTGCCGGAGGTGTCCTTCGCGACCTGCGTGCGGGCCGCGGCGGATGCGGGGATCAGCCAGTCGCCTTCCGCCAGCTTGGCCTGGTTCTCGGCGTTCATGAAGTAGTTGATGAACTTCGCGGACTGCTCGACGTGCTTGCTCTGCGCCGACACCGACATGGTCTGAGGGTTCGCGGCCTGCGCATCGCCCTCTGACCCGGACAGCGGCGGCAGAACTGCCCAGTTGAATCCGGCCGGAGCCGACTCGGTGATCTGCTGCGCGACGTAGTTGCCGCCGACGTACATGGCGTACTTTCCGCCGAAGAAGCCGGGGAGCACATCCGTGCCGCTCTGCGTGATCGAGGTCGGGTCGAGCGACTTGTCGTCGTACGCCATCTTGTTGATGCGCTCGGGGACCTGCAGCTCGTCGTCGCCGACGTGGATCGTCGACTTGCCGTCCTTGTTGGTGAAGAAGTCGCCGCCGAAGCCGAGTGCCAGGTTCATGACGGATGCGGTCGGCTGCTTCAGGCCCCATCCGGTGCCGAAGTTGCCGCCCGAGGTCGCCTTCTTGGAGAGTGCCTCGAAGTCGTCCCAGCTGAGCGTCTTGCCGTTCGGGATGTCCGCACCGGCTGCCTTGAGCGCGTCAGTGTTCGCGAACACGACGTACGACTGCAGGAGCGTGGGGGCCGCGACGATCTTGCCGTCGCCCGTGGTCACCGAGCTCCAGACATCCTTCGACACCTGCTTCTTGACGTCGGCGTCGAGGTACTTGGAGAGGTCGGCGAGGTAGCCCTGGTTGGCGAAGCCCATGATGTCCGCGGACTCGTCGTGGATGATGTCGGGCGCGGTTCCGCCCTGGAACTGGGTCACGAGCTGGTCGTGCACGTTGTCCCAGCTGCCCTGCTGGAGCTTCACCTGAATGTTCGGGTTGGCCTTGTTCCACGAGTCGACGATGTCCTTCGTGGCGGCGACGGTCGTGTCCTGGTACGCGAGCGACTGGAAGGTCAGCGTGACCTTGCCGCTGCTGGAGGAGTCGGTGCTGCCCGACGTCGAACATCCGGCCAGCGCGAGCGACGCGGCGACGGTGCCGGCAACGACGACGCCCAGGCGGGCGAGCGTTGATTTGCGCATTGCTTTCTCTCTTTCGATGGTGGTTGGTGCGAGGTGGTTCGAGGGTGAGTGGTGCGGGATGGTGCGAGGTGTGCGAGCTACCCCTTGACGGCGCCGGCCAGCAGGCCGGAGGTCAGACGTTTCTGGATGAGCATGAAGAAGACCAGGCTCGGGATGGTCGCCAGCAGTGATGCCGCCGCCAGCTGTCCGAGTTGCACCTGGCCCTCCGCCCCGACGAATCGGGCGAGCGCCAAAGGCAGGGTCTGCAGGTTGGGATCCTGGATGAGCACCAAGGCGAAGAAGAACTCGTTCCACGCCGAGATGAACGTGAACAGGCTCGTGGCGACAAGGCCAGGCGCGAGAAGCGGGAGCACGATGCTGATCAGCGTGCGGAACCGGCTCGCCCCATCCATCGCGCCCGCTTCCTCGAGTTCGACCGGGATGCCCGCGACGTAGCCCTGCAGCATCCAGAGCGCGAACGGGAGCGACCAGACCGTATAGACCAGGATGAGCCCGAACAGGTTGTTGATCAGCCCGATGTTCTTGAGCACCAGGAACAGCGGAATGATGATCAGGATGAACGGGAAGACCTGGCTGAGCAGGATCCAGCCGGTCGCGAGCCCGCGCAACTTCGTACGGAACCGTGCCAGGGCGTACGCCGCCGGCAGCGAGATGACGGTCACCAGGATGGTCGTCGACACCGCCACGATGAGACTGTTGCCCGCCGCCGTGAACAGGTTCGCCTTCTCGATCGCCTGAGCGAAGTTGTCCCAGTTGAAGCTGGTCGGGAAGAACCCGGGGTTCGGCGACTGCAGCTCCTGCGGCGTCTTGAACGCCGTCGTGAGCAGGAACAGCAGCGGGAACGCCAGGAAGATCATGTACACGACCAGGGCGATGTACTGGAGCGGGCGACCGATCATGCGGCCGGCGCGAGCCGACCTGCTCGGGCCCTGGGGCGACCGGCCGCGGTCGGCGTCGGCGCCGCGGGTCGACAGTTCGGCGCTGGTGGCGGGTGCAGTCGTGCTCATGAGTTCCGGCTCCTCATCTGGCCGCGCAGGTAGACGAACAGGAAGATCGCGATGACCACGACCATCACGTTGCCCATTGCCGCCGCGTATCCGAAGTTTCCGTAGCGGAACGCCTCGTTGTACGCGAACAGCATCGGCAGCATGGTCGTGCCTCCCGGACCACCGGCCGTCAGCACGTAGACGAGCGCGAACGAGTTGAAGTTCCAGATCAGATCGAGAGTGGTGATCGCGATGATGATGGGGCGCAGCGCCGGCAGGATGACGTGCCAGAACCTGCTCCATGTCCCCGCCCCGTCGATGGCGGCGGCCTCCAGCAGCTCGGTCTGCACGCCCTGCAGGCCGGCCAGCAGGGTGATCGTCGTCTGCGGCATCCCGGCCCAAACGCCGACGATGATGACGACAGGCAGGGCGATGGATGCGTTGCCCAGCCAGTTGATGTCGCTCGGCAGCCCGAGGCCCTTCAGCGTCTGGTTGATCGGCCCGTAGCTCGGGTTGAGCATCAGGCGCCACATGATCGCGATGATCACCGGTGGCATCGCCCACGGCACGAGCGCGAGGGTGCGGGCCAGCCAGCGGAAGCGCAGCTTCGCGTTCAGCAGCAGGGCGAGTCCGAGTGATGCGAGGAACTGCAGGATCGTGACGCTGAACGCCCACACGAGGCCGATCCCGAACGAGTTCCAGAACAACTGGTTCGTGCTGAGCTTCGTGTAGTTGTCGATGCCGTTGAAGTTGACGGGCAGGTTGAGGCCGGCCCGTGCATCCGTGAACCCGAGCAGGATGCCCTGCACGAGCGGGTACACGCTGAAGATAACGACGGGGATGAGCGCGGGCAGCACCAGCAACCACGCGTCGCGGCCGCCTCCCCCGGCGGGGCCGCCGCGGTTGCGGCGTTTGCGCTTCGGCGTCTTCGCGGCGTCGCCGGGGGCGACGACGACGGGAGCGGCGGTTGTCATGCGGTCACCTCGTGGATCTTGTCGGGTTCGGTGGTCTTCGCAGATTCGGTGGCGGATGCGGCGGTGCCGGTGCCGGTGCCGGCGGCGCGGCGCACCACGGAGGACTCGCGCACGGACAGGGTCGGCTCGATCACGACCTGCTTCACGCTGGCATCGGCGTCGGCGAGCCGTCGCAGCAGGAGCTTCGCGGCCGCTTTGGCGCGCTTGGCGGAGCCGAGGTCGACGCTGGTGAGCGAGGGGTTGGCGAGCTCCGCCGCGTCGGTGTCGTCCATGCCGACGACGGCGACATCCTCGGGCACGCGCACGCCGCGGCTCGTGAGCTCCTTGAGCGTCGCGACGGCGAGCAGGTCGTTGGCGCAGACGATCGCGTCGGGCGTGGACTGGCGGAGCAGCTTCGCGGCCGCCTTGCGACCGGCCTTGTACGTGAAGTCGGATGCGGCGACCTGCACGTCGGCGTTCGTCGCGAGCCCGAAGTGCTCGATCGCCTTGAGGTATCCACTGAGGCGCGCTGCACCAGGAACCGTGTCGACGGGTCCGTTGACGAAGGCGATGTGCTTGCGACCCTGCTCGACGAGGTGCTCGACCGCGAGGCCCATGCCGGCCACGGAGTCGGCACGCACGTTGTCGAGTTCGACGCCCGCAGGCAGCGAGCCGATGATCACAATCGGCAGGCGGCTCGAGCGCAGGGCTGAGACGAGCTCTTCGGTGACGCGCAGCGGGCTGAGCAGCAGACCGTCGGCGAACCCGCGGTTGAGGCTGCCGAGCAGTTCGATCTGATCCTGGGGGTCGTTGCCGGTCGAGGAGAGCACCAGCCGGTATCCGGCCTTCGCGACGACACGGGAGACCTCGTGCATCATCTCGACGTAGACGGGGTTGCCGACATCGGCCACGGCGAAGGCGATCTGGTCGGTGCGGCCGACCTTCAGGGAGCGGGCGGTCGCGTCGGGAACGTAGCCGAGCGCATCCGCTGCCTCACGCACTCGCTCCGTGAGCTGCGGCGAGGCGGGGAGCCCGTTCAGGACGCGGGAGACGGAGGCGATGGAGACGCCGGCGCGCTCCGCCACGAGGACGAGCGTCGACTTCCTGGTCTCGGCCATGGTGCTCCCTGCATCATCGAAGGTGGTGTTCGTAAACGTTTACAAGAACGTTTACAGGGAGTGTAGCCCGCGCGCATCCCCCGCGCAACACGGGCCTCTCGCCGCTCCCCGCAGGCGCCCGATCGTGCCTAAAGCGCGGTTACGGGATGCGCTGCCGCGCTTTTCGCACGACTGCACACGCCCCGTGGTCCACAGGCGCGGGCGAACGCACCGCAGCGCGGCTACAGCGCGGTGCAGCTGCACCGCAGCTGCACCGCAGCTACAACGCAGCTACAACGCAGCTACAGTGCGCCGGCGTCGGTGACCGGGAGGCGGCACACGAAGTCGCGGCACAAATACGCGGTAGGCCGCGCATCCCGGGCCGTGCGGGCTTCGAACAACTCGAACCCGTCCGCCGCGAAGCTGGCCACCGCGGCCTCCGACGCCAGCGCGACCAACTCGGTCGGCCGAGCACGGACAGCATCCACGAGCGCCCGGCCAACGTCGAGCCCGCCGCCACCGAACGCCCCGGCAGCACCATCCGGCACCACCACGACGAGCTGCTCGGGCTCGCCGGCCATCCGCGACATGAGCTCCAGCGCCGATCCGAACGCACTCGGCGTGCGCACCGCTTGCGCAGAGACGTGCCGCATCGCATCCCGGGCCACCCGTTCGAAACGGCGCTCGGCGGTCAGCAGATAGAGGGTGTGGGCGGCCGATGCGGTCGCCGAGAGCCCCGACGGATATGCGCCCTCCGACGGGTCGACGCGGATCCCCATCCCGTTTCCCTGCAGCACAGGGTCGCCACCGCCCGGCGCTTCGAGCGCGCACGTCTCCTCCTCGGCGGCGTCGATGCAGAGGTCGACGAGGTCGCGGGCGACGGATGCGTAGCGCGGCTCCCCCGCGGCGAGCGCGAGCTCGAGCAGACCGCCTGCGAGACCGCCGTAGTCTTCGAGGGTCGCCGACGCCTCGGAGATCCGTTCGGCGAGGGATGCCCGCACGAGCAGTCCGTCCGCCCGGCGGTGTCGCGAGAGCAGCAGGTCGGCCGTCTCTCGCGCTGCGGCGATCCACTCCGGCCGATCCAGGATGAAGCCCGCTCGGGCGAGCGCCCCGATGGCGAAACCGTTCCAGCCGGTGAGGATCTTCTCGTCCAGCGGCGGCGGAACGAGTTTGGCCCGCTCGGCCGGTGCCGCGCGGTAGTAGCCGCCCTCGACGCGCTGACCGTCGATGGTGCTCTCCGAGTCCTGCGCCGACGCAAATCCTCCGCTCGGACGCCGCAGCACGGTCAGGAGAAAGCGGGCGATGCCGTCGGCCGCATCCTGAGCCCACTCTGCGCCGGTGCGTTGCCAGGCGAGCGCGTATTCGCGCAGCAGGAGGGCGTTGTCGTAGAGCATCCGCTCGTAGTGGGGATCGCTCCAGTCGCGCCGGGTGGCGTACCGGAAGAAGCCGCCGTCGACCGGATCGCGGAGCGGCGATGCGGCCATCCGTTCGAGCGTTCGGGTGGCGAGGTCGACCCCCGCATCGCGCGACAGCAGGAATCCCAGAACGGGCGCGACCGGAAACTTGGGCTCGGTGCCGAAACCGCCGAACTCGGGATCCTCGGCGCGAGCGAGCAACGCGATCGCCTCATCCAGCGCGCGACCGTCGGGGAGGTCGGCCACGTCGGTCGCCGCCGTCGAAGCGGAGGCGAGGGCTTCGGCAACGGTGGCCGCGTTCTGCTCGACCTCGTCTCGGCGGTTGAGCCACGCATCCGTCACCGCGTCCAGCACCTGCCGGAAAGAGGCCCGCCCTGCCAGCGGCGCCGGCGGAAAGTAGGTGCCGGCGAAGAACGCCCTCCCCCGCGGCGTCGCGAAGACGGTCAGCGGCCAACCCAGGTTGCCGGTGAAGGCGCTGGCCGCGGAGAGGTAGCCGGCGTCGACATCCGGATACTCCTCCCTGTCGACCTTGATCGCAACGAACCGCGCATTCAATTCATCGGCGAGCACCGGATCGCTGAAGCTCTCGCGAGCCATCACGTGGCACCAGTGACAGGTGGCGTACCCGATCGAGATGAGCACGGGCACGTCGCGCCGCTCCGCCTCCGCGAAGGCCTCCGCGCCCCACGGGTACCAGTCGACCGGGTTGTCGGCGTGCGCGCGCAGGTAGGGACTGATCGCGTCTGCGAGCCGATTCGCCATGCCGCCCACCTTACGACGCTCAGAGCTACAACGCTTCGGTCTGAAGCCTCCGACCTCAGGCGCTCCGGCTGGCGTCCAGCGCCTCCTCGACGTGGAGATTCTCCGGCCGCGCCAGCCCGAGGTGCTCGCGCAGGGTCGACCCTTCGTACTCCGTGCGGAACAGCTCCCGCCGCTGCAGCTCCGGTACGACGAGCGACGTGAATGCATCGAACTGCGCCTGCAGGAACGGTGACTGGATGTTGAACCCGTCGACGGCGCCGGCCTCGAACCATTCCGCCAGGTGATCGGCGACCTCGTGTCCGCTCCCGACGATGGCCGCCGTGGGCACAGCGTGCGTCGCAAGCAGGTGCCGGTACGTGACCGCCGACTCGCCCTCGACTGTTCTCCCGGTGCGGGCGATGACGGACTCCAGGATGCGCTGCCCGCCCTCCGCGAACCGGCGCGTGACCCGCAGCGGCACCTCGTCGTCGAGCTCCGGTGTTCCGAGTGGGACCCCGACCGCCGCCGAGAGCGCTCGGATCGATCGATTGGCCGGGAAGTCGGCAGACTGCGCAAGTGGCGAACCGTCGTCGAGCGGAACGAGGCGGAGCAGGTCGTCGTAGATCGCCTGTGCATCGGCCCTCGTCTGCGCCACGACCGGGAGCACCGGAGTGACGATGAGCGGGGATCCCTGTGGGCGGCCGAGCGCACGTGCCTGCGCGCGCAGGTCGGTGCGGAAGGCGACGGCGTGCTCGATCGTCGGCAGCGCGACCAAGGCCAGATCCGCCAACTCCCGCGAGAGCTCGCGCGAATGCGCCGACGTTCCCGCGTGCACGATCGGCAGGTGTCCCTGCACCGGACGGGGAACCGTGAGCGGGCCGGTCACGCGCAGGTAGTCGCCGACCGCATCCGTGCGGTGCAGCTTCTCCGGATCGATGAGCCGCCCGGTGCGCTGGTTGCGCACGAACGCGTCATCCTCCCAGCTGTCCCAGAGCAACCTGAGAGCGCGCACGAGCTCGCCGGCCTGATCGTAGTTGGGCTCGGTTCCCGCGCGCCCGTCGCGGCCGTGGTTACCGGCGGCGCGCGGATCGGCCCCCGTCACCACGTTGAGCCCCGCTCGGCCGGAGCTCAGCCGGTCGATGGATGCGGTCTGCCGCGCCAGCGTGAACAGGTCGAAGAAGGCCGTGTTAGCGGTCGCGATCAACCCGATCCGCTTGGTCACACCGGCGAGGTAGGCGATCGAGCTGACCGGATCGATCCGCGCCAGCAGATCGGGGTCGCGGAATTCGAGATCGGGACCGGTCGCGAGCCACTCGCCGAAGAAGAGGTAGTCGAACTTGGCCGCCTCTGCGGCGCGCGCGGTGCGGCGCAGCACCCGCGCATCCTGAAGCGGATCGCGGTGGGCGCCGGGCATCCGCCAGCCCGCGGGATGCGCTCCCAGCGCCCGGAACACCGCCCCCAGAATCATGGCGAACCCGTTACGTCCCGACCGCCGCGCTCATCGACCGAGGTATTTGGCGATCGACTCGGCCTCGGCCACGTTGCTGCGGATGAGCGGCAGGGAGCGGGCGACCGCGAGGTCGATCCGCTCGTGCAGGTCGAGGCTGGAGACAGCTCCGGCTGTGAAGTCGGAGTCGTTGGCGTACACGCCGATCGGCAAGGTGAGCGCCTGGAAGAAGCCGAACAACGGGCGGAACTGGTGTTCGATGATCAGCGCGTGCCGATCCGATCCGCCTGTCGCCGCAAGCAGCACGGGCTTGTCGACGAGTGCGTACTGCCCGACGAAGTCGAACAGGTGCTTGAACAGCCCGGTGAAGGATGCGCGGTAGACGGGGCTCGCCACGATCAGCAGGTCGGCGGTCTCGATGCGCTGCAGCTCTTCCTCGACCGAGGCGGGAAGCTGGTCCCGCCGAAGGGCTCCCGCGAAGTCGGGGCCGATCTCGCTGACCGCGATGAGGTGGGCGTCGACCGCGACCTCGCGGCCGAACGAGGCGAGGATCTCCTTGACGAGAGCCGTGGTCTTCGACGGCGCGTGCAGGCTGCCGGAGACGGCGACGATACGCAGGGGGCGACCGGTGCCGGCGGGTGACGAAGACGGGATCTGAGGCATGGCACGACGCTAGGCCTGCCGACCGGCCGATGCCAGGCGCGGCGTCACACGACGTAAACCTGAGCGTCACGCGGCGTCACGATCGGATTCATGACGGAGGCCGCTGAATCCATGACCGGGGATGATTGGAACAGGATGCGCGCAGCGATTACCGTAGAAGAATGGTTGCAAACGCAAATATCCCCACCCTTACTCTGAACAACGGAACCACCATTCCGCAGCTCGGTTTCGGCGTCTTCAAGGTCGACCCGGCCGAGACGACCCGGATCGTCACCGACGCACTCGAGGTCGGCTACCGGCACATCGACACCGCCGCGATCTACGGGAACGAGGAGGGCGTCGGCCAGGCCATCGCCGCCTCCGGCATCCCGCGCGACGAGCTGTTCATCACGACCAAGCTCTGGAACGACCGGCAGACGGATGCGCAGGCCGCGTTCGACGAGTCGCTCGCCAAGCTGGGCCTCGACTATGTGGACCTGTACCTCATCCACTGGCCCGCACCCCAGAACGACAACTTCGTCGAGGCGTGGAAGTCGCTCGAGAAGATCGCAGCGACCGGTCGCGCCAAGGCCATCGGCGTCTCCAACTTCCTGGTGCCCCACCTCGAGAAGCTGATCGCGAACTCGACGATCGTGCCGGCGGTCAACCAGATCGAGCTCCACCCCGCGCACCAGCAGCCCGAGGTCACCGCATTCGCGCGCGAGCACGGCATCGAGATCGAGGCCTGGGGTCCCCTCGGCCAGGGCAAGTACCCGCTGTTCGAGGCTCCCGAGGTCGCCGGAGCGGCCGAGGCGCACCGCAAGACGCCCGCCCAGGTCGTCATCCGCTGGCACCTGCAGACCGGGAACATCGTGTTCCCCAAGTCGAACCGTCGCGAGCGCATGGCCGAGAACTTCGACGTGTTCGATTTCGAGCTGTCCGACGCCGAGGTGGCCGCGATCAGCGCCATGGAGCGCGAGGGCCGCGTCAGCGCGCACCCCGACGAGGTCAACTAGCACGTAGGCTCGCGGTGTGAGAATCGTGACGATCACCGGCAAGATCATCTACGTCATCGGCGGCTACGCGGTGCTGCTGGTGTTGAACGTGTTCGTCTTCCAGCAGCTGGTGAACGCCACCTTCGACGTGCTCATCGTCGCCGTTCTCAACATCGCCTATGTCACCATCGGGGTCCGCACCTTCCGCGGTGCGGACGAGAATCGCGAAGACCCGCGCGCTTGGTGGCGCGCCACCGCCAGGCCGGCGGCCGGTTTCTGGATCGGCTCCGGCCTGGCGGTCGCCGCGGGCATCTCCCTGTTGGGGGCGCTCGCGTCGAAGCCGGTAGATGCGTTCATCCCGACCGTCGCATTCCTCGTCTATGCGGCGCTCGCGGCGTTCTACCTGCACTCCTCGTACCGGCTGCGCACGCTCGACCTGGCGTAGCTAGTCCTGCTCGTACCGCGCCACCAGTTCCCGCTTGAGCACCTTCCCACTGGGCCCGAGCGGGAGCGTCTCGAGCACCACCACCTGCCGCGGGAACTTGTACGCGGCGACGTGCTCCTGCGCGAACGCGACGAGGTCCTCGCCCGTCACGGTCGAGTCCGGCATCAGCGTGACCGCCGCTACGATCTCCTGGCCGTGCGTCTCGTGGCTTACTCCGAACACGGCGCACATCGCGACCGCAGGATGCGTCGACAGCACCTCCTCGACCTCGCGCGGGTAGACGTTGTAGCCGTTCCGCACGATCATGTCCTTCTTACGGTCGACGATCGTGATGTAGTCGTCGTCACTCTTCGTCCCGAGGTCGCCGGTGCGGAACCAGCCGTCGACGACGGCCTCGGCGTTCGCCTGCGGCAGGTTCAGGTAGCCCTTCATCAAGTTGTGTCCGCGAACCACGATCTCGCCGAGCTCGCCGCGCGGCAGCAACTCGATCCGGCCCTCGACTTCCGCGTCGGCGATCTCCACATCCACGCCCCAGATCGGCGTTCCCACGGTGCCGACTCGCGTCGGCATGCCGCGGTGGTTGAAGGACGCGACCGGCGAGGTCTCGGTGAGACCGTATCCCTCGTGCACGTCGATGTCGTACACCTCTTTCATGCGCTCGATCACCGCGACCGGAATGGCGGCCCCTCCCGACATCCCATAGCGCAGCGGCGGACGCTCCGGGTTCGACTTCGCGGCTTCGAGCAGCGCGATGTACATCGTCGGCACGCCCGTCATCACCGTGCACTGGTTCTCGTTCATGAGGCTCAGCGCCGTCGCGCCGTCGAACTTGGGCACGAGCACGACCGTCGCACCCACGCGGAACCCGAGGTTCATCACGCAGGTCTGGCCGAAGGTGTGGAAGAGCGGCAGGCAGCCCAGGATGCGGTCCTCTTCCGTCACGTCGAGCGCGCCGGCCGACAGCACATTGACCTGCTCGACGAGGGCGAAGTGGCAACCCTCCGCACCCTTCGGCTTACCCGTCGTGCCGCTGGTGTAGAGGATCGTCGCCGTATCGAAAGGGTCGCGCGGCACGTACGTATCGACAGGATGCGCGGCCGCGGCCTCGTCTTCCAGCCGCGCGAACGGCGCTTCCGCCAGCTTCTCGTCGGGCACCAGCACCGACAGCGTCTCGATGCCCGCCAGCGCTGCGCCCTTCGCGCCCTCGCCGAGCAGCGGGGCGGCGCAGATCAGCAGCTTCGCACCGCTGTCGCGAAGAACGTAAGCGATCTCCTCGGCCTTGAGCAGAGCGTGCACCGGCACCACGACGGCGCCGAGCGCGAGGATCCCGTAGTACGCCCGCGGAAAGTCGGGGACGTTCGGGATGAGCAGCGCGACCGCATCCCCCTCCCCGATCCCCCGGGAGCGCAGCGCGCCCGCGTAGCCCCGGGTCTGGTCCCACAGCTCGCCGTAGGTGATCTGCTGGGGGCCGAAGATCAGCGCGACGTTGTCGGGCTTGCGGTGAGCCGTCTCCGCGAGGATGCTCGCGACCGACATCGTGGCATAGCCATGACTCATGGGTGTTCTCCCTGTCTCCATCGACGAAAGGACCCGTTCGGGTTGACTGCAACCTACGGCACCGCCGCCGCCCGGGCAACGCCCCGTATGGAGGGCCCGGCGTCGTAGAATGGAAGGCTTATGTCTTCCACGGTCTCCCCCGCCCGCCTCCACTTCCCGCCCGAGCTGCCCGTCAGCCAGAAGCGCGAAGAGATCGGTCGCGCCATCAGGGAGAACCAGGTGGTCATCGTCGCCGGTGAGACCGGATCGGGCAAGACCACCCAGCTGCCCAAGATCGCCCTAGAGATCGGGCGCGAGAACATCGGCCACACGCAGCCACGGCGGCTTGCCGCACGCACCATCGCCGAACGCATCGCCGAAGAGCTGGGCGAGGATGTGGGTGGTCTCGTGGGCTACCAGGTGCGGTTCACCGACCGGGTCGGGGCCGCGACCCGCATCAAGCTGATGACCGACGGCATCCTGCTGAACGAGATCCACCGCGACAGGATGCTCCGCAAGTACGACACGATCATCATCGACGAGGCCCACGAGCGCAGCCTCAACATCGACTTCCTGCTCGGCTACCTCAAGCAGCTGCTTCCGAAGCGCCCGGATCTGAAGCTGATCATCACGTCGGCCACGATCGACCCCGAGAGCTTCGCCGCCCACTTCGCGGACGCGAACGGCAAGCCGGCACCGATCGTCGAGGTCTCAGGACGCACCTTCCCTGTCGAGGTTCGGTATCGGGCCCTCGTCGCCGAAGCCATGGTCGACGACGACGAGGATGCAGACCCCGTCCCCTCGGCCGATCGCGACTACCTGCAGGGCATCAACGACGCCCTCGACGAGCTGGCACGTGAGGCACCGGGTGACGTGCTCGTGTTCCTCTCGGGCGAGAACGAGATCCGGGATGCCGCAGACGCCATCCGCGGCCGCAACCTCCCGTACACCGAGGTGCTCCCCCTCTACGGTCGGCTGTCGAGCGCCGAGCAGCACCGCGTCTTCCAGCCGTCGACCGTGCCGGGCGTGCGCCGCCGGATCGTACTCGCCACGAACGTCGCCGAGACGAGCCTCACGGTTCCGGGCATCAAGTACGTGGTGGATGCGGGTACGGCGCGCATCTCTCGCTACAGCGTTCGCGCCAAGGTGCAGCGCCTGCCGATCGAGGCGATCTCGCAGGCGAGCGCGAACCAGCGCTCGGGCCGCTCGGGTCGAACGAGCGACGGCATCGCCATCCGCCTCTACTCGCAGGAGGACTTCGAGAAGCGGCCGGAGTTCACCGAGCCCGAGGTGCTGCGCACCAACCTCGCGGCGGTCATCCTGCAGATGATCTCGCTCGGCCTCGGCGACATCGCCGCTTTCCCCTTTCTCACCCCGCCCGACTCCCGCGGGATCAAAGACGGTCTCGACCTGCTCGCCGAGCTCGGTGCCGTCGTCCGTGGCAAAGACGGCGACTCCACGCTCACGAAGGTCGGCCGTCAGCTCGCGCAGCTTCCAATCGATCCCCGCTTCGCCCGTATGGTCGTCGAGTCCAAGCGCCACGGTACCTCCCGCGAGGTGATGGCGATCGTCGCCGGGCTGACGATCCAGGACCCGCGCGAGCGTCCCGTCGAGCGACGCGGGACGGCGGATGAACTCCACGCGCGCTTCGCCGACCCCACCAGCGATTTCCTCACGCTCCTCAATCTCTGGAACTACCTCGAGGAGAAGCAGAAGGAGCTGGGTTCGAGCGCGTTCCGCCGGCTCCTCAAGAGCGAGTTCCTCAACTTCCTGCGCGTGCGCGAGTGGCAGGACGTCTACCGGCAGCTCCGCCAGCTGGCCAAACCGCTCGGCCTGACCATGGGCGAGCCGTCGGTGAACCCCGACGGCATCCACCGCTCACTTCTCGCGGGCCTGCTCTCGCACATCGGGTTGAAGGATGCGACCGCATCCGGAAACAAAGCAGGCTCCGGCCGCGGCCCGGGCACCTCCTCTGCACGCGCCGGTCGTAACGCCGAGTACCTCGGCGCCCGCCAGACGCGCTTTGTGATTTTCCCCGGATCGACCCTCGCCAAGAAGCAGCCGAACGCGCTGATGAGCGCCGAGCTCGTCGAGACCAGTCGCCTGTTCGCGCGGATGAACGCCTCCATCGACCCCGCCTGGGCCGAGCCGATCGCCGGCGACCTCGTCAAGCGCAGCTACAGCGAACCGCACTGGGAGAAGAGCCAGGGAGCGGTCGTCGCTTACGAGCGCGCCACGCTGTACGGCGTGCCCATCATCCCGCGGCGGCGCGTGCAGTACTCGCGCATCGATCCCGAACTCGCGCGCGAGTTGTTCATCCGTCATGCGCTCGTCGAGGGCGAATGGGATTCGCCGCAGGCGTTCGATCGCGCCAACAAGAAGCTGCGTGCCGAGCTCCGTGAACTCGAAGAGCGCACCCGACGTCGCGACATCCTGAACGACGACGAAGCGGTCTTCGAGTTCTACGACCGGCGGATTCCCGCCGACGTCGTCTCCACCCGCAGCTTCGAGGGCTGGTGGCGCAAGGCGAAGAAAGAGACGCCCGACCTGCTCACCATGACGCAGGAGGCGCTGCTCGCCGACGACTCGACCGAGGTCGACGACGAAGCCTTCCCGCCGGTGTGGCGGCAAGGCGACCAGCAGCTGACTCTGCGCTACCGGTTCGAGCCGGGAGCCGAGGACGACGGTGTGACCGTTCAGGTGCCGCTCCCCTTGCTCGCGGGGCTGCTTCCCGACGGCTTCGACTGGCAGGTGCCCGGGCTCCGCCAGGAGCTCGTGACGGCGATGATCAAGTCGCTCCCGAAGGCGATCCGTCGACTCGTGGTACCGGCCGGCGACTGGGCCACCCGCCTGCTCGGCGAACTCCGGGACAGTTCAGGGATGCGCGCCCACGACGGCGAACGGCCCGCTGCATCCCTCGCCGACACCCTCGCAGCGACCATCAACCGGTTGACGGGCTCACGCGTGACCGGCGACGACTTCGAGCTGGAGCGCATCCCCGCGCACCTGAGACCGACCTTCCAGGTCGTCGGCGAACGGGGACGGCCGATGGCGTCGGGCAAGAACCTCGCCGCCTTGCAGGACCAGTTGCGCTCACGCGCCCGTGACTCGGTGGCCCGCGTCGCCGAGGCTCGCACGCCCAACGCGCTTGAGCGCTCGGGTCTCACGACGTGGGACTTCGACGAGCTCCCGCGCTTCCTCGACACCAAGCAGAAGGGTCCGGGAGGCGCGACCAACGTCATCCGGGCGTACCCCGCGCTCGTCGACGACGGGGCGAGCGTCAGCATCCGCCTCATGAGCACCCCGGCCGACCAGGCCGCCGCGATGCCGGGCGGCGTGCGTCGCCTGCTGCTGGCCGGCATCCCGTCACCGGTCGCGTATGTGCAGCAGCACCTCACGTCGAACGAGAAACTCACGCTCGCGGCGAGCCCGTATCCGAACACCAAGGCGCTCTTCGACGACTGCCTGCTGGCGGTCGTCGACAGCGTGCTGTTCCGGATGAAGGCCGACGGCCAGGTCTTCATGCGCGCCGAATTCGAGGACGTGCGCGATCGGGTCTCTGGAATCGTGATGGACTCGATGTTCCAGACCGTTGCACTGGTCACGCGCATCCTGACCGCCGCGCGCGCCGCCGAGAAGTCGATCGGCGGGGCGACGAGCCTCGTGTTCCTCGCGGCGCTCAACGACGCCAAGGGACAGCTCGCCGGGCTGGTCTATCCCGGCTTCGTGTCGGCGACCGGGCTGGACCAGCTCGGTCAGCTTCCGCGCTATCTGAACGGCATCACCCAGCGCATCGCCGCTCTTCCCGTCAACCCGGGACGCGACCGGGCCTGGCAGACGCAAGTGGAGACGGCGCTAGCGCTTTACTCGGAGGCGGGTGGGCGCATCCCGCTGCCAGCCGGCGCGCCGGAGAACCTCAGGCACGCCCGCTGGATGCTCGAAGAGTTCCGCGTGAGCCTGTTCGCGCAGGGGCTCGGCACGGCAGAGACGGCTTCGCTGCAACGGCTCCGCAAGGTGCTCGCGGGCTGACGGATGCTTCAGCCGGCCACCACGTACTCGATCTCGCGGCTGCTCGGCTCCCCGTCGACCACCCACAGACGCACGGCGAACTCGAGGTGCTCGCCGGGCGCGAGCACTGTCTCGCGCGAGAAGAACGGAGCGGGACCGAATCCGGGATACTCCTCAGAGCGGACGAACCAGGTCGCGTCTTGAGGCGTTCCGAGCACGACAGTCGCGGCACCGTCGGGGCGCGTCAGCGCGAGCCATCGAGCGGTCACGCCGAGCAGGTCGTCGGCGGGCACGAGCGACGATCGGTCCGTGCGTGCGCGGGAACCTCGGAAGGCGGGTGCGGCACGAAGGAACAGGCCGCCGTAGCCGGCGCCGACGCGTCCGTAGGCACCAGGGCTGCCGAGACGCAGGTCGGTCAGCGACCGCACGTGGGATGTCCAGTCGAGCGTCCAGCCGCCGCCCGCCTCCGCGACGTTCAGGGTCCGCTCTTCGTCGGCGACCGTCAGCCCCTCCGCGTCGAGCCAGGACAGATGCGACGAGATGCGGCCGTCGAGCGCATCCGCGGTCGCTGAGTCAGTGCGTATGCTGCCGTGGTCGTGCCTGTCGACGTAGCCGCCGGCGGCCCGATCCCAACTGCCGCCTCCCCACAGGTTCGACGGTCCGACCGACGGGACGGCGAGCGAGAGACCGTGGTGCCAGCGATGGTCGGCGGGACGGAAATCGGTGACGTCGATGCCGCCCACCGTGCGAAGCGGATGCACGTATGGGCGAGGCGACTGGTCTGGCTCCGTGCGAGGCGAGGCCACGTACCGGCCGACCGGACCAGTTCCGAGCCGCAGGTCGAAGCCGGACCCCTCGGACCACTCCCCCTCGGCGATGGTCATCGCCACGCGACGTCCGAGAGCTCCGAGAACAATGCCTCCGCTTCGACCGCGCGGCGCACCGCGGACTCGACGCCATCCAGAACGGGTCGACGGGCGGATCCGTGCCCTTCCCAGACGACGTGACTGACGTCGACGGGCGCGACGGGCGCATCCGTCACCGCCTCGATCACGCGCACGAAGCCCCCGGCGGCCGACAACGGAGACAGCAGCTCAGCCTCGGCACGACGGGCGGCGACGAGGTTCTCGAGAAGGTCGGTGCGCCCGAACCGTCGCTCCCTGCCGCCGATCGTGAGCCGGTCGGACGTGTACGAGAGCGCGGCGTCACCCTCGGTGCCTCGCACGATGATGACGGGTTCGGACTCGTGCGGGCCGGCCAGCGTGAAGGCGCACGTCAGCGTCCCGTCGAAGGTGACCGCGCCGAGCGCTGACGGGCGGATGCGGATGGCGGACGTGTCGTCGGCCTCGATCGGGTTCACGCGTCGCAGGTCCGTCTCGATCTCGCCGATCGCCCCGGGAGACTCCCAGCCGGCGATCCGCAGCGAGGTCATCACCGCATGGGCGAACGGGTTCGCGACGGCGCCATCGGCGACGCGCTGACCGTCCAGGTGACGACGACCGGCCCACCGCGAACGCGTCCAATAGCCGTGCGAGCGCGTCCACGACCCCGTCGCTCCGATGGCGAGCGGGGTGCCGAGCGCGCCCACCCGCAGCTCGCGCTGGAGCTCGGCCAAGGCGAGTGAACCGAGACTCTGGAAGCCGACCTGCACCATTCCGCCGGTCTCGGCCACGGCGGCTTCCAGCCGTGCGAGCGAGGCGAGCTCCGTCACGGGTGGCTTCTCGAGCAACACATCGGCCCCGGCGCGCAGGGCCGCGATCGCCAGCGCCGCGTGTGTCTGCAGCGGTGTCGCGACCACGACGATATCGACAGGGATGCGCCCGAGCAGTTCGTCCATACTGCGAAGCCGCACCGGCAGCCGCTCCTCGGGCAGATGCACCCCGTCGCGCACGAGCGGTCCGGGCTCCGGGTCCACCAGCGCAACGAGGCGCAGCAGCCCGCGGTCCTGCAGTTCGAGGGCGTTCAGGATGTGCGCCGTGCCGTATCCGTGCACGCCGACCACGGCGACGCGCGGCACGTCGAGCGCGCGGACAGACCGGGGAACGGCACCGCCTTCCAGCCGGGTCACGCGATCGCTCCCGTTCCGCGCTCGGCTCGCAGCCGCATCCGGAACCGCGCGGGTGTGGTGCCGCCGATCAGCAATCGGACACCGCCGACCGCATCGGTGCCGGAGAGGAAGGCGTAATCCTCGCCCGGAAAGTAGGACGCCGGATCGGCTGACGGCTCGAGGCCGACCAGTTCGACGTGAACGGCGTCGCCCCCGACGCGGTAACTCGCCGTCGCGCCGGTGAGCACGGAGGCGCCGTCTTCGGGCCGAGGAGCAGGCGAATCCAGCACGCCGCCGTCGCGAAAGCCCAGTTCGAGAGTCCAACCCAGCGGCGGCCCCGACAGGTCGACATCGAGGTCGACACCGCCGTCGCAGGGATGCGCGACGACACTCGTCGTCAGCGCCACCTCCTCCATCTCCCGATCGGCGAACGACATGGCTGCGGAGAACCGTCCCTCGTCGGCGAGCTCGTACACGCCGTCGGCGTGCCGACGCTCTGCGGAGAGCGGACCGTAGTAGCCGCTTACAGCCCGCTCACGCAGCTCGATCGAACCGTCCTCTCCCCGCCGGATTCCGTCGGCGCGGAACGGCCCGAGCCCGAAGAAGGTGCGTGAGAGCCTCACGGAGTCGAGGATCGCCGCGCCGGCCAGGAACCGCAAGAAAGTGGGGTCGACCGCGAGTCCCGAGCGGATACGCCGCTGCTGCGGGTAATCCGAGCCGCCGTAGACGACGAGCTCGGAGCGTTCTCCGCGCACGACGGCGAGGGACGTGGACGCGTGAACGGCAAGCTCATCGCGACGCGGCGCCCGCTCGGCTGGAAGCGTTTCGCCGAGCAGCGGATGCAGCAACAGCTCGGTCAGCAGCCCCGGGTCGTCGATGCCGTCGGCCGTGGCGAGCACCGCCGCCCAAGCGAAGTCGGGCCGCCCGGTCTCAACCGCGAGCAGGCGGTACGCCCAGAGATACCTCGACAAGGGGAACCGCGTCCCCTGGTCCTGGCGCCGCGACGGCAGCGTTTCGACCGAGCCGTCGGAGCCGATCAGAGAGAGCGTCAGCTCGAGATTGCGCTCGACGGGGACCCGCAACTCCGGCCGGTTCAGGATCTCGGCGAGCGCGAGCAGCGACGGGATGCTCACCGCCGTCGCGTAGTTGGGGCTGCGCTCCGAGAAGAAGCCGTCTCCGTCGATGTCGACGCCCTCGGCCAGCCACTCCTCTGCGCGCTCGACGAGTCGCGAGTCCGGGAACGACCGGTGGATGCGCGCCAGGGCGGAAGCCAGCTCCCACCGGTGATTCGGCGTGTGGACACCACCGCTCAGCAACGCTGGCGCCGCCTTCAGGATGATCGCACCGAGCGCATCCCGCAATGGAGAGGTCTCCGCCGGTCCATTCCGCAGGAGATGGTGGACATCGCACGCGTCGTTGATGGTGAACGCGCTGTCCGGTGGCGACTGCACGTTGTCCCCGCACTCGAAAAGTCCCGATTCGCCTTGGAGCTCAGCCAGCCGCTCGACGTGCTCGGTCGCCAGCGAGAGCGTGTCGGCCGACGCGCGGTCGGGAACGCCGACCGCCACCGAGACGAGTACCTTTGCCCGCCGCATGAGTTCGCGGTGCGGGAGTCCATCGGGGGGAACGGGCGTCTCGGAGGCACCGCGCGTGGCCGCGTCCTGAGCGGCCCTCACGAATGCGTCGTCCATCAGTCCTTCAATCCGGCGTTGATGTTGGCGTTCATCACGTACTTCTGGAACACAAGGTAGAGCAGGATCAGCGGGATGAGCGAGATCACCGACGCCCCGAGCAGGACAGACCAGTTGATGTTCTGAGCTCCCACGATGCTCTGGATCCCGATCTGGAGGGTGAACTTGTCGGGGTCGTTCAACACCAGCAACGGCCAGATGTAGTCGTTCCACCGCCACTGGAAGGAGAAGATCGCGAGCGTCAACATGATCGGCCGCGAGATCGGCACCATGATCCGGAAGAAGATGGCGAGCTCCCGGGCGCCGTCGATGCGCGCCGCCTCGATCAGCTCGTCGGGCACGGTGAGGAAGAAGGCCCGGAACATCAGCACGCCGGTCGCGGTGAGGATCGACGGCACGATGATTCCGGCGAGAGAGTTGTACAGCCCGAGGTCGCGCACGACGAGGAACGTCGGCGCCAGCATCACCTCGGTCGGGAGCATCGTCGTGGCCAGGATGCCGAGGAACAGGATCTTGAGCCAGCGGTTGTCGTACTTGGCCAGAGCGTATCCGGTGCAGCAGCTCGCGATCACGGTCAGCACCGTCGTCACGATCGCGACGATGAAGGTGTTGGCGAAGAACTGGTAGAAGTTGAAGCTGTTCCACGCGTCGATGTAGCCCTGAACGGTCCAGGATTTCGGCAGCAGCGTCAGCGGGAACGAGAACAGGTCCCCCGCCGGCTTGAACGAGCTGAGCACGAACCACAGCAGCGGGAAGCCGTACGCGACCGCGAGAATCCAGAGCAGCGTCGACGCCGAGATCGTGCGGCCGGTTGCGCGTGGTTTCCCGCCGCTCCAGCGCTTCCGCGGAGCCTGCCGGGTTGGGGCCGTCTCCACGCGAGGGGTGAGGGTGTTCGCAGTCATCGGCGTCGCTCCGTTTGGCGATTGACGGCCAGCTGGATGATCGCGATGGCCATCAGGATGATCATGAGTATGAAGCTGGCCGCGCTGGCGTAGCCGATCTGCCCCTGCTGGAAGCCGGTCTGGTAGATGTACTGAACCAGGAGGTTGTTGGATGTGCCCGGTCCGCCGTTGTTGAGCGACTGGAACAGCGCGTACTCCTTCATCGCGTTCAGCGTCGTCAGCAGAATCACGATGAACGATGTCGGAGCGATGCTCGGCAGGGTGATGTTACGGAAGAGCTGCCACGGACCGGCGCCGTCGAGGGCGGCCGCCTCGTAGTAGGAGACGGGAACGTTCTTGATCGCCGCGATGAACAGCAGCATCGAGAAGGCCGTGCCGCCCCAAGTCGCGGCGATCACCACGACGAGCAGCGAGAGATCCGCGTTCGACTGCCACGGGACGGCCTTGCCGCCGACCGACTCGATGAGAAAGTTCACGAGCCCGAAGTTCTCGCCGAACAGCCAGCGCCAGATCACACCGCTGACGATCGGCGAGATCAGCCACGGCACGAAGAAGATGATGCGCGCGACGAGCTTTCCTCGTGAGTACGCGCTCACCATCAGGTTCGCGACGAGCAGGGAGAAGACGAAGCTCGTGGGAACGACGAGCAGCGTGAACAGGATCGTCCGGCCGAGCGCCGCGTAGAACGCGGAGTCCCCGAACAGCTGCTCGTAATTGGCGAGCCCGACGAAGTTGAAGGAACCCACGCCGGTGTAGTCGGTGAACGAGTACAGCAGCCCGATCACCGCCGGCCACGCGAAGAACACCGCGAAGAGCACGACGTTCACCGCCACGAGCACGAGCGGCGCGAACCGGTAGTGGTTCAACCGCGGCGCCCGCCCGCGCGGGATGCTGGGCCGAGCCGTTGGTCGCGTCTCAGCCGTGCGAGGCGCAGTGGTTCCGGTCACCGACATGGGTCCTTCCCTCCGCTACTTGCCGACCTGCTTGTTGTAGCCGTCCACGATGTTCTTCAGAGCATCCGCCGACGACTGCTGGCCGTTGATCGCCTTGCCGAGCTCGGTCACGGTCGGATCGGTCGTGAGCGACTTGCCGGAGAGGGCCCAGCCGGTCTGCGCCTGCAGGAAGTACCCCGAGACCGGCTTGTACAGGGCGATCTCCTTGTTGTACAGAGTGAAGGCGTCCTGTGCGGCCTGAGAGGTGAAGCTGTACTTCACGTCGAGTCCCGTCTCCACGGGGAGGTAGCCGTTCGTCTCGGCGAGCTTCTTGTACTGAGCCGGCTCGTACATCCACGACAGGAAGTCCTTGGCTGCCTTGCCCTTGGCGTCGCTGTTCTGGAAGCCGACCATCAGGCCACCCGCGTTGACATCGGCAGCCTGGACGGGCTGGGCCGGGGTCGGAACGCTCGCCCAGTCGAACGAGGTGATGCTCTCCGCGAAGGCCGACACCTGCCACACTCCCGACCAGTACGCCGCGACCTGTCCGCTCTGGAAGAGCGCCGACGGGTCGGCGCCGCTGGTCCAGACCGACTTGGGCATCGTGGTGTCGTCGTTCAGCCCGACGAAGTAGTCGACGGCCTTCTTGGTCGCGCTATCGGCCGAGAAATTCCCGTCGGAGCCGGCCTGCATGTACTTGCCGCCCATCTCGTAGACCATGGCCCTCAGTCGCGACGGCGATGCGTCGTAGACGAGCGAGTACTTGGCTCCGGTCGACTCGCGCACCTTGTTCGCGGCCGAGACGAACTCGGTCCAGGTCCAGGTCTTGTCTGGCGAGGTGGGGAATGTGACACCCGCCTTCTCCCACAGCGACTTGTTGATGAAGAGGCCGGTGGAGGTCACGTCGGACGGGATCGCCAGGGCCTTGCCCTTCGCATCCTTCGCCACGTAGCTCTGGTTGATGTTGTTCGCCTTGTCGGCGGCGATGGAGCTGAGGTCGACGATCTTGTTCTTCCAGATCGGGTCGATGGCGGGCACGTCGGCGACGTCTGGGAGCGCGTTCGCCTGGGCCGCATTGTGGAGCTTGGCCGAGTATCCGGAGTACGGGATGTTCACGACGTTGACCTCGACCCCCGTCTTCGCGTTGTAGTCCGTGGCGAGCTGGTCGAAGCCCTTCTGCTGAGCGGCACTGGAGGATACCCAGAGCGTCAGCTTCTTGACGTCGTCCCCCGAGCCGGAGCCCGAGGCGGAGCAGCCCGCCAGAGCGATCCCGGTCGCGGCGACGATGGCGGCGGCGGCCAGCAGCCGTCGTCGGGGAGTTCTTCCAAAGCGTGATGTGAGAGTCATCGTTGAGTCCAAATCGTTCGAGAAGGTGCCGACGGCCGCGAATCAGCAAACCGTTGCAGGCTTTTCTATCACTACGATAGATAAAGAACAAGGAAAACTTCGCACATGGAGTGACGGATTCTGTGCGCGCCGCTTGTCAACTGGCGTGAACGTACGCGAAGATTCGATCAGAGCGATCTGAAAAGGGGGACGGATGAACGCCTCGACCACGCCGCGGACCGCGACGACGCGCGACGTCACGGAGATCAACCGCACCGCGATCCTCGACCTCGTGCGCACCGCGGGGCCACTGTCGAGGCGCGACATCCGGGGCCGCACGGGACTCGGCTCAGCGACCGTCGAACGGCTCACCCAGGCGATGATCGAAGACGGCCACCTCGAAGTCGCCGGGCTCGATCGCTCCTCCCCGGTCGCCCATCCAGTCTGCTGCGCTTCGTGTCGAGCCATCGCGCGATCGCTGCCGTCGACGTCACGGAGGCCAATGCCCGCGGCCGGATCGTCGATCTCGCCGGAATCGTCCTCTACGAGTTCAACCGGCCGTTCCGGTTCGACGGCGTCGACCCGGCGACGGCCAGGCTGGATGGCGTGCTCGACCTCGTCGACCACCTCATCGAGCAGGCGCCGGCGGTTCACGCACCGATCACCGGAATCGGTATCGCCCTCCCGGGCATCACCGACGAGGGCTACGTCACGAAGGCTAGCGAGCTGGAGTGGCGGGATGTGCCGATCGCCGACATCCTCCGAGAGCGCACGGGCTTGCCCGTTATCGCCGAGAACGACGCCAACGCCAGCGTCTACGGCGAGTACCTGCACGGTGCCGCCCGGGGCGAGCAGAGTGCGATCGCCCTCGTGCTCGGCACAGGTATCGGTGCCGGCATCGCCAGCGAGGGACGCATCCACCGCGGCTTCCGCTCGGCCGCGGGCGAGGTCGGCTACCTGCTCACGTCCACCGCATCCTTCACGCGGTACTTCACCGACCACGGCGACGCCGAGAACGCCATCGCGAACGAGCTCGCACCCTGGGTCGACCGCACCCGACCGCACGTCGACCGCAGGATCGGCCCGGCCTTCCGCCGCATGATGGCCGAGGTCGAGACCGGCGACGCTGACGCGGCTCGCGCCCGCGACGACTTCTTCGACCACATCGCGCTGGTCTGCGCGGCGATCTCCGTCGTGCTGGCACCGAGCGTCATCGTGCTCGCCGGAGCGTTCGCACAGTACAGCGACCTGTCGGTCGAGCAACTGAGCCGGCGCCTGGTCGGCCGCATCCCGTCGCCGCCGCGGCTCGCCGCGAGCAGCCTGCGCTTCGACGCCGCGATCACCGGGATAGGCGAACTCGCGATCGCTCGTGCGCGCGAGTCCACCTACCTGGTCTGAGCGGACCCGGCCTAGAGCACCTTCGAGAGGAAGGCCTGGGTGCGGGCGTGCTGCGGATTGGCGAGCACCTCGCGGGGGTCACCGGATTCCACGACGACGCCGCCGTCCATGAACACGATCTCGTCGGCCACCTCGCGGGCGAACCCCATCTCGTGGGTGACGACGATCATGGTCATTCCGGATGCGGCGAGCTCCTTCATCACGTCGAGCACCTCGCCGACGAGCTCGGGGTCGAGCGCCGACGTCGGCTCGTCGAAGAGCATGAGCTTCGGGTCCATCGCGAGGGCGCGAGCGATCGCCACACGCTGCTGCTGGCCACCCGAGAGGTGCGCCGGATAGTGGTCGCCCTTGTCACCGAGGCCGACGCGTGCGAGCAGTTCCTGAGCGCGTGCCGCTGCCTGCGACTTCGGCACGCCCTTCACCCGCATCGGCGCCTCCATCACGTTCTCGAGGGCGGTCATGTGCGGGAAGAGGTTGAACCTCTGGAACACCATCCCGATCTCGCGGCGCTGCTTCGAGGCCTCCTTGGGCTTCAGCTCGTACAGCTTGTCGCCGTGCTGCCGATAGCCGACGAGCTGGCCGTCGACGGAGAGCCGGCCCGCATCCACACGCTCGAGGTGGTTGATGCACCGCAGGAACGTGGACTTTCCGGATCCCGACGGGCCGACGATGCAGAGCACTTCGCCAGGCTTCACCGACAGCGAAATGCTCTTCAGCACCTCGTTGGAGCCGAAGCTCTTGGAGACGCCGTCGGCGAGCACCATCGGGACGCCGGTGGTCGAGGGTGTGTTGCTGCTTGTCAGGGTCGAGTCGCTCATCCCTTGCCTCCGAGGTCGTTGCCGGTGGGTCCTTCGATGCTGGCAGCCGCGATCGCGCCGGTCACGCCGCCGCCATCACCGCGGTCGGGCCGCCGCGCCGAGACGCCGCGGGAGAACCGCTTCTCAAGGAAGTACTGGCCTACCATCAGGATCGACGTGAACAGCAGGTACCAGAGCGACGCGACGATCAGCAGCGGAATGGGCGTGAACGTCACCGCGGAGATGTCGCGCGCGACGCCGTAGAGGTCGGTGGTCAGCGGGATGGCCGCGACCAGCGACGTGGTCTTCAGCATCGAGATGACCTCGTTGCCGGTCGGCGGGATGATGACGCGCATCGACTGGGGGATGACGATGCGGGCCATGGTCTGACCCCACGACATCCCGAGAGCGGTCGCCGCCTCCTCCTGTCCGGCGTCGACCGAGAGCAGGCCGGCGCGCACGATCTCAGCCATGTACGCCGCTTCATTGAGGGCCAGACCGATGATCGCAATGACGAACGCGTTCTGCATGAAGTTGAGGTCGAGCGTCACGCCGAAATCGGTCCACGGAACCCCGAGGAAGATCTGCGGGTAGATCAGGGAGAAGAGACCCCAGAACACCAGCTGCACGTACACAGGCGTGCCGCGGAAGATCCAGAGGTACAGCCAGGCGACCGACTTCACGACCGGGTTCGGCGAGAGGCGCATGACCGCGAGAATGAGGCCGAGGATCACGCCGATGATCATCGAGTAGACCGTCAGTTGCAGGGTGACGAGCGCAGCAGCGCTGATGCGTCGGTCGAAAATATACTTGGCGACGTTCGGCCAGCCGTACGCCTCGCGCTGGGAGGCATCGATGATGAACCAGACGAGGAGCAGGATGAGCACTGCGGCGATGACGATCCGCCACGGGTGCCGCAGCTTGATCGCCTTGATCGGCTCAGACGTCGCAGGTGAGGCGGGGTGCCGGCCGGCGACGGGGTGCCCGTCGCCGACCGGTCCTGGTTTCCCAGGGACATGGTTCATCAGCCCTTCGAAGCTGCGTTGACGTCGACCGTCTTGACGGCTCCGTCGGAGACGCCCCACTTGTCGAGGATCTTGCCGTAGGTGCCGTCGTCGATCAGAGCCTGGATGGTCTTCTGGATGACGGGGGTCAGCTTCGAGTCCTTGGCGACCGGGATGCCGTACGGTGCGACCTCGAACGCCTTGCCGGCCTCCTGGAGCTTGCCCTCCGACTTGGAGATCGCGTAGAGGGTGACGGGCGAGTCGGCGCTGAGCGCGTCTGCCTTGCCGAGGATGACGGCGTTGGTCGCGTCGTCCTGGTTGTCGTAGCGCAGCACCTCGACGGCCGGCTTGCCGGCGTCGGTGCAGGCCTTCGACTTGGCCGGGACCTCATCGGTGTCCTCATAGGTGGTCGACTGCACGGCGACCTTCAAGCCGCACGCGTTGTCGGGGTCGACCGTCTTGCCCTTCGCCGAAGCCCACATGATTCCGGCCGTGTAGTAATTGACGAAGTCGACCTGCTGCTCGCGCTCAGTCGTGTCGGTGAACGACGACATTCCGATGTCATCCTTGCCACCGGCGACGCTCGGGATGATGTTGTCGAATTTGGCGATCGCAAATTTGACCTTGAGACCGAGCTTGGCTGCGATGGCGTTCGTCAGTTCCACCTCCCAGCCGACCGGGTTGCCGTTGTCGTCCTTGAACTCGTTCGGCGGGTACGTGTCGTCCATGCCGACGGTGAGTGTGCCCGCCGACTTGATCTTCTCGGGAAGCTGGGACGCGAGGCTGTCGTCCTTCTTCACATCAGAGGAGCTCGACGCTGAGCCGCCGCTGGAGGGGGTGGAGTTGTCGACACAGCCGGTCAGCGCGAGCGCGGCGATGGCGACGAAGGCGGCCACGGGGGCCACGGTACGGATGCGCATGTGTTGATGTCCTTCTTCCGGGTGCAAGGGGGTACTGGATTTCCGAGTGCAGGGGCGTCTGAAACACAGTAGGTGGAGCATACCTCAGCCGCCGCGCGGTACATTCACACTAATTCACGCGTGCAACGCCGTTTTTCGCAGAGATTTCGATCTTGTTTCGTGATTTATTGCACGGAATCCGTCGTCGATGACGAACTGTGAAACCGGAAGAGGCACGCACGCGCCCCGCGCGTTATCGTCGAATCGTGACCGAATCGTCAACCGATTTCGCGGCGTCGGCCGTGGTAATCGTCACCAGCCCGACCGACCCTCAAGCCGCGCCGCTCGTCGAGGAGCTCTCGCGCGAGTACGACGAGCGCTACGGACTCAACGACGGAATCCCCTCGTCAGCCGAACTCTCCCGCTATCCGGCCGAGGTGTTCA
This sequence comes from Leifsonia poae, assembly GCF_050632195.1. Taxonomy (GTDB): domain Bacteria; phylum Actinomycetota; class Actinomycetes; order Actinomycetales; family Microbacteriaceae; genus Leifsonia; species Leifsonia poae_C. Next base: position 2,970,892 of record NZ_CP192580.1, read on the forward strand.
GCGCCGCAAAGGGTGGAACGTTCATCCTTCTGCAGGTCGACGGTCAGTCGGTCGCCGGTGGAGCCTTCATGCGAGAGGACCCGGATTCAGAAGACGCGGAGACGGTCGAGATCAAGCGGGTCTGGACCCACTCCGGATACCGCCGCCGCGGCCTCGCGCGCCGCGTGATGGCGGAGCTGGAGGACGAGGCACGTCGCCGGGGCGTCCGCACCGTCGTGCTGACGACGGGCGCGCGGCAGCCCGAGGCGGTCGCGCTCTACCTCTCCCTCGGCTACGAACCTGAGTTCGACCTCGACGCCGACTGGGAAGAGCTCTCGTACCTCAGCTTCCGCAAACCGCTGTAGCCGCTCGCCCGCGTCCGGCATCCCTCTGCGTAGCCCGCCCCCTGTCTGCCCCCTCTTCCCCTCCCTTCCCCTCCCCATCCGTCGAATGTGGAGTTTCTACCGTTTTCGGGGCACGAAAACCGTAGAAACTCCACATTCGACGGTGCGCGGGATGCGGGAGGGGCGAGCGCGCGGGTCAGAGCTGGGTGGCGAGCAGGTTCTGGGCGGCGGGGACGAGGTCGGCGGATGCATGGCCTTGCGCGATGAGCGCATCCAGGGCCGCATAGGTGGGCGCGGTTGCAGCCCCGGTGGGGGCGCCTCCCGTCACACGGAGGGCGTCGGCGGCGTGCAGGGCCTCGATCGCGAGCACCTCGCCTGTCAGGGCGAGCGAGCGCTGCAGGAGTCGCAGTGCCACGGGCGCGAGGGTCGCGTGATCCTCGACGCCGGAGAGCGTCGTGATGCCGAGCGTCGCCGGAGCGGCGAGCTGGCGCAGTTCGGCGACCGCCGATGCGGCCGAGTAAAGCAGCAGCCCCGGTACACGGGTCTCCCCCGCGGCGCGGGCCGGGGCCAGCGCAAGCGAGTGAGCGGCAGCGCGGCGCTCGGAGGCCGACCCGACATGCGCCAGCACGAGCCGAAGTGCCTCGAAAGCGAGCGCGAGCGGGAGCGCCTGAAAGTTGCCTCCCGACGCCATGCTGTCGCTGGCGATATCCACGACCGGGTTGTCGGTGCGGGCCGCGAGCTCTCGATCGAGCTCCGAGTACGCCCGGTCGACGGATTCGCGGAACGCCCCATGGATCTGCGGGGCCGATCGGAACGAGAGCGGATCCTGCACCGAGACCGAGCGGTCCGGCTGTTCGAGAACACTCCCCCAGATCGCGGCCCGGATCGCGGCCGCCGAGGCCTGCTGGCCCGGCCCACTCCGCGCATCCGAAACCAGCGCACTGTACGGGCTGAGATTGCCTGCCGGACCCGATGCGGCAACGGCCTCGAGCGACAGCGCAACCGTCAGATCGGCGACGGAGGTGAGCGAGCGCGCCTCGGTAACAGCGAGCGACCCGACGCCGATGCTGTACGCGTTCGAACTCAGCACCGCCAGGCCCTCGTGCGGTGCGAGCTCGATCGGCGACAAACCGGCGGCAGCGAGAGCCGTGGCCGCATCCACGATGGCTCCGGATGCGTCGAACGCGCGACCCGCGCCGGTCACCACCGCCGCGACCTCCGCAAGCTGTGTCAGGTCCGCCGCCCCGACCGAACCGCGAGAGGGGATCACCGGATGCACGCCCCGGTCGAGCAGCCCCGCATACGCTTGCGCGAGCTCCGGTCGCACCCCGGATCCGCCACGCGTGAACCCGATCAGACGTGCCGCGATGAGCGCCCGCGCCTCACGGAGTGTCAGGGCCTCGCCCACGCCGCCCCGGTGGTTCGCGATCGTGCGGCGCTGGAATTCGGCGAACTCCGACGGATCGACAGCCGTATCGCGACCGGCGCCTAGCCGTCGGTTGAGGCCGTAGACGGGCTTGCCCGAGGCGATGGCCCGCTCGACTACCGCGCGCGACTCTGCCAAGAGGGCCAGCACATCCGGCGCCAACGAGACTTTGGCCCCGTCGGCGAGCGCGACGACGTCAGCCACCGTCGGCGCAGCCTCGGTCAGTTCGACGACCGCCGTCATCAGAACTCCAGGAGGTTCTGCCGCAATCCCCCGCCGCCGAAGCCCGTGCGGATGAGGCCGCGGCGTCGCAGTGCGGGCACCAGGGCATCCAATGTGCGATGCACGTGCGCCGGATGCACCTGACCGGTGAAGAGGAAGCCGTCGCCGCCGACCGCGCTGCCGAGTTCGCCCAGGTGATCGGCGATCTCATCCGCGGTGCCGACGATCGCCAGCCCGTCCTTCTTCGCGCGCACCTGCAGGATCTCGCGCAGGGTCGAACCGGCCGGTGCCGACTTCACGAAGTTGTCCAGGGTTCCCTGATTGCTGTTGGTGGTGAGGTCTGGCAGCGGTTCGTCGAGGTCGAACGTCTTGAAATCGACGCCGCTGAGATAGGAGATGGACTGCAGCTGCTCGTCGATCGCCGCCTGCGTCAGCTCGGCGCGGGCCGCTCGGACGCTCGCGGTCTCCTCGGCGTTCGCGGTGACCACCGGGTTGACGACGAACAGCACCTTCACCGAGTCAGGGTGGCGGCCGTTCGCGAGAGCGACCTCACGGATGGAGTCGCGGTACTCGCGCATCCGCTCGGCCGTGGAGGCGAGGGCCAGGATGACGTCGGAGTTCTTGCCCGCGAAATCACGTCCGCGGCCCGAGGCTCCGGCCTGCACCATGACCGGCTCGTCGGCGGCGGGGACTGTGTTCAAGGGCCCGCGCACCTTGAAGAAGCGACCGTCGTGGTCGATCGTGTGCACCTTGGTGAAGTCGGCGTAGACGCCGCGCTCCACATCCTCGAGCACCGCATCCTGATCCCAGCTGCGCCACAGCTTGCGCACCACGTCGACCCACTCGTCGGCCCGGTCGTAGCGGAGGTCGTGGTCGACCTGCTTGTCGAGACCGTAGTTCTGCGCTGCGAGGTCGGAGCCGCTCGTAACCACGTTGAATCCGAGGCGGCCGTTCGCGAAGTGCTGAAGAGTGGAGAGTAGCCGCGCTGCGGTGAACGGCTCGTAGAAGCTCGCACTCAGCGTGGGCACGATGCCGAGATTCTCGGTCGCGCCGAGCAGGTACGGGACCAGGGGCAACGGATCGTGCTTGGGCACGAAGCGCGCGGCTGCGAGGTTCACTTCCGCGGTTCCACCGTAGGTGTCGGGTACGGCGACCCCGTCTTCGATGATGAAGAGGTCGAGACCGCTCGCCTCGAACAGGCGGGCGGCATCCTGATACACCTGCGGCTGTTTCCAGTCGTAACCGATGCCGTAGCTCGGGTCACCCCAGCCCTGCACGCCGAAGCCCGCGCCAAGGAACCATCCGAAGTGGAGAAGGGACATATCTGCTTTCCGACTGCTCGTCTTCAGGCTACTCGGCGCCCGCGAGACCGGCAGAGGCCAGCCACTCGGCGTCGAACGCCTTGGTCAGGTAGTTGATGCCGCCGTCGGGAGCGATCGCGACGACGACGGATCCCGCAGGCGCCGTGCGCGCGGTGCGTAGCGCGGCAGCGACCGCAAGGCCCGACGACGGGCCGAGTAAGAGGGCCTCCTCCGCGGCGAGGCGGTGAACCGTGTCGTACACAGTTCTGTCATCGAGGGTGAGCACCTCGTCGACCACTGCCCGGTCGAAGGTCTCGGGCCAGTAGTCGCGCGGCCAGGCCGTTCCGACGCCGTCGACCAGAATGCTCCCCGCCGGGCCGTCGCCGTACGTCGAGCCGACCGGGTTGGCTCCGATCACGCGGACCGCGCCGGCGCTCACATCCTTCAGGTACCGCCCGGTTCCGCTGATGGTGCCGCCTGTACCGATGGATGCGACGAAGTGAGTGACCCGGGCCGCCGTCTGCCGCCAGATCTCCGGGCCGGTCCCCAAATAATGAGCGGCAGGATTCGCGGCATTCGCGAACTGCGTCGGTCGCCACGATCCCGATACCTCGACGGCGATGCGATCGGCCACCGCGCGTGGGTTGGCCGGGTCACTCGGGGCTGCTTCCCAGTCGGCCTCGACCAGCCGGGCGCCGTAGGCCGAGAGCACCTTGCGCTTCTCATCGGAGATGTCCGCGCTGTGCACGATGATGACGGGGTGGCCGGTCAGCCGCCCGATGAGTGCCAGGCCGATCCCCGTGTTGCCCGACGTCGCTTCGACGATCGTTCCGCCCGGTGCGAGTGCCCCTGAGGCCTCCGCCGTGCGGATCATGTTGAGCGCGATCCGGTCTTTGGACGACCCGCCGGGGTTGCGTCCCTCGAGCTTCACCAGCACTCGCGACTCGAGCCCGCGCGTGAGGGAGTGCAATTCGACGACGGGGGTGTTCCCGATCAAGCTCGCGACCGAGTCGAACACCTCGTCGGCGGGCACAGGATGCGCCTCGCTCGGGCGCACATGGACAGCGGTCATGGAGCGACACTAGGCTTCTTCGGTCCCGCTCGCTCGGCTGTTGCCGACTGTTACGCGCTGGCTCCGCGCCGGTCAGGCACGGTTAGACGGAAGCGTCAGGCGCCGGTGGCGACCGGGCGGGCCGGGTCGTTCGACCAGGCGGACCACGAACCGGGATACAGGGCAGGCGCGAATCCTGCGACCTCCAGCGCGAGCGCCTCGTGGGCGGCGGTGACGCCCGATCCGCAGTAGACGCCGATGGGCGCATCCGGAGTCAGTCCGAGAGCGGCGAATCGCTCGGCCAGCACGGACACCGGGAGCATCCGCCCGTCGGCGTCGAGATTGTCGCCCGCCGGCGCACTCACTGCGCCAGGGATGTGGCCGGCCTTCGGGTCGACCGGTTCGACCTCGCCGCGGAAGCGTTCGGCGGCCCGGGCGTCGAGGAGCACACCGTGCGCCGCCAGCTCGGCTGCCGCATCCGCATCGAGCGTCGGGAGCGAACCGTAAGTCAGTCGCGCGCTCCCCGGGCTCGGGATGTTCGACCCGGTCTCGAGGGCACCCCCGGCCGTGCTCCACGCAGCTAGACCACCGTCGAGCACACGCACATCCGGAAAACCAGCGTGCCGTAGCAGCCACCAGGCGCGAGCCGCGGAAAGGCCGGAGACATCGTCGTAGACGACCACGGCGTCCCCGTCGTCGAGACCCCAGCGCCGTGCGGCGGCCTGGAAGTCGGCGATCGGGGGCAACGGGTGGCGCCCATCCGTCGGCTCGACGTGGCCGGCCAGCTCGGTGTCGAGGTCGACGTATACCGCTCCCGGAATGTGACCGCGTTCGTACTCGGGCTGGCCGGGCGGGCCACCCAGCTTCCAGCGCACATCGAGCACGCGCGGGGGTCGGGATGCGGTCAGAACGTCGGCGAGTTCACTCGCGTCGATCAGCGGAGTCACCCGACCATCCTGAACCACGAAACGCTGCCCGAACAAACGAGTGGTCCCGAATCGCCGTGCGATCAGTCGATCACACGGCGATTCGGGACCACTCGATGGAGAGACCGCGGGTCAGTGGCCGGTGGAGGCCTTCGCGTTCGACTCGTAGGAGGTGTTCGTGGACTCGAAGAAGTTCACGAGCTCCAGGGTGTCGTTGGCAGTCGCCATCCACTTGGCCGGGTTAGCGACCTTGTACTCGGCCTCGAAGCCGAGCTCCTCGAGACGGCGGTCGGCCAGGTACTTCACGTACTGGTTGATGTAGTTGGCGTTGAGGCCCAGGATGCCGCCGGGCAGCAGGTCCCGGTTGTACTGCTCCTCCATCTCGACCGCGTCGAGGATCATCTGGCGGATCTCGTTCGCGAACTCCTCGGTCTGCAGGTCGGGGTTCTCTTCGAGCACCGTCAGGATGAGGTTGATCCCGAACTTGAGGTGCAGCGACTCGTCGCGCACCACCCAGTCGATCAGCGAGCCGAAGTTGCGCAACAGGTTGCGCTGACGGAACGACAGCGCGACCATGAAGCCCGAGTAGAACCAGATCCCCTCGAGGATCACGTTGTACGCGACCAGGTTGCGGATGAAGTCCTGCTTGCCCTCGGTGGTGGTGATGTCGAGGGTCTGCTCGGTCATCCGCTTGATGAACTTGACCTCGAACTCCTCCTTGCGGGCCATCGACGGCACGTCGACGTGGGAGTTGTAAGCCTGTGCGCGGTCGATCGGGAACGTCTCGAGGACGTACTCGAAAGACATGCAGTGGTTGGCCTCTTCCCACATCTGCTTGGCGAGGTAGAGGTGCGCCTCGGCCGCCTGCAGGTAGGGGTAGACGCCGAACGCCAGAGCCTTGTTCACCAGGAGCTCGTTCGGGTTGAAATAGCTCATCAGGAAGGTGATGGCGTGACGCTCTTCGTCGGTCATCCGCTTGAAGTCGGCGATGTCCTCACCGAGCTGGATCTCGTTCGGGAACCACGTGTTCGCAACGGCCTGGTCGTACAGGTCCATCGCCCACTTGTACTTGACCGGCTTCAGCAGCAGGCCTTCTTCGATTCCTGTTCCCAGAATCCCCATGGTGTTTCTTTCTCCTCAAACTCTCGCGACGGATGCGCTGGACGCTACTGGCAGGACTCGCACTGCAGTTCGTCCATCGGGTCGACGGGCACGTAGTACTCCTCGATCTTGGTGTTCATTACTTCTCACCACCTGTCGAGAGTCCACCGAAGCCGCGGCGAACCGGGGCGGCGGGAGCGGGAGCTGCAGCCCCATCCGTGGACGGAGCGGAACCGGCGCCGACCGACGCGAAGCCCTTGCGAGCGGAGTCGATCTCTTCGGCCTTGTTGACCTTGACGGTCGACTGCTCGGCCTGGTGACGCGGCTTCATGTGCAGGTAGTAGGTGGTCTTGACGCCACGCTCCCACGCTGCGAAGTAGATGTCCATCATGTCGCCGATGTCGCGGGTCTCCAGGTACATGTTGCGGCTGATGGCCTGGTCGATCCACTTCTGGGCACGGGCCGCGACCTCGAGGAACGAGTACGGCGAGAGCTGGAAGCTCGTCTTGTAGGTCGCCTTGATCTCGTCGGGGATGGCGGCGATGCCCTGGATGTCGCCCTGCGAGCGCAGGATCGCCTCGCGGGTCGACTCCCACAGCCCGCGCTCCTGAAGCGCGGAGACCAGGTTGCGGTTCACCTCGAGGAACTTGCCCGACGAGGTCGACCGGCTGAAGATCTGCGAGAACTGCGGGTCGAAGCCCGGCGTGGTTCCCGCGACGAGGCCGATGGATGCGGTGGGCGCAATGGCCATGAGGGTCGCGTTGCGCATGCCGCCCTTGACCTTGGCGCGCAGCGCATCCCAGTCGAGACGAGTGGTGCGGTTGACCTTGATGGCCACGCCGCGGTCCTGCTCGGTGAGCGCGATGGAGTCGAACGGCACGAGGCCCTGCGACCAGCGCGAGCCCTGGAAGTTGTTGTACGCGCCGCGCTCCTGCGCCAGGTCGGCGCTCTCGTCGATGGCCGCGTACGAGACGTGCTCCATGATCTCGTCGATCAGGTCGTACGCCTCTTCGCTCTCGTAGCTGAAGCCGAGCTTCTCGACCACGTCGGTGAAACCCATCACGCCGAGGCCGATGGCACGGTTCTCCTTGTTGGAGAAGTCGGCCTCGTCGACGCTCGAGATCGTGATGTCGATCAGGTTGTCGAGCTGACGCACGGCGCTGCGGGCGCTGGCCTCGATGCGGGCCCAGTCCATCTTGCCGTCGACCAGGTGACGGGACAGGTTGATCGACGCCAGGTTGCAGACGGCGACGTTCTCGCGGTCCTGCGGGAGGGTGATCTCGGTGCAGAGGTTCGACAGGTGGATGGTGCCGGTGTTGTTGTTGAGGGCACGGTTGTTGATCGTGTCCTTCCAGGTCAGCCACGGGTGGCTGGTGGTCTGGAGGCTCATCAGGATGTCCTTGAACTGCGAGCGGGCGCTGATGCGCTTGAACATCTTGATGCGGCCGGCCTCGGCCTCGGCCACGTAGAACGCGTACCGCTCCGAGAACTCCTTGCCGTACAGCTCGTTGAGGTCGGCGACCTCCAGCGGGTCGAACAGGTACCAGTCCTGGTCGTTCTGTACGCGCTTCATGAACTCGTCGCTGATCCAGACGGCGGTGTTCGCCGTGCGGGTGCGGCGGTACGGGTCGCCGGAGTTCTGACGCAGGTCGAGGAACTCCGGGAAGTCCATGTGCCAGTTCTCCATGTAGAAGCAGAGGGCGCCGAACTTCTTGCCGCCGCGGCTGACCGCGCGCAGCACCGAGTCGATGGTGTGCATGAACGGGATCGGGCCCGTGGAGGTGGTGTTGTTCGAACGGATGGGCGAACCCTGCGCGCGGAGCTTGGTGACGGCGAGACCGATGCCGCCCGTGCCCTTGGTGAGCCACATGACGTCGCGCACGCTCTTGGCGATGTGCTCGATGTCGTCCTGCATCTCCATGACGAAGCAGTTCGAGAGCTGCGGGTACGCGGTGCCGGCGTTCACGAGGGTGGATCCCGCGGCGAGGTACTCGAGGTTCGACATCTTCTCGTAGAAGGAGAGGGCGTGACTGGTGGGGTCTGCCTCGTTGAGCGACAGACCCATCGCGATGCGCATCCAGAAGTACTGCGGCACCTCGAGGGTCTCGCCGTTGCGGGCCTTGATGCCGTAACGGTTGTTCAGCGTGACGACGCCGATGTACTTGAGCAGCTCATCCCGCGACGGATCGAGGTGCTCGGCAAGCCGGTCGAGGTCGAACAGCTGGGTGAAACGCGAGTCGAGCAGGGTCTCGGCGACGCCGCGCTCGATGTACTGACGGAAGTGGCTGGCGTGCAGCGAGACGAGCTCGTCGTTCGTGGCGTAGTCGCCCAGCACGCGCTTGTAGATGGTCTTGAGAAGGAGCCGGGCGGCCACGGTGTCGAAAGCGGGGTCGTCTTTGACGTTCTGGAGGGCGACCTGGATGACCGCCTCGTCGAGCTGCTGCGTCGTGATGCCGTCGAACAGCGTGAGCTCGAGCTCGCTCGCGATCTGAGTGACCCAGGTGATGTTCTCGTCGAGACCTTCGGCCGCGTGCTCGATCGCCAGGTTGATCTTGTTCGCGTCGTACGGCTCGCGCTCGCCGTTCCGCTTCACAACAGTGATAGCCACTTCTTCTCCCTCTCAATGTGCCACTCCCGTGAGTGGCGATGCCTAACGTCCGTCCAGCGGACGGCGGGTCGTTACCCCGCCGGGTCGGTGCCCGCCCCTTGCTCAAAAACCCCTTGTCACGGCCGAAAACTGGGGGATCGAGCCCTCACTGCTTTTCGGCGTGTGACCACTATATAGCGGGGTACCGACATTTTCCGAACCCCACATCTAGTGGGCGTGTCATCCACAGATGTGCATAAGTTGTGCACATTTCCACAGGCAGTTCGGGCCGTCGTCGCGCGCAGCCCACCCGATAGACTGGGCGTCCCGTGAGCACCTATTCCAGCCTTCTGAAGACGCCAGGCGTCGCGCGGATCATCGCTGCCCAGCTCACGGCTCGCTTCCCGTTCGGCATGCTCTCACTGGCATTCCTCCTCCACATCGAGAGCGTGCACCATTCCTACGGTGCGGCCGGCCTCGTGCTCGGAGCGATGAGCATCGGGCAGGCGATCGCCGGCCCCATGACGAGCCGCCTGATGGGTGTGCTCGGGATGCGCACGGTCCTGTGGACAACTCTGGGCCTGTGCACGGCCGCCGTCGCAGCGATCGGCGTATTCGTGATGCCCATCCCACTCACGATGGCCGTCGCGTTCTTCGCAGGGCTGAGCATGCCGCCCATCCAGCCCGCGGTTCGCACCATTTATCCCAAGATGGTGAACTCGCGTCAGCTCACTCCCCTGTTCTCCCTGGATGCTTCCGCACAGGAGATCATCTGGATCGCCGGCCCGGTCGCGATCACGTTCGTCTCGACCCAGCTCGGCACTGTCCAGGGCATCCTGATGTCCGTGGCCATCATGCTGCTCGGCGGTCTCTGGTTCATCTCGTCGCCCGAGGTCGGGCGGGTGCGCATCCCGCGCAGCAAACGTCGTTTCGGTGTCGTGCTCGCGCGGCCGCCGGTGCTGCTCGCGACGGTCGTCGGCTTTCTCCTCATCGGTTCGTGCGCCGCGATCGAGGCAGGCGTCGTCGCCAACTTCGGCGAGGGATCCCCGTTCGCCGGCATCGTGCTCGCAATCTGGTCCCTGGGCTCGCTCGTCGGCGGTCTCGCGCTCGGACACGTGCCGATCGGGCCGTGGGCGACCGCACGCCGCATGTTCATCGTGTTCGTCGGCGTCACGATCTCCACGTTCATGCTCGGCTCGTGGTGGGGCCTCTCGCTCACCCTGATCATCGCGGGCCTCGGCATCGCGCCCGCGCTGGCCGTGCTGTTCGCGATCGTCTCGGCAAGCGTCAAGTTCAGCGACACCGCCGAGGCGTACGGCTGGGTCGGAACGGGACAGCTCATCGGCGCGGCCCTCGGCTCGGCTCTCGCCGGCTTCCTGATCGACGGCTCCGGCCCCGTCGGAGCGTTCTACGTCGCGGGCGCGTTCGCGTTCGTCGGGTTCGTCGTTCCGGTGCTTGCGGTGCGCATCCATCCCGACCTGCGCGGACGGGATGCGAGCCCGATCCCCGACACCGAACCGGTCCCGGTCCAGCCCTCCTGAGCGGTGGCAGCCCGCCGGGTCCGTTCGTAATGTCGGAGAATACGGGCGACACGCCGCCGGGGCGTCCGTTATTCCGGAGTCTTCGCGCGATTCGGGCCGAAGTCTCCTGAATTGCGCGCGCCCTCGCGGCCGCATGCAGGCGGGGCGGGGCGAGGCGAGCAGCGGTGGGGCGCGGCTACCAGCGGGTGTGGATCGCGGCGCGGAAGTACCGGTCGTAGAGCGCAGGGACCGCGGCGGTGAGGGATGCGGGCAGTGCGATCGATCCGGCCGCCGCGTTCGCGCGCGCCTGCTCGACCGAGCGCGCTCCGGGGATGACACTGCTCACGCCGTCGAGTTGTGCCACCCACGCGATCGCCGCTTGTGCCGGGGTCGTGCCCTCCGGAACGAGGGCCGCGAACTCCTGCGCGGCCGCGACCCCGGTCTCGAAGTCGACGCCCGAGAACGTCTCCCCCACGTCGAAAGCCTCTCCGTGCCGGTTGTAACTGCGGTGGTCGTCGGACGCGAAGGTGGTTTCGGCGGTGTACTTGCCGCTCAGTAGCCCTGAGGCAAGGGGCACGCGCGCGATGATGCCGACGCCGGCTTCGCGAGCGGCAGGCAGCACACGGTCGAGCGGCTTGAGCCGGAAGGCGTTCAGGATGATCTGCACCGTCGCGGTGCCGGGGTGCGCGATCGCCGCGAGGGCCTCATCCGTCGTCTCCACGCTGACGCCGTAGTTCGCGATCGCGCCGTCGGCCACGAGCGTGTCGAGTGCGTCGTAGACCGCATCCGAGGAGAACACCGCCGTCGGCGGGCAGTGCAACTGCACCAGATCGAGCGTTTCCACGCCGAGGTTGCGGCGCGAGCGGTCGGTCCACTCGCGGAACTTCGCGAGGGTGAAGTTCGCGGGATCCTGGGCTTCGCGGCGCCCCATCTTGGTGGCGACGGTGATGCCCGCGTCCGGGTTCGCCGCGAGGAAGCGGCCGATCAGCTGCTCGCTGCGACCGTCTCCGTAGACGTCGGCGGTGTCGAAGAGCGTGACCCCCGCATCCCGGGACGCTTCGAGAACGGCGAGAGCGTCGGACTCGCTGACGTCACCCCAGTCGGCTCCGAGCTGCCAGGTTCCGAGCCCGATGACGGAGACGGTGCGACCGGTACGGCCGAGAGTGCGCTGCTGCATGCTCCCAGCGTATCCGGCCGCTCCGCTCCCGGGCCGACCGACCGAATCGTCCTAGGCCGGCTGAGCGACCCGCTCGGGCAGGTCCGACGACGACGCATCCTCGCGGCTCTCGAGCTCGTCGTCTGCGCCCGCAACGGCAGCCGCGACCACAACTTGGTTGCGGAAGTGCCCAGCGAACATCGCGATCACGCCCGCCAGCGCCCAGCCGGTCAGCACCAGCCACGGGAACAGGGTGTTCGCATCCGGAAAGTAGGAGAGGTCGCGAATCAGGGTTCCGGATGCGCCGGGCACGAACCACTGCCCGATCGCGCCCCACGGCGCCACCGTGAACTGCAGCGGCTGGGCGGTCGACGAGAGCGGGTTGCCGATGAGCATGGTGGCGATGGCGCCGACGGCGATACCGTTGCGGCCGATCAGGGCGTTCATCCCGACGATGAAGGCAGCGGTGGCGAACATCGAGAGGCTGACGGCAAGACCGTTGATCCAGAAGTTGCCCTGCAGCACGCCGAACCAGCCCTGCATCACGCCGACCACCGCGAACCCGGTGACCAGTCCGTAAACCGTGACGCCGACCAGGCGACGCCACACACCGGCGACGAGCAGCGAGATCAGGATGCCACCCAGCATTCCGCCGAGCACGAGCGGGAAGGAGGCCGCGGTGAGCCCGAGGCCACGGGCATCCGTCGAAGCGAGCGGCACGACATCGGTGACCTTCACCGTGATGACCGGCGGCGTCGTTCCTGCCGGCAGCTTGCCCGCTGCGACGCCCTGCTGGACGGCCGCGGCGGCCTGCGCGTTGGCCTGGGCCTGCAGCTGCGCGGCCACCTGGCCGAAGATCTGACTGACGGCCGCACCGTTCGCGGAAGCAGTGAGCACCTCGGGCGCCTGAGTCGAGCCCCCGAGCACGATCGCGCCGTAGACGTCGCGAGTGTTGATCAGGTCGACCGCGTCGGCGCGGGTCGTCACGGCCGTCACCGCGAATGCGCCATCGGACTTGCTGTCGAGAGCCTTCTCGACCTGGGCGACCTGTTCGGACGAGCCCGCGACCGCGAGGGGAATGTCTTTGACCGACGAGGTGATGGTCGGCCAGAGGAAGGCGAGGAGGACGACGATGACGGCAGCGGCGGCGCCGAGTGCCAGCACGATCGCGCGGGGCCAAGGGGTGTGAGGGGTGTGTGACATGACGACTCCGTTAAAAAAGAATGTTCGTTCTTTATGGTGCGCTTCCGACGCATCCCTTGTCAAGAACGAACATTCTTTTTTATTGTGGGTTCATGCCGAAAGTCACCGAGGAGCACAGAGTCGCGCGCCGGGCCGAGATCGCGGGCGCCGCGTTGCGTTGTTTTGCCCGAAAAGGCTTTCAAGCCACCTCGATGGCCGACATCATCGCCGAGTCGGGGCTGTCGGCCGGTGCGATCTACGGCCACTACAAGAGCAAGGAAGAGCTCATCGAGCTCGCGATCGCGGATGTGCTCGACGGGCGCTTCCTCGACGTCGCGGATGCCCGACGCCGCAACCCCATGCCCGACCCGGGCGAAGTGGTACGGCTGCTCGTGAACGGTCTCGAGGACCAGCTCGGCGAGCTGTCGCTTCTCGTGCAGGTGTGGGGCCAGGTGGTCGTCGACCCGCGATTGAGTCCCGTCGTCGGATCGATCGGCGAGCGGGTGCGCACGTTGTTCGGCGGGTACCTCGAAGACTGGTCTTCCACCGTTCTCGGCTACGAGCCTGCGCGCGCCGCCGAGTTCTCCAGCCGGTTCGCTCCGCTCTTCGTCGGCATCGTGCAGGGCTACGTCGTGCAGTCCGCTCTCTTCGAGGACTTCGATTCCGACGCATACTTCGCCGCCGTCTCCGCGATCCGGTCGGCCTAGGCGCTCCGCTCGGCCCGGTCGGCGGTCAGCCGATAGCCGCGGCAACCACCCGCGCCAGTCGCTTGCGGATGATGTGGTCGTTCGCCTCCACGCGGTGCATGAAGACGTGCCGCATCGTCTCGATGACGGCGAGGCTCCCCGGCGCGATGAAGGCGTCGAGCGTTCCGTAGATCACCTCGATGGGAGCGCGCACGCGCGCGAGGTCGCTGACGACGGTCTGGTGCTCGATGCAGTTCTCCAGCGACTTGACGAACGGATCCCAGTTCTTCTCCGTGATCTCGAACACGCCTTTGATGGGAAGGAGCCGCGCGAGAATTCTCGCGTTCACCATCGTGAAGTCCTTATTGGCGCGCAAGAACTCGTAAGCCCGCAGATACGCGCTCACCCGGCTCCGAACCCGGCGGTCGCCGATCGCGTCGGGCGTTCCGTAGATCGGTGGTCCCACCAGCACGAGCTTGGAGAGCTGCGACGGATGCTGGGCCGCGTACCGCGCGACGATCAGGCTTCCGAGCGAGTGGCCGACCAACACGAACGGTTCGCGCAGCCGCAACGATCGGATGGTCGCGTGCAGGGAGGCGACGTGCTCCTCCAGGCTGTACGTCGCATCCTCGGGAGCGGGCGAGCGTCCGAAACCGAGGATGTCGATCGAGATCACGCGGTGACTCGGCTCGAGCATCGGGACGAGGTTCTGAAACGTCACCGACGAGGACGCGATGCCGTGCACCAGGATGACGACCGGCCCGTCCCCCACGTCCCCCGCGATATGCAGGATGGGCGCGCCCCACCCGAACAGGTCGCGGGTCCTCTCGGCAAGCCAGCGCATGCTGCCCATTATCGACGAGATCGGATCGTGATCGGATCGTCGCCGGACCGTGATCCGTCCGATATCCGCCGAACTCTATGGTGAGGCCATGAAGCGCACAGGGGCGGGCACAGGGGTGAGCACAGTGGCGAACAGAGTGGTGAACACGGGGGCGATGAGGCGTCGAACGGCGGGTGCCGCCGCGGTCCTCGCGGCGGTGATCCTGCTGGCGGGATGCACGGCCTCGAGCGGCTCCGGCACCGCGGGGAGCGTGGCCGAGAATCCGACGAAGCAAGGCGCGACGGGCGCGGCCGACACCGCCGCCGATGGCGTCAAGGACAAGACGGTCCTCTCAGCCGACCGCGACGTCGTCACGACGGGAACCGTGTCGCTCACCGTCGCCGACCCGATCGCTGCGGCAGACGCCGCGACCGCCGCGGTCGAGCGAGCCCGAGGGCGGGTCGACAGCAGCACGGAACAGCCGGCCACCGGCGGCGAGAAGGCCGGCGCGACCCTCGTTCTCCGGATCCCCGCCGAACGGCTGTCGGCGACGCTCAGCACCATCAAGCACCTCGGAACCGTCAACAGCGTGTCGCTCAAGTCCGACGATGTGACGACCCAGTCGAGTGATGTCGACGCGCGCATCGCCGCGCTGCGCACATCCGTCGACCGTCTGCTCGATCTGATGAGCAAGGCGACGACGACAGCAGACCTGATCACGATCGAGTCGACGCTCTCTCAGCGTCAGGCCGACCTCGACAGCCTGTCGGCCCAGAAGGCAGCCCTCGACGACCAGATCGCGATGTCGACGGTCACGCTCGAGCTTCACGCGAAAGGCACCGTCGCCACTCCGGCGCCGGCCAGCTTCTGGAGCGGGCTCGGGACGGGCTGGGATGCCCTGGTAGCCACGCTCAGCGGGCTCCTGGTCGCGCTCGGGGTACTGCTGCCGTGGCTGGTCGTGCTCGGTGCAATCGGAGGTGCGGTCTGGTTCATCGTGCGGCGGATGCGGGCCACCAAGCGGGCGTGACCCGTGCCAGCAGCGCGAGCAGCCCATCCACGTCGCGCGGCTCCTCCCCCTCGAGCCAGATGTCGATGGCGCCGATGATGCCGTCGGCGAGGTAGCGGGCGAGCATCCGTCGCTCCGTCGCATCGGCCGCGGGGAGCTCGACGCTGTGCTGGTCCAGCAATAGCTCGATCGAGCCCTGGAAGTGCGCACTCAGCAGGGCGTGCAGGCTGGCGGATCCGCTCTCCTCTCCCAGACCGCGCCGGTAGATCGTGGCGTGCTCGTCGACGTGCCGCAGGACGGCGCGCGTCACACCATCGATCGCCGCGCCGGCGTTCTCGGCGCTGATCCCGACCAGGTAATCGTGCCGCAGCTCGTCGAGCTCACGGCGCAGAACGAGCTGAAGTAGCTCAACGGGCGAAGACGCGTAGGTGTAGACCGTCGAACGGTGAACACCGGCCTCGGTGGCCAGACGCGAAACCGTCACATCGGTGATCGGGCCGGCCGAAGCGAGGGCGAGAACGGTGTCGCCCAGACGAGCGAGGGTCTTCTGCTGGCGTGCATCCACTCGACGATTGTACAATGAGATATCCGACAAGTGTCGGATATCTAGACGAAGGAGTGATGATGGCTCAGTACGACGTGACCGACCGGTCGGCGATCGTGACAGGAGGAGGCTCGGGAATCGGGCGGGCCGTGGCGTTGACCCTCGCGGCCAGCGGAGCATCCGTGCTCGTGACCGACCTGAACGCGGAGAACGCCGAGAAGGTCGTCGCCGAGATCAAGTCCGCAGGCGGAACCGCAGCCAGTCTCGTGGGAGATGTGACCGATCCTGAGTTCGCGGTCGCCAGCGTGAAGGCGGCCGAAGAGCTCGCCCCGCTGAAGATCGCAGTGAACAACGCCGGAATCGGCGGCGAGGCGGCGCCGGTCGGCGACTACTCGCTCGAGAGCTGGCGCAAGGTCATCGAGATCAACCTCAACGCCGTGTTCTACTCCCTGCAGCCCCAGCTGAAGGCGATGGCCGCGAACGGCGGCGGCTCGATCATCAACATGGCATCGATCCTCGGCAGTGTCGGGTTCGCGAACTCGTCCGCGTACGTCACGGCCAAGCACGGGCTTCTCGGGCTCACGCAAAATGCTGCGCTCGAGTACGCCGACCAGAAGGTACGCGTCACCGCGGTCGGGCCCGGCTTCATCCGTACCCCGCTCGTCGAGCAGCACATGGATGCGGACGCGCTGGCGTTCCTCTCCGGCAAGCACGCTCTCGGCCGCCTCGGCGAGCCAGAAGAGGTCGCTGCACTCGTCGCCTTCCTCGCCTCGGATGCCGCATCGTTCATCACCGGCAGCTACCACCTCGTCGACGGCGGATACACCGCGCAGTAACACTCCGCATTAACTCCGCGCGATCAACTCCGCGCGGCAACTGCCCCTGCCCGCCACGACCGCGCAGCCATAGGCTGGGGTCGTGACCCAGGACAGCCTGATCCCGCACGACGGACCGCTCCTGACCGACGGCCTGCTGGAGCGCATCCGCTCCCGGGCCGCCGGTTACGACGCCGAGAACGCCTTCTTCCTCGAAGACTTCGAGGAGCTCACTCAGCTCGGCTACCTGAAGGCGCTCGTACCGGTCGAGTACGGCGGCCTCGGCCTCAGCCTCGAACAGGTGGCGCGCGAGCAGGTGCGCCTCGCCGGGGCGGCGCCGGCCACCGCGCTCGCGGTCAACATGCATCTGGTCTGGACAGGCGTCGCCAAGGTCCTGCACGATCGCGGCGACGACTCGCTGGAGTTCCTGCTCGACGAGGCAGGCTCGGGCGAGGTCTACGGCTTCGGGCTGAGCGAGGCGGGCAACGACCTTGTGCTGTTCGGGTCGACGACGGATGCGCGTCCCGAGCCCGACGGCTCGTACCGGTTCTACGGCACCAAAATCTTCACATCCCTCTCCCCGGATGGACGAGGCTCGGCACGATGGGCCTCGACACGACCAGTGCCGACGCCCCTAAGATCGTCTACGGCTTCATCGACCGCGACAGCGACGGCTTCGAGATCCGCGAGGACTGGGACACGATCGGGATGCGCGCCAGCCAGAGCAACACGACGGTGCTCAACGGCGCATGGTCGCCCGCCGAGCAGATCGTGCGCCGGCTCGACCCGGGCCCCAACCCCGACTCGCTCGTGTTCGCGATCTTCGCCAACTTCGAGATCCTGCTCGCCGCGGTCTACACCGGGATCGGTGCCCGCGCGCTCGACCTCGCCGTGCAGGCGGCGCACCGGCGGAGGAGCCTCAAGAACGACGGGCGCCGCTATTCGAGCGACCCGGACATCCGGTGGCGGGTGGCCGATGCGGCAATCGCTCAGGATGCGCTGCTCCCCCAGCTCGATTCGCTCGCTCGCGACGTGGACGCGCTCGCGGACCATGGCGCGCAGTGGTTCCCGAAGCTCGTCGGGCTGAAGGTGCGGGCGACCGAGACGGCGCGTCAGGTGGTCGACCAGGCCATCCGGGTCTCAGGTGGATCGACGTACTTCGCCGGAAACGAGCTGGGCCGGCTGTACCGGGATGTACTCGCCGGGATCTTCCATCCCTCGGACGCCGAGTCGGCGCACTCCACGGTCGCGAACGCCTGGCTCGGCGCGCCGGAGGACTGACCAGCAAGAAGGAGCAGGCATGAAGACGATCACCGCGGAACACTTCGCCGAGCGGCTCGCACGCGGCGCCGATCAGGCAGCCGCCGCCGGATTCGACGGGCTGCTGATAGCTCCGGGCGCCGACCTCGCCTACTTCGCCGACTACCTGCCGATCGCGACGACCGAGCGCATCACACTGCTCCTGATCCCGGCAGACGGCGACCCGACCATGATCGTTCCGATCCTCGAGCACGACAGCGCGGCCGACACCCGGGCCGCATCGGCCATCGAGTTCGTCGACTGGTCCGACGGCACCGACGAGTACGTCCCGACGGCCGCTCTGCTCAACCCTTCTGGCCGGTACGCCGTATCCGACGCCTTGTGGGCCATGCACCTTCTCGGCCTGCAGCAGAAGCTTCCGGATGCTCGCTTCGAGTCCATCTCGCACGCCCTTCCCCTGCTGCGCGCGGTCAAAGGCGACGACGAGATCGATCGCCTCGCAGCGGCGGGAGCCGCGGCCGACGCCACGTTCGAAGACATCCTCGGCGTGCATTTCGCGGGCCGGACCGAGGACGAGGTAGCAGCAGACCTCGCCCGCCTCCTGCGGGAGCACGGCCACTCGCAGGTCGACTTCACCGTCGTCGGCAGCGGACCGAACGGCGCCAACCCGCACCACGAAGCCGGCGAGCGCACCATCGAGCAGGGTGACATGGTCGTGCTCGACTTCGGCGGGATCATGGACGGCTACGGCTCGGACACCACCCGAACCGTGCACGTCGGCGAACCGACCGACGAGGAGCACGAGGTGTTCGAGATCGTCAAGCGCGCCCAGCAGACCGCGTTCGAGGCCGTAGCCGTGGGGGTCGCGTGTCAGGAGATCGACCGCGCGGCGCGTGCGGTCATCCGGGATGCGGGTTACGGCGACTACTTCATCCACCGGGTCGGCCACGGCATCGGGATGACCACCCACGAGCCGCCGTACATGGTCGAGGGCGAGGAGCGACCGATCGAGGCGGGGATGTGCTTCTCCATCGAGCCCGGGATCTACCTTCCCGGCCGCTTCGGCGTGCGCATCGAGGACATCGTCGTCGCCACCGAAGACGGCGCGCACCGACTCAACAACACCAGCCACGAACTGCACATCGTTCAGTGAGCACCACGACTCTCCTCTCCTCCGGCACCGTCTCCGACGACGAGCGGCGGCGCGCCCTCCGACGGATGAAGACCCTCGCGGTGTCGCTCCTCGTCTTCATGGCCGCGGTGTTCGCGGTGTCGTTCGCGTTGCAGGGCACGTATCCGTGGCTCGGCTATGTGCGTGCCGCGAGCGAAGGCGGCATGGTCGGCGCGCTCGCGGACTGGTTCGCGGTGACGGCGCTGTTCAAGTACCCGCTCGGGTTGCGCATCCCGCACACCGCGATCATCCCGAACCGCAAAGACGAGATCGGCGAGAGCCTCGGCGAGTTCGTCGAGACCAACTTCCTCTCCGACGAGGTCGTGTCGAACAGGCTCGCGTCGATCGACGTTGCGGGAGCCGTGGGCGCCTGGGTCGCTCGGCCGGAGAACGCGCGGCGCGTGGTGGCCGAGGCGTCGACGGCGGCGCGCGGGATCGCATCCCTGCTCGACGACGATGACATGCGTGACGCGATCGAGGCCATCGCCCGCCGCCACCTGATCGAGCCGGAGTGGGCGCCGCCCCTCGGCCGGCTCGGCGAGCGCGTGCTCGCGTCGGGCGGTCACCACGAAGCCGTCGACCTCGTGCTCGACCGGCTCGCCGAGTGGCTCGAAGCGAATCCGGACGCGTTCGGCGCCCTGGTCTCGGGCCGACTGCCTTCCTGGGTTCCCTCGTTCGTCGACAGGATGGTCGACGACCGCGCGTACACAGAGGTTCGGCGTTTTCTCGCGCAGGTTCGCGCCGACCCGAACCACAAGCTGCGCCGTGCGCTCGACGACTACCTGGCCGAGCTCGCCGACCGTCTCCAGCACGACCCGGTGACAATCGCCAAGCTCGAGGCCGCCAAGGGTCGCGCATTCGACGACCCGCGGGTGCGCGAAATGGCGGGGGCCGTGTGGGAGGCCGCGCGGACGGCCGCCGTCGATGCGTTGTCGGATCCGGACAGCGAGCTGCGCCGCCGCGCCGAGGCCGCTCTCGCCGACGGTGGGACGCGTCTGGCGGCCGATCCGGCGCTCGGGGCGAAGGTCAACACCTGGCTTCGGGATGCGGCGGGCTACCTGGTCACCACGTACCGTCACGACATCGCGAGCATCATCAGCGACACCGTCAAGGGCTGGGATGCGCGCGAGACCACCGAGAAGATCGAGCTGCAGGTGGGCAAAGACCTGCAGTTCATCCGGATCAACGGCACCGTCGTCGGCGCGCTCGCCGGCCTCGCCATCTACACGGTGGCGACGCTGCTGCTGCCGACCTGAGGGCGGCTCCCCCTCCGCGTGCTCGCGTGCTCGCGTGCTCGCGTGCTCGTCGAATCGTGCCAAAAGTGCGATAGCCGCACCCTAGACCGCACTTCTCGCACGACTCGACGCAAGCGCCGTCAGCGAATCGTGCCAAAAGTGCGGTTCAGACCGCCCCAACCCCACTTTTCGCACGACTCGACGCCAGCGCTGCAAGCGCGGCAGGAGTGGCGGCTCAGGATGCGCGGCGCACGACCCGGCGGCGTCGGGTGATCGGCAGCGCGATCAGTCGCCATCCCACGAGGAACACCCCGAGCACGATCGTCGCGACGATGATGAAACTCGCCGCGGTGCCCTGACCGGCAGAGACGCGCAGCAGCATCCCGGCGGCGACGGTCATCAGCCAGATCGGGATGCCCGGCCACAGCACCGCGGTCGGCCGGCGCCACGCGAAGGTGACCAGCCAGCCCAGCACGAGCCCGACAAGGAACGGCCACGCCGTGTCGAAAATGCCTGCGATGGACGCCGCTTCTGCATGACTCCGACGGCCCACGAGCACGAAGACCAGGACGAGCACGACGTCGATCGCGAACGCGATCAGCGGTGCCCTCCAGGTTTTCACGGTCCGATGCTACGCGGCGTCAGCCGTGCATTGGCTGGCAGCGGTGGCCTCATCCCATGCGGGGCCTGACAGGCGTTCGACGGCTGCCGCCGCTCTGTCGGCCACGACCGTTCGCGCGATCACCGCATCCGTCGCCGACTCGACGTACACGGTGCGAGCAGGATTCCGCACCTGAAGCGGCGACCTGCTGCTCACTAGACTGACGTCACCCGATCCAGCCTCAGGAGTCCTGCTTGCCGAACTTCGACTTCCTCGCCCAGCCATCGCTGCCCCGGCCCGACGTCACGGTTCCGGATGCGCAGCAGATCGCCGCAGAGCACTTCGGTCTGAGCGGCCGGATCACCGAGCTGGGCAGCCAGCAGGACCGCAACTTCCGCATCGACACCGGCGACGGGCGCTTCGTGCTCAAGCTGGCGAACCCCGTGTTCTCGATGGACGAGTTGGACGCCCAGAACGCGGCGCTCGCGACTCTGGCGAACGCCGGTGTGCGCATCCCTGCCGTGATTTCGACTGCTGACGGCCGTGACATCGCGACCGTGGAGGTGCGCGGTCAGACATTGCGTGCCCGCCTGCTGACCTACCTCGACGGGGAGCCGCTCACCGACGTCGCCGAACTCTCCCGCGAACAGCTCAGCACCCTGGGGAGACTCGCCGGCCGAGTCGCGGCAGGCCTCGCAACGCTCGAGCATCCGGGCCTCGACCGCACGACCCAATGGGATGCTCGCATCAGCGGCGACGTCGTCGACCTCCTCCTTCCGCACGTCGCCAACCCGGCCAAGCGCCGCATCGTGCGCGAGGCGACGGATGCGGCCCTCGCCCGTCTCGCGCCCCTCCGACCGCAACTGCACATCCAGGCCGTGCACGGTGACGTCACCGACGACAATATCGTGCTCGGAACAGAGACGGATGCGACCTCGGGCGTCATCGATTTCGGTGACGTGGCCACCGGCTGGCTCGTCGCAGAGCTGGCCGCGACGGTCGCTTCCGCCCTGCATCACGTGCCGGACGATCCGCTTGCGGTGCTCGAAACCATCGCCGCCTTCGACGCGGAGAGTCCGCTCGGCGACGCCGAACTGGCCGCGCTCTGGCCGCTGGTCGTACTTCGCGGCACCGTGCTGGTCGTCAGCGGAGAGCATCAGGTGACCATCGACACCGAGAACGCGTACGCCGATGAGAACCGCGGCCACGAGTGGCTCGCGTTCGACGTCGCCCGCCGGCTCGATGCGGAGGAGATGGCGGCGCTCATCCGGTGGCGGCTGGCGCGACCCGCTGGAAGGCGCTCCCTGCCTGACGTCGCTGCGACCGACCCGACTGCTCCCGACCTCGGTACGCCCCCGATCCCCGGTCCGATCGTCCGTCTCGCAACCACCGCACAGCATCTCGTCGACCTCTCAACGACCAGTCATGCGCTCGACGATGGCCGCTGGCTCGACCCCGACACCGAGCAGACCGTTCTCACGCGGGTGGCGGGCATCGCCGGCCACGCCGTGACCCGGTACGGCGAGTACCGGCTGACGCGCGCATCCGTCGACCGGTCGAGCTCGTCGCCGACCCTCGCCCTGGCCGTGACCCTGCACGCGCCGAACGGGATCGATGTGTTCGCGCCGGTGAGCGGCGACCTCCGGCCGGTCGCGGGTTCATGGCTGCTCAGCGGGTCCGACGTCGACCTGTGGCTCGACGGCCTCGAGGACCCGGTCGCTCCCGCCTCGATCTCAGCGGGCGAACGCATCGGCACTGCGACGTCTCTCACGGTTCAACTTTCGCGACTCAGAGGACACCGCCCGCCCGCGTTCGTGACGCCGACGCTCGATCGTGCTCTCTGGCTGGAACTCAGCCCCGACCCGTCTCCGCTATTCGGTGCCGATCTCGCCGCGGCCGATGCGAATCCTGAAGCCGTTCTTGAGCGCCGGGAGGACACGTTCGCGCGCGTGCAGGAGCACTACTTCGAGCATCCGCCGCTCATCGAACGCGGGTGGCGGCATCACCTCGTCGACACCCGCGCACAGACCTACCTCGACGTCGTGAACAACGTGACCCAGATCGGACACGCTCATCCGCGACTCGTCGCGGCGGTGCGCGACCAGTGGGCGCTGCTCAACACGAACTCGCGTTTCCACTACGAGGAGCTCGCCCGCTTCACGGAGCGCCTCGCCGAGCTGGCACCGGATCCGCTCGACACGGTCTTCCTCGTCAACAGCGGCAGCGAGGCAGTCGACCTTGCGCTGCGACTCGCCCAGACGCACACCGGCGAGCGCACCATCCTGGCCGTCACCGAGGCTTACCACGGGTGGACTGTCGGGGCGGATGCGGTCTCCTCGTCGATCGGTGACAACCCGCGCGCACTCGAGACGCGACCCGACTGGGTGCGACTGCTGTCCTCTCCGCACGTGCTGCGCGGCCGGTATCGCGGCGCGGATTCGGCTCCTCAGTATCTGGCAGAGCTAGATGCCGAACTCGCGAGCCTCCGAGAGACGGGCACAGGCGTGGCCGGCTTCATCGCCGAGCCCGTGTTCGGCAACGCGGGCGGAGTCCTCCTGCCCGACGGCTATTTGCGCGGCGTCTACGAGCGCATCCGGGCCGTCGGCGGCGTCTGCATCGCGGACGAAGTGCAGGTCGGCTACGGCCGGCTCGGACACTACTTCTGGGGCTCGGAGCAGCAGGGGGTCGTGCCCGACATCATCACCGTCGCGAAGGCCATGGGCAACGGGCACCCGCTCGGGGCGGTCATCACGACCAGAGCCATCGCCGACTCGTTCGCCGCCGAGGGCAGTTTCTTCTCGTCCGCGGGCGGAAGTCCTGTCAGCGCGACGGTCGGGCTGACCGTGCTCGACGTCATGCGCGACGAAGGCCTCCAACAGAATGCCGTTGACGTGGGAGACCACCTGGCCGAGCGGCTGCGCGAACTCGGCCAGCGGCATCCGCTCATCGGAGCCGTGCACGGTCTCGGCCTCTACCTCGGCGTCGAGCTGGTTCGCGACCACGAGACCCTTGAGCCTGCGACCGCCGAGGCCGCGCAGATCTGCGAACGGATGCTCGCCGAAGGCTGCATCGTGCAGCCCACCGGCGACCACAAGAACATCCTCAAGATCAAGCCGCCGCTGTGCCTGACGATGGAGAGCGCCGACCGGTTCGCGGATGCGCTCGACCTGGTGCTCGCGACGCTCTAGTCGGCGTCGGCTTGCCTGACGCGGCTTCCGACCGCGAATCGCCGATGTGCCCCGCCTACCGATCAGCCAGGAATCGTCCCGCCGGAAAGAGGCGAACCCACCGTAAACGGTGCATAGCCGGGAGCAGCCTTCTCAACTCGCAGATCAGAGAACACCAGGGTCAGGTTGTGACCGTTTGTCTGGACTCGCGCCTCAAGGAAGCGAATCCCCAGCTCGCCGGACCATGAGCGCGCGGTCTCGGATCCCGACACGAGTTCGAACCCCGGATCGAGATCCTGCCACTTGACGCCCCAGACATATCCGTCGAAATCGGAACCCGTTTCGTCGTCGATGAGTCGCTCGTCCAAGGAGCGCGACCATGTCTCCGGAGTCAACGCGGTCGAAACCTTGGCTTCAACGCAATTCACGAAGACATATCGTAAGAACTCAGTTGGAATCCCTGTCCTCGGATCGGCGCTGAGCTGAAGGACCATCTCGTAGTCACGCATGTAATCCGTGAACCCGTGAAAGATCAGCGCCTCGTCGAATGCGTTCTCAAACGCCGATTGAATCTCCGGAATGTCCACGGCGACCAACCTATTGGACCGACGCTAGTAGTTCAGTTCCCAAGACCCGAACGAACCGCCTCGAGGGCAGCGACTGAGCGTTGCGAACTTCCGTATGTCTGCGGAAATAAGCCACCGAATGATCCTGAACCCAGAGTGAGTTGCAGACGCCGGTCTTCGCCACGCCAGGTCACAGCCGAGGTGACGACGTATTGCGGGAAGTGCCAACCGCTCACCGATTGCTCTAGTTCCCCGATCGCGCTCCACGGGATTTCCGCGAGCAGTCGAGTCCTCTCCCCTGGGTCGCCGCCCATCCAAGCCGATATGCCTTGGGGGTCAGCAACGACGGTCAGAAAGTACGGAATCGATCGATAAGAAGTCTTCAGGGCGTCCACATCGATGAATGCGCGAAAATCATTCCCTCGCGCCGTCAGAACAACCGCGTTCGGAAATCGACGACTGAGCAACGTACGGCATCTCGCGTTCGGAAGCCCCCAAAGGGACATCCCGACAATCGTCGCAAGCAGACCGCCGCCGACGACAATCGTGGCCATTGTCAACTCAGTCGAAGAACCCAGAGCGGAGTTCCGCACCCGATTCGCCGCCCCGACAGCCATAAAGCAAAGTGCGATGAATACGAACACGTAGTAGGTCACCCACCACCTGAGTACCCGCGATCGCACAAGATCCTCGTATTTTCCGTCGTTGTTCCGTACCTGGGCTGACGCGAGACCAGCAGAGCTCGACACTACTGCGAAGTACGATCTCAAAGGCGTCGGACGCACCGCTGAGGTCTGCGACTCCACGCTGCTCCGACCTGGCCCGAACCTACGGCGCACTCAATTCAATCGACCTGCCCGCGCACAGCGCGTCGCGGAGTGAGAAGCGCGAGTTGTACCGCGGACGTGATCGCGTAGACGACCAGGAATGGCGCCGAAGCCAGCGCGACGGATCCCAGAACGCCAAGAGCGTAGCCCAAGGAGCTCGCAGGCGTCAGGATGAGCGCGACGGTCGAGTATAAGACTCCCGTGATGCCCCAAGCCGCGAACCAGGTCCCCAGCAAGATCAGAAACATGCGGCGCCGAGCCATCGGTCGAGCGGCACCCATCCATGGTCGCGCACTGCTGAGACTCACAAGCGCGAACCCGGTCGCGACGATGCCGTATGCGAGCCAAAGGATTGCGACGATAGTGCCGAAGAAGACACCAAAGGTCATGGCGACCAGCACCATTACGGCGGTCAACACAAACGGGATGCCGATAGCCCTGCCTACGCGCACTCTCGGCGAACGAAACTTCGAGATGACAATGTCCTTCTTAGGTGAGGATGCTGACGTTGCTCATGTTTCGAGAAAATAGGTACCAGTTCGCCGTTGCGCCAGTCAGATATACAGGGCGCGTAAGCCCCGTTGGATTGTCATTCACGATGTACCCATATACGCGGAGAGTGTACGTAGATTCGCCGGGCTTTTTCCAGAAGGTGAACGAGATCCAACTCCCGAGCCCGTCCACGTGCCCGCTGGCTGCGTCGAAGACGAAGCCGTACTCGTGGTGGTCTGGAATCGGGCGGTACTCCTCAATTCTGAATGTGCAAGCGAAGGAATAGGGCCCGACTGTCAGGGGAAGGCGCTGGCCCGCCGAAGGAAATCCTCGCGGCGCACCAGGAACTGGGAACGAACAGTTGAAGCAACCGTGAAGGGAGAGCTTCGCCACTTCAGGTGTCGTACTCCCGATTCCGTAGTCATTTGTGTAGTCCCACGCCGGATCTGCAATCACCGGATATGCGGTCCGGGACGTGACGTCCACTCTTTGCACAAGCACACCTCCGTCAAATTCGTATCCGGTTGGTAGATCATTTCCGTTCGCGTCGCGCGCCCACGGAGCCCGAATGTAGATGCCCGCCCCGTCCAGTTGGTCCGCAAGAATACTTCCGTCGTTGCGAACCTCGACGCTCGAGCTTTCCAAGGGAAGCTCAACCCTAAAGGAGGCAAGATCGTCTTCTTCCCGTGCAGCGAAAATCAGCTGCGCGCCATCGGGAGTTGGCTTGGCATAGCTCGCAGCTGTCGCATCTGCATTCGCAAAGACCGAATAGTCGCCGATCTGACCCGTGAAAGAGAGCGAGCTATCCAACGTTGCCTCAGTTTGAGCGTGAAGCTCGTCATCGGTCACGGTGAAACCCTGAGAAGTCGGTTCCGCGCCTCGGGCCGGTCGACCGTCTGAATCGGTCGCACTCGGCTCGAGGGATACGGTGTCCGACATCGGCGTCTGTTTGTCAGAAGCCAGAACGCTCATGAGGGCGCTCGGATCCAGAAGGTCAGGGGGGCCGGCGCTAGCACTTTCCGCGAACCCTCCCGCCGAGACGATTGCGAGTGTCGATGCCAGGACTAGGTTGCGTATCGCCCGCACTGTTGTTCGTTTCATTGAATCCCCAAATCGACATCCTGCGAGGTTCCCGCGTGTTCGATGAGAAGCGACGGTAAGCAGGTCAGATTTAGAATCTAATCTCTAAGTTGTAATATTTTAATATCTTTTGCGATTCAGCAGACGTGGCAAGGCATCTGGATCGGCGTGACACTCATGTGGCGCGGTGGCCCGCCCACCATGTCGCAGGCCGCGAATAGGCTCACGGCATGGCCACCTTCACCGCGCCCGAACCCTTCCGCATCGCGATCCCGGATGCCGAGCTCGACGAGCTGCGCGAGCGGCTCTCCCGCACGCGCTATCCGGTGCAGACGCCCTCCGAGCCGTGGGAGGCCGGCGTAGACATCGCGTACCTCAAGGACCTCATGACCGAATGGCGCGACGGATTCGATTGGCGGGCCGCCGAGCAGCGCCTGAACACGCTCCCCCATTTCACGACGACCGTGAACGGCGAGCGCATCCACTTCGTGCACCTGAAGGCGCAGCCAGGTCAGGATGCGCGAGCGCCCATCCCGATCATCCTGAGCCACGGCTGGCCGTACTCCTTCATCGAGATGCTTCCGCTCGCGCAGCTGCTCGCGGCCGACGGCTTCGACGTCGTCGTGCCCTCCCTGCCCGGCTATGGATTCTCCGACGTCATGGCCGAGCCCTTCACCTCGCCGGCCGTCGCCGCGCGGTGGCACACGCTGATGACCGACGTGCTCGGGTACGAGAAGTACGCCACCTACGGGGAGGATGTCGGTACCTGGACGAGCGATCGACTCGCGGCCGCGCATCCGGAAGCCGTCATCGGGCTTTTCGCGACGCACGCGGCCTTCCCGCCTGAAGAGCGCGCGAACGACCTCACCGGTGAGGAGCAGGCCTTCGTCGACTGGCTCGCGGCCAAATGGAAGCGCGCCAGCGCATACTCGGCTCAGCAATCGACCAGGCCGGACACGCTCGCGGTCGGGCTGACGGACTCCCCGGCCGGTCTCGCCGCCTGGCTGCTCGAGAAGTTCCGCGAGTGGAGCGGAACCGCCGAGATCTCCGATTATTGGAGCAGGGATGAGCTGCTCACAACGATCTCGCTCTACTGGTTCACGGGCACGATCGCTACGTCCTTCCGGTCATACTTCGACGATCGGGACGAGCCGTCAATGCCGATGATCGACGTTCCAGTGGGCGTGTCCATCCAGTGGGGTGAGCGCGGCTTCCCGCGGCACTACGCCGAGCGCACGTACACCGACATCCGTTTCTGGAACGAGCTGCCCAGCGGCGGTCACTTCACGGCGAAGCAGTCGCCCGACCTCGTCGCGGCCGACATGCACACGTTCTTCGACGCGATCGACTAGCGAACCGTCTCGGCCGCCGCCGAAGCCAGGGTCGCGGCGACGGCGGCGAGCGTCGACGACTCCACCGACCACTGCTGCCAGAACAGCGGGACGTCAACCGCGCCGGCCTCGTCCAGCACGACGATACGACCGTCGGCGAGCAGTGGCTCGGACTGCAGGTCGGGCAGCATTCCCCAGCCCAGTCCGAGCTCAGCGGCGCGCACGAACTCCGTCGAAGCGGGAACGTAGTGCCGCGGCGGGTGCCCACCGGGGGCACGCAACGCGAGGTACCGATCCTGCAGCGCATCCTTGCGGTCGAACACCAGCATGGGAGCGTTCCCCAGCGCCGCACGGCTGAACCCGTCGGCGAGCCATCGAGCGACGAACGTCGGGGATGCGCAGGGCCGGTAACGCATCGTCCCGAGTCGCGTGACGACGCAGCCGGGCACAGGCTCGGGCTCCGACGTGATCGCGGCCATGACCGTGCCGTCGCGCAGCCTGTCAAGCGTGTGCGCCTGGTCGTCGAGCGTGATGTCGAAGCTCACCTCGGGCAGCGACGCCAGCGCCGGAAGCACCCAGGTGGCGAGCGAGTCGGCGTTGATCACGAGCGGGATGACCGGCCGCGCGCTCGCTCCATCAGCGCCCAGCGACTCGAGCGCCTCGCTCTCCAGCAGCGCGACCTGACGTGCCAGACGGAGCAGGATGCGCCCTGCCTCGGTCGGTCCGATCGGCTTGGTGCGCATGACGAGCACCCGACCCACTCGCTGCTCGAGACTCTTCATCCGCTGGCTCACTGCAGACGGCGTGACGTGGAGCGCCTCGGCCGCGCGTTCGAAGGTGCCGTGGTCGATGACCGCGGCGAGCGTCCTCAGTTGATCGGCGTCCACATCCATCATTAGCCATGCTAATGCTCGATGAGAAAGTTGAGCTTCACTGATTGCACTCGGATCCCTAGAGTCGAACGCGTGACTCCTGCCGCCGCCTTCGCCACCCTGCTTACCGGGCTCGGTGCGGGAGCATCCCTCATCGTCGCCATCGGCGCACAGAACGCCTACGTTCTGCGGCAGGGCCTGCGTCGCGAGCATGTGCTGCCGATCGTGCTCATCTGCATCGTCAGCGACGCCATCCTGATCGCCGCCGGAGTCGCGGGGATCGGCGCCCTCATCAAGGCGGCTCCCCTGGCGCTTGAGATCGTCCGCTGGGCGGGGTTCGCCTTCCTCATCCTCTACGCGGCCTTCGCCGCGCAGCGCGCGTTCCGTCCCGAGCACCTGCAGGCGTCAAACGGCGCGGGCGCAACTACGCTCTTGGCGGCGGTCGCCACCTGCGTCGCGCTCACCTGGCTCAACCCGCACGTCTACCTCGACACCGTGCTGCTGCTCGGCTCCCTGTCGGCTGCGCACGGCGACCCGGGACGCTGGGTCTTCGGCGCGGGCGCCGTGCTCGCGAGCATCCTGTGGTTCGGGATGCTCGGCTTCGGCGCTCGCTACCTCGCGCCGGTCTTCGCGCGCCCGATCGCGTGGCGCATCCTGGACGGAGCGATCGCCGTGCTGATGGTCGTGCTGGCCGTACTGCTGGTGGTCTAAGAAGGCGCGCTACTCGCGGCCGCGGTTGCGTCGCCGCACCCCGCGCGGCGCCCGCCCGGCGACGAAGGATTCGCCCGGGTCAACGATGAAACCCTGACGGAGCGCCTCGCGGCCGATGAGCATCCGGAACCCCATCTGGTCGCGGTTGCTCAGGGTCGTCTCGGCTGTCACCGTTCGCCCGAAAATCTCGATCTCGAGCAGAACGACGATGCGCTCTTCGGTGTGCCCCGATGAGCTGCGCACCGTGCGACGGTCGTGCACGGCACACTCCACCTCGACGATGTCCTCCTCCGACCGCTGCCACGGTCGCACCGAGAACCGCACCCGGTCGCCGCCGGCGAGCTCCTCGATGTCGAAGGCGTGCAGCGCCGAGCTGCGCGCGCCGGTGTCGAGTTTCGCCTTGATCCAAGAAACACCGATTCCGGGCAGGGTCACCCATTCGCGCCAACCGACGATGGTGCTTGAATGGATGTCGTCTTTCACCCCACCATCTTGGCAGGAGCTCACGATCAAACTCGCCATCCTTTCGCGCGCCCCGCAGGCATACTCGACGCAGAGACTGCGCGCTGCGGCCCAACAGCGGGGCCACCGGGTCAAGGTGCTCGACACGCTCCGCTTCGCGATCGACCTCTCCGGGCCTGAACCCGACCTGCAGTATCGCGGTCGCCTGCTCTCGGACTACGACGCGGTGCTGCCTCGCATCGGCAACTCGATCACCTACTTCGGCACCGCGGTGGTGCGCCAATTCGAGCAGATGGACGTGTACACGCCGAACACCGCCAACGGCATCACGAACTCGCGCGACAAGCTCCGTGCGACGCAGATTCTGTCGCGCCACAACATCGGCATGCCGGCGACCGCGTTCGTGCACAGCCGGGCGGATGTGCGGCTCGCCATCGAGCGGGTCGGCGGCGCTCCCGTGGTCATCAAGCTGCTCGAGGGCACCCAGGGAATCGGCGTGATCCTCGCGCCCGAGGTGAAGATCGCCGAGGCCATCATCGAGACCCTGCACTCGACCAAGCAGAACGTGCTCATCCAGAGCTTCATCTCCGAGAGCCGCGGCCGGGACATCAGAGCACTCGTGGTCGGCGACCGCGTCGTGGCCGCGATGCGCCGTGTTGCGAGCGGCGACGAGTTCCGCTCGAACGTTCACCGCGGTGGAACGGTCGAGCCCGTCGAACTGACGCCAGAGTTCGAGCAGGCAGCCGTGCGATCGGCGCAGATCATGGGTCTGCGCGTCGCCGGCGTCGACATGCTCGAAGGCAACGAAGGTCCGCTCGTCATGGAGGTCAACTCATCGCCGGGGCTGGAAGGCATCGAGCGGGCAACCGGACTCGACGTGGCCGGCGCGATCATCGACTTCATCGACAACCAGGTCGCGTTCCCCGAGATCGACGTGCGCCAGCGGCTCAGCGTCTCGACCGGTTATGGCGTCGCCGAGCTGCTCGTGCACGCCAACGCCGATCTGGTGGGCAAACGGGTAGGCGACTCGGGCCTCGGCGAGCGGGACATCACCGTGCTCACGCTGCACCGTGGCACATCCGTCATCCCGAACCCGCGCAGCGGCGTCGAGCTGGAGGCGGGCGATCGGCTTCTCTGCTTCGGCAAGCTCGAGGAGATGCGCTCCATGATCCCCGAGCGGCGTCGGCGACGCACCAAGGTGCGCAAGCTCCCGAAGGAGCCGATCCCCGAGGGGTGATCCGGGTCAGCGCAGCGCCGAGATGCTCGCCACGATCGAGCGGGCGTTCTGGATGCGGTGCTCGTAGCGCGCTGCGAGGGCGATGAGGATCGCACCGCCGATCCCGAGCCAGAGCCACCACGGAACCGTCTCGTAGAGATCGCTGATCCACGGCCACAGCTGGGCGATCGCGTGCCAGATCAGCACCACACCTCCGAGGACGAATGGTGCCTGCCAACGGAGCAGGAGTCCGGCGACGAGCACCGCGAGCGCCACGACGCCGAGCGCGACCGCCCGCCAGAGCACCGACGGTCCGTAGTCGGCGATGAGCGGCGGGATGAGCAGCACGACGAGGCCGGGGCCGAGGGCGGGCCAACTGCGAAGCTCGCTGCCGCGCATCCGGAACCACCCGTGCACCAGAAGGCCGAGCGCCAACGGAACGGTGACGACCTCGAACGGGTCGATCTGGCCGATCGTGAGCGCGCTGATCGAAAGGAGCACGGCGACGCCGTAACCTGCCCAGCCGACGACGGGCGTCAGCGGGGAGCGGCGAATGACGAAGCCTAGAACCGCGATCGCTGTTGCGGCACTGACGAGCACCAGCGCTCGCACCTCCTGGTCCGGCGCGACGCCCACGAGCGCGACGAGGCCGCCGAAGGCGACGGTGACGGCGAGTGCCACGCCTGACGCCCGCTCGAGCGGGGGAATCGCAGCGTCGCGCGCGAGACGCGCCAGCCCCCATGCCCCAGCGGCCAGCACGACAAAGCCAACGGCCAGCCAGATGTCCGACCCGGGCGACTGAGCGTGCCGCGCCACCGTCGCGACGACGCCAGTAGCACCCGCGAGTGCGATAGCTGTCCGTTCGGCCACCGCCCGGTCACCGAGCGGCACGAAGAGCGGCACGATGACCAGAACGGCCGACACGATCCCGACGACGACCGAACGAACGGTCGTCTCCGCGTCGCTGATCGCCAGTGGGACCAGGGATGCGCTCAGCCCGGCGAAGACAAGGGCAGCGATCCCGAGACGGTACCGGTCCGTCGACGGACGGAAGCTCCACACGAGTACCGCCACGACCAGCAGTGCGGCAGACAGCGGCAGCACATACGGTTCAAGCGAGGTCACGTCCGCTCGACCGAGCTGCACCCAGAGCGCGCCGACCCCGAGTGCGAGCGCGAGCCAGCCGAGGTGACGACGCCAGGATGTTGACCGCAGCAGGCCATCGGCATCGATCGCCGCGACCACCGTCGCCAGAGCACCGAACAGCAGGATGATCGGCAGGTTCGACCCGAGAGCGGCGACCAACGCTCCGACGAACAGGATCACCGCGCCTGCATCTGTCCAGGTGCGCCCGATGTCAGCGTTGAGGAGCGCGGAGACGTATCCGGCGACCACGACGATCAGCACCACGACTCCGGGGATGACCGCGCCGGCTGCGGGGTCGATCGTGATCCCGACCAGGCTCAGGATGCGCACGGCCTCGACGACGACCGTCCACAGTGCGAGGGCCGCAAGCAGCGCAGCAGCGATTCGTCCGACGGATGCGTCCCGATTCTGCGGAGCTGTGAGCCAGACAGCGATCGCGGCAACGGCGAGGACGCCCGCGGCGAAGGCGACCACATCCGGAACCATGATCCCTGTGCCGGGAGCGGCTGATTCGAACTGCAACTGCCAGCCGAAGGCGACGGTGCCGGCGATCGCCGCCAACACGAACCCGCCCGAGCGTTCGAGTGCCGTCGCGAAGCCACGCACTGGAACCGCGAGGATAAGGGCGATCGCGCCGGCGGCCACCGCGAGCCATTCGGCCACGCCCGCGACACCGCGGTCGACACCGGTCGGCGGGAACGCTTCGTGCACGGCGATGGGCGCGAGGGCGACCGAGACAAAAAGGAAGGCGACAGTGCCGAGAAGGAGGAACAGCCGGGCCTCGACCTTCGACGCGGCACGGAACGCGAGCGCCACCCCGATCGCGCCGACCGAGGCCAGGGACCAACTCCAGAATTCGGCGAACGACACGATGTAGGCGAGCGCGGGAAGAAGGATCGCCGCAGTGCGAACGGGCGCGCGGAGCGAGACCGACAGCTCCGTGAACCTCGCGAGCACCCACAGTGCGGCCGCGGCGAGGGCCAAGCACACCACCACGATGACCAGCGGCGCGGCGAGGAACGGGATGGCGAACGCCACGCCCACAAGGGCTACCCAAGCCGCACCGATCGCTCGCGGTCCGGACAGCAGGCGGGCCGCGAACCAGGCCACGCCCGCCACGATGACGGCCGCCGCGAGCGCCAGAACGGCGGCGATCGACTGCTCCGACGGGGTCACGAGCGGCGCGAACGGCTCACCAACCCAGGCCGTGCGTCGCGCCGACAGGATGTTCACGAGCGGAAGTGCCGCGACGACCGCCACCGAGACGAAAGCGACGGCAGCGCTGATCCCTGCTCCGAGGGCGCCTCCAGAAAACGCACCGCGCGCGCGGACGGATGCCCAGCGCGAGGCGAAGACGTCGCATCCGGCGGCGACGACGACACCGAGCAGCAGGGGCCACCAGATCAAAGCGATCGGAGATTCCGTCCGCAGGGAGACAAGGGCGGCCGCCGCAGCGGGAAGCAGTCCGACCGCCGCGCATACGACAACTCCGACGCGGCGAAGACCGGCAGACCGTTCGTGGAGGGTGAGCGGGATGCCGTGGGCCAGTCCCAGGATCACGAGCGCGCCCATCGTCACGGCCGGTGCCCACGCCCAGTCGGGCACTGCGAAGACCGCGCTGAGGGTGGCGCCGATTGCGGCGACACTCCCGAGGGTGAGAAGTGCGATGCGCTCGGCGGTCAGGGCAACCGGGTAGTGCATCCGTTCGACCAAGGGATCGAGAAAGACCCAGACCAGCGTCGCGACAGCTGAGGCGAGGAAGCCGAAGTACAGGTCGAGATACGGAGCCGCGTCAGCTGTCAGGCCTGCCGCGAGCAATCCCGCGCCGATCGGGAATGTCGAGAAGGCCGCGACGCTCGCCACCCTCAGCCGGGAGAACCGGAACCAGATCACGAACAGCACGGACGCCGAAACCAGCGCCGTGCCCCAATAGACCGTGCCCGAGCCGCCCCCGCACCGAAGAGGTCGTTCGATCGCGCCAACCAGATGTCGAGAAGGACGAAAGCGACCGCGAGCGCGCCGATGCCCTCGGCCGTCGCCGGAAGCCGCTTGCGGAGCCACGACGCGAGCCCGATCGCAAGCGCGGTCAGCAGCCCGATCACGATCGACCGGAACAGCAGCCCGTTGGCGATGAACGCGACGATCAGGAAGAAGACCGCCGCGACCGCGACCAGCACGACGCCGGTGGCGAGCAGCAGCACCTGAACGCTCGACCTGCGACGGGGATGCGCATCCGGAGCCGGAGCAGCACTTGGCTGCTCGCGCGGTGGGGCGGGCGGTTGCGCGGGAAGGGGCGGCGGCGATGCGGGCACGCTCGGTGCGACCGGCTGAACGTCGACGCGCGACTCGACCCGAGACACCGTCACAACCTCAGCCGCAGCCCGCGCACCCGCCTCCTTCTCGAACCGCAGCCGGCCGATGAGCTGCGCTCGCCTCGACATCGCACGTGACGCATCCTGAGACGCGTCGAACAAGAGAGCGCTAGCCTCACCCTGCAGACGCAGCCCGCAGACCGGGCAGTCGATGCCGTCGAGCACCGAGAAGCAGGCCGGACACAGCGCGGGGTCGGTCAGATATCCCGGACCCGAAGGCCAGTCGATCCGCCCGACCGAGCGCGCGAAAGACGCCTCGTTCGACTCCGTAGTCACAGTCACTCCCCCGTGCCGTCATGGATTCCCCCGACGACGAGGCCCATGATGATCCCCGTCTGGGCACCAGTATGGCGTATCGCTCAGGTCGACTCCGGCACGTCGGGCACCCCGGATGTGGGGGTTGAAGCATCGTCGAGCGCCGACTTCGTGTCTGCGGGGTCGCGCTGGCGACGGCTCAGATACAGGATGGGCACCCCGACGAGCTCGACGACGCCGCCGATGACGAGCGACGTCCCGTAGCCCCAGAGGTCGGCCGAGCGACCCAGCGCCGGCTGGATGAAGACTCCGCCGAGACTGCCGAACAGCGAGTCGAACGACAGCACGGTCGCGCGCTGCTTCGACGGGATCATGTCGTTGAGATACGCCTGACGAACCGGACCGGCGACCGCGAACACGAATCCCCAGACGACCAGCAAGATGACCGCGAGCCAGAAGATGGCGTTGATGCCGAGCAGCACGAGGATGACGACGCTGGCCAGCGAGGCGCCGATGATGGTGGTCGTCCGCCGGGCGAAGAGCTGGCGGATCCGGGGTGCCAGGATGCCCCCGGCTACCTGAGCGAGCGAGAGCACTGCGGCCGCAAGTCCCGCGATCGAATACGCCGTCTCGTCCCCGTAGAGCTGCAGCAGGTACGGCTGCAATGCGTAGAAGGCGTAGATCCCGACGCCGCCCGCGAAAGGGGCGGAGAGGATCACATATCGCACCGACGGCTTTCGCAGCCCGTGATCGATCGACTGCTTCAGGACCTCGCGCGTCGCGCTCAATGGACCTCTTGAGCGATCAGGTGTGAAGCCCATGTCCCTCATCGCGAAAACGGCATAGATGAGCATCACGAGGAGCACACCGGCTCTCAGGAGGAAGGGAACGCCCAGGTTGGTCGCCTGGGCGATCACCCCGCCGAGCACGGAGCCGGTGAACATCGCGATGCCGGTCACCACGAGGCCTCGCCCGAAGACCGCCTCGAGGCTGCCGCTGTACCCGGTCGAGGTCAGCGCATCGACGAGCCACGCATCCACGGCGCCCGAGAAGAAGGTGAAGCCGAGCCCCAGAAGCACGGAGACCAGCGCCCACCAGATGAAGGGCGCGTGCCATAGCCACATCAGCCAATAGAGCCCGGTACTGACCGACAGGGTGATGGTGCCGAGGAGGAACGACGCTTTGCGGCCCACCGTGTCGGCGACCACACCCGTCGGGATCTCGAAGAGCACCATCCCCGCGGTGAAGAACGCGTTGGCGGCGAACGCCTCGAAGTTGGTCAGGCCTGCGTCCAGAAGGAAGAGGGTGTTGATTCCCCAGATGAACGACGCCGCCAGCGTGTTGCCGAGCATCAGGATGAGGTAGACGCGTTGCACCCGCCGCGACGCCGGATTCACGACGCGCGACCTAACGCATCACACCGTCGAGTCACACAGCCATCATCGACCCCCGGGGAGCGGATAGCTAGGACTAGTCGAGGCTGCTCGGTTTGGTGCCGAGCGGATTCAGGGTGGAGCTAAGGAGATTCGAACTCCTGACCTCTTCGATGCGAACGAAGCGCGCTACCAACTGCGCCATAGCCCCTTGAACTGCTTAGAAACGATATCACCCGGGCGGGGTGGATATCGAATCGGTCAGCTCGCGGCGCGGCGGCGGCGCAGTGCGGCGTCGAGGTCGATCGCGCCTGCATCCAGTCCGTCGACGACGCCCATGGCCGCGTAGCGGCTCGGCACCGCGGCGGGAGCGGTTGCGACAGGTGTCTCGACCCGCTCGGGAGCGAGCGCGACGGCAGGACGCAGCGGCGCGACATCCGGAGTCAGCTCTGCGGCTCGGCGGTCGATCTCGGCACGGGCGGCCGCGCGGCGAAGCTGGGTGGCCGCATCCATCGACGCCATCGTGCTCGCCGCGATCGTGCCCTTGGAAAGGTGCAGCGGCTTGGGAAGGGGCTGCGGCGTCCAGGTCTGGCGCACAGGACGCTGGCGTTCAGCGACGACGTGGTCGGCCTGGTCATAGAGGTTCGGAGCCTGAGGCGCGGCGACGACAGACCGTGCCGCCGTCTCGACGGAACGGGGGCGCGCAAGACGGCCGAGCATCCCGATCGCGCCGATCCCCACGACCCCTGAAACGGCGAGAAGGACCCATGCCCCGGTCGTCGCGAGGGTGGCGACGCCGGCCACCGCGCCGATGAACGCCAGCACGAGAACGATCGTGCTGAGCGCACGGGAACGGCGAAGGCGGCGTCGACGTTGCGGAGACAGCACCGGAGCGGCAGATGCTGCGGTAGCGAGAACTCGAGCACGCTGGGCGGCTGCTGCCCGAGCTGCGCGCTCGACCGAGATCGCTCGGTGTGCGGCGCGTTCGGCCTCCTCGGCGGCGGCCCGCGCCTCCTCGGCGATCGCACGCTCGCGGCGGGCGTCGGCCTCGGCTGCGGCACGCGCCTCGGCGAGGGTCTTCTGCTGAACCCGCTTCAGGATGCGCTGCTGCTCGGCGACCGCGCGCGCGTTGGCCTCGAAGCGCACCTCGTCCGGGATCTCGCTCGTCTCGGCGAGGATGCGCAGGGTCTGCTGCAACCGCACCGCGTTGCGCTCGGTCGCGAGGTACTCGCGTCGGCGCAGCCAGACAGGGATCAGGTAGGCCAGCCAGAGCACAGCCGCGAGGGCGACTACCACCCCGCCGCCCATCACGTCCCCATTCATGTCTCTAAGGTAGGGGGCGCAGTGCGCGCACACCGGTCAGTCGGTCGGGTGTGTTCCGAGCCTGCGACGAATCTCAGAGAAAGCTGCGGCCGGCAAGCGGTCAGCGGTCGCGGGCGATCGGGATGGGGTTGGCGGCCGCCGCCCTGTCCTCGGCCGTGATCATGGCCGCATCCGTCGGCGCCTGACCGTCGAGCCAGCGGCGCAGCACACCCTGCGTCAACTCCTCGGTGACGAGGCCGAAGCAGTAGTGGTCACGCCAGTCGCCGTTGATGTGGATGTAGCGTCGGCGAAGCCCCTCGTAGCGGAAGCCGAGCTTCTCGACCACGCGCAGGCTGGGTGCGTTCTCCGGACGGATGCAGATCTCCATGCGGTGCAGCCCGAGCTGGTAGAAGCAGTAGTCGGTAGCGAGCGCGACAGCGGTCGGCGTGATGTTCCGGCCCGCGAACTGCTCTGAGATCCAGTAACCGATGGTCGCCGACGACAGCGAGCCGTATGTGATCGACGACACGTTCAACTGCCCGGCGAGCTCGCCGTCGTACTCCACGATGAACGGTAGACCGTGGCCGGCCCGGGCGTTGGTGAGCAGCGACCGGATGCTGGAGCGCGTGTCGAAGGACATCGGCGAGTACGGACTCGTGGCCTCCCACTGGCGCAACCAGCTGCGGTTGTCGAGCAGGGAGCGCTCGAGTGGGCGCGCATCCCGAAGCCGGATGGGTCGCAGAGTCACCCTGCCCTCACTCAGAGTGGGAACAACGATCGCCACTGACCTTCCCTTCTCGGTGTCGGCGCTGCGGTGTGCGCTAGTTGCGGGGGCTCGCCAGCGAGTCTGCGGGCGTGGTGGTCATCTCGTCGACGATCTCGTGCGAGGCGGGGGCGTCGTCGAGTCCGGCGGCGAATTCGCGCAGCCAGGGACGCAGCTCCGGGCCGAGATCGGCGCGGTCGACCGCGAGCTGCACGATGGCCTTGATGTAGTCGAGGCGGTCGCCCGTGTCGTACCGGCGACCGCGGAAAACGACTCCGTACACGCCACCGGCGATGCTCTCGTCGGCAGCGAGGGTCTCGAGGGCGTCGGTGAGCTGGATCTCCCCGCCCTTTCCGGGCTCGGTGCGCTCGAGCACCTCGAAGACCTCGGGGCGCAGCACGTAGCGGCCGATGATGGCGTAGTTCGACGGCGCATGCTCGCGGTCGGGCTTCTCGACGAGTCCGGTGACGCGCACGACGTCGTCCGCGTCGGTGGTCTCGACGGCGGCGGCACCGTAGAGGTGGATCTGACTGGGGTCGACCTCGAGCAGGGCGACGACGGTCGCGTTCTTCTCCTGCTGCACTTCGAGCATCCGGTCGAGCAGCGTGTCGCGGCTGTCGATGATGTCATCACCGAGCAGAACGGCGAAAGCCTCGTCGCCCACGTGCATCTTGGCGCGCAGCACGGCGTGGCCGAGACCCTTCGGGTCGCCCTGACGCACGTAGTGCATGTCAGCGAGGTCGGTTGAGTAGTTCACCTTCTCGAGGCGATCGGTGTCGCCCTTCTGAACGAGGGATGCCTCGAGCTCGGTGGCGCGGTCAAAGTGGTTCTCGAGGGCGTTCTTGTTGCGGCCGGTCACCATGAGCACATCGTGCAGGCCCGCATCCACCGCCTCTTCGACGACGTACTGGATGGCCGGCTTGTCGACCACAGGAAGCATCTCCTTGGGCATCGCCTTCGTGGCGGGGAGGAAGCGAGTTCCCAGACCCGCCGCGGGGATGACTGCCTTCGTTACGCGTTTTGCCATTTGTTCAGGTTATCGGCATTTGCGGGCCGCTCTCGGCGCAATCTCTTAGGATTGCCCCATGGACTCGGATAATGCCGCCCTTCGCAAGCGCGCACTGCGCGCCGAACTCCGCGAACGCCGGCACAACCTCACGAGCACCGAGCGCAGCTCGGCGACGGAGGGCCTGACCCGCAATCTGGTCGATCTAGCCACCGACCTCTCCATCCGCTCGGTCGCCGCGTACCTCTCTACCGCCAACGAACCCGACACGCGCCCGTTCCTCAACTGGGCGCACAAAGAAGGTCTGCGCGTACTGCTGCCGATCTCGCGCGAAGACGGGCTGCTCGACTGGACCACCGGGGACGGCGAGACCGAGACCGAGGGGCTCTTCGGGATGCCCGAGGCCGTCGGCGAACTGCTCGGCCCGATCGCCATCAACGACGTCGACCTGATCGTCGTGCCCGCTGCCGCCGTCGACCAGACCGGGATGCGGATGGGCTGGGGTCGCGGCTATTTCGACAAGACCCTGGGCAGCATGGAAAAATGTCCCCCGGTGTATGCGGTGCTCTACGACGGCGAACTCGTCGACGAAGTGCCCCGAGAACGGCACGACCAGCCCGTTGACGGCGCCGTCACCCCGACCAGGATCGTGCAGTTCTCGTAACGGTCCGCGTCACCCGACACCCTGATCCACCTGGAGCCCTCCTTGCCTACTTACTCGTACTCGTGCCGCGACTGCGGAACCGCCTTCGACATCCAGCAGGCGTTCACGGACGACGCGCTCACGGTCTGCCCCACCTGCGGCGGCAGCCTGCGCAAGGTGTTCGGGGCGGTCGGGGTCACCTTCAACGGCTCGGG
Source organism: Leifsonia poae (assembly GCF_050632195.1). Taxonomy (GTDB): domain Bacteria; phylum Actinomycetota; class Actinomycetes; order Actinomycetales; family Microbacteriaceae; genus Leifsonia; species Leifsonia poae_C. The sequence goes on from NZ_CP192580.1 coordinate 3,011,627, forward strand.
GTTCTACCGCACCGACTCGCGGAGTGCGAGCAAGTCGAGCACGCCGGCGGCTTCTAAGCCTGCGGGTGGGTCTTCGACGTCGTCGGGTTCCTCTTCTTCGGGCTCGTCGTCGGGTTCGTCCTCATCGTCTTCCTCGTCTTCGTCCTCGGGCTCCAGCTCCCCCTCGTCCAGCTCGTCCTGATCCTCACCGAAAGGAACGACCCTTGCTCAAAGGTTTCAAGGAGTTCATCCTCCGCGGCAACGTCATCGACCTGGCCGTCGCGGTGGTCATCGGCGCCGCGTTCACCGCGGTCGTCAACTCGATCGTCAACAACATCTTCAACCCGCTGATCGGCGCACTGTTCAACGCGGACGACTTCACCAATTCGCTCAACGTGACGATCGGCGACGCGACCATCAAGTTCGGCGCGGTCTTCGCGGCGATCATCCAGTTCCTGATCATCGCGGTGGTCGTGTACTTCGTCTTCGTGTACCCGATCAACCTCGCGAAGAACCGCGCGCAGAAGCTGCGCAACCAGGGAGTGGTGGAGCCCGAGGCCCCGGTCACCGAGCTCGACGTGCTCTCCGAGATCCGCGACCTGCTGCAGACGCAGCGCACGGCCCCGGCCGCCGCTCCCGAGATCGCCCCCGGCTCCGGCAAGCACGCCGAGTAGCCCCTCCCCGCGCTCGCCCCCGCCTACCGCTGCCGCTGACTTGCGGAAAATCGACCTTCCCCCGTGCCGCGAAGGTCGATTCGCCGCCACTCAGCGCAATCGGCGGGCGCGCGTTACCAGTGCGGGGGGACGTCCTGCTTGAGGCGGTCGTCGTTGGTGTCGGTGGCGCGTGCGCCCCAGGCGCGGTCGGTGTCCTCGGTGGCGCGCGCGGGCGCATCCTGAACCTGCGGGGTGGGGTCGGTGCCCGGCACGGCTGGGACGTGCACGCGCCGGTGCTTGCGAACGGGTCGCGCGCCCACAGCGGGCTGCGCGTTCTGTTCGGGCACGGCGTCTTCAGTCACCCGTCCAGCGTAACCGCCGGTTGAGCGGCTAGGAGGCGGCCGGCACTCCGGGCAGCGTGATCGGTGCGGTCTCGGTGCTCACGTCGCTGACGCCGATCAGCGTGGCGATGCGCGCGGCGACCGCATCCGGATCGGCGAAGAGCTCGAAGCTGTGCACCCGCAGGTAGTGCCAGCCGAGGCGACGCAGCACGTCCGGGCGCAGCCGCAGCGACTCGCGCAGGCTGCCACGGTTGACGTCGTCATCGGTCTCGACGGCGACCGCGCGTCCCGCGTTGGAGGCGACCAGCGCGAGCTTGCCGCGGTAGCCGACCTGCACGTCGAGCCCGCGCCGCGCGAGGCGCCTGGCCAGATCGAGCAGCATCGGCTCGGTGTCGTGACTCAGGTACTGGGGCGTGGATGCGGCGATCTGGTCGGCCTCGCCGAGAACCTGGGCCAGCGCTGCGATGCCGTGGCGCATCCGGGACTCGTCGATGTCCTCAGGCTTGAAGCACGAGACGATGTCCATCGACCGGCGCGCTCGCGTCATGCCGACGGCGAGCAGTCGCTCTCCCCCGGGCTCGGCAAGAGCGCCGAAGTTCGAGAGCAGTCGGCCGTGCGGTGTGCGACCGTAGCCGATCGAGAAGATGACGCGGTCGCGGCTCTGGGCCACCGACTGCTCCAGCGTGACGACCGTGAACGGTTCTGCACGGTCCTTCAGGATGAAGTCGGCCAGCTCCGTACGCTTGGCGAACGCCGCCAGCACGGCCTGGTTCACCCGCACAGCGTGTCGTTCGCTGGCGGTGATGACCATGAGGGATTCGCGCGGTCGCGCACTCGCGTGCTCGAGCACCAGCTCGACGACCTTCGACACCTCGGCGTCCGTGCTCTCGACGGCACCGGTGTCGGAGTCGGGCATGCCCTGACCGCCGCTGACGTAGTTGAGGGTGAGGCTGCCGTGGCCGAGGTACGTTCCCGCCCACGGGAGCGAGTCGATCTTGCCGCCGTAGAAGCGGCGATTGATCAGGTCGGCGAGGTCTTCGCCGCCGGCCCGGTAGCTGCGCGTCAGCGTGTAGACGGGGAAGAGCTCGGAGAGCTGCGCGAGGGCCGAGTCGGCGTGTGCCGCGTCGACGTCGAGCGCTTCGACCGTCTTGCCGTACTCGTGCACGCCGATGTCGAAGTGCGACGGCGTCTGAGTGACCGGGTCGCCGAACGCGACGACCTGGCGGGCGCGACGGATCACGGCGACGTTCTCGGCGAGGCTCGACGCCCCGGCGTCGACCAGGAAGACCGCGTCGAAGGCGAGGTCGGTGCTGATCGAGGAGATCTCGTACGGCGAGGTGAGCCAGACGGGTGCGAGCGGCCGCGCCAGGTGCGGAGCGGCGGCGTTGAGCGTCTCGGCCGAGGTCTGGTCGCCTTTCAGCAACTTCTTGAGCGCCGCTGCCTCTTCCGGCCAGTCGACGATGCCGATCTTCCAGGTCTCGGCGAGCATCCAGGCCAGTTGCTGACCGGTCGCGGAGGCGTGCGCCTCGTCCACGAGTCGGAAATCGGCCTCGAGTCGGTCGAGCACGCCGGTGTTGGCGCTGAGCAGCGCGCGATCCGACGCGAGCAGGCTCTCGAGCACCGACTGCCACCAGGCGAGCTCGAGTTCAGCACTCACCTGGGTGTCGGGAACATGACGCTGCGACAGGTCGGCAAGCAGGGGGTCGAGTTTGCGGTCGCGCAGTTCGCCGAGCAGCGCGGTGCGCTCCTGCAGGTTGGCGAGCACTTCCGACTCGGCCGACAGTCCGGCGATCTGACGGGTCAGCTCGTCGATCGGCAGCACCGAGAGCGAGTTCGGCGATCCGGTGCGGCGGAGCGGGATGTCGAGCCGCGCGAGGTCTTCGGCGACGCGCTGGTACGCGACCTGCACATCCGCGAGGCCCGTCGGCAGCTCGGGTACGACGCCTGCCGCTGCGAACCGCTGCCACAGGATGCGCTGCTGCTGGATGCGCCGCAGGCACTCGTTCAGGTCGGTGACGTGCACTCCCGGACGCACGTATTCGAGCGCCAGCTTGCGGAGCCGACGACGGTTCGCGCCCGACATGTTCGGGGATTCGCGTCGCGTCGAGGTCGCCGCGATCAACTCCGCGAGGGAGCGGTCGTAGACGGCCGGCAGGAACTTGTCGAGCGTCTCGCGAACATCGAGGAGGAGGCGCAGGTAGACGCCGAGCTCCGCGATCGACTCGAACGGGCGCATCCGGGTCTGGCCGATGAGTGTCTTGGCGCGCTCGATCAGCCGCGGAAGCTCGGCCCGGTTGAGCTTCTTGGCGAGGTCGTGGGCGGCGTTGCCCTCGGCGGTGGTGGCGAAGGATGCGCCGTACCAGGGCGAGTCGTTCGGGCCGTAGCGGAACTCCCCGAGCCGCGCGGCCTTGATCAAGGAATCGGCAGCGAGGGCGCGGTCGCGGGCGAGCGATTCGATCGCGTCGCGGTCGAGACGGGCCGTCGTCGACGGCGGTGTCGGGAGCAGCGAGAGACGAGACAGTTCGCCGAGTGCTTCGAGCACAGAGACGCCGAGCACTGGATCCTTGCGCGTCAGCGCTGCCCGGTAGTCGAGGAGCACCTTGCGCAGGCGCACCAGCGCCTCATCCACGTCGGTCACTCGCGGCTGGGCCGCCTTCTCGTTACGCCCGATCGACTGGATCACGTCGCGGCGAAGAGTGCGCGGCGTCACCGCGAGACCGGCGAGGCCGACCTGGCTGAGCCGGTGGGAGATGTCGTCGAGGCTCGACCGCCGTGGGCTCACGACGAGTACGCGCTTGTGCTGACCGACGAGCGCTCCGATGGCGTTGACGATGGTCTGCGTTCCGCCGGTGCCCGGCAGGGTCTTCACGACGATGGAGTTGCCGGCGGTGATCTGCGCGACGACGTTCTCCTGCTCCTCATCCGCGTCGAGAAGGAGGGTGTCTGTGGTCGGCGGGCGCTCATCCTGACGCAAAGCGGTCACCGGGTTGAAAGCACCCTCGACCGTGCGACGTGCGGACGGGTTGCCGGCGAGCGCGTTGAGCACGACGGTGTCGAGATCGGCCGCCTCGACGCTCAACGACTTGGCCACGTCGGCGAACGATGAGACCACGAGACGCGGCTGCACGTTGAACCACGGGAGGTGCGATGTGAGTCCGCGCAAACGATCGATGACGGGCTGCGGCTTGAAGACGCCGTTGGTGAGTGCCAGGGCGACGAACGCATCCGCGTCGAGGGTGATCTGGAACTGCTCGACGAGGGCGCGAGCGAGCTCGGGATTGAGGAACGGCTGTCCCTTGAGCTTCAGCTCGAAGTCGCGGCCGTAGCGCCGGATGGCGAGCGGCCGCAGCAGGATCGGCGCGGTGAACTCGTCGCCGCCGTGCCGCCACTGGGCCAGGCCGATCGCGAGGTGAACCGACTCGATGCCTCGCACCGAGCGCAGTTCGATGCCTTTCGCCGTGATCGCGTTGGCGGCGGCTCGCGCCGTGCGCAGCGCGAGCTCGTCACGGATCAGGCTGGACAGCAGAGTGCTCTGTCCCGTGATGAAGGGAGGAAGGCCACCCGGATGCGTCGAGCTCAGCTCGATGCGGGTGCGCGGGCTGTCTTCGAAGTGCAGCAGGGGCGAGGCGCCGCCGAGTTCGGCGATCTCGTCTCTCCAGCGCTGCCAGACCGGGTCCGCGATGTTGCCTGCGACGAGCCCCGGGTCGCCGAGGCTGAGCGCGTGCGGCGATGTCGTGTTCTGGGGGTTCAGGGCGTCGTCGTCTGGGATGACCGACGCCAAGTCGTCATCCTCGTTTTTCCTGTCGAGTCGCCACACACGGCCACCCTACGTGCACATCCGCGCAATCCCGGGAGATCAGGGCGAGTTTCGCGCGAAAGACGGTGAGGCGCCTCAGTTCACCCGCAGGGGCGACCGGTGAGCCAGTTCGACGACGATCGCCCGGTCGTTTCCGGGGTTCGCCGCGTCGAACCAGAGACGCGTCTCCTGACCGTTCTCGATCGGATCGGCCGCGTTGATCGTCATCATCCGCTGCACCCAGCGCTGCACCCCTTGTCGGTCGGTGAAGGTGAACGTGACGGTGGTCAGGATGCGGTTCGACTCGTGGAAGACCGTGTATCCCTTGTCCGAGACGGTCGCCGTCGCAAGCGTTCCGGTGCGCATCGTCTCCTCGTCGGCACGCGCTCGACGACGGCGGGTCGCGGCCGCCCAGCCGCCGAGCGCCAGGCAGATGACGGCGAGCACGAGGAGCGCCACCCCGATGATCGCGACGACCGCCGGATCCGGATAACTGCCGGATGCGATGAGCGCTCCGACCCCGCCTCCCGCCAGTGACGCCGCGTTGCCGTACATGATGCCGATGTCGGAGCGCTTGATCACGATCGCACCCCAGGCGATCGAGGAGCCGATGAGAAGGAGCATGCCGACCGGGATGGCGATCAGGATGCTCACGTCAGGGACGTCGAGCTCGGCGTCGATCATCCGCCCGAAGCTCCCCCAGCCGTAGCCGGCCAACAGACCGCCGACGAACAGTAAGAGCAGTACGACGACGACACGGACGGTGGACGGGCGGCGGCTCTCGCGCAGTCGGCGGGCGATGCTCGGGTCGACGGTGCTCATGCCCCCAGTGAAACGGATGGCCGCCGCCCGGCGCAAGGGATCATGCCGTCGTGACAGGCGCTCCCCCAATCACGGTCCGCTCGCGGAGCAGCGCCAGGCCGAGGACTCCGCACAGGAGATAGACCCCGGCCTGGCCGTTCAGGATCGCTACCACGTCCACCTGCGCCGAGAGCAGACCGGCCACGAGCAGGCCCGCGCCCTGGGCCGCGCCGCCGAAGGTCGTGACGCTCGCGAAGACGCGACCGAGGGCATCCGGAGGCGTGACGCGTTGCACGATGGTGATCATGCCGCTCATCGTGGCCACCCCGGGAATGCCCACGAGGATGAACAGGCCGACGTAGACCCACACCGCGGTCGTCACCCCGGAGAGATTCCAGGTGACGAGCGAGATCGCGCCGAACAACAAGTATCCCCAGCCGACGAGCATCCGTGGGGCGAAGTGGCGGATGAGGACTCCCGTGAGCAATCCGCCGATCACGCCGCCGATCGCCTGCACACCCCGCAGCAGGCCGACTTCTGCGTCGCTTGCTCCGAGATCCTGCACGACGTAGACGATGAACAGCACCAGGAAGATGCCCTGCGCGAACTGGGCGAGAGTCGTGATTCCGGTGACGGCCGCAAGCGGTTTGACCCTCTTGATCGTGGCCAGACCGTCGGCCCACTGCCTCAAGAAGTGGAGTCGCGGGATCGGCTCCCCCGACGGATGCGGTTGCCGCGCCCCCGGACGGCTGAGAGCCACGAGACCCGCACTCACGACGTAGCTGGCCGCATCGATGACGACCACGCCCGGCAGCCCGACGAGCGTGAATGCGAGGCCACCGAGCGGCGACCCGATCAACCGCGCGAGGTTCTCGCTGACCGCCATAAGCGCGTTGCCCGTTCCGAGCTGGTCGGCGTCCACCAGGCGGGGCACGAGCGCCTGCTTGGCCGGATTGACGATCGCGCCGAGACAGGCCTCGATCGCTGCGACCGCGTAGACGATCCACATCCGGTCGGCGGATGCCCACAGGAGAGGGATGAGCATCGCGCCCTGCAGCAGGTTAGTCAGGATCATCGTGCGGCGGTGATCCCACCGGTCGACGAGCACGCCCAGAAAACTGCCGAGTACGAGCATCGGGATGAGCTCGGCGAGGAACACGGTCGAGGCGCCGAGCGCAGACCCGGTCGCGGCGAACGCGAACAGCGGGAGCGCGATCATCAACAGCCAGTCGCCGGTGTCGGAGATGAAGCTGCTCGCCCAGACGAGGGCGAAGTCGCGGCGCAGGAGCGGCGAGCGCGTGCGGGCGCGGGTGGCCGTGGCGGTGTCGGTATCGGTGTCGGTCACGGTCTCTGTCTCGCTGTCTGGCTCGGTCACGGTCGCACCGCATCCGGATGCAGGTAGGCGTTGAGGTGAAGGGCGACCACGTCTGCGTCCTCGGGGGCGTCGTCGCGCGTGAGCCCGATGTACGGGCGGATGAGCGCGTCGAGGCGCTCGCCCAGGTCACGGAGCTCGGCCGGCGTCAGCCGGAGCGCGTATCCGCTGAGCATGGTCGCATCCCGCCACGCCTCGGGCAGCTCGTCGCGCTGAGCGACGGCGCGACGGGTCAGCGTCGCTTCGTCGTCGATCTGCTTCTCGACGAGCATCCGCTCGGCGGAGCCGATTCCGAACGCGAGCGCGGGGTCGTCGGTGTGTCCGAACTGCAAGCCGGTCGCGGTCGAGCGCCAGGGACGTTCGCGCCCGTCCACCGGATCTACCGATTCCACCAGCCCGAATCGAGCCAGCGACCGCAGGTGGTAGCTGCAGTTCGACGCCGTCGATCCGACAACCTCGGCGCACTGGCTCGCGGTCTGGGCGCCGAACGCCATCAGGTGGTTCAGCAACGCCAGCCGCAGAGGATGCGCGAGCGCACGCAACGCGCGAGCGTCGGTGACCTGGCGCCGATCCTCCGGTTGAGCCGATGTGAAAGACATGTTTCACATTGTGCACCGCCGAGGATCATCCGTCAAGCGGACCGAATACATCGCCCGATGGACGTGTCCGCATCCCGCCGCTCCCTAGCTTGAGGAGCTATGAGCGATCGTGCAGACCCGCCACCGCCCCGAGTCGACGACGCCGCGGGCGCCGGGTGGACCTACGCGACGATCGCCTATCTGCAACAAGAGGCACGGTGCCCGCGCTGTCTCTCCGGGCGGATGGACGGCAGCGTCTGTCAGACTTGCTTCGCCGATCTGAGAGGCGAGTGGGGCGGCCGGATGCGCGAAGCCTCCGCTGCTGTCGTCGCCGCCCTCCGGAATCGGCAGCAGACCGTGCTGTCGCTGCCCACGCTTCCATCGGCCGGGGCGCCTAGCGTCGCGCAGACGGTTCCCGAGGCCTACCATCTCCCCGTCACCGCGGCGGAGCTCGCGCGCCAGACAGCGCGAGCCGCTCAGCAGACTGCGCCGCCCGAGCAGCAGGTGAGCGTGCAATCCGTTCTGGCGGTCACCGGCGCCGCTCTGCTCGCCGTCGCGGCGATCGTGTTCACCTTTCTCAACCCCGACCTCACCGACGTCGGCGCACGCACCGCGATCGTCGCCGGCGTAGCCGTTCTGTTCCTCTCCGGCGGCTGGCTCCTTGCCCGGCGGTCGCTCCGGTTCTCGGCCGAGACCATCGGCGCCCTCGGCATCGTCTTCGCCGTGCTCGCTGGCTGGGCCCTCGCCGCGATCGTCCCCGACGGCGTGATGACCCGGCTCGGCGCAGCCACTGCGACCCTCGTGCTCTCATCGCTCGCGGTCATCGCTGCGACCCGGGTGAGGATGCGCACCTGGCTCTGGTGCGGACTGGTCGGGATCGGCATCACCCCGGCGATCGCGGCCTCGGCCTGGTCGTCCCCGTGGTCTGCGATTCTCGGATCCCTTGGCTGCGCCTTCTCCGCGCTGCTCGTGCTCGCGCTCATCCGACGGCTCGAACCAGGTTTCAGGCGCCCGCTGGCCGCTGATCGGGTGACGGCGACGATTCTCCAGCTCACCGCGTTGACCGTCATGCTCTCTGTGCTGGTCGGCCTGAGCGGCCGCAGTGATTCGGTTCCCTTCGCACCCGTTCTCGTGGTCGCAGCGTCGGCCGTGCTCGCGGCGCTCACCGCGCGCGAGTTCATCCCTGGATTCTGGAGCGTCGCTGCCGGCGCCCTCGCAGTGGCGGCTGCCGCAGCTGTCCCGGTGCAGTTCGATCTGGGCAGCGAGTCGGTGTACTGGATCGTCGCTCTCGCACCCCTGGCGGCGACGGCCGCGCTGGTCGCCCTCACAATTCTCCCTTCGATGGGCGCCTTGCAGCGTTCCAGGATGCTCGGCGGAGCCTGGACTCTCGCGCGGGCCACCGCGATCCCCGCCGTCCTGATGCTGTTGGTCGAACTGCTCACGACTTTCCGCCCGGTCGCGGGGCTGGGAACCGACCCGTGGTTCGGCGTCTCCGTCGTGGCCGCGCTCACGATCACCGCGGGTGGCTCGTTCGCGCTGGTGCGCATTGCTCGCCCGTTGAGCGTCAAGAATGAGGCTGTATTCGGGGCGAGCATCGCTGTGGTCGCGCTACACGCGATCGCAGCCTGCGCTTGGTTCGCAGAGCCGGTGCGTGCGGCGGTGGCTCTCGTGCTCGCCGCGGGACTCGTCGCAGCCCTGTCGAAGCGAGGGCCGCTGCGGACCGTGTCGGCCCGCATCCGTCTGCCGCTCATCCTCGGCTCGCACACCCTTCTGTTCTATGCTGCGGTGGTCGCCTGGAGCACTCCGTGGAGTCAGGTGGCAGTTAGCGCGGGAGTCGTCGCTGCTCTGGCTCTGCTCGCGACGATCGTTCCCCGCACCTTCAGACCGGTCTACGTAGCGGCCGGTTTTCTCTACGGCCTGATCGTGCTCGGCACCGCGCTGGGCCTCACCGGACTCGACCCCACCGCGAACCTCTGCATCACGACGTCCGTCGGTGTGCTGACAGCGATCGCGGCGACGATGGCTAAGGGGATGAGTTTCGACACGTGGGTCGCGGTGCTCGCCTCCGCTACCATCCCGTTCCTCGTGACCGTGGCTATGGTGATCGTCGCCCGCAGCGGCTGGACCGCGCTGCCCACCGCCTTCACGTTCGTGCTGGCCCTGACCATCGTTCTCGACCGGCGGGAGAGGCTGCACCGGACGCTGCGCGGCGTTGCGGCCGCCGCGCTCGTCCCGTCGCTCGCCGTCGTCATCATCACGCTCGGCGCCCAGATCCTCAGCGGCAGTGCGTCGCCCGTGACGCTGCCGATCATTGCAGCCATCGTCGCCGTCGCCGTGCCAGCGACCCGGAGGATCGGTGCTCTGCTGGCCGCGCGCGGGATGCCCGCCGACCACGTCGCGGCCGTGCGGCTCTGGATCGAGGTCTCGGGGCTCGTGACCGGAGCGATAGCGATCCTGCTCGCGGTGATCCGCGTGGCCGCCGGCGCTCAGACCGCGCTGCTCGTGTTCCTCATCCTCGGCGTCGGGGCCGCGGCGACCTCCCTGGTGGCTCGCCGTTCATACGGCTGGTGGGCGGCCGGAGCGTGCTGGACGGGTGCACTCTGGAGCACGTTGGTGCTTCTCGGCATCACATCGGTCGAGCTGTATCTGTTGCCGCCCGCGATCGTTGCGGTCGCGATCGGCGCGATCGCGGTGGGCCGCGGTCGCCGAGCGCTCCCCTGTTCGCCGTCGGTCTCGCTTGCGCGGTCGCGCCCAGCCTCGTGCTTCTGACCGTCTTCGGGGCGGAGGATGCGTTCCCGTGGCGGGCCGTCATCCTGCTCGGGGCCGCACTGGGTGCTCTGCTCGGCGGCCGACTCGCTGGTCGGCGCGCGTCGACCGCATCCCTCGAACTCCCCACCCTGGTCGTCGCGCTGGTGACGGCGGCCGCGGGTAGCCTGCAGGCGGTGCGATACGGCTGGGGGCTCGACAGCATCCAGTGGCCGGCCACGACCGTCATGGTCCCGGTGCTCGGGCTCAGTCTCGCGTCGGCGATTCTCGCGACCGGTGCCGGGTGGCGATTGCGACGGGTGACAAGCAGCCGACTCATTCTCGCGCCGGCGCTCCTTCTGCTGCTGGCCGGTCCCTGGACCGCCAACCGACCGGATGCGATGCCCATCCTGACTCTCTGGATCCTCACCGCACTGCTTCTCGGCGGCATGCTGGTGACGACGGTGATCGCGCGACGCCGCACGACCTCCCTTCCGCCCGTCTGGCTGTGGTTCGTTCTCGCCTGGATCACCGCGGTGGTCGGCTGGAGCATGCGCGAGCTGCGGGTCGAGGCGTTCTCGCTCCCGCTCGGGCTCGCTCTGCTGGCCTGCGGAGTACTCGGGTTCACCGCGGCGGCCGGAGTGCCGTCGGACGACACGGCGGCCGATGCAGCGCACCGCACTGCGACGACCTGGCCGCTCGGTTTCCGTGGCTCCTGGCAGACGCTCGCACCCGGGATGATCGTGCTGCTATTGCCGTCCGTGCTCGCGACAGCGACCGACCCACTCACCTGGCGGGCCGTCCTCGTGATCGCGGTCGCGCTGGCGGCGATTCTCGTGGGATCGTCGCGTAAGCTCGCGGCCCTGTTCATCCTGGGCCTCGTCGTCCTCCCGATCGAGAACGTGATCGTCTTCGTGGTGCAGATCGGTCACTCCATCGGTGCGCTCCCCTGGTGGATCACGCTCGCTACCGCGGGCGCCGTACTGCTCGTGCTGGCGGTGAGCTCGGAGCGAAAGACCTCCGGAGTACGTTCTACCGCCGCGTTGCTGCGCGACCTGCGCTGAGACCGAGCGGCTGGCGACTGCCCCTGACCTGCGAATCCTGAGGGAATGCCCCACGGGGCTCCGCGTTGTTGTAGAACGTTAACGACCTCATTCGCAGGGAGACCATGACCACCCCCACCGCCGCCGGCGTCGGATTCCGTTCCGAGCGCGGTCCCATCCTGATCAGCCTGATGCTCACCACGGGCCTGGTCGCCATCGACTCGACCATCCTGGCTACCGCGGTGCCATCGATCGTGAAAGACCTCGGCGGCTTCACACAGTTCCCGTGGCTGTTCTCGGTCTACTTGCTCGCCCAAGCCGCGTCGGTGCCGGTGTATGCAAAGCTCTCCGACACCGTCGGGCGCAAGCCGATCGTGCTGATCGGCATCGGACTCTTTCTGATCGGCTCGATTCTCTGCGGCTTCGCGTGGAGCATGCCTGCCCTCATCGCGTTCCGCGCACTGCAGGGTCTCGGTGCCGGAGCCGTGCAGCCGATGGCCGTGACCATCGCCGGAGACATCTACACGGTCGCCGAGCGCGCCAAGGTGCAGGGCTACCTCGCCAGCGTGTGGGCGATCTCGTCGGTCGTGGGGCCCACCCTCGGCGGAGTGTTCTCCCAGTTCACCTCGTGGCGCTGGATCTTCTTCGTCAACATCCCCCTCTGCCTCTTGGCGGCAGGGATGCTCATCCGCAACTTCCATGAGAAGGTCGAGCCGCGCAAGCACCGCATCGACTACGCGGGCGCTGTGCTGCTGACCGTCGGCATGAGTCTGCTCATCCTGGCGGTGCTCGAGGGCGGACAGGCCTGGGCCTGGAACTCGATCTGGAGCATCGGCGCGTTCGTGATCGGCGGGCTGCTGCTCGTGACGTTCGTGCTCGTCGAGCGCAAGGCTGCCGAGCCGATCCTTCCGCTGTGGGTCTTCTCGCGGCGTCTCCTCGTCACGACCACTCTCATCTCGCTCGGGGTCGGGGCTGTGCTCATCGGACTCACCTCGTATGTGCCGACCTATCTGGAAGGGACGATCAGCGTCGAGCCGATCGTCGCGGGTCTTGCGGTCGCCGCACTGACCATCGGGTGGCCGATTGCCGCATCCCAATCGGGACGGTTCTACCTGCGCATCGGTTTTCGCAACACCGCTCTGGTCGGCAGCGCGATCGCGATCGTCGGTGCCCTGACCCTGGCGATCACGTCATCGCATCCCAGCGTGCTGTACGTCGCGATCAGCTGCTTCATCGTCGGCCTCGGGATGGGCCTGATCGCGACCCCGACGCTGATCGCCGCCCAGTCGAGCGTCTCGTGGAACGAGCGCGGAGTCGTCACCGGCACGAACCTGTTCGCGCGATCGATCGGCAGCTCGGTCGGCGTCGCCGTGTTCGGCGCCATCGCGAACTCGATCATCGCGTCGTCGATCGGCGGCGAGCACGATCCGGCGACCGTTCAAGCGGCATCCACTGCAGTTTTCATCGCGGTGGCCATCGTCTCGGTGCTCACGATCACGGCGGCGCTCGCGATGCCTCGCGCCCGGGTCGAGGACGTGGAGTTCAGCGCTCAGGCGACGCCCGCGGAGTAGTCGCGGTCGTCGCGCATCGTGGCGCGTCGTCGGGCGTCGCATCCTGAGAGAACGTCTACGTAAGAGCCGCCGAAACAGGGGCTCATCTCGGGCGACGCTCATACTTCGACTCCTAGGCTCGATGACGGTATGCGAAACGAGACTCCCGGCACCAGCCCTCAACGAGCGAGGCACAGGGCCTCCCCGGCGACCCCTGAGAGTCGACATGCCCGCGAGGCTCGACGGCCGCGCGAATCTCCGCTCGCCCACGTGCACAGGGCTGCCGACCCCGGGCCGTCGGTCGCGCGCACCAGCGCGATCACGGCATCCGCCGCCGCCATCGCCCTGGTCGGAAGCGTCATGTTCGCTCTCCCCGCAGAGGCGGCCACCTCGACGGCACCGCTCGCCTACGTGACGGCAGCAGCCGAAGGGCACGTTCATGTGCAGGGCATGACGGTCGCGAACTTTGAGAGCGCCGCCCTGACCGACCGCAACGATCCGGTCGCCGCGGCGCTGGCCGGCGTCATCGCGGGACAGGGCGGTGCCGCGGGACAGCAGGCCGCGTCCGCAATCAGTTCGGCGCTCTCGGGCGGCGGAGTGCGTCAGAAGATCGTCGCGACCGCACTCACCTACCTCGGCGACCCGTACGTCATGGACGGGTCCAGCCACTCCGGCATCGACTGCTCGGGACTCGTGATGGTCTCGTACGCGAGCGTCGGCATACCGCTCGGGCACCTCGTGCACCTGCAGGACGAAGCCGGCGTGCGGATCGACCAGAGCCAGGCGCAGCCGGGCGACCTCGTCGTGTTCGACGACGAGGAGCACATCGGTCTCTATCTCGGCGGCGGTGTGCTGATTCAGGCGCCGGCGCCGGGTCGGCCCGTCGAGGTCACCACGGTGTGGGCGGGCGTGCCGCACCACTTCACCCGCCTGCTGCCCGCATCCTGAGCCGGACCCGCCTCAGCCGTCTCAAAGCATTCACCCCATAACATCATGTGGGAACTGTTCACAGTCGATGGGATGAAAGCCGAATGGCAACAGGTAAGGGTGCCTCCGGGCCGAGCAAACGGGATCGTCGCGAGGATGCTCGCGAGCACGCCCGCCAGATGCGCGAAGAGGCGGCCAAGAAGGCCCGACGCCGCAAGTTCATCGTTCAGGGCTCGGTGATCGTCGGAATCCTCGTCGTTCTCGCCATCGTCGGCGTCTTCGTCTTCAACGGGGTCAACGCGGCCAACAACGTCGCGAACCCGAAGAACATGCAGAGCGGCGGAATCCTCCTGACCAGCTCCTCCCAGGCCGTCACGACTCCTGCCATCGCCAAGGGCAAGGATGCGACCCCGACGGTGCAGAAGCTCGACGGCCAGACGGCGCACATCATCACCTACGTCGACTACCAGTGTCCGATCTGCCTCCAGTTCGAGCAGACCAACAACGACCAGATCAAGCAGTGGATGGCCGACGGTCAGGCGACGCTGGAGATCCACCCGGTCGCGATCCTCGACACCGCGAGCAACAAGAAGTACTCCACGCGGGCGGCGGCAGCAGCATCATGTGTCGCCAACTACGAGCCGAACAAGTACTTCGACATCAACACGGCCTTCTACGCGAACCAGCCGGACGAGCAGACCGGCGGCGGCCTGAGCAACTCGAAGATCCTCTCGATCTTCAAGGATGCGGGCGTGAGCTCCCAGCAGATCACGGACTGTGTCAACGACCAGCGGTTCGCGCAGTTCATCACGAACCAGACCAAGGCTGCGGTGAGCAACCCCGACCTCGTCAACCCGTCGAGCGGCGGCTTCGGCACCCCGACCGTGGTCGTCAACGGCCAGCGATACTCGGGCAGCGTCTCCGACGCCAACGCGTTCGCGACCTTCGTCGGCACGGCGGTACAGCAGGCGGGCACCGGCACCTCGACGCCGACGCCGACGCCGAGCAAGTAAGGCTCGCTCTCGGTCCAGCTCTCGAGCAGTCGTGTGAAAAGTGCGGTTCCCGGATGGGGAACCGCACTTTTTGCACGACCGACTTGTTAGACCGGCCCCTCCACCTCCACCGACCCCGCCACGGCTCGAACGCTCCGCTCCAGGAACGACACGATCTCGTCCGACGGCAGGTCGGTGCCGAGCACGCTCTCGACGAGCGCCTCCTCGGCGAACGCGACCCAAGAGCGCAGCGCGATCCTGAGCAGCTCGGTGTCACGCATCCCGAGCTCGAGGAACACGGCGACCACCCGCTCCGCTTGCAGCGTGCGGGCCTCCTCGACCTCTGCGCGCACCTCATCGTCGCCGCTCGCCACTCCGCGCACGAGCGAATAGAACGTGCCGCGGTGCTCGCGCACGAACCGCACGATCCTGCTCAACGTGTCGCGCAAACGCTCCAGCGGAGGCAGATCGGGCGACGGCTCGGTCGCCACGAGCATGCTGTCGCGTGCGGTTCGAACCACCTCGCGACGCAGTCCGTTCTTCGACCCGAAGTAATGGAACAGCAGACCCCGTGACACGCCGGCCTGGGCAGACAAGTACTCGATCGTGAGCGATTCGAGGGGATGCTCGGCAAGCGACGCGACGCCGATCGCGACCAGCTGGGCGCGGCGCTCCTCCGGGGTCAACCGGGTGCGCCGATCCTCCTGCATGCTGCGAGCCTATCCGGAAGGCTCCTATTGACATTCGGTCAATAGTCATTAGGCTCGCAGACGGAACGAGCATGACACCCGGATGGGGGTCGCTCCGCCCGAGTTCGGTCTCACCCGGTCGGCCTCACCCTGGATCAAGGAGGATCTGTGAAGTTCCGCAAGCTCACCGGCACGCACGGTGGTCGTCTCGTGCTCGCCGCCATCCCCGTCGCGCTCGTCTCCACGTTTCTGATGGCCGGCGTCGCCAACGGTGCGGTGCCCGTCTCGTTCGCGGTCTCGGGCAGCCAGTTCCAGATCAGTGCCTCTCAGCTCGACGGCACCGGATTCTCGCAGTACGCGGGCGTCGCCCCCGACACCGCCGGAAAAGACCACCAGGTCGCCATCGCGAACATCAACTCCGCGACGTTGTCCGACCTGTGCCAGTCCGTGGTCACCGACACTCCGATGGGCAAGGTCGGGCTGCTCATCACGGCGGGCGGCGGCGGCAAGCCGGCCAGCGCATCCGACCTCCAGATCGGCATGACCGACCTGAAAGGCGACTCGACCTTCGGAAACATCCGCATCGGCGTCGACGCGTCGACCGTGAAGACCAGCGCCAAGGGCTCGGCCGGTGACTTCGCTCAGGATGCGGACACCGTCAAGATCACGAACCTCCAGCAGACCGCGTGGAGCACCCAAGCCTCCGTCTTCACCCTGACGGGCATGCACGTGCAGCTCACCGACGGCTTGAAGGGGTGCTTCTAACCGATGACTGCCGTCTCCCATCCCGGCCGCCGGTCGGTTCATAGCCGCCGGTCGCGCTTCGCCGCCTGGCGCCGCGAGCGTCCGTTCGTCGGCGGACTGCTGACCGTGCTCGCCGGAATCGAGATGTTCTTCTCCGGTCAGCTCGACTTCGGCAAGATCCACGTGCAGCTCGGCATCGAGGGGCTGCAGGCCACGATCATCCCGGTCGCGCTGGTGCTCCTCGGCATCCTGGCCGTGTCCATGCCTGTGCACCGCATCTTCTACGGCGTCATCGCGTTGGCGGTCTCGGTCTACTCGCTCATCGGGGTGAACCTGGGCGGATTCTTCGTCGGGATGCTGCTCGGAGCGGTCGGCGGCATCCTGACCGTTGCGTGGATGCCGAAGGCGCCGATCGCGACGGAGGCCGAGCCTGCACTCGCCGAGGCCGTCGCCGAGGCCGAGACCGAGGAGCGATCCTGACCTCCGGCAAGCGCGCACGTTCCCGGCTGGGCGGTGCGCTCGCGCTCTGCGTCGTGCTCGCCGCGACCGGTATCGGCGCGGTGCGAACGTCTGCTCCGACTGAGTTCTGCATCCCGTTGCTCATGTCGTGCGGGTCGCCGAGCCCGATACCGAGCCCGACGTCGCCCGATCCGAGTTCGCCCATCCCGCTGCCGGGTCTGCCCGTCCCCGTCCCCGGGGCTCCGACGGACGCGCCGGCCACTCCGACCCCGACACCCACCGCGGCGGTTCCGGATGCGGGAGCGCCGACATTCACGCAGCCCCCGGCCCAGCTCGGCGGCTCCTCGATCTCGTTCACCGGCCTACAGTCCGTCACCCTGGTCGAGGTCCCGCTCGCCGACGGCACCAAGACCCCGGTGCTGAAGCTCGTCGCCGACACCATCACCATCACCGACTTCGCCCTGACAGTGCGCCATGAGACCGGCCCGATCCTGGCCACCACGGCGGACAGGATGGAGCTGCGCGGTCACGTGCAGGTCTACGCGGACTCGGCCACCGCGACCCTGCTCGACGGCACACCGATCACCCTCGGCGCCTCGACTCCCCCACCGGCCGACGGGCTGCCGCCGCAACTCCTGAAGGTCAACCTCGGCCTCGTGGGCGTCACCGCCGACTCGATCGCGTTCAAGGCACCCCACCAGAGCCTGAAGTAGCCGCGAGCAGCGCCCGCGACTACTCGGCTAGGCGAGCGGGCCGGTCGGAATGGCGGCGCCGAACATCGCGGACACGTTCAGGTACGGCTGACCGGCCGACAGTTGCGCGAAACGAGCCATCGACGCGATCGGATGCTTCTTCCCGCCGTTCATGTAGAAGATCGACCCGTCGGGTGTGCGGATGAACGCCGTCGCGTCGATGCCTTTGGTGAGGAGCGCGCACGTGAACGTGTCCAGCTGCACATAGCTGAGCGGATAGGTGGCGTTCAGCGACGACGAGACCGCGTGGATGCTGCCGCCCGCACTCAGATACTTCTGAGAGCCGCAGATGATGCCATAAGTGAGCAGCGTCGACGATGTGGGATACGCCGACAACCGGTCGTCCGTCGTGAACGTGAACGATTTGATCCCCGCTTCGGTCGGGTAGTCGAAGTTCGAGAACGGGATCTTGTTCGTCACCCCGTTCACGAGATAGACGGTCGCGTTGCTCGTATTGCGCACCAGAGTTCCCGCGTTGAGCGCGACCGGACCGCTGGGGAGCGAACTCAGAAAAGCCTGCGGCACCGCTGTGATTACCGGATTCTTTCCCGCCGAGAGCGCGATCAGAGATTCCCACGAGCTGATCGGCCGGATGTCCGTCGGCATCACGAGGTACACCGTCCCGCCTGCGGCGGACATGACCGCCGCACCCGCCTGGATCGGCGCTGCCGTGGCATAGGCGGCAAGGAAGGATGCCGGGACGGTCAAGGGCTGGAAGCTCGCGCCGCCCACGCCGGCGGCCCACGGATGCAGCCCACCGGTGCCGATCACCTGGACTGTCGAACTTCCGGATGCTTGGAATGCTCCCTTGAAGGGCGTCGCCGTCGGAACCTGGGCGAGACTCTCCGGCTGCAGGCTTCCGACCGCCGCACCGGGCATTCCCACGAAACTCGCCGCACTCGCGTCGATGACAGAGGCTTTCCCGCCCGTCAGGAGCACACCCGCGGTTCCCGGAACCTTCGCGAAGACGTTGTCTCTGGTGATCGGCGCCTTCACGGGGAGGTACGAAACCGCGGTCGCCGAGAGCACATGCGTACTCGAGCCGATTCCCGCTTGCGTCAGCGACGCTGTGTCGAGGACCTCATGCCTTGCTCCGCCCTGGACGTAGTAGCGCGGCCCCCCATTCGACATCAGCACCGGCAGCATCGCGGGCCCGGTGACGAACTGGGCGGCCTGTGCTGCCGTGAGTTGCACGAATCCGGATGAATCGCAGCTCCCACCGAAGTCCACAACGAGTGCACACGACATGAACGGCAGTTTGATACCGGAGTCGTAGAACCAGATCGTCCCGTCGGGCGAACGGATCACCCGGCTCGCTGCCTGTCTCGTGGTGAATTGATCCAGATAGCTCTGGGGCACGTAGGCGACCTGCCCGAGCGGGGCCAGTGCCCCGAGCGTGACCAGGCTCGTCACCGGATACTTGTCCGTTCCCGAGACGAGATAGACGGATGCGTTGTTCACCGTCCTGACGAGGCTCGAGCCGAGTCCGTAGGTCTGCAGCTGCGTCAGGCTGCCGTTGAAGACATCCTGATCACCGGGGAAGATGCCGGAGCTCGCGTACTGCCAGAGCGTGTACGACCCCCACCCGGCCGGGAGGGTGCCGGCACCGTCGGCGATGTTGTTGGGGTATCGCGCGATGAAGAGCGGATTGGCCGAGAATGCGGCGCTGTTGCCGGTGCACTGGATCCACCAGTTGGTCGTCGAGTAGATGGCCGGCAGTCTGCCGATGCGCGCCTGGATGGTGTTCGAGAAGTCGCGGATCCAGCTCACCATCGCGGCCTGGCTCAGGCCGTAGCAGGTTGCGCCGTACGGGTTGTACTCGATGTCGAGAAGCGGCGGCATCGTGCGGCCGTCCGCCGACCCCGCTCCACCGTGGGCAAGGAACCAGTTGGCCTGCGCAGCGCCGCTCGACGTGTTGGGGGTCGCGAAATGGTAGGCGCCGTGCAGCAGTCCCGCGTTGTACGAGTCGGTGTACTGCTCGTTGAACTGGCTGCTGATATAGGTGGTGTTCTCCGTCGCTTTCACATACGCGAATCGCGCGCCGTTCGCGTAGATCGAAGCCCAGTTCGAAGCGTTCAGCACCTGCCATCCGCTGACGTCCAGCCCGGGGATCCCTGGGGGACCCGCGGTCGCGGCCAGGGAACGGAACTTGCTGGGGGGCGACGCGGGCGCCGGATCGTTCAGCTCGACGGTGGAGCCCATGCTGTGGTTTCCCGCCGCGTTCATCACCGCGAGCGACGGATCATCGGGAACGATGTCGGATGTCGCCGGAGGTGCAGCCGCGGGCGGAGCAGCCGTCGGGGTGGGCGTCGGAGTGGGGGTCGTCGTCGCAGGCGGGGCCGTCGTCGGCTCCGGGGTGGCGGGTGCAGCCGTGGAAGTCGGGGCCGGTGATGCCGTCGGCTCCGCCATCGCGGCGGGCACCCCGACCGTGAGACCGCCTGCCACCACCGCGATACCACTCACGCTCGAAACGACGAGCCGCAACAAGGAATGCATGGATTTACCCCATCGGTTGCCTGTGTGTGAGTAAGCAGACTAACCCGGGCCCGCGGAGATCACACCCCGGGCGCGCCCGAACGACGGCATCCGGGACAAGTCCTCGCGAAGTCGAAAAGTGGATCTGGAGCCGGTCACACGAGTGGATCGAACATGAACTCGCGCACCTCTTGGGAGCACCGGCACGCGGTCGCGATCTTCGCCGCCCACTCCAGAGCGGCATCTCGCGAGGGCAGCTCGAGAACGGCGAATCCGCCGTCGAGCTCCCTGGTCTGCGGATACGTGTCGACCGTCACCGTGCCGTCGCCGGCCACCCTGACCGGATCGACCTGCTCATTGATGCCTCCAGTGAAGACGTAGACACCGGCATCCTGAGCCTCTCGGATGACCGCGTGCGCGGCATCGGAGACGGCCGGCAGCTCGTCCTGCGAAACGTCCATCGCCTCGCTCGGAAAAGAGATCAGATACTTCGTCATTCACGACTCCTTCGTTCGTGCTTGCGTCCAGGTCAGTGCAGGCAGAACTCGTTCCCCTCCGGGTCCTGCATCTGGTAGTAGTGCTCGTGAGCCGGTCCCCAGTCCTGGTCGATCAGGCGCACGACACTCGCCCCGAGGGCGACGAGCCGGTCCTTCTCGGCATCGAGCTCTTCGTTCGTCGGCAGCCGCCCCTGCACGGTCTGCAGGTCCATGTGGACCCGGTTCCGTCCCGTCTTCGGTCCGTTCGCGTGGTGGAAGAACAGCCGCGGCCCGCTCCCGTCCGTGCTCTCCGCCAGCCCTCGCTTCGCGAGATCGGCGTCGGTCAGACCGTTCGCGAGCAGCATCTCGCGGAACTCCCCCTCGAACCGCTGGAGCGGATAGTTGAAGGCCCGCGCCCAGAAGTCCGAGAGCGTCTGCGGATCGTTCGCATAGAAGACGAAGTTGGTGAGCGTTGCCAACGGCCGGATCCTCTCGAGCGGTGCTGACGGATACGCGTCCGATCTTCGTCCGATGAGCGCGACCTGTCGAGAGTGGCGCGACAAAATCCGGGCTGCGCCGTTCGCCTGCTGTTCACCATCCCTTTCACCCTCGTATGGGCGGCGTCGCTAGTTTCCGGATTATGAGACTTCAGACAACCCGAGCCATCGCGGTCCTCGCCGCGACGGCAGCGGCGGGCGCCCTCGCGGTCGTGCTGCCGACCGCGGCGTATGCCGCTGACGCACCCGACGTCAAGATCACCGAATGGATGTACAACCCGGTCAGTTCTTCGGGCGAGTACATCGAGATCACGAACCTGAGCGCGTCGTCGGTCAGCCTCGCCGGCTGGTCGTTCGACGACGACAGCCGCACGCCGGGAACGGTCCCGCTGGACAGCCTCGGCACCCTCGCCGCCGGCCAGTCCGCGATCATCACCGAGTCGGCCGATGCCACCTTCCGCAGCGAGTGGAACCTCGCCGCCGACGTGAAGATCCTTGCGGGAAACGCGGTCAACCTGGGCCGCGCCGACGAGATCAACATCTTCGACGGTCCGGATGCGGTCGCCAACCTCGCAGACCGTCTCACCTACAACGACCAGGGCACCGGCGCCGTGAAGGGTCCGCGCACGCAGGGCGTCGCGGGCATCCCGAAGACGGATGCTGCACTCGGCGCCAACGACGCCTCGCAGTGGCAGCTCTCCGCGGTCGGCGACGCCGAGGCATCCTGGGCATCGACCACTGGCGACATCGGCTCGCCGGGCAAGAGCCGCTTCGCGACCGCGGGCGGCGACGGCGGAACCGGCGGCCCCGGTGCCGACTGGAAGAACGTCCACATCAACGAGGTGTCCTCCGACAACGGCGCAATGCCGGTCGGGGATGCGGTCGAGCTGTCCAACAGCGGAGCCACCGACGTCAGCATCGCCGGCTGGTTGCAGATCGACAGCGGTGCGGCGACCTCGGCAGCACCCTTCTCGGCAACTCTCGCCAACGGCACCGCGACCACGGTCATCCCCGCGCACGGTTACGTCTACTTCTCGTCCACTAAGGGACTGGGAAGCGGTGGCGACGGGGTGAAGGTCTACCTCCCGGACGGCGCTAACAGCACCGCAGGAACACTGGTTGACTCAGTCGATTACACCGCCGGCGAGGCGGGCACCGATGAGGGCAACAACTTCGGTGCGGGCGCATACGCGCGCTGCCCCGACGGCACCGGCGCGTTCGTCTCGGTCAAGGACAAGAGCTTCGGCGCCTCCAACGCAGACGCATGCAAGACGACGCTGACCAACCCCGCCGACGGCGGAACCCCGCCCACACTGGCCTGCCAGCCCGAAGCACCGTCGGGCACCGGAACCCTGCCTGCGACCGCGCTCACGCCGACCACCTGGCCGGGCAGCGCATCCGTCGCCGTCGCCGACAAGCAGTGCGCGTGGACGACCACGACCGGCCCTGAGGGTCGGGATGTCAGCGGTCTCGTCTTCGACCCGACCAACGCCAACGTGCTCTACAGCGTCAAGAACAAGAGCTGGGTCTACCGGATGGTGAAGCAGGGCGACCTGTGGGTCCCCGACACCACCAACGGCTGGAGCGCGGGCAAGGAGATCTTCTTCCCGGGCAACACCGATGTGGCGACGAACCAGCCTGACTCCGAGGGTCTGACCGTGGGTCCGGATGGCGCGCTCTACGTGACCACCGAGCGCAACAACGCGGCCAACACCATCCCGCTGAACTCGATCCTCCGGTTCGACCCCGCCCAGTCGGGCACCCAGCTCGTCGCGACCGACCAGTGGAACCTGACCGCCGAGTTCCCCGAGCTGCACGCCGGCAACAAGGACCAGGCCAACCTCGGCTTCGAGGGCGTCACCTTCGTGCCAGACGGCTACCTGACCGCCAACGGATTCGTCGACCAGTCGACCGGTAAGACCTACAAGCCGACGGACTACCCGCAGCACGGCACCGGCCTCTACTTCGCCGCGCTTGAGAACGACGGCAAGCTGTACGCCTACGCTCTCAACGCCGACCACAGCTTCCACCGTGTCGCCGTGGTCGACACCGGCATGGGCCACGTGATGGATGTCGCGTACAACACCGACACTCAGCGCATCTGGGCCCTGTGCGACAACACTTGCGGCGTCACCTCGACGGTGTTGAAGGTGAGCACGACCGGTTCGATCGTTCCGGATGTCGCATACAGCAAGCCGGCGAGCCTCCCCGTGAACAACCTCGAGGGCTTCGCCCTGGCGCCGAACTCGACCTGCGTCGACGGCACCAAGGAGGTGCTGTGGTCGGACGACGGCATCTACGGTGCGGGAACCGGCAGTCCGACTGAGGGCCACGCGCTCTACAGCGGCCGCATCAACTGCGACCTGAACCTGGGCGAGCAGGGTGTTCCGAAGGGTCCGGATGCGTGGGACAAGAAGAAGGTCTACTTCAACACCGACAAGGTGAGCTACGACGGCAAGGTATTCCAGGCCCTCTGGTACACGTCCGGCGAGACCCCCGGCAGCAACAAGAACGGCGCCTGGTCGGAGATCGCGACGGATGCGAACGGCACCGCCCTCTGGACCGTAACGCGTCCCTTCAACGCCGGTGAGATCGTGGTCTACCAGGGCCGCACCTTCAAGGCGCTGTGGTACTCGCGCGGCACCACCCCCGGCGGCGTCGGCGGCCCGTGGAGCGAGCAGGTCGCACCCACGACACCGGGCGGCACCCCCGCCTGGAGCGCCGCGACCGTCTACACCGGAGGCGAGAAGGTGACGTACCAGGGCCACGTGTACCAGGCCCAGTGGTACACCGCCGGGAACGCGCCGGTGCCTGGCGCGTTGTACAGCGTCTGGAAGCAGCTCAGCTGAGGTTGACCGGCCCGGTGGGGCTGGGAGTGTGAGACGGAGGGTGGCTCGTTCGCGGGCCACCCTCCGTTCGTCTGAGCGCAATCTCAGTGAACGAGGTGGATCACGCCGGAGACAAGTGCGACAGCTGCGCCCGCGAAAGCGATGACGATCACGGCCGACCGAGCCCACCTCACCTGAATATGTCTCGCAGCGAAAGTACCCACTGCGACACCCGCCACGAGTGCCACGAACGCCAGCGGCCAACCGATTGGGCCCAGATCAGGAAAGGAGCCCGGCGCGATGACGAGCTTCGACACGACGGATGCCAAACCGACGGTCGCGAAGTACGGCTGGAGGGTCGCCGCGAACTGCCGGTGAGGCCATCGGCTGAGGATCCCGTATGCGCTCACTGCTGGGCCTCCCACACCCGCTCCAGCGTTCATCAGTCCCGACGCGAATCCGGCAACCAAGCGCGGTGGTTGCCCTGAGATCGTGATCGGCAGACGGGCCACGAGCAGCGAGGCTGTCAGGGAGACGAGCAGGATTGCGCCGACCGTGGTCTCAAGGATCGCGGGTTCGACCCGGGCCGCCAGGAATGCCCCGGGGATCACTCCGACGAGAGCTGCCGAGGCGAGCCACGCGTACGCACGGACGTCGACATCTCGCCACACGGTCACGAGGACGATGAGCGCTGACACGATGCTTGCGAGGTTGACGAGCATCACGCCGTCGAACGGTCCGAGGAGCAGGACGAGGAACGGAGAGACCACGAGGGCGAACCCCATCCCGGTCACTCGCTGAGCGATCGCCCCCACGAACATCGCGATCGCAACGGCCGCGAGCGCACCGCCCGTCATCGGGCCGCGGCGGTCACTGGGTCGAGCACCTCGGAGCCTGAAGCGAATGCCGACAGCAGCAATTCGACCAGCCGAGCGTTGTCCACCCGTGTTGCAACACGAATCGGCCGCAACGATTCGGGCACGCGTAACCCGACATGGAGTCGAAGGTTCTCCGCCGTCCACCAGATCGCACGCCCACGTGTCAGCGTCCCCGACAGCTCGACGTCGACAATCCGATCCTCGTACTCCGCAATGTCCGGATCGATGAGCAGAGCAACGGTGAGCGGATCGTGGAGCAGACAGCCGTCGATGTTGCGCCACGCAGCCGCATAGTCGATCCACGGCCTGGTGGTCTCGACGACGTACTGCGCGACCGGGTTCGGGTTGTGGAGCAGGCGATCGAGGTCGGCATGCGTGAAGAGCGTCTGCGATGTCGTGTCCAACGGCACGAGCGTGATCGGGGCTCCGCTGGTCAGAACGATGTGCGAGGCCTCGGGATCGATACCGAAGTTGAGCTCTTGCAGAAATCCCGGCACGTCGAAGGCGCCGCCCATGATGACGATGTCGCGCACGAGCTCCGGCAGCCGGGGCTCGAGCTCGATCGCCATCGCGATGTTCGTGAGCGGACCGATCGCGACGATGGTGAATGCCCCGGGCTCGGCGCGCACGAGTTCGACGATGCGAACGGCAGCGTCGGGCGAGCCGACCGAAACGGATGCGGGCCGCTGGACACCCACCCAGGCGCGGACGACGTCTGGGCGCAGCTCATTCGCATCCTGTCGCTCCCGCCAAGGATGAGGAGGCTCGAGGAGGGCTCGTTCCGCGCCGGCGTACACGGGGGTGTCCAGTCCGAGTCGGGCAACAAACTCGCTGGCTACGGCGTAGCCGACGTCACGATGCGTGTTGCCGGAGACTACGGTGATCGCCTCGAGCGAGAACAGGTCGGTGCGCGCGACGGCGAGCGCGAGCGCGAGCCCGTCGTCGATGTCGGCAGCGGGCATCCCGTTTCCAGGGTCGCAGTCGATGATCAGTCGGCGGTGCTCCGGGGCTGGTCCGGCGCTCATTCTTTGCTCCCGGAGGATGCGAGCGAACCGGCGAACTGCCGTTGGAAGACGAGCAGCAGGATGAGCGGCACGGCAGCCGTCAAAATCGCCGCCGCGAACATCTGGCCGAAATCCACCCCCGATTCCTGCGCGAAGTCCGCGATCGCGACCGGTGCCACCCGGGAGTCGGGAGACGGCGCGATCAGGAGCGGCCAGAGGAAGGACTGCCATTGGAAGACGAACAGGATCAGACCGGCGCCGACCAGGGATGCTCGCGACAGCGGCAGGTAGATGCGCCGATAGATCCCGAACCAGCTGAGTCCGTCCATCCGTGCGGCCTCCGCGAGCGAGTACGGGATGTTGAGGAAGAACTGGCGAAGAAGAAAGATCGACAAGCCGTTGCCGATAGCGGGGAGCACCAATCCGACCAGCGTGTTCTGCAGGTTCCAGTCGCGGAACGTGTTGGCCAGCGGGATCGCGATCGCTTCGAACGGAACGAGGAAGCTCACGACCATCACTGCGAACACCGCGCTGCGTCCCGGGAAGTCGAGGACGGCAAGAGCGAACGCGGCCAGCGAGGAAACGATCAGCCCGAGCACGACACTGAAGAACGCGACAATCACTGAGTTGACAAGCGAGCGGGCAAAATCGCTGTTCAGCACGGCGAAGTAGTTGTCGAATGAAACGGTGGAAGGCCAGATCGTCGCGAGGCTGAATGGTGACAGGTGGGCGAAGATCTCACTGCTCGGGCGAAGGGATGAGATCAGCGCCCAGAGCAGCGGGAGGATGGAGAGCGCCGCGACGGGGACGGCGATGAACAGCGCGAGGCGGCCCGCTCGACGCTGGCGGCGATTGTCGATGATGTCGGACATGTCAGTCCTTTCCGGGAAGCAGGCGGAACTGCACGCCGACGACACAGACGACGATGAGCACGAGCACGATCGTCGCTGCTGCTGCTCCCGCCGGGTCGGCGAGCACGTATGCGCGCTCGAAGATGAAGTTCATGATCAGGTTGGTCGAACCCTGAGGTCCGCCTTGGGTGAGAATCCGGACCGGTGCGAAGACCAAGAAGTTCGCGACCGTGTCCGCGACCAGGACGAAGAGCAGGGGGCGCCGCAATCCGGGCAGGGTGATGTAAAGGAATTGCTTCCATCCACCGGCGCCGTCGAGCTCTGACGCCTCGTACAGGCTGCTCGGGATGTCCTTGATCCCGGCAACGAGGAACGTCATCCAGTAGCCGACACCGACCCAGGTGCAGATGATCATGATCGACAACAGCGCGGTGCTCGGACTGACCAGCCAGGGGACGGGAGCGATCCCGAGCGATTCGAGGATGCCGTTGATCGGCCCATCCGGTCGGAACAGCACGCCCCACACGATCGCCGACACGATCTGCGGCACAGCGATCGGAAGAAGGATGAGAGTACGCCAGATCCCGACTCCGGGTACGCGCTTGGTGAGCACGACGGCCAGCCAGAGCGCTAGCGCGATCTGGATGGGGTTGATCACGATCGAGAACAACAGGGTGACCTTGAGCGCATTCAGGAAGGTCGGATCGGTGAAGACGTAGCCGAAGTTCGAGAAGCTGACGGTGCCGACCTTGTTGGTGAGCGACGTACCGATCGCCTCAACAGTCGGGATGATGCGGAGGATGAGCAGCCCGATCAGGGCGGGCAGCAGGAACGCTGCTGCGGTGAGCCAGATCCGGACACGAGCGAGACGCCGCGAACGGACCCGGGCGTTCGACGCGGCGGCGGTCCGTGCGCGCAGCGTCATAGAAGAAGTCTGAGACACGATTGTCCTTCGAAGGAAGCGGTGGGCCGTGCGGGACCGGCGAACCGGCCCCGCACAGGCGTCACTTGTACTGGGCGAGCTGGCGCTCGAGCGTGCTCTGAGCGTCGCCGAGGATGGAGCCGACGTCTCCGCCGGAACGGATGTCGGCGAACGCCTTGTTGACGACCGTCTCGAAATCGGCGTAGCCGATCGACGAGGGGCGGCGTGCGGCGTGCTCATCGGAATCGGTGGTGAGCAGGCTTCCGTACTGCGCGGTCTGCTCGGGCGCCACACCGTCGATGTAGTGGATGTACTTCGGGTACGCCTTCTGGTTCACCGGCGGCAGGTTGAACTTGGTGGAGGTTCCCACTGCGGCATCGCTGTTGAGCGACAGGTAGCGGGCGAACTCCTCAGCCGCCGCTTTGTGCTCGCTGTACGCGCTCACGCCGACGGCCCAGGAGTCGGTCGGAGTAACGACCTTTCCACCGTCCTCATATGGCAAGGGAGCCATGCCCCATTTGTCGGCGAGAGCGCTCTTCTGCAGATCTGTGATCCGGGCTGGCCCGGCGACGTAGAAGGCGACTTTGCCCGATTTGAACAGGTCGGGCATCTGAGCCGACTGAATACCCTTCGGAGATAGCCCGTTTGCGTAAAGGTTCTTGTACCACTCGCCGAACTTCTTCCAGTCGGACGTGTCGACGGCAGGAGTCAGGTTGGCAGTGCCGGAAAGACCTGTCCCCGCGCCCATCGACATCAGCACGGGCTGGAGAGCGTAGTACGCGTCGACCTGTTCGAAGGCGAAGCCGTATTGAGCCCCCGCACCTTGCGCCTTCTTGGCCGCATCGAGCGTCTGCTCCCACGTCAATCGATTGGCGTTGTCAGCCCCGGGAGCTGTGATACCCGCTGCAGCGACCAGATCCTTGTTATAGAAGAGGAAATTGTCACTGGTCCACAACGGATACGCCCACTGCTTGTCGTTCCATGTGACGGACTTCACGCCACCGGCGGTCAGGTCCTGCTTCATAGTCTTCGCGTCCGACGAGACGTCGACGAGGAAGCCTTTCTGCACCATCGACGGAAGCCGTGGTGGATCGACGGCAATGAGGTCGATGGAGGAATCCTTCGAGCCCAGACGAGCCTGCGTCTGCGCAGCGATCTCGGTGAACGGGATGACCTGCAGGTCGACCTTGATGTTCGGGTGATCCGTTTCGAACGATTTGATGACGTCGTCGTAGACGCCTTGATGCGGGGTGACGAAGGTGATCGTCTGGGTGCCGGTGGTGCTTGACCCGGACCCTCCGCCGGCCGTGCAGCCGGCTGTGAGCGACATTGCCGCGGCGGCGACAACGGCGCCCGCGACTCTGACGGTTCGATTCATGCTAGGTTCCTCTTTCGGTGGGGACTGCCAGGCGTCTTCAGTGTTCGCCAACTCGGTCGGCGCCTGGTGGTTCTCATTCATGGGATAGGAGCAGCCGCAGGAGCGGCGGCGGACGAGCTGCACCTCACAGGTGAGATGCCTGGTCTCGTCCGCGTCTAGGGGGCGCGCTAGCGCAACAGCGTGGCGCGCGATTTCTTGGAACGGCTGAGTGACGGTAGTCAACGGCGGCGTGCTGAACCGCGACTCATCCGTTCCGTCGAAGGAGATCATGGCGACGTCCTCGGGTACGCGGATTCCTCTCTCGGCGGCAGCTGCGAGCAGGCCGATCGCCTGCTGTTCACTGGCCACCAGCACGGCATCCGGAATCTGGCTCTCGAAGAGTGCTGACCCGGCCGCGTAACCGCCTGCTCGACTGAACGGCGCCTGTACGAGGAGGTCGTCACCGTTAGGGAGTCCGGCCGACTTCAGCGCCTTTCGCCAACCGCCGATCCGCTCGACCGCGGTGAATAGAGCCGACGGTCCGGCCACGGTCGCGATTCGGCGATACCCGTGATCGATCAGGTGCTCGGTCGCGATCACAGCGCCCTCGAAGTTGTCGACGACCACCGAAGCGACGCCGAGCGTGGGGTCGTATCGATCCAGGACCACGACGGGGACGCCGGCAGACAGCGCCTGCTCGACGTGAGCGTGGTGTCCGACGCCGACGTAGAGCAGCCCGTCAACCTGGCGATCAATAAAGCTGCTCACCAGGCGGGCTTCACGCTCACCGCTCTCGGCCGAGTTTCCGACGAGCAGAACCCGTCCCGACGCGAACACCTCGTCTTCGATCGCACGTGCCAACGCCGCGAAGAATGGGTTTGAGATATCGGGCACGACAAGGCCTAGCGCACCGGATGAGCCGCTCGCTAAGGCTTTCGCGATCGTGTTGGGTCGGTAACCGGTGGTCTTGATCGCCTCGAGAACGCGACGACGTGTCTCGTCGGCGACAGGCCTCGGCCCGTCGTTGACGACGTAGCTCACGACGGCCTCGGATGTGCCTGCCGCGCGAGCGACATCCCCCGTGTGACGCGCTTCGCGGTCATGCGGAGACTCCCGCGAGGAGAAGCCGTCGTTCGACCTCATCGGAGGTGGCATATGACTCGGCAGCACCGGGCCGGCCGACAGAGAGAGATGCGGCGGCCGACGCCCAGGTCATCGCTGCGCGAAGGTCGTCACCAACAGCCAGCCGTGCGCAGAGGGACCCGACGAAGGCGTCACCAGCCCCGGTCGTGTCGACCACACCGTCTGCCGGCAATCCGGCCACATTCCAGACGCCTTCATCGGAGGCGGAAACCGCACCGGCAGCGCCGAGCGTGATCACCACCGAGCGAGCGACCGACGTGAGCGCTGTCGCGAGTTCGGACGGGCTGTCAGCGCTCAGACCGAGCGCAGTTGCCACTGCTGCGGCCTCGTGCTCGTTCACGATCAGCGGGTCACTGATCTGCAGTGCTTCGTTCGGGATGTCGATGACGGGCGCGAGATTGAGCACGAACCGCGAGCCCGCGTCGTGTGCACGACGGGCCACGTGTGCAACCGTGGCGGCGGGGGTCTCGCCCTGCGTGAGAATGACCGAAGGTGCGCCATAGGCGTCGAAAATCCGGTCGGCGTCGCTCCACGCGAGGCGCGAGTTCGCGCCGGCGTCGACGATAACCCAGTTCTCCCCGCTCGCATCGACCGCGATCGAGGCGCTGCCTGTCGCGCAGCCTGACTCCTCGTCGATGGCGTCCGTGATCACACCGGCGGCCCGAAGCGCCTCTATGGCGGACGCGCCCGCACCATCCGCACCGACCTTCGCAGCGAACCGGACGATCGCGCCCGCTCGGGCAGCTGCGACAGCCTGGTTTGCGCCCTTTCCTCCGAGTCCTCGCCGCGCGGCAATAGCCGTCACGGTCTCGCCCGGGCGCGGAAAGGTCTGCACGAAGGTGAAGTGATCCTCGTTGACAGAGCCGACGACGAGGAGATCCACCTCGGGATCCGCTGGGGCGAGCCGCTCGTTCATCGTGTCCTCTCTGACGGGAAGTAGCAGCAATCTACGCGTATTGTCTACGCGCGTCAACTTCTCCCCAAAAGATGCAGGGATTGAGACTCAACGCGGTGGCGAGACGGAGGGCGGCTCGTTCGAGCCGCCCTCCGTCAGGGGTGCCGGCTACCGGCACCCCATCCTGTTTTCAGTCCCCCTTGACGTTCACGATCTGCCGCAGCTTGTGCCGCACCTTCACGAGATCGGCAGCGTCTTCCATGATCTGGTCGATCGGTTTGTACGCTGCCGGAATCTCATCCAGGAAGGCGTCCGTGTCCCGGTATTCGATTCCCGTCATCGCCTCCTTCAGCTGGTCGTGCGTGAAGGTTCTCCGCGCGGCGCTCCGCGAGAAGTTCCTCCCGGCACCGTGCGGGCTCGACTCCAGGGCGACCTTGTTTCCGAGGCCTTCCACCACGTAGGACGCCGTTCCCATGGATCCCGGGATGAGCCCCAGCTCACCGGCCCTCGCGGAGATCGCGCCCTTCCTGGACAGCCAGACGCTCTTCCCCCAGTGAGTCTCCTTCTGGGTGAAGTTGTGATGGCAGTTGATCCGCTCCAGCTCCAGGACATCGGTGCCGGTCCATTCGCTGACCTGCCGCACGACCCGGTCCATCATCTCTTCCCTGTTGAGGAGGGCGTATTGCTGTGCCCACCGCAGTTCAGCGATGTACCGGTCGAACTCGGGCGTACCTTCGACCAGGTACGCGAGGTCCGGATCGGGCAGCGTGATCCACCACTTCTGCATCATCTTCTGCGCAACCTTGATGTGCCGCTGCGCGATCTTGTTGCCGACGCCCCTGCTCCCCGAGTGCAGGAAGAGCCAGACACTGTCCGTCTCGTCGACGCTGACCTCGATGAAGTGGTTGCCGCTGCCCAGCGTCCCGAGCTGTTCACGCCACGCACCGAGCGCCTGCGCCGGGTCGAATCCGGCGGCGACAGCCATCTGCTCGAGCTCCGCCACCCTCGGCACCGCAGTCGCAACGATCTTGTTGTTGTGCGCTCCCGCCGAAACCGGGATCGCCCGCTCGATCTGCTCCCGCAGAGCACGCAGGTCGTTCGGCAGCTCGCTCAGCCGGAACTGCGTCCGAACCGCGATCATCCCGCATCCGATGTCGACACCGACCGCAGCAGGCATCACGGCCCGCAGCGTCGGGATCACGGAGCCCACGGTCGCCCCGAGCCCGAGGTGGGCATCCGGCATCAATGCGACATGCGGGAACACGAACGGCATGGTCGACGTGACCCGCGCCTGCTCCTCAGCTTTTGCGTCCAGGATGCTCGCCCAGCTGAGCAGCCTCTTGTTTATCTCTTTCATCGTCTTTCTTGTCTGTGTGAATTTCTGGTTTCCGGATGGTGGGCACCCGAGAAATTCGACACACCTCCACATCGCAAGAGGGAGGAAAGACGCCGAACGCCCCGGGCCCTCGAAGGCACGGAGCGTCCCAAAGACGGTTCGCGCCTACACGAGGTGCTGGAGAGTGAGCTGTTCGCGAGAAAGATTCTGCGAACGCTGAGGGCTGAGTCGGCGCTGATAGCTCACGGCTTGGTCCTCTCCAGATCAACGGGGCGTGCATGCTGGCCCGGTGGCACAGCCTTGCGAGCATAGCGGGACGGCAAGCTCGGAGTCTAGAGTCAGCGGCTAGTCGGTGGTCGCGGCGGTTTCAGCCGCTTCGTCCTCGCGTTCCCGCGCCGCGGCCAGTATCCAATTGCGGTACTCGACGGCGAAGTGCTCGAGATGCTGGTCGATCACCTCGGGGGCGCACGTCGCTGGGAGGGTGACCGAGAGCCGCACGGTGAAGCCGTCGGGTTCATCCCGGAACAGGTTGGAGATCGAGCCGACTACTGTGCCGTCCTCGAGCACCATGCGGGAGCGGCGCGCGCCCGAACCCTCCTCGGCGGCCGACCGGAGCTCTTCCTCGGTCGCGGCGCTCGCATCCCAGCCCGCCATGAAGAACGAGCAGACCTTGTCGCCGAGCGTCTCGACGATGTTGACCGAGCCGCCCGGCTGGTTGTGAATCGAGTAGTGCTCAGGATGCGCGGCTAGCAGCACATCCTCGCGCTGGAACGCCCGCCCCAGCCACGCGGCGAACTCCCCCGCGCTGATCCCGTGCGCTCTCAGGATTGTCGTCCCGGTCGCCTCCTTCCCGGCAGAGCGGGCGAGGTGGTCGCGGAGGAACGCGTCACCCGCGGCGATCTCGTCGCGCAGGAGTTCGAGTAGTCGCTCTCGGCCCAGGGCAGTCTTCAGCAGGGACAGAGCTCGACGTGCGGAGAACAGCTCGAAGCGGTCGATGCTTGTGTCCGTATCCTCCGAAGCGATCCGCACCCACGATGCAGGTGCAGAAGAAGCAGAGGACGCGGATGCTGCCGTGACGTCATCACGGTCGATCATCGGTGATTCCTTACTCGGTTGTCGCGACGGGGTTATCGCGTGAGGACGGGTAGCTGCAGATAGGAGGCGCGCTCGCCGCCGGTGTGGATGACGTGCGTCCCCTCGTTGGCACCGACGTATTCGCGGATGCCGGGCATCATCGTGCCGAGCAGGTTGCGCGAGCTGATCACGAATCGCAGCTGCTCCCCCGCATGGAAGGCCAGCCCGATCGGCAGCAGGTCGATCTCGACATCGACGACCTCGCCGGCGGACAGCTTCTCGACCCGGTCGAACGTGTGGGCCGGCACATCCTGAGTCGAGAGGGTCTCGTTGAGGTGGCGCGCCGAGACGCGAAGTCGGCCGTCGGAGCCCTTGTAGCGGAGGATCGTGGCCCCGTGCTCGGTGACGTCGTGCGCCCGCGCGGTCTGATTCGGCACGGTGAACGCCTGCAGCGGCGTTCCGTACGCGTCGAGCTTCTGCACGAGCACGAACAGATCCAGGTCGTCGGCATCACGCGCCTCGACCCACAGGTGTGCTTTCGGATAGCCCACCAGCTCTGTCTCATCGTCGAAGCGGGTAATGAAGGACACGGCGTTCGGGTTCGAGTCAACGACGTAGGCGGCTTCAGAAGCGTCGGCCGGCGCGGTCGTCGTGAGGTTCCGGATGCGACCGTCGAGGTAGAACTTCGTCGGCACCACCTCGGCCGGCGGGAACGAGTCGGCCGCGACGCCGACTCGGTCGCCGCCTTCGAGGTCGAGCAGCGAATACCGCACCCGAGGCGTCTGTTCCCACCCGTTGTCTTCGCCCCTGAGGAAGTGGTCGAAGAAGCGTCGCAGGTCGTCGACGTTCGCCTCGTCGTAGTAGTCGGGCCACTCCTGGCTGTTGTGGATGCGCAGCCACTTCTCCTCCGACCCGATCCGCCGCCAAGCGCGAAACGTCCCGGCCGTGTGGAGCGTGTTCGAGTAGCTCGCAACGACATAGGCCGGAACCGCGATCTTCTCGAACGCGGGGATCTTGTTCTCCCAGAGCTCGGTCATCTGCGGGTGCGCATCCGCCTCGGCCAGGATGTCCTCCTTACGGTTCTTGCCGAAGAAGCTGCCCTCCTGAAGCTGCCGCGCGAATCCGGTGTCGGGCATCCCGCCGCGCATGACGAGGTCACGGTAGACATCACTGACGCCCTCCCACGGGTTGATCGCGGCGAGGTGCGGCGGCTGTTCCGCAGCGGTGAACCACTGCGAGACAGCGAGGTAGGAGGTTCCACTCATCCCTACCTTGCCCGAGCACCACTCCTGCTCGGCCAGCCACTCGATCACGTCGTAGCAGTCGCGTCCTTCCTGGCGGTCCCACAGCACGCTGTCGCCCTCGGAGTCGACAACGCCGCGAATGTCCGGGTTGCAGATCGCGTATCCCCGGGCGCACCAGTACGCCGGGTCCGGGCCCTCGAACTTCTCGAGACCGGACACGATCCCGTTGTCGAGGCCGACCAACCCGAACACCCCCATGACGCTGACGGATGTGCCCTGGCCCTTCCCGTACGGGCTCCACGCCACGATCACGGGCACCGGGTCGGTGCCGACGGGTCGGAATATGTCGGTGTGGATCGTGACGCCGTCGCGCAGTTGCACGGCCACATCCTTCTCGAACACGATGTCGACCGGCAGCTCCTTGAACTGCGGCGCGATGCGGAACCCCGCCTCCAGAGTGCGGGTGCCGGGCGCGAACTCCGTCAGCAGGCCCGTCCTGCCGGCGGGCAGCGGCTGGGACGGTACGAACATCTTCTGGTCATCGCTCACAGCAAGCTCCTTCGGGTCAGACGAGTCCCGCGTGGGCTCGTGCGTCGGGGATGAGCGTACGTCCGGTCGCCTGAAAACTCAACACCCGTTGAGAAACAATTACCTGATTGCTAGATTCGGACCATGACCGCACAGAAGGAGTCCGCTGCCAAGACGCGACGCGGCCGCAGGCCGGGGTCCGGCAGCACGCGACAAGAGGTGCTCGACGCCGCACGGGCACGATTCGCCGCCGACGGATTCGCGGCCACGACGATCCGCCGGGTCGCCTCGGATGCGGGAGTGGACGCATCCCAGGTCATGCAGTTCTTCGGCTCGAAAGAGGAACTCTTCGCTGCAGTGATGGCTGTGCCGCCGTCGGCGCTCAAGCGGTTCGACACCGTGTTCGAGGGGCCGGATGAGCACCTCGGCGAGCGCGTCGTGCGCGCCTACCTCGAAGCCTGGGAGGGCAGCCCCGACGAGTCGGAGCCTCTGATGGCGATGCTTCGGGGGGCGATCGTCAACGAGACTGCGAGCGCCCAGCTGCGCGACTTCATCCAGTCCCGCATCCTGCACGGCATGAGCGGCGGCGGGGATGCGTCACTGCGGGCGGGTCTCGCATCCTCGATGCTCGTCGGCATCGTCACCGGCCGCCGGATCATCGGCGTGCCGGTGCTGGTCGCGGCGGACAGGGAGAAACTCGTCGCGACCGTCGCTCCGGCGATCCAGCAGCTCCTCGCGGGTGCACGCCCGGCGACCGACCGGAAGGGCGACTCATGACCGCAATCGACGGCCACATCTACGTGGACGGGCACCGCACCTCCGCCCCCGACACTCTCGAAGCGGCCGCGGCTGCGCTTGACGCGGAGAACACCGTCGCCTGGATCGGCCTCCGGGATTCGGACTCTCACGCTCTCGACGAGGCAGCGGCGCTGTTCGGCCTGCATCCCCTCGCCATCGAAGATGCACTGAAGGGCCACCAGCGCGCCAAACTGGAGCGCTACGGCGACACCATGTTCGTCGTCCTCCGTCCCGGAACCTACGACGACGCCACCGAGCAGATCGAGTTCGGCGAGATCCACCTCTTCGTCGGACCCCGTTTCGTGATCACCCTCCGCCGCGGCAACCGGCCCGACCTCACTGCCACGCGGGATGCTCTCGAAGCCGAGCCGACGTTCCTCAGCACGGGGCCCGAGGCAATGCTCACCGCCCTCCTCGACGAGATCGTCGACGGCTACGCGCCCGTCGTATCCGGACTCGAAGAGGACATCGACCAGGTCGAGGACAGCCTGTTCACCGACGGTCACGTCGACCCCTGCTCGCCGAGCGCATCTACCGCCTCATCGAGCAGGTGATCGCGTTCCAGCGCGCCATCGGCCCCCTCCCGAGCATGGTCGAGGGCCTCCTCCGTGGCGCCGGCCGCTACGGCACCGGCGACGACGTGCAGAACCGCCTCCGTAACGTGCTCGACCACGTCGTGCGGATCACCGAACGCGTCAACACCTGCCGGTCACTGCTCGAGAACGCACTCACCGTGCACTCGACGCTCGTCTCCCTCGAACAGAACGACGCCATGCGCCGCATGTCGAGCGCCAGCCTCGCCCAGGGCGTGGAGAGCCGCCGACTCGCGCAGGAGACGATCGAGCAGGGCGAAGAGGTCAAGAAGATCTCCTCCTGGGCGGCGATCCTCTTCACCCCGACACTCATCGCCTCCATCTACGGCATGAATTTCGACCACATGCCCGAACTGCACTGGGTGTGGGGCTACCCGTTCGCGCTCGCGCTGATGCTCGGGCTGGGCGTGGGGCTGTGGGGCATCTTCAAGTGGCGGCACTGGTTGTGAGCTTGGCGTCTGCCCGCCGCTCGCTCAGCGGATATAGCCCGAGCGGAACCGGATCAACGGCTTCTCCGTCGCCCGCGACGCCGCACTCATCGCGACGACCTCCCCCACGAACAGCGTGTGCGTCGCCGCCTCGACCGTGTCCACTGTGCGCAACTCGAACCACGCGAGCGCCCCGTCGATCAACGCGGGCGCATCCGGATCCCGCCGGAAATGCGGGATCTGCCCGAGCATCCCGATGAGCGGATTCCCCGGATCCCCGAGCACGTCAGCCACCGCCCCCTGATCGGACGCCAGCAGACTCAACCCCACCGCCCGGCAGCGGCAACGGTCTCGGCCATGCGCGACAGCGAGTAGAGACTCACCACCATCGTCGGCGGATCGTACGAGACCGACAGATAGTCGGTGATCGTCACCGCGTTGTCCCACGCCCCACTGCGCGCCGTGACCACCGCGACACCCTTCGCCGCACTGACCGCAAGACTCGAGTAGTGCTGCCGATCAACCTCGGTGGCTCCGGATGCGGCGATCACGTGCTCGGGTCGCTCCGACGGATCCGCGTGCATGAGGCCACCCTATGCCGACGGGGTGCGAGCGAGAGCTGTGGGGTCCATCATGTCGCGCCCGCCGGAGACCGCGAAGGCGTAACATCCGTTGCGGAACCCGATCGCCAACGGAGACGAGTCAGACATGGAAACGTACAGCATCAACACTGCCGGCGCCGAGATCGTCTACGACGTCACCGAACCGACCCAGGGAGACGGCGCGCATCCCCCGCTCGTCATGATCGGCCAGCCGATGGATGCGAGCGGCTTCCGTGCCCTGACGTCGTATCTGCCCGACCGCAAGGTGATCACGTACGATCCGCGCGGGCTGGGGCGCAGCACGCGCAGCGATGGCGAGGTGACCAACACTCCCACCGTCCAAGCCGAGGACGTGCACGCGATCATCACGACGCTCGGCGCCGGACCGGTCGACATGTTCGCGAGCAGCGGCGGTGCAGTGACGGCGATGGCCCTGGTGGCCGCGCATCCCGAGGACCTGCGAGTTCTTGTCGCCCATGAGCCGCCGCTACCGGGAGTTCTCCCTGACTCGGAGCGCGCCGAGCGCGCCATGGCGGCATTCCACGAGGTGTACAACTCCCGCGGTTTCGGAGCGGGCATGGCCGCATTCATCATGATGACGTCGTGGCGCGGAGAGTTCACCGACGACTACTTCGCCCTGCCAGCGCCCGATCCTGCGATGTTCGGGCTGCCCGCAGACGACAACGGCTCACGCGACGATCCCCTGCTTTCAGAACGCTCGAACGCGGTCACCGATTATCGGCCGGACGTCGACGCCCTCAAGGCCGCACCGACTCGCGTCGTGATCGGAGTCGGCGAAGAGTCCGAAGGCATCTTCACCGGCCGCGCCGCCGTATCCGTCGCGAAGATGCTCGACACAGAGGCCGTCGTGTTCCCGAGCCACCACGGCGGATTCGGGGCCGAGGACTCCGGATATCCGGGCAAGCCCGAGGCGTTCGCGCGCCGACTCCGCGAGGTTCTCGACGCGCAGAGCTAGGTCAGCTTCCCCGAGGCAGAGGCGCCGAGTCGGGGCCGAATCAATGCTTGTGTCGTCAATAAAAGTCCCAGCCCGGTAGGTAAACGATGGGGTCTCTATGAGACTCCAACGAACCCTGCACACCGGGTCGTATTTACAGCCCGCCCGACGTACCCACCCCGGGCAACCGCAATCGCGGCTCTTCCACGCACGGTTCCCGGGGCGGCAGCCATAACCGCCATGGCAGCGTGGGATGAAACCGTGCTGAAGGCGCAGCCGGGCGCGAACTTCATGCAGTCGAGTACTTGGGCGCGCTTCCGCGAACAGTCACCGTGGCGAGCACGGACCAAGCGGATGCAGACGACGGACGGCGACGGCTTCGATTATCAGAGCTTTTCGCGCCGAGCGCCCGGCCTCGGAGTGCTGGAGCACGCGCCCCGCCTGACTGGCATGACGGATGCCCTGGTCCCCGAGTTCACCGAGCACGTTCGAGCAAGCGCCGACAGGCGGGCCGTCGCCTTCAAGCTCGAGCTGTACCAGTCGCACGACGAGGCCCTGCTGCAGACATTCTTGGGACACGGCTGGCAGCACGCCAGACCTACCCAGTATCGCAATGCGGTCGCAGTCGACCTGAGGGGCACCGCGGCAGACATTCAACAACAGTTCAAGAAGCGCGCACGATATGAAGTGCGTGTCGCCGAGCGGATGGGCGTCGTTGTTGAGCGCGTTCCGCTGACGGCCGAAAACATGGCGCTGATGTTGTCACTCGTCGGTGAGGTCAAACAACGCTCGGGCGCGTTCTTTCGCAAGGAGGAATATCTCAAGTCCTGCTGGCGAACCTTCGACCGGAGTGGCAATGGGCGCTTGTACTTCGCCAGCCATGAGCAGCAAATCATCTGCGGAGCATTCATCACGACATTCGGCAAGCAAGCCTGGTACAAAGACGGCGGATCCTTGCGGGTCAAAACCGAGATGATGGCGCCACGATACATGCATTGGCGAATCATGACGGATCTGCAAAGCGAAGGGTTCGAGCGCTACGAGCTGGGCAACATCCCTTCACCAGAAGTTGCCTCCACTAGTTCGATGGCGGGATTGTTCACCTTCAAGACGGGCTTTTCGCAGGTCACCGAGCAGTACCTGCCTGCACTGGAACTCCCCTGAATCGTCGCTACGCGATGTGGCACTCACAAGAAGCCAATCTGCTCCGTCTGCACTCAGCGCTCACGCACGACTATTGGTACTGACGGGCCAATTCGCGACGTCCCGGCTGGTGACTCGAGCGCCCCGGCATCGGTGTCCGCGGTCCGTGCGACGATTCACCTGAAGGTGCGATCGATCGGAGGGCGGGATGCGGGGCGAGGCGACCGTGTTGCACGCCGACCTCGACGCGTTCTACGCCTCGGTCGAACAGCGTGACGCCCCCGAGCTGCGCGGGCGGCCCGTCATCGTCGGCGGCGGCGTGGTTCTAGCCGCGAGCTACGAGGCAAAAGCGCGCGGCGTGCGCACTGCGATGGGCGGTCGGCAGGCTCGCGATCTGTGTCCGGATGCGGTGGTCGTCCCGCCGCGCATGGACGCGTACTCCACCGCGAGCAAGGACGTGTTCGCGATCTTCCGCGACACGACACCGCTCGTAGAGGGGCTCTCGATCGACGAGGCGTTCCTAGAAGTCGGCGGGCTCAGGCGCATCGCTGGCACCCCCGAGACGATCGCGATCGGCTTGCGAGAGCGGGTGAAGGCAGAGGTCGGTCTCGCCATCTCGATCGGGATCGCACGGACCAAGTTCCTCGCCAAGGTCGCCAGCGCCGCGAGCAAACCCGACGGACTCCTCCTCGTCGAGCCCGAGCGAGAACAGGAATTCCTCCTCCCCCTCCCTGTCGAACGCCTCTGGGGCGTCGGCGCCGTCACCGCAGAGAAACTGCACCGACTCGGCATCCGCACGGTC
Source organism: Leifsonia poae (assembly GCF_050632195.1). Classification (GTDB taxonomy): domain Bacteria; phylum Actinomycetota; class Actinomycetes; order Actinomycetales; family Microbacteriaceae; genus Leifsonia; species Leifsonia poae_C. The sequence goes on from NZ_CP192580.1 coordinate 3,051,877, forward strand.
GGTCAGCTTGCCGAGCTCGAAGAGTCAACAACCGAAAGACTGCTCGGCAAAGCGGCCGGCGCACACTTGCACGCCCTAGCCCGGCTGAGGGATCCGCGCCCGGTCGACTCTACGAAACGACGCGGGTCCATTGGCTCTCAGCGCGCCCTCGGAAACCGCCCGCGCACGGCCGAAGAACTCGACCTCATCCTGACCCAGATCGTCGACCGCCTCGCTCGCCGCCTCCGCGACGGCGACCGCACCTGCCGCACGATCGTCCTACGACTCCGCTTCGGCGACTTCACCAGAGCCACCCGCTCGCGCACCTTTGGCTACCCCACAGACCGCACATCCGTGCTGCTCACCGTCGCCCAAGGCCTCCTCGCTGCCGCTCAGCCGCAGATCACCGAACGCGGCATCACCCTCATCGGCATCTCCCTGTCGCAACTGGGACGCTCCGACACCTTCCAACCCGAACTGCCGATCGACTGGAACGACGGCGCGCGCCTCGACACGGTACTCGACGAGGTCCGCGATCGCTTCGGCGCCGCATCCGTCTCTCGCGCCGCCCAACTCGGCCGCGATCCAGGATGGTCGACTCCGCTGTTGCCAGAGCACGAATAGCGGTTATGGCATGGGTGGAGTGACGGCGATGACGATGGAGGTCTCGGCGTCCGTCGCATTGACGTACCGGTGGGCCTGACGGGAATCGAACGTGATCGACTGGCCCGCGCCGAGGGTGTACTCCGCGTCGCCGATCTCGACCAGCAGTTCGCCTGAGATCACATAGGCGCACTCCGTTGACGGGTGGGCCCAGAGTTTCGCCGAGCTGGCCCGCCCGGGCGGAATGATCGCGGTCAGCATTTCGAGGTCTCCGCGGCCGGGGGTGAGCCGTTCGTAGACGAATTCACCGCCGGTCGTGCCGAGCGTGGGGCGCTGGTCGGGAGAGGTGACGTGAATAAGCGGGGCGTCGGGGTCGGTGAACAGCGACGAGATCGCGGCCTCGAAGACGCCGGCGAGCTTGCGGAGCGAGCCCAAGCTCGGATCAGCGGTTCCGTTCTCGATCTGACTCAGCATTCCGACCGAGAGACCCGAGAGCTCCGCTAGTTGCTTCAGTGTCATCCCGCGTTCGAGCCGCAGCGCTTTGAGTCTGTCTCCCAGCACGTTGTGTGCCCTTTCGTTGTAACAAGTTCGATACAGATTAACAAATTTTAATGCAATTGAATTAGGCTGCCGGAAATCACCCTGCTGCACCATCAGCTGAGGTCGTCCAGGAACTCTACCGGCCCGGGCGTTCTCCGAAATCACAAGGAAGTCTGGACCGAGAATGATGAACAAGCCTCAACGATTGCTCGCGGTCGTCGCGGGCCTCGCCGCGATCCCGCTGACGCTCACCGCATGCGCGGCGACGTCCTCCTCTTCCACCGGCGGGGGATCGAAGACCCTGACCGTCGACACCTCGTTCGTCCTGAAGACGCTGGACCCGGGAACGGTCTACGAGCAGACCGGCGCGACCGCGGTGCACAGCATCTACGACACCCTCGTCACGTTCGCGGGTTCCGACGTCTCGGAGATCAAGCCTGACCTCGCCTCGTCATTCGACGCGTCGTCCGACGCAAAAACATTCACCTTCCACCTTCGCGACGACGTGACCTTCTCCGACGGAACCAAGCTGACTGCAGACGACGTGGTCTTCAGTCTCACGCGCCTGCAGAACCTCAAGGGCAGCGCGTCGCAGACGGTTGCCGGCCTCGCCTTCAGTTCGACCGACGCCAAGACGGTCGTCGTGACGTCGGACATCCCGAACCCCGATGTTCCGACTATTCTCGCGATGCCGAGCACGGGCATCCTCAACTCGGCAGAGGCGAAGAAGCATGGCGCAACCGATGCGGCCGACGCTGCCACGAGCGACAAAATCGGAACCTACCTCGACACCCACTCGATCGGCTCCGGCCCGTACACGATCGGCAGCTACGACCCCAGCTCCAAAGTCGTGCTGAAGGCCAACCCGAAGTACTGGGGCAGTGCGCCGGCATACGGCCGTGTCGTCCTGCAGAACGTGGACGTGCAGAACCAGAAGCTCACGATCAGTAAATCGGCCGGCGATGAGATGGCGCTCGACCTGTCGGGTGCTCTGTCGGAGGGTCTGCCGTCGACTGTGCAGGTATCCGGCGTTCCCGACACCTCGTACTTCTTGAGTCTCAACCAAGACCCGTCAGTCTCGAAGGTCACCTCGAACCCGGCGTTCGTCAAGGCTCTGCGCGCCGCGATCGACAACAAGGGCATCGCCGAGTTGTTCGGAAAGGACGCGACTGCGGCCGCGGGTCTCGTGCCTCCCGCGTTCGCGGGCGCCCTGCCCCAGTCGGATGCTCCGAAGCGCGACCTCGCTCAGGCGAAGTCCCTGCTCGAAGGCGCGGGTCTCAGCAATCCGACGGTCAAGCTCATCTACCCGGCCATCACCTACCGCGGCGTCGACCTCGGCACCGTGGTCACGAAGGTGCAGTCCGACGCCAAGGAGGCCGGCATCGACATCGAGCTGACCCCGCAGCCGATCAACGTCTTCCTCGACTCGCAGTCGACAGGCAAGAACGAGATCGGGTTCTCGCCGAACAGCCTGAACTACCCGGTCGCGGCCTCGCTGGTCAACAACATGGCTCCCGGAGCGAGCACCTCACTCCGCACGGGCTGGACGGTTGAGCGCGCCGACCCGTCGGCCGTTGCCGCAGGCGCCGCAGTGTCCGCGGCCACCACGCAGGATGCCCGCAACACGGCGATGCAGGACTGGCAGAAGGTCATGAACGCGACCTCGCCGTATATCCCGCTGGCCAACAACTCCGGCATCGTGGTTGCCGCCGGCAACCTGAAGGGCGCGGTCTACTCGCCTGCCGGCTGGACCGTCGACCTCGCTGCGGTGAGCAGCAAGTAGGCGGTTCCCCCTGAACACGGTGCCGGCGGGCCTCCTGTGCGGTCCGCCGGCACCGTACCTCCTCCCCTTTCTCCTCTCCACGCACCGCGCGGCCCGATCGCGCGCGCGAATCCCGAAAGACCTGACATGCCCCCTCTGGTGAAGACGATCGCGAAGCGCGTGCTCACGACGATCGTGCTGCTCTGGGGCGTCACCGTCGTCACGTTCATCCTGGTGAGCGTGGTGCCCGGCGACCCCGCAGCGGCGAACCTCTCGCAGCAGGCGTACGACGACCCGGCGATCCGGGAGGCGTTCCGCCAGAAGTGGGGCCTCGATCAGCCCCTGATCGTGCAATACGGCCGCTATCTCTGGAACATCCTGCACGGCGACCTCGGAACGTCTCAGCAGACGCACCGTCCGGTGCTGCAGGACCTCGGTCAGTACATTCCAGCCACGATCGAGATCGCCATCCCAGCGATGATCATCGCCATCGTGATCGCGGTGGCGCTCGGCATCCTGTCGGCCATGCGCAAAGGCAGCGCGACGGACAACGGCATCCGGGTGCTCTCACTCACGGGTCTCTCGACGCCGCCGTTCTGGCTCGCGCTCGTCGCCCTCTACATCTTCTTCTATGTGCTCGGCTGGGTGCCCAACGGCGGACGACTCAGCAACAGCTTCGATCCCCTCCCACGATCACCGGCATGTACACGGTGGACGCGCTGCTCTCCGGTCAACTCGACGTGTTCTGGGATGCGGCGTGGCACCTCGTGCTGCCGGTTGCGATCCTCGCGTTCCTCACGATTTCAGGACTGCTGCGGTTCGTACGATCGTCGATGCTCGAGGTCCTCGACTCGGACTACATCCGCGCCGCCGTCGCCAAGGGGCTGCCGCGTCGCATCATCACCTGGCGGCATGTCTTCCGCGCTGGACTGCTTCCGGTTCTCACCGTCTCCGGCCTGACCATGGCATCGCTTCTGGGCGGCGCCGTCTTGGTCGAGCAGATTCTGAGTTGGCCTGGTCTCGGGCAGTACGCCTACAAGAGCGCGCTCTCGCTCGATCTCCAGGCGATCCTCGGAGTGACGCTGTTCGTCGCACTCGTCTACACCCTGATCAACCTGCTCGTCGACGTGCTGTACACCGTCGTCGACCCCCGGATCGGATCGAAATGACTGTCATGCCACCTCCAACCGAGACACTCGTGCACGCCGTCAGCCGCGCTGGCACCGATCGGATGCTGCGGTCGCAGTTCGGCTCGGTCTGGCGTCGCCCGTGGACCGTCGTCTCGATCGCCGTCATCGTGATCTGGGCGCTCCTGGCGCTCTTCGCGCCCTGGATCGCCCCGTACGATCCGCTCAAGACGGTCGGCGCCAACCTGCAGCCGCCGACCGGTGCCCACTGGTTCGGGACCGACGAGCTCGGCCGCGATGTCCTCAGCCGGGTGATCGTCGGCACTCGGCTCTCGCTGCCTCTCGCGGTCGTCATCGTCGCACTGTCTTTGCTGGTCGGCGGTATCGTCGGCCTGCTCGCCGGATACCTCGGTCGAGCCGTCGACACGGTCGCGATGCGACTGGCCGACCTGGTCCTGGCGTTTCCGCAGATCATCCTCGCGATGGCCGTCACCGCGGCGTTCGGACCGAGCACCGGGAACGCGGTGCTCGCTCTGGTGATCGTGTCCTGGCCGCTCTACGCGCGCATCATTCGAAGCTCGGTCCTCAGCGTTCGCGAGCAGGAGTACGTCGTGTCGGGGCAGCTTCTCGGATCGGGGACGATCAAGTCGATCGTCAAAGACGTGATCCCGAACAGCGCCGGTCCAGCGCTCGTTATGGCGACCATCGAGCTGGGCAACGCCATCCTGATGCTCGCGGCATTGTCTTTCCTCGGCCTCGGTCCTCGCCCTCCGGCGGCCGAATGGGGTGCCATGATCGCCCTCGGCTCACAGAACCTCTCGAACTGGTGGATCAGCCTGTTCCCGGGACTGGCGATCCTCACGATCGTACTCGCCTTCAACATGCTCGGCGACAGCGTCCAGGACTACCTGGATCCGCGCAATCGGACGGGGAGGCTGCGATGAGGCCACTGATGACCATCGACGCGCTCACCGTGTCGCTGCCGACGTCGTCCGGCTATGTGGATGTCGTGCGAGACGCCACCCTCACGGTCGGCGAGGGTGAGATCGTCGGGCTGGCAGGCGAGAGTGGTTCCGGAAAGACGATGACCTCCTCGGCCATCCTCGGGATCCTCCCCAAGGGAGCGCGCACTTCGGGGGCGGTGACCTTCGAGGACCAGAACCTGCTGACCCTGTCGGAGCGCGAGCTCGGCCCTGTACGCGGCAATCGCATCGCGATGGTCTTCCAAGATCCGTCCGCAGCCCTGCATCCCTTGCTCACGATCGGGACGCAGATCACCGAGCACATGCGGCACCACCTCGGGATCAGCAAGAAGCTGGCCGTGGAACGCGCTGTCGAACTCCTCGACCAGGTGCGGATCGCCGAGCCCCGAAAGGCGTTGCGTTCGTACCCTCACCAGTTCTCCGGCGGGATGCGGCAACGTGCCGCGATCGCCATCGCCCTGGCGTGCGAGCCGCGGCTCCTGATCGCCGACGAGCCGACGACCGCACTCGACGTGACCGTTCAGGCGGGCATCCTGGAACTCTTCGATCGCCTGCGCGACGAGACAGGTGTTTCCGTGCTGTTCATCACGCACGACCTGGGCGTGCTGTCGACGATCGCCGACCGTACCTACGTCTTCAAGGACGGCTCCGTCGTGGAGTCGGGTGACACCGAGGATGTGTTGCTGCGCCCGAGCCACGAATACACCAAGGCGTTGATCGCATCACGGGCGCAGTCGCTCGCTCAAGATCGAGTCGCCGCGTCGGCGGAAGGGACACACTGATGAACGTGCTCGAGATCGACGACGTCCATGTGACCCATCAGCGTCGCGGGCAGGACCCTGTGCGTGCCGTGCGTGGGGTCAGCCTGGCTGTCGCCCCGGGCCAGATCGTTGGGCTCGTCGGAGAGTCCGGATGCGGCAAGTCGTCCCTGGCTCGCGTCGCCGTGGGCTTGTCAGCGCCCACCTCGGGTGCTGTGCGGTTCGAGGGCCGGCCGCTGGCCGCATCCGGGGTCCGTGCCCGGGCCAAGGATGCGCTCGGACTGCAGATGATCTTCCAGAACCCATATGCGTCGCTCAGCCCTCGTCGCACGATCGGTAACCAGCTGCTCGATGGTGTGCGCACGCCGCTGTCCGGCCCGGCGCGCGCGGCAGAGGCGATCCGGCTGCTGCAACTCGTCGGGCTCGACCCCGACAGCCGCAGTCGCTATCCGAATCAGTTCTCGGGCGGTCAGCGCCAGCGTCTGGCGATCGCACGTGCGCTCGCAGCGCGGCCGTCGCTGGTGATCGCCGACGAACCTGTCACCGCACTCGACGCCTTCTCGTCCGCCCAGATCGTCACGTTGCTCACGGGGCTCGTGCGCGAACTCGGGATGGGGATGCTCTTCATCTCTCACGACCTCTCGCTCGTCAGGGCCATCGCCGACGAGACCGCAGTGATGTTCGCAGGCGAGATCGTCGAACGCGGGCCGTCGGAGCGGGTGTGGAATGAACCCGTGCACGACTACACCAAGACACTGATCGCCGCGATCCCGGTGATCGGGCCGAAGACCACTCGCCGGAAGGCTGCGGGCTCCGCAGCGGCCGCCGGCCACGAAAGGAACAGCCATGTCGGTTGACACCATCGTCGAGACCTCGATCGGAACTCTGCTGACCGGTATCCGGTTGTTCGACGGCACGAGCGGCGAACTGCTGACGGAACACGCGATCGAGATCGATCGAGAAGGAACGATCGTCGCACTGGGTGAGGAGGCGGACGTCGTCCGCGCCGCGGCACCGGATGTGCGCCGCATCAACCTCGGTGGCCGCGTGCTCTCGCCCGGACTCATCAACATGCACGTGCACTTCGGTCTGGCCCTTCCCGGCACTGCGGGCGATCTTGTCTCCGGCGGTTCCGATGGCGATCTGCTGCTGGTGATGGCCGACTCGGCCCGACGCACCCTTCTCTCGGGTGTGACGACCGTGCGGCTGGTCGGCGAGAGCCGCTACCTCGATTTCGCACTGCGGCGCGGGGTACGCGCCGGCGCGATCGACGGTCCGCGCATCTTCACCGCCGGCCACGCGCTGTGCTGCACCGGCGGTCACGGGTGGGAGTCTGACGCGCTCGAAGGCGACGGACCAGACGACTTCCGCAGGCTCACCCGGCTACAGATCCGCGAGGGCGCCGATCTGATCAAGGTGTGCGTGTCCGGTGGCATCGCGGGCGAGCACGAGCAGATCGACACTCCGCAGTTGTTCGACGACGAGATGGCGGCCGTCATCCAGGTCGCCCACGATTGGGGGCGCAAGGTCACGGCGCACGTCGGGCCCTCATCGACTCTCGACCGCGCCATACGGCTCGGACTCGACTGTGTGGAGCATGGCTACGAGCTGACCCGCGAGACGACCGATCTGATGGCCGAGCACGGCGTCTGGTACGTCCCGACGATCACCGTGAGCCGATGCGCCGACTTCTTCGACGAGCAGGGAGTTCCCGCCTGGATGAAGGAGCGCGCTCTGGGTGCAGGACCGCGGCACTGGGAGAGCCTCGAGAACGCGATCGCCAGCGGCGTCAAGATCGCCATGGGCACGGACATGCCGCCCGCCGCCGGTTTCGACGGCACGACGGCGACCGTTCGCGAAATGGAGTTCATGGTCGAGGCCGGGATGTCGCCACTCGACGTGATGCGATCGGCCACGTCGCAAGCCGCTGAGCTGATCGGCGACCAGACGTTCGGGACGATCAGGATCGGCGCCCGCGCGGACTTCGTGGCGATGGCTGACGACCCGACCACGGAGGTCTCGGCATTGCGCGGGATCGACTGGGTGATGAAGGACGGCCGCGTGTACCGCGACGACCGCGAGGCCAGCCGATGAGCGCGGTGCGCGCGATCGCCGATCGCTACGTGGAGGCACTCGCCCTGCACGAGCCGTCGGCCGCACAGGCGCTGGGCCGACCAGCGGCCGATCGTCTGCCGGATTTCTCTCCCGAGTGGGCAGAAGCCCGCCGGATGCTCGACGAGTCGACCGCAGCAGAGCTCCGTTCTCTCGACCCGCGAGGGTTCAGCCACGCCGATCGTGCGCTGCACGCGGCGATGGTCGAACGGCTGGAGAGCGAGGTCGCTCTTTTCGACACCGGCTTCACCCCGCGACTGCTTGCCCCTTTGGCCACTCCGGTGCACTTCATCCGCGAAGCCTTCGACGACACCGTCGTGACCTCCGACGACGCCGGCGATGCCGTTCTGTCTCGCCTCGCCGCGGTACCCGCGACTCTGGCCGACCTGCGCCGCCGGCTCGAGTGGTCGCGCGACCAGGGCGTCGGCGGGCGGTTCAGCGGAGGCGGCGTCGCCGGTGCGACCCAGGTGACGGTGGTCGCCGACCAGATCGCATCCTGGATCGACCCCGCCGGAATGAACTACTTCGGGTCGCTGCGGACCGAAGCGCTGGACCCCGCACGCACTGCCAGGCTCGCTGTTCTCGCCCCTGACGCGACCGCTGCCTTCGCCTCCTTCGAGGAGTTCCTGCGTTTCGATCTGGCGACTGACGCGCCCGCTCAGGATGCCGTCGGCGAGGAGGTCTACCAGGCCACCTCGCGCGCCTTCCTCGGCAGCGATCTGGATCTCGATGAGATCTACGCATTCGGCTGGAGTGAACTGGAACGCCTCGTCGCAGAATCGCGTCGGATCGCGTCCGAAATAACCGGGACTCCGGCGGACTCCGATGTGACGCGCCGCGCGGTCGCCATGCTGGAGACATCTGGAGAGCAGGCGCTCTCGGGCCCTGACGAGATCGCAGCGTGGCTGCGATCTCGCGTGGACCAGACGATCGCACAGCTCGACGGCACCGCCTTCGACCTGCCCTCGGACACCGGCGAGGTGGAGTGCGTGGTCACCGAGGCCGCATCCGGAGTCGTCTACTACCTTCCTGGCGCACCCGACGGGAGCAGTCCGAGCAAGATCGTGTGGACCATCCCCCGTGGCAGCTCATCGATCGCGACCTGGCACGAGGTCACCAGCGTGCATCACGAGGGAGTCCCCGGGCATCACTTGGAGCACTCCATCAACCGGGCCAACGCATCCCTGCACCCGTGGCAGCGCTACCTCTGCGAAGTGCACGGGTACGCCGAGGGCTGGGCGCACTACGCAGAGGGCCTGGCCGATGAGCTGGGACTGATCCGCACCCCCGCGGAGCGCTCTGGGCATGGTGTTCGGCCAGATCTGGCGTTCTGTACGCATCGTCGCCGATCTGGGGCTGCACACCGAGCGGCCGATTCCCATGACGTCGCTCACCGAGGACGCATCCTGGACGCCGGAGCTCGCCCGCACCTTCCTGCGCGACCTGGCGATGACGGATGCTCACACCGCGAAATTCGAGGTCGACAGGTACTTCGGTTGGCCGGGGCAGGCGCTCGCATTCAAGGTCGGGGCGAAACTCTGGCGCGACGCGCGCGAACAGTCCCGCGAAAGCCTCGGCGCCGACTTCGATCTCAAGCGATTCCACCAGGATGCGCTGGGCGCGGGCCCCATGGGCCTCGGCCCGCTGCGCTCGACACTGCTGGCGGACCGATGACCACGAAAGGCACCACAGTGCACAACTCAGATCCTGTCGCCGAACTCCACGAATTCATCGAGGAGCTCTATGCACACTTGGCCGATCGCGCCGCATTCGATGAACGGCTGCATCCAGACGTGACCGTTTGGGAAACCGCCGATCCGCGGCTGTTGCGGGGAATCGTCGAACTCGACGAACTCCGTGGGCCGGCGATCGCGCCCGAGAAGCGCACGAGTCCGCTTCCGCTGGTCGAGCCTGTCGACGTGGTCGCCGATCGGTGGGGCGACACCGGAGTCATCCGCTATCGGCTGGAAGTGCGGGCATCCGTCGGCGAGCCGATCGGCGAACTGGTCCGCGTCACCGACGTCGTGAGACGCGGCGACTCCGGCTGGCAGATCGTGCACCACCACGCCACTGACATCGAGCCGGCGACTACGCCGGCCGGGGAGGAGAACCGATGAACCGGGACACTGTGGAGTGGCACGGTTACATCCCCGCCATCACGACCCCGTTCACCCGCGACGGGGAGCTCGACTTCGCCGCGTTCGAGGAGCAGCTGGGCTGGCTCACCGCCGAACGGATGCACGGTGTCGTGCTCGCCGGAACGACCGGGGAATGGTTCAGTCTGAGCGAGACCGAACGCGCCGAGCTCTTCCAGCAGGGCGCTACCTTGGCCGGTTCGAGCATGTGGGTGCTCGGCGGGTGCAACGCATTCACCGCGGCAGAAGCCATCCGGCACGCACACGCAGCGGAACGGGCCGGCCTCGACGGAATCCTGCTCACGCCTCCCCCGTACATCGTCCCGACGAGGCGCGAAATCGTTGCCTTCTATCAGGAGGTCTCCCATGCGACCGATATCCCGATCTGCATCTACAACTGGCCTCGCGGCTGCATCGTCGACCTCGATACCGATCTGCTGACCGAGCTCGCGGAGATTGAGAACGTGGTGGCCATCAAGAACTCGACCGGGGACACGGCCGGATTCCTGAACGGCCTGTATGCCCTGGGCGACCGGGTGCGCTACTTCGGCATTCCGACGAGCGGCCTCGGCGCCGATCTGGTCGGTCTCGGCCGCGGCGACGGGCTCATGGGCTCAGGCGCTCCGCTCGGCTCCGACCACCCCGACTTCTGGCGTGCACTTGCCGCCGGAGACCGCGACCGGGCCCTGGCACTCGGCGCCAAAGATCGCGTCGTGATGCAGCGCTGGTTCACGCAGGACTACGGAGCCCAGTTCGGCAACGCCCAAGCGATCATGAAGACCGCGCTCCGCTTGCGGGGCGTACCGGCCGGCTACGTTCGCCGGCCGCTGCTCGAACTCACGGAAGATCAGGTGCAGATCGTGCGTTCGACGCTGGAAGGTCTCGGCGTCGAAACCGTCCCCCTCTCGTGAGAACGGTCGTCGACTCGGTCGTCGTCGGCGGTGGCCTGCTCGGTTCGGCCCTGGCGTGGATGCTCGCGCGCGATGGAGCCGATGTGGTGCTGCTCGAGCGCGATCAATTGAACCAGCACGCGTCGGGCCAGAACGCGGGCAGTCTGCACTTCCAGCTCGAATACCGGATGGTGGAGCACGGCCTGGACGCGGCGAGGCAAGCCGCAGAGGCGATGCCGTTGCATCTGGATGCCGCTGCGCACTGGGCCCGTCTCGCTGACGAACTGGGCGAATCCGTCGGAGTCGTGCAGAACGGCGGGCTGATGCTCGCCGAGAATGCGGAGCAAGCGGGCGTCCTCGAACGGAAGGCCGAGCTCGAGCGCTCGTGGGGGCTCGACGTCTCCCTCCTCGACGGCGACGAAGTGCGCTCTATCGCGCCGTACCTCTCACAGTCCGTTGTTGCTGCTGCGTTCTGTCCGATCGAGGGAAAGGCCGACACCCGGCGGGCAGGGCCTGCACTCGCACGCGGCGCCGAGCGGCTCGGGGCGAGCATCCACACGCGGACGAAGGTCACTGCGATCCGACGCGACGGATTCGCGTGGCGCGTCGACACGTCGTCGATCGAAGCTGACGGACGCGCCACCGAGCGTTCCTTCCATGCCCAGACCGTGATGCTCGCCGGCGGCGTCTGGACCTCCGAGCTCGGAGCGATGCTTGACGTCCACCTGTCCACGATCCCCTTGGCGCTGACGATGTCGGTCACCGCGAAAACGCCCGCGTTCATCCCTCACCTCGTGCAGCACGCGGGAACCCGGCTGTCGCTGAAGCAGTCATCCGACGGAACAGTTCTCATCGGCGGAGGCTGGCCTGCGCTGCTCGCGACCGACGCTGACGGGCGCCCGGATCTGTCGGCGCGACCCCGGCTGATGGAGGAGTCCGTCGCCGGCAACGCGCTGGCCGCGATGCGTGTGGTACCGGCTTTGGCACCGCTTCCGGTGCTGCGCACCTGGGTCGGGACGACCACGGTGACCCCGGACCAGTTGCCGCTGGCGGGCGAGGTTCCCGGACGCGCAGGAGTGTTCGTCGCGACCGGCGGGTCGGCCTTCACGCTCGGCCCCAGTTTCGCGCGCATCCTGGCCGATCTGGCGCAAGGCCGCAGCACGGCGATCGAGATGGCGCCGTATCAACCGTTGCGATTCGGAGGTCTTGCCCATGTCTGAGTCGAAGAGGCTGCCCCGCGAACGCGAGCAGGCGGTGACGGTGGAGGTCGACGGTTCGCCGGTCGTGTGCTTCGCCGGCGAGACGATCGCCACAGCGCTACTAGCCGATGGGGTGGCCAAGTTCGCGACCCGCGCGGGCGAGCCGCGGCAGCCCCTGTGCAACATGGGCACCTGCTTCGACTGCTCGGTCGTGGTCGACGATCGACCCCTGACCCGCGCCTGCCTGACCCCGGTGGCCGACGGGATGCGCATCAGCACCGGACAAGGAGACTGACATGTACGACCTTGCTGTGATCGGTGCCGGTCCGGCCGGTGTCGCTGCGGCGCTGGCCGCCGCGAAACGCGGGATCCGCGTCGTGGTGATCGACGAACAGCAGCGTCCAGGCGGCCAGATCTTCCGCCGGCCCCCCGTCGAATTCGGCGCGAAGTCCGGATCGTTTCCTGCCGGCTATCCCTGGGCTGCCGACTTGCTCGCCAGTGCCGAGGCTCACCCGGGAGTCGAGTGGCTCGCGGGTTCGACCGCGTTCGGGATCTTCCCCGAGGCGGCAGGGGGCGGCACGACTCTGAGTGTCGGACTGACGGGTCCGGATGGCGCCAAACGCATCCGTGCTCGTCGCTTGCTCATCGCGACAGGCGCATACGACCTACCTGTCGCTTTTCCCGGGTGGACGCTGCCCGGAGTGATGATGGCAGGCGCTGTCCAGGGCTTCGTGAAGAGCCAGCGGCTTCTCGTCGCCGAGCGTTTCGTCTTGGCGGGATCGCATCCCCTTCTGCTCATCGTGGCGGAGCAGTTGCGCGCGGCCGGTGCGGACGTCGCCGAGGTCGCCTTCGCACGGGGATTGCCTGGATTCGGCGAAGCGGTTCGCGCGCTTCCTGCCGTACCAGGGCACGTCGGTCTTTTTGCTGAGACGGCTGCCTCGGTCGCGAGATTGATCCGCGCCGGCGTGCGGATCTCGACCCGCACGATCGTGACAGCGGCGGAAGGTGAGGGGCGTGTGGCTGCAGCCAGGCTCGCGACGGTCGACCGGGAGTGGCGCCAGACAGGGGCAAGCCGCACCGTACAGGCCGATGGCCTGGTCATCGGCTACGGTTTCCAGCCCTCGACCGAGCTGGCCAGGCAACTCGATTGCTCCATGCGCTGGGAATCGGCGAAGGGAGGCTGGGTCGTCGAACACGACGAGACGATGGCGACTTCGGTGGCAGGCGTGTACGTCGCGGGAGAGCCGACCGGCGTCGCGGGAGCTGAACAGTCCCGGGCCGAAGGTGAACTCGCAGGGATCAGCATCGCCGCCGACCTTGCGGCCGTGGACGGCCGCTCTCGTTCGGCCTCGTCCGCGTCCTCATCGCGTCACGCTCGCCGCGGGATCAACCATGCCCGCCGGTTCTCGCGCGTGGTCGAGCGCATGTTCGAGCCGAACCGCGACGCCTTGCTCGCCTTGGCGACTCCGGCGACCACGGTGTGTCGGTGCGAGCTGGTCAGCCGTCGTACGATCGATGCGGTGCTCGACGCGAACCCGCACCTCGACACTGCCAGTGCCGTGAAACTCGAATGCCGGAGCGGGATGGGGCCGTGCCAAGGCCGCTATTGCGAGACCGCGGTCGCCGCTATCGTCAGAGCCCGCAGTGGTCGTTCCGTCGATGAGGTCGGACGGTTCTCCGCCCATGTGCCCGTCAAACCGGTTCCCCTCAGCGCCTTCGCCGTGCTGGGAGAGGAGGAGCCGGTCGAACACTGAGCTCAGCCGAAAGACTTCATACCCAGCGCACTAACACAGGAGAAACATTGCACAGCAGTAGAAGAAGGGTCCGATACGCGGTCAGCGCGGTCGCCGTGGCCGGCGTCGCAGCACTCGCGTTGTCTGCCTGCACCACATCCGGCAGCGCGTCGGATTCGACAGCCGCCACGGGCGGCACCGTTACCGTCGCGGTCGTCAACGACCTCACGTCGCTGAACCCGGGGACGCCGCAGGGAAACGTGGACACCAACGGCCAGGTGGGCTATTTGGACGGTTCGTACGGATCGGGTTTCCAGTACATCGACGACAATTTCAAGATCGTGCACGATGATAAGTTCGGCAAGTTCGAGAAGACCTCGGACGACCCGCTGACCGTCAAGTACACGCTCAACAAGAACGACAAGTGGTCCGACGGCCAGCCCATCACGGCTGATGACCTGGTTCTCGGCTGGGCGATGCAATCCGCCTACTACGACTCGGCAACGTTCGACCAGGCCACGGGTGAGGTGACTTCGGGAACGCAGTACTTCACACCTGCTGCAGGAACCGCCGGTATCGACCAAACCTCGTATCCGACCGTCGGCGACGACAACACGTCGATCACCCTGACGTATGCGAAGCCTTTCGTGGACTGGGAGCTTTTCAACCCGATCGCGCAGCCTGCGCACATCGTGGCCAAGAAGGCGGGCCTGTCCTCGGCTGCTGACCTGACCAAGCTGCTGAAGGGTCTGCCCAAGGGTGACAAGTCGAGCCCGGCCGCGCCGGACGCGACCCTGAAGAAGGCTGCGGACTTCGTCAACACCGGTTACGACATCACGGCGTTCCCGACCGACAAGGACCTGCTCGTCTCCTCGGGCCCGTTCTACGTCTCGGCCTGGACCCCCGGCCAGTCGATCACCATGTCGAAGAACAAGTACTACGACGGTGGACTGAAGCCGAACGTGGACAAGATCGTCTTCCGCATCATCCCGGACGCCAACGCCCAGGTCACCGCTCTGCAGAACGGTGAGGTCGACATCATCAACCCGCAGGCGTCCGCCGACACCCTGACCGCCCTCAAGGCGACCAGCGCGAAGGTGCTCACCGGCGACCAGGTCTCCTACGACCACCTCGACCTGAACTTCGGCTCGACCGTGTTCCAGGACCCGAAGGTCCGTGAGGCGTTCCTGAAGACCATCCCGCGTCAGCAGATCCTCGACTCGATCGTCACCCCGGTGAACCCGAAGGCCGAAGTTCTGAACTCGCAGATCTGGCTCCCCAGCCAGGACGACTACGCAGCATCGGTCAAGCAGAACGGGTCGGACAAGTACAGCAAGGTCGACATCGAAGGTGCGAAGGCCCTGCTGGGCGGCGCGACCCCGTCGGTGCGGATCCTGTACAACACGAACAACCCGAACCGTGTCGACGAGTTCCAGGCCATCCAGGCCTCGGCTGCCAAGGCCGGGATCAAGGTCGAGGACGCCGGATCGCCCGACTGGAGCACGCTCCTCCCGGGTGGCAACTACGACGCCTCGCTGTTCGGCTGGATCAGCCCCGGTGCCGGCACCACCATGATCCCCCAGCTGTTCGCAACAGGCGGCGGCGGCAACAACAACCGGTACAACGCGATGAACGACGTTGCCATCGAGACGCAATCCACACTCGACCCCGACAAGCTCATCAAGCTCGAGCAGCAGATCGACAAAGCCACGTTCTCCGACGGATACGGCCTGCCGCTCTTCCAGCTGCCCGGCATCTTCGGCGTCAACGCTCGCGTCGACGGTGTCAAGTACATGGGCAACCAAACCGGACCCTTCTGGAACTTCTGGGAGTGGTCGGTCAAGTCCAAGTAACAACTTGCACGACAGAGCGGGTGGCAGCGAGCAATCGTTGCCACCCGCTCGCGTACACGCTTCGTGTAGCGGTCTGCCGGCTGTTCGCGCCTTTCAACGGGAGCGACGGGATGCTCGGCGTGCGAAGCCAATCTGGACGTACTCCAAGTCGGCGCGAGGCACGACCGCGGTGACGACGTACCCAGCGTTGATCTCTGCGCCGATCGCATACACGAATGGGTCGGTGTCGATCTCGAACGCCGGTATCTCGATGCCGTCTACGGTGACGGTCGTGAGTGAATTGACAGCGCGCTCCGTGACGCGAGCAGCGAAGCGGTCGGCGACTATGTCGCCCAGTCCCAGCTCCTTTCGGAAACGATTCATCAGAATGTAGTTGGTGTGTTCGACGAGAATGCGCGTCCCTGACGAGAGTTCGGACTGGTCGCTGTGCCATGTCGTCCTGACGGCCTCCCAGAGGATCGGGTAGCGCATCCGCTCGACTTGCTCGATCAGCCAGGCGGGCCGCGGGACGGGGAATGGTCCGTCTAGCGCACGACTGATCGCATCATCGAGAACGGCAAGGTTTGCCGGGTCCGAGCGATCATCGGGATTGCGCCAGAGCGTGTAGGTGATGCCCACTGTCATCTCTGAGAGGTCGGTCATGCCCGAGGACATCGTGCTCTCCATGTGAACGTCTTCAAGAGTTGGCTGCGCGACGAATCCCATAACAGGTACGGGCATCAGCTGCAGCCTCTCTGCTTGAGCAATACGAGGATCGGGCGCGTCCTCCGGAATGAACCCGCCGAAGCGCATCGGTGCACTCCCCATCAGCCTCCTGCCCTTCCGCAGTTCGACACCGTGCTCAACGGTCCGCTATCGCCTTCAACTTATTGTCTCGCTCGCCGACTCCGAATACCCGGTCTGGTTGAACAGGTAGTAGATGCTGAGTGCGCCGTAGGCGGCGAGCATGATGGGCGCGCTCCAAATACCGATGACTGCTGTGAGCGGGTAAAGGATCGTCCCTGCCCCGAACCGGAGAACTGCAGAACGCCTTTGCGCCCGCGTGATGCTTCCCGAAGCCAATCGTGTTGCGCTGATTCGAGCGAAAAGCAGAGTGAACGCGACCGCCATTCCCGTCATCGACGCGCCGTAGAGAAGTGCGCCGATCCGGATGTCCTCGCCTGTTCCGTGAGCAAGAGCATCGGCGAGGGTGGCGGTGGTGAACGGGATCGTTGTGACCACCATCAGAAGGAACAGGTTCTCGAACAGAAGCACCCGATCGATAACGGTGGCGAATCGGAGGATCGAATGATGGTTGACCCAGATCACGCCGATGACCAGGAAGCTCAGCGCGTAGGCGACGAAGGATGGCCACTGGTCTGCCAACGCCTCCGCTAGCGAGTGGCCAGGGCTGATGTCGACATGGAGATCGAGCACCAACAGCGTTATCGCCACTGCAAGCACACCGTCGCTGAACGCCTCAAAACGAGCCTTCGACATCATGCACCCATACTGCCGGACAGCCGCGAACGGATGCCCTGCTCAACCCCGCAACGTCGGGGTCGTTTACGGCATGCTCGCGATCTGGATCAGGTTGCCGCACGTGTCGTCCAGCACCGCGGTGGTCACGGGTCCCATCGTCATCGGCGGCTGTGTGAATCGCACCCCGAGCGCGGACAGGCGGTCGAACTCGGCTGCAGCATCCTGAACGCCGAAGCTCGTGAACGGAATCCCGTCCTCGACGAGTGCCGCCTTGAAGACCTTGGCTGCCGGATGCTCGTCAGGCTCAAGCAGAAGCTCGACACCGTCGCGCGCATCCGGACCCACAACAGTCAGCCAACGGAATTCACCAGTGGGCACGTCGGTCTTCTTCACAAAACCGAGCGTGTTCGTGTAGAACTCCAGAGCCTTGGCCTGGTCGTCTACCAGAACGGATGTCGTGGTGATCTTGATGTTCATGACAGCTCCTTCGTGATTTGAGCAAGTTGTGCCTGCGCCTCGACGAGCACAGTCGGGTCGAGGTGATGGATCGTGGTGCGGCCACTCGTAGTCAGGTGCACCAGGGCGGCGTCCCGCAGCACCCCGACATGTTTCGCGACGGCCTGTCGACTCAGGCTGTGGCCTCGGTTGATCAGACGCACGCACAACTCGAACAGAGTCTGATCGTTTCGCCGCGCGAGCTCATCGACCAGCGCGAGCCGGACCGGATCGCCCAACGCTCGGAAGACTGCATCCACGTCGCCAGATTAGCAACCTTTTGGTTGCCAATCAATGCCGCACAAGTCCGATCCTGTGTGAAACTGACCACTTCGGGACCTGAACGGAGACGATGGTGGACGGCACTAAGCAGACGGATCGACTGGTCCGGAATCTCGCAGGAAGCTGGAACCTGGGCGGCATGACCGTCAATCGCATGGGGTTCGGGGCGATGCGCCTCGCTTCCGCATCTGCGTTCGGAACCGGCCCCAGTCGCTACCGGGCGGAGTCGATCGCCGTCCTGCGGCGCGCACGCGAGCTGGGCGTCAACCACTTCGACACGGCCGCCTTCTATTTCTCGCCGAGGCTTTCGGCGAACGAGTTGCTCAACGCGGCGTTCCCGAACCACGACGACGACATCGTCATCGCGACGAAGGTCGGTCCCGCGCGTACTGCGTCAGGCGAATGGGCTGATCCTGCGACTCCGGATGCCCTGCGCGGCCAGGTCGAGGAGAACCTGCGGCAGCTCGGTCGGGACCGGCTCGAGCTCGTCTACCTTCGTGTCTTCGGTGCCGGATCGATCGCAGACCACTTCAGCGCTCTCGCCGAGCTGGAAGCGGAGGGCTTGATCGGAAGCCTCGGTGTATCGAACGTGTCAGTGGAGCAGCTCATCGAAGCATCCGCGATCGCTCCGGTGGTCAGCGTTCAGAACCGTTTCGGGCTTGATGAGCGTTCATCCCTGCCCGTGCTTGTCGAAGCGTCAGCTCGCGGGATCGCGTTCGTTCCCTACTTCGCAATGGCAGGCGGCGGCCGAGAACGTGGCAGAACGGCAGAGGAACGACAGGACGTGATCCAGCTCGCCGAAGCCCACGGGGTGACCCCAACGCAGATCCGCCTCGCGTGGACGCTCCATCAGGGGCCGAACGTCCTTGCGATTCCGGGAACCGGCGATCTGACGCATCTTGAACAGAACGTCGCGGCGGCCGGGATACACCTCAGCGACGACGACTTGCGGATGCTCGACTCACCGATCGCCCTCTGAGTTCGCCCGCAGCGAGCTAGAGCCGACCTCGTCGAACTCACGCCGCAGATATTTCGGGGCTTGGATGCGCCACGCCTCCGTCACGAGTTCGGCAAGATGGTCGTCGCCGATCCCCGCCATACGGAATGCGACCTTCGGCTCGCCCCAAGGGGTCGTGGTGTGCAGGAACACGGTCGGAGCCATCTCGACAAGTGCGAGCTTGTCTATGCTGTCGGCGACCTTGACTCCGACAACGAGCTCGGCCGCGACTATCTCGCGAACGTCCTCGGGCATGCTCGGCCAAGGATGACACTCCCACGCGTACAGCTTGTGGCGAACGAACCACGCGGCGCCGCCCGTCGTCGCTCGCTCCTCGCTGCCGGGCAACCCAACGGCGATCCGGCGCACGTCATCGAGTGTGGCCATGACGCGACCCTATGCGGCACTCCCGACATCGAGGCACGAGGCCTGCGCGCGGTGCGACTCGACCGGGCGCAACCTCACCGGTCCGATCAACGACCCTGACGTTTCTTGAACGGCTTCGGCTGCCCCTTCACGGCCGGGGCGCGACCCTTGCCCTTCGACGCTTTGGCTTTGCCGCCGGCCGGAACCGCCTTCTTGACCGGTTCGGGTGCCGCGGCGATCTCCTCGCGCGCCGTGGTGAGAAAGAGCACGCCTGCCTCGGTCAGCTGGGTCTTAGAGGAGCCCCGAACGAAGAGCGGAGACCCCACTTCGTCTTCAAGCTTCGAAATCGACGAGTAGAGCGAAGCGAGAGGGATGTTAAGCGCGATCGCCGCACGCGGAAAATGCAGTTCCTCGGCCACGGCAACAAACCGAACGAGCAGGGTGATGTTCACGGATGCCTTTCTGGATCGTGCCCTGGAGGGACTCGAAAACTGCGACCACCCTTTCACCATCACACGCGAGGGTCCAAAATCCGCGGAATTTCGCGCTTTTTCACCCACCGGAAGTGACCATGATCACACAAGAACTCGCTCGATTGTGGGCAAATTGTGGGCAAAAAGGTCAGCTCGGCGAGTCCCGCTCTGTGATGTATCAGGACATCTCTGACGATTCTGCATCAGGACATCTCTGACAGTTCATGTATCACGACATCTCTGACAGTCCGTTTGTTTTGCGTGGCCCGCGGGGTCCTCGAGGGTTGCCGCTGCCGACGTATTTGATGCCTGGCTCGGGCCAGGGGTATTCGGCCAGGAGGGTGCCCTGGGCGTCGAAGATCATCAGCCGATCGTCGTCTTCGATCCGGTAGGCGATGCTGCCCGCGAGGGCGGCTGACCTGGAACTTGGCGCCGCGGGCATAGACGGTGCCGTTGTCGTGGATCCGGGTCATCCGAAGTCGGTCGTTCTCACCGACTGGTGCTGCCTGCTGCGGGATCGGGCGAGGTGGCTCGACCACGGGTGTCGCCGCCCAGGACAGCGCTGGGGTGATCCGACCCGGCAACCCTTGGTGCGGTCGTTCAGTGTTGTAGATGATGTCGAACGCGTCGACTTGGGCCTGCAGTTGCTCGAGCGTCTCCGCGAGCGGTTGCTTGTCGAGGAACCGGAACAGGGTCTGGTGGAACCGCTCGTTTTTGCCTTGCGTGGTCGGTTTGTAAGGCTTCCCGGTGATCGGCTCGACACCGAGCGAGCGCAGATAGACGACCAGCTGACCCAGCACTCCGCGCCGGGATGGGTTCAGTGCCGCGCCGTTGTCGGAGAGCAGGCGTTGCGGAACGCCATGCGCTGCGATGCCCTTGGAGACGACAGCGATCGCTCCCGCCGAAGTCTCACCCCAAGCAACATGGGATGCGACCGCGAGCCGGGAGTGGTCGTCGATGAGTTGGAAGATGACGCACTTCCTGCCGCCGGTGAGGACGTATTCGGTGGCGTCCAGCTGCCAGCAGGCGTTCGGCGCCGGATAGACGAACCGCCGATACGACGCCCGCGGCTTCTTCCGAGGCTCGACCCGAGCAACACCGGCGTCGCGGAAGATCCGCGCCAACGACGCCGTGGACGGCACCGGCTCCATCCCGAGAGCTCGCATCTTCTCGTGAACACTGATCGGGCCGTGATCCAGGCCGGACTGCTCCAACGCCGCCCGGACCCCGATCGCCTCCTCGATCGTCTCGTCCGCGACCTTCGCCGGGCTGCTGCGCGGCCGTCGCGATCTCGGTTCCAACGCGGCCGCCGGCCCGTCCTCGCCTACCCGTTTCCGGATCGCGTAGAACGTCTCCCGAGAAATCCCATGCTCGGCGCAAAACGAGGTGATCGCCCCGCGCGGCGCATCCGGCGGCCACTGAACGATCGCGAGACGGACACGAGGATCGACAGGCTCAATGCGGCTCATCCCTCAAACATTGAGGGCAAGTGTCAGGACCAAACACTGCCGAAACGTCAGAGATCTATTGATTCACAAACGTCAGAGATGTCCTGATACATCACAGCGAGTCCCGCTCGGGCTCTGTCTGCCACGAGCGTCGGCTAGACCGCATATAGAGATCCAGCGTGAGCCCATACCCGCTCGAGCGCGTGTCGTATCTCGTACGTCGCGTCACTGCTGCTTAGGGCGGGGTCGCGCTCGAACTGCAAATCCGCAAGAGCGATCGCGTATGCGGTGAACGCGATCTCGAAGCTCAGCCTCCGGAAAGTGGCCTCATCATCGGGGAGCGCCCGAGCAGCCCTGACCACGGGATGGTCAAGGTTGATCGTAATCTTTCTCGCTTCAGCATCCCAGAAGGACCGATCCTCATCCGGGCCGAACTCGGCGTAGTCCACAGACAGTCCGCCGCGAGGGCGACTGCGACCGGTGCCGGCCGGCGCAATTGTCTTGTCGCCCTCGGCGTCAGGAGTCGCTGATGGAGAAGCGTTATGTCCCCCTGGCTCACCTTCTCCTTCCCCTGCACCGCCATCTTGTCCGCCAGGCGTCGACTCACCGCGGTTCTCTCCAGCAATTCCATCTTCCCTACCGGTCTGGGTTCCGTCGGGATCGACTACGTGTTCTGTTGGCGACTCTTCCGAACCGCCACCGTCACCAGGGATGGAAGTTCGCCGTCGCGCGGCGCCGGATACATCCTCGAGCCGTTCCCGGAATTCCTTGAGGTCAGCATTGAGGATGTCTGCGATCTTGTTGGTAGTTTCTTTGAGTCTGCGAGATTCAGCATCGGCCTTCGCCTTGCGCCCTTGCTCGACCAGCTCTTGACGGGCCTGCTCGAGGCTCGCCCCGATGAAGCTGATCAGGGCAAGCGCCACGGGGTGCGCCTTGTTGAGCTTCATGCTTCGGTCATTCGTATACGCAGCGACCGGGTCGTACTTTGGGTTGTCTAACTCCGGGCAATCGACACGTCCGAAGAGCTGGCGCCCATACTCCTTTGAGTCGACACCCGCAGTCTCAATCGCGATTAGATTGTCCGTCCCAATCGTTACCTGGACCCCGCGATGGATCTCGTCCAACGGTCGCAATGCCGCCGAGATTTCGAGAGAAACATTCCCGAGAAGCTTCGTCTGCGTCGGCGTCGGAACGAATACCCGGGACCACGCGGCCGCCGGGTGCAGGATCTCACACACGCGGCCATTGACCGTGACCGTCGGCGAACCATGGAAGGCGGAAAGGTGTCGTTCGATCAAGGCCACGATCGGTTCCTTGGCCAACCTGACGCTGATGCCGTCGATTCTCACCGTAGTGCCGTTCGGGGCGCCGGCCGCGACAGCATCCTCTTCGAGCACCTCCAACGGCACTGAGGAACCGTCAGCCTCGTCGATGGCAGATCGGTCGAGGCGCACCTTTGCCGCTTCTTGTTCCTGACTGTAGTCAAGGTCAGGGAGCTTCCGATTCCGAAGGCAGCGGACTTGCCGGTTCCGAACTTGCCTCTCCCGGGAACCCCTTTGCGCCGCGCCTTATTCTCGCCGTGCATCGTGAAGTAGTGAGACAGATCGTCCCGGGTCATCCCCGCGCCATTGTCCTCAATCGTGATCGCCTTCGCTTTCTGGTCGATCGTCACATTGACGACGGGAACAACGCCGGGGTCAACATACTGAAGGGCATTGACTACGTACTCCCAGACAGCCGCTTCGGGCGTGCGGAACGACTGCGCCGACTGCAGAATGTCTCGACCCACATGGCTAACAACCTCGATAGTCATTCGTCCCCTGCTTCCTGCCGCCGCCTCGGCGCCTGTAGTGCGAGTGCGATCGGAATCGCTTCGCGAATAAATGCATCGAGCTCCGAATCGCCCCGCACGGATTCCTGCATCTGCGCGGCCTTTCTTGTTCTCTCCTTGACCGGTGTGTACTGATCGATTCGGAACACGCCCGCTGCCTGCCTGGCTGAAAACTTCTCGCCCTTCGCCCACAGCCGGAAGGCGTCCGAGGTTCGCACTCGGTGAGAGGCGGCACCGGATTCACGCGTCTCTGCGCGCCATCGCTGTGTAGCAGGGGACGTCGCCGCGACGGTAATCTCGGCGCCTACAAGCTCAGAATTCGCTTCGATCCAGGCGACTCCGACAGGAGTCATATGCCAGCCTGCCTGGATGGAACCCTCGATCCGCGGGCTCTTGCCTTCCCCTTCGTGCCGGAGCGATGTCCTCACGGCATCCAGATCCACCCGATCTGGGTATTTCTTCCAGCCGAAAGCATCTGCGTCAATGGAATGAGCAGCTATGGCGGCGTCTTCCGTGTCGACTACGCGAGAAGAGCCACCGAGCTTCCACAAGGCCAGCACCGTCACATCCTTTTTGGTGAGCTGCATCATTCTCCCGTCGCGCACACTTACTACCGGAACATTACCGCACACTTACTACTTTGTGTCAATATGTAAGGGTGGAAAACGAGAGCAGCAATGCCACTCTCCGACGCCTAGCCCTGGAGGTGATGCGCGAGTGGCCCTCGCAGCGGTCCGAGCTCGCCCTGCGTGCTTGCGGCCTGATTGAAGGCCAAGCTTCCGAATCCCTCGATGTAACTGCGGCAAGATTTGGGACTTCTCGCGAAACCGCACGTCGTGCACGCAACGACCTGATCGCACTGCTGGATGCGAGCGACACGCGCGGCCTCGACATCGCCGATGTGATCAGCAGACTGCCGCGTTCGAAACAGCGGGAGCCCGCTACCGACCCGGCTGCACGCGCCCTCAGGCGCATGCTCACGCTCACCGGCGAGATGTCACTTGACGGTGTCCTCAGCTCTTGGGCGCGTGCGGGAGGCAGGACGCCGTACAAGCCGTTGCCCCACAGTGAAACTGATTTCGCCAGCTGGGCGGAGACAGCGGGGGTCTCCAGTTCAGCTACGACTCGGATCGCCGACTCCAGGTTGGTGTCGCGGCCCCGGAGCCACTAGATCGCGTGTCCGAGTTTCTCCTCGAGGCATTGGGAGATCACCCCTCCGGCCTGGAACGCTTCACCCTTCTTGCTTTGGCCGAAAATGCTGGCCTGAAGAGGTCAACTATCGCGACCACGCTAACTACTCATCCAGGCGTCATGCGTCTCGGTAGGAGCACTTGGGCGTTGCGCAGACAGAGTGATGCAGACCTTCCCTTCTCGGCTCCGGAGTCGGCACGTCTCGTGAGATTCAAGCCCACCGCATTTGCGTGGAGTCCAGACGGATTGCTTGAAATCGAGTTTTCGCTCCCACGAGGCCCTAGCCCAGTCGTCGCGGTGCCGCGTTCCATAGCGGACTTGCTCGAGGGGCGAGACTTTGCGCTAGTTGAGGCGCCAAAAGGGCCGCGAGTTGTTATTCGAAGGGCGCGCCTCTGGGGATTCGGGGCGATCGCGGCCAAGCTCAATTTGGTTCCCGGAACTCGCGCGTGCTTGGCGTTCGACCTGATAACCGGGAATGCGACGTTTGAGCAAAAGCAGTGAAAGAACACGCAAGGGACATGCCTACTCTGGAAGATGCATTTGAAGCATTGCTTTCCGACGTCTACTTGAGTGAGTTCGGCGGCGAGCCGTCGCTGTCTTGGCTCGCCGCACTCGCCATGCGGTCGGGGACCCGCGGGCCCGTCGCCACACTGGACGAAGCCGGTGCGGTCCTCGGTGTGACTCGCGAACGTGTTCGGCAGGTGACGAGCCGAGTGGAAGCCGGACTGGCCGGTAAACACCTGCCAGCGCTCGATCGTGTGGTCGGTTTCATGACTACTCACTCCCCCGTACGTGATCCGATCGGCGCCGTTTTGTCCGCTGACGGCATGACTCGGCCAACCCTCACAGGCGCAGGCCTAATGCGAATGCAGCTGCTACTTCTAGCCCCAGGCACGGGGCAGTCCGACCTAGTGCTTTCTGGCGGCTGGCTAGTGCCAACTCGAAAGTTGCCCCTGCTCGAGGCGCCGAGAGTGGCTAGCAAACACACAAGCAAATACGGAATGACGAACGTTGAGGAAGTACGACAAACAGTTTCTTCCTCGACGGAGCCTCAGTCAGCTTCAGATGTCAGGCGAGTACTCGAGGCCGACCCAACTGTCAGGTGGCATGGTGATTGGCTCTGGGTCGATAAGGCCAAGGATGCGCCGCACTCGAACCGCCTCATCAACACCGCACGGTCCATACTGTCGGTGAACTCGCCTCAGTCGGTCGCATCAATTCACGAGGGCGCGAGACGAGTATGGAAGTTTCGGCAACTCGATATCCTCCCACCGGTCCATGCCATGGAAGCGTTCTTCAACGCTAGCCCGCACTTTGTCGTAACTGATGGCGAGGTGGCACCAGCTGAGCCGCTCAATTATCGCGAGATCCTTGGCGAAGTGACGTCGACCATGATCGATGTGCTCAAGTCGTCCCCATATCAGGTTATGGACCGCCAGTCCCTCAATGACGCGTGCGTCACCGCGGGCATAGCGCGAGGGACGTTCGGCGTGTGGACTACATTCGCCGAGTGGATGGAGCGTTTTGCCCCCAACGTGTGGGGTCTACGCGGCAGCAAGCCCAATCCTGCCGCGGTTGAAGTCATACGCCTTGCTGCAATTGCTCGATCCAAGGCCGAGCCCCATCGGAAGATTTGGTCTTGGGGCCAAGATGGATCGGTGATCCAAACCATGGACATCACGACCTCATTGCTGAACACAGGTGTCCTGTCCTTCGAGCCAGAAATAAGCGAAATCCTGGCGGGCCAGTCGTTTACGGTCCGAGCAGGGGGCAAGTCGTCGCCACGGCAAAGGTGGGCGCAACCCATGCCTTCAGCTGGGGTTGGTTCCCTGCCCTCTCGGCAATCAGCGCGGCCCGAGGCGAGGTCTTGCAAATAAGCGTGGACCCGAGCACGCGGGAGGCGTCCATTAAGACGGGCGGCGAAGAGCTGTGGCCCGCCTAGGGTCCGGAGTCCGCTGGTAAGCTGAAGTGCTGACCAGCGGCGCGAATATCCTGCGTCTCCTCGGCGCTCACTCGACTACGGAAGCCTCTCTGTGCGAGGGCTGCGAGCGGCTGATTATTTGACGGCTGTCGCGATCGGCTCTGCCACGTCGACGGGCGATTCATGTTCCCCCGCCCGAGTCACCGTCCATCCCGACTGACTCAGAGGCCTGTAGGTGAGGTTGAAGCGGGTCAGCTGGTTGTAAAGCTCAGTCGCCTCGTTAACGTCTCCGCTCGCCACATAACGCAGTTGCAGCGCCTCGCGCTGTTCTTCAAGCTTCCTCATCGGACAGCAATCGCAGGCCGCCGAATGCGCGGTTCATGGACCCCCAGGCAGCCTTGTGCGCCAAATTCCGAGCCAGTGAAGCCCATCAGACCACCTGCACATCGGGCAGTCGGCCAGGTGCCGGCCGAGTCTGCCGTCGCTTCGAAACCTCGAGCGCCTGAACTTTGCTCTCAGCAGTCGCAAGGTATTCGCGCGCGGTGTCCGTGCCGATCGCTCGTCGGCCGAGCGCCAAGGCAGCCACCACGGACGTTCCTGACCCCACGAATGGATCGAGAACAACGTCGCCAGGCTCTGTGGATAGCGCGATGCACCGGCCGGGAAGCGCTAGCGGGAACTGTGCGCCGTGTCCGTCCCCTCCGCTTGAAGTCGGGATGACCCAGACATCGGAGAGCTTGGCCGTTTCAAGCAGCTCGTTGCGACCGCCGAGCGTGGTCGACAGGCGGCCGTAGGCTTCCTTGTCGAACTTCGGCGTGCGCTGCTTCGAAATGTGGATCACATACTCAAGCTGGCGCGACACCCTCGACTTCTGAGGTTCCGGTAGAGTCGCGGTCTTTGCCCATGTGATCGTCCCTTTTACGTAAAGCCCAAGCCGAGATGCCCGCTGGGCAATCATGGAGGGAATGCCGACCTGCTCGCCGTCTTTCAGGTAGGAGTGACCCGCGCTATAGCGGCGATACTCGTGTTCACTCCAGAGCTTGTAATGCTCGCCGCCCTGCATCGCGCGCAGCGCTTCGACCGCCGACCCGCGGATCTGCGTGCGGGTGTTGAAGGTGTCCATCACGTTCCACCAGATCGAGCCGTCCTGAGTCAGCACGCGCGAGAGAGCGTTGAGGATCTCGACGGTATGGCGAACGAATCCCTCGGGCGTCTGCTCGTGACCATATGGCGCTACATCTCCATCGGCCCAGGCGATGGCCCGCGACTCTTTGTAGACCCGCATCGCCCAGTAGGGAGTCGACGTAACGATGCAGTTGATCGACTCATCCGCGAGCCGTCTTACGAAGGAGAGACAGTCTTGGTGCACGAGGTCGTACCTCTGGGGATTCTCGTAGGGATCGACATCGGGTTCACGATGTTCGCTCATCAGATAGTCCAGAACGCGCGAACGCGGAACAAAGGTCTCAGCGTAAGCATCCTGATCGAGCAAGAGGATTACGTCTTCCACCGAGAGTGCCCGATCATGCCCGACGACGCGACGGATGAACGGTGCTTGCATGCCTACGAGCGGTGCAATCTTGACCACGGGGAACGACGCGTCCGAGCCAAGATACCTTTTCCGATCAAGAGTGGACACCGGAGTACGAGGCTGGATGGTGGCAGAAAGTTCCGGCATGGGCCAATTTTATAGGCGCACCGGACATCGTCCCGAACGCCTCGCCGATAATCAGTAGCGTAGCGATGTGCCGAGGCGAGCGAAGTCTCCCTGGCGAGGCCGCATCGTATCGACGGGAGACCGCATTGCCCCGCATCAGCCAGGCTGCCATGGAGGCAGCGCTGACCTACTTCCACGGCATGGACCGTTTCCAGACCAAAGTATCCTCGGCTTGGGAGGCGTTGCTGACGGGAATGGTGTTCGCCTCGGAGAGCATCACGTCCCCAGCGATCAAGGATTCCGACGAGATAGTAGACAGGCTCTTCACTTTCGACCGACGACTCGAGGAGGGCCGACTCAAGCCCTTCCGCTATTCCTGGTCACAGGTGGCCAATTCGGGACGCAAGACGGTCTGGAATCAGACGTCTCGCGGCCGCAGAAACCTAGCCGGATCGCTGTTCACTAATCTCGACATCCGACAGGGGCTGGTGCCGAACGCACGCAGCATCGTTGTCAATGCGTCTCCACACCTGCCGGCGAAGGAGGCGCTCACGGCGATCCTGGTACGAAGTCACCAATTTCCCTCCGGCTCAAGCTGGGGGGACGCCCACACCGTCGCAGAGCAGCTACTTGGGCTGACCCCACCAGAGTACGACTCCATTACCGACAACAGCCTCTCTCTTGGTCAGCCGCTCCTCGCAGATCCCGAGTGGTCAATGGCAGCGCTTCCCGACTTCCTCAAGCCTGTCGCAACTACGACGATCCAGACGCCACCCAAGGCGGCCAGCTCTTCGACCCAGCAGGCTCCGACGACGCTGGTTATCGAGACCAGGACCGAGAGGATGATCCGTCGCGCCGTAGCACGGTTCCCGTTCATCCTCCTCGTAGGCCCACCCGGGACAGGAAAGGGAACACTGGTCGCGTGGATTACGGAGCAGGTGCGCCAGTACCCCGAGTCGTTCGGCTTCCCCGCAGGCTTCGACCCGAAGCCAATCTGGCGCACCCCCGACGAGTCCTGGTCCACCTTCGACCTGATCGGTGGACTCGCTCCCGATGACAAGGGTGCGCTCAAATGGTCAGCAGGCACGCTGCCGAACGCTGTTGCCGAGGACAGATGGCTCGTTCTGGACGAGACGAACCGCGCCGACATGGACAAGATCATGGGACCGCTGCTCACCTGGCTGTCCTTGCAGAGGGTCGAGATTGGTCGCGACACGGCGCACGCTGGCGCGTCCATCTCCCTGGACTGGACAGACGACGAGAAGTCGTCTTTCGCGTCCCTCACCTACAGTGCCGGACGCAGCTGGCGACTATTTGGGACATACAATCCCGCCGATGCTCAGCGAGTGTTCCGCATGGGTCTCGCGCTCTCCCGCCGCTTCGTCGTTATCCCGATCCCGGCACTCGACCCATCTTCTTTCGACACCCTCATGTCGAAGAAGTTCCCAGACCTCGACCAGGACCTCAGCGATGCAGTCTCCGCGCTGTACTCGGCCCACTACGCCGACCCGCACACCCAGCTGGGTCCGGCGATATTCCTGCGCATCGCAGAGTACATCGTGGACGACGACCCGACGACAAACGACCCCGACGAGCTCGTCGCGGAGGCCTACGTGATGAACCTTGGCAAGTACATCGCAGCTTACGACGACGCGGTGCTGGAGGCCCTCGGCGAGCGGCTCAGCGCAGACGGCGCTATCACGGAGGACGGGTGGTCGTGGATCACGAGCCATCGCAGCACACTGGGGTGACCCACCTTGAGGTTCCGCTCGATGGTGTCGTCTACGTCCTCTCTGGATGGTCGGGGCAGGGCAGCCTCTACCAGGCTTTAAGTGTCCTTGAAGAACCCGACGCTATCGAACGAGCTTGGGACGAAAAGACGATCCGCAGCCGCGCGGGCCGAATCCTGATCGAGCACATCCGCACCGATCTGGAGCGTTGGCCACAGTCTGTCGATGAGTGGCTCCCCCACTTGCCGATCGCCTCGCATTCACGGACGCTGATCTCCCAGATTCCGCATGGCCGTGTCGACTGGCGTGAGACCTCGCGCCGCTTTGGTTGGCCGTCTCGCGCGTATGTCACTCGACTGCGCGAACGCGAGATCGCCGACGTCACGGTCAGCACGCTCGCCTGGACGGTTAGCGCCCTTGACCGCATCGTCGACCAGGCCAAGCGCGCAGGCGCGCTGGAGCAAACCGTGCCAGCGCTGGATGTCCCGCTCGCTGCCGCCCGCGAAGCTCTTACACACACGCAGGTGCCCGAAGATGAGCCTCGCCCGGACCGGCACGATCTGGAATCGCTGCGCACCTCCGGCAAGCCTTGGTCAGATGTCCAGCCCGTCACAGAGAAGCTCGTGCGCTCCGAGACCGACCTGGCATGGTTCGCGGTACAACTACTCGCACCGGATCCTGAGTTCAGGTGGCGGCTCTACCATCTCGCGGTCTTGGGGCATGTCCTAATGGCGCTCCGTGCCGAGGGGGCGACTATCCGATGGCAGACGCCTATGGGCTCAGGCGCGTCTGGCCCAAACTTCGTCGCGCGGATGCCCGACGGTACCAACGTGGACGTTTGGTTCGAGGCGTCCGGGTCCCGCAAGCACTACAAGCATGGCGAGTCGACGTATCGCCGCGTAATGCGCCCGGTACTCGGCTCGGAGTCCGCGATCGGCGCCGACCTCGCATTGTTCATCCCAAGCCGCTCGCACGCCCTATTGCTGGAGTGCAAATTCTCCTCGTACGGCCCATACATCGCGCGCAACGGGTATCACCAGGCCGCGGGGTATGCCCTCAATGACCGTGATGTGTGGGAGCGCATCTGGTCCTATGTGGTCGGTCCCCAGGAAAGAGTTACAGCACCGTCCCACGTGTGCGCCTCCGGAGGTGTCGGTGACATTGCGCTTGGGGTCACCGCCGTGCCGTGGGTACCGCAGCTCGTCGCGTCGTTCCTTGCCGGCCCCTGACAGAGCCAGGTGAGCGGGGCGGCATGTCGGGTGGGCACCGAAGGCTTCCGCTTGCACCGCAGATTGCAGCGGGATCCGGCGCACCTGGCAGCACCCTCTCGGACAGCCGGCCTCGATCACGCGGGGCTCGCACGCGCTGAACCTGTCAGTGCAGGTCCGACCGTGGCGACTGAATGCTCAACCAGCGGCTTTGCGCACCCCGTTACTAGCGCGCGGCGCCCTTAGCGGTTCTGGAGATTGCGGTTCTGCCGCATAATCCCCTAATTCCCGAGTTACGTGGGAGGGAAGCCCAGCGCGACGGTAAGAGCCTTCACCGCCATCGAGACACCTACCTGAGTGCCGACATCCAAAGCCCACTTTCCGGCTGACTTGAGGAAGCCAATCGCTCGAGGTCCGTCACCGTCCTCCGCAGCGCGTTGAGCGCTGGCTAGAGCGCCGAGCGACTCGTCCTCTGACGCGTCTCCCGTCGCCCGCGAACGGCCTTCGGCCCTGAGAACCCGCAATTCGGCTGCGAGAGTTGGCAGATCGATGTCGGCGGAGTTGTCCGCCCACAGCTGGGCGAATGAACCGCCGCTGACGGTAGCGCCAGGCCCGACGTTGAGCGCCTGACCCGTTCGGTACGTGTCCCCCAAGTACGAAACGCCCGGCTCAACGATCGCGCCCACAATAGTTCCAATAGAAATGCCCTCAGGGAGGTTGTGCAGAATATCCGACAGAGTCGAGTGCGCGGGAGGGTCGGGCTGGCGTCGGCTGCGAATAATCTGCAGCATCTCGAGCATTATCTGTAGTTCGACGTCGTCGGGATTAGTCACGACTTGTACCGTCCGCCAGGGCGCGAGCGTAGCTTCGTTCTGCCGCGGAGAGATTTGATAGCACGACCGCGCGCTCGGGGTGGTTCGGTGGCAGGATCTCCAAAGCCTCGCGTAGCAGCCCCACCGACCGAATCAGATCCTCGTTAGATCCTTTCTCCTCGGCGCGAGACCGGAGAGCAGCGGCGAGATTTGACAACATCACCGCTCGCTCTGGGTCGTCCGGCCCTGTCAGGCTCAGCGCCTCGCGCAAAAGCGCAACCGACTCATCCAAGTCTTCTGGCGACCGCCTCACTTCGGCGCGAGACCGAAGAGCGGCAGCTAGGTTCGAGAGCATCACCGCTCGATCGGGGTCGCCTAGAACCACCGACTCCAAAGCCTCACGGAGGAGGGCGACTGACTCATCCAGGTCGTTCGGCGACAGTTTCCCTCCTGACCGTGAGCGAATGGCGGCAGCAAGATTTGAAAGAATCACAGCGCGCTCGGGGCCACCGGGGCCGCTGATAGCTAAAGCCTCACGCAGCAGCGCTACCGACTCATCCAAGTCCTCCGCTGAGCGCCTCTCTTCGGCGCGCGAGCCAAGTGCCGCGGCCAGATTGGAGAGCATGACCACTCGCTCAGGGTCGCTAGGGGCCGCGATTCTCAAGGCCTCACGCAGCAATGCAACCGACTCGTCCAGGTCCTCCGGAGCTCCAGTGAGCTTGTGGCGCTGCAGAAGAAGGCCGGCAAGCGACAACCTCGCATCAGTTTCCGCGGCGGAAAGCTCGACCGACCTGCGCAACAATGTTTCCGCCTCAGCAGCAGCCGTCAGCGAGTTGGTCCGTTGGAACCGTGTCAGAAATGTGGACGCCAGCGAGCGAGCGACCGAGTCGGTCGCCCCGTTGGCTGGAATATCGCTCACCGATCGAGCCAGAGATGCAATTGCTTCCGATGGCTCAAGGCCAGAATGTGCCACTACATCGAGCGCAAGTTGGATTGCGCGCGGCGATAGTCCTGCTGAATTTACGAGCCGCTCAGCGTCGGCGCTAGTGATAAAGGGTAGCGACCGAGAGACAAGGGAAAGCGCTTCCGACGGCGTGAATGGAAGCATGTTAAAAAACCGGTCAACCCCGTCAATGGGCCTGTTTGACAACAGCATGATGTCGGCATCCGGAACCGAGAGCCGTTCGACGACTGCTGCGACGCGGGCCGAACCGTCTACATCATCGAGGACGACTAACTGGGGTCCGACCATGTCTCGCACACGAGCCGACTTATTTTCCAGGTCACCCCGGTGGCCCGAAAGGAACGTCACGGACCGGTAGTGATCTGAGTGACGCGCGGCATACTGTCTGGCAAGCGTTGTCTTCCCAGAACCGTCGGGCCCTACGACAGCGACCACCCGCGCACCGCGATCCGAGTGAGTCGTTCGCTGAAACAGCTCCCATAGCTTGTTCAGTTCGGGAACTCTTTGGATCATTCCGCGTTCCCGAGCACCGAACGGCCAAGAAGGGACGTCCTGGTCTTTCCGACCGGGATACGGCGGTTTGGTAAGGCTGGGGGGCGATCCGATAGCAGCGCGGACTGCTGTCAAGATTCGGTCTTTTGCTTCGGATTCTGTGGCGTCCCAAAGTGGAACCGGCTTGATGCCATCCAAGTCCCCTGGAGCATCAATCGGATCAAGAAGAACGGGAAGGATTTGCCGCGCACGCGCGCCGTGATACAAGAGCGCGACGTCGAGTTCAGACCGAACGAAACTAGAAGTAACTGAGCCCGAGGAAAGCAGAATCACGAACAGATTCGCGTCGGCGATCGCTTCGCGCATAGATTTGAAAATGTCGGAGCTGCGCTTGGGGAATCTCCCATCTTCCACGCTGTACCCCTCGCTGAGCATGAGCCAACGCACCCACGAGAGCCACTCGAAGTCCCGCTCGGATCCCGAGATGAAGGCGTCTGAAGTCAAATCTCGCTGGCCCCACTCACTCGTATGTGACGACGTTGTTTACATGCTTAGGCTTTCCAGAGCTTAGTGGAGCAGCCAGCCCCAACGGCAAGCTTGAGGGGCGGACCGTATGCCGCGGAATTCCTACCTTTGCGCAACGCACTCGGATAATCACCGCGCGGCCAGCCGGGTAGGGCAGACGCTTGGCGTCTTTCCAACTTATTAGCCCGATTGGCAGGCGAAGTCCGCCAGCGAAGGCATCCGGCATGCCAAGATGTGGGCGCGCTCGCCAAACGACCAGACGCATCCGACCCGAAAGACAGCCACGACCGGAAGACGACATGCGACGAAAAGGTTGGGCGGAGCAAGAAAGACGGAGATAACGGAACGAAGAAAGAAGGGAGGGGGGAGCAGGCGAGGAGGGACGGCGCGAGCGAATAGAAACGAGAAGGAAGAATAGGAAGACAGGAAGAATAGAAGAATGCACGCAGGCACCCTTCGCGTGAACTTCAAAATGTGCGGCCCATGTCAGGAGTGCTCACGTGGCCGATCTGCTGTTCGCCCTCCCCAGGAGTTGCCTGTTTCCACAGGTGAACTGGCAGACATCCGATTTGAGCCGAATGGGATACCAACCCAGTAAGCCGATACCGGCAGCTGGTCGCATGTTGCTCGGCCGCGGCGCTGAATTTGGGTCCCGGTCAGCTTGGGAAGTTTCGACCCATTTCCGGCTTGCGCGCCATTTGCGCGCCAATGCCTGAGCGCAACCGGAACGTGAAGGTGTGCGAGGTGGAGTAGCCAGGTGGAAGCGCGGGCAGGCTTCCCAAGGGGGCAAGCAAGCAGTGAACTATGCCTTCGGCGGCGCCTGCGACGCCACCCTGACCGCGAAAACCGCCGAGGGCGTAGTCGCCGCCGCCGGCTACGCGGACGGCCTCATGACTCGGTACATCGTCGAGAACGGAGCGATCCGAGACGACATCCTCACCCGCACCCAGTTGAAAGGTTGGGTTGACGGACTCGACCCGCTCACCGATGAGCGACGCGGCACGAGCATCGACTCCGCCGCCGCGGACCTGATTCTCGACGCAACCATCAACGCCCCGAAGTCGTACTCGATCGCCGCCATGCTCGACCCCGACCTGGCGGCCGCATACGAGGACCTTCAGGACCGGCT
This sequence comes from Leifsonia poae, assembly GCF_050632195.1. GTDB lineage: Bacteria > Actinomycetota > Actinomycetes > Actinomycetales > Microbacteriaceae > Leifsonia > Leifsonia poae_C. The sequence continues at coordinate 3,086,533 of NZ_CP192580.1, forward strand.
GCGGGACCGGATCATCAAGCTCTGGCAAACCGAGCTCAACGCGCGCCGCGGTCATGGCGGCGCCACGCGCGAAGACCTCGCCCGCATCGAAGTCGTCGAGCTGCGGCATGAACGCTCCCGTTCGCTGGATCCGCACAAGCACCGCCACCTCTGGCTGAACGTCAAAGTCCAAGGCCAGGATGGCAAATGGTCGAACGTCGACTCCCGGGTCGCGTTGCGCTTCCAGAATGTCGTCAATGCGGAAGGCGACCTCGCCTCCCGTACCGACCCCGCCTGGATCACCGCACTCGCGGCCAAGGGCTTTACCCTCAACACCGACGGCGAGATCGCCCAGTTGGAGCATTTGGTGCGGCCGCTGTCGAAACGATCCGCACAAATCGAAGCCAACAAAGCGACTCACACGCGGTGGTGGAAGGAGCAACATCCGGGTCAGGAGCCGTCCCGTGATGTGCTGAATCAGATCGACCGGTGGGCGTGGGCGGCCGGTCGGCCGGATAAGCCCGGCGACCTCGACGAGAACGACTGGGCAGCGCTGACCCGCGACGAACTTATCGCAGCGGACCCGCATATCGGCAGGGCACACCCGCCGGTCAGCGTGACTTCGACCGAACTGGAAGATCTCGACCTGGAACTGCTAGCGGCGCAAGCCATCGTCGCCGCGGATTCCCGATCTACCGGGACCGGTGGGAGGTTCAGTGACATGGACGTGCTCGCCGGAGCCATTCGCGCCATCGCAACTTCTGGAGTTATCGCTGATCGCCATGACCTCGACGTGGTGATCGGATCCGTTGCCGCGCACGCGATCGCCACCTACACCGTGACGCTCCTGTCGGAGTCGAACATTCCCGGTCACGTCAAACACCGGATGGCCACCAATACAGCGACCCTGAAAGCCACCCTCGCCCACCGGATCGAACACCTCTCCGCTCCGGGAGTGGTTTTGTCTATCGAGGAGGTCACCGAGGTAGCGAGGGCGGTCGAACCAGAACGTACGATCGACGACGATCAGGTCGACGGTGCCGCCGCCATCGCCGGTACCTCGCGCAGCGTCGCGGTTTCCGGCGCTGCGGGCACCGGTAAAACAACGATGCTCAAAGTTGCCGGCGCCGCCTTGCGTCGCCGTGGGCACAACATGATCATCGTGGCGCCGACTAAGAAAGCCTCGGCCGTGGCCGGGCGCGAGACCCAGAGCTCGTCTTCGTCCTTGCACCAACTGCTGCACGACTATGGGTGGCGGTGGTGGGCCGACGAAGCTGGAGCAACCGAATGGAAGCGACTGCAGCCAGGGCAGCCGGACCCTACAAGCGGCGACGTCTACAACGGTCCGCGCATCCAAATCCGCCGCGGAGATCGCATCGTCGTCGATGAAGCCGGGATGCTCGACCTCGAAGCCGCCAACGCTCTACTCGAAGTGCTGGAGCGAACGGGCGCCGGAGTCGCGATGGTCGGCGATCAACACCAAGCGCTTCCGGTTGGCCACTCAGGTGCCATGGGACTCTTCTGGCGCCGAGCCGACCGGCAGGTCGAGTTGCAGACGATCCACCGCTACAAGGACCCGGCATGGGCCGACTTGAGCCTCCGTCTTCGCAACCCGCGCGATCTAAACGTTGCGGCTGCTGTCGCCGATGAGTTGATTCACACCGGGCACGTTGGCTTTGCCAACAACGACGTCGACGCGCGTGAAGCGATGGTCGAAGCTTGGTTCGATGCCGCCCGAAAGGGTCAAACGATATCGCTCGTGACCGCAACCCATGCCGAGGCGCAGGCGGTCAGCGAGAGCATCCAAGGCCGCCGGCTCAGCGCCGGCGCCTTCGACACTCGTTGGGCGACTTCGGGCCAAAACGGACAGCCGATCTTCGTTGGCGACATCGTTCAAACACGCCGCAACGACAGCGCGTCGGACGTCCAAAACCGCCAGAACTGGGTTGTAAAGAAGACTACGACTGAGCACGTGATCCTCGCTTCGGCGTCGGATTCGGCCGACGTGCGAAGGATCACCCATCAATACGCCGGCTCCCACCTGCACTTGGGATATGCGACGACCGTTTACGGGGTCCAGGGAGAAACTACCGATGTCTCCCTCGTTGGACCGGGTGTCGACGCAGCCGGTCTCTATGTCGGGCTCACACGAGGCAAGGAGCACAACGCCGCCATCCTCGTCACCTCCGGCGAGACATCCGCAAAATCACAACTTATTGAGTCGATGCATCGCCATGTCATCGAAGACACGATGGAAAAGTCACGCGCCGCAGCTCGGACAGAGCTCAACCGCGCCGCGCAGGCCAAGGTAGGTCCAATCAACGTCGCAACACGCACATCGAGCACCTCGCCAGTAGTTCAATAAAGCGCGTCAGCAACGCTATTCAGAATTCAGTCGCAAGGTGTGCAGTTGCCGCCCGAGAGTATTGGCGCCATCAAGGTCACCCCCGTGCGCGCCGTAACGAAGGAGCGCCACGCCAAGCGCATCAGCCAAGTCCTGCGCGACCGGCCGCACTCCACCCGTCACGAATATCAAGGCGCGGCGGCCGTCCGCCGACGCAAGGCTGGCCGCTTTTTCGACGACATCGACGTCGAGATTCCCTTGCCTGTTATCGACCCACGCGACGTACAAGGAACTGTAGAGATCACATAGCAGGCGAGTCGCTCCGGAAGCCACGACGGTATCCACTGCCCCGAGATAGACCATCCATTCTCGGCAGAGCTCAACTGCTTCTTCGTCCGAAGCTTCCCATGGCTTCGGCGATGGCGATTCCCGTTCCACAACAACAGTCTCCTGCACACGACCGAGAGAGGAGCGCGCCGCACGGACAGATAAAACCCGGTGGTCGCAGGTAGCTCCAACGGAACGATGCCGCGGCTGAGCCTCCGAGTCGACTTAGCGGTTTAGCTCCGCCTCATACTCCATGCCAGCCCGCCTCACCTGGTCCTCCGACACATAGGACGCGTTAAGCAGCAACGTCGGCCGAACCGTCTCAGTTTCCCGTGCACACAACACGTCGTCATGCCAGTTCCGATTCATCGTCGGCGACCAATCACACGACCAAGCCACCGGCGCCACGCTCGCGACAGGCGTCGGCCATGGTGCTGGAACACACGCCCGATCCCTCCAGACAGATCAAATGGCTGCAGGTCGCCCATCGCCCACACGACGCCGAGAAGCATCGCTTCTCCGACCGCGAGCCAGGCCACGCGCACGGCAAACCGCTGACGTTTCGCGCGTCCTCCCTTACCGCTACGGCCTCGCGTGCGAATTATGGCTCGAGCGTACGAGCTCCTTGGGCCGGGACCCTACCCCACTTACGCGTGCCACCACGTTGTTCCCTGGCAACCTGCCGGCAGCACAGAGACACGGCGAGCCTCGGCATACGAACAAGTAGTTGTCTTCCCGGTCCTCGATCATAGGTCGCTTCAGGCGCTAACCGTGCCGCGCTTTCGCGGCATATGCTCCCTCCGCTTCGCTCCACTCCGCTATTCCACGACACGGCACTACCGCGCCATCCGCTCCCCATCGGTCCCCTGTCGAAAAGACAACCAAAGCGATCGACAGAACAAGGGAGCAGAGAAAATGCAAACACACATCATCGACGGCAACGCCTACGGAAAAGTCGCCGAACGAGGCATCATCGCAGTGACCGCGTCCGAGCATCCCTCCCCCGACGAAAAGATCGAATGCGTCGAGACCGTCATCAAGTTCGGCGACGACGGCTGGGCGATCGCAGCCGACCTGAGTACACCCATCGGAAAACTGACCCGGCGCGCCGCTGATGCAGTCAACGCACCCTTCATCGACCTGCACCAAGTGGGCACCGCTACAAAGCGTCAGTAGAGAAAAAAGGAAAACAAAACGGCGCTGTCAGAGATATGCGGGGAATGCCGACGCGAGAGCACCGAACGCCTGCTTGGCAGTAATCGCGTCGACCGCGCCCGCCTTTGTGATGTGGTCGACCGCCTTCTTGGGCCAAAGGACGCGGACGGAAGAAATCGTGAAGTCGCCACCGATCAGCGGCCAATCCGCGTCGACGAAGCACAGCATCCCTTGTACGGGGATCTGATTGAGGCCTGCGGATTCAAGAGCGGTTCTCACGTGTTTCACCTGCTTATGCGCCCCATCGACCAGTTTTGTGCAGTCCCGTGTCCCGACCAATAGTTTCTCTGTGCGCGGCCTGAAGATCCCGCCCTCTACCCGCAGGCTTGGGCGACCGCGATACTTCTTCGCGTCGATGACAAACACGCCAGAAGCACAGACAACAATGTGGTCGATATTGGCTTGCGTGCGCGGGATCCGACGGTCATGAAGCGCATGGATGCCGGCGCCGGTCAAACCGTCAAGCCGGGTACCTAGCCGCTCCTCGCCGACTGCGCCCGTGGCCCACGCCCTGGTGGTCTGAGGCTCATCGCTCAAGGCAAGTATGAGAGCACCGACCATCGGGTGGTTCTCGCGAATGCGGGACTCGCGCGCATCCCTACGTCGCTCGTACTCGCGCTTCGCGGAGGCCCCTGCGGTTCCCGTGAACACCTCGGACTCTCCTGCGCCAGAATCGATCGCGGGCAACCCGGGATATGTTGGGTTAACGGGCGTTTCGATTCCATCCGGCTGGTTAGCGTCACACGCGACACACAGCACCGTCTTGGTTTGCCGCTCGTAGATCGCCCGAGTGCCCGACTCGAGTTCGCGATCACAGACCCGGCAACGTCCCGTGTACCGAAGTCGCATAGCCTTCGTCGAACCAGTTTCAGCACCCATTCGAGCAGTCCGCCGAGTTTCCCATGGCTCGACGCTATCGACCGCATTCGGTGCTCACTTAGTCCCACTTCGGGCGCCACGACCGCCCGGCAAGGGGCTATTCAGTAGACGCCGCGCGTGCGCGCTTGAGCTCGCGAAAGGCAATGCTCCGAATCGGTCGGAGGCTCCGTACCACCAATTGGGGCAAGTAATGCATGCAACACATGTGACACCATCGGCTGGTGTCACTCAGCAAGCGCGAACGCTTCCCCAGCCGAGCACTGTGATCTGGGGCCCGTCGCGGCTGGGACAGCGCATCACAAAATGCCGCAGCTGGCGACTAACAATCCTTGACGATTCCCTCGCATTTTCGATCGACGATGACGTCGCGGAGATCTCGATCGCCGGCATCACCGATGTCACCAGCACCCCCGGATTCGCGTGGTCTACCGTCGAAATCGCGCATCCGGATCGGCGCATCCGACTGCGCGGCATCCCCAAGCGACGTGCCCGTTCCTTGACGAAACAGCTCCGAGACGCGCGGGCTCTCGTCGCACATCAGCTGCACGTCGCGGCTCTCACCGCTCAGTTCGAGGCAACTCTCCAGGCTCTACAACAATGGAAAACCGCCCTCGGCGATGCAATGTCGGAAGCGTTGGAGAAAGACGGCTGGCTGACGAGAGAATTCCACGCCGAGTGGTCTGCGCGAAAACAATCACTGGGTATGGACCAGCTCCTTGCGGATCCGACCCTTAGTAGCGAGATCCTTCGGCCCGAACACAGTTGGCCGCTTCAGCCTTGGTTCGAAGATCTCGGCGACCTGATCGCCGGAGCAAACGAAGTCCACCTCGACGCGCAGCGCAAAATCCATCACGAATTCTTTCAGACGGTTGAAAAAAGTCCGTTGACGGACGAGCAGACGCGGGCGGTAATCACCCACGACAACCGAGTACTCGTGGTCGCGTCTGCCGGGTCCGGAAAGACCTCCACGATGGTCGCCAAGGCCGGGTATGCGATCAAGCGCCAGCTCGTCGACCCTGACAAGATCCTGCTTCTCGCATTCAATGCATCAGCCGCCGCTGAACTGCAGGAGCGCGTCAACGCACGACTAACCCCACAAGGACTCGACCCGAGCGAAGTTGTCGCGCGCACCTTCCACGCTTTCGCTCTCACCGTGATCGGACACGCCACAGGCAGAAAGCCCACCGCTGCGCAATGGCTGAGCAACGGGGAGGACATTCGTCAGCTCAGTCGCATTGTCGACAAGCTTCGCCGCACAGACCACAGCTTCCGCACCAGCTGGGACTTCTTTCAGTCCGTCCTGGCCCGCGACTATGTCAAGTCGAACACAAGCCACAAACAGGACATCGAAGATGGCCCAAATCTGCGCACCGCCAAAGGTGAGCTGGTGAAAAGTGTTGGCGAGCGGATCATCGCCGATTGGCTCTACTTCAATGGTGTCGACTACATCTACGAGCGCCGCTACCCGATTGCCACTGCCGACGCGGATCACCGCCAATACCAACCAGACTTCTACTACCCCCAAATCGACGCCTTCCACGAACACTGGGCGCTCAATTCCGATGGAACATCCGACTTTCCCGGGTACATCGAGGGCATAGATTGGAAACGTGGCCTCCATCGGTCGAACGGCACAATTCTCCTTGAAACGACAATGGCGCAGCTATGGGCCGGCGAGGCACTCCCCGCTCTGGCAAAGGATCTGACAGAGCGCGGGATCACGCTCGATCCCAACCCGCAGCGATTTGTCACCAACAAGACACCCGTCGAGAACGAGCAGCTGCTCCGCACGTTCCGGTCCTTCCTCTCTCACGCGAAGAGCAATCGGCTGAGTGACGAACACCTCGAGGCGCGCCTTCTTGGTGATGGTGACGACGCGGTACGGTTTCGCGACCGAGCATTTCTTCGTCTGTTCACTGCCATTCGCCGCGAATGGGAGGCTGCACTTCGAGCAGCGAGCGCAGTCGACTTCGAAGACATGCTGAACCTCGCAGTCGACCACCTCGAGGCCGGTGACTGGATGAGCCCTTTCGAACTGGTGATGGTCGACGAGTTTCAGGATGCGAGCCTCGCCAGAGTACGAATGGCGAAGGCCCTCGTGAACCAACCGGGCCGTCACTTGCTTGCGGTCGGTGACGATTGGCAGTCGATCAACAGATTCGCTGGCGCCGACTTATCCGCGATGACTAGGTTCGAGGACCATTACGGACCGAGCCAGATCCTGAAGCTCGAGCGGACCTTCCGCTTCCCCCAGTCGATAGCTGATGTCTCAAGCATGTTCGTGCTGCAGAACTCCGACCAGTTGCCGAAAAGCGTTCGATCCACGACTCAAGAAGTTGCGGAATCCGTTCGGATCATGACACTCGACGGTGCGAACCGCACAACCGCAGAGACCGCAGAGCGCGCTGCCATTCGCTACTTCCTCAAGACACTGCACGACGACCTTCGGGCAGGCACGGTGCCACGTCCCTCTGGCAGGAAGATCCGCGTTTACGTTCTCGGGCGATACCAGTACCAGAAGCAACTTCTGCCAGACTGGCGCGATCTGAGCGAGCAGATGGACGTTCGATTCATGACCGTTCACGCCTCCAAAGGCGGCGAAGCCGACTACGTCGTTATCCCCGATCTCATTTCGGGGACCTGGGGCTTCCCGAGCACAATCCAAGATGACCCGGTTCTGAGACTCGCGATGCCAGCCCCGGAAGCCTTCCCCTACGCCGAAGAACGACGCCTGTTTTACGTCGCGATGACGCGCGCCCGGCGGCAGGCGCTTTTACTCACGATAACCGGCCGCGAGTCGCGTTTTGTGCTCGAGCTCATCCGTGACAGTGGCATCGCACGCACGAACGCGATAGGCGAACCACTCGAGACAACCGTCTGCCCCGAATGCGGTCGCGGAATCATGACCCGTCGCAACAGCAAACGCGGGGAATTTCTCGGCTGCTCCAGGTACCCATGGTGCAAAACGACGGCACCTCTTCCCGAGCTCCAGGTCGCGACTCGATCTCAACGTGGGTCATGGGTCGAGACGGGCGTCGGTTCGAGACGAACCTCGAGACGCTAAACGGCCTCGGCGACCACACCATATCAGTGAGGTACATCACTCCGGACACGGCGCCTGAAGTCTGACGCTCGAAAGCGAAGACTCTCGGATCACGACTGCGCGTGCACTTGAACGAGTCTTGACAGCGATCCTGATGAGGCCGCTACGAGGTTTCGACGGCTCTGCCCCTTCTGTCCAGGCCGGTGCGGCATTTGCGCGCTGAAACTGTCAGAGGTCGGGAATGTACTAGTAGGGGCAGTGCCGCGAATCGAGGACCATATGGGAAGCATCGACGCGTACGAGTCGGCCAAAGGTCGCCGCTACCGCGTACGCTGGCGAGACCCTGAACGTCAGCAACGCGAAAAGCGCGGCTTTCGCACCAAACGCGAAGCGGAGCAGTACGCGGCAACGGTCGAAGTCGCAATGATGCGAGGAACCTACTTCGAAGCGTCGCAGTCGCGGGTCACTGTCGGCGAGCTGGCGACCGAGTGGCTTGCCAACAAGGAACAGGCGCTCAAGCCGTCGAGCTTCTCTCCAATTCGAATCGCGTGGCGGGTCTACGTCGAGCCACGCTGGTCGGGAACTGCAATCGGTGCGATTCGCCCATCAGCAGTCGAGAAATGGATTCGCGAGGTTAGCCAAGGCAAGGCGGTCACCGTTCGAAGCCGACCCGGTAACGCCGGCAAACCACGATCAGCCGGAGTCGTCCTGCGAGCGGTCGGCATCCTCGCCGGAATTCTCGATGTGGCGGTCAGAGACGGACGAATCCCTGCCAATCCCGCCCGCGGTGCGAGCAACCTGCCGCGAAAGCTCGGCAAAAAACGACGCCGCTATCTCACCAACGAGGAAGTCTTCCGCTTTGCTCGATGCGCGCCAGACGAGATGCGAAGTGTCCTCATACTCACCCTCGCGTACACGGGCATCCGCTGGGGCGAGGCCGTGGCCTTGACCGTCAACGACATCGATCTCGAGCGGTCTCGGCTCGCCATCCATCAAACAGCTACCGAGGTAGACGGCTACATCCACGTAGGGCCTCCCAAGAGCTGGGAGGCGAGATCTGTACCCTTCCCCGCGTTTCTCGCTCCTCGGCTGGAATCCCTCATCACCGGCAAGAACCGCAGCGACCTTCTGTTTCCCGCCCGCGCGGGCGGCTACCTCGCACGACCGGACACCGCTTGGAACCGACAATCGTGGTGGCTAACAGCTCTACGCGACGCCGAAATAGAACACCTCACGCCTCACGACCTTAGAACACACAGCTGCCAGCCTCGCGGTGAGCGCTGGCGCCAACGTAAAAGCGCTGCAGCGGATGCTCGGCCACAAGTCCGCAGCGATGACACTCGATACCTACGCGGACCTCTTCGAAGATGACCTCGGCTCAGTGGCCGAGCGACTGAACGAGCGCGTGCTCTCGCAAAGCAGCGGCAACTTGTGGACAAACTGAGCCTTTTCGGACAACGTGTCGGACACGACCGATAGAACCGACAGCGTGTTGCCGGGTCGCGCACGAAAGCTTGAACGGCTCTCGCTGATCCGAGGCTAACCCCCGCGATGCGGCCGGCGAGCGGCACCTACGACGATCGCGAAGTCCAAAAGCTCAGGATCACTCCGAATCGGGTCTCCCCCTGAACTCCCCACATGACCATTCAGCACCCGCCGAGGTTCAGATCCGCCAGAGGAAAGCCTCCGCCTTGGTTCGACCCGCTATCGCGCTAGCCGCGCGAGATCGTCCACCCATTCATCAATCGTTGCGGAAATGTTCGAGAACGACGCATGCGACGATGAGGGGCGAGCCCCGCCGGTCCGTCGACGAATCGAACGAAGATCGACCGTTACACCAGAATTAGTCTCGCGTGGCCGGCGAAGTCGGCCGCAGTGCGCTCGTTATGCGCCGTGCATACCCTGTTCGCCAGTTGGTCAACGGCCGAAGCAAGGGCCGGAGTGTCCGCTACGCGTCCTGCCTGCACAAGTCCGGCCTCGTCAACGACGATGTAGCCAAGCTCAAAAAGGTCATCACAGCCGAGGCTGCAGGCCAGCATCGCGATCGACGCGAAGTCCTTCCTGTGCTCGTCGCCCGAGAGTGCACGAGGGACGATGTGCGCAGCGACCAGCAGCGCGGCCGGAAACTCTCGGCCACAGATGTCGCAGCCTGAATGCGCCCGACCGCCAAGAAGATACGCGCGTAGCCGAGCCTGCTCGCGGCGCCGGCGACCGATCGTCGCCGCGTCGGTCTCGCCGAAATCCCAGATTTCGTCGAGTTGTTCGCCAGGCGGTTCAGCCGGCGTCTCGACGGCAATTCCAAGGCGGTCGAGCAGACGTTTCCCAGCCTCGTCGGAGATGACACTGATGTACCTCTGCTGCGGAATGCCGTCCTTGTCCAGAGGGCCCGGGCTGCCTACGCCGATCAGGTCTGGAAGTTCGCGCCAGTCGAGAGAGAGTCCCGTCAGGATTGGCTCAAGACGAACGATCCATCCAGCGTCGGGATCGCCATCTTTGCCCACGTGCCCGCTTGGCCGCGGGGCAGGTACCCACTCGGTAACCACCCGGCTCAGCGCCCGAACGCTTCCACTTGCATAGTTGAAGACCAGGTCGCCTACCCGGAGCTGTTTGATGAGGGTCCGACTCTCGAGCGCCCTGCCGTCTCGTAGCGGGCAGGTCCACAATGTGCCCTGCCCGATCGCGGCGTATGTCTGACTTTGACTCGCCCACCAGAACTTCACACAGCTCTCCAATTGTCATCGCGACTGCTTCGTATCGCCAGCGTATCGACTCGCGTTTGATCAGCGGGCGATCAAGTTCCTACGCGCCCCAGGCGCGTAGAGCGAACTTGACCAAGAATGAGATCCTCCGTGTGACTAGGCACGGCTCGTGCCTGCCCGTCGACGGCCCGCTTCACCACATCATTTGCCCGGCACCTTGGCCGCCTAGGTCCGCTTAGCCAACGACACGACCTGTAACATTCAGAGGTCACAACTGCACGCCGGGATGTTGGTCGAGTCCAACAGACGGGCCAGGCGCCTTCTGGCGGCCCAAGGTTGAATCCGCGGGACGCACTCGTCACGCGAGCGGTGAGCAGCCAGTGGCCGATGCGCGGCGACCCTTACGGGGCTCTCAGTGAGACTGAGTTGGAGCGTTGTCCGCCCCGTGAAACCGCAATGGGAGAACGGGGCGGACCGGCTCATACCGGGATCGGCGATTCCGATACCGGACGACGAACGCTCCGGCTCACCCGAAGTCCGTTCGCTCGCAATTTTGACGTGAATTCACGAAGGTCGCCCCGCGATTGTGACGGCTCACCTGGCGTGAAGGCGAACGTCCGACCCTTCGGGCTGCGAAGCCGGAGGACCGTGGCCGTGTTCGACTTCACGGTCCAGCCTTGAGCCTCAGCGTCCGAGCAGATCCGCAAGATCTCCTCAGCCAAAGCCTGCCGGTGGCCGACGGGGCTGCTTGACGCCGTCACCGCCGAAGAATGATCTCGCGGGCCGCGTGCATCGACATGCGCCATGATCCCGATCGTCGCGTCGTTGACCGCCGCCCGCTGGTTTCCATCCGCGCGCTCTCGGTATGGCAAGTAGGTGAGGCCCTGAAGATCGGATGGGAGCTCCAGGTTCGGCGATGCCGACATCAGGTAGGTCCGCTCCAATCCCAGGGCGCCGATGAACAAACCGAGCTCGAAGTAAACGTTGTCTCGTGCCGCTGCCCTCTGGATTCCGCGCGATTCGACGATGTCGTCCGCGGTCGCAATCAACACAGCGAAGTCTGCCTCGGTGGCGGCCTTGGCAAGTCGCGGGATCGTGTATGAGGAAGCTTCGAAGATGCCCTGATCCCACCGAATCACGCTGCAGCGACCAGTGTGCTCGAGGTCGGCTTGCAAATTGCGAGCGATGTCCAGACCCTCGGTCGAGGATCCGATGAACACGGAGGGAAGCCTTGGACCGCCCGATTTACTCATGGCCTCCATAGTAGATCGAAGCGCCTTAACGGATCAGCCGATCGCCAGGCGGCGCAAGTTGTCCCCATAAGCGGGCCCTAGTCTCCCTGTCACCGGTCCGTCTCGGCACGGGTCGCGATCCCGCGAAGGTATCCCTTGAGAACGAGTATCGATGGGGCAGCCCATCTGAGCAACGTTGACTGCTGACCGGCTATCTCGGGGTTGCGCCGTCTTGGACCGAGGGGGTCATGTTCTCTTCAATGAGTTTCCGAAGCGACGCGATCTCTGTCGTGAGCGCGTCTATGTGTGCGGCCGTGATCGCTTCGGTCACAGTCTCCTTCTGCCCGACACGTTCGACGATCCACGAAGCGAGTGTTGCGGTGACACACCGATGAGAGCGATGCCGCCGATCATGACTCCGACAGCCACAAACTGGCCAGCGGGTGTGACGGGGAAGTAGTCGCCGTAGCCGACGGTAGTGATGGTGACGAATGCCCACCAGAGAGCATCGCCGAGAGTCTGAATGGACCCGCCGGCCCCGCGTTCAGCATCGAGGACTGCGAGGCCCGCGACATAGACAAGCAGAGTGGATGCGCCGGCCGCATAGATGATGACCCGTCCTCGGAAGGCGGCGCCCGCGGTTCGGTTCAGGATGGCCAGCAGCGTCACGAGTCGGAGCAGCCGCAGTGGCCGCAGCATCGGCAAGACAACGATAGCGAGATCGAGCAGGTGTGTGTAGAACCATCGCCAGCGCGGTTTCGCAAGCACAAGGTTGATGACGTAGTCGATCAGGAACACCAGCCACGTCGCCGCGATTACCACCTCGGCGAATTTCCCGTCGGGCTCGCTGATCACCTCATACGAGTAGGCCACGAGAAAGACAGCCGCTGCAATCGCGAGGGGCCATTCGGTGAGCTTCCGCCAACCTGCCTGAGTCATTCCGTGAGCGTATACGCACACGAACGGCGTTGGCGTAACCGGCGGAACAGTCGGACCGTACCCGCTGGCGCGAATCGCCCGATCGGGGATCCTCAAACGGTCACTTGCGCAGCGGCCTGATGCCGTGAAAGTCTCGAAGAAATTCCACCCCGCGTGCGGGGCATGGAGTGCCGCCTACAGGGCTCAGGGACTACACCCCTCCGATGGGCACCAGTGGATGCGTGGCTGAGTGGCCGAAGGCAGCCGGTTCATACCCGGTAGACGGTGTAAGTCGTCCGGGGGTTCGAATCCCCCGCCTGGCCCTCACCGCTCCTGAACCATCGATTACAAGCCCAGCAGCGTAAGGACCGTTTGTCGATCGTCCCGAGCTCTAAAGCACGGATCCGGATCTGGTCGGCGGGGCGGGTCGCCTCATAGATCAATCTTCGTACGTGAGGCGCAGCGTCTTCAGCTCCTAGATGGGCCGCGGTGAAGCAAATACCGCGGTCATAACTAACGAAGGTCACTGCGCGGGCGAACGGTTGCAGTTCCAGCGCGTATGACACGATCTCGTTGTCGGCTATGGGCAATGGTTTGTGGTGAAGCGGCCGTACCTGCAAATAGGCGTAGATCGGGTGCCTGCCCGAGCCGATCTCGGCGCGTTGCCCGGTGGACGGGAAGTACTCGTCGAGTTTCTTCAGAGCGGCGCGTGCGTGGCTGCCCAGGACTTCGGCTGTTCCGTGCATCCTTTGACTGGATGACTTGTGTCCGTCGAGCTCGTCGATGCTGACCGCGGCGATCGCCAGGCCGACGGCTCCTTCCTCCTCATCGGTGGCGGTGGCCCAGCCTTCAGCGAGTTCGCCCAATTGGTCTGGGTGCTCCTCGATCACGTTGGTATCGATGACGAGAGCGTGGACGCCCGGATCCGCGAGGCTTCGGAAGTGCGGCGTATACGACCACAGTCGGATTGTTCGTTCGATCTCACGCGTCTCTCGTTCGAACATGGAAACCCGATCGGCGATCTCGGCATCGATCTGTGGGCTCAACGACGGGCCAAAGTCCACCGGCGTGCCACCATGGAGTGCCCAGAATGTTCGCGTGTGGATGAGTTGCGCGATTCCGTCGTTATCCTAGGCATTCCGCAGTACCCGTTCCTGTGCGATCGCCCAGTTCAGGTAGGCGTTGAGTTTGTCCACGAGAATGTGCTCGGACGTGACCCTGGTGGACGAATTCTTCGCCTCTGCCAACGCAGATAAGGCGGCGTCCGTCGTCGAACCCGGTTTCAGATTGATCATCGTTTCGTCTCCTCCACGTGAGCGTACTCAATCGGGGGTCGACCAAAGCCGAGCACCGGCTCGAATCGGTCGGAAGATTGCGGCGAACGCGCTCCGGTCAGTTCAATTCTGTCCGCCCGCAGGTGGCCCAGGTTCTCATCCGTCGCGACCTACCGGTGCGCTTCGGAGACACTTCGTGGCTCGCCCTTCTCGCGTTTCATCGGGCACTACCCGCCTGAATGGGGGCTGCTCCAGCCCCTCGGCTTAGCAATACGATGAGTTCGATCTGCAGGGGGGTCAGATGAACCGACGCGTCGCATTGTCGATTGTGGGTATGTCCGTTGCCATCTGCCTAAGCGGCTGTATGAGCCCCCACCTTGATATCCCGACTAGCGCACTGGACCTGCCCAGGTGCGACCAGGTATCGACGCCGGTCGCGGTGACGATGCTGGACGTAGACGCTCCCGTTGAGTGTGATCTCGAAGGAACCTCCATTCTGTTTCCCGACGGCTATTCGATGCCCGCTCCGCCCGGGGGCACCTCAACCTCATCCTCTGGCGGCGGTCACGATGACACGCACACATTGTTCAACTTCGGCACCTTCGGGCTGATTGCAGCACAGACCTCCCCGGGATCAAAGCACACGCGTTGGTGGGGCACCTCGGAGGGCTTGCGGCGGTACTGGGCCGCGTTCGGGAAGGTCGACACGACGCTCAACGGGGATAACAAGTAGCCCCAAATGAGTGTCAGCATTAGTGCCGACTGTGTGAGACCTTTGCGTTAGCTATTGTCAGCCAGCAGGAACGCCGAGTGTTCTATGCAAAAGTTCGGGGGAACAATTGAAGCAATACGCGCGAGCTGTCGCTCTTGGGATCACGATCAGCTTGGCGGCAGCCTTGCTCTCGACGGGCCAGGCACAAGCTGACGAACCAACCGATGTGCCCATCGTGATCGACATGACTGACCTGAGCTCGTTCCACGACGCCAATGACGACTCCATCACGGTGTCATCCGACACCACGACCGGCGCCCAGCGGACCATCACAGGGTCGGAGGCGTCTGGAGACCCGGTCGTGATCGTGGTCTACCTGAACTCACCAGAATCCGAGAACCCATCGCGGGACTCACTGAACACGCTCACGACGGAGCGCGGAGGCGAGCCGAACGTGCCACCGCCGGCCGAGGATAACCCGCAAGAAGCCGACACATCCGGATTCGTTCCTCAGACCGTCATCGCTACTACAGCGAGCACAATAAGTGTTGGATGGACGGGGCCGTCGAGTGCGACCCGCTTCACGCTCTCGATAAACGGGTCATCGTTGCCACCGTCGTCAACGCCGAGCTTCACCGTCACCGGATTGGTCCCAGACCAGGCGTATCAATTGGCGATGGAATCAACATACGACCAGGACCCCGCAAGCAGTCCGGAGACGCCGCCTGTCTCAGATCAGTGCCCAGAGCCGCAGAGCGTCGTAACCACGAACTTGAACTCTTGGGACCTAAGCGGCAGCGGTTCAGGAGGTGTATCGCTTCTAGGCCAAAACGGCCTGCAGGTGATGACAGTTGGGAACACCACCACTGACGGCGGAGCGAGCGGGAAGCGCGCCGTGTCGGTGCCCATGGCCGAGCTCGGGACCCCCTCGATCGAATGGGACGGCGCTTCGCCCGTACCGGCCTTCGATCTCACGGTCGACTTCAATGGTGACGGCGAGCCCGACGGTGTATTGACCCAGAGCGCGGGAAGCCACGTTTGGGCCCTCAACAGCGAAGCCGCGCAGTTCGTCAAGGACACTGCCCCCATTCAGCCGACCGCCCCCGACACAGACTTCAGCGCCGAACTCTCTGCCTGGCAGGGCGCATTTCTCGATGGGGAGGTTACCGCTATCGGATTTGATCAGAGGAATGACGCACCCACACAGGGCGTCTTAGTCGGCATGACCCTTGGCTGCACCACATACTCATTCCGAAGCACCGACATCGAGCCGGCGCCGGCGACAGTGAGCGCTCAATCCAGCTATGTATCAGTGCACACACTGAAGCCTGGTGTGCCAGTCTCGCCGCGCTCGGATAGCCGCCAATTGAATGCGGCGGCGACTCTGGCAACGGCGGACCCCGGGCTTCACTCGAGCGAAATCGCGTATCGAACGTTCATCCCGTACGAAACGTTGAATGACTCGCCAAGCTCTTCCGATCGTCTCATCGAGCAAGGGTGCATCCGACTCAATGCCGCGCTGAACCCGACCAAGTTTCCGCACCCCGAGGACTACACATTCGTCGGTGACAATCGGGGCTTTCAACAGCCCGACCGGGATCCGAACGTTCACAACTATCGGACGTCAATGGACTTCGCCTGGGATTGGGATCAGGGCCAGGTCCTCACCCAAGCCAAGTCAGTTGGACAGACAACCATCGTCCGCCGGGATGACCGAAGTGAAATTGATCACCACTTCGCCTCAACCGCGACCATGACCTTCGACAATCTGGTCCACTCGCCCGACTACGCCGCAGTCACCCTGGACCACGTTGCAAATGACCCGTTCTGCCCGCATCTTTTTGCGCTCGGGGCGATCAGCTACCAGGTACGGGTTTCCATGTACCGCTCTGGCCTGACTTCTATTTGGGGTGACCGGTTCACGATGCCCTCCCACGAAGCGTGGGTGCGCTGGAATTCGTCCGCCACATGGAGCAACGCGTTCGAAGGCAGCGCCACAACCTTGGCCTGTCTGATTGGCGGCGCCATAGCCCGCGGAACCCATCACTTCAACAACTGCCGCGCCAACGTTGTAGCAGACATCAGCCGCACAACGGACAAGTGGGTCTCGTACAACGGTCAGCTTGGAGCGACGCAGTCCGGACGCGTCTGGGGATCAGGAAACGCAGCCCTCTTCTCCCCCCACGCCGACGGGTCGATGTACTGCACGGTTTCCGCGCTTGTAAGTGCGCCACCACTGCCCTCACAAGTCAAACCCCTTACAGTGCAAGTCGAGGAGGACTCCGCCATCGTGCTTGCGTCGGACCACCATATCTACACATGGGGCAGCATCCAGCAAGGCGGACTTGGTAGGACGTGGGACTGGGAGAACGACCCGAACAGTTACCTCATTCCAACCAGCGTCGACAACAACGAGTACAAATTCGTAGACCAGTCAAGAGACACTGCGTTCGCGGTCACCACCAGCGGCGATATCTACACATGGGGAACGCGGTTCTACGACACGTGGACCAGCGAAGTTCCCGACCCACGCGTCTACGAGACGCCAACGCCCTCGCTCCTCGGGGCGGACATTGACAAGGTCAAGGCCGGCGACTTTACAGCGGTCGCGCTTGATACCTCCGGGCATCTGTACGTCTACGGGGTCACCGCGGACGGCTTCACCACTGATTGGGCGCCGCTGCCCGTGCCCGGAGTGACTTTCCAGGACATCAGCATCGGCGCAAACTCCTACTACGCGATCGACAGCACGCATCGCCTCTGGGCGTGGGGGCAGCCGGCCATCCAAACCGACGCGAGCGACCCCGACAACCCCTACGCACCGATATCCACCCCTTCTCTCGTGACCACCGGAGCTACCTTCGCAAAAGTCTCGAGAACTGAAGCCGTAGATACTGAGGGAAAGCGATACTCGTGGCCTACCGGGAATTGGTACACCAACATAAGCATCGACTCCTTGGCAGTAGCGCCAATCACTCCCCCGTTACCTTGAACGATCAGGGGATCGACGAGGACGGCGAACTTTGGTTGCTCGAGACGTCGGGGGACACGCAATCTTGGGTCAACTACGGTCGTCCACCGAGTAGAGACGATCCACAGGCCGCGTTCTCTTGCGCATACCCATCGTGAGTCCGAGACCCGACCCACCGCGGATGCCCGGGCAATGCTCGACGTGAGAGACGAGGAATGAGGGTGCGCCGTCACGATCAAGACCGTCATCCTTCCATTCTTCCGGACCGCCTCTTGTGTGCCTAAGCGACGTCCGGTAGCCGATCCGTTAGCGGACGTCCGGCGGCCGACCCGCTTGGGGAGCGCCAATCGTCAGGATCTTGCGGAGCGCTAATCGTCAGGATGGGATCGCACTTCGGTCGGCCGCGGCGTCTGATCCTCGCTGACCGGCCCGCCGGCGAACCTGCACGACCCACACCTGCCCTCGACGGAGTAGCGCGCCGCGATGTCAGTCTGCATGGCACGATGATCAAATGGCCGAATCGGAATGGCGCCCAGTCCACGGTGTACTGATGACCAGCGAACCCATCAAAGCGTATGGTGGGATCGCCTTTCCGGCGACCCTTCTTCGAAGCTTCGCGGAGAAGATAGACGGTGGGTCGTTCCCGTTTCATCTCGACCACGATCTCACCAAGCCGATTCGAATTCGAAGCGTCGAGGTGTTTGTCCATGACCGAAACGACGGCATCTCGGAGTTGCGGTTCCGCGCCGAGATGCATGCGGACGACGTCCACTTCATCGACTCGCGTCCTGGGGTGTCCGCGACGGTGATGAGCCCACTTGCGCGGGACGAGCACTCTCCGCGTCAGTTCGATGCTCAGTTTCAGCTGAGCGCAGACCACGCATGGTTCGAGGATGAAGCGTTGATAGGCGTAGAGGAACGGCTCATTGAGCTCGGAGTTCCAGCTGACAGTCTCCTTGTCCAGCGTGCTTATCAGTTTGCCGTTGTTCCGGGCCCGCAGATCTACATCGACGTTGCGTTCTCAGTCCTGCTTTCTGTGGGGGCAAGTGCCATCTGGGATGGAATCAAGCTGCTCTTCGCGCGCCGACGAACACCGCCGGGAGGGGATGCGACGACCCCGACGACGGTGAACATAGAGATCACGGACGGTAGTCGGGTGCTCCGTGCGGTTGTGACAACCGACGACCTGGATGTCGCCAAGCGGGCTATCGACTCCTTGGAAGTGGTTGCAACAGGGTTCCAGCGCGGCGTTCAGGGCGCGGATGCTCGGTCGGACCCCTTGGCTCCCACGACCACTTGGGATGAGCCGAACGGGCGATGGACGCCGCCGATGTGAGCATCAGCGGCATTGATTTGCGTGAGCATGGTCTTGTCTGGGGTCGCGCAGCGGGGATCGGTCCTGCTGACCCTTGTGCCGACCCTTGAGCGGCCGGTGGGCGCCTTGCCGGTGAGTCCGCCGAGCGGCGACATCAGACGAAGAGAGGAACGACTTGCAACGCGAGCTCTGGAACGACCCGGATCCTGTCGAGGGCGCGTACCTAACGTTCTGCTTCGCAGCCTGCACGGAGACGATGCGCGATCGGACTTGACGTCGGAGGGCGCCCTGATCTGGACCGTGGAGGCCCACAGCCACTTCGAGGCGATGATGTTGCATTACGAGCACATGGGCTGGGGCGATTACACGACCGACTTTCCCGAGATTGGCAAACAGCCGTACTCGACGCGTGGTTGGGAGTAGGGGGAGCGCAGACCCCAAATCGCGCCCGATGGAGGCTCGGTCGACGAACACTCGAGATGACCCATACGCTATCGATCGCGACATCCGGCGATGGACAATTCTCGTAAGACTCGCCCGCAAATATGCCCGGTGATGGCGCCTCAAATGCGACAGACCGAATCAGGCTCGTCAGCCACGCCGCATGGCCCGCCACAGACACCCTTAGAGTTTCTTAGAGTTTTTCGGCATTCCTGTGGGCAAATTGTGGGCAAATCCGAAATTCGATGAATTCCTGGTCTTCCGAAAGGTGCCCTGATCAGCATTTTCATTGCGCCTTGAAAGTGCCCCTGGAGGGACTCGAACCCCCAACCTTCTCCTTAGGACGGAGCAGCTCTTCCATTGAGCTACAGAGGCTGACCCGAACTACTCTACCGAACGAGCACCGAGCGGCAGCGCAGCGCAGCGCAGGGCGAACCCGTGAGCAAGCCCTAAGCCGCAGGCGCCAGGAAGTCCTGCCACTCGGGCTGCGCCGACTCCACCCCGCGCACGACCCACGACGCGTCGTGCGGAACGCGCGGGGTCAGCCGCAGCGACCATCCCATCTCCGCCGGTGTGCGGTCGCCCTTGACGTTGTTGCAGCGCAGGCAGCAGGCGACCAGGTTCTCCCAGCTGTCGGCGCCGCCACGGGAGCGGGGCTGCACGTGGTCGATGGTGCTCGCCGACTTGCCGCAGTAGCCGCAGCGGTGCGAGTCGCGGCGCAGCACGCCTCGGCGGCTGACCGGGACGGTGCGGCCGCGCGGGAGGCGAACGTAGCGGGTGAGGAGGATGACTGATGGTCTCTCGTAGCTGTCGCTGATGCCCCACACGGGGTGGTCGGGGTCGATGGCCACGACGGTGGCCTTCTGATTCATGACCAGGACCAGGGCACGTTTGAAGGACACGACCGCGAGCGGTTCGTAGCCGGCGTTGAGGACCAGAGTTCTCATCTCACACCTTCCTGCGGAGGCGACGGGTAAAGACGCAACGGAAAAACAGGTGACTCGTAAACAGGTGACGGGTAAAGAAAAGGGCACTGTCCGTGTGGACAGCGCCCTGCGAAGGAACGGCATGAAAGTGGCAGGCCACGAAATGGTGGCGGCAGGCCAGAAAGTCTTGGCGACGAGAGGCGAAATGGCCGCACTCGGTCGCGGCGGTCACACCGGTGACCGTCGGGGTGACGCTGGGCGGAATACCCATCGGTTCTCCCGGAACTAGAACGGCGCTGCCGAAGCAGTGCCGTAACTCACGATGCCAGGGCATCAGAGTAACCCAGAAACGGCGCACCACATATTCGAGGCGCGCCGAATGTGGTTCCGGATGCGCTGAGTTCACGCACTGTTCAGCCATCGAGAGCGACCACCGTGGCCCGAAAGCCGACCCGAGAGCCCGGGTCAGATCCCGAGGCGGACGACGTAGAAGTTGCTGGTCCAGATCGGGCGGATCGAGACGCTGCGGCCCGTGGTGGGAGCATCCATGATGTTGCCGTTGCCGGCGTAGAAGCCGTCGTGGCCGGGCATGATGATCACGTCGCCGGGAACGGCATCATTGATCGAGATGCGCTTGCCCAGCGCCGCCTGGCCCGACACCGAGTGCGGCAGCGATACGCCGAACTGTGCGTAGACGAACATGATGTAGCCAGAGCAGTCGAAGCCGGCCGGGGTAGAGCCGCCGAAGACGTACGGGGTGCCGATGTACTGCTGCGCGACCGAGAACACCTGCGAGAGGCTGAAGTTCGGGTACGGCGGGTTGGCCAGGAAGTCGGAGACCGATGGGCCCGAGTAGCTCTTGGCGTAGCTGGTGAGCGTGACGGCTGCGCGCTGACGGGCGGCCTCCGCGGCCTTCTGCGAGGCGAGCTGGGCTTCTGTTGTCGCACTCGCGGCGTCACGGCCGACGACGGATGCGGTGACCGACTTGGAGACCTCGACGCTCTGCGACTGGGCCTTCTTCATGCCGTCGATGGCGGAGGACTTGAACTGAGCCGCGTCGGCACCCTGCGGGTTGAAGGCGTAGGCGGGGATGGCCATGGTGGCGATGAGGCCGGCGGCGAGAGTCATGACAGCGATGTTGATGACACCGCCCTTGACCTTCTTCTTGCCGGGGGCATTGGCTACGGGCTGCTTCTGACCGGCGACGGTCTTGCCCGAAGCGGTGACAGCGGCCAGAGAAGCGGAGGAAGCAGCGGGTGCGGTCGACGTGGATGCGACGCGCGGGGTCTTCGCAGAGCGGTTCGACTCCTCCAACTCACGCGCGGCACGGAGCGAGCGTCGGGAGACGGCGTCGGTGCTGGCGGTCGGATTCGGGGTCTGCGGGTCGTTCGGAGCGCTCTCTTCAGAGCCGGGTGTACCTAATGGGGCCAAGGTATAAACCTCCTGCGCTCCAACAGCACTAGGTAGCTGCCCCGTCCTGAATGCTTATAGCTTCGGCTTCGCGGGTCAAGAGACGGAATTGGGGGTGGAGCGTCTCGACTCGGGTTCTGTGGGCCGGCTTCTGGCCCGTCGAACTCGTTAGAGACTACGGGACACCCTCCCGTTTGTCACATCCCTTTTCGGGTTACTTAACAAATTGGTAACGGAAATCAGGGGGCGACGAAGATATGCGCGGCGAGCTCGTTGGGCAGTTCAAGCCCGTTCTCGAACCCGTCGATCTGCACGATCACGTACGAACCAGCAGAAGAGAAAGTGCCGGTGGAGCCGGGAATCACGCCCGCCTGCTTGAGCTGGAGCAGCAGCTCGGGGTCAACCTGCGCGGGCTCACCCAGACGACGGATGCTGGCAGTCACCCCGGAATCGCGACCTTCAACCACATCTACAAGGTTGATGAGCCCCTCGGTGATGGATGACGTGTCCACCTCGCCGAGATCGGCCAAGCCGGGGATGGGGTTGCCATAGGGAGAAACCGTCGGGTGGCCGAGCATGGTAAGCAGTTTGCGCTCCACCTGCTCGCTCATGACGTGCTCCCAGCGGCAGGCCTCCTCGTGCACGTACTCCCACTCGAGCTCGATGACATCGCTGAGCAGGCGCTCCGCCAGGCGGTGCTTGCGCATGACGTTGACGGCCTTGCGGCGGCCCTCGTCGGTGAGCTCGAGGTGCCGGTCGCCGGAGACGACGACGAGACCGTCGCGCTCCATCCGGCCGACCGTCTGGGACACGGTGGGACCCGAGTGACCGAGGCGCTCGGAGATGCGCGCACGCAGGGGAACGATGTTGTCCTCCTCCAACTCCAGGATGGTGCGAAGGTACATCTCTGTCGTGTCGATCAGATCGGTCATGAACCCCTCCACTTGCTTACGCGCGATACGCCTATAGAGGCTACTTGCTGGCGGTGACAGTCCGGCGCAGGCCTCTTGAGCCGGACGGCCGTGTGGTGTAACAGCCAATAGACTCTCGATATGCCGGATGTGACTATTCCCAGTGAACTGCTGCCCGCCGACGGACGTTTCGGCTGCGGCCCGTCCAAGGTCCGCCCCGAGCAGGTGGCCTACCTCGCCGGTGCCGGCGCGGAGCTTCTCGGCACATCCCACCGCCAGGCGCCGGTGAAGAACCTGGTCGGGCGCGTGCGCTCCGGCCTCAGCGACCTGTTCCGCCTCCCCGACGGCTACGAGGTCGTCATCGGCAACGGCGGCTCGACCGCGTTCTGGGATGCGGCAGCCTTCTCGATCATCGAGAAGCGCAGCGAGAACCTCGTCTTCGGTGAGTTCGGCGGCAAGTTCGCGGCGGCAGCGAAGGCCCCTTGGCTGGACGCTCCGCACGTCATCGACGCTCCCGCCGGATCGCGCAGCGAGCCCGAAGCGGTCGATGGCGTGGACGTGTACGCCTGGCCGCACAACGAGACGTCGACCGGCGTCATGGCTCCGGTCCGCCGCGTGCACGGCGACGATGGTGCGCTGACGGTCGTCGACGCGACGAGCGCGGCCGGTGGCGCCGACTTCGACGTGACCGAGTCGGACATCTACTACTTCGCCCCGCAGAAGAACTTCGCCTCCGACGGCGGTCTCTGGCTGGCCCTCTTCTCCCCCGCTGCGATCGAGCGCGTCGAGCGCATCGCAGCGAGCGACCGCTACATCCCCGAGTTCCTGAGCGTGAAGAACGCGATCGACAACTCGCGGCTCAACCAGACCCTCAACACCCCTGCCGTCAGCACGCTCGTGCTGCTGGAGAACCAGATCGAGTGGATGAACGCCAACGGCGGCCTCGAGTGGGCCTCCGCACGCACGGCCGAGTCGTCGAACGCTCTGTACAGCTGGGCGGAGAAGGTGGAGTACGCGACGCCGTTCGTCGCGAATCCTGAGCACCGCTCGCAGGTCGTCGTCACGATCGACTTCGACGAGCGCATCGACGCGGCCGCTGTGGCGAAGACCCTGCGCGCCAACGGCATCGTCGACACCGAGCCGTACCGCAAGCTCGGCCGCAACCAGCTGCGCGTCGCGACCTTCACCGCGATCGAACCGGATGACGTGCGAGCCCTCATCGGCTGCATCGACTTCGTCGTCGAGCGCCTCGGATCGTAGAACCGGGCTCGACGGGAGCGACGGATGCGACTCTGGTTGCGCGACAGCGAGCGACGGCCCGACCCGGTGCCCGCCGAAACGGACGACCGGAAGGCCGTTCTCGTCGGGCTAGGCCTGTGGGCCGTCGCCCTTGTCGTCGTGCTCGTCTTCGCCCGTCAGCTCGCTGACGCCGGAGACGGCTGGTGGTTCTGGACGGTCGTCGTCGGACTCGTCCTCGGCCTCGTCGGACTCGCCTACCTCAGCGTCAAGCGGCGCTGAGTCGTCGTCCGCCGCGTCGTCGAGCGCTGCGGCCTCCTCGGCCGGGAGGTCGAGGTCGAGGTCCTCGTCGGTCTCCTCGTCGTACGAGGCGTCCGCCGAGTCGATGTCGACGCCGTCGATGTCGCCGGCGTGCAGCACATGCACGTCTGAGTCGTCGTCTTCGTCGTCCTCCGACTCGTCGTCCTCGTCGGATTCGTCGTCGCCGTCTTCCGAATCGTCGTCGAACTCGTCGCCGGACTCCTCGTCGTCGTAGTCGTCCGCATCCTCCTGGTCGTCGGACTCGCCTTCGGCGTGCTCGGCTGCATGCAGGGCCTCCTGCGAGGCCTGGTAGTCGGCGAGCCGCTCGGACCACGGGATCCAGTCGGGGGCAAGCAGGGCACTGTCGCCCGGCATCAGCTCGGCTTCGAGAACGGAGGGCGCGGATTCGTCGTCGATGCGTGAGATCGTGACGGTCCAGTTCCAGCCGGGGTAGCCGGGCATGGTGCACTCGAAGCGCAGGGACAGGACGTGCTCGCCCTCGGCGAAGTAGCCCGCGGGCGGCCCGACCGTGGAAGCGGGGGTGATCTCGAGCAGCGCCTCGCGGGCGAGGTTCACCGAGGCGAGCAGGACGTCGTCGGGAACGTACTCGACGACGGCCTCGGGCTCGACGGACTCGTCTTCGACGACGACCTCGACGATCTCGATCTCGACATCCCCGTCTTCGACGACGACCTCAGTCACCTCGACGATCTCTTCTTCCGCACCCTCGGCGGGCACGGTCGGTTCGGTGGAATCGGTGTCAGGCATCCAGATCGTCCGCGACTCGGCGCAGCACGGCGGCGATCTTGGCGCCGTGCGCCTTGTCCGGGTACTTGCCCCGCTTGAGGTTGCTGCCGATACCGTCGAGCAGCTTCACCAGGTCTTCGACGATGATCGACATGTCGTCGGCCGACTTGCGGCTCATCTTCGCCAGGCTGGGTGGAGCGTCGAGGACTCGCACCGAGAGGGCCTGCGCACCGCGCTTGCCGTCGGCGATGCCGAACTCCAGGCGGGTGCCCGCTTTGACGACGGTGCCGGCAGGGAGGGCCGAGGCGTGCAGAAAGACTTCCTGGCCGTCATCGGAGCTGATGAAGCCGAAGCCTTTCTCGTCGTCGTAGAACTTGACCTTGCCGGTTGGCATGGGAACCTCATTTCACATGGGGGATCGGATGACCAACCTCAATTATCCTTGATTTCGTGACCCAGCAGACCCCACCGGCGACAAGCCGCATCCAGCGCGTCCTCTCATACATCATCGCCGCCCTGGTTGTGATCTCTTTGGTGTGCATCGCGGCCATCCTGATCGGCACCGCTGTGGGCGGTTTCGCGGCCCAGGGTTCGGGCCAGGGGCTCTGGCCCGCGGTCTTCCTCCTGCCGCTGCTCGCGCTC
The DNA here is from genome assembly GCF_050632195.1 of Leifsonia poae. Classification (GTDB taxonomy): domain Bacteria; phylum Actinomycetota; class Actinomycetes; order Actinomycetales; family Microbacteriaceae; genus Leifsonia; species Leifsonia poae_C. The sequence continues at coordinate 3,112,054 of NZ_CP192580.1, forward strand.
CCGATCGCCGTCGTACTGATGATCGTTCTGTTCATCATCACGGCGCGTCAGCGCACCAAGGCGGCGAAAGAGGCGGGTCCTGCCGCTCCCCCGGCCAAGGGCAAGCGCTAGGAGCCGGAATCGGCTGAGGCGCTGGTGACGCCGTCATGACCAACACTCTCGCGCTGGCTGCTCGCTTGCGCGCGATGCCCGACGACGCGCTCGTCGCCGCGCTCGCCACTCGTACGTACCGCCGCACGGGGATCACCGACTTCTTCGACCTGGCCGATGCTCTGCTCGACCACGACTCGGTGCAACGGGTGCTGTCAGGCTTGGACCGGCCGACGCTGGCCGTGCTCGTCGCGCTGGGGCGGGCATCCGGAACCGTGGCTAGTGCTGGTTCTGCTCCTTCGGTTCAGGATGCGAACACCATCGCTGCTGCGCTCGCGGGCTCACCTGCCGCACCGCAATTCGGGCGAGGCGGCGCCGAGGCGGCGCTGGAGCGTCTCTCTGCGGCGCTGCTCGTGCATCCTGAGGCCGACGGATTCGCCGTCTATGAAGCGGTGAGCGACCAGCTGGCGACCTGGCCCTCTCTCGGCTTGCCGTCGTTGGAGGCGATCGTCAGCACCCCGGCACCGCCCGCACTCGCCTCGGTGCCCGACACCGAGCACCGCTTCACCGACCGACTCGCGGCCGAGCGCGCCTTCGAGGCCGTCGCCGCGGTCTCCGAGCTGCTCGCCGAGCTCGTGCGCGAGGGCGCGCGGGAACTGCAGAAGGGCGGACTCGCCCTACCCGCGACCAAGCGGATCGCTTCAGCCCTCGCCATCGACGTGTCGGTCGTTCCCACGGTTGTCTCGGTCGCGGCGCGCGCCGGGCTCATCGCGCAGGAGGATGCGGTGTGGTTGCCGACGGAAGAGGCGACGGCGTGGCTGCACTCGGCCACCATCGACCGGTGGCGTGCGCTGGCCGCCGCCTGGCAGACCGCGCTACCCGAAGACCTACGCGGCATCCTGTCGGCGCGCTCTCGTGCCGCCTGGGGCGAGAGTCTGAGCGAGTACGTCGCGTGGCTGTACCCTGCGGGGCAGGAGTCGGCGCAGCGCCGCGTTGTCGCGTACACGCGCGACGCAGACTGGCTCGGGATCACCGCCAACCACGCGCCGAGCACGGGTGGCACGGCCCTGGTCGAGCGGGGTCCGGATGCGGCTGCGCAAGCGATCGGCGCGCACTTTCCGGCCGAGGTCGACAAGGTCTACCTGCAGCACGACCTGACCGTGGTCTCCCCGGACCGCTCGAACCCGAGATCGACGCGCGGCTGCGCAGCATCGCGGACGTAGAGAGCCGTGCGCTCGCATCCACGTTCCGGGTGTCGGCCGCGAGCATCGGGCGGGCGATCGCGGCGGGCGAGACGGCTGCGAGCATCCGGGAGTTCCTCGCATCGATCTCGCTCACGGGCGTGCCTCAGCCGCTCGATTACCTGATCACGGATGCGACCGAGCGGTACGGGCGCGTGCGGGTGCGCGATCTGGCTTCGCACAGCGAGCCGGACGGACGGATGCGCACAGCGGTCGTCTCCGCCGATCCTGCGCTGCTCACCACGATCGCCGTCGACCAGGCGCTCAGCTCACTCGGTCTGACGAAGGTCGCCCCCGATCGGTTGGAGAGTCGATTCGGGCGGGATGTCGTGTTCTGGGCGCTGAGCGATGCGCGGTATCCGGTGGCGGCCGAGGATGCGGCGGGCGAGGTGGTCAGTCTGCGGCGTCACCGCGTTGCGCGCGTCACGGCGGGACGGTCTGTGGATCCCGCGATCGACCTGATTGCGCGGCTGCGGTCGGCGGAGGTGGTCGAAGAGGGGACCACGCAGGAGCAGTGGCTTGCGCGCCAGATCGACCTGGCCATCCGGGCGAAGCAGACCGTGTTCGTGTCGGTCGCGATGCCTGACGGGCGGACCGTCGAGTACCTGCTGGAGCCGACCGGGGTCGGTGGCGGGCGGCTGCGTGGGCGGGATCGGGCGGCGGATATCGAGCGGACGCTGCCGCTGTCGAGCGTGCAGGGGCTTCGGCCGGGCGACGGTTAAGCAGGAGAGTTCGGGCGACGCGCCGGTTAAGTCTCCGTGGTTACGGAGGTTGTGGCCTGGATGGCGCGAGATCTCCGGAATTGCGAACCGGGTGGGGTGAGGCGAGCGCGGCAGCGAGCTCGGGCGCGTCCAGCAGGGTGGCGGGCACACGGGACGGACACCGGGTTGGCGTAGACTCAGCGGTTATGTCTGATGGCCCCCTGATCGTCCAGAGCGACCGCACCGTACTCCTCGAGGTCGCGCATCCGGCGGCAGAGGATGCCCGCCACGACCTCGCCGTGTTCGCCGAGCTCGAGCGCGCTCCCGAGCACATCCACACCTACCGCATCACGCGGCTCGGACTGTGGAACGCGAGGGCGGCCGGCCACACTGCGGACGACATGCTCGCGACACTGGAGCGGTACTCGAAGTTCCCGATTCCGCAGACCGTTTCCGTGGACATGACCGAGACGGTGGCCCGTTACGGCCGCCTGGTCATCGAGCGCGACGACGAAGGCGCGCTGGTGCTCCGCTCGGACGACCTCGCTGTGCTGACCGAGGTGGCGGGCGCGAAGCGCATCTCCCCGCTGCTGCTCGAACGGCGCGACGACAAGACCTTCGCCGTCGAGGCTTGGGCCCGCGGACAGCTCAAGCAGGAGCTCGTGAAGCTCGGCTGGCCCGCGGAAGACCTGGCCGGCTACACGCCCGGCACCCCGCATCCCATCGACCTCGTCGAGACGACGTGGAAACTGCGCGACTACCAGCACAAGGCCGTCGACAACTTCTTCGAGGGCGGCTCGGGCGTCGTTGTGCTCCCCTGTGGCGCGGGCAAGACGCTCGTCGGCGCCGGGGCAATGGCGACCGCGAAGACGACCACGCTCATCCTGGTCACCAACACGGTCTCAGCCCGGCAGTGGCGCGACGAGCTGATCAAGCGCACCACGCTCACGGCCGAGGAGATCGGTGAGTACTCGGGCCAGGTGAAGGAGGTCAAGCCGGTCACGATCGCGACCTACCAGATCCTCACGGCCAAGCGGAAGGGCGAGTATGCGCACCTCGCGCTGCTCGACGCGATGGACTGGGGTCTCGTGGTCTACGACGAGGTGCACCTGCTTCCCGCGCCCGTGTTCAAGCTGACCGCCGAGCTGCAGGCCCGTCGGCGACTCGGTCTGACGGCGACCCTCGTGCGCGAGGACGGTCGCGAGGGCGACGTCTTCAGCCTCATCGGCCCCAAGCGATTCGACGCGCCCTGGAAGGAGATCGAGGCGCAGGGCTTCATCTCCCCCGCATCCTGCTACGAGGTGCGCATCGACCTGCCGCAGTCCGATCGCCTCAGCTACGCGGCCGCGGCCGACGACGAGCGCTACCGGCTCGCGGCGACGGCGCCAGCGAAGCTGGATGTGGTGCGGCAGCTGGTCGCGCGGCACGCGGGTGAGCGCATCCTGGTCATCGGCCAGTATCTCGACCAGATCGACGAACTGGCGGAAGCGCTGAACGCGCCCTCACTCACGGGTGCGACCCATGTAGACGAACGCGAGCGGCTGTACCAGGAGTTCCGCGACGGAACCACGCCGGTGCTCGTCGTGAGCAAGGTCGCCAACTTCTCGGTCGACCTCCCCGAGGCGACGGTCGCGATCCAGGTCTCCGGATCCTTCGGGTCGCGTCAGGAGGAGGCCCAGCGCCTCGGCAGGCTCCTGCGTCCCAAGGAGTCGGGCCTGTCGGCGAACTTCTACACGCTCGTGTCTCGGGATACGGTCGACCAGGACTTCGCGCAGAACCGTCAGCGGTTCCTTGCGGAGCAGGGGTACAGCTACACGATCCTGGATGCGCACGCGATCGCTGCGTGAACGGTCGCGGTCGCGGTCGCGTTACGCGGGTCAGCGCGGGAGCACGCCGTTCCGCAGGGCGTCGAACAGTAGCTCGAGGCGTGCCCGGTGGTCGTCGATCACCGCGTCCGACGGTTCTCCGGCGACGAGGCGACCCGCCGTCTGCACCATCACGGCGCTGTAGCCGGCGATGAAGAGCGCGGCGAACAGCATCCCGTCGCCGTCGAAGGTCGGGTCGCGGTCGAGCTCTTCGGTCAGGATGCGCTGCAGGTCGGAGGCGATCTCTCTCGCTCGGGCGATCAGCGCAGGAGATGACCCGACGGTCCGGAAGAACGGGATCGACCCCTCCTTGAGCCCGGAGAGAGCGTGACGCTCATCCACGAGCCGCAGGGATGCGTCGCGCAGGGATGCGAGCACGTCCACATCCTGAGCATGGTCGCGCACCGCTGACCGCAGGAACTCGACGGCGTCGTCGGTGCGGTCGAGGAGCAGGTCTTCTTTGCGCGGGAAGTGGTTGAAGACCGTCACGCTCGAGACACCGGCCTCGCGCGCCACCTCGGCGACCGAGACCGCGTCGAACCCGCGCTCGAGGAACAGCCGGGTCGCGACCTCCGAGATCCGGGCACGTGTCTGGGGACCGCCGCGCTCACTGGTCCTGGGCATTCGCTCTCACTCCCTTGTGTAACTAAACTTAGTCGCATAACATAGTGGCATGTCTTCCGAACTTATCACCCCGCGCGGCCCTCGATCGCTGCGGCAGGCGTGGGTCGCTCTCGCCGGCCTCTCGGCCGTGTTCCTCTTCGAGATGCTGGACAACTCCATCCTGAACGTCGCGCTGCCGACCATCGGGCGCGAACTGCACGCCACGACCGTCGCCCTGCAGTGGGTCACCGGCGCGTATGCGGTCGTCTTCGGCGGCCTGATGCTCGCCTTCGGCGCGATCGCCGACCGGTTCGGGCGTCGTCGGGTCATGCTCATCGGTCTCGTGCTCCTCGGCCTGGCCAGCCTCGCGACCGCCTTCGTCACAACGGCCGAGCAGCTGATCGCCGTGCGGGTGGCGATGGGAGTCGCGGCCGCGATGACCACGCCGGGGTCCATGGCACTGGCCTTCCGTCTCTTCGATGAGGAGAGCCTGCGCGTGCGTGCGTTGACGCTCATCACGACGGTCGGGCTCGTCGGCCTCGCCATCGCGCCGACCGTCGGCGGGCTCGTGCTCGCTGTCGCGCCCTGGCAGGTGCTGCTGCTCGTGAACGTGCCGATCGCCGCGCTCGCGATCGCGTGCGTGCGGTTCGGCATCGGCGTCGACGACCCGGCGGAGCTCCACCGCGATCCCGTCGACATCGCGGGCGCGTTGCTGGGCACTGTGACGATCGTTCTAGCGCTCGTCGCGCCGACTCTCTTCGTCAATGAGGGTGCGGGATCGTGGATTCCGTGGGCGGTCACGGCGGCGGCAATCCTGGCTGCAGTCGGCTTCGTTCTCCGCGAGCGCACGGCCCGCTTCCCGCTGCTCGATCTCCGGCTCCTCGCGCGTCCGCTCGTGTCGAGCGGGTTGGCATTCAAGGCCGCGGCGGGACTGGCCACCGCTGGGCTCGGTTACCTGGTGACGCTTCAGCTGCAGCTCGACTGGGGCTGGCCACCAGCGCTCGCGGCCATCGGAATGCTGCCGCAGGTCATCGTGCTCGTCGCAGCCGGCCCGTTCATCAACCCGTTCGTGCAGCGGGTCGGCCTCAGCCGGGCTGCCTGGCTCAGCGCCGCCGCTGTCGTGGCCGGGCTCGCCGTCTACGCGGTGCTCGGCCGGTACGGCTACGGCTGGGTAGCGCTCGCCCTCGTGCTCGTGGCGGCAGGGATGCGCGTGGTCGGGGTGGTCGCCGGAATCAATGTTCTCAGCGGCCTGCCCAAGAACCGCACCACGATCGGCGCCGCGCTCGTCGACACGGCCACCGAGCTCGCTTCGGGCGTCGGTCTCGCCGTCACCGGCACCATCCTCGCGGCCCTGTTCACCGGTTCGATCGCCACGGCGAACTGGAGCGCGCAGCAGACCGCGGAGTTCCAGCAGGCGACGACGATCGCCGGGCTGGCGCTCACTGTCGTGGCCGCGGCGCTGGTCGGGTGGGGAATCGTGCGCACGCGAGGCGCTGCGAAAGCCGAAGACGTCGCGGCGGTCGAGGTCACGGTTCCCGAAGAGGTCTGACGGATGCCGCAGCCCGGCCGGCTCGCAGCCCGGCAGCCCGGCAACCCGGCAGGCTCGCAGCGATCCGGCTCAGCGCGCCTCGGCGAAAAGGCGTTCCAGCGTGGCGCGCGGGTCGGCAGCGAAGAGGCTGCCGACCGCCGCATCCCCCGCACCTTCATCATCGGGAAGCGTGATCAGCGCCTTCCACAACGCCCAGCCCCGCGCACGCGCCCAGGTGTCATCGTCGAGCCCGACGCCGCGCCGGAACGTCTCGCGAGATTCACCCTCGAACAGCGTCCAGGCGAGCACAAGATCGCACGCTGGATCGCCGACCCCCGAGGTGCCGAAGTCGATCACGGCCGCGAGCCGCCCATCCTGAACCAGCAGATTGCCCGTCGCGAAGTCGCCGTGGAACCAGACCGGATCGCCGCTCCACCGCGAGGATTCCGCATCCGCCCAGATGCGACGCGCGAGCGGTCCGTCGATCCGGTCGCCGAGGCGTTCGATCGCCCGATGCGTCTCCTCCGCGTAGACGCCGGGCGGGTCGCCGCGGAAGAAGTTGTGTTCGCCGGGCGCCGGGCCACCGCGAGCGTCCGCATCCCGAAGCGCCACCAGAAAGCGCGCCGTGTCTGACGCGAACGCGACCGCATCCCCGACCCCAGCGGTCGCCGCCGGGCGCCCGTCGAGCCACCGGTACACCGACCACGGAAAGGGATACCCGAATCCAGGGGCGCCCTGCGCGACCGGCTCCGGGATGGGCAGCGGCAGCTCGCGCGCGAGCGCCGGCAGCCAGCGCTGCTCCTTCTCGACCTGCTGCGCGTACCAGGGGCCGGTGGGCAGACGCACGCTCAGCGCATCCCCGAGCCGGAACGTGCTGTTGTCCCACCCGTTCAGCTCGACGTTCCGGATGGGCAGCTCGCGCCACTCGGGAAACTGGTCGTCGACGAGACGCCTGGCCAGCGCCGCGTCGATCTGTTCACGCGCGAACATAGCGCAGCAGCAACGTCTCCCCCGCGACGAGGGTGTGCGCGAGCCGGAGCCCCACCGGGTTGATCGGCGATGCGCCCGCGGTGATGCGCGTCGCGACGCCCGCCTCCAGGCGCGGGCTGAGAGTGAGACACAGCTCGTCGAGCACTCGCGACGCGATCAGGTCGCCAAGCAGGTGCGGTCCGCCCTCGCAGTGGATCCGGGACAGACCGCGGTCGGCGAGCGCCTGAATCATCTGCCCCGCCTCGACGCGATCACGACCGAAGATGAGCACATCTGCGACCTCGGCGAGCGCGTCCCGCGTGTCCGGCCGGGAGAGTTCGGTCGTGAAGACGATCGGACGCTCGGGCGCTTCGGTGAAGATCGGGCTGGCCGGGTCGAGGTCGAGACTCGCCGACACGATTGCGAAGACCGGATGCGCGGTCATCCCGTGCGCCATGCGGTGCCGCTCCGAGACCTCGTCGACCCGCATCGCGCTGTACCCCTCAGCGCGAACCGTTCCGGCGCCGACGAGCACCACGTCGCAGAGCCGTCGCAGGATGTCGAACACGCGCTTGTCGGCGGCGTCGGAGAGCCCGCCGGAGAGACCCTGGTGCGTTGCCGCGCCGTCGACGCTCATCACGAAGTTCGCCCGCACCCAGGGCAGGTCGCCGACCCCTCGGAGTACAGCGTCGTGATCTCGGCATCGCCGAGCCCCTCCTGGGTCGGCAACGGGTAGACCCGCGAGATCGTCGGGTCGGTCGCGTGGTCAGTCATTCACGTCTCCCATGTTGTGCCGCAGATAGGCGGGCTCACGCAGCCCCAGGACGGCCTCCGTCATGCGCGTGGCGGCCACCGAAGCGGCGACATCGTGCATCCGGATGATCCGAGCCCCGTTGACGATGGAGATCACCGCCGCCGCGATCGACCCCTCCAACCGATCGGCGCGCTCGGCGTCGAGGGTCTCGCCGATGAAGTCCTTGTTCGAGACGGCCGCGAGCGTCGGATAGCCGAGGTCGGCGATCACGCTCAGCCGCCGGGTCAGTTCGAGCGAGTGCAGGGTGTTCTTGTTCAGGTCGTGGCCCGGGTCGACGATGATGCGCTCCTCGGGGATGCCCGCCGCGATCGCCCGGTCGACGCGCTCCGCGAGGAACGCCGCCACCTCAACGGCGATGTCGCCGTATTGCGGGCGCGGATACGGCGTGCGCGGGGCCGCAAGGCTGTGCGTGATGACCAGCGTCGCTTCGCTGTCCGCGACCACCTCCAGCAGCCCCGGATCGCTCAGCCCGGTCGTGTCGTTGACGACGGTCGCGCCTGCCTCGATGGCCGACCGGGCGACGGCCGAGTGGAACGTGTCGACCGAGATGACCGCATCCGAACCCGCCCGCAGCTCAGCAATCACGGGCACGACGCGGTCGGCTTCCTCCTCGATCGGGATGGGCGCCCCGGGTGCGAAGGGCGCCCCGCCGATGTCCACCCAGTCGGCACCCGCCTCGACGGCCGCGAACGAGGCAGCGACGGCCCTGTCGAGGGCGAAGGTCCTGCCCCGGTCGTAGAAGGAGTCGGGCGTGCGGTTCACGACGGCCATGACCGCGACGCGACGGGAGAAGTCGAACGTGCGGGCGCCGATGGTGCGAACGGGAATGCGGAGCGGGGGCAGATAGAGCGACGACGGTTCAGAGGCTGTCAAGGCTCACGCTCTCGTCGGTGAGGCGGTCGCGGGCGACGCGCACTCCCTCGCGGATCAGCCGTTGCACCTTGTCGTTCACGTCCCAGACGTTCACGTTCATGCCCGCGACCACACGGTCTCCGCGCAGCCAGAACGCGATGAACTCGCGCGCATCCTTGTCGCCGCGGAAGACGACCTCCGCCTCCGCTGCGAGCGGTGCATAGCCCGAATACTCCATGCCCAGATCGTATTGGTCGGAGTAGAAGTACGGGATCTCGTCGTAGACGGCACGCTCGCCGAGGATCGCATGCGCGGCGACCTTGCCGCCGGCGATGGCGTTCGCCCAGTGCTCGTTGCGCAGGTGATGCTCGATCGCCGGGAGGTATGGGTTGGCCACGTCGCCGACGGCGTAGATGTCCTCGACGTCGGTGCGCATCCCGGAGTCCACCAGGATGCCGTTGCTCAGCTTGAGCCTGGAGCGCTCCGCCACAGCGATGTTGGGTTCAGCGCCCACCCCGACGACGACGATGTCGGCAGGGATGCGCTCGCCCGAGCCGGTCACCACCTCTCGCGGTCCGTCGTCGCTGCCGTCGATCGCGACGACCGAATCTTTGTTGCGGAACTCGACACCGTTATCTCGATGCAGCTTCTCGAACACTCCGCCGAGCACCGGGCCGATCGCCTTCGAGAGCGGCACCGTCGAGCTCCCGATCACGGTCACGTCGTTCCCGTATCCGCGGGCGGCGGCGGCGACCTCGAGGCCGATCCAGCCCGAGCCCACGACAACCACGCGTCGTCCCCCACCGCCAGCGCGGCCTTCAGCCAGTCGCTGTCCTCGAGGGTCCGCAGGGTGAACACGGCGCCGTGGCCCGCACCAGGAACCGTGAGCCGACGCGCGTCCGCCCCCATCGCGAGCACCAGGCTGTCGTAGGTGATCCGCGCCCCTCCGGCGACGAACAATTCGTGGGCACCCGCATCGACCGACCCGGCGATAGTCTCCGTCAACAACTCGACCGCATTGTCCGCGTACCAGGCCTCAGGATGCACGAAGCCCGCATCCCGACCCGCCTCGCCCTTCAGATACTCCTTCGACAGCGGCGGACGGATGTACGGATGGTGCGGCTCGGCGCCCAGCAGCAGGATGCGCCCTTCGAAGCCGCGCTCCCGGAGTTCGGTGGCTGTCGTCGCTCCGGCGAGACCCGCTCCGGCGATGACGACGGTGGGTTTGGTCATGGCGTCCTCCTGCGGGTCGGGCACGACAGATTCGGGCTTGTATCCCAGCATCCACTCTTCGCACGGCGGGCGCCAGATCCTCACACCATCTGCACACCGTCCACTCACAGATAAGATTCAGCTGACGCGCAGATACTTGACTGCATGAACGCCGGACCACGCATTCTCATCGTCGATGACGAGCCCAACATCCGCGACCTTCTCACCACCAGCCTCCGCTTCGCCGGCTTCGCCGTGCGCGCTGTCGGCAACGGTGCCCAGGCGATTTCAGCGGTCCTCGAAGAGGAGCCCGACCTGATCATCCTCGACGTCATGCTGCCGGACATGAACGGCTTCGGCGTCACCAAGCGCCTTCGCGGCGCGGGCTACACCGCGCCGATCCTGTTCCTGACTGCGAAGGACGACACGGAGGACAAGATCACCGGTCTCACGGTCGGCGGCGACGACTACGTCACCAAGCCGTTCAGCCTCGACGAGATCGTCGCGCGCATCAAGGCCATCCTGCGCCGCACGATGCAGGCAGATGAAGACGCGGTCATCCGCGCCGGCGAGCTCACCATGGACCAGGACACCCACGAGGTCTTCGTCGGCGACACCGCCATCGAACTGAGCCCGACCGAGTTCAAGCTGCTGCGCTACCTGATGCTCAACCCCAACCGGGTGCTGAGCAAGGCGCAGATCCTCGACCACGTCTGGGAGTACGACTTCAACGGCGATGCAGGCATCGTCGAGTCGTACATCTCGTACCTCCGCCGCAAGGTGGATGCGCACTCCAGCGAGCCGCTCATCCAGACCAAGCGCGGCTTCGGGTACATGCTCAAGGCCGCCAAGGCCTAGCGCACACCCTTGGCCCAGCTAGGTTTCGTAAACTGACGGTCTGATGCACGCACGCCTACTCGATCGTTGGAACGCGATCTCCCTTCGCACCAAGATCACGGGCGTCACCGTGCTCATGCTGACGCTCGGCCTCCTCGTGACCGGGATCGGCACGATGACCATGCTGAAGCCCGTTCTGCTGAGCCAGCTCGACGCGCAGTTGAACGCCGCTTCGCAGCCCAACAACCTCAACTCGTACCTTTACTCGTCGACATCGACGGGAGACAAGATCGCCTCCGACGGCAGCGCTTCACCGTACTTCGCGGTGCTGTACGACTCCGACGGAACCATGATCAGGTCGAACTGGGGCAACATGCCCGTTGCGCAACGACCTGCCGTGCCCGAGAGCCTCACGCTCGTGAAGGGCAAGGACCTCAGCCAGAAGGCGTTCGACATCTGGAGCGTCGACAAGCACACGCAGTACCGCGCTCTCGCCCAGACGGTCACGCTGACCACTCCAGCCGGCTCGCTCGGCACGGCGATCGTGGCGACGTCGACCGGCCAGATCGACACCGTGCTGGCGAGCTTCCTCTGGATCTTCCTCGGGTTCGGCGTGATCGTGGTCATCGTGGGCGCCGGGCTGACCAGGATGCTCGTCACCACCACCTTCGCGCCGCTGCGCGGGGTCGAGGAGACAGCCGCATCGATCGCCGACGGCGACTTCAGTCAACGACTCGGCGGCGCGACGCCGAACACCGAGGTCGGCCGCCTCAACCGCTCGCTCAACACGATGCTGAACCGCATCGATAGGGCGTTCAACGACCGCGCCAAGACCATCGACCAGATGCGGCGCTTCGTGGGCGACGCCAGCCACGAGCTGCGCACCCCGCTCGTCTCGGTGCGCGGCTATGCCGAGTTGTACCGGATGGGTGCGCTGCAGAACCCCGAAGACGTCGCCCAGGCGATGGACCGCATCGAGAAAGAGGCGATCAGGATGGGCGTCCTCGTCGAGGACCTCCTCGAGCTCGCCCGTCTCGACGAGACGAAGCCGCTCGATCTCAAGCCCGTCGACCTCGTGCCCATCGCCCGAGACGCGGCGATGGATGCGATGGCCGGGTCCCCGGGTCGCGTCGTGAGCGTGATCGTGCCCGACCCCATCCTGCGCCCCCAGCAGGAGCCGTCGGAGCCCGGACGCGACACGGTCCCGATGTCGATCAACGACCAGCCGGCGCGTGCGGCCAACGCCACCGGGCCCATCGCCTTCGCCGGCGCGACGCTCGCGCGCTTCCGCGGACGGCGTCCCCGTCGCGGCGGAACGGTGATCACCCCCATCCTGACCGATGAGAAGGTGCTCGTTCAGGCCGTACCCGAGGCCGACCCCGCGATCGTGATGGCGGAGGAGAACAAGCTGCGTCAGGTCGTCACCAACCTGATGGGCAACGCGCTGCGCTTCACCGCGAACGACAGCCCGATCGAGATCGTCGTGCAGGTGAACCACCAGACCGACCGCGCGATCCTCGAGGTGCGCGACCACGGCGAGGGAATCCCGCCCCAGATCCGCGAGAAGATCTTCCAGCGGTTCTGGCGTGCCGACACGTCACGCACCCGCGAGACGGGCGGCAGCGGCCTGGGCCTCGCCATCGTGTCCTCGATCGTCGCTGCGCACAACGGCACCGTCGAGGTCGTTGAGACCGAAGGCGGCGGCGCCACGTTCCGCATCGCGCTCCCGCTCGCCGAGTCCCCGTCGGCGCCCAAGCCGGTCGAACCTCAGGCGTAGGTCGCGCGCAGCCAGTCGATGAAGGTCTTGGAGTGACTCTCAGAGTCGGGTTCGGGCTGGGCGTAGATGGTGACCCAGTCGTTGCCGACCAGAGCGTAATACTCCGACGTCGCGGTGTCGGCGTTGTCGTTCATCGTGGTGCGACCGAACTCGGTCGACGTGCTCTGACCGGCGAGCTGGGCGAACTCGGCGAACAGCGCCTTCGCATCCGGAATCACGAACGCCGACATGAGAGAGCCACCTGATCCGTCGTTCGACGGCTGGTAGTTGCAGCCACCGGATGCCGTTGCGAGCTGGATCGCAGACCCGATGCCGAACTGCGTCTCGCGTCCGAACGACGAGGCCTCGGGCACGGCGAAGCTTTGCTTGACCGCCGCCGTGTACGCGTCGGAACCGCAGGCGTCGGCGATGGGGTTGTGGACGGATTCCGCCGGGGGCACCGGCAAGGTACCCAGAGCCGTCACGGCCTTCTGCACCTCATTGTGGAAGCCACGTTCGGTCAGTGAGGCGTTCGAGCTCGAGGCGTCCGCCGAGAGCCACCACTCGCCGACGAGGACGTCGGTGTGACAAACCCCGCCTCCGCACGATCCGCCGTAGGATTCGCCGCCGGTATATGCCGCGCCCGAAGCGCCGGACGCAGGCCGGAGCTCGGTCCAGGCGGCCTTCGCGTGGGGCAACGCCTGGAGGGCGAACAGCGGCTCACCGTTCAGAGGTATGAGCGCGGTCCACTCGGCGCCCGGCTCGCCCCAGACGCAGTTGGCACCCTGGACTGCCTCGATGGCGTAGCCGTCGCGCCAGCCGAACTTCTTGCCGGATGCGGCGGCGAGGTTCGGGTTTACCGTGACGATCTCGGATCCGACAAGTTTCTGGACGTCGCTGTCCGAGAGCAGGTCGCCACACTTCACAGCGGCCTTCACCGCCGCCGGAGTGGCAGTCGCGAGCGCGCTCGCGGGCGGAGTCGTCGGTTGGGCCGCGCCGCCGGCAGCGCATCCGCTCAGGATCACGACCGCCACCAGAGCCACGAGCACGGTCGCGGAGCGACGACGGGCCGCCCCCGATCGGCGTATATATGCCGTCTCGCTCATATCTTCCCCCGGTCGACCGAAGCATCAGGATATCGGTTGTACGGCGCGGAGGCAGGGCCGGATTATCACAGGTCGGGAACGAAAAAAGAGGGCGCCTCCCTTGCGGGAGACGCCCTCTCAGACGTTGCTAGAGCTTCTGAAGCGGAGCTTAGAAGTCCATGCCGCCGGTCGGGTCGCCGACCGGTGCCGGGGTCTTCTCCGGCTTGTCGGCGACGACGGCCTCGGTGGTGAGGAACAGGCCGGCGATCGACGCTGCGTTCTGCAGGGCCGAGCGGGTGACCTTCACCGGGTCGTTGATGCCCGCAGCGAGCATGTCGACGTACTCACCGGTCGCGGCGTTGAGGCCGTGTCCGACGGGCAGGTTGCGCACCTTGTCGACGACGACGCCCGGCTCGAGGCCGGCGTTGAGGGCGATCTGCTTGAGCGGGGCCTCGATGGCGACGCGCACGATGTTCGCACCCGTTGCCTCGTCGCCGGTCAGCTCGAGCTTCTCGAAGGCGTTCTTGCCGGCCTGGATGAGGGCCACGCCACCACCGGCGACGATGCCCTCTTCGACGGCTGCCTTCGCGTTGCGAACGGCGTCTTCGATGCGGTGCTTGCGCTCCTTGAGCTCGACCTCGGTCGCCGCTCCGGCCTTGATGACCGCGACGCCGCCGGCGAGCTTCGCCAGACGCTCCTGCAGCTTCTCACGGTCGTAGTCGCTGTCGGTGTTGTCGATCTCGTTGCGGATCTGGGCGACGCGGCCCGCGATCTGCTCGGGGTCTCCGCCGCCCTCGACGATGGTGGTCTCATCCTTGGTGATGACGACCTTGCGAGCCGTGCCGAGCAGGTCGAGGGTGACGTTCTCGAGCTTGAGACCGACCTCCTCGGAGATGACCTGGCCACCGGTGAGGATCGCGATGTCCTGCAGCTGCGCCTTGCGACGGTCGCCGAAGCCGGGAGCCTTGACGGCGACCGACTTGAAGATGCCGCGGATCTTGTTGACGATCAGCGTGGCCAGAGCCTCGCCGTCGACGTCCTCGGCGATAATCAGGAGCTGCTTGTTGGCCTGGATCACCTTGTCGACGATCGGCAGCAGGTCTTTGATCGAGGAGATCTTCTGGTTGGCGATCAGGATGTACGGGTCTTCGAAGACCGCTTCCTGGCGCTCGGGGTCGGTGACGAAGTACTGCGACAGGTAGCCCTTGTCGAAGCGCATGCCCTCGGTCAGCTCGAGCTCGGTGCCGAAGGTGTTCGACTCCTCGACGGTGACGACGCCCTCCTTGCCGACCTTGTCGATCGCCTCGGCGATGATCGCGCCGATCTCCGAGTCGCCGGCCGAGATCGAGGCGGTCGCGGCGATCTCTTCCTTGGTCTCTACCTCTTTGGAGTTCGCGACGAGCTCGGCGATGACAGCGGTCGTCGCCTTCTCGATGCCACGCTTCAGCGTGATGGGGTCTGCACCGGCGGCCACGTTGCGGAGGCCCTCCTTGACCAGGGCCTGGGCCAGAACGGTCGCGGTGGTGGTTCCGTCACCGGCGACGTCGTCGGTCTTCTTGGCGACCTCCTTGACGAGCTCGGCACCGATCTTCTCGTACGGGTCGTCGAGCTCGATCTCCTTGGCGATGGACACGCCGTCGTTGGTGATCGTGGGGGCGCCCCACTTCTTCTCGAGGACGACGTTGCGGCCGCGCGGGCCAAGCGTCACCTTCACGGTGTCGGCCAGGATGTTCAGGCCACGCTCGAGGCCGCGGCGCGCTTCCTCGTTGAAAGCAATGATCTTTGCCATGGTTGTTTCTCGTCCCTCCCGGACGTCTGCGAAAGATGCGAATAGTTAGCACTCGATCAGATGGAGTGCTAAAGAGATTCTGGCACTCGTGGCAGCCGAGTGCAAGACGAGGCCGGCGGCGTTCGCTGGCAGCGCGCATCCTCATCAGCCGAACGCCGCCCCCGGAGGGACGGCGCTCGAACTTGGTTGGTTGCTGGTGCTACGCCGGACGAACCGACTCGGCCTGCGGGCCCTTCTGGCCGCTACCCACCTCGAAGACGACCGCCTGGCCTTCTTCGAGGACTTTGTAGCCGCTCATGTCGATAGCAGAGTAATGAACGAAAACGTCCTGTCCCCCACCGTCGACCGTAATGAATCCGTAGCCCTTCTCAGCGTTGAACCACTTCACGGTTCCGTTCGCCATGCATTACTCCCATTGCTGTGTTTCGTCGCTCCGGCCGGTTCACCAGCGCGTTGAATCCAGATACTAATGCTTTCAATGCGCGGAATCACCAGTCATTTCAGCAATCGGGCGCGAAATGTCGCGATTTCGTCAGAAGTTAAACAAGCGTGTAACAAAGAGGCGCAACGCCCGCTGCTACCCCGCGTAGTCGCTGCCGATGACGACCGTGAGGTCGGCGCCGGTCTCCACGTAGTCCTGCGTCACGGCGACCTTCGCGCCGGGAAGGGACTGAGCGAGGCCGAGCGCGGCCGCTTCGTTCTTCGGGTCCGAGTAGTAGACCATCGTCTGGGCCAGGGTGTTGTCGCTGGCGTTCGCCTTCGACGACACCTTCCAACCGGCGGCCGTGAGCTTCTCGCCGACGGTCGTCGCGAGCCCGCTCGTGGTGGTGCCGTTCAGGACGAAGACACTGAGGTTCGGGTCGACGGTCGGCACGATCGTCGGAGTCGGGGTCGGAGTGGCAGTCGGGGCCGATGATGAGGACGGGGCCGCGCCGCCCTGGAAGGAGATGCTTCCGTTGACGAGCGAGAGTGCGAGGATCCCGAGACCGATCAGGATGATGGTCGCGAGCGCCGCCCAGCCGAAACCGATCCAGCCGCGGCCCTTGGGGCGCGGGGCACGGTGGGCACCGACGCGCGAAAGATCGTCGGGGATCGTGTCGAAACGGTCCTTGGGGTACTTCTCAGCCATCGTCTACGTGGTCCTCAGTCGTCGGACGCGAGCGTCCGGGTGCTCCTCGCGGCCATACGCGCGTCGCGGAGACGCTGCAGTCGCTTGACGAGCATGGGGTCGTGGTGCAGGGCGGCGGGCGAATCGATCAACGCACCGAGCAGCTGATAGTACCGTGCCGCCGAGAGGCCGAACTCCTCGCGGATGGCCTGCTCCTTGGCGCCGGCATGCCGCCACCACTGCCGTTCGAACGCGAGGATCGACTGGTCCCGTTCGCTGAGGGCGCCATCCGGATTCGATGCCGATGCCCGATCGTCTGCCGCGTTCGCCACCGTTCACCTCTCCCGTGCCGTTACGCCGTGCCGTCCTCGGCCCAGGTCGGCCCGCGTTCGCGGCCATCCTATTTGCCCGATTCTGTGTGTTGTCCCAAGCCCGCGGCACGTCGCCCGACGTGACGCGCCGATGTCACGCGCCGAAATCAGAACCGGATGCGGGAACAGGCACGCATCCCTCGCCGTTTAGTGTTGTGTCTGACGAAAGGGACACGCGATGAACTACGACGTCACCAAGAGCAACGAAGAGTGGCGGGAAGAGCTCAGCCCCGAGCAGTTCGCTGTGCTGCGCGAGGCTGCCACCGAGCGCCCGTGGACGGGCGAGCTGCTCGACGAGGGCCGAGCCGGCCTTTACACCTGTGCGGCGTGCGGCGCCGAGCTGTTCAAGTCGGGCACCAAGTTCGACTCCGGATGCGGCTGGCCCAGCTTCTACGAGTCGGTGCGCCCCGAAGCGGTGCAGCTGCTCGAAGACAACAGCCTGGGCATGGTCCGCACAGAGGTGCGCTGCGCATCCTGCGGCTCGCACCTCGGGCACGTGTTCGACGACGGTTTCGGCACCCCGACCGGCGACCGGTACTGCATGAACTCCATCTCCCTCAACTTCACCCCTGGCGAGTAGCGTGAGCCGGATCGTCGAGGCGGTCGCCGCGCGACGTTCGTACTCGCGCGTCACCGAGGCTGCGCCGTCGCACGAGGAGCTGGTTCCCCTCGTGGCGGCCGCGGGCCGGGTCGCGGACCACAGCGCACTGCATCCGTGGCGCCTGATCGAGCTGCGTGGAGCTGCCCGGCAGCGACTCGGCGATGCATTCGTGAAGGATGCGCGGGTCAGCGGCCACGACGCCGAGAAGCTCGCATCGAAACCGCTGCGCTCGTCGCTGTTGATCGCGGTCGTGGCCGTGCGGTCGAAGAGCGACAAGGTGCCCGGCTGGGAGCAGGACGCTGTCGCGTCCGGCGTCGCGCACATCCTGAGCCTGCTGCTGCACGAGGCGGGCTGGGGTGTCATCTGGCGCACCGGTCACCACACGCGGTCGAAGGCCGTCCACAAGATGCACGGCCTGGCGAAGAACGAGCGTTTGCTCGGCTGGCTGTACGTCGGCGGGATCCCCGACGGCAGCAAAGAGGACACCGCAAGTCGATCGACGGCGAGCGCTACCTCACGACGCTGGACTAGTCCGCCGGCGGCTCCACCGCACGCTCGCAACGGCCACCGCGACGAGCGCCAGCAGCGTTCCGCCGATGGTGGACGCGGCGATCGGATGCGCGCCCGGCGCGAAAGCGTCGAGCAGCAGGGCCGCGACGAGCTGACCGGCCACCGTCGCGAGGCCGAGCACGAGGACGCCCGTGATCCGGACGATCAGGGCTGTTCCCGCGATGAACACGCAGCCGATCGCGCCGCCGACGTAGAGCCACGGCTCCGGAGGCAGTGGTTCTGGCCAGCCCACCAGTGCGGTGTGCACGATCATCAGCACGACAAGCACGGCCGTGCCGACGACGAAGTTGATGAAGGTGGCGGTCAGGGCGCTCTCGGCCGTGACGCGCACCTGGCCGTTGACGGCCTGCTGCCACCCGATGCCGAGGCCCGCGATGAGCGGGAGCACGAGCATCCAGAGCGGGACGCTGCCGCCGATCTGCGCGGAGACCGCCCAGATGACGGCGACCAGGGCGAGCGCGGCGCCGGTCACGCGGGCGGGCGTGAGGTCGCGGCGACCGCCGGGACCGAGGCCCACCCGGTCGAGCACGAGCCCGCTGACCGTCTGGCCTGCGACGATCGCCACGGTGAACAGGGCGACTCCGAGCACGGCAGCCGTGAGACCCTGCGACAGCACGAGGAAGGCTCCCGCGGCGCCACCGCAGACGTACCACCAGGGCAGATCGCGGGTGCGCAGCGCATCCCTCACCCGGCCGAGGCCGCGGCGGCCGACGGGCGAGACGAGGAGAGCGACCGCCAGGATGATGAGGCCGGAGCCGAACGAGATGACCGCCGCCGCGAATCCGTCGTCGAGCCGGCGACCGAGCTCGCCGTTGATACGCGACTGCACGGCGACACCGGCTCCGCAGATGATCGCGAACACGATCGCGAGCCACAGGGGCAGGTGCAGCTTGCGGGGCGGGGTCTTGGCCGGTTCCGGGGTCACCGATCAAGCCTAGGGCCCGTCAAGGGGCGGGGGCCTCGCCGTCGGTGGGCTCGGGCTCGGGGAGCCAGTCGAGGTTCTCTTCTGGCGCGACCTCTTTCTCGATCGTCAGGTCGTGGTCGGCGTCGTCGTGCTCTGGCTTCTTGTCGGTCATGCCCGCCACAGTACGCTCAGGCGGGCGGTGCGTCAGCCAGCAGCGTGAGCGGCGATTCGACCGCATCCGCCACGTCGCGCAGCATGCCCGCCGCGACTCCCCGTCCGTGACGCGGTGGTCGAAGACGAGCGACAACTGGGCGATCCGACGGGCGACGACAGCGCCGTCGACGACCCACGGGCGTTCGATCATGCGCCCGACGCCGAGGATGGCGACCTCGGGATGGTTGATGATCGCGGCGCTTCCGTCGACGCCGAGACTGCCGTAGTTGTTGATCGTGAAGGTGGATCCGCTGAGTTCCGACGGCGACAGGGATCCCTCGCGGGCGAGACGGGTGAGGCGGTCGAGCTCGGCGTCCAGTTCCCTGATGGTCATGCGATCCGCCCGACGGATCACCGGCACCACGAGCCCTCGCGGGGAGTCGACGGCGAACCCGAGATTGACGCCGTCGAACGTCTCGAGTCCGGCACCGTCTTCCGCGACCCGTCCGGCCAGCGCCGGGAAACGGGTGAGCGCGGCGAGCGTGAACCGCGCGATGAACGCGAGCAGGGAGGGGTGACGATCGCTGTCACCCAGACGGATGCGCCTGCGCGCGTCCCAGAGGTCGGTCGCGTCGACGTCCACCCAGACCGTGGCCTCGGGGATCTCCGCCCGGCTGCGCGACATGTTGGCGGCGACCGTGCGACGGAAGAGGCTGAAAGGCGTGCTCGCGGCGAGGGTCAGGCCGGTGCGTGCGTCGACCGAGCCCGCGGGGGCGGCCGGTGACGTGGCGGCGGGTGCTGTTGCGGTGGGGCGGGATGCGACGGGTGCCGCCGCGAACGCAGCTTCCACATCCCGGCGTGTGACGACTCCACCCTCCCCCGACGGCTCGACGATCGACAGGTCGACGCCGTGCGTCCTCGCCAGGGTTCGGACCACCGGTGAGATCACGGGCACGATGCGCGAACCGGACGCGACGGCAGGAGCCGCAGTGACCGTGGCCGCGGGCGTCTCGGTGATGGACGATCCCCGTCCACGCTGACGTCGACCGGTGTAGTGCGTCTCCGTGGTTCCGTAGCCGACGAGGACGTGCCCCGAGCCGGCGGCAACGGGCACCGCATCCTGAGCGCCCGATGGCTCGGCGAGCGCCACTTCTACGACCTCGATCAGCGGGGCACCGACGGCGAGCGCCTCTCCCTCTTCTCCGTGCAGCGTCTCGACGACCCCGGCGTATGGCGACGGAACCTCGACGACGGACTTCGCCGTCTCGACCTCCGCGATCGGCTGGTCGATCGTCACCGTGTCGCCGACCGCGACGAGCCAGCGCACCAGCTCGGCCTCGGTCAGTCCTCGCCGAGGTCGGGCAGCGTGAAGACGCGGGCGGTCACGAGCGCGCTCCGCGCACGTCGTCCCCAGGCACGTCGTCCCACTGCAGGTCGTCGACGGCGTCCAGGATGCGGTCGACGCTCGGCAGGTAGTACTTCTCGAGCTTCGGCGGCGCGAACGGGGTGTCGAATCCTGTCACCCGGCGCACCGGCGCGAGCAGGTGGTGGAAGCAGCGCTCGGAAACGCGGGCGGCGATTTCGGAGGCCATGCTCGCGAATCCTGGAGCCTCGGCGATCACGACCGCGCGACCGGTGGATCGCACGGCCTCGCAGACCGTCTCATCGTCGAACGGGACCAGGCTGCGCAGATCGATCACCTGCAGGCTGTGGCCGTCGGCCTCGGCGGCTTCGGCGGCTGCGAGCGCGACGGGGACGGACGGTCCGTAGCAGATGAGGGTCGCATCCGTGCCCTGGCGGGCGATGCGGGCCTTGCCGAGCTGCGGGATCGGGGCGGTCACGTCGACCTCGCCGGTCGCCCAGTACAGCTTCTTCGGTTCGAGGAAGACGACCGGGTCGCCGAACGCGATCGCCGCGCGGAGCAGACTGTACGCATCCTGAGGCGTGGCTGGAGACACCACGGTCAGACCGGGGGTGTGCACGTAGTACGCCTCTGACGAATCGGAGTGGTGTTCGACCCCACCGATGCCGCCGGCGTAAGGGATGCGGATGACCAGCGGCAGGCGCACGGCGCCCCGCGTGCGGTTCCCCATCTTGGCGACGTGGTCGACGATCTGCTCGAAGGCGGGATAGGCGAACGCGTCGAACTGCATCTCGACGACCGGGCGCATCCCGTTCATCGCCATGCCGACGGCGGTGCCGACGATGCCGGCCTCGGCGAGCGGGGTGTCGAAACAGCGGCGCTCGCCGAACCGGGCGGCGAGGCCGTCGGTGATGCGGAAGACGCCGCCGAGCACGCCGACATCTTCGCCGAACACGAGAACCGATGGGTCGGACTCGAGGGCGTCGGCCAGGGCACGGTTGAGGGCTTGCGCCATGGTCATCGTGGTCGGCGCCGGTGTGGCCGCGGGGGTGGCGGGTGCGTCGTGCATGAGTGTCATCGCTGGGCCTCTCGGTCGGCGGCGGCGTCGGCCGCGTCGGCGGCTAGCTCTGAGGCGAGCATCGCGGCCTGCTCGCGCAGCTGCGGGGTCTGGGTCTCGTAGACGAAGGCGAAGAGGTCTTCAGGATGCGCGTCCGCGTCCTCGGTGATGGCCGCGCGCAGGTCGCTGGCCACCCGCTCCGCCTGGGCGTGGATCTCGGCGTCGTCGCCGTCGGTCAGTGCGCCGTTCGACTGCAGCCAGGTGCGGATGCGGGCGAGCGGGTCGCGCTCGAGCCACGGCTTCACCTCGTCGTCGCTGCGGTAACGGGTGGCATCGTCGGCGTTCGTGTGCGACTGGATGCGGTAGGTCACGGCCTCGACGAGGGTCGGTCCTCCGCCGGCGCGGGCCGAGTCGACGGCTTCGCCGAGCACCGCGAGCAGAGCGGCGAGGTCGTTGCCGTCGACGCGGCGGCCGGGCATCCCGTAGCCGATTGCCTTATGCGCGATTGACGGGGCGGCCGTCTGACGACTGAGCGGCACGGAGATCGCATAGCCGTTGTTCTGCACCAGGAACACGACCGGCAGGGCGAACACCGCCGCGAAGTTGAGCGCTTCGTGAAAGTCGCCCTCGCTGGTGGCGCCGTCGCCGCAGAGCGCGACGACCACGGTGTCTTCGCCGCGCATCCGGGCAGCATGGGCGAAGCCAACGGCGTGCAGCAGCTGTGTGGCGAGCGGGGTCGCCTGAGGAGCGATGCGGTGCACGGTCGAGTCGTAGCCGGAGTGCCAGTCACCGCGCAGCAGCACGAACGCGTCGAACGGATCGACGCCGCGGGTGATCACGGCGACCGTGTCCCGATAGGTCGGGAAGAGCCAGTCCTGGTCCTCCAGGACCATCGCGGCGGCCACCTCGCAGGCCTCCTGTCCGTGCGACGACGGGTAGACGGCGAGACGGCCCTGACGCACGAGGGCGTTGGCCTGGTCGTTCAGGCGCCGGCCGAGCACGAGGTGGCGGTAGCCCTCGGTCAGGCGGTCGGCCGACGGAAGCGGGTAGTGCTCGTCCTCGTGGGACTGTCCGTGCTGGTCGATGAGGCCCACGGGGGTGTCGCGGGGCAGCAGATCGCTGGCGTGCATCCGTTCTCCTTTGAAAGACGTCGCTCATTCTCAGGATGACTTCGCTGGACCGCGTTTACCAGACCTGCACGAGTTTCGAGACATTCCCTTGCTCGCAAGGTCTTTCGGCGACAAACTGTCTACCACCATGGACGACATCGACTCGAGGATCATCGAAGCCCTGCGCGCCGACGGGCGGGCCTCGATCACTGCCGTCGCCGAGGCCGCGCATGTCTCACGCGCGAACGCATACGCGCGGCTGTCCCGACTGCTCGACGACGGTGTGATCACAGGATTCACGGCGAAGGTCGACCCCGTGCGCTCGGGCCGCGGGTCGTCGGCTTACGTGACGCTGCGGGTGGAGCAGGCAGGCTGGCACGAGCTGCGCGACAGGCTGCGCGAGATCCCCGAGGTGGAGCATTTCGCGCTCGTCGGCGGGGACTTCGACGTGATCCTGCTGGTGCGGGCGCGGGACAACGAGGACCTGCGGCGGCTGGTGCTCGAGACTCTGCCGGGGATCTCCTCTGTGCGTGACACGAAGACCTCGCTCATCTTCGAGGATCACGACACGCGCTAACCGGGCTTCGTTTGCCACTAGGCGTCACTCTCGCGGGCTGAGAGTGACGGCAAGTGGCAAATGAGCGGGGATGGGCGGGCGTGCGCGGCGAGTTGTGGGGAGGCGCGGCGTCTGCGAGGATTACTTTCTGAACGTTCGTTCGGTAAATACCGCGTCGAGGGAGACGAGCATGGCGGAGGCCTATCTGGTGGGCGGAGTCCGCACGGCCGTCGGCCGCTACGGCGGCGCGCTCGCGGGCGTACGTCCCGACGACCTCGCGGCGCTCGTCGTCGGCGAAGCCGTCCGTCGCGCGGGGATCGATGCGCTCACGATCGACGAGGTCATCCTCGGCGCCGCGAACCAGGCCGGCGAGGACAACCGCAACGTCGCCCGGATGACCGTGCTGCTCGCGGGGCTCCCGGATGCGGTGCCCGGCGTCACCGTGAACCGGCTCTGCGCATCCGGACTCTCAGCCGTCACGATGGCCGCGCAGAGCGTTCGCGCGGGCGACGCGGACGTGGTGATCGCGGGCGGCGTCGAATCGATGACCCGCGCTCCCTGGGTGCAGGCGAAGCCCGAGAAGGCGTTCGCCAAGCCGGGTCAGCAGTTCGACACGTCCATCGGGTGGCGCTTTGCGAATCCGCGACTCTCCGCTCGTGACAAGGCGACATACTCGATGCCGGAGACCGCCGAAGAGGTGGCAAGGCTCGACGGGATCAGCCGCGAAGACGCGGACGCCTTCGCCCTCGAGAGCCACCGACGAGCGGCCTCTGCGACGGATGCGGGCCGATTCCGCGACGAGATCGTGGCCGTGGAGACGACGCGCGGTGCGGTTACCGTCGACGAGGGCATCCGGCGCGACACGAATCTGGATGCGCTGGCCGCGCTGCGACCGGTGGTGGCCGGCGGCAGCGTGGTGACGGCAGGCAACTCGTCCCCGCTCAACGACGGTGCGTCGGCTCTCGTCGTCGCGAGCGGTGAGGCGGTTCAGCGCTACGGACTGACGCCCCGCGCACGGGTCGTGGTCGGCACGAGCGTCGGCCTCGCGCCCGAGATCATGGGCCTCGGTCCGGTGCCCGCCACGCATAGGGCGCTGGAGCGCAGCGGGATCGACCTCGCCGAGATCGGGAGCATCGAGCTCAACGAGGCGTTCGCGAGCCAGGCGCTCGCGTGCATCCGTCGGCTCGGCCTGAATGAGTCGCGAGTGAACGCCGACGGCGGCGCGATCGCCCTCGGGCACGCCCTCGGATCGAGCGGCTCCCGGCTGCTGGTCACGCTGCTCGGTCGGATGGAACGCGAGGACTCCCGCTTCGGGCTAGCGACCATGTGCGTCGGCGTCGGGCAGGGCTCGGCGCTGATCCTGGAGCGGGTGTGATGCAGACACTGCTGATCGAGGACCTCAGCGACCAGATGGTCGTGACCCTGAACCGGCCCGAGGTGCGCAACGCGATCGACCAGGCGATGATCGACGAACTGCACGAGGTGTGCGAGCGGCTGGAGCGCGAGCCGCGCATCCTGATCCTCGCCGGAGCCGGCGGGGTGTTCGCCTCGGGAGCCGACATCGGCGAGCTGCTCGAGCGACGGGCTCAGGATGCGCACCGCGGCATCAACGTCGGCCTCTTCGCGCGCGTGGCCGCGCTCCCCATGCCCGTGATCGCCGCTCTCGACGGATACGCCCTCGGCGGCGGAGCCGAGCTCGCGTACGCGGCCGACTTCCGGATCGGCACACCCCGGCTACGCATCGGCAACCCGGAGACGGGCCTCGGGATCATCGCGGCAGCGGGCGCGTTGTGGCGCCTTCCCGAACTGGTCGGCGAGCCCGTGGCCAAGGAGATCGTGCTGGCCGGGCGCATCCTGACCGGCGAGGAGGCGCTGGCCGTTCACCTCGTGACGGAGCTGCACGAGCCCGAGGCGCTGCTCGGCGCGGCGCACGCGTTGGCCGATCGGATCGCGGCCAACGATTCGCTGGCGACCCAGTACACGAAGTCGGTGCTGCACGCGCGCCGAGACGAGCATCCCCGGGCCGAACAGGATGCGCAGGCCGAGCTATTCGAGTCGCCCGAGAAGATGCGGCGGATGACCGAGTTCTTGCAGCGGAGGCAGCGGTGAGCGCGGAAGCTGCCGGGGCCGGCGCTGCCGCCGTTCCCGACCGGGTCGGCGTGATCGGCGGAGGCAGGATGGGCGCGGGGATCGCACATGCGTTCCTGCTCGCCGGGGCCGACCTGGTTGTCGTCGAGCGCGATGCAGAGGCGGTCGATGCCGCTGAGTCGCGCATCCGTCGGTCGGTCAAAGCGAGCGTCGACCGCGGGCTTGCCGAGCCCACCGGATCGCTGGACGTCTCGACGGACTGGGACGTGCTCGCCGGATGCGGGCTGGTGGTCGAAGCCGTGCCGGAAGACCGCGAACTCAAGACACAGGCGCTGCAGCACGCCGAGCACATCGTGGATGAGCGGGCTGTGCTCGCCACGAACACCTCCTCGATCTCGATCGACGAACTCGCTGTCGGGCTGGGCCGGCCTGCCGCATTCTTGGGGATGCACTTCTTCAACCCGGTTCCCGCATCTTCGCTCGTCGAAGTCGTCATGGGCTCGGCTACCGCACCTTCGGTGATCGGGATGGCGCAGGGCTGGGTCGAGGCGATCGGCAAGACGCCGGTGACGGTTCGCGACTCCCCCGGGTTCGCATCCTCGCGGCTCGGTGTGCTCCTCGGGCTCGAGGCCATCCGGATGGTCGAGGAGGGTGTCGCGACACCCGAGGACATCGACGCCGCAATGGTGCTCGGCTACGCGCATCCGGTGGGCCCGTTGAAGCTCACGGACCTTGTGGGTCTGGATGTGCGGCTCGGGATCGCCGAGTATCTGCGCGACCGCCTCGGCGCACGCTTCGAACCGCCGGAGCTGCTGCGGCGGATGGTCGCCGACGGCCACCTCGGGCGTAAGGCGGGTCGCGGGTTCTACGAGTGGCCGGATGCGGGAACTGGCGGCGGGGCCGGCGGTCGGGCCGGCTCTGGCGGCGGGGCTAGCGCTCCGGGGCCTCGATGATGAGGTTCGTGATGCGCGCCGTGCAGAGACGGCGGCCCTCCTCATCCGACACCACGATCTCGTGCGAGGCGACCGTGCGGCCGAGCTTGATGGCCGTCGCGACGCCGGTGACGATCCCGCTGCGTGCCGATGCATGGTGCGTGGCGTTGATGTCGACGCCGACGGCCGTGCGCCCGGGGCCGGCATGGATGACCGCAGCCCACGACCCCAGCGCCTCGGCGAAAGCGACCGACGCGCCCCCGTGCAAGAGTCCGAACGACTGGCGGTTGCCCTCGACGGGCATAGTCGCAACGACCCGCTCCGCCGACTGCTCCAGGATGCGCACACCCATTTTCTCGTCGAGCTCGCCGAGCTCGATCGTCCAGTCGCCGTCGGTCATGCGCACAGCATACCCAGGCGGTACCGAGGAGGTTTCACGATGACGCTGCAGAGCATCCTGCCCAGTTATGTGAGAGGCGCCTGGTGGACGCCGGAGACCGAGGAGGGTGCCGTCGAGGTGCGCGATGCCTCGACCGGAGCGCTCGTCACGCAGGTGAGCACGCGGGGGCTCGACCTCTCGCGAGTGCTCGACTACGCGCGAACGGTGGGACAGGCTTCGCTCGGAAAGCTGACGTTCCACCAGCGCGCGATGCTGCTCAAGCAGATGGCGCAGCCGCTCACGGAACGCAAGGACGAGCTGTACGCGCTGTCGTCGCGGGCCGGGGCGACGAAGGCGGATTCGTGGGTCGACATCGACGGCGGCATCGGGGTGCTGTTCACGTACTCGTCGAAGGGCAGGCGCGAGCTGCCGAACGCGCAGGTCTACGTCGACGGACCGGTCGAGAACCTGTCGAAGGACGGATCCTTTCTCGGGCAGCACGTCTACACCCGGCTGCCCGGGGTGGCCGTGCAGATCAACGCGTTCAACTTTCCGGTGTGGGGATCGCTCGAGAAGTTCGCGCCGGCCTTCCTGGCCGGGGTGCCGACGGTCGTGAAGCCGGCGACCCCGACCGGGTACGTCGCGGAGGGTTTCGTGCGCATCCTGGTCGAGTCGGGGCTCCTGCCCGACGGCTCGCTGCAGTTGATCTCGGGAAGCGTTCCCGACCTGTTCGATCACCTGCGGCTCGGCGATCTCGTCGGCTTCACCGGCTCGGCCTCGACCGCGGAGAAGCTTCGGGCTCACGACTCGGTGCAGACCGGAGGTGTGCGGTTCACGAGCGAGACCGACTCGATCAACGCGTCGGTGCTGGGGGCGGATGCGGTCCCCGGCTCGGCCGAGTTCGACGGGTACGTGAAACAGCTGGTCGTCGAACTGACATCGAAGGCCGGCCAGAAGTGCACGGCCATCCGGCGAGCGCTCGTGCCGACGCCCCTCGTCGACGACGTGATTTCAGCGGTGCAGGCACGCATCGACGAGCGCGTCGTCGTCGGCGACCCGCGCGCCGAGGGCGTGACGATGGGACCGCTCGCCTCGCACGAGCAACGCGACGAAGTGCTGCGGCAGGTGCTGCGGCTGGTCGACGCGGGCGGCGAGGTCGTGATCGGCGCGCTCGACGAGCCGAGCATCCTGAAAGCGGACGGATCGCGCGGCACCGCGCCGGAAGGTGCGTTCGTGGCACCACTCGTGCTGCGGTTCACGGATGCGGAGGCTGACGCCCTGCACACGGTGGAGGCGTTCGGGCCGGTCGCGAGCATCCTGGGCTACTCGGACACGGCGGACGCTGCCCGGCTTGTTGCGCGCGGCGGCGGCTCGCTCGTGACGAGTGTCGCGACGCACGACACGACGATCGCGCGAGATCTGGTCATGGGGCTGGCGCCGTACAACGGGCGGGTGCTCGTTCTCGACCGCGACGACGCGCGAACGTCGACCGGGCACGGGTCGCCGGTTCCGCACCTCGTGCACGGCGGGCCCGGGAGGGCCGGTGGTGGCGAGGAGCTGGGCGGGATCCGCGCGGTGCTGCACCACATGCAGCGCACGGCGGTGCAGGGGTCGCCCGAGATGCTGACCGCGATCACCGGGGTGTGGCATCGGGGGGCTGCGGCGAACGATGCGGCACCGCATCCGTTTCGCAAATCGCTGGCGACGTTGAAGATCGGGGACCAGCTGTCGTCGGAGCCGCGCGAGGTCACGCTCGACGACATCGAGCACTTCGCGGAGTTCACGGGCGACAAGTTCTACGCCCACATGAACGAGGAGGCGGCGGCCGCGAATCCGTTCTTCCCGGGACGCGTCGCGCACGGGTATCTGCTGGTGTCGTTCGCGGCCGGGCTGTTCGTCGACCCGGACGTCGGGCCCGTGCTCGCGAATTCGGGACTGGAGAACCTGCGGTTCGTGACGCCGGTGTCGCCGGGCGACAGCATCCGTGTCGCCCTGACGGCGAAGCAGATCACCCCGCGCGAGACGGACGACTACGGCGAGGTGCGCTGGGATGCCCTCATCACCAACCAGGACGACGCCGTCGTCGCCACCTACGACGTCCTCACCCTCGTCGCGAAGTCCTAACGCGCGCGCTGCGCTGCACTCGCTTTGCGCTCTGCTCAGCGCCGCGCGCTCGCGCTCGCTCTGCGCTCGCGCTCCCGCGAAACGCAATCGACTCCGGGAGAAATCCCGCTAAGAGCGTGCTCAGAACGGGATTTCTCCCGGAGTCGATTGCGTTTTGAGCGCGGAGCGCGGAGCGCGTGAGCGGAGCGGAGGCAGCGGAGCGGAGCGGAGCGCAGCGGAGCGGAGCGCAGCGACCGCGGGTCAGGGCGTGCGCAGGCCGTCGAGGGCGATGGTCAGGATGTCGGCGGCGAGGTCGGTGGGCGACTCCGGGCCGTCGGGGCGGTACCACTCGACGATCGAGTTGATCATGCCGAAGAGGAGGCGCGAGACGATCCCGGGGTCGATGTCGGACCGCAGCGAGCCCTCGTCGCGCGCCTCGACCACGAGTGCGGCCACCGCGCGATCGAAAGCCCGGCGACGCGCGAGCGCCGCACGCTCCACATCCGTGTTGCCGCGTACGCGCAGCAGCAGCGTGACGTACGGCACCTTGGCGGTCAGCACATCCACCGCCCCGCGCAGCACATACGCAAGACGATCAGCGGCGCGTCCGGATGTGGCGCCCGGCTCGAGCAGCACACCCTCGAGCCCGTCGAGCGCCTCGTCCAGAGCGAGCTCGAGCAGCTCGTCTTTCGAGGAGACGTGGTGGTAGATCGCCGACTTCGAGAGCCCGAGGCGCTCCGCGAGCATCCCGATCGAGGTCGCGTCGTAGCCGTGCTCGTTGAACGCCGCCACGGCCACCTCGAGGATGCCGCGCTGGTCGTAACCAGGCCGGCCGCGTCGCAGGGAGGTCTCAGTCATGTCGCCTCCAGTGTGGCATGCACTCAGGCTCGCGCGATATACTAACCGAACGATCAGTTAGTAATTCAAGGAAGGTCGACGATGACCACCGCAACCGAGCCGGCGACGCACCCCGACCAGACCGCCGGGACCACCGACGACGAGGCCCAAGCAGCCGAAGCCGAGGGCCGTCAGCGCTTCGACGACCTCATCGGCTCCGACTCCCGCATCGAGCCCCGCGACTGGATGCCCGACGACTATCGCAAGTCGCTCATCCGGCAGATGTCGCAGCACGCCCACTCCGAGATCATCGGCATGCAGCCCGAGGCCAACTGGATCACGCGGGCGCCGAGCCTCAAGCGCAAGGCCATCCTGATGGCCAAGGTTCAGGATGAGGCGGGCCACGGCCTCTACCTCTATTCCGCCACGCAGACCCTCGGCATCACCCGCGACGAGATGACCGAGCAGCTGATCGCCGGCAAGGCCCGATACTCCTCGATCTTCAACTACCCGACCCTGAGCTGGGCCGACATGGGTGCGATCGGATGGCTGGTCGACGGCGCCGCGATCTGCAACCAGGTGCCGCTCTGCCGCGCCTCGTACGCGCCCTATGGCCGCGCGATGGTTCGCATCTGCAAGGAGGAGTCGTTCCACCAGCGCCAGGGTTTCGAGATCCTGCTGCAGCTGATGCGGGGTACTCCCGCCCAGCAGGCGATGGCTCAGGATGCGGTCGACCGCTGGTACTGGCCGTCGCTGATGATGTTCGGCCCGCCCGACGACGACTCCCCCAACTCCGCCCGCTCGATGGCCTGGAAGATCAAGCGGTTCTCGAACGACGACCTGCGGCAGCGGTTCGTCGGGATGCTCGTGCCGCAGGCCGAGGCGCTCGGCGTGACCCTGCCCGATCCCGAGCTGCGCTGGAACGAGGAGCGGCAGGCCTACGACATGGGCGAGATCGACTGGACCGAGTTCCAGGAGGTGCTCGCCGGGCGCGGCCCGTGCAACGCCCAACGGATGCAGCGCCGGCGCCAAGCACACGAAGACGGCCGCTGGGTGCGCGAAGCAGCAGCGGCGTACGCGGCGAAGCGTGCAGAACAGCTGACGGGAGCACCCGCCTGATGTCCGCTCCGGGAACCCCCGACCACGCGCATCCTGAGACCTGGCCGCTCTGGGAGGTCTTCGTACGCTCCAGCCGCGGCCTCAGCCACGTGCACGTCGGCTCGCTGCACGCGCCCGACGAGACGATGGCCGTGCGCAACGCCCGCGACCTCTACACCCGCCGCAGCGAGGGCGTCTCGATCTGGGTCGTCCCCTCCGATGCGATCACCGCGAGCGATCCGGATGCGAAGGGCGCGTTCTTCGAGTCCCCCGCCGGCAAGAACTACCGGCACGCCACCTACTACACGGCAAGCGAAGGGGTGAAGCACCTGTGACCGACGACCTGCACGGCGACCCCGACCTGCACGGCGACCCCGAGCTGCACGGCCACGTCGAGCTCACCGCGGTCACGCTCTCGGAGGAGTTCGTCACCAGCGACGAGCGCGCGAGCGACGACGTCGCCGAGTACGCGCTCTGGCTCGGCGACGACTCCCTGATCCTCGCCCAGCGGCTCGGCGAGTGGATCTCCCGCGCTCCCGAACTCGAGGAGGATGTGGCGCTCGCGAACATCGCCCTCGACCTGCTCGGACACGCGCGGTCGCTGCTGCGCTACGCGGGCACCGCATCCGCACGCAGCGAAGACGAGCTCGCGTACTGGCGCGACGAGCACGAGTTCCGCTCGGCGCACCTGTTCGAGCAGCCGAACGGCGACTTCGCGCACACGATCGTGCGGCAGTTCGCTGTGGCGCACTACCTGTTCGAGCTCTACGGGAGACTGCGCGCATCCGTCGACCCCGTGCTCGCTGCGAT
Source organism: Leifsonia poae (assembly GCF_050632195.1). Lineage (GTDB taxonomy): Bacteria > Actinomycetota > Actinomycetes > Actinomycetales > Microbacteriaceae > Leifsonia > Leifsonia poae_C. The sequence goes on from NZ_CP192580.1 coordinate 3,143,435, forward strand.
CGCTGCGAAAGCGGTCAAAGAGGTCGACTACCACCGCGATCACGCCGACCAGTGGATGCTGCGGCTCGCGCTCGGCACGGACGAGTCACGGCGCCGTCTGCTCGTCGCTCTCGCCGACCTGTGGCCGTCGGTCGGTGAGCTGTTCGAAGACGAGCCGCTCAACGATCGGCTCGAGGATGTCGCGCCGCGTCCGTCGACGCTGCGCCCGGCTTTCGACGCGAGTATCGAACCGGTGCTCCGCGAGTGCGAGCTGGAACTCCCGGCGACCTTCGTCGACTCCGGCGGCGGTCGTCGCGGCCGACACTCCGAGTACCTCGGGCCGCTCCTGGCGGAGCTGCAGGTTCTAGCACGACAGCATCCGGGAGCGAACTGGTGAACGGGCACAATGCATGGAGCAGGCACGCCTCGGAAGCGACCCGTGCTTGGACGACGGCGGCCGCGGTCATCGACCCGGAGGTTCCGGTGCTCACGATCGACGACCTGGGAATCCTGCGCGAGGTGATGGTCACCGACACCGGCGTCGAAGTGGTCGTCACCCCCACGTACAGCGGCTGTCCGGCGATGGAGACGATCCGCGAGGATGTGGTGCGCGCGCTCGCCGCCGAGGGCTTCGGACATGTGACAGTGCGACTCACGCTCTCGCCCGCCTGGACGACGGACTGGATCAGCGACGCAGGCAAGGCCGCGCTGGAGCGGTTCGGGATCGCGGCGCCGACCGGGCGCACAGCGGTGAACGGTCCGGTGGCTCTGTCGCTCGCGGTGAAGTGCCCGCACTGCCAGTCGCTCGACACCCGTGAGCTCTCGCATTTCGGGTCGACCGCGTGCAAGGCGCTTTACGAGTGTCGCGCCTGCGGGGAGCCGTTCGACTTCCTGAAGCCGTTCTGATGCGGGAGGTCTTCTGATGCCCCGCGCCCGCTTCCACACGCTCGCGGTCGCCGAGGTGCGTCCGCTGACCACGGCCAGCGTCGAGGTCACGTTCTCCGTACCCGACGAGCTGCGCGGCGAGTACGACTACCTGCCGGGCCAGCACGTTGCTCTGCGCGCGACCGTCGGCGGGCACGAGCTGCGCCGCAGCTATTCGATCTGCCGGCCGCCGACTCCGGGCAGCATCAGCGTCGCGATCAAGCGCGACCTGGGCGGGGCGTTCTCCACCTGGGCGACGAGCGAGCTCACCGCCGGCGACCGGATCGACGTGATGAGTCCCCAGGGCACCTTCACAACCGACCTCGGCGCGCTCGACGGAAAACATGTCGTCGGTGTCGCCGCCGGATCGGGGATCACACCGCTGATGGCGCTGGCACACAGCATCCTGGCCGCTTCTGACACCAGTAGGTTCACGCTCGTGTACACGAATCGCACCGCGATCGACGTGATGTTCCTCGACGAGCTGTCCGACCTGAAAGACCGCTACCCGGCCCGCCTCGCGCTGCACCATGTGCTCTCCCGGGAGCAGCGGTCGGCCCCGCTGCTCTCGGGCCGCATCGATGAGGAGCGGCTGCGACGGATGCTCGACCTGCTCATCCCCCCGGCCACCGTCGACGAGTGGTTCCTCTGCGGACCGTTCGAGCTGGTGCAGCTCTGCCGGGATGTGCTGGAGTCGCTGGATGTGCCGCGCACGCGCATCCACTTCGAACTGTTCACCACGGGTGAGCCCGGGCAGGTGACGGGCGATCACGGTCGGCCCGTCATCGCGCACGAAGGCGACAAGACCGTCGAGATCGAGTTCTCCCTCGACGGCCAGACCTCCACCGTGACCACTCCGGTCGACGCGAACGAGTCAGTGCTGAACGCCGCCCTCCGCGTGCGACCGGATGTGCCGTTCGCCTGCGCGGGCGGCGTGTGCGGAACGTGCCGCGCCAGACTCGTGTCGGGTGATGTGCGAATGACCGAGAACTACGCGCTCGAGCCGGAGGAGCTGGAGCGCGGATACGTGCTGACGTGCCAGTCGCATCCGCTGACCGATCGGGTGGTGGTCGACTATGACGTCTGAGCGTGTGTCTGGATCTGATGGCGCGTCCGAAATCGACGAGGAGGGCTCGATGATCGACCTGGCCATCGCCGACGGGGTCGCGCGCGTCACCCTGAATGCGCCCGACAAACTGAACGCTCTCGACGAAGACGCCCTGCGCGATCTCGACGCGGCTTACGCGGACGCCGAAGCTGCCGGAGTGCGCGCGCTCGTGCTCCGCGGCGAAGGGCGCTCGTTCTGCGCCGGTCGCGACATCGCGGGCGTCGACCCGGCGACCGACGATGTGAAGGGGGTCCTCGAGGGGTTGGTCACGCCGCTCCTGCAGCGGATCAGCGCGTTTCCGGCGCCGACCTTCGCTGCTGCGCAAGGCGCATCCCTCGGCATCGGGCTCGGTCTGTTGATGGCGACCGACGTCGTCTACGTCGCCGACTCGGCGAAGATCGGCTCGCCGTTCGCGGCCCTGGGCGCGCTGCTCGACTCGGGCGGCCATGCGCTGTTCGTGTCCCGGCTGGGCGCGCACAAAACACTCGATCTCATCTACACCGGGCGGCTCATGTCGGGCACAGAGGCGGTCGAGTCCGGGCTGTTCAGCCGCGTGCTGCCAGTCGCTGAGCTTCAGGATGCGGTGGATGCGGCCGCCGCGAGCGCAGCATCCGGAGCCACCGCCGCTTTTCTCGCGTCCAAGGCGATCGTGCGCGAGCTGCGCGACGGACAGCTCGCCCTCTGGGACTCGGTCGCTGCCGAGAACGCGGCCCAAGCGGCGCTGCGCGACACCGCGGACTACCGCGAGGGCTTTCTCGCCTTCCAGCAGAAGCGCCCGCCCCGCTTCACCGGCCGCTGACCGCCGCTGCTTGATCGCTGGGCCGCCGTCGTTTGCCAGTTGAAGTCGCTCTCAGCGGCTGAGAACGACGTCAACTGGCAAATGGGCGCTCGCCCAGCCGCACCGGTATGGTCGGGCCGGTATGGTCGGGCGAGTGACGAACAAGACGGACGAAGGAGTCAGGATGCGCGACCTCGCGGTCAACCTGGAGTGGCTGTTCACCGAGGCGGGCGACGATACCGCGTCGCGCATCCGGGCCGCCGCGGAGCACGGGCTCAACGCGGTCGAGATCTGGGGGTGGCGGGATAAGGAGATCGCCGCCATCGAGGACGCCCTCTCCAGCACGGGCGTGCAGCTTCTCTCGCTGATCGTCGACCCGCAGCTACAGCTGACCGATCCCGCGACGCACGAAGAGTACCTCGCGGGCGTGCGCGATTCGCTCGCGGTCGCACAGCGCCTGCGCTCGCCGAATCTCGTCGTCGTCTCGGGTGCCGAACGGCCGGGCGTCCCTCGCCAGGAGCAGCACGATGCCGTCGTCTCCGTGCTCACGCGTGCGGCCGCCCTGCTCGACGGCAGTGATGTGACGCTGCTGCTCGAACCTCTCAACACGCGAGTCGATCATCCGGATGCGTTCCTCTCCAGCACGCTCGAGGGCCTTGAGGTGGTGCGCGAGGTCGGCTCCCCGCACCTCCGGCTGCTGCTCGACGCATACCACGCGCTCATGATGGACGAAGACCTCGCGGCAGTCGTCGGCCCCGACATCGACCTGGTCGGGCACGTGCAGGTCGCCGATATCCCCGGACGCCACGAACCCGGCACCGGGACGGTCGACTGGGCCCACCAGTTCGCCGTGCTTCGCGGGCTCGGCTACGCGGGCGCCTTCGGGATGGAGTACGTCCCGACCACCGAGACCCGCGCATCCCTCACCCACGTCGCCTCGCTCACCCGCTGACCCGCACCCTCCCTCTTCCCTCGCGCGCCGAGTGTGGAGTATCTACCGTTTTCGACCCCCGATTTCGGTAAATACTCCACACTCGGCGCGCAGCGGGAGGAGCGGCCTGGCGCGCGGGCAGGCCGGTGACGTTACGGCGTGTTGCGGGCGGGATGCGCGGAGCGTCGGTCTCGCGCATCCTGGGGGCATGACTCGGCAGATCCGCTTCAACGCCTTCGACATGAACTGTGTCGCCCACCAGTCCTCCGGGATGTGGCGCCACCCCGACGACCAGGCCTGGCGGTACAAAGACCTCACTTACTGGACCGAGCTCGCCAAGCTGCTGGAACGCGGGGCGTTCGACGGCATCTTCATCGCGGATGTGCTCGGCACGTACGACGTGTACGGCGGGTCGAACGAGGCCGCCATCCGCCACGGCGCCCAGGTTCCGGTGAACGATCCTGTGCTGCTGATCTCCGCGATGGCGCTGGTGACCGAGCACCTCGGGTTCGGGGTCACCGCGGGTACCGCGTACGAGCATCCGTACCCCTTCGCCCGACGGATGTCGACGCTCGACCACCTGACGAACGGCCGGGTCGGCTGGAACGTCGTCACCGGCTACCTGCCGTCCGCCGCGCGCAACATGGGACACGAGGACCAGCTCGAGCACGACGACCGCTACGACCACGCCGACGAGTACCTCGAGGTGCTCTACAAGCTCTGGGAGGGCTCGTGGGAGGACGACGCCGTCATCCGCGACCGCGAGTCGGGCGTGTTCACCGACCCAGCCAAGGTGCACGAGATCGGGCACGAGGGCAAGCACTTCACGGTGCCCGGCATCCACCTGAGCGAACCGAGCGTGCAGCGCACTCCGGTGATCTACCAGGCCGGCGCGTCGAGCCGCGGCATCGGATTCGCCGCCGCGAACGCCGAGGCCATCTTCGTGGCCGCCTCCACCAAGGAGGGTCTGAAGGCCACCGTCACGAAGATCCGCGACGGCCTCGAAGCGGCCGGCCGCGACCGGTACGCGGCCAAGATCTACACCCTGCTCACGATCATCACCGATGAGACCAGCGAGAAGGCACAGGCCAAGTACGAGAACTACCTCGAGTACGCCAGTGCCGAGGGCGCGCTCGTGTTCATGTCGGGCTGGATGGGCGTCGACCTGTCGCAGTACGACCTCGACGAGCCGATCGGCAACGTGCAGAGCAACGCGATCCAGTCGGTGGTCGCGAACTACCAGCGCGCCAACGAAGACGGCAGCGAATGGACCGTGCGCGACATCGGCCGCCTGGGGGCGATCGGCGGCCTCGGCCCGTTCATCATCGGGTCCGGCTCGGAGATCGCCGACCAGCTGCAGCAGTGGGTGGAGGACACGGACGTCGACGGCTTCAACCTCGCATACGCGATCACGCCGGGCACGTTCGAGGACGTCGTCGAGTTCGTCATCCCCGAGCTGCGCAAGCGCGGCGCATACCCGGAGGAGTACGTTCGGGGCAGCCTCCGCCACAAACTGCACGGAGCCGGCGACCGGCTGCCCGCCGATCACAAGGGTTCTCGCTACCGCATCGGCGCCTCGGCGAGCACCGCTCGCTGAGGCCGGCGCCGCCGCACGAGGCGTGCGGTTCAGAGCACGCCAGCGGTCATCCCGACCAGCAGCCGTCGCCCGACTGAACTGTCCGTTCTACCTGTTGCTTCGGGACGGACGGCGGGACAATCAGCACCAAGGCGGCACATTCTGGCTTCGAAGCGTGCACGCCGGCCCGGCGCCTGACGCGAGGGTAACGCGTGGGCGCCGAGGCTTGCCCGTCAGGTCACGCCCGCCCGTTCGGTGCGTTCACTCGCCGATCAGGTCACCCTCGCAGACAGCAACCGGTTCACCGCGGCCAACGGGATCGGCAGCCAGGCCGGCCGGTGGCGCGATTCGTAGGTGACCTCGTAGACCGCTTTGTCCAGTTCGAAGGCGTCGAGCAGTGCGGCGTGGTCCGCGACTGCGCTTCCGGCGACCTGGGCGTAGCCGTCGAGATACGACTGACGAGCGCGAGCGGCCCAGGATGCAGCGTCGACCGGCGGGTCCCGCCGTGCGAGCGATCCGGCGACGTAGTCGAAGGAGCGGAGCATCCCGGCGACGTCGCGGAGGGGCGCATCCGGAATCGCACGATCGGCCAACGGGCGCAGGGGCTCCCCCTCGAAGTCGATGAACTGCCAGCCGCGCTCGGGCGAGTAGAGAACCTGGCCGAGGTGAAGGTCTCCGTGGATGCGCTGCAGCAGCGGGTGCGCGGACTCCGCGGCGAGCGCGTACACGGCCGCGATACCGGCTCGGGACTCGGCGATGACGGGAACTTCGGTGCTGGCGAGCGTGAGCCGCTGGAACATCGCGTCGAGCGCGACGGCGACATCATCCCGCGTCGCGATCTTCGTCGGCAGCACTTCGGCGAGCTGCGCGTGCAGCTCGGCCGTTCCGGCGCCGAGGGCGAACGCGCGGTCGGAAAAGTCCTCTCCGCGTTCTGCGGCACTCACCGCGAGCTCCCACCCGTCTTCTGCTCCGCTCAGAAAGTTCTGCGCGAGAGCGAGCTCTCCGGATGCGGTGCCCAGCCCATCCGGTCGCGGCCAGGTTCCGGCGACCCACCCCCGCAGTGCCGGCGTTCGCTGCGAACCGCCCTGGGTGAGCGCGGCCAGCGTGGAGACGTCGGGATTCGCGCCATCCTGAACCACCCGGAACACCTTGATCAGTACGAGCTCTCCGTTGTCGAGCTCGCCGACGATCGACGTGTTCGACTGCTCACCGGTCAGCTTGCGCGAGGAGTGCAGCTTGAGCGCCTCGCCGATGCGGTAGCCGCGCGCGACAGCATCGGCGCCTTGCGTGCGGCCCACCCCGCAGATCAGATCGAGGAGCGACGACACGTATGACTCGTCGGCGGGACCGTCGTAGAGATGACGGCCGCCGGCCTCGCCGATGTACGCCGTCGGGTCGCCCTCGCGGTGCGCTCGGGCGACGACCGGTACCTGGTAGACGCGAGGGAGCCGAGGGGCGTCGTCGGCGAAGAAGTGGGTGAGGACGCGGGCGCCGTCGGCCGCGGGTTCGGCTTCGAACGATGCCAGCAGGCGCAGGCGGGGTTCGACGCTCTTCGTCGAGTACCAGCGCTGCAGGCGCATCCATGACCCGACGAGCTCGGTGAGTTCGGTCATGTCTGCAACGTACGCCCCCGTTCGCGGATGTCCCAGAGACTCTGAGAGAGCGCCCAGGTGTCGTCGTCGGCGGCGCACAGCCGCGGGCTCAGCGCTGGCCGAGGTCGATCCCCCGCGCGGCCATGAACGGCTGCGGGTCGATCTGGAGGCCGCCGACGCGCACCTCGAAGTGCAGGTGACAGCCCGTCGACGCCCCGGTCGTCCCGACGCGGGCGATCTGATCGCCGGCCGCGACGACCTGCCCGACCGTCACGGCGATTCCGCCGTCGACGATGTGGCCGTACGCGGTCTGCACTCCCCCACCGTGGTCGATGAGCACGAAGTTGCCGTACCCGCCGTTGCGGCCGGCCTGCACGACCGTTCCGGCGTTGGCAGCGAAGATCGGGGTGCCGCAACTCGCGCCGATGTCATCCCCGGGGTGGAACAAGGCTGTCCGCGCCGGACGCGATGGACGCGGGCCGAACACATCGGTGAGTGTGCCGTGAACCGGGAGCGCCCAACCCGAGGCGTCGGCGGGCACGCTCAGCAGCGCTTGCCAGCCGGCACCGGCGAACTGGAGCGTCGGCAGACTGTCGAGAGCGCTGGCGGCCGCATCGACCTGGGCTTGGGCTGTTGCGATAGCCGTCTCGTTGGCGCTCACGGTCTCGTCGACGCCACGAGCGGCCTGTGCCGCGACATTCGATTGGGACGCCAGTTCCTTCGCTCGGCGAGCGTCGGCCGAGGCCGCTTTGACGACGGCGGTGACGGATGCGGTGGCGCGGTTGAAACGGTCGACCGCGCCGAGCTTCTGGAGCAGGTTGCCCGAAGAGGCCAGCGCAGCAGCGAGCGGATCGGCTCGCTGCGACCTCGTGCCCTGCGTGCGCAACAGTGCCGTCGCGAAAGCTGCCGAGGCGGCGGCCTTCTTCTTGGCGGCGTCCGCCCGCTTCTTCAGTAGGTCGGCCGCCGACTGCGCCTGATCCTGGGCGCGCTGGGTGCCGCGGGCGGCATCCGTCGCCGTCTTCAGCGCCTCCTGGGCGTCGGCCAGTTGGCTGGCGAGCTGCGTGGCCTGCTCCGATTGCGCCTGATCGAGCACGTATCCGTTGGACAGCACGGGGTTGGGGGCGAGTGGGATGTTGTCGGTCGGCGCGGGGGCAGGCGGGTCAGTGGGTGTGGGGGTTGGGGTGGGCGTCGGGGTAGGCGTCGGGGTCGGGGTCGGGGTGTCCGACGGATCCGGCGTGGGGGTCGGGGTGGGCGTCTCGGTCGGGGTCGGAGTCGGCGTCGGGGTCGGCGTCGGGGTCTCCGTGGAACCCTGGGACGGCTGCGGGTCAGGAGTGAGCTGCGGGTCGGGGGTCGGCGTCGGTGTCTGCTCCGAGCATCCGGAAGCCCCGCCCGAGCACTCGTCGGCGAAAGCGGCCGATTGCGCACCCAAAGAGAGACCGGCGACCAGCCCCACGACGGTGAAGAGTCGAGCAAGAGGCCAGAGGCGACCAGCGCGGCGCGGTCTTCCGCGTCGTGACTCCACTGGTGGACGCTCAATCGGGCTTGGCATGGTCACGCGGGCCCCCGGCGGGTGCCTGAGAACTCGTCTCTCGATGGTCTCACCGGCGGGTGCGCGAAACAAGGGAGAGTATGCCACCCGTTCGGGAGTCGGATGCGTCTCACAGCATCCACCCGGTACCGTGTTCCACTGTGACCGAGACTGCGACGCCCCGCCCCCGCCGTGCCGCCAGGAAGGCCACCTGGAAGACACTGCTGCGCGACGTGCTCGTGATCTTCGTCGTCGCAGTGCTCGTCTCATTCCTGATCAAGACCTTCGTTGCCCGCTCCTTCTACATCCCGTCGGGGTCGATGGAGAACACGCTGCAGATCAACGACAGGATCATCGTGAATGAACTGCAGCCCAAGGTCTTCCCGCTGCAGCGCGGCGATGTGGTCGTGTTCAAGGATCCGGGCGGCTGGCTTCCCCCGCAGGCTCCCGTCGCCACCAACCCGGCCTCGGCCATCCTCGACTTCGTCGGGCTCAGCGCGACGGACAGCGATCAGCACCTCGTCAAACGGTTGATCGGACTGCCGGGGGACAAGATCACCTGCTGCAACGCCCTCGGCCAGATGAGCGTCAACGGTGTGCCGCTCAAAGAGCCGTACGTGCTGCTGCCCGCGGGCGTCGAGGCCGTCTCGCGCGACGACTTCAGCGTGACCGTCCCCGCCGGCAAGATCTGGGTCATGGGCGACAACCGCTACAACTCGGCGGACTCCCGCTACCACCAGAACGACCCGGGCAAGGGATTCGTCCCCCTCGACGACGTGGTCGGCCGCGCGTTCGTGCTCAGCTGGCCGGTCAGCCACTGGACCTGGCTCGACGACTACTCGAGCACCTTCACCGGAGTGCAGACCGCCAAAGGCTGAGCCACAGGTGCAGGGCACGGCTCCGCATCGAGTCGTGCGAAAAGTGCGCGTGCGCCCCTCCGAACTGCACTTTTGGCACGATTCGAGGACCGCTAGGCACCGCCGCGCCGCGAGCCGCAGCCACGCCTCGGCGGCGCTAGTTCTCCGACTTGCCGAGGCGCCAGTACCCCATGAACGCCACGCGTCCGCGGTCGACGCCGTTGCGGGTGACCAGGAGCCGTCGAATGGTCTTCACGGTTCCGGATTCGCCGGCGATCCACGCATAGAGACCACTCGGGGCGTGCTCCGGGAGCTCCCACAGCGTCTCGAGGTCGATGTCGATGTCGTCGAGCTGCTGCACGCGTGCTGCCGCGGCGGCTTCGACCGTCTCGGGATGCGCGGCCACCCAGCGTTCGACGGCCGGCACCAGCTCGCATCCGTTCACCCCGCCGGCGCGGTCGAGCCAGGTGACCGAGAAGTGGTCGGGCAGGTCGAGCGGGAGGCGGTCGGCCGCATCCGGAACCTCAATGAAGGCGTGCACCCGACGATGGGCGGGCAGCGACTCGAGGATCGAGATGATCGCGGGCGCCGCCGTCTCGTCGCCGACGAGCAGCAGGTCGGTTGCGTCGCCCGGGCGCCAGTCGATGCCCTGGTCGGAGTTGATGCTGCGCGCATCCGGACCCACCACGATCACCTCGTCGCCGACCGACGCTGCGGCGAGCCACTGAGCTGCAGGTCCGCCATCGCCGTGAGCGACGAAGTCGACGTCGAGCTGGTTGGCGGCCTGGTCGACGCCCCGCACGGTGTAGGTGCGGAAGGGGCAGCGGAGGTGATCCGGGAGCGCCCGCCACTGGTCGTACCAGTCTCCAGATGCGAGCGACTCCTCATCGTCGACGCCGAGACCCGCGAGGGATCCGTCGGCGAGCGGGAAGACGATCTTGATGCGCTGGTCGAGGCGGTCCGTGCCGAAGATCCGGAAATCGGGCGACTCGAACGTCACACGGGTGAAGTGCGGAGTCAACGGGGTGAGTCGCGCAACGCGAGCCCGGTACGGCCGATACGCGGGGCAGTCGACCTTGACGATCGGCGACGCGACGAGACCCACACCGGCACCTTTCATTCCCTGGGACGAACTTAGGTAAGGCTACACTGACCCGCCTGAGCGAAGGGTCGGAGCGCATCCCGTCGGCCGTTATGGTGAGACCGTGGACACCCCGGAGAAGAAGGCAGGCGTGCGGGAGGTGGCGGCGCTTGCCGGAGTGTCTCGACAGACCGTTTCCCGTGTGGTCAACGACCATCCGAGCATCCGGGAGAGCACCAAGCTGCGCGTGCTCGCCGCTATGGAGGAACTGCAGTTCCGTCCGAACCGGGCGGCCCGGATGCTGTCCACCGCCCGTTCCACCACGATCGGCATCCTCGCCTCGTCGTCCTCGTCGCTGTACGGGCCCGCCAGCAGCATCGACGCCGTCGAGAGCGCGGCGCGCGAGGCCGGATACTTCGTCGCCATCGCCCATCTCGCCTCGATCGACGCCGCCGAGATCGAGGCCGCTCTCGACCATCTGATGGCGCAGGCGGTCGAGGGGATCGTCGTGGTCGCACCGCAGCGCCGGGTGCTGGATGCGATGCGCGACGTTGCGATCGCCGTCCCGTCTGTGACGCTGCACGGCGCCGAGGATGCGGGAGAGTCGACCGGCGTGTTCGTCGACCAGGCGGAGGGCGCGCGGATGGCCGTGCGGCACCTCGCGGACCTCGGCCACCGGGTGATCGCGCACATCGCCGGGCCGCAGGACTGGGCCGAGGCCAACGCGCGTCGCGACGGGTTCCTGCGGGAGGCGGAGGCGGCCGGGGTGCGTGCGGTCGTGTCGGCTCCGGGCGACTGGACCAGCGCATCCGGATACCGCATCGCGTCTGAGCTGCTGACCGACCGCGACGTCACTGCGGTGTTCTCGTCGAACGACCAGATGGCGCTCGGGGTATTGCACGCGCTCCGGCTCGACGGGCGGAGTGCTCCGGAGGATGTCAGCGTGGTCGGGTTCGACGACATCCCGGAGGCCGCGTTCTTCGCGCCGCCGCTCACGACGGTGCGGCAGGACTTCGCGGAACTCGGACGTACGTGCGTGGCCCGGCTGCTGGCCGCGATCGAGCGCAGGCCGGCACCGGCCGGTCCCGTGGTGCACCCGCAGCTGATCGTGCGCGGCTCCACCGCCGCGCGCTCGCGCTGACGCGCCCCGCCCACCCGTCGAGTTGCGCCGAATCGACCTTCGTCGCGCCCGGGAAGGTCGATTCGCCGCAACTCGCGCCCACCCCGCGGGACGTGCGGCGCGACTCGGCGATGCGGCTCGACTTGACAGGGGGCGGAGGTAGCGACGTATGCTCGTTCCCAGATCGTTTGTGACCGGTCACAAAGACGTGAGGATGATGATGGCTGCCGACAGTTCCGATGCGCGAGCCCCAGGACGCACCACGAGCGCGAGCGCGAGCGCGAGCGACCGCCCCACCACCCGCACCGCGCGCGACGCCATCGCAAGCGGCCGCACATCCCTCGGCATCGAGTTCGGGTCGACGCGCATCAAGGCCTGCCTGGTCGACGTCGACGACCCGTCGACCGTGCTGGCCGTCGGCGCCCACGACTGGGAGAACGAGTACAGCGACCGGATGTGGACGTACTCCCTCGACGCCGTCTGGTCGGGCCTGCAGGCTGCCTACACCGACCTGGTCGCCGACGCGGAGAGCCGTCACGGCGCGCATCCTGAGACCTTCGCCGCCATCGGCGTCTCGGCGATGATGCACGGCTACCTGCCGTTCGACGCCGAGGGCGAGCTGCTCGTCCCGTTCCGCACCTGGCGGAACACGACGACCGGTCCCGCGGCAGCCGAACTGACCGACCTGTTCGGCCTGAACATCCCGCTGCGCTGGTCCATCGCGCACCTGCACCAGGCGGTCGTCGACTCCGAGCCTCACGTCGAGCGGCTGGACTTCTTCACCACGCTCGCCGGATACGTGCACTGGCGTCTCACGGGACGCAAGGTCCTCGGTGTCGGCGACGCATCCGGGATGTTCCCCATCGATCCCGCGACCAAGAACTATGACGCGACACTCGTCGAGCGCTACGACGGCCTGGTCGCCGAACGGATGCCGAACATCCGTCTCACGCACCTCCTCCCCGAGGTGCTGGTCGCGGGCCAGGCCGCCGGCGAGCTGACTGCTGACGGCGCCGCCCTGCTCGACCCGACCGGCACGCTGCGACCGGGGATCCCGTTCTGCCCGCCCGAAGGCGACGCGGGAACAGGGATGGTCGCGACCAGTGCTGTCGCTCCGCGCACCGGCAACGTCAGCGCGGGAACCAGCATCTTCGCGATGGTCGTGCTGGAGCGCCCGCTCACGAACATCCACCACGAGATCGACATCGTCACCACCCCGGCGGGCGACCCGGTCGCCATGGTCCACTGCAACAACGGGGCCAGTGAGCTCGCCGCCTGGACGGGCCTGTTCTCCCGGTTCGCGGCGATCACGGGCCCGCCGCTCGACGCCGACGCCGTGTACGACGCCCTCTTCCGTGAGGCGCTCGACGGCGAGTCCGACGCGGGTGGGCTGCTCGCCTACAACTACCTCGCGGGCGAGCCGATCACCGGCCTCGACGAGGGCCGCCCGCTCGTGGTGCGCACCCCGGACAGCCGCCTCACCCTGGGCAGCTTCATGCGCGCCCAGCTCTACGGCGTCTTCGGCACCCTCGCTCTCGGGATGCGCGTGCTCTCCTCCGAGGGCGTGGCACTCGACCGCATGTTCGCCCACGGAGGGATGTTCCGCACGGCCGGCGTCGCGCAGCGGTTCCTCGCGGGCGCACTGGATGCTCCCGTCTCCGTCTCCGAGACCGCCTCCGAGGGCGGCGCCTGGGGCGTCGCGGTCCTCGCTGCGTACCTCGCGGCGTCGGCCGAAACCGACCCCGACGCCAACAACAGCACCGACCTCGACACCTACCTGCGCGAGCGGGTCTTCGGCGGGTTCGACTTCGACACGACGGATGCGCATCCCGAAGACGTCGCCGGTTTCGCCACCTACCTCGAGCGCTATCGCACCGGGCTCGCCGCAGAACGAGCAGCTGTCGAGTCGATCGCACTCAGAGCAAACGCACCGAAAGGACCCGCACTGTGACCAGCGACCTCGAGACACCCCAGGTCAGGGCTGTCCGCGAACAGGTGGCCGCCCTGCACGCCGAACTCACCCGTAACGGACTCGTCGTCTGGACGGGCGGTAACGTCTCCGGCCGCGTGCCGGGCGCCGACCTGTTCGTGATCAAGCCCAGCGGCGTGGACTACGACGACCTCTCCCCCGACAACATGATCCTGTGCACCCTCGACGGCGACGTCGTGCCGGGCTCGTTCGGCAGCGAGCGCTCTCCGTCGAGCGACACCGCGGCTCACGCCTACGTCTACCGCAACATGCCCGAGGTCGGCGGCGTCGTGCACACGCACTCGACCTACGCGACCGCCTGGGCGGCCCGCGCCGAGTCGATCCCGTGCGTCATCACCGCGATGGCCGACGAGTTCGGCGGCGACATCCCGGTCGGACCGTTCGCGATCATCGGCGACGACTCGATCGGTCGCGGCATCGTCGCAACCCTCACCGGCCACCGCTCGCGCGCCGTGCTCATGCAGAACCACGGCGTCTTCACGATCGGCCGCGACGCGCGCGACGCCGTCAAGGCCGCCGTCATGGCGGAGGACGTCGCGCGCACGGTGCACATCGCCCGCCAGGGCGGACCTCTCGTCCCCATCCCGCAAGAGGCGATCGACAGCCTCTTCGACCGCTACCAGAACGTCTACGGGCAGAGCCCGGAAGGAGACATCGACTGATGCCGAAGCCGACAACCACCCTCGACCACTACGAGGTCTGGTTCCTCACCGGGAGCCAGCACCTCTACGGACCGGAGACGCTCCAACAGGTCGCCGATCAGTCGCGTGCGATCGCCGACCAGCTCGCCGGGTCCCCGGATGTGCCGGTGCGCGTCGTGTGGAAGCCTGTACTGACCGACGCCGACGCCATCCGCCGCATCGCTCTCGAGGCCAACGCGAACGACGCCGTCATCGGACTCGTCGCATGGATGCACACCTTCAGCCCCGCGAAGATGTGGATCGGCGGCCTGCAGGCGCTACAGAAGCCGCTGCTGCACTTCCACACGCAGGCCAACGTCGAGCTGCCCTGGGGTGAGATCGACTTCGACTTCATGAACCTCAACCAGGCCGCGCATGGCGACCGCGAGTTCGGCTACATCGCCTCGCGCCTCGGCGTTCCCCGCACGACCGTCGCCGGTCACGTCACCGACCCCCGCGTCACCGGCCGCATCGGCACCTGGATGCGCGCCGCGGCCGGCTGGGCCGCCGTGCGTTCCCTGAAGCTCGCACGTTTCGGCGACAACATGCGCTTCGTCGCCGTCACGGAGGGCGACAAGACCGAGGCCGAGGTGCGTTTCGGCGTGCAGGTGAACACCTGGAGCGTCAACGAGTTGGCGGATGCGGTCGCAGCGGCATCCGAGTCCGACATCGACGCACTCGTGGCCGAGTATGAAGACCTGTACGACGTCGTGCCGACGCTGCGTCGGGGCGGAGAGCGCCACCAGTCCTTGCGCGACGGCGCCGCGATCGAGCTCGGCCTGCGTTCCTTCCTCGAGGCGGGCGACTTCGGCGCCTTCACCACAAGCTTCGAGGACCTCGGCGCGCTCAAGCAGCTCCCCGGCCTCGCCGTGCAGCGACTCATGGCCGACGGCTACGGCTTCGGCGCCGAGGGCGACTGGAAGACCGCCGTCCTGGTGCGCGCCGCGAACGTGATGGGTGCTGGGCTCCCGGGCGGAGCATCCCTCATGGAGGACTACACCTACGACCTCACCCCGGGCGAGGAGGTCATCCTGGGCGCCCACATGCTCGAGGTCAGCCCGACGCTCACGAGCGCCAAGCCGACCCTCGAGGTGCACCCGCTCGGCATCGGCGGCAAGGACGACCCGGTGCGACTCGTCTTCACGGCCGACCCCGGCCCTGCGGTCGTCGTCGCCCTCTCGGACATGCGCGACCGCTTCCGCCTGGTGGCGAACGTTGTCGAGGTCGTCCCCCCGACCGCTCCCCTGCCGAAGCTTCCGGTCGGTCGCGCGGTCTGGAAGCCCGCCCCCGACTTCACCACCTCCGCCACCGCCTGGCTCGAAGCGGGTGGCGCCCACCACACAGTGATGTCCACGGCCGTCGGGGTCGAGGCATTCGAGGACTTCGCGCGGATGGCGGAGAACGAGCTGGTCATCATCGACGAGGCCACGACGCTCCGAGAGTTCGCCAAAGAGCTCCACTGGAACGCGGCCTACTACCGCCTGGCCCGCGGCATCTAGCCGCGGCTCCTGCACAAACGACGGAGATCCCGCGCGATACGCGCGGGATCTCCGTCGTTACGGACTAAACGCCGGCGCGTCGCCCGATTTCTCCTGTCTCAGCTCTCGGTGGCCTCAGTACTCCGTGTGCCCCAGGTCGGCAGCGGCCACGAAGCAGATGTCTCGGGATGCGGCAGCGTCCAACTCCAGCACGATGACCTCGTTGACGCCCGCCACCAGTACGGCGCCGGGAACGTACAGAGTTCGCTGCGGCCCCCGCGCCCAGTAGCGCCCTAGGTTGAACCCGTTGACCCAGACCACGCCCTTGCCCCAACGCGAGGTGTTGAGGAACAGGTCTGTGGGATCGTCGATCTCGAATGTCCCGCGCGCGAACGCCGGCCCCGCCACCGAACCCAACCGCTCAGCCGATGCTGAGTCGGACGCCAAGGCAGCAGCCGCCGCAAGTGCATCCCGCACCGGCTCCAGCGAGTCGAGATCCACCGGCAGCACACCCCACCGGTTCAGTTCGACCCCGTCGAGGCAGGCCGGACCGATGAGTCCCTTGGGCTCGCCGAGCCTCGGCCCGTAATCCACTCGCCCCTGGTCTTCGACCAGCACGGTCAGCGTGCCGCGGCTCGGTGCGAGGGTGATCGCGCGGTCGTGGTGGTCGCGGTGCAGCGTGCCGATGCGGCAGCCGTTGACGAGCACCTGCGCGCGGTCGCGAACCTCGCCGAGGTGCAGCACTGCGGGCTCCGGCATGTCGATCTCAGTCTGGTAGACAACGAATCCGTCGTACTTGCCGAGCGAGTCCATCGTGGGCAGGTCGTCGACCCAGCTCCACTCCCCCAGCCGGTCCACGACCGAGAGCAGGGGCACGGATGCTGTGAGCGAGCCGCGTAGAACCGGTGCCGGCGCCGCTTCGGCCGGCACCTCATCCGGAAGCTGTGTGAACTTGCCGAGCACCTCGCGGAACGCCCAGTACTTGGCAGTCGGATTGCCCGCCTCGTCGAGAGGCGCGTCGTAGTCGTAGCTCGTGACGATCGGCTGGTAGACGCCCTTGTCGTTCGCGCCGTTGGTGAAGCCGAAGTTGGTGCCGCCGTGGAACATGTACAGGTTCACGGATGCACCGGCATCCAGCAGCGCCTCGAGGTCGGCTGCCGTCTGATCGAACGGCGTCGTGTGGTGGTGCGCACCCCAGTGGTCGAACCAGCCGTCCCAGAACTCCGAGCACATCAGCGGCCCGGTGGGCTGGTGGCGGCGCAGTGTTGCGAGCCGCTCGACCGAGCGCGACCCGAAGGATGCGGTCTTGTGCAGCTCCGGAAGGGACCCGTTCTCGAGCATGTCGTCCTGCGGCTGGTCGACCGTCGTGAGCGGCACGACGATTCCCGCGTCGAGGGTGAAGTCGGTGAGGATGCGCAGGTAATCCTTGTCGGCGCCGTAAGCGCCGTACTCGTTCTCGACCTGCACGAGGATGACCGGGCCGCCCTCGGTGATCTGCCGCGGCGCGACGATCGAGAGCACGCGGTCGAGGTAGCGGCCGACAGCGGCGACGAATGTCGGCTCGCTGCGACGGATGCCCACGGCGGGATCGGTGAACAGCCAAGCGGGGAGCCCGCCGTTGTCCCACTCGGCGCAGATGTAGGGCCCGGGGCGCACGATCGCGTACATGCCCTCGTCGGCCACAGCTTGGAGGAAGCGGTCGAGGTCGAGCGAGCCCGACGCATCCCACTCTCCAGGATGCGGTTCGTGCGCATTCCACGGAACGTACGTCTCGATCGTGTTCAGCCCCATCAGCCGGGCCTTGTGGATGCGGTCGGCCCAGTTGTCCGGGTGCACCCGGAAGTAGTGGATCGCGCCCGAGAGGATGCGGAACGGCTGACCGTCGAGAAGGAAATCGTCGCCGACGATCTCGAACGTGCTCATGGGGTGGGTCTCCTCGCTTGGCGCCGCTTCGGACGCTGGGCAGGTCGTGGCCGACCGGATGCGCTCCGGCCGGCCACGATCGTGCTTGGTTCTGCTTACTGTTTGCGGTTCCGCTACTTGCTGGTGACGGTGAAGCCCTGCTGGTTGCCGTAGTCGACGAGCGACTTCTGCCACGCCTGCAGACCGGTGTTCAGGTCGCTGTTCGAGGCATACGACTGGCCGACGGTGTCACCGAAGATGCTGTTGGCGTAGACCTGGTACGGCAGATACTGCCATCCGGTCGACACCTCCTTGGCACCGGCGACGAGCACCTCGTTGATCTTCTGACCGCCGAAGTAGTCGGGAGCGGTGGCGAGGAAGTCGGTCGAGTTCAGGTCGGCCGTCGTGGCGGGGAAGCCGCCCGATGCGAGGAAGACCTTCGTGCTCGCCTGGCTGTTGTTGAGCCACTTCAGGAAAGCCTGCGGCGAGCGCGGGGTTCTTGCTCTGCTTGAGCACGACCTGTCCGCCGCCGCCGTTCTCGGCGTTGGCAGGCTTGCCGTCGTAGGTGGGCATCGGGGCTACGCGCCACTGCCCGGAACCGTCCTTCACCGACGACTCGAGCACGCCCGGCATCCAGGCACCGGTCACCAGAGTGGCGATCGTGCCGTTTCCGAGAGCCTTGAACCAGTCGTCGCTCCAGCCGGGGATGGTGGAGAGCAGTTTGCCCTCGACCAGCTTGTTCCAGGTGGAGGTCCACTTCTTGGTGCCCTCGTCCTGCAGGTTGATCGACACCTTGGTGCCCTCAGCCGTGAAGGGACGGCCGCCGGCCTGCCACATCATGCTGGTCGCGAATCCGGAATCACCCGAGTCGCTCGTGATGTACTTCGACGGATCGGCGGCGTGCAGCTTCTGCGCGTCGGCGACGTACTCGTCCCAGGTGGTCGGAACGCTCAGGCCGTACTGGTCGAACACCGTCTTGTTGTAGAACAGGGCCATGGGGCCCGAGTCCTGCGGCAGGCCGTAGAGGCCGCCGTCGATGTTGACCGAGTTCCAGGGGCCGGGGCTGTAGTCCGACTTGAGGGAGTCGAAACCGTACGACTTGAGGTCGACGAGCGACTTGCCGAGCGCGAACTGCGGGATGGCGTAGTACTCGACCTGCGCGACGTCGGGAGCGCCCGAGCCCGCCTTGATCGCGTTCTGCAGCTTGGTGTACTCGGTCGTGTTGGTGCCGGCGTTGACCAGCTTGACGTTGACCTTCGGGTACTCCTTCTCGAACGCGGCCACCTGCGCCTCGGCGGACGGCGTCCACGACCAGTAGGTGATGGTCCCGCCCTTTTGAGGGCGGCGTCGATGTCCGACGAGCTTCCTGCTGCGGAGCCGCCGCCGCTCGAGCACGCGACGAGCGTTGCTCCGAGCATCGCGCTGGCGGCGATCGCGGTCGCGACCCTCCGCAGCACGCCCCTCGAGCGTGATGTGCTGTTCATGGTGTTCCTTTCACTTCTTCGGGATGAGGATGGGCAGGACGCCCGGTGGGGAAATCTGGTGTTACTGCTTGACGCTTCCTGCCGCCAACCCCGACTGCCAGTACCGCTGCAGGAAGAGGAAGGCGATGACGATCGGCACGATCGTCAGGAGCGACCCGGTGATGACGAGGTTGTAGATCGGCTGCGCCGACACCCCGGTCGCCTGAGCGCTCCACTGGCTGAGCCCGACCGTGAGCGGGTACCACTGCGGGTCGCTCAGCATGATCAACGGCAGGAAGTAGTTGTTCCAGGTCGCGACGATCGCGAACAGGAGCACGGTCACGATCCCGGGGGTGAGGAGCCGCAGCGAGATGGTGAAGAAGGTGCGGAACTCGCTTGCCCCGTCCATCCGGGCCGCCTCGAGCAGTTCCGTGGGCACCGCGTCGACCGCGTACGTCCAGATCAGGTAAAGACCGAACGGGCTGATGAGCGACGGCAGGATGACCGCCCAGGGCGTGTTGGTGAGCCCCACCTGGCTGAACAGCAGGAACGTCGGCACCGCGAGCGCCGTACCCGGCACGGCAACCGCGCCCAGGATGACCGCGAAGACCGCGCGCTTGCCCGGGAAGTTGTACTTCGCGAGTCCGTAGCCCGCGACCGTCGCGAGCAGCGTGGCTCCGCCAGCGCCGACGACCACGTAGAGGAGCGTGTTGCCGAACCACTGGACGAAGATCCCGTCGCGGTAGGTGAGCGTGTCGCCGATGTTCTTGAAGAGCGAGAACCCGTCGCCGAACCACAGACCGAACGACGAGTACAGGCTCGGCTGATCCTTGGTCGCGTTGATGAGCAGCCACGCCAGCGGGATGAGCGAGTACACGACGAAGATCGCCATCACGATCGTGAGAACGATCGACTTGCGCTTGCGGGGGTCGCGGCGGGTGTTGCGGATTCCGGATGCGCGCCTCACGGAGCGCGCCTTGCCCGGCTTGTCGAGTACGGGGGCGACGGTCGCCATCAGCGGTTCTCCTGTCTCGTTCCGCGGAGCTGGACGATGTAGGCGATGACCGCGGTGATCACACCCATCACGATCGCCACGGTGGCCGCGTAGTTGAACTGCTGGCCGGCGAACGACAGGTTGTATGCGTACATGTTGGGTGTGAAGAAGCTCGTGATCACGTTCGGTGCGAGCGTCTTCAGCAGGTTGGGCTCGTTGAAGAGCTGGAAGCTGCCGATGATCGAGAAGATCGTCGCGATCACGATCGCGCCGCGGAGGGCGGGGATCTTGATACTGAACACGGTGCGGAAGGCGCCGGCTCCGTCGATCTCGGCGGCCTCGTAGAGCTCGCCGGGAATCGTGCGGAGGGCCGCGTAGAAGATGAGCATGTTGTAGCCCATGAACTCCCAGGTCACGATGTTGCCGATCGAGCCGAGGATCCAGTTGGGGCTGAAGGGCGCGAGGTGCGTGCCGAGCAGGCTGTTCACACTGGCGGTCAGGCCGAACTGGTCGCCGTAGATGAAGCCCCAGATCAGGGCGGCGACGACACCCGGAACCGCGTACGGCAGGAAGATCGCGATGCGGAAGAAGCCCGAGCCGTGGAGCCGCGCGCTGTCGATGGCGAGTGCGGCGATGAGCGAGAGGGCGAGCATGACCGGTACCTGCACGACGAGGAAGACCGTCACCCGCAGGAAGCCGTCCCAGAACTTCTGGTCGGTCAACACCTGCGCGTAGTTCTGGAGCCCGGCGAACATGTTGCCGCCGATGAGCTGCTCGCGGAAGAAGCTGAGGTAGAGCGCGTAGCCGACCGGAACGATGATCATCGCGATGAACACGATCATGAACGGTGCTACGAAGGCCCAGCCACGCCAGTCGCGCCGGGCGGGACGCGCGGGCCGGCGCTTGACGTTCAGCGGCGATGCGCTGCGAACGGACGTCGTTGTCATGGATTTCCTTGTCGAACTCGTGGAGCCTGTCGATCGTCGATGCCGATCATGGATGTTTACGTGAACATCGTGTGGGTACCATAGCATGTTGACGTCAACATGACGCAAGTCCGATCCTGGATCTGACACAGTGGCAGCACAGTGGCAGCAGAGTGGCAGCACGAGAAGTCCGAAAGCAGAACGAGATGACAGAGTCGACGATCGACGCGGAAGCGCCGCGCAACTCACGAGCCCGACGAGGCCCGTCACTGGGCGACGTTGCCAGCCACGCGGGCGTCTCCACACAGACCGTCTCGCGTGTCGCCAACGGCCTGTCCAACGTGGAGGCGGCCACCCGTGATCGCGTGCTCGCCTCCATGCAGGTGCTCGGCTACCGGCCCAACAAGGCGGCCCGGGCGCTCCGACTCGGCAGCTTCCGCAGCATCGGGGTGATGATGTTCACCCTGTCGTCGTACGGCAACATGCGCACCCTCGACGCCATCGCTGCCGCGGCTGCGACCGCCGGATACTCGATCACCCTCGTCCCCGTCGAGAACAAGACCCAGCGGGATGTGAGCGACGCGTTCACCCGGCTGCTCGACCAGGCGGTGGACGGCATCGTCATCCTTCTCGAGGCGCACATCGTCGAGGAGTCGGATGTGGAGCTCCCGCCGGGACTGCCCGTGGTCGTCATCGACTCCACACCCCGCACCGACTATCCCCTCTTCGACACCGACCAGAACCAGGGCGCGAGACTCGCGACGCAGCACCTGCTCGACCTCGGACACGAGACGGTCTGGCACATCGCCGGCCCGGCCGCGTCGTACTCGGCCACCCGGCGTGAGGAGTCCTGGCGGCGCACACTCGAAGAGGCGGGCCGCGAGGTGCCGCCGGTGCTGCGCGGCGACTGGTCGACAGCATCCGGATACCGCTTCGGCCGCGAGATCGCAGCACGCGACGACATCACGGCCGTCTTCGCCAGCAACGATCAGATGGCGCTCGGCGTGATCCGCGCGCTGCACGAGGCGGGCCGCGACATCCCGGGCGACGTCAGCGTGGTCGGCTTCGACGACATGGCGGAGTCCGACTCGTTCTGGCCGCCGCTCACCACCGTGCACCAGGACTTCGACGTGGTCGGCCGGCTGAGCCTCGAGACCCTGATCCGGGAGATCGAGTCCGGGCAGGGCGAGCCGACGACGACCGTCGTGCCGACGCGCCTCGTGACCCGTAGCAGCACCGCACGCGCTCGCTGACGCGCCGAGTCGCGTCGCGCGCTCGCTCGACGTGTTCCAACTCGCCGCCGCATGTCCACCCCGCGTTCAGATTCGCCTGCTGGTATGTGCTGTATGAGCACGCAGGCGCAGGCCACGCGAATCGCGGAGTACCCCCGGCCGAGCCATTTCCTGGTCCATCTGAGCGACACCCACCTCATCACCGGAGACGGACTGCTCTACGACGCGGTCGATGCGGATGCCCATCTGCGGCAGATCTTCGACGAGTTCGAGGCGGCGGGCGCGCATCCCGAGGCCATCGTGCTGACCGGCGATCTGGCCGACAAGGGCGACCCGGCGGCGTACGCGAAACTGCGGCAGATCGTGGAGCCCGCGGCGGCACGGATGGGCGCCCAGATCATCTGGGTCATGGGCAACCACGACAACAGGGCCGCGTTCCGCTCCGAACTGCTCGATCTTCCGCCGTCGATGCAGACCATCGACCGCGTGTACGACGTGAACGGTCTGCGCGTCATCGCGCTCGACTCGACCGTGCCGGGCGCGCATCACGGCGAGGTGACTGGCGCACAGCTGGACTGGCTCGCCGCCGAGCTGGCCACGCCTGCCCCGCACGGAACCATCCTCGCCATGCACCACCCGCCCGTCCCGAGCGTGCTCGATCTGGCCGTAGCGGTCGAACTGCGCGACCAGTGGGCTTTGAGCGAGGTGCTGGAGGGGTCGGATGTGCGCAGCATCATCGCGGGCCACCTCCACTACTCGACGAACGCGACCTTCGCGGGCATCCCCGTCTCCGTCGCCTCGGCCACCTGCTACACGCAGGACCTCAACGTCGCCGTCGGCGGCACGCGTGGACGCGACGGCGCCCAGGCGTTCAACCTCGTTCACGTGTACGGGTCGACGGTTCTGCACTCCGTCGTCCCGATCGGCACCTACCCGACAGTCGGCAAGCAGGTGACCGCGAGCGAGTCGGCGGCGCTGCTGCGCGAGTCGAACATCCTGGTGCCACCGGCCGATTTCGGCAGACGCCCAGCCGTGACCGGCATTCACCCGCCCACCGAGCCGCTCGACATCCTCGCCGGCGTCTGACGCCCCGTCTGACGCTGTGGATTCGCCCGGTCAGTCCGACTCGGGAAGCCGCTCCCACGGCGCACGGATGGGGTAATACCGCTCCAAGAAGTCGACGACGATCGACGCTCGTTCCTCGGCCGAGACCTCCGGAAAGCTGCCGTCGTTCAGGCAGAACAGGTCGTACTCGCGGTCTTTGAGCATCCCGGGCAACGAGTTGAGCGCCGTTCGCGCCGTGGTGTCGACGTAGCGCACCTTGGCGTTGTCCTGCTGCACCGCCCGCCCCGTCAGGAGCGCGTAGTAGTGATACAGCGAGTTGGTCACGGAGATGTCGGTCGCCGATCGGAACTGACTGCGCTGCGTCCGCGCGAAGTCCTCGGGGAACTCCTTCTCCAATTCGAGCAGCACGCTCTTTCGCAGGGCGCCGCCGCGTGCTCGAGGTGGCGGGTGATGAGCCGGTCGAACCGTTCCATCAGCAGGCTGCGGTTCACGCGCGCGGCGTTCTCGAACCCGCTGCGACCCGGGTCGCTCTCACCGAGTCCGATGCGCGTCTGCGCCTCGATGAACTTCGTGACGCCTCCGGGAGAGAAGAACATGTTCGGCTGAGCCGGTCGGCCGAAGAACATGTCGTCGTTCGAGTAGAGGAAGTGCTCGCTGAGCCCCTCGATGTGCTGCAGCTGGCTCTCGACCGCCTGCGAGTTGTGGGTCGGCAGGGCCTCAGGATCGGTGAAGAACTCCTCGCTCCGCACGACCTGCACCGACGGATGCTCGTCGAGCCAAGCCGGACGCGGCGAGTCGGTCACGATGAAGATCTTTCGCACCCACGGCGCGAACAGGTACACCGAGCGCAGCGCGTACTTCAACTCGTCGATCTGGCGGTAGCGGGCCTCGGAGTCGTCGCCTTCGCCGACGACGTAGCTGCGCATCCGTTTCGCCCGCGCGCGCTGGAACTCGATGTCGGCTCCGTCGACCCAGGAGAAGACGATGTCGATGTCGAAGCGCACGTCGGACGCGTGCGGGTCGAACATGCCACGCAACGTGTTCCAGGTGCGGCCGTAGAGCTCGACGGTCGTCCGCACATCCTCGGAGCGCGGGAGCAGGCGCCGGGTCAGCGAGTTCTCGACCGGACAGTCGATGAACTCGTCGCCGAACCTCCACAGCTGCAGCTCGACGCCGGTGGATGCGCCGTAGCTGAGGCCACCGATCGGCTCGATCCGCGGACGGTAGAGGCGGAAGATCCTCGCCTTGCGTTTCGGGGACAGTTCCCCCGAGTTCACCAGCATCGGACGAGCCTTGCTGTCGATGGTCTTCGAGTACATCGGCTCGTCCTCGCAGGCGCGAGCCAGCACATCCGTCAGCTTCGCCTTGAGGCTCTGGTCGACGGCGACCACTGGACGCTCGTCGTTGCCGCGCACGAGCAGGAACTCGATGCCTGCGTCGTTCAGCACATCGCCGATGAAGAGCAGGTCGGCCACGAGCGCCTGGTGCGGGGTGAGGGTCTCGTTGACGAGCCGCGCGACACCCTTGCGAACCACCACATCGGGGCGCTTGTGCGTATTGGGCCAAGACCTCGGAACGGAACCGAATCCTTCTGCCGGTCCGAACTCGCCTTCCGGTTCGGAGGCAGGCTCGAGCGAGAGGTTGTGGGTTGCGGCGCTCCCAGTTGTCATGGTCCCCCATCGAAGTCTGTGCGGCCCGGGCAGCCACTCAAGAAGAGTACGTCACGGGCCTGCGAATCCATGCAATACCGACGGCCCCTAGCGGCTAGTGTTCCAACGAGGTATTGACTCGCACGGAGGAACGAGGTGCACCCGCGATGACCGATACGACCGACACGAGCACGCACACCGGCGGCACCGCCTGGGCGGGCAGCTTCGCCGGACAGGTCACGAGCTTCCTCCGCACGGAATCCGGCAGCTCCGGTGTACTGGTCGCCGCCATCGTCGCGGCGCTGATCTGGGCGAACGTTCCCGGCGGAACCTACGAAGCGTTCTGGGAAGCCCCGATCTCCTTCGACTTCAACGGGCTGCACCTCTCGATGAACCTGCGCGAGTGGGTCAGCAGCGGTCTGATGACGTTCTTCTTCCTCGTCGTCGGGCTCGAGGCCCGCCGCGAACTCGACCTCGGCAGCCTGCGCGACCGCAAGCAGTTCCTCATCCCCTTCACCGCCGGCCTGACCGGGATGGCCATCCCGGTGCTGATCTTCCTGCTGGTCAACCTCGGCGGCCCGGGCGCGAAAGGCTGGGGAGTCGCGATGTCGACGGATACGGCCCTCGCCCTCGGTCTGCTCACGCTCGTCGGCCGCCACCTTCCCGAACGCGTGCGCGGCTTTCTGCTCACCGTGTTCATCGTCGACGACCTCGTCGCGCTGCTGGTGATCGCCGTCGTGTACAGCACGAACATCCAGCTCTGGCCGCTCCTCATCGCCGTGCTCGCCTTCGCGACCATCCCGATCATGCACCGGTGGGGCTCCTTCCCGGCTTCGCCTACGTCGTCGCCGGAGTCATCTGCTGGGGCGCGCTCCTGTTCAGCGGGGTCGATCCCGTGGTCGCCGGTCTCGCCATCGGCCTGTCGGCACCGGCATTCTCGCCCAAGCGCGAACGGCTCCAGGAGACGAGCGTCCGCTTCCGCCAGTTCCGCGAGCAGCCGACCGCCCGAACGGCGAAGTCCGTCGTCACCACCATCGTCAGCACGACGTCGCCGAACGAGCGCCTGCAGGAACTGTTTCACCCGTGGACGAGCTTCGCCATCGTTCCGCTGTTCGCGTTGGCCAACGCGGGCATCCACATCGACGGCGCCTTCCTGGCGACCGCTTTCACATCGGCGATCACCCTCGGCATCCTGTTCGGCTACGTGATCGGCAAGCCGATCGCCGTTCTGGGCGCATCCTGGCTGATCACCAAGTTCACGCGTGGGGCCGTGCGGCCGCCGGTCGGCTGGGCCGCCGTCGCCGGCAGCGGCACCATCGCGGGCGTCGGATTCACGGTAGCCGTGCTCATCGCGGGCTTGGCCTTCGAAGGCGAGCAGCTCGATCAGGCCAAGATCGGCATCCTCGCCGCGGCCCTGATCGCCTCGATCCTCACGTGGGTGGTGTTCCAGATCACGGCGCTGCTCCCACCTGCGATGCGCGCCCGCGCCATCCTGGGCGAGCCCGACGAGCTGCTCGATCTCGCGCGGCCCGTCGACATGCGCCGCGACCACATCCGCGGCCCTCGCAACGCATCCGTCACCGTCGTCGAATATGGCGACTTCCAGTGCCCGTACTGCGGCCGGGCCGAACCGGCCGTGCGCGAGCTGATGGAGGACGTCGACATCCGTTTCGTCTGGCGCCACCTGCCGATCTCGGAGGTGCACCCGCACGCTCAGCAGGCGGCCGAAGCGTCAGAAGCGGCCGCAGCCCAGAGCTCGTTCTGGGAGATGCACGACCTCATGCTCATGCGCCAGCACAACCTGACGGTGAACGAGCTGACCGACTACGCGGACGAGCTCGGCCTCGACTCCCGCCGCTTCCGCATGGAGCTCAACACCTCGGTGTACACCCAGCGGGTCACCGACGACCTCGAGTCGGCCGACCTGAGCGGAGCATCCGGAACCCCCACGTTCTTCATCAACGGCCGTCGGCACTACGGCGCATACGACATCGCGACGCTGCAGGCGGCTGTGGCGGAGGCTCGGGATGTGGCACGCGGGCGCACTCGCCCGTCGAGCGCTCAGAAGTAGCAGAGCCACGCAGACAGAGAGGGCGCGAAGCCTGACAGCTTCGCGCCCTCGTCCCGCTCAGCCCTGGCGGGCCTTCATACGCGGGTTCTTCTTGTTGATGACGAATGTACGACCCCGACGGCGCACGATCTGCGCTCCGGGCATCTGCTTGAGCGAGCTCAAAGAGTTGCGGACCTTCATGACGACCTCCCGTATTGATACCTGTTCTCAATAACAACGAAGGCCTCGAATTTATTCACTCGCTGCAGCACGTGACACGCGGGCCACCGCCGGTGTAGGAATCAGTCATGAAGGTGGCCCGCAGACTCGGAATCTGGGCGCTCGACTACCTGTATGCCGTCCGCTACCAAGTGCGTGCCGTCTTCAGCCGCGAGCGTCCGGATGCATTCATCACGGGCTCGGGCCCGCTTGCGCCGGTCGTGTTGATCCCGGGAATCTTCGAGCCCTGGCGTTTTCTGCTGCCGCTCGCCCGCCACGTGCACGCCGCCGGCCGTCCCGTGCACGTCATCGCCGCCCTCGGCCACAACGACAGATCCTCGCCGAGGGAGCCGACGCCGTCTCTTCCTACCTGGTCGAGCATGATCTGCACGACGTGACGATCATCGCCCACAGCAAGGGTGGCCTGATCGCCAAGCTCGTCATGGCGACGCCGCAGGGCGCGCGCCGAATCCGGCTCACGGTGGCGGTGAGCACACCGTTCGGTGGCTCTGCGTACGCCCGATACTTCCCCGTGCCCAGCGTGCGCGCACTCTCGCCCACTGATGCAGCGCTGCTCCGACTCGACGCCGAGCGAGACGCCAACGCGCGGATCGTGTCGGTGTATGGGTGGTTCGACCCGCACATCCCGGGCGGCAGTGAGCTCGTCGGAGCGCGCAACGTGCGCCTGCCTGTGGGAGGCCATTTTCGTATCCTGGCAAAGCGGCCCCTGCTCGATGTCGTCGACGAGTGCCTCGCTCGGGAATGAGCGCTGCGATCGGATGGTTCGGTCTTCCATGAGCACGGTCGAGATGGTCCCGGGAGCGCGAGCCGCCGATGTGGACGAACTCGAACGCGCGCTCGCTCAGCTCGAATGGACGCTGCTCGACTTCACCCGCACCGGCCTTGCCTCCGGGCACCGGATGCCCGTGGCGGCCGGGAGGGTGCGCTTCCACTTCGTGGTGTCAGGATCCGTCGAGGTGACAGGAACGGCGACGCCGGTTCTGCTCGCTGCCGGGGACTTCCTGCTGCTCTCGCGGGTCGGCGGTCACCACCTCCGCGCCTCCGAAGACAGCGTGGTCGCCTCGGGCGAGCTCGAGCTGACGAACACGGCGGGGCATCCGCTCGTCCATGCGCTTCCGGATGTGCTGGTCGCCTGCGGTTTCGTCGTGCGCGAGCCGTACCTCGCCTCCCTCATCGAAGGTCTCTCGCAGGAGTTCGGTGGATCGCGCTCCGGGGCCACCGTGATGGCAAGCCGGATCGCCACGGTCATCGCATCGGCGGCCGTGCGCTCCTGGGTGGAGAACGGATGCGCGCCCGACCAGTGGCTCGTCAGCGTGAGCGACCCGCACATCGCTCGGGCCATCGCGGCGATGACCGACGACCCGGGCAACCCCTGGACGGTCGAGAGCCTTGCTCGCGTGGCCCGCGCATCCCGATCGGTGTTCGCGGAACGTTTCCGCGCGCTCGTCGGTGACTCCCCGACGCGCTTCCTGACCACGCTGCGGATGGAGCAGGCGAAGCAGTTGCTGCGCGTCGAGCAGGTGAGCGTCGCGGAGGCGGCGCAGCGGTTGGGCTACGGATCCGACGCGGCCTTCAGCCGTGCGTTCCGGCGGTACGCGGGTACGAGTCCCGCGACCTGGCGACGGGCCGACGCCGTCGCGGTCGCGAACGACTAGCGACTGCCGGCTGGCGACTGCCGACTAGAGCTCGGTTGCGGTGCCCCGTCGCCGCGCCGACCCCAGCAGCACGCCGCCGAGGATCGCGGCGATCCCGCCCGCGACCAGCGCATCCTTGACCCCGGCACCGTCGACGAGGGCGCCGCCGGCCGCCGCCCCAAGCGCGATCGCGATCTGGAAAGCGGCGACGACGAGCCCGCCGGCGGCCTCCATCCTGTCCGGCTCAACGCGCGCCGCCCAGGTCTGAACCAGCGTCGGCACTCCACCGAACGCGAAGCCCCAGAGCACCACCGACGCGAAGGCGAGCGGTACGACGTTCGGCAGCAACGCGAACAGGGTCACCGCGACCCCGAGGATGGCCGGCATCACCACGAGCGCCAGCCGCAGCCGCCGATCGGCCACGATGCCCGCGACGATGTTCCCGACGAACCCGCCGATCCCGTATGCCGCGAGCAGCACGGCGAGACCGCCCGCCGAGAGGCCCGGGATGTCAGCCGAGCCGAGCCGGATGTATGTGAATCCGGCGAAGTGCCCACCGGCGAGCAGGGCGATACCGACCAGACCCACGATCATCACGGGCGACCGGAGCGCCGCGAGCAGGGTCCGCACGCCGGATCCCGTCGCCGCCGCGACCGACGGGAGCAGTATCAGCTGCACGCCCGCCGCCAACACCGAGACGACCGCCACGAGCACGAACACGGCCCGCCAGTCCCACAGCGCGCCGAGGAACGCGCCGAGCGGCACGGCGACGATCGTCGCCAGAGAGACGCCGGTGTTCACGATCATCATCGCCCGACCGAGGTGCTCCGGCGCCACCAGCTGCGCTGCGACGGCGACCGCCATCGACCAGAAGCCGGCGATGGCGACTCCCAGCAGCATCCGTGCGATGAGCAGCAGCCAGAACTCCGGCGCGACCGCCACCAGCAGGTTCGACACAGCAGCGAGCAGAGCGAGTCCGACGAGCAGCGTGCGACGATCCAGGTGCGGGAACAGGAGCCCAACAGTGGGACCGGCGATCGTTCCGATGAGCGCGGTCGCCGTCACAGCCTGACCGGCGACTCCCTCGCTGACACCGAGCCCCGACGCGATCGGCGACAGGAGACTCGCCGGAAGGAACTCGCTCGTGACGAGCGCGAAGACGCCGATCATCAGGGCGACGACGCCGCCCCACGAGGAGCGGCGAACGGGTGCGCTCACGGCCGCGAGCGAAGCAGTGTCCGAAGTCATGCTTCCAGACTGCCGAACCGCGGGCTTCGCCACCCGACCGATCCGCTGGCAAGCATGATCAGGCGTCCGGAACTAGGGCTTCGACTTCGCGTCCGGCTGCGCTTCTGGGCGCGGCGGCCGGACGGGGGAATCCGGCCGCCGCTTTCACCGGGCCTGCAGTTTGCGCCGACCGACTTTCGCGGTTCGAGTCCAAACTCTCGGTACGACCTGCCATCCGGTTATGCCACAAAGCTATCGAACGAGCCGGGCTTGTCAATCCCTCCGCTGCCTCAGCGGATGCTCTACGCGCGACGAACGCCGGCCGGGACCTGGCGGATCGAGAAGGAGTTGTCGTCGGTCACCAGCAATAGCTCCAAGCCCTGGTCGTGACGGAGGATCACGAGCGAGGATTCGTCGGCGCCGAGGACTCGCTCCACCTGGCGGAGGAAGATCTGAGCCATCTCGTCTGAGACGAGGAACTCACGACCCAGCGCGTGCACGATGTAGCACGGCGGCATCGAATTGTGGGTGCCGATGTGGGTCTGCCGACGGAACGCCGCCACCCTGTTCTCATCGACCTGATGCGACGTGCGGCGCGCTCGCGCGGGTATCTGCAGTGTCATGGGAACCTCCATCGGGCTGTTCTTCGACACTACGTATCGAGACAGGGCCCGACCAGGGCTTGACTTCCCAGGTTCGCCTGTCTGGCTCCCTACTCTCGCGCGGTACGAGAGCTCCGAGCGACTGGCGGCCTCCGGCGACGCATCGTGATCGGAACCACGATCCACAGCACCATGACGAACACGAACACGATCGCGCCGGCGACCACACCGGCCGGCGGGCCGATCAGGAAGTCGAAGATGAAAAGCACGATCCCGGTGAAAAGGAGCGAACTCGCTCCCAGGCAGGACATCAGGATTCTGTTCCCGAATCGGACCAGCTGTTCTTTCGCGCCGCGACGAAACAACAGCCGGTGCAGAGCGACAGGCGACAAAGCGAGAAGGGTCACGACCACGGCGATGACGACGAGAGTCAGATAGACGGCGACATCGAACGCCGAGAGCTCCTTGAACCGCTGCTGAAACGGGAGCGTGAGAAGAAACGCGGCCAGAATCTGGGTGCCGGTCTGCAGCACGCGGAACTCCTGCAGCAGCTCGCTCCAGTTGCGGTCGTACCGCTCGTTGGCCGTCTCCTGGCGGCCGTCGCCCGGGAACGCATCCGTCGTATCGAAGGTGGACACGCACTCTCCTCTCACACCATTGTGGGCCCAAGTCTCGCAGGTCGGGCCGCTTGCTCGGGCCCGAACTCTTGCCGCCGCCGCGAACCGGGGAGTAACTTCGGGACCCAGGAGGCAAGTATGAAAACCGGCATCGCTCTGATCATCTCGTTCGTGCTCTTCCTCGGTGGCCTCCTCTTGATGGGGATAGCCGTCGAACTGCCTGCGTGGCAGGCGCTGGTCTTCTTCTCGGGCATCGTCGCGGTCGCGTTGTCGTTCGCGATACCGATTCACGTGCTGCCGCTCTTCGACTGACGGCGATCGGTCGACGCCATGACAGCCTTCGACTCACCGGCCGACCCGGCGCCGCCGATCAGGGGGCACCTGAGCACGCGGCACCACCATCACGGCTGGTGGTGGAAGTCGCTTCTCGTGGGGCTGGCGTTGTGGGTCGTCACCATCTTCGTCACGGGGCTGACGCTCAACTCGAATCTCATCCCGACGCTGATCCTGCTGGGCAGCTTCCTCGTGCCGTTCTGCGTCGTCCTCTTCGTCGTGGAGCGCGTGACGGGCAACATCAGCATGCTCCAGCTCGTCCTGGCTTTCTTCGTCGGTGGGATCTTCGGTGTGCTCGGAGCGTCCCTGCTCGAGGCGAATCTGGGAGCGACACCCGTGCTCTATGTCGCTGTCGGACTGATCGAGGAGTTCGTCAAAGGAGTCGTGCTCGTCGTCATCGGCTGGCGGGTCGTGCCCAAGACCGCCGCACAGGGCGCTCTCCTCGGCGCCACGGTCGGCGCCGGGTTCGCAGCGTTCGAGTCGGCGGGGTACGCGTTCAACGCCGCGCTCTCCTCGCAGGGCATCGACCTCGTCTCCCTTTTGCAGACCGAGGTGATCCGCTCGCTCACCGCTCCGGTCGCGCACGTGCTCTGGACGGCCATCCTCGGCGCTGTGATCTTCGGCGCAGCCCGTGGCGGGTCACGGTACCGCTGGTCATGGTGGATCCCGGTCGCCTACATCGGCGGCTCGCTCCTGCACGCCCTCTGGGATTCGATGAGCGGCATCGCGTCTGTGCTCGCTGTACTGCTCACCGGCGGAGCGCTCGACGAACTGAGGAGCGGTTTTCTCACCACGCAGACACAACGCACACTCGAGGCGCTGACGACCACGTTCTATGTCGTCGGGCTGGCGCTCGTCGCCATCGTGGGTGTGACGTTCCTCGTGCTGGTGCTCCGCCACTTCCGGCGCCGGGAACAACCCGACGTCACCGAGATCGAAACCGAAACGAGGGCCGCCTCATGAAACGCCGAACACTCGCATCCCTCGGCTCCCTGCTCCTGGGCGCCGCCGTTCTGACCGGGCTCACGGGATGCGATCTCTTCGCACCCCAGGAGACCGAGAACATCAAAGACGTCGCCGACGGCGCCAACGGAGCAGTCGGGGATGTCACCGTCGGGAATGCCGTGCTCGTCACCTCGAACGGCAAGACGGGCAACCTGGTCGTGACGTTCGTCAACTCGGGGAACGACACGCGCACCATCGAGGTCTCGAAGGGGGACGGAGCGACGCAGCACCACAGCGTCTCCGTGCCGCCGGGCGACCCCGTCGTCGTGGGAGTGCCGGAGAATCAGGTCATCATCTTCACCGGCCTCGACTCCCAGCCGGGGAGCCTCTTCCCTGTCTACTTCACGGCCGACGGTGAGACGGGCGATCTGCTGGACGTACCCGTGCTCGATGGAGCCCTCCCGCAGTACGCGGACCTCACGCCGGCCAAGGTCGCGCGAGCCAAGGTGGACTCGGTTCTGCCCTGACCGCGTTTCATACTTCGACACATGAGTGGCGGTGACGGCCTTCCGGAGAGAGGGTTGTCGCATGACCGGCATCCAAGCACGCCCCCTCGCAGATTTGCGGGCGCGCAGAACCAGCATCAAGTGGCACCGCTTCCCCGCGGATGTGCTGCCGATGTCGGTCGCCGAGATGGATTTCGAGATCGCGCCCCCGATAGCTCAGACGGCCATCGATCACCTGCTGCGATCTGACACGGGTTACCTCGACTCGCCCGGCCCGCTCGCCGCCGCGTTCGCGGAATTCGCGCTCACCGCCTGGGCATGGCAGGTCGATGAGTCGCGCGTGCACCTCGCAACCGACGTCACTGTCGGCGTGCTCGAGACGCTCCGTTTGGCCCTGCCGAACCAGGGCGGCAGGGTCGTGCTGACCCCGCCCGTCTACGCCCCGTTCTACGAGATGGTCGGGGAGGCGCACGCCGAGGCGATCGATGTCCCGCTTCGCGCCGAGGTCGACTGGTCGCTCGACCTGCCCGCGATCGAGGCGGCGTTCGCATCCGGGGTCGACGCGATCCTGCTCTGCAACCCGCACAATCCCACGGGGCGCTCGCACCGTCGCGAGAGCCTGGAGGGTCTCGCACGGCTGGCAGCGCGCTACGACGTGCTCGTGGTGAGCGATGAGGTTCACGCACCGCTCGCGCATCCCGGGTCCCCGTTCGTGCCCTTCGGTGTCATCGCTCACGAGACCGGCGCCCGCTCGGTGACCGTGACCTCGGCCAGCAAGGGCTGGAATCTCGCCGCCCTGAAGTGCGCCGTCGCGGTCGCGAACGACGAGGCCACGGCCGAGCTCCTGGCCCGGTTCCCCGAAGAGCTCGCCGCGCGCACCAGCATCATCGGGCTGCACGCGAACATCGCCGCCTTTTCCTGTCAGGCGTGGCTGAACGACACGATCGACCACATCACCGACAACTACCGCCTGCTCGTGCACGAGCTGAGCATCCATCTCCCCGAGGTCCGTGTCGTGCAACCGGATGCGGGCTACCTGGTCTGGCTCGACCTGCGGGCCCTGGGGCTGGGCGACGATCCCGCCGCCGAACTCCTGACCCGAGCGCGGGTCGCTCTGAACTCCGGGCCGTCGTTCGGCACCGGCGGTCGAGGATTCGCCCGGATGAACATCGCCTGCGACCCGGCGACGATCGGCGAAGCGGTCCGCCGGATCGCGGCGGTCGCGCATCCCGAGGCGTCAGAGCAGCGGGTGCCTGCCGAACTCGAGCCGGCCCC
Organism: Leifsonia poae; assembly: GCF_050632195.1. Lineage (GTDB taxonomy): Bacteria > Actinomycetota > Actinomycetes > Actinomycetales > Microbacteriaceae > Leifsonia > Leifsonia poae_C. The sequence goes on from NZ_CP192580.1 coordinate 3,177,717, forward strand.
TGCGCTATAACGTGACTCCGCGCTAGCCTGCCGCCGCGCGGAGCCCTCGCGCCAGGTCGACGACGATATCCCGCGCGCTCTCGAGACCGATGGAGAGCCGGATGAGCCCGGGTGTGATCCCCGCCTCGAGCCGTTCCTCCTCGCTGAGCTTCGCATGGATCGTGCTGCCGAGGTGGATCGCGAGGGTGCGCACATCCCCGATGTGCGTCATGGGGCTGATGAGTTCGAGGGCGTCGATGAAGCGGCGCGCGGCTGCCCGTCCGCCGGCCAGGTCGATCGTGACGACGGCGCCCGCGCCGCGCGGGAGATAGCGCTGCGCGCGCGTGTGGAACGGGTCGGATGGCAGGCCCGGGTACGACACGGCGGTCACCTCGGGCTGCTCCGCCAGCCATTCCGCGACCTCGAGCGCGTTCGCGACGTGCTTGTCCATCCGCAGCGACAGGGTCTCGATCCCGTGCAGCAGCAGAAAAGTGCTGGTCGGCGGCACCGTCGGCCCGTACTCCAGCACGGTCACCGTGCGCAGATAGCCGAGATAGGCCGACACGCCGAACCTGTCCACGAACGACGGGACGCCTGGACGCGGCGATTCGACCAGGTGCGGAAACCTGTCGCCGTTCGCGGCCCAGTCGAAGCCGCCGCCGTCGATGATCGCCCCGCCGATGACGGAGCCGTGGCCGGCCAGCCACTTCGACGTCGAATGGATGACGATGTCGGCGCCCCACTCGATCGGCCGGCACAGGTAGGGGGTCGCGACCGTGCTGTCGACCACGAGCGGAACACCGGCGGCATGCGCGATACCGGCCAGCCGCTCGAGGTCGACGACCTGGTTGAGCGGATTGGGGATCGTCTCCGTGTAGATCGCCCGTGTGCGCTCGGTGACGCGCGACGCCCACTCGGACTCGTCCGCGTCATCCGGAACGTACTCGACCTGCAGTCCCTGACGCCGCAGAGCCCCGCGGAACATCTCGCGAGTGCCCTCGTACAGCGATCGCGTGGCCAGGATGTGGTCCCCCGCTTGGGCGAGCGTGAACAGCGCCGCCGCGATCGCCGCCTGCCCGCTGCTCACGACGATCCCGTCGACTCCGCCCTCCAGGTTCGCGAGCCGCTGCCCGGCGACGGCGTTCGTCGGGTTCTCGTTGCGCGAGTATGCGCGGAAGCCGCTGCGTCCGGCGAAGCGGTCCTCACCGTCGTCGAAGTCGGAGAAGACGTATCCGGCCGTCTGGTAGATCGGGGTCACGCGCGCCTTCGTCTGCGCGTCGATCACCGCACCGGCGTGGATCTGCCGGGTTTCGAAATCCTGGTCTCCCGCAACTTCAGACATGAAGAGACTGTAGAACCTGAGGCCGGTCGGCCGCTGCCCTGTCGGACACACGGCGTCGCACGCGCGCTCACTATGGTGGTGACCATGTCATCGAGAGTCGCACTCGTCACTGGAGCGGGCCGGGGCCTCGGCGCGACCATCGCCCAGCGCCTGGCGGCCGACGGGTGGTCGGTCGCCGTGAACGATCTGACGGAGTCGTCCGCCGCTCCCGTCGCCCGCCGGATCGCGGATGCGGGCGGCACGGCGCTGCCGTTCGGAGCCGACGTGACCGACGAGGATGCGGTCGCCGACCTGGTCGCCCGGGTCGCTGCATCCCTCGGCCCGGTCTCCACGGTCGTCGCCAACGCATCCGGACCGCAACCGGAGATCCCGGTCGAAGAGCTCGACTGGGCCGACATCCTGCACCATCTCGAATTCTTCGCCAAGAGTCCCCTGCTGTTGACGAAGGCGGTGCTCCCTGGGATGAAGGACCTCGGCGGTGGACGCATCATCCACATCGGCTCGGACCTTTTCGAGCGCGGTGATCCCGGATGGTCGGCGTACATGGCGGCGAAGGGGGCCATGCTCGGTCTCACCCGCGGTTGGGCGCAGGAGCTCGGCAAGTACGGGATCACGGTCAACCTCGTGGCACCCGGGTGGATCCCGGTGGAGCGTCACGGCGTGCTGGAGCCCGAGGTCGAGGCGGCCTGGCAGCTCCGCCAGCCGGTTCAACGGATGGGTGTGCCCGACGATGTCGCCGCGATCGTCGCGTTTCTCGCATCCGACGACGCGGCGTTCATCACCGGAGAGCGGATCGCCGTGAACGGCGGCCAGTACTTCGCCTGACCGCCGCTCGGAACCGTTCCTGCCCCGACCCTCAGACTGCTGCGCCCTCGTGCTGCCCCTTGAGGAAGGCTTCGATGCGGTCGAACGCCCCGACCCATACGACGCCCTCGAAGAAGTCCCGTACCTCGGGAACGGGGAAGCCGGATTGGACGACCGTCACGAGTGTCCCATCCCCCTGCGCCTCGAACGTCATCTCGACGCGAGTCGCCATCGTCATGCCGTCGGGGCCGGAGCCGGTGGACTCGGTGACGAGCCGGTTGGGTCGGTCGATCTCGATGAAGGTCTGCGTCTCGCGGAACAGCGAGTTCTCATCGGGACCCCAGACGGCCGTCTGCTGGCCGCCGACCCTCAGGTCTGTGGTGATCTCGACGATGCCGGGCTTCTCGTCGAGGATGCTGAACCAGATCTTCTGTTTCTCAGCATCGGTGTACGCGTCGAACACGTCATCGGGCGTGGCAGGGATGAGCCTGCTCATCCTCATCTCGATGGTGGGCGCATCCTGGCTCGTGGTGTCGTCGGTCATTCCGGGCTTCCTTTCTGGAGAGTGAAGTAGGCGTCGAGGCCGTCGAGGCGGCGCTCCCAGACCCGCTGATAGAAGCTGATCCATGCCATGGCGTCGTCCAATCGCTCGGTGCCGAGTCGGCACAGCCGCGAGCGTCCGACCTTCTCGGTCGTGACGAGCCCGGCGTCCTCCAGCACCTGCACGTGCTTCTTGAGGCCGGTCAGCGTCATGCCCGCGGGCTCGGCGAGCTCGCCGATGGTGGCGGGCCCCTCACCGAGTCGCGTGAGGATCTGGCGACGAGTGGAGTCCGAGAGGGCGGCGAACGCCCGGTCGAGAACCTCTTGGTGAACCATAAGGTTCACCTTACAACACTGAACCAGATAGTTCAATGAAATTCCGGCAGAAGGCTGGAAATAGTGTCCTGTGGACACTATTCTGTGTCCTGGAGACATGGTCACCGCTCACCGCGTTCAAAGGAGAACTCCCCCATGACGATGGACGACCTCATCGGCCCGATCAAGAACCCGCCCATCGAGTACCGCCCCGAACTGCGGTGGTGGCTGGCCGAGGGACTTCACACGGATGAGACCCTGCGCTTCGAGATCGATACCGCGGCACGTCTCGGATTCGGTGGCATGGAGTTCCTCGCCATGGATGAGGGCGACATCGATCACGCCCGCTACGGCTGGGGCGCGGAGGAGTGGGTGCACGACTCGCAGATCGTGGTCGACGAGACGACCAAGCGCGGGATGTCGGTGAGCTTCACCTCCGGAACGAACTGGTCGAACGCGAATCTTCCTACGATCGATCCGGACCATCCGGCGGCCTCCCAAGAGCTCGATGTGGTCAGCGAGGAGCTCACCGGCGGGTCCTCCCGCACCGGAGCGCTGCCGCGGATCGATTTCGGCGCACCGATCGCGGCCGCCATCCTCCCGGGTCACCGCGGCGAGATCCACGACCAGCACTTCGTCGCCGCCGTCGCGGTCCGCGTCGTCGAGCCGACCGCGACAGGCGCCATCCTCGACGTCGACTCCGTCATCGACCTCACCGACCGTGTGAGCGGCGAGAACCTCGACTGGACGGCCCCCGACGGCACCTGGCGACTCTTCAGCTACTGGATGCACGGCACCGGCCAGACCGCATCGCCCTCCGCCTCCGTGAACTACACGATCAACTACCTCGACCCCGACGGCACCGAGGCGCTGACGGCGTACTGGGACTCCGTCGTGCTCACCCCGGGCCTGCGCGAGCAGATCGCGAAGAACCCGCGAGCGCAGATGTACATGGACTCGCTCGAACTGTCGACGTTCGGCGCCGGCGGCCTGTTCTGGGGTCGCACGGTCGCCCGGGAGTTCCGCGAACGCCGCGGGTACGACATCACCCGCTGGCTGCCCTTCCTGACCCGCAAAGTGCTGATGATGGCCGTCGGCACGACCTACGACAACGAGCCGCTCGAAGCTCAGACGGTCACGGTCGAGAAGGTGCGCTTCGACTACGTGCGCACGCTCACCGATCTGTACATCGAGAACATGCTCCGACCGTTCGCGACGTTCCTGCACGAGAACGGTCTGACGCTGCGCTCCGAGATCAGCTACGGCCTGCCCTTCGAGCTCACCCGCCCCGGACCCGAGGTCGACGGCATCGAGACCGAGTCCCTCGAGTTCGCCTCCCAGATCGACGCATACCGGTTGCTGGCCGGCCCGGCGCACCTCTTCGGCAAGCAGTACTCCTCCGAGACCGGCGCGACGACGCGCAACCACATCCTGGACCACCGCTTCTACGACCAGATCATCGCGACACAACTCGCGGCAGGCATCACGAAGACGGTGCTGCACGGCTGGGCGAGCCCGGCCGGGGCCGAAGGCGTCACCGAATGGCCCGGTCACGAAGGCATGTGGCCCATGTTCTCCGAGCGGTTCGACACCCGCCAGCCCGCGGCCGAGTTCTATCCGCTCTGGAACGACGCCATCGGCCGCTACCAGTTCCTGCTGCGCCAGGGACGGCCGCGCATCGACGTCGGCATCCTGCGCACCGACCACTTCACCGACAACATGTCGGGGCTCGTGTTCACCGACGAGCAGGGCAACCGCATCCCCGACGAAGAGGCGTACGGACGACTCTGGATGCGCAACCGCGAGAACCACTGGTGGCAAGACCTGGGCATGCAGGACGCCGGCTGGACGTACGAGTTCTTCGACGGTTCGCTGCTGCTGCGAGACGAGGTGTCGTTCGCCGACGGGCTCGTGCAGCCCGATGGCCCCGGCTACCAGGCGCTCATCGTCTACCAGAGCACTCTGGATCCGGATGCCGCGGCCCAGGTATTGGCATGGGCCCGCAACGGCCTCAAGGTGCTGGTGGTGAACGGCGCCCGCGAGCTCAAGTTCCTGATGGCCGGCCAGTACACGACACACGATCGCGCGGCCACGAACACCCCCGGCCTCGACGGACGCGACGGGGAACTCGCGGAGATCATGGCCGAGTTGCTCACCCTGCCGACGGTCACCTCCGTCGACGATCCGGCGGACACCGTCGAGGCGCTTCGAGCCCTGGGGGTGGTCGGTCGCGCCGAGTTCGTCTCGGAGAACCGCACCGTGCTCACCCACCTGCGCGAGGACGGCGACCGGCTGCACCTGTACGTCTACAACTTTCTCTACGAGACGGGCGAGCCGACGGAAGTCGAGATCGCTCTGGCCGGTGCGGGCCAGGTACACAGCGTCGAGGCCTGGTCGGGCGCGATCAGGCCGCACGACGGTGGCGTACGTCAGGAGGGTGACAGAACACTCGTGACCGTCAGCCTCGCTCCCGGCGAGACCGCGGCGCTCACGTTCGATCGCGCGGCGACTCCGGAGCCCGACCCGCGGGCCACGCAAGCCGCACAGGCCCACCGTGAGACCGTCGCCGAGCTCCCGGAATGGACGATCGCCGTCGAGAGCTGGGATGCCGGCGAGCCCCGGCTCATCACCGAGGATCGCGGTCTCGGCTACGTGACGCGCGAGGTGCGCCCGACCACGGCGATCACCCGCCTCGAGGCGGGCACCGGCACGCTCCGACCGTGGAAAGACATCCCGGAGGTCGGTCCCGAGGTGTCGGGGGTCGGCGAGTACCGCGCATCCTTCACCATCGACGACGAGCTTCAGGATGGCGCGCGTTACGTTCTCGAGCTCGGCTCGACCTCCGGCGGCCTCGGCTCAGTGACGCTGAACGGCGGCGACGCTCGGGGCTTCGACACCTCCCACCCGCGCGTCGACATCACCGGGGACGTTCGCACTGGAGAGAATACGGTGACCGTTCGGGTGTCGAGCTCGCTCAACAACCGGCTTCTCGCCCGCGGCTACTACGACCGCATCCCCGACATCGCGATGACGATCTTCGACAGCGAGAGCGGGCGCACCCAGCAGACCGAGGTGCATGACTACGGACTGCTCGGACCGGTCAGGGTGATTCGGGAGGCCGCGTCGGAGTAGGCCGGATGCGTCGACGAGCAGAACTGAAAGGGCGGCCGACAGTGGCACAAGAGAGTCAGGACCGCTTGGACACGGGCCACGCACCGGACCTGTCACCCGTGATCGACGCCGACCCGCTCGATCTGCGCGTTTCGCTTTCGTCGATCGTGCACTGGGCCGACAGCTACGAGGTTCGTCGGCGCCTCATGGACGCGATCGACTTTCCGGTCGACGACATGGCGATGTTCCTCGTCGTGAACCAGCTGTCGTACCGGGGCGCGATGAGGCCGAGCGATCTGGCGCTGATGCTCGGCACCGGTCGGGCGAACCTCACCAAGATCGCCCACCGGCTGACCGACGAGGGCCTCGTCGTCCGCGTGCCGGCACCGGGCGACGACCGGGGCGTGCTCATCGCCCTCACCCCCGCGGGTCGTCAGCTCGGCGAACGCATCATGGCGACGAATCTGCGCACCTTCGCGTCGGCGTTTGCCGCCTGGAGCGAGGAAGACCTCGCCACGCTCAAGCGGATGCTCGCACGCGTCGCTCGCGATGCGGCGTGGGATCTCCGCGCGAACCGGTAGCGCTGGCGCCGCCTACCGCCGACGCGGCCCAGCACTCGCCTAGCTCTGCGCGGCGTGTACCAGCCCCGGCTGCACAGGGACCAGCCGTTGCAACTGCGTGACGTGCTTCGGGGTCAGCTCTTCGAGCGAGGAGACCTCGAGCAGCTTCATGGTGCGCACGAGCTGGTCGCTCAGGATCTCGATGGTGCGGTCGACGCCCGCCCGACCGCCGGCCATCAGTCCGTAGAGGTATGCGCGCCCGATGAGGGTGAACTTGGCGCCCAGGGCGTATGCGGCGACGATATCGGCGCCGTTCATGATGCCGGTGTCGATCGTGACCTCGGTGTCGGCGCCGACCTCCTTGACGACCTTCGGCAGCAGGTGGAACGGGATGGGCGCCCGGTCGAGCTGCCGACCGCCGTGGTTCGAGAGCACCATGCCGTCGACCCCGAGGTCGACGAGTCGTTTGGCGTCCTCGACGTTCTGCACGCCCTTGACCACGATCTTGCCCGGCCACATGCCGCGGATGATGTCGAGGTCGGCGAAGCTGATCGACGGGTCCATCGCCGCGTTGAGCAGGTCTCCGACGGTGCCGCCGGTGTCCGACAGCGACGCGAACTCGAGCTTGGGCGTCGTCAGGAAGTCGTACCACCACCACGGGCGGGGGATCGCGTTGATGATGGTGCCGAGGGTGAGCTGCGGCGGGATCGAGAACCCGTTGCGCTTGTCGCGCAGGCGCGCCCCGGCGATCGGGGTGTCCACGGTGAAGAAGAGCGTGTCGAAGTCGTTCGCGGCCGCGCGGCGCACCAGCTCGTAGGAGATCTCGCGGTCGCGCATCACGTAGAGCTGGAACCAGTTGCGACCGGTCGGGTTGGCCGCTTTGACGCCCTCGATCGAGGTGGTTCCGAGAGTCGAAAGGGTGAACGGGATGCCCGCGGCTGCGGCAGCGCCGGCGCCCGCGGTCTCCCCCTCGGTCTGCATCAGGCGGGTGAATCCGGTCGGCGCGATTCCGAACGGCAGAGCCGACCGCCCGCCGAAGATCTCGCAGCTCGTGTCGACGGTCGAGACGTCGCGCAGGATCGACGGGTGGAACTCGATGTCCTGGAAGGCCTGGCGCGCGCGGCTCAGCGAGATCTCGCCCTCGGCAGCGCCCTCGGTGTAGTCGAACGCCGCTTTCGGCGTGCGACGCTTCGCGATCGTGCGCAGGTCCTCGATCGTGAGCGCACCCTGGAGGCGACGCTTCTTGGCGTCGAGTTCCGGCTTCTTGAACTTCATGAGATCGAGGAGCTCGACCGGTTTCGGGATCTGACGAGTGACCATGCTGCGCTGCCTAACGGGTTTCGTGGTGGACGGTTCGTGTGGCCGATGAGGCCGGGGATGCATCGCGGTAGTACCCGCTGATGTGGTCGTGGATACGCGTGCGCGCGCCGTCGACGTCGCCGGCGACGATCGCCTCCAGCACGCCTCGGTGTTCGCTGCGGAGTCGTGCGACCATCGCCTCCCAGTCCCCGATGCGGTCGAGCCCGGAGAGCACGTATCCCTCGATCGAGCTCCGGAGCCCGGCCATCATGGCGGCGACGACGGTGTTTCCGGATGCGTCGGCGAGCGCCAGGTGGAACTGCGCGTCGAGCACTAGGAACTCCTCGGGTGTACGGGCAGGATCGTCCATCGCGTCGAGCAGCTGACTCGCGTCGGCCAGGTCGATCATGGACGGACGTTCGGCGAGGTCGGCCGCGACAGCGGTCTCGAGGAGGAGTCGGGTTCGCACGACATCGGCGACTGGAAACCCGCTGGCGGCGACCTGCAGCCGCATGAGCGCCTGCATCCCGCCAACGGGTCGAGCGACGATGATCGCACCGGAGCTGGGCCCGGAGCCGGTCTGGGTTCGCACGAGGCCCATCGCCTCGAGCACACGGATGGCCTCGCGCACACTGGAGCGGGCCACGCCGAGGTCGGCCGCGAGCGCGCGCTCGGCGGGCAGGTGGTCCCCCGGCCGGATGCGCCCGTCGACGAGGCGGGACTCGATGTGCGCGAGAACGCCCTCCCAAGCTTTAGGTTCGGTGCTCATCGTGCCTCCTCGATGCGCTCGGGATATGTGGTCAGACCATGTGGTCCGTCCACACTAGCGCACCGAGCGCTCTCTCGCGTCAGAGGTAGTCGTCGGCCCGGGAGTAGACGGCCTTGCCGCCCCGGAAACTGCCCTTGTACGCGACCCTGTCGCCGTCGTCATTGGTGAGCTCCACCTCGGCGGGCGGCTCGCCCTCCGCGTACGGCACGACCCGGTCCTTGGTGCTGCCGTCGGTCTCGACGAACTCCGCGAGGCGGAATGTGAGCGAACCGGAATCGAAGCTCGCTCGCACGACCAGCCAACTCGTGATCTGGTCGACTGACAGGGCGGACACCTCTGCGAAGAGCGCTGACACCGCATCCGTCAGCGCTGCCTGCCTGGCGTCCCGCTCGATCTCCGCCGCCCACTCGTGCACCTCCGCGGCGAGCGCCTCGACCGCGTGCTGGTAAGAGTCCTCCGACGTGCCCTCGAGGCCGAGCTCGCTCAGGATCGCAAAATGCTCATCCTTCTCCTCGTCGGTACCGACCCGGACATGCACGTCGATCGGCGAGAGCTTCGACCGGCGCCAGGCCGCGTACTCGGCATGGTTGAACCCCGACCGCACCTGTTCGACCGCATCCTCGTCGTCGATTCCGGCCGCGTATGCGAGCACCGCCCTGTCGAACCACTCCCCGTTGTTCACGTGTGGCCCGCCCGGGTCGTGTATGTCTTCGCGTAGTGCACGTAGGCCCGAGCGACCTCGCCCCGCATCGCATCCTCGGTGATACGGCCCGCGAGCCGGTCCTCCAGCGGCTTCTCCCAGATGCTCCGTCCGATCGCGAAACCGGCGAAGCCTGGCGCCGGCGCCGCAGCGGTCAGCCACGCGTCGAGCTGATGCGCGCTCGCATCGCGCCCGAGCACGATGCAGCGCACATCGTCGCGGCCTCCCTCGCGGGCAGTCGCGGCGACCTGTGCTGCGCTTTCCGTCGAGTCGAAGCCTTCGAGCTTCCAGATGTCAGGCTCGGCTCCCGCCGCATGGAACTCGCGGATCAGCTGATCGGTCAGGGCCGGGCGGACTTCCGCGTCGAAGCGGTCGGCGGGAAGGTCGGACTCGGGACCGGTCGCCGGCACGAGGAGTTCGACGATGAGCCTTCGCCCTGCCGACGCCAGCGCGGCGCCGACCTGGGCGAGATGTTGCTGTTGCGCGTGGCGGGCATCCGGAGCGAACGCAGGGTTGTCGCGGATGAGTACCTTGACGTAGTCGGGGTCGAACGCGTCGACATGGTCGAGCCACTCGCTCGACCCGAACCCGCCGTACTCGAGCTCGAAGAAGTCGCGCCCCGAGCGCTCGATCGGCATGATCAGGGCGAAACCGCTCCCCCGCGCAGACCGGGCGACCGCCGATCCGTAGCGCTCATCGACGAGCAGCCCCGCTCGACCCTCCGCCGGGAGATCGGCCACGGCCGCAGCCGCCCCCTCGAACACGAGCATCTTGCCGTCGGAGATGGCGCTGGCCTGCTCGGGCGTCGGCTCCTCCGGGATGCCGTAGACCTTCTTCGCGAGCGAATCCCGATGGTCCATCGCCAGGATGAGGAGCGGATGCGAGGCCTCGGGAAGAGGAGCATCCGCACCGCTTGTCGTCGCCATGATGTCCTCACTCCCGACCCTCGACGGGCCCTCACGCCCAGCCTGGACCCGCAGCCGCCGCGAATCCAGGGGTGATGTCGATCTGCACGGGATAGTGAGAAATACTCAATAGCGCTACTCTCGTCTCATGGACGTGATGCCGACGGATGCGCCGCTGACGTTCGTCGCGCCGCCCGGCTGGCCGACGCCCACGGCCGCGTGGGTGCGGGAACACCAGGGCCTCCCCGTCCCGTCCGGGTGGGCACCGGTCCCCGGCCTCGCGCCGGCACCCGCCGGCTGGGTGTTCTGGAAACGAAACGCTCCGGTCTGGGATGCGTACGTGCGACCCACTGTCGGCCCGGTGCAGCGACGCCTCGGCTGGGGCATCGCCGTTTTCGTGCTCGGTGTCATCCTGATCATGAGTGGGCTCGTGATCTTCTGGGGCGCGATCGTGCTCGGCTCCCTCCTGATGATCGAGGCCGGAATCGCGTGGGTGCGAGCCGAAGACGCGGCCATGGCGAGCATCCGACGCACGGCGCTTCGACGGAAGCAGGAGGCGGACGTTGCCGCATATGAGCGATATCTCGGGGAGATCGCGAGGCAGAACAGGTGAATCGCGAAGCTGCCGCGACTCTTCTCAACGTGCCTGTCGACGCGACGGGTGATCAGGTCATGCGCGCATTCGCCCTGAGAGCGCGCCTCACCCATCCCGACCGATTCGCGGGTGCACCCTCCGGGGATATCGCGGCGGCCGCTGCCGAGTTCGTGCGCGTCACCGAGGCGCGTGACACGCTGCTCGGACGCATCCGGCAAACAGGAGAGCCTGCGCGACCGGAGGAGCGACCTTCGCGGGCCGCGTCGAACCCGATGCCGTACGAACGCTTCGTGCAGTTGCGCGAATCGAGAGCGTGGGTCTGGCCGGAGGGCGAAACGCTCTCGGCGTGATCGTGCCGCGGCGACCGCATCCGTGTCACAAAGTGGGTGCCCGATCGGTCTTATCTAGTGAAGCTCTCGGAACTCCGAGGGGTCATGGGATGGAAGGGGCGAAGCCGATCATGTCGGTAATCGTAAAAGAGAATCGGTCGGCGCAACGCGGGCTGCTCTCCGGAGCCTGGGCCACGGCCTGGGAATGGCTTGCCCGGCCGATGCACTATCGGGCCGTGCGCACCATGCGGATCGCGGCCCAGACCGGCGACGCCTCGGCGCTCGTCTCGCTGCTCGACCCGGCAGTCTCGGTCGTGGTCGATTCCGGCGAGACGCCGCACCCGTCGATCAGAGTGGTGAACGGCGCTCGGGATGCGAGCGCGCTGCTGCTCCACGGGATGGCGGGCAACCCGGGCCAGACCATCGAGGAGCGGTCGGTGAACAACCAAGCCGGACTGATGCTGCGACGGGATGACGAAGTCGTCGCATCGATGACCGTGGACTTCACGGGGGCGCTCATCAGCCTGATCTGGATTCGACTGCATCCTGAGCTCCAGCGTCACTGGAACACCGTGCTGGCGGCCTGACCCGGCCCGGATCACCGAGAGAGGTCGATGCCTGCCGCGAGCGCCGCGTCCCTGAACGCGGCGGCGATCTCAGCGAGCGAGTAGTGGGCATTGAGGCCGCTCGGGCTGGGGACCACCCAGATGCTGCTGCCTCCGATGACCTCGTGCTGAGGTCCGGGCTTCGCCGACGGTGCGGAAAACGCGACCCGGTATGCCGTCACCCCCAGCATCGCCACAACTCGCGGACGGAACGCGATGATCTTCTCGTCCAGGAGTCTCCGGCCGTCGATGAGCTGATCGTGGCTCAACTCCGACGCCTTCGCCGTGGCGAAGTTGACCAGTGTCGTCAGCCCAACGCGCCGGCGCGCGAGCTGTTCAAGATCGTCGCGCTGAAAGCCGGACGACGTGTCGATCACATGGTCCGTGATGCCGGCCAGGTGCAGGGCCGGAAAGAAGCGGTTACCCCTGTTGGCGAAGCTCGCCCCCGTCGCGGCGCTGCGCAGGCCGGGATTCACGCCGACGAACACGAGCTCGACCCCATCGCTCAGCACGTCCGGGATGCTCGCGCCGCGATACGCCTCGAGCTCGGCCCTCGAGAACCTCGGAGCCATTCACTCCCCCGTCGAGCGGAGCACCTGCGCGATGACCGCCGCCTCGCTGAGGTCGGCGTCTTTCGTCGCTGTCAGGATCGTGAGCTGCCCCTTCGCCGCGAACTCCCGCAGCCGCGTCAGTTCCGCGGCTCGTTCGGGCTCCCGAAGCTCGTCCTTGTAGCGCTCTTCGAACTCGGCGAAGCGCTCCGGAATGTGCGCGTACCACTGCCGCAGTTCGGTCGACGGCGCGACATCCTTGAACCACTCGTCCAGATGGGCGCGCTCCTTGCTGACCCCGCGGGGCCACAGCCGATCGACAAGCACCCGCACACCGTCGGTCGGGAGAGGTTCTTCGTAGATGCGACGCACCTGCACGGAATCCATTGCTGCTCCCTTCGCGTGTGACCAGGTAAGCAGGGATTCCGGCGCCGCGAAAGGGCCGCCACTAGTCGCCGGGCATGCCCGGCGCGGGCAGGAACAGCAGGAGCTCCGGCAGCGAGGTTGCGAAGTAGTCGGGCAGGCCGCCCTCCACATTCGCGACCGTGTCGTCGACGACCGGTTGCGAGGCCGCGTTCGCTTCGGCTCGGCGCGCGCTCTCCTCGTCTCCGCTGCGCAAGAACAGCGTCGCAAGCCGCAGCTGGATGTCCCTGGTCGAGGCGAGCGGGTGCCGCGCCTCCCCGAGACTCGACGGCGGTGTCAGCGCCGCCTTCGCATAGCGGAGGGCCGAATCGATGTCCTCTCCCCGCTCTGCCTCGCGACTGAGCGCGAGGGACACTGACTCCCACGCCGCGAGGGTCTGGCCTTCACCGCCCTCCCAGGGTGCGAAGCGGCGGCTCTCGAAAATCTCGAGGGCATCGCGGGCACGTCCCGCCTGCGTGAGCAGCAGACAGTACGACACGGTCAAGTCGTCGCGTTCGAGCACGCTGTCGCGCCGGTCCTCGAGCAGCGCGAGTCGCGTCTCGGCCCGAGCACCGTCCCGTGCGAGAAGCTGGTCGCGCTCGTACAGTAGGCGAGCGGATGCGTTGAGCGCGATCGCCCTGTTGTACCAGTCGAGCGCGTCACGAGTGCGCCCTGTGAGGTTCACGGTCGCGATGGCCGCATTCCGGAGCACGACCGCATCGGCGACTCCGGCTTCGACCGCTCGGCACCAGAGCTCTGCGGCCTCGGTCTCGCGTCCGGCGTCGTAGAGCAGCATCCCCAGCATGGACCCCACGATGTGGTCATCGGGATCCTCTCGGAGGATGGCCTGCAGGGCATCGTGATCGTCGAGTCCAGCGGGAAAGCAGCGGCGCCGGTCGCTCGTGTGCGCCTCGTCGAGCGCGAGCCGGGCCTCGTCGTCGCGGCCGAGCTTCCGAAGGAGGAGCGAACGGTGCAGGTGCGCGAGAGGCCGCACATTGCCGGCCACTCCGGGCTGCGCCGCTGCAGCGGCTGCAAGGATGTGTGCCGCAGTCTCAAGTTCGCCCGCGGCCGAGAGCTCCCCGGCGACGTCGAGCATCGTTCGGGGATCCGCTGTCATCGGGGAAGACATGAGGAGCAGCGTGAGGTGGTCGAGAGGATCGATCTGCGCGCGGCGGCGCAGGTGTTCGTCGGCCTCGCGCATCCGACCGAGCCTGCGCAGGACGATCGCCCGAAGCGCGTTGGCGCGGGAGTCTTCTGCGTTCTTGGCCAGTGAACGGTCCACCGAGGCGAGCGCCTCGCGGTCGTTGCCGCGTCGCGCCTGGATGCGCGCGATCTCGAGGTGCGATGGCGCCGCCCACCGGACATCCCAAGCCGCCTTCGCGAAAGCGTCTATCGCCGCATCGAGCCGATCGGCGCGCGTCAGGACGAGCCCGAGCAGGTAGGCCGATTCGCCGTCTCGAGGGTTCCCGTTGCGTCTCCGCTGACGTTCCAGGGCGCGACGGAGATGCGTCTCGGCCAGGTCATAGCGTCCGCGGCGATAGAAGTGATCGCCCATCGCGATGTTGCACCGGCTGTCGAGGGGATCGCGCCTCAACGCCTCCTCCCAATACGGCAGGGGCGAGCGCGTGGGATGCCGGTTCTGCATCAGGTGCACGCCCGTGTAGTACAGCTCGTCAGCGCTGTCGACGTCGTGAGGCGCGGGTGGTTCCGTGGCTGTCCACGGCTCCTCGCCATGCTCCTCCGGCCGCGGCCGCCACCGGATGAGCTCGCGGGATTGGGCGGTGACCGCCAGCTCGTACTCCGAGGCGCTCGCCGACTCAGACGGGATCTCGAATCGGTAAGGAAGTCCCGGAGCGATCCGGGCCTCCTCATCGAAGACGACCTCGCCCCGCAAGGTCAGCATCACCCTCGCCGAGTGCTCGGCGGTGACGCATACCCCGGCCGAGACGACCTCGGCGCCGACGTCGAGCCGCACCGCGGCGTCGACCGTCGCCTGGTGGGCTGGTCCGATCTCGTGAATCGGATACCAGAGCTGGCTGAACTCCTTCGTCTCACCGGGTTCCAGCCAGGCGAAGTCCGGCTGGTTGTCGGTGTACACCCCGGCCATGAGCTCGACGTACGGGCCGTCGTGGTCGGTGAGAAGAGCATCCCAGGCCCGGCCGAACTCGGCATTGCCCCACGTCCATTGCTTCTTTCCGGGAGCGATGTGCCTGTCGGCGACATGAACGAAGCCCGCGCGGGCTCGGTGGTCGTAACCGCCGAAGAAGTCATCCTCGGTGTCCGTCACCATGTACGAAGTCGGCACCGGGATGTTGCGGTAGAAGTCCAGACGGTCGCCGTCGGTCGCCGCGCGCGCCGGGTAGTCGATCCCGTAGTACGGGCGGTCAGCAGCCGGGAAGGCTGTGATCGCACGCCTCGCGTGGTCGGCGACGTAGTGCACATCCGTCGGGAAGAACGACTGGTAGTCGTCGTGCACCTCGGCCGCGACGTTCGCCCACCACAGGAACGTCTGCACGTCGCTGGTGCGGTTGTGGAGCCGAGCGACCAGCTCGACGACGGCCCTGTCCGGGTGCAGACGGATGCCGTGCATCCCCTTCATCCGCGTGAACGGGTCGTGGTCGGAGCACCACACCGTCACCGAGCCGTCATCATCCTCCTCGATCGACGCGTCGACCGGTTGGAACGTCGCCGGACGGTGATGCTGCGGCCAGTTGAACTCGACGCCGCCCGAGATCCAGGGGCCGGCGAGGCCGACCAGGGCGGGCTTGATGACGTGATTGCGGTAGAAGAAGTCGTACCCGGACGTCTTGTCGTATCCGATGTGGATGCGACCGCCCAGTTCCGGAAGCACCATCACTCGCAGCCACCGGTTCTCCAGGTGCACGGCCTGCCACTCGCGAGGATGCGCCTCGGTCGAGACGGTGTCGATGAACGGGATCGGATAGACCCGGCCGCTCGAGCCCTGGTAGACGCGGCGGTCGAGGAACATCGGGAACTCGTCGCCCTCGCCGGGTTCGTACGTGTCGATCACCACGGGCTCGCTCCAGGCGACACTCGACCCGGCATCGAGACGTGGGCGCAGGCGCGCGGGGGCATCGGGAAGCAGGGCATCGCTGGACATGTCTCTATTCAAGGGGCGATCTCCGGATGCGGGAATGCATGATGACAGCTCACCCCTGGACAATCCGACGACCATGCCTTCAGAATGATCGCATGCCGATCCAAGAAGGCTTCCGGGGCCAACGCCTGGTCGTCGTGCCCCGCCCGGTGGTGGCGGAAGCACTCGCCCGCCCGGTCACCCGCCGGCTCCTCGTGACCGACGTCGGCTACTATCCGACCGCCCTCGACCACCAGATGAACCGGCCTCGCGGGGCCGAGGAGACCATCGTGATGGTCTGCGCATCCGGAACCGGGTGGGCACGAGTCGGCGACGGTGCACACAGGATCGGGGCCCAGCAGGCGCTCGTCATCCCGCGCGGCGTACCGCACGCGTATGGATCGGACGAGGCGCACCCCTGGACGATCTGGTGGGCGCACGTGGCCGGCACGGATGCGGCCGAGCTCGTCGAGGGCATGGATGTTTCGCCCAGCCGCCCGATCGTCCCGATCCGCGGAATCGAGCGTGCCGTCGCCCTCCTCGACGAGATCGTCTCCAACCTCGAGCGCGACCAGTCGCCGCCGCGACTGATGTCGGCATCCGGAGCCGCCTGGAAGCTGCTCACCCAGATCGGCGTCGACCGGCTGTTGCCCGCGCCGGACGACCCGCTGCAACGCGCGATGAACTACTTGAGCGAACGCCTCGACGGCTCCGTCAGAGTGCCCGACCTCGCCCGGCTGGTCGGGGTGTCGCCGTCGCATCTCACGGCACTGTTCCGTCGAGCCACGGGCGGGGGCGTTCTCGCTCATCACACAGCTCTGCGGATGGGTCGGGCGCGGCAGCTGCTCGACACCACCGATGCCACGATCGCCGAGGTCGCCCGCGACGTCGGCTACGACGACGCGTTCTACTTCTCCCGGCATTTCCGCCGCTACCACGGCATGAGCCCGTCGAGTTTCCGCAGCCGCGACACCTAGGTCACCGGGTCACCGCCGTCGCCCGGATCACTTGCTCACTCGACGACGAGCCGGATGCCCCAGCTTGCGCTCCAGCATTCGGACGCCTCGAGCCACCGGATACCCTCACCGCTTCGCAGCGCATTGGGCGGCGCCGTCATCGGTTCGATCGCGACCGCCGTGTGCGGGCCGTCGTCGGAGGGGAACTGCCGGTCGATGTAGAGCTGCGTCCAGCGGTAGACGTCCTCCGCCCAGAGGTCGACCCGTGGTCCGCGAGCCGAGCGGAGAGAGTGCACGAGCATCCCCGAAGCCGCCTCGTCCTCGAAGGTGGCGTGGTCGGGCGCGTCCTTGAGCGGCCGCGGTGCACGAAGATCCCAGTCCGTTCCGCTGACGGGGAACCGCTCCCGCGGGATGTGGCCCCCGTCGAGCCGGTAGGCGTGGGTCGCCTGAACGCTCACAGCTAGGTCGGCCACCGCAGTCGACCCGATTCGCAGGTAGGGATGCGCGCCGAGCGCGACCGGGGCCGGGTCCTCCCCGCGATTGGTCACGGTAGTCGTGACGGCGACTCCCGCGTCGTCCATCGTGTAGCGCACCGCGATGTCGAGATCGAAGGGGTATCCGGGCGGTTTGCGGATGCTCGTGCTCAGCGTGGCCGTATCCCCACCGTTCACTGCGAGCTCGAAGTCGGCGTCGGCCAGCAGTCCGTGGTTGGCATGGCCGAGCTCGGGTTCTGTCACCTCGAGCCGCTGCTCCAGGCCGTTGTGCCACCACCTGGCGCCCTCCACCCGGTTCGGCCAGGGCGCGAGCGTGGCCCCCGACATTCCCGGGATGCCCGGCGCGGTGACGGACGGCTCGACGATGTCGATCCCGCCGACGGTCAGTGCGCGCAGCGACGCTGCTCGCGGCGAGATCGCGGCGTGCGCTCGTCCCGTGGGATCGGCGATCCGCACGAGGGCCGGCCCCGCCACGACGGTCTCGACCGTCATGCCTCGACGACGTGGAACAGCGCGGAGCGGTCGGGATCGAGCGATGGAGGCTCCAATCCGATCGTCGCGAGAACCGCGCCAGACACCGTGACCTCGCCTGACATCCAGGGGGGTCGCTGCCCGTCGGGCACGGGGTCGCCCGGCGTGAGTGATCGCACCCTGTACCGACGGCCTGGGTCGAGACCGGGCATCCTGAACCGCGGCGGCGGCCACGCGGCCGGCCTGTCGAGAACGGTATAGGAGTAGAGGGCCTCGGAGCGGTCGTGCGACACCACTCCGCCGACACGGAGCTCAGCAATGGTGTCCGCCTGAACCACGCGGGCGCTGTGCAACAGTCCGCGGAATCGCTTGTGCGCATCCACCCACGTCTTGACCCGCGCGAAGGTAGCTGCATCGATGCTCGTGAGATCGAGTTCGACCCCCAAGTTGCCCCAGAAAGCGGTCGAGGCGCGGAAGTCGAGCGTCGCGACACGGTGGGTCGTGTGCGATTCTTTTGCTCCGATGTGAGTCCCCTGCAACTCGGGCGGAACGAGCATCGAGGTCCAGCGTTGGATGTCCACCCGGTCGTGCGGATCGTTGCAGTCGGAGGGCCAGACCCGGTCGGTCCGCTGGAGAACGCCGAGGTCTACACGGCCGCCCCGCTCGCGCACGACTCGATCTCGAGGCGCGGATGCCGCCGGCGCAGCTCGTCCATCATCGCGTAGGTCGCGAGAACCTGGTCGTGCACACCCGCACGGCCGGTGTCGCTGTGGCCAGCATCCGTCAGGTAGCGGTTGTGGTCCCACTTGATGAAGTCGATGCCGAGCCGGTCGACGAGGCCCGAGACCCGTTCGATCACCAGGGCGTACGCATCGGGATGCGAGAGGTCGAGCACGTGCTGGTAGCGCGACGCGAGCCCTGGCCCGTGCCCGGCATCGAACACCCATTCCGGATGCGCGCGGGCCAGCTCCGAGTCGAGGTTCACCATCTCGGGTTCGAACCACAGCCCGAACTGGAGACCGAGCTCGTGCACGTGCTCCGCGAGTCCGTCCAGACCCTCCGGCCAGACCGTCGGATCCACCACCCAGTCGCCGAGGGACGAGGTGTCGTCGCGTCGCCCGAGGAACCATCCGTCATCGAGGACGAATCGCTCGATACCAAGGTCGGCACTCCGCTTGGCGAACGCCTTCAACTTGTCGACATCGTGATCGAAGTAGACGGCCTCCCAGGTGTTCGAGAGCACGGGCCGCGGGGCCGACGGATGTTCGGGGCGGGCCCGCAGCATTCTGTGGAAGCGCTCGGACAGCTCATTCAGCCCGTCGCCCCACGAACCGTAAAGCACCGGGCTGCGGTAGGTTTCGCCCGCGGCGAGCACGAGCTCGTTTGAGAGAAGGAGCTCCCCCGCGCGGAGATGGCGCGTGCCCGCCGGTGTGCGCTCGGCGGCGACGACCTGGTTGCCGCTCCAGCCCAGATGGATACCCCATACCGGGCCGCGTTCGAATCCGAACCCCCGGGCACCCGCCGCGAACAGAGTCGAATGATCGAGGCCGGGCTTTCCGCCCCTGCTCTCGCGCACCCAGGCTCCGATCGGGAACTCGTGCCGCTGCGGCACCCGCTCGAGCGCCCAGCGGCCCGTCAGATCCAGGATCTCGTCTGCCGTGTCAGGAACGGGCAGCGCCAGTTCCAGCGAGTCGAGCACGTACGGCTCGGCGCCGTCGTTCCGGAGCTCCGCTCCGGCCTGAAGCAGACCCTCCGGGCCGAGCTCGATCAGAATCGCGATGCTCAGCTGGGAGTGAGGGTCGGTGGCCTCGGTGCGAACGGCTGAGCCCGTGACCGTGTGCACCGCATCCCGGAACAGAGGTGCGAAGCCGCGGCCGTGCCTGTTACCGGTTATGCCGGGACGATCGAGCCACCCCTCCGCGAGTTGCGGGAGCACAGGAACGGGCTGCGGGTACGTGACCGCGCTGTCCCCCACCGTCGGGCGCGTGATCGTTCGGATCCCGTCGAGCTCGACAGCGGTGAGCTCGCCCAGGTCGGCACCCCAGTGCAGCACGCGCGGAAGCCTCCCGTCGCCCAGATCGACGACGACGCTCGTGCCCCCGCCTCGCAAGTGCGCGATCGTGCTCTGTTCGGACGTGACGCCCATCCTTAACCTTTCAGTCCGCTGCTGGCGATGCCCGCGAAGAACTGTCGCTGCAGAACGATGAAGACGATGACGAGCGGCAGCGTGCAGACCAGGGCACCTGCCATGAGCGCCGGATAGTTCGTGCCGAACTGACCCTGCATGCTGGCGAGCCCGACGGGAAGCGGACGGTTGTCTCCGGCCGGGGTCACGATGAGGGGCCAGAGCAGGTCGTTCCAGGAGTAGAGCGAGGTCAGCACGGCGAGCGCGGCGAGCATCGGCCGCGCCATCGGCAGCATCACGCTCCAGAACACCCGGAGGGTTCCCGCGCCGTCGAGTCGAGCGGCCTCTTCGTACTCCTTCGGCATCGTCACGAAGGCCTGGCGCATGAGGAACGTCCCGAACGCGCTGAAGATCCCGGGGATCGCCAGCGCGGGAATGGTGTTGAGGAGTCCGAGCCCTTTCATCAGGTCGAACTGGCCGAGCAGGAACAACTGGCTCGGCACCATCAGCATGAGCAGAAACAGCCCGAAGATCACGTTCTTGCCCGGAAAGGTGAGCCGCGCGAAGGCGTAGCCGGCGAGTGCGGCCACGAGTACCTGCCCGGCGACGCGCAGGATGAGCGACATCGCAGATACGGCGAACTGCGCCCAGAACGGCACCGACGAGAAGAAGGTCTCGAAGCCGGCCAGTGTCGGGGTCGCCGGGAACAGGGTCGGCGGGAGAGACGACACCTCGTTGGATGTCTTGAACGAGGTCAGGATCTGCCACACGAACGGCACGATCATCAGGATGACCGCGACGATGAGCACGACGTGGATGCGCCACTGTCCGCGACTGGACGCCGCTCGCCCTGTCGATCGCCCGGTCAATCGCCGGGGACGCGTTGCGACCTCAGTCATAGTTCACCCACCTCTTCTGCAGACGGAACTGGACCGCTGTCGCGATCATGATGATGATGAGCAGCACGATCGCGATGGCGGCGCCGTATCCCTGCTTGAACTGCACGAAGGCCGCCTCGTAGAAGAGGTAGACGATGGTCTTCGAACCGTCGAGCGCGGTGTTGTTGATGCTGCCCAGCATGACGAAGACCAGGTCGAACATCTGCAGGGCCGAGATCGTCGTCAGCACCGTGACGAAGAACACGCTCGGGCTCAGCAGCGGCAACGTGATCGAGAAGAACTGGCGGACCCGCCCTGCGCCGTCCAGCGACGACGCCTCGTAGAGATCGACGGGGATGCTCTGCAGCCCGGCCCCGAGAATGATGAGATTGATGCCGAGACCCATCCAGATGCCCACGACAGCGAAGGCGTAGATCGTGAAGCGCGCATCCGCGACCCAATACTCGCCGGGGATACCGACGAGCGAGAGCAGATAGTTGAGAACGCCGAAGTCGCCGTTCAGGATGAAGCGCCACACCATCCCGACGGCGACCGGCAGGGTCACCACGGGAAGGAAGAGCAGCACGCGATACAGCGTGCGTCCCTTGGCGACCTGCTCGATCAGCGCCGCCAGCACGATCGCGATCGGGATGCCGATGAGCACCAGAACCGTGTAGAGCGCGGAGTTTCCGAGCGCCCGCCAGAAGTCCTCGTCGGAGAGGAGCTTCGTGTAGTTGTCGATGCCGTTGAACTTGCCGGCGCCGAACACCGGCACGTTCATGAAGCTCTTCACGAAGGTCGAGACGAACGGCCAGAGGTACAGCGCGGCGAGACCGATGAGAGCGGGCGCGATCATCGCGTACGCCCACCAGTCGATCCGCTGACGGCGGCGGACGGCGGCCGGCGGGGGCGTGCCGGGGCGGCTCTGCTGCTGCCGCCCCGGCCGGGTAAGAGTGGAGGTCATTACTTCTCGGCCAGCACCTTGTCGATCGCGTCGGCGTACTGCTTGGTCGCGTCGGCTACCGTCGTCGTTCCGTCCCAGGCTCCGGTGAGGTACTTCGTCTGAAGCCCCTGCCACTCGGCGGCGTTGCCCTGCACGGGCAGCGGCACCGAGTACTTCTTGGCGTCGATGAACACCTGGAGGTTCTTGAACTCCGGCATCGCGGCCATCCACGCCTTCTCGCCACCCTCGTAGGCGGGGAGCACGGCACCGGACTTGGCCTGGATGTCGGCCGCCTCTTTGCCGCTCGCGAAGAGCAGGAACTTCTTGACCGCATCCGGATGCTTGGTGCCGGCGTAGCCGACGTTCTCGATCCCACTGGTCACGGTCGCTCGCTTCTCTCCGACGGGCAGGGGTGCGACATCGACGTTAGCGGCGATGTCCTTGTTGTTGTACAGCTGCAGTGCCCAGAAAGCGCCCGAGGTGTACATGCCGATCTTCCCCTGTTCGAACAGCGTCTCCGCCTCGGTGTCCGACAGCTGCTTCAACGTCGGAGTCGACTTGTCCGCCTGCAGATCGGTCCAGAACTTGATACCGGCCTGCGCCTCCGGGCTGTCGATCAGCGCCTTCTTCCCGTCGCTGGAGATCACCTGGCCGCCCGCCTGAAGGATGGTGTTGTAGTAACCGCCCTGATAGTCGATCGGAGCCGCAGCACCCCAGACCCCTGCTGCAGGGTCGGTGAGCTTCTTGGCGGTCTCGCGGAAGTCGTCCCAGGTCCAGTCGTCCTTCGGGTAGGCGACGCCCGCCTTGTCGAAGATCGCCTTGTTGAACCAGACGGCGTTCGTGTCGACGTCCTTCGGCAGACCGTAGATCTTGCCGTCGCCCTGGTCGTACAGGTCGAGCACTGCTTTGGGGTACTTGGCGAGGTCGACCTTCTCCTTCTTGATCTCGTCGGAGATGTCGAGCAGCTGGTCGCCCGCCGCGTATGGACGGATCTGCTGGGCGAGCATCCAGAAGGCGTCCGGTGCCGTCCCGCCAGCGGCGCCGGTCTGCAGCGTCGACCAGTATTCGGGCCAGGGCCGTTCCTCCACCTTGACGGTGATGTTCGGGTTCTCCTTGGTGAACGCTGCCGCGATCTCCTTCATCGCCGGGGTCTGCGTTCCCGCCCAGACGCCGTAGGTGATGGTGACCTTCTCGTCGCTGCTGGGCGTCGAACCGCCCGAGCAAGCCGACAGCAGCGCTGCCACGGCGACGACCGCCGGAGCGATGAGCCATTTCTTGTGCATGGGTTTCCTTTCGTGTGCGCGATCATCAGTGATCGGCGCGTGATGTGATTGCGTCTGGTTGATCCGAGGTCAGCACGAGCGCCGCCCAGTCGATGTGAGCCGCGACTTCGGAAGAGGCCTCGGTTCGAAGTGTCAGGATGCGCACGCCCGCGACGGAGACATCGAACGGCACCGCCGGGGCACCGCTCGTGAGCGGGATGCGCAGCAGTTCGTCGCCGTCCCCTTCGACGACCGCGAAGGCCGCCGCATCCGGTGTCTCGTCGTCGATGCCGACGAGGCCCGCGAGCCCCTGGGCGCGTGCGCCGAGGTGCACGCTGAAGGTGGAGGGCGATGAGACACCGAAGCCGGTGCCGAACTCGTCGCCTGCGACGCGCATCCGCTGGCCGTCGTTCGGGTTGCCGCCGCCGTTGGACTGATCTCGCTCCACCGGACCGCTTTCATTAGTGAAGGAGAGCATGGGAAGCGTGGAGAGCGGGACGTCGCCGGCCGCAAGAGGCTTGAGCAAGCGCGAGTGGGCGACGACGGGTACTCCGCGACTGCCGGCGACCTCGACGGTCACGACACCGAGCCCACCGGCCGCGAGGCTCTCCGGCGCGGTGACCAGCCAGTCGCGATCACCCTCACGCTCTGCGCGCCAGCCGGGAGCCGTGCGGAGAACAGCTCCCTTCGGCACCGTGAGTCGCGCTGTCCCACGGGCATCGAGTTCGCCGATCGCCGGTTCGACGACGGGCGCGCTGTCCGCCGTCACGCTCGTCGCCCGGAAGAGGGCGGAACCTTCTGGCGCGAGAATCGCCGCGAATCCGCCGTCGTCCGCGAGACGCACGGTGAGGGTGTCGTCCACGACGGATGTCAGGTCGGCAAGGCCACGACCGTTGCCATCCGGGGCGTCCCCGACAGTCCACGCCTGCCAGCGGCCGCCGCCGAGACGACCGAGCGGGATGCGCAGGGTCCGAGCTGGTCCCGTCGCGATCCCTCCGACGAACCAACGGTCGCCCGACCGGCGCGCGAGAACCGCCTCCGTGTCGGGATCGCCCGCGAGCAAGCGGGTCTCGTCCCAGTGGGGAGGGAGTTCGGCAAGGAGTCCGGCCGCGAGCGGGCGCTCGCGATACGCATCCACGCTGTCGGCGAAGTTGGTGATTCCGCACTCGAACGCGACGCTCATCCCGAGTTCGTGTCCGTCGCTCGTCGTGCGGCCTGGGGCCGTGAACGCGACGGGTGTGTAGTCCATCGAACCGATGACGTTCCTTGTGAAGGGCTGGATGACGTTGTGCTCGGCGGTCAACGGCAGGTCGTTGTAGAACACGTAGTATTCCGAGCCACGGATGGCCTCGTAGCCGATCACCTGGGGCCAGGTACGTGCCCAGCCCCGCGGAATCACAGAGCCGTGGAAGTTCACCATCAGCCCGAGCCGGGCCGTCTCCTGCAGCACCGAGTCGTACCAGCGGTAACGATCCTTCGACTCCGATTCCATGAAGTCGACCTTGATCCCCACGACGCCCCACGACCGCCACAGTGCCAGCCGCTGAAGCTTCTCCGGACCGTCGATGTCGTGCCAGACCGTCCAGAGGTGCACCTGGATGCCGGACCGGCTGGCGTAGGCCACGATCTCCGGGACCCAGGTCTCCTCCCACCCGCAGTCGATGAGCAGGTGCTCCCACCCGAACTCCGCAGCGACGTCGACGAAGTGCTTCTGCTGTTCGAGCTGAGCGCCCGAATAAAAATCCGACCACCACGACCACGCGGCACGGCCGGGGCGCACCCACGACGCATCTCCGACCTCAGGATGCTGCGGCGGGGCGAGCTCGTCGACGAGCTGGGTCTCGACCACGGTCGCGAGGTCGCCGAAGACGAACACCCGCCACGGCGTGATGGCGCCCCGTGCGATCTCGACCGACTGATCGGCCTGCTGGTAACGAAGGGCTGCCGCGCCGGCATCCACCGACGCGTGCGCTCCGCTGAAGCGCCCGTCGATGCCGGACTCGGTCACGAGCAGATAGCGCCCGGCTTCGTCGAGAAGAAGGAACGGAAGCCCGTAGGCACCGGATGCGAGTTGCGACACCTGCTGCCCGAATCGCGGCGTCTCGTACCAGGTCTGGTACGCGAGCACCCACGCCCGCTCATAGCCGGTGAGCGAGAGAGAGGTCACTTCGGCGTCAAGCGTGCTGACCCCCTGCAGGTCCGGGACCAGATAACGGAGCGCGATACCGTCCTCCGCCAGCCGCACGACGATCTGCCAGTCCAACCCGCCCTCGTGCCGCAAATCCGCCACGAGCTCGACGTGATCACGTGTGCGCTCGATCGTCGACTTGCCCGCCACCGGGGTGAGCGTCTCCACCACCGTGCGCGATGCCGTCCGGATGAGCGTGCTCGACTCCGCGAGCGCCACCCCTCCGACAGTCACACCGAGCCGGAGGCGCAGCCGCTCGTCGCCGTCGCCGTCGACGATCAGGTGCCAGGCGCCGGCGTCGCCGTCGATCGTGACGCGCACACTTCCGCGGGTCGCTGTCGCGAGGGGAAGGATTTCTGTGACCACTCTGTCTCCGGGCTTCGGGTTCGGCAGGGCCTTGCGACCCTCTGTGATGAGATTATTGGGCGCATCGACCATCGCCCCATAGTCGATAATCCTCATCACCTGGACGTTTCGACTTCCGATGCCGCTCGCCGCGCATCCCGAGACCACCGGTACTTTCCCACCGATTGGGGGAATGTACTGCTCGGTCTAGAGGCCGCACTCTAGCGACTCTGGATGAAGCGCCGACGAACAGCTCGCAAAGGCCAGCCGGGCCGGAGAGCTGGAGCGCAGAGTCATCGCCAACGAAAGCGAGCACGCCGAGTCCACGGGCGAGAAGAAGAATGAAGAGCCGGCCACGGGACTCGAACCCGTAACCCCCGCTTTACAAGAGCGGTGCGCTACCAATTGCGCCAGGCCGGCCGGAGACGGGCAGGCCGTCTCGCCACACCATCCTAGAGGATGCTGTTCGGCGGATTCAGCCCGCCGAAGGGGACGGCGACGGCGAGGGCGTCGACGTGGAGTACGAGTCGCCCTGCGCCTGAAGCACGAACGCCTTGAAGTCCGACGCGCTCTTCAGCGATCCCGTGTACTGCTTGCCGTTGACCAGCACGAGCGGCGCGATGGTCAACTTCTTCACGCTCGAATTCGGGATGGGTCCGGCCAGGGCACGATCGCTGGCGTCGGTCACCCAGTTCTTGTACGTTCCGTCGTCGATGCACGAGTCGATGGAGCTGGTGGACTTTGCACCCGAAGCGGAGACGCGGTCCTTGAGCTGCGCATCCGTCAGCCCGCTACTGCCCTCCTTCGGCTGATTCTCGAAGAGGGAGTTGTTGAAGTTCCAGAAGCTGTTCGGCGAGTAGTTCGCGACGCAGGCGGCCGCGTTCGCCGAACGCAGCGAGTAGCGGGTGCCGTTGGAGTGACTGGTCAGGATCGCGATCGGGTGCACTTCCATCGTCACCGCGCCGTCCTTCACGAGTGGCTCGAGCTGTTCGGCGTTGGTTCGCTGGAAGTCACCGCAGAGTGCGCAGAGATAGTCCACATAAACGCGGATGTTCACCACGCTCCCACTCGCATCCGGCGTCGTGGGGATGGGGGAAGCATCCGCCGACAGAGACGGGGTGGGCTGCACCTTCAGCCCGGCGCCGACGACCACGCCGTCGCTGGCCATATTCTTCGGACCGGGGACGGTCGGACGGATGGCCGTGACGATGATGATGACGACCACGGCGATGATCGCGAGCGCTCCGACCACGATGCCTCCGGAGAGGAAAAGCCTGTTCCTGCGGTCTTTCCGCTGCTGCGTGGTGCGGAGTTGGCGGGCCTTCTCCCTCGCCGCAGCGCGCCGTTCGTTCTCGGGGCGGCTGTCTTCGGGACCGTCGGTCATGGATGTCACTTTCGGGGGAGTCACTCGTCTCGCTGCGGTGCGGGCAGCTCGGGGGTAATGCGCGAACGCACCGAGAAAGCGTATTTCGCCAGTCTGGGAATCCCCTAACCGGCGGCTGGACGCACGGAGGGGGTCGCTGCTGAGCGGTGGTCACGACCGTGTCGCCGATGACATACTATGGGGTCGTGGTCGCTGTCGCCCTCGGCGGTGGCACCGCTTCATCCATCACTACGGATCGTCCGGCACGTACCTGCCGGTGAAGGAGTAAGAAAACCATGGCTACGGTCACCTATGACAAGGCAACCCGTCTCTACCCGGGTTCCAACCGTCCCGCTGTCGACGAGCTCAGCCTCGACATCGCAGATGGCGAATTCCTCGTTCTCGTCGGCCCCTCCGGCTGCGGAAAGTCGACCTCGCTGCGCATGCTCGCCGGCCTCGAAGAGGTCAACGACGGCAACATCTTCATCGGCGAGCGCAACGTCACCGACGTTCCCCGAAGGACCGCGACATCGCGATGGTCTTCCAGAACTACGCGCTGTACCCGCACATGACCGTCGCCGAGAACATGGGCTTCGCGCTCAAGATCGCCGGCGTCAACAAGGACGAGCGCGCATCCCGCGTTCTCGAGGCTGCCAAGCTCCTCGACCTCGAGCCGTACCTCGGCCGCAAGCCGAAGGCCCTCTCGGGTGGTCAGCGTCAGCGCGTCGCCATGGGCCGTGCGATCGTCCGCTCCCCTCAGGTGTTCCTCATGGACGAGCCGCTGTCGAACCTCGACGCCAAGCTCCGCGTTCAGACCCGCACCCAGATCGCGTCGCTGACCCGCCGCCTCGGCGTCACCACGGTCTACGTGACCCACGACCAGACCGAGGCTCTGACCATGGGTGACCGCATCGCGGTGCTCAAGGACGGCGTGCTCCAGCAGGTCGGCACCCCGCGCGACCTGTACGCGCAGCCGAACAACGTGTTCGTCGCCGGCTTCATCGGCAGCCCGGCCATGAACCTGTTCTCGGCCGACGTCGCAGACGGTGGCGTCAAGTTCGGCACCTCGGTCGTCCCGATCGAGCGCGACATCCTCGCGAACGCCGGATCGGCTGTCACCATCGGTGTCCGCCCGGAGGACGTCGTCGTCTCCTCTCCGAGGGGACCGGCCTCAAGGTCACCGTCGACCTCGTCGAGGAGCTCGGCGCCGACGGCTACCTGTACGGTCACTCCGACATCGACGGAAAGCGCACCGACATCGTCGCCCGCGTCGACGGCCGCATCCACCCGAACGCCGGTGACACCGTCTTCATCACCCCGAAGCCGGGCCACGTCCACGTGTTCCACGCTGAGAGCGGCGAGCGCCTCGGCGGTGCCGTCATCGACTAATCCGTCGAGACAAACAGTTCCTCACTCTGCCGCAGTCCGGTTCGCCGGCTGCGGCAGAGTGCTTTCACGATAGGTTTTCCTCATGGCCGGCTCCCTGAACATCACCGCGGCGACCGTCGATCCTGCACTCCTCGACCTCCCCTGGAACCTTCCGCTCGACGAGTGGTCGAGCGAGCACATCGCTGTCCTCCCCAAAGGCATCTCCCGCCACCTCGTCCGCTTCGCGAACCTGTCCGGCTACGTCATCGCCATCAAGGAGACGACGGCCGAAATGGCCAAGCGCGAGTACGAGATGCTCCGCACCCTGCAGCGCATGGACATCCCGTGCGTCGACCCGGTAGCCGTGATCACCAACCGCACGGACGACGAAGGCGACGCGCTGAAGGCGGTACTGGTCACCCGGCACCTCAAGTTCTCGCTCCCCTACCGCGCGCTGTTCTCGCAGACCCTGCGCCCCGATACCGCGACCCGACTGGTGGATGCGCTGGCTGTGCTGCTGGTCCGACTCCACATCGTCGGCTTCTTCTGGGGCGACGTCTCGCTCTCGAACACCCTCTTCCGTCGCGATGCGGGATCGTTCGCCGCGTATCTGGTGGATGCGGAGACCGGCCAGCTCTACGAGGGCGGCCTCTCGAACGGTCAGCGCGAGAACGACCTCGAGATCGCCCGCGTCAACATCGCCGGCGAACTGATGGACCTCGAGGCCGGTGGTCGCGTCGACGAGGAGCTCGACCCCATCAAGGTCTCGAACGGCATCGTCGCCGCCTACCGCTCCCTCTGGAAGGAGCTGACCGGCAGCGAGTCGTTCTCCTCGTCGGAGCGCTGGCGCATCAGCCGGCGCGTCGACCGCCTCAACGAGCTCGGCTTCGATATCGAAGAGCTCGCGATCAAGACGTCGGATGAGGGCACCACGGTGCGCATCCAGCCGAAGGTCGTCGACGCCGGTCACCACCAGCGCCGCCTCCTGCGCCTGACCGGCCTCGACACCGGCGAGAACCAGGCGCGTCGTCTGCTCAACGACCTCGATTCCTACGCCGCCACCCTCGGCAAGCAGGGGCTCGACGAGGAGGCAATGGCCCACGAGTGGCTCATGCGCGTCTTCGAGCCGGTCGTGCGGGCCATCCCCTCCGACCTGAAGGGCAAGCTGGAGCCTGCAGAGGTGTTCCACCAGCTACTCGAGCACCGCTGGTTCATGTCCCAGGCAGAGGGCAGGGATGTGCCGCTCGCCGAAGCGCTGACGTCTTACATCAACGACATCCTGCGTCACCGCCGCGACGAGGCGACCGTCATCGACCCGCCGACCGAGACCATCAGCATCCCCGTCATCGCCTCGGATGCCGGCAGCGGACTGGCCGACGACGCCGACGAGGACGACTGGCGCTCGAAGGTCTGACGCCTACTTCTTCTTCGCCTCGGCGCGCAGCTTCGAGATCTCGTACAGGGTCACGCTCGTCGCGATGCCCGCGTTGAGCGACTCTGTCGTCGCGGTGATCGGGATGGAGACGATCGCGTCACAGGTGTCGGTCACCAGGCGCGAGAGTCCCTTCCCTTCGCTGCCGACGACGACGACGACCGGGCGGTCGGCGAACGACAGCCCCGGAAGCGAGACGTCTCCACCGCCGTCGAGGCCGAGAACGAACACCCCGGCCTCCTTGAACGCCTTGAGCGTCTGAGTGAGGTTGGCGGCCATCGCGACGGGCGTGCGGGCAGCCGCACCGGCGGAGGTCTTCCACGCGGACGCGGTCAGGCCGACCGAGCGACGCGACGGGATGATGACGCCCTGACCGCCGAAAGCGGCGGTCGATCGGATGATCGCACCGAGGTTGCGCGGGTCGGTGATGCCGTCGAGCGCGACGAACAGCGGGGTCTGGCCCTTGCGCAGCGTGAGCTCCAGCAGGTCGACCGGATGCGCGTACTCGTACGGCGGAACCTTCAGCGCCACGCCCTGGTGCACGGAGTCACGACCGGCGAGCCTGTCGAGCTCCGGTCGCATCACCTCGAGGATCGGGATGCCCTTGCCGGTCGCGATGTTCAGGATCTCCTTGACCCGCTCATCCATCTCCACCCGGGCAGCGATGTAGAGCGCAGTCGTGGGGATGTCAGCCCGCAACGCCTCGAGCACCGAGTTGCGACCGGTGACGACCTCGGCCTCGTCGCCGCTCTTCGGACGACGCGAGCCTCCGGATGCACCGGGCCCGCGACCGCTGTCGCCACCGGCTCGACCGCGACCGACGTATCCCTGGTCGCGGCTCTGCCCCGGCTTGCCCTTGCCTCCGGCCGCGGCGTAGCGCTCGCGGGCGGCCTTGGCCTTGCCCGCGGGATGATACGGCCGGTCCTCGGCCTTCGGCGTCGGCTTCTTGCCCTCGAGAGCCTGTCGTCCCTGACCGCCCGACCCGACCTGCGGGCCCTTGCGGCTCTTGCGCACGGCCCCGGCGCGGGGCTTTCCACCCGTGTTCTTCACTGTTCAATGCTCCAATGCGACCCCGTCTGGGTGTCTTCGATGGTGATTCCCGCGCTCGTCAATTCGTCGCGGATGCGGTCGGCGGCTCCGAAATCCCGTGCTGCCCTGGCCGCCTGCCGGTCGGCGAGGAGCCGATCGACGAGTTCTGCGAGTGCCGCGTCTGCCGCCGACGATCCGGCGGACTTCCACTGGTGGGACAACGGGTTGATTCCGAGCACCTCGGTCATCGCGAGCGCGTGCGCGCGAGCCGTGGCTGCGGCTTCCAAGTCTTCCGCATCGAGTGCGGCGTTTCCTGTGCGTACGGTGTCGTGCAGTACCGCGAGCGCCTGCGGGATGGCGAGATCGTCATCCATCGCCTCGGCGAACGCCTCCGGCACGATCTCGACGCCGCTTCCAGCGAAGCGCGTCGACGCCAGTCGACGGTCGACCCGCTCGAAGAATCCCGAGATGCGATCGAGCGCCGCCTCGGCCTCGGCGAGCGAGGTGCTGGTGAAGTCGATCGTCGAACGGTAGTGGGCCGAGCCCAGGTAGTAGCGCACGACCAAAGGGCGGGCCGCTCCGAGCAGGTCGGCCGCATAGACCGAGTTGCCGAGCGACTTGCTCATCTTCTGACCGTTGATGTTCACGAGCCCGTTGTGCACCCAGTAGTTGGCGAACGCATCCCCGGCCGCCGTCGATTGCGCGAGTTCGTTCTCATGGTGCGGAAAGCGCAGGTCGAGCCCGCCGCCGTGGATGTCGAACTGCGCGCCCAGGTAGCGGCGCGACATCGCCGAGCACTCGATGTGCCAACCGGGTCGGCCGTCGCCCCAGGGAGAGGGGAAGGATGCCGTCGCCGGCTCCTCTTCTTTATGCCCCTTCCAGAGGGCGAAGTCGCGCGGATCGCGCTTGGCGCGAGGGTCTGCGTCGGCAGCCGCCTCCATGTTGTCGATGCTCTGCCGGGTGAGTTCGCCGTAGGCCGGCCAGCTCTTGACATCGAAGTAGACGTCGCCAGACCCATCCTGAGCCGCGTAAGCATGCCCGCGCTTGATCAGTCGCGCGATGATCTCCTGCATCTGAGGGATGCTCGCGGTCGCCCGAGGCTCGTAAGTGGGCGCCTGAATTCCCAAGGCCGTGTACCCCGCGGTGAATTCGAGTTCGACCCGATAGGCGAGCGCCCACCACTCTTCGACGCTGTTCTCGAGTTGCGCCGCGTTCAGGATCTTGTCGTCGATGTCGGTGACATTGCGCACGAGGGTGACGGTGTAGCCGCGATAGGTGAGCCAGCGACGCAGTTGGTCGTAGACCAGGGCCGATCGCAGGTGGCCGATGTGCGGTGACGACTGAACGGTGGGACCGCAGAGGTAAATGCCGACCTCACGCTCGCGGAGCGGGATGAAGTCTCGAAGGGCGGCGGCCTTCGTGTCGTAGAGTCGCACAGTCACGCCATACAGCCTACGGGCCGTGCCCCTGCTGCGCTGCTCGCCCGCTCGAGGATGTCAGTAACCCTGGCTGTAGAAGACAAGTGCCGTAGCGATCGCCGCGATCCCCTCGCCACGACCGGTGAACCCCAGGCCGTCGGTCGTCGTAGCACTCAGCGAGACCGGGGCGCCCAGGATGCCCGTGAGCAGCGCCTCCGCCTCCTCGCGTCGCGGAGAGAACTTGGGCCGGTTGCCGATGACCTGCACCGAGACATTCCCGATGCGGAATCCTGCCTCTTCGATCCGTCGTCGGGTCTCAGTGAGAAACACCTCGCCGTGCGCACCGACGAAGCGGGGGTCGCTCGTGCCGAAGACGCTGCCGATGTCGCCGAGCGAGCACGCCGAGAGCAGCGCATCCGTGATCGCGTGCGCCACTGCATCCCCGTCGCTGTGGCCCGCGAGGCCGTCTTCGTCGGGCCACTGGAGGCCGGCAAGCCAGAGTTCGGCTGAGTGATCGAAGCCGTGTGTGTCGGTGCCTATGCCGATTCGCGGGAGAGCCGGCGCCGCCGAGTCGCCGAGGATGAGTTCTGCCCGGCTCAGATCGGCAGGAGTCGTCACTTTGAACGCGAGTTCGCGCCCGGGGATGACCGACACCTCCAACCCGAGTGCCGTCACGAGTCCGGCGTCGTCGGTCTCGTCGGACGTCGCGGCCGCATAGGCGGCGACGAGGTCGGCGCGAGGAAAACCCTGCGGCGTCTGAACCGCGGAGAGCACCGAGCGGTCGACGGTCTCGTGGATGTCCCCCGCGGCGTCGACGAGCTTGATCGTGTCGCTCACAGGCAACCCCGGAATCACACCGTGACCGCGTGCATCCACCTCGTCGACGACGGCATCGAACAGTGAACTCGGCGTGAGGGCACGTGCAGCATCGTGGACGAGCACGATTGAGACGGTGTCGGCTACTTCGGCCAGTCCGAGTGCGACCGAGCGCTGGCGGGTTTCACCACCTGCGACGACGGTAACGGCTTCGCCGAAAGCGGCGGACGCGAGCGCGGTCGCCTCAGCGACCAGGGGCGCGGGCGCAACGACGATGAGCTGAGGGCGCTCACGCATGCCGGCTGCAGCATGCACGGACCGTTCAAGCAGCGTCGAGCCGCGGAGCGCGGCGAACGCCTTGGGAACCTCGGCCCCCAGGCGTGTGCCGCTGCCCGCGGCAACGACGATCACCGAAACCCGTGGCACAGCGTTCAACGTCATGCCACGAGGTTACGGGAGTTAGGAAGCGAGAACCTCGTCGAGCAGGCTCGAAGCCTTCTCGTCGTCGGTCTTCTCTGCCAGCGCCAGCTCGGAGATGAGGATCTGGCGTGCCTTTGCAAGCATGCGCTTCTCACCCGCCGACAATCCGCGGTCCTGGTCGCGGCGCCACAGGTCGCGAACGACCTCGGAGACCTTGATCACATCGCCGGAGGCGAGTTTCTCGAGGTTCGCCTTGTAACGGCGGGACCAGTTGGTGGGCTCTTCGGTGAACGGTGCGCGAAGCACCTCGAAGACGCGGTCGAGACCCTCTTTGCCGATGACGTCGCGAACGCCGACGAGGTCGACATTCTCGGCCGGAACCTCGATGGTGAGGTCGCCCTGCGTCACATTGAGCTTGAGGTATAGCTTCTCTTCACCCTTGATGATTCGTTTCTTTACTTCGGTGATCGTTGCCGCCCCGTGGTGCGGGTAAACGACGGTTTCGCCAACCTCGAAAAGCATAGATTGATGTCCCTTCAGCAACTACTAGGATACCACACCAGGCTCGTGCTAAGGTTCGCCCTCACGCGTCTGGGGCCCTGCACGCATAGGCTAAACTCGAAGCGCATTCCGCTTCTCTCACGGCTGATTCGGCCAGTGGAAAAATCTCTGGAGGGTCATCAGTGAAAGCTCGTGTCGTCGCGTCCGTCGTCCTTGCCCTGGCAGTCGCGTTCGGAACGACCGGGTGCGGTCTTTTCGCTCCGCAGGCCACCACGAAGCACTACGACGCGAGCGACGGAGTGAGCGGTAACGTCGGACAGATCGACGTTCGCAACGCGATGATCGTCACCGACGCGAAGAACGGCGAAGTGGGAAACCTCGTCGTCACGCTCGTGAACAACGACTCCAAGAGCGTGAGCCTCTCGATCAAGGCGGGCGACAACTCGACCTCCACGGCCGAGGTCACCGTGAAGCCCGGCCAGGTCAAGCTTCTCGGCGAGAAGCCGACGGCCTCGAGCGGCAACGTCTTCATCCCCGACTTCAGCGCCCAGCCCGGCAGCCTCTACAAGGTCTACTTCCAGTACGGCGACGAGACGGGGCTGCAGCTGCAGGTTCCCGTGCTCGACGGCCAGCTGCCCGCATACCAGTCGCTCGTGCCGCCGGCCACGCTGCCCTCGAACGAGTAATACCGACTCGACATACACCGAAAGGGCCGGCATCCGCTGACGGATGCCGGCCCTTTCGTGTTCTCGGTGTGCGCCCGGCGCTCAGCCGTTGAAGCGGTAGCCGAGCCCGCGAACGGTGACGAGCATCGTCGGATCCGAGGGACTCTCCTCGATGCGCGAACGGATGCGCTTGATGTGCACATCCAGAGTCTTGGTGTCCCCGAAGTAGTCACTCCCCCACACCCGATCGATGAGCTGACCACGGGTCAGTACGCGTCCGGCGTTGCGGAGCAGCAGCTCGAGTAGTTCGAATTCCTTCAGCGGCATGGAGATCTCTCCCCGTTGACGGCGACCGTGTGCCGGTCGACGTCCATCCGCACGGTCCCGGCCTCGAGGATGCCGTCGTCCTCCGCTTCCTCGGCCTCCACCCGACGGCGCAGCACGGCCCGGATGCGGGCAAGCAGCTCGCGCGACGAGTACGGCTTGGTCACATAGTCGTCGGCACCGAGCTCGAGCCCGACCACGATGTCCACTTCGGAGTCCTTCGCTGTGAGCATGATGATCGGCACGGACGATCGCGTGCGAATCTCACGGCACACCTCGGTTCCGGGGATCCCCGGCAGCATCAGGTCGAGCAGCACGAGGTCGATGCCGCCTTTGTCGAACTCGGCGAGAGCGGTGGGTCCGTCCTCCGCCACGGTCACCTCGTACCCCTCGCGCTTCAGCAGGTAGGCGAGCGGCTCGCTCAGAGCGGCTTCATCCTCGACGAGCAGGATGGATGTCACTTGGGTTCTCCTATCGGGGGGCCGGACACAGTGGATGCTTCGGGTAGCCGGATCGTGAAGGTGGATCCGCGGCCTGGTTGCGACCAGACGCGCACGTCACCGCCGTGGTTCTGCACGGCGTGCTTGACGATCGCGAGGCCGAGACCGGTACCGCCGGTGTGGCGGGATCGCGCCTGGTCGACGCGGAAGAAGCGTTCGAACACCCGGTCGAGGTCGTCCTCGGGGATCCCCTCGCCCTGGTCGGTGACCGCGATCTCGACCACTCCGTCGATGGACCGCACTCCGATTCCGATTCTTGAGTCGTCGGGTGAGTACTGGATCGCGTTCGAGATCAGGTTGTGCACGGCGGTAACGAGCAGCGCCTCGTTGCCGATCACCTGTGCGCCCTTCTCACCGCGCATCGCCAGCTCGATGTTTCGCGATTCGGCCGCCACCCGATTCTGATCGAGCGCGGCGTTGACCACCTGGTTGGCTGAGATGCGCTCGGGATTGCTCAGCGCATCCGCAGCCTGCAGTCTGCTGAGCTCGATGATGTCCTGCGTGATGCGCGCGAGTCGATGCGCCTCTTCGGTGAGGCGGGCTGCGAAGCGGCGCACCTGATCCGGATCGTCGGATGCGTCGTCCAGTGCCTCGGCCAGCAGCCCGACAGCGCCGATCGGCGTCTTGAGCTCGTGGCTGATGTTCGCAACGAAATCGCGGCGGACGGTTTCGAGCCGGAACGATTCGGTGCGATCCTCCGCCAGCAGCAGGACATAGCGGGTGCCGAGGAGCGCGACCCTGACGCTCAGGTTGATGTTCGCGTCCCCGAAAGGCCCGCGGGCCAGTTCGGCGTCCTCGGTGATCGGCTCACCGGTGCGGCGAACCCGGTCGACGAGCTCGACGAGGTGGGGATGCACGAGCGCACCGCTCCAGACCAGGCCGATCGCATGCGCCCCCGGGGATGCTTTGATGACGTTGTTCGAGGGGTCGAGCACGACGCCGGCGGACTCAAGCGCATCCAACACCTGATCGACGCCGTCGGGCACGGTCGGGCTCGCCACCTGGACGGCGTGATCGCCACGGCGTGCGGCGATGTGCAGGAGCCAGACGAAACCGGCCCCGACCAAGAGGCCGAGTGCCAGAGACAGCAGCACCAACCAGGCGGAGTCCATGACTCTAAGAGTACGCATGAGAGCAACCTGCGAACGACGTGAACAGTCGGACACCCGCGCGGTTTCGCGGGTACTTTAGACACTGTTCAGGCTGCGGGCACCAACCGTTAACCTGTTGAAGGAAACATGCTGAGCGTGGCCAATCGGCCTCGCATCCCGCGTGCCCACGCACGCCAGGAAGGACCACTAACTCATGCGCGAGGTATTCCAGCAGGAGCTGAAGGAAGTTCAGGACCGTCTCGTCGAGATCGCCGAACTCGTCGTCATCTCCATCCAGAATGCGACGCACGCGTTCAACAAGTCCGACGTGACCCTCGCCGAAGAGGTCATCGCGAACGACAACAAGATCGACGAGCTCACGGTGCTGCTCGACGAGCTCTCCATCCAGATCCTCGCCCGGCAGCAGCCCGTCGCCCGCGATCTGCGCATCGTCGTGAGCGCGCTGCGGATCAGCGCGTCGCTCGAGCGGATGGGCGACATGGCCGAGCACATCGCACAACTCGCGCGCTACCGCTTCCCCGACAAGGTCGTGCCGAAGAGCCTGCGCGGCACCTTCGCCGAGATGGGCCGCCTCGACGTGCTGATCGCCACCAAGCTGGCCGAGCTGCTCCGTACGCAAGACCTGGCCCTCGCCGACGAGATCCGCAACGAGGACGACGAGATCGACGAGCTGCACGTCAGCGTCTTCGACAAGGTGCTCGGAGAGACGTGGAAGGGCGAGGCGGTCGACACGGTCGACGCGACCCTCGCATCCCGGTACCACGAGCGTTTCGCCGACCACGCGGTCTCGATCGCCAAGAAGGTTCAGTACCTCGGCACCGGCGACTGGGCCCCCGAGCTCGCCTCCTAACCCAACTGCTCGCGTCCAACGCAATCGAGTACAGGAGAAAGCCCCATTCCACGGCGCGGAATGGGGCTTTCTCCTGTACTCGATTGCGTTACTTTTTGCCCTGGGCGGCTACGGCAGCGGCGCCGGCAGCGGCGGCTTCGGGGTCGAGGTAGCGCGCCGGCTCGGTCGGCTTGAAGTTCTCGTCGAGTGTGTAGACGAGCGGAATGCCGGTGGGGATGTTCAACTCGGCGATGTCCTCATCCGAGATGCCGTCGAGGTGCTTGACCAGGGCCCGCAGGGAGTTGCCGTGCGCGGTGACGAGCACCGTCTTGCCCGCGGCGAGGTCGACAGCGATATCGGACTCCCAGTAGGGCAGCATCCGGTCGATGACGTCTTTCAGGCACTCCGTGCGCGGCAGGTCGTCCCCGAGACCGGCGTAGCGCTCGTCGTGCGCCTGCGAGAAGGGGCTGTCGTCGTCGAGCGGCGGCGGTGGAACGTCGAACGAGCGACGCCACAGCTGGAACTGCTCGGGGCCGTATTTCTCCAGCGTCTCTGCCTTGTCGAGACCCTGAAGCGCACCGTAGTGGCGCTCGTTGAGCCGCCACGAACGCTTGACGTCGATCCACAGCCGGTCGGCGACGTCGAGGGCGATGTCGGCGGTCTGGATCGCACGAGTGAGAACCGACGTGTACAGGATGTCCGGCTTGAGACCCGACTCGGCGATCAGCTCACCGGCGCGGTTCGCTTCGGCGACACCCTGCTCGCTCAGGCGGACATCCACCCATCCCGTGAACAGGTTCTTCTGGTTCCACTCGCTGTTGCCGTGGCGGAGGAGGATCAATGTGTAAGGCGCGGACATGGCACTAATCTACCGGTCGCTCACAGGTCTCTTGAAACTTGCAGCGCTGCACGTTTGACACACTGGAGGCATGGCAGCGGGCGGCGTGATCGGCACAGTGACGCGCGGCACCACCAACACGAACCGCTTACGCCGCGTCGATCGGTGGATCGGAACGCTCCCCGTGCTCCGTCGCAGCGGCGATCCGCTCGTTGTCGATCTCGGCTACGGGGCCAGCGGCGTGACGGCCCTCGAGCTGCACCAGAGGCTCGCTAAGACACGGCCCGACGTCGAGGTTCTCGGCCTCGAGATCGAGGCGGGCCGTGTCCTGACCGCACTCGACCAGCTCGCCGACGTTCGCGCGGGCCGTACCGGTTTCGCTCCGGATGCGCGCATCGGCTTCGCCCTCGGCGGTTTCGAGGTCCCGACACCCGGCGGCCGCCCGGCCGCCGTCATCCGTGCGTTCAACGTTCTGCGCCAGTACGACGAGACAGAGGTCGCGCCCGCGTGGCGGCGACTCATCACTCGACTGCAGCCAGGCGGCGTGCTCATCGATGGCACCTGCGACGAGATCGGCCGCATCGCAAGCTGGGTCGACCTGACCGCCGACGGGCCGCAGCACCTCACGATCTCGCTGCGTCTCGCCGAGTTGGAGACGCCGTCGATCGTGGCGGAACGGCTGCCGAAGGCGCTCATCCACCGCAACGTGTCGGGCGAGGGCGTGCATGCCCTGATGCGCGAGCTCGATCGGCTGTGGCGCATCCACTCGCCGCTCGCTGCTTATGGCCCGACGCAGCGCTGGATCGCCGTCGCTCGAGGGATGCGCGACGCCGGCTGGCCCGTGCGCGGCGACCGCTCGCGCTGGCGCCTCGGCGAGCTCACCGTCGACTGGTCGGCCGTAGCTCCTGTCGGCTTCGCCTGGCGGTGACCGCCGCGCTCTGCCAAGCGGGTGCCGGGAAGAGCGCAGGCTACGCCCTAGGCTGCCGCGTGACGGCTCCGAGCCGCGGCAGGCGCGGCACGTGTGCTTCGGCACCGGCCTCCGGTGGGACGACGACCTCCTGCGCGGCCGCGACAGCGGTTCCGTCCGCGTCGACCGTCAGCGTCGCCGTTGCATCGGCCGACCGCTTCACGACGGCTAGAGCGATCGGGCCCAGCTCGTAGTGCAGCGCGCTCGACGTCACGAGACCGATCTCGCGCCCGTCGAGACTGACGACGCTTCCGCGCGCCGGATGCACGCCCTCCGACCCGTCGAGGTGCAGCATGACGAGGCGGCGAGGCGGATGCCCCAGGTTGTGCACCTTCGCGACCGTCTCCTGGCCGCGGTAGCAGCCCTTGGTGAGGTGCACCGCGGTGCGCAGCCAGTCGAGTTCGTGCGGGATCGTCTTCTCATCGACTTCGGTGGCGAACCGGGGACGCCAAGCGGCGATCCGGAGCGCCTCCACCGCGAGCAGGCCTGCGGCGGTGAACTCGCCAGCGGTGACGCGGGCGACGACCGACGGCAGAGCATCCCGCGGGACCAGGCGCTCACTCCACGACCACGAGGCTCCCGGATGCTCGCCCTGCGCATACTGATGGCCTCCGGGGGTCACCGCGTGCCACGGGTCACGCCAGATCAGCGGCACACCATCGGGTGCGGCGATCGGGAGAGCGGGCTCCCCGAGCGTTCCGATCGTCGCGAGGTCGGCCGACCGGTCGTCGAGCTCGACGCGCAGCATGAAGCGCATCTTCTGCAGCCAGGCGAGCAGACCTTCGGCCTCGTCGTGCTCAACCAGGAGCCAGAGCGTCACACCGTCTTCGATCAGGCGCACCGCGTACTCGAGCCGTCCGTTCACGTCGAGGAGAAGCGTCTCCGACGACTCCCCGGCTGCAGGCCCGTAACGCTCTGGCTGGTGATCGAGTTGATCCAGCTGAGCCTGTCCGGCCCGGTGATGCTGAGCACCGCGCGGTCGGAGAGATCGACGATGGCGCGCCCCTCGGCGAGCGCGCGCTGCTCGCCCAGCGGGTTGCCGTAGTGGGCGGGGATGCCCGCGTCGTGTCCCGATCCCAGGCTCGCCACATCCACCGCTCCTGGCAGGGAGAGGAACGGCGAGGTCGTCATCGTCGTCATCAGTCCACCTTCGCAAGACGGCCGGAGGAGTGCGTGCGCAGCTCTTGCCCGAGCGCGGCGATGTCCCACGCCCACAGGAGGTGGTTCTCGACGAGGCCGTAGAGGCGGGTGGCCGCGGTGTACTCCTTGGCGCCCGCGGTGCGGACGACCGCATCCGTCGCCAGATCGATTCGAGGGCCGGCCACCTGACCGACGTAGATCTCGGAGACCCCGTCGGGGTGGATGATCGATACGTCGAGGTCGAAGCCGCCGTGGGAGTTGCGGAGGGTCTCGACCGACTGGGCGGTCGTGAACGGCTGAGCACCCTCACCCGGCAGCATCGCCGGACCCTGGTCGCCCTCGATCAGCTTGCGGCTGAGGCGCCAGTATCCGGTCTCGGTGGCGAGGGGGTGTGGCTCTCATCGAGCTTCCATGTGAACGACGTGTAGCTGAGGTACGGCAGGCCGTCGTGACTGAAGCTGATGCGCTGCCCGAACTCGAGCTCGGTGTGCTCCTCGCCGATCGCATAGTCGAGGACGCCCGTCCCCTCCCACACTCCGATCAACCAGGAGAGCGGGACGAGTTCGGCGGGCAGGTCGGTGGGGATCTCGATCATGGCCATTCCGGTCTCGATTCGTTGGTGCGAGCTCCTAGCGCTGCCCTCGGAACAGGTTGTAGACGACGACTACGGAGACGCCGGCGATGGCCAGCGTGGCCAGACCGAGGAGTCCGACGAAGAAGAGTTCGAGGGCAACCAGCATGAGACGAGTCTAACGCGACTGTCGCGAGGGTTCAGCGTGCCGCAGCGACGATCGCCAGGACGGCCCCTGCGACTCCGAGAATTACGAATGCGCCAGAGACGCTCGCCGCCAGCCTGTTGACGAAGCCCTCTTTCTGCTGGGTGCCGAGCTGCGCGCACATGCTCGCCACCACGCTTGCAGCGAGCCCCAGGGAGATCCAGGATGCGTACTGATCGCTCGGCGACACCGTGCCGATCAGGACGGCGAACACGAGCGCCAGCAGCCAGATCGAGCCGACGCTGAGGTAACGCGCGCCCCTGCTCAGGCCGGTGACCGGCTCGGGAGGGGTCGTCGCTTCGCTCACTCCTCCATTGTGCCCCGCTGAGGTGGGGAATGGCGACGTTTGCATTTCCGGTAGCATTGCGGCACAGCACGTTCAGGAGGCTTGAGTGGCGCAGTTGTTGATCCTCACCTCTGCGCCAGACGCGGAGGTGCTGCCGTCGCTCGCTCTGCTCAGCCACCGCACCCGCCAGATTCCCGCCGAACCTGCGTCGTTGGTCAACGCCCCGAGCTGCGATCTGATCTTCGTGGATGCCCGCCGCGATCTCGCGAGCGCCAAGTCTCTGTGCAAGATCCTGACAACCACCGGCATCACTGTGCCGCTGCTGCTGGTTCTCACCGAGGGCGGACTGACCGCCGTCAGCGCTGACTGGGGCGTGAACGACGTCGTCCTCGAGACGGCGGGACCGGCCGAGGTCGACGCCCGCGTGCGGCTCGCGATCGGCCGCCAGGCCCAGGAGCACTCGCAGACGAAGATCCAGGCATCCGGCGTCACCATCGACGAGGCCAGCTACTCCGCGAAGGCGCACGGCCGGCAGCTCGACCTGACCTTCAAGGAGTTCGAACTCCTCCGCTTCTTCGCCACGCACCCGTCGCGGGTCTTTACCCGCGAACAGCTGCTGAGCGAGGTCTGGGGCTACGACTACTTCGGCGGCACGCGAACCGTCGACGTGCACGTGAGGCGCCTGCGGGCGAAACTCGGCGACCTCGAGTCCCTCATCGGAACGGTCCGCAACGTCGGCTACCGCTTCAACGTGTACGAAGAGGACAATGAGCGACTCCCTTCGCCTCTCCGTCCCTGACTTCGGCGACCAGGCGCAGCGCGCATCCTTCTTCGACGTGGCCGCGGCCGCGATCGACGTCGACGGCTACGACCCGTTCAATGAGCAGGCCCGGCTCGACGTCGAGTCCGGGCGGCGCTCCCCCATCGTCGTGCGGCTCACCACCGGCGACGCCACCGAGCCGTTGGAGCGCCCCGTCGGCGCGGCGATCCTCGGCCGCGGCGAGCTCGACTTCGTGATCGATCCGCTCTTCCGGGGCAAGGGATACGGCGAGCAGTCGGTGCGGGGGCTGCTCGCGACCGCGCGGGGCACGCTGACGGCATGGTCGCACGGCGATCACCCGGCGGCGCGACGCCTGGCGGAACGACACGGGTTCATGCCGGTGCGCACCTTGCTGCACCTCGTCGCACCGTTGGGCGGTTTGCCCGGCGTTACCGGCGCACTTCCCGATGGGTACAGCATCGGGACGATGCGGCCCGGCGACGAGAACGAGTGGGTCGAGCTGAACGCCCGCATCTTCGACCAGCACCCGGAGCAGGGTCGTCTGACCGTCGACGACCTGCGGGCGCGCCAGGCCGAGCCGTGGTTCGACGCGGGCGATGTGCTGATGCTGCGGGACGCATCCGGAACCCTGGTCGGCTACGACTGGGTCAAGGTGGAGCCCGAATCGCCCGAGGGCGAGATCTACGTGCTGGGGGTGGATGCAGCGCTCGCCGGCCGCGGGCTCGGCCGACTGCTGCTGCGAGCGGGTCTCGATCGACTGGCGGCACGCGGTCGTTCGCAGGCCGGTCTCTACGTCGAGGCGGACAACGAAGGGGCGGTGCACCTGTACCGCTCGGCCGGGTTCGTGGAGCACACGGTCGACGTGCAGTACCGTCGCGCGATCGATCCACAAGATCCGTTTATCCACAGTTAACCGCTGGCGGTTCTCCGCCCGGTCGGCGGGTGCCATGATGTTGGGATGGACGGCGACAACATCCTTCTCGATAACGGGCTGAGCGGTAGCTTCGGCAGTGACTTCGACGACGACTTCGCGCCGTTCGTCTACGAGCCCGACCCGACGCTTCCCGAAGACCGGTACCTCGACCGAGAACTGAGTTGGCTCGCGTTCAACCAGCGAGTGCTCGAACTGGCCGAAGACCCCACGTTGCCGGCGTTGGAGCGCGCCAACTTCCTCGCCATCTTCTCCACGAACCTCGACGAGTTCTTCATGGTGCGCGTCGCAGGTC
The DNA here is from genome assembly GCF_050632195.1 of Leifsonia poae. Lineage (GTDB taxonomy): Bacteria > Actinomycetota > Actinomycetes > Actinomycetales > Microbacteriaceae > Leifsonia > Leifsonia poae_C. Next base: position 3,221,070 of record NZ_CP192580.1, read on the forward strand.
TCAAGCGGCGCATCCTGACCGGCCTGGCCGTCCCGACGAATGTGGGGCGTGCGCCGACGGATGTGCTCGCCGACATCTCCGAGAAGGCGCACGAACTGCAGGCCCGCCACGCGGCGGTGTACCGCGACCAGGTGCTGCCCGCTCTCGAAGAGGCCGGAATCACGGTCGCCCGCTGGGAAGAGCTCGACGAGGCCGACCGCGTGCAGATGCGCGAGATCTTCTCGCAGCAGATCTTCCCGGTGCTGATGCCACTGGCTGTCGACCCTGCGCATCCCTTCCCTTACATCTCCGGTCTGTCGCTCAACCTCTCGGTGCGCGTGCGCAACTCGCGCACGGGCAAGGAGCAGTTCGCCCGTCTCAAGGTTCCGCAGATGCTGCCGCGGTTCGTGCGGATCGACCAGCGCGAGACGGTCGATCAGATGCGCTTTATCGCGCTCGAAGATCTGATCGCCAACCACCTCGGCGACCTGTTCCCGGGCATGGAGATCCTCGACCACCACGTGTTCCGGGTGACCCGCAACGAAGACGTCGAGGTCGACGAAGACGAGACCGAGAACCTCATCCAGGCGCTCGAGCGCGAGCTGCTGCGTCGCCGGTTCGGTCCGCCCATCCGGCTAGAGGTCACCGACGACATGGACGACGTGACGCTCGGCCTGCTCGTGCGCGAGCTCGACGTGACCGAGCAGGAGGTCTACCGGCTGCCGTCGCCGCTCGACCTCGGCGGCCTGTTCGTCCTGGCCAAGATCGACCGACCCGACCTGCACTACCCGAACCATGTTCCGACCACGCCTCCGCAGCTCATGCCGCGGGAGCCCAACGCCAAGCCCGACATCTTCGCGGCGATCGCTCGTCAAGACGTGCTGCTGCACCACCCGTACGAGTCGTTCGCGACGAGCGTGCAGGCCTTCCTCGAGCAGGCTGCTGCCGACCCGCACGTGCTCGCCATCAAGCAGACGCTGTACCGCACATCCGGAGACAGCCCCATCGTCGAGGCGCTGATCGACGCGGCAGAAGCGGGCAAGCAGGTGCTGGCCCTGGTCGAGATCAAGGCGCGCTTCGACGAGCAGAACAACATCTCGTGGGCGCGCAAGCTCGAGAAGGCGGGCGTGCACGTCGTCTACGGCCTCGTCGGGCTGAAGACGCACTGCAAGCTCGCGCTCGTGGTGCGCCAGGAGAAGGGCGTGCTCAAGCACTACAGCCACATCGGCACGGGAAACTACAACCCGAAGACGTCGCGCATCTATGAAGACCTCGGTCTCCTGACCGCCGACGACCAGGTGGGCAAAGACCTCACCCGGCTGTTCAACGAGCTGTCGGGATACGCCATCGAGAAGAAGTTCAAGCGACTGCTCGTGGCACCGCTGCACCTGCGCAAGGGGTTGCTGAAGCTCATCAAGACCGAGACGGCGAACGCGGCGGCCGGCAAGCCGTCTGGCATCCGGATCAAGCTCAACTCCATCGTCGACGAGGCGATCATCGACGCGCTCTACAAGGCCAGCGAGGCCGGCGTTCCTGTCGACCTGTGGGTGCGTGGCATCTGCGGTCTGAAGGCTGGGGTGCCAGGACTGTCGTCGAACATCCGGGTGCGATCGATTCTGGGGCGCTATCTCGAGCACTCGCGGGTCTTCTCCTTCGTCAACGACGGCGACCCCCAGGTCTACATCGGCAGCGCGGACATGATGCACCGCAACCTCGATCGCCGCGTCGAAGCGCTCGTGCGACTCGTCGACCCCGACCACCTGGCCGAGCTCGAAGCCCTCTTCGACCGGGCCTTCGACGACCGCACGTCGGCCTGGATCCTCGACTCCGACGGCGTCTGGGAGAGGCACCACCTCGACGAGAACGGGAACCCGCTCGACGACCTGCAGAACAGACTGATGCAGCAGCTCAGCCACCGTCCGCGCTCGACCCGCACAGGCACGAGGCGGTGAACTCGGCTATCTACGCCGCGGGCGCCGTGTGTTGGCGCGTCGTGGACGAGAAGGTCGTCGTGCTGGTGGTGCACCGCGCGAAGTACGGCGACGTCACCATCCCGAAGGGCAAAGTCGACCCCGGCGAGACGCTGCCGCAGACCGCGGTGCGGGAGATCGAGGAGGAGACCGGGCTGCGAATCGCGCTCGGGGTTCCGCTCGGTGTCTCCACATACCCGCTCGCGAGTGGGCGCGACAAGATCGTGCACTACTGGGCCGGCGAGGTCACCGACGAGGCCATCGCGCATTCGACGTTCGTGCCGAACAGCGAGATCGCCGCCATCGAGTGGGTGACGATCAAGAAGGCCCGCGGCTACCTCACCTACGATCGTGACCTCGAGATCCTCGAGTCGTTCGTCAAACTACTCGACGAGGGTGTGACCTCCACCTTCGCGATCATCGCGCTGCGCCACGGCAAGGCCGCCCCTCGCAGTTCGTGGAAGGGCGAAGACGCTTTGCGTCCACTGACTGACCGCGGCGTCCTGCAAGCGGCAACGGATGTGCCCACCATCGAGGCCTGGCATCCGCGACGAATCGTCACCAGCGACGCCGTGCGATGCGTCGCCACCGTGGCTCCGCTCGCCGCAGCCACCGGTATCAAGCCGCGTCGCGACTCCGGCATCAGCCAGGACGCCCACGAAGACGGCCAGGGCAGAGTGCGCGAGATCGTCGGCAAGCGCGTACGCGCACGCAAGACGGCCGTCCTCTGCAGTCACGGTCCGGTGCTCCCCGAGATCATGCGCGAGATCGCCCTGGCCACGGGCACGATGCCCGGCGCCTACCTGAACGACGCCGCCGACCTCGACACCGGCGGGTTCTCCGTCGTGCACCTCTCGGCGACCAACCCCAGCTCAGGCATCATCGCCATCGAGACGTACGCCCCGGTCGCTTAGTCGGAGGTACGCCCGATCGTTTGGCCGGACGCGCGCCCCGATCGCTTAGTTGATCGGCGGCCCTCCCGGCGGTGGTCGGCAACGCCGTCGCCGCATGGGCGCATCCCGCTGGTTTCCCAGCCTTCCGCCCCAAGAGCACACCCCTCGTTAACCTCCCGTTTACCGCTGCGGGGGACTCTGGTCAGACACCGGGAATAGCGTCACACGCGGGTCGCACCGACCCCGTCCTGTTGTTACTGATTTCCCCGGAAGGGACAACTGTGAAACTCAAGCGTCTTGGCGCTCCTCTGGCCATCCTGGCCGCTGCCGCCATCTCCCTCACGGCGTGTGCGTCGAACGAGGGCAGCACCCCGTCGACCACGACCGCCGCACCCTCGAACCTCTCGGGCACCCTGAACGGAATCGGCTCGTCGGCGCAGGGCGCCGCACAGACCACTTGGATCGCCGGCTTCCAGCAGGACAACCCCAAGGTCACCGTCAACTACGACCCGCAGGGTTCGGGCGCCGGCCGCACCAGCTTCATCTCCGGTGCAGCCGACTTCGCCGGTTCTGACGCCGCCCTCAAGGACACCGAGCTCGCGGGCACCTTCGCCCTCTGCGCCGCCGGCACCAAGGCCATCGACCTCCCCGTCTACATCTCCCCGATCGCCATCGCGTACAACGTCGACGGCGTCAAGGACCTGAAGCTCGACGCCGCGACCATCGCCGGCATCTTCAGCGGCAAGATCACGACCTGGAACGACTCGAAGATCACCGCGCTGAACTCGGGTGCCACCCTCCCGTCGGCGCCGATCACCGTCGTGCACCGCTCCGACGACTCGGGCACCACCCAGAACTTCACCGAGTACCTCGCAGCCAACGCTCCCGACGTCTGGACAGCTCCGGCCGCGCAGACCTTCCCGTTCCAGGTCGGTGACGCAGCCAAGGGCACCTCGGGTGTCGCGGACGCCACCAAGAACGCGAAGAACTCGATCACCTACATCGACGAGTCGGGCTCCGCGGGCCTCAGCATCGCGCAGCTCAAGGTCGGCGACAACTTCGAGAAGATCAGCGCCGACGGTGCTGCCGCTGTCGTCGCCGCGTCGCCGATCGCATCGGGCCGCGAGACCAACGACCTGGCCATCCAGATCAACCGCAAGGACACCTCCAAGGGTGCCTGGCCCCTGGTTCTGGTCAGCTACGTGATCGCCTGCCAGGAGTACCAGGACGCGGCCAAGGCCACGCTGGTCAAGGGCTACGTCAACTACATCGTGACCGACGCCGCCCAGAAGGCTGCCGCTGAGCAGGCCGGTTCGGCCCCGCTGTCGGCCGACCTCGCCTCCAAGGTGACCAAGGCTGTCGCAAGCATCAAGTAACACCTCGACCGCTCGGCTCGGGATGCGATGAGCATCCCGAGCCGAGCGGTGCATCAGCACCACCCCCTCCCACACCCCGATGAGAGAGAAAGCAAGGAATGACCGCCGGAACCATAGGTGTCCTCAAGCCGAAGGCGAAGATCCGCCTCGGTGACCGCGTCTTCTCCACCAGCACCATCGTCGCCGGATCCCTGATCCTGGCGGTTCTCGCTGCGGTGGCCATCTTCCTCATCCTGCAGAGCATCCCGGCACTCACGGCGAAGCCCGGGGAGCTCCCCAACAACGCGACCAACTTCTGGACCTACGTCTGGCCGCTCGTCTTCGGAACCATCTGGGCCGCACTCATTGCCCTGATCATCGCGACGCCGCTCTCGATCGGCATCGCCCTCTTCATCTCTCACTACGCCCCGCGCCGGGTCGCCCAGACCCTGGGGTACATCATCGATCTGCTGGCCGCCGTGCCGTCGGTCGTCTTCGGCCTCTGGGGCATTGCGACCCTCGCCACCTTCGTCCAGCCGTTCTATGTCTGGCTCGGCGACAACCTCGGCTGGATCCCGCTCTTCGCGCCGCCCGTCTCGGGCACCGGCCGCACCATCCTCACCGCCGCGATCGTGCTGGCCGTGATGGTCATCCCGATCATGACCGCCATCTGCCGCGAGGTCTTCCTGCAGACGCCGCGCCTCCACGAAGAGGCCGCGCTCGCGCTCGGCGCCACGCGCTGGGAGATGGTGCAGATGGCCGTTCTGCCGTTCGCCCGCTCGGGCATCATCTCGGCCATCATGCTCGGCCTGGGACGTGCACTCGGAGAAACCCTCGCCATCGCGATGGTGCTCTCGCCCGCGCTCATCGTGAAGTTCGCCGTGCTCCAGGCGCAGAGCCCCAACACGATCGCCGCCAACATCGCGCTGCAGTTCCCTGAAGCCACCGGGATCTCCACCAACGCGCTGATCGCATCCGGCCTCGTGCTGTTCGTGGTCACCCTGCTGATCAACATGCTCGCGCGCTACATCGTCAACCGCCGCAAGGCCTTCTCGGGAGCGAACTGATGACCACAGCGACGATGAATCGGCCGATGACCAACTCGCTCACGGCCGGCAAGCTCCCCCGCGGCTCCGCATGGATGATGCTGATCGGCTCCTGGATCGTGTTCGGCGCGGTCTTCGCCATCCTGACCGCCAGCGGCGCCACCAAAGACTTCAACATCGTCGGAGCGATCTTCTTCGGGACCGTGCTGTTCGACGTCGTGATCTTCTGCACATCCCTGCTCGTCGAGGGCTCGCGCAAAGCGAAGGACCGCCTGGTCACCTCGCTCGTGGCAACGGCCTTCATCATCGCGCTGCTTCCGCTGATCTCGCTGATGTGGACAGTGATCGTCGACGGCCTCGCCCGCTTCGACATCACGTTCTTCTCGGAGTCGATGCGCAACGTCATCGGCGACGGCGGCGGCGCGCTGCATGCGATCGTCGGAACGTTGCTCGTCACACTGGCGGCAGCAATCATCTCGGTGCCGATCGGCCTGCTCACCTCGGTCTACCTGGTCGAATACGGTCGCGGGATGCTCGCCCGCGGCATCACCTTCTTCGTCGACGTGATGACGGGCATCCCGTCGATCGTCGCCGGTCTGTTCGCCTACGCCCTGTTCGCACTGTTCTTCGGCCCGGCCGTCCGCAACGGATTCATGGGATCCATCGCGCTGTCCGTGCTGATGATCCCGGTGGTCGTGCGGTCGAGCGAAGAGATCCTGCGACTCGTGCCGAACGAGCTGCGGGAGGCCTCATACGCCCTCGGCGTGCCCAAGTGGCTGACCATCCTGAAGGTCGTGCTGCCGACCTCGCTCGCCGGCCTGACCACCGGCATCATGCTCTCGATCGCCCGCGTCATCGGTGAGACGGCCCCACTGCTCATCGTCGCCGGGTTCACGACCAGCATGAACTACGACCTCTTCTCCGACCGGATGATGACCCTCCCGGTGTTCGTGTACACCCAATACACGCAGGCGGCCGGCTTGCACGCCCAGGCCTCGATCGACCGGGCCTGGACCGGCGCGCTCACCCTCATCATCATCGTGATGCTGCTGAACCTCATCGCCCGCATCATCGCCAAGATCTTCGCCCCCAAGTACGGCCGCTGACCAGCCCCGTCCTGCCAACCCAAGGAACCCCACCGTGTCAAAGCGCATCGAAGTCTCCGACCTCAACGTCTACTACGGCAACTTCAAGGCCGTCGAAGACGTCTCCCTCAAGATCGAACCCCGCACGGTCACGGCCTTCATCGGCCCGAGCGGTTGCGGCAAGTCAACGTTCCTCCGCACTCTGAACCGGATGCACGAGGTGATCCCCGGCGCATACGTCGAGGGTGAGGTCAACATCGACGGCAACAACCTCTACGGCCCGGGCGTCGACCCGGTGATCGTGCGTCGGCAGGTGGGCATGGTCTTCCAGCGCCCCAACCCCTTCCCGACCATGTCGATCCGCGACAACGTGCTCGCAGGCGTGAAGCTCAACAACCGCCGGATGTCGAAGAGCGAAGCCGACGATCTCGTCGAGTCGTCGCTGCGTGGCGCCAACCTTTGGAACGAGGTCAAGGACCGCCTCGCACTTCCCGGCTCGGGCATCTCGGGTGGCCAGCAGCAGCGTCTCTGCATCGCACGTGCCATCGCCGTCTCCCCCGACGTGCTCCTGATGGACGAGCCGTGCTCGGCCCTCGACCCGATCTCAACCCTCGCCATCGAGGACCTGATCGAGGAACTCAAGAACGACTACACGATCGTGATCGTCACGCACAACATGCAGCAGGCATCCCGCGTCTCCGACCGCACCGCTTTCTTCAACATCGCGGGCACCGGCAAGCCGGGCAAACTCATCGAGTACAACGACACCAACATGATCTTCTCGAACCCGTCCGTTCAGGCCACCGAGGACTACGTCTCGGGCCGCTTCGGCTAAAGCCGCGCCTTCTGGGACGCAAACGAGCCCAGGGTCCCCGCCCGAGAATCCGTGATTCTCGCTCAGGAGCCCTGGGCTCGTTTTTGCGTGTGGTCTTGGTCGTGCGGTCGCTAGGAGTTGATGGCGACGATGGGCTGGGTCGTCGGCTGCGAGGAGCCGCCGCGGGGTTCCACCGTGACCCCGACAGTGTCGCCTGCCGACATCGTGCCGTCGAGGACTCGCCAGGTGGCCGGATCGCCAGAGTTCGGCGTCATGGTTCCGGCTGCGGTGGCCTTGCCGTCGCGGATGTACCAGAGCTCGTAGGTCTTGTCATTCGGGAGCGACGGCAGGTCCTTCGCGACCAGCGCTGACTGGCCGAGGCTGCCCGACCAGACGAGGGTCGCGGTCCCCCGCCGTCGACGTCAGCACTCGCGCGCTGCGCATCGGGAGCGGCGTTGATCGCGGCGAGCGCGGACGCCTGCTGCACGTCGAACGAATTGCTGCCAGCGATGGAGGTGCCGAGCAGTGCTCCGCCGACGAAGATCACGACCGCGGCTGCTGCTGCTGTCACGATCGCGATCGGACGCGTGAACCAGCGCCCACGAGCCTTGGTCTCGGCGGGTGTGAGCTGCGCGGGGGCGGCGTCGGCGGGCGCGGATGCCACGAGCTCCGCATCCGGAACCCGAGGGGCTTCGGGCGCATCGAGCGGGGAAGCTGCGGGGTCGCAGCGAGCTTCGCGAACAGGTCGGCCTTGAGCGACGCGGGAGGCGTCACCGGCTCGGCGGTGAGCGCAAGCTCGGTCGCGGTGTCTTCGAACTCGCGGGCCTCGTCGTCGTTCTGGGCGCCGAGCTCGTAGCCGAGGCGCGACGAGGGGCGTTCGTCTCGGTCGGTCATCACGTCACCCCCAGTTCTTGTCTCAGCCGTATCATCGCATCGCGCAGCCGTGTTTTCGCTGTACCGAGTGGGATGCCGAGCCTCTCGGCGACCTCGCTCTGGCTGTAGCCGCCGAAGTAGGCGAGAGTGACAGCTTCGCGTTGGGCGTCGGACAGCTTGGACATCGCCTCCTCCACCCTTTCGCTTTCGACACGGACCTCGACGGTCTCGGCAACCTGGTCGTACGCCGTGGGGAGATCACGTATTCCCACGGCAGTGTCCCGGTTCCGCGAAGCCTGCGCTGAACGGATCCGGTCGATCGCGCGTCGGTGGGCCATCGTCATGATCCACGTCAACGCTCGACCCTTATTCGGATCGAACCGCGCTGCGGATTGCCAGATCTCGAGGAACACTTCCTGCGTGACCTCTTCCGACTGCGCCGGGTCGATCATGACCCGGCGGATGAGGCCGAGAACGCGAGCAGCGGTGTGATCGTAAAGCACCGAGAATGCGGCCTGATCGCCTGTCGCAGTCTGCGCGAGAAGCGCGTCGAGATCGACGGCGGCCGTGTCGTCCACGTCGTCTCCGCTCTCCCGTTGCACTTCACAAGCATCGCAGGTTGCCGCTGATCCGGTGCACAAGCGCCCCGACAAAGGAAAAGCCGGGCCGCAGAACGCCTCTCGGCGCGAGGCCGCTCGGAGCGGCTAATTTTGGAGCCCGGGGTTACTGCGGCCCGGCAGTCAACAAGTTTACCCGAGCGCGGCGGCCACGGTACGGCGTGGCGTTCGCGGGCCGAGAACAGAGAAAGTCAGTCGAGCCATTCACTGCGCCACAGGCGGGCACAGGAGGTGAGCTCCTCAGCCGTCCGTGTGAATCGCAGCGCGCGCGTGGTGAGCTCACTGGCGCGCTCGGGCTGGGTCGCGTCCTGATCGTCGGCGACGGATGCGCATCCTGCAGCCGTCACGCGGCAGAACGCGGCAGCGCGGTCGAGCGCAACCGCGAAATCGCCCTCGAACAGGCCTCTCAGGATGCGGTCCGCGAGCTCGGTGATCTCGGCCGGCCCGGTCGGTGCCCCCGCACCCGCCACAACGGGATCGATCGTGGAAACCACCTCGGTGCCGCGCTGGAACAGGAAGCTCGTGCCCTCCGGATCCTGTCGGATCAGCAGTCGTAGCAGGTAGATGCGCCAGAGAGCGCCCGGCAAACTCTTCGCGTTCGAGCGCGACCAGAGTTCGGCGATCGCGTCGATGCCGTGCGCATCCGTGAACGATACGAGCTTGTCGACGACGTCGGAATCGGGGTCGGCACGCACCCGGTTCAGCAGTGCGTGCGCCGTCTCGTGCGCGACCCTGCTGATCTGGGCCGGGTCCTCACCACCCATGAACGCCTCGAACATCCCGCTCGGGAAAGTGGTCGGCTTGTGGAAATGGTCGCTCATGCCATCCATTCTGCGCCCGGCACGGCAGTAACAAAATCCACGATAGATTAGAGACGTATGGGCCTGTAGCTCAGTTGGCAGAGCATCGGACTTTTAATCCGCGGGTCGTGGGTTCGAGCCCCACCGGGCCCACCCTCTTTGATCGTTGATTTCCAACCGATGGCCTCAGAGCGCCTGCTACGTTGTCGAACGCCTTGCGCTTCCAGTTATTAGCCCCACCCGTCGTCCACGGACTATGGCGACCGTCACGCCCACCGTTAGCAGGACGCTATAGAGCCATCCCGAGATGGCTAGGCCGAGGTCAATCCAATCCGTGTCCCGAGGCGTCGCTACAGATGCCCATACGACGAAGACGGCTACCGCTGTCATCACGATGGTGGCGGTCCAGCGAACGACGAGTCTCCAGATCATTCCCCACGCATCGAGATGCGGCGGCGGTACCGCGACTCGCGCAAGCCACATGCCCGGGCGGGCCAGCCCTGTCGGGTGCTTCGCGTCGCTCACGTCTCGAATCGTACTGCTTGGAACCGCAAGTGAAGTGGTACGATATCTTGTACCATTTGGAGGAACCATGGCCATCACGGCAAGCGAGGCGCGCAGCGATCTCTTCGGACTCATCGAACGCGTCAACCTCGATCAGACCGAAGTCGAGATCACCTCGAAGCGTGGTTCGGCCGTGCTGATGTCGAAGGATGAGTACGACGCGCTGCTCGAGACGACGTACCTCCTGCGCTCCCCCAAGAACGCACGACGCCTCATCGACGCCGTCGAGAGCGCTCGCGCGGGAGATATCACTGAGCACGGCCTGACTGGTGAGTGACCGCAAGCTCGCGTGGACGGCCGGCGGCTGGGAAGACTACGTCTACTGGCAGGGCCAAGACCGTCGAACGCTCAAGCGCATCAACCTCCTGATCGAGGACATCCTCCGCGACGACCCCTTCGACGGAGTCGGCAAGCCGGAACCTCTGAAACATGCTCTCGCCGGCGCGTGGTCACGGCGCATCGATGAAGCCAACCGTCTCGTGTACCTCGTTGACGACGCACACGTGATCATCCTGCAAGCTCGCTACCACTACTGACACGACATGGATGAACCTGTGAGCGTGAGGATCTTCATTCCAGACGACATCGTCATGGACGGCGACGTTCCGCAGCCGATTGCGGGAGTCGTCATTCCTGAGATGGGAGTTCGACTGGGTCGGATGTGGACAGCCGACGGTCGCGACGAAACCTTTGAAGGTGTGGTGGAATGGCGCCGAGCCGACGAGCCTAATCACCTCTTTGAGACGGCGTTCGCAACTTCGCGGTTCAAGGTGCTGACGCAGGATGCTGCGAAGGGCCACCTTCCCGAAGTGGGCGACCGAGTCGAATTACGCGGGACCTTGTCCTGCGTGCGTTCATACGAGTTCCAGGCGTTCGATCTTCCTGACACTCGACAATCGTGGCGTGTTGCCGCGGTTCTTGCGCACGATCGCAACGGGTACTTGATCGAGGCGGACCCCATCCCACCCCTCAGTTCGCCTGCTCACACTTTGCCAACTATCAGGTGAGTTCGATCCCGGTCGCCGCGGCCTTTCTGGCCGTACCTTGCCGTCAGTCCTGGGCCGGCAGGATCGTCTTGCGCATCACGGTCTTGCTCTTGCCGATGTGGCGCTCGAATATGAAACCCGCCTTCTCGAACATGGCCCTCGTACCGTTGTGGAGGAACGAGGACGACGTCCTCTTGCCCGGCGCGAGCTCGTTGGGGAACGAGACCACCTCGCCTCCACCAGCCTGCGCGATCAACTCGAGCGCACCATCCAGAGCCTCCCGCGCCACACCTGAACGTCGGTGGTCGCGGTCGACGAAGAAGCATGTAATCCGCCACGGCGCGGGCTTGGCCTCGCCCGCGTCGTACTCCTTGCGGTGGTAGATGCGCGGCAGTTCGACTGGACTGCCGTATTCGCACCAGGCGATCGCGTCGTCGCCGTCGAAGACGAGCGCGGCGTGTGCGACGCCCTCCGCCACGAGCCGCTGCTTGAACGTCGGGCCGTCGTACTCACTCTTGATCGTGCCTTCCGTGTCACCGTGGAAGTACGAGCAGTAGCACCCGCCCCAGACCCCGTTGTGCTTCTGCGCGAGCGCCAGCCACGCGGGGAAGGTTTCGGGAGTGAGCGGTTTGATCACGTGCGATGTCGTCAGGGTCATGGAAGCCTCCTAGCGCCGACGCTGCCAGTCTGCCAACGCCTCCGACTCTGGACAAGCGTTGCAGAATTCGCTTTGGAGGACACTGGCCTCCTCCCCTAGCCGATGTTGGCGGCGACCGACGGAGGAACGGGGCGGCCCTGCGCGCGGAGGTAGACGGTCGCCTGTGCGAGGAACATGAGCATGAACTGCACGTAGGCCTCGATTTGTTCGTTCGCAGTGCGGGTGAGATCTGGACGGTCGATCGGTGCTTTCGGGTCGAAGTGCGACGACGTCAGGATGGCGACCAGTTCATCATCCTGAGCATCGAACAGTCGACGCGCCATCGCGAGCGAGGCGGGAGGGATCGGTTCGGACCAGACCATCACGCCACGTGTGAAAGACCTGAGGTAGTCCCGTTGCGTCGCGATCGCTTGGCCCAGGAGCGCCGCCCAGGTCAACGCGTCGCGTCCCGGAGAAAAGGCGAGATCCTCGTCGGTCACAGCATCGAGGACAGCATTGCGCATGCTGTGCAGGCCGGGGATCCAGGTCGTGTAGTCCATCACGCCACGCGACGGTGTCGACCCGCTTGATTCACGGACTCCGAGGCTTCTGGGCGAGAAGACGTTGCCAAACGTCAACGGTAGTGCGAAGCCCCGGATCTGTCGCCGGAGAGTCCACAGGTTTATGCTGAAAGTCGGAGAGCCGGGAAGCCTGGTCGGCCCGCGTCACGCGGAACGGTCCGGGCACCTGTTCGGACGTTGACGTTCGACCAAGGAGCTCCCATGACCTCACCGGGCCCTGCCCTGGCGGCAGTCCGCCTCACCCGTCGTTTTGCCACCGGCGCCGGGGTCACCGACGTGAGCCTCGGCATCGCGCCGCGCGAGATCGTCGCCCTCGTCGGCCTCAACGGCGCGGGCAAGACCACTCTCATGCGGCTGCTGCTCGGGATGCTGCGACCCACCGAGGGCACAGCCGTCCTGTTGGGGCAGACACTCGCGAAGATCCCGCAACGCACCTGGTCGAACATTGGCCACGCGATCGAAACCTCGCCGGGGTACCCAGACCTGACCGTGCGGCGCAATCTGGAGATCAGCGCGCGGCTGCGTGGTGTGCGCGCGCGGCAAGCGGCGATCAGCGTCGTCGTCGACGAGTTCGACATCGGCGGCTACCTGTCGCAGAACGTCCGAACACTCTCAATGGGCAACCGACAGCGCGCCGGCCTCGCGGCAGCGCTGGTGCACGACCCTCGTGTCATCGTGCTCGATGAGCCCACGAACGCGCTCGACCCGTCCGGTGTGATCCGGCTGCGGGAGAGCCTGCTCCGACGGTCGGCGGACGGGGCTGCGATCCTCGTCAGCAGCCACCACCTCGACGAAGTCGCCCGCTTCGCGGATCGCATCCTGGTCATGAATCGCGGTCGCCTCATCGGTGAACTGCCGCCCCACACGCCCGAACTGGAGCACGTTCTGTTCGAGACTCTGCGGTCGGATGACGCGGAGCGTGGACTGTGATCGCCGCGCTCTGGGCCGAGGCTGTGAAGCTCGCCAGTTCGCTCGCCGGCAAAGTCGCGACGGCAGCGATCGTCGGCGGCGTGATCGCGCTGAGCTGCGTCATCCTCGCCGCCGTCGACTCCGGCAACGTCGACGTGATCTCCAAGCTCGGGCCCGGTGCGTCGAGCGACTGGACTGGATTCCTCCGGTCGTCTGCACAGATCACTGCAGCAGGTGGCCTCGGCGGATTCGGCATCATCCTGGCCTGGATGTTCGGCCGCGAGTTCACGGAGAACACTGTCTCGAACCTCTTCGGCCTTCCGGTCGGACGCGCCACGATCGCGCTGAGCAAGCTGGTGACATATGCCATCTGGTCGGTCTTGGTCTCGCTCGTCCTCAGTCTCGGCCTGCTGGTCAGCGGACTGATCGCCGGACTCGGGGATGTGACCGGCGAGGTGACCCTCGGACTCCTGCGTCAGACGGCGCTTGCCGTCATGACCGCTGTTCTCGCTCTGCCGATCGCCTGGATCGCAACTCTGGCGCGCTCCGTGCTCGGCGGCGTCGGCGCAACAGCGGGGCTGATCGTGATCGGACAGTTCTCGGTGCTCGCGGGGGCGGGCGCGTGGATGCCGTTGGCGGCTCCGGCGCTGTGGGGCCTTTCGGGCGGCAGTGGAGCCACGCCTCTTCAGCTCGGGATGCTCATCCCTTATGCCGCCGTTTCGGTCGCGCTGACCGCACTCGCTTGGAAGCGACTGGAACTCGATCGCTGAAGTGCCGTCAGGCAGGCTCGTCGGCGTGATCGGTTTCGTCGTCACGGAGTTCCGCCATGGCGAGTCGCGCCGCCAGCCACGCCCTCGCGCGGGAGAGCAGTGCACGCGCCGGCGCGCTTTCGCGAGCGTAGTTCTCGAACCCGTGCGGTGCTCCCCGGATGAGATCGACCGTGACATCGACGCCGCTTGCCCGGAGGCGGTCGGCGTATGCGCGATTTTCGTCGGCGAAGAGCTCGATGTCGCTCACCGAGATCCAGGTCGGGGGAAGGCCGGTGAGGTCGGCTCGGCGTGCAGGGACTGCGTACGGTGGCTCGCTGGCTTGGCCAGGTTCGTGGCCCAGGTAGCTGCTCCATCCGACACGATTTGCCGCGTTATTCCAGATCCAGTGATCGACGCTGTCGAGGTCACGGTCGGCCGCGGTCCGGTCATCGAGCATCGGGCTGAAGAGCCACTGCGCGATCGGCTGCACCCCGCCTTCATCGTGGAGTCGCTGCACCAGGGATGCCGCTAGCCCACCACCCGCGCTCTCACCACCGACCACGATCCGAGCGGGGTCGACGCCGAGTCCCGAGGCGTGCTCCTGGAACCAGCGCCACGACTCGGCGAGCTCGTTGAGTGCGGTCGGGAAGGTCTGCCGAGGCGCGAGACTGTACTCAGCCGACACCACGATCGTCCCCAGCTCGGAGGCAACGCTCCCGCACAGCGGATCATCCTGCTTCGCGACACCCATCACCATGCCGCCTCCGTGGATCCACAACAGACCGCCGTCGCTCAACACCCGATCCGGGGTGTAGATACGAAGGCGGAGGGATCCGGATCGTACCGTCGAGATCGTGACCCCGGGCGTCTGCACCGGCTTGAGAAGCTTCGTGGCGACTCTCACGATCGCCATGAGCGGCCGGCTGCTCACATCGGGGGACTTCAGCTTGAGTGTCGCTTCTCGCAGTGTCGGGTCGATCACGTACACATCCATGGCCGTCCGTCACCTTCGGCTCGCTAATACGGAACGCTCTGTTTCGTACTTGCTGAGAGTAGCTGCGGGCCGACTTACCGCGCGCAACGGCGCGCGTTCAGCGGTCGGCGAGCAGTTCCCGCGTCTCGGCGACGTAGCGATCCTGAAAGGCCGGGTCGCTGACCTGGGCCGAAGCGGTCATCGGCCGCCCATTCTCGTTGTAGTAGACCCCTGTGGCGTCCGAGGTATCTGTCACAACTCCCGCGATCATCCGGGCAGCCCTCTTCGGCGTGCTGAAGTACGGCAACGGCGACAGCACGGGTCCCAGGATCTTCGCGAGTCGCTGCGCCGCGGGGCTCGCGTCCCGCGAGAGGTTCGAGCCAGGATTCACGCCCGGTTCGATGGCGCGGAAGCGAAGTCGCGGGAACTCCCGCGCGAACGAGAGCACCGTTGCGAGGCCGCCCTGCTTCGAGGTGGCGTACGCGTCATAGCCGCCGTGGGTGGAGCCGCCGGGCATCCATTCCCCGCGGGCGCTGGCCTCGGCCGAGATGTAGCGCGAACCCCGATAACCGGCACGGTGCGCGATCTTGCGGTCCGCATCCTCGACCGCCGACACGATGAACGTCACCGTGGTGCCATCGGCGAGGTTCGGGATGAGCGCCTCGGTGAACGCGAACGGACCCAGGTGGTCGGTGGCGAAGGTGAGATCGAAGCCCGCAACGGTCTTCGACGCGGTCGATGGCATGATTCCGGCGTTGTTCAGCACGCCGCCGATCGACAGGTCGAGCGCGACGATCTCGGCGGCAGCGTGGCGGACGCTGTCCACGTCGGAGAAGTCGGCGATCACGGTCACCGCGTCGCTGCCGATTGACCGGATCTCGGCTTGCACCTCGGCGAGCTTCTTCGGATCACGGCCGACGAGAACGACCGTCCCGTGCTTGGCCAGCTCGAGGGCGGTGCGGAGTCCGATGCCGGAGGTGGGGCCGGTGATGACCCAGGCGGGAGAGGTGTTCATAGTGTTTCCGTTGCTTCCATTCGTGAGGGGGACGCGAGCACGCGCCACATGGCGTCGAAGCCGGCTGCGCTGTGACCTGCCGCGTTCTCGGGCTCCCGGATCATGGCATCCGCCGTGCTCTCGATGATGGCCGTCGAGAGACCGAGGACGAAGCCGAGCGGCTGGTCGTCCATCGGGCCGCCACTCCTCGCTCGCTCGAGCAACGCGGCAAGATCGCGAAACCCGAGGCTGACCTTTTCGTGCGTCTCCGCGGTGATGTTGTCGGCGACATCGAGCTGAGCCAGCGCGCGGCGCTTCTCAGGGAACGACGTGGCCCACGTCATCCAGCGCGTCCAGAGGTAGTGGACCTGGTCGCGGATAGCGGCGTCGGTCGGCAGCCCAGCGGTCACGGCAGCCCCCATCCCCGCCTTGAGGTCGATGTAGAGCTCGTTCACCAAGGTCGACTTCGAGTCGAAGTACAGGAAAAGCGACCCGTTCGAGACGCCGGCCTCTTTCGCGATCGCGGCCGTCGCGGCACCGAGGCCCCGGGTCGCGATCACACGCGTCGCCGCGGCCAGGATCGCGGTTCGTCGTTCGTCGCTTCGGGGTCGGGCCATGCGACGAGTCTAATAAAAGAGTGATCAGTCAATCAACCACGAAAATGAACCGTCTACGGGGTGAACACGACGCGCCGGGTCGCGCTGCGAGCATCCGTCCACGTCTGTTCGACCGCTTCGAGCGGCACAGGATGCGCGCCGACCGCGAACATCCCGTCTGTGATGGCCTGCGCCAGAGCCGGGAGCTCGGTCAGGATCTCGCGAGTGCTCACCGAGCCCTGGCCGCTGCCGACGATCTGCAGACGCGCGGCGCGCAACGCGGCAGAGGGGATCTCGGCGACGGGGCCGGCGACGGAGCCGATCTCGATCCAGGTGAGGGGCTTTCCACGATCCGCACGATCCGTGACGACGGCCACCAGGGCAGCGGCGGTCGGCTCGCCCCAGAGGTAGTCGATGACGACGTCGACATCGGTCGTCGCCTGGCCGAGTCGACGAGCGACGTCAGCAGGCTCACCGCCTAGCAGCACTGTCTCCGTTGCACCGAGCGCCGGCAGGTCGGCAAGCCTCGCCGCATCGCGTCCGGCGGCGACGACCTTATTGGCGCCCAAATGCTTCGTGACCTGCACGGCCAGCTGCCCGGCGTTCCCGGTCGCACCCAGGATGAGAACGTTCTGTCCTGCCTCGAACCGCACCCGCTGGCGCAGCGCGATCCAGGACGACATCGCGGGATTCATGGCGGCTGCCACCGCGACGGGGTCGCTGGTCTCGTCGAGTACGACGCTTCGCCTCGGGTCGACGACGGTCTGCTCGGCCAGCGATCCCCGAGTCGTGTCAGGCAGGATGAAGTAGCGCAGAAGTCCGTCGGGCCCGCGGCCCACTCCGTCGATGCCCGGTACGAGCGGCAGCTCATCGGTGCTGGTGTAGTGCGAGCCGTTCGCCTGCGATCGCACGCGGGGGTGGAGTCCTGCCGCGATCACATCGACGACGAGCTCGTCGGCGCTCTCGGCGATCGGGCTCGGGATGTCCTCGAGACGGGGCGGCTGGTCGAACGATGCGACGACGGCGGCTTTCATGACGGGTTCCTCACAGACATCCGAGTCAGACATAGTTGGTGATGCGAACTAAATTAGTTGGCATTACGAACCGAGTCAAGTACTCTGCCTGAGTGGCCCGCCAACCGATCGACCCCTCCCCCGAGTCCCTCGTGGACGCGATCGTGCAGACCTCGTTCGCCGCGATGGCCGTCCTGAACACGATCGGCGCCGACAACGACCTCTCACTCACGCAGCTGCGGGTGCTCGGCATCCTGCGCGACCGCCGCCTCAGGATGACCGAGCTCGCCGACTACCTGGGCCTCGAGAAGTCGACGATGAGCGGCCTCGTCGACCGGGCCGAGAGGCGAGGGCTGCTCGCCCGAGCCCCGAGTGCCGACGACGGTCGAGCGGTGGACGTCTTCCTCACCGATGCGGGGGTGGAGCTGGGCGAGCGCCTCTACGCGCAGGTGGCTCACTCCGTCTCGCGGTCGACGGATGCGCTGAGCGACGCCGAACAGGCGACGCTCAAGGATCTGCTGAGCCGGATGCTCGCCTCACCCGTCAGGAACTAGCCTTCGCCGCCTGAAGCGACGCGATCTCTGCTCGGGCCGCAGCGACCAGCTCCTCGTTGGTGTTGGCATGGCCCTTCAGACCCCAGCCGCCCTCGGGCGCCTCGGTCAGGAGCACCCAGGTGCGATCGCCGATGGCGGAATCGCCCGCTGCAGCGACGATCACCGCGGTGAGCTGTTCGACGACCGCAAGCTGCTTGGCCCGGTCGAGCGCGCCCGCGTTCGTCAGCACCTGCACGCGCACATAGTTGCTCTCGCCGTTCACGTTGGCGAGGTCGCCCTCCGGGAGCTCATGGATGAACGCGGCGGTGTTCTGACGGAACATCGGGATGTTCGGCACCTGCTCGACCGTCATCACTGTGGTGGCGATGTCGATGGCGAGCTGATGCTTGTCGGCGAAGGTTCCGACGGTGGCGTAGACGTCGATCATGGGCATGGCATGCTCCTTGGCGTGAGTCGAGATTATGATGCTCGTCATATCCTGTTGTATGACGAGCGTCATAGTCAAGGGGTGCGCGAGGCAACTATGCTGCGAGTCATACCGGGATGAGACGAGAGGACCGCCGAGTGGCGAACGATACGAAGGAGCGAATGGTCCGCGGTGCCGTGCGATTGCTCGCCACCCGCGGCCTGCAGGAGACCTCGTTCTCCGAGGTGCTCGAGATCGCCAAGGCTCCCCGAGGATCGATCTACCACCACTTCCCCGAGGGCAAGGAGCAGCTGGTCTCCGCCGCCGTCGACTTGGCCGGCACCAACGCTCTCATCGTGCTCGATCGCCTGGAGGGAGCGACAGCCGAGCACGTGACCGCGAGCTTTCTCGGGCTGTGGCGCGAGGTGCTCACCCGCTCCGACCTGCACGCAGGATGCTCGGTGCTCGCCGTGACCGTCGCCACCGACTCCGTCGAGCTGCTCGACCGTGCCGCGGACGTCTTTCGAGCCTGGCGCGCCAGGCTCGCCGAGCTCATGCGCGCCGGTGGTCTTTCCCCGAGCGATGCGCTCCCGTTTGCCGTCACGCTCATCGCCGCATCCGAGGGAGCGGTCGTGCTGAGCCGCGCCGAGCGCAGCCTCGAACCCTTCGACCTGGTCGCCGAGCACCTCGGCCGGCAGGTGGCGGAGCTGGCCGAGCGAGGACGTGTGGCGTCCGCGGAGGCCTAGTCGGCCGCGAGCTCAGCCCTTGCCGTTGCCCTTGCCGTTCCCGTTGCCCTTGTCCTTCGCGGGTTTCTCTTTGACGGGCTTCTCTTTCACAGGACCGTCCGTCGTGGGCACCGGGGCAGGCGTCAGTGACGGAGACGGCGTGTTCGACGCCACCGGCGCAACGGGCACACTCGAGGTCGAGGTCGACGGCGTGTGCGTCGGTTCAGACTGCGGGTCAGGAGCGTTGACCAATACCGCGGCGACGACGACCAGTCCGGCGACGACGACCGCGCCGGCCGCAACCACCCACGCGAGCACCTTGCGCCGCGGCTTCTTCTCAGGCTCAACTCGAAGGGGCGCAGCACGCACGGGTGCGGTCATCGGCTCTGTCGCGACGAGTTCGGGCGCAATGGTGGGTGTCGCATCCATCACCATCGTCGGCGCCCACTCCGCAAGATCTGCCGCGTGCTCCCTGGCAACCATCGACACTTCGACGGCATCCGGACGCGCCTCGGGATCGCGGGCGGTCATCCGGGTCAGCAACTCGTCCCAGGCGGCGGGCAGGCCGGGCGGGATGCGCGCATCCTGAACCAGCCGGGCGCCGATCCCCTCGGCCGGGGTGCCCGCGAACGCCCGCACACCTGTGAGCGCTTCGATGAGGATCAGACCGAGCGCGTAGATGTCCGACGGAGGTCCTGGCTCGGCGCCCTGCGCCTGTTCCGGACTGAGATAGGCGGCGGTACCGATGACGACGCCGTCGGTCGTGATCCGTTCAGAGCCGATCAGGTGCGCGATGCCGAAGTCGGCGAGCTTGCCGCGGTACGGCTGCGCAGGCAGACCGGTGAGGGCGAGCAGGATGTTCGCGGGCTTCAGGTCGCGATGCACGATGCCCGCGGCGTGCACCGCTACCAGTGCCTCCGCCAGCTCGGCGGCGAGAATCCCGACCTCCCCCGGTGGCAGCGGGCCGCGATCGAGTTCATCGCGCAGGCTGGGCCCATCCACCAGCTCCATGACGATGTAGCTGGGTTCGACCGAGCCGGGCGCAGCGAGATGAGCGTCGAACAGCGTGACGAGATTCGGATGATTCAGGCGGGCGAGTGTCTGCGCTTCGGCTCGCCGCCGCGCGTCGTCGCTCGCTTCGCCGGCACTGAACGCCTTGACGGCGACGATCCGGTCGAGCTGCGTGTCCCGTGCACGGTAGACGGCAGCCATCCCGCCGCGTCCGATCACGTGGAGGAGCTCGAAGCGATCACCGAGGGTGATCCCGCTCAGGTCGTCGATGGTCGTGCTCCTTCTCGGGTCGGATAGCGCCGTCCACACTAACCTCGAACCCTGAACCTGGCCACCCGCCGAGAATGTCTAGATTAACTAGCGAATCGGTGGTCTGAATGGGTGGATGAGCGACTCGCCGGCAGACGCGGACCCGGGAACCCGGAGCGTACTTAACGCACTCCGCGCGTATCGGGCCGCGGAAGCGGCGATGCGCCGTCGCCGCGGCGTCGCCATGAAGATCACGGAGAACGACTTCCTGGCCCTGCGCTTCATCCTCGCCAACGACGACGCGGGCCGGGTGACCAACGCCAAGGACATCGCGCACTATCTGGGCATCTCCAGCGCATCCACCACGACGCTCATCGGCCGGCTGGTGAGCGACGGGTACGTGCAGAAACGGGCTAGTACGACCGATCGCCGCTCGATCGAGATCGTGCCGTTGCGGCTGACGGATGCGCCCATCCGGGAGGCCGTCGGCGACACGCACGAGCTGGTCATCCAGGCCGCGGAGTCGCTCAGCCCGGAGGAACGCCAGACCGTCGCGCGCTTTCTCGAGCGGCTGCAGACGGCGGTCGACCGGATCGACGACGACCAGGGCGCGTAACGCGTACTCCCAAATTCGTCAGAATTCAACGGTCCGACCCCGTTGTTAGTTTCGTGAACTAGTTGTTGTGTTGATGCCGCCAAGGGTTCGCAACCGCGACCCGATCCCAAAAGGAGCCCCATCACATGAACATCCTGCTGATCGTCATCGCGATCATCGCCATCATCCTGCTTCTCACGGGCGGATTTGTGCAGTCGCTCAACTTCTTGCTGTGGGTGGGCATCGTGCTGCTCGTCATCGCCGTCATCGTCTGGCTGGTCCGGATGCTGACCGGCAGCCGCCGAGCCTAGGCACCGCCGCAGCATCCACACCAACACACGACAAGGAAGGACACCACCATGAGCTTAGGAACCGGAATCGTCCTGTTCGTCATCGGCGCGATCCTCGCCTTCGCCCTCAATCTGCAGGTCTCGTGGGTCGACCTCCACATGATCGGCTACATCCTGATGATCGCCGGCGTCGTCGGCATCATCCTCGGGATCGTGCTGCTCACGAGGCGTCGCAGTGCGGTGTCGACGAGCCGCACGGCCGTCGACCCCGCCACGGGTGACCGGGTCAGCCGCCGCGAAAGCAGCATCGACGACCCGCAGATCTGATCGGCACGACCGCACCATCGGGTGGGGGAGGAAGCGGCCAGGCGCCGCTGCCTCCCCCACCGCCTCTCTGTCGACCTGCCACTCCTTCGACGGGGTGACCGCCGACTTCTGAGCTTCTGACCCGCCCAACACCTCTAGCCGAATCCGAGACACTCAATGACCGACAAGACTCCCGATGCCACGCAGGATCACCCGCTCGACGCCGCGCCCGACCCGGAGTTCGAGTACGGCGGCTTCAGCGTGAACATCGTTCCGATCGCCGGTTCCGACCAGCGGTGGCGCGTCTCCGACGACGAGCGCTACTTCGGCGAACTCGCGACCGCGGATCCCGTGAACGGGGAGCCCGGCACCCACTTCGCCAGTCACTTTCCGGGTGAGGAAGACATCCCCCGACGACGGTCGACGACGACTGGAAGAAGGCCGTCCGGTTCCTCATCGACGCTGCCGACTGAACGCTTCGCGCGCCGTGTGGCCCGTCACTGGCCCTCTGGCCCCTTAGGCGGCGTTCGCCTGCGGGGCAGCTTCACGCGCCCGCAACTCGGCGACCAACACGCGATAGCGCTCGGGCTCCAGCCCGAACGTGCTTCGGATGGCCTCGTCTTTGACCGTGGTGTCGCCCGTGTCGGGGTGGTCGGCTTCGAACAGCAGCAGGAGTCTCTCGCGCGGCGTCGGCATACCGCCATCCTGCCGCCGGCCACCGACATCCAGGTGAACGGAAGATGTCAGGGTGCCGTGAGCGCTGTCACCTGCAGCAGCGTGGGCGCAGCCGGGTTGGTGCAGGCCGTGACGGTGTTGTCCTTCACGAACAGCGACTCCTTCGATCCGGGAGGGTACACGCGGAAGCCGTCGGCCTGCTGGGGCGCGCAGTCAGCGCTCGAGTAGTTGAGCGCATTCGTGATCCGCAGGCCCGCCTGCGCCGTGCCACCGGGAGCCAAGGTGACCGTGGGATGGGGCGTCGAACGATCGAAGTCCGCCGCCTTTCCGAGCTGGGTGCCGTTGTTGTCGCCCACGAAGGAGACACCCGGCCAGCCCTGCAGCTTGCACTCGGCCGTTCCGTTGTTGGTGAGCACGAGCGTCACCTCCACGCTTCCGGCCGCTCCCCCGCCGCCCGATGCGATCGTTCCGACGAGGTTCGAAGTGACGCACTGCCCCTCCACGGGCACCGCGGTACTCGTGCCGGTCGGCCGCGGGCTCGCACTCGTGCTCGCGCTGGCCGATGAGCTCGGGGAGTCGGTCGGCGACCCCGTGCCGCCCGCGCATCCGCTCAACGCGAGGGCGGCGGCCGAGAGGACAGCAGCGGCGGCGACGATCACGGACATTCTGACGGGACGCGAAGAGACCATGCCCCTATCTGACCATTATCCGAAGGTGAATGAATAGGCCTGAATA
This sequence comes from Leifsonia poae, assembly GCF_050632195.1. GTDB lineage: Bacteria > Actinomycetota > Actinomycetes > Actinomycetales > Microbacteriaceae > Leifsonia > Leifsonia poae_C. Next base: position 3,244,050 of record NZ_CP192580.1, read on the forward strand.
CCTTTCGGTATGGTAACGGTCACCGTTCCGGAGGCCGCGTCCGAGGTCTTGAGCAGGCGATACGACGTGGGCGTTCCGTTCACGTCGATGGTCCTCGTCTTGCCGTCCACCGTGTAACTGACCTTGCCTGCGCCGGCCAGCACCATGCGCACTTCGCTCGCTTCGTAATCGAGGCGCACCTTCGCATCCTGAGCCGTCGGCTCGATGTACTGGGTGTTCAGACTCCAGGCGCCGTCGAGCGCGAACTTGTTCGCCGCCAGCTTGGCCGGGAAGGAGAAGTCGGATGTGCTGCTCGAGTACTTCTCGGAGCCGCCGAAGTTCACCACTTTGGTCGAACCGAGATACGACTCTGGAGTCGTGGTGCCGGACTTCGGGGTGGTGTCGGCCACCTCGGTGGCGGCAGGAAGCGTCGCGCCGGGTTTCGCATCCTGAAGCAGCTGACGGATGAGCTTCTCCGTCGACGCGTAGTTGCCCTCGCCGAACTGCACGTTGCGCACGACGCCCTTCGCGTCGATCAGGTAGTGCGCAGGCCAGTAGCGATTGCGGTAATTGGTCCAGGTGCTGAGGTTGTTGTCGATGGCGACGGGATACGTGATGCCGAAGTCCTTCGCGCCGGCCTCCACGTTGGCGGGGACCTTCTCGAACGCGTACTCGGGGGCGTGGATGCCGATGACGTCGAGTCCCGCATCCCGATACGCCTTGTCCCAGGCGACGACGTGCGGGATGGAGCGCTGGCAGTTGATGCAGGAGTACGCCCAGAAGTCGATCAGGACGACCTTGCCCTTCAGCTGGGAGAGCGCGAGCGGCTGATTGCCGGGGGTGTTGAACCACTGCTGGATGCCGGTGATGTCGGGAGCGGTTCCGCAGCTCTGCAGCTTGTCGGAGTCGTTGCTGCACTTGGAGAGGTTCTTGTTCTGGTCGTTCACGATCCCGCCCAGGTTGAGCGCCTTGCTGACCTGATCGGAGTTCGAGAACTGGTTCTGCAGCGCGCTCGTGTAGTCCGGCACCAGCTTCTGGAGCGCCTGCGGCAAGTTGAAGAGCAGGCCGGCCGCGAGGGCGATCATCAGGACGCCGCCGGTGATCCGGATGCCCTTCTGGTGCTTGCGGAACGACTTCACCCGCTCGGCGACCCGGCGTCCGGCGAGCGCGAAGATCAGCAGCGGGATCGCCGCACCGATCGCGAAGGTGACTGTGAGCACGATCGTCTCGGGGCCGATCCGTCCGGTCGAACCGGCCACGGTGATCGCGGCAAGCACGGGACCGGCGCAGGGCACGTAGACCGCGCCGAGCGCGATGCCGAGCACGAAGCCGCCGCGCTCGGTGCCGACGTTCTTCTGCGGGATCCACGAGAACGGTTTCTCGAGGTACTCCTCGAACTTCGGCACGATCAGGCCGACCCCGATGAGGAGCAGCACGACGATGCCGGCGTATCGGAGCACATCCTGAGGTAGGTGCAGGAGCGCGAGGAGGAGCGAGCCGACCAGCGTGAAGATGCTGAAGCTGATCACGAGCCCCAGGATCACGAGGTACGGCCGCCAGCGGGAGACGGTCGTCTCGGCCGGCGCCTCGGTGCGGGTCGCGGTGGCCGTCGCGGTCGCTGTCGTGGTCGCTGTGCCTCCGGGTTCGGGATGCGCGGAGCCGTCGATCCCGTCGGCCTGCGCCTGCCGCGCCTGGGCTTTCTCGGCCCTGGACCCTCGGGCGCTCTGCGCGCCGCCGGAGAAGAAGATGACCGGCAGCACCGGCAGGATGCACGGCGAGATGCCGGTGATGAGCCCACCGAGGAATCCGATGAGAGCGAGGGTGAGGTACACGGTGGCGCCTTCCGATGAGAGGTGCCAGGGGTTCGGAACGGAACGGCCCCCGGATTGTTTGCTCCGATCTCCAATCCGTTGGGCGAACGGTGCCGAACACCGAGCAACAGGCCGCCCACAGCTGCGGTCCACCCCATACGAAGGAGTAGTTCCCATGCGAGTTCAGAAGCGTCACATCATCGCCGTTCTGGGACTCGCCGCAGTGGCCACCCTCGGTCTCTCGGCGTGTTCGTCCGGCAGCAGCGGATCCAGCTCGTCGGGCGACTCGGCCATGACCCAGTCGCCGTCCCCAAGCGCGTCTGCCATGGATCCGGCCGCCGACCTCGTGGGCAGCGGATGCGCCGCCTACGCCAAGGCCGTCCCGGACGGTGCAGGATCGGTCACGGGCATGGCCCAGGACCCGGTGGCCGTCGCCGCCTCCAACAACCCGCTGCTGACCACCCTGGTCTCCGCGGTATCCGGAAAGCTCAACCCGGATGTCAATCTCGTCGACACCCTGAACGGCAGCGAGTTCACGGTGTTCGCACCGGTCGACGACGCGTTCAAGAAGATCGACCCGGCGACCATCGCCACCCTGCAGACCCCGGCCGGCGCAGCGACGCTGACCTCGGTGCTGACCTACCACGTCGTCCCCGGGCAGATCGCCCCTGACAAGATCGACGGCACGCACAAGACCGTGCAGGGTGCCGACGTCACCGTCACCGGAACCGGCGACAACATCATGGTGAACGGCGCCAAGGTCATCTGTGGCGGCGTCCACACCGCCAATGCCACGGTGTACCTCATCGACACCGTGCTGATGCCGCCGGCCAACTGATCCCCTCCGTCCGACCGGCGCATCGCAGAACGGCCCGCCTTTTCGAAGGCGGGCCGTTCCTGTGCCCCGGACTGGGATGATGGGGGGATGAAAGCCGTCGCCGCCTGGCTCGTCCGTTTCTGGCCGATCATCGTTCCGATCGTCGGGGTGGTGCTGCTGGTGGCGGTGTGGAACGCCACCTTCGGGCCGGTGCTCATCGTGGTCGTCGCGCTCGTGCTCGCGGGTTCCGTGCTCGCTGCGGTGCAGCATGCGGAAGTCGTGGCGCACAAGGTCGGGGAGCCGTTCGGTTCGCTGGTGCTCGCCGTTGCGGTCACCGTCATCGAGGTCGCGCTCATCGTGACCCTGATGTCCAGCGGCAAAGGCGCCGACACCCTCGCTCGGGACACCGTCTTCGCCGCGGTGATGATCACCATGAACGGCATCGTGGGGCTGTCCCTGCTGCTCGGCGCATCCCGTCGCGGCACGACGAGCTTCAACGCGGAGGGAACCGGGGCCGCGCTCGCCACCGTGACAGCGCTGGCCACGTTGACACTCGTGCTGCCAACCTTCACCGCGACGGCCGGACCGCAGTTCTCGCCGAGCCAGCTCGTGTTCGCCGCCGTCGCATCCGTCGCCCTCTATGCGATGTTCGTCTTCACCCAGACGGTCGCGCACCGTGACTTCTTCCTGCCGGTGAAGGCGAACGGCAAGCCGCACGACGACGACAGTCACGCCGAGGCGCCGTCCACCCGGACGGCACTGATCAGCGTCGGACTCCTCCTCGTGGCTTTGGTCGCCGTCGTCGGGCTCTCGAAGCTGGAGTCGCCGTCGATCGAGGCCGGAGTGGCCGCGATCGGCTTCCCTCAGTCGTTCGTCGGCGTCGTCATCGCACTGCTCGTGCTGCTGCCGGAGGGCATCTCGGCGGCCAAGGCTGCGGCCCGCAACCGGGTGCAGACCAGCCTCAACCTGGCGCTCGGCTCCGCCATGGCGAGCATCGGCCTGACCATTCCCTCGATCGCGATCGCGTCGATCTGGCTGGCCGGGCCCCTGCTGCTCGGGCTCGGCGCGAGCCAGATCGTGCTGCTCATCCTGACCGTCATCGTGAGCGTGCTGACGATCGTGCCCGGACGGGCGACCCGGCTGCAGGGCGGCGTGCACCTGGTGCTCTTCGCCGCTTTCATCTTCCTGTCGATCGTGCCCTAGCCCATGTCTGACGGCAGGGATCCGCGTGTCGACGACTACCTGAACGGGCTGCCCGACTGGCAGCGCGAGGTGTTCGGCCGGCTGCGGGAGATCGTCCACGAGGCAGACCCCGAGATGCAGGAGACGATCAAGCGCAGCGTGCAGCCGTACTTCGTCCTCGACGGGAACGTCTGCGCCTTTCTCGCGGCCAAGGATCACGTCAACCTGTTCGTGTACGACGGCGCCATCGTGCCCGACCCGACAGGACTCATCACGGCGGGGCACGACAACCAGACTGCGCGCACGATCGGATTCGAGCAGGGAGACACCATCGACCGACCGGCATTGCTGACGTTTCTGCGGCTGATCGTCGCGAACAATCGAGCCGGTGGGTGGCGAAAGCTCAAGCAGGAGGGGCAAGCTTGACGCGGAGGTGCACGCGATGACGACAGAACGCGAGCAGGTCGAGTACCCGGATGAAGCCGGCTACCCGGATGGGACGGGATTCCTCGACGAGGGCTCGGCAGGCGGTGGGAGCGCCGACCCCGACGGCGACGGCCCGCCCGCCCCACCGCTCGACGACCTGGCCGAGTTCGCCATGACCGACGAAGAGGACGAGGACCCGAACCTCTGAGGGTCGGTCAGCCGCGGTTCGCCGCAGCTGCCTTCTCGACCGCTGCGTCGAACAGGGCGGCAGCCGCGAGCTTCGCAGCCAACGGGGTGCCCCCGCACATCGCTGCGCTGGCGGATGCCCCGTCGAACAGTAGTGTCAGCTGCACGGCGAGCACGTGCGCCGAACCCGCACCCGCCGCGACCGCCTGCCGCTCGAAGAAGTCAGTGAGCTGTAGCTTGAACTCCTGAGCGACGAGGGCTGCGGGATGTGCGCGGTCGCGCAACTCCGTGGCCACGTTCACGAACGGGCAGCCGAAGAAGTCGCTCGCCTCGGCCGCGGCGTGCAGGGCGTCATAGACGTGCAGTACACGCTCCCGCGGCGTGGCATCGTCGCCCGTCTCGAAGTAGGAGGCGACCACTCGCGGACCGTACTCGCGGAGCATCTCCGCGACGATCGCATCCTTGCCGTCGAAGTGCTGGTAGATCGAGCGTTTCGAGACGCCGGCCTCGATGGCGAGCTTGTCGACGCCGACAGCGTGGATGCCGTCGCGGACGAACAGCTGGGCGGCTGCTGCGAGGACGCGCTCACGCGGCTTCGGCTTCGGAGGCTTCAGCTCCTGCGGCTTCTCAGCGGTCAGCGCGATGGTGGTCATGACACCGATTCTACGAACTGTGTTGCAAAAAGTAAACCGATCTGTGTATCGTCGTGTAAACAGATCGGTTTACATTTAGGGAAGGACCCCTCATGACAGACATCACCGGGCAGATCGCATTCGTCACCGGCGCCAATCGCGGGCTCGGAGCGGCGTTCGTCGCCGGCCTCCTCGAGCGAGGAGCCGCCAAGGTCTACGCAGCCGCCCGCAATTCTGAGAGCGTCCAGGTCACCGACCCGCGCGTCGTACCGATCGCGCTCGATGTCACCGATGAGGCGAGCATCACGGCCGCAGCCGCCGCAGCCGGCGACGTCACCGTTCTCGTCAACAACGCCGGTATCGCGGTAGGCCAGCCCCTGGTGGCGGGCGACCTCGACGCCATGCGGCGCGAATTCGACACGAACTTCTGGGGTCCGGTGCTCGTGACCCGTGCCTTCGCCCCGGTCATCGCGGGAAACGGCGGCGGTGCCATCATCAACATGCACTCCGCACTCAGCTGGGTGGGTGTCGGATCGTACAGCGCGACCAAGGCGGCCCTCTGGTCGGCCAGCAACTCGGTGCGCGTCGAGCTCGCTCCGCAGAACATCCAGGTCGTCGGCGTTCACGTCGGCTGGGTGGACACCGAGATGGCCGCCCACACGAACGACCCCAAGGTCGCTCCCGAGCAGGTGGTCGCCGAGGCTCTCGACGTCACCGAGGCGGGCGACGCCGAGGCGATCGTCGGCGACTTCGCAAACCTCGTGAAGTCGAAGCTCGACCAGGACGTGCGCGTTCTGTACCCGCAGCTGGCGACCCGCTGAGTTCGGGATGCCCGGTCGTCGCTGCGGCGGACGTAACCGGGTAGCTCGTCACCGGGGGTAGCTCGTCACCGCTCGGTGACGACCGCCGTGCCCTGCCCGCTCGCGGCGAGCACGATCCCTTTCTCGCCCTCCGAATAGACCTCGCAGCGCACCACGGCCTGCCTGCGGGTCGTCCCGACCACGGTCGCGACGGCGCGCAGGTCGCCGGTGACAGGGCGCAGGTAGGAGATGGTGAGGCCCGAGGTCAGGATGCGCAGCCCGAGCCGCGTTCCCGCGGCGAATGTCACGGCATTGTCGATCGCGTAGGCGATCACTCCCCGTGCATGAACCCGAACTGCTGCAGTAGCTCCGGGCGGTAAGGGACGCGGAGCTCGGCCGTTCCCGGCTCGAACGCGACCAACTCGGCACCGATCAGTGCGCTGAACGGCTGCGCGGCGAATGCTCCCCGGGCAAGGGCGATCGCTTCGTTCCAGTCGCGCGCATCCCCGAATCCCGCACCATCGCTCGCTTCGCTCACGCGCTCATCCTGGCACGCGGCCTGGCCGCCGAGACCGAGTCGCGGCAAATCGACCTTCCCAGCGCTCGGGAAGGTCGATTCGGCGCGACTCAGGCGGCAGGCGGGGCGAGCGGCTCGGGGGCGGCGTGACGGCCGCGGGGGCGCGGCGGCGGGAGCAACTGACCGTCGTGCAGTTCGAGCACCCGGTCGGCCCTCGCCATCAGCAGCGGATCGTGGGTCGTGACCACGGCCGCGACTCCCGTGCCGTGCACCAGGTCGACGAGCAGGTCCATCATCGCGGCGCCGGTCACGCTGTCGAGCTGCCCGGTGGGTTCATCCGCGAACAGGATGCGCGGCCGCGCCGCGAGCGCCCGTGCGATCCCGACGCGCTGCTGCTGCCCGCCCGACAGCTCCGTCGGCCGCTGCCGGGCGTGGCCTGCAAGTCCGACCAGCTCGAGGAGTTCGGCAACCCGCGCATCCCTCTCACCGGCCGGGGTGCCGAGCAGACGCAACGGCACCTCGACGTTCTCGGCGGCGGAGAGAACGGGAACGAGACCGAAGGCCTGGAAGACGAACCCGATCTTCGACCGGCGCAACGCAACGAGCTCGTTCTCGCTTGCGGCGGTGAGCTCCACACCGTCGAGCCAGACACGGCCACCCGTGGGTGCGTCGAGACCGCCGAGGATGTTGAGCAGCGTCGTCTTGCCCGAACCCGAGCGACCCTTGACGACGAGCAGCTCCCCCGGATGCACCTCGAGCGACACCTGTGACACCGCCGTGACCGCGCCGGCCGCGGATTCGAAGACACGGGTGACATCCTCCGCGCGGAGAATCGGCTCAGACGTGGCCGCCGCGCCGCGAACCACGCCCGCACCTGCGTCGGGGTCCACAGCGGCTCCCTCATCCGTCTCAGCGAGCGTCATCCGTCTCCTCCTCGTCCTGGTGCGGCCAGACGCCGACGTGGTCGCTTTCGAGCGCGAGGCGCACGCGGTCGCGCATCCTGAGACTGGTCAAGTACTCGGGCGGCAGTTGCAGCCGCCCGACCCGGTCGAGAACGGCGAACTCTTCGGCGACCGTGTGCTCGTCACCCGTCTCGCTGACTCCGGTGCGGCGCAGGACCTCGGTCGAGGTGCGTCCATCACGGATCTGCACGGTTCGAGCCACATGCTCCGACACCGCGGGATCGTGAGTGACGATGAGCGTGGTGACACCCAGCTCCCGGTTGACCCCGCGCATCGCTTCGAGCACTTCGGCCGAGGTCGCCTCGTCGAGCTCGCCGGTCGGCTCGTCGGCCAGGAGGACGTGCGGGTCGTTGGCGAGCCCGACGGCGATGGCGACGCGCTGCTGTTCGCCGCCCGACATCTCGTTCGGGCGCCGGTCGGCGCAGTGGGTCACCTCCAGCAGATCGAGCAGCTCGCCCGATCGACGCTCGCGTCCCGGTGTGCCTGCGAGCGACATGGTCAGTGCGATGTTCTCGCGGGCGGTCAGGTAGGGCAGGAGGTTGCGCGAGGTCTGCTGCCAGACGAACCCCACTGTGCGCCTCCGGTAGTCGACGCGTTGCTTGGCCGTGAGTGCGAGCAGGTCGCGGCCGGCCACACTCGCTGCGCCCGCGGTCGGCTTGTCGAGGCCGGAAAGGATGCCGAGCAGCGTCGATTTGCCCGACCCTGACGCCCCGACGATCGCGACGAGCTCCCCGCTGCGCACGCGCAGGTTGAGTCCCTGCAGCGCCTGCACCTCCACGCCTTCCGCGGTGAAGATGCGCACCAGGTCGGAGCACAGGATGCTCGCATCCGCTCTCGACGCAGCCGCCATATCCGGGGCCGCTTCGGTTTCAACTGCCGTTCTTGTCATTCCTGTCCTCCTGCCCGCAGCACGGTCGCCGGCGATCTCCGCCGGGCGCCCGCGAGTGCGATGAGTGTGGCGACCAGGGTCACGGCCGCGAAACCGACCGCGGCGAGCGCGATCAGCATCGGGTCGACGACGATGGCCGGTTTGACGGGTCCGCCGGTGAAGCCGCTGAGGTTCACGGGCGCGAGCACGATCGCTGGCAGGGCGATGCCGACCAGGATGCCCGCGACCAGCCCGACGACCAGGATCGGCCCCAGCTCCCACGCCAGCAGCCCGCCCGTCTGCCGCGTCGTGAAGCCGATCGTGCGGAGGGTCGCCACCAGCCTGGTGCGGGATGCGGTGTTCATGACCAGTGTCAGCAGCAGCGCGCCGATGCACATCAGCGCGGCGAGCGCGATCGAGACGAGCGCGAGCAGTTCGAGTCCCGAGACGAGCGGCGCCTGGCGAAGCGCGGCCTGCTCGTCGACGGCGTCGCCGACGGTCGCCCCCTTACCCCCGATCCGCGCGAGGGCGGCGTGCACGGCCTGAGCATCCGCCCCCGGAGCGAGAGCGACGAGAACGGTCGCCGGCTGCCCGGTCACCTTCGCCGCATCCGGAAGCGCGGTCTTGTCGATGATCGCCCACTGCTCGTCGCGGATGTAGACGCCAGGGGCATAGTCGAACTGCGTCACAGCCAGGTGCACGTTCGTCTGCGCCGAGAGGATCGCGCTGGTGATCGGGATCTCGGTGTTCCAGCCCCCGATGACGGCGCCGGTCCGGTTCGGCAGTCCCGAGGTCAGTGCGGTCGCGACGCGTGCCTGCTCCGGGATGCCCTGCTGCACCTTCGCAAGCTCGGCCGGGTCGACCAGATAGCTCGACAGGTCGCCACCCTGCGTGCCGCCCTGGATGCGGAGCCCGCCCGCCCACTCGACGACCGCGGAGTGGGCGACACCGGGCACAGCGCGCAACTGCTTCACCTGCTCAGCTGTGAACGTGATCGGCGCGGTCACGCTGAGGTCGGCGCCGATGCGGGCGCGAGCCCCCTCCGCAATCCCGGCGCGCTCCGTCGTGAGCACACTCACCGAGAACACGGTGATGCTCACCCCGACCACGATCGCGAACACCGGCCAGAGCCCTCCGGCGCGCGAGCGCACCGCGCTCACTGCACCGACGTATGCGACCGGTCCCGGACGCCCGTGCAGCGTTCGCGCGAGCAGGCCGAGCGGGAACGCGTAGATCCGCAACACGATCAGGCAGGCTGCGAGGGCGATCAGGATGGGCGTCACGGCGAGCAGCGGATCCACACCGAGTCCCGCATCCGGAGCCGTGAGACCCCGTTGGAAGAGTGCCACGACGCCGAGAGCTGCCAGACCGACCACGAGGATCTCGAGCACCCAGCCCCAGCGGCGCCGGGCCAGACGCTCGCCGCGGAGGTCGTCTCGCGGACCGAGCGTTCCGGCAGCGACAGCGAGCACGATCGGAGGCGCGAGAGCACAGATCGCCGCCAGCGCGACAGAGGGGCCCGCGGAACCACCACGAGGGGTCAGGAGCAGAGCCGCGACCAGACCGAGAGCCGCCGCGGGAACGGAGACGATTGCACCCTCTACTGCGAGTCCGAAGCGCAACCGGGTGGATGACGCGCCGCGCGCGGCCATGAGCGCAAGCGCATCCCGTCGCCGTCCGAGCACGAGCCGAACGCCGAGCACGAGCACGGCGAGCGCGACGCCGAGCGGTCCCGCGGCGAGTATCGCGAAGAGCGTGTTCGCCGGCTGCGCCCGTGTGAGGAACTCGTCAAGGGTGTGAGAGAGGGAGGTACTGAACCGGAGCGCGGTCGGTGTTCCCCCGAGGGAGACCGTCGGCGCCGTCGCCAGGAAGTTGCCCAGCGCTCCCTGCACGGCAGGCAGTCCTGCGACCGTGAACGCCGACGGGTCGACCGGGAACCAGCCCTCGGTGGATGTGAACTCGAGGCGCTGCGCCAGCCGCGGCCACGACCCGGGATCGACCCACGCGACGGCGCCGTAGACCTTGCCGTGGTCGCCGTTGTCCGCGAAGCGGCCGTGATCGCGGCTCGGGTCGAGATTCCAGAAGTCCGCTTCGCCGTCTCGGGGATGCACCGTGCCGACCAGTTCGAGGCTGACGAGCGGGTCGGGGTAGAGCGATGCGCTCCGCGTCTCGCCGACCTTCCACGCCAGGAGCTTCGCCGCCGCGGTCGAGAGCACGACCTGCACCGTCGAGCCGTCGGTCAGGGTTGAGGGAAGCGCGGCGGGCCACCGGCCTGCGTCCAGCACTGACACATCCCGAAGCCGGTTGTATGCCTCGTACGTCACCGTGTAGCTGCTGTTCTGCGGGGCGCCGGCGGCCGACTGGATCCCCTGGTCGGCGCTCCGTGCCGCGAAATCGCCGGGCTCCGTGACCGCCAGGAGAGGCGGCTTCATCCCGGCCCGCACGCTTCTCAGGGCCGCAGGCATCGCCTTCCACGGCGCGTCGTTCGCGACCGGAGAGTACGAGAAGGTTCCCGCGCCCGCGCCAACCGTCGTGACGAGGTCGCGGGTGACCGGACTCGCGTTCGCCACTCGGTACTGGAGGTCGTCCGTCAGCTGCGTGCTCGCGAATCGCGGCCAGGCCGCCAGGGCGGTGGTCGCGACGAGCACGACGACACCGAGCAGGATGAGGCCACCCCGAAAAGCGGACATAGCACGCCAGGCGAGCCCCGCTGACGACAGCGACGACGTACGCGCGCTCATCGGGTCTCCTCCCGATACGCCGTGTCGGCGACCTGGCGGCGCACGGCTCTCCCGTAGAACCAGAGCACGACACCGATCGCGATAGCCACTGCGCCCAACGCGGCGACCAGGCCGACCACGTCGACGCGACCCTGCACCGCGAGCGTGCTCGGGGCGGTCACGACCGAGAGTCGCGCGAGCGCATTGCCCGCGAGCAAGAACACTGTCACGCCTCCGGCGAGGCCGAAGACCGCTGCCGCCGCCACGACGCCGAGCACCTCGACGCGGCGGCTGCGCGCCTGCTCACGGCCGCCCATCCCGACCGCCCTGAGCACGATGACCTCACCGCGCCGACGCCTCAGCAGCGCCGCGATCGCCGCCCCGAGTGCGACCAGGGCGAGGGCGGCGCAGCCTGCGGTTCCGAGCCACAGGCTCACGACCGCGCTCGACATGAAGCGCGAGACGAAGGTTCCGGATGCGGTGGTCACCACCGCATCCGGCCCCGACAGCTGACGAGCCACGGCGGCTGCAGCCTCGGTCTCGCCGGTGGCGATCCACACGGTGCCGAGCCGCGGCGCGCCGGGGGATGCGCGCAGCACCTGGTTGTCGAGCGAGCGCAGGTCGACAAGAGCCGCCGTCTCCTCACTTGTTCCAGGTATAGCGGGCACCACTCCCGCGACCTTCGCTTGGAGGTCCACCCACGGACCCTCGAGCTGGATGCTCTGGCCGGTCTCCAGTGCGCTGGAATCGGCGCTCGCCTGGGTGAAGACGACGGGGACGGTCGAGTCACCCGCGGCCATGAACCGGATCGCGTTGTCGGACCCGGCAGGGATCAGGGGCGAGCGATAGCCGATCGTCTCGCCGGCGAGCGCGTCGATGGCGAAGTTGTTGGTGAATGCCTTGCGCGCCGGGCCCCACTGCTGGTCGGTGGGCAGCGTGACTGCCGTGGCCGCGGATCCCGAACCTGCCCGGGTCGAGAGGGAGCTGACGGCGATGTCGGCGGCCGTGGCCGTCTCACCGGTTGCGACGTGGGTGTCGACTGCGACGAGCGTCCAGGGGCCGCCCGCGGGGAGGGCGGCTGCGACCGTGGTGTCGGAACCTGTGGCGGCACCCGTCGCCCTCGCGACCAGCGGGATCAGCTCGCCGGGCGCATCCGCGACCCAGAAGGTCACCCCGAGCGTCGGTGCTGCCGAACCGTCCGGCGTCACGACGGACGCCTTCGCTTCGATGCTCTTCGCCCCCGTCGACAGGGCTGCGCCACGCAGAGTTCCGCCCGAGCGAAGGCGCTCGGAGACCCCCGACGCGTCGAACATGTAGCCGCCGATCGGCGTGAGGTCGCCCAGCTTGCGCGCATCCACACCGATCAGGCCGATCGTCCCCTGGCCGAGCCCGACCTCGGTGTCGAGCACGGGCTCAGCCGTCGTGGCGCCAGGGATGCGCGTGAAGCTCTGCGCACCGACCGCATCCTCGGGCCCGCGAACGCTTCCGGCCACGCCGAGATCGACGCGCACGTCCGAACCGTTGACCAGAAGGGACGAGTCGCGCAGGAAGCCGCTCCACGTGCCGACGTACCCCGCCGAGAAGGTCGCGGCGCCGACCGTGAGCACGACCAGCGCGACCGGAGCCGCGAACAGTGCCAGACCTCGGCCGACCTGCCGTGCCGGGAGAACCGCTGCGAGCCCTCGCCCGCGAGCCGCGAGTCCTTCCACGCCGCCGGCGGCAGGGCCGAAGAGGAGCAGACCCAGCATGGCGATCGCGCACAGAACCGCGGCCGGGGCTATCACGCCGACCGGGTCGATCCGACCGTCGGCGGCGACGGGCGAGCCGAACGCGAGAAATCGCCACACCGTGATCCCGGCTGCGGCGAACGCGATCACAGCGAGTCCGGCCGACACCGCGGCGCGACCGCGACCGGCCTCGACGGCGCCACGTGCCCCGGTCGCCGAGCGCGCCGACAGGCCTGTGATGAGCAGGGCTGCGGCCATCGCCGCGACCACGACGGCGAGCGGCGGAACGGCCACCTCGACCACGCCGACCGGGCCCCCGACCGTGGCGACCAGCAAGATCTGGGCGACCACCAGCCCGACGAGCGCGCCGACGATCGCGACTGCCGCCGACTCGACCGCTCCCGCCCTGAGCAGGTCCTCCACCGTCGCACCGCGGGCGCGGAGCAGCCTCGTCTCAGGCAGTCGCGACCGCGCCAGCAGTTGAGCGAGCAGGATGAACGCGATCGCCGAGCACACCGCGAGAACCGCGAGCGGCACCGGCACGACCGCACTCAGCGCACCGACCGACTGCTGCATCGCGGCCACCGTCGACACTGCATTCCCGGTCGAGGAGAACGGGGAGGGGATGCCGCGTCGTCCTCGGTGAGCGCATCCGTGATGCCGGAGAAGCCCGCGTGCAGGCGCGCGAGCTGGCCGGCCGTCGTGCGCTCCGCATCCGGTGCCACCACCCACTGCGCCGCCGGTGTCGTCGACAGCGCCTCAAGCGCAGCCGGTGCGATCACCAACCGCCCATCGGTTCCGCCCGCGCCCGCCGTCACACCGAGCCAAGCCGTGGCCGACGGATGCGCGGCGCGCCACACCCCCGCGACCTTCAGGCTCACGTCGCCGTCGGCCCCCGCGACGACGAAGCTCTTGCCCGGCGCCACGCGCAACACCTCGGCCAGCTCGCGGTCGACGGCGACGGAGAAGGGCGAGTCGGTTGTTCCCGAACCTGCAACGTCGGGCCAGTCGCCTGAGACCAGGGACATGCGCGATTCGAGATCGTGGTCGGCCGAGAGCGCGAGCACCGATCGCCCAGCAGCCGTCGCTTCGGTGTCCGTTGCAGCACCGACCGGGACACTCGGCACGAAGGCGGTGCGGTCGACGTCGACCGTGGCTCCCGCGAAGCGTTTCGCGATGATCGACCGCACCGCGCGATCCTGCTCGGCCGCGTTCGAACCGAGCGACGCACGCAGCGATTGCGCGACCGACGAGGCCGGTCCGGCCGCAATACTCTGCCGCACTGCGACGGTCGGCGAACGCACGGCGAGCCCGACCATGGTGCTCGCGAGAAAGGTGACGACGAGAACCGTCACGGCCGTGGCGGTGAGCACGCCCGCCTGAGCCCGCGAACGGACGAGCCAGAACGCGCGAGGGCGATCGCTCGACCCGCCCCCAGCACGCATTTCTCGACTGTACCAACCGCGCGGCGGCAGCTAGGTCAAGCGGTGAAGCCCTCGTGTCGGATGCCCCACGCCACCGTCCAGCTCTCGCCCGGTTCGATCCAGCGCACTCCGCGACCGGAGTTCAGCGCATTGGCTGGCGCGGTCATCGGCTCGACCGCGATCGCGACGTCGGACGACGTCTCCGTGGCGAACGTCCGAGACGTGTACACCTGCACGTAGCCGAACGCGTCGTCGCCCCAGACGATCACCCGGCGGCCGTCGGGCGCTGACAGAACGTGGGACGCTCGGCCCCCGTCGAGTTCGACGTCCGCGAATCCGTCGTCCAGCTCGAGCTCGCCCACGCGGCGCCCCGCCCGCAGGTCGAAGCGTGTGCCGTCGACCGGCGTCTCGCCCACGACGTTCAGCCGATCGTCCACATCGAAATGGGTGCGCGCGGCGACGGTCACCGTCAACTCGCCGGTCGGCACATCCCCGATCTTGGGATACGGATGCGACCCGATCGCGACCGGTGCCGCCTCATCCCCCACGTTCTCGATCGTGTGGGTCACCGTCAGTCCGTCGGCATCGAGTGAGTGTTTCACCGTCGTCCAGAGCTCGAACGGGTAGCCGAGCTCTGGGAAGATCGATGCCGCCTGGGTGACGGACGACTCGTCGAGTTCGACCAATTCGTACGGCCGGTAGCGCAGCAATCCGTGAATGGCGTTGCCCCTTGCCGGCTCGGTGAGGGCCAGCTGTCGAATCGTTCCGTTGTGCGACCAGGCGCCGTTCTTCACGCGGTTGGGCCATGGGACCAGCACGATCCCGCATCCGGATGGCGGCGTCGCGTTGTCGGGGAACGTCTCGACGATGTCGACCCCGCCCACCCGCAGAGCGCGCAGGCCCGCGCCGACCTGCGTGACCGTGGCACTCACCGCGCCGGATGACAGCTGGAACTGATCTCCTGTGGGGGCTCGCATGGCCTCAAGAGTATTCCGCGCGGCAGCTACCCCGCCACGACGACGGCAAGACCGGATTCGCGCAGTTCCGCGACAGTGCCCGACGGCGCCGAGACGCCCGTGATCAGACCGTCGACCTCGTCGAGCGAGGCGATCCGGCCGAGATGGGTGCGGCCGAGTTTGGAGCCGTCCGCCACCACGATCGCGCGGGTGGCAGCGCCGACCATCACGCGCTTGAGGTCGGCCTCGGGAAGGTTCACGTTGGTGATGCCGCCCGTCGGATGCACCCCCGTGCAGCCGACGAAGGCGAGGTCGGCGTGCATCCTGTCGAGCAGCACGGAGGCCAAGGGCTCGACCAGCGAGTGCTGCAGCGGGCGAAGCGTGCCGCCCGTGACGATCACCTCGAAGCGCGGGATGGCCCGCTCGAGCTCCAGCGCGATGGTCAGGCCGTTCGTGATCACGGTGACATCGTCGAGGTCGGTGCGCTCGACCAGGGCTCGGGCGATCGCCGTCGTCGTCGTTCCGACGTCCAGGATGAGGCTCGACCCCGACTCGACCGAGGCCGCTGCCGCGATCGCGATGCTGCGCTTCTCGTCGGCGGACGCCTCCAGCGCCTCCTCGAAGCTCGATTCGCGCATCCCTGCGCCTCGGAGCACGGCGCCACCGTGGACGCGACGGATGCTCTGCTGCTGATCGAGCAGATCGAGGTCGCTGCGCACGGTGACGTCGGAGACCTGGAACGCTTCGCTGAGGTCGCCGACGCGAACGAACCCGTGGCGCCCAATCAGGTCGAGCATCCGTTCGCGCCGAAGGGCGGCGGGCAGCGGTTCCGTCATGCTGCCATCGTCGGCCGCTTGCGTTTACTTGTCAATACGAAAGTCAGCGACTACATTTACTTTCGAAAACGAAAGGTGGCCATGTCTTCGATCACGAAGCGCGAGCACCGTCTCTCCGACGGCCGCGACCTCATCTACTACGACGATGCGGACACGACCCTCTTGCCCGAGCGCGCGCCCGACCTCCGTGAGCCCGCGCCGCGACCGGCCACCGCCACCATGCGCCAGGATCCCCTCACGGGCGAATGGATCTCGATCGCCGCTTCCCGGCAGAACCGAGTGTTCCTTCCGCCCGCCGAACTGGATCCCCTGGCACCGGCCAGTCCCGGTAACCCCTCCGAGGTGCCGAGCCTCTACGACGTCGCCGTGTTCGAGAACAAGTCGCCGTCGTTCGGACCGCTCCTGCAGGACGGGAACGCGCCGGAAGGAGTGGACGATCTCGCGACGATCGGTCTCGGCCGCACCCGCACATCCGTCGGCCGCTGCGAGGTCGTCTGCTTCAGCCCCGAGACGACCGGATCCTTTGGCAGTCTCACACCCTCGCGTGCCCGGACCGTCATCGAAGCCTGGGCCGACCGCACAGCCGCACTGTCGGCGATGCCGGGCGTGCAGCAGGTCTTCCCGTTCGAGAATCGCGGCGAGGCGATCGGGGTGACGCTGCACCACCCGCATGGACAGATCTACGCGTACCCGTATGTGACGCCGCGGACCAGCGCGCTCATCCGATCGCTCGAGAACTACGGCCCCACTCTGTTCGCCGACATCCTCGAGCGAGAGCGAGCGTCCGAGCGAGTCATCCTCGCGGGAGAGCACTGGACGGCGTTCGTGCCGTTCGCCGCGCGCTGGCCGATCGAGGTGCACATCCTGCCGCACCGTCACGTCGCCGACCTCACGGAGACCTCGGCAGAAGAGCGTGACGAGTTGGCCACGCTCTACCTGCGCGTGCTGCGGGGTGTGGATGCGCTCTACGACTCCCCGACGCCATACATCGCCGCCTGGCACCAGGCCCCGGTCGGCATCCGTCGCGACGAGATCCGGCTCATGCTGCAGCTCACGTCGCCGCGGCGGGCCGCCGATAAGCTGAAGTTCCTGGCCGGCTCGGAGTCGGCGATGGGCGCCTGGATCGGGGACATCCCGCCGGAGCAGGCGGCCGATCGACTCCGCGACGCCATCGCCCGCGCCGACGTGGAGAACCCGGTCGGCGAGCTCCCGGCGGGGATCAGCGGCCTCGGCGGAATGGCCTGACCGGCCGCCGACGTTTGCTCCTTCCGTACGACACGCAGCCCCGCCCCGCATCCCTCTACCCGCAGTCCACGAACCTCGCAGCACGCGCAACGCCCCGAAAGGCTCACCGATGACCGACCTTCGCACCGACACGCTCGACAGCTTCGCCGAGATCTTCGGCCGCCGCGCCGACGGGCTCTGGTCGGCACCCGGCCGGGTGAACCTCATCGGCGAGCACACCGACTACAACGAGGGCTTCGTGCTCCCGTTCGCAATCAACCGTCGCACCGTCGTGGCCCTCGGCCTGCGCGACGACCGCAAGGCGCGGGTCGGCAGCTCGTTCGCCGACGAACTGGTCGAGATCGACCTCGCCGATCTGACGCCCGAGGCGCTCAGCGGCTGGTCGGCATACCCGCTCGGCGTCGCGTGGGCGCTCGGCGAGTTCGGCGCCGACCTGGATGCGGTGCCCGGCTTCGACATCCTGATCGACTCGAATGTGCCTGTCGGCGCCGGGCTCTCGTCGTCGGCGGCCATCGAGAGCGCCGTGGGCAGCGCACTCAACGACGTGTGGCAGCTCGGGCTCGACCGTCGCACCCTGGCACGGGTCGGCCAGCGTTCAGAGAACATCGTCGTCGGAGCGCCGACCGGCATCATGGACCAGTCCGCATCTCTGCTCGGCGAGCCCGACGCCGCGGTTTTCCTCGACTGCCGCTCGCTCGAATCGCAGACGATCCCGCTCGGGCTCGAAGCCGCGGGCCTTGAGATCCTGATCATCGACACCAACGTCGAGCACGCCCACGCGACCGGCGGGTACGCCGAGCGTCGCGCATCCTGTGAGGCCGGAGCGCGGGCACTGGGCGTCGAGTCGCTGCGCGATGTCGGGATCGACGACCTTACCCGTGCGCGCGAGGTGCTCGACGACGTCACGTTCCGCCGCGTGCGTCATGTCGTCACCGAGAACCAGCGAGTGCTCGACACCGTGCGCACCCTCCGCGAGCAGGGGCCGACCGCGATCGGCGAGCTGCTCGACGCATCGCACCGCTCGATGCGCGACGACTTCGAGATCTCGGTGCCGGAACTCGACCTCGCCGTCGAGACAGCGCAGGCCAACGGCGCGATCGGCGCCCGGATGACCGGCGGCGGCTTCGGTGGCTCGGCGATCGCCCTCGTGCCGCGGGATGCGCTGTCGCGCGTCCTGGTCGCGCTCGACGGAGCATTCGCCGAGAACGGATTCGGTCAGCCCGATCTCTTCACCGTCACCCCGTCGGAGGGCGCGAAGCGCGAGAATTGAGGGCATGACCTCCGCCGAAGTGACCTGGCTCGACGACGACACCGCACAGATCCGTCAACCCAAGAAGTCGCACTGGGAGGCGCCGTTCCTCTTCCTGCTCTTCGGGCGGGATCGCGCCCTCCTGCTCGACACCGGCGCGACCGACGATGAGACGATCTTCCCCCTGCGCGAGACGATCGACCAGCTGATCGAGAACTGGCTGCGGCGGCATCCCGCGCGGTTCACTCGGCCGTACGAGCTGATCGTCGCGCACACTCACGCGCACGGCGACCACATCGCGGGCGACCAGTTGCTCGCCGATCGGCCGGGAACCGTCGTCCTCGGCACGACACCCGCCGAGGTGATCGCGTTCTTCGGATTCCAGTCCTGGCCCGACGAGGTCGTCGAGGTGCATCTGGGCGGACGCACCGTCGACGCCATCGGCGGACCCGGACACGAACCGTCCGCGATCGTGTTCTACGATCGCGCGACGCGCATCCTGTTCACCGGCGACACGGTCTGCCCGGGCAACCTGTACGTGCGCGATCGGGGCGAGTTCGTGCGCACCATCGACCGGCTCATCCGGTTTCGGGATGCGCAGCCCAAGCACATCCGCAGCCTCCTCGGCGCCCACATCGAGATGTCGAAGAAGAAGGGCGTCGACTACCCGCCCGGAACCGTGCACCAGCCGCACGAGGCGCCGCTCGCGCTGCCGCCGAGCATCCTGGACGAGGTGAGGGCCGCGCTGGACGAGCCCGGCGAGCGCGTTGTGCGCGATCGCTTCATCGTCGCGAACGTCGGCTGAGCACGTCGGCTGAGTACGTCGGCTGAGTACGTCGGCTGAGTACGTCGGCTTAGTACGTCGGCTGAGTATGCTGGCGCGGTGAACATCCTGTCACTCGCCGACGGCACCTCCCCGACCGTCGCGCCCACCGCTTGGATCGCCCCGGGAGCGGTCGTCGTCGGCCGCGTGCACCTGCACGACGCGTCGAGCGTCTGGTACAACGCGGTGCTGCGTGCCGAGGCCGAAGACATCGTCATCGGCGAGCGCAGCAACATCCAGGACAACGTGTCCTGCCACGTCGACAGAGGCTTCCCCTCACACTCGGGGCCGACGTCTCGGTGGGCCATAACGCCGTGCTGCACGGCTGCACGATCGAAGACGGCGTCCTGGTCGGGATGCACGCCACGGTACTCAACGGAGCCGTCGTCGGCGCCGGGTCGCTGCTCGCCGCGGGGACGGTCGTGCTCGAGGGCGCGATCATCCCGCCAGGATCCCTCGTGGCAGGAGTGCCGGGCAAGGTGCGCCGCGAGCTGACGGACGAGGAGCGGGCGGGCATCCTGGCGAACGCGGCCGGCTACCTCACCCACACCGCCGAGCACCGCGGCGCCTGAGCGGCCGCGCCGCGCGGCGAGGCTTAGAGTTCGGAGGGCTCGACCGGAGTCGGGTCGCCGCCGGTCAGCCGCAGAAGCTCGTCGAAGGTGGTCGGGAAGACCGTGTGGGCGTGGCCCGCGGCCGCCCAGACCTCCGGATAGTCGGCGAGCGCCACATCCACGACCGTGCGGATCGGAGCGGGATGCCCGACCGGCGCGACCCCGCCGATCGTCTGCCCGGTCGCGGCCTTCACGGTGTCTGCATCGGCGCGACGGATGCGTCCGCCGAGTCGCTCACCCAGGAACGCGGTGTCGACGCGGTGAGCGCCCGAGGTCATGACGAGCAGCGGCTCGCCGTCGATCGTGAACACGAGGGAGTTGGCGATCGCGCCGACCTCGATCCCGAGCTCGGCTGCGGCGGACACGGCGGTCGGCGTCGCCGTCTCGAACCACCGGATGCGCGGCTCGACACCGGCGGCCACGAGCACGCTCTTCACACGCTCGACCGCGTCGTGCGTCCGCTCCACCGCCGCGCTCCGCGCGCCGCTCTCGCCGTGCTCGCTCACGCCCTGCTCGCCCACGTCCCGCACCCCTCTCGTTCCGCCGTCATCGCCGCCGAGTTGCGGCAGATCGACCCTCCCGGTCGCCCGGAAGGTCGATCTGCCGCAACTCACGGCTCGTGCGTCTACTCTGCCAGTGCGCGCTCGGCCGATTCCACCACGTTCTGCAGCAGCAGCGCGCGGGTCATCGGGCCGACACCGCCCGGGTTCGGCGAGATCCAGGATGCGACCTCGGCCACATCCGCCGCCACGTCCCCGGCGACCCGGCTCTTCCCGGTGACGGGATCCTCGATGCGGCTCACGCCGACGTCGAGCACGATCGCTCCCGGCTTCACGTTTGCGGCGCTGACAAGGTCGGCCACGCCCGCGGCCGCGACGATGACGTCGGCGCGACGCAGGTGCGCATCCAGGTCCACAGTGCCGGTGTGGGTCAGAGTGACGGTCGCATTGACGTCGCGCCGCGTGAGTAGCGAGCCGATCGCGCGGCCGACGGTGACACCGCGGCCGACGACCACCACATCCTTGCCGTTGAGGTCGATGCCGTGGCGCTGCATCAGGTCGATCACGCCGCGCGGTGTGCAGGGCAGCGGCGTTGTGATCGGGCGGTTGACGTTGAGCACGAGGCGGCCGAGATTCGTCGGGTGCAGGCCGTCAGCATCCTTCGCCGGGTCGACAAGTTCGAGGATGGCATCGGTGTCGATGTGCGGCGGCAGCGGCAGCTGAACGATGAAGCCGGTGCAGTCGGGGTCGCCGTTCAGCTCCTCGATCACGGCCTCGAGCTCTGCCTGGGAGACGTCGGCGGGCAGATCGCGGCGGATCGACGAGATGCCGACCTCGGCGCAGTCACGGTGCTTGCCCGCGACGTACCACTGCGATCCGGGGTCGTCGCCGACGAGCACCGTTCCGAGGCCCGGCACCACGCCGCGCTCGCGCAGAGCATCCACGCGCACCTTCAGCTCGGCCTTGATCTCGCTCGCCGTCTTCTTGCCGTCCAGAATCTGTGCGGTCATGTCTCACTCCTTCGGTTCACGCAATCGAGTCCAGCCAGAATCCCCTTTTCGTCGCGCGAAAGCGGGATTCTTCCTGGACTCGATGGCTGGGGAGGGTTGGGGAGGTGGGGATCGAGCGGCAGCTAGATCGAGGAGGGGAGCTCGACGGGGAAAGCGTCCTGCCCCGACGGGGTCAGCCCCGGGTAGAGCGGGAACGCGGCGGTCAGCGCGGCGACGCGGCCACGGAGCGCGCCCGTGTCGGCACCCGGCTGGAGCGCGGCTGCGATGATCTCGGCCACCTCGACGAACTCGGCGTCGCCGAAACCGCGGGTCGCGAGCGCGGGCGTGCCGATGCGGAGCCCCGACGTGACCATCGGCGGCCTCGGGTCGAACGGAACCGCGTTGCGGTTGACCGTGATGCCGACCTCGTGCAGCACGTCCTCGGCCTGCTGGCCGTCGAGCTGCGAGTTGCGCAGGTCGGCGAGCACGAGGTGCACGTCGGTGCCGCCGGTGAGAACATCGACGCCGCCGGCCCGCGAGTCGTCGGCGGTGAGACGGTCGGCGACGATCTGGGCGCCGCGGATGGTGCGCTCCTGACGGTCGCGGAACTCATCGGTCGCGGCGAGCTTGAACGCGGTCGCCTTGGCGGCGATCACGTGCATGAGCGGTCCGCCCTGCTGGCCCGGGAACACGTTCGAGTTGAGCTTCTTCGCGAGCTCCGTGTCGCGTGCCACGATGAAGCCCGAGCGGGGTCCGCCGATGGTCTTGTGCACGGTCGAGCTCACCACGTCGGCGAAGGGGACGGGCGACGGATGCAGTCCAGCGGCCACGAGACCGGCGAAGTGCGCCATGTCCACCCAGAGCTTCGCACCGACCTCGTCCGCGATGGCGCGGAACGCCGCGAAGTCGAGGTGACGCGAGTACGCGGACCAGCCGGCGATGATGACCTGCGGCTTGTGCTCCAGCGCCTTGTCGCGCACGACGTTCATGTCGACGAGGAAGGACTGCGGGTCGACGCCGTAGGAGACGGCGTTGTAGAGCTTGCCCGAGAAGTTGAGCTTCATGCCGTGGGTGAGGTGTCCGCCGTGAGCGAGTTCCAGGCCGAGGATGGTGTCGCCCGGCGTCGCGATGGCCGACAGCACGGCCGCGTTGGCGCTCGCGCCCGAGTGGGGCTGCACGTTGGCGTACTCGGCGCCGAACAGGCTCTTCGCCCGGTCGATCGCGAGCTGCTCGGCGATGTCCACGTACTCGCAGCCGCCGTAGTAGCGACGGCCCGGGTAGCCCTCGGCGTACTTGTTGGTCAGCACCGAGCCGACCGACTCGAGCACAGCGCGCGGAACGAAGTTCTCGGACGCGATCATCTCGAGGTAGTCGCGCTGGCGACCGAGCTCGAGCTGCAGGACCTCGGCGATCTCCGGGTCGACCTCGGCGAGCGGCGCGGTGAAGCTTGAGGGAACAGTGTCAGTCAAAACTGGCTCCTTAATGACAGGGATGGGAACAGGATTCCTTGTCGACCCAGGCGCGCGGCCGAATCCGCCCCCGCTGATCAAAGGCATTTTGTCGCTCCCCAATGGTGACCATTTGAGCGCCAGTCGCGACGCCGCCCAGCTTAGCAAAGGCCGCCGCCCGGTCCAGACCTTGCCCATTAGTTAGGAGCCCTGCAATACTCGCTCTTGGCCGTCCCGCGGGCGGGCAGCGATGGCCTCCTACCCCGAGCTCTCGAGCAACAGAAGGAGAACGCGTGTCCGCAAGCGTGGATTTGCCCGTGATTCCGCGGCCGGTCGAGGCCGAGACACTCGAGGGGGCGCCCTTCGTCCTCGCTCCGGATGCCCGGGTCAGCGTCGCGGGCCCCGGCGCCAGCGAGGTGGCCGACCTGCTGATCGCCGAGCTCGCATCCGACTGCCGCCGCGATCTGTCCGTGGTCCACGAGCCGCCCGCGCACGGTGACATCGCCATCGTGATCGCGCCCGATGAGACGCCTGAGGAGCATCGCGCCGAGGGCTACAGCCTCGCCGTCACCGCCGAGGGCGTCAGGATCGGCGCGGCCAGCGCTGCGGGCGCCTTCTGGGGCGTGCAGACGCTCCGGCAGCTCGTGCCGGTCGAGTGCGCATCCGATCCGCTGACGATCGCGCCCGTGAGCATCCACGACCACCCCCGCTTCGGCTATCGCGGCGCCATGCTCGACGTGGCGCGCCATTTCTTCACTCCGGATGAGGTGCGCCGCTTCATCGACGCGGTCGTGCTCCTCAAGGTCAACCACTTGCACCTGCACCTGACCGACGACCAGGGCTGGCGCATCCAGATCGAGAGCTGGCCGAACCTCACCGCGCACGGTGCGTCCACCGGAAGCGACGGCAGTGCCGGCGGCTTCTACACGCAGGATGAGTTCCGCGAGCTGGTCGCGTACGCCGCCGTGCGGCACGTGACTATCGTTCCCGAGCTGGACATGCCGGGCCATACGAACGCCGCACTCGCGTCGTATCCCGAACTGAACGCATCCGGAATCGCACCGGCGCTGTACACCGGCTCGAAGGTCGGCTTCAGCACACTGTTGACCGGGGATGAGACGACGCAGCGCTTCCTGTCCGACGTCATCCGCGAGGTAGCGGCGCTGACGCCCGGCCCGTACCTGCACATCGGCGGCGACGAGTGCCTCAGCACCTCGCCCGAGGACTTCCTGCGTTTCATCGCTGATGCCGCGGCGCTGGTCGCCGCGAACGGAAAGATCCCGGCCGGCTGGCACGAGATGGGCAAGAGCGGCGACCTTCCCGTCGGCTCGATCGGCCAGTACTGGGACTTCGTCGTCCCCCGCGACACCTCTGCCGACGAGACACTCTCGTTCGTGCGCCAGGGGGCTCGGTGATCATGTCGCCGGCCGACGTCGCCTACCTCGACATCGTCTACGAAGACGGCGACCGGCTGGGCCAGGACTGGGCCGATGGCCCCACGAGCATCCAAGCCGCCTATGTGTGGGACCCGGCACGGATCGTTCCGGGCCTCGGGGATGCGCACATCCTCGGCGTCGAAGCACCCGTCTGGACCGAGACCCTCGCCACCATCGACGACGTCGAGGAGATGGTGTTCCCGCGCCTGGCCGCCGTCGCCGAGGTGGGCTGGTCGCCGGCGCCCGCCGACACCGAGGACGTGTCCGTGGCCCGCGACTTCGACACCTTCGCCGCGCGCCTGGCCTCGCTCGGGCAGCACTGGGCCGCCGCCGGCACGAACTTCCGCCGCGTGCCCGAGATCCCCTGGCGCGAATCCGTCACGGTCTAGCCGGAGCCCCGGCCGGCTCCGAATCGGCGTCGGGTTCCCACTGGTAGTGGCACTACCGGTAGTGCTACTATCAGTGCGTGATCATCTCTGAACTCGCCGACAGGTCGGGCACCGCCGCAGCCACCATCAAGTTCTACGTGCGCGAGGGGCTCCTGCCTGTCGGCGAGCGCGTCGGCGGCAATCGCACCGAGTACACCGACGAGCACGAGCACCGACTCCGCTTGATCCGGGCGATGCTCGAGGTCGGCCGGCTGTCGATCGGCTCGATCCGCCAGGTGCTCGACGCTCTCGATCGGCCGGATGCGCCGATCGCCGAGACCTTCGAGGTCGCCCAACGTGCGCTCGCCCGCACCACCGCATCCGACACCGCCGAACCGTCGACGCGCTCACTCGGGCGTGTGGACGCCCTCATCGACCGCGCAGGATGGGCGCCCGAGTGCCACGACAACGTCGGCCGCGGGATCGCCGCGCAGGCCGTCGACGCCTTCGCGAACGCCGGCTACGAACTTCCCGACAGCTACCTCGACGCCTACGCCGACGCAGCCCGCCGTGTGGCCACGGCCGACCTGATCGCGGTTGGCGAGCTCGCCGACCCCTCCGACATGGCCGAGCTCATGGTGGTCGGCACCGTGCTCGGCGACACCCTCTCCCTCGGTCTGCGTCGTATCGCGCAGGCCCAAGTCACTTCCGAAAGGCGTCTCTCATGAAGAAAGTGTTCGCCTGGCACCGCCCGTTGATGACGGTCGCCGCGCTCATGGTGCTCTGCACCGTCATCTGCCTCGTCGGCCTTCTCGTCGACCACCGCCAGGTCACCGGCGTCGACACCTGGCTCAAGCCCCTCAAGTTCTCGCTCTCGATCCTGCTCTACAGCGTCACCTGGGCGTGGCTCATCGCGCACCTCCCTCGGTGGCGGCGGGTCGCCCACGTCACCGGCACCGTGATCGCTGTCGCCCTGATCGTCGAGCAGGTGCTGATCGTCGGGGCCGCTGCCGCCGGAACCACCAGCCATTTCAACGTCTCCACCGGCTTCTCCACTGCCGTCTGGGCGGTCATGGCCGTCTCGATCACCGTGCTCTACGTGTGCACCTTCCTCACGACGATCCTGGTCTTCTTCCTGCGGCTGCCCACCCCCTCGCTGACTCTCGCCGTGCGAGCGGGCGGTCTGATCGCTCTCGTCGGGATGGGACTCGCCTACCTGATGACCGGTCCGACCAGCTCGCAGCTCGCCGACTTCCAGGGCATCGCGGGCGCACACACCGTCGGGCTCCCTGACGGCGGCCCCGGCCTCCCCTGCTCGGCTGGAGCACCGTCGGCGGCGACCTGCGCATCCCCCACTTCATCGGGATGCACGCCCTGCAACTGCTGCCTCTCTTCGCCATCCTGCTCGGCTGGATCGGCCGCCGCTGGACCTTGCTCGCCGACGACCGCACGCGCCTCGGGCTGGTGATCGTCGCGACCGCGACCTACGCCGCCGTCGTCGTCCTGGTGACCTTCCAGGCGATCGCTGGCCAGTCGATCGTGCATCCCGACGGCGTCTTCCTCGCCTCCGGATTCGCGATCGCGGTCTTAGCTCCTGCTGCGGCTGTCGCAGTGGTCGCCATGACCAACCGCACTCATCCCCGCCAACCGGCGCCGACCACCGTAGGAGCACGATGACCCGCACCTGGAACGCCCGCGCCATCATCTACCTCGTCCTCGCGATCCTCGGCCTCATCGGCACCTGGAGCTTCAACATCGTCGCGATCACCGCCCACCGCGACTTCTTCGGCGACTGGTTCGGCAGCGGACCTGCGGTCACCTCGCTCGGCATCGACCTGCTGGTGGTCGCCGTCGCCGCGATCGTCTTCATGGTGACCGAGTCCCGGCGGCTCAGGATGCGCGGGCTCTGGCTCTACCTGATCCTCATCCCGGTCGTGGCGCTGGCGTTCTCGCTGCCGCTGTTCTTGTGCGCGCGGGAGCGGCGCATCCTGGCCCGGGCATCGGCCTCAGCCGATCAGGGGTAGCCGACGAACCAGAGCAGGATCAGCGCCACCGGCTGCAGCGCGATCCCGCAGATCAGCGCGATCATCCGTGCCCGCCGGTTGTGCGTCAGTCCGGGCGCGCCAGCCAAAGGCGCGAGGGGCATGAGCAGCCGGAACAGACTCTGCTGCGGCAGGAACACCGCGAAGAGGTAGAGCGCGTAGCTGGCCGAGAACGCCACGATCTCGAGACCGAGCGCGCGCACGGACGGGCGCGTCAGCATCCAGACGAACGCCGCGATCGCGATGACGATCAGAAGCACGCCGAAGATGCTCCCGTACTTCCAAGTGAAGAGGAACCAGGGTGTCAACGGCACGAATTGAACGCGCCCGACGAATCCTGTCCACCAGGAGAGCTCGGTCTGCAGGTACGCGTTGGGAAAGCCGGTGACCGCGGATGCGATGAGGGGCCACGCGAGCCCGGCCACGCTGGTCACGAACCCGCCGACGAGCACCGCCACCTGTTGCTGCCAGGGGAACGGGATGCCCGCCCGCCGCCGCTGCACGAGTCGCACCACGTAGACCACCGCGAGCGCCAACGGCAGCGCGAGCGCCCCCGGTTTCGTAAAAGCGGCGGCCACGCCGATCGGGATGATCCACCAGTATCGCCGGGACACCATCGCCCACAGCGCCGAAAACATGAGGAAGAAGAACAGGCTCTCGGCGTAGGCGATCTGCAACACGAACGCCAGCGGTCCGAACGCGAAGAGCACAGCCGCCCACAGGCCGCTCGTCGTCCCCACTCGGGAGGCGACGAGCCGATAGAGCACGAGGGTGGCAGCGGCCCCGAAAGCCGTGGCGATGATGATCGCGGCCGGGTAGAAGCCCAAGCCCGTGACGAACATCACACCACGGACGATCCAGGGGAAGAAGGGCAGGAAGGCCCACTCGTTCTGCATGACGTTGCCGTCGGCGTCGGTGGGGATCACCGTCGGGTAGCCGTGCTCGGCGATGCGGCGGTAGTACGACGCATCCCAAGACCCGGAGAACGTGAAGAAGCTCGGGTCGGCGCGCGAGCTCGCGAAATGCCAGTCGCCGACCGACGCGGCGAAGAACAACGTGACCATGAGGGTGGTCGTGAAGACGCGCGATGCGGCGTAGACGGCAAGCACCACGATCCACCAGCGGTACTCGCGACCGGCCACCAGGATGCGTGCCCGCGGAGCGACTGACCCCTTCGGTGAGCATGCCGATTCGTTCCCTCGCGGTCATGCGACCAGTCTGCCAAACAAGCTCTGCGCGTTCATCCCAGCGTGATCGTACGCCAGTCGGATGCACTACTGCATCGGGAAGCGATCAGCATCGGGACGCGGATCAGGGGTGCCCCCATCGCGCCACACGGCGAGGGCACCCTCCTGTCCGGCCTGCCGAGGCAGGCGGCTTACTTGACGCTGCCCTGCGTGAGACCGCCGACGAGGCGCTTCTCGATGAGCATGAACAGCACCACGACCGGGATGACCGCGACGACGGACACCGCGAACACGTACTGCCAGGCGGCGTCGTACTGGCCGACGAACTTCGTGAGGGCCACGGAGAGCGGCTGGTTCCCATCCGTCGACAGGATCACGAGGCTCGCCGCGAACTCGTTCCACGACGCCACGAAGGTGTAAATGATCGCGGTGACGATGCCCGGCCACACCAACGGGAGCTGCACCCGGAAGAGCACGGTCCACTTGCCGGCCCCGTCGAGCTGCGCGGCCTCGTCGACCTCCTTCGGCACTCCGGCGAAGAAGTTGTGCATGATCCAGATCGCGAACGCCAGGTTGAAGGCGGCGTTGATCAGGATCATCGCAAGCCAGGTGTCGTTGAGTCCGAGAGCGACCATCTCCTTGAAGAGACCGGTCGCCAGCACCGTCGGCTGCAGCATCTGCGTGACGATCACCAGGAAGAGGAACACTCCTCGTCCCGGGAATCGGAACCGCGCCGTGTAGTACGCCGCAGGCACGCACACCAGCAGCACGAGCGCCGTCGCGAACACCGAGATGACGATCGTCGAGATGAGGTTCTGCGGCAGCGGCGTCTCCGGCGTCGACCACATCGTGATGTAGTTCTCCGGATGCCATTCCGTCGGCCAATATGTCGGCGGCACCGTCAGGATGTTGAACCGGCTCTTGAACGAGCTGATCAGCATGATCAGGTACGGGATCACGAAGATGAGCGCGATCACGAGTCCGCCGATCATCCGGCCGACGACGCGACCCGTGATCCTGCTCTCGCTCGGGCGGCGCTTGCGGGCGGGCCGCTGCACCGGAGCTGCGAGGGTGGTGGCCGGCGCGGTCACGAGACCTCCTTCATCGGCTTGACGATCCACAGGTAGAGGGCGACGACGACGAGCACGATCAGGAAGTTGATCACGCTGAGCGCGCTCGACAGGTCGATCCGTTGCTCGCCCTGCAGGAGCTTGAACACATAGGTCGTCGTCGTGTCCGCCTTATAGCCGGGGATGGACCCGGTCATCAATTTGAGGATCGGGAGCGAGTTGAACACGTTGATGATGTTGATCAGGCTCGCCAGCGCGATCGCGTTGCGGAGGTTCGGCAGCGTGACGCCGAAGTAGGTGCGCACTGCGCCTGCCCCGTCGACCTTCGCCGCTTCGAGCATGTCCCCTGGGATGCCCGCGAGACCGGCCAGCAGTGTGTACGTCGTGAACGGCAGCGACACGAACACCGCGATCGCGATCGACGAGAGGAACGCCGGCACCGGCTCCTTGGTGAACCCGAACGGCTCGGCCAGTATGTGCACGTCCACCAAGAACTTGTTGATGATGCCGTAGAACGGGTCGAGCCCGTACACGAACACCGTCGTCGTCATGACGACGCTGGCTGCCCACGGGATCAGGATCGCCATGCGCACCCACTGACGGCCGGGGAAGTTCTTGTTGAGGAACTGCGCCAGCGCCAACGAGATCACCACGGTGATCACGACGACCGAGACGACCCAGAGCAGGGTGTTGAACAGGATGCCCGGCAGCTCGGGCCGAGACAGCACGGTCACGTAGTTGGCGAAACCGACCGAACCGTGGTCGATGCCCGCCACCGAGATCTTGCGGGTCGAGTTGAAGATCATGTAGCCGGCGGGGAAGAGCACGACGCCGAAGATCAGGATGAGCGCCGGCAGCGTCCACGGAACCGCGCGGGCGAGGTCGGACGCGCCGGCGCCCGGTGGGCGGCGAGCCGGTTGGCCGCCGCCGCGCACCCCGGAGCGGAGGCGGCTGGTCGCCGCCTCCGCCGAGGTCGATGCTGGATCGATGGTGTGACTCATACTGTGCGGACTACTGACCGTCGGCCTTCGCCTGGATCGCCTTCAGCAGGTCTGCCGGCGCCGCTCCCTGGCCCAGCTGACCGATCTGGGTCTGGATGGCGCCCTGTGCGGCGGTCCAGTTGGGGTTGGTCGACGGGTAGAATTTCGCGTCGGGCAGCAGGTCGAGGAACGGCTTGATGGTCTCGTTCGAGGCCATCTCCTCCGCACCCGACTTGGTGGTCGGCAGGAAGCCCTCAGCGGTGACCCACTTGGAGTAGACGTCCTTCGAGTAGAAGTAGTCGAGGAACTTCTTGATCGAGGCGGTCTTGTCCGTCTTGTTCTTGAAGGCCATCAGGTGGTCGGCGACACCGAGAGTGAACGACGAGCCGTCCTTGGTCGGGATGGGCGCGATGCCGTAGTTGAGGCTCGCGTTCTTGTCCTTGATCTGGCCGACTGTCGGCGGGAGGCCGACCTGCATGCCGATCTGACCCTGCACGAAGACGTTGAGCAGCGGGGTCCGGTCGGTCGAGCCTGCGTTGGCCTCGGTCAGACCCTTGGTGATCAGGTTCTGCATCTCGGTCGCTCCCGCAACGTTCTCGGGGGTGTCGATCGTCAGCTTCTTTGCGTCACCGTATCCGCCGCCGGCCCCGTAGAACCAGATCGCGGTCTCGGCCTGAGCTTCCTCACTGCCGAGCGGCATGCCGTAGCCGATCGCGCCTGAGTCCTTGATCTTCTGGGCTGCAGCCTCGAGCTCGGCCCAGGTCTTCGGCGGAGCGGAGACACCGGCCTTGGCGAAGATGTCCTTGTTGTAGAACAGGGCGCGGGCGGATGCGATGAACGGCAGACCGTACTGGGTGCCGTCGATGCTCGCGTTCTTCGCGAACGCCGGCTGGAAGTCGTCCAGCGTCGCCTTGGAGACGATGTCCTTGGCCGGGTAGAGCAGGTCGTCGGAGGCGAACCCGGCGAAAGCGTCGATGTTCAGGATGTCCGGCTGCTTGCCGGCCTGCACCCGCGTCTTGATGACGTCGTTGATGTCGTTCCAGGACTGCACGTCGAGGCTGACCTTGATGCCGCTGTTCTTGGCCTCGAAGTCCTTGATGATCTGCTGCCACTCGGACTTGGTGTTGTCGGAGTAGCTGGCGACCATCAGGGTGAGCGACTTGTCGTCGCCGGACGAGTTGCTTGACCCGCCGCCGAACCCGCACGACGCGAGCGTCATCGTGGCCACAGTGGCGGTCGCGATCGCCGCGCCCCATCGCAGAGACTTCTTCATTGACTTCCTCACTCTCGGATGAAACGGACCGTCACGGCAAGGAACATTGTGCGCAACGGTGCGTCTGGGATGATGCTTTGTGATTCGTTCTGCGAACAAACAAACATTTGCATTCAGTCGATGCTCGAATCATTGCGCGCCCGCCCGTATCCGTCAAGCGCGGGGCATTACATCGTTACAAGGCATTTACATGCGGCGCGCCTAGCGGACACACAGCGGCAAATAACGATTGAAGATGATTACTAGACAGGTATATCGCTCATAAGCGATCATTGAGTCATCACCGCGAGACAGGAGACGGATCAGTGACGGATCGATCACACCTCGGAGCGCACATGGAAGCCGAGTTGCGCTCCCAGCCGGAGACCTGGGCGCGCGCCGTCGAACTGCGCACAGAGCAGAAACTGCTCCCGGCCGCGGGCGCGCGCATCGCCGTCGTCGGCTGTGGAACCTCGTGGTTCATGGCCCAGTCTTATGCCGCCCTGCGCGAGACGGCCGGTCTCGGTCAGACCGACTCGTTCGCCGCATCCGAAGCCTTCGTCGACCGCGACTACGACGCGATCGTCGCGATCACCCGCTCGGGCACCACGACCGAGGTGCTCGAACTGCTCGCCCAGCTCCGCGCATCCGGAAGCCGTGCTCGAACGATCGGGATCGTGGGCGACCCGGAGACACCGCTGGTCGATCTCGTCGACGACGTCGTGAAGCTGCCGTTCGCCGATGAGGAGTCCGTCGTGCAGACGCGGTTCGCGACGACGGCGCTGGCGTTCGTCCGCGCCTCTCTGGGCGAGAACCTCGATGCGGCGATCAGGGATGCGTCCCTCGCCGTCGACGAGGAACTCGCCGAGCCGCTCGTCACCGCCGACCAGTACAGCTTCCTCGGCACGAACTGGACCGTCGGCCTGGCGCACGAGGCCGCGCTGAAGATGCGCGAAGCGTCACAGTCATGGACCGAGTCGTACCCGGCGAAGGAGTACCGCCACGGCCCGATAGCGATCGCAGCGCCCGGCCGCGTCACCTGGATGTTCGGCGACGCCCCCGAGGGACTCGCCGGGGATGTCGCCGTCACCGGCGCGCACTTCGAGAACTCGTCCCTCGATGGTCTCGCCGACCTCATCCGCGCGCAGCGGGTGGCTCTCGCCCGCGCCCGCCGCTTCGATCTCGACCCGGATCGCCCCCGCAACCTCACGCGATCTGTCATCCTGGCCTCGTGAACTCACTGTCGTCCACCGCTGCCGGCGCCGAACTCGGTGCCGGCGGCGCCGTGCTCGCCTTCGACGTGGGCGGCACGGACATGAAGGCCGCCCTCATCGACGGGGAGGGGCGCATCCGTGCCCTCGAACGTCGGCCGACCCCGCACGACGGCGAACGCACCGCGGATGCGGTCGTCGCCGCCGTGGGCGAGTTCGCGGCCAGATTCCGCGGCCAGCATCCTGACGTCGAACCGCTGGCTGCCGGGCTGCTCGTGCCCGGACACGTGGACGACGAAGCGGGCGTCGGAGTCTTCTCCGAGAATCTCGACTGGCGGGACTACCCGTTCCGCGATCGCGCGGAGGCGACGATCGGGCTCCCCGTCTCCTTCAGCCACGACGTGCGCGGCGCTGGCGAGGCCGAGCACCGGCTCGGTGCGGCCGCACCCTTCAACGATGTGGTCGTGATGGCCATCGGCACCGGGATCGCCGGCGCCATCTTCATCGACGGCAAGCTGTATGCCGGTGGCGGCATGGCCGGCGAGATGGGCCACTCCCGGGTTGCCGACGGCCCTGCCTGCGCCTGCGGCGGTGTGGGCTGCCTTGAAGCCGTTGCGTCGGCCGCCGCCATCGCCCGCCGCTATACCGCTCGCACGGGCATCCCGATCGCGGGCGCGAAAGAAGTGCTCGACCTCGCGCAGAGCGGCGATCAGGATGCGGTGGCCATCTGGGAGAGCGCGCTCGACGCGCTCGCCCTCGACCTCTCGCACACCGTGGCCCTGCTGGCGCCCGAGGCGATCGTCATCGGCGGAGGCCTGTCCCAGGCCGGTCCGGCGCTCTTCGAGCCGCTAGCCGCCAAGCTCGACGCCATCCTGACCTTCCACCGCCGTCCGCTCCTGCTGCCGGCGAGCATCGGCGAGAATGCGGGGGTGATCGGCGCTGCCCTTCGTGCCCGCGACCTGCTTGACGCTGACATGTCTGCGGCGCGTCCCGCTGCTTCTGCGTCTGCCGCCGCTCCCGCTGCCGAGAGGGCCTCCGCGTGATCCTCACCGTCACCGCCAACCCCGCGATCGACCTCACCTACCGGGTCGACGCGCTCGAGGTGGGCGAGACGCACCGCGTCGCGGCTCCCGCCTCACGTGCCGGCGGCAAAGGGATCAACGTCGCCCGTGTCATCGCCCAGACCGGTGGGCATGCCTTCGCCCTGACCACCGCGGGCGGCCCGACAGGCCTCGAACTCGTGAACGACCTCCTCGCCGGCGGCGTGCCGCACGAGGTCGTCCCGGTCGCAGCCCCCACCCGAAGCAGCGTCGCCATCGTCGACACCGGCAGCGGGCTCACCACCATCTTCAACGAGACCGGCGCGGCGCTCAGCGATGCCGAGTGGGACGCGTTTCGGGATGCGGTCGAACGCCTCGCGATCCCGGCCACCTGCATCGTCGGCTCTGGCAGTCTGCCCCCGGATGCGCCGGCTGACTTCTACGCGCGGCTCGTGGCGCTCGCGACCGCCCACGGCATCCCGAGCATCGTGGATGCGATCGGTCCGGGCCTGCTCCTTGCCGCCGAGGCTGGCGCGACGGTCCTCAAACCCAACCGTCGCGAGCTCGCTGAGAGCACCGGCGAATCCGACCCGATCGTCGGCGCCGAGCGCCTGCTCGCGCTCGGCGCCCAGCTGGTGCTCGTCTCCCTCGGTGAAGAGGGGATGCTCGCGGTCGGCACCAGCGCATCCGGAGCCCGCGAAGTGCTCAGCGCCCGACTCCCCCAACCGCTGCACGGCAACGCGACCGGAGCCGGGGATGCGGGGGTCGCCGCCGTGGCGAGCTGCCTCGCCGCAGGCATCACCGACCCGGCCCCGATTCTGCGCCGGGCGACAGCTTGGTCGGCGGCCGCCGTTCTCGCTCCGCTCGCCGGCGAGCTCGACCCCTCGTACCCGGAGCTGGAGTCCCGGCTCGTCTTCTCGTCCTGATCCACCACCACCTGGTCCACCACCACCACCTGATCCACCACCACCGTCCGCCACTCACGATCACGAAGAAAGTCACCCGATGCCGCTCGTCCCCACCGCCGACCTTCTGCACGCCGCCGCTGCCAACCGCACGGGCATCGGCGCCTTCAACGTGATCCACCTGGAGACGGCGGAAGCGCTCGCCACCGCGGCCGAAGACGCCGGCCTGCCGGTCATCCTGCAGATCTCGCAGAACTGTGTCGCCTACCACGGAGGCCTCGAGGCGATCGCGCGAGCGACCCTCGCCATCGCCGCCGGATCGCAGGCTCACGTCGCCGTGCACCTCGACCACGCCGAAGACGAGGAACTCACCCGGCAGGCGATCGACCTCGGATTCGGGTCCGTCATGTTCGACGGGGCCAGGCTCGACTACGAGGGCAACGTCGAGGCGACCGTGCGCGTCGTCGAGTACGCCCACGCCAACGACGTGCTCGTCGAAGCCGAGCTCGGCGAGATCGGCGGCAAAGACGGCGCCCACGCCCCGGGAGTGCGCACCGACCCTGACGAGGCGCGACGATTCGTCGACGAGACCGGAGTGGACGCCCTCGCCGTCGCGGTCGGCAGCTCGCACGCGATGACCGAGCGCACCGCATCCCTCGACCTCGACCTGATCGGCCGGCTGCACGCCACCGTCCCCGTTCCCCTCGTGTTGCACGGCTCGTCCGGCGCATCGGATGAGACGATCGTGTCGGCGATCCGTTCCGGCATCACCAAGGTCAACGTCTCCACCCACCTCAACGGCTTCTTCACGGATGCCGTGCGCCGATTCCTGGCCGAGCATCCCGAGGTCGTGGACTCGCGCAAGTACATGCGCGAAGGACGCGCCGCGGTGACGACGGAAGCGGCCAGGCTGCTCGCACTGTTCGCGGTGTCTGGGCCGGCAGACGGTGCCGCCAGGTGACGAAACTGACGAGAACGCCTCCACGATCCCTCACGCAGAGAGTGCAACCATGACGGTGCGACGATGAACAGGGCCGAACGGCTCAACGCGGTGCTCGACCTGCTCGCCGAGACGGGTCAGGTCGAGGTCGACGACCTCGTCGTCAAGCTGGACGTCTCGGCCGCGACCGCGCGCCGGGACCTCGACGCCCTCGCCTCGCAGCAGCTCCTCACGCGCACCCGCGGCGGCGCGGTCGGCCAGTCGGTCGCCTACGACCTGCCCATCCGGTACAAGCGCGAGCAGCACGCCCCCGAGAAGCTCAGGATCGCGCAGGCCGCCAGCGCGCTCGTCCCCCGAGGCGCCGTCGTCGGCCTCGTCGGCGGCACCACCAGCACGGCCGTGGCGACCGTGCTCGGCTCGCGCCCCGACCTCATGGAGCCGTCGCCGCATCCGAATCTCACGGTCGTCACAAACGCCATCAACATCGCGGCGCAACTCGTCATGCGCCCGCAGATCAAGACCGTCGTGACGGGCGGAGTCGTCCACGCACGCTCCTACGAGCTGGTCGGCCCGTACAGCGACGTGGTGCTCGAGAAGATCACCATGGACATCGCGTTCATCGGCGTCAACGGCATCGACCCGATCGTCGGCGCCACCGTGCACGACGAGGGTGAGGCCAGCGTCAACTCGCTGATGGCCCGCAGGGCGACACGCGCGATCGTCGTCGCCGACTCCAGCAAGATCGGCCGCAAAGCGTTCGCCACACTGAGCGGGCCGAAGGTGCTCAACACGCTCATCACCGACAGCGGAATCACGGCCGAGCAGCGCGCCGCTTTCGCCGATCACGGCATCGAGGTCATCGTCGCATAATGCCTGTCACGGTCATCCACTCCGCCCGACTCGTCACCGACGGGCGCATCCACGACGACGGCTGGGTCCGCTTCGAAG
Organism: Leifsonia poae; assembly: GCF_050632195.1. GTDB lineage: Bacteria > Actinomycetota > Actinomycetes > Actinomycetales > Microbacteriaceae > Leifsonia > Leifsonia poae_C. Next base: position 3,280,137 of record NZ_CP192580.1, read on the forward strand.
GCGACGCGGTCGCCGCGGTCGGCGCCGGTGAAGGCTGGCGCGCGGGCGCAGGCGTTGTCGAGGGTGCAGTTTCTGACTCGGTCGCGGTCGTCGACGCTGCGGGTGCGTGGCTCACACCCGGATTCGTGGACATCCACGGCCACGGCGGTGGCGGCGCATCCTTCGACGACGGCCCGGAGAGCATCCGGACCGGTATGGACCTCCACCAGCGGCACGGCACGACCCGGTTCGTCGTCTCGCTCGTGACGGCACCGGTGGATGCGCTCGCCGAGCGCGTCGCCGCGGTCGCCGCGCTCATGCCCGGCGATCCGCGCATCCTGGGCAGTCACCTCGAGGGTCCGTTCCTCGACGTCGCACACAAGGGCGCACACGACCCGGCGCTGCTGCGGTCCGCCACGCCCGCTGACATCGAGCGTCTGCTCGCAGCCGCCGACGGCACTCTGCGCCAGGTCACCCTGGCGCCGGAACTTCCGGGCGGCTTGGATGCGGTGCGCGCGTTCCACGAAGCGGGCGTGTCTGTCGCGGTCGGGCACACCGGAGCCGACTACCAGCAGACGCTCGATGCGTTCGCGGCCGGCGCGAGCATCCTGACACATGCCTTCAACGGCATGGACGGGATCCATCACCGCGCGCCCGGGCCCGTCGCTGCTGCGACCCACACGCCGGGAGTCACCCTGGAGATCGTCAACGACGGCGTACACGTGCATCCGGAGGTGGTCAGGATGGCTTTCGCCGCTGCCCCCGGGCGCGTCGCCCTGATCACGGATGCGATGGCCGCGGCCGGCTCGACCGACGGCGACTACATCCTGGGCTCCCTGGCCGTGACGGTGCGCGACGGCGTCGCCCGCCTCGCCGAGGGCGGGTCGATCGCGGGCTCAACGCTCACGCTCGACGACGCCCTGCGCCGCGCCGTGTACGAGGTCGGCGTGAGCGTCGAGGATGCGGTGCGCGCCCTCACCGAGATCCCCGCAACAGCCGTCGGCCGCGGCCACGACCTCGGCCGCCTCGCCCCCGGATACGCCGCCGACGCCGTGCTCCTCGACCCCGACTTCACCGTCCGCTCCGTCTGGACCGCCGGCACACCCCTCCCCTGACCCGCCGCCCCTGACGCGTCCCGCCGCCTCACATCGAGGGGTCGCAACACGCCGCCTCCCCCACCCCGCTGACGGCGTGTCGCGCCCCCTCATCGGGCCCGCTCCGTTCCCGCCCCGGCGAACCGCATCGAGTGGTCCCGACTTGCCGTGTAATCACGTGATTACACGGCAATTCGGGACCACTCAGTCGCGCGAAGAGCCTCCGCGACGTCACAGCGCGCGTCAGCCACAGCGCGCGTCACCCGCACCGCGCGTCAGCCGCGCGCGGCCGCCACGAACCGTGCGATCAGCGCGGGCGACTTGACCCCCGGCGCCGTCTCCACCCCGCTCGACACATCCACACCCCACGGTCGCAGCTCCCGGATGCGCTGGGCCACGTTCCCCGGGTCGAGCCCACCCGCCAGCACCCACGGCCGACTCGGCGGCCGAGCCGCCAGCTGCGCACCGTCGAACACCTCGCCCGCTCCCGGATTGGGTGCATCGAGCAGCAGATACTCCGCCGGATGCCCGTCGCCGTCGACCGAGCCCGACCCCGACCCCGACCCCGCCCCCACATAGTCCCGCGCCGCCATCGCCCGGATCGTCGGCCATCCCGCCGCCCGCACCGCCTCATGATCGGCCACCGTCTCCGATCCGTGCAGCTGCACCGCATCCACACCGGCCTCCCGCGCGATCCGGATCACCTCGTCGACCGGCTGATCACGAAACACCCCGACCGTCAGGGTTCCGGATGCGCTTCCCACCAGCGACCGCGCACGATCCGGGTCGATCTCGCGAGGGCTCCCCGGCGCGAAGACGAACCCGACGGCATCCGCACCCGCCTCGACAGCCGCTGCGACCGACTCGGAATCACGCAGCCCGCATACCTTTACCCACATGCTTCTCAGGCTATCGGGGCAGCGGCGCGCGTCTTTGTCATGCGTCCGATCACCAGCACCAGCGCGAGCGAAACCACCAGCAATCCCACGTATACGTACGGCAGCACGAGCAATCCGCCGCGGTCGTAAACGATCGACCCGAGCAGCGCACCGCCGCCGATCCCGATGTTGAATGCTGTCGTGTAGAGCGCGCTCGATGTGTCGCGGAATGCAGGCGACGCCGTGTGAAGCAGTCTCGTCTGCAGCAGCGGCGGAAGCGCTCCGAACGCGAGGCCCCAGACGACGAACGCGGCGATCGCCAGAACCGGCATCGCGGCGAACACCGAGAGCGCCACCACGGAGACTCCCGTGACCGCCAGGGCCAGGATGAGCCCCAGCTGCGGCCGTGGACCGAACACCGATCCAGCGAGCACCAACCCCGCAGCACCGGCGATCCCGTAGAAGAAGAGCAGCCCGCCCACGTTGCCCGAGGGAACGCCCATCGCATCCGTCAGGAAGGGCACCACGAATGTGTAGAACGCGTAGTGACCGATCATCGTGACAGCGGCCACCAGGCACACCATCACGACGGCGATGACGGTCGCGTCCTTGGGACGCTTCGTGCCGCGCGCCCGGCGGGGATGCGCATCCTGATCCCGCTCGACCGCCGGCAGGAACCGCCACACCAGCACCGCGCCGACCAGCATGAGCACCGCCAGGAATCCGAACGACAGCCGCCACCCGAAGACGTGCCCCGCGAACGTGCCGAGCGGAACACCGAACACGAACGCCAGGGTTCCGCCGCCGAGCGTGATCGACACAGCGCGTCCGATCTGCTCCTTGGGAACGAGGTGGCCGGCGTATGCACCCACGATCGACCAGAACATGCCGTGCGCGATACCGCCCAGGATGCGCGAGCCGACCACGAAGGCGTAGTCCGGTGCGAGGGCGGTGAGCAGGTTGCTGATGGCGAGCACGACGAGGATCCCCACGATCATCCCGTGCCGCGGCCAGCGTTTGGTGAGCGCGGTGAGCGGCGTGCTGGTGATGACGACCGTGAAGGCGAAGACGGTGACGAGCAACCCGATCTGAGCCTCGCTGACGTGCAGCGATTCGCTCATGTCGGGCAGCAGCCCGGTCGGGATCATCTCACTGGTGACGGAGAGGAAGACGGCCCCGGCGAGCGCGATCAGCCCCACCCACGGAAACTTGGATACGGCTTTGATCGGCGACGTTGAAGTGGCAGACATGACGAGAATGTCCAACGAACGGCGTTCCCCGCCGATTCCGAGTAACTCGCGAACGGCAGGTCGACTACGCGCCTTTGTGCGCGCCCAGGGCCGAACGACAACCGACGACCACCAAAGAGTTTAGCGGATGCCGTCCAGCACGGTCGAGGAGTCGGTGATCTCGATGAGCGGCGCATACAACGCCATGGCGTCGAGAGCACGCTGGTGGTCGGTCTCGCTGAGCCCGGCGCATCCGTCGGCCGCCACTCTGACATGCACCCCCGCATCGGAGGCCGCGAGGGCAGTCGAGATCACACAGCAATCCGTCGAGACGCCGACCAGCACGATCTCGAGGCTGCCGTCGAGCGCGGCACGGAGATCCTCGCCCCACTTGCCGAAGGTCGTCTCGGTGACGACCTTGTGCCCTCGCGTGCTCAACGACGGCACGAGATCGTAGAGCGGGTCATCCTCGGGAACCAGCGCGAACGGCCACTGCTCGTAGTACGGGATCCAGGCGCCTTCAGGATGCTCGGGCGCGACGAACCGCGTGAAGATCACGTTCTCGCCGAATGCGGGCAGCATCCGCTCGATCACCCCCGCGGCCCGGTCGAACTCCGGGGTGAACCAGTCGCTGGCCGGGTCGCCGAACACGTTCTGCATGTCGATAACGACCAGGTGCGGCGCGTCCTGAGCATCGGTCATGACGCCTGCTCCTGGCGCCGGATCGCCGCGCGGCTGAAGAGGAGCGTGCCGAGGTAGCCGATGACAAGGGCGACGAGCACGCCGAGGTTCGCGAAAGCCCAGTCGCCCTCCTTGCCGCCCAGCCCGAACGGACCGAGCAGATAACCCTGCCAGGCCAGCCAAGTTGCGGAGCCGTTCGTCACGAGCCCCCACCCGATCGCAGTGCCGATCACGACCAGCGAGATCGGCAGCCACCGGATGCTCCCGTAGCGGCCCCGGCGGTCGTACAGCTCCTTGTCGGCGTAGTCCCGCTTGCGCAATTGGATGTCTGCGATGAAGATGCCGCACCATGCCGCGATCGGGACGCCGAGCGTGATCAGGAAGCCCTGGAACGGACCGAGAAAGTCCGTCGCGAAGAAGACGACGTAGATCGCGCCGGCAGTCATGATCACCCCGTCGATCCCGGCCGCGACATACCGCGGCACGCGCAGGCCGGCGCTCAGCAGCGCGAGACCTGACGAGTAGATGTCGAGAACCGCTCCCCCACCAGCCCGAGAACGGCGACGATCACGAACGGCACCAGGAACCACGTCGGCAGCAGCGAGGCGAGCGCGCCGATGGGGTCGGAGGCGATCGCGGTGTTGAGGTCCTTCGACGAGCCGGCGAGCAGGATCCCGAAGATCAAGAGGATCACCGGAGCCAGCGACGAGCCGAAGGTCGTCCAGCCGACGACGCCCGAGCTGCGGGTCGAGCGCGGAAGGTAGCGCGAGTAATCGGCCGCCGCGTTCACCCAGCCGAGACCGAACCCGGTGAGCATGAACACGAATCCGCCGACCACGCGCGGAAAGTCACCGGCGGGAAGCGATGCGACCGCGTTCATGTCGATGTGGTCGAGCACGAGCACGATGTAGACGACGGTCAGAACGCCCGTGACGATCGTGATGACCTGCTGCATCCGCATGATCAGGTTGAAGCCGATCACGCCACCCGCGATGATCAACGCCGCGACGACGACGAGTGCGACCACCTGGGTGGCGACGCCGCCCTCCCAGCCGAGCTGCGTGAACACGGTCGCGGTCGCGAGCACGGCTAGGGAGGTGAGCACCGTCTCCCAGCCGACGGTCAACAGCCACGACAGGATCGACGGCAGCCGGTTGCCGTCCACCCCGAACATCGCGCGGCTGAGCACCATCGTCGGTGCCGATCCGCGCTTGCCCGCCAACGAGATGAAGCCGCAGAACAGGAAGGAGATCACGATGCCGAGAACCCCGACGATCGTCGCCTGCCAGAACGAGATCCCGAACCCGAGCAGGAACGATCCGTAGCTCAGCCCGAACACCGAGACGTTCGCACCGAACCAGGGCCAGAAGAGGTCGCGAGCGCGTCCTTTGCGCTCGCTCTCGTGGATGGTGTTGAGCCCGTTCAGCTCCACGCCCAGAGTCTGGGCCGGTGTGCTCGGAACATCGGGTCTGTCCTCGCCTACGCTCGTCATGCGTCGATCCAACTTCACCGGGAGGCGCGGCGTCAATGGCTGCGCGCACCTGCGCGCACGCGCGTACCGCGCACCAGACACCGTCGCGCGCAACGCGGGCGACCGCATCCCGCTACCCTGAACGGGTGACCGACTCGACCCCCTCGACCAGCACGCCCGCCGAACTCCGGCCGAACCACTGGGTGCTCACCTTCAGTTGCGCCGACATGCCCGGCATCGTGCACGCGGTGAGCGGTGCGATCGTGGCCGCCCGCGGCAATATCACCGAGAGCCAGCAGTTCGCGAGCACGGACACCGGGCGCTTCTTCATGCGGCTGCAGGTCGAGTCCGAGGCGACCCGCGAGGAGTTCGAGCAGGCGCTCGCGCCCGTGATCCACCGGTTCGGGATGTCGCACAACGTCGACATCGTCGGCCGCCCGTTGCGCACGCTCGTGCTCGCATCCACCGCCGCCCACTGCCTCAACGACCTGCTCTTCCGTCAGCGCGCAGGCCAACTGCCGGTGGAGATCCCGCTCGTGCTCTCCAACCACGGCAGCCTGCGGGACATGGCCGGCTTCTACGGTGTGCCCTTCGAGTCACGGCCGGTGACGGATGCGCAGAGCAAGGCCGACTTCGAAGCCCGGGTTCTCGAGGCCGTCGAGGAGCACGACATCGAACTCGTGGTGCTCGCCCGCTACATGCAGATCCTCTCCCCGGAGCTGTGCGAGCGCCTCGCGGGACGCGCCATCAACATCCACCACTCCTTTCTCCCCGGCTTCAAGGGTGCGAACCCGTACCGGCAGGCGCACGCTCGCGGCGTGAAACTGATCGGCGCGACCGCGCACTTCGTGACCAGCGACCTCGACGAGGGCCCGATCATCGAGCAGAACGTCGTGCGGGTCGACCATTCGCGCAGCGTCGCCGAGCTCGTCGCCATCGGGCAGGACGAGGAGAGCCGCACGCTCACCCAGGCCGTGAAGTGGTTCGCCGAGGACCGCGTGCTCCTCGACGGCGCTCGCACGATCATCTTCCGGTAGCCGCAGCATGACCGGACGGAGCGCAGCATGAGCGGATCGGGCGCAGCAGCCCGCCCCTACAATGGGAACGTGACTGATGCGAGACGCGCCGACGACGTGAAGGTCGGCCCGAACGACATCCTCCGGTTCCTGCTGGAGCTGTTCGCGATCTTCTCCCTCGGCTTCTGGGGCTTCGTGGCCTGGCCGCTGCCCTGGAACATCGTCGTCGGCATCGGCGCACCGGCGATCGCCATCGTGCTCTGGGCGCTGTTCCGCTCGCCGAAGGCCGTGTTCCGCATCGATCCGTTCGGCCGCGCGATCGTCGAGATCGTCGTGATGGCCGCTGCCGCCTTCGCCTGGTGGGATCTGGGCCAGCCCGTGGTCGCGATCGTCTTCGCCGTCATCGCGGCCGTGAGCGGCGTCATCAACGGACGCAAAGAGTTCCGATGAGCGGCCTGGTCGTCCACAGTGCCCGCAAAGTGGATGCGGACGGCCTCGTCGACGACTTCTGGTTCGTCGCCGACGACGGCGTCATCATCGCCACCGGCACCGGGATCGGCTGGCACGCCGCCGCGCAGGGTCCCGGCCGCGACGTCGTCGACGCCGGAGGGCACTGGCTGACACCCGGGTTCATCGACCTGCACTGCCATGGCGGCGGCGGGCATCCGTTCGACGACGGTCCCGAGGAGATGCTCGAGGCGCTCGCGACGCATCGCGCTCACGGCACGACTCGATCACTCGTGAGCCATGTCGCCAACCCCCTCGCGTCGCTCCGCGAGAGCCTCTCGATCGTCGCCGATCTCGTCGCCGTCGACCCGCTCATCCTGGGCTCGCATCTGGAGGGTCCGTTCCTGGCGCCCTCACGCAGGGGCGCGCACGACGGAGCCTTCCTCCGGGACCCCGGGCCGGAGATGGTCGAGGAGCTCATCGGAGCGGCCCGCGGCACCATGCGCGTCGCGACGATCGCTCCCGAACTGCCGAACGCGCTCGAATCCATCGGCGTCCTGATCGAGGCCGGTGTGGTCGTCTCGGTCGGGCATACCGACGCGGACTACGACCAGGCAGCGCGGGCGTTCGAGGTGGGCGCCCGGATGCTCGGCCACGCCTTCAACGCGATGAACGGCATCCATCACCGCGCGCCAGGGCCGATCATCGCCGCGTTCGAGAACCCCGACGTGACGCTCGAGCTCATCGTCGACGGCCTGCACGTGCATCCCAAGGTCGCCAAGCTCGCCTTCACCGCTGCCCCCGGCCGCGTCGCGCTGGTGACGGATGCGATGGCCGCGGCCGGCGCCCACGACGGCGACTACCGGCTCGGCGGGCTCAATGTCACGGTGCGAGATGGCCTGGCCGTGCTGTCAGGAACGTCGACCATCGCCGGCTCGACCCTCACGCAGGACGTTGCCCTCCGCAATGCGGTCACCCTCGTGGGCCTCGATCCGGTGCACGCGGTCGCCGCCCTCACGCACACTCCCGCGCACGCGCTCGGCGAGGACCACCGCCTCGGTCGCCTCCACGCCGGCTACGCCGCCGACGCCGTCATCCTCGATCACGACTGGACCGTCCGCCGCGTCTTCGCCGACGGCGTCCCCTCAGCTGACCCGCACTGCACGCCAGCACGGTTCAGGATGCGCTACAGCTTCTGCCAGGCGGGCTTGTTCGCATATGCGTACCGGTAGTAGTCCAGGTTGTGCAGCCCCGACGCGGCCGCCTCGTCGACGATGACCGTCGCGTGCGGGTGCAGCTGGATCGCCGAACCGGGGTTGCTCGCCGTGACCGGGCCCTCAACCGCCCCGGCGACCGCCGCGGCCTTGCCTTCGCCGAAGGCGAGCAGCACCAGATGGCGTGCGCGAAGAATCGTGCCGAGCCCTTGCGTGATGCAGTGCATGGGCACGTCGGCCTCAGTGGGGAAGAACCGCGCGTTGTCGCGGCGGGTCTGCTCGGTGAGCGTCTTCACCCGGGTGACGGATGCGAACGACGAGCCGGGCTCGTTGAAGCCGATGTGGCCGTCGGTGCCGATTCCGAGAATCTGCACGTCGACGCCTCCCGCCGCGAGGATCGCAGCTTCGTAGTCAGCGCCTGCATGCTCGATGCCCTCCGACGATCCGTTCGGCACATGGATGAGCGACGGCGTCAGTCCGAGCGGCTCCACGACCTCGCGTGTGATGACCGCGCGGTAGCTCTCCGGGTGTCCTTCGGGCAGGCCCACGTACTCGTCGAGGGCGAAGCCGCGCACTCGCGACACGTCCACATCCTGAGCGGCGACCTGAGCAGCCAGTGCGCGGTACAGGGCGAGCGGGGTCGACCCGGTTGCGAGGCCGAGCACCGCGTCCGGCGTGCGCCGGATGAGCTCGACGATGCTCTCGGCCGCGAGTTCGCCCGCGGCCTGCTGGTCGGATACGACGACGATCTCTGCCACTTAGCTCTCTCCCACGAGTGCCGCGCCGATCGCCGCGGCCAATGAACCTTCCGGAACGAGGCGCACCCGCTCGGGCAGTGACAGCGACGCCAGGAACGGCGAGGCCTGAGCCCAGTTGTCGAGCACCTCGTGGACATCGCAGAGCAGCCTGTCCCCGAGGTGGCTGAGGCCACCGCCGATGACGACGGTTTCGACGTCGACGGTCAGCACGAGGACACGGACCGCTGAGGCGATGCCCTCAGCAAGCCTAGCCTTGATCCGTCTGGCTTCCTCGTCTCCGTCCGCAGCCGCGGCGAACAGTGCGCGAACGGGAAGTGGATCGTCGGTGCGCCACTGCCGGGCCACACCGGATCCGCTCGCGACGGTCTCGAGACAGCCGCGCTGGCCGCAGGCGCACACGACGCCGTTCGGGTCGACGGGGATGTGCCCGATCTCGCCCGCGATCCCGCGCGCACCCCGCCAGAGCTGGCCGTCGACGACGATGCCCGCGGCGAGGCCGGTGCCGAGGTTGAGGTAGGCCATCGTGCCGCTCAGGCCCATGAGATGGTACGCACCGAGCGCGGCGGCCTTCACGTCGTTCTCGATGCGCACACCGACTCCGAGCCGCCCGGCGAGTTCGCCGCCGAGTTCGAGCCGGTCCAGGCCGAGGTTCACGGCGTGCGTGACGTGTCCGGATGCGCGGTCGACCATCCCGGGGATCCCGATACCGATCGACTCGAAGCCGGCGGCGGGGAGCCCGGTGAGCTCGCCGATCCGCGCCACAGCGGTCACGGCCGTTTCGACGACCGCGACCGAACCGAACCCTGTGGCGAGACGGATGCGCTGCGCGAGACCGCCCGCAGCGTCGATGGCCACCGCATCCGTCTTGGTGCCACCGATGTCGATCCCGAGTCTCACGAGGCAGAGCCCTGTCGGTCAGAGCCCGGTTCGGCGGAGTCCAGGTAAGCGAGCAGTGCGCGCCCGATCAGCCGGGAGGCACCGAAAGTCGCAAGGTCGGCGTACGAGCGGTCGTCACTCGGCCAGCCCATGTCGACGACGAGAACGCTGTCGCGCTCATCCCTCAGCCGGTCGATTGCCGCCCGCGCGAATGCGTGCCGATGGTTGTCCTTGCCGATGATGAGCACCGGCGACTTCGCGGCCAGCACGAGGTCGGGGTCATCGTCTTCGGTGAACACGACGGTCGGGTTGACTTCGAACGCACGCGAGTGCTCTGCCTCGGGATCCGCGGCGGCCTCGGCGAACGGGCCCCAAGGCGCGACACCCACTGCGATGTTCGCGACCGTGTCGATGCGCACGACCGAATACGGCCCCCTGTCGGCCCGCACCCACTCGGCGGCATGCGCCGAGACCTCGAACGTGTCGATCGCCACCGCGATGTCCGCCGCATCGAGCGACCCGGCGACGTCGTCGTCGGGCACGGGGATGCTGTCCTGTTCGGCATGCAGTTCTCCCGCGAGCGCGAGCACCCGTTCAGCGGCTTCGAGCACGCGCGCTGCCGGCAGCCTGCCCGACTCGATCGCCGCAACGATCGAAGCCTCGATCAGATCGAGTTGTTCATCGGTGTTCTCGGTGCCGATGCAGAGGAGGTCGCAGCCGGCGCTGAGTGCGAGCACGGCGGCTTCCGGGATGCCTCGCTCGCCGCTCGCGCCCTTCATGTCGAGCGCATCGCTGACCACGACACCCTCGAAACCGAGCTCGTCGCGCAGCACACCGCCGATGATGGTGGGGCTGAAGGTCGCCGGGCGCTCGGGGTCCACCTGGGGCAGCAGGATGTGCGAGGTCATGATCGTGCGCGCACCCGCCTCGATCACCGCGCGGAACGGACGCAGTTCGCGTTCGCGCAGCTCATCGAGCGAGAGGTCCACCACGGGCAGCACGAGGTGCGAGTCCTGGGCGGTGTCGCCGTGTCCCGGGAAGTGCTTCGCGCACACCGCAACCCCGGCCGACTGCAGACCGCGCGTCCAGGCAGCGCTCTGCTCGGCCACGATCTCGGGAGAGGAGCCGAAGCTGCGCACGCCGATGACGGGGTTGTCCGCGTTCGAGTTGATGTCCACATCCGGCGCGAAGTCGAGGTTGCAGCCAGCCCGACGCAGCTCCCAGCCCACGCGACGCGCGACCGCCTCGGTGTACGCGGTGTCGCCGAGACGACCGAGGACAGCGTTGCCCGGATACGGCGATCCGGCCTCGTAGTAGAGCCGCGTGACGTCGCCGCCCTCCTCGTCGATCGCGATGATCGCATCCGGATTCGCGGCGTAGATCGCGTCGGTCAGCTCGCGCAGCTGCGCCGCCGAGGTGATGTTCGGGCCGAACACGCACACCCCGCCGAGCCCGTCGCGAAGGCGGTTCTCCAGCCATCCGGGCAGCGTCGTCCCCACGAATCCGGGGAGCAGGGTCGCTGCGACGTGCCGGCGGATGCTGTCTGTGGGGAGGCTCTGTTCGGTGACGGAAGCCCCGGTCACCCCTTCACCGCCCCGCTGACGAGCCCGCTGGTCATGCGGCCCTGCACAATGAGGAAGAAGATGATCACGGGCACGGCAACGAGGGTCGATGCGGCCATCACCTGGCCCCAGTCGGTGGCTCGGGATGCGGACTGCTGGATGAATCCGCGCAGCCACAGCGGCAGCGTCTGACTCGAATTCTCCTGCAGGATCACGAGCGCGACCGTGAACTCGTTCCACGCCTGGAGGAAGGCATAGACGCCGGATGCGATGAGCCCCGGAGCGAGCAGCGGGAACGTGATGCGCATGAACGCCTGCGTACGGCTCAACCCGTCCATCATCGCGGCCTCTTCGAGGTCGGCGGGGATGCCGGCGACGAAGCCGCGCAGCATCCAGATCGTGAACGGTACGACGGCCGCGATGTAGATGATGCTGACGCCGACGACGGTGTTCAGCAGGTTGAGGCTGCCCATCAGCTTGTACTGGGCGATGAACAGGCCCTCCGCCGGGAGCATCTGGATGAGCAGCACGGCCAGCACGAACGACTTACGTCCGCGGAACTTGAAGCGGCTGATCGCCAGCGCCGCGAGGAACGCGAACAGGATGCAGAACACGACGGTCACGACGGCGATGATGAGGCTCATCCCGAGCGCGGGGAAGAACGTTCCGCCGTTGATCACCGCCGAGAAGTTGTCGAACGATCCGCCGAACGGCAGCCAGGTCGGCTTCGTGTTCTGCAGCACCACGTTGGGCAGCAGCGACGAGTTGACCATCCAGTACACCGGGAAGATCCAGATCAGCGAGACGACGATCGCGACGATGCTGAGGATCAACCGCGACGGCTTGATGCGCCGACGCCGCAGCTTGCGCTCGTCGATCTTGCCGGTCGCGAGTTCGGTCTGGGCCGGGGTCAGAGTGGTGCTCATGACTCGTCCTCCTTGAGCAGGTTGCGCACGTAGAACCAGCTGATGGCGACAGTCAGGATGAGCACGAACACCGAGACGGCGCTGGCCATCGCGAAGTCGCTCGAGCCGACGCCGAGTTGGTAGATGTAAGTACCGAGCAGGTTGGTCTCGCTCGCGATGGAGCCCTTGTCCTGCAGCAGCTTGATCTGGGTGAACACGCGCAGGTCCCAGATGATCTGGAGCAGCAGCACGATTCCGAGCACCGGCCGGATCATCGGAAGGATGATGTAGCGCGTGCGCTGGAACGGCTTCGCACCATCCATCTGCGCCGCCTCGAGCACCTCGCCGGAGACCTGGGTCAGTCCGGCGAAGACCGAGAACGCCACGAAGGGCACGCTCATCCAGACCACGATCACCATCGCGACGAAGAAGAACGAGAGCGGGTTCTGCAGCCAGTTGTGGTTCTGGAAGTCGAGCCCCCACGAAGTAAGGGTGTAGTTGACCACGCCGCGGCGCCAGTCGAAGAGCCAGTTCCAGACCGTCATGGCCGCGACAACGGGCATCGCCCAGGCCAGCAGCATCGAGATCTGGAGGATGATGCGCACGACCTTGTTGACCGAGTTCATCAGCAGGGCGAGCGCGACGCCGATCACGACCGTGACCGCGGCGGTCACCAGACAGAAGGCGATCGAGCGCCCGACGACGACCCACATGTACGAGTCGGAGAAGAGGGTGATGTAGTTCTGGAACCACACGAAAGGCGCGGGCTGGCCGAACTGCTGGGCGAGTCCGAAGCTCTGCATCGAGGTGATCAGCTGCCACACGATGGGGTAACCCAGCGCGAGGATGAGGATGGCGACGGCGGGGATCAGCAGGGCGTACGGGGTGAACTGGAGCTTCCGCTTGCGCGGGGCGTTGCTCCGGGGCGCGGGGGCGGTCGCCGTCGCGGTGTCCTGAATCGTGGTCACGTCTGTCCTCCTTCCTGAGTAAGTCTGAGGGCAGGCGCAGGGGCGCGGAAGGGTTTTCCGCGCCCCCGCCTGCTAGGTGGTTCGGGTGGTGCTAACCGTTCTTAACGTTCATCAGAGCGTTGAGTTTGGTGTTGTACTCCTGGGCGAGTGCCTTCAGGTCGGTCGAGTCCTTGATCTTGCTGAAGAACTCTTCCATGACGTTGCCAGCCTCGACCGCTGCCCATCCGGGAGCTGCGGGGGTGAGCTTCGAGTTCGATGCCGACTCGATGAGAGCCTTCGCGAACTGGTCGTCGCCGAGCGAGGAGGTGTACTTGCTGTTGGCCGGGCCAAGACCGTTCTTGCCGAGCATCTCCTGGTACTCCTTCGAGAAGATGATCTTCAGGAGGGTCTTGGAGAGACCGGGGTTCTTGGTCTTGGCCGAGATGCCGATGTTGGAGCCACCGGCGAACACCGGAGCCGGCTTGCCGTCGTTGCCCGGGAGCACGAAGGTGCCGAAGGTGTCGTCGTTCCAGGTGCGGACGACCTTGCCGTCCTTGGTGGATGCGTCACCGATCGACCAGTGCGCCCATCCCGGAGCCATGATGGTGGCGGCCGAGAGCGAGGTGTCCGACGTCTTGTTGCCGTCGGCGTCGAGGATCTGGTCGCTGTCATTCAGGTAGATGTACTGGTTCGAGTCCTTGGCGTCGTTCGGCGCCTTGGATGCGTTCTTGTACAGGTCCTGCAGCTGCTGCAGACCCTTCAGCGAGCCGGCGGAGTCGAGCGTGCCGACCCACTTGCCGTCCTTCTCCTTGGCGATGTCCCCACCATTGGCGAAGATCCAGGAGATGCCGTTGCGCCAGTCCTGGCCACCCAGGTAGAAGCCCGAGAAGTCTGCGATCCCCTTCGGGTTCTTGGCGGTGATGGTCGCGACGTCGGTGTTGAACTGGTCGAGCGTGGTGGGTACCTGCACGCCCGCAGCCGACCAGACGTCCTTGCGGTAGAACGCGTAGCGCGAACCGAAGTAGTAGGGCAGCGTGTAGTTCTTGTCGCCGACCTTGCCAGCGTCCACGAAGGACTGCAGCAGGTCGGATCCACCGAGCTCCTTGTACATGTCGGAGACATCGAGGAACGCGCCGACGTTGGTGAAGGTCGGCGACTGCGTGTTGCCGATCTCGGTGACGTCGGGGGTGTTGTTCGCGTCAGGCAGCGAGGTCGTCAGCTTGGTGACGATGTCTCCCCAGTCCTGCTGCTGGATGTTCAGCGTCGCGCCGGTCTCCTTGTTGAACTCCTTCTTCAGGTAGTCCCGCAACGGGTCGGGCGTGTCGGCGCCGACGAGCCACAGGGTGACCGTCTTGCCTTTACCGTCCGTGCTCGGTGCGCTGGCGCCGCCTCCGGCGGAACATCCGGCGAGCACGAGAGCGGAAGCTGTAGCCACAGCGGCGAGGCCAACGAGCTTTCTCTTCATTGCACTGTCCTTTCGTAGTGAATCTGGCTTTCGTGATGGTCGATGTGTGCGATTGCCACACCGTGGTGCTGGGGTCGGGTAGATGTTTGAGGTGCTGTGTTATGAGACCCCGAGTTGTCCTGAGAGGACGAGAACGGCCGCGCCGCGCAGAACGATGTCCTGCCCGAGCGTGGTCATCCGCAGCTTGACGCTGCCGTGGAATTCGGCCATCGTCCTGCTCCGGAGCGTGTGGATGGTCGCCTCGGCGAGAGGACCATCGAGTAGTTCGGTCGGGCCGCTCAGCACGATCTCCGAGAGATTGAGCGCTCCGACGACGGGGGTGAGTGCGATGCCGAGCCGCTGCCCGGCCTCCCGCAGGATGGGCGTCGCGTCCTGGCCGGCCGCTTCGGCTTCCCGGATGCGCTGCTGCAGCTGCGGAACGGCGAGCCAGTGCTCGAGAACCTGGTCGCGGTTGTACGTGGCCTCGAGCCCGAGGTCGGTGCCGACCATCACCTGCCCGATCTCACCGGCCGCGAAGCGGCTGCCATAGACGAGCGCGCCGGCAACGAGGAGCCCGGCACCCACACCGTGTCCGACCGTGACGAGCATCATGTCGCCGGCCGCGTCACCGTAGCCGTGCTCGGCTAGAACGGCCACGTTCGCGTCGTTCGCGACCACGACGGGCAGGCCCGTGCGGGTGTGCAACTGCTCCTGCAGGGCCTCGTCGATCCAGCCGAGATTGGGTGCGGTCAGCACTGTGCCGTTCAGGTCGACGACACCGGGCGAGCCGACCCCGACACCCAGGATGGGAGCGGTCGCCAGCGCGACGAGCGAGTCGACCAGCTCGAACACCTTGCGCGTCGCATCCTGACCGACCGCGCCCTCGAGCGGAACCTCAGCGCGCTGCAGGATGGTGCCGTCGAGGTCGAGGACCGCACCCCGGAACGTTGCGTGCTCGCTGAGATCGACCCCGATGATCTGGTACGCCGTGCGGTTGATGTCGAGCAACACCGCGGGCTTGCCCGGACGTGCGGATTCGCGCTGCCCGAGTTCGATGACCAGCCCCTCGGCGAGGAGCTCGGCCACCAGGTCGGAGATCGTGACGCGGGTGAGACCCGTCTCCCGGGCGATATCGGCCCTGCTGCGCTGGCCGGAGCGGTACAGCGTCTGGAGGACCAGCGAGCGGTTGTGGCTACGGGCATGCTCGGGAAGAACTTTGACCTTGGGACGCAGTGCACGGCCTGGCGCGAAGCCGGGGCTGCTCTGCACGTCCGATGTGGTCATGTTTGTTAGTAAAGCTTACGAACAAAATGAATGCAAGCCCTTCTTCGCGTTTTCGGGTGGGGTTTACCGAGTTGTAACATCGGCGTGCTTGCGGAAACGGGAGCGTAATCTGCCAGGGTCACTCTTCCTCCACAGGCGCGCTCGCCGCGAAGTTATTCACATGCTAAAGGGCTGATCAGCGGCATTTTTCTCGCGTTCGAATGTCGGTGGCTCGTGGTCGACTTGGTTCATGACCACCTCACCAGCAGCCGCGATTCGGGATGCGCTCACCGCCTTCACGAGCCCGGCAACGCTCGGTCGCGACGAACTGCTCGACGCACTGACCACACTCGGCGACGCGCAAGCGGCCTTTCACCGCGCTCGCGTCAGCGCTCACCGCCCCGGCCGTGTGGCTCAGCGTCGACCAAGCCGCCATCATCATCCGCGAACTCGACAAGGCCGCTCCCGCCTGTTCTGTTGATGATGTGGCGCTGGGCGAGCGCCTCCTGGTCGAACACGCGCCGGACCTGACCGTCACCGAGTTGCGAGCCCTCGCCGCTCAGGTCCGCGACCGCCTCGACGAAGACAGCATCCTGCCCCGCGAGCAACGTCAACGGATGCGTCGGTCGCTGACGATCGGCACGACTAGCGACGGAATGACCCACCTCGAATGGTTCTTGGACCCGGAGTCGGCGGGATACGTCGTCACTGCCATCGACGCAATGGTGGGCCGGCAGCTGCGCCGCGTTCGATTCGGCGATCCAGTGGCACCCGAGCCGGAGGACATGGACGAGTCCGACGAGACCCGCACCCTGGCCCAGATTCGGTCCGACGCGGCAGTGGAAGCGTTCCGGCACCTGGCTCGCTGCGCCGACGCTGACGCCGCCACAGGTAAGTCGCCTGTCGCGATGGTTGTTCGCGTCGACCTGGAGACGCTGCAAACCGGGCTCGGCACCGCCTCGATCGACGGCATCCGCTCCCCCATCAGCGCAGGAACCGCACGGCGGATGGCCGCCGACGCCGACCTCATCCCCGCCGTCCTCGGCGGCGCCAGCGAAGTCCTCGACCTCGGCCGCCGACAACGCCTCTTCAGCCCCGCCCAAAAACTCGCCCTCGCCGAACGCGACGACGGCTGCGCCTGGACCGGCTGCCCACACCCACCCTCCTACACCGAAGCCCACCACATCCGCTGGTGGGACGCCCACACAGGACCCACCGACCTGTCCAACGGCATCCTGCTCTGCAGCACCCACCACCACCGAGTACACGACGACGGGTGGCACGTTCAGGTGCGCGACAACGTGCCCTACTTCACCCCACCCCCACACATCGACCCCCACCAACGACCCCGCTCCGGCGGACGCATCCGCATGCCGAGCGCCGCATGACGCCCGCAACCATAGGCCGCCGCCGCGGCCGCAGACGCACCCGCAGCCGCCGTCGCGAAGGCCTAACCCGCGCAGAGCAGAACCGCTACGCGCACTCCTTCTGCACGGCGTCGTACTTCGCGCCGAGCTCTTCCGCCTTCGTCTGCACCTTCGTGACGTCGACGGAGAGCGGGTTCTTGATCGCATCCCGGATGTACTTGGCGAAGTCGTCCGTGGCGATCCTGGCGTCCGACACGACCTTGACGACGTCGGCGTTGCCGATCTTCTCGTCCATCGACTGGACCTTGGCGGCCAGCTGGTCCATGAGCGCCGACGCCTTCGACGGATCGTTCATGACGTCGCCGGCCTGGTCCCGAAGAGCGACGGCGGCCTTCAGTCCATCGTTCACGATCGCACAAGCCTCTTCATGCGTCTGCGTGGCAGGCGGCCGCGACACCGCGGTCGTCGGGGCTGCTGACGGGCCGTCAGCAGTGCATCCTGTCACGGCGAAGGCGGCTGCGAGCACGGCGGCGGCCACGAACGCCGAGCGGGTTGCGATCTTGTTCATCCGTCAGACCCTAGCAAAACCAGCGCACAGGAAGGCAACGCCACAGGAGGCGGTACGGCCGACGCAGAAGGCCCGGCGGACGCATCCACCGGGCCTTCACACGAGCAGAGCTCAGAGCGCGAAGCTCACGCAGCAACTACGCGAGGCGTGTCTTCAGGTTCTCGCCCAGGGTCGCGAGGAACTCCTCGGTCGTCTGGTACGGCTGGTCCGGACCGACCAGGAGCGCGAGGTCCTTGGTCATCTTGCCCGACTCGACCGTCTTGATGACGACGTCCTCGAGGGTGTGCGTGAAGTCGATCAGCTCCTGGTTGCCGTCGAGCTTGCCGCGGTGCGCGAGGCCGCGCGTCCAGGCGTAGATCGAGGCGATCGGGTTGGTCGACGTCGGCTTGCCCTGCTGGTGCTGGCGGTAGTGACGCGTGACGGTGCCGTGCGCGGCCTCCGCCTCGACGACCTTGCCGTCCGGCGTGGTCAGCACGCTGGTCATGAGGCCCAGCGAGCCGAAGCCCTGAGCCACGGTGTCCGACTGCACGTCGCCGTCGTAGTTCTTGCAGGCCCAGACGTAGCCGCCCTCCCACTTGAGGCTGGAGGCGACCATGTCGTCGATCAGGCGGTGCTCGTAGGTGAGGCCGGCAGCGTCGAACTTGGCCTTGTACTCAGCGTCGAAGACTTCCTGGAACAGATCCTTGAAGCGGCCGTCGTAAGCCTTGAGGATCGTGTTCTTGGTCGACAGGTACACCGGGTACTCACGGTCGAGGCCGTAGTTGAAGGATGCGCGCGCGAAGTCGCGGATCGACTCGTCCTGGTTGTACATGGCCAGAGCCACACCGGCGCCCGGAGCCTGGTAGACCTCGAACGACTGCGCCTCGCCACCGTCCGACGGGGTGAAGCTCAGCGTGAGGGTACCCGGACCGTCGAAGGTGAAGTCGGTGGCGCGGTACTGGTCGCCGAAAGCGTGACGGCCGATGACGATCGGCTTGTTCCAGCCCAGGACCAGACGCGGGATGTTCGAGATGATGATCGGCTCGCGGAAGACGACGCCGCCCAGGATGTTACGGATGGTGCCGTTCGGGCTCCGCCACATCTTCTTCAGGCCGAACTCCTCGACACGCGCCTCGTCGGGCGTGATCGTGGCGCACTTGACGCCGACACCGTGCTTCAGGATGGCGTTCGCAGCATCCACGGTGATCTGGTCGTCGGTCTCATCGCGCTTCTCGATGCCGAGGTCGTAGTACTCGAGGTTCACGTCGAGGTACGGGTGGATGAGCGAATCTTTGATGGCCTGCCAGATGATGCGTGTCATCTCGTCGCCGTCGAGCTCGACGACGGTGCCTTCAACCTTGATCTTTTCCAATGGATCTCCTCAAGTCTCTGCCAAGTTTTGGCCGACAACAGCTTACCCGAGCCGAACAACTATCTTGACATCGAGATAGTTTCTCTCAGGCGATCGTCGGCTGTGGGCGAACACCCGGTGCCGACTATGCCAGCGTCGCCGCCGCAGGTTACCCTTTCGTCATGGCTGAGTTGAGACTGGAAGAGTTGAGCGCGTCGAACGTCGTTGCGGCGAACGCCCTCACATTGAAGCCGGGCCAGGAGCAGTTCGTCTCGCCCGTCTCGTACTCGGCGGCGGCAGCGGTGTCGAACCCGGCGACCAGCTGGCAGCGCGTGGTCCGCGACGGAGACGACGTGGTCGGCTTCATCATGGGCAACTTCGATCCGGATGCGGAGCACGAGGAGTTCCGTTCCATCCTGTGGCGCATCAACGTCGACGCCGACGACCAGGGCCGCGGAATCGGAACGTTCGCCGTGAACGCGTTGGCCGACGAGGCTCGCTCGCGCGGCCTTGCACGCCTCAACGTGATCTGGGAGGCCGGTGAGCTCGGCCCCGAGCAGTTCTTCCTCCGCAGCGGCTTCAAGCCGGTGGGCGAGACGCAGTACGGCGAGACGATCGGTGCCCTCGAACTCTGAGGGCTCGACCTCTGCGGAATCGTTCGTCGAACGCGTTCTGGCGGTCGTCGATTCGATCCCACCGGGCCACGTGATGACCTACGGCGACGTGGCGGCGTCACTGGGATCGCGAGCAGCCAGAATGGTCGGCCAGATCATGGCCTACTACGGCTCCGACGTGCCGTGGTGGCGTGTGGTTCGCGCGAGCGGGCATCCTGCGGCCAACCACGAGCACATCGCCCTGCAGTTCTATCGCGCCGAGGCGACACCGCTGCTCGGAGTCGGGACGGCCGCGTACCGCGTAGACCTGCGCAAGGCGCGATACTCCCCTTCGCCGACGAAGAAATCCACGAGGATCATCCGCTCGACCGATGACGCACTCAGGTTGATCCGCTTGACTGAAGACTCGACCGTTCTGCTCACAGGAGATCCCGTGCACCGTATCCGCCTCGCCGGCCTGGCCGTATCCGCGACAGCGGCGGCTCTGACCCTCACCGGATGCTCTGTCGTCACGGCCTTCGTGCCCCACGTCGACTCGGCTATCTATGCCGACATCAAGGAGTTCACGCCCACGGCCACGTCCGCGTTCGGATCGCCGGCTTTCCTCCCCGACGATGCCACGATCATCCGGGTCGACTACGACACGAAGACCGGCGGCGCGATCATGACGTACACGTCGCCGACGCACTTCAAAGCCGGCACCTGCGACAAACCCGCCAAGATGGCGGCGCCGGGCATCCTCGACAGCTGGTGGCCGCTCAAGGGTGTCCCGGCCGACGGCTTCGACTGCACCTCCGGCTGGACCGCCGTCGCCGTCGGCAACCAGGTGTACGCCTCGCTGGCGACAACAGCCAAGTAGCTCGAGGCGAGGAGCCTGGTCACGCCCTGGCCAAGCCCTACGACACGATCACGCGACGGTCACACCGACCGGGATCGTCAACTCGATGATGGTGCCAAGACCCAACACGGACTGAACCTCGGCATAGCCGTCGACGGCCTCGACGCGGTCGCGCACGCCCTCCAGGCCACCGCCCGCTTCCACTCGTGCACCGCCCTGCCCGTCATCCTTGACGACGACGGTCACGGTCGAGTCGGTGCGGGTGACGGTGACCGCGCAGTTGCGGGCTTTGGAGTGTTTGGCGGCATTCGCGAGGCATTCCGCGACGCAAAAATAGATGGTCTCCTCGACGACGTCGCTCAGCCGCGAAGGCACGTCAACGGTCACCTCGACCGGCAGATGACTCCGTTGCGCGAGTTCGTCGATGGCCGAACGCAGGTCCCCGTCCGTGAGCACGGTGGGGTGGATGCCGCGGGCCAGTTCGCGAAGCTCCCGCAACGCATCCGCCAGCTGGGCCGACGCCCGCTCCAGATCGGCCGCGACTTCGTCGTTGCCCGCCGCCTGAGCCTTGGTGGTGGCGATCCTGAGCCCGATCGCCAGGGACACGAGCTGTTGCTGTGAGCCGTCGTGCAGGTCACGCTCCAGGCGCCTGCGGGCGAGATACCCTTCCTCGACGATGCGGAGCCGGGAGTCGCGCACTTCTTGAAGGGTGCGTTCCAAGCGGTGCCTCAGCCGGTCGTTGTCGACCGACAGCAGGAGTGCCGACGAGACCGCGTCGAGCAGGCGGTCGTCCTGGGTGAGCGCGACGTCGTGTTCGATCAGCGCGATGGGACCCTGGTCTGAATCGATGGCGAGCGTCGAGCGGCCCGGACGGTCGACGGGGGCGCCTTCGGGCATCCTGTCGCCGTCCGAGGTCTCGTATCCCTTCAACTGCTCGTCCCACCAGAAGACGCGGAGAGAGCTGTCATGCAGGGTGCGCGCCAGACTCGATTCCCACAGGGCGCGATCGACCTTGTCGCGCGCGACGATCACAAGGTCGGCGACCCGCGACCGCAGACCGCGCGCATAGAACACTCCCCCGACGAAGGCGGGCGGGATCAGGGCGATGGCGATCGGGGGGATGAACTCGAGCCAGCCGCTGTTCCAGCCGAGCGCGAAGCTCAGCGAATCCTGGATCGTCCCGTAGCACCAGATCAGCAGGGCGAGGGGCATGACGAAGGCGACACGTCTGGCGGGAAGCGTGCTGGTGAACCACCGCATCGTCAATCGCACCGCCACGGTGAGCATCAGGGCCAGGCCCACGATGCGCCAGGCGACGCCGAACCAGAAGTCCGCCCCGTCGCTCGGGAGGACCGCATACGCGTTCGCCGCGCAACCGCACTCCGCCGGCGAAGGCGACGAGAACAACAGGACGCCCGCGAACCGTGCCAGGAACGCGCCGAGCACCGCATACACGAGAGCGCGATCGAACCGTGCCACCAGCCGTCCACCCGGATAGCAGAGCACCAGGATGCCCACGAGCACGGCCCACAGGTCCGTCACGCCCGCGACGATCGGCCACACCCAGCCGTTGTCCCGGGTCAGTGGATACCACGCGCCCGCGGACCAGAAGATGGACGCTCCCACCATGAGCCAACCGGCCAGCGGACCACGGACCACCTTCCACGCGATGATCGCGCAGATGGCGTAGTCGAGCCCGACCACGATGAAGATGAGGGCCCAACCCAGCCCCGACGGACGTGGTCCGTAGTTGTCCGTGACCGCGCTGAACACCTGGGCGGCGACGTTCAGGGCGACCGCGACGACCACGGCCAGCGCGCGGAACGTGATGCGCGCGGCCCTCATCTCAGTCGTCCCGGCCGAGGAACCGCAGCACGGCGAGCACGCGACGGTGGCCCTCCGCGGAATCCTCCACGTCGAGCTTCGCCATGATGTGCCCGATGTGCGACTCCACGGTGCGCAGGCTGAGGTGCAGGTCGGTGGCGATGCCGACGTTGGACTTGCCCTCCGCCATCAGCCGGATGACGTCGCGTTCGCGCGCCGAGAGCGAATCGAGCGACGCCTCACCCGCGCGGGCGGAGACGAGCAGAGCGACGACCTCGGGATCCACCACCGATCCGCCCGCTGCGACACTGCGCACAGCGTTGACCAGGGTTCCCGCATCCGCGACCCGGTCCTTCAGCAGGTACCCGGTGCCGCTGCCGGCGCTCATCGCCCTGATCGCGTAAGCGGCGGTCGTGTACATCGAGAGCAACAGAACGCCGACGGACGATCCGGATGCGCGCAGCTCCTCGAGCGCGCGAAGTCCCTCGTCGGTGTGCGTGGGGGGCATCTTGATGTCGAGCACGACGGCGTCGATATCGGGGTCGGCTGCGACAACCGCGAGCAGTTCCTCGGCAGTGTCGACGGACGCCACAACGTCGACGCCCCCGGCGCGCAGAATCTGACCGATTCCCTCGCGCAAAAGCACGGCGTCGTCGGCGACGGCCACCCGAAGCGTGCGTGAACCCCTGCTCTCGCCCGCCACCACGCGCTTACCTTAGCAGGCTGCGGATCGCCTCGCCGCTCAACTCCGACTTGCTGATGAAGCCCTCTGCGCCGCTGTCGACGACGCGTCGGCCGTAGTCCCGAGACGCCCGACTCGAGGTGAGCACGACGGCCGCTCCCGTGGCGTGCATCGCCGGAACGAGGTCGAAGCCGTTCGCGTCGGGAAGTCCGACATCGAGCAGCACCAGATCGGGGGCGAGGCGGCGACTCAACTCGATTCCGCTTGCACCGGTATCGGCGTCGCCGACCACCGAGAACCGTTCGAGGTTCAGCAACTCCGCCGCTTGAGCGCGGAAACGTGCGTGGTCGTCGACGATCACAACACGGAGGCACATGCTGACAATCATGGCCTTCGAGGGCCTTCTCGCGCATCCGTGCTACCACCGAAGCGAATGGGGTGACCCCCCGGATGTGGGGCTGGTACCCCCGGGGCCAGCATGAGATACACGCCGGCCAGAACCCGAGGACCGCCGCCTGGCCCGACAGGCGGCATCCCCTGGCCCGAGCGAAACAGCGAGGAGAAAGGCCCATGTTCACCGCAACACGACCCGTCCGGACGAGCGACGCAGTACCCGACAGCGCGCCGCCCGTCACGGGGGTGGACATGGACCCCCTCCCGCTCGACGACGACCCGGGCTTCGAGGCCGGCATCGATGCCGGCATCGACACCGCCTTCGACCCCGAGCTGGCACGGCTCGTCGACCAGTACGGGCTCCCTCTGGTCGTGCTCGACATCCAGCGGGCCGTGCGCCAGTACGGGGCGGTACGCGAAGCATTCGCGATGGTCGATGTGCACTACGACGTGAGCGCCCTCGCGCATCCCGCCCTCATCGCGGCCATCGACGCCGCCGGCGGCTCTTTTGAAGTTGCGCACGACGGGGCTCTCGCCGCCCTCACCGAAGCGCACGCTGACCCGACCCGGGTGCTCCACGCGACCGCGATCACGCATCCGCACGAGGCGCTAGCGGCATACAACGCCGGCGTCAGGAGATTCGTCGTCGACGGCCCGGCCGACATCGAGAAATTCGTCGGGTACCCCGATGACCTCTGCCTGATCGTTCGGCTGCGACCGGTATCGGTGCAGCACTCGCACGCGCTTCCCCGCGGTATCCGCGCCGAAGATGCCCTCCGCGTCGTCGGCTTCGCCGCCAGTCTGGGCGTTCGGATCTCCGGATTCTCGCTCAATCTCCCCGACGACGCGGCACCCGAGCAGTACGTGGCCGCGATCGCTCGCGCGATCGGCCTGATGGCCGACATCGAGGCCGCGACGAGCATCCGCTTCGACATGCTCGACCTCGGTGACGCCTTTCCCGGGCGGGCGTGGCGCCGAGCCGCCGACCGGAACATGCTGTCCAGAGCGATCCGTGCCATCGTCGCGACGGAGACCTCGCGGGTCACCGTGACCGCGTCCACGAACCGGGCTGTGACCACCGGATGCATCACGATCGTCGCCGGCACGGTGGAACGCGACGCAGACCCGCTGCTCGCCAGTGACTGTATCGACGACGGGGCGAACGTCGCCGTCATCGGAGACGACGAACCGTCGCCGTCCCTCTTCGCACCCTTCTTCCGCGCGCTCACGCAATCGGGTCACCGCATCCTGCGGCCCGCACGGCGCGCGACCCAGACCGGGTCATCGGCTGGCTGATCACCTCAACCCTTACAGCCCGCCGGTACTACGGCGGTGGGGACGAAGAGGAGGCTTCCTCTCCGTCCCCACCGGCACTACCAACCAGCGAATCTCGCGGCTAGACCAGCGAATCCCGCCAGGCGGCGTGCAGCTGCGCGAACCGTCCCGTGCCGCCGATCAGGTCAGCGGGAGTTCCGTCTTCGACGATCTTCCCGTGCTCCATCACCAGCACGCGGTCGGCGATCGCGACCGTCGAGAGACGGTGCGCGATGATGACCGCGGTGCGATCCGCGAGCAGCGTCTGCAGTGCATCCTGAACCAGGCGCTCGCTCGGGATGTCGAGCGAGCTCGTCGCCTCATCCAGGATGAGCACCGCCGGGTTCGCGAGGAAGGCGCGCGCGAACGAGATCAGCTGACGCTGACCCGCCGAGACGCGGCCGCCGCGCTTGTTCACGTCGGTGTCGTAGCCGTTCGGCAGACCCCGGATGAACTCGTCGGCGCCCACAGCCTTCGCCGCGTTCACGATCTCCTCCGGCGTCGCATCGGGCTTGCCCAGGGCGATGTTGTCGGAGACCGAACCGCTGAACAGGTAGGCCTCCTGCGTCACCATCACGATGGCACGGCGCAGGTCTTTCGGGTGCAGATCACGAAGATCCACACCGTCGAGGGTGACCGAACCGTCGCTCGGGTCGTAGAACCGAGAGATCAGCTTCGCCAGCGTCGACTTGCCGGCGCCTGTCGACCCGACGAGGGCAATCGTCTCGCCTGCCGGGATATCGAGGCTGAAGTTCGGCAGGATGACGCGGTCCTTTTGTAGGCGAACGTCACTTCGTCGAACCGCACGTGACCGGTGGACTCCCACAGGTCGACGGCCTTGATCGGGTCGGGGACCGTTGGCTCCTCCTCCAGCACACCCGAGATCTTCTCGAGCGCTGCCGCTGCCGACTGGTAGGAGTTGTAGAACATCGCCATCTCCTCCATCGGGTCGAAGAACCGACGGGTGTACAGCAGTGTCGCGAGCAGCACACCGATGGCGAGCTGACCATCGGCGACGCGGAAGCCGCCGACTAGGAGGACGACACCGACGGTCAGGTTGCCGATCATCACGAGGCCGGGGTCGAAGATCCCGAACAGCTGGATGACCCGCGCGTTGACGTCGCGGTAGTCCTCGACGAGGCCGCCGAATTCCTTCTCGTTGCGCTTCTCCTTGCGGAACGCCTTGACCGCACGGATGCCTGTCATCGTCTCGACGAACTGGACGATCAGCTTCGCCGACGCCACCCGCGAGATGCGGAACAGCACCTGCGAGCGCTTCTGGAACCAGCGCGTCAGGAAGTACAGCGGGATCAGCGAGCCGAACAGCACCACGCCGCTCTGCCAGTCCATCGTGAACAGCACGATCGCGATGAACAGCATGTACAGGAACCCCTGCACGAGCTGGTTGATGCCCGAGTCCAGCAGCTCGCGGATCGAGTCCAGGTCGCTGGTCTGGCGCGAGATGATGCGCCCAGACGTGTACGACTCGTGGAATTCGAGGCTGAGCTTCTGGGTGTGCAGGAACACCCGCTTGCGCAGTTCGATCAGGATGGCCTGACTGATGCGAGCGCTGAGCACCGTGTACCAGGCGATCAGCACAGCGCCGATCACGCCCGTGATCAGGTAGGCGATACCGGCTGCCGCAAGCGGGAACCAGTCCTCCTTGAGCAGCGCGGGCAGGCCGTTGTCGATACCGAAGGCGATGATCGCCGGACCGGCGACCTGACCGGCGGTGCTGATGACGACCACGAACGCGGTCAGAACCAACCGCATCCTGAGCGGACGCATCAGCGAGCCGAGCAGGTGCAGCGAGCGCCGACGGATCTGCCGGCTCTCCTCTTTCGTGAAGTCGTTGCGCTCTTCGCCTCCGACTCCGACGACGGATGCGGTGCTCACAGGTTCACCTCCTGAAGGATCTCTTCGTTCTCTTCGTCTTCCAGACTGGAGATGACGAATCGGTAGTGCTCGTTCGAGGCGAGCAGGTCGTGGTGCGTTCCGACAGCCGTGATGCGCCCGTTCTCAAGCAACGCAACACGGTCGGCCAGCATCACCGTCGACGGACGGTGTGCGACGACGAGTCCGGTGGTCGCCGCGAGAACCCGACGCAGCGCGCCCTCGACGAGCGCCTCGGTGTCGACGTCCAACGCTGAGAGCGGGTCGTCGAGCACGAGCACCGACGGATTCGCGGCGACGGCACGGGCGAGCGCCAGGCGCTGCCGCTGCCCACCGGAGAGGCTGAGCCCCTCCTCGCCGACCTTCGTCTCAACGCCCTCGGGGAGGTCGTAGACGAAGCCGGCCTGAGCGATCTCCAGCGCCTCCGTCAGCACAGCCTCGGCCTCGGCCGAGCGCACGTCGAGGTCGTCCCGTCCGAGCAAAACGTTCTCCCGAACGGAAGCCGAGAACAGCGTCGCGTCCTCGAACGCCATCGCCAGGCTCTTGCGCAGGTCGTACCGGGTCAGGTCGCGAACATCCACGCCGTCGATCCTGATCGAACCGCCCGTGACGTCGTACAGCCGTGTGGTGAGGGCCGTGAGCGTCGACTTGCCGCTTCCGGTGAGCCCCACGAGGGCCATCGTCTCGCCGGGCTCGACCGTGAGATCGATGCCGTCGAGCAGGTCGGGGAAGCGCTCCGGAGAATCCTGGTAGCGGAAGTGCACCGCGTCGAACACCAGCTCGCCGCGCGGGTTCTCGATCTTCTTCGGATCGGCGGGGTCTTCGATCGAGTTGACCTCATCCATGACCTCGAAGAAGCGGTCGGCCGCCGTGCGCGTGTCGAACGTCATCGACAGCAGGAAGCCGATCGACTCGATCGGGAACCGCAGCACGGTCGCGGTCGCGAAGAACGCCACCAGCTCGCCGACGGAGAGTTCGCCCTGAGAGGCCAGCCAGACGCCGACCACCAGGCAGATGCCGAACGCGACATCCGGAACGAGCAGCAGCCAGAGCCAGATGCCCGCGATCGCCTTGGCCTTCTCGATCTCGGTGCCGCGAAGCTGCTCGGCCTGAGACTCGAAGTTCTTCAGCGCGTACTTGCCGCGACCGAAAGCCTTCAGCACACGGATGCCGTGTACCGACTCCTCGACGGCTGTCGCCAGGTCACCGGCCTGGTCCTGGCTACGGCGCGCGATGGTCGAGTACTTGCCCTCGAACACGAAGCCGTAGATCCAGAGCGGGATCGAGCAGAGCAGGAAGATGCCTCCGAGGATCCAGTTCCAGGAGATCAGGATGCCGAAGCCGACCACGATCGTGACCACGTTGACCACGAGCAGCACGACGCCGAACGAGATCCAGCGGCGGATCAGGTTCAGGTCGCTGACGGCGCGCGAGAGCAGCTGGCCACTCGGCCAGCGGTCGTGGAACGCGACGGGCAGATCCTGGAGCTTCGCGTACAGGCCGTTGCGCATCTTCGCCTCGACGTGTGTGCCCGGGGTGAGCACGAACCAGCGACGCAGCGAGATGAACACAGCTTCCGCGGCGCCGAGACCGACGACGAGCAGGGCGGCCGGCCAGACCGCGCTGGCATCGCCCGTCGACAGCGGACCGTCGACCAGCCAGCGCAGCACCTGCGGGATGAATAGTGCGACGAGGCTGGCGAGCATCGCGGCCACCATGCCGAGCAGGATGCGCGGCGCGGCCGACTTGGCGAAGGGCAGGATCCGCAGCAGGGTGCGAACGGTTCCCGGCCTCCCCTTCGTGTTCTTTTGTGGAGGGTGCTGATGTTCAGCGATAGACATTCTTGATCCGATTTCTTGTGTGAAGGTGCAGTTTTCTTGCTCGGCGCTGTGTCGGTCGGCACAGGATGGACGCCGAGTGCGTCATCGATGACGCGGTGAGAGGTCGCCAGAGATCCCTCTTCAGGGATCAGTGAACCGGGAGGCCCGTTTCGGGCCCGTTCCGTCCGCCGGCGACGTTCAGCCGGAATCGCGTTACAGCTTGGGACCTACCAGGCTGGGGCGAGTCGTGGGGACGCAGCGCCAACGGCGGCGGCGACGGGTTCGAACACGGTCACGGTTCGTGCGATACCTGTCGTTGTCATGGCGTCCTCCTCAGCCCGATGCGATCAATAGGGCCGCGCCGTCAGTTTCCTGACGCACGGCAGCCCTACAGCCTATGACCGAATCTCAACGGCGCACAAGAGGGAAGTGCAAGAAATCTAGCGGATGCGCACCGAGAGGCAGGTGACGCATCCCTCGAGCTTCTCGAACTCCGAGATGTCGACGGGGACGACCTTGTAGCCCAGGTCTTCGACGAGTGCGATGGACTGCGGCGCGGACGACGACATCAGAACGGTGTCGTCGGAGAGGACCACGACGGCGGTTCCGTGAGCCTCGGGCACCGGCAGGAAGCGCTCGAAGACCGACGTGGTGTCGACGAGGGGCTCGTAGCCGATGACCGTGCCGTCGGGCAGTGCGGTGACGGCGGTCTTGAGGTGCAGAGCCTTGGTGACCGGCACCGCGACGACCGTGTAGTCGAGCGGGGCGAGCAGCTCGCGGAGCTGACGGATGCCCTCGGCGTTCGTACGACCGCCGCGACCGACGTAGACAGTGGAGCCGACCTTGAGGACGTCGCCGCCCTCGAGCGTTCCTGGCGCCTCGATGCGCTCGATCCGCAGCCCCTGGGCGCGAAGCGCTGCCTCGGTGCCCGCGGTCTCGGGCCGGCGCGACTCAGCGCCCGGCAGGGTGATTACGGCGGTGTCGCCGAAGATGACAGCGGTGTCCTCGACGAAGACCGAGTCGGCGAGCTGGTCGGCCGAGGCGACCTCGACGGTCTGCCAGCCGGCGTTCGACAGGGCGGCGACATAGGCGTCCCACTGCTGATCGGCGAGTTCGGTGTTCACCGACTCGCGGTCGATGTGGGTGACGAGGCCGTCGGCGAGGTTCGAGGCGGGGATGCGCACCAGCGCGATCTTGCGGTCGGTGGCGAAGCGGCTGCGGGTGCCCTCCACGACACGGAACAGCCAGCGGCCGAACGTCGGGGTGAGCGCGGCGATCACCAGCGCGTACAGCAGGTTGATGCCGAGGAGCGTCCCGAAGACGGCGCCGATCAGTGCGCCGCTGAACGGCGAGCCGCCGGAGGTGGCCGTGATCAGCGTGCCGACACTCGGTGCGAGCACGCCGACCACGACACCGGCGATGAGCGCGGTCCACCACCGATCGAAAGCACCGATGACACCCGCGATGAGCAGCAAGACGAGCGCGAAGACGCTCGTCAGAGCGAAGTAGTTGCTGACCGCGACGATCAGCGCGCCCGACGGCGGCGTGGACGCGCCGAGAGCGCCGATGAAGAAGAAGCCGATCATCGCGGCGTGCGCGACGAGAGCTACGACGAAGGCCGACAGAACAGATGCGATGAGCCGGCGGCCCCACGAGATGGTCATGGGAACCAACCCTATCGGAGCGTTTCTATGCGTTGGCTGGTTCGCGCAGGCGCTCCAGCGCGATCTCCTCAGCGGCCTCGAGCGTGGTGATTCCGCGCTGCTCTGCGACGTCGAAGATCTCCGTAACGGTGTCGCCGATCCGCTCGACCCGCTCCTCGGTCGCGGCCGCGGACGGCTCGTCCTCGCTCATCATCGAGAGGAAGATCACTCCCCCGGCGTTGACCACGAAGTCCGGGGCCCACAGGATGCCGCGGGCGGCAAGGCGCTCCGCTCCCGAGCGGTGCGCAAGCTGGTTGTTCGCGGGCCCCACGACGGCCTTCACACGGAGTTCGTCGATGACCTGGTCGGTCAGCACTCCCCCGACACCGGCCGGCACGAACAGGTCGCCTTCGACCGTGTGCGCCTCATGCGGTTCGACCCAGGTGGCGCGCAGGGATTCGGCCAGCGCGCGCTTGGCCGGGTTCACATCCGTCACCGTGAGCACTGCGCCCTCGGCGGCGAGACGCATCGCGATGATGGAGCCGACGTGGCCGAGCCCCAGCACGGTGACGCGACGACCGGCGACGGAACGACTGCCGAAGGCGCGCTCGAGTGTCGAGAGCAGGCCGGCGTAGACACCCGCCGCGGTGGCGTCGCTCGGCTCGCCGACGCCGCCCTGCGACGACGGGAGGCCGCAGACGTGCGCTGTGCGGGTTGCTACGAGTGCCATGTCTTCGGCGGAGGTGCCGACGTCTTCGGCGGTCATGTACGCACCGCCCAGGCTCTCGACGGCGTCGCCGAGATCGAGCATCACGTCGTGACGCTGTTCGGCCGTGAGCACGGTGCCACGGGGGACATAGACGACCGTCTTGCCGCCGCCGCGGTTGAGCCCGGCTGCGGAGTTCTTGAGGGTCATGCCCTCGGCAAGGCGCAGCGAGTCGTTGACCGCATCCGCCCAGCTGTCGTACGTCCACACCCGGCAACCGCCGAGGGCGGGACCGAGAACGGTGGAGTGCACGGCGATGCTGATCGTGAGACCGCTCCGCCTCCCCTTCACTACGTGCAACGTTTCGTGCGGCAGTGTGTCTCCGGTCGCTTCGACCAGGTGCGCGGGCAGGACAGACATCGGTGTCTCCTCGTGGGATCAGGGTTCATACGGGCGGCCTTATGGGCCGCGACCATTTTGCCATGCTCCGCGCACATCCGCAGCCGCCACCGTGGCCGCAACGAACGAGTGGCGCTGGGAGACCCCGCTATCAGTGGAAGAAGTGACGCTCCCCGGTGAAGTACATCGTGACACCGGCCGCCTGGGCGGCCGCGATCACCTCGTCGTCGCGGATGGAGCCACCGGGCTGCACGATCGCGCGAACGCCGGCGGCGATCAGGATCTCGGCGCCGTCGGCGAACGGGAAGAACGCGTCCGACGCGGCGACCGATCCGGCAGCGCGCTCGCCCGCGCGGGTGACCGCGAGGTTGCACGAGTCGACGCGGTTGACCTGTCCCATGCCGACGCCGACGGATGCACCGTCGTGCGCGAGCAGGATCGCGTTCGACTTCACGGCCCGGCAGGCCTTCCAGGCGAACTCGAGGTCGGCGCGGGTGGCCGCATCCGCCTCATCGCCCGAGACAAGCTTCCAGCCGGCGGAGGTGAAGTCGTCGAAGCGGTCAGCATCCTGAACCAGCACACCGCCCGAGATCTGCCGGAACTCACTGACCTTGCGCGCGTACCCCTCGGGCAGCTGCAGGATACGCAGGTTCTTCTTGGTCTGCAGCAGCTCCAGCGCCTCCGGCTCGTAGGCGGGAGCGATCAGCACCTCGGTGAAGATGCCCTTCACTGTCTCGGCCATCGCGAGCGTGACGGTGCGGTTCGCCGCGATCACTCCGCCGTACGCCGACACCGGGTCGCAAGCGTGAGCCTTCTGGTGGGCGACGGCGATGTCGTCGTCGACGGCGATGCCACACGGGTTCGCGTGCTTGATGATCGCCACCGCGGGCTCGGCGAAGTCGAAGGCGCTGCGGAGGGCCGCATCCGCATCGACGAAGTTGTTGTACGACATCTCCTTGCCGCCGAGCTGGGTCGCCTGAGCGATGCCGTGGCCGGCGGGGTCGACGTAGAGGGCTGCGGCCTGGTGCGAGTTCTCGCCGTAGCGGAGTGTCTGCTTCAGCTCGGCCTGAACGGCGAAGTTCGCGGGGAACTCGTCCGTGCTCGGGGCATCCCCGGCGAACCAAGCGGCGACCGCACCGTCGTAAGCGGCGGTGTGCGCGAACGCCTCGGCCGCGAGGGCGCGGCGCTGGTCGAAGGTCGTGCCGCCCGCGGCGAGCGCCTCGACGATCCGGCCGTAGTTGGACGGCGAGACGACGATGGCGACGTTCGCGTGGTTCTTCGCCGAAGCGCGCACCATGGCGGGGCCGCCGATGTCGATCTGCTCGACGACGTCGTTGCCGACCGCTCCGGAGGCGACGGTCTCGACGAACGGGTACAGATTCACGACAACCAGTTCGAACGGCTTGATCTCGAGGTCTTTCAACTGCGCTTCGTGCGACTCGAGTCGCAGGTCGGCGAGCAGCCCCGAGTGGATCGCGGGGTGCAGCGTCTTCACGCGACCGTCGAGCGATTCAGGGAAGCCGGTGACCGTTGCGACATCGGTCACGTCGAAACCGGCGTTCCGGATGGTCGAAGCCGTCGTGCCGGTCGAGACGAGCTCGACGCCCGCGTCTGCGAGGGCCTTCGCCAGGTCGAGCAGTCCGGTCTTGTCGCTGACGGAGATCAGGGCGCGCCGGATGGGGACGGTGTCCCGTTCGCGGTAGAGGCCGGCGTCGTGGCGGGGTCCACTCATACTCTTGCGAGCTCCTTGAGGTCGATGTGTCCATTGGCGATGTCGAGAACGGCGTCGATGAGCAGCCGTCGTTCAACAGGTTTGATGCGCTCGTGCAGGGCGGCCTCGGTGTCATCGGGATGCACGGGCACCCGCTCCTGGCTGATGATCGGGCCGGCGTCCACTCCGTTGTCGACGACGATGAGGCTGGCGCCGGTCTGCGTCACACCCGCGGCCAGCGCATCCCGAACCCCGTGCGCCCCGGGGAACTCGGGGAGGTAGGCCGGATGCGTGTTGATCAGGTTCGGCGAGAACGCGGCGACGACGCGCGGAGGGACCAGGCGCATGAAGCCCGAGAGGATGACGAGGTCGGGCTGCCACTGCTGGATCTGCTCGAGCAGTGCATCCCCCACGCCTCGCGGTCGTCGTATGACGAGAACGGGACGGTGAAGGAGGGGATGGCGAACTCTTCGGCATATGCGAGACCGTCGGCGTCGCGGTCGGCTCCCACCGCCACGACGCGAGCCGGGAATTCGGCGTCCTCCGACGCCTCCAGCAGGGCGCGCAGGTTGGACCCACCGCCCGAGATCAGCACGACAATCGAGAGCACGCCCCCAGCCTACCGGCCGCTCCGAGCCGGGTCGGACCAGGTTCGGGTCCGGTCTGCGGGTCGCACCGACCCGCGGGTCACACCAGCCTGAGCCCCCACCGGGTTGGCGCGACTCGGAAGATCTGGCGGTAGACCGCGGTGCCGGAGAGCACGCCGAGCGCGATAGAGACGATCGAACCGACCAAGGCCGTCAGGGTGCTCGAGTCGAGGTTGGTTCCTGCTGCGCTCTGAGTGAGGCCGATGAGGCCGGTCGCGCCGGGCACGAGCAGCCAGAAGGCCGGCAGAAAGCAGACGACGGCGGGCGGCGCGCCGGGGATCGACTGTACGAGGTAAGCGACGATGGTGAGCGCCAATGCACCGAAGAACCCGCTGAACACACTCCCGACGAGCAGGTTACCGAGCAGCTGACCGCTGTACGCGACAAGGAGCACCAGCGTAAGGAAGTAGAACGAGCGACGCGGGCCGCAGTAGTAGAAGAAGATCCCGAGCGAGAAGAGCAGCACACCGATCCACGGCTGGAACGCGCCGAGGGGCGGATGCGAGGTGAACAGAGCGATCGAGGCCGGAACGCCCGTGACAGTCAGGGCCGCGATGATCCCGAAAGCCAGGAACAGCAGTTGCGCTATCCCCGACACGAGGCGACTCGACCCTGCGACCATGTCGCCGGCGGCGAGTTCCTGGATGCCCGTCGTCAGCACTGCTCCCGGCAAGAGCGTCACGAGCGGAGGGACGAGCACCTGCAAGGGTTCGGCGAGGAGGTCGGCTCGGGCGGCGGCGAACACGACCAGGGCGAGCGCGAACGCGGTGAGGATGGGCAGCAGGATCGCGGCGTAGGTGCCGGGTTTCACCACGAGCTTCGCGATTCCGACGAGGACACCGAGCACAAAACCGTAGAGCACGCTGATGGGCTCGGCACCGAGCAGGACGAGCCCGACACCCGCTGCTGCGACACCGTGACCGAGAACCCGGACCAGTAGCCCGAACCGCGGCTTGGCATCGAGGATCGCGTCGATCGCCGCTATCCCCTCCGTCGCCGTGATCGTGCCCGCCGTCGCGTGATCCACGATCGTGTAGATACGTGCGGCACGATCGAACCGCACTTCGCCACCGCGGGACTCGGCGACCTCGAAGCGGGTCTCCTTCTCGTCGGGCATCCCGACGAAGATGAGCGTCGGAAAGACGATCAGGGCGGCATGCGGCGAACCGAGGGCGATCGCAACCCTCTTGAGCGTGCGCTGGATATCCGTCGAAGCGGTTCCCACCGAGAGCAGGGCGCTGCCGAGCTTAACGAGGAACTCCTGCAACTGGGCCGACGGACTCTCGACGTACTGCTTCGCCTCGATGGACCGGGGATGGAGTTCCAGTCTCGGGATGCGCAACCGCAGCCGCCAAGCGCTCATCGTCTCGCCCGACCTCCGGCGACCAGACCGATGATCGCGGCGACCGCGACTTCCGCCGCGGCGATCGAACCCACGAGCCAGGGATTCGGCCCGACGTCGTGAAGTCGGCCAGGGCCGATCGCTCCCGACGACCACCACGCCAGCAGGCCGAGTTCGATTCCCGCCACGATACCCATGCCGAGTGCAGTCAGGAAGAGCCAGCCCAGCCCGTGCTTGGCCCGCGCTTCCGCTATCTGAGAGCGCAGCAGGACGGCGGCCAGAAAACCTGCGGCAAGCGGAACGAGCACACCGACGAGCCCGAACACGAAGCCGCCCGAGGGAATCACACCGAACAACGGCAGCCCCGGCAGCGGGCCGAGGTCGGTCCCGATCGGGCTGACGGATGAGCCGGTGCCGATGGCGAATCCGGGACCGATCAACCACGATGCGAGCCAGATGACAAGGTTCGGCAGCAGGGCGAGCTGGCCGATCGTCAAAGCCGCACCACCGAGAGCGCCCGTCTGAAGTTGCTCGTAGAGGCCGACGATGCTTCCGAAATTGCCGAAGATGAGGAGCGTCAGAATGATCGCAGCGCCCGCGATCACCAGAGCCGCCGCGGCGGTTCCGGCGCGGAAGGCGGCTCCGGATGCTGCACGCACGCTCAGCGGGACGACGTCGAGCCAGCGTCGCAGAGCAACGGCGGCTGGGGCTGCCGCCGCGGCTTGGCCGGTCGGTGTTCGGGTCGCCGTGGCGGTCGCGGCTCCGGCTGTCCCGGACGTTGCGGCTGCCGTGCGCGACGAGGGAGTCGACGGCGCGCTTCCCCTGTGCGCGTCGCCCCCTCCGCCGCGGAGCCGCCACGACTTCGTGAACGCAGGGCCGCGAATCCGAGACCGCCCGCTACTCCGAGTGCATAGACGAATGGGGGAAGCACGATGCCCTGCCACAGGGACGGGCGAACGGGTGCACTCGACGCGGTCAGGGTGACAAGCGCTGCGAGCGCCGCGAAAGTCAGGACTGCCGCGACCGCTCCTGTCGCCCGATACGGTGTCTCCCCGGCCCTCATGCCGGTTCGTACACCGAGTCCAGCAGTCAGAAAGGCGAAGCCGAGCGCTGCGATCGTGATCTGGAACGGGACCGTCGCCGTGGGGAGGCCGAGGGATGCGCCGAGCTGCGCATCCAGAACCACTGTGAGATTGACGCCGTGACCGACGAGCCAGATGTCCGCGCCGGCCCGCCAGAACGTGAACCAGTCGGCCGCGAGATGGAACTGGGTCGCCCACAGGATCGTCAGCGGAACGAGGCAGATTGCGAGCCCGATCGCGACGACGATCGCCGCCTCCAGCGCGGCGAGCAGAGCGACGGTTGTGCGATTCATGACCGAATGGAGACTACCGGTCAGGCGCGCCCGCGGAGGCTCGACACTTCGCGCACCCGCGGACGGTCAGTGGACCTTCATTCAGCGGTCAGCAGTTGATCGGGGGAAGCTCAGGGGACGGTCAACACCGGCGTGTCTTCGTCGACCGTCTCGGGGACCGTGATCACGGGCCGCTGCACGAGTTCGAGGATGGCGATGACGATCGCGGCGATCACCAATGTCCAGATGATCAACCCGGGGGTGAGGGGTCGGACGAAGAGCAGGATCACCGCGGCGATCACGGCCACGGCCGCCCGAAGCAGAGCCCGTTGCGCGTAGATCCACTCGCCCGTTCTGCCCGTGGTGATGCCGTGACGTTCCGCTGCCTCACGCACCCAGGTCACGCCGGAGCCGAAGAAGCCGCGAAGCCGTCGCGAGATCCCGAAGGGCCCGGAATACCAGGCGACCACGGCCACGACGATCGCCAGCACGAGCACGGCGACTCCCGTGTCGACCATCTTCGTCGTCACGGTGTCGAAGACGGTTCGCGCGACCGACGCCGGGAGGAGCGATGGCGAGGCGGAGGCGATGAACACGATGCGTCCGATCGCGATCCCGGCCACGATGACGATCATGCCGATCGCGAGGGCCACCGCCGACCAGACCAGGGCGAGTGCGCGACGCCGGGCCACCAGCACACCGGCCGCCAGGAACAGCAGCGCGATCCAGGGCAACCAGGCGCCGACGCTGACCGCGAGACCGTAGGCGAGTTGCAGGGTCGGCAGCGACGAGTTCTGGGCGACCGTGATCGTGCGGTCGACGGTCGGGATCTGCGACGCGAACGTGAGCCCCTGCTTCACGAGCAGCTCTTTGACGCGCTCGATGATCGGACCGAGCTGGATGCCGACCGAGCCGTCGGAGCCGATGGCGACTGCCGCTTTCGGATCGTTCTGCATCGTCGCGATGAACTGGGTGTGACTGCGCCGGAGAGCCTGCTGCCAGACCTCGGCGAACGCATCCGATGCGACGAAGTTGCCGACCGTGGTGTGGATGAGCGAGACGATCCCCTGGGCAGCCGGGGCCTTCAAAGCCTCGAGTGCCCGCGTTGCGACAGGGCCCGTGCCCAGCGACACGATGCCGTCGAACACCTGGGACACGACTCCCGGGATGTCCACATTGTCTTCGATGACAGAGACGGCCTGATCGGTCACGAAGGTCTGGACCGCCGGATCGTCGGCGAGCGGCGCATACGTGGCCACGAAGGAGTCGGTATCGGTGAGCTGCACCTTGGCCCAGGATGCGACGACCGCCACAGGCGCGAGCACAGCGCCGATCAGGATCAGGGCGGTTGCCAGCAGCGTCCAACCCCAGCCGCGCTTGTGCTTCTGCGGTGCCGCAACGGCCGTCTCGGCACCGATCGGCGGGACGGATGCTGTCGTCTCGTTCTCGATCGTGTCGCGCAGTGCTGCGTTCTCGGTCTCCAACTGCGCGATCTTCGCGAGCAGCTCCGTGTTCGTCACCCGTGCCATGTCGACCCCGATTCCCTGGCTGATGCTCACTGTAGCGCCGCATCCGGTCACCAGGGCCAAAATCGGGCCCCGAGGATAACTCCGCGGGGCCCGAGATTGTGGAGAAAGGGTGACTACAGCGCCGCGTACACCTCGCGCAGCAGGGCGGCGGTCTCGCTCGGCGTCTTGCCGACGCGCACACCGGCGGCCTCGAGGGCCTCCTTCTTGGCCTGCGCGGTGCCCGCCGAACCCGAGACGATGGCACCGGCGTGGCCCATCGTCTTGCCCTCGGGGGCGGTGAAGCCCGCGACGTAGCCGACGACCGGCTTGGTGACGTTCGCCTTGATGAAGTCAGCCGCGCGCTCCTCGGCGTCGCCGCCGATCTCGCCGATCATCACGATCGCCTTGGTCTCGGGGTCTGCCTCGAAAGCAGCAAGCGCATCGATGTGCGTGGTGCCGATGATCGGGTCTCCGCCGATGCCGATGGCGGTCGAGAAGCCGAGATCGCGCAGCTCGTACATCATCTGGTAGGTCAGCGTTCCCGACTTGGAGACGAGACCGATCGGGCCCTTGCCGGTGATGTTGGCCGGGGTGATGCCGACGAGCGACTCACCCGGGGTGATGATGCCGGGGCAGTTCGGCCCGATGATCCGGGTCTTGTTGCCCTTCTCCTGCGCGTACGCCCAGAACTCGGCCGAGTCCTGCACGGGAACGCCCTCGGTGATGATCACGAGGAGCGGGATCTCGGCGTCGATGGCCTCGATGACAGCATCCTTGGTGAAGGCGGGCGGGACGAAGGCGATCGACACGTCGGCGCCGGTCTTCTCGATGGCCTCGGCGACCGTGCCGAACACGGGCAGCTCGACGTCGCCGTGGGTGACGGTGGTGCCGGCCTTGCGGGCGTTCACGCCACCGACGACCTGGGTGCCGGCCTTCAGCATGAGGGCGGTGTGCTTGGTGCCCTCACCGCCGGTGATGCCCTGCACGATGACCTTGGAATCCTTGTTGAGGAAGATAGACATTGTTCTCTCTCGCGCCTTTACTTCGCAGCCAGTTCGGCGGCCTTGTCGGCGCCTTCGTCCATGGTGAGCGCCAGCGTCACCAGCGGGTGCGCGGCTTCGGTGAGGATGCGGCGACCCTCGTCGACGTTGTTTCCGTCGAGACGGACGACGAGCGGCTTGTTCGCCTCGTCGCCGAGGATCTCGAGGGCCTTCACGATGCCGTTCGCGACGGCGTCGCAGGCGGTGATGCCGCCGAAGACGTTGACGAACACGCTCTTGACCTGAGGGTCGTTCAGGATGACGTCGAGTCCGGCAGCCATGACCGCTGCGGATGCGCCACCACCGATGTCGAGGAAGTTGGCGGGCTTGACGCCCTTGTGCTTCTCGCCGGCGTACGCGACGACGTCGAGCGTGCTCATCACGAGCCCGGCGCCGTTGCCGATGATGCCGACCTCACCGTCGAGCTTGACGTAGTTGAGGTCGCTCGCCTTGGCCTTGGCCTCCAGCGGGTCGGCCGCGGCCGCATCCTCGAGCGCCTCGTGGTTCGGGTGGCGGAAGCCTGCGTTCTCGTCGAGCGTGACCTTGCCGTCGAGAGCGATGATGTCGCCCTCCTCGGTCAGCACGAGCGGGTTGACCTCGACGAGCGTCGCATCCTCACCCTTGTAGACGTCGTAGAGCTTGACGAAGACGTCGGCGACCTTCTCGACGAGCTCGTCCGGGAATCCGGCGGCCTTCGCGATCTCGACCGCCGTGGCCTTGTCGACACCGGCGATCGGGTCGACCTCGACGCGCGCGAGCGCCTCGGGCTTTTCGACGGCGAGCACCTCGATCTCCATGCCGCCCTCGACACTCGTGAGCGACAGGTAGGAGCGGTTGGCCCGGTCGAGCAGCACCGAGAAGTAGAACTCCTGAGCGATTCGGGCGCCGCCGGCAACCATCACGCGCCGAACGACGTGGCCCTTGATGTCGAGGCCGAGAATGGCGCGTGCCGCCTCTTCCGCCTCGTCCGGGGTCTTGGCGACCTTGACGCCGCCGGCCTTTCCACGACCACCGACCTTGACCTGCGCCTTGACGACGACCACGCCGCCGAGCTTCTCGGCCGCTGCGCGCACCTCCTCGGGGGTGTCCGCGACGATGCCCGGGAGAACCGGGACTCCGTACTGCTCAAACAGGTCTCTGGCCTGATACTCGTATAGATCCACGGTTATCCAATCCGCTGGTGCCGGGCGCGCTCGTGACGCAGCCTTGTGGTTTTTGCTGGGTGATATCCGACGCTAAATAGCTCGACGCCGAGATAAATTCGCCAGTGAGAACTCTAGCGCGTCCTCCTGAACGCCCGCGCACCGGGCGACGACCGGCGGGTGCATGCTCCTCCACAACGCGGCCCTCAACGCGCTTATCCACGGATGCTCGACGCGCGATCTTCCACCGCCGCCAATCGGCGACGGTGGACGGCATGACACATCGCATCACAACGTTCACCACGGCGGTCGCCCTCGGCGGTCTGCTGTTCTTCCTGTCCGTCATCGTCGGAACGCCGGGCGCTCACGCACTCGCGGCGAACGGCCACGGGGTCGGATTTCGGTCGAGCACGGGGTGGTGGCTCGGGTCATACTCGCTGGACGACGGCACCCGTGGGTTCTGCCTGCAGGCGGGGCGGCCGAGCCCCGTCGGACACCCCTCCGACTACGTCGAGGGCGATCAGCTCGGCTGGTTCACTCCGGAACAGTCAGCTCGGCTCGCCTACATCTCACGCAACTGGGCGGCGACCGATGACCCGGTCACCGCCGCCGCCGGCCAGATCGCCACGTGGATGGTCTCCGGGATGAACGACAAGACGCCCGAGTTCTACGCGGAGCGTGCCGGCGCACAAGCCGAGGAGGTTCTCGCCCGCGCGCGCTCCATGGTGGACGAATCATCGAGGGACGCGTCGCTCGGGGTCGACGCAGCGGCTGTGGTGAGCCTCTCCGACCAGGGACCGAGCCACGTGCGCGTCGACCTCACGGTGCAGCGGTTGTCCGGCGCGGACGTCTTGGCGCCCTCGACTCACACCGGTCGGCTCGATCTCGTCGGGGCCACGTTCAGCGATGGCTCGACCTCGGCATCGGTGAGCAACGGCATGGATGTCGTCATCGTGCCCACGGGGATCGAGCCGACAGTGTCCGTCTTGGCGACCGCCGTCTTCTCGGCGCTGCCTTACGGCCCCCGGGTACGAGTGGCGGTCTCCCCCGACAATGCCCAGGCGCTCCTCGTCGCGGTCCCTGCGAGTGCCGCAGCGCAGGCCGGTGGAGAGCGGCACGGCGTCTCACCGCTTCCCTTCCAACCGACCGTGCGCACGGTGACGAGTGCGGCGGAAGCGCTCCCCGGCGCCTCGATCAGCGACCACCTGACCGTCGACGTCGCGCAGAGCGACGGCCTGCTTTCCCACTGGGGGCTGCGCAGCGTGCCCGCCGCCGGGGTCGCACCGACGCTGGCTCCGATCGAGGCAGTCGTGACGAGTTCGTTGCTGGGACCGTTCAGCGACGGGATCGTTCCGGCCGAGGCCGCTCCGCCGAATGCTCCCGTCGTCTGCACGATCGAGACGACGATTTCGGGACCCGGCGAATACGACACCACTGCGTGCGCTCTCCCTTCGGCGGGCTTCTATGTCTGGGTCGAGAAGATCGACCCCGCCCGCACACCCGCCGACGAGGGTGGCTCCCGGCTACGCCCCTGGCAGTCGACTTTCGGCGTCGCGTCTGAGATCACTAGGGTGATCGCCCCGGTTGCGTCGGCTGCGCCAGCAGAGCTCGCGAGGACGGGACTGGACCTCGGCGGTGGCGCTTGGGCGGGCTGCTCGATTCTGGCAGTGGGACTGGCCTCGCTCGTCGTCTCGCGCCGTCGCCGACCTCTGGACGCCTCATGAGGAGTGGGAGGGGCGCACATCCCGACTCCTCGCAGGGTTTCGGGCCAGAATGGCGCCGTGCATCCGTCGAAGACCCCTCATCCCCTCACCGCGAAGGACATCGCGGGCGAGGCGCTCTACCTGGCGGGCGGAGGCCGCGCCCTGCTGCTGCAGATCGCGCATCCGTCGGTGGGTCGAGGTGTCGTGGAGCACAGCGACTTCGCCAACAGGATGATGGAACGCCTCCACGCGACGATGACCTACGTCTACGCCTCGGTGTACGCGACGCCCGAAGAGTTCGCCGTCGTGCGGCGCTCGGTCAACCGCGCCCACGCACCGGTGCGGGCGGAAGCGACGCCAGATCAGCCCGCATACAACGCGTACGACCCCGATCTTCAGCTGTGGGTGGCGGCAACCCTCTACGAGACGATGACCGGCCTCTACGACCGGGTTCTCGGACCGTTGGCCGACGACGATGCCGAGCGTCTCTACCACGAGTTCACGGCGATCGGCTCGGCGCTTCAGGTTCCGGTGGAGTCCTGGCCCGCCGATCGCTCCTCATTCGCGCGGTATTGGGACGAGATGCTGACGGTGCTTCGTCCCACCGACGACACACGCCAAGTGGCACGACAGATTCTCTACCCACGGGCCATCCCGCTCTGGATGAGGGCGCTCTTCCCCGGCGCGCGCCTTGTCACTGCCGGTCTCCTTCCCGACCAGGTTCGCCGCGATTTCGGGCTCCCTTGGAACGACAGGGCATCGCGCCGCTTCGAACGGTGGATGCGGTGGGCGGCGGCGGTCTACCCGCGCATCCCCGCATCCTGGCGCCACCGGCCCAAGGACGTGTACATGGATCGGCTCCGCAAACAGGTCGTCGCTGACCGTGTCGATGCTGGAGCGAGCCAGCGTACGGCCGGTGACCCGAGCACGAACACGGGTGCAGGCGCGGGCGCCGACTAGCTTGCGACGCCCCGCGCCCGTTCCAGACCGCGCGCGGCGAGCACGAGCACAATGCCGACCCCGGCGCCGAGAATCGTCTCGAGCACCCGGTCGACCGCCAGCGTGTTGAGCGGCATGGGGCTCGCCAGATAGGAGACCGACAGAGCCATCGGCGTGATGAACACCAGGGCGGACCCGTAGTGGCGTCCGACGAGGATCTCAGCGAACAGCTGGCATACGACGATCACCAGGATGACGATGAGCGGAGGCGGCGACCAGAAGAGGAGGAGCACCGTCACACCGACGCCGACGATCGTCCCGACGATTCTGTGCAGCGAGCGCGAGATCGAGTGCGCCGCGCGAGGCGGCGGGATGACGGCCACCAGGCTCACAACCGCCCAATACGCATGACCAAGCCCGGCAAGCAGCGCGATGGCGCCGGCGATCAGAACGCCCACCACACTCTGGACGACGGTCAGCCACACCCGGGGATCCCGCAGCGCGGCCAGGTTCACCCGCGGCTGCCGCTGAAGCTGCTTGAGGAGAACCGACCCGAAACGCCCCTCGGCACTACTTCCCCGCCCGAGAGGCGATCGACGAATCGCCCAGCCCGACATCGTGAGCAGCCACGAGAACACGGCGGTTGCCAGCGCAAGCCCCAGGCGCAACGGCACCTCGGCCGAGGGCGTCGGAACCGCAGCGCACACCAGCAGCGCGAAGACGACGAACAGGGGTTGAGCGGGGATGAGCTGAAAGCTCGCGGCGAGCAGGATCCCGCCGGCGACGACGAGCACGAGCAGGGGGATCAACAACCACAGCGGTTCACCGAGAACGGCCACGAGGATCCCGAGCGCGATGCTCACGAGCAGGGCGACACCGGCCACCGAGACGCTCCGGGCCCGGATACGGTACGGCTCGTTCCGTCCATACAGTGCCGTGAACGCCCCGAAAGTCGCGTACGCGGTGAGGTCGAGCCGACCGACCGCCAGCAGCACGAGGAGGGGAACTGCCACGGCGAGCGCCGCTCGTATCCCCACCTCGACGCTCAGTCCCGCCTTGCCCGCTGGCCGTCCCGGACCGATACCGCCCGGGACGGGAGCGTCGGCCATCACAGCTTTTCGATGGGGGCGATCTTGATGAGCAGCTTCTTCGCCCCCACCTTCTCGAACTGCACGTGGGCGACCCGCTTGGCACCCTCGCCCGTCACGTTCGTCACCCGGCCGTCGCCGAAATCGGTGTGACGGATGCGATCCCCGGCCACCAACTCCAGGTCGCCGTTGTCGCGCACCTGACCCGTGACCCTGTTCGGCCACTCAGCCTTGGGCCTGCTCGCGAAGCCGCTCGACGTCATGCTGTCGTTCCAACGTGATCCCGACCCGCCCGATCCGCCCGAACCCGAGCCACCCGACCCTGCGCCGAGTCCCGGTCGGCGCGCGTTGAGCGCCCTCGACTGGCTGCCGCCGCGGCTGTTCGCCATCCCCGGCGACTGCCGCCAGTCGATCAGATCGGCGGGAATCTCCTGCAGGTAGCGACTGGGCATGGCGACCGCGGTCTCGCCGAACTGCGCTCGCGTCATCGCCAGCGACAGGAACAGCCGCTTCTTCGCTCGCGTGATGCCGACGTAGAAGAGACGCCGCTCCTCGGCAGGGCCTCCGGGCTCGTTCGCCGACATGCGGTGCGGCAGCAGATCCTCCTCGATGCCCGTGAGGAACACGGCATCGTATTCGAGGCCCTTGGCCGTGTGGAGGGTCATCAGGGAGACCGTTCCACTGGAGTCGTCGATCTCGTCCGCAGCCGCGACCAGCGACACCTCGGTCAGGAAGTCGACGAGTCCGCCGTCCGGGTTGTTGCGGGCGAACTCACGCGTGACGGCGACGAGTTCGTCCACGTTCTCGGCGCGCGCCTCATCCTGTGGGTCACGACTGTTCCGCAGAACGTCGAGGTAGGTGCTCTTGTCGAGCAGGTAGGTCAGCACATCCGCCACCGGCGAGGCCCCAGCCGGGTTGGCGGGATCGACCATCGCCGCGGCCTCGTCAAGCAGTGCCGCCAACTGCAGGATCGCCGCCGTGACCTTGGGGCCGAGCCCGAGCGAGCCCGCGTCGC
Organism: Leifsonia poae; assembly: GCF_050632195.1. Taxonomy (GTDB): domain Bacteria; phylum Actinomycetota; class Actinomycetes; order Actinomycetales; family Microbacteriaceae; genus Leifsonia; species Leifsonia poae_C. The sequence goes on from NZ_CP192580.1 coordinate 3,324,781, forward strand.
GCATCGCCTGACGGAAGTTGATGCCGTTGTCGTCCGCATAACTCTGCAGTTGCGTCTCGGTTGCCGGACCGATTCCGCGCTTGGGAGTGTTCAGGATGCGCCGCAGTGCGAGGGTGTCATCGGGGTTGGCCACCGCGATGAGATAGGCCATCGCATCCTTGATCTCGGCGCGCTCGTAGAACTTGGTGCCGCCCATGATGCGGTATGGCAGTGCCGACCGGATGAAGATCTCTTCCAGCGCACGCGTCTGAGCGTTGGTGCGATAGAACACGGCGATGTCCTTGTAGTCCATGCCGTCACCGTGCAGCTTCTCGATCTCGTCGGCGACGAACTGCGCCTCGTCGTGCCCCGAGTATCCCGTGAACCCGATGATCTTGTCGCCGTCGCCGACGGCCGTCCACAGCTTCTTGTCCTTACGGTCGAAGTTGTTGGCGATGACCGAGTTGGCGGCGCTCAGGATGTTCTGCGTCGAGCGGTAGTTCTGCTCCAGCAGCACCACCTTGGCACCCGGGAAGTCGCGCTCGAACTCGACGATGTTGCGGATGTCCGCCCCGCGGAACGCATAGATCGACTGGTCGGAGTCGCCCACCACGGTCAGCGAGGCGCCCGGGATGATGCCCACGGCATCCCTCATCGACTCGACGTGGTGCCCCTGCGCTTCCAGCTCGTCGGCGATGGCCGGAGCGATCGGCATCGTCAGCTCGCGGATCAGCGAGTACTGGGCGTGGTTCGTGTCCTGGTACTCGTCGACCAGGATGTGACGGAACCGTCGCTGATATAGCGCGGCCACCTTCGGGAACGCCCGGAACAGGAACACGGTCTCGGCGATGAGGTCGTCGAAGTCGAACGCATTGGCCGTGCGCAGCGCCCGCGTGTACTGGCGGAAGATCTCGAGGAACATCACCTCTTGCGGGTCGCTGAGGTTGGCCGACCGCGCGTACGTTTCGATGTCGGTGAGCTCGTTCTTCAGCTTGGAGATGCGCCCCGCCGCACCGGCGACGGTGAAACCGAGGGTGTCGGCGTCGAGCCCCTTGATGATGCGCTTCAGCAGCGCGCGGGTGTCGCCCGAGTCGTAGATCGTGAAGCTCTGCGTCTTGCCGATGGTCTCCGATTCGCGGCGCAGGATGCGCACGCACGCCGAGTGGAACGTCGAGATCCACATGCCCTGCGCTTTACCGCCGAGGAGGACCTCGACACGCTCCCGCATCTCTGCCGCGGCCTTGTTGGTGAACGTGATCGCCAGGATCTGGCTCGGCCAGGCTTCACGACTCTCGATCAGGCCGGCGATACGGCGGGTGAGCACGCTCGTCTTGCCAGAGCCCGCGCCGGCGACGATGAGCAGAGCCGCGCCGCGATACTCGGCGGCCTCGCGCTGCTGCGGGTTGAGCCCGTCGAAGAGCGCGTCGTGCGCGGAATCGCCCGGGCCGCCCGATCGATATCCGGGGTGGCCGGGGCCCTGCCGACCGTCGAGGATGATCGGGGTGGCGGAGTTCGCGGCGGAGGGGTCGGAGAGGCTCGTCATGTCCTCTCGATTTTACCCGCCCCCACTGTCATCCGGAGCCGCGTCCGCTCACAGCGACGTCGCTCGGTCAGTGCCCGTCTCGCACCGCGACGGCGAGGTCGGGATGGTCGGCGAACACGCCGTCGACGCCGGAGCGCATGACGACGGCGAACATCCGGGCCCAGTCGCCCCAGGCGCCGTCACCGCCGTCGCGCTGGAACTCCGAGCGCAGGAACGTGTTCTCCGGACGCAGAGTCCAGCAGTACACACCGAGCCCGGCGGCGTGCGCGGTATCCACGAGGTCCGAGGTGAGCTCGGCCTCGTCCTCGACGTCGTCGAGCGCTGCCGAGACGGTGCGCTGCGAGAGCAGCAGGGAGGTCTCGACGCTGATCCCGTCGACACGGTCGGCCGGACGCCCCGAGGCGAGCGCGTACAGCCCCATCTCGGTGAGATCGCTGCGGTAGTCGGGTGCGGTGGATCCGAGGGAAGCGACCCGGTCGGCCGGCGCGCCCTCTTTCTCGAGGAGGTAGACCCGGCGTCCGCCGAACCCGCGCTTGTAGAGCTGCCCGAGCACCGTCTTCTCGAAGCTCTCCACCACGAGTTCGGGGTTGTCCTCCCAGCCGGCGTCGGCGAGTTCGACTGCGAACAGTTCGTCGAGGGGAAGCCCGATCGACTCGAAGTAGGTGGCGTGCTTCAGCTCGGCGACGATTCCGAGCAGGCGTGCGACGTCGTCGGAGGCGCGGTCGACGATGTCGAACAGGTCGCGCATCCTGAGCAACGGGTATCGCCCGTCGAACGTCGAATTGGCCTGACGCACCTTGCCCAGCCGCTCGCGTGCACGCAGCGTCGACAGTTCGGCCCACGTGAAATCCTCGGTGAACCAGCCGGTCAGCGTGACGCCGTCGATCTCCTTCGTCGTGCGGCGATCTGCGAACTCCGGATGCGCGTCGACATCCGTCGTGCCCGAGATCTCGTTCTCGTGCCGCAGTACCAGCACGCCGTCTTTCGTCGGAACCAGGTCGGGTTCCACCGCGTCGGCGCCGAGGGCGAATGCCAGCTGGTAGGCCGCGCGCGTGTGCTCGGGGCGGTACCCGGAAGCCCCGCGATGCCCGATGACGAGCGGAGTCGTATGCGCACGCATGGCCCGATCCTAGCCCGCGGTCGGGGGCTGTTCCCCCGCTCATCCGGGTGACAGAATCGACGGGTGTCAGCCCCGGAGATTCCCGCCCCCGAGCGGCCGTCAGCGCCGAACACGGCTTCAGGATGGTCGGAGCCTGCGAGTCTCCTCGACCTTCACTGGGGGTCGTACCGGCCGCGACTGCTGATCGGGCTCACACTGATTGCGGCGGGAACCGGCTTCGTCCTGATGACGAGCGCGTACAGTCTTCCGCTGCTTCTGCTCGGCTCGCTCATGCAGCCGACAGGGTGGGCGATCCTGCCGAGCACGATCGGGCGGCGCGTAGCTGTCGTGGTCCCCGCGATCGGATTCACGTGGCTGATGCTCGGCGGTTCAGGATTCGCGTGGTGCTTCGCCGTGCTGCTGACGGCTTGGCTGCTCGTGCGGCTGCGACCGTTGCTCTCATACTCGGTCCTCGTGCTGCCGATCGTCTCGAGCGTCATCCTGGCCGCGACCGTGCCCGACTACTCCGTCGCCTGGGTGTCGATCCTCGTGAGCACGCTGGTCATCGTGGCGTCCGCCTGGCTCGCACGATGGGCCGCTATCGCGGTTGGTTCAAGGCAATCTGTCAGAACTCTCAGAAAATAACTCGATAGATTGGGGAGAACCAATTCGGTCATACCCAACCCACGAAGTGAGCAGAGGAACATGGCTACCTCCAACCCGGCGTTCTCGCAAAGCCCGGCCTTTCAGAATCAGTCCGCCGGCGCTGCAACGCTGAGCGCCGAGAACCTTCAGCAGATGTACGAGTCGCCGTCGGCCAACGCCGTCGACACCGACCGGATGACTGTCGAAGACACCATCGTCAAGACCGCGATCAGCTTCGCCGTGCTGCTCGTCGGCGCTGTCATCGGCTGGATGGTCCCGGTCCTGTGGATCCCGGCATCGATCGTCGGCCTCGTGCTCGCGTTCGTCAACATCTTCAAGAACCGCAAGAAGCCGTCCCCGGCCCTCACCCTGGCCTACGCCGGCGTGCAGGGAATCTTCATCGGTGGCATCTCGCTCTTCTTCGAGGCCAACTGGGGCGGTATCGTCCTGCAGGCCGTCATCGCCACCATCGTCGTCGTCGGCGTGACCCTGGCGCTCTTCGCGAGCGGCAAGATCCGCGCATCCGCCAAGGCCACCAAGGTGTTCTTCATCGCGATGATCGGCTACGCGCTGTTCTCGATCATCAACCTGGTGCTCATCTGGACCGGCGCCAACAGCGACCCGTGGGGCCTCAACGGTTCCGTCGAGATCTTCGGTATCCCGCTCGGCCTGGTCATCGGCGTTCTCGTCGTGATCATGTGCGCGTACTCGCTGGTGCTCGACTTCGACGCGATCCAGCAGGGCGTGAAGAACCGTGCGCCGCGCGTGTTCGGCTGGGCCGGCGCCTTCGGCATCATGGTCACGGTCATCTGGCTGTACCTCGAGCTGCTGCGCATCTTCGCGATCTCGCGCAACTGACGCAGAAACGTGAGAAGGGCCGGGATGCTGTCACAGCATCCCGGCCCTTCTCACGTTCAGGGGAGACTCACTCCCATTCGATCGTTCCCGGCGGCTTCGACGTGACGTCCAGCACTACGCGGTTGACGCCGTCGACCTCGTTGGTGATGCGGTTGGAGATCTTCGCGAGCAGGTCGTACGGCAGGCGGGTCCAGTCTGCGGTCATCGCATCTTCGCTCGAGACCGGGCGCAGCACGATGGGGTGACCGTAGGTACGGCCGTCGCCCTGCACGCCGACGGAGCGGACATCGGCGAGGAGCACGACCGGGCACTGCCAGATCTCGTTGTCGAGGCCGGCGGCGGTGAGCTCTTCGCGCACGATCGCATCCGCGTCGCGCAGCAGTTCCAGGCGCTCGTGGGTGACCTCGCCGACGATGCGGATGCCGAGGCCGGGGCCGGGGAACGGCTGGCGGCCGACGATCGCCTCGGGCAGTCCCAGCTCGCGTCCGATCGCGCGCACCTCGTCCTTGAAGAGTGTGCGAAGAGGCTCCACGAGCTCGAACTGCAGGTCTTCGGGGAGGCCGCCGACGTTGTGGTGGCTCTTGATGTTCGCGGTGCCCGTTCCGCCGCCGGACTCGACGACGTCGGGGTAGAGCGTTCCCTGCACCAGGAAGCGGATGGGGTCGCCCTCATCCGCGGCCTCGAGGATGAGGTCGGCCTGCGCCTGCTCGAACACGCGGATGAACTCGCGGCCGATGATCTTGCGCTTCGTCTCGGGATCGCTCACACCGGCGAGGGCGTCGAGGAACTGCTTCTCCGCGTCGACGGTGACCAGGCGCACACCCGTGGACGCGACGTAGTCGACCTCCACCTGACGGCGCTCGTCCTTGCGCAGCAGGCCGTGGTCGACGAAGACGCAGACGAGTTGGTCGCCGACAGCCTCGTGCACGATGGCCGCAGCGACGGCGGAGTCGACGCCACCCGAGAGGCCGCAGATGACTTTGCCCGACCCGACCTGGGCCCGGATCGCGGCGACCTGGTCGGCGATCACGTTGCCGCTGTTCCAGTCGGCGGGGATGCCGGCAGCACGGTGCAGGAAGTTCTCGAGCACGGCCTGGCCGTAAGCGGAGTGCTTGACCTCGGGGTGCCACTGCACGCCGTAGAGCTTGCGCTCGTCGTTCGCGAAGGCCGCAACGGGGGTGGATGCGGTGGATGCCAGCACCTCGAAGCCCTCGGGGGCCCGGGAGACGGAGTCGCCGTGGCTCATCCAAGCGGTCTGCTCAATGGGCTGGCCGTCGAGCAGACGGCTGGAGCCTCCGCTGGCTGCGTCGCTGATCTTCACGGCGGTCGAGCCGTACTCGCGCAGACCGGTCTGGGCGACCTCGCCGCCGAGCGCGGTGGCCATCACCTGGAAGCCGTAGCAAATGCCGAGAACGGGAACGCCGAGGTCGAAGATCGCCGAGTCGAACTGCGGGGCGCCCTCTTCGTAGACACTCGACGGCCCACCGGAGAGAACGATGCCCGACGGGTTCTTCTCCTCGATCTCGGCAGCGGTGACCGTGTGCGGCACGATCTCGGAGTACACATTGGCCTCGCGCACGCGCCGTGCGATCAGCTGGGCGTACTGCGCGCCGAAGTCGACGACGAGAACGGGCCGGTTGGTGACGGGCTCGGTGCTAATTTGATGCCTCCACGAGGGTCGCTTGCTCGGCCTCACGGCCGGCCAGATAGGACTTCACCTGCTTGGTGATGCGGGCTTCGACGAAGAACGACAGGAACGGGATCACACCGCCGAGGGCGATCGTGACGAACCGCGTGAAGTTCCAGCGCATCAGGCTCCAGAGCCGGAAGTCGGAGAACAGGTAGAGCACGTACAGCCAGCCGTGCGCGATCAGGATGCCCGTGCTCACGTCGACGCCGGTCGGCTCGACCGGGTCGTTCACCGGCACGAAGGCGAAGACGCCGTGGTTGCCGAACGCGAACAGCTGGTACCCCATGCCGTACTTGACGACCATCTCCGCGCAGAGCAGCAGGAGCATGACACCGGTGATGTACGCGCAGATCTGATAGAGCCGGAGCGCCCCGCGGATCTTCGGGAAGGCTTCGGGCTTGGGGGCGAGGGGCATGGATCTAGTCTACTTTCCCGAGTTGGGGTGCGGATTCGGCTTCGAGCTCTCTCAACTCGTCCTCCTTCTCCTTCGCATCCTTCACCAGGCGGAACCAGAAGAAGATCGCGAAGCCGGCGAACACGATCCATTCGGCGGCGTAGAAGATGTTGAGCCAGTTGAGCGTGGCGTCCTGGATGGGCGGCGGCGAGGCGATCTTGACCAGCCCGGCCGGCGGGGTGGCCTCCACCACATAGGCCGAGTAGACATCCTGCCCGTCGACGCCGGTCCAGAGGTTGTAGAGCGCAGCGGACGACATGGTCGTCATGACGAACGGGTGTTTCTTGTCTTTCGGGACCTCAGGGGCCTCGGTCGGCAGCAGACGCCCCACGATCGTCTGCTGACTCTCGGGCTCGGCCGCCAGGCGCTCCATCGCGGCCTTCGCGGTCTTCTCGTCGGCGGCCCAGCCGCGCGCCACCGGGAGCCCGACGGGCTCGGAGTCGGCCGCATCCCCACCGATGGAGACGTGCGCGACCACCCACCAGCCGGCCGTTCCGTGGTTGAGACGGCCCTGCAGCAGCTCGTAGTCGGTCGGGATGAAGGAGCCTTCCAAGGTCACCAGCTGTCCGGTCGCCTTGTCGGTGATCGGACCGCCCGGCTTTGCCACCTGGGCGAGCGGCAGGACGGTCTCGCTCGGCGCATCCACCACCTTGCCGGACTCCACCGCACGCTCCAGCTGCCACTGGCCGAGCCATGCGAAGCCGGCTGCGAGAGCGAGTGCGAGGATGAGCGCGCCGATCCAACGCGGGCGCAGCATCATTCTGTACAGCGAGGTCTCTCCGCTGTCGGTGGTCTCACTAATGGTTCAGTCCCGCTTTCGGTCCCCGGTGGTGTCCTGCTGTTGCATCGCCTGCTCGACCACCCGGTCGATGGCGTTGCGCGTGCCTTCGGATCCGGTGTCGGGGTCGAGATCGGCGGTGGCCGCCTCGACCAGCGCGATCTCTTCGTCGAGCATGGGATCGCGGCTCTTCTCCTTGGCTCGCTTCTTCGAAGACGTGCGTTTGGACGATTTCCCGGTCCGCAGAATCATCGCACCGATCTTCTCGGAATTTGCTGCGAGCAGCGGTCCCAGTACGGCCATGATGAGCACGTAGAGGCCCGCGAACGGCTGTATTCGTTCATCCAGTCCCGCACTGAGCGAGAGCGTCGCGAGGATCAGGGCGAACTCGCCGCGGTTCTGCAGGATGACGGTGGTGTTGATGCCGGCCTGCGGCCCGAGTCCGTTGAGCCAGGCGACGAACTGCCCGGCGGCGATGTTCAGCACGATAGTGAGCAGAACGGCGAGGAGCACGGGTACGAGCACTTCGGGGAACTTCGCCGGGTTGAGAGCGAGGCCGAAGTTCAGGAAGAAGAACGCCGCGAACACGTCTCGCAGCGGGATCGCGATGTGCTCGATCTTGTTGCGGTACTTGGTCGCGCCGAGCACGAGGCCGATCAGGAAGGCGCCGATCGCATCCGTCACGCCGAGCACCTCGCCGATGCCGGCGAACAGCACCGCGAAGCCGAAGAACAGGATGGTGAAGAGCTCGTCGTCCTTCGTGCGGAACAATCGCGAGACGAACCTGCCGCCCCAGCGGGCGATCGTGAACATGACGACGAGGAACGTGAACGCGATCGCGAGCTTGCCGACGATCGGCCAGAAGTCCGTCTCGCCGCTCAGCACGACCGAGACGATCGCCAGGTAGATAGCGATGAAGATGTCTTCGACGACGGTGACCCCGAGGATCATCGGCGTCTCTTTGTTGGCGAGGCGGTTGAGCTCGATGAGCAGCTTGGTGACGATCGCGCTCGAGGAGGTCGCGGTCATCCCCGCCACGATGAGCGCCTCGCGGGTCCCCCAGCCGAGCATGAAGCCGAACACGAGCCCGACGCCCATGTTGACCACGATGTACGAGCCGCCCGAGATGATCAGCTTGCCGAAGTTGCCGAAGAACTCGTCTTGATCGAACTCGAGTCCCAGGTTGAAGAGCAGCAGGATCAGCCCGAAGATCGCGATGAGCTCGATGTAGTTCGACTCGAAGTTGAGCGGGAACCAGCCGGTATGCGGGCTCGCTAGCAGCCCGACGAGCATGTAGATGGGGATCGCGGGGAGACCCACCAGCTTGCCGAGACGCCCGAGCACATACGCCACGAGCAGGAGGAGGCCGAGAACGATGAGGTCTTCGCCGAGATGCATGGCTACCCCCGGGCGGTGCGTCGACGGTGGACCGAACCGGCAGCTTGCCGGAGCGGAAGAAGTTGAACGCCTTGGCCACCTTCTCGGGCGAACCGGCCACGACCAGCGTGTCACCGGGGAAGACCTTGAAGTCGGGAGACGGGGCGGGATTCGCGGACTCGCCACGCACGACGGCGACGACGGTGAGCCCGACCATCCCTCGATCAGCGGGGCTGCCGAGGGGTTGGCCGGCTATGTAGTCGTCGTAGTCGACCGAGAACCAGTCGATGCTGAGACCCGGGATCTGGTCGAGCGCGGTGAGCGATTCGGTGATCTGGGTTCCGCCGAGCAACTCGGCGAGTGTGTGTGCTTCGTCTTCGCTGAGGCGCAACGACACCTTGGTGACGTCGGCGCCGTCTTCATGGTCAGAGAAGGTGATCAGGTCGTTGTGGCCGGAGCGGTGGGCGATGACACCTACCTTGCCGCCATCGTCGGTGACGAAGGTATGCAATACCCCGACCCCGGGGAGCTTGACCCGTCGAACGTCAACCATTGTTCCGTCTCCATCAGCTCGGGGGCAGTCAGATAAGCCTACCCGAGCGGCCTGAAGGCGGCTTGGTGGTTGATGGTGTACGGGTGGCTACGCTGTCGGGGTCTCCCCCTCGGACGGCGCCGCGGTTGGCGCATCCTGAGCCTTGCTCGTCGCCGCGGGGCTGCTCGTCGCCGCGGGCTTGCGCGGGGCACGCACGCGAGCCGGTTTGGCTGCGGTGCCCGTGGCTGCTGCGGCGGCATCCACGTCGACGATGTCGGGGGCCGCGAGACGGATGCGATCGGCCGACGCGTCGTCGGGCTGCAGCTGGCTGAGGCGCTCGGCTGCCACCCGCTCGAGATATGTCTTCACCTCGCGCTCCTCACGCGCCTTGTCCCAGCCGAGCACGCCGGCCATCAGCGACGCGGCGACGGGTGCGGCGGAGACACCACGGTCCCAGGCCTCGATCGAGATGCGCGTGCGGCGGGCGAGCACGTCCTCCAGGTGCAGGGCGCCCTCGTTCGAAGCGGCGTACACGACCTCGGCCCCGATGTAGTCGTCCGCTCCAGGGAGGGCGTCGGCGAGCGACGGGTCCTCCCGGATCAGGTCGAGGATGTCGGCCGCCAACGTGCCGTACCGGTTGAGCAGGTGCTCGATCCGGGCGATGTGCAGGCCGCTCTCGGCCGCTATCCGGGACCGGCGGTTCCACGCGGCCTGATACCCCTCCGCGCCGACCAGGGAGATCTCCTGCGTGGTGCTCTGGGGGATCTTTCCGTCCAGGGCGTCGACGGCCGCGTCGATCGCATCCTTCGCCATCACCCGGTACGTGGTCCATTTGCCGCCCGCGATGACGACGAGGCCAGGTACCGAGTGCGCGACGAGGTGCTCGCGAGAGAGCTTCGAGGTCTGGTCTGACTCGCCCGCCAGAAGGGGGCGCAGGCCCGCGTACACGCCTTCGACGTCCTCGCGGGTCAACGGCACCGCGAGCACCGAGTTGACGTGGGCCAGCAGGTAGTCGATATCGGCCGCGGTGGCTGCGGGATGCGCCTTGTCGAGATGCCAGTCCGTGTCCGTCGTGCCGATGAGCCAGTGCCGACCCCACGGGATGACGAAGAGCACGCTCTTCTCGGTGCGCAACAGCAGCCCCATCTTCGACTGGAACCGGTCGCGCGGGACGACGAGGTGGATCCCTTTCGACGCGCGCACCTTGAACTGGCCGCGCTCCCCCACCATCGCCTGGGTGTCGTCGGTCCAGACACCCGTCGCGTTCACGACCTGCTTGGCACGGATCTCGAACCGTTCGCCCGACTCGAGGTCGTGCGCCTGAACGCCGACGACCCTCTCGCCGACCTTGATGAACCCCTCCACACGGACTCGGGATGCGACGTGCGCGCCGTAGTGCGCCGCCGTACGTGCGAGGTTGGCCACGTATCGTGCGTCGTCGACCTGAGCGTCGTAGTAAGTGATCCCGCCGACCAGAGCGTCGGCTGCAAGGCTCGGGATCGCCCGGTTCACCTGACGCTTCGATAGGTGGCGGTGGTGCGGAACTCCCGGTGGGCGAAGCCCGGTGTAGCTGAAGATGTCGTAGAGCATCATGCCGGCGCCGACGTAGAAGCGCTCGGTGACCCGCTTCTTGAGCGGGTAGAGGAAGCGGACGGGTTTGACCAGGTGTGGCGCTATGCGCTGGAGGAGCAGTCCACGCTCGATCAGCGCCTCGCGCACCAGCCGGAAGTCGAGCTGCTCCAAGTACCGGATTCCACCGTGCACCAGCTTCGACGATCGGCTCGACGTGCCGGAGGCGAAGTCACGGGCCTCGACGAGACCGACGGTCAGTCCTCGCGTCACGGCGTCGAGAGCACTACCGGTGCCGACGATGCCGGCGCCGACCACGAGGATATCGAGCTCCGTCTCCTTCAACGTGGCTATCGCATCCGCTCGCTCGGCGGGGCCCAGGCGTGACGCCGACGACAGGGCGGATTCTGAGGTGGATCTGGTCATGACCATCGTTCTCTCCCTCTCCCGGCCACCGTCGGCCGGATGCTTATCGCGCGTTGTACGGCGCGACGACGACTTCGACGCGCTGGAACTCCTTCAGGTCCGAGTAGCCCGTGGTGGCCATCGACCGGCGCAGCGCACCGACCAGGTTGGCCGTGCCCTCGGCGACCGGCGCCGGACCGTAGAGGATCTCCTCCAGCGGTGCGACCTGGCCGACGGCGACGCGGTTGCCGCGGGGCAGCTGCGAGTGGTGGGCTTCCGCACCCCAGTGCCAGCCGCCGCCGGGGGCGTCGGTGGCGCGGGCCAGTGTGGAGCCCAGCATGACCGCATCCGCACCGCAGGCGATCGCCTTGACGATGTCGCCCGAGCTGCCGAGGCCGCCGTCGGCGATGACGTGCACGTAGCGGCCGCCCGACTCGTCCATGTAGTCGCGGCGAGCGCCGGCGACGTCGGCGACAGCCGTGGCCATGGGCGCGTGGATGCCGAGCGTCGAACGTGTCGTGGAGGCGGCGCCTCCGCCGAACCCGACGAGCACGCCGGCCGCGCCGGTGCGCATGAGGTGGAGAGCCGCGGTGTACGTGGCGGCCCCGCCGACGATCACGGGAACATCCAGTTCGTAGATGAACTTCTTGAGGTTCAGCGGCGCGACGTTCTTCGACACGTGCTCGGCCGACACGGTGGTGCCCCGGATGACGAAGAGGTCGACACCGGCCGCGACGACCGTCTCGTACAGCTCCTGGGTGCGCTGCGGCGAGAGCGCGCCCGCCACGGTGACGCCCGCCTCACGGATCTCGGCCAGGCGGCTGCGGACGAGCTCCGGCTTGATCGGCTCGGAGTAGATCTCCTGCATGCGAGCGGTGGCCTTCTCGGCGGGAAGCTCGCGGATCTCGGCCAGCAAGGGCTCAGGATTCTCGTAGCGGGTCCAGAGGCCCTCGAGGTCGAGCACGCCCAGCCCACCGAGCTGACCCATCATGATCGCCGTCCTCGGCGACACGACCGAGTCCATCGGGGCCGCGATGAACGGGATGGAGAACTGGTACGCATCGATCGACCAGGAGACCGAGACATCCTCGGGGTCGCGGGTGCGCCGGCTCGGCACAACCGCGATGTCGTCGAAGGCGTAAACGCGGCGGGCGCGCTTGGCGCGCCCGATCTCAATCTCCATACTCACTCCTTCAGTCTATGGCGCGGTCGAGAAGGATGCGCTGCCGTGGCAACCGCGGCAGAGTGGGTGTATGACGATCGAAGCCGAGCCTCTCGAAAAACTCCGCGCCAGGACCAGCGAGAAGTGGCGGGCATATCCCGACGACGTCCTGCCGCTGTTCGTGGCCGAGATGGACTATCCGCTGGCCGAGCCGATCAGCGAGGCGCTGGTCGCAGCCGTTCGTCGTTCGGACACCGGATACATCGGCCCCGACGACCGCGTGCAGCGTGCGTTCGCCGACTTCGCTCAGGCGGCTTGGGGCTGGGAAGTCGACCCGTCCCCCATCCTGACGACCACCGATGTCAGTGTCGCGATCGTCGAATCACTGCGGCTGACGATCGACCCCGGAGATCGCGTCATCGTCACCCCTCCCGTGTACCCGCCGTTCTTCGAGCTGGTGCCCGAGGCGGGCGGCGTCGTCGAGGAGGTGCCCCTGCTCTTCGACGAGGGTACCGGATGGTCGCTCGACCTCCCCGGAATCGAGCACGCCTTCGAGTCGGGAGCCCGGGCGTTTCTGTTGTGCCATCCGCACAACCCGGTCGGTGTGGTGCACACCGCGGATCAGTTGCGCGCGGTCGCCGAGCTTGCCGCCCGGTACGACGCCTTCGTGGTGAGCGACGAGGTCCACGCCCCACTGACGCACTCCGACGCCACGTTCACACCATTCTTGAGCGTCTCGGAAGCAGCACGAGAACACGGCATTGCCACTCATTCGGCTGGCAAAGGGTGGAACGTCACCGGCCTCAAGTGCGCGACGATCGTCACGCAGAGCGAACGGATGTCGCGACTCGTCGCCACGCTCCCGGTCGAGGTGCAGACGCGCACCGGCACGTTCGGCCGCATCGCGAACGAGGCGGCGTATCAGGATTCGCGCGGCTGGCTCGCCGATGTGCTGGTGCAGCTCGAGTCCAACCGCGCCCTGCTCACCCGGCTGCTTGACCAGTACCTCCCCGAGGTGCGCTACCGCGAGCCCCAGGCCGGCTATCTGGCGTGGCTCGACTTCCGCGCGCTCGACTGGGGCGTCGACCCGAGCGCTCTCGCCCTCGAGGAGGCCAAGGTCGCGCTGGTGCCAGGGCCCGACTTCGGAAAGCAGGGCGAGGGATTCGCGCGGCTGAACTTCGCGTGCTCGCCCTCGGTGTTGACAGAGGCCGTGCTTCGGATGGCGGGCATCACCCCTGATCTTCGCTCGTCAGCGTGCCCGCGCCACCCGCGTCTCGTCCCACACCGGCTCGGTCGACTCGTAGACTGCGCCGTCGGCGCCGAACACCAGAAAGCGGTCGAAGCCGCGCGCGAACCAGCGGTCGTGGGTCACCGCGATCACCGTGCCCTCGTACCCGCGGAGGCCCTCCTCCAGCGCCTCGGCGGAGACGAGGTCGAGGTTGTCGGTCGGCTCGTCGAGCAGCAGCAGCGTCGCACCCGAGAGTTCGAGCAACAGGATCTGCAGCCGCGCCTGCTGACCACCGGAGAGCGTCTCGAACTTCTGCTCGCTGGATGCGGCGAGGCCGTAGCGGTCGAGCACGCGGCTCGCCGCATCCCGAGGCATACCGGTTCGGAAGTCGTCGCCACGGTGCAGGATTTCGAGCAGCGTTCGACCGACGAGTTCAGGATGCTCGTGAGCCTGCGCGAACAACCCCGGCACCACCCGCGCACCCAGCTTCGCCACCCCGGTGTGCGCGATGGGCGTGCCCACCTGTTCGGCGGAAGCGAGGTGCCCTGCGGACGGGTCGGGGTCGGTGCCGCCGGACGCGAGCAGGCGCAGGAAATGCGATTTTCCCGACCCGTTGGATCCCAAGACGGCCACCCTCTCGCCGAACCAGATCTCCGCACTGAACGGGCGCATCAGCCCGGTCAACTCCAGGTCGAAGCATTCGACGACGCGGCGGCCTGTGCGCGAGCCGGTGAGACGCATCTTGACGTCCTGCTCGCGCGGTCGCACCTCGGGCGGTCCGGCTTCGACGAACTTGGCGAGCCTGGTCTGGGCCGCACGATAGGCAGGCGCGACGTCGCTGTTGTACTTGGCCTTCTCCCACAGCCTGAGCACGAGCGCCTTGAGCTTGGCATGCTCCTCATCCCAGCGCCGGCGGAGCTCGTCGAGGCGATCCATCCGCTCCTGCCGCGCCTGGTGGTATCCGCCGAAGCCGCCGCCGTGCGTCCAGGTCGTGTTGCCCGCTGCACCCAACTCGAGCGTGATGATCCTGTCTGCCGCGGTGGCGAGCAGCTCGCGGTCGTGTGAGACCAGGAGCACGGTCTTGGGCGTGGCAAGCAGTTGCTGCTCCAACCAACGCTTTGTGGGCACGTCGAGATAGTTGTCGGGCTCATCGAGCAGCAGCACCTGCTCCGGACCGCGCAGAAGCGCCTCCAGCACGAGCCGCTTCTGCTCGCCGCCCGACAGCGTGCGCAACTCCCGGTATTGAGCGCGCTCGAAGGGGATGCCCAGGGCGGCCATCGTGCAGTGGTCCCAGACGACCTCGTGCTCGTACCCGCCGGCATCCGCGTAGTCGGCGATCGCTGAGGCGTACGCGAGCTGAGTGTCCATCTCGTCGCGTTCGATGATCGCCTCCTCCGAGGCGGCCAGCGCTTCGGCGGTCCGACGGATGCTCGCGGGCGCGACCGAGACGAGCAGGTCGCGAACCGTGCGTTCGTCGCGCACGTGACCGACGAACTGGTCCATCACGCCGAGCCCGCCGTCGATGCCGACGGTTCCGGAGTCTGGCTTCAGCTCACCGCGGATGATCCGCAGCAGCGTCGACTTGCCCGCTCCGTTCGCGCCGATCAGAGCGGAGACGCTCCCTCGCCGACCCGGAAGGAGACCTCGTCGAGGAGGGGTCGCCCGTCGGCCAGCGAGTAGCTGATCGCAGAGACGTCGATGTAACCCACGGAATTTCCCTCGGCCGAAGCGGGCCCCACGGTAGGGCGCCCGCGTCGAACGAGCCTTCCAGCCTAGCGATCAGCTCGCTCAGGCGAAAGTAGTGGCGACGAAAGCGATAGGGATGAACTCGTGTCTGCGGACGACTCAGCGACGGTAGTTGGGCGCCTCGACCACCATCTGCACATCGTGCGGGTGCGACTCCTTCAGTCCGGCCGCGGTGATGCGAACGAACTTGCCGCGCTGCTTGAGCTCGGGGATGGTGCGCGCGCCCACGTAGAACATGGACTGACGCAGACCGCCGATGAGCTGGTACGCGACGGCGGAGAGCGGACCACGGTAGGGAACCTGACCCTCGATGCCCTCGGCGATGAGCTGCTCGTCGCTCGGCACATCAGCCTGGAAGTAGCGGTCGCGCGAGTACGAGGTCTTCTTGCCGCGGGTCTGCAGCGCACCCAGCGAGCCCATGCCGCGATAGTTCTTGAACTGCTTGCCGTTGACGAAGACGAGATCGCCGGGCGACTCCGCCGTTCCGGCGAGAAGCGATCCGAGCATCACGGTGTCCGCGCCGGCGACGAGCGCCTTGGCGATGTCGCCCGAGTACTGCAGGCCGCCATCCGCGATGAGGGGGACTCCCGCCTCGCGGGCTGCGAGCGAAGCCTCGTAGACGGCGGTGACCTGTGGGACCCCGACTCCGGCGACTACACGCGTGGTGCAGATCGAGCCCGGTCCGACGCCCACCTTGATGGCGTCGGCGCCCGCGTCGATGAGCGCCTGAGCGCCCGAGCGGGTCGCGACGTTGCCGCCGATGACGTCGACGTGGGATGCGCGGGGCTCCGCCTTGAGGCGGCTGATGATGTCGAGAACGCCGGCACTGTCGCCGTTGGCCGTGTCGACCACGATCACGTCGACTCCCGCGTCGACCAGGGTCATGGCACGGTCCCAGGCGTCGCCGAAGAAGCCGATCGCGGCGCCGACGCGCAGGCGACCCTCGTCGTCCTTGGTGGCGTTCGGGTACTTCTCGCTCTTGTCGAAGTCCTTGACGGTGATGAGACCGCGGAGCTTGCCCTCCTCGTCGACGAGCGGGAGCTTCTCGATCTTGTGCTGCGCGAAGATCGCGACAGCCGAATCCGGATCGATGCCGACCGGGGCGGTGATGAGAGGCTGGCGGGTCATCACGTCGCGCACATACGTCGTCGTGCGCTCGAACGGCGACACGAATCGCATGTCGCGGTTGGTGATGATGCCGACGAGGGTGCCGTCGCCCTCGACCACGGGAAGACCGCTGACGCGGAACTGGCCGCAGAGGGCATCCACTTCTTCGACGGTGGCGTCGGGGGTGGTGGTGACCGGGTTGGTGATCATGCCCGACTCGGAGCGCTTCACCTTGTCGACGTGCGCCGCCTGGTCTTCGATCGAGAGGTTGCGGTGCAGGATGCCGATGCCGCCGTTGCGCGCCATCGCGACGGCCATGCGCGACTCGGTGACGGTGTCCATGGCGCTCGACACCAGCGGGGAGGCCACGGTGATGCGCTTGGTGAGCCGGGAAGACGTATCCGCCTCGCTCGGGATGACGTCGGTGTGCCCGGGCAGGAGCATCACGTCGTCGTAGGTCAAGCCGATGAAGCCGAACGGATCGTTGTGATCCATTTCACCCCTTATGCGTCGAGAGGATATAGGAGAATCCGCCCGCCACCATTGCCAACGGATAGTCAATGCTAACGGCAGAACCCTGGGGTTTTATTCCACGGTTTCCTCACTCGACCGCGGCGACGTCCAACTCGACCTCGCGGCGACCCGCCCGCGCACCCACGATCATGTCGACGGTCAGGATGAGCAGTGCCAGCCACACGATCCCGAACCCGACCCAGCGCTCCGGCGGCATCGCCTCGTGCAGCAGCGCGACGCCCACGATGAACTGGATGAACGGGGCGAAGTACTGGATGAAGCCCATGTACACGAGCGGCAACCGCCGGGACGCCGCCGCGAAGAAGAGCAGCGGCACAGCGGTGATTACTCCCGCGCTGGCCAGCAGAACGGTGTGCCACACGCTGATCGTCCCGAACGTGATCCCGACGGTCGCGCCGACGACGATCAGCTGGATGATCGCGACGGGTGTCAGCCACAGGGTCTCGAGCGTGAGGCCGGAGACCGCATCCACCGACCCGCCGACACGCTTCTTGATCAAGCCGTAGAAGCCGAACGAGAAGGCCAGGACGAGCGCGATCCAGGGCAGCGAGCCGTAGCCGATCGTGAGCACCACGACCGCCACGATGCTGACACCGACGGCCACCCACTGCGCCACCCGCAGCTTCTCCCGCTGCACGAGCACCCCGAGGAAGATCGTGACGATCGGGTTGATGAAGTAGCCGAGTGCCGCCTCGACGACATGGCCCGACACCGCGGCGAGAACGTATGTCTGCCAGTTGACGTAGATCAGCGCGCCGGCGATCCCCATCGTGAAGACCACGCGCTTGTTAGTGAGCAACGCGCCGAAGACCCGCCACTTGCGGGTGACCGTGATCAGGATGGCGCAGAACACCAGCGAGAACAGCACCCGCCAGGCGACGATCTCGAACGCGCTCGCGGGAACGAGCGACAGGAAGTAGATCGGGAGGATCCCCCAGAGCACATACGCCGAGATCGCGTAGATCAGACCTGAGCGACGGTGTTCGGAGAGTGGCTTCTCGACGGATGCGGTTGGCTCTGCTGCGCTCTGGGACACTCCAGAGATCATACGCTCGGGCACCGACGTCGCTGCGCTGTCGACGGATGCCGCCGCCGGGTACGCGAGAGGCCCGGGTGCGTGCGCATCCGGGCCTCTCGACGGAGTTCTGTGCTACCGCTGACTAGCGGACGACGACCGCGAGAACGTCGCGGGCCGACAGCACGAGGTAGGTGTCGCCGCTGAAGGTGACCTCGGTTCCGCCGTACTTGGAGTAGAGCACCTTGTCACCGACGACGACATCGAGCGGAACGCGGTTGCCGTTGTCGTCGATGCGGCCGGGGCCGACGGCGATGACTTCACCCTCCTGGGGCTTCTCCTTGGCGGTGTCGGGGATGACCAGACCAGAAGCAGTGGTCTGCTCAGCCTCGACCTGCTTGATAACGATGCGATCCTCGAGCGGCTTGATGGAGACCGACACGGTTGACCTCTTTCTCATGACTATGACTGGCTTATAACCAAGACTGGAGTTAGCACACTCGTGGTGAGAGTGCTAATGAGAGTTTAGAGGGTTCGTTAGCAGTCACGCAACGTGAGTGCCAAAGGGGTAGCGTGAAGCCATGGACCGGTCGGAACTCCTCGAGGTGCTGTCTCCCGAGGGGCTGAGGCTGCTCGACTCGCTGCCGCCGTACCACTCGGACCGCGACGTGCTTCGTATGGTCAGCGACCTGCGCAAGGCGGGTCATTCCGCAGGTCTGGTGGCGGCCGTTCTGACCCAGGCGAAGCTGCGCTCGAAGGCGCAGGCCAAGTTCGGCGAGTTCGGCGACCGGATGCTGTTCACCGACGCCGGATTGGAGCAGGCGACCCGTCTGCCGGTCGCTGCACGTCACGCCGGCCGCTTCGCCGCTGCAGGGCTCCACCGGGTGGCCGACCTCGGCTGCGGGATCGGCGGGGATGCGATGGCGATGGCCGCCCTGGAGCTCGACGTGCTCGCCGTCGAGGCCGACGAGGTCACCGCCGCGATCGCCAGCTACAACCTCGCGCCCTTCCCGAACGCCACCGTGGTCAACGAACTCGCCGAAAGGACCGACCTGCGCGGCATCGACGGTGTCTTCCTCGATCCGGCCCGCCGCACGCCCGGTCACGGCCAGACGACCCGGCTCACCGATCCCGACGACTATTCGCCGTCGCTCAACTTCGCGTTCGAACTCGCCACCGGCCTGTCGGTCGGCATCAAACTGGGACCGGGATTGGACCGCGACCTCATCCCGTCGACAGCAGAAGCTCAGTGGATCTCGGTCGACGGCCAGCTGGTGGAGATGGGGCTGTGGTTCGGGGCCCTCGCCCGCCCGGGCATCCGTCGCGCCGCGCTCGTGCTCGACGGCGACCGGTCGCACGAACTCGTAGCACCCGCAGACAGCGAAGACGTCGATGCCGGCCCGATGGGCGAGTACCTCTACGAACCTAACGGCGCCGTTATCCGGGCACGCCTGATCGGCGATCTCGCCCGTCTCATCGGCGCCAGGATGCTCAGCGACGGAATCGCGTACCTCACCGCGGACGAAGCCACCAGCACGCCGTTCGCCGCCGGTTTCCGCATCCTGGAGACCCTGCCGTACCAGGAGCGCGAACTCAAGCGTGCGCTGAAGGAGCGCGGGATCGGGACCCTCGAGATCAAGAAACGCGGCGTGGATGTGGATCCCGCCACGCTCCGCAAGCGCCTATCGTTGAGCGGCTCGCGTTCGGCGACGTTGGTGCTCACGCGCGTGGCGGGCAAGCACACCGCACTGCTCGTCGAGCGCCTGACCGCCTGATCGTCTGATCGCCTGATGCAGCGAAGCCGGGTCGCACTCGAGTGCGGCCCGGCTTCGGCGATCGGTCTGTGATCAGGCAGAGTCGGTTCAGTACGTGTACGTGCCGTAGCTGTGCGACGAGAACACGATCAGGGCGATGATCAGGAACGCCCAAGCGATCAGCGAGAAGGCGATGCTGACGAACCCGGTGATGATGCCGGTCAGCCAGAAGCCCTTGGCGGCCGGCTCCTTCTTCTTTCCGATGAAGCCGAGGATGACCGCGGCCACGCCAAAGGGGAAGCCGATGCCCCACACCCAGCCGAGCACGACGCCGATGATGCCGCCGACCATCGACAGGATGCTGAGGATGGGCGACTTGGCCGGCGGAGCATAGGGCTGCGCGTAGCCGGGAGCAGGCTGACCGTACGCGGGAGCGCCGTAGCCGGGCGCCGCGCCGTATGGCTGCTGCTGGCCGTACGGCTGCTGACCGTACGGCTGCTGGGGCTGCTGTCCGTAGCCCGGCTGCTGGCCGTAGCCCGGCTGCTGGCCGTAGCCCGGGGCGGTCGGCTGCTGCGGGTAACCGGGGGCAGGGGGCTGCTGGCCGTATGGAGCCGCCGGCGGGACCGGAGGCGCCGGCGGAGCGGCGGGGGCAGCGGGTTCGGCGGGTGCGGCCGGCGCCGCAGGCTCGGCCGCTGCGGGCTCGGAAGCTGCGGGCTCGGAAGCCGCGGGCTCGGAAGCCGCGGGAGTGTTCGGGTCCGCCGGATCGACGGGCGCATTCGGATCGGTCATGAGGCCAATCTCCTTCTGTCGAATTTCTGGTGTGGCGGTGCCATCGTGGCAGGCTCACCAGGGGGTGTCAACGAAGGCCGCCCCCGGTTGGCCACCCCTCCAGAGTATTGCTTCGGGCAGGCGAATACAGGGATTGCGGCCGATTGGGGACCTGGGTACGACCCGATGTCGCACCAGGGCATCCGTCAGCGGACGACCTGGATCTCGGTGACCGGGAGCGACGAATCGGCACCGAACGAGAGGGCGCTCGGCTCACGACCGGCCATGATCAGCTGAGCCCCGAGCGCGGCGATCATCGCGCCGTTGTCGGTGCACAGCGACAGGGCCGGGATGCGCAGTTCGACGCCCGCTGCGGCCGCCCGTTCTGCGGCCACCTCGCGCACACGGGCGTTTGCGACGACGCCGCCACCGAGCAGCAGCCGGGGAACGTCGAACTCCCGGCAGGCGGCCATCGCCTTCGTGAGCAGAACGTCCACCACGGCTTCGCGGAAGCTAGCTGCGACGTCGGCGACCGGAACGGGCTCGCCCGCATCCTGCCGCTGCTCGACCCAACGGGCGACCGCGGTCTTCAACCCGGAGAAAGAGAAGTCGTAGCGGTGCGCCTCGAGGTCTTTCGGCTTGGTCAGTCCGCGCGGGAAGCGGATCGCCTTCGGGTCGCCGCCGACGGCCACCCTGTCGATCTGCGGGCCCCCGGGATACGGCAGGCCCAGAACGCGCGCGACCTTGTCGAACGCCTCCCCCGCCGCGTCGTCGATCGTCTCGCCGAGCAGCACCACGTCGGAGACGAGATCGCGCACGAGCAGCAACGAGGTGTGGCCACCAGAGACGAGCAGGGCGATCGTCGGCAGTTCGACCGGATGCCCGGGGCCGCCCGACGCATCGAGAAGGTCGGCTCCGACGTGGCCGACCAGATGGTTCACCGCGTAGATCGGCTTGCCGAGCGACAAGGCGAGCGCCTTGGCCGCCCCGACGCCGACCATCAGCGCGCCGGAGAGTCCCGGGCCGCTGGTCACCGCGATCGCGTCGACGTCGGCGAGGTCGATTCCGGCGTCCGCGACGGCCGTGCGCAGCGCCGGCGTGAGTGCTTCGAGGTGGGCGCGCGCGGCGACCTCGGGCACGACCCCTCCGTAGCGGGCGTGCTCGTCCATCGACGACGCGATCGTGTTGGCGAGCAGGGTGGTGCCCCGCACGATGCCGATGCCGGTCTCATCGCAGGAGGTCTCGATGCCGAGCACGAGCGGGCCGGTCGAGGAGGGCGCTGTGCTGTTCATGCGACGGTGGTCTCCGGGGTGGGGACGACGAGACGCATCACGAGCGCGTCGACGCCGTCGGGCTGGTAGTAGCGCGGACGCACGCCGATCTCCTCGAAGCCGAGCTGGAGGTAGAGCGTCTGGGCTCCGGGATTGTCGGCGCGCACCTCGAGGAACACCTCGCGGGCGCCGCGTTTTCTTGCCTCGCCGATGAGAGCCAGCATCAGCGTGCGACCGAGGCCGTTCCGGCGGGCCGATGGCGCGACCGCGATTGTCTGGATATCGCCCTCGATCGCTCCGAGCGGGGCGAGGAGCCCGGCGTAGCCGTCGATGCGCTCAGGATGCTCGGGCTCGAACGCGACGAGGTAGTAGCCGTACTCGCCCGCGACCTCAGACCGCATCGACTTCTCCGACCAGGCGTCGGTCGTGAACGTCGAGCGTTCGAGCTCCATGATCGCCGTCACGTCGTCGAGCGTCGCCCGCCGCAGCTGCCAGGCGGTCACGCACTCACCCGCTTCGGACCGTTCGAGAGTGTCACGTCCGGCGAGCGCAGGTAGAGCGGCTCGTCGGCGGGGAACTTGCGGCCGTTCGCGTAGAGGAGTTCGGCGAGCATCCCGAGAGCACCGGCCGACACGACGGAGGCGTCGAACCGTTCGAGTGCGGGATGCGGCATGGCGTCGGGTTTGGCGAGGCCCGGACCGTCTTCGCGAATCGGCAGGCCGAGCTCGTCGACGCCGACGTAGGCGGACCAGTAGAGCTCGCGGCGTCGCGCATCCGTCACCACGAGCAGGCCGCCCTGATGGCCGTCGGCGTACCGCTCGAATGCGACGGCGTCGTGGCTGACGACCGGGACGAGCGGCTTTCCTGCGCCGAAGGCGAACGCCTTGGCCGCGGCGATGCCCACACGCAGCCCGGTGAACGGACCGGGGCCCATCCCCGCGACGACTCCCGAGAGGGCAGCGATCGGGATTCCGGATTCGCGCAGCACGGCCTCGATCAGCTGGCCGACCACCTCGGCGTGACGCATCGTGTCGGACTGGGAGCGCTCGGCCAGAATGCCGCCCTCCCTGTCGACGACGGCAATACTCGTGCCGGCTGAGGTGTCGATGGCGAGAAGCATGGTTCCAGCCTAGGCGAGCCAGCGCGGGCCGTAGCCGGTCACCGTCACCCGCCGGGGCTCGTCGGCGTCGAGGATCTCCTCGGCGCCCTCCTGCTCGATGTCGTCGTCTTCGCCGGGGTTGTCGTCGGCCGCGAGCGGCGGCTGCTCGGTGGCGCCTGTGGGCCGCGCGATGTCGATCTCGAGCCAGGACTCGGCGACGCCGTCGAGCATCCCGGAACCCCATTCGACCACGACGATCGAGGTGGCGAAGTCGATGTCGAGATCGTCGAGTTCGAGGGCGCTGCTCAACCGGTAGGCGTCGACGTGCACGAGTGGTGCACCGCCGATGAGGCTGGGATGCGTTCGGGCCAGCACGAACGTCGGGCTCGTCACCGGACCGCGCACCTGCAGGCCGTCACCGATTCCGCGGGTGAGGGTGGTCTTGCCCGCTCCCAGGGGACCGCTCAGCACGACGAGGTCGCCCGGCCGCAGGATCG
This sequence comes from Leifsonia poae, assembly GCF_050632195.1. Taxonomy (GTDB): domain Bacteria; phylum Actinomycetota; class Actinomycetes; order Actinomycetales; family Microbacteriaceae; genus Leifsonia; species Leifsonia poae_C. The sequence goes on from NZ_CP192580.1 coordinate 3,347,891, forward strand.
CGGCGAGCTCGATGCCGAGCGTGTGCATATCGGCCGCGGCCGGAACGATCCGGGACGCGGGCGGCCAGAGGTATCCGGTCACGGTCGCCCCACGTATGTGCGGCGAACGCGGTGGCCGATGCGGGTCACGATCTCGTAGTTGATCGTTCCGGCTGCCTCCGCCCAGTCCTCTGCCGACGGCACGCCGGTCGCGGGATCGCCGAAGAGCACGACCTCGTCGCCGACCTGGACGGGGGTGTCGCCGACATCCACGACGAACTGGTCCATCGCGACCCGGCCGCTGATCCGGAAGCGCTGACCGCCGATCGTGACGGCCGCCTGGTTCGACGCGTGACGCGGGATGCCCTCGGCGTATCCGAGCGGAACCAGCGCCAGCGTCGTCGTGCCCTTGGTGCGGTACGTGTAGTCGTACGAGACACCCGTGCCCGCTGCGACCCGGCGCACCGCGGCGACACGGCCGCGGAGCGTCATGACCGGCTTGAGCCCGAGGTCGGCGCTCGTCGCATCGTCGAACGGTGAGAGACCGTAGATGCCGATGCCCAAGCGCACCAGGTTGAACCGGGCATCCGGGATGCGCAGAGCCGCCGCAGAGGCGGCCAGATGCCGCAGCTCAGGGCGGAGACCGGCAGCGGCGGCTGCGTCGAGTCCCCGCGTGAACGTCTCGATCGCGGCCGCGTCATCCTGCGGCGAAGCATTCGAGACGTGGCTGAAGACACCGCGCACGACGATGTCGCCTGCGCGCTCCAACTCGCGGGCCCGCGTGAACGCCGACGCCCAGTCGGGCTCGGAGATGCCGTTGCGGCTCAGGCCGGTCTCGAGCTTCAGCTGCACGAACGCCTGGCCGTGCAGGCGCCCCTGCGACAGCAGTTCCCGGCGTGCCGCACCAACCGCTTCGAGCTGCGACACGGAGCTCACACCGATGTCGACGCCCGCCTCGATCGCCGGCAGGAAATCGGCATCCGGATCGTGCAGCCAAGCGAGCAGCGGCGCATCGATGCCCGCGTCGCGGAGCTGCATCGCCTCCGTGAGATCGGCGACGCCGAGCCAGTCGGCGCCGCCGTCGAGTGCGGCACGAGCGCATTCGACCGCGCCGTGGCCGTAGGCGTTCGCCTTGACGACGGCCATCACGTGCTCGGTGCCCACCACCTCGCGCAGATGAGCGACATTGGCGGCGAGCGCCCCGAGATCTATGAGCGCTTCGCGGAAGACGGGCGAATCAGCCACGATCGTCCCGCTCGGTGATGACGAACGCCGTCGCGACTCCGGCGTCGTGGGTCATGGTGACGTGGATGTGGGTGATGCCGCGCTCACGCACATCCCGTTCGATCACGTTGTGCAGCACGAACGCCGGGTTGCGCTCGTCGTCGGGGACGATCTCCATGTCGTGCCAGCGCACGCCCTCGGATCCCCCCAGCGCCTTGATCAGTGCTTCTTTGGCGGCGAAACGAGCGGCGAGCGAGTGCACCGGCAGCCCGCGCTCGGACTCGGTGAACAGGCGCTCACGCAGCGCGGGCGTGCGCTCGATCGAGAGAGTGAACCTCTCCAGATCGACGACGTCGACCCCGATGCCCGCGATCATCGTTCGCTCGGCTACTCGACCGTGACCGACTTGGCCAGGTTGCGCGGCTGGTCGACATCGAGGCCCTTGGCCGCCGAGAGCTCCATTGCGAAGATCTGCAGCGGCACGACCGCGAGCAACGGCTCGAAGAGCGGCTCGGCGAGCGGGATGCGGATGACCTCGTCGGCGAACGGCAGAACCGCCGCGTCCCCGGCCTCGGCGATGGCGATCACACGGGCACCGCGGGCGCGGATCTCCTGGATGTTCGACACGACCTTCTTGTGCATCTCGTCGGACCAGCGGGGGCTGGGCACGACGACGAACACGGGCTGGCCGGGCTCGATCAGTGCGATCGGGCCGTGCTTGAGCTCACCCGCCGCGAATCCCTCGGCGTGGATGTACGCGAGCTCCTTGAGCTTGAGCGCACCCTCGAGGGCGATCGGGTAACCGACGTTGCGACCGAGGAAGAGCACGGCGCGCGAGTCGGACATCCACCGCGCGAGCTGCGCGATGGTGTCGTGCGATTCGAGAACGGTCGCGATCTTCGCGGGGACCGCGAGGAGCTCCTCGATCGCATCGCGCTGAGCCGCGTCCGCGAGCGTGCCTCGCACCCGTGCGAGATGCAGCCCGAACAGATAGAGAGCCGTGATCTGAGCCACGAACGCCTTGGTCGACGCCACGGCGACCTCGGGACCCGCGTGGGTGTAGAGGGCCGCATCCGACTCGCGCGGGATCGTCGCGCCCTGGGTGTTGCAGATCGAGATGGTCTTGGCACCGGCGTCGCGGGCGTACTTGACGGCCATGAGGGTGTCCATCGTCTCGCCCGACTGGCTGATCGAGAGAACCAGGGTGCGCTCGCTGATCACCGGCTCGCGGTAGCGGAACTCGTGGCTCAGCTCGACGGTGACCGGAACACGCGCCCACTTCTCGATGGCGTAGCTGCCGACCATGCCGGCGTACGAAGCCGTGCCGCAGGCGATGATCGTGATGCGGTCGATCTCCGCGAGCAGCTCGTCGCCGATGGCCTCGAGTTCCGGGATGTGCACGGCACCGTCGACGATGCGCCCGCGCAGGGTGTTCGCCACAGCATCCGGCTCCTCGGCGATCTCCTTCGCCATGAACGACGACCAGCCGCCCTTTTCAGCGGCGGACGCATCCCAGGCCACCTCGAAAGGCTCGACCTCGACGACGTCGCCGGCGAAGTCCGTGACGGTGACGGAGTCGGGCGTGATCGTGACGATCTGGTCCTGCCCGATCGCCATCGCGTTCCTGGTGTGCTCGACGAACGCGGCCACGTCGGAGCCGAGGAAGTTCTCGCCCTCGCCGAGGCCGATCACGAGCGGCGAGTTGCGGCGGGCGCCCACGACGACGTGGGGCGCATCCTGATGCAGAGCGAGGAGGGTGAACGCACCCTCGAGCCGGGAGACGACGTTTCGGAAGGCGGTGTTGAGGTCGCCGGTTGCGCGGTACTCGCGGCCGAGCAGCACGGCCGCGACCTCGGTGTCGGTCTCGGACTCGAAGGCGAAGCCTTCGGCGAGGAGCTCGTTCTTCAGCGAGGAGAAGTTCTCGATGATGCCGTTGTGGATGACGGCGAGGCGACCCTCGTCGCCGAGGTGCGGATGCGCGTTGCGGTCGGTCGGTCCGCCGTGCGTCGCCCAGCGGGTGTGGCCGATGCCCGTTCCGCCGTTCGGGATCGGGTTGCTCTCGAGGTCGCCGGTCAGGGCGGAGAGCTTGCCGGCCTTCTTGGCCGTGTTCAGGGTGCCGTCGGGCGCGATGACCGCGATTCCCGCGGAGTCGTATCCGCGGTACTCCAGACGCTTCAGGCCGCCCAGGAGTACCTCGAGGCTCTTATCCGTACCGACGTACCCGACGATTCCACACATGCAGCCGATTTTAGCCTGGGCCGACACCCTAGACTTGACGCCTATGGCGGAGCACGGCGCAGCACAAGGCGGATCCACAGGCAACGGCGACTCGTCCCCCTTCGTGGAACTGTCCCGCGCAGACTGGGCCGAGCTGGCGCAGAGCACCCGCCTCCCCCTCCTCGAGACCGAGATCGTGCAACTGAGGGGGCTGGGCGACCCGCTCGACATGCGCGAGGTCGAGGAGGTCTACCTGCCGCTCAGCAGGCTGCTCAACCTCTACGTCGGCGGCGCGAAGCAGCTTCACCGCGTCACCAGCCAGTTCCTCGGTGAGCGGGCGGCGAGCACGCCCTTCGTGATCGGCGTCGCGGGATCCGTCGCCGTCGGCAAGTCGACGATCGCGCGCCTGCTGCGCGAACTGCTCTCGCGGTGGGATGACACGCCTCGCGTGGAACTGGTCACCACCGACGGCTTCCTGCTGCCCAACGCCGAGCTCGCGCGCCGCGGGCTGATGGAGCGCAAGGGCTTTCCCGAGTCTTACGACCGGCGGTCCCTGCTGCGCTTCGTCACCGCGGTCAAGAGCGGCGCACCCGAAGTGCGCGCGCCTTTCTACTCGCACCTGAGCTACGACATCGTTCCTGACGCCGAGATCGTCGTCCGGCGTCCGGATGTGCTGATCGTCGAAGGCCTCAACGTGCTGCAGCCGGCTGGTGGCGGAAATCGGCTCGCGGTGAGCGACCTGTTCGACTTCAGCGTGTACGTGGATGCGCGCACCCGCGACATCGCCCGCTGGTACGAGGAGCGCTTCCTCAAGCTGCAGCGCGGCGCTTTCGCAAACCCGCGCTCGTACTTCCACCGTTTTGCTGAACTCACCGAGGAGCAGGCGCGCGAACGGGCGGCGGGCATCTGGGCCGCCATCAACGAGCCCAACCTCACCCAGAACATCCGGCCCACCCGCTCCCGGGCCAAGCTGGTGCTGCGCAAGGACGCCGATCACACGGTGAGCTCGGTCCTCCTGCGCAAGCTGTGACGCTGGCTCTCATACCTGCCTGGGGCCGTTAAGCCACATGCATTCAAGCCCTGGTCCGTTCGACCAGGGTGCCGTAGTCATGAGGTATGCCCGAAACCCGCTCCCGTGCTGCCGAGCTCTTCGGCGCACGTGTGCGTGAAGCCAGACTCGCCCTCGGCCTGAGCCAGGAGGACATTGCGCACCTCGCCGATATGCACGTCACCAACTACGGCCGCGTCGAGCGCGGCGAGGCGAACTCGGAGCTGCACACGATCGTCCGGTTGGCCACCGCGCTGAACGTCGACCCGGCGACTCTCGTCGCCGGCCTGTACGGCGCCGAGATGCTGCCCGAGCGCACACACGCGTACTCGGTCGCCGACTTCCTCGCAGCCAAGAAGGCCGCCGGCAAGAAGTAGCCGGCGTACCCGGCTAGAAGCCGAGACGCTCACGCACGACGTCGGCCAGCTCGTTGGAGAGCCGCTCGGCGGTCTGCTGATCCGCAGCCTCGACCATGACCCGCACCAGCGGCTCGGTTCCGGATGGCCGCAGCAGCACGCGCCCCGAGTCGCCGAGGGCGGCCGACGCGGACTCGACCGCGGCCTGCAGCACCTCGTCGGTGTGCACCGCGTGGTGGTCGACGTTCTTCACGTTCACCATGAACTGCGGGTACACGGTCATCGCCTGCGCCAGCTCCGCGAGCGACTTGTGCTGGCGGGCCATCTCGCTGAGCAGGTGCAGGCCGGTCAGGATGCCGTCGCCGGTCGTCGCGAAGTCGCGCATGATCACGTGGCCGGACTGCTCGCCACCGAGCGAGAAGTCGTGCTCGTTCATCTCCTCGAGCACATACCGGTCGCCGACGGCGGTCTCGACGACACGGATGCCGTTGTCACGCATCGCGAGCTTCAGACCAAGGTTGCTCATCACGGTGGCGACGAGAGTGTTCTCGCGGAGCTTGCCGCGGTCCTTCATGCCGAGCGCGAGGATCGCCATGATCTGGTCGCCGTCGACGATGTTGCCGTTCGCGTCGATGGCGAGGCAGCGGTCGGCGTCGCCGTCGTGGGCGATGCCGACGTCCGCTCCGGCTTCGAGCACGGCCCTGGCCAGGTTGTCGAGGTGCGTCGAACCGACACCGTCGTTGATGTTCATGCCGTCGGGGGCGTCGCCGATGACGGTGACGCGGGCGCCCGCATCCGTGAACACCTCGGGCGAGACGCCGGCAGCGGCGCCGTGGGCGCAGTCGAGCACGACATGGATGCCGTCGAGGCGGTGCGGCAGGCTCGCGAGCAGGTGGACCACGTAGCGGTCTTCCGCATCTGCGAAGCGACGGATGCGCCCGACCGCTGCGCCGGTGGGCGCGAGCTTCTCGAGACCCAGGTGCTCCTCGATGCGGTCTTCGACCACATCCGGAAGCTTGGTGCCGCCACGGGCGAAGATCTTGATGCCGTTGTCGGGCGCGGGGTTGTGCGATGCGGACACCATCACGCCGAAGTCGGCGTCGATGTCGGCGATCAGGAACGCCGCTGCGGGGGTCGGGATGACGCCGGCATCGAGCACGTCGATGCCCGAGGAGGCGAGGCCGGCCGCGACGGCGGCAGAAATGAACTCGCCCGAGACGCGGGGGTCACGGGCGACGATGGCCACCGGTCGCTTGCCGGCGGCACGCCGCGCCTCGGCGCTGCGGCCTTGCGTCAGAACAGCAGCAGCTGACTGAGCAAGGCCGAGCGCGAGGTCGGCGGTGAGTGAACCGTTGGCGAGTCCGCGGACTCCGTCGGTTCCGAAGAGGCGTGGCATGAACCGAAGCCTAAGCGTTCGCGACGCTTAGCGCTTGGAGAACTGCGACGCCTTGCGGGCCTTCTTGAGACCGGCCTTCTTACGCTCGATGACGCGCGCGTCGCGAGTGAGGAAGCCCGCCTTCTTGAGGGTGGCACGGTTGTTCTCGCGGTCGATCTCGTTCAGCGCGCGAGCGATCGCCAGACGCAGAGCGCCGGCCTGGCCCGAGGGGCCGCCGCCGGTGATCTTGGCGATGACGTCGTAGCCGCCGATGAGGTCGAGGACCTTGAACGGGTCGGTGATGAGCTGCTGGTGCAGCTTGTTGGGGAAGTAGTCGGCGAACACACGGCCGTTGACCGTGATGGTGCCGGAGCCCGGAACGAGCCGCGCGCGGGCGATGGCCTGCTTGCGACGGCCGACGGCCGCACCGGGAACGGTGAGGACGGGACGATGAGCCTGGGGGGCCTCGCTGGCCGGGGTCTCGGTCGAGTAGGACTCGACGTTGTCGGCCTGGGCCGACTCGATGCTGTCTGCGATCTTCGCCACGATGGTGGTAATCCTTGTCTCTTCTAAGTCAGAAAGGTCTGCTGGCGCGCTACTGCGCGACCTGGCCGAGGGTGTACGGCTTCGGCTGCTGGGCGGCGTGCGGGTGCTCGTTGCCCGTGTAGACCTTCAGCTTGCGGAGCTGGGCGCGGCCGATCGAGTTCTTGGGGAGCATTCCGCGAACAGCCTTCTCCACAGCGCGGATCGGGTTCTTCTCGAGAAGCTCGGCGTAGGTGACGGCCGACAGTCCACCCGGGTAACCCGAGTGGCGGTAAGCCTTCTTCTGCAGGAGCTTGGCGCCGGTGAGGGCAACGTTCTCCGCGTTGATGATGATGACGAAGTCGCCGCTGTCCATGTGCGGGGCGAACGTCGGCTTGTGCTTTCCACGCAGGAGAGCGGCGGTGTGGCTGGCAAGACGGCCGAGCACGACATCGGTCGCGTCGATGACGACCCAGTCACGCTGGATCTCGTCTGCCTTCGGGGTGTAAGTGCGCGTCACAGTAGTGGCTGCTTTCTGTATCGAACGGAGGTGTTCGTGAATCCCACTCCAGGGCGGTTCTCATCTCGATGAGACGGGAACCGAACGTTCGGAGGGCTCACGTTCGTGTGTCATGCCGCCAAGGCACGGACACCAAAGATCAATAGTACGGGATGCGCCACCACACGGCAAACCGGTGCGCCCCGGCCCGATGCACTGAACACCCTCACACGTTCCTGAACGGTTTGACAGCCGGACCGCATCCGTTCGCATCCCGTCCAGCCACCGGCAACACCGCGTACCTAGCGTGCGGACATGCGCACCTCTCCCCGTGTCGTCGCGGTCATCCCCGCGCGCTCCGGCTCGAAGGGCATCCCCGGCAAGAACCTCGCGCTCGTCGCGGGTCGCAGCCTGATCGCCCGAGCGGTCGACGCCGCCGGCGAAGCGTCCTCGGTGGATGCGGTGTACGTGAGCACCGACGGCGACTTGATCGCAGCAGCCGCTCGCGACGCCGGAGGGGAAGTCATCGCTCGGCCGGCGCAGATCTCTGACGACAGCGCATCCTCCGAAGCCGCGCTGCTGCACGCACTCGAGACGTTGGCGGCCGAGGGTGTTCGGCCGGATGTGCTCCTTTTCATTCAGGCGACCTCTCCGTTCATCGATCCCGCAGCGCTCGACGCCGCCGTCGACCGCGTGCTCTCCGGCTCAGCGGATGTCGTGCTCGCGGCCACAGCATCGCACGCGTTCCTCTGGCGCATCGACGAGAGCGGCGCGGCCGTCGCGGTCAACCACGACGCCGCCACGCGGCCACGGCGCCAGGACCGGGAGCCCGAGTACCGCGAGACGGGCGCGTTCTACGCCATGCGCGCCAACGGATTCCGTGAGGCGGGTCACCGCTTCTTCGGCCGCGTCGAGCTCGCCGTGGTGCCGGAGCGCGGAGCGATCGACATCGACGACCCCGCCGACCTTCTCGCCGCGGAGGCCGCCGCGAGGCTCATCGAGCGAGTCCCGACGATCGAGGTCGACGCCCTCGTCACCGACTTCGACGGCGTACACACCGACGACCGCGCAACAGTGACCACCGAGGGCGCCGAGTCCGTCGTCGTGAACCGCCGCGACGGGATGGGCGTGCGGCTCCTCCGCGAAGCCGGCGTTCCCGTGCTCATCCTCTCCACCGAGACGAATGCGGTCGTCGCCACGCGCGCCGCAAAGCTGCGCGTCCCCGTCCTGCATGGCGTCGACGACAAGGCGACCACGCTGCGCACCTGGGCGGAAGAGGCCGGCATCGGACTCGACCGCATCGCCTACCTCGGCAACGACATCAACGACCTCGGCGTGCTCGGCATCGTCGGCTGGCCGATCGCGGTGGCGGACGCGCATCCGGATGTGCTCGCCGCCTCCCGGCACGTGCTCAGCCGGGCGGGCGGAGACGGCGCGGTGCGCGAACTGGCAGACCTCATCCTCACCCAACGGAACGGAGCATCATGACGGTGGACATCGGACGCTCGACGATCGGCGGCGGTAACCCCGCGTACCTGATCGGCGAGATCGGGCTCAACCACAACGGCGACGTCGACATCGCCAAGCGCCTCATCGACGTCGCGGCCGACGCTGGCGCGCAGGCGGTCAAGTTCCAGAAGCGCACACCGGCCATCTCCACCCCCGAGCACATGAAATCCGTGCCGCGCAGCACGCCCTGGGGCGAGATGACCTACCTCGAGTACCGCTATCGGGTCGAGTTCGACCGCGACCAGTACATCGAGATCGGCGACTACGCGACGATGCGCGGTCTCGACTGGTTCGCATCCCCGTGGGATGAGCCATCGGTCGAGTTCCTCGAAGACTTGAACGTCGTCGCGTACAAGATCGCGTCAGCGTCCGTAACCGACCTCGGACTGCTCGGCGCCGTCGCCGCCACAGGCAAGCCCGTCATCCTCTCCACCGGCATGTCCACCCTGGAGCAGATCGATCGCGCCGTCGACGCGCTCGGCACCGAGCGGCTCGTCATCCTGCACGCGACCTCGACGTACCCACTGCCTGCCGAAGAGGCAAACCTCCGGATGATCGGCACCTTGATGCAGCGCTACCCCGGCATTCCCGTCGGATACTCCGGCCACGAGCCCGGATTGCAGATCTCGCTCGCAGCCGTCGCGCTCGGCGCTGCCGCGGTCGAGCGCCACATCACCCTCGACCGCACGATGTGGGGATCGGACCACGCCGCCTCCCTCGAACCGCAGGGCCTCACTCACCTGGTGCGCGACATCCGCATCATCGAGACGGCACTCGGCGACGGCGTGAAGCGGATCTTCCCCGGCGAGCTCGCTCCGCTGTCGAAGCTCAGGCGGGTGGGAGCCTGACAGTGCCACGGCGGGTCCTGGGGATCGTCGACACCGATTCCTTCGCCAAATGGGGGCGCATCTCCTCTCGGCCTCGCCGGCGGAGTGGGAGCTCGATGTCGTGACCGTGGCCACGCCCGTCTCGGCGAGCCGTGCCCAGCTTTCGTCGGCCTTCCGCGGAGTCGACGTGAGACTGGCACCGCTGGTGGATGCTCCGCCGACCGTCAGCAGCGTCGATGACGTGGTCGAGCGCATCCGTCTCGATCCTCCGGATGCCGTGCTGGTCGCCACCCTCGGACCGGTCGCCGAGCTGCTGATCGACGAGATCCACCGCCGCGTGTCACCCCGCCCCGTGCTCATCACCGGCCTCCCCGGCATCTCGTACCCGGCAAAATGGAAGGGCCTCTTCCTGCGCGCCCGCGCCGACCTCTTCGTGCTCCACAGCAGGCGCGAGGTGCGCGAGTACACGGCCCTTGCCGAAGACGGCGGGGTAGTCCCCCACTACGGCCTCGCAACGTTGCCGTTCGTCGGCGGCGAGCGCGATCGGGCGCAGACGGACGCGCTACGCGCCCACACTGCGCCCGTCCGCGACAGCGTCGTCTTCGCCGCACAGCCGAGCGTTCCTTCGTCCCGCGAGGACCGGGAGCGGATCGTCGGATGGCTCGCGGCCACCGCTGTCGCGCATCCTGAGTGGCGGATCGTCATCAAGACCCGAGCGGTACGCGGCGAAAAGCAGACCCACCACGAGACGTACCCGTACGCCGAGCTGCTCCCTCCTGATGCACCGCCGAATCTCGTCGTTCTGACCGGCCCGATGAGCGCGCATCTCGACCGTGCGCTCGCACTCGTGACGGTGAGTTCGACGGCCGTGATCGAGGCGATCGGTCGCGGCCTCCCCTGCCTGGTGTTCACCGACTTCGGGGTCTCGCGCAGCATGATCAACGAGGTGTTCGTCGGCAGCGGCCTGGAAGGCTCCGCAGCCGATCTGATTGCCGGTCGCTTTCGCACGGTCGACGCCGGGTGGCTCGACGACAACTACTTCCACCCCGCGTCGTCGAACGACTGGGCGGCGCGAGCGGCCGGGCTCATGGATCTGCGCGACCACGACGAACTCCCCCGCCGGGCCGCCGTGCGCCGAAACCGCGGCGGAGCGCTCAGGCGCGCCTGGGAGCGCAAGATCGCACTTGGGGCAAACGACCGCAGCGGACTAGGCGCCATCGCGCTCGCCATCGGCACCCCGATCCGTGGCACGAAACGCCTCGTGCGCCGTCTGACGCGTTCCCTCCGCAGGGCGGAACCGTCTACGCCCCAGGGCTGATCGGCGGTGACCGCAGGCAGCGCGCTCAGAGCGTGCGCGTCGCCCGCGTCTGCGCTGCGCGGATCGCCAGGCCGACGTCGTCGGGGTAGCCCACCTGCATCAGCGTCAGCCCGCGCGCCGGCATCACCCGGAACGCGTTGGTGCGCTCACGTCCGTCGCGCAGGGTGACGAGATCCTCGACACGGAGTTTGCCTTCGCCGACCGTGACACAGGCGCCGACCAGTGCGCGCACCATACTGTGGCAGAACGCGTCGGCCCTCACCTCGGCGATGAGAACGCCGTCCGCGTCACGGCGCCAGCCGAAGCCGAGCAGCGTGCGGATCGTCGTGGCACCCTCCCGCGGCTTGCAGTAGCTGGCGAAGTCGTGCAGCCCGAGCAGGCTCACGGCTGCCGCATCCATCGACTCCAGATCGAGCTCGGTCGGCAGCCACGCGGTGCGATGGCGCTGGAGCGGGTCCCGCAGCGACAGGGTGTCCGCGACTCGATACTCGTACCGGCGCCAGAAAGCGGAGAAGCGCGCGTCGAAGCCCTCCGGCGCTTGCGACGCCGACGTCACGATCAGGTCGGGAACGGGACCCAGGATGCCGTTGACCCGGCGGGCGAGCGCCGCAGCCGCATCCGTCACCACGCTCTTGCCACGGGGCTTGAGCAGCATCGCTACCTGAGCGTCGGTCAAGTCGACGTGCGCGACCTGGCCGACAGCGTGAACCCCGGCATCGGTTCGTCCGGCCACGGTAAGGGTCGGAGACGGGCCGTACCGGCGGAAGATCGTGGCGAGTGCCGACCCCAGTTCGCCCTGCACGGTTCGCTGACCCGGCTGCATCGCCCAGCCATTGAAATCGGTGCCCTGGTAAGCGATGTCGAGCCTGAATCGGGTCGTCACCTCGGTCGTCACGCAGACAATTCTAGGCAGACCACCGACCTGTCAGGGGCCGTTGTTATGGTGGAGGGTCTTTTCCCGCGAGCCCCGATTCTCTATGACTGTCACGACAACTCCTCCGCGCCTGAGCATCCCGCTCACCGTCGACCCCGCTGTGGTCTCCGCGCGCCCGCACGGCGTTCGGCACTATGCCGGGCTCGACGGCCTCCGGGCGCTCGCGGTCGGCGCAGTGCTGGTGTACCACCTGTTCCCCGGCGTGCTGCCCGGCGGTTTCATCGGGGTCGACATTTTCTTCGTGATCAGCGGTTTTCTCATCACGAGCCTGCTGATGCGCGAGCGCAGCACCACCGGCCGCATCGATCTCAAACTCTTCTGGGTACGCCGTGCGCGCCGACTGATGCCTGCCATCGCCCTGCTGGTGGTGGTGTGCTCGACGGCTGCGCTGGCGGTCGGCGGGGATGTGCTGGTCGGCCTGGGCAGGCAGGTGCTGGGCGCAGCGACATTCAGCGCCAACTGGCTCTCGATCGCGGCCGACAGCAGCTACTTCAACAATGACGCACCAGAGCTGTTCAAGCATCTGTGGTCGCTCGCCGTCGAAGAGCAGTTCTACCTTGTCTGGCCGCTCGTGATCCTGCTCCTCGCTCTCGTGCGCGCGTGGTGGGTGAGGCTCGCCATCGTGAGCGCAGTAGCTGTGGCATCCGCGGTCGCGATGTTCGCGCTGTACACACCCGGCGATGACCCGACCCGGGTGTACTTCGGTTCGGACACGCACAGCTTCGGCTTAGCTGCCGGAGCTGCGCTCGCCATCATCGTCAGCCGCCTGCGTCCGCTCGACCTCGACGCGGGAGAGAGCGCACTGCAGGTCTTCGCGCGGCGCTGGCTGCCCGCCCTGGGCATCCTGTCCCTCGCGGGCCTGGCTGTCTCGGCCTGGGCGATGCACGACGACGCGACATTCACGTATCGCGGCGGACTCGTGCTCGTCAGCGTCGCCACCGCCGTTCTGATCTTCGCCGCCGTGATCCCCGGTGCGACGTTCGGCCGGATGCTCGACATCCGCCCGCTGCGCTACCTCGGTGTGCGCTCCTACGGGCTCTACCTCTGGCACTGGCCGATCTTCGTGCTCGCGTGCGCTCTCGTTCCCGACGAGCACGACCCATCCACCTCCGTGGTCATCGGCCTCGGCTCCCTCGCCATCGCGGTCGCCGCCACGTTGCTCTCGTACCGGTGGGTCGAAACGCCGATCCGTCGACACGGGATCCTCGGCGTGCTTCGTCACGCCCGTCTCCGGATGCGCGCCTCCGGCTCGGCCCGCGCCGCCGGCATCGCTGCGACGACCGTCGCCGTGCTCCTCGTGGCGGGGACCGTCGCCGCCATCGCTGTCGCGCCCGCCGCGACCGGCGCGCAGGCATTCATCGAGCGCGGGAAGGCCTCGCTTGGGCAGGCGGCGCCGAACCAGTCCGCGCCGATCCACGGTGAGCCGCCTGTGCATCCTCGGGATCTCCGCATGCCGCCCGACCCGCATCCCGTCGCCACCGGACCGGACATCTCCGCCTTCGGCGATTCCGTGATGCTGGCCGCGGCACCCGCCCTGCAGGAGAAGCTGCCGGGTATCTCGATCGACGCCGTCGTGTCGCGACAGATGAACAAGGCGCCGGGCCTCGTGGACGCGGCCCGGGCATCCGGAACCCTACGCAAGGTCGTGCTGATCGGGCTGGGCACCAACGGCGCGATCTCGGCGGACACGCTCGAGGGGCTGCTGCAGGTCATCGGACCCGATCGCCATCTGATCCTCGTCAGCACCCAGGCTCCCCGGCCGTGGACGGACGGCGTGAACGCCACGCTGCGTGATTTCGCGACGGCGCATCCCACCCGAGTGACGCTCTCCGACTGGCGGGACGCGATCGCTCCGCACCTCGACCTGCTCGCTTCCGACCAGATCCACCCCGGTGCTCGCGGCGGCGCCATCTATGCGGATGCACTGCACCAGGCCCTGATGAAGCTCGCTCAGCAGTCGTCGGTGCGCGTCGCCAACGCGTGGGACCAGGCCGGACCTCGCCCGCAATAGTCGCTCAGAATTCGCGGATCAGGCAGGTCTCCGAGTTGGTCTGAACGAAGCCCATCCTCGTGTACAGCCCGAGTGCTCCTGACGGGTTCTCGGCGTCCACGTCGAGCGTGACTTTCTCCCAGCCGAGATCGGCACACGCTTGCAGGCAGCGACCGAGCAATGCTGGGGCGATCTTCCTGCCTCGCCAGGCCCGGGTCGTGCCGACCATGCCGATGTACGCACCGGTGAAGCCCTGACTCTCCCAATCGTCCTCGTTGACCTGGCAGAGCACGAAACCGACGACCTCCTCGCCCTCCTCCCCGTCCGCGACGGCGAGGAAGGAGACGTCCGGAAGAAAAGTGCCTTCGAGCCACGCGGTCCATTGCTCGTCGCTCAACGGCTGGCTGGCCCAGTGGTCGCGGAACGAGTCCGTGCGCGCTGCAAGAGTCGCCTCCGACAGCTCGGGCGTATACGGGACGATCCGGATGCCCTCGGCGGGCTCGACGACCGGTATCGGCTCGCGCAGATCGCGTTCCAAAGCCACGAAGTACCGGGCCACCTTGAACCCGGCACGCTTGAACAGCTGCTCGGTCTGCGGAGCACGCTCGTCGGCGTAGGCGAGGATCCACGCCGGCAGCGCCTTCTCGGAGGCGGCGAGCTTCTGCTGGGCCCGGGTCTGTCCCCACGCCAGCAGCTCCCGGCCGATGCCCTGGCCGCGGAGATCCGGATGCACGCCCCCGTTCAGGAACGCGCGCACGAGTGTCTCCTGCAGCGGCGGCACGACCACGAGGAGCGCCGCGACCAGGCGGCCGTCCTCGGTGAAGCCGGCCAGCGAATCCGTCGACAGGTCGACGAACGAGTAGCCCATGTCCTCCGCTACCTCTTCGCGGGTCGCGAGATAGTTCGGGTGATCGGCACGATCGGCGGCTTGAAGGAGCTCGGTGGCGACGTCGACGTCATCCATCGTGAGCGGCCGCCAGACGGCGATCAAATGATGCTCGGGCAGGTACGTCGGCGGAGCCTGCATCCGTTCGCGCACGGGCTTGAGTGTGTCGATCTCGTCGGACATGGTTCCACCCTAGAGAGTCGCCGGCCGCGAGCGGGAGCATGCGGGAAAGCGAAAGACCCCGCATCCGAAACCGGATGCGGGGTCTGTCGTGAACCTGCGAGAGGGCTAGGCCTTCTCGGCCTCGGCCTCGGCGGTGGTCTCCTCAGACGCGCTGGCGTCGTCGGTGGCCGACTCGACGACCTCGGCCTCAGCGGCCTCGGTCTCCACGGTTGCGGTCTCGTCAGCTGCGGTCTCCTCGGCTGCGGTCTCTTCGACCGGCGCCTCTTCGACCGGCGCGGCGGCCGGAGCAGCCTTCGCCGACTTCTTGGTCGACTTCACCTTCGGGGTGACGGGCTCGAGAACGAGCTCGATCTGCACCATCGAGGCGTTGTCGCCCTTGCGGAAGCCCAGCTTGGTGATGCGGGTGTAACCGCCCTCACGCTCGGCGACGAGCGGCGCGATCTCGGTGAAGAGCTCGTGCACAACACCCTTGTCGTGGATGACGGTGAGCACGCGACGACGGGCGTGCAGGTCGCCGCGCTTGGCGAACGTGATGAGACGCTCGGCCAGCGGACGAAGGCGCTTCGCCTTGGTCTCGGTCGTCTTGATGCTCTTGTGCGTGAACAGCGCGGCCGCCAGGTTGGCGAGCATCAGGCGCTCGTGCGCGGGACCGCCTCCGAGGCGGGGGCCCTTGGTGGGCTTAGGCATGATCGGTTATCTCCAGTGTTGAAAGTCGAAAGGTTGTCGAGAAGACAAGCCTCAGATGTTGGTCTCGTCTTCTTCGTAGCCGCTGTAGAAGTGGGCGCCGTCGAAGCCGGGCACCGAATCCTTGAGCGACAGGCCCATCTCGGTGAGCTTGTCCTTGACCTCGTCCACCGACTTCTGACCGAAGTTGCGGATGTTCATGAGCTGCGTCTCCGAGAGGGAGACGAGCTCGCTCACGGTGTTGATGCCCTCACGCTTGAGGCAGTTGTACGAACGGACCGAGAGGTCGAGGTCTTCGATCGGCATCGACAGCTCGGAGCTGAGAACGGCGTCGACCGGCGCGGGGCCGATCTCGATGCCCTCGGCGGCGGTGTTCAGCTCGCGGGCGAGGCCGAACAGCTCGGTCAGGGTGCGACCGGCCGAAGCGATGGCGTCGCGCGGGCTGATCGCCGGCTTGGTCTCGACGTCGACCACCAGGCGGTCGAAGTCGGTGCGCTCACCGGCACGAGTGGCCTCGACACGGTAGGTGACCTTGAGAACGGGCGAGTAGATCGAGTCGATCGGGATCTGGCCCGCCTCGCTGTACTCGTTGCGGTTCTGGGTGGCCGACACGTAACCGCGGCCACGCTCGATGGTCAGCTCGACCTCGAACTTCGCCTTCTCGTTCAGGGTGGCGATCACGAGCTCGGGGTTGTGGATCTCCACACCCGCCGGAGCCGAGATGTCGGCTGCGGTGACCTGGCCGGAGCCGGTCTTGCGCAGGTAGGCGGTGATCGGCTCGTCGTGCTCGCTCGAGACCACGAGACCCTTGATGTTCAGGATGATCTCGGTGACGTCTTCCTTGACACCCGGGACGGTGCTGAACTCGTGCAGAACACCGTCGATGCGGATGCTCGTCACGGCAGCGCCGGGGATCGAGGAGAGGAGGGTACGACGAAGCGAGTTGCCCAGGGTGTAACCGAAGCCCGGCTCGAGGGGCTCGATCACGAACCGCGAGCGGAACTCGGAAATGTTCTCTTCGGCGAGCGTAGGACGCTGTGCAATGAGCACTGTTTATTCCTTTCGGCTAAGTGTCCGCTATATGACACTTGCGTGAGTTAGGTATTGAGTTGTCGCGCATGATCGGCGACGACCGCTGTGCGGCCGCCGCCGATAGCGGCGGAAGAGAACTTACTTAGACGCGGCGACGCTTGGGCGGGCGGCAACCGTTGTGCGCCTGCGGGGTCACGTCGTTGATCGAACCGACCTCGAGACCGGCGGCCTGCAGCGAACGGATCGCCGTCTCGCGACCCGAGCCCGGGCCCTTCACGAAGACGTCGACCTTCTTCATGCCGTGCTCCTGCGCCTGACGCGCGGCCGACTCGGCGGCGAGCTGTGCGGCGAACGGGGTCGACTTGCGCGAACCCTTGAAGCCGACGCCACCCGAGGATGCCCAGCTGATGACCGCACCGGTGGTGTCGGTGATCGAAACGATGGTGTTGTTGAACGTCGACTTGATGTGGGCCTGGCCCACGGCGATGTTCTTCTTCTCTTTCTTACGCGGCTTGCGAACGGCCGACTTGGGTGCTGCCATGATTTCTCCTGAATCCTAAAGGCGAGGCTGCTGGCGGAGGCCTAGCGAGCCTTCTTCTTGCCGGCCACGGTGCGCTTCGGGCCCTTGCGGGTGCGAGCGTTGGTCTTGGTGCGCTGTCCGCGGACGGGGAGGCCCTTGCGGTGGCGGATACCCTCGTAGCTGCCGATCTCGACCTTGCGGCGGATGTCGGCGGCGACCTCGCGGCGGAGGTCACCTTCAACCTTGAAGTTGCCTTCGATGTAGTCGCGGAGAGCGACGAGCTGGTCGTCGGACAGATCCTTGACGCGGATGTTGCCGTCGATCGAGGTGTCGGCGAGGGTCTTCAGAGCCCGGGTGCGGCCGACGCCGTAGATGTAAGTGAGTGCGACCTCCACGCGCTTTTCGCGCGGGATGTCAACGCCTGCTAGACGTGCCATTGTGGCTTTCTCCTGTGAGTGAGTGGAGGTGTGGGGCGACTCCGGTGCTCCGGCCTCCAACCGGGGGTGTCCCCTGCAATGCAGGTTCTGGAGTCGCTGTCTGTGCGTATTGAGTTGTGTCGATCTTGAGTTGCTGGACTGCGATCAGCCCTGGCGCTGCTTGTGGCGCGGGTTCTCGCAGATGACCATGACCCGTCCGTTGCGACGGATGACCTTGCACTTGTCGCAGATCTTCTTGACGGAAGGCTTGACCTTCATAGTTGTTTCTTTACCTTTGTTCGCTGTCCTCGTACCTCGCCAGGGGCTACCCGGTGGCGCGGCCGTTACTTACAGCAGCCTTTACTTGTAGCGGTAGACGATCCGGCCGCGGGTCAGGTCGTAGGGGCTCAGCTCTACGATCACCCGGTCCTCGGGGAGGATCCGGATGTAGTGCTGACGCATCTTGCCGGAGATGTGGGCAAGAACCTTGTGGCCGTTCGTCAGCTCGACGCGGAACATCGCGTTGGGCAGCGCTTCGACAACAGATCCTTCGATCTCGATGACACCGTCTTTTTTGGCCATAGCCTCACTGTCGCTAAAAGTATTGTTTGCTGGTCGTGCGTTGATATGGTGACGGCACGCAAAAACGCGCCCAAGACACCAAGGATCAATCTTAGGTGATTCTGCGGCGTTTCGCCAATCGGAGTGTATGATTCCGCGGCCAGCCGGCGCGCGTTCGCCTCGAGCGCAGAGCTACGCGATCGGCGTCGGCGTGATGCCGAAGGGCGCGAGCCCTGCTGCGCCGCCGTCCGTGGCGGTCAGCACCCAGATTCCGTCCTTGTGCACGGCGATGCTGTGCTCCCAGTGCGCGGCGGCCTTGCCGTCTTCCGTGGCGACGGTCCAGCCGTCGTCCTTGACGTATGTGTCCGGTCCGCCGAGCACGACCATCGGCTCGATCGCGACGACGAGCCCGGGCTTCACCTCGGGGCCCTTGGCGCGCACGCGGTAGTTGAAGACCGGCGGCTCCTCGTGCATCCGTCGACCGATCCCGTGGCCGATGTAATCGGTCAGGATGCCGTACTCGCCCTGGGAGAGGATGTAGTCCTCGATCGCCTCCCCCACCTCGTTCAGGTGGTTGGCCGATGCGAGCCGGGCGATGCCCTGCCAGAGCGACTGCTCGGTGACGTCGGAGAGCTTCTGCCGTTCCGCGACGACCTCGGGCCGGGTCGGATCGGGCAGCACGAAGCTGCGTGCAGCATCCCCGTTCCAGCCGTCGAGGATCGCCCCGCTGTCGATCGAGACGATGTCACCGGGCTGCAGGATGCGCCCGCCCGGGATGCCGTGCACGACTTCGTCGTTCACCGACGAGCAGATCGTGTGGTGGTAACCCTGCTCGAGCTTGAAGTTGGAGGATCCGCCCGCAGCCAGGATCGCCTGCTCGGCGATCGTGTCGAGCTCGAGCGTCGACATGCCGGCCGCGACCGCACTCTGCACGGCGTCGAGCGATGCCGCGGTCGCGAGACCGGGCGCCACCATCAGCCTCAGCTGTGCGGGCGACTTGTAGAGCGAACGCTTGAAGACCAAGGAACCCTACGCCACAGACTCGTCGGAGACCGCGGCGCGATCGCCGACGGGGAGGATACCCCGCTCGGTCAGTGCGGCACGGATGCGCTCGGCGACCTCGTCCATCTCGCCCAGGCCGTCGACCTCGACGAGGAGGCCGCGGTCGCGGTAGACGTCGATCAGGGGCGAGGTCTCGCGCAGGTAGACCTGCTGGCGGTGACGGATGGCCTCTTCCGAGTCGTCTGCGCGGCCCTGCTCCTCGGCGCGCTTGGTCAGGCGGGAGACGATCTCGTCCTGGTCGGCTACGAGCTGGATGACCGCCTCGAGCCGCTGGCCCTTGGAGTCGAGCAGCTCGTCGAGGTAGTGCACCTGGTCGAGCGTGCGCGGGTAGCCGTCGAGGAGGAAGCCGTTCTGGGCGTCATCCTGAGCAAGGCGATCTTTGACGAGTTCGTTGGTCATGGAGTCGGGAACGTAGTCGCCCGCATCCACGATCGCCTTGACCTGGAGCCCGAGCGGCGTCTCGTTCTTGATGTTCGCGCGGAAGATGTCCCCGGTCGAGATGTCCGGGATGCCGTATGTGCGGGTGATGCGGGAGGCCTGCGTGCCCTTGCCCGAACCGGGAGGGCCGACGATGAGCATCCGGGTCATCGCAGCAGCCCTTCATAGTGCCGCTGCTGCAACTGGGAGTCGATCTGCTTGACCGTCTCGAGCCCGACACCGACGATGATCAGGATCGAGGTGCCACCGAACATGAAGTTCTGGCTCGCCCCGATCACGGCGAACGCGATCAGCGGTATCAGTGCGATCAACCCCAGGTAGATCGCTCCGGGGAGGGTCACGCGGGTGAGGACGTAGTCGAGGTACTCGGCGGTCGGACGGCCGGCACGGATGCCGGGGATGAAGCCGCCGTACTTCTTCATGTTGTCCGCGACCTCTTCGGGGTTGAAGGTGATCGCCACATAGAAGTACGTGAAGCCCACGATGAGGAGGAAGTAGAGCAGCATGTAGAGCGGGTGATCGCCCTTGGTGAGGTAGTTGGTGATCCACTGCACCCAGGGCGCGGGAGCCTGTCCCGCCGGCGGCTGGTTGAACTGCGCGATCAGCGCAGGCAGGTAGAGCAGCGAGGATGCGAAGATCACGGGCACGACGCCCGCCATGTTGACCTTGATCGGGATGTACGTGTTGTTGCCGCCGTATGTGCGCCGGCCGACCATCCGTTTGGCGTATTGCACAGGGATGCGCCGCTGCGACTGTTCGACGAACACCACCGCCATGACGATCAGCAACCCGATGGCGATCACGATCAGCAGCGTCTCCACGCTCTGCGACTGCGCGATGGCGATGAGCGAGGTGGGGAACTGCGCCGCGATCGACGTGAAGATCAGCAGGGACATGCCGTTGCCGATGCCGCGCTCGGTGACGAGCTCGCCCATCCACATGATGAGGCCGGTGCCGGCGGTCATCGTGACGACCATCAGCATGATCGCGTACCAGGAGTCGTCGGTGATCAACTGGGTGCACTGCGAGACGGCCGTCGTTCCGAACAGTGCGCCGCTGCGGGCGACGGTGATCAGCGTCGTCGACTGCAGGACGCCGAGCGCGATCGTGAGGTAGCGGGTGTACTGCGTCAGCTTGGCCTGACCGGCCTGACCCTCTTTGTAGAGAGTCTCGAAGCGCGGAATGACCACGCGCAGCAGCTGGACGATGATCGACGCGGTGATGTACGGCATGATGCCGAGCGCGAAGATCGAGAGTTTGAGGAGCGCGCCACCCGAGAAGAGGTTGACGAGCGAGTAGAGACCAGAGGTGTCCTGGTTGGCGTTGAGACACGCTTGCACGTTGCCGAAATCGACGAACGGCGCCGGGATGAACGATCCCAGGCGGAACAGGGCGATGATGCCCAAAGTGAAGAAGATCTTGCGGCGAAGATCTGGCGTGCGGAAGATCCGCGCGACGGCGCTAAACAAGTTGCGTCCTGCTTTCCTGTAAGGAGTCAGCCGGGTGACCAGATGACCTGATCACCCGACTGCACTACTTTACGGGGTCGAACTGGGCCTCGCGGCCCATGCGACCCTGGTGGCTACTTGACAGAGCCACCAGCGGCGACGATCTTCTGCTCAGCGGAGCCGGAGACCTTGTCGACCGTGACGTTCAGCTTAACCGCAATGTCTCCATTGCCGAGAACCTTGACCTTCTCGTTCTTGCGAACGGCGCCCTTTGCGACGAGGTCGATGACGGTGACGTCACCGCCCGACGGGTAGAGCTCGGCGAGCTTCTCCAGGTTCACGACCTGGTACTCGACGCGGAACGGGTTCTTGAAGCCGCGAAGCTTCGGAGCCCGCATGTGCAGCGGCAGCTGGCCACCCTGGAAGCCGGGACGCACGGAGTAGCGCGCCTTGGTTCCCTTGGTACCGCGACCAGCGGTCTTACCCTTCGATCCCTCACCGCGTCCGACGCGGGTGCGGTCCTTCTTGGAACCGGCGGCGGGACGGAGGTGGTGAACCTTGAGCACGTGCTCGCGGCTCTCCGTGGCCTCTGCCTTCTTGGCGGGAGCCTTCGCGGCCGGCTTGTCAGCCTTGGCGACGGTCTCGTCCTTGGATGCGGCGGCCTTGGTTGCAGCAGCCTTTGCAGGCGCCTTCTTCTCAGCAGCAGCCTTCGGGGCAGCGGTCTTCTCGGCGGCAGCCTTCGCAGGCGCCTTCTTCTCAGCAGCAGCCTTCGGAGCAGCGGCCTTCGCAGGCGCCTTCTTCTCGGCAGCGGCCTTCGGAGCGGCCTTGGTGGTTGTTTCCTTTTCGGCGGCGTTCTTAGCGTCGGCCATTAGTCAATCTCCTCGACCTTGACAAGGTGAGCGACGGTGTTGACGTATCCACGGTTCTGCGAGTTGTCCTCGCGAACCACGACGTCACCGATGCGCTTCAGACCCAGGCTGCGAAGCGTGTCGCGCTGGTTCTGCTTCTCACTTACTTTGGACTTGATCTGCGTGATCTTCAGACGAGCAGCCATCAGGCACCTGCCTTAGCGGTTGCGGCGGCCTCGGCCAGCGCTGCCTCGGTACGAAGCAGACGCGCGGGGGCGACCTGGTCGTAGTCGAGCCCACGACGAGCGGCGACGGCGCGCGGCTCTTCGAGCTGCTTCAGCGCCTCGACGGTCGCGTGCACGATGTTGATCGTGTTCGACGAGCCGAGCGACTTGCTGAGGACGTCGTGGATACCGGCGCACTCGAGAACGGCGCGAACGGGACCACCTGCGATAACACCGGTACCGGCGGCGGCGGGGCGCAGGAGCACCACACCGGCAGCGGCCTCACCCTGGACGGGGTGCGGGATGGTGTTGCCGACGCGAGGAACGCGGAAGAAGTTCTTCTTCGCCTCCTCGACGCCCTTCGAGATCGCCAGCGGCACCTCACGGGCCTTGCCGTAGCCGACGCCCACCAGGCCGTTGCCGTCACCGACGACAACCAGGGCGGTGAAGCTGAAGCGACGTCCACCCTTGACGACCTTCGAGACGCGGTTGATGGTCACAACGCGCTCGAGGAACTGGCTCTTGTCCGCGTCGCGGCTGCCGCGATCACGGTTGGGGTTGCGCTCACGGCCACCGCGGCGAGCCTCACGAGGCTCGTTCTGCGTGCTGGTCGTGGAGGCCGCAGTCTCCACGGGCGCCACGGCGTCCGTTGCCTGCTCTGAGGCCACAGTCTGCTCCTTGTTGTTCTGTTCGTCGCTCACAGGTTCAATCCACCCTCTCGAGCTCCTTCGGCGACAGCTGCGACGCGACCCGCGTACTTGCTGCCACCACGGTCGAATACGACGGCCTCGACGCCCGCGCTCTTCGCGCGCTCGGCGACGAGTTCGCCGACCTTGCGAGCCTTGGCGGTCTTGTCACCGTCGAAGCTGCGGAGGTCTGCCTCCATGGTCGAAGCCGACGCGAGGGTGTGACCCTTGCTGTCGTCGACGACCTGCACGAAGACGTGACGGGCCGAACGGTTGACGACCAGGCGCGGACGGACCGCGGTGCCCTCGACCTTCTTGCGAAGGCGCGTGTGACGACGGCCACGCGCAGCGGACTTGCTCTTTCCTCGTGTTCCGAGAGCCATGGTTACTTACCAGCCTTTCCGGCCTTGCGACGGACGACCTCGCCGGCGTAGCGCACACCCTTGCCCTTGTAAGGCTCGGGCTTGCGGATCTTACGGATGTTGGCGGCGACCTCACCGACGGCCTGCTTGTCGATGCCGGCGACGGTGAGCTTGTTGTTGCCCTCAACGGTGAAAGTGATCCCCGCGGGCGGCTCGACGTTGACCGGGTGCGAGAAGCCGAGAGCGAACTCGACGCCCGCGCCCTTCTGCGCGACACGGTAACCGGTGCCGACGATCTCGAGGCCCTTGGAGTAACCCTCGGTGACGCCGATGATCTGGTTGTTGATCAGGGTGCGGGTCAGGCCGTGGAGCGAACGCGAAGCGCGCTCGTCGTCGGGGCGGGTGACGAGCACCTTGCCCTCTTCCAGCTTGACCTCGATCGGGCTGGCGACGGTGAGCGAGAGCTCACCCTTCGGGCCCTTGACGGTGACGGCCTGGCCGTCGATCTTCACATCGACCCCAGCAGGGACGTCGATGGGCAGTCTTCCAATACGCGACATCTCGAACTACCACACGTAGGCGAGGACTTCCCCACCTACGCCCTTCTTCTCAGCCTGCCGGTCGGTCAGAAGACCGGAGGAGGTGGACAGGATGGCCACGCCGAGCCCGCCGAGCACCTTGGGGATCTCGGTGGACTTCGCGTAGACGCGGAGTCCGGGCTTCGAGACGCGCTTGATACCGGCGATGGAACGCTCGCGGTTCGGGCCGAACTTGAGGCTCAGCGTGAGGGTCTTGCCGACCCGTGCATCCTCGACGTCCCAGGCGGAGATGTATCCCTCGGCCTTGAGGATGTCGGCGATGTGCGCCTTGAGCTTCGAGTGCGGCATCGACACGGTGTCGTGGTGCGCCGAGTTCGCGTTGCGCAGTCTGGTCAGCATGTCTGCGACCGGATCTGTCATTGTCATTGCAGTGTTTCCTTTGGTTCACCAGGTTTCGTTCAGCCGTTACACGACTGACGACCTGTGGTGGAAGCGGGCCGGCCGGAACGACCGGCCCGACAGTGTGAGGACTAGTTGGTCTCGTTCGAACGGAACGGGAAACCGAGCTGCTTGAGCAGCGCGCGGCCCTCGTCGTCGTTCTTCGCGGTGGTCACCACAGTGATGTCCATGCCGCGGACGCGATCGATCTTGTCCTGGTCGATCTCGTGGAACATAGCCTGCTCCGTGAGACCGAAGGTGTAGTTGCCCGTGCCGTCGAACTGCTTGTCCGACAGGCCGCGGAAGTCGCGGATACGGGGAAGTGCGAGCGAGAGCAGGCGGTCGAGGAACTCCCACATCCGGTCGCCGCGCAGTGTGACGTGCGCGCCGATCGGCTGACCCTCGCGCAGCTTGAACTGCGCGATGGACTTGCGGGCCTTGGTGACCTGCGGCTTCTGGCCGGTGATCTTGGTGAGGTCGGCGACCGCACCATCGATGATCTTGCCGTCGCGAGCAGCCTCGCCGACACCCATGTTGACGACGATCTTCACGAGACCCGGCACCTGGTGCGGGTTGGTGAAGCCGAGGTCCTTGGTCAGCTGGGCCGAGATCTCGTTCTTGTACTTCTGCTTGAGGCGCGGCTGGATTTTGCCAGCAGCGGTGGCAGTGTCCGTCATTACAGGTCCTTACCTGACTTCTTGGCGTAACGAACGCGGACCGTCTTGGAGACGCCGTCCTTCGTCACTGTCTCGGAGCGGAAGCCGACGCGGGTCGGCTTCTTGGTGTCGGGGTCGACGAGCGCGACGTTCGACACGTGGATCGGAGCCTCGTGCGTCTCGATGCCGCCGGTCTTCGTGCCACGCTGCGTCTGGCCGACGCGAACGTGCTTGGTCACGAAGTTGACACCCTCGACGATGACGCGGTTCTTCTCGACCTGAACCTCGATGACGCGACCCTGCTTTCCACGGTCGCCGCCACGGGCCTGGGTCGCACCAGAGATGACCTGAACCAGGTCGCCCTTCTTGATGTTCTTCGCCATGACTTAGATAACCTCCGGTGCCAGCGAGATGATCTTCATGAACTTCTTGTCGCGGAGTTCGCGACCGACCGGTCCGAAGATACGGGTGCCGCGGGGGTCACCGTCGTTCTTCAAGATCACTGCGGCGTTCTCATCGAACTTGATGTACGAGCCGTCGGGACGGCGGGTCTGCTTGACCACGCGCACGATGACAGCCTTGACGACGTCGCCCTTCTTGACGTTGCCGCCGGGGATCGCGTCCTTGACGGTCGCGACGATCGTGTCGCCGAGACCGGCGTAACGACGACCCGATCCACCGAGAACACGAATCGTGAGGAGCTCTTTGGCTCCCGTGTTGTCTGCGACCTTGAGTCGGGATTCCTGCTGAATCACTTGGCCTTCTCCAGAATCTCAACCAGGCGCCACCGCTTGGAGGCGCTCAGCGGACGGGTCTCGTTGATGAGAACGAGGTCGCCGATGCCGGCGGTGTTGTTCTCGTCGTGCGCCTTCACCTTGGAGGTGCGGCGGATGACCTTGCCGTACAGGGGGTGCTTCACGCGGTCCTCGACCTCGACGACGATGGTCTTGTCCATCTTGTCGCTGGTCACGTAACCGCGACGCGTCTTGCGGTACCCGCGGACGAGGGCCTCGTCGGCCACCGTCTCCTCGGCCGCTTTCTTGGCCTTGGTGGTCTCAGCCATTACTTGGCCTCCTCAGTCTCGGTCGCCTCGTCGGCGGCTGCCGGGGCAGCCTCCTTCTTGGCCTTGGTCTTCTTCTCAGTCTTCGCGGCGACCTCGACAGGGGCCGGGGTGGCCCGGATGCCGAGCTCGCGCTCGCGGATGACCGTGTAGATGCGAGCGATGTCGCGCTTCACGGCGCGCAGGCGGCCGTGGCTTTCGAGCTGACCGGTGGCGGACTGGAAGCGCAGGTTGAACAGCTCTTCCTTGGCCTTCTTCAGCTCGTCGACGAGTCGCTCGTCTTCGAAAGTGTCGAGCTCAGCGGATGCGAGCTCCTTGGATCCGATCGCCATTACGCGTCGCCCTCCTCGCGCTTGATGATGCGTGCCTTGAGGGGCAGCTTGTGGATTGCACGGGTCATTGCCTCACGAGCGAGCTGCTCGTCGACACCCGAGACCTCGAAGAGGACCCGGCCCGGCTTGACGTTCGCGACCCACCACTCCGGCGAACCCTTACCGGAACCCATGCGGGTTTCGGCCGGCTTCTTCGTGAGCGGACGGTCGGGATAGATGTTGATCCATACCTTTCCACCACGCTTGATGTGACGCGTCATCGCGATACGAGCGGACTCGATCTGACGGTTGGTCACGTAAGCGGGGGTCAGGGCCTGGATACCGAACTCACCGAAGCTGACCTTCGTGCCACCAGTGGCCTGGCCGGAACGGCCGGGGTGGTGCTGCTTGCGGTGCTTGACTCTGCGTGGGATCAACATGGTTATGCCTCAACTCCTGCCGCCGCCGGCGCGGTCTCGGCCGGAGCGTTGCTGCGGCCGCCGCGACGCGGACGGTCGTTGCGCTCGGGACGGGTCGACTTGGTGTTCGCCTGCTCGCGAGCGAGTTCCTTGTTCGTGATGTCGCCCTTGTAGATCCACACCTTGACACCGATGCGACCGAAGGTCGTCTTGGCCTCGTAGAAGCCGTAGTCGATGTTCGCGCGGAGCGTGTGCAGGGGCACGCGGCCCTCGCGGTAGAACTCCGAGCGGCTCATCTCAGCACCGCCGAGGCGGCCCGAGACCTGGATGCGGACACCCTTGGCGCCGGCGCGCTGAGCACCCTGCAGTCCCTTGCGCATCGCGCGGCGGAAGGCCACACGTGCGGAGAGCTGCTCGGCGATGCCCTGAGCGACGAGCTGAGCGTCGGCCTCGGGGTTCTTCACCTCGAGGATGTTCAGCTGGATCTGCTTCTTCGTGAGCTTCTCGAGGTCGGCACGGATGCGCTCGGCCTCGGCGCCACGACGACCGATCACGATGCCCGGACGGGCGGTGTGGATGTCGACGCGGACGCGGTCACGGGTGCGCTCGATCTCGATGCGCGAGACACCCGCGCGGTCGAGCGACGTCTGGAGCAGACGACGGATCTTGACGTCCTCGGCGACGAAGTCGCTGTAACGCTGGCCCGGCTTGGTGCTGTCGGAGAACCAACGCGACACGTGGTCGGTGGTGATTCCCAGACGGAAGCCGTATGGATTGACTTTCTGACCCATTACTTGCTCGCCTTCTTCGTGGCCTTGGCAACGTCAGCTTCATCCGGCGTCGCGAGGACGATCGTGATGTGGCTGGTGCGCTTGTTGATGCGGAAGGCCCGACCCTGTGCGCGCGGCTGGAAACGCTTGAGGGTCGTGCCCTCATCGACGAATGCGCTGCTGACGTACAGGTCCTGCTCGTCCAGATAAGTGTTCGACTGGTCGGCCTTGACACGCGCATTGGCGATCGCCGAGGCGACGAGCTTGTACACCGGCTCGCTCGCACCCTGGGGGCGAACTTCAGGATGGCCAGGGCCTCCTGAGCCTGCTTGCCGCGGATCAGGTTGACGACGCGACGAGCCTTCTGGGGGTCACGCGGATGTGTCGCACGCGTGCGATCGACTCCACCATTTCTCTCCTCCTTACGTCACCGCGTTAGCGGCGACGACCCTTCTTGTCGTCCTTCACGTGTCCACGGAAGGTGCGGGTTGGCGCGAATTCGCCGAGCTTGTGCCCGACCATCGTCTCGGTGACGAACACCGGGATGTGCTTGCGACCGTCGTGCACCGCGATGGTGTGACCCAGCATGGCCGGGATGATCATCGAGCGGCGCGACCAGGTCTTGATCACGTTCTTGCTGTTGGCCTCGTTCGCCACAACGACCTTGCGAAGCAGGTGGTCGTCGACGAAGGGGCCCTTTTTGAGACTGCGTGGCATCTTCTACTCCTACTTACGCTTCTTGCCGGCGGTACGGCGACGAACGATGAGCTTGTCGCTTTCCTTGTTGGGGTGGCGGGTGCGGCCTTCTTTCTGGCCCCACGGGCTGACCGGGTGACGTCCACCGGAGGTCTTGCCCTCACCACCACCGTGCGGGTGGTCGATCGGGTTCATGGCGACACCACGCACGGTCGGGCGGACGCCCTTCCAGCGCATGCGGCCGGCCTTGCCCCAGTTGATGTTCGACTGCTCGGCGTTGCCGACCTCGCCGATGGTGGCGCGGCAGCGGGCGTCGACGTTGCGGATCTCGCCCGAGGGCAGGCGGAGCTGCGCGTACGGGCCGTCCTTGGCGACGAGGCGAACCGAGGCTCCGGCGGAGCGGGCCATCTTGGCGCCGCCGCCCGGCTTCAGCTCGATCGCGTGGATCACGGTACCGGTGGGGATGTTGCGCAGGGGCAGGTTGTTGCCCGGCTTGATGTCCGCGCCGGCACCCGACTCGACGATGTCGCCCTGGACCAGCTTGTTGGGGGCCAGGATGTAGCGCTTCGTGCCGTCCACGTAGTGGAGCAGCGCGATGCGAGCGGTGCGGTTGGGGTCGTACTCGATGTGAGCGACCTTGGCGTTCACGCCGTCCTTGTCATTGCGACGGAAGTCGATGACGCGGTACTGGCGCTTGTGGCCACCACCGATGTGACGGGTCGTGATGCGGCCCTGGTTGTTGCGACCACCGGTCTTCGACAGCGGACGGAGCAGCGACTTCTCAGGCGTCGAGCGAGTGATCTCGGCGAAGTCGGCAACGCTTGAACCGCGACGACCCGGGGTCGTGGGCTTGTACTTACGAATAGCCATTGTCTGTTTTCCTCTAGATCCCGGCCTTAGCCAACTGCCGTGAAGATGTCGATGGAACCGGACTTCAGCGTGACGATGGCACGCTTCGTGTCCTTGCGCTTCCCGGTGCCGAACTTGGTGCGGCGGGTCTTGCCCTGACGGTTCAGGGTGTTGATCGACGCGACCTGGACCTTGAAGATGCTCTCGATGGCGAGCTTGATCTCGGTCTTGTTCGAGCGGGGGTCGACGATGAAGGTGTACTTGCCTTCGTCGATCAGGCCGTAGCTCTTCTCGGAGACGACGGGGGCGATGATGATGTCGCGCGGGTCTTTGTTGACGGCCATTACGCGTTCACCTCTTCCTTGTTGGTCTTCGCAGCGATGAAGGCCTCGAGCGCGCCCTTGGTGAAGACGATGTCGTCGCTCACCAGCACGTCGTATGCGTTCAGCTGGTCGAAGTGCAGCACGTGCACGGTCGGGATGTTGCGGACGCTCTTGGCGCTCACCTCGTCGTCGCGCTCGAGCACGATCAGAACGTGCTTCGAGGTGGCGACACCGGTGAGGTACTCCACGACGGCCTTGGTCGACGGGGTCTCACCGAGGGCGAGGGACTCCACAGCGTGCAGACGGCTGCCGCGGGCGCGGTCGCTGAGTGCACCGAGCAGAGCGGCGGCGATCATCTTCTTGGGGGTGCGCTGCGCGTAGCTGCGGGGCACCGGTCCGTGGACGATGCCACCACCGGTCATCTGAGGGGCGCGGATCGAGCCCTGACGAGCGCGACCGGTTCCCTTCTGCTTGAACGGCTTGCGGCCGGCACCGGAGACCTCACCACGACGCTTGGTCTTGTGGGTTCCCTGACGCGCTGCGGCGAGCTGCGCCACGACGACCTGGTGGATCAGCGGGATGTTGGTCTGGACGTCGAACAGGTCGGCGGGAAGCTCGACCGAGCCCGCCTTCTTGCCCTTGACGTCGAGGACGTCAATCGAGGTAGCCATACGACTAGGCCCCCTTCACTGCGTTGCGGACGAAAACGATGCGGCCGCGAGCGCCGGGAACGGCACCCTTGACCAGCAGCAGGCCCTTCTCGGCGTCGATCGCCTGAACCTTGAGGTTCAGAACGGTCACGCGCTCGCCACCCATACGACCGGCCATGCGCATGCCCTTGAAGACACGGCTCGGGGTCGAGGAGGCGCCGATGGAACCCGGCTTGCGGTGGTTGCGGTGAGCACCGTGCGAGGCGGAGACACCCTTGAAGTTGTGACGCTTCATGACACCGGCGAAACCCTTACCCTTCGACGTTCCGACGACGTCGACCAGCTGGCCGGCCTCGAAGGTCGCGTCAACGGTCAGCTCCTGGCCGGCGCTGTAGTCAGCGGCATCGGCGGTGCGGACCTCGGTGAGGTGACGGCGCGGCGTGACGCCCGCCTTGTCGAAGTGACCGGCGGACGGCTTGTTGACCTTGCGCGGGTCGATCTGGCCGTAGGCGATCTGGACGGCGTTGTATCCGTCGACCTCGGGGGTGCGGATCTGCGTCACGACGTTCGGCGTGATCTCGATGACGGTCACGGGGATGAGCTTGTTGTTCTCGTCCCAGACCTGCGTCATACCGAGCTTCTTGCCGAGGAGTCCCTTGGACGTCTTGGTATCGATGTTCGACATGGCACTCCCCTTAGAGCTTGATCTCGATGTTGACGTCGGCGGGCAGGTCGAGACGCATGAGCGAGTCGACGGCCTTGGGCGTCGGGTCGATGATGTCGATCAGCCGCTTGTGCGTGCGCATCTCGAAGTGCTCGCGGCTGTCCTTGTACTTGTGGGGCGAACGGATGACGCACACCACGTTCTTCTCGGTCGGAAGCGGCACGGGGCCGACAACGGTAGCGCCCGCACGGGTCACGGTGTCGACGATCTTGCGCGCCGAGGTGTCGATGACCTCGTGGTCGTACGACTTAAGCCGAATGCGGATCTTCTGTCCCGCCATGTCTGACTCACTCTCTTGTTATGGCGTCTTACGAGCCGGGGCTCGCATTGGACGCGGGCGACGAACGCTGGTTAGCGAATGCCGCTGTGTTTGCAACCACTCTTCTTCTGTCAACCTCATCGACGCACCCGTGAATGAAGACATAGATGACCTACATCTTCTGAGGCTGTCGATTAAGCTTTGTCCTTCTACCCGCGGCCTAACCATCTGCCGCTGATCGATCGAACGACCTCGCGGTGGGCTATGCACTGCCTGGCAGTGATCCGTTCGGAGCACACGTCAATGCACTCGTTCCGAAATGTTGAACTAGACAAGTTTGCCAGACTATCGGCATTGCTGCAACCCGGGCGTGTCGCGTCGGCGTGTCGGACACAGGAGAGGGCCGGGCAAGTGCCCGGCCCCTCTCGAGTGGCGCCTCGCGCCGTCACTCCTTGCTGATGCCGATGGTCCGCTCAGGCGGTGCCGGAACTATCCGTTCGAGGCCCGGTCAGCGGTTCGGCTTGGTTTACGAGGTCATGGGTATCCATAAGCTCTCCCTTCGTCTGCGGGCCGTTCGGAATGAACGGTTCCCTCATTCTGCGCCGGGTGTGCGGCAAGGTAAACCCCTTAGCGCGCATCCGGCCGACGGCGACGAGCCCAGAGCAGGAACCCCATCCCGAGACCCAGGATGAGCGCACCGCCCATGAATGGTCCGGTCACGTCGCTGCCCGTCTTGGCCAGCATGGTGGAGGAGCCACCCGCAACCGTCGTCGTCGACGGCGTGCAGTGCGTCGAGGGCGGCGGGTATGCCACAGTGTCGGCGGTGGTCGGGTTGATCCGTACCTCGATCACAGCGCCGTTGCGAAGGTCGTAGAACGGAGCAGCGGGATCGAGCACCCAGGTGCCGTCATCCAGTTGGCGCCATCCGGGCCAGGCGTTGCCGACCCCGTTCGCGTCGACTCCGGCTCCCGGCCAGAGCTGCGTACCGGTGATCGTCTGACCGTTCACCCAGCCGGCAGGCAGGCTCACGTAGTTCACCTGTTGCGCGCCGTCAGCGAGCAGAGCCGCCTGATCGGATGCCGGGATGGACGGATCGTGAGCTGCGAAGCCCGCCGGAGTCCACCAGATGAGTGCGATCGTCGGCGCCGTGGTCAGGTTGTACGGAGTGAGCGAGTACGAGACGACCGGCGCATCCTTCACACACAGAGCCTGCGCGGTGACCGCGATCGCCTTCACCTTCGTGATGTCGGTCGAGCAGTTGTCGCTCGTGTCGGCATCCTTCTCCGTGCTCGTCACGCAGGCACTGTTGTCGAGATCCGGATACGGTGCATCGATCCCTGAGCGCGTCAGCGTTCCGACGAGCGCCTGGAAATGGAGCACCACACTGTCGCCTGCGGCCAGTGAACCGGCGTAGGTGATGGTGAGGGTCCCACCGGCGACCGTCGCCGTCCAACCCGCCGGGCCGGTCAGCGATCCGTCGACGAAGGTGACTCCCGCGGGCAGCGGGTCGGTGACGGTGACGCCCGTCGCCGCATCCGTACCCTTGTTGCCGATGGTGAGCTGGTAGTCGATGAGGTCGCCCTTGCCGGAGTCGACCACGCCGCCCTCGCCGCCGTCAGCCGCGGAGTGCGTCTTGACGATGTCGAGGTCCACGGCCGGAACCCGGTGCGTGGTCTCACAGCTCGGCTGTCCCGGCGGGATGGGGCCGGATGACGGCATCGGCGGGCACGATCCGCCAGGGCCAGGAGTCACGACGTTGTCGATGAGCGCACCGGCCGCATCAGCGTCCACGGTGACGGTGAACGACACGGTTGCGGTGTTTCCCGGCGCAAGGTCGGGAACATTCCACGTAGCGTTCGTGCCCGAGAGGCTGAGCCCCGCGGGTAGCGGCCCGGTCACCTGCGCGTGATTGAGGACGTTCCCCATCGAATCCGTCGCGACGGCGCCCGTGACAGCGGCGTCCGAATCGTTCGTCGCTGACAGCGTGTACGTGATCGACTGACCCGGCTGCACCGCGGATCCACTGACAGGATCGGAGGTCTTGGTCAGCAGCCAGTGCGGGGTCGGGTGGTCGGTCGTGCAGCTGACGTCGCAGACGCCGCCCGGCGGAACCATCAGAGTGTTGACAAGGTGAACGCCGTAGGCATTCGCGTCCACTCTGACCGTGTAGGTCAGGCTGAGCGAGTCATCGAACCCGGTGATGGTCCACTCGAGGTTCGTTCCGACGATCTGCGCCGTTCCCTGCGTCGGAACGAGTCCGCCGACCAGCGTCGCGTGGTTCAGTTCTCGCGACATGTCGTCGGTGATCACCAGCGAGCTCGGGAGGCGTCCCGCGGTGAACTGGACGTTCAGCGTGTAGCTGATGAGCTGCCCGGGGACGACAGTCGTCCCGGATACGGGATCGCTCGTCTTCGAGACGGACCAGCTCGCCGGAAGCTCGCGGTTCACGACGACGCAGCGGACGTTCTGGTTGCCGGGAACGTTGACGCGGAACCCGAGTGCACCGACGTTGACGACCGTGCCGTCTGCGTAGGTGCAGACGGCATTGACGCCGTCCTGCTGCGAGAGCGCGTAACCGTCCTGCTGGGTCTCGACGACGGTCACGGGGACGGATGCGCTCCCCGCCGGCACCGTCAGCGTGTATTCAACGGAACCGGTGGAGTCATCGGTGGTCAGCATCTGCGGGCTGAAAGCCAGCCCGGTGCTCGTCGCCGTGAACTCCCACCCGGCAGGCGTGCTGTCGATGAGGTCTCCGGCGGCGTTCTCGAGGTGCTTGACCACCGTCAGGGTTCCCTGCGTGGAGCCGCTCGACGACGGCGGCGGGCTCGACGGCGCGGGCGTGGGAACGGTCTGCGCCTGGGTCGAGGGCGGGGCTGCGGATGTGTCGGGGGCTGCCTTCGCGGTGTCGGCAGGCGCATCCGGTGCGGGAGCGGACGACGTGTCCGTCGGTGCCGCGGCGGGCGCCGGGTCAGGCACGGGCGCGGGTGCGGGAGCCGGATCGGGTGCGGGCGCCGGGTCGGTGGCGGGTGCAGGATCGGCGGCAGGCGCGGGATCCGCCGGCGCGGCCGTGGCCGCGGGATCGGCGGGCGCTGCGTCCTCGGCATGGGCCGGGGCGGCGAAGCCCGTGAGGGCGAGCGCTAGAACGATGGTCGGCGCAGCGAGGCGCGCAGTCCAACTCTGTGTGATCGCGAATGGCGAACGGCGGAGCTGGTCCTTCGCGTGCTGTGCGTCGGGTCGGGTTGAAGAATGACGTCGCATGGTCGAGACCCCCTTGGTGGTGCGAGTCGCGCCTCACAACATAGTGAGGTTTCCTCAGTTTAGAGGAAGCGCCATCCAAAGTCTCGCCATACTGAGAAAAACTCAGTCTTGTCTCTCCCCAATTGTAGGGGCAACCGTTAACACAAGAAAGGGCCGGACCCGAAGGCCCGACCCTTTCTTGCAGAAGTCTCGGAAGACTACTTGATGATCTTCACGACGGTACCAGCGCCGACGGTACGTCCACCCTCACGGATGGCGAAGCCGAGGCCCTCCTCCATGGCGATCGGCTGGATCAGCTCGACCGTCATGTCGGTGGTGTCGCCGGGCATGACCATCTCGGTGCCCTCGGGCAGCGTGATGACGCCGGTGACGTCGGTGGTACGGAAGTAGAACTGCGGACGGTAGTTCGCGTAGAACGGGTTGTGACGCCCACCCTCATCCTTGGACAGGATGTACGCGGTGCCCTCGAAGTTGGTGTGCGGCGTGACCGAACCCGGCTTCACGACGACCTGACCGCGCTCGACGTCCTCGCGCTTGGTTCCACGGAGGAGCAGACCACAGTTCTCGCCGGCCCATGCCTCGTCGAGCTGCTTGTGGAACATCTCGATACCAGTGACCGTGGTCTTCTGCGTCGGGCGGATGCCGACGATCTCGACCTCGGAGTTGATGGCGAGGGTTCCACGCTCGGCGCGACCGGTGACGACGGTTCCACGACCGGTGATCGTGAAGACGTCCTCGATCGGCATCAGGAACGGCTTGTCCTTGTCGCGGATGGGGTCGGGGATGGAGTTGTCGACAGCATCCATCAGCTCGACGATCGACTCGACCCACTTCTCGTCGCCCTCGAGAGCCTTGAGGCCCGAGACGCGAACGACGGGGGCGTTGTCGCCATCGAAGCTCTGGCTGGAGAGCAGCTCGCGGACCTCGAGCTCGACGAGCTCCAGGATCTCCTCGTCGTCCACCATGTCGGACTTGTTCAGCGCGACGAGCAGGTACGGAACACCGACCTGCTTGGCGAGCAGAACGTGCTCACGGGTCTGAGCCATCGGACCGTCGGTGGCGGCGACCACGAGGATCGCGCCGTCCATCTGAGCGGCACCGGTGATCATGTTCTTGATGTAGTCGGCGTGCCCAGGGGCGTCAACGTGCGCGTAGTGGCGCTTCGGGGTCTCGTACTCGACGTGCGAGATGTTGATCGTGATACCACGCTGACGCTCTTCCGGAGCCGAGTCGATCGACGCGAAGTCGCGCTGCACGTTGGTCGCCGACGGGTACTTGTCAGCAAGCACCTTCGAGATCGCCGCGGTGAGCGTGGTCTTGCCGTGGTCGACGTGACCGATGGTTCCGATGTTGACGTGCGGCTTAGTCCGCTCGAACTTGGCCTTAGCCACTGGGTCCTCCTCAGGACTCTCGTGTAGAAACCCCGGCCGATGGTTTTCGGCCGGCAACTCTACGGGATTGGTTACCTATGTTAGTTGATTACTGCTGAGGGAGAGGTGACCGAGGTCACTCGCCCTTGTTCTTCTGGACGATCTCGTCGGCGACAGCCTTCGGGACCTCCGCGTAGCTGTCGAACGTCATCGAGTAGACGGCACGGCCCGAGGTCTTCGACCGCAGGTCACCGATGTACCCGAACATCTCCGACAGGGGGACGTTGGCGCGGATCACCTTGACACCGCTCGCGTCCTCCATCGACTGGATCTGGCCTCGACGTGAGTTGAGGTCACCGATCACATCGCCCATGTACTCCTCGGGCGTGCGCACCTCGACCGCCATGAGCGGCTCGAGGAGAACAGGGTTCGCCTTGCGCGCGGCCTCTTTGTAGGCCATCGAGCCGGCGATCTTGAACGCCATCTCCGAGGAGTCGACGTCGTGCGAAGCGCCGTCGACCAGGGTCGCCTTGACGCCCACGGTCGGGAAGCCGGCGAGAACCCCGACCTGCATGGCGTCCTGGATGCCGTGGTCGACCGAGGGGATGTACTCGCGCGGAACGCGACCACCGGACACGGCGTTGACGAACTCGTAGCTCGTCTCCGGCGTGACGTCCATCGGCTCGATCGTGATCTGGATCTTGGCGAACTGGCCAGAACCACCGGTCTGCTTCTTGTGCGTGTAGTCGAACTTCTCGACGGCGCGGCGGATCGTCTCGCGGTAGGCCACCTGGGGCTTGCCGACGTTCGCCTCGACGTTGAACTCGCGCTTCATGCGGTCGACCAGGATGTCGAGGTGGAGCTCGCCCATTCCCTTGATGACCGTCTGACCGGTCTCCTGGTTCTGCTCGGTGCGGAACGTCGGGTCCTCTTCGGCCAGCTTCTGGATCGCGGTGCCCAGCTTCTCCTGGTCGGCCTTGGTCTTCGGCTCGATCGCGACCTCGATCACGGGCTCGGGGAACGTCATCGACTCGAGGACGACCTGGTTGTCCGGGTCGCACAGGGTGTCACCGGTGGTGGTGTCCTTGAGGCCGATCACGGCGTAGATGTTGCCCGCGGTGACGAAGTCGACCGGGTTCTCCTTGTTGGCGTGCATCTGGAAGATCTTTCCGATGCGCTCCTTCTTGCCCTTGGTCGAGTTCACGACACCGGCACCGCTGTTGACGTGACCGGAGTACACGCGAACGTAGGTGAGGCGACCGAAGAAGGGTGCACGGCGACCTTGAACGCGAGGGCCGAGAACGGCTCGCTGGCGTCGGCGTGACGGAGGATGACCTTCTCTTC
Organism: Leifsonia poae; assembly: GCF_050632195.1. Taxonomy (GTDB): domain Bacteria; phylum Actinomycetota; class Actinomycetes; order Actinomycetales; family Microbacteriaceae; genus Leifsonia; species Leifsonia poae_C. Next base: position 3,384,705 of record NZ_CP192580.1, read on the forward strand.
GTCGCGCGGGTCGTGAGCCTCGATGGCGGGCACGTCGAGCGGCGACGGGAGGTAGTCGATCACAGCGTCGAGCATCGGCTGGACGCCACGGTTCTTGAACGCGGAACCGCAGAGAACGGGGTAGATCTCGCTGTTGACGGTGAGCTTGCGGATAGCGCCCTTGATCTCGGCGACCGTGAGCTCCTCACCGCCGAAGAACTTCTCGAGCAGAACGTCGTCGGTCTCGGCGACGGTCTCGAGGAGAGCCTGGCGGTACTCCTGAGCCTTCTCGACGAGGTCGGCGGGGATCTCCTCGATGGCGTACTTGGCGCCCATCTGGACGTCACCCTTCGCGTCGCCGCGCCAGGTGAGTGCACGCATCTCGACGAGGTCGACAACACCCTCGAAGTTCGACTCGGAGCCGATCGGCAGCTGGAGGACCAGCGGCTTGGCGCCGAGGCGCTTCACGATGGTGTCGACGGTGAAGTAGAAGTCGGCGCCGAGCTTGTCCATCTTGTTGACGAAGCAGATGCGCGGAACGTTGTACTTGTCAGCCTGGCGCCACACGGTCTCGGACTGGGGCTCGACGCCCTCCTTGCCGTCGAAGACGGCGACGGCACCGTCGAGAACGCGGAGCGAACGCTCCACCTCGACGGTGAAGTCCACGTGACCCGGGGTGTCGATGATGTTGATCTGGTTCTTGTTCCAGAAACAGGTGACGGCGGCAGACGTGATCGTGATGCCGCGCTCCTTCTCCTGCTCCATCCAGTCGGTCGTCGAGGCGCCGTCGTGGGTCTCACCGATCTTGTGGTTGACGCCCGTGTAGAACAGGATGCGCTCGGTCGTGGTGGTCTTGCCGGCATCGATGTGGGCCATGATGCCGATGTTGCGGACCTTGTTCAGGTCAGTGAGCACGTCCTGTGCCACAGGGTTCCTCCGAAAAGTAGAAAGTTGAAGGGGTGCCGGTTCGGGTGCGCACCCACAGGGTTACAACACCCGAACCGGCCGCTGTGTTCCTGAGTCGGTTACCAGCGGTAGTGCGCGAAGGCCTTGTTCGACTCGGCCATCTTGTGCGTGTCCTCGCGACGCTTGACTGCGGCGCCGAGACCGTTGGACGCATCCAGGATCTCGTTGGTGAGACGCTCGGTCATCGTCTTCTCGCGACGACCCTTGGCGTAGCTGGTCAGCCAGCGCAGCGCGAGCGTGTTCGCGCGGTGCGGCTTGACCTCGACGGGGACCTGGTAGGTCGAGCCACCGACGCGGCGGCTGCGGACCTCGAGGGTCGGGCGCACGTTGTCGAGCGCCTTCTTGAGCGTGACGACGGCATCCTGACCGTTCTTGGCGGCAACGCCTTCGAGCGCGTCGTAGACGATGCGCTCAGCGAGGCCCTTCTTGCCGTCGAGCAGGATCTTGTTGACGAGCTGGCTGACGATGGGTGCGCCGTATACGGGGTCGGCGACGACGGGGCGCTTCGGAGCTGGTCCCTTGCGAGGCATTACTTCTTCTCCATCTTCGCGCCGTAACGGCTGCGAGCCTGCTTGCGGTTCTTCACGGCCTGGGTGTCCAGCGCGCCGCGAACGATCTTGTAACGAACACCCGGGAGGTCCTTAACACGACCGCCGCGGACGAGCACCATCGAGTGCTCCTGCAGGTTGTGGCCCTCGCCCGGAATGTAGGCCGTGACCTCGGTTCCGTTGGACAGCTTCACGCGCGCCACCTTGCGGAGAGCCGAGTTCGGCTTCTTCGGGGTGGTGGTGTAGACGCGGGTGCAAACGCCGCGCTGCTGGGGGTTGGCCTTCAGGGCGGGCGCCTTGGTCTTCGTGACCTTGGGGCTGCGGCCCTTCCGAACCAACTGCTGAATGGTTGGCACTGACTTCTCCTTTTATGGACTGCACGGTGACAGTTGTTGCTTTTTCCCCGAATCTCGGCACGCCCTCGCGGACGCAGTGGGATTCAGGGGGACCGATCGACGTGCGCCAGTTCTGTGAGAACCGGGTACGTCATCGATATGCCGTGGGGGCGCGATCGCCTCGTGCTGAGATAATCGACCCGTCGGATGAGTACGTGCCTGCCGCTCGTGGCATCCATTTCTGGGCACCGAACGAGCGCGCGACAGAGCGCACACCCGATAAATCTTAGCTTGTGGCAGGGTTCGGGTCAAATGGATGCGCGTCTCAGCGGCGCGCCTCCTTGCGCCCGCCCAACAGCGAAGCGCGGGCACCCGGTTCGGGTGCCCGCGCTTCGCGGAAAAGGCTGAAGGGGATCAGCCGCCGATGCCCTTGGCCAGCTCGCTGTCGACGTTCTGCAGCGCGTCGGCCGCCTTGGTCAGGAACTGCGACATCCCGTCGAGGCCGTTGACCGCATCCGTCGTGCCCTTGGTGAACTGCTCGTACGAGGTGTGGAACGCGCCCGAGGCCTGGTCGGTGACGAAGCCTCCGTTGACCAGCCCGTTCACCAGGTTCTGAAGCTCGTGGAGCTTGGCGGTGATGTCGTCCTTGCCCGTGGTGAGGCGGTTGGCGGCATCGGTCATCTCGCCGTACGTGACGTTCATGTTTGCCATGACGTTCAATCCCTTTCGTCGTCTTGGTAAGCCAACCCCTCGGGCCGACCAGCTATCAGTAACCTACCGAGGCCGCCTCGCAGCGGGAATGGGGAGGACTCCCCATCACCAACGCAATCGACTCCTGGAGAAGTCCCCGAATTCGCGCGTGGGAAGCGGGATTTCTCCCGGAGTCGATTGCGTTTGGGTGGGGTCCGGGCGGGGTCAGTCGACGGCGACGGGGAACCAGCGCACGGAGTCGACGATGGCGTCGAACAGCTCGGTGTACAGCGCACGATCGCCGGGAGACGGGACGTCGACGGTGATGTGGAGCAGCCGCTCGCCACCCGGAACGGGCAGCCAGTACTCGAGCTTCACATCCTGAGTCGTCTCGGCGCCCACCCGCATCTCAGCGGCGACGGATGTGCGTGCCGTGGGACCGCAGTCCAGGTCGAGGTGCTCGGCGGCCGGGAACGCGGACGCGAGCTTCGCCGCAAGGTCGTCGGCGTCGAGTTCTGACACGGATGCGGGCCAGGCCCGGTAGTCCATGATCATCGCGGCGGGAAACGGTACGCCGGGGAGGATCTCCAGCGAGAGCCCGACGCGGAAGGCGCCGGCCGTCTTGGCGGCCGCGGCCATGCTGCGCAGCTGCTCGCGCGCATCCCGCCGCACTCGGGCCAGCCGGTCGTTCATGCCGACCTGGCGCTTGACCAGGTTGTTGATCTCGCGCTTGGCCTTCTCATCGTCGGCGAGTGGGATCGAGACCCAGGATCCGGGCAGCACCATCGTCATGTCCGCCTCGCGGAACGCGAGCTGGCGCGTCATGCGTCGAGCTCGATCGACAGCGAGGCGACGATGCTCTCCGTCTCCGACGGCATGTCGCCGAAGGTCGCGAGGTCCGCGGTCGTGAAGGTGAAGTGCACCATCTCGTGCGACCCGGGCGGGAAGACTCCGAAGACGGTGCGTGCCTCGATCCAGCCGTCCTCGACTCCCGGGGCGAGGTACTCGACGACCTGATGCACGCCCGCCAGGGTGCCCGCGGGTGCCGGATGCTGCCACGTGTCGAAGAGGATCGTGTGCCCCTCGGCATCCTCGCTCGACGCGATCGCACGCGCCTCGCGCTCGAACCACGCGGGGTCCTGCTCCGGCTCCACCTCGACCACCTGAAACGTCATGAGCGCGCCGAGACTCAGGAACTGCTCGCGACGCACGTAGACGGCCGCTGTGAGGTACGGGTTCAACTGGGCGAGCAGACGGATGCGCAGGTCGTACAGCTCGTCACGCAGCGAGTCCTCGTGGTCGACGGCACCGGATTCGGCTTCCGCCTGGGCGATCACGTCGCGCGCCCAGTCCTCGGACTCGATGTCCTCGTCGAGCCGCACGGGGTAGAACCCGTCGGGCACGGACACTCTCAGGTCGGAGATTCCGATCGCAGACATGTCGATCACCCTATGCCAAGCACGTTCGGCAGCCGTCCGTGCGCCAGGTCTTTCGCGACCGTGTCAGGTTTGAGAGAGACCGGCTTGTCCGTGTGGTCGAAGGGGTTGTTGGTCAGCGTCTCGATCTTTCCGGCGACGCCGCGGTAGTTCCACACGCCGAGCGCGACCTTCGCCCCGGTCGGGATCTGGTCCGCGATCTGACCGGCGAAGGCTGGGTTGTCGAAGCCGGAGACGCCCAGCGGGTTTCCGCGGAACTTGAGGAACGCTGCACCGAGGTTCTTCTCCGACACCTTGAACGGGTTCGTCCCGAAGACCTCTTTCATCACGTTCGGCAGCGCCTTCGGCGAGCCCAGGAGCTTCTGCACGTCGGCGAGCTCCTTGGCCTTGTTGCCTCTCGTGATGCCGGTGAGAGCCGTGAACTGCTTCTTCGGCAGCTTCATCGCGATGGTGAGACCCTTGGCCTTCACCAGCTTGCCGATGTACTTGCCGATGTTGCCGCCGAAGACGGTGAGCACGAGACCGACGGCCGCGAAGGCCACATCGACCCAGCTGCCGCCGTTGATCGCCTTCACAACGCTCTCGACGAGCGAGATCACCGCACCGATGATCGCGATGATCAACAGCAGCTGACCGAGGAACGGCACCCACGACAGGAAGATCGCGAGAACGCCCGCCCACTCGCAGATGGTCTTGATGATGTCGCCCCAGTTGTCCCAGAAACTGTCCTTCAGGCCGTGGTTGTTCTTGCCGTCGACGACCTCTTTGATCTCGGCGATCGCCGTCTTGGCCGCCGAGTCCTTGTGGTCGAGCGCGGTGTGCCAAGCGGCGTGCGCGTCGTTGAGGGCTCCGGATGCGTCGGTGACCGCATCCTGAGCGTTGCTGGCGGCCGTGGTGTTGGTCGCCTTGTCTTCGGGGGTGCTGTCTTCGAGCGTCTGCTTGGCCGTCGATGCTTTGTGGTTCGCGGCGTCGAGATCGGCCTGGCGCGAGTTGATGAGGGTGATCGCCGCGTCGGCATCGTCTTGCGCCGTGCGCAGCTTGCCCGAGTACGCCTTGAGCGCCGCGGCGGTGACCGAATAGCGGTCCCGTGCCTTGTTGATGTCGTCGGCCACCTCGGTCGCGGTGCCCTTGAGCGCTGTGATGGCCTCGCTCTGCATTCCGCCGATCTCGCCGACGTGATTCAGCGTGTCCACCGACCGCGTGATCGCGTTGGCGATCTGCGCGTAGTGCTCCGCCTTCGACTGCACAAGGGTCGGATTGCCCTTGAGCGGGTTGTATTCGCTGTCGCCCATCGTCTCCCCCTACTTGGCAACGGATCCGGGATGGTTCTTCGCGGTGTCGGCCGCGCCATCCTCGAGTGCTTTGGCCAGCTCCGCATCGACCTTCGTGAAGCCGTCGGTGACCGACTCGATGTACGAGCGGAGCGTCTTCACGTTCTCGGTCATCTTCTTGCGCTTGTCGTTCCACTTGTGTGCGAAGTCGCGGACGTGGTCGCCGAGGTCGTCGTGGCCGGTCGCATCGGCGACGTCGTCGCTGAAGTCGTCCGCATCCTCGAACTCCCTGATCACGGCGTCGAGGTCGTCCCTCAACTGGCCGAGCAGCTGGAGGTCGAGCACCAAATCGTGGCCGGCCATGGCGGCTCCTCTCTTCTCACACTTCTCACGCTGGGTACAACCTAATGAAACGGTCGCGCTTCGGGCGATGGGGAGGGGTCCCCATCGGGGAGAAACCGTTCACTGGGTATGGTTTTCCCGTGCGCCTCAAACTGACCCTGTCTCGCGCGTCGGGCGCGGGCGACGACATCGTCGTCACCGCCGATGCCGCCGCAAGCATCTCGGAGATCGCCTCGACCATCCGGCGGGTCGATCCGCGGGCGGGGGATGCGCCGGCTCCCGCAGACGAGCGTGCACTGACCCTGCGCGCGACGCTTCCCGGCCAGGCGGAGCCGCTCGTGCTGCCGCCCGACGCACCGGTGGGCGAAGCGTGGATCGGCAGCGGCGCAACGGTGAGTCTCGCCGACGCCGGCGTCTACTACGCCCCGAACGACCTGGCCGATGCACCGGTCGTCGCGACCGTCGAGGTGATCTCGGGTCCGGATGCGGGGCGCGAGTTCCCGCTCCGGCGCGGTACGACAGTGCTCGGCCGCGACGAGTCCTGCGACATCGTGCTGCGCGATCCTCTGGTCTCGAAGAAGCACGTGCGCCTGGAGTCCGGCGACGGCGTCGAGGTCATCGATCTCGGCTCGGCGAACGGTGTGGTGGTCGACGGCGGCATCGTCTCGCGATTCACCGTACGACGATCCGAGACGCTGCTGATCGGCGACACCGAGGTGCGGATCAGCGTCTCGGGAGTGACGGACACTCCGGTCGCGGCCCCGACCGCCGGTCCCGTCTTCTTCAACCGCTCCCCGCGCGTGGAGCAGCGATACGCGGGCCAGGTTTTCCAGGCTCCCGAGGTGCCGGCAGAGAAAGAGGACCCGCCCTTTCCTCTTCTCGCGATGCTCACACCGCTGCTGCTGGGCGGCGCGATGTTCATGCTGACGAAGAACCCGACGTCGCTCCTCTTCATTCTGCTCTCCCCCGTGATGCTGATCGGCAACTACATCACCGGACGCACGCGCGGCAAGCGCAAGCTCAAGAAGGCGATCGCGGTCTTCGACAAGCGCCTCGAGGCGTTGACGGAGAAGCTGGGCAGTGAGCGCGAACTCGAGCAAGCGCTGCGGCGCTCCGAGTCGCCGACCACTGCCTCCGCCCTTTCCGAGGCTCTTCAGCGCGGCCCCTTGCTCTGGACGCGCCGACCCGAGCATTGGTCGTTCCTCAACGTCCAACTCGGCATCGGAGCGATGCCGTCTCGCAACGTGATCCAGACGAACGACCGAGGCGAGATGCTCGTCGAATTCCAGGAGCGCCTGGATGCGGTGATCGCCGAGCACGAACACGTCGCCGACGTTCCCGTTCTCGACAACCTGTTCGAGTCGGGTGCTCTAGGGATCGCGGGCGCGCCGGAGCGCATCGCCGGATCCGTCAACTCGGTGCTGGTGCAGCTCACGGCGCTGCACTCGCCCGCGGAGCTCGTCGTCGCATCCCTCGTCTCCCCGAGATGGTCGCGGGAGCTCGAGTGGCTCAAGTGGATGCCGCACACGTCGTCGCCGCACAGCCCGGTCACCGGCGGCCACCTGGCCGACAGCGCGTCGAGCGCCGCGACCGTGATGAACGCCCTGGAAGGCGTCGTCGAGCAGCGACTCGCAGATGCACGCGCGAAGGCCAAGCGGCGTGGCGCGATGGAGCAGGAACGTGCCGCCCTCGAGCGGGGCGCGGAGGTCGGCAAATCCGAGACGATCGACGGGACTCCGTCGCCCATCCCCGCCATCGTCGTCGTGATCTCCGACGATGTCTCGATCGATCGCGCGCGCCTCGTACAGCTCGCTGAGGCCGCCGCCGATGCCGGAATCTTCCCGATCTGGCTCGGCGAGACCACCGCGAAGCTGCCGGCCGTCTGCCGCACCTACCTCGAGCACACCGACCGCGAGGATCGCGGGACCGTCGGCTTCGTGCGCATCGGCGAGACGATCGAGAACGTCGTCACCGAGCCGGTGACCCGGGCCGCGGCGCTCGACTACGCCAAGCGGATGGCTCCCGTCATCGACGCGGGCGCCCTCGTGGCCGACTCGAGCGACCTCCCGCGCAGCATCTCGATGGTGACCCTCCTCGGGCACGATCTGTTGGAGTCGTCGACGGCCGTCATCGACCGGTGGCGACAGAACTCATCGATCCACGACCGGACGCCCGGAGCTCAGCCGGTGAAGCGTCGCGCCGGAACCCTGCGTGCCATCATCGGCTCGGCGGGCGTCGACCCGATGCATCTCGATCTGCGCACGCAGGGACCGCACGCCCTCGTCGGCGGAACGACCGGCGCCGGCAAGAGCGAGTTCCTGCAGGCCTGGGTGCTCGGGATGGCGGCCGAATACAGCTCGGACCGTGTCACGTTCCTCTTCGTCGACTACAAGGGCGGATCGGCGTTCGCGGATTGCGTGACACTCCCCCACTGCGTCGGCCTGGTCACCGATCTGAGCCCGCACCTCGTGCGTCGAGCGCTCACCAGTCTGCGGGCCGAGCTGCACCACCGGGAGCACCTCCTCAACCGCAAGAAGGCCAAGGACCTGCTCGAACTCGAGAAGCGCGGCGACCCCGAATGCCCGCCCGCCCTCGTTCTCGTCATCGACGAGTTCGCGGCGCTCGTCGGCGAGGTCCCCGAGTTCGTCGACGGCGTCGTCGACATCGCCCAGCGCGGTCGCTCGCTCGGCATCCACCTCATCATGGCGACCCAGCGACCGGCGGGCGTGATCAAGGACAACCTGCGGGCGAACACCAACCTGCGCATCGCGCTCAGGATGGCCGACGAGTCCGACAGCCAGGACGTCGTCGGCGTGACGGATGCAGCGCACTTCGACCCGGGCATCCCCGGCCGCGGCATGGCCAAGACCGGCCCGGGCCGTCTGACGCAGTTCCAGTCCGCCTATGCGGGTGGCTGGACCTCGCGCGAACCGGAGCGCGCCGGTGTCGAGGTCGCGGAGCTCCGCTTCGGCGGCGAGAACCGCTGGGAGGAGCCCCGGCCGGCGGTCGAGGTGGAACGCGACCTCGGGCCGACGGATCAGCAGCGCCTCGTCACCTCGATCGTGCACGCCCAGGCGGCTGCGCGCATCCCCGCCCCACGACGCCCGTGGCTCGATGAGCTGGCGAGCGTCTACGACCTCGGTCTGCTGCGCCAGCGCACCGACGCCGAACTATTGCTCGGAGTCAGCGACGTGCCCGACCGCCAGCAGCAGGCGCCGGTGTACTTCCACCCCGATGTCGACGGAAACATCGCGATCTACGGCACGGGTGGCGCGGGAAAGTCCGCTGTGCTGCGCTCCCTCGCCTCGGCCGCCGCGATCACACCGCGCGGCGGCCCGGTGCGGGTCTACGCGCTGGACTTCGCCGCGGGCAGCCTCAGGATGCTCGAGAAGCTGCCGCACGTCGGCTCGGTGATCCCCGGCGACGACGCAGAGCGGGTCATCCGGTTGTTCCGCACGTTGAAGGAGGAGCTCGAGAGCCGCGGACCGCGCTTCGCCGAGGCGAACGCATCGAGCATCACCGAGTACCGGCGGCTCGCGAACCGGCCGAACGAGCCGCGCATCCTGCTGCTCATCGACGGGTTCCCGAACTTCCGCGAAGACTTCGAGATCCCCGCGGGACGCTCGGCCTGGTACGACGTGTTCAAGGACATCCTGAGCGACGGGCGCCAGCTCGGGATGCACGTGGCGCTCACCGGCGACCGCGCCGGTGCCGTGCCCACCGCGATCCGCTCGCTCGTCCAGCGCAAGGTCGTGCTGCGACTCGCTGACGACGGTTACGGGATGCTCGATGTGCCGAGCGACATCCTCGGCCCGTCATCGCCTCCCGGCCGGGCGATCGTCGACGGGTACGAGACGCAGATCGCGGTGCTCGGCGGGAGCGCGTCGGTCTCGGAGCAGTCCGCCGCGACGACCCGTCTCGCTGAGGCGATGACGCGCGCGGGCGTTCCGGAGGCTCCGACGATCGGGTCTCTGCCGCGCGAGCTGCCACTCGCCGACCTGCCTGATCGGCACCAGGGCGAACCGGTGCTCGGCCTGAGCGATCTGGACCTGGGACCGTTCGGTTTCGACCCGGCGGGGACGTTGCTCGTGGCCGGCCCACCCGCGAGCGGACGTACCAGCACGCTGGCCGCGCTGGCCGCATCCGTCGCCCGGTTCGATCCCGAATCGCGCCTCTACTACCTGGGCAACGCGCGCTCGCCCCTCGCGTCGGCGTCGCACTGGACCGACAAGGCCACGACTCCGGATGCGGCGGCCGCCCTCGCCCGCGACCTCGCGGCCGCTGTCGCGGATCCGGACACCGAAGGTCACATCACCGTGATCATCGAGAGCATCGGCGACTTTCTGCAGACCCCGGCCGACTCGGCGATCGTCGAGCTCGTGCGCGCGGTGCGGCGCAGCGACCACCTGCTCGTGGCCGAAGCGGAGTCGTCGGCTTGGGGTCGTCGTGGCCGCTGCTCGGCGAGGTGAAGAACGGGCGCCGCGGCATCCTGTTGCAGCCGGACTCGATGGAAGGAGACCTGCTGCTGAAGACGCCGCTGCCGCGCCTCAACCGGTCGGAGTTCCCGCCCGGACGCGGCATGTACATCGCGAAAGGCAAGTTCGCGCGCGTGCAGGTGCCGCTAGTCGACTAGGGGCGCCAGCCGCTAGCCCTGTGCGCCCCCGAAGTACGGGGTGAAGATCGCGCCGGTGTCGTCGAAGGAGATGATCCCGCGGATCTGGAAGACGATCTCGTCGCTGCTTCCGGTGCCTGTCGCTCCGTCGGACGTGCGGGTCAGCTTCGCCGTCGCCGTCACGCTGCCGTCCGCCGAGCTCTCGACCGCCCATCCGCCGATGGTCCAGGCCGGGTCGACTCCGATATCCGGCCGATGCACGAGCTGCCAATGCAGGTCGCTGAGCGTGACGGCGTCGTCGGACTGCACAAGGAAAGGACAATCAGCGGGTTCTGCCTCTGTCGAGGCAAGACAGGCGTCGAGCCAGGCATCGACGGCCTGTCGCGCCTGGTCGGTTCCAGCTGAGGACAGTTGGGCCACGAAATTGGTCGGCACGACCTTGTTGCCGGCGGGGATGGACGTGGCGTCGGCATTCCAGACGACGTACGCCGCGTTCGGCGACTGGAACTTCACCGGGTAGGTGCCGGGGAACGCCCGAAGAGTGGTCGCGCTGCCGATCAGCATGCTCGATGGATGCTGGCCGGCGACGGTGAATGTCAGCCCGACCGGGCCCGTGACCAACACGTCGACCAGATCCGTCTCGACCGCTCCGAACTTCCAGAGCGGAAGACCCGGGAGACCGCCTGCGCGCTCGATGGCGAAGGTCTGATGACGGCTGTGGTCGCCCTGCCGGATCGTCGCGTCGATCGTCGCCGAGTTGCCGTGAATGACGGGTCGGGCCAGCGAGAAGGAACTGATGCGGTTGGTCGCTTTGGCGTACGCGGCATCGGTGAGTAGCACATCCCCCGAGTTCGCCTTGATGCCGGCCAGGTGCATGGCGTCGCCGGCCTTGCCGTGCTCCAGCGCGGTCAGATAGTTGCCGACCAGAGCCCTCGGCACGTTCTGATATGCCGCGAGCGTGGCTACGGAGAGCGCCACGGCGACTGCCGCAAGCAGCCCGGCTGCACCGATGACGACCCACCAATACCAACGGACAGACGGAACGGCGGCAGCATTGGACGTCATCGGTCCCCCTTCAAGATGATTCCCGGAGTGTATCGGCGCGCAAACGTGCCGCGCATTCACCCCGTTCGGGGGAGTGGGGGTGGCGACGGATGCGTCACTCGTCGTCGTCGCGCTCCCACGGCCACCGCGGGCGGCCCCGATCGCGGAACCGTCCGACGATCACGAGTTGGTAGAGCAGGGTCACGACGAAGGCTGCGATTCCGACGACGACCGCGTACCAGCTTGCCAACTGACCCAGTGCGAACACGAAGTAGTGGAACGGTTGCGAGGGATCGCCCGCTCCCCCGGCGATGCCTCCGGCCGCTGCGTAGACGATGTACGCGGCGAAGCCGACGATGAGCGCGACCAGCGGCGAGATCCGTTGCTTGTCAGCGTTGACCTGCGTGCCCAGGGAGATGAGGAAGACGAGAACCAGCAGCGTCGCGGAGCCGACCATGATCGGGCCGACGAGCGGGCCCGCATCCGGATCGTCGATCGGGTCGGTGTTGGTGGCGAGCGAGATCAGCCCGAACGCCGCGATCACGATCGCGAGGTAGAGGAAGGCCGCGAAGACGGCTACGACGGCGGCGTATGCACGATCGTCACGCATCTTGCTCCGTGATAGAGGATCAGTAGATCAGTAGCCGCTCTGCTGCGGTGTGGCGTACGCAGCGACGGCCTGGTTCTGGGCGTCGGCCAGCTGCTGGTCGTACTCGGCCTGCGCCTCGGCGTTGCGCACCTTGAGCGCGCGGCCGCGGGCGGCGAGCCAGGCACCGGTCCACATCGAGACCTCGCGAGCGACCACGCCGGCGAGGATCGCGAACGGGTTGACCCACTGGCGGCCGATGAAGAGTCCGGCCTCCTCTGCGGTCAGGCGGGTGAAATCCTGGTCGAGCAGTGAAGACCCGACGTAGGAGGCGTAGACGAGAACGGCGACGACGAGGCCGCCGAGGATGTACGCCCACCAGCGTGCGCGGTTCAGTACCTGGATGAGCAGCACCATGGCGACAAAGAAGACGATGACCGGTCCGCGGAACGCCCACGAACCCAGGAAGTGAACGAACAGGTCGACGAATTCGCGTCCCGGCGTCAGCAAGCCGCCGACGAGCGCCACGACCGCGGCCCACAGCAGTGCGAACACGACGGTTCCGACGAGGGCGATCAGGATGCCGACGCCGCGGTTGCTGCGCTTCTTGGGCGGCTCGGGTCGCTGCACGTAGATCGGGGTGACCGGCTGCGCGGCGTACGCGGGAGCAGTGGCGCCAGCGGCGACACCGGCCGCCGCTGCTGCGGGCGGGGCGTCGTATGCGGTCGTCGCCGCGGTGTCGGTTGTGGGCTGCGCGGCCTGCTGCGCGGCGATGGTCACGGGCGCGGCCGACTCGGCCGGCGAAGCTGTGTCGATGGTCGCGTCGCCCGCGGCAGCTGCTGCGGCGGGGGCCTCACCGGTGTTCGAGCGGGCGACGGCGGCGGCGATGTCGTCGTCGGATGCGACGACGGGCTCGGGCTCGATCGCCGGGGCGGGGGTGGCCGGAGCCGGCGTGGCTGCGGCTGACGCTGCGGGAGCGGTGGCAGGGGCGGTTGCGGTGCCGCTTTCCGCGTCCTCGGGGTGGTTCACGTGTCCGCGAGCGGAGACAGGGCTCGACGGCGGGTTGGCGAGGCCGGGGTCGGTGTCGGGGCTGGAGCCGGCGGCATCCGGGACGGAAGTAGGCTCTTCCGGCGTCGCATTGCTCATGGTGTCACTCCTCGATCGGCCTGGGCAGGCATCCACTGATGGTGACACTGTAGCAATCGGCCCGCCGCTCGCAGGGAGGGCGGGCCGCTAACGCATGCTCTCCTCTTTATTTGCTAGCCGGGGTGGATTCGGTCGATTTGAGGGTGTAGATGAGCCCGCTGATCGTCGCGTCCACGCCGGTGCCGACGGTTGAGGCCTTCGTGACGAACCCGGTGACCAAGAACAGTCGCTGGCCCGACTGAGCGCCCTTCAAGAAGGTCAGGACGTTCGCGTACGGTCCGCTCACCGAGACAGTGACGGGGCTCGCAATGAAGTTGTCTGAAGTGATCAATGTGCTCATCACCGGGGGCAGGCCGGCCACCTTGACGGGAACGGCGGGCGTCGGCGTCGGCGCTGGGGTGCCGGGTGCCGGTGTCGGCGCAGGAGTGGCCGTCGAACCCGCTGCCGGTGCTGCGGCGGCGGCCGCCGGCGCGACGGGAGCCGTATATGCCTGCCCGTCCGCGGCAGTCCACTTCGCCACGGTGACGCCGGCGCCGCTCGCCACTGCGGTCATCTCGTCCATGAACGCGGGCATCTGCACGTCGCCAGGAACCGACGAAGCGAGCGCGGCGAGCTGCGCCTTGAGCGCCGGCAGATCCTTGTACTGCTTCTGCAGTTCGGCGAGCGCGAGCGCGTTCTTCTGGTTGAGCGCCTCGACCTGAGCGGTCTGCGCGTCGGCCGCCGAAGCAGCGGAGAGTTGCGGCTGGATGCCGACGACCCAGCCGAGCGCCACGATTGCCACCATCGCCACCGCCGAGCCGATGATCCAGAGACGGGTCTTGTCCATGGCTACTTCTCCTTCGGTTCGAAACGCTTGGCGAAGGCGCGCTCGTCGACGTGAATGGTGACGGTCGCCGTGTAGATGTTCGTCGACTGATCGAGTGAGATCATGCCGGCGACGCCGTCCACATACCCCGGCAGCGTCTGAAGCGAGCGCATCCAGGAAGGAACGTCCGGCAGAACAGCAGTCTCACCGGTGAACACGACCGTCGCGACGCGCGGTCCCTGGGTCGGGTCGCTCGACTGGGCGTAGATAGCCAATGGCGATGACGAGTCGACGTTGACCGTGGTCACGGAGACGCTCGCGGGAAGCTTCGCCTGGACCTCCGCCAGGTAGGGGCTCCAGTCGATCTCGGTCGACGCACCAACCTGCTGCGCCGCCTGGGCGGTGGCGACTTCGTTCTGCACCGTGCGTACGTCCATGAACTTCTGCTGTTGGGCGAGGATGGTCGCGGTCTGCCCTTGCGTGACGAGGAGCTTTGCCTGCGCGGCCACATTCAACGCGAATCCTCCGCCGACGGCCACGACCATCACGATCACGGTCGCGAGCACACCGTATCCCAGCGCACGACGCGTGCCTCGCGAACGACGCTCGGTACGTACCTCGGGGGAAGCAGATCGACGCGGGGCTCGCCACCGACGACCAGTGCGTTGGGGGCACGCTTGGCGGTCGACCGCGGCTTCGGCGCCGCCTTCAGGCTCTTCGCTCCCGTCTCGGGTTTGGTGCCCTTCGGCGCTTTGCCGGACGCTTCGCGTCCTTCTTCTCAATCGGCTCGGTCTTGGCGTCGGTGGGGCGCCGAAGTGTGATGCTCATGCTGCACTCCCTAGGGCGAGGCCGAGGGCGACTGCGAGCCTCGACCGATTCTGCCGCAGCACGTCCGCGTTGAGGTTGCGCGACAGTGCGACGGTGTGGAAGGGGTCCCCGACTTCGACGGGGAGGCGTGTCATCTCGCTCAACGCGTCAGTGAGGCCGGGCAGCTGTGCGCCGCCACCGGTGACGACGAGTTCGCGGACCGGAGCATCCGGATGCGTGTTCACGAAGTAGCTGACCGTGTTCCGCAGGCTGGTGAGCAGCTCGCTCGTGACGCGATAGATGATCTCGACGACGCGCTGCTCTTCGATGCTGGTGACCTCGCGGGCCAGTCCGATGGTCGCCTTGAGCCGCTCCGCCTCGCCGGGCTCGATCTCCAGTTCGGATCGCAGGGCCTGGGTAAGGTCCGCTCCACCGGTCGGGATGATACGTACGAACTGGGGAACACCTTCGGTGGCGATCACGACGCTCGTGGTGTTGGCCCCGATCTCGATCAGCGCGACGGTGCCCGCCACATGCGGGCGACCGAGGAGCACACGGGTGAGAGCGAACGGGATGAGGTCGACCTCGACCGTCGTCAGACCCGCGAGCTGGGTGGCCTTCACGTTGCCGAGCACCGCATCCTTCACCGCGGCGACCAGGAGACCATGGATGACCGGGCCCGCCTCGGTGTCGCTCTCGGAGATCGGGTAGAAGTCGAGGAGTGCGTCCGCGACCGGCACGGGCAACATCTCCTGCACCTGGTACGGCAGGCTCTCCCGGATGCGCGTGCGCGACATCTTAGGAACCGTCAGGTCGCGAGCGAGAACGCGCTGATTGCCCATCCCGAGCACGACGTCCTTGCTCTTGAAACCGCCCTGGCTCCAGAGCTGACGGAGTGCCGCTGCAACCGTGTTGGGCTCCAGAACCTCGCCTCGACTCACTGCGCCCTCGGGGAGCGGGACCTCGAAGTGGCGCACCAGGGTCGGGCGTGCCTTTCCAGCGTCCGCCACCTCGACGGCACGAATCGTCGAGCTTCCGACGTCGATGCCTACGATGTTCGTGGCCATGCGATCTCCTTACCTATGCGATTCCGAAGAGCGACAGGTAGGCGCCCCACAGTGTGTTGCCGAACAGAATGCCGATCCAGGCGCCCGCGAGCATCCATGGGCCGAAGGGGATGCCGCTCTTGCGGCCCGCGCGGCGGGCGGCGACGAGCGCGAGGGCGAACAGCCCGCCGAGCAAGAATGCCGAGAACGCGCCGACGATGAGTGCACCCCAGCCCAGGTAGCCAAGGAAGAGCCCGAGGACTCCGGCGAGCTTAACGTCGCCGAGCCCCATGCCGCCCGGATACGCGAACGCCATGATCAGGTAGGCGACGAACAGCGCCGCAGCGCCGATGGCAGCGCGAATTAGGGCCGACCAGTCGCCGCCGAGAACGCCGGCCGCGCCGAGCAGAACCGCTCCGACGAGGTAACCGGGCAAAACGATCGAGTTCGGGAGCCGCTTCACGTCGAGATCTATGAGCGCGAGCGCGACGCTCACGCCCGCAAGATAGAGGAACGCGATCAACTCGAGGATCGACGCGACCAAGTCGAAGGTGGTCGTAGCCGAAAGGATCCCAGGAAGACGCCAGAACCCGACGACCGCGAAGAACACACCGGTCGCAGCCTCGACAAGCGGGTACCTGAACGAGATCGGGTTGCGGCAATCGCGGCACTTGCCACGGAGGAGGAGCCAGGAGAGCACGGGGATGTTGTCCCACGGGCGAATGGCGTTTCCGCACTGCGGGCAGGCGCTCGGCGGAGACACGATCGAAGCACCGATCGGGACGCGATACACGACCACGTTGAGGAAGGAGCCGATGAGGAGGCCGAGGACGCCGACGACGGCGATCCCGAAAGCGGTGGCCCAGAGGGCAGGGATGAGGTCGATCACGGGATGGCCGTCCCGTCTGCCGAGTAGGCCGCTTTGACCTCGACGAGCACGTTGACCCCATACGTCGTTGACACCGGCGACAGGAACTTCGGCGGCGCGATATTCCGAAGTCGCGGGTCGTACACGTACTGCTTCGTGTAGCCGGTGGTGCCGTTTCCTGTGCCGACCGTGCCTCGGAACTTCTGAGCGATAGCTCCGGTCACCTGCAATTGGCCGCGGTATCCGCCGGTCGTGTAGTTCTGCACCTGGAAGGAGTGAGCGACCGAGAGGATGGCCGCCTCGATCTTGCGGTTGGTGTTGCCCAGAAGCGATGTACCGGAGGAGTTCACGGGGTTCCAGACCCAGACCGCGCCGGTACCGACGAGGCCGAGTATGTCGTTCTGCGCATCCTCGCGAACGATGTCGCCGACGACGTACACGTAGTGGGAGGCGGCCACGGTCATGGCGGCGTTCACGGTGCCTTGGACGAACACGTCGCCCGCCTGGCAGTCGTAGGACTTTCCCATCGCGGTGTCGTCGGGGACTTTCTCGTTCGTCTTGGGATAGCCGAGACCGTTGCCCACGTCGGTCGTCGTCTGGCCGACGCATTTGAAAGAGCTGTTGTTCGGGGTCTTGTTTGAGGCCCAGTAGTTCGGGTCCGTCGCCGTGGTCTTCACTCCCTGCACGTAGACGAGGTTGTGGTCGAGAATGTGGTTCGTGATCGTGATAGTTTGACCGTTTGCTCCGGACAGAGTGTTCACATTTTGCGCTTCGGACTTCGTGGGGTCCCCCGGGGTGCCGCAGTCGGCGGGCGCGGTCGATCCAGCGACCGTCGGCGGGTCACCGGCGATCTGGGTCTTCTTGGTCCACGGCGAGCGCACGGTCATGGTCCCGTCGGCATTGAACTTGATCGTGGTCGGACCCGTGTAGAGGCAGCCAGGACGCTGCACCGTCTGAGGCAGGTCGTTGCGCGTCTCCTGGATCATCTTCGAGTTCGTGGCCGGCATGCTGATCGGCTTCGCGAACCCGACGTTCAGTGCAGCGCCCGTTCCGTCAGTCGGCGTGTAGGTGGGCGAGCAGCCGATCGTCGTGTATCGCACGCCGTTCTTCAGTGTGGAGTTCGACGACGTGACAGTCTGATCGAACTTCCCTCCACAGATGTCGAGGGTGTCGTTCGAGTGCAGCGGGCCCTTGATCTCATCCGCCTTGACGAACTGGATGACGCAGCTGGAGCTGCGGGCGGTTGAAAGCTCCCAAGCGTGGGCGACCGTGCAGCTGGTCGAGTTGATGTCGGGGTCGAGCATCTCGTAATCGGTGAAGTACAGGAAGTCGATGAACCCCTGCTGCTTGAGGTCGGCGACGATCGTGCGCGTCACATTCCCAACCTTGCCGGTTGACCGCAGTCTCAGGATGCCGGTGGACGAGTACTTCGAGTTATCCACCTCGTACCGGTACGACGCCCGAGGGGTTCCGCCGACCACATCATTACTGCCCGCGACCGTCGCCCACGTACCGGTAGGACCGATGCCGAACGCAGGGTTGGGAGCCGATGTAGGCGGCAGCGCGACCACGTTTCCGGGCACTCCTTTCGCGAACAGCGCGTCGGGGTTGCCGTACTGAACATACGAGTAGTCGTTGGCGAGTCGGCTCTGGTAGTCGCTGATCCCGGCGTACGCGGCCGAGATCGCGCCGGCCCAGTCCTGTTCGCTTGTCGCCTTCGTGATCCCGGAGATCGCAACGCTCGTGACCGAGGTGACCAGCAGGATCAGCACGGCACCTATGCCGACGACCATCGCCATGGCCATACCCTCGTCGTCGTTCTTTCGCCACAACCGGCGGAACCAGAAATCACGCATCACGAACCCGTTCCTGATCGCGTTAGGCCGAGATTCGGCATCGCGACCGTGTTCTGGAGAGTGACCGCCGACCAGTTCGAGCCTGCGGACTTGACGGGCAGCGCGATCGTAATCGCCCTGATGGAGAGGAGCGTCGTCGAATCGGCAAAGCCACCGGTCGGCACGGGTACCGTCGTGCCCTGGTCGGTGAGATAGGTGAAGAGTGGCGCCGTCGGATCGACCGAGTCGCTGAGGACGCGAGGCGATTGAGGTGTCGTATTGAAGTTCCAGTGACTGTTCGTGAGCCCTGTGGCGAGATACTTCGTCTCGATCAGCTGGTTCTTGGCGTTCACCGAGAAGGTGACCTTCACGGGAGTCTCGCTGGCGGAGTCCAAATTAACGTACGCATAAAGCGTGATGCTTCGAAGGCCTGAACCAGCGACGATGGCTGACTCATTCGGATAGACACCGGATGCGGGATTCGCGAGCGGGTTCTCAGTCGCGGCGCGGATCATGCGCGCCATTTCGTTCATCCCATTGGATGCAGACCGGGTGTCCGTGTTGATCTTGTTGTTCTCGTTCGAACTCTTCGTGACGCCCACGAACATAGCGAGAACAACCGCCGCGACCAGGCTGGTGAGAAAGACCGCGATGGTGATCTCGACGAGTGTGATGCCTCGCTCGTCGGCGGCCAGCCGGCGAGCACGAGCGCGGAACAAAGAGCGGCTCATTGGATCACCCGCGGATCGATGGTGATGACGCCGGGAGCGACGTTGACGGGACTGCCGGAGGGCAGCGAGATCGATGTCGTGGGAACGATCGTGGTCTTCGCGCCAGACGTGGCTCCCGAGTAGATGATCCAGGTTCCGAAAGGAAGGGCCAGATTGACATTGCTGGAGGCGACTTTCGTCGTGAACGTGAGCGTCGGAGGCGTCGCGAGCGCGCATCCGGGATCCCCGACGAGGGGGATGCGGTCGCGGCCTGGACCGTCAGGAACTTGCCCTGGACGCCCGAGACGTTCACGACGCCCATGCGTAGATTCGACATTGTCGCGCTCCCGCCGGGAAGGGTCGAGACGTGCTGCGCATCCATTCTTTGGCCCACGACGCCCGCGAGGTTGGGCGTGGTCCACTTTCCGGGATCCGGCGAGATGCAGTCGGGAGCTTTCGCGCCTCCCGGGGTCAGCGACGGAGCCACGTATGGTCCGGTGAACGCGTCGTATCCGTTGGCGAATGGGTGCAACAGGTACCGGACGGTCTTGGAGACGGGCACGCTCACGGGCGTCGAATACACGGCGTTCTCACTCGCCCAGTTGACGACGAGATTGCTCGGGAATTGGATGCCCGAGGTGCCGACATTGCCCGCGAAGATGGCGTCGATCACGCTGGCCTTGTCAAACTGAAAATCGGCCTCGGTCGAATCTCCGGCGACGACAAGCTTGGTCTGGGTCTCGGTCGCCTGCTGCTTTTCGTTCACGTAGTCACCCGCGGTAGTGCTGATCTTCACGTCGTAGTTGCCCGGGGCGACTTTGAGGGCGTAGCTGCACCCCTGAACATCGGTCGCGGCGGGGCCTGGGGTAACCGGGAGCGCACCGTTCGGGTTGGTCGCATTCGGGGTGACCGTCACAGTCAATCCCGGAACGCCGGCGCCGTTGACGCCCGTGACGGAGACCAGGATCGTTCCCATCGTCGGATCGTTGATGCGGCCGTTCGGCGCGATAAGGGTGTCGGCCTGCACTTGAGGGTACAACCTGGCTGCGGCCCTTCCAGTCGACACGCACGTTGATGTGCTTGTACTGGAGAGCGCCGTCAGCCGTGCCGCAGGCGCCGTCTCCACCGCCCGAAGTGACCCAAGCCACTGAGCGGGTGATCGTGTACTGGAGACCGTCGACGACGACGTTCGTCTGAGCGGGGAGGATGGTCATCACGTCGCTGATCGAGCGGGCGACGTCGATGTCCTGCGCTGCGAGGTTCGCGGCGACTTCACGCGAACGGGAGTCTTTGGTGAGGGTGAGGCTGCTGGTCATCGCGGCGGCGACGCCGACAGCGATGATCATGAAGATCATCATCGCGACCATGACCTCGATGATGGTGAATCCTGACTCGCGGTCGGCAGGCTGGTTCAGACGGGCACGGAGCAAGTTCACGATTCACCTCCTCGGGTGTTGGGAATCGATGGTGGTGCGGGGTGGAGCTGAGGTTTTTCTTCGGCGGTAACGGGCTGGCTGTTCGGGTGCCGGGCCCTTTACGCCTCGGGTGGGGCGCCGCTTGCGCGACGCCCCACCCTCGGTCTCTCCGGGCTGGTTACGGTGCGACGAATGCGCCTGTGGCCGAGCAGGATCCTGGGGCCACACCAGTCGAGTCGCTCGCGGCGAACGACGTGCCAGTGGTGCTCGTTGCCGAGATGCAGAACGCGTTGCCGGTCCCCTTCGTCAGAGAGGGGATCGAACCGCCGGTGTAGTTGGCGTCACTCGCCTTCGGTGCGGTGTAGCCGTTGTTTGCGAGGTTGCTCAGATCGTTCGGCATGGATCCGTTTCCGGTAGTCGAGAACGCGACGACAGCCGTCTTTGCGTTCGAGATGTCGGACTTGACCGCGCTGTCCTTCGCGCTGTTCTGGATGCCGAGGTAAACGGGGATGGCGATCGCGGCGAGGATGCCGATGATGATCACAACGACGAGAAGCTCGATGAGCGTGAAGCCCTTCTCGTCCTGTTCGAGGAGTCCCTTGCGGCGGGCGTTCAGTTTGCCCATGAGTCGGAAGTACATTGCGGTGTCCATTCGGTCGGGTGCGGGGTGGTGCGGTCGGTTCGAACGGTGCGAGTTTCCGTTCGGTGGCTTGATGGTATTTGCCAGAAGATTCTCGGCAGAATCCCACGTCCGGGGGTGTTTTTGTTCAGTTATCACCCCAGTTAGAGGGAGGAAACGCGCAACACGTACCCAGGTTGGGGGCGTTTATTTGACGAGCGTGGCAATCTGGAAGATCGGCATGTAAAGCGCCACGACCATGCCGCCGATGACGACTCCGAGGAAGGCGATCATCAAAGGCTCGATCATGGCGGTGAGCTGCTCGGTCGCAGACTCCACCTCCTGGTCGTAGAAGTCCGCGATCTTGGTCAGCATCATCTCGAGGGAGCCGGAGTCCTCGCCGACGGCGATCATCTGCGTCACCATCGACGGGAAGACGGGCTGATTGGACAGCGGGGTGGCGATGGACTCGCCCTGTCGGACCGACTCTGCGACCTTGACGAGCGCATCCTCGATCACCCAGTTGCCGCTCGTCTCCCCCACGATCTTGAGCGCCTGGAGGATGGGGACACCCGAGCCGATCATGTTCGCGAAGTTGCGACTGAACCGCGCGACGGCGATCTTCTTCATCAGCGGACCGAATACCGGCAGCTTCAGCTTGATCGGGTCAATTCTCCGGCGGACCTTCTCCTCGTTCTTATTGCGGCTCCACCAAACGGCCACCACGATGATGATGACCAACAATAGGGGCGCCAGCCAGGCCATGGCGTGCGAGAGCACGACGAGGATCTCCGTAGGCAATGGGAGCTGACCACCCATCTGGGAGAACATCTTCTCAAAGACGGGCACGATGAAGAGCAGCATCGCGATGACCGCGACGAGCGACATGATTAGGACGATTACCGGGTAGGTCAGTGCCGACTTGATGGTGCCCCGAAGCTTGACCTCCTTCTCGAAGTTCGTTGCGATCGACTCCAGCGATTGATCGAGGAATCCGCCGGTCTCACCGGCGCGCACCATGTTGATCATCAGGGGCGGGAACACATCCGCGTGCTTGCGCATCGAATCGGAAATGGAGACACCGGTTTCGACGTCATCTCGCACCGTGCCGAGAATCTTCGCGAGCTTCTTGTTCTCGGTCTGCTCGGCCAGGATGTTCAGGGTTCGCAGCAACGAGAGGCCCGAACCGATCATGGTCGCCATCTGGCGGCTCATGATAGCGAGATCCTTGAGCTTCACTCCGGATCCGAAACTGATGTTGAGGTCGCGGTTCAGTCCCGTGCCCTCCGGCGCCTCGGCGATCGAGACCGGTGACAGGCCCATCGTCTTCAGCCGCGACGCGACAGCGGCCTCGCTGGGCGCATCCACTCGACCCTTGACGATCTTGCCTTCGGCGTCGCGCCCCTTGTAGGCGTATGCGGTTGCTCCAGCCACGGGTTACCTCACCATTCCTGAATAGTTGTCGCCGAAGTCGGGCCCACTGGCCGCGATCGCGCGCGCTGACGCCTCCGTGGGCGATTCGACGCGTTGGATCAGTCGGTGGATGCCCTCGAGGTCGTGCGCCTTGTCGAGCGCGGACTTGCGGGTGATGGTGCCGTTGTTGACCAGGTCGGCCAGATGCTGGTCCATGGTGTGCATCCCGGAGTCCCGTCCGGCCTGCATCATGGAGGCGATCTGGTAGGTCTTGCCCTCGCGGATGAGGTTGGCGATGGCCGGGGTCATCATCAGCACCTCGGTGGCGACGACACGACCGCGGCCGGATGCGCGTTTCACGAGCGTCTGGCAGACCACGCCCTGCAGGGTGGCGGCCAGCTGCGCACGCACCTGGTCCTGCTGGTGGGGCGGGAACACGTCGATGACGCGGTCGATGGTCTGCGGCGCATCCTGAGTGTGCAGGGTCGCGAAGACGAGGTGGCCGGTCTCGGCCGCGGTCAGTGCCACCGAGATCGTCTCCAGGTCTCGGAGCTCACCGATCAGGATGACATCGGGGTCCTGGCGCAGCACGTGCTTGAGCGCGTTATTGAAGCTGTGGGTGTCGTGGCCGACCTCGCGCTGGTTGACGATCGACTGCTTGTGCACGTGCATGAACTCGATCGGGTCTTCGACCGTCACGATGTGGTCTGCCCGGGTGCTGTTGACGAGGTCGATGAGCGCGGCGAGCGTCGTCGACTTGCCGGAACCGGTCGGTCCGGTCACGAGGACGAGCCCGCGGGGCAGCTGCGAGAAGCCGCCGATGCTGTCGGGCACGCCGAGTTCGTGAAGCTGCTTGATCTCGGTCGGGATGAGACGGAAGGCCGCTCCCACGGAGCCGCGCTGCTGGTAGAGGTTCACACGGAAGCGGGAGTTTGCCGAGATGGTGAACGCGAAGTCGAGCTCGAGCTCGCGTTGGAAGACCTCGAGTTGACGCGGGGTCAAGAGGCTCGTGAGGGCGGAGTATGTGCGCTGAGTGCTCCACGGCTCGGTCGTCCCGGCTGGAGTCAGGGAGCCGTCGATGCGCACCATCGGAGCGGCGCCAACGGTGACGTGGAGGTCGGATGCGCGCTGGTAGACGACCTCGCGCAGGGCCGCGACGAGGTCGGGGTCGGCCTTTTCGAGCGCTTCGCGTTCGGCTGGCGAGAGTGTCTCGTCGATGGGGACATCCGGGCGGGATGTCGGCTGCTCAGGTTGAGCGGCTACCTCGGCGGCCTGGGCTGCGCGACGGCCCTCCGGCACCAGACGGGGGCCGGCTGGGGCGGCGGCCGGCGGCGGGTAGTCGAGGGCCGCGGTGGCCGGCGGCGCGTATGCGGCGGGCGCGGCCGGGGCGGCTGGCGCGGGGAAGTCTGCCGCAGGAGCAGCCGGCGCCGGGAAATCGAGCGACGGCAGGTCGTAGGCGACGGTCGCAGCCGGCCGCTCATACGGGGCAGCCGGCGCAGCCGGCGGAACCGGCGACAGCGACGGCGGCGAGAACACCGGCGGCTCGAACGTCGGCGCAGGGATGGTCGCGGTCGGCCCGGTCAGCCCGAACCGTTCAGCAATCCCCTCCCTCGGCGATGCGACAGGGGCAGGCGACGCCGACACGGGCGGCGCAACCGGCGCAGCCAGCGGTTCCGCGATCGGCACCGGCGTTCCCGGCGCCCACCCATCGACCGCAGATCCCGGTGGCGTCACCGGGATCTCGTAGAGGGCTTCGACTGGGGATTCCCCAGTGCTGTCCGTTCACTGCGGCACTGTCCATGTCGGTGTCCATGCGCCCTCCTAGGCGACCACTCTGAGGATTTCTTCGACCGAGGTGAGGCCGAGCTTGGCTTTCGCCCAACCGTCCTGGCGGAGGGTGAGCATCCCCTGCTCCTGGGCGGTTCTGGCGATTTCGGCACTGGATGCACGCGTGACGGCGAGGCGTTCGATCTCCTCGGTCACGGCCATGACCTCGTGCACGGCGATGCGGCCGCGGTAGCCCGTGTTCGAGCAGGTGGCGCAGCCGACGGGCGCGAAGACGACGGGCATCTCGGCCTCGTCGAGACCGAACCGGAGGTGGCGCAACTCGGCCGCCGTGTACTGGGCGGGCTGCTTGCAGCGGTCGCAGAGGCGGCGCGCGAGACGCTGGGCGACCACGCAGTCGAGTGCGGATCCGACGAGGAACGGCTCGATGTCCATCTCCGTCAGACGGGTGACCGCGCTCGGTGCGTCGTTCGTGTGCAGGGTCGAGAGCACGAGGTGGCCGGTGAGCGACGCTTCGATGGCGATCTGCGCGGTCTCGTGGTCGCGGATCTCACCGAGGAGCACCACATCCGGGTCGCTTCGCAGGATGGAACGCAGTGCGCTGGCGAAGGTGAGCCCCGCTTTCGGGTTGACCTGCACCTGGTTGATGCCGGGCATCCGGTACTCCACCGGGTCCTCGACCGTGATCACGTTGATCTCGGGGCGCGCGACCGCGTTGAGGGTCGTGTAGAGAGTCGTCGACTTGCCCGAACCCGTCGGACCGGTGACCAGGATCATCCCGTACGGCTTGGAGTAAGAGGTGCGGTATGTCTCGAAGTTGCGCTCGAGCAGGTTCAGGTCGCGCAGGGTCATGCCGGTGTTCGTGTTGTCCAGGATTCGCATGACGACCTTCTCGCCCCACACCGTCGGCAGGGTGGCGACGCGCAGGTCGATCTGGCGGCCGCCGTGCACGACCGACATGCGGCCGTCCTGCGGCTTGCGGCGCTCGGCGATGTCGATGTCGCTCATGATCTTGAGCCGGGAGATGACGCCGTTCTGGATGCTCTTGGGCGCGCTCTGCATCGCGTGCAGCACACCGTCGATGCGGTACCGCACCCGCACGTCGTGCTCGGCCGGCTCGATGTGGATGTCGGAGGCGTGGTCCTGAATGGCCTGGCTCACGAGCAGGTTCACGAATCGCACGATCGGTGCGTCGTCCTCGGCGTCGCCGCCGATGCTCAGGTTGGTGTCTTCGGAGGGAGCGTTCTCCTCCTCCAGCGTCGTGGTCAGGTCGCTGAGCTCGTCGTCGGCTCGGATGTAGCGGTCGATCGCTGCCAGCAGGTCGGCCTGCTCGGCGACGGCCGGCGAGATCTGCATCCGGGCCGCGGCGCGCACGTCGTCGACGGCGAAGACGTTGCCGGGGTCGGCCATCGCGAGGATGACCATGCCGTCGGCGAAGCCGATCGGGAGGACCATGTGCCGGCGACAGATCGCGCCGTTGACGAGGGAGACCGCCGTGCGGTCGACGGGGTAGTCCGCGAGTTCGACGAAGGGCAGGCCGGCTTGGGCGGCACGAGCCTTCGCGAGCTGGACTTCGCTGATCGCGCCGCGCGAGAGCAGTTCGCGAACGGCCGCGTCATCGGCAGCGGGTTCGCTGGTCACCGCGTCGAGGTACTCGATCGGGAGGTGGCCGTGAAGAATCAGGATTTCTGTCATAGAGGCCACGGGGGTACCTCCTCGGGCAAGGACGATGCCGGGGGTCGGAGTCTCGGCACGGTGCAGCGGGGATGGAACGTCGCTTCTTTCGGGTTGAAGCGTTGTCACACTATTCGCAGGCGTTACTCAGGCACATCCCCCGCTTCCGGTGCCACACATGCGGGGGTCAAGCGAAGAGGCGCGCCGACGGACGCGAAAAGAGCCGAGGGAGGTGAGGCGTCAGCGGCGACGGATGTCGGCGCGACGGCTCGCGAGGTAGACGAGCACGCCCGCGATCACAGCGGACCCCATCGTCGTCAGCCAGAACGGCAGGGTCGTGGCGGCCTGTCCCGTGGCGGCACGAACGATGCCGACCACGAACGACACGACGGCGACGACCAGCAGCACCCCGGCGATGCCGACCATCGCACGGCCGACTGTGTCTGTGTATTCGAGGAGCTGGCGCCACATGGTCTCCATTCTCCCGCATCCGGAGACCCCTCAATAACGAGAACGGCCCCCGATGCCGAAGCACCGGGGGCCGTTCTGGTCGGGTGACCTAGTTGTAGGTTCCCGGGGTGTAGTCGTCAGAGCTGAAGCTGTCGAAGTCGACGAAGCTCAGGTCGTTCTCGTTGAAGGCCGAGTCGTCGGCGAAGATGCGGTTCGGGTAACGCTCCGCCTTCGCCTCCTCGGTGGCTTCGACCGTGACATTGCGGTAGCGAGGCAGACCGGTACCGGCCGGGATCAGCTTTCCGATGATCACGTTCTCCTTCAGACCGATCAGCGGGTCGGACTTGCCCTCCATGGCCGCCTGCGTCAGAACGCGGGTGGTCTCCTGGAAGGACGCGGCCGACAGCCACGACTCGGTTGCGAGCGACGCCTTGGTGATACCCATGACCTCCTGGCGAGCAGACGCGGTCTTCTTGCCCTCGGTCAGAGCGGCACGGTTGACCTCGTTGTACTTCGAGCGGTCGACCAGCTCGCCGGGCAGCAGGTCGGTGTCGCCGTGCTCGACGACGGTGACCTTGCGCAGCATCTGGCGGACGATAACCTCGATGTGCTTGTCGTGGATCGGAACACCCTGCGAGCGGTACACGCCCTGCACACCACCGACGAGGTGCTTCTGCACCTCACGGACACCCTTGACGCGAAGAACTTCCTTCGGGTCGACGGCGCCGACGATGATCTGCTGACCGAGCTCGACGTGCTGACCGTCCTCGACGAGGAGGGTCGAGCGCTTGAGCACCGGGTAGGCGTGCGGCTCGTCACCGCTGTCGGGGGTCAGGATCACCTTGCGGCTACGATCCGTGTCCTCGATGGTGATGCGACCGGCGGCCTCGGCGATCGGGGACGCACCCTTGGGGGTACGAGCCTCGAACAGCTCCTGCACGCGGGGAAGACCCTGCGTGATGTCGTCGGCGGATGCGGAACCACCCGTGTGGAAGGTACGCATCGTGAGCTGGGTTCCCGGCTCACCGATCGACTGGGCCGCGATGATGCCGACGGCCTCGCCGATGTCGACGAGCTTGCCCGTGGCGAGCGAGCGGCCGTAGCAGGCAGCACACACACCGACGGCCGACTCACACGTGAGCACGGAGCGCACCTTGATGTCGGTGACACCGGCAGCGACCAGGCGGTCGATGAGCACGTCTCCGACGTCGTCTCCGGCCTTCGCGACGACCTTGCCCTCGGGGGACACGGCGTCGGCGGCCAGGGTACGGGCGAACACCGAGTTCTCGACGTTGGCGTCGCGGATCAGCACACCGTCTGCACCGGGGGCTGCGATCGGCAGATCGAGGCCCTTGGTGGTGCCGCAGTCGTCCTCACGGATGATGACGTCCTGCGAGACGTCCACCAGACGACGGGTCAGGTAACCCGAGTCGGCGGTACGGAGGGCCGTGTCGGCCAGACCCTTACGGGCACCGTGCGTCGCGATGAAGTACTCCGCCACCGACAGACCCTCGCGGTACGAGGAGATGATCGGACGGGGGATGATCTCACCCTTCGGGTTGTTCACAAGACCACGCATACCGGCGATGTTGCGAACCTGCAGCCAGTTACCACGGGCGCCCGACGTGACCATGCGGTTGATGGTGTTGTCGGCCGGGAAGTTGGCGCGCATGGCCTCGGCGACCTCGTTGGTCGCTTCGGTCCAGATCTTGACCAGTTCCTGACGACGCTCGAGGTCGGTCGTGAGACCCTTCTCGAACTCGGCGGTGACCTTGGCGGCCTTCTTCTCGTAGCCCGCGACGATCTGCGGCTTGTTCGGCGGCGTGAGGAAGTCGCTCAGAGCAGCCGTCACACCGGAGCGCGTGGCCCAGTAGAAGCCGGCGTCCTTGATGCGGTCCAGCGCAGCCGCCACCTCGACCTTCGGGTAGCGCTCGGCGAGAGCGTTCACGATGGCGGAGATGACGCCCTTGTCGGCGACCTCTTCGACGTACGGGTAGTCCGCCGGCAGCGTCTCGTTGAAGAGCGCGCGACCGAGGGTCGTCTCGACGATGGCGGTGATTCCCTCGACGCCCGTGTCGGCAGCATCCGACGGAACGTAGTCGTTCAGACGGATCTTGACCTTGGCGTTGAGGTGCAGCGAACCCTGGTCCTTGGCGAGGATCGCCTCGGAGACCGACGAGAACGCACGGCCTTCACCCTCGGCGCCTTCGCGCACGGTGGTGAGGTGGTGCAGACCGATGATCATGTCCTGCGAGGGCAGGGTGACCGGACGGCCGTCCGACGGCTTCAGGATGTTGTTCGACGCGAGCATCAGGATGCGGGCCTCGGCCTGAGCCTCGACCGACAGCGGCAGGTGCACAGCCATCTGGTCGCCGTCGAAGTCTGCGTTGAACGCAGCACACACGAGCGGGTGCAGCTGGATGGCCTTGCCCTCGACGAGCTGAGGCTCGAACGCCTGGATGCCGAGACGGTGCAGGGTCGGTGCGCGGTTCAGCAGCACGGGGCGCTCGCGGATGATCTCCTCGAGCACATCCCACACCTGCGGGCGCGAACGCTCGACCATGCGCTTGGCGGCCTTGATGTTCTGAGCGTGGCTCAGGTCGATCAGGCGCTTGATCACGAACGGCTTGAAGAGCTCCAGAGCCATCTGCTTGGGCAGACCACACTGGTGCAGCTTCAGCTGCGGACCGACGATGATGACCGAACGGCCGGAGTAGTCGACGCGCTTTCCGAGCAGGTTCTGGCGGAAACGACCCTGCTTTCCCTTGAGCATGTCGCTCAGGGACTTCAGGGCGCGGTTGCCGGTACCGGTGACGGGGCGTCCACGACGACCGTTGTCGAACAGTGCGTCGACGGCCTCCTGCAGCATCCGCTTCTCATTGTTCACGATGATCTCGGGGGCTCCGAGGTCGAGCAGACGACGCAGACGGTTGTTGCGGTTGATCACGCGGCGGTACAGGTCGTTCAGGTCGCTTGTCGCGAACCGGCCACCGTCGAGCTGAACCATCGGGCGCAGCTCCGGCGGGATGACCGGGACGACGTCGAGCACCATCGCTGCCGGCGAGTTGCCGGTGGCGAGGAACGACGAGACGACGCGCAGGCGCTTGATGGCGCGGATCTTCTTCTGACCCTTGCCGTTCGCGATCTGGTCGCGCAGCAGCTCGGCTTCGGCCGCGAGGTCGAAGGAGAGCAGGCGGCGCTTGATCGCCTCGGCGCCCATGTATGCCTCGAAGTACAGGCCGAAGCGGTCCACGAGCTCGTTGAAGTCCGCGTCCTCGGGCTTGAGGTCGCCGACCTTGAGGGTGCGGAACGACTCCCAGACGCGCTCGAGACGAGCGATGTCCTCGTCGTACGACTTGCGGATCTGGCCCATTTCCTTCTCGGCCGTGTCCTTGACGCGACGCTTCTGGTCGGCCTTGGCGCCTTCCTCCTCCAGTGCGGCGAGGTCGGTCTCCAGGCGCTGCAGACGGTCCGCGATGCGCGCGTCGCGCTGGTCGCTCAGCGTCTTGATCTCGAGGCGGAGCTCGTTCTCGAGACCGGGCATGTCGGCGTGACGGCCCTCTTCATCGACCTCGATCACCATGTAGGCGGCGAAGTAGATGACCTTCTCGAGGTCCTTCGGAGCCATGTCGAGCAGGTAGCCGAGGCGCGACGGAACACCCTTGAAGTACCAGATGTGCGTCACGGGAGCGGCGAGCTCGATGTGGCCCATGCGCTCGCGGCGGACGGAGGACTTGGTGACCTCCACGCCACAGCGCTCACAGACGATGCCCTTGAAGCGCACGCGCTTGTACTTGCCGCACGAGCACTCCCAGTCACGGCTCGGCCCGAAGATCTGCTCTCCGAAGAGGCCGTCCTTCTCGGGCTTCAGCGTGCGGTAGTTGATGGTCTCGGGCTTCTTGACCTCGCCGTACGACCAACGACGGATGTCGTCAGCAGTGGCCAGGCCGATACGCAGTTCATCGAACGTTGTTGCGTCGATCAATTTTCCTTCTTTCCTGGAAAAAGTATTCGTCAGTAAGGGTCTGGCTTAGATCTCGTCGATCGACGACGACTCGAAGCGCGAGGAAATGTTGATGCCGAGCTCTTCGGCGGCACGGAACGCTTCGTCGTCCGCGTCGCGCAGGCTGACCTGCTGGCCGTCGGCCGAGAGCACCTCGACGTTCAGGCAGAGCGACTGCATTTCCTTGATGAGAACCTTGAAGGACTCCGGGATGCCCGGCTCCTGGATGTTCTCGCCCTTGACGATGGCCTCGTAGACCTTGACACGGCCGAGGATGTCATCCGACTTGATGGTCAGGAGCTCCTGCAGCGCGTACGCGGCACCGTAAGCCTCGAGGGCCCACACCTCCATCTCACCGAAGCGCTGTCCACCGAACTGAGCCTTACCACCGAGCGGCTGCTGGGTGATCATGGAGTACGGTCCGGTCGAACGGGCGTGGATCTTGTCGTCGACCAGGTGGTGGAGCTTCAGGATGTACATGTAGCCGACCGACACGGGGTCGGGGTAGGGCTCACCGGAGCGACCGTCGAACAGCTGCGTCTTACCGGAGGATCCGATCAGACGGTCGCCGTCGCGGGTGACGGTCGTGGAGTCGAGCAGTCCCTCGATCTCCGCCTCAGCGGCACCGTCGAACACCGGGGTCGCGACCTTGGTGTTCGGAGCGGCGCTGTGCGCGGCCTCGGGCAGACGAGCGGCCCACTTGGGCTTGCCCTTGACTTCCCAGCCCTGCTTGGCGATCCAGCCGAGGTGAATCTCGAGCACCTGCCCGAAGTTCATTCGTCCGGGGACACCCAGCGGGTTCAGGATGACGTCGACCGGCGTGCCGTCGGCGAGGAAGGGCATGTCTTCGACCGGAAGGATCTTGGAGATGACACCCTTGTTGCCGTGGCGGCCGGCGAGCTTGTCGCCCGCGGTGATCTTGCGCTTCTGAGCGATGTAGACCACGACGCGCTGGTTGACGCCCGAGCCGAGCTCGTCGTCGCCGTCCTGCGAGTCGAAGACCTTGACACCGATGATCGTGCCCTCTTCACCGTGGGGAACCTTGAGCGAGGTGTCGCGCACCTCGCGGCTCTTCTCGTTGAAGATCGCGCGCAGCAGGCGCTCCTCGGCGCTCAGCTCGGTCTCGCCCTTCGGCGTGACCTTGCCGACGAGGATGTCGCCGGGGCGAACCTCGGCTCCGATGCGGATGATGCCGCGCTCGTCGAGGTCGGCCAGGAGGTCCGGGCTGACGTTCGGCAGGTCGCGGGTGATCTCTTCCTTGCCCAGCTTGGTGTCGCGAGCGTCGACCTCGTACTCCTCGATGTGAATCGAGGAGAGGGTGTCGTCCTTCACCAGGTTCTGGCTGAGGATGATCGCGTCTTCGTAGTTGTGACCCTCCCACGGCATGAACGCCACGAGGAGGTTCTTGCCGAGCGCGAGCTCGCCGTTCTCGGTGGCCGGGCCGTCTGCGACGACCTCGCCTGCCTCGATGCGGTCGCCTTCGGAGACGATCACCCGGTGGTTGTACGACGTGCCCTGGTTGGAGCGGTCGAACTTGCGCAGGTAGTAGGTCTTCGTTCCGCCCTCGTCGAGCTGGATGGTGACGGAGTCAGCCGACACCTCGGAGACCACACCGGCCTTCTCGTTGATGAGCACGTCACCGGCGTCGATGGCTGCGTAGCCCTCCATACCGGTTCCGACGAGCGGGCTCTCCGAGCGGACCAGCGGCACCGCCTGGCGCTGCATGTTCGCACCCATGAGGGCGCGGTTCGCGTCGTCGTGCTCGAGGAAGGGGATGAGCGAGGTCGCGACCGACACCATCTGGCGCGGCGAGACATCCATGTAGCCGATCTCCTCGGCGGGGATCAGGTCGACCTCGCCGCCCTTCTGACGGGCCAGGACGCGGTCTTCTGCGAAGTGGCTGTCAGCGGTCAGCGGAGCGTTGGCCTGGGCGACGATGAAGTCGTCCTCCTCGCTCGCGGTGAGGTAGTCGATGGTCTCGGTGACCTTGCCGTTGACGACGCGACGGTACGGGGTCTCGATGAAACCGAACGAGTTGATGCGCGCGAAGGATGCGAGCGAACCGATCAGACCGATGTTCGGGCCTTCCGGGGTCTCGATCGGGCACATGCGGCCGTAGTGCGACGGGTGGA
The DNA here is from genome assembly GCF_050632195.1 of Leifsonia poae. Taxonomy (GTDB): domain Bacteria; phylum Actinomycetota; class Actinomycetes; order Actinomycetales; family Microbacteriaceae; genus Leifsonia; species Leifsonia poae_C. Next base: position 3,417,222 of record NZ_CP192580.1, read on the forward strand.
CGTCGCGGACCTCGACGCCGGCGCGCTCACGGCTCAGACCACCCGGGCCGAGGGCCGAGAGGCGACGCTTGTGCGTCAGACCCGCGAGCGGGTTGTTCTGGTCCATGAACTGCGACAGCTGCGACGTTCCGAAGAACTCCTTGATCGCGGCGACGACGGGGCGCACGTTGATCAGGGTCTGCGGCGTGATGGCCTCGATGTCCTGCGTGGTCATGCGCTCGCGGACGACGCGCTCCATGCGGGACAGACCGGTGCGCACCTGGTTCTGGATGAGCTCGCCCACCGCGCGGATGCGACGGTTGCCGAAGTGGTCGATGTCGTCCACGTCGAGGCGGATGTCGACGGGCTTGCCGTCGCGCACACCCTTGAAGGTGGTCTGGTTGTCGTGCAGCGAGACGAGGTACTTGATCGTCGCGATGATGTCGCTGACGGTCAGGACCGAGTCGCTGAGCGGCGCGTCGATACCGAGCTTGCGGTTGATCTTGTACCGACCCACCTTGGCGAGGTCGTAGCGCTTCGGGTTGAAGTAGAAGTTGTCGAGGAGCGCACGCGCGGCCTCGGCAGCGACCTGCTCACCCGGACGCAGCTTGCGGTAGATGTCCTTGAGCGCCTCCTCCTTGGTGAGGATGGCGTCCTTCTCGAGGGTCAGCTCGATCGACTGGAAGCCCTTGAACTCCGAGAGGATCTCTTCGGAGGTCAGACCGAGCGCCTTGAGGAACACGGTGACGGACTGCTTGCGCTTGCGGTCAATGCGAACGCCGACCTGGTCGCGCTTGTCGATCTCGAACTCGAGCCAGGCACCGCGGCTCGGGATGATGCGCGCCGAGTAGATGTCCTTGTCGGACGTCTTCTCGGGGGTGCGCTCGAAGTAGACGCCCGGGGAGCGCACGAGCTGCGACACGACGACACGCTCGGTGCCGTTGATGACGAAGGTGCCCTTCTCGGTCATCAGGGGGAAGTCGCCCATGAAGACGGTCTGCGTCTTGATCTCACCGGTCAGGTGGTTCATGAACTCGGCCTCGACGTAGAGAGGCGCGGAGTAGGTCTTGCCCTTCTCCTTGCACTCGTCGATCGAGTACTTCTTCTCTTCGAGGAAGGGGTTCGTGAACGAGAGCTGCATGGTCTCGCCGAGGTCCTCGATCGGAGAGATCTCTTCGAAGATCTCCTCGAGACCGGTGTTGCTGGGCAGATCCTGACGACCCTGAGCCTCAGCTTCTACGACTCGAGCCTTCCAGGCGTCGTTTCCGACGAGCCAGTCGAAGCTCTCCGTCTGCAGAGCCAGAAGGTCTGGAACAGTGAGGGTGTCTGTGATCTTTGCGAACGAGAGACGAGATGCGTTTCGTCCGTTCTTGGGTGATGTATTGGTGGTTGCGTTGCGCGCAGCAGCCAAGGAAATAACCTCCGTTGGGCCCCGTCGGGCCTCAAGTTACTGTCGGTCTGGGTGAGTACTGTTGTGGACGAGAACTCCCAGGAGCGGCGCCTATCTGACCGAAGACGGCCCAGGCGCGCGCGAAGATAATTCGGTGCCGACCGCAATATGAGGGCAGGAGATTGTCTGGGAGCGCAAAGTACGAGTATATGTCAAATGGGCGCGCCGTGTCCAGTCTTTTCTTGACCGATCGCCCCGACTCCTGTATAACCTCGACCCTACCCCTTCTATTCCGGCCTCAGGGAGTACAGCGAATCGACCGTCGCGAGGATGGCCTCGTCGCGCGGAATCGGCGTCCAGCCCAGTATTCGTCTGGCCTTTTCCGAGGTTCCGCGCCTCACCTCGCCCATGTCGCCGAGGTTGCTGCGCACCGATCTGCTGAAGGGCGCCGCGGCGCGTAATACCCAGTCAGGTATCAGCTTCGTGCTGATCCGCTTGCCCGACGGACCGAGATGACCCCGGATCAGCAGGGCGAGTTCCTGCGCCGAGATCGGGTCGCCCGAGACCGCGAGAAATCGCTGACCCGCGGCTTCAGGATGCGTCATCGCCAGTCGGTGCAGCGTCGCGACGTCGCGCACATCCACAATCCCAAAGCTCACCCGCGGCAGTCGCGGCAGCTTCCCGTCCCCCACCGTCTTGACGAGCTTCACCGAGCTCGAATAGTCGGTGCCGAGCACCGGGCCCAGGACCCCGACCGGGTTCACCGTCGCGAGTTCGAGGTCGCCACCCTCGCGGGCGATGAAGTCCCAGGCCGCGCGCTCGGCGATGGTCTTCGACTTCACGTACGAGCTGATGTGCACACCGGAGTCGAGTTCGGTCCAGTCCTCCTCCGTGAACGGGCGGGCGGCGGACGCGTGGCCGTAGCCGATCGCCGCGAACGACGAGGTGAGCACTACCCGCTTGGCCCCCGCATCCCGAGCCGCCGTCAGTACGCGCAGCGCGCCGTCGCGAGCGGGAACAATCAGGTCGTCTTCGTGTTTCGGCTCGCCCGTCGGGAACGGGGATGCGACGTGGAGCACGAACTCGCATCCTGCGACCGCCTCGGCCCAGCCGTCGTCCGACATGAGGTCGGCGATGGCGAACGTCAGCTCCTCCCCCACCTCGATGCCGGCCGCCTCCACCTGGGCGCGCACGTCGGCAGCGCGAGCGGGGCTGCGCACGGTCGTCCTGACCGTGTAGCCCGCGGTCAGCAGGTCGACGATGCAGCGTGCGCCCACGAATCCGGAGCCGCCGGTCACCAGCACTTGTTGTGTCATGGCACGATCCTCCGCTCGTCGTGACGCGAGCGCCAGGCCCCCATGGGCCCCGGGAGGCGGATGCTCAGGAACGCGCGAGGGCGATGGCCTGAGCGCGTGTGCGCACGTCGAGCTTCGCGAACAGGGCGTTGATGTGGGTCTTGACCGTGGCGACGCTGACGAACAGGCGGCCGGCGATCTCGCCATTGCTCAGGCCGTCGGCCACAAGCGCGAGCACCTCGGCCTCACGCGGGGTGAGCTGGGGGAAACGGGCGGCGAGCGACGCGGGCACCTCGGGCTCCTGGCCGACGGCCGACGGGGTTCCGGATGCGCTGGTCACCGCGCTCGCGGTGAGACTGTTCACGAGCAACGCACCCACCTCGGGCGCGAAGGTCGATTGGCCGCGGGCGACAGCCCGCACAGCGGCGGCCAATTCGGCGCGACCAGCGTCTTTGGTGAGGTAGCCGCGGGCTCCGGCGCGGAGAGCCCCGAGGATCGAGTCGTCGTCGGCGAACGTGGTCAGCACGAGCACGGCGGTCTCAGGATGCGCGGCCACGATGCGAGCGGTGGCGTCGACGCCGTCGAGCACGGGCATCCTGAGGTCCATCAGGACGACGTCCGGATGCTCACGCGCCACGAGTTCGACCGCTTGCTCACCGTCGGGCGCCTCGCCGACGACCTCGATGTCGGGCAGCAGGGACAGCACGGTGACGAGCCCGTCGCGGATGATCGCCTGGTCGTCGGCGACGACGACGCGGATGATCGGCTCGGCCGGGGTCACGACGTCGCCTCCGCGAACGGCGCTTCGGCGACGACCGTGAAGCGATCGCCGACCACTCCGGCCGTCGCGGTGCCGCCCCGCGGAAGGGCTGCGAAACGTTCGCGCATCCCCTCGAGCCCGTGGCGGCCGCCGGTGGAGGCGAGTTCAGGATGCGCGCCATCGCTCAGCGGGTTGGAGACGGTGAGGCGCACCCGGCCATTCTCCCAGTCGAGCGCCGCGCGCACGGGCTCGCCGGGCGCGTGCTTGCGGACGTTGCTCAGCGACTCCTGAAGGGCTCGCTGCACGGCGGTGGCCGCGGCACGATCGAGCGGCTCAGGATGCCCGGTGACGGTGAGATCGACCACCCCGCCCAGCGAGCGGTGCGCGGCCAGGAAGTCGTCGAGGGTCCCGGCGAATTCGGCGGGGTCGACGCGATCGATGGCTGCATCCGTGGGTGCGGTGTTCGGGTCCCGCAGCGCCGCGACCGCGCGGCGGGCCTCGCCGAGGCCGTCTGCTGCCAGTCGACGCGCATCCGTCACCCGCTGCTGCGCCGCGTCGGTGTCGCCGGCTTCGAGCAGGGCCTCGGCGGCGTCGAGCTGGATGACGAGACCGCCGAGGCTGTGCGCGAGCACGTCGTGGATGTCGCGTGCAACCTCCTGGCGTTCGCCGAGCAGCTCGACCCGTGCCTTCTCCTCGCGCACGGCGAGCTCGCGCTCGCGGAGCTGCGCCGCCTGTTCTTCCGACAGACGGAACTGGCGGCGGCTGAGGCCTGCGAACGCCGCGAGAACGACACCGCCCATCATGGCCAGCACCGCGGGGATCCCCACGCCGAAGGGAACAGCCCCGATCGGGACGAGGGCTGTGGTGACGAGAGCCACACCGAAACCGACGGGAACGGGACGGTAGACCTGGCTGATGATCACCATCACCGCGACCGCGGCAGGGACGATCGCAAGGCCGTCCGTCGGGGCCGCGACGAGGCCTCCGGCGAGCGCGGCGACCACGCTCAGGCCGAGGTCGGCACCGCGCAGTCCGAGAACACCGGCCAGTCCCCGCAGGATCCAGGCACCGACGGCGATGAATGCGACGACGAGCACCCAGGTGGGGCGTGCGCTCAGGTCGTCCCTGATGAGGCCGAACGCGACGGCGACACCGCCGAAGAAGTTGAGCGCGAAGCCCAACCAGGTCGGCGGTGTCGAAGTGTTCACGGAACCATCATCCTGCGTCGGCGGGCGGGGCGGGTGAAGGCGGCCCCGGCACAGAATGCGCTACTCACGCCGTGAGCGCCGCGTGCCGGTCGAGCCGGGCGGCGAACACCGCTGTGCGGGCGGCACGGTTTGCCGCGAGCGTCAGCAGGATCACGCCGGTCGATGCGGCCAGGTGAGATCCGGCCATCCCCGCGAGCACGTCGATGCCCACGCGGACGGCGATCACGGCGATCCACAGCGCCAGCCCCAAGACGCCGGTGCGCGACTCGTAGATCGCGACACCGCGGTCGCGGCCTAGGTGGAGCGGCTCGGGAAGCGGGCGGAAGTGGGCGATCGCGCCCATCCATGCCCCGATGCCGAGGGAGATGACCAGCTCGGCGGCCAGCACCGAGAGGTCGAGCGGGGTGAGCAGGGTCGGCTTGACGGTCTGGACGAGCATGACGATCCCGACCAATCCCAGGATTGCGGGGAACCTCCACATGCGACCGATCGAGACCGCCCGCCAGGTCATCTGGCGAAAGCCGACCCAGCCGATGAGGACGACGATGAGGAGCGCGTTGCCGATCATCTGGATGGTCATGAGGTGTGCCTTTCGGGTCTGTGCGCCGGATTCCCGGTGCTCTTCGAGTCTTCCGGCATCGTGTCCGCGGCGGCACAACCCGCGGGTGGGGATCGGGTGGAGACCGGGTGGAGATCGGGTGAGGTTGTGGCGGCACTCACCCGCTCGCGGCCCGTTAGTGTTGGTGACGTGGCAGAGAATCCGGCGGTCATCCTCGCAGAGAGCGGCTACCGGGCTGTCATCGAGCCCGACCGTTTCGTGCCCGGCGCGTATCAGCTCGTCGTCGACGGCACTCCCCAGTCGCACGTGAACCTCGACGATCCGTCGCAGCTGTTCTTCGAGTACGTGCAGCGGATGGGCAACGTCATCGACCTCATCGGCGAGCCCGGCCAGCCGATCACCGCCGTGCACCTCGGCGCGGGCGCCATGACGCTGCCGCGCTACGTCGCCTACACCCGGCCCGGCTCGCGTCAGCAGGTCGTCGAGTTGGAGACCAACCTGGTCGACCTCGTTCGCGAGAACCTGCCACTGCCGCGCTACGCGCAGGTGCGGGTACGACACGGGGATGCGCGCGAGGTGCTGGGCAAGTTCCCCGCCGGCCTACGCGGCTCGGTCGACCTGCTCGTGATCGACATCTTCAGCGGTGCCCGCACGCCCGCGCACGTGACGAGCGCGGAGTTCTACAGCGCCGCGGTGTCCCTGCTCGCCCCCGACGGCATCGTGCTGGTCAACGTGGCCGATGGCCCACCGTTGAACTTCGCCAAGAGCCAGGTGGCGACACTCGGTTCCGTGGTCAAGAACGTCGCCGCGCTGGCCGAGACCCAGGTTCTGAAGGGCCGCCGGTTCGGCAACGTGGTGCTGGTCGGCTCGAATGCTTCGCTGCCGCTCGACTGGCTGCCGCGCATCCTCGCCGGCGGACCGCATCCCGCCAAGGCCGTCGCCGGAGCCGAGCTCAAGACCTTCGCGGCCGGCGCCCCGATCGTGACGGATGCGACGAGCGTGCCCTCACCGCCGCCCGCGCGCAGCATCTTCCAGACCGGCACCCGCCGCGACTAGTTCGCTGTGCTCGGGTAGATGCCGTGAAATGCTATATATTTCATGCATCAGTCGCAGTGATGCGCGTTTCGCGCTTCGCGGGCTGATGGCGCGTCCGCTCGCACCATCGCTGCCGGATGCGATCCGGACTGAGAGGTGCACGATGAGTAAGCAAACGATCGCGTCCATCGTCGTGGTGGCAGTCGGACTAGTGCTTTGCGTGTTTGCGGCTTCTTCGCTCTACGACAATGGTGCTCAGGCCGATTCGAATGGCACATCGGGCGTGTTGGATCCGGTCATGGTCGGTGCGTTGATCATCGGGATGATCTCGGCGTGCGTGGGAGCAGTGCTCCTCGCATACTCCGTATCGAAGCAGCACAACCGACGGCACCGGTCGAGTGGCGAAGAGTGACCGAACACTGACCGACCTGCGCTGATCCGGCTGAGTGTGGCGTCAGGCGTGGCGGAAGGTGAGGCGCTGGCCGGGGCGTAGTTGGGCAAGCAGGTCGAGCGAGGCGGAGGCGACCACCGCGATCGCAGGATAGCCGCCGGTGACGGGGTGGTCGGCCAGCAGCACGGTGGGGCGGCCATCGGGTGAGACCTGCACCGAGCCTGCGACCATGAGTTCGCTCGGCAGTTCGGCCGTGATCGCGCGTTCGAGGAGAACGGCCGGATGAGGGTCGCGGCCCACCACGTGGGCGGGCTGACGCACGGGGTCGAGCCGCGCACCCACGCGGTTGCTCTCGGCGCTGAACTCCCACTCGACCGAGAAGAAGGCGTCGAGTGCGCCCGCCGTGAACCACTCCGCACGAGGACCGAGGTGCGCGCGTACCTCGACGACTCCATCCGCCGGCGGATCGACCGGCAAGAAATCGAGCAACGGAATCTCGGCGTCAGGATGCTCGCCGACCGGCAGCGAATCCCCGGCCGCGAGCGTTGCCGGGCCGAGCCCGGAGAGCAGATCGCTCGACCGCGAACCCAGTACGGACGGCACGTCGATTCCGCCGCGGACGGTCAGATAGCTGCGAACACCGGCCGTCGGCGTCCCGATCCGCAGCGTCGATCCGGCGGGCGCGAAGAGTGCGCGATGAGGATCGACCGGTTGTCCGTCGAGATCGAGCGGCCCGATCGCACCCGTGACCGCGAACCAGGCTGGGTCGTCGAACCGCACCTCGAAGCCCTCGAGCAGGATCTCGATGCCCGCGCATCCCTCATTGTTCCCGAGCAGACGGTTGCCGAGCCGCAGCGCACCGCGGTCGAGCGCGCCCGACGGGCTCACGCCGATGTCGGCCAGCCCCGGACGCCCGAGGTCCTCGATCACTGCGAGCGGGCCGGGGTTCAGGATGCGCAGGCTCACGAGACCTCCACGAACCGCACCGCGGTTCCCGGCGCGAGCAGCGCGGGTGGTTCGGCGTCCGGGTTCCAGAGTGGCGCATCCGTCGACCCGATGAGCTGCCAGCCGCCGGGGCTCGAGCGCGGATAGACGCCGCTGAACTCGCCGGCGAGGCCGACCGAACCAGCGGGCACGGTTGTTCTGGGCGTCTGGCGACGCGACACGGTCAGCCGGTCGTGGTCAGTGACGAGGTAGCCGAAGCCCGGCGCGAATCCGCAGAACGCGACGCGCCAGAGGGATGCGGTGTGCAGCGCGACGACCTCGGCCGCGGGCATCCTGAGCAGCGTTGCGACCTCCTCGAGATCTTCTCCGTCGTACCGTACGGGGATCTCGACAGTCGGACGTGCCTGATCGGCAACGCGCGACCGCGGCTCGGTCTGGGATAGCCAGCCGTGGGCGGCGCTCAGCGGCAGCACAGTCGGGTCGACGGTCAGCCCGATCGTGCGAGCGGCGGGAACGAGGTCGACGACACCGGTGGGGCGGGATGCGGCGAGCGCCTCGTAGAGGGCGAGCACCGCGTCGAGGTCGTCCAGCTCAACGAGCAGGGCTGCATCGCCGAGCGGCAGGATGCGCCGGGTCGCGCTCATCGGAACGCCGCCACGGTCACGCCGGCCGCGGCGAGCGCGGAGCGCACCGCACCGGCCATCGACACGGCGCCGGGGGTGTCGCCGTGCACGCAGAGGAGTCCACCTCGACGGTCACGTCCGTTCCGTCTTCGGCGACGACCATGCCCTCGGTGGCGATCCGCACAGCCCTGGCGGCGATCGCGTCGTCCCCGGCGAGCACGGCGCCGGGGCGTCCGCGCGGAACCAGGGTGCCGTCGGCGAGGTAGCCGCGGTCGACGAAGGCCTCGCGTACGAAGGCGAGCCCCGCATCCTGAGCCGCGCGCGCCGCTTCGGACCCGGCAAGACCGAGCAGCGCGAGCGACGGATCGAAAGCAGCGACCGCCTCGACGACCGCGCCAGCTTGGGCGTTGTCGGAGACGATGCGGTTGTAGAGGGCGCCGTGCGGTTTCACGTAGGAAACGGTGGTTCCTGCGACCCGGGCGATGCCGCTCAGAGCCGACAGCTGATAGAGGACTTCGTCTCGGAGTTCGGCGGGCGGCACATCCATCGAGCGCCGGCCGAAGCCCGCCAGATCGCGGTAGGAAACGTGCGCGCCGACGGTGACGCCGTTCTCGGCGGCCAGACGGCAGGTCGCGAGCATCGTCGAGGCGTCGCCGGCATGGAAGCCGCAGGCGACGTTCGCGCTCGTGACGAGTCGGAGCATCGCAGCGTCGTCGCCCATCGCCCAGGCGCCGAAAGACTCACCCAGGTCGGCGTTGAGGTCGATGGAACGGTCCACGATTCCAGTTTGGCGGAAGTGCGCCCGGATGTGCGTCCGGATGCACCCGCGTCACCGCTCCGGCGTGCCGTTGTACCGTTCGAGCAGCGCCGCGAAGCGATCGATTTCGTCGGGAGCCCAGTCGGCGAGCCGGTCGGTCAGGGCGGCGAGCGTCACCCGCGTCGACGTGAGCATGGCATGCTCGCCCGCTTCGGTGAGACGCAGCGCCTGGCCTCGACCTCTGGCGGGATCGGTATCCGTCGCCGCCATCGCCTCGGCATTCTCATCGGGGAGCGTCGTGATCAGCCCGAATTCGGCGAGCGCGCCCAACTGCCGCGAGACCGTCGATCGGTTGAGCCCGAAGTGCGCGGCGATGTCCACCGCTCGGCTGCCCGGGTTCGCCGCGATGAAGGAGAGGAGAGACTGGTCGACGAACGAGAGCGCCTCGTTCTCACGTCGCACCCGTGCCGTTCCCCGCCGGGCCACGGTGATCAGCTCTTCCTGCACGCGAGCGATCGCGTTCTCACGGCGTTCGGATGCGGGCATGACGTCAGCCTAGCCGCGCTCTCGGTTGCATTGTGCAACAATGTATGTTGCATTGCGCAACGTTAGCGATCGCATCCCTCCCCGACATCAGATTGGACGCCCATGTCCGCCCACCGCGTCGCGCCCCTCCTTCCCGCCGTTCAGCGACCCTCGTTCTGGCCGACCGCCGTGTTCTGGAAGTCGCTTGGGACGCACATCCTGATCCCCCTGTTTCTCGCAGCCGGCATGGCACTCGCTTACCTCGGTGCGTTCCACCAGCCGACACCGCACGATCTGCCCGTGGCGATCGTCGGTACGGGGCCGGCCACCGAGGTGTTCGCGCAGACCATGAACGACAAGGCTCCGGATGCGCTCGACGTGACAACCGTCGCCGATGCTTCGACCGCGCGTCACCTCGTCGAGACCGAGAAGCTCGCGGCGGCGTACCAGGCGGATGCGACCCACGCCAGGATCATCCTGTCCACGGCCGCCTGCGCCACGACCGCGGAAACGGCGCAGAAGATCTTTCTGCCGATCGCCTACGAGCAGCACCTGCCGGTCACCGTCGACGACGTACGACCCGCAGCGCCTGCCGACCTCACCGGCCAGGGTCTGTTCTTTCTCCTCGTCGCGTTGAGTGTCGGTTCGTACGCAAGCGCCATCGCCGTAGCGGCCGTGACAGCGAAACTTGCGATCGGTTGGCGCCTTGCCGTATCCGCGGCGGTCGCTCTCGTCGTGGCGGGAATCGGTGTGGTCGTGGCCGGTCCGATCTACCACGTTCTCAGCGGCAACGAATGGAGCATCTGGCTTCTCGGTGGGCTGTACGCGCTCGGGATCATCTCGCTCGGCGTGGGACTGCATCCTGTACTCGGCAAATGGACGACCCCGGCGCTCACGCTGCTGTTCGTGATGCTGAACTTCACCAGCTCGGGCGGTATCTTCGCGTCGTACCTGCAACCGGCGTTCTTCGCCGGGCTCAACACTTTCTGGAACGGGGCCGCCTGGTTGCAGGCAGCGAAAGCGCTCACCTACTTTCCCGGCGAGGCATTCGGATTCGCGGGGCTCCGATTGGCGCTCTGGGCCACTGCGGGCATCCTCCTGGTCGTGGTCACCCACGCACTGAGCGTCCGTCGTCGTCGACTCGCGAACGAGTCGCTCGTTGTGAGTGCGGAGGAAGAGGAGTCGGTGGTTGCAGCCTGAGCGTTGCTAGTTCGCGGCCGCTCGGGCCCGGTGTGCTCGCACCTTCGCGCGGTTGCCGCAGCGCTGCATCGAGCACCACCGGCGGTTGCCGCTGCGGGACGTGTCGAGGTAGACGTACTCGCAGTCTTCGGCCGAGCACTCCCGGATGCGCCCACCTGCCGCGGGTCCGAACAGCCGCACAGCGTCCCGGGCGATTGTGCCGAGCGCCTGGTGCGGGCGGGCGCTGCTCCGTCCAGCCTGGCGTGCGCCCCCGGCCAGCACCGGCGGTATGTCCGGCGTGGCCGCGAACAGGTTGACCACATCGACCAGGTCGGGGCTCAGACTCTCGCCGCGGCTGGCCTGGCGCGCGAGTCGCCCGATCGCCTCGCGGAGCGTTCTCGCGTCGGTGAACTCGCGATCTCCGGCTGTCGGGGCGACCTCGGGAAACCGCTCGGCGAACCATTCGTTGAGTTCTCTGGCATCATGGACCGTCTCCCCTTCGGGAGTGGTGAGGTCTCCGCCGGTGTAGGCGAAGTCGAGGGCGACCGAGCCCGCGTCGAACCACCAGTGCTGGCCGTCGGACGAGTCGATCCATTGGCCGGTCCCCCGGGAGTGCAGTGTCTCTGTCGCCATGTAACCAATATAGTCGGTTACGACGAGGAGCCGAATCGACGGATGCGCGATCGCTGGACGCGATAATGGTCGGGTGACTGCGACCCGCCCCGACCCCTCTCTTCCGCTCGACGGAGAGACCGTGCGCCTTCGGGCGCTGCTTCGCGAAGACCTGCCCGCACTGTTCGCGGCGATCGGGCATCCTGAAGTCTTCGCCGGCGGCTGGGGCGGCGGCTCGGCGGGCTACCGCGCCGACTACGAGGGCTGGCACGACTTCATCGATGGCTACCTGCAGTGGGATGCGGGCAACGTCTACGCGGTCTGCCTTCGAGCCGACGACGATCGGATCGTGGGCACGAGTACCCTCGGCGACTTCGATCTGGCCAACGAGTCCGCCCACATCGGCTGGACGGCATATGCCCCCGAGGTCTGGGGCACCCGCGTCAACGCAGAGGCTAAACGCCTGCTGCTCGGAACGGCCTTCGACCACGGCTTCGAGCGGGTGAAACTGCAGGCGGATGTAGTCAACGCACGGTCGCGCGCGGCCATCGAGCGCCTCGGGGCCAAGCCCGAGGGCATCCTGCGCCACACGCAGCGACGCGCGGACGGTACCTGGCGCGACACGGCCGTCTTCTCGGTGCTGCGTGAGGAGTGGCCGGATGTGCGCGACGGCCTGGACGCGCGCCTCGCGACGTCGACGGGCGTCGACCTCGAGAACGCGCGCTAGGAGCCGTTCTCGGCGATCGTGCTGCGCTCCGACTCGCTCGCGGCGGAGGCGGCCGTTCGACGTTTCGCCGCGGTGACCTCGCGGTGCTGCCAGGTGATCAGGTTTGCCGCGTCGAACCGGCGCGAGCACGCCCCGCAGGCGAGGGCGCGCGCGGGCTTGCGGTAGCGGTAATGGGTGTGACCGTTCGGGCACGTTCCCACCCAGGGCGCCAGCTCGTCGGCGATCGCGCCGCCGTGCAGCCGCTTGCCCTCGTAGCCGAGGTCGATGGCGATGGATCGCCAGCGCGGACCGTGCCCGGCACGGGAACCGGCGAGAGCGTGGGCGACCTCGTGCAGCAGGATCTGGTGGATCTCGTCGTCGTCGTAGCGCGAGGCCAGATACCGCGAGACCGTGATGCGCTTGGACGTGTAGTTGCAGAGCCCGGCGCGAGTCTTCGCGTTGTCGAAGTCGAAGCTCCAGACGTTCGTGTCGAGGTGCAGGGCGATGAGCGCGTTCGCCCAGCGCCGCACCCGATCGAGGTCGGCCATCAGCGACCGCTGCTCTCGCGCAGTGTGGTGGCCGACGGGACGTTCATGCTCCGCATACTACGCGGTGGTCCCGACACGGCTGAAGGGGTCGTCGAACTCACTTGCCGGGTTCGCTGCCGGGCTCCGGCGCGGCCGACCCCGGTCGCTCCGACTTCGCCTGGTCGACGAACGACTGCACCACGGCCACGGCGATGAGTGAGCTCTCGATGTCACTCGGGGATGCGCCGAGCTTCTCCCGCAGGAAGACAGCAGCGGTCACATCCGCCAGCGCGTTCTCGTACTCCTTGGCGTCGAAGTGGGTCTTGCCCCGGCTCTGCACGGCGAACGCCTCGAGTGCGGTCCAGTCGTGCGCGCGAGCCTCGTCGACGCATCCGGTGAGCTCGGTGATCGCCTCGTCGAGCTTGCCCTGGTACTGCAGCACCTGCGCGCGGCGCACGCGGGCGCCGAGCAGCTGTTCCCGATCACCCGTGAACCGGGCCTGCCGCACGGCCTCGTTGGCGACGTCCATCGCCTCGTCGAGGCGACCGAGCAGCCGGAGCAGCACCGCCTTCTCGTTGAGGGCGCTCAGGCTGCGCAGGCTTCCGAGTTCGTCGAGGCGCAGTCCCGCCGCGCGAAGGTCGACGCGTTCGCGCAGGGTGGACGGATCGTATCCGAGGATGATGCTCAGTGGTTCAGCTCCAGGTCGATGGACTGCCATCCAGACTAACCCGGCCGCTTGAACGACTGCGCCGGGATGAGCGGCACCTCGACCAGCTTGTCGTCTCCACGCCGCGGGCTGCCGCGGCCGTCGGTGTTGTTCGTGAGGATCCACAGCGCGTTCCCGTGGGCGACGACATCGCGGATGCGGCCGAAGGTTCCGTCGAAGAACGGCTTCGCGGTCACGGGCGCGCCTCCGCCGGTCGTCCAGATCGTCCACAGTCGCTCGCCGCGCAGTGCCGACATGAAGATGGTGTCGCCCACCACGGCCAGACCGCTCGGGCTGGCCTCGCTGGTCTTCCATTGGAAGACCGGATCGGTGTACTTCGGGTCGTTGCCGATGCCCTCGACGTTCGGCCAGCCGTAGTTCGAGCCCGGCTTGATGATGTTGAGCTCGTCCCAGGTGTTCTGCCCGAACTCGCTCGCCCACATCGTTCCATGCGAATCCCAGCCGATGCCCTGGGGATTGCGGTGGCCGTACGACCAGGTCGGCGAACCCGGGAACGGATTGTCGTTCGGCACAGCGCCCTCGGGCGTGAGACGCAGGATCTTGCCGCTCAGCGAGTTGACGTCTTGAGCGTTCGTGGAGTTGGAGGCGTCGCCCGCAGTGACGTAGAGCATCCCGTCGGGCCCGAAGGCGATGCGGCCGCCGTCGTGATTGCCGGCTTTCGGGATGCCCTTGATCACGTCGACCGGCGCCCCGATCGAGTAGCTACCCGGCACGCCGTCGAGCGGCATCCTGACGACCCGGTTGTCGGAGGCCGTGGTCTCGTAGGCGTAGAGGAAAGGCGGCGCGGACACGTTCTGGACGGCCAACCCGAGGAGCCCGCCCTCTCCGTTGTGGACGACGGCAGGGACCTTGCCGACAACGCGCGTTCCGCCCTGAGGGAGTCTCTCGAGGATCGTGCCCGAGTCGCGTTCGCTGATCAGCGCGGAACCGCTCGCCAACGGGACCACCGACCAGGGGGCATCCAGACCCGTCTCGAGGGTGGTGGTCTGGTCGCTGGGCTGCCACGGGATCGCCGGGATGGCCGGAAGGCTGCTCGACGGCGTCGGGCGGTGCGTGGGCGTGCGTGTCGCGCTGGGCTGCGCCGGGGGCGTCGCCGTGCAGGCCGCAAGCAGGGCGGCGACGGCCGCAAGGGCGACCCCCGCGCCGACGGAACGACGTGCTCGCATCAGACCCTCCCCGAACCTCGACGTGCCCGCCATGGTAACGCCCGCCGGTTCGAGAAGCGTGAGTCGCGGCGAATCGACCTTCCGAGGGGAGGGAAGGTCGATTCGCCGCGACTCGAACGCGGGCGCGCGCAGCGCGGGACGCCGGCGCTAGGCGGCCCGGCGGCGCCGGGTGACCAGGGCGGCGCCGAGGAGCGTCAGCACCGTGCCCCACATGCCGATCAGCCAGCCGTCGATGTTCGAGCCCGTCTTCGCCAGCTTCGTCGGGTCCGTCGGGTCGCTCGGCGGATCGACCACGACAACCGACGCGCAGGAGCTGTCCGGGTCGTCGCCGCACGGGTCGCTGACGAGCGGCGGCGTCCACGGGCCGAGCGGCGGAGTCGTGACGGTCGCCCGGTTCACGAAGCTGCCCGCCGCGGGGAACATCAGCGTGACCTGCAGCGCCATCCTGTCACCCTTCTTGAGCTCGACGACAGGCCACGTGACCACGCCGTTCAGCTCGGTGCCGCCCGCGCTCGACGAGACGTACGTCGAACCCGCAGGCAGGGTGTCCGTCACCTTGAAGGCCTTGGCGTCGAGGGCGCCGGTGTTCGTCACGGTGATCGTGTATGTCACCTTGCCGTTCTGATCCACCGCGGCCGAGTCAGCTGTCTTGGCGATCGCCAGCTGGCCGAACTCGTAGGTGTTGGTGATCGTCACGGTCTGAGAAGACGGAACCGCTCCGCTGACCGCGCCCGAGGCGATGTGGACCGAGCCATTCGACACCGATCGGGACGCCTCGCCGTAGCTGCCGGCGGCTCCTGCTTCGGCGATCGTGCAGTCGGCGCCGACAGGGATGCCGTCGATGCTTACCGTGTATCCCGCCGACTTCGCGAGCACCGGACTGGCCGACGCGCCCAGGTCGACCGGCGCTCCGGCAACGGTGCACGCAACATCAGCGGTGAACTCATCGGGCGCGGCCGAGGCCGCAGCGCCGGTCACCTGCTTGTCGATCTGCAACGGACCGGTCGCGATAGTCACGCCCGCTTTGACGGGTGCGCGCCGCACCATTCCGCCGCCCGTGAGGGATGCGGTCGCGCCGAATTGGTTCCACGCGTACGACGCCGGCGCAGCGATCGTGACGGGAGCGCCGTCGGGGGCCGCAGCCGTCGCAGGCCGGTTGACCGTGCGGTACCAAGCGGTGACCGCCCCACCCGCCGGCAGTGTGCGAGCCGCGGTGGTCGAGAAGTCCATAGTGACGCGCACGCCGGTGACAGCCGTCCAGTCGCCCGTGGCGGCGAAGACACCCGAGTCGATCCATGAAGCGGCCACCGGATGCGCGTCGCACGTCGGGTCCGTCGGCCAAGCCGTCGAGCCGTCGGGGTTGAGGCACACCGAGTCCGCCGTCGTGACCTGCCAGGTGACGGTGGTTCCCGCCGGAGCGTCGAAGGTCAGCCCGTAGGTCGGGTCGAACACCGGACGGTAGGTGGAGCCGCGGGAGGAGCCGGTCGCGAGCATCCTGTCGCCCGCGTGGGGAAGCGGCTCGACGAAGACGAGCGAGTCGTAGTTCACGGTCCCGCTGTTGGTCGCGCGCAGACGCCACTCGTCGGTCCCGCCCACCACGGTGTTCGCCGCGCACGGGGTGATGTAGTAGCCGTCGGCGTCGGGCGCACAGGTCGCCGTCGGGACGGATGGGTTGACCGCTCCGCTGACCGTGTGGCCGACGACGTCGCCCTTGACTCCCTTAACAGTGAACAGCGACGGACCGGTCACCGGCTGCACATAGTTCGTCGTGCCGCACTGGGTGGCGGCGAGACCGGTGAGCGTTCCCTGGCCGTTTCCGGAGGTGTTCGTGCACGCCGCGAGAGTCTGGGCCGTGGAGACGACCACTTGGTTCGTCGCTCGCTGCGTTCCGCTCAGCCCGGGCTGCAGAACCAGTCCGATCGCCACGGTGAAGCGCTCGCCGGGGGCCATCCGTGCCTGACCCGCGGGCCACATCAGCGTCAGCTTGCCGGTGCTCGCGTCGAGCGCGACTGTCGGCGTGAGCGAGAGCATCCCGCCCGTGCTGGTGCTGAACACGGGGTCCTCGCCGTCCCAGGCGAGGGATGTGGGCAGCGTGTCGACGAGGTTCCTCACGTCGAGGTAGCCGGTTCCGGTGTTCGCGAACGTGATCGTCCACGTGTTCGGGTCGCCGACACCCACCGTGTGAGTGTTGTTCGCCGGCGACTTGGCCACGTCGAGGGAGAACGTGCCGGGAAGCAACTGCATGGTCGCGGTTGCACCGGCGCTCGCGTCCGCGAAGACCGCCGGATCGTCGGTGCGGTGCGAGACCACGGTGACCGTGTCGGTCAGCGTGCTCGGGAACGGGATGGCGGTTCCGTCACGAGCGGTGTCGAGCAGCTGAACGTGCAGAACAGCACGCGCGGTGTAGTCGTCCGGCACGGCCATCCGGCTGAACAAGCCGCCGTCGGCTCGGCTGAACACGAATCGGATGCCCGTGATCTGATCGAGCGCGACCGTCGGCAGGGCGGCGGTCGCCGCTGCCGTGCCGGCGATCCACGTCCCCGTTCCGCCCGTCTGCACGTCGACGCGCGCCTGGTCGGCGCCCGCCGGCATCGTCACGTCCGACCCAGCGAACGAGGTCAGCTTGAAACGGTTCCAGAAGGCCTGGTCGACATCCGCGACGGTCACCTCGTTGGTGGCGACGGATGCGTTGCCCTGCGTCGCCGTGAGAGTGACGGCGACCGGGTTCTGCCGGTCACGCTCGAGCAGGCTCGAAACGGAGAAGGTCTTCGCCGCGGTGACGTCGAGCTCGCCGGTCGTGAGGGCGAGCGGTACGGCCGCGCTGTCGTTGGGGCGCGACTGCTGACCCGACGGGAACAGCACGGGGTCGTAGCTCTGGCTGAACGCATCCGTGTCGATGCTGATGGCCGTGACATCCCGGTCGGCGTGGCTGCGCTGCGTGACGCGCACCTGGGTGCTGAGCGTCATCGTGAGCGGGGACCCGGAGACAATGGAACCGCCGTTCAGGGCGGGATCCGTCCCCTGGTAGACGACGCTCACGCCGACCACGTCGAGGAGATCGGCCTCACCGAGGGCTGCGGCCGCGGTCATCGTGACCCCCGTCGTCGTGAGCGTGCCGTCGGCGGCTCGGTGCCAGAGCGTGACGAGGGATGCGTTCGCATCCACCTGGTCCGCGGGAACAGTGAAAGCGATCTTCGTGAGGTTCAGCCGCTCATACGGGCTGGCCGTCGAATACGTCTTGCCCGCGAACGGATCAGCCGCCCAGTCGGACGCGTCGGAGACGCACTCCGCAACGGCGCCGCTGCTGCAGGGCGCGGAATCGGTGACTCGCAGGTACGAAGCGCGCGACGTCGCGTCGTTCTTGGCGACGACCGTGAAGGTGTTCCGCGGATAGTCGACGGGGTCGACATCCGTCGACTTCGGCACGACGATCGTCGACCGTTCGCTCGTCTTCGTCACGCTGACGAGCGGCGGCTGATCGATGAGCGCAATGTTGTCCTCAGCCGCGACCGGACCGACGGGTGAGCCGTTCTGCACGCCCGAGACCGAGCTGCGGTTCCAGATCGCGCCGACGTGAGTGTCGTTGAACAGGCGGTGGGCGGTCACCCACGGATCGGGCGAACTCGAGTTGTCGACCCGCACGACGTTGCGCAACTGCCAGACGAGTCCGAAGCTGCGCGTCTCGGTAGACGAGATCGTGGCGATGCCCGAACCGATCGGTGGCACGAGGGCGCTCGTGCTCGCGCGGCGAGCGGCGTCATCCGGTTCGACGGTGATCCGCACGCCGGTGGTGGAGGCCGACTCAAGGTCAGTCAGGGTGTATCCGACGAAACCGGATGCGTTCATCCAGTCGCCGCCGGGCTTCGGCACGGTGGTCCAGGCGCCGTTGCGGAAGAGCTCGATCGCGGTGACCTGATCCCACTGAAGCAGTGGCTGCGACGTGAAGGAGACCGCAGCTATCTTCTTCAGGTCGAACGCATTGAAGACCGTGTTCGCGGGCAGGTTGGCGTCGCTCGCGGGATCGGTCACCGTCACCGCGGTATATCCGGTGTCGGTCACGCCCCAGTTCAGAACGGTGCCGGCCTGCTCACCGGACTGCGAGTCGAGGATGTCGACAGAACCGGTGAGATCGGGCTTGGTCCACTTCTTCGAGCCGCCCAGCGATCCCGAATCGCCCGAATGGGTGACGATGGAGCCGGTCGCTGTCGCGGTCGCCGGGGTGGTCTTCACGCCGGGGCCCGCGCTCGCGTCTGCGGTGCCGAGGTTCTGGTAGACGCTCGCGGACGCATCCGGAACCGAGGTCGGATCTCCCGTGGAGCGGAGGTCGGCCCGCGCTTGTGCGGTCAGAGCCGGGCTCACCGAGGTGCCCTGCGCGAAGCCACCCGTCTTCGTGAAGGTGAAGCGCACGCCCGTGATGTTCGGCACATCGCCGGTCGGGAAGGTGCCGCGGAAGATCTGAGCGGTCGCACCGTCCCCGGCGGGGAGGGTCTTGTAAGTCGCGCCACCGTCTGTCGTGTACTCGACGAGCAGTGTCGCCCCCAGTGGAATCTGGGTGGGCGCGACGGCGATCGGGTTGAAGGCGTTGAAGAAGTCGTCGGCGTTGCCCGAGCGCCACTCGTCGACGACGGTGATCGTGTCGGGTCGCACGTAGGCCGAGTCGGTCGAGGTCGTCGTCGGCAGCTGCGCGACGACCGTGGCGCCAGGAGCGACCGCGCCGCCGGGCGTGATCGACTTCGAGAGCACCAGCTTGATCTCAGGGAAGAAAATCTTCAGGGGCGCGGTCGCGGAAGCGGTCGCGGAGCCGGCGGCGTTCGTTCCGGAGACGCCGAGGGAGTTGGGCGCGTCGGCGGGGCTGTCCGCCTCGGCCACGAAATCATCGGCGGGAGTGATGCCGAACTGCGCCGTCGCGGTGACTCCGCTCGTGATCGCGCCGGTGTACTCGAGCGCGAAGCCGGTCAGGTGGGCGCCCGACACGGCAGGGGCTGGGGCGGTCGGAGTGGAACCGTTCGAGACCGCGATCGTGACGGGAGCGCCGGCCGAGTAGTACCAGACGACGGATGCGGCGGTCGCGCCGGTCGGGTAGGCGAGCGGCGCGGAGAACCCGCCGAACGCGAGCTTGTCGGTGAAGTAGTCGAGGTCGCTGAGCTTCAGCGAGGCCAGCGGCCCGTTCGAGTTGTTCTTTCCGGTGATGGTCGCGATCGCGGTCGTTCCGGCAGGGATGCGGTTGGGCGCGATCGTCTTACCCGCCGCGACCTTCACGTTCAGCGCACCGATCGTGTACGGCGCCTGAGCCTGCTTCGTCACCACGGCATGACCGGGGGCGGCGACAGAACCGGTGACCTTGTTCGTCACCGTAGCGCCGGTGACAAGGGAGGCGTTCGTGATGCGGTTGGTCGAGCGCTGCACGACGTTGAGGGGAACGCCTGCCGACGCGCTGAGGTCGATGGTCGCGCCTGCCGTGCTGGCGAAGGTGAAACGCAGGCCCGCGACATCGGCCGGGATCACGCCGGTGGGGAGCTGCACATCCGCGGCCGCGGTCGGCGGGCCGATCGCCCAGTGCCACGCGCCGGTTCCGGGATCGAACACATAGGCATCGACCTGAACGGTGTCGGCGCCCGACGGCAGCACGACGGTCCCGAACCCGGAGAAGTCGACGAGGGCGAACGGGTTCGCCGAATCCAGCGCGGTGGCCGAGTCGGCCGCGGTCGCCGGCTCCTGCAGCGCGAGGGTGCTCGCGACGACGTTCGACGTGTTCTTGACCGTGAGGCCGATCGTCGAGGCTGTGCCCGGGGCGAACTGCTGGTTCGCGGGCGTCCAGGTCTTGCCGACTTGCACATCCACCGTCTCGGGGATGCTGACCGTCACATCGGCCGTCGACGTCAGCGTCGACGCCGTCGAGGAAGTAGCGGTCGCCGTGTTGTGCACGGCCACGTTGTTGGAAGCCCAGGTGGGCGTGAGGCCCTGCGGAGCCTTCAGGGAGACCGTGACCAGGTATGTGCCGCCGGCCTTGATCCCGACGCCACCCGCATCCAGAGCCTGCCCGAAGGTCACCTCGAGGCTGCAGTTCACGGTCACGGAGGTCGAGCATCCGGAAAGCGTCTTCGTCGCGGGCTGGGATGCCGGGGTCACGGAGGTGCCCACGATGTCGAAGCCGCCGAACTGTGCGGGGAGCGGATCGATCAGCTTGGCGTCGACGCAGTCGTTGTCGTCGCAGCCGATCTCGATCGTGTACTGGAACTCGTCGCCGTTGGCGATCGTGACCGCCTTCTTGTCGTTCACGGTCTTCTCGAGCGTGAGAGAGGCATCGGCCGCGTAGGCGGGTGCGGCCAGCACGGTTCCGCCGACGAGAGCGACCACCAGCGCGGCGGTCACTGCTACGAAAAGGCTTCTGATCGGGTGTTTTTGGGCAGGGCGGAGCGCAAAAGGAGTCACGAAATCGGGTTTTCGGCTTCACGGAGAGTCGGGTGGCGCTCGTGAGGGCGGGATGGGGTAATCCCCTCAGCGGGCGACTCCAGGGTTCGGGTCCAGGAGTATCTCCGTCATTCATTTATATCGGCCGGTATGTCGAAGCCGGAAGACATTCTGTACCCCACCTTGTGGTGACAGTCCTCCAAATGGAGGACCGCAATTCGGCAATGAAAAAGGCCCCTCTCATGGAGAGGGGCCTTGACCGTCACTCGTCTCAGTCGACGACCTGGACGTCCTTCCAGAACGCGACGTAGTTGCTGTAGTCCTTGCCGACGCGCTCGAACGAGCTCGGGTACGGCGTGGGATAGCTCCAGGCGCGGTCCTGCAGCAGGGCCTCGCCGTTCTTCACAGAGAAGTACTGGCACTCACCCTTCCACGGACACGTGTATGGAGTGGGGCTCTTCTCGAGGTACTCGGCGTTGACGCTCGCCGGCGGAAAATACCAGTTGCCCTCGATGCGGATGAGCTCCGACTCGGGTGCCTCAGCGATGACGGTGTCGTTCAGAACAGCTTTCATAGGTCAAACCTCCTGACCGTGGCAACACGACGACCCGGCGGATCATTCCGAAGGTGTGCCGCCTCGCAGAACGTTCACCGAGCTCTCAGTGTCCACACGGCCGTACGGGGCGATCTCGGCCGGCGTGCGGCCCGCGGCGATCTGCTCCTGACCGGAGACGGATGCGGTGAGCAGGTGAGCCACCGCGCCACGCAATCCGGTGAACGCGGCACAGGCGACGGCTGCTTCCGGCGACGCGTAGTCGATGCCGACCGCGGCGAGCGCATCGATCACGGCGCCCGCGCCGAGCTGGTCCTCCACGGCGAAACGCCGCTGGTCGCCCGACGTCGGGGAGCCGGCGGCGACGATCGAGACCATCGCCCGACGGCCGATGCGCACCTGCTCATCGAGAATCCATGCCGCGACGACGGATGCGGTGGTCAGGCCTCCCGCGACGACCGCGGTCGACGCGGGAAGGGTTGCGAGGAGCTCCTGGATCGCGAGGTATTCGCCCGCATCTGCCGGAGCCAGCACGTCCACCCACACGACGATGTCAGCGTCCTGGCCGATGGCGCGTGCGCCGCCTGTGCCCCAATCGAAGCGCACCTGGTACTTGGCCTGGGCTTGCGGGGCGTGCTGTGGGGGCTGGGCCTGCTGGTGGGGCTGGGCGGTCGACTGCTCGGTCACCGAGCCATCGTAGCCCGGCCGGAACGGCGTCTCGCTTGTGGGTCGTCCGGTGACGGCGGCCACATCTGCTGACGGATCACCTCGAAGTCGTGGCGCGAGATCTCGATCACGCCGCGGCGCAGCTGGTAGCCCCAGTTCGGATTGTCCCGGGTGAACTCCAGCACGGGAAGGAGTGGGCGGATGGGCGCCGACACAGCCTCGTGCTCCCAGTCGACCCGTCGCCGCCAGGGCAGGAAGTCACCGGCCGGCCCCCGCATCATCACGCCTTGCGTGACCTGGAAGACGTCGTCGTCGGCGATCCGTCCGATGGCGGTGAACTCTTTCAGCGGCTCCCCGTCGGGGTAGGCCGTCTTCGGGGAGTAGTACACGAATCCGTCGGCCGTGTTCATGTGCACCAGCGGGGCCTTGGCGCCGTGATTCACCTGCACGAACCCGCCCGCGACCCCGCGCAGCACATGCTCGCGCTGCACGACTCCGAGCCAGAACCGGATGGGCATGTTCCAGTTGTAGCGCATCCCTCCGTCACAGGCGGTCGCTCGTGTCGCAAGATGGACGAGCACAATGCGATCAGATTGTTCAATTCCGCGAGGAGACGAAGCAGTGCAGACCGAGGACGAGCGGCGCGAAGAGGCCCGGCGCACGATCGAAGCCGTCTGGCGCATCGAGTCCGGCAAGCTCATCGCTGTTCTGGCGCGTCTCGTCGGCGATGTCGGGGTCGCCGAAGAACTGGCTCAGGATGCGCTGGTCGCCGCCCTCGAGCAGTGGCCGGAATCGGGTGTCCCCCGCAACGCCGGCGCGTGGCTCACCGCCGTGGCCAAGCGTCGCGCCATCGACGGCTGGCGCCGCCAGGAGCGACTCGACGACCGGTACGCACGGCTCGCCCGCGACCTCGAGGTCGAGTTGGGCTCCGACGATCCCGCTCTGGCTGTCGAGGACGAGATCGATGACGATCTCCTGCGCCTCGTCTTCGTTGCGTGCCACCCGGTGCTCACCAAGCCGTCGCGGGTGGCGCTCACGCTCAAACTCCTGGGCGGTCTCACCACTGACGAGATCGCGCGTGCGTTCCTGGTGCCGTCGGCGACCATCGGCCAGCGCATCTCGCGCGCCAAGCGCACCCTCTCGGACTCGCACATCCCCTTCGAGGTGCCCGAGCGGGCGGAGTTCCCGGCGCGGCTCAGCTCGGTGCTCGAGGTCATCTATTTGATCTTCAACGAGGGATACTCGGCGACGGCCGGGGAGGACTGGATCCGCCCATCCCTCTGCCAAGAAGCTCTGCGACTCGGCCGGGTGCTCGCCGAACTCACCCCGCGGGAGCCCGAAGTTCATGGGCTCGTTGCGCTCATGGAGTTCCAGGCGTCGCGACTCGGCGCCCGCACCACGCCGGACGGCGAGCCCGTGCTGCTGCAGGACCAGGACAGGGCGCGCTGGGACCGCATCCTGATCGGTCGCGGTGTTCACGCCCTCGCCCGGTCGGACCGGCTCACCGGCGGTCGCGGGCGCGGTCCGTACGCGCTGCAGGCGGCGATCGCAGCCTGCCATGCGACCGCGCCCAGCGCCGACGACACCGACTGGGAGCAGCTCGTCACGCTCTACGGAGCACTGGCCGACCTGATGCCCTCGGCCGTCGTCGAGCTCAATCGCGCCGTCGCGCTCTCAATGGCGCATGGGCCGCAGGCCGGCCTCGAGGTCGTCGACCGCCTCGCCGCCGAGGGGGCGCTCGATGGCTACCACCTGCTGCAGAGCGTGAGGGCCGACCTGCTGTTCCGCCTCGATCGCCGCGCAGAAGCCCGCGAAGAGTATGAGCGAGCGGCCGCTCTCACCGCCAATCAGCGCGAACGCGCGCTGCTGCTTGCCCGCGCGGAAGCCTGCTGACGGCGAGCGTCGCCGGCATGCTCCACATCTCCCGCATTTCCCCAGCCGCTAGGCCCCGTTTGCGCGAGACTGTATGGATGCGCGTGCTGCTCAAGTTCGTTCTCGACTGCGACCCGGATGCGGCGTGGCGGGCACTCCAGAGCCCGACCGCGTTCCGGGAGGTGGCGTTGCCGTGGTTGGACTTCCGTCCGGAAGGCTCCGACCGGCTCCCCACGGTCTGGGGCACCGAGGAGTACCGCGTCAGCGTGCGTGCGCTGGGGGCCATCGGCGTCGGCACCCAGGCGATCAAGCTGAACGCGATGGGCGCGCGCGAGCCGGGAGTGCGCATCCTGAGAGACAGCGGCGGAGGGACCAGCGGCCTGCTCGCCGCCATCCCGCACCTCGACCACCGGATGGCGATCGCGCCCGACCCGGCGGGACCCGACGCCGACGGTCGCATCCGCACGCTTTACCGAGACAAGCTGGACGTGCACGCGGGTCTGCTGACGCCGCTCGCGTGGTACACCCTGTGGGCGTTCTGGCAGTGGCGCGGGCTCCAGCTGCGCCGGCTCGCGCCGACGTGGGCGTACGATCCGCCGCCGCCGGAGGGCGATCCGGTGGCCGAGCCTGTGGCCTCCGACGAACCTGCGACCGGCGCCACCGCCACCGCTGACCCTGAGCATCCTGACAACCCGGAGGTACCCCGATGACCGACACAGAGACACCGGCAGCCGCAACCCCTCGCGGGCCGTCACAGCCGTGCAGACCGCCGACTGGCGCCGGCGCGTCTTCGGGATGTACGCCTCGGTGCGTCAGCTCGCAGCCACCGACCCCGCCACCGCCCACGCGCACTGGATCTCGTGCCGCAACGACCTGTTCGCATCGCATCCCGCGAGCCCACTGCTCCCCGAGGACCGCGCCGACTTCATGGGCCTCCCGGTCGTGCCGTACGACCCGGACTGGCGATTCGAGGTGCCGATCCTCGCCCCGAGCGAGCCCCGCCGGATGGATGTGGACACGGGCACGGACGGAACCGTGCCGTTCGAGCTGCTCGGGACCGCGCGCATCCCTCTCGCCGGAACACTCGACGTCTGGCGGCTGGAGTCGTACGGCGGCGGACTCTTTGTACCGGTGAAGGATGCGCTGGCCGGCAAACCCGGCGGAACCTACGGCGGCGGACGCTACCTCATCGACACCATCAAGGGCGCCGACCTCGGCCTGGACGCCTCCGACGGCGAGCCCACCCTCGTGCTCGACTTCAACTTCGCCTACAACCCGAGCTGCGCGTACGACCCCGCCTGGGCGTGCCCGCTCGCGCAGGCGGGCAACACCCTCCCGATCGAGGTCCCCGTCGGCGAGCGCTACACCGGCTCGTACTGACCGCCGCGCTCACCCCTCTCCGCCGGCGCCGAGTGGCGCCAAATCGACCCTCCCGCGCCCCCGGAAGGTCGATTTGCCGCGAGTCGCGGCTCGCGCAGGTTCCCGGGCGCGCGGAAGGTGCGTTCGGCGCGACTCAAAGCGCCGGCGCGCGCAGCGTCAGCGCGTGACGAGGGTGAGGCGCTGGGTGGGGCGGGTCATGGCGACGTAGAGGGATGCGGCGCCGCGCGGGGTCTCCGTGGCCAGCGCATCCGGGTCGGCTAGCACCACAGCGTCGAACTCGAGACCCTTCGCCTCGTAGCCGGTGAGCACGGCAATCGGACGCATGAGTCCGGATGCGCCCCGCGCCGCCAGCTCGCCGAACCGGTTCGCCACCGCCTCCGCCACCGCATCCACCTCGGCCGTCGGCGCGATCACGGCCACCGTGCCGCTGGCGTCGATGTCGCGGTCCGCCTGAACGGCGTCTGCGACCGCCTCGGCCAGAGGTGAACCCTCCGCCGAGACGTTCCGGATCGGCCAGTCGCCCTCGCGCACGGCCTGCGTCCGGGTGATCGGCAGCCCGGCCTCCTCTGCCATCCGCTCGGCCTCGCGCGTGATCTGCGCGGGCGTGCGGTAGTTGACGGTCAGTTCTTCGAGCCGCCACGCATCCTTGAAGTGCGGAGTGAGCGCTGCTTCCCAGCTCGTGGCGCCGGCGGCCGATGCCACCTGAGCGATGTCGCCGACGATCGTGAACGACTTCATCGGGCTGCGCCGTACGAGCACGCGCCACTGCATCGGGGAGAGCTCCTGCGCCTCGTCGACGACGACGTGGCCGTAGGTCCAGGTGCGGTCGGCGGCCGCCCGCTCGGCGGTGGTCCCGTTGTCGACCTGCTCCGCGAATCCGTCGGCCAGCTGCTCGGCACTCACCAGACCCTCGACGCCCATGTTCCGGATGGCCGCGCGTGCGTTCTCGAGGTCGCGCTTGCGCTGGCGGTCCCGCTCGCGGGCTCCCGCATCCGGTTTGCCGGGGAATGCCCCGAGCAGTTCCGCCGCCTCGTCGAGCAGCGGCACGTCGCTCACCGTGAAGAGCGCGCTGCGGTCGCGGTGCAGGGATGCGCGCTGCGCGTCGGTCCAGCGCGGCGTCAGCTCGGCGAGCCAGGCGGGCCGCGCGTAGAGGTCCTGGATGAACTTCTCGGGGGTCATCGGAAGCCAAGCCGTGTTGAGCAGCACCCGCACGTCGTACGACGTGCGCAGATCTTCGCGGAGCACCTTGAGGTCGGCCTCGTCGATCGTGGCCCCGCGCTGGCGCAGCTGTGCCGCGAGCTTGTCGGTGAGCTCGCTGAGAGCCTGCTTGACGAACGTGACGCGGGCGAGATTGTGCTGTTTGCCGCTTCGCTGCGCCCGGGCGATCGCGCGGGTCACCAGTTCGGGCTCGACCACGAGACGTTCGCCGTTGATCTCGACCGTCTGCGGTTCCGTCGGCGCCTTCTGCCGAGAACGGACGGCCCGCGACAGCAGTCGCACCATCTGCGCCGACCCCTTCAGCCTCGCGGCAAGGGGCTCGTCGTCGTGAGTGGCCTCGATGCCGGGGAACAGCTCCCCCAGCGTCCGCATGACCACGCCAGTCTCGCCCAGCGACGGCAGCACGGCCTCGATGTACCGCAGGAACGCGACCGACGGGCCCACAACGAGGACTCCGGATGTGCTCAACCGTTGGCGATTCGCATACAGCAGGTAGGCGGCCCGGTGCAGTGCCACCGCGGTCTTGCCCGTGCCCGGTCCGCCCTGCACCACGAGGGCGCCGCGGAGGTCGGAGCGGATGATGCGGTCCTGCTCTGCCTGGATGGTCGCGACGATGTCGTGCATCCGGCCGGTTCGCTGGGCGGTGAGGGCGGCGAGCAACGCGCCCTCGCCCTGCACGACCTCGCTCCCCGCATCCCCACCGTCGAGCAGAGCCTCGTCGAAGACCTCGTCGTCGACGCGGGTGACCTGCCGACCGCTCATCGTGAGGTGCCTGCGGGCGCGGACGCCCATCCGTTCGCTCGCGGTGGCCTGGTAAAAGGCACTCGCCTGCTGCGCGCGCCAGTCGATCAGCAGGGAGACCTGGTCGTCGTCGCGCAGTCCGATGCGGCCGATGTAGCGGTGTGCTGTGCCGTCGACAGGATGCTCGAGCAGCAGCCGGCCGAAGACGAGTCGGGAGTCGACCTCCCGCAGTTGGCCGAGCTGGTCCTCGTAGAGGCGGGCGAAGGCGTCTCGTTCGCTGCGCGCCTGGTGGTTGCTCCCGACGCTCTCACGCCTGACGCGGGTGAGCCTCTCCTCTGTTTCGACACGGAGTGCGTCCAGTCGTTCGTAGAGCCCGGCAACAACGCTGCGCTCACGTTCGAGCTCCGATTCCAGCACGCAGACCACCCTCTCGATCCAGGGCCGATAGTCTACGACCTCCAGCCTGGGAGGCGCTTGGAGCCCGATCCTGTAGACTGGTACCACTTGCGAGTCCAAGAGGGACTCCCTGCGTCGCAGAACGCACCTCGCGCCGCGCCGGGCAACCGCCCCGTGAGCGTCGATTTTTTCTACGGCGAACGATCGTGCCGCACGGCACCTTCGCCATTTTCACCCCGAACGACGCAGCACCGACGTGTGCGGCGGACGCGGGGTCTCGATGCCTGAAAGGCACCACTCCTTTGTCAGAACAGACTTTCTCCTCCCTCGGCGTGCCCGCGCCGCTCGTCGCCGTGCTCGCGGCCGACGGTAAGACCGAGCCGTTCCCCATCCAGGCGGACACGCTCCCCGACACCCTCGCCGGGCGCGACGTGCTCGGCCGCGGTAAGACCGGATCCGGCAAGACCATCGCGTTCGCGCTGCCCATGGTCGCGCGCCTCGGCGGCAAGCTCGCCGGCGGCAAGCGCCGGGCCGGGCGTCCGCTCGGGCTGGTGCTCGCACCCACCCGCGAGCTCGCCACCCAGATCACGGCCGCGATGCAGCCGCTCGCCGACGCGTACGGCCTCAAGTCGACCACCATCTTCGGTGGCGTCAGCCAGCAGCGCCAGGTCGCGGCCCTCAAGGACGGCGTCGACATCGTCGTCGCTTGCCCCGGCCGCCTCGAAGACCTGATGAAGCAGGGCTTCGTCTCCCTCGACGCCGTCGAGATCACCGTGCTCGACGAGGCCGACCACATGGCCGACCTGGGCTTCCTCCCCGTCGTCACGCGCATCATGGACAAGACCCCCAGCGGCGGACAGCGCCTGCTGTTCTCGGCCACGCTCGACAACGGCGTGGACAAGATCGTCAAGCGCTACCTGCAGAACGAGGTGCTCCACTCGGTCGACGAGGCCACCAGCCACGTCGACGCGATGACCCACCACGTCTTCGAGGTCGAGAGCCTCGAGGGCAAGAAGGACCTCGTCGAGAAGCTCGCCTCGGGCCTCGGTCGCCGCATCCTGTTCACCCGCACCAAGCACCACGCCAAGAAGCTGGCCAAGCAGCTGACGGCCTCGGGCATCCCGGCCGTCGACCTGCACGGCAACCTGTCGCAGGTCGCGCGCGACCGCAACCTCGCCGCCTTCGGTGCCGGGGATGTGCGCGTGCTGGTCGCGACCGACGTCGCCGCCCGCGGCGTCCACGTCGACAACGTGGAGCTCGTCGTGCACGTCGACCCGCCCATGGAGCACAAGGCGTACCTGCACCGCTCGGGCCGCACCGCGCGTGCCGGCAGCGCCGGTGACGTCGTGACCGTGATGGTGCCGAGCCAGCGCTCGGACGTCAAGACCCTGCTGCGCAAGGCCGCGATCAACGCTCAGCCGCAGGCCGTCGACGCGACCTCGCCTGCCGTCACGAAGCTCGTCGGCGAGACCGCCGCATACGTGAAGCCCGTTCCGCGCGAGGAGAACCCGCGCGGCAACGGCGGCGGTGGCGGACGCTCGCAGGGCGCGAACGCTCAGCGGAAGCGCGCTGCGCGCGACGGCCGTGTCGAGGGCGCCGGTAACGGCGGCCGCTCGGGCGGACGCAACGGTGGCGGCAACGGCGGACGTAACGGCGGCGGAAACGGCGGCCGTGACGGCGCTCGCGACGGCGCCATCGGCGGCGGCCGCAGCACCGACTCGGGCGCTGGACGTCCGCGTCGCGACCGCTCGGGTCGCCCCGCGGCCGCATCGTCCGGTGCCGCGTCGACTGGCGCATCCCACGGCTCCAAGTCGCAGGGCTCCAAGACGCGCGGCGGCAACTCGGGCCACGGTGCGGGCAACGGCCTGCGCGTCGGCAGCCTTGTCGGCGGCAGCACGCAGCGCGGCAACGGATCGCGTCGCGCCCGCGGCTGATCCGGCACCAATTTTGACAGGCGCAGGATGCGCGGCCCACGGGTCGCACATCCTGCGCCTGTCGCGTTTCAGCACCGCGACCGGCTGATAGCGCCCTGTGCGCGCCCGCCCAGCGGAATGCTCAAGCTGTCTCGCGCGTTATCCACAGCATGGCTACTACTGAAATCACGACGGCCAACCACGACGCCACGGTCTCGGAGGGCATCGTCCTCCTGGACTTCTGGGCCGACTGGTGTGGCCCCTGTCACATGTTCGCACCCGTCTTCGAGAAGGCTTCCAACGAGCACTCCGACATCACCTTCGGCAAGGTCGACACCGAGGCGCAGCAGGATCTGGCTGCCTCGTACGGGGTCCAGTCGATCCCGACGCTCGTCGCCTACCGCGACGGCATCCCCCTGTTCTCGCAGGCCGGCGCCCTGCCGTCCGAGGCGGTCGAAGACCTCATCAGCCAGCTGCGCGCGCTCGACATGGACGAGATCCGCGCCGAGTACGACAAGCAGGTCGCCGAGAACGCAGCCAAGTAGCTCCGGCTACTGGTTCCGGCTGGTCTCGCGTTCCGGTTCCGCATTCACTGAGTCGCGTCCGGTGCATCCTCCCGAGGTTCGGGAAGGTGCGCAGGGCGCGACTCAGTTGTGTTTCGGGGGTTCCGCGGACACAGAGGGGGCCCGGGTGCCGGGGAAGGCTTTGCGGGCGACGAGGATCACGGTGAGGCCCGCCACCATGAGCGCAGCGCCGACCCAAGGCAGTGCGCCAAGTCCCGAGAACTCGAGTGCGGCGGCTCCGATCGCGGCGCCTCCCGCAATCCCGACATTGCTCGTGGCGTTGACCCAGGCACCCGCGATGTCGGGCGACGTCGCGTGCGTGCGCACCGCAGCCGTCTGGAAGAAGGATGGCGCGGCGCCGAACGCGGCGTTCCACACCGCCGCGCCGATCAGCACGGCGACGAACGACGGATAGCCCAGCCCGATCCCGATGATCCCAAGGATCGAGACGCCGATCACGATGATGCCGCTCCAGCGACGCCAGCGGTCGAAGGTCGCGGCGCCGAACCAGAGCCCGAAGAGCCCGCAGGCGCCGATCCCGATCAGCAGCGGACCGACTGCCGCCTCGGTCGCGCCGCTTCCGAGCAGGATGACGGCGACGTACGTGTAGACAACGAACTGGCCGAGATACGTGAGCCCGTTCGCACTGACCGCCGCGACCAGGCGACGACGGCCCTCCCGATTGCCGCTCGTGGGCGTCGGGTTCTCGTTGCTCACACCCGGCAGCACGATCGCGATCGCGACCGTGGTGAGTGCGCTGAGGACGGTCAGCGTCCCGAATGCGACCCGCCAGCCGAGAGCATTGCCCAGCGAGGTCAGCAGGGGAACGCCCAGGATGAGCCCGGCCGATACGCCGGCCGCGACGAGCGCATTAGCGCGGCCGATGAACTCGCGGTCGACGAGTCGCGCCGAGTATCCGATGCACAGCGAGAAGAACAGCGCGTGCGAGACGCCGCCCAGCCCGCGCCCGACGGCGACCAGCGCGAAGTTCGGGGCGACCGTCACGATTGCGTTGCTCAGTACGAACACCACGAGCGTGCTGAGCAGCATCGCCTTACGCGGAAAACGACGGGTCAGGATGGTGAGCGGCACAGCGAGCACGGCAACCGCGATCGCGTAGACGCTGACGAGCAGCCCCGCGATCGACTCCGAGACGTCGAAGGCCCGGCCGATCGCCGGGAGCAGCCCCACCGGCAGAACCTCGGTGGTCACGGCGAGGAACGCGGCCAGTGTCAGGGCGATGAGCCCGCTGAGCGCGGGGCGGATGCCTCGCGCATCCGGATGCGTCTGCGTTCCGGTCTCCCCTTGCCGGATACCCATCAGGCGAGCCTACCGCCCTCGGTTCGGGATGCTCCAGGCCCGGTCGCGCGCAGGATCCGTGACACTATCGTGAGTGAGGCGAAGCACGCCCGGTGGAAACGAAGGTGTAGCCATGAACGATCTGAGCGGCCGCGTCGCGGTCGTCTCCGGCGGTGCGAGCGGGATCGGACTCGCCTCAGCGCGTGCCCTGGCCGAGGCCGGCGCGTCGGTCGCCATCGCCGATCTCGACGGCCAGACGCTGGAGCGTGCGCTCGAGAGTCTCAGCAGCTCCGGCAGCGCCGACGGCGAGCGCGGCGACCACCTCGCACTCGTTACTGACGTCACCGACGAGGCGTCGATCGCTCGCTTCATCGCAGCCGTGCTCGACCGCTTCGGCCGCATCGACATCGCCGTGACCGCCGCCGGCATCCAGACCTACGGCGACGTCGCGGCCACCACAGCGGCAGACCTTCACCGGGTGCTCGACGCCAACTTCGCGGGAACGTTCCTCTTCGTGGCCGGGGCGCTGCCGAGCATCCGGAACTCGGATCACGGATCGATCGTGCTGGTCTCCTCGGTGCAGTCGACCGCGTCTCAGGCGAAGGTGGCGGCGTACTCGTCGACCAAGGCGGCGCTGAACGCTCTCGCGCGCTCGCTGGCCGTGGATGAGGGTCCGCATGGTGTGCGCGCGAACGCCGTGCTCCCCGGGTCCGTCGACACCCCGATGCTGCGGGCATCGGCGCGCAAGTTCTCTGACGGCACGGATGCACAGGTTGAGGCGCTCGTGGAGCAGTGGGGCCGCTCGCATCCCCTCGGCCGGGTCGCGCAGCCCGAGGAGGTCGCCGCGGCTGTGGTGTTCCTCGCCTCCGACCGGGCGAGCTTCATCTCGGGCGCCTCCCTGCCCGTCGACGGCGGCCTGCTCGCCGGCCTCGCCGTCGGGCTGCCCGAATGAGCGACGGTGTGACCGTCGAGACCGTCGCCGAGCTCGGCGCGGATGTCGGCGAGGGCCCGGTCTGGCTTGCGGACACGTCCGAGCTGCTCTGGGTGGATATGGAGCCCGGCCTGCTGCACCGCACTCGCTACGACGGGAGCCTGACCACGAGCACGACGACCACGTCGACGGGCCTCTTCCTCGGTGCCGTCGTTCCTCGCGTCGACGGCGGCTTCGTCGCAGCCACGGGTACCGGGTTCGCACGGCTGGCCGAAGAAGGCTCGGTCGAGCTCGAGGTCTACGTTCTCGACGCCGGCTTCCGGATGAACGACGCCAAGTGCGATCCGGCCGGCCGGTTCTGGGCGGGGAGCACCGATCGGGGGTTCGCGCCCGGGCGGGGCGCTCTGCACATCCTGAGCCCCGATTGGACGAGCCGGGTCGTGCTCACCGGGCTCACCCTGCCGAACGGGATGGGTTGGAGCCCCGCCGGGGACGTGTTCTATCTGGCCGACACCATGACGCATGAGGTCTTCGCCTACGAGGTCGACCCCGACACCGGGCTTCCCGGGCGCAGTCGGCTGCTGCACACATTCAGCGACGGCGACGGGATGCCCGACGGCCTCTGCATGGACGATACCGGATGCCTCTGGGTCGCGCTCTGGGGCGGTAGCGCGGTCGCCTGCCTCACCCCCGACGGCGAGCGCATTCGAACGGTCGAACTTCCTGCAACGCAGACGTCGTCGTGCGCGTTCGGCGGTCCCGACCGGGACATCCTCTTCGTCACCTCGGCCGCGAGCGGGCTCGACCCGACCGAGACCGGACGGAACGAAGGCGCACTCTTCGCCGTGCGCGGCCTCGGCCGCACCGGGCCTGCTCCCGCGCGTTTCGCCGGCTGACCAACCCGACACTCGACCGACCCCCACTCGACAGGACACCATGAGCATCCGCCTCTCCCTCGGACACGTCGACAGCTACGACGACAGGGTCGCCGCTTTCGCGCATCAGCTCGGCCTCAGCAGCGTGCAGCTCCACAACCCGGACAATCTCGACAACACCGGACCGTTCTGGGCGTACGACGACCTCAAGGCCCTGCACGACCGGGTGACCGGCGACGGTCTCGCGATCGAGGGGCTGGAGAACGTGCCGTCGTCGCAGTTCTGGAAGGTGCAGCGCGGTCTTCCTGGGCGGGATGAGCAGCTCGAGAACTACCGCATCACCATCCGGAACATGGCGCGGGCCGGGTACACCGTGCTCGGTCACCACTTCATGCCGACCTACGTGTGGCGCACCGACATGTTCGCTCGCGGGCGCGGAGGCGCGCTCGTCAGCTCGTTCGACCTCGACCGGTCGGCCGAGGTGAACATGCTCGCCACCTACAAGCTCAGCTCCGTCGAGCCCCTCGCCGAGCCGATCGACGCCGAAACGATGTGGGCGAACTACCAGTACTTTCTTGACGCGGTTCTCCCGGTGGCCGAGGAGGAGGGCGTGCGGTTGGCGCTGCATCCGGATGACCCGCCCGTCGACGAGCCGCTGGGAGGTGCGGCACGCATCTTCATCTCGCCCGACTCGCTCATCGAGGCCCACCGCCGCGCCGGCGGCAGCCCGGCCTGGGGGCTCGACTTCTGCATGGGGACCGTCTCGGAGATGGGCGGAGAGGATGCGGTCAACGTCGTCATCGACGCGCTCGGTCCGGTCGGCGCGATCGCGTACGTGCACTTCCGCGACGTGATCGGAACCGTACCGTCTTTCCACGAGGGCTTTCTCGGCGAGGGCAACTTCAACCCGGCGCGCGTGCTGCGCCGGCTCGACGCATCCGGATTCGACGGGTTCCTGATCGACGACCACGTTCCGGCCATGATCGGCGACGGGGACACCTGGGGCGACACGAGTTCGGCCGCATACTGCAGCCGGGGCCGGGCGCACGCGATCGGTTACATCCAGGGCGTGCTGAACGCCCTCGCGTGAGCTGACCCGGCCAGGGCCGGGACCTGGCCTGACGTTCCTCCGCGCCGGTGCTAGCGTCACGAGAGTCCGTTCCCTTCGAAAGGTCCTCATGAAGTACACGCGTCTCGGCAGCACCGGCCTCGAAGTCTCCGTGGTCACTCTCGGGTGCATGAGTTTCGGCGAACCCGATCGGGGTGCGCACGAGTGGTCGCTGACCGAGGACGCGAGCCGTCCGCTCATCCGTCAGGCCATCGAGGCCGGAATCACCACGTTCGACACCGCCAACGTGTACTCGGCGGGCAGCAGCGAGGAGATCGTCGGACGCGCTCTGGCCGACTTCACGACCCGCGAAGAGGTCGTCATCGCGACCAAGGTGCACGGCAGGATGCGGCGCGGCCCGAACGGCGCCGGCCTCTCGCGTGCCGCCATCCTGACCGAGATCGACAACAGCCTGCGCCGCCTCGGCACTGACTACGTCGACCTCTACCAGATCCACCGCTGGGATCCCGAGGTGCCGATCGAGGAGACGATGGAGGCGCTGCACGACGTCGTCAAAGCAGGCAAGGCGCGGTACATCGGGGCGTCTTCGATGTTCGCTTGGCAGTTCGCGAAGGCCCAGTACACGGCCGACCTCGGCGGTTGGACCCGGTTCGTCTCGATGCAGGATCAGTACAACCTCATCAATCGCGAGGAAGAGCGGGAGATGCATCCGTTCTGCCTCGATCAGGGCGTCGGCGTGCTGCCGTGGAGCCCGCTCGCCCGTGGCAAGCTGACGCGTGACTGGGATGCCCAGACCGCTCGGTCGGGTGCCGACAAGTTCGGCGGAACCCTCTACAAGCAGGATGTGGAAGGCGACCAGCGCATCGCCGAGGTCGTCAAAGAGGTCGCGGACGAACTCGGCGTGACTCGCGCGCAGGTGGCCCTCGCCTGGGTGCGGCAGCAGCCGGCCGTCACGTCACCGATCGTGGGTGCAACGAAGCCCCTGCACCTCGAGGATGCGATCGCATCCGTCGAGCTGACACTCACCCCCGAGCAGCTCGAGCGTCTCGAGGCGCCTTACCGCGTTCGCGAGCCGGAAGGCTTCTAGCCCTTCCGCCTGCGGCCGGCTTCAGGCGTCGAGCAGTTCCAGGATGCGCGTCGTGGTCCCCCAGCTGCGCACGGTCATCTGCTGAAAGACCGGCATGCCCATGAACCGCGTGATCCGCGTCTTCGTGGCCCTCGCCGCCACTCGGGAGAAGTAGATCGCTCCCGGCCCGAGCGCCACCGCATCCACACCCTCGCGCAATTCCGGCATCTCGGCGAAGGTCGCGGCGGCAGCCGACGTGTCTTTCAGGAAGAAGACCTCGCTCCTCAGCTCGGAGGAACCGTGGTCGGCGGGCGCCTCGGCGACCGTCTCTGCGAGCTGCTCGCGTGACCGCAGGATGACGAGGATCGGGATCTCGAACCGCGCCTCGAGCATCCGCTCGATCTCCGACTCGAACTTGGTCGTCTATGCGCGGCGTGCGGTGAACAGCACGTTCCCGCTCGCGGCGAGGGTGCGTACGTTTTGAAACCCCGCATCCTGAAAACAGGCAACGAGGTCCGGCATGCCGATCAGATTTCTGCCGCCGACGTTGATCCCGCGCAGCAGCGCCACGAACTCGGTCATCGGCCGGCCCCCGGCTCGAGCCCCAGCACCGCGCCGATGCCGAGGTGGTCGAGACGCGCGGGGTCTGCGAGCACCTGCAGAGCCGTGATCCGGTCGCCCGTGATGTCGAAGGCCATGATCGACGAGACACGGCCGCCGAGCACCGCGGCGACTCCGGGCCGACCGCCGATGAGCACCGGGGTGGAGTGGGCGGCCAGCCGACCGGACAGCACCGCCTGGGCGGCGATCGCATCCGCACCCGAGACCGTCTGGGTGCTGGTGCCGTAGTCCGCGCGGAGCACGGCGCCGTCGTCGAGGAGCGCGAGAAGAGCGGACACGTCGCCGCTCTCGGCGGCTATGAGCCAAGCGTCGATCAGGCGCCTCGCTCGGCGAGGATCGGGGCGGGCCGGATCGGTCGCGTCGCGCACCCGCCGACGGGCCCGGGATGCGAGCTGCCGCGCGGCATCCGGAGACCGGTCGAGGGCGTCGGCGACCTCGTCGAACGGGCGCCCGAAGACGTCGTGCAGCACGAACGCGACCCGCTCGGCGGCGGTCAGCGTGTCCAGTACGACGACGAGTGCCGTCGTCACGCGATCGCCGCGCTCGGCTTCGAGCGCCGGGTCGCCGATCGCGGACTGCGGCTCGATCGGCCAGGGCTCCACCTCCCACGAGCGCTCGCGAGCGCGTCGGGGTGCCCGCAGGATGTCGAGGCTCACCCGGGAGACCACGGTCGTCAGCCACGCGTCCAGGTTCTCGATCGTCGAGACGTCGGTCCGGCTCAGTCGCAGCCAGGCCTCCTGCACGGCGTCGTCGGCATCGGCGGAGGAGGAGAGCAGGCGGGTCGCGATCGCCCGCAGCCGCGGTCGCGCAGTCTCGAACCGGTTCGCCAGAATTCTCTGATCGGTCATGTCACATCCTCCGTGTGTTGCTCGTCACCCTATCGACGGGTCGCACGGCTCGGATGTGACACGACCGACAGGAGAAGCTCATGAACACACCCATCCTCGTGACGGGCGGCACCGGCACGATCGGCCGCCGCGTCGTCCCCCTGCTCCGGGCGGCCGGGCGGGAGGTGCGCATCCTGAGCCGTCACCCTCAGCCGGATGCGCCCGGCGTCCAGCACGTCGCGGGTGACACGGTCGCGGGAACAGGGCTCGCTGAGGCGCTGGACGGCGTCGGGACCGTGCTGCACCTCGCCGGCGGGGCGAAGGGCGACGATGTGTCCGCGCGCAACGTGGCGGCGGCTGCGAACGCTGCAGGCTCGACGCATCTGCTGCTGATCTCCGTCGTCGGCGCGGACAGGATGCCGATCGGCTACTTTCGCGCGAAGGCCGCCGCCGAGCAAGCGGTCGCCGAGTCCGGGGTGCCGTGGACTGTGCTGCGGGCTGCCCAGCTGCACGAGTTCGTTCTGCCCATCGCGCGCGGCCTCGCGCGGCTGCCACTCATGGTCGTGCCGGGCGGGCTGAGGTTCGAGCCGGTGCACGGAGACGAAGTCGCTGCACGCCTGGCCGACCTGACGCTTGGCGCTCCTGCCGGACGTGTGTCCGACATCGCGGGTCCGGATGTGCTGGACGTCGCCGAGCTCGTGACCGCATACACGGCTTTCCACGGCAAGCGGCGGCCCCGTGTTCCCGTGCGGCTTCCCGGTGCCGTGGGACGCGCTTACCGGGCGGGGGACAATCTCGCCGACGCGTCGGCGCTGCGGGGTCAGCGCGGGTGGCCGGAGTTCCTCGCCGAGCAGGCGGCCTCGACGCAGGCCGGGCTGCCCTCGGGCGTCAGACCAGTCGACCCACTGAGGCGAGCGCGGCCTTGAGCAGCACGCCGCGGCCGCCCTCCATCTCCTCCGCGATCTGCTGGGTGACGGCCTCCTCGGGCCGCATCCAGGTGAGTTCGAGCGCATCCTGTCGCGGCTCGCACGTGCCGGTCACGGGGATGACGTAGGCCAGCGAGACGGCGTGCTGGCGGTCATCCGTGAACGGTGTCACGCCCGGCATCGGGAAGTATTCGGCCACGAGGAACGGGATGGGGCTGGCCGGCAGCTGGGGGAAGGCCATCGGACCGAGATCCTTCTCGAGGTGGCGGAAGAGCGCCTCACGCAGGGTCTCGCCGTACATCACGCGGCCGGAGACCAGGGTGCGGGTCATCTCGCCGACAGCGTTCGCGCGCAGCAGCACGCCGACCTCGGTGACCTGGCCCAGCCCATCCACCCGCACCGGAACGGCCTCCACGTAGAGCAGCGGAAGGCGGCGGCGCGCCTGCTCGAGCTCGATGTCGCTCAGCCAGGCGGGCCCCTCCTGGGGCATGTCGTCGGGCGACTGATCGGGGTTCGGGTCTGGGGTGCGAACGCTCATGCACTGATACTACGGAAGCCGAGGCGAGAGAATGGGGAATCCGACCCGACCCACCCGACCACAATCGCCAGGAGCCCACGTGCCGCTGCCAGCGCCAGACCTCACCATCGACCGCGAGGCCGTCCTCTGGTCCGCCTCCGAGCGGGACAGGGCAGGCCGGCCGTTGCTCGTACTCCTGCACGGGTACGCGTCCGACGAGGCCGACCTCTTCGGGATCTCGGCGTACCTCCCGCTCGAGCCGGTGATCGCATCCGTTCGCGCCCCGATCCCCGAGGGTCCCGGGTTCGCCTGGTTCTCCCGGTTCACCAACGTTCCGGGCAACCCGCTGGCCGCGAACGCCGATGCGGCGGCGCGCGCCCTGCTCGAGTGGCTCGACGAGCAGCCGGCCACGCCCACGGGTCTGCTGGGCTTCTCGCAGGGTGGATCGATGGCCTTGCAGCTCCTGCGCCTCGCTCCCGAGCGCTTCGACTACGCGGTTCAGCTCTCGGGCTTCGCGGTGCAGGGTGAGCAGCCCGGGGATGCGCGGCTCGTGGAGAACCGCATCCCCGTCTTCTGGGGCCGAGGCACGCTCGACGAGACCATCCCGACGGCGTCCATCACGCGCACCGCGGAGTGGTTGCCTGATCACTCGGAGCTCG
Source organism: Leifsonia poae (assembly GCF_050632195.1). Taxonomy (GTDB): domain Bacteria; phylum Actinomycetota; class Actinomycetes; order Actinomycetales; family Microbacteriaceae; genus Leifsonia; species Leifsonia poae_C. The sequence continues at coordinate 3,456,109 of NZ_CP192580.1, forward strand.
ACGCCCGCATCTACGAGGGGATGGGCCACTCCATCTCGTCGCGTGAGCTCACCGACGTCTCGGGCTTCATCCGCCGCCACCTCCCCGCCCCCTCAGCCGCCTGAAACGAGGGGTCGCAACACGCCGTCTGTGCGGCGCACCCGACGGCGTGTTGCGACCCCTCGATTTCTGGGTCGACGAGGACGGGTGACGGGTGTCGGTGGATGGGGAGAGGATAGACGGATGAGCGACGTGCTCGACCGGTTCTCCCCCGCGACCCGTGAGTGGTTCAGCGGGGCCTTCGCCGCGCCGACGCCCGCGCAGGTCGGGGCGTGGGATGCGATCTCCCGCGGCAAGCACGCGCTCGTCATCGCCCCGACCGGGTCGGGCAAGACGCTGGCGTCCTTCCTCTGGGCGATCGATCGTCTTGCGGCGAGCAACGAGTCGGGCGCGCCGAAGACCCCCGGCACGCGTGTGCTCTACATCTCCCCGCTCAAGGCGCTGGGTGTGGATGTCGAGCGCAACCTTCGCGCTCCCCTGGTCGGCGTCACGCAGACGGCCAAACGTCTCGGCGCCGAGCCGCCGCACGTCTCCGTGGGCGTCCGCTCCGGTGACACCACCTCTGCCGACCGGCGCGCGCTGCTGCGAACGCCGCCGGACATCCTGATCACCACTCCGGAGTCGCTGTTCCTCATGCTCACCTCGGCGGCGCGCGAAACGCTCGCGACCGTCGAGACGGTCATCGTCGACGAGGTGCACGCCGTCGCCGCGACCAAGCGCGGCGCACACCTCGCGCTCTCTCTGGAGCGACTGGATGCGATGCTCGAGAAGCCGGCACAACGCATCGGGCTCTCGGCGACCGTGCGCCCGCCCGAGGAGGTCGCCCGCTTTCTGGGTGGCCGCGCCCCGGTCGAGGTGGTCGCCCCCGCCTCGGGCAAGCGCTTCGACCTGACCGTCGTCGTGCCCGTCGAGGACATGAGCGAGCTCGGCACCTCCACTTTCGCCAGCGACAACGACGACGGCTCCCCGCAGACCGGGTCCATCTGGCCGCACGTCGAAGAAGCGATCGTCGACCGGGTGCTCGACCACCGGTCCTCCATCGTGTTCACCAACTCCCGGCGGCTGGCGGAGCGTCTCACCGCGCGGCTCAACGAGATCTATGAGGAGCGCATCCTGGGCGGGGTACCTGTCGAGGAGTCTGGTGGTCAGGGCGCCCGCCCGCCAGCGGAGCTGATGGGCGCATCCGGGCAGACCAAGGGCTCCCGCGAGGCCGTCGACGACGGACCCGAGACGCTCGTCCTGGCCCGCGCCCATCACGGCTCGGTCAGCAAGGAGCAGCGCGCCCTCATCGAAGACGACCTCAAGTCGGGGCGACTGCGCTGCGTGGTCGCCACGTCGAGTCTCGAGCTGGGCATCGACATGGGCGCGGTCGACCTCGTCGTACAGGTCGAGGCTCCCCCGTCGGTGGCGAGCGGACTGCAACGCGTCGGCCGCGCCGGCCACCAGGTCGGCGAGGTGTCTCGCGGCGTCGTGTTCCCGAAGCATCGTGCCGACCTCATCCACTCGGCGGTGGCGAGCGAACGGATGGTCGCCGGGCTCATCGAGACGCTGCGGGTGCCGGCCAACCCGCTCGACATCCTCGCGCAGCAGACAGTCGCCGCCACGGCGCTCGAACCCATCGACGCCGACGACTGGTTCGATACCGTCCGCCGCAGCGCGCCGTTCTCGACGCTCCCCCGTAGTGCTTACGACGCCACGCTCGACCTGCTCGCGGGGCGCTATCCGTCTGACGAGTTCGCCGAACTCCGCCCGCGCGTGGTCTGGGACCGCGACACAGGAACGATCACCGGCCGCCCCGGCGCCCAAAGACTCGCCGTCACCAGCGGCGGCACCATCCCCGATCGCGGGCTCTTCGGTGTCTACATGGTCGGGGAGAAGGCCAGCCGGGTCGGCGAGCTCGACGAGGAGATGGTCTACGAGTCACGGGTCGGGGATGTGTTCGCGCTCGGTTCCACGAGCTGGCGCATCCAGGAGATCACCCACGATCGCGTGCTCGTGACCCCGCCTTCGGCGAGCCGGGCCGATTGCCGTTCTGGAAGGGCGACGGATTGGGGCGGCCCGCCGAGCTGGGCGCTGCGGTCGGTGCGTTCATCCGCGAGGTGAGCGGAGCATCCCCAGCCGACGCCGAACTACGCTGCGTCGAAGCCGGACTCGATCGGTGGGCCACGACCAATCTGCTGTCCTTCCTCGAGGAGCAGAAGACCGCGACCGCCCACATCCCCACCGACCGCACACTCGTGGTGGAGCGCTTCCGCGACGAGCTCGGCGACTGGCGCGTGGTGTTGCATTCCCCATACGGCATGCAGATCCATTCGCCGTGGGCGCTCGCGGTGCAGGCGCGCGTGCGAGACAAGTACGGCATCGACGGCGGTGCCATGGCGGCCGACGACGGCATCATCGTGCGCATCCCTGACACCGAGACCCAACCTCCTGGAGCCGAGCTCTTCGTATTCGAGCCGGAGGAACTGGATGCGCTGGTCACGAGCGAGGTCGGCGGGTCGGCGCTGTTCGCCTCGCGTTTCCGCGAGTGCGCGGCGCGGGCCCTGCTGCTGCCGAAATACAACCCGGGCAAGCGCTCGCCCCTCTGGCAACAGCGGCAGAAGGCGTCGCAGCTGCTCGACGTGGCCCGCAAGTACCCGAGCTTTCCGATCATCCTCGAGACCGTGCGCGAATGCCTTCAGGATGTGTACGACCTCCCCGCCCTCGACGAAGTGACCAAGCAGATCGCGCAGCGGCGCATCCGGCTGGTCGAGGCGAGCACAGAGACCGCGTCGCCGTTCGCCCGGTCGCTCCTGTTCGGATATGTCGCTGCGTTCATGTACGAGGGCGACAGCCCGTTGGCCGAGCGTCGGGCGGCCGCGCTCTCCCTCGACGCGGGGCTGCTCGCGGAGTTGCTCGGGCGGGCCGAGTTGCGAGAGCTGCTCGACCCGGCGGTCATCGAGCGGGTCGAGAGCGAACTGCAGCGGCTCGCACCCGACCGGCGTGTGCGGGGCATGGAGGGTGTGGCCGATCTGCTCCGGATGCTCGGTCCGCTCGCCGTGGACGAGGTGTCAGCGCGGTTGCAAGGGCAAGGGGTCGCCGTCGCTGACGACGCCGAGGCCGCGCCCGCTCCGGCGGCGGACCAGGCCACCGCATCCGCTCACCTGACCGCGCTGGTCGAGGCGAAGCGAGCCCTGCTCGTGACGATCGCGGGCGTCGAACGCTATGCGGCCATCGAAGATGCCGCCCGGTTGCGCGACGCCCTCGGGGTTCCGCTGCCGATCGGCGTTCCCGTCGCGTTCATCGAGCCGGTCGACGACCCGCTCGGCGACCTGGTGAGCCGGTTCGCGCGAACACACGGACCGTTCACGTCCGCCGACGTCGCCGACCGATTCGGACTCGGAGCAGCGATCGCCGCCGACGCCCTGCGCCGGCTCTCCCACGAGCGCCGCGTGATCGAGGGTGAGTTCCGCCCGCATGCGTACGGCGCCGAGTGGTGCGACGCAGAGGTGCTCCGGCGCCTCCGTCGCATGTCGCTCGCCGCGCTGCGCCACGAGGTCGAACCGGTCGACACCGCCACCCTAGCTCGGTTCCTGCCCGACTGGCAGCACATCGGCGGAACGCTGCGGGGTGTGGATGCGGTCGCCTCGGTTGTCGAGCAGCTCTCGGGCACGCGCATCCCTGCCTCGGCCTGGGAGTCGCTCGTGCTGCCGAGTCGCGTCACCGACTACAGCCCGGCGATGCTCGACGAGCTCACGGCGACCGGGGAGGTGATCTGGTCGGGCGACGGCGCGCTCCCGGGGTCCGACGGCTGGGTCAGTCTGCATCTGGCGGAGGCGGCCCCGCTGACGCTCGCGCCGCCCGCCGAGCACGAGACCGACGAGCTGCAGCGCGCGGTGCTGGCCGAGCTCTCGCGCGGCGGCGGCTACTTCTTCCGTCAGCTCTCGGATGCACTCGGCACTGCCGCAGGGTCGCCCGTCGACGACACCGCTCTGGTCACGGCGCTCTGGGATCTCGTCTGGGCGGGGCTGATCACGAACGACACGCTCGCTCCGCTGCGAACGCTGACCGGCGCATCCGGAGCCCACAAACGCCCGAAACAAGCGCCCCGATCGCGGATGTATCGGGGTCGGGCTGCGGCCCGGTCGGCGATGGTCACCCGGATGGGGCCGCCGACCGTCGCCGGACGCTGGTCGATGCTGCCCTCCCGCAACCTCGACGCGACCGTGCGGGGGCACGCGACCGCCGAGACGCTGCTCGATCGCTACGGCGTCGTCACTCGCGGATCTGTGATGAACGAGGGCGTGCCCGGCGGCTTCGCGCTCGCCTACAAGGTGCTGAGCGGGTTCGAGGAGACCGGACGCGCGCGGCGCGGATACTTCGTGGAGACGCTTGGCGCCGCTCAGTTCGCGACCGGTGCGACCGTCGATCGTCTGCGCTCGTTCGTCGTCGACCACACGCAGGAGCCCGAGAACGCGGCTGTTTCGTTGGCCGCGACCGACCCGGCGAATCCCTACGGCGCGGCCCTTCCGTGGCCGACGGTTCCCGGCGACGCGGGCACGGGCCACCGCCCCGGACGTAAGGCCGGGGCACTCGTCGTGCTCGTCGACGGAGCGCTCACCATCTACGTCGAACGGGGCGGCAAGAGTCTCCTGTGCTTCGTCGACGCGAGCGAAACGGGTTCGGAACTCACGCTACGGGCCGCCGCGCACTCGCTGGCTTCGCTCGTCACTCGCGGCCGCGTCGACAAGCTCGCCATCGAGACGGTGAACGGCGACTTCGTGCTGGGTTCACCCCTCGGGGATGCCCTCGGCGACGCAGGATTCCTCGCCACGCCGCGAGGATTGAGGCTCCGCAAGCGAGCCGCCGGCACGGAGCCGTCTGATGCCGGAGGGGGACACCGTCTACCAGGCCGCGCGGCGACTGGATGCAGCGCTGGCCGGGCGCATCCTGACCGCGAGCGACTTTCGTGTGCCCAAGTTCGCGACCGTCGACCTCGCGGGCGAACGGGTGGATGAGGTCGTCAGCCGGGGCAAGCATCTGCTGATCCGGGTCGGTGATGTGACGATCCACAGCCATCTGAAGATGGAGGGTTCGTGGGAGGTCTACGGTCCCGGGCAGCGGTGGCGGCATCCCGCGTTTCAGGCGCGCGTGGTGCTCCGCACCGAGGAGACGACCGCCGTCGGGTTCCTGCTCGGGCTGCTGGAGGTGATCCCCGCGACCGCGAGGACGAGTCGGTGGGCTACCTCGGCCCCGATCTGCTCGGGCCCGACTGGGATGCGGAGGAGGCGGTGCGCAGGCTCGCCGCGCATCCTGAGACCCCGATCGCCGTCGCGCTGCTCGACCAACGCAACCTGGCGGGCATCGGCAATGTCTACGCCAACGAGCTGTGCTTTCTGCGCGGGATGCTGCCGACCCGGCCGGTAGGCGAGGCCGACCTTCCGGCGACGGCATCTTTGGCGCACCGGCTGCTCACGGCCAACCGCGACCGGACGGTGCGGGTGACGACGGGCGACACCCGACGGGGTCGGAACACGTGGGTCTACGGGCGTCGAGGCGATCCCTGCCGGCGCTGCGGAACGCCGATCCAGCGCTCCGAGCTCGGTCGCGTCGAGGGCGAGGAACGGGTCACATACTTCTGCCCGAACTGCCAGACCTGAGGAGGGTCACGCTCGGCCCGCGTTAGCTCGCGGTTCGCGCCAGGTCTCTTGTTAACCGGGCCGCAGACACTCCTGTCGGTGAGGGATGCGCGGGGCCGGGTACGGAAGAGGCGGGGCGCACCACCCCGCGCCCCGCCTCTTTTTCGCGCGAACTCTGCGTTTCGCGCCGCGGCCGGTCAGGCGGCCGCGTTCCGGACGGCCGTCGGGCGACCGTGCTCAGAGGGCCGTGTTACGCGGCCTGCTCCTCGGCATCCTCGTCCTGCGCGCTGCGCACGCCGGCGAGGGCGGTCGACCACGACTCGAGCTGCTCGAACAGCGGGGTGAGGGCCGCGGCCTGCTGAGGGGTCGCCTTCAGCGCCCAGTTCTCGAAGTCGTGCGCGAGGCTCAGGCCGACCTGCGCGGTGACGGTCGCCACCTGCAGGGTCGACAGCACGAGTCGCAGGTGCTCGACGGCGCGAGCGCCACCGAAGACTCCGTAGCTCACGAATCCGGCCGCCTTGTTGTTCCACTCGGCGCCGACGTAGTCGATCGCGTTCTTGAGCACACCGGACGTGCTGTGGTTGTACTCGGGCGTCACGAATAGGTAGCCGTCGAACTCACCGACCTTCGCCGCCCAAGCCTTCGTGTGCTCGCCGACGTACTGACCCATCGCGGCGGGCATGGGCTCGTCGAGGTGCGGCAGCTCCCAGTCCTTCAGGTCGACGAGCTCGTACTCGACACCGGTGCGCTGCTCGGCGTGCTCGAGCACCCACCGCGCGACGGATTCGCCGTTGCGTCCCGGACGCGTGCTTCCGATGATGATGGCGATCTTGGTCATGGAGAGACCTTTCATTGTTGATGACATGTCACCGATCCGAACGCGCACCGCTCACGATCCATTCCCGCGCTATTCATTCCCGCGCCCGCGCATCCGTCGCCCGTTGCCACCCCTGCCGCCGCTCCTCCGCCGTCGAATCGTGCGAAAAGTGCGGTTTCGGGATGCGCGACCGCACGTTTCGCACGACTCCACAGGCTCGCCCGTCCACAGGCACCGCATCCGCACCCGCAGCGCCCTCACGCGCGGGCCCCACACGCGCACTCGGCCGGGTAGGCTCGACGCCCGGGAGAAGGGATCGCCGATGGCCAGGTCGGAGCGCAAGCGGCAGGACGACACGGAACTTCCCGAGAACGCGACCGAGGAGGAGCGGCGGGAGGCGGGCGACCGGCTGCGGGAACGCATCTACGCCACCTTCACGGCGCTGGCCGTGCTGGTCGCGCTCAACAGTCACGCCGAGACGCCCGACGCCGGCGACATCATCTGGACACTGGTGATCTCGGTGGTGGGCGTTCTCCTCGCCGGACTCACCTCCGACCTCATCTCGCACATGATCGTGCACAACACGCTGCCCAACGGCCGCGAGTTCCGGCACATGGCGGCCGTCGCATCCCGTGCCCTCGGGGTTCTCGGCGTGCCCGTGATCGCGCTCGTGGTCGCCGCGTTCGACGTGATCGAGACCGGCACCGCACTGATTATCGCCCTCGTCGCGCTGATCGTGTCGCTCGCGGTGATCGCGCAGCTCGCCGTGAAACGCACCGGCCTCAGCTTCTGGAAGAGACTCGTCGTGCTCGCGGTCATCGTCGCGCTCGGGATCGCCGTGGTCGCCCTCGAGCAGCTCGCCCACTGACCTCGCCCTTAGCCCACGCCCCTCGCCGACCACCATTTGCCACTTCCCGTCGCTCTCAGCCCCTGAAAGCGACGTTTACTGTCATCCGGGCCTCGGCGCCCCTGTCGTGGGAGGATGCCTTATGCCCAGCGCTTTCCCGAAACCCGACCCGCGGAAGCTGACGGCCGACGAGGACGACCTCTTCACCGCCTTCTACCGGATGCGCCGCGGATTCGACCGCGCGCTCGACGCTCAGCTGCAGCGCGACCACGGCGTCTCGATCTCCGAACTCGAGGTGCTGATGGCGCTCGTGCGCTCCCCGGGCCGCCGCCTGCGGGTGCGCGAGCTCGTCGCGATGACCGGCTGGGAGAAGAGCCGCGTCTCCCACCAGGTCACGCGGATGGAGGCCCGCGGCTTCGTCGACCGGCAGGAGTGCGCGGAAGACAAGCGGGCCAGCTATGTGCACCTCACCGGCGAGGGCCGCAGGGTCGTGGTGCGGGCGCTGCCCGAGCACACGGCGACGATCCGGCGCATCCTGTTCAACCCGCTGAGCGACGAACAGCAGGCTGAATTCCTGGAGATCTCACAGCGGATGAACGCCGCCATCGACGAAGAGCCTGAGTCCTCGCATCGCCTCAACTGACGAAAACCGTCAGTTAATGCAGACCGTGTCGCTGTAGTTGTGCGCAGGTGAGCTCGCGGTCGGAGCGGGAACGCTGGTCGCGGGCGTGGATCCGGCAGTCGGTGCGGCGGGCATGATCCCGTCCTCGCCGAGCACGACGGTGACCCCGGTGACCTTCGACGTCTCCTGGACGGTCGCACCGGGCAGGTACGCGGCGACGGCCTTGGCCTGCGCCTCGTGACCCGACGGGTACTGGATGGTCGTGGTCGCGGTGGTGCTCGCATCCCCGGCCGTGCCCGTCTTGAAGCCGGCTGCAGCCAGCGTCTGGGTCGCAGCCGTCGCCGCACCGTTGGCGCTGCCGCCGTTCAGCACGGTGACGGTCGTGTCGGCGGGCTTGGCCGCAGTGGCCTTGTCGTATGCGCCGGGGCTCGGCGGGTTGACCAGGTTCTGGATGAATCCGGGCATCGCCGCCGTGTCCACCTGCACGATCGACAGATTCTGGCCGTTCACCCGGATCGTCGGCGTTCCGGAGATCGGGATGGTCGCGGACTGGATGCCGCCACCGGTCAGCCCACGCATCTGGCCCGCTAGAGAGAGGAAGTTGAGGTCGGGGTCGGTTTCGAGCGAGCCGCTGACCGCATCCAGAACCCTCGTCAGTTTGCCCGGATTGAGAAGCGTGCCCGCCGAGAGGAACTTGTGCGCCTCGACGGAGAGGAAGTACTGCTGACGCACGACCCGGTCGAGGTCGCCCCGAGGCAGGCCGTGGCGCTGACGCACGAAGGCGAGAGCCTGGTGGGCGTCGAGGGTGGAGACACCGGCCGGGAATTTCGCCTGCGAGTACGGGTCGTTGACCGCGTTGTTCAGGCACACCTGGATCGGCCCGAGCGAGTTCGCGATGTCGTAGAAGCCCAGCAGCGAGACGCGCACGTAGTGGTCGATCGTGAGGCCGGTGAGATTCTGCACGGTCTGGATGAGCAGCTGCGCTCCACCCGCCGGGTTGGCATTGCCGCCGCCCATCGAGAACGCCGAGTTGAGTTTGTTCATCCCGTGGCCGGGGACATCGACCCACGAGTCGCGGGGAAGGGAGATGAGAGTCGCCGACTTGCCGTCAGCGGGGAGGTGCAGAACCATCATGGTGTCGGTGTTCGTGCCGCCGCCGTCCGCTGTCGTCCCGAGCTGGTCGAGCTCGGCCTTCGAAGCGTTGTCGGGACGGTGGTCGTCGCCGACGAGCAGGATGTTCTGGGCGGTTCCGTCGGCATCGTTGGCCGGCTTGTTCGACTGCGAGATGGCGTCGACGTGCTTCACGCCGTTGACGAAGCGGAAGTAGCTGTACGCCGCGTAGCCGCCGACGACCAGCAGCACGACAGCGAGGCCGAACGCGGTCCAGCCCAGGATGCGCGTCGAGCGCCTGCGACGCTTGCGGGGCTTACCGGGCTTGCCCGGTTCGCTCGGGCCGTTGCCGCCGTCATCGCCGTTGCCGCCGAAGCCGCCGCCGTTGCCGCGGCCGTTGCCGCCGCCGTTGCCGCTGCCGCTGCCGTTGCCGTTGCCGCGGCCGTTGCCGCCGCCGTTGCCGCCGAAACCGTTGCCGCCGCCGAACCCCGCACCGCCGCGGAACCCCGCAGCGCCGACCCCCGCCGCACTCGCCGCCTGGCTCCCCTCCGCCGGGCGCGTCGCACGCACGGGCCGCCGCGGGTCGCGCTCGGGAACGCGGCCGAAGATCTCGGTGGCCGGGTCACGATCGTCGCGGGGCTCGTCGGATGAGGGAATGGTCGGGCGTCGCACACGCAAACGTTATTGGAACGCGCCTGCGAAAGAACTGGCTGAAACGGGGTTTCCCCAGGAATCGTCAGCGGGCTCTCAGTCGAAGAGCCTCCGGAACACGTTGGTGTCTGCGAGGTCTATCAGCTCGTCGCCGCGCCCCGACATGATCGTCCGCAGCGCGTAGAGCGTGAAACCCTTCACCTGCTCGGCCGTGATCGCCGGCGGAATCGACAGCTCCTGCCGCGCCACCACCACGTCCACGAGCGCAGGTCCGTCGTGTTCGAATGCCGCCCGCAGCGCCCCCTCTAGATCGTCGGGCTGCTCGACCCGCTGGCCGTGGATCCCCATCGCATTGGCGACGTCGGCGAAGTTCGGGTTGTCGAGTCCCGTTCCGAAGTTCACGAAGCCGGCGGCCTTCATCTCGACCTCGACGAAGTTCAGCGACGAGTTGTTGAACACCACGATCTTCACCGGGAGCTTGTTCTGCCGCAGCGTGAGCAGCTCCCCCATCAACATCGCGAGGCCGCCGTCCCCGGCGAGCGCCACCACCTGCCGACCCGGAAAAGCGGATTGGGCGCCGATTGCCTGCGGCACTGCGTTCGCCATCGAGCCGTGCGAGAACGACCCGATCAGGCGACGCGAGCCGTTCATCTGCAGGTAGCGGGATGCCCACACGACGGGCGATCCGACATCCGGAATGAACACTGCATCGTCGGTGGCCAGCTCGCTGATCTGGCGCGCGACGTATTGGGGGTGGATGGGCATGCGGTTGCGGTCGTTCACCGCGAGGTCGTCGAGGCTCTTGCGCGCCTTCGCGTAGTGCGCCGTCGACGCGTCCAGGTGCTTCGTCTCGGTGCGGTCCTTCAGCAGCGGGAGGAGCGCATCCACCGTGTCCCGAACGCTGCCGACCAGCCCCAGGTCGACAGGAGTGCGGTGTCCGAGCTGCTCGCCGCGGATGTCGACCTGGATGATCTTCGCCTTCGACGGATAGAACTGCTGGTACGGAAAATCGGTGCCCAGCATGAGCAGCACGTCGCAGCTCTCCATGGCGCGGTATCCGGATGAGAACCCGAGCAGTCCGGTCATCCCGACGTCAAAGGGGTTGTCGTACTCGATGAACTCCTTGCCGCGTAGCGCGTGGACGACGGGCGCCTTCAGCTTGTCTGCGATCGCGACCAACTGCTCGTGCGCGCCCTCGGCGCCGGCACCGCCGAGGATCGTGACCTTGCGCGCCGAGTTGAGGAGATCGGCCGCCGCCTGCAGCTCGGTGTCCGCCGGGCGCGTGACGCGCGGCGAGTATGTGATCGGCGCCGACTTGCGGCGGCTGATCGCGTCCTTCAAAAAGACCTCGCCCGGGATGACCACCACGGCGACCCCGCGCCGCTCGATCGCCGTGCGCATCGCGATCTCGAGCACGCGGGGAAGCTGCTCCGGGATGCTGACCAGCTCGCAATACACGCTGCACTCGCGGAAGAGCTCCTGCGGGTGCGTCTCCTGGAAGTAGTGGCTGCCGATCTCGGCCTCGGGGATGTGCGCAGCGATCGCGAGCACCGGAACCCGGCTGCGGTTCGCGTCGAAAAGTCCGTTGATGAAGTGCAGGTTGCCCGGGCCGCAGCTTCCGGCGCACACGGCGAGCTCGCCCGTGAGCGCGGCCTCCGCGCCGGCTGCGAACGCCGCCGCCTCCTCGTGGCGCACGTGCTGCCAGGCGACGGCGGCTGCCCGGCGCAACGCATCCGTGAACCCGTTGAGGGAGTCGCCGGGAAGTCCGTAGACCCGTTTCACCCCCGCGTCCTTGATGATCTCCACGATGGTGTCGGCGACGGTCGGCATGGCGGGGCCTCCTAGCGATGGGTCGAACTTTTACGACCATACGCTTGCGGTCCCTGCCCCGATACCTCGGGTCGGCGCGGCCTCCCTGCTGAGACCTAGCTGTCTACCGTTACGGTGGATGGTAGCCGTTTCCGGTCCGGGGGAGCCGGGAACGAGGTCACCTCAGACCCGACCTCAGGAGTCGCCCGCATGGTCAAGCAGGCTCGCGCCCAGCTCACCCGAGACGCCATCATCGCCGGTGCGGCAACCGTGTTCGAGCGGCAGGGATACGGTGCCGCGTCGATCGCGGAGATCGCCGCCGCCGCATCCGTCACCAAGGGCGCCTTGTACTTCCACTTCCCGTCGAAGGATGAGCTGGCTCACGCGGTCATCGAACGGCAGCACGAGATCGCGATGATCGCAGGCGGCGCCATCATGGAGCAGGGGTATCCGCCGGTTGAGACGATGATCCGGCTGTCGGCGGGGCTTGCGGCGCAGCTCGTCAGCGATCCCATCGTGCAGGCGGGCATCCGGCTCACCACCGAGGTATCGAACTTCGAGCGACCGGTCGTCGACCCTTACGAGGACTGGCTGGCCACCATCGAGGGCCTTGCACGGCGGGCTGTCGAGGAGGGCGAGTTCGAGCCGACGGTCGACCCGGCCATCCTCGCCCACTTCATCATCCCGTCGTTCACCGGTGTGCAGCTGGTGTCGGAGACCCTGACCGGCCGTGAAGATCTGCGAGAGCGCGTGCGGCAGATGTGGGCGATTCTGTTGCCGGGGCTCGTGCCGGCCGACCGCTACGAATCGCTCAAGGACCTGCCCGACCTCATCACTGCTGACTGATCCCTGGCGCGCGCGGGCTGCGCGGACCCCAGGAACCGGCAAAGGCGCCGACGGGGACCGTCACACCCCCAATCTGCGACGGTCGGGCAGCGTCGGCGCCCCACCCCTGAATAATACACGCAACCGGACGCACGGTATGTTTCGTGGTTTCACAACGAGGTTTCACAACCAGGGGTCGCAACACGCCGTGAGCACGCGGTGCTCGACGGCGTGTTGCGACCCCTCGTTGATCGGGCGGCGGCGGGAGGAGCGGGTCAGCGCTCCCAGTCGACCTTGATGCCCTCAGCGGCGCCGAAGCGCTCGAGGTGGCTCGCGAGAACGTTCTCGACGCGCTCGAGGGTCTCCTCGTCGTCCGCGACAGCGGTCAGCACGAGCCGACCCGGTTCCACCAGGACGCGTCCCTCGGCGTCGCCGATCTCGAGCGCGTGGCCGTTGGGGACCTCGCGCGTCGTCAGCTTGGTGCTGAGGTGCGAGACGAGCTGCTTGGCCCAGCGTTCCGGGCGGTCGGTGTGCACTTCGGCGCGGGAGGAGAGAGCGTATTCGGTCACGCGCCCCACCATACCCACCGGCGGCACGGCGTCGATAGAGCACATCCGTCGACATCGCCCTGCGGTCGACTCGCACCGCGTCGCTAGGGTGGGCTCGTGCCCGAGACCTTCCCGGCGACCGCCGACTTCACCGCCCTCACGAGGCCGATCACCCCCGCCGACGTCGCAGCGTTCCGCCGCGAGGTGCGTGCCAGCGGCGCTCGGTGGGGCGGAACCTCCACGACGATCATCGTGTGGAGCGTGCTCGGCACCCTGCTGGCTGTCTTCGTGTTCGGCCCGGCGATCTTCTCGGTCGTCTCGGCCCCTTCCCTCTCGGGCGCGATCTTCCTGGCGATAGCGGTGGCAATCGTCGCCGTGGCCGTGACGTTCGCGGTTTTCGCGCGCCGAACGAAGTGGGGCGGCTGGATGCGTCTCGCCCAGTTCGCCCGCGCCAACGGTCTCGCATACAGCCCTGTCGCAGACGCGCCCGGATACGCAGGAGCGATCTTCCACGAGGGCTCGGCCCGGCGCATCCTGGACCGTCTCACCGCGACGGCGGGCCGTTACTTCGACGTCGGCAACTACGAGTACACGACCGGATCGGGCAAATCGCGCCAGGTGCATCGGTGGGGCTACCTCGCCGTGCAGCTCGACCGGCCGATGCCGCACCTTCTGCTCGACGCCAAGAGCAACAACGGCCTCTTCGGCGCCACCAACCTGCCCGACGTCTTCGCCCGCTCCCAGCGCCTCTCGCTCGAGGGCGACTTCGACCGCTACTTCACGCTGTACTGCCCCGCCAAGTACCAGCGCGACGCACTGTATTTTCTGACTCCGGATCTGATGGCCCTCTTCATCGACGAGGCGCAGGCCTTCGACGTGGAAGTGGTCGACGACTGGATGTTCGTCTACTCCTCCGCGCCCTTCCGCATGACGGACGCCTCTGTCGTGCGCCGGCTGTTCCGCATCCTGGCTACCGTCGGCGCCAAGAGCACCGACCGAGCCGGGCGATACAGCGACGACCACGCCGGTGCCGTCCCTGGGCAATCGATCGCCCCGCAGGGAAGGCGCCTGCGGCACTCGTTCCCGCTCCTGGGCATCGCGATCGCCGTGATCCTCGCAGGCTGGTGGCTGTTCAGCATGGTCGTGGCGCGTTGACGCTCAGGTTCTGGACGGCCCCGCCGGTACACTGACTGCGGGGATCACCGACCAGAACCACGGTGACGGATGCGGGGCAGCAGTGAGTACCAATCGCAAGAAGAAGCGGGTGACGCTTCGACTCGTCTTCATCGACGCCTGGTCGAGCGTGAAGCTCGCCTTTCTCGTCGCGCTCGCGCTGGCGGCCGTGACAATGGTGGTCACATTCTTCGCATGGAGCCTGCTCGCGAGCACGGGCCTGCTCGACACGGCACGCAGCCTTCTCACCGACATCGCGGGCGCGCAAGGCTCCTCGCTGCTCGACGGCATGACCTTCAACAGTGTGATGGCGTTCACGGGCGTGGTCTCGCTGCTCGAGCTGATCATCGTGACGGCGCTCGGCGCGGTCTTCGCCGCCCTGTTCAACCTCGCCGTGCGGGTGACCGGAGGCGCGAAGGTCGGCTTCGGCAACGACTGAGGCGGCTCAGTTCGCTGCGGTGGCTTCGGTACGTCGCGCGAGCACGAGCTCGAAGAGGTAGCGCTTGGTCACCCGCCCGCTGAACTGCTCGTCGATGACGTGCCCGATGCAGTCGAGCAAGTTCGCGCGCTGATCGGCCGACAGGCTCAGGATGTTCGAGTACGTCTGCAGCAGAGCGAGATAGTCGGCGGTGGCGTACTCGATCTCGACCGGGAACCGGTGGTCCTCAACGTCTGTCAGCAACGGGGAATTGAGCAGTTCCGCAGTGGCGGGCTCCAACGCATCCTCTGCCGGAAGCTCCTGATCCTTCGGGGTGTCAGGATCGAAGCGTTCGTAGCACTCCCGCGTGGCCGCGAAGAAGCCCTCGGTGCCTCCCGTCACGTGGTGTGTCCACACGATCCCTACGCTGCCGCCCTCCCGGACCGTCCCTGCTGCCCTCGCGACCCTGGTCGAAGGGTCGAGCCAGTGGAAGGCAGTGGCGCAGAAAAAGAGGTCGAACCGCGCATCCGTCGGCTGCCAGCGATCGAAGTCGTCGACCACGATGTCGATCTGCGGAAAGGCCTCGAGATTTCTCTTCGCGACGGCCGCCAGGCTCGCACCGAGCTCCACCGCGGTGACGGTCCATCCCCGCTCGGCCAATGAGCGGGTGGCCTGACCGGTGCCCGGGCCGACCTCGAGCACGCGCGCATCCGTCCCGAGGTCGCCGTACTCCGCGACCGCGTCGAAGAGAGCGGGCGGGTAGGTGGGGCGGGTGACGGCGTATCGTTCCGCATCCCGGTCGAAGGTGTGCCGACGGCTCCCGGTCACGATGGTCAGGCGACGACAGTCAGGCGACGGGGAGTCGCTGGAGGCCGGTGACGAGCAGGGTGACACCGAACGCGAAGGCGTCGGCCTGGTTCTCGGAGCCGTCGAGCGCATCCGGAGTCGCCCCGTCGGCCAGAACGCCGAGGCTGTCGTACTGCAGCCGCTGCTGCTCGTGCGAGACGTGCCCGAGGATGAAGTGCAGCAGGGCGGTCGCGGCACGATGCGCGGTCTCTTCGTCGAAGCCGCCCGCCTCGATCGCCGCGGTCAGACGGGTCAGGGGTGCGGATGCGCCCAAGCCGAGTGCGAAGGTGCTCGAGACCACCTCGGCTCCGTCACGGTAGGCGAGTAGCGCATCCCGGAGCCCCGCCGCTTCGGCACGGGTGCGCTCGACCCAGTCGGCGTCAGGATGCACGGCCGGAGCGTGCTGCGCGACGATCCGGTCGGCGAGTTCGGCGAGCAGCGTCTGCTTGTTCGGGAAGTGCCAGTAGAGGGCGCTCGGCTGAACGTCGAGCGCCGCGCCCAGCCGTCGCATCGTGAGGTCGGGAAGTCCGAGCTCGTCGAGGATGCGGAGGGCCGCCTCGGCGACGTCGTCGCGCGAGTGCCGCACGTATCGGGGGTTCGCGCTTTCGGTTCCGGCCATGGCGCAAGTATAGTGAACGCAGTTCAGGTGAACGGTGTTCAGGTGAACGCCGTTCAAGCCCCATCCGACGCTAGGAACCAGGACCTCATGACGCGCCTTCGCCTCGACACCACCGACATCGCCCGGATCGCCGTGTTCGCCGCCGTCGTCGCCGTGCTCGGCCTTCCGGGCGGATTCTCCGTCTTCGGTGCGGTTCCCATCACAGCTCAGACGCTCGGCGTGATGCTGGCTGGGGCCGTGCTCGGTCCTTGGCGCGGCGCCCTCTCGATGGTCGTTCTGCTGGCGCTTGTCGCCGTCGGCCTGCCCCTGCTCTCTGGCGGTCGCGGCGGGATCGCGGTGTTCGTCGGTCCGTCGGCCGGCTACCTCATCGGGTGGATCTTCGGCGCTTTCGTGATCGGCGCGATCGTGCACGCCGGCGGGCGCAAGCCGAGCTGGCTGCGCACGGCGGTGGGCGTCGTGGTGGGCGGCATCCTCGTCGTCTACGCGTTCGGGATCCCTGTGCAGGCGTTCGTCACACGACTTCCCTCGCCGAGACCGCCCTGCAGAGCACGGTGTTCCTGCCCGGCGACCTCATCAAGGCCGCGATCGCCACGGTGATCACCATGACACTCGTGCGCGCGTACCCGCGGGCGTTCCGGCTCCCCACGAGGGTGCCCGTCGCGCAGAGCACGTCCGACGCGGCCTCGACGGCGACCGACCGCGAGACAGGCAGCCGGGTTCTGTGACGCTGCTCGCGCATCCGGAACTCGTCGCAGCGGTGGCGGGATACGAGACGCCCGTCGAACCCGGACGGATCGTGCCCGTACTCGACGGCGACCCGGTCGAACGGATCGTCGCCGCGTTGAGCATCCGTTCCCGCGGCGGCATCCCCCTGGTCGGCGACGACCGGTGGAGTGCCGAGTATTGCGAGAGTGTGCGCCGACTGGCCGACGAAGCCGGCACACACCCCGAGCAGGCCTGGGCGACTCTCACGTCGGGCAGCACCGGCACTCCGCGCATCCTGTTGCGTACCGCCGAGTCGTGGGCGGCGTCCTTCGGCGCTATCGCTGATCTGCTCGAGCTGACGGATGCGGATGCGATCTATCTGCCGTCGCCCGCCGCATCCTCGCTGAGCCTTTTCTCCGTCGCACACGCGTTCGCCGCGGGGGTCTCGCTCGTCGTTCCGCTCGGACACACCGTGACCGCGGCCGACCTCGCGGAGTCGACGGTCTTCCATGGCACACCGACCTCGCTGCGTGCGGTCGTCGAGGCGGGCGGGGGCCCGCGCCTCCGGGTCGCGCTCGTCGGCGGGGCCGACCTCGATTCGGCGCTCCGGGAGCGGGCCGAGTCGCTCGGGATTCGCGTCGTGGCCTATTACGGCGCCGCCGAGCTATCGTTCGTTGCGGTGGATGCGGGCGATGGTCTTCGCGCATTCCCCAGGGTCGATCTCGCCCTGCGTGACGGAGAGCTTTGGGCCTCCTCGCCCTACTTCGCGTCGCGCGCGCTTTCCGCGCGCGGCGCCCTCCGCAGCGACGACACTGGATGGGCGACGGTCGGCGATCGCGCCGACCTCGTCAACGGTCGGCTGACCCTGCGCGGGCGCAGCGATGACGCGATCCTCACCGCGGCGGCCACCGTGATTCCCGCGGAGGTGGAGGCCGCGCTGCGCCGGATCGACGGGGTCGGGGATGCGGTCGTCTTTGGCTTTCCTGCGCCCGGAGTCGGGGCACTCGTGTCAGCCGTACTGGAACCGGACGGTGCACACCCGCTGCCCGCGGCGGCCGTTCTGCGCGATCTCGTCACGACGGGCCTGGCGTCGGCGTATGTTCCGCGGCGGTGGTTCACGGTCGCGGAGCTTCCGCGGACGGTGACAGGGAAGCCGGCGCGTGCGGAGATCGTGCGAAGCGTTCTGGCCGGGGAGGTGGCGCGGCTTGGCTAGCGTTCCCCTTGTGGTGGCGGCACGGCGGACCCCCATCGGCACACGCGGTCGGGGCCTTGGCGCGCTCACTGTCGATCAGTTGGCGGCGCCGGTGCTGCAGGCGAGCATCCGGGATGGCGCGGAGGCGCTCGGGGCCACCGCCTTCGACCTCGGCGACGTCGTGCTCGGCAACTGCATGGGCCCCGGCGGCAACCCGGCCCGGGTCTCCGCATTGGCCGCTGGTCTCGACGCGACCGTTCCCGGTCTCACGATCGACCGGCAGTGTGGGAGCGGGCTGTCCGCGGTCCTCGTGGCGGCGGACGCCATCCGTGCGGGCGACGAGCGCGTGCGCCTCGCAGGCGGGGTGGAGAGCGCCTCGACCGCGCCCGTCCGCTCGATCGACGGCGTTCCGTACGACCGCGCGCCCTTCGCACCCCACGGATTTCCCGACCCCGGCATGCCCCGAGCCGCGGAGGACCTCGCGGCCGCGACCGGCATCTCCCGCGAGCGACAGGATGAATACGCCGCGCTGAGCCACCGCCGCGCCACCGACGCGGTGCAAGACAGCCGCTTCGCCGCCGAGCTCGTCCCGCTCGCGGGGCTCACCCGCGACGATGCCATCGGTTCGGTCGACGACCGCACCCTCATCCGCTTCCCCACTCTCTTCGAGAGCGGGACGCTCACGGGCGGCAACTCTTGCCGCGTCAGCGACGGAGCGGCGGCCGTGCTCCTCGCACCGAGCGGCCTCGCCTGCGACGCACCCGGACTCGCTCTCCGCTCCCAGGCGACCGTGGGCTGCGATCCCGCACTCCCGGGTCTCGGTGCCGCGTTCGCCATCACCGCTGCGCTCGACCGCGCCGGGGTATCGCTCGCCGAGGTCGCCGCCTTCGAGATCGTTGAAGCGTTCGCCGCGCAGCTGCTCGCCGTGCTCGGCACGCTCGGGCTGGCCGACGACGACCCGCGCGTCTGCACCGACGGCGGGGCCCTGGCACTCGGACACCCCTGGGGTGCCAGCGGCGCCGTGAGTGTCGTCCGGCTGTTCTCGCGGCTTGTCCGTGGGGGCGCGCCCGCCGGAACACTCGGCGTCGCTGCCGCCTCCATCGGGGGCGGAATGGGCGTCGCCGCCGTCTTCGAGGTGCAGCGATGACCGACCTGTCACTCCGCGACGTCACGGTGCGACTGGATGAGCGCATCGCCCTCGAGTCCGTCACCGTCTCACTCGATCAGCCCCGGATCGCCGTGGTCGGCGCGAACGGTTCGGGCAAGTCGACCTTCGCCCGGCTCCTCGGCGGCCTGATCGCTCCGACGGCAGGAACGCTCCGAGTGCACGGCCTTGACCCCGCCCGCGAGGCGACAGCGTTGCGCCGCCGCACGTCGTTCGTCTTCAGCAATCCCGACGCCCAGATCATCATGCCGACCGTCGCGGAAGACGCGGCCTTCTCGCTCCGCGGCGAGCGCCTCCCCCGCGCCGAAGTCGCCGACCGGGTGGCCACCGCGCTGGCGCGATTCGGGCTCAGCGACCTCGCCGACCGCGCTGCGCACGATCTCTCCGGGGGCAGAAGCAGTTGCTCGCGCTCTGCGCAGCCCTCATCCGTCGGCCATCGCTCGTGATCGCGGATGAGCCGACGGCGTATCTGGATGCGCGCAACAGCATCCTGATCGCCGATCACCTGCTCGAGTCTGCCGAGGAGCCGGGGCACCAGCTCGTGCTCGTCACCCACGACCTGCGCCTGGCCGCGCGCTGCGATGTCGCGGTGCGTTTCGAGGACGGGCGGCTGGTCGACCTCGGCAACCCGGGCGACGTGGTCGATCGCTACGAGGAGAGTCTGCGATGCTGACGCTCTATCGACCGGGTTCAGGATGGCTGCACCGCGCACCCGCGGGCCCGAAAGCCGCCGGTCTGCTCGTCATCGTGCTAGCGGTCTCGTTCCTACCGTCGACGTTCTGGGCGGCCGGAGTCGCCGCGGTGATCGCTGTGCTCGGGTTCCTCGTCGCGGGCCTCGGCTGGCGCGAACTCGGTCGCCAGACCGTGGCCGTTCGCTGGGTGATCGTGATCACGCTGGCCGGGCAGCTGCTGTTCCTCGACGCCGAGTCCGCTATCGCCAACACGTCCCGCGTGGTCTGCGCCGTGCTGCTCGCCTCGCTGCTCGTGCTGACGACCCGGGTGTCGGACCTGCTCGACGCTTTCGAGCGTGGACTGCATCCGTTCGCCCGGTTCGGGCTCGACCCAGCGCGGGTCGCTCTGGTGCTCGCGGTCGCGGTGAACACGATCCCGGTGCTGGCTCGGCTCGCCGCCGGGGTGCGCGAAGCCCAGCGTGCCAGAGGTGTGCGCGGCAGCCTCAAGGGGTTCGTGATCCCGTTCCTCGTCGTGTCGCTCAAGCACGCGGACGACCTCGGAGACGCCCTCACAGCAAGAGGCGTAGGGTGACCGGGATGCGCATCCACGGCCAGACGATCGACGAGCAGACCCGTTGCGTGCACTACGGCACCGCGGAAGACGTCATCGCGATCAAATTCGCCTGCTGCGGCCGTTACTACCCCTGCCACCTCTGCCACCAGGAAGATGCCGACCACCCCGCCGAGCAGTGGCCGCTCAACCAGCGCGACCGGCTCGCGGTCATCTGCGGCGTCTGTTCCACGGAGCTCACGATCGCCGACTATCTGCAGGTCTCCGGATGCCCGACCTGCGGCGCCGCCTTCAATCCCGGCTGCAAACTCCACACCCCGCTCTACTTCCAGACGTCCTGACGCCGCCGCGCCGCGCCGCGAGTCGCGGAAAATCGACCTTCCCACCGCCCGGGAAGGTCGATATGCCGCCACTCGACGGCAGGCGGAGTCAGAACGCGAGCACGACCTTGCCACGGGCGCGGCCCTCCGCAAGGTGCCGGATCGCGTCAGCCGCCTGCGCAAGCGGGTACACCGTGTCGATCGCGGGGTCGAGGCTGCCCGCCTCGACGAGCCGCCCCAGCTCCGCCAGGTCGGCGGCGTTCTCCTTCGAGATCAGCCCGAGCAGAGCCTGCTTGGTGAACGGGTTCAGGATGCCCGCGAGCACGACCCGCCCCATCCCGCCGAGCAGCGACCCGCCCGATTCGCCGCCGACGAGCACGAGCCTGCCCTCCGGCGTCAGGATGCGACGCAAGCGCGAGAGCCGTCGGTTTCCCGCGGTGTCGATGATCGCATCCCAGCGTTCGGTGCCGGTCGTCACATCCTCGACCGTGTAGTCGATCACAGCGGCCGCGCCGAGCTCGCGAACGAGGCCTGCCTTGGCGCCACTGCACACACCCGTGACGGATGCGCCGAGCCCGACCGCGAGCTGCACCGCGTAGCTGCCGACGCCGCCCGCCGCTCCAATCACGAGCACGCGCTGACCCGCCTGCACTCCCGCGGCGCGAACAGCCTGCAAAGCAGTGACGCCTGAGATGGGCAGCGCGGCGGCCTTCTCGTAACCGAGCTCGGCGGGCATCCGGACGACCTCGGGCTCCGCTGCCACGAGGTACTCGGCAAAGCTCGCCTCGGCGCTGCCGAACACGTCGTCACCGGGCTGGAACGTCGTGACCTCGCCACCGACCGATTCGACCCGGCCGGCGTATGCGAGCCCGCGCACGGGCTGCTTCGGGCCACGCATCCCGAACCCCATCAGCCGCATGAGAAGGGGGCGGCCAGTGAGCAGATGCCAGGTGCCCGCGTCCACTCCCGCCGCTCGCACCCGAATGAGCACCTCGTTCGGCGCAGGCTTCGGGATGCTCAACTCGGCCTGCTCGAGAACGTCGTACGAGCCGTAGCGGTGCTGCCGGATGGCGCGCATCGTCGTGGTGGAAGTCGTCGCGGACATGGTGGAACCTTTCGAATCAGTCGGGGTACTGGAAGACGGAGTCGAGGGGAACCCCGAACACCTGAGCGATCTGGAACGCCAGCTCGAGGGAGGGCGAGTACCGCCCCTGCTCGATCGCGATCACGGTCTGACGGGTCACGCCGATCCGGTCGGCGAGGTCGGCCTGCGTCATCTCGCCGGCGGCGAATCTGAGCGACCGGATGCTGTTGGTCACCCGCGTCGGCTTCACCATTCGGGGAGTCCCCTGCGGTAGGCGGTGAGCCGGGCGACGGAGCCGACGACGGCCGAGAGCACGAACGCGAGGTAGACGGCGTTGGCGATCCAGAAATAGTCGGTCTGGAACATCGCGAGCACCAACGCGGCGAGCGCGCCGATGACGACGAAGGATTGGCCGACTCGGTCGCCGAACCACCTGATCTGCTTGTCGCGCAGGTCGGTGCGGTCTTGCGGCCGGGGCGATCCAATCGAGACGAGGATGCCCGCGATGATTCCGGCGACGATCGCGCCACCGACTGTCCACAGCAGCGGCGCAACGTAGTCGGCCTGGGCCAGGGTCGTCGCGCCGCCCACCTGGGACAGCACGAGCACGAGGTAGACCGTGTACCCCACCACCGAGATGACCAGGAACGCCCAGGCGTTCTTCTCTTCGTATGACATCATCACTCCTGTAAAACATTGTTGACATTCTCAAGGTAAAACAGAAGCGACATCGTGTCAAGAATTATTTACACACAATCCGGCTGAACGACGTCTCGACCGCGCGCCACCATAAGGAACTTCTCACCCCGCCTCCCGCCCGCTGAGCCGGGATGCCGTCGATAATGAGCAGATGTCCGACTCGCGATCCGAGCCAGTTGCGCGCCAGCGCGTGCGGGTCTCGGTGCGGGTGCGCATCCTGGCCACCCTGCTGCTAGCTGCGGGTGTCGGGATGGCCGTGGCCGGCGCTACTGCGTACCTCGTGCAACGTGAGCGCGTACTGACGACCGTTGACGATCGCCTCACAACGCTGGTCACAGACGCGAAAACGGTGGCTACGGATTCCGGCGCGACCGCGCTGGACGGCGTGCTGTCCGCGATCATTCAGCAGCTGCGCCCGGGAGCGAATGAGTCGAGCCTCGCGATCATCGACGGCTCGCCCGCCCTCTCCCCAGGCGGCAGCGTCGACTTCCGCCTCGACCGCAACCCAGCGCTCGTCACACGGGCCGTCTCCGAGACCGCCGACGGGAAGGTCGTTCGCGGCACGGTGACGTCCGACGGCCGCACCCTGCGCTACATCGCAACGCCCGTCCAGGTGACGTCGGATGCGCGCGCCGGCGTCTTCGTCGCGGCCGTTGACCTGCAGGCCGAACTCGGACCGCTGACCGACGCATTCACGACGTACGCGGTGATCGCCGCCATCGCGCTGGTCGTGGTCGGCATCGTGGGCTGGTTCGTCGCCGGACGACTGCTCAGACCGATCCGATCGCTGACGAACGCGGCCAACCGGATCACGGCGTCCGACCTGTCGGAGCGCATCCCCGTGGCCGGCAACGACGACATCTCCCAATTGACGACGACGGTCAACGGGATGCTCGACCGCCTCGACGGTGCACTCACCGGCCAGCGCCAGCTTCTCGACGACGTCGGCCACGAACTGAAGACGCCCCTCACGATCGTGCGCGGGCACCTCGAGTTGATCGACGTGTCCGACCCAGCGGATGTGGCCGCATCCCGAGACCTGGCGATCGACGAGCTGGACCGGATGAGCGGGCTGGTCAGCGACATCACCAGGCTCGCCGACAGTGGGCGCGCGGGTGCGATCCACCCAGCGCCGGTCGACATCGCCGAGCTGACCGAACGCATCCGGGCGAAGGCCGCAGCCATGGCCGACCGCGAGTGGGTGGTGACGGCGAGCGCCGAGGGCATCGTGGATCTGGACGCGGACCGGATCACGCAGGCGATGCTGCAGCTCGCGGCGAACGCCGTGGCCTACGGGGAGTCGGCGGGCGGCGGGATCGAGCTCGGCAGCGCGCTCGATGGCGAGCACGTCCGGTTCTGGGTGCGCGATTTCGGCCCCGGCATTCCGCTCGACGCCCAGGAGCGGATCTTCGAAAGGTTCCAGCGCGGCCCGTCGACCCGCGGCCGTGGGCCCGGCGGATCGGGCCTCGGCCTCGCGATCGTGTCGACCATGGCCGCCGCGCACGGCGGGCACGTCACCGTCGACTCGCGTCCGGGCGAGGGCGCGACCTTCACGATCGTTCTCCCCGTCACCTCCGCTACCGCGAACCCCGCCTCCCCCTCGACCGCCGCACCGAAAGGAACGACATGACCGGCATCCTCATCGCCGAGGACGAAGACCGCATCTCCTCCTTCATCGAGAAGGGGCTCAAGGCGGCCGGGTTGCAGGCGACCGTGGTTCGCACGGGTCCGGATGCACTGAGCAGCGCATCCACGGGCGACTACGACCTGCTCGTGCTCGACATCGGCCTTCCGGGGCTCGACGGCCACGAGGTGATGCGGAGCCTACGGGCCGCAGGCTCGAAACTGCCGGTGATCATCCTGACCGCGAGGTCGTCGGCCGAGGATGTGCTCACGAGTCTCGAGGGCGGCGCGAACGACTACATGCCCAAGCCGTTCCGCTTCGACGAGCTGCTCGCGCGCATCCGGCTGCGGCTGAGCGATGCTTCGAAGGTGGTGGAGACCGTGCTCGACGTGGAGGGGCTGGAGCTGGATACACGCACGCGTCGGGCCACCGCGAACGGGCGCCAGGTCGACCTGTCGGCGCGGGAATTCGCTCTCGCCGAGGAGTTCTTCCGCCATCCGGGCCAAGTGCTCAGCCGCGAGCAGTTGCTGAGCCGAGTGTGGGGGTTCGACTTCGATCCGGGATCGAACGTCGTCGATGTGTACGTGGGCTACTTGCGCCAGAAATTCGGGGCCGAGCGCATCGAGACGGTGCGCGGAATGGGCTACCGACTCGTCTGAGCCGGCAGCCCGTTCCGAAATGCGATCAGCCGTGGTTCGGGCCGTCGTCGTGTCCGCCACGTCCACTCCCACTGTGCCCGCTGTCGCCGCCGTGGTCATCTCCGGGCTCGACCTCACCGCGACGGTCGCGGTCGCCGACGTGCGGGTTGTCATCGGCATGCGGGTTGTCGTCGACGCTCGGAGCGGGCGACGGGACCGCCGGGGAAGGCGCGACCGGGACCGTCGGCGCAACCACGGGCGGGGTCGGCCGCGGATCGTCGGAGACCGAGGGGGTCGGGGTGGGAGTCGACGACCTGCCCGACGTGGGATCGTCACTCGACGTGCGCTGACCGCCGTTGTCGTCGACGACAAGGCGGCTCTGGTCCGCCTGGGCGGCGTTCGCGGCGACCGCGAAACCGGTGCCGCCGGCGATGAGGGCGGCCGTCACGACGGCTGAGGCGATGAGCTTCGAACGCTTGGTGCTGAGAACGAACATCGATCTTCCCTTCGTCTGCGCCGCGAGGCGGCGAGTGGCTTCTGCCACATCTCCACACTCGTTGGCGACTCTAAGACGCAGGAAAGCTGGCAATGAGAGTGCTCTTAGCCGTCGTCCTTCAGGATGCGCGCATCCCGAGACTCAGCCGTCGTCGCCTCCACCGCCGCCGCCGCCCTTGCCGCGGTTGCCGTTGTCGCCGCCGTGATCGTCTGCCGGCAGCGGCGTGGGAGCGGGAACGACGACCGCTCCCGTGTCGGTCGGCGTCGGAGTCGGGGTAGACGATGGGGTGCCGGTCGGGATCGGTCCGTTGTCCACGGTCACACTGCTGACGCCGACGGATTCACCCGGTTGGTCGGGAAGAGTGGTCGAGACGGCGAAGACGACACCGGCCGACACGAGCACGACCGCGATCGCCGCCGCGCCGAGCGTGAACGCCCACCGCGAAGGCCGCTTGCGCTGCTCCATGTCCCGCCCCGTTCCGGGCGGATCCGCCCTCGCTTCCATTGTCCCCTCCGGCGGAACACCGGACACCGGATGGGGATGAGAATGCTCTTATTGCGTATCCTGAGCCCCGGCGATCGCTGCCCGGGTCATTCATTCATCCCGTCGATGAATGGTAGAAGGACACCCTGTTGGATTCGATGAATCAGCCTGCGTAGCATCGAAATCAGACATGAATACGCCCGACTACAAAATCGAGATCGTGGTCAGGGACCACCTCGGCGCGATTGCTGCCCTCATCACCGACCGCGGCGTCATCGACGCGACGACGGCCTCCGCCCAGATCGCCCGGGGCGAGGCGCGGTACGTCGCCGGCCCCGATTCCTACGTGCGCACGCCCGTCAAGGCGATGCCCGGCATCGGAGGCGGATACCTCTTCGCCAACTGGGACGGCTCGCAACGCAACAACCTCTACGATCTCGCGCCGGGCCGCATCCCGGTACGAGTCTGGCGGCCGGATGTGACGGACGACGAGCCGCGTCGCTCGAGAATCCTGTCGGCGCTAGGTCGCGTTCTGCGGAGGAAGCGCGCGCGGACGAACGCGGACCCGTGTCCGTGTCCGCCGACCGCACCGGCACCCTGCTGAAAGGTGAGTGACTCCCCTCGCGGGTTGCGGACCTCGCGCGTATCGTCGCGACCATGACAACTGTGGGAACGGGAAAACTCCTCGTCCGGCTCGTGGTCGGCGGAATCTTCGTGGGGCACGGGCTGCAGAAGCTCCGTGGCGCATTCGGCGGCCCAGGGCTCGAGGGCACGGAGAAGATGGTCGCCAGCATGGGGATGCAACCGGCGCCGTTGCAGGCGCGCGCCGTCGCCCTCACCGAGACGCTCGGTGGCGCGGCCATCGCCGCAGGCGCCGCCACGCCGCTCGCGGCCGCGGGGCTGATCGCCACGATGGTGACGGCCATCCGCAAGGTGCACTGGAAGAACGGTCTCTGGAACTCGAACGGCGGGTTCGAGTTCAACGCCGTACTGATCTCCGTCGTCACCGGGCTCTCGATCGAGGGGCCGGGACGCGTATCCGTCGACGCCGCCTTCGGCAAGCACCGCTGGGGCATCCTGGGTGGCCTCTTCGCCGTCGGCGCTGGCGTCGCCGGCTCGATTGCCGCAGTCGAGTTCGGCCGCCGCGCCGCCGAGGCCCAAGGGCCCGCCGCCGCGGAGCCCGCCGACACCGACCCCGCCTCGGCCGCGACGGCCGCGGACAACCCCGAGTAGCCCCCGTCGAGTCGCGGCAAATCGACCTTCCGGATGCTCGGGAGGGTCGATCTGCCGCGAGTCGGTGCCCGCTCGATGCCGCTGGTACTCTGTGCCGATGACGTTGCCCTCCATCCTCGCCTTCGCCGGGCTGTGCGTGCTGCTCGCGCTCACGCCGGGGCCGGACACGTTCCTCGTGCTGCGGTACAGCCTGGTGCGGATGCGAGCGGGCGTCGCCGCATCCGTCGGCTCCGGCATCGGGTCGCTGATCTGGGCCGCTGCCGTCGCGTTCGGCCTCGCGGCCCTGCTCGAACAGTCGGCCGAGGCCTATCGCGTGCTCAAGATCGTCGGCGGGCTGTATCTCGTCTATCTCGGCGTGAGCGCGTTCCTCGCTTCGCGCAAGGGCGCGGGCAAGCTCGAGGTCGAGCCGCCGCGTGTACGGCTGCACTCGAGCCTCCTCGCCGGAGCCGTCTCGACTCTGCTCAATCCCAAGGTCGGGCTGTTCTTCCTCGCCGTCGCGCCGCAGTTCATTCCGCAGGACAGTGCATCCATCGGCAACACGATGCTGCTCGGCACGATCGACGCCCTCGTGGCACTCGTCTACCTCGCGATCGTGTCGCTGCTCGCCTCGCGCGCGGTCATCTGGTTGCGGCGCCCGCGGGTGACCAAGACGCTCGAGCGCGTCTCCGCCGGGGTGCTCGCTGCGCTCGGCGTCTTCACCGTGGCGACGAGCTCCGAGTAACCGTCGCTGGCGGATCCGCTCCGAATTCCCTAGGTTGGCTAGGGAATAGCCGCACCGACCGAGGGGACCCGCCATGAGCGAGGCGATCGCACCGACCACCACATCCATCCGACCCATCGCCGACAAGGACCGGTTCGGGCGCCAGCTGGAGCGCCGCGACGGCGTCGACTTCCCGTATTACAACGGCGTGCCGGTGACGATCGGTGTGTGGCAGTGGGTGGCTGTCTGGGCTGCGTGCCTTGCCGGGCTGCTGGCCCTCATGTTCATCCCGACGCCCGGGAACATCCTGGCCCTCATCCCCCGGTTCCTTTTCCTGGCGATCCCGCTCGCGGTGCTGATCCTCGTCGCAGGGCGGTACTGGAAGGCGATCTTCCGCAAGGTCACCGGCTGGGACGTGCTGAACATGTTCTTCTTCTGGGGCCTCAACTTCGTGGTGACGTCCCTCGCCGGCGTGATCGTCAAGGCGTTCTTCCCCGTCGCCGGAAACGCGGCAGCGAACACACTCGGCAAGGACGGTGTTCCGGATGCGATCGCCTTCTACATCGGCACCGGCATCCAGCTGGTCGGCGAGGAGGTCTTCACGATCCTTCCATTCCTGGCCCTGATGTACTTCTTCTTCGCGAAGGCCAAGTTCTCCCGCAAGACCGCGATCATCCTGGCCTGGCTGATCTCGGCCGTCTGGTTCGGCGCCGCCCACCTGCCCACCTACGACTGGAACGTCGCCCAGGCCTTCATCATCATCGGTGTCGCCCGCCTCGTGCTGACGCTCGCGTTCATCCGCACGAAGAATCTGTGGGTGTCGAGCGGGGCGCACATCCTGAACGACTGGTCGACGTTCACCTTCGTGCTCGTGAGCAACCTCGCGCACTAGGTATCGTCGGTGGGGCATGGCACGATTTGTCAGGTGACCACAGCCACGAACACGGATACTCACTCGACCGCGCCGCACGTCGGCGACAGCCATGATGTCATCCGGGTGCAGGGCGCCCGGGAGAACAACCTGAAGGACGTCAGTCTCGAGCTCCCGAAGCGCAGGCTCACGGTGTTCACTGGAGTCTCCGGCTCCGGCAAAAGCTCGCTGGTGTTCGGCACGATCGCCGCCGAGTCGCAGCGGATGATCAACGAGACGTACAGCGCATTCGTGCAGGGCTTCATGCCGAACCTCGCCCGCCCCGACGTCGACGTGCTGGAGGGTCTGACTACGGCGATCATCGTCGACCAGGAGAGGATGGGCGCCAACGCCCGCTCCACCGTCGGCACCGCGACCGATGCGAACGCCATGCTGCGCATCGTGTTCAGCCGCCTCGGACAGCCGCAGATCGGGTCGCCGCAGGCGTTCGCGTTCAACGTGCCCTCCGTCACCGGGGCGGGAGCGATCAGCGTCGAGCGAGCTGGGCAGACCGTCAAGGAGCGGCGCAGCTTCACCGTCACCGGCGGCATGTGTCCGCGCTGCGAGGGCATGGGCAAGGTCAACGACATCGATCTGAGCCAGCTCTACGACGACTCCAAGTCGCTGAACCAGGGTGCCCTGACCATCCCCGGCTATACGGCAGACGGCTGGGGCGTGCGCATCTTCACCGGATCGGGATTCGTCGACGCAGACAAGCCGATCCGCGACTACACCGAGAAAGAACTGAACGACTTCCTTCACCACGAACCGGTCAAGGTGAAGATCGGCGACATCAACATGACCTACGAGGGCCTCATCCCCAAGGTCCAGAAGTCGTTCCTCTCGAAAGACCGCGAGGCGATGCAGCCGCACATCCGGGCCTTCGTCGACAGAGCGGTCACCTTCACGACCTGCCCCGACTGCGGTGGAACCCGCCTGAACGAGGGCGCACGCTCGTCGCGGATCGCCGGCATCAACATCGCCGACGCCTGCGCGATGCAGATCAGCGACCTGGCCGAGTGGGTCCGCGGCCTCCACGAGCCGACGATCGCACCGTTGCTGGATGCCCTGCGCGAGACCCTCGACTCCTTCGTGGAGATCGGTCTCGGCTATCTCTCACTCGACCGGCCCGCGGGCACGCTCTCGGGTGGCGAGGCTCAGCGCACCAAGATGATCCGTCACCTTGGCTCCTCGCTCACCGACATCACGTATGTCTTCGACGAACCGACGATCGGACTGCATCCGCACGACATCGAACGCATGAACAAGCTGTTGCTCCAGCTGCGCGACAAGGGCAATACGGTGCTGGTCGTCGAGCACAAGCCGG
Source organism: Leifsonia poae (assembly GCF_050632195.1). GTDB lineage: Bacteria > Actinomycetota > Actinomycetes > Actinomycetales > Microbacteriaceae > Leifsonia > Leifsonia poae_C. Next base: position 3,485,869 of record NZ_CP192580.1, read on the forward strand.
AAGCGATCGCGATCGCGGACCACGTCGTAGACCTCGGCCCCGGCGCCGGCGCGTCCGGGGGCACCGTCTGCTTCGAGGGCACCGTCGAGGGGCTGCGCGCCAGCGGGACCCTGACAGGTCGCCACCTCGACGATCGGGCTCGGGTCAAGGATGCTGTGCGCACCCCCACCGGCAAACTGGAGATCCGCGGGGCGACGGCCCACAACTTGCGGGACGTCGACGTCGACATCCCCCTCGGCGTGCTCGTGGTGATCACGGGCGTCGCGGGCTCGGGCAAGAGCTCGCTCGTGAACGGTTCCATCCCCGACGACGCGGGCGTCGTCTCGGTGGACCAGGGCGCCATCCGCGGCTCGCGGCGCAGCAACCCGGCGACGTACACCGGACTCCTCGAGCCCATCCGCAAGGCCTTCGCCAAGGCCAACGGCGTCAAGCCGGCCCTGTTCAGCGCCAACTCGGAGGGCGCGTGCCCCAACTGCAACGGCGCCGGCGTGATCTTCACCGATCTCGGGATGATGGCGACCGCATCCACCCCCTGCGAGGTCTGCGGCGGCAAGAGGTTCGACGCTTCGGTTCTCGACTACCACCTCGGCGGCCGCGACATCAGCGAAGTGCTGGCGATGTCGGTGGACGAGGCGGAGACGTTCTTCGCGTCAGGTGAGGCGCACATCCCGGCCGCGCACGCCATCCTGAAACGTCTCGCGGATGTGGGACTCGGCTACGTGAGCCTCGGCCAGCCGCTCACGACCCTCTCGGGCGGCGAACGGCAGCGTCTCAAGCTCGCCACGCACCTCGCTGAGAAGGGCGGGATCTACATCCTCGACGAGCCGACCACCGGGTTGCACCTCGCCGACGTCGAGAACCTTCTCGGCCTGCTCGATCGGCTCGTCGCATCCGGAAAGTCGGTCATCGTCATCGAACACCACCAGGCGGTGATGGCCCACGCGGACTGGATCATCGACCTCGGCCCGGGCGCCGGCCACGACGGCGGGTTGATCGTCTTCGAGGGGACGCCCGCCGACCTGGTCGAGTCGCGCTCGACGCTCACCGGCCAGCACCTCGCCGCCTACGTCGGCGCCTGAGCGGCGCCGACGCCTGCCCCGGGGTCTCGCTGCCTCGCCACCCGCCGTGAGTCGCGTCGTGCGCAGGTTCCCATACCGTGGGAAGGTGCGCTCGGCGCGACTCAGCGAGCGTGACCGCCGAGTTGCGGCAGATCGACCTTCCCGAGGTCCCGGAAGGTCGATTCGCCGCCACTCGGTGGCGGCCCAGGCCGGCGCAGCGGCGCGCGAAACGGCCGGCGCGAAGCGGGCGGCGCGGCTAGCGCGAAGCGCTCAGCAGGCCGCGGCGGAAGCCCTCGGCGACCGCTGCCGCTCTGTCACCGACGCCGAGCTTCGCGTAGATGCTGAGCAGGTGGGTCTTGATCGTCGCCTCGCTCAGGTGGAGGCGCACGCCCGCCTCGCGGTTCGTCGCTCCGTCCGCCACGAGTGCGAGAACCTGGAGTTCCCGGGCGCTGAGCAGGCTCGCCTCCGGCGTGCGCACCCGGTCGACGAGTCGGGAGGCCACCGACGGAGCGAGCGCGGCGTGGCCCTTCGCCGCGGCATGGACCGCGCGCACGAGTTCGTCCCGTGGCGCATCCTTGAGGAGGTAGCCGGTCGCGCCCGCCTCGATCGCCGGGAGCACATCGGCGTCCGAGTCGTACGTGGTCAGCACGACGACCCGGGCGGTGAGGCCGAGGCGGGCGAGTTCGCGGATCGCGCTCACGCCGTCGGTGCCCGGCATCCTGAGGTCCATCAGCACGACGTCCGGTTCGAGCACTCGGGCGAGTCGCACGGCCTCAGTGCCATCCGACGCCTCGCCCACGACCTCGATCTCCGCATCGGACGAGACCATGCCGACGATCCCATCGCGGACGACCGGATGATCGTCGACGACGAGCAGGCGCAGGGGGCTCACCCGGGCACCTCCGCCCGCACCGCCGTGCCCTTCCCCGGGCTGGACTCGATGATCAAGTCTCCGGCGAGCGCGGCGAGGCGTTCGCGCATGGCGATGAGCCCGTAGCCGCCGCTGACAGAGTCGGCGCCGGGTGACGAGGGATCGAAACCGCGACCGTCGTCGCAGACGTCGAGGCGTGTCGCGCGTCCATCGTGGCGGAGGGTCAGCGTGACGTGGTGTGCATCCGCGTGGCGTTCGACGTTTGCCAGCGCCTCCTGCGCTGTGCGCAGCAGCGCGACCTCCGCATCCGTCGGCAATGCTCGGGCTGCATCGATCGTGCGCACATCGACAGGGATGCCCGTGCGGCTCGACCACCGCCGCGCGGCTTCTGCGATGGCCTCGGGCAGAGCCGCGGTCTCGAGGGCGGCCGGGCGGAGGGCTTGCACCGAACGCCGGGCCTCGCCGAGTCCCTCCCGGGCCAGGGACAGAGCAGCGCCGGTGTGGCGGTCGCGAGCCGCTTCATCCTGAGCCTGCTCGGCGGCCTGCAGCTGGGTCACGATTCCCGCGAATCCCTGCGCCAACGTGTCGTGGATCTCGCGTGCGAGGCGGGCACGCTCGGCCTCGGTGGCCGCGCGCGCCTGTTGCACCCGCATCAACCGGAGTGCCCACGAGAGGCCGCACATGATGATGACGTTGAGGGCCACGACCAGCACTCTGCCCGCCGCACCCACGACGTCGAGGCCGAGGCTCGAAGCCTGCGCGAGACCGGCGACCACGGCTGTGGCTCCGACGGGAAGGAGTTCCCACGGCCATTCGGCGATCGAATACGCGATCGAGAATGTGGCGATCGTGAGAAACGCGAACCAGCTGTCGAGCATGACGAGCGCGAAATTGATCACGATGATGCCCGTCAAGAACACGGCGATCGCGGAGGGTCGTGTGGTCCAGGGCGGCTGAAGATCGCGGAACAGCATCACCAGAAGGGCGTATCCCGCGCAGAGGATCAGTTCCGGGATGACCCGCTCCCACGCACCCCAGCCGACGCCGAGGGCGAAGGCCGCCAGCAGCCCGAGCACCAGGTATGGCGTGACCGTGAGCACGGTCCGCCAGCGCGGATCGACCATATGCCGACCCTACGCGTCCTTCGGGAAGTGGGCTCGCATCTGGGGCAGGTTGGCCAGGATCGCCACGGGCAGCACGAGCGCACCGCAGATCGCCTGCTCGACGCGAACCCAGTCGGGCAGGAACCCGGGGATCAACACGATGACGACGACCGCCACGACGACGATCGGGCTGATGATCCGCAGGCGCACCAGCGCAGGGCGCGATCCGCGGGCGGCGGAGACGGCGATCCAGAGCAGGATGATCGAGCTCCCGAGCACGAGGGAGCACCGGATCCAGATCGCGATGTCGACATCGGTGCCGGTCGCGCTCTGTACGATCAGCACCGCTTCCATCGCGAGGCTCACCACCAGGAAGCCGGTCAACAGGATGAGGATCGGGCGAAATGCCGCCCGACGCAGTGCGCCGGCAGCGGGACGGATGGATGAAGGAGCGGCTGTTTCTGTCATGACTCCAGCGTCGCGTTCGGCGCCGGCGACCGTATCCACCGATCGGCCCGAGTGCGTCATCGTTCGGTGGACCCGGCGATCAATGCCGCGCGTCGAGTTTCCTCGTCGCGTGTGGGGTGGTCACGGTCGCGGCGTTCAGGAGGGACTCGGTGCCGTTGTCGAGGTAGCCGTAGCGGGTGAAGTGGGCTTCGAACGCTTCGACGAAGAGCTGCTCGTCCTTGATGCCCGACCAGGCGGAGGAGAGCGGGTCGTCGTTCCAGGCCGAGTGCAGAATCGGCTCGTGGCCGGTGACGGCGAGGAGGCCGGATGCGGGGTCGCCGTCCACGGAGAGCAGGATCGCGCCGAAGCCGGGCGAGCGGGGGTCGCGACGAGTCAACCGTCCATACCGGGCCTCCGGATCGGCCGCGGCCTCGCCCGCGTAGACGTAGCGGGTGTGGAGGTCGGATGCGGTGGCGATCCTGTTCTCCACACCGGCCGAGCCGAGCATCACGAACGCATAGATGTTCAGTGAGGGGTTGTCGGCGAGCGCGTCGGCCGCCGTCGTTGTGCCGTATGAGTGCGCGATGACGCTGACCGCATCGGGCGGCCGCTTCGCGCGAGCGGCGGTGACCCCGAGCAGGTCCGACGCGAGGCGAAGTGCGCCTTTCGCCGCGAACTCTCCGAGCGTCGCATCGATGCCGGGCGGTGGAGTGACGTATCCGATCCAGGAGACGACCGCTCGTGCTTTCGGCGCCCCGACCCGCCCCTGTGCGTCGTAGATGTTCTGGGCCGACTGGGTCCACAGCTGCATGTCATCGGTGTACGTCCCCATCCCGGGCACGGCGAAAGTGATCTGATCGGCGGTGTCCAGATTGCCGATCGCGATCGCGGCGAGGGGCGGCCGCTCGGGCGTGAGCGTGATCAGGTACCGTCTGGGGCTGTGGTGTCCACCCAATGTCGCCACGATCGCTTTGAGCGCGTGCAGCATCCGTTGCTGGGATGCGTCGGCCGGGTTGGTAGCGAGTCGCTTCGTGGCCGTCGTGATCTCGGCAGCCAGAACTGCGCGGTTGGCCCGGTCTCTCGTGGAGTATGGGATGCCGTCGAGGTTGCCGACGTATTGAGGCAGTAGACGCTCCAGCAGAGCGCGGTCTTGCACGCTCGTTCGTTTCCACGTTCTCGCCGTGTCTTCAGGATTCGTGTTTCCGTACTGCACCGCCAGCGTGGGGTGCCTCATGAGGAAGGCGATCCGGTCGGCGTCGTTCATCCGCCGCACGGTTTCGGCGACGGTGGCTATGTGCTCCGGCCCCGCTGCGGGTGCCACCAGCACGGCGACGACCACGGTGATCGCAGCGAGCAGCCAGGCCAGTCGGCGGTGCCAGTTGGACCACATCCTGTGCCCTCCCCACAGCCCCGAAATTAATTCGGGGGTGCTGAGAGCATGCGTCCTGTGCGGCCGGTTCGGCAATGACCTCTCACGAATCGGACGGCCGAGCGTTCCTCACCACGGGTCAAGTCGTCCTGGAGCCCATCAGGGTTCCGGATGCCAGCACGTGGCCCTCGAGCGCCGACGGCAGAAGCGCCGGCTCGGTGACTGCGGCGAGATCGACCCGGCTGTCGAGGGCGTAGAGGTGGAAGCGGTAGCGGTGCGGACCATGCCCTGGCAGCGGCCTTGGCCCCGCGTACTTGCGCGGGCCGCGACGGCCGGGTGCGAAACGCATGCCCGGCGTATCCGGAGTCAGTGCTCCTTCTGGCAGGCCGTCACCGGTCGGGGCGAATGCGGCCAGCGCGTGGATGCGCGGCATGGCGCCCGGACTGTCGATGTCCTCCATGAGGAGCACGAGGTCGGCTGTGCCGTCGGGAAGTACGCCCCAGGTCAGACCCGGCGAGATGTCGTCGCCGATGAACACGCTGCAGTGCTTAGCGGGGATCTCCTCGCCGTCGTTGAAGCTCGGCGAGCGTAGCTCGAAGTGGGTGTCAGTTGCGAGCTCGGAAGCGCGGGAGATGCTCGCGGTCTCGTCCGCGCGGCGGTTGCGGAATGCTTTGCCGAGGGGGATCAAGAGGACTTCGACGGGGTGCATGGTGCTCCAGTTCAGGAATTGGCGATGCGGAGAAGAAGGGGGCGACGCGCGCGATGTCGTCGCGTTCGGTGGCGCTGAGCTCCGCGAGCCGGCCGTTCAACCAGTCACGGCGGTGGCGACGGGATGCCGCGACCGCGGCCCTGCCCGCATCCGTCAGCGTAAAGGCGACCTTGCGCCGATCCTCGGTGCCGCGGGTCTTCGTCACGTAGTGGAGGTCCTCGATCCGCCGGACCGTCTGGCTCATCGAGCCGAGGGTGACCCGCGCCGCTTCGGCGAGATCGGTGAGGCTCATCCTGTCCTGCTTATCGAGATGGATGAGCACGAACAGGGCGGCATCCGTGACCTCGCCGTCGAGGCGCTCCGAGAGGAATCGGCTATAGAGACGCGTGACCGCACGGCGGAGCTCGGCTCCGACGTCGTCGATATCTTCGGGCACGACATCTCCAATGCTTAGTAGACCTTCGTAAATTACTAAGGCAACCATAGCATTTTTGTCGGGCGGGGTGTCGCGGTCGCTGTCCGACGCGATTACCCTCGGAGCAAGTCCCGAGAACCTGTCGCGAGGCGCATCCTGATCCCGGATGAGGGAGGAACGTATGTCTGCAGATTCCACCGCCGCGTCGGGTCGCGGGATGCGGCGCGCGCTGACGGCCGCCGCATCAGGTGCCACCGCCGGCATCGTCGTCTTCGGCCTCGCGACCAAGGCCAGGCCCGCGAGCTCGTCGAGGACCACTCCCGTCGGCGCCATCGTTCGCGGCGCCGCTGCCGGAGTCGTAGGAACGATGGCTTTCGACCTCTGGCTCTACCTGCAGTACCGGAGGGGCAAGGGCACCGAGCCGTTCCCGGACTGGGAGTTCTCGGCCGACGTGACAGGCTGGGACAACGCTCCCGCACCGGCGCAGGTCGGCCGCCGACTCGTCGACGGCCTCTTCGAGACAGAGCTCCCCAACTCCCGCGCCGCCGGCTTCAACAACGTCGCCCACTGGGCGTATGCGCTCTCCGGGGCGGTCGCATACGGGGTCGTCGCCGGGTCGCTCAGACGGCCGAAGATCGCATACGGCCCCCTCTTCGGCGCAGCGATGTGGCTCTCCGGATACGTGATCCTGCCGCCCATGCACCTGTACAAGCGCATCACGGAGTACGACTCGAAGACCCTCGGAAAGGATCTGCTCGCCCACCTCGTCTACGGGACGACGACGGCGGCAGCGTTCTCGTTGCTGTCACGGCGGCGGCGGTGACCGGGCGAGCGAAAGAGCAACCAGATCGCGCCAGATTCGTGATGCGTCAGACCAGTGCGGTGAAAGTTAACAGAAGGTAAATACTGGTATTTTCTTTGGATGCTCTCAGGTGCGCGTCGACTCTCCTCCCGTGTGCGCGATTCGTGGTGGAAAGTCCCGCGAGCTCGCCGGCTCGAGGTCTACGCGTTCTGGCGTTCGCGGCCTGTGAATCCGAACCAGGTACTTTACGAATCGTTCGCGGGTAACGGGGCGCTCTGCAACCCTGAGGCCCTCTTCCGTAGGCTGCGCGCCGACCCCGAGTTCGCCGGGCTCAACCACGTGTGGGTGCTCTCGGACTCTGACGACAATGCCTCGTTCGTGGCCGAGTTCGCGCGCGAGCGGAACGTTCGCTTCGTGCATCCTGGAACCAGTGGGTACTACCGCGCGCTCGCGACCAGCGGATACCTCGTCAACAACGCGACTTTCCCCGTCGAGTTCAGCAAGCGCGACGGGCAGACGTATCTCAACACGTGGCACGGCACGCCGCTGAAGCGGATGGGCTACGACATCGGTGACGCCGCGGCTCGAGTCGCCAACGTCATCCGCAACTTCCTCGCCGCCGACTTTCTGCTCACGACGAGTCCGTACATGACCGAGCGCCTCTATGAGGAGGCGCACCTGCTGCACGACATCTATCGAGGGCGGGTGATCGATGAGGGCTACCCGCGCGTCGACCACCAGTTCGCTGATGCGGACCACGTTCAGGCGATTCGTGCGCGCCTCGAAGACGTGGGCCTCCGCCTCGGCGGGAGGAAGGTCGTGCTCTACGCCCCCACCTGGAAGGGTGAGTCGTTCGGCGATCCGCACGACGACGCCGAGTTGCTCCTCGCGCGCGTCAGAGAATTAGAGGAACGCCTCGATCCCAGCCGCTACGTGGTCCTGCTGAAGACGCACCAGATCGTGCACAAGTACGCCGCCGGGCGACCCGAGTTCGCCGGACGCCTGATCCCGAACGAGATCCCCACCAACTCCGTTCTTGCCGCGACCGACATCCTCGTCACCGACTACTCGAGCATCTTCTTCGACTTCCTCGCCACCGGCAGGCCGATCGCGTTCTTGACGCCCGACATCGACGATTACGCCGGATACCGCGGTCTCTACCTCGAACCCGGCGAGTGGCCCGGCCCGGTGACCAAGTCGGTGGAGGAACTCGCTGCCGAACTGAACGAGATCATCGCTTCAGGCGTGTCCGAAGACGTCGCCGCGCGCTACGAGACCATGCGACTGCGGACCGCGGCGAAAGACGACGGCGGGGCGACGACCCGCGTCATCGACATCGTGTTCCGCGGCCGACCCGACGGATACTCGGTCGAGCCGATCCGGGGCAGTGAGCGACAGACCATGCTCCTCCACGTCGGCGGGATGCGCCCGGGCGCAATCACCGATGCCGCCGTCGCCCTGCTCGACACCATCGACCACACCCGCTTCGATGTCTCCGTCGTCTTCCCGTACACGCGACGAAAGGCCGTGTTGGAGCAGCAGGCGCGCATCCATCCCGCCGTTCGGCAGTTCGCCCGCGTGGGCAGCTTCAACGGCTCGCAGTTCTCGCAGCTTCTGCACCGCCGCGGCGACAGGGCCACGACGACCTCCGGCGCGACCGAACGACGCCGCCGGCTCTGGGACGACGAGTGGACGCGCTGCTTCGGGATGAGCACCTTCGACATCGTTGTCGACTTCCAGGGCCAGGGCCGACTGTGGTCCCGCCTGATGCTGCACGCTCCGGATGCGCGGCGCATGATCTGGCTGCACGGCGACCTGGCGGCCGCACGGTCCCGCGCCCTCGCCTCAGGCAACCACAAGCGCGCCCGCGAGCTCTCCTCGGTTTTCGCGACCTATCGGGACTACGACGCCCTCGTCTCGCCGACCCCCGAGCTGCGCGAGGCGAACGCGCGCGAGCTCGGGGAATACGCGGAGTCGACGGCGTTCGTCACCGCGGCCGATGTAGCCGGAGCTTGGTGAGACGGACACCGCGTCCTCTCAGGATCCGGAGAAGTCGACGATCGACGCGGAGTGGAACCCTCAGGCTCCGGCACCCCCGTCGACGGGGATCATCGCTCCGGTCACGTACGAGGCGCGATCGCTGAGCAGCCAGGCGGCGACCTCCGCGATCTCGCGCGGTTCGGCCATCCGCCCGAGCGGAATCGTGCTCTTCATCCGTTCGATGACACCGGGGGTCGCAGCCTCCCAGGCGTCGATCATCTCGGTGGCAGTGCCGCCGGGCGTGATGCCGTTCACGCGGATACCGTCGCGGGCCCAGCTCACCGCAGCGGTCTCGGTGATGCTGTTGAGAGCACGCTTCATGGCACCGTAGGCGGGCAGAGCGGGATTCGCCCGACGGCTTCCGATGCTCGAGGTGTTGACGATCGAGCCGGAGCCGGCCCCGTTGCGCCGCATGAGTGCGGCTTCAGCGGCCATCGCGGTCCAGTGGCCCCGGAAGTTCACGGCGAACTGCTCATCGATATCGTCGTCGGACGTCGTGTCGAGCGGCCCCGGATGCTGGATCGCTGCACCGTTGTTGAACGCGCCATCGAGCCGGCCATGAAGGTCTTCGACCCGAGCGACGGCGGCACGGATGCTCGCCCTGTCGGCGAGGTCGAGACCGACCGCGTCGGCGACGCCGCCATCGGCGCGAACATCGGCGACGAGGCGGTCGAGTGCTTCCGCGCTGCGGGCGGCGAGCACGACGGATGCGCCCTCCCGCGCGAAGAGACGGGCCGCCGCCGCACCGATGCCGCGGCTGGCGCCGGTGATGAGCACGACCTTGCCGCCGAGCAGGCCGATGGGAGTGGGATCGATTCGTGTGGAGTCTGTGGTGTTGGTCATGCAGTCAGTGTCGTCGCGACCCGCATCCTGATTCAGGCACAGACGGTACCAGGCTGCGGAGTCGGGGTGAGCGCAGACTGGGGGTATGGACAAGCAGGAGCTCGGAACGTTTCTTCGCAGTCGACGTGAGCGCCTCCGGCCGGAGGACGTCGGTCTCCCGTCAGGCTCTCGGCGCCGCACACCTGGGCTGCGTCGCGAAGAGATCGCGGTGCTGGCACACATCTCCACCGAGTACTACGTGCGGCTCGAGCAGGGCAGGGCGCCGCGGCCGTCCAGCGAAGTTCTCGCGGGCATCTCGGGAGCGCTCCGACTGACGGATGCGGAGTCCGCCCACCTGCACCTCCTCGCGGGCACGGCGCCGATCCAGAACGGGCTCCACTCGCGCGAGGTGCGTCCGAGCATCCTGGCGCTGCTAGAAAGGCTGCCGGGGACAGCAGCGATCGTGACCTCTGCCCTCTTCGAGGTGCTCGCGTGGAACGACCTGGCAGCGGCTCTCATGGAAGACTTCGGCAAGGTGGCCCCCGAACAACGCAACCTCGCGCGAAAGGCGTTCCTCGCGCCACCGGTTCCGGATGCTCCTCCTTACGGAATCTCCGACGGCGCCGAGTTCCGGCAGACCGTCGTCATGCAGCTTCGCACCACACTCGCGCGCTATCCCACCGATCCCGCGGTGGTCGGTCTGGTCGACGAGCTGCGCGAGAGCAGTACCGAGTTCGCGCGACTGTGGGAACGGCACGACGTGGAGGCGAGCCCGGTGCTCACGAAGACCTTCCGGCATCCGGTCGTCGGCGACATCACGGTCGACTGCGACTCGATGTCCCTCACGGATCGGGACCAGCACCTGGTGCTTTACTCCGCGCCCCAGGGTTCCCGTGACGCTGAGGCCCTCGCACTGCTCAACGTGCTCGGCACCGATAGCATCGCGTCAGCGGCTCGGTGACGTGGCCCGGCGTCCATCCGTTCCCGCAACACCCCGAAGGAGACCTGACATGACCCGCGTACGCATCGACCTCTTCGCCTCTCTCGACGGCTACACCGCAGGGATCGATCCTTCCTCCGACAATCCGATGGGTGAGGACTGGGGACGTCTCACCGCGGCATACACTGCGACCCGAACCTTCCGCAAGAACATCTTCGGCGACACGAGCGGCGACGGTACGACCGGGGTCGACGACGCATACGCCGCCGCATTCTTCGAGGGCGTCGGCGCCGAGATCATGGGGGCGACGATGTTCGGCCTGCACGCGCACCCCGATGACGCCGCGTGGAAGGGCTGGTGGGGCGACCGCCCGCCATTCGGTACGCCGGTGTACGTCCTCACCCACACGGCGCCGCGTCCGTCGATCCCGATGGAGGGAGGGACGACGTTCCACTTCCGCAGTGCCCCCATCGAGGACGTGCTCGCCGAGGCTACAGAGGCAGCGGAGGGTCAGGATGTGCGCGTCGGCGGCGGGATCGGCACCGCACTCGACTTCCTCCGCGCCGGCCTGGTCGATGAGCTGCACCTCATGATCGCCCCGATCGTCCTCGGCCGGGGAACACGGGTGTGGGACGACCTGGCCGGTCTCGACCTCACCCACACGGTGAAGACCGAAGTGGCCGAGAGCGGCACGATCCACGTCACCTTCACGCGCTAGGACTCGCACCCAGCGGCCCAACTCCGGATTTCTCGACCACTCGCCTGGGCGACTCAGCCCTTTGGTCCGGACGCCCGGTGACCGGGCGCCGACAGACCGAGAAGCGGATAAGCGACCGCGAAGCCGTCGCCGAGACCTCCCTCAAGGGCGTCGGCTCCATGACCTGCGTGATCAAGCAGTCGCAGTTCTGCATTCATACCGCTGTTCTTGGCCGCCTGAGTCAGTTTCTGAGCGACCTGCATGTAGTGCGTGTCGTCTTTGCTGGCGGTGAACACCGCAGTGCTGTTCAGCGGACCGCGTTGCGCCAGCAGGTTGATGGGCTTCTCTGCGTCGTACGCTGATTGGCTGTTCTTGAACAAGTCGTTCAGGGCGTAGGCCGGGTTCGAGGCTCCGGGGAACTCCTCTCCCGAGACATCGATGATCACGCGATAGAGATCGGGGCGTTTGATCCCCAACGAGACAGCGCACTGACCGCCGTTCGAGTATCCGGCGACCGTCCAGTATTGGTGGTCCTTCGTCACGTTCAGATGGGCTGTGATCCACGCGGTGACATCCTGCGTGAGGTAGGTGTAGACCTTCCCGTACCGGTCGGAATCGACGCAGCCCGTGTCGTTGATGCCTGGTCCCAGTTGATCGGGCACCACTACGATCGGGGCGAGTCCCTCGTGCTGTTCCGCGAACCGATTCAATACCGATGCGATCGGCGCAGGGTCGGGGTTCCCGGGCTGGCCCATGAGCATCACCACGACGGGCAACACAGGCGGATCCGACGTGCGGGCGGCCGGTGGGAGGTAGATCCCTGCCGCGCGCGCACTGAATCCGCTGACGGTGGGCGGAATGGTCACCGTTCCCGTCGTGCCCTGCTTCGGCATGCCCGCCGGCGGTTTCCAGCGAGACCAGAGGGGTGTATCCGGTCGGTCCGCTTCTCCGTTCGACGTCAATGGCGCGAGACGAATCGGCTTGCTGACCACGATGTTCACGAGATTGCCGACGGTGCGGTTCACGCCGAAAACGGCGTTCACCCCCAAGACGCCGCACATCAGGAAGACGACGATCGCTCCGGATGCCACAGCCTTGCGCCACCAGCGCACCCCACGAAACGAGACGACAGCTACCGAGACGGCGATACAGGTCGCAGCCACCCATAAGTAGCTGCCCATTCCCGGCGACCCTCCGAACAGGTCCAACCACCGCACGCAGATCAACCACAATGTGATCGCAGCAGCACCACCGGTCACGACAGCCACTGCGAGGGTGAGGAGACGACGCTTGTCGGGTCTGCGCGCCAGGAGGACGACCAGCCCCGCGAGGCCGAGCACGAAGACGATCGTGATGAGCGGCCCCTCCAACACATCCAGGTTGAGCAGGCCGTCCCACATCCCAGCGAACCCCTTAATTGCCGATATACACATAGAATAGCGTCATCTTACCTGTAGATATATCGGTCAGATTCACCAGTTGCCGGCTTTCTGCCAATATGGGTTCACGCCTGCAAAGTTGCGGGGATGCAAGACCGCCCCCGTTTGGGGGAAACCTGGGAGGTCATTCATGGACGTCAGCGGATTCGTTGGCATTCTCGTCATCATCGGCATCGCGGTTGTCATCGCGATCGTGCTCTTGTTGGTACTGCTGCTGTTCGCGCGCAGCTGGGTCAAGGTCGCCCGAGCCGACGAGGCGCTGGTCATCTCCGGGCGCAAGCAGAAGATCCAGCGCGCGATCGTGACTGCTGACGGCACGACCAGCTCGGAATTGGCCGAATCGCCGGTGACGGTGATCGTCAACGGCAAGTCGCTGGTGAACCCGATCACCCAGCGCCACGAAATCATCTCCCTGCGGTCGCGACAGGTATCCCTCAAGGCCGAGGCTCAGTCGCTCGACAGTGTGACTCTCAACGTCGATGGTGTCGCGATCGTGAAGATCGGCTCCGACCCGCTGTACGTACGTCGGGCTGCCGAGCGCTTCGCATCCCAGGACACGGCAATCGAGCAGTTCACCACCGAACAGCTCGAGGGTGCGCTCCGCGGCATCGTCGCAACCCTCTCGGTCGTCGAGCTCATGCGGGAGCGCAAGAAGTTCTCCGACCAGATCGCCTCCGACGTATCCCAGGAGCTGGCCGAACAGGGCCTGATCCTGGACTCTTTCCAGATCAAGGGAATCACCGACGACGTCGGCTACATCCAGTCGCTCGGAGCCCCCGAGATCCAGGCGAAGCGTCAGGCTGCCGAGATATCCCAGACCAATGCCGATCGTGCGATCAACCAGAAGAACATCGCGAACAAGGAAGCGAACCTCATCGAGCAGACCGCGCTCGACACGAACACGGCCAACGCGGACTCCGGGATCGGCCGCGCTCGTGCCGAGGCTGAACAGGCCGAGGCGCTCGCCCGCGCACAAGCAGAACAAGCTGTGCTGCAGCAGCAGGCCGAGAACAAGCAGGCCCAGCTCGACGCGGACGTCAAGCGTGTCGCCGATGCCCAACGCTACGAGGCCGAGACGCGAGCCCAGGCCGAACTTTTCACTCGCGAACGGGCAGCCGAAGCCGCTGCGATCGAGCAGGTCAAGCAGGCGGAGGCGCGCACCCGTATCGCCGAACAGCAGGCGCAGGCCGACAAGGCTCGCGCCGACGGCGAGTCTGCGGCCGCCATCGCGAAAGCAAACGGTGAAGCGAACGCGCTTCGCGCGCAGGCCGAAGCTGAGTCCGAGGCGCGAAGGTTGCGTGCCAACGCCGAAGCCGACGCCATCCGTGCTGAAGGTGACGCCCGAGCCGCGGCACTCGAGGCGGAAGCGAAAGCCATCGCCTCCAACCAGGACGCGTTCCTCTCGCAGCGCGTGCTCGAAGTTCTGCCCTCGATCATGGCCGAGTTCGCCAAGGGCTATTCAGCGATCGGCAACGTGTCGATCATCGGGAGCTCCGGCGAAGACGGCGCCTCGAGTCTGGTCGGCGCGGACAACGCCAAAGCACTGCGCTCCGTCTTCGACAGCGTTCATGCGGCCACGGGTCTCGACCTCGCCGGCATCATCCAGGGACAGGCGATCGGCCGAGGCTTCGGCACCGGCGTCGCGGAAACCTCCGCCCCGAGGAAATCGTCGCCGACAGCGGGGGCAGCGACCGTCGCACTGACACCCACCGACTAGCTCTGGATCGGCGCGCTACACATTGCGGAGTGCGGTCTACTCGAAGACGGGGCTGAGGAAGCGTCGCTCGTAACGACGGATGCAGCCCGTGTCGCGCGCGAACTGGAAAGCCGCCTGGCACTCGGGGTCGGAGGCCGCCGCCAAGCGGTACTGCTCGTAGTCGGCGAGCGACGGGAACGTGAACAACGCGAAGGCCTCGTCACTGTCACCCTCGCTCGGCATGAAGTACCCGTGATGCGTGCCACCGAGCTTCTCAACGAGCCGGATCCAGCGCTTCCCGTACTCAGTGAAATCGTCCAGCTTTGCGTCGTCGATCTCATAGCGGAGGTGCACGGTGATCACGAAGGGTCTCTCTCTCGTCGGCCGGTGATGTAGTCATCCTGTCAGCTGTTCGACACCCCGGCTTGAACGAGACCGACTCAGGTCGGGTCAGGTGCCTCGACGAGCCCTTCGGTTCCGATGGGCCGGGGAGTGATCCCGGCGCGGAGGAGACGGCGCTCACGGTCCCACCGCGTGTACTCCGCCACGGTGTAATGCCACTTCTTGACACCACGCGGAGCGAGGACGCGGAAGCCGACGACCTGCATGACGAAGCCCATGAAGAAGCCCAGGATCAGGAGGCCGAAGATCCAGTCCCACCAGTGGATGAGTCCCTCCTGATACACGGCGACGATGTACCAGATGGCCAGGGGAAGGTGGCCGAGCACCACCGCACCGAGGCCGGGGTTGTAGAAGAACTTGAGCTTGCGCGTGGTGATGACACCGTGCACGACGAACTGCGCGGGGAAACCCATCAGGATCGGTGCCAGGCCCAGCCACACCTGGTCGGGGAAGAGCACAGCGACGAAGTAGAGGATCCACGCCGTCCCGTTGATCCAGATACTGGAGAGCTCGTTGGTGGGCAGCGTGTCCGGGCGCACGTTCGGGTCCGGCTTGGACAAGAACACCTCGTTGAGCACCCACGGCTCCCCGCCCGGGAACCTGTACTCCTCGAACTGGTGGATGAAGATCACGGCCAGGTTCAGCAGCAGGATGAACTGCACCGTCGGCCAGTGGCCCAGGAAGGCGACGAGGAGCACCGGGACGACGAGCACCCCGCCGACGTCGTACCAGTGGCGCAGGATGAACCTGGTCATGGGACGAGGACTGTCTTTCCCTTGGTGCCGCCCGCTTGCACGTCATTGATCTCTTCGAGTGGGCGTCGGTCCGCGACCCAGACCGTGAGCTGGCCGAGGTCGACCTTTCGTACAAGCTCATCGAGCTGCTCGGCAGAGGCATGCACTCCCATTCGAATGCCCGTGACTCCGGCGCCGGCGTCCTGCTCGATCGGGCTGGTTGCCGAGACGATCCGGCCGCCGGGCTTCACCAGCCCGACGAGAACGTCTGTCGGCGTGGGGGCAACGTTGAACACGAGGTCGACCTCACCCTCGATGGCCTCACGAAGGGGAGTCGCCGTGTGGTCGACGACTTGGGCAGGCCCGTAAGCGCTCACCCTGTCGAAGCTGGCTGGGCTGGCGGTGGCGATGACCTCGGCGCCGGCGAGTACAGCGAGCTGAACGGCATAACCGCCGACGGCACCGCCTGCACCGTTGATCAGAACGCGCTGCCCGCTCTGTAGGCCACCGTGCTCGAAGAGCGCCTGCTGCGCGGTCAGCCCCGTCGCTGGAAGCGCGGCAGCATCCGCCAAAGGAATCGCGGTCGGTGCCGCAGCGAAGAGCTCCGCGGAACCGACTACATACTCCGCCGCAGAACCCGGAGCGTTCATCGGCAGGAATGCGATGACTGCGTCACCTGCCGCCAGGTCCGTCACTCCGTCGCCCACCGACTCGATCGTGCCCGAGACTTCCACGCCCGGCGTATGCGGAAGATCCAGCGGAAGCATGGCCTGAAGTGCCCCGGCGCGAACGGCGCCGTCTGCGGGATTGTTGGCACTTCCTGCGACTTTGACGAGCACTTGTCCCGGTCCGGGTTCCGGAATCGGAACATCCTCGATGACCAGGGGACCGCCGTACTCGTGGAATCGTGCTGCCTTCATTGTCTTGCTCACAATCTCAATAGCCTCTCGACGTTCTCGTGTGCGATCTTCTCCTTGTCCGCGTCCGATATCGGCGCGTTCTCGAGAAACGGGCGGGCGCCCTCCAACCCCATGATCGGATAGTCGACGGCGTACAGGATGCGGTCGACCCCGATCATCTGGATGCACAGTTGCAGATCCCGGTAGTCGAAGATGCCGCTCGGCGAGATGTGGAAATTGTCGACGAAGTAGTCGGTGATGCGCCGGTTGAGCTCTGTCACTCGCGGCGGCATCCTGTCCTCCAGTCGGGGCAGGTAGTAGGGGATCAGCTCTCCCCAGTGGCCGAGGATGATCTGAAGCTCGGGATAGCGGTCGAACACGCCCGAGAGGATCAGGTGCAGAGCGTGCACGCCCGTGTCGACGTGCCATCCGTAGCCGAAGCTGGAGAAGATGGCGCCGACCATCGGGGACAGCCTGGCAGTGGTCGCCGTGCGGATCGCTTCCGGCGGCAGGCCGGGGTGGATGTTGATCGGCACACCCAGATCGACCGCGGTCTTCAGCACGGGGTCGAACTTCTCCGCATCCAGGAACTCGTCCTCGACGCGATTGGTGACGAAGGCGCCGACGAACCCGAGGTCATCGACGCAGCGCTTCAGCTCCACTGCGGCGGCTTCCGGATCCGTCCAAGGAAGCGTTGCGAATCCGGCGAACCGTCCCGGGTATCGCCGAGTCGCTTCGTGAGCGTAGTCGTTCGTCTCACGGATGTGGTCCGCCCGGGTTTCCGGAGATGAGAGCACCTGGAGATCGATCCCGGCCGCATCCATCGCCGCAACCCGTGCATCGTCGACGGCCATTCCCAGTTGGTCCGCGCCGCCGACGAGTGACGGGTCCATAGTGGTGGCGTTCAGCGAGCCGCCTGCGGAACCCATACTCTCCATCGCACTGGTTCCGGGAACGCTGAAGTGCTCCTCGACAGTGATGATCCTCATGCGGCGTCCTCGGGCTCTGCATCAACCTCTTCTTCCGATGGCACGTCGTAGACGCCCATCTGGTTGTCGGGGATGACGTACGGGGACTTCTTGTCCGCGGCGAGGTAGTTCGGGGCGATGACCCCCGCGAGGAGGAACACTCCGAGGGCGCCAGCCGACTTGGCCACGTCCGCACGCGTGATCGGCCCCTTGGCGTGCACCGCGCGAATGGTCGCGATGCCGATGGGAACGTGTAGGAAGAACGACGTCAGGAAGCCCGGGCTGTAGCGCTTGTGAGCGAGCCGAGGCATCAATATTCCGTGTCCGACGGCTTGGAAGATCCCGAGCGCGGCCGCTGGAAGAGTGAGCCATTTCACTTTCGGGAAGAGAACCGGGAGCGCGTAGAACACCGAGAATCCGACGTTGGCGCACATCAGCCCCTGGGTGTTCATGGGGTAGTTCCGCGGCTGGTCGCTTTTGAACATCGTGCGATTGGCCATGCCGGGGAAATAGCCGGGGTCGACGTACTCCTCGTATTGATGAGCGGACATCGCCATCGAGTTCATCGCCGACAGCGCCCTCAAGTTGAGGTCCGACTTCTTTCCGGTGGCCACTAGGACGCTTGCGCCGCCGAGAGCCATTGCAGCGACCGCCCCGACGCGCGGCCACTCTTTGCGATAGAAATCACCAAACTTGCTCATGGAACCCCTCCAGTCATCTCGTTTGTTCACGCATCCGGTTCATCCCTGATCACAGAAGCCGATCGAGGGTGATCGGAAGATCTCGCACCCGCACTCCGGTCGCATGGTAGACCGCGTTCGCGACGGCGGCTGCTGCGCCCGTCACCCCGACTTCGCCGAGGCCGAGCAACCCGAGCGGTGAGGTCGGGTCCGGCTCGTCCAGGTAATCGATGTCGATCCTCGGGATGTCGGCATGTACCGGCACGTGGTATCCGACGAGGTCGGCATTTGTCTGTCGCCCGGTTCGCGGATCTATGAGGGCTTCCTCTGCGATCGCGGCGCTCAACCCCATGATGATGCCGCCGCGCAGCTGACTCGCGGCCAGTTTCGCGTTGATGACGCGACCCACGTCGAAGACACCGAGCCACCGCGAGATGCGGATTTCACCCGTGTCGATATCGACCTTCACCTGACAGAAGTGAGCACCGGTCGCTGCTCGCACGAAACGTCGTCGGTCGCGAATCAGGCCGGTGATGAAGCGCACCTGGGAGAGACTGCGTCCGACCACCGAATCGGATCCTGTTCGCGCCTCCAGATATGGAAGCCCCGCGTTGGCGATGACCGAACCGACAGCCCCTCGCGTCGTCCCGTCGCCGGACTGCTTGCGATCGCGGCTGGCCAACCGTTGCAGGTCATGCGTGATCTGCTCGCACGCTTGGAGCATGGCTGCCGCGAGACTGGCGGTCTGCGCCGACGCGAATGCGCCAGGGCCCGCCGGTTGGTCGCTGTCTCCGTGTTCGACGGTCACGGCTTCGACAGGTACGTGCAGTGCGTCGGCGACGATCTGCGCCTGGGCCGTGGCAGCGCCGACTCCGATCTCGTGGAAGGCGCAACGCACAAGGACGGTGCCGTCCGCATTGAGCCGCACCAAGACGTCGGCCGGCATCTGAGCCGGCAGATAGAACGCGCCGGCCACACCCCATCCGACCAGCCAGCGGCCGTCGCGGGTGGCGCGGGGCAGCGCGGGTCTCTCCGCCCAACCGAACTGCTCCGCGCCACGTTCGTATACCGACCGGCGGGCTCGGCGAGTGAATCGCTTGCCGTCGATCGGACTGCGCTCCGGGTCGTTCAGGAGGCGGAACTGGATCGGGTCCATACCCAGCTCGGCGGCGAGCTCGTCGACCGCCGACTCGAGAGCGAACGAGCCCATCGCCTCGCCGGGCGCCCTCATGAAGGTGTTCGGCAACACATCCAGCTCCGTCGTCGCCTGCCGCAGGAGGATGTTCGCCACGGTGTAGACGTGTCCGGACTGGGACGCCACCGGTTCCACCATCCCGCCGACTCGCCCGACCTGGGAGATCCCGGTGTGAACCAACGCGGTGAGGTGCCCATCCGATTCTGCAGCCAGCGCGACGCGCTGCGCTGTTGGGCTGCGCGCGCCGACGGTGCGATACACGGACTCCCGACTCAGTGCCATGCGGACCGGGCGATCGCATGCGCGAGCGGCCAGGACCGCGAGTACCGTTCCTGCCCACACTGCCGCCTTCCCGCCGAACCCGCCGCCGACATACGTCGCGATGACGCGCACTCCACTGGCCGGCACATCGAAACGGAGCGCTAGATAGCGGCGGGTCCAGTCGATGTTCTGGGTCGCGTCGTAGACAGTGAGGGAGTCGCCCTCCCAGACGGCCGTGGTGGCGTGCGGCTCCAGTGCATTGTGATTGTGCGGCGGCGTCGCATAGTTGTTGTCGACCTTGACGGATGCTGCTGCGAGCGCACCGTCCGGATCTCCGACCTTCGCCTCTCCGACGAAGATGATGTTGTTCTTGATCGTGACCGCGTCCGCCTGCGCCGCGACGAAGTCCGTGACCGCTGGAGACACTTCGTACCGCACCTCGACCAGGCGAGCGGCTTCGTTCGCGGCTTCTTGGGTCTCCGCGACGACCACGACGACAGGCTGACCGTTCCAGAAGACCTCGTCGGTGTTGAGGTAGTTCACCCGAGTGCCGCCGGCAGCGCTACCCGCTTTGAGAAAGTTGACCTTGGGCGGCGACGCCATCCGTGGCGCGTTCTCGTGGGTGATGACCTGGATGACGCCCGGTACGGCCGCCGCAGCGTCGGAATCGATCGCGGTGATCCGGCCTCGGGCGATGGTCGAATGCACCAAGGCCGCGTAGGCAAGGTCGGCGAAGCCGTATTCGGCCGAATACCTCGCCTGCCCAGACGTCTTGACGACTCCGTCTACTCGGTCGACAGGTTTGCCGACGTAGGTGGTCGCCTCTCCCGCCGAGCTGCGTTCGGTCGTCGTGCTCATGCCGCATCCGCCGTCGCTGCGAGAGCGGAGAGGGTCGCCACGATGGTCCTGCACGCGAGTTCGGCTTTGAACGCATTCTCGCCACGACCCTGGGCACTGGCGAGTTCGGCGTCAGCCGCCGCCCGAAAGGTCTCCTCAGTGGCCGGTGCGCCGATGAGGATCCGCTCCGCTTCCACGGCTCGCCACGGCTTGTGTGCCACGCCACCGAGGGCGACCCGCGCGACCGTGATCGTCCCGTCAGCAACTTCGAGCGCTGCCGCGACCGAGCACGAGTGCGAAAGCGAAGGATGCCCGATCGCGCACCTTGCGATACGTCGAATTCTCGCTCGCCGGTCGCGGGATCGCGACGGCGACGATCAGCTCATCGTCCTCGAGAGTCGTGTCGCGCTGCGGCGCATCGCCCGGCAGCCGGTGCAACTCGGCCAACGGGATGCGCCGCTCGCCCCGAACGCTCCGCACGTCGACGACGGCGTCCAGCGCCACCAACGCGACCGCCATGTCCGACGGATGCGCCGCGATGCAGTGCTCGCTCGTTCCCAGAATCGCCGTGTTGCGGTTGAACCCGTCCAGAGCCGAGCAACCGGTACCCGGCTCGCGTTTGTTGCAGGCGGCCGAGGTATCGACGAAGTAGAGACAGCGAGTGCGCTGTAGCAGGTTGCCCCCGACCGTGGCCATGTTGCGCACCTGCGCTGAAGCGCCGGCCAGCAATGCCCTGGCGAGCATGGGATATCGCTGCCGCACCAGGGCATGAGCGGCGAGGCTGCTGTTGCGCACCAGTGCACCGATCCGGATGCTCCCATCGGGGAGCTCTTCGATTCCCGTCAAGGGGAGCCTCGAAACGTCGACCAGCGCATCCGGCCGCGATACTCCGCGCCTCATCAAGTCGACGAGGTTGGTTCCACCACCCAGCGCCACAGCGCCCGGCTCGGCGAGGGCACGTACCGCGTCGTCAGTGCCGGTCACCCGCACATATTCGAACGCCTTCATTGCTCGGAGACCCCAGTGGACACGGCAACCTCGCGGATAGCGGCGACGATCCCGTTGTACGCACCGCAGCGGCAGAGGTTACCGCTCATGCGCTCCCTGATCTCGCCATCGGAGAGCCTGATGTCTGTGGCGCCGATATCCTCGGTGACCACGCTCGGCGCTCCCGCGCGGTACTCGTCCAGCATCGCGATCGCCGAGCAGATCTGACCGGACGTGCAGTATCCGCACTGAAACCCGTCATGCTTGACGAACGCTCGCTGCATCGGATGGGGCGCTTCGGCCGTCCCGAGGCCTTCGATCGTGGTGATCTGTCGCCCGTCGTACTGGACCGCCAGGGCGAGACAGGAAGCGATTCGCTGACCGTCCACGATGACCGTGCAGGCGCCGCACGCGCCCTGGTCGCATCCCTTTTTGGTGCCAGTCAGACCCAGATGCTCGCGCAGCGCGTCGAGCAGGCTGACCCGCGTGTCCACTCGCATCCGGTGATTCTCGCCATTGACCGTCAGCTGCACATCCTGCACGCGGACCTCCCTCATCGCTCCGTGGCATCAGAATAGGACAACACCGTTGACTTACCAAGACCCGTCCGCGAATCGTCGGCGCGCCGGAGCTAAGATCAGCGAGTGGAGACCGGACCCGAGGAGCTCGAAGTCGCGTTCATCCGCGCTCGGAGGCCGGAGCAGAAAGAGCAGCGGTACGCCGCGATCCTCGACGCAGCCAGACAGGTCGCCATGCGCGATGGAGTCGGCGCCGTCAGCCTCGGGACGATCGCCGCGAGCATCGGCATGCACAAGACCGCCCTTCTGAAATACTTCGCCACCCGGGAGGAGATCTTCCTCCGCATCGCCGAGATCGAGTGGCAGTCCTGGGCCGATGCGGTCGTCGCCGAGCTGACCGGTGACAAAGCCGACGACGCCCGGCTGGTTACGGTTCTGACGCGCTCGCTCACCGACCGCCCGCTGTTCTGCCAATTGCTGACATATTCGGCACTCACTCTGGAGCGGAACGTTCCACTCGATGCACTGCGAAGCTCGAAGAGCGCGGCCTTCGGCGCGGCAGGGCGAGTGGCCGACGCACTGCACACCGCCGCTCCGACCCTCCCCCGCGAGGCCTACCTGGACCTGGTGACCATGACCAGCGTGACAGCCGCGGGCCTCTGGCAGGTTGCTCATCCGCCACCCGCGGTCGTCGCCCTGCACGAGGAGCTCGAAGCCCAGGGCGGTTCCGCGTCGATCCGGTTCGACGAGCGAGTCGACCGGTTCATCTGCGTCTATCTCGAGGGGCTGCGCCACCATCCTGAGCCGAATCTTCGGGCGGAACCGGGCACGCGGCCTCGCTCTCAGCGGGCGAGTGGTGCATCGGACCAGAGATACTGCGCAATGGCGAACCGGTTCCGCCGTGGCGCGCAGCCGTGATCTCGGCGAGGATTGAGAGCGCCGTCTCGCCCGGCGTCGAGGCGCCCAGATCCAGGCCGAGCGGCGAGTGGAGCCGGCTCAGCGCGCTGTCGTCCACCCCGGCCTCCCGGAGGAGAGCGGCCCGCCGAGCCACCGTCGCTCGCGCTCCCATCGCGCCGACGAACCCGACAGGCATGCCGAGAGCGACGCGCAATGCAGGAACATCCAGTCGCTCATCATGGGTCAGAACGCAGATGGCGGTGCGCGTGTCGATGTCGTCCCCCGTCAGCGACGACAGGTACTCGTCGGGGAACGCCGTGACGACTTTGTCTGCATCCGGGAACCTGGACCTGGTCGCCAATGACTCCCACGCGTCGCACACGGTGACGGCGTATCCGGCCGATGTCGCGACCTTGCAGAGTGCCGCGGTGTACTCGCCCGCGCCCAGGATGATGAGTCGAGGCATCGGGGCGCGTGAGAGCACGAGCAGGTCGAGCGGTTCGGCTGCTCCGGATGGGGCGGCCGCCGGCACGAGGACGTTTTCCCGACCCGCGACAGCTGCCGGGGCGAACAGACCCGGCTCGGTGATGACGCGACCGCGGCCGGGACCCGAGGTCACGACACCGATCGAGACCGCCTCACCGCTCGCGGCGCGTTCGAGCACCGCGATGTGCTCCGCTCCGACGACGTAGGAGATGACGTCGATCGTGCCGCCGCAGGCGAGCCCGGCCGCGTGTGCGGTCGTGTCGTCGAAACCGAATCGAGCCGTGCCGGTCGTGCCGTTGCGAAGCGTCGTCAGGCCGAGCGCGACGGAGTCGCCCTCGACGCATCCACCCGAGATCGACCCGATGATCGTTCCGTCCGCGGTCACCGCCATCGTCGCGCCCACGCCGTGCGGCGCACTGCGAAGAACCCGGGTCACAGAGATGGCGGCGACTTCCGCGCCGGCGCGCAGGAGCGGAAGGAGACGTTCGGCGAGCTCAAGCATGAGCACCCGATATCGCTACGCTGTGCAGACAATGTCCGGACACGTACACGGCCTGTGCGGCCTCGTTCTCGCCGCCGGTGCGGGCTCCCGCTTCGGAGGGCCGAAAGCCCTCGCGCTCGACGCGGACGGCACCCCCTGGAGCGCCCTTGCTGTTCACATGCTTGTCGATGCCGGATGCGATCGCGTGTTCGTTGCTCTCGGAGCCGGATCGGCGGAGGCCGCCGCGCTTGTCCCCGCACACGCCGAGACCGTACTGGTCGAAGACTGGGCCATGGGGCTGTCGGCGACCTTGCGCGCGGGAATCGCGGCCGCATCCCGCACGCCCGCTGAGGCCCTTGTCATCACGCCCGTCGACACCCCATCCGCTCCTGTCTCGGCAGTGACCCGACTGCTCGCTGCCATCGGGCCATCGCTGAGCGACGGATGCGCCCAAGCCACGTATTTCGGCCGCCCCGGCCATCCCGTCATCATCGGCCGTCGGCACTGGAGCGCGCTGGTCGAGACTTTGACCGGGGATCGCGGAGCCCGCGCCTACCTTGTCGACAACGGAGTTCTGGATGTCGAATGCGGAGACCTGTGGGACGGAGCCGACGTCGACGCGCGCTAGCAACGGACCCTCGTCAGTATCTCGAACCGGCAGGATCAGGGCTCGTGACGCGCTGATCGAATAGTTGGTCGATACCCGCGAAGTACCGTTCGCGATCGAAGCCCGGAACGATCGTCTTCTGCACGACGAGACCCTGGCTCAGTGCCACCATCGTCGGGAGAAGTCGCTCCGCCCATTCGGTCGCCGCGTCGTCGTCGAGGCCATAGTGCTCTCGTGCCCAGTGAACGAGTGGGCGTCGGAAGGCTCGGCTCAGTTCGCCGAACGCGCTGTTCGCGATCTCCGCGAATGCCGGATCCGTTGCGGCTTCGCTCCACAGCTGCAGAACGATTGTCGGCGCATTCGGTTGACGGAGGAACGCGTCGTCCAGAATGCGAAGGACTCCGCTCGGCGGGATGGGCGCGTCCTGGCCGGCCGCGTCGATCGCCGCCGCTCGGCCTGCTCCTTCTCGTCGCACCGCCGCGAGGACGAGTTCCTGCTTGCTGCCGTAGTAGTCGTAGATCGCCCCGGAGGACAAGCCAGACTCCGCGATCACATCCGCCATCGTTGACGCATGAATGCCATTACGCACGAAACAGGCGACCGCAGCGTCGAGGATCTGGTTGCGGCGCGCTTCGCGATAAGCCTCAGTCACCTTGGGCACGGGACCCCTTTCCGAAAGCATCCTATCTCCGCTATGGTTCAAAGCGAACGATTGATCGCTTTTTTGCAGCTGAGGGGTTCCCATGACTACGACGAATTCGACAGGCTCGCCCGAACCGCGTGCACCTCACACTCCGTGGTTGAGGGCCGGTGTGATGGGAGTCCTCCTCTCGGCTGTGGTTTGTGTGATCGTGCTCGCGTTCACCTGGCCGAGCGCGACGCTGAACCCGCAGAACGTGCCGATCGCCATCAGCGGCCCTGCCGAGGCCGTGCAGCAGGTCCAGACCGCTCTCGACAAGCAGGCGGACGGGGCCTTCAAGCTGATCACCGTCTCGGATCGCGACGAGGCCGTTTCGAAGATCAAATCGCGCGACGCCTACGGCGCCGTCATTCTGGGCAGCGCCCCTGAAGTCCTCACGGCATCCGCGGCCAGCTCGGCGACCAACATCCTGATGACGCAGATCCACACCCAGATCCAGCTCATGGCGACGCAGCAAGCCGCTGCCGCAGCTGCCGCTGCGGGTGCCGCAACGGCTCCGACCGTCGAAGTGCCGCTGACCGACGTCGTCCCCCTGATCAGCACCGACCTCCGTGGGGTCGGCCTCACCGCCGCTGCCCTGCCTCTCGTCTTCGGCGGGCTGATCGGCGGCATCGGTATCACGTTCGTCGTGAGCGGCGCCTGGCGTCGGGTCGTCTCCCTCTTCGCCTACGCGATCGTCGGCGGCCTCGCAATCGCGGGGATCATGCAGGGATGGTTCGGATTCCTCGGCGGCTCATACTGGGCGAACGCCGGAGCCTTCGCGCTCACACTGCTGGCGATGGGCGCGACCATCGTCGGTTTCGCTTCACTGCTCGGCCGCATCGGCGTCGCCGTCGGTCCCGTGCTCTTCATGCTGGTCGGCAACCCGATCTCGGGCGCGGCCTTCCCGAAGGAGTTCATACCCGTCCCGTGGGGCACGGTCGGTCAGTTCCTGCCACCGGGCGCCGGCATCTCGCTCCTACGCGACACCTCGTACTTCCACGACGCGAACCCGGCATTCCCCATCCTGGTGCTCTGCGGATGGGCAGTGTTCGGTCTCATCCTCATCGTCGTCGGCCACTTCCGCGACCAGGGCCGAATGACCGTCGAGGAGAACCCCACCGACGTAGCGGCGGAACCCGCGCTCGCGTGACACGAGCGTCGGGTCGCCCTCGTTCGAGCTGAAACATCGACGCGGTCGCCATGAGTAGTGGCCCGGGATTCGTGGGTTCTCCACGATTTCCGGGCCACTCCGTTTGAAGCGCATGACCTGCGCTGGCTGCCATGATCCGTCTAGACGCGAACCCTCGGCACGGTTACAGTCGCCAAACGATCGGTGTTGCGCGTCGATGCCCGATCACAGTCCGAACCCGTGAGGATCAAGACGATGGCTGAGCGACGAAGTTGGTGGCCGTTCCACAAGCAGCACGAGGCTCCGGCCCCACCCCCAGCTGAGGAGGCATCGGCGCAGACAGACTCCGGTCGCGGCGTGCGCATCTTGCTCGGCCTGGCCAGCGCGGTCGTCATCGCGTTCGGGATGCACGCGATCGGCGGGATCCTCGCTCCCGTTCTGCTCGCGCTGATTCTCACGATCT
Source organism: Leifsonia poae (assembly GCF_050632195.1). GTDB lineage: Bacteria > Actinomycetota > Actinomycetes > Actinomycetales > Microbacteriaceae > Leifsonia > Leifsonia poae_C. The sequence continues at coordinate 3,512,503 of NZ_CP192580.1, forward strand.
GCGCACAACCGGTGCGCGTCTGGCTCACCAGACACGGAACGCCGGACGGCCTCGCCACGGTCGCCGTCGCTCTCACCGTATTTGCATTGCTCGCTGGTTTCGTCGGGCTCCTCATCCTGGCGACCGCCGAGTTCGTCGGGATGCTCCCTCAGTACACGGAGCAGCTCGAGCAACTGGGTCAACAACTCGGATCGTGGCTGGAGAGCATCGGAATCGGTGCGGCTCAGGTGCAGACGATCGTCTCCGGCTTCGACCCGGGCAAGCTCCTGAATCTGGCGACCAGCGTCCTCGGCGACGCGTTCGGTCTGGTGAGCTTCCTCGTCATCGTGCTGACGATGCTCATCCTGATGCCCGCCGATGCCGCATACACGCCCACCGTCATGAAGCAGCTCCAACCGACGAAGCCCGGCCTGGTCTTCGCACTGAGCGGATACGCGCGCAATGTCCGTCGGTACATGGTGGTCACCGCGGCGCTCGGCATCGTGCAGGGCCTCATCAACGGGTTCGCTCTCGTGATCCTCGGCGTCCCCGCCGCCCTCCTCTGGGCGATACTCTCGTTCCTCTGCAGCTTCATCCCGAACGTCGGCTACTTCGTAGCCCTGATCCCCCCACTCGTGTTCGGCTACCTCACGGGCGGTTGGGGCACGGTCATCGCGGTCATCGTCGTGTACGGGCTCATCAACGCGGTGGTCCAGTCGATCGTGCAGCCGAAAGTCGTCGGCAACGCGGTCGCGCTCAGCCAGACCCTCACGTTCTTCTCCGTGCTGTTCTGGGCGGTCGTCATCGGTCCGATCGGCGCGATCCTCGCCGTCCCGCTCACCCTCTTCGTCCGAGCGATCCTCATCGATGCGGATCCCGGGGCTCGCATCTGGCGAGCGCCAATCGGTGACCTCACCGAGGCGAAGCGGCTCATGAAGCAGGAGTCGCAAGCCCGCAAGGCGCAACGACACAGAGGCCCAGCGGGCGGCCCTGCCGCATCCGGCTCGGGTTCCTGAGCGGCGAGCGGGAGAGGACAAGGCTGTGTGGGATGCACTGGGGCACGTTCTCCCGCTCGCTGTGGCGGGACTGGTCAGCTCGGTACCACTGACGGCGACGATCGTCATTCTCCTGTCACCGAACGCGCGACGGTCGTCGATCCCGTACATGATCGGCTGGGTCGCCGGGATCTTCGTGACGACGGCGGTGTTCTCGCTTCTGGCGCAGGCGCTGCCTCTGTCGAGTCATCGGCAACCGCAAGTAGCGGTCGGCATCGTCGAGATCATCATCGGCTTGGCACTCGTAGTGCTCGCCTTCGTCCAGTGGCGCCGACGCCCGCGTGAGGAGACTACGACGGAACCGCGGTGGTTGCGCGCCGTCCGCTCGTTCGGCCCGTGGACATCGCTGGGCTTCGCGCTTGCCCTCAGTCTCCGGCCTAAGGCTCTACTGCTCAGCGCTGCCGTCGGTCTGGCCATTCGCGGCGCCTATGTGCCCGTGAGCGGAGCTGTCGTGGTGATCACCGTCTACACCGTGATCAGCACCTCGGCCGTCATCGGTCTCGTCGTCTTCGCGCTCGCTTCCCCGACCCGCACACAGCCTCAACTCGAACGCGCAAGAATCTGGATAACGGCAAACAGCGCGATCGTCACCATCCTCGTCCTCGTTCTGGTCGGAGTCTTCATCCTGGGCAACGGCATCTCTCGGCTCGGCTGATCTGTCGGCTGGGCTGATCCGCCGCCGCGGGTACTCATCGCCGCGTGACGCGGTTATCGGGGTAGCAGCAAACCGTTCTCGGATCGGTTCAGGGCCCGACGGGGCCTCGAGGTTCGTCCCAATGGCCGCCCTGCTCGGGTTCACCGGTGGCGGCGAGGATGGTCTCCTCGACCAGCCGGGGGTTCGACGGGCGACGGTCGAGCACAAAGAGGTAGACGGCATCGAGCACGCCCAGCGTGTTCGTCAGCAGCAGGGCGATGAACCACGGCTTGCTGCCGTTCTTGGCGGCGCGCCAAAGCGACGCGCCTTTCCACCCGAGACTCCAGGCGATCGCCACGACGAGGAGCGCGCGTCGAGCCGGCGTGATGTCGGGCATCCGCTTTCTGAATGAGCCTGGGTTCTTTCTCATGGCGTTCATTCCACTGCGGTCGCGCTTCCAGTGTCAAGCGTCGAAAAGGCGCCGGGCGAGGCACCGCTCTCGACGAGGGTCGTACCCTGCTCATCATTCCGGGCGGCCGGGATTCGTGGAATCCTGTGGTGATGGACGCTCACGAGATCCGCAACTCGTACCTGCAGTACTTGGAGAGCAGGGGTCACACGGTCATTCCGCGCGCCAGTCTCGTTCCTCCCGACCCGAGCACCCTCTTCACGGGAAGCGGGATGCAGGCGCTGCTTCCCTACCTCCTGGGCGAACCGCATCCCGCGGGCGTGCGCCTCACCGACAGCCAACCGTGTGTGCGCGCGCAAGACATCGACGAAGTCGGCGACAATCGCCACACCACATTCTTCGAGATGCTGGGCAACTGGAGCCTCGGCGACTACTTCAAAGAGCAGCAGATCCGGCAATTCTTCAGCTTCCTCGTCGACACCGTCGGGTTGGATCCCGATCGGTTGTCGGTGACCTGTTTCATCGGCGACGAAGCTTCCGGCATCCCGCGCGACGAGGAGGCCGCGCGGATCTGGCAGGCCGTATTCGCGGAGCGGGGCATCACGGCCGACATCGCCGCAATCGGCAGCCAGGCCGACGGCGATAGAGCGGGGTGCGTGCCGGGGAACGGATCTTCTACTACGACGGGAACGAGAACTGGTGGTCGCGGGGCGGTTCGCTCGGCGGTACTCCGATCGGCGATCCTTGCGGTCCCGACAGCGAGGTCTTCTACGACTTCGGTCCGGAGCACCACGACCCGGCATACGGCGAGGCGCATCCCGCGAGCGACGGCGGCCGATTCATGGAGATCGGCAATCAGGTCTTCATGCAGTACCGGCGGCTCGACGACGGAACGTTCGCGCCGCTTGCTCGGAGAAACGTCGACTTCGGCGGAGGGCTCGAACGTATCGCGGCGGCGGCCATCCACTCGGCCGATGTCTTTCGCATCAGTCTGCTGTGGCCCATCGTTGAGAAGCTCGAAGAACTCACGGGCAGGCGCTACGAGGATGAGACGCACGCGATGCGGATCGTGGTCGATCATCTGCGGGGAGCGACCTTTCTCGCGGTCGACGGGGTGCGGCCGTCGAACAAGGAGCAGGGCTATGTGATGCGCCGCTTGCTGCGTCGCGCGATCCGGCTCGCACTGTCCCTCGGTCTCAACGAGAACTTCCTGGGTCAGATCGTGCCCGTGATAGCCGACCTCTACGCCGACGACTATCCCGAGGTGCAGCAGCGGCGCGAGGAAGTGATCGACGTCCTGGTCAAGGAGGAGCGAGCGTTCAGGCGCACCATCGAGGCGGGCCTGCGCGCCGTCTCGGCGTTCGCCGGTCGCACGATCACCGGACGCGACGTCTTCACCCTCTCCGACACGAACGGGTTCCCCAAAGAGCTGACCATCGAGGAAGCTGGCCGCCTGGCCATAGACATCGACCCTGACTGGGAGCGCGATTTCGATTCCGCGCTCCAAGCGCAGCGAGATCGCTCCCGCTCTACCACTCGGCTCGGCGCCGCAGGACTTCCCGGAGGTGTCGAAGTCGCTGGCGCCTGATCCCGGGGCTGTCACCTTCGTCCCCGGATCACGGAGACCGCTCAGTCTTTGTGAAGCATGTCGATTCCGGCGGCAGCGAACTGTCGGATCGTCGCATCCGGAAGGAAGGCACGAACCAGACCTTGGCCGATCCGAGCGAGGTCACCCTCATCCCGGTAGAGCAGGTAGATCGGTTCGTAGCGCGGATTGAACTTCTCCTTGAATCGGTGAAGTGACGAGAAGCCGTACACCGGCTCCAACACCGTGGCGAGCTGTCCGAGGAGTTGCGCGATACGCCCCTCCTCGGCACCGACCGCGTGCGACAACGGTGCGCCCGACAACGAGATGATCTGCGCGCCCTCGTCGGCGAAGACTTGGGCTGAGGAACCGATGAGGAACTCCATGACGGCACCGAAGCCGCCATCCCGGCGACGCATCAAGTCGAGCGTCCAGCCTCTATGCCTGCCTCCCGGTCCGAAAACCGGCAGCCACGACACGAACCCTTCGACATCGCCCACGTTCGAGACGGCCAGCGCGAGCCGCACCTCCGGATCTTCTGCTTCGTGCATGGTGCCCAACGTGAACCGCATCTCGGGAAGACCCTTGTCACCGACCCACGACTCTGAGATCGCGCGAAGCTGCTGACGCACACCCCACGTCTCGGCTGCCAGTGTCGTCATCCGAAACGAAACCTCTTCGCGAGCAGCCCGATTCAATGCCGTCCGGACGTGCTGCCATGGCTTGCCAGTGAATGTCAGCCCGGGAAGGTCGACGATCGTGTCGTCGGCGATGACAAGGCTGCGCCAGCCTTCCGGCATCGCATCGCGGGTGAGTTCGCTCGCGCTGAAGAAGCACGGGATGAGCGCGTCGCGCTCGGCCGCGTCGACGAACTCCTCGACGCTCGACGCCGCGGTCGAAGGGGCCCCGAGAGGGTCGCCCAGCACGATCGCGACACCCGCGTGCTTCTGGTACGCCACCATGCCGCCGGTCGTGCGGAAATACTCCATCCCCGACCAGGTCGACATCCACGACAGGGTCCCGCCGCCATCCGTCTCGACGACGATGCGTGCGTCGTCTGGAGTCGGGCTCTGATCAGGATGCGTGCGTCTTGCATTCGCTCCGAGCGCGCGACGTCTGTGTGCACTGAACGCACGACTGGTCGTCACAAGGTAGAGCAGAAAAGCCAACCACAACACGGAAGTTGCGATCGAGACATCGACATCGCCCCAATCGAGTCTCACCACATCCGGGTACAGCAAGGACAGGACCACGTACAGTGCCGCGACCAGCACATTAACGGCGCCCCAGACAACCGACAACACCCACGCCCAGCGCCTGCCGAGCCGCAAGCCGTTCGCCACGAAGACAATGACGACGACGTCGATGACGACGTCGAGCCACGGGCCGGCGAGCGGCGCGGTCGAACCGAAAGGGCCATTCGTCGGCACGAGCAATGCCAGCACCTGGATCGCCCCGAGCGCGACGCTTGCGGCGAAAGCAAGAAGACGCCGTTCCCGAATGCTTGCACGCCGGATGCGGAAGGATCGATCGACAGCCAGCACGAATACGACCGCGAAGGCATGCTCCAGATCCGCGAGAGTCCCTAAAAGAGGACGCTGATGGCAGCGTAGAGGAAGGCGATCAGCCAGCCCCGCTGACGCCACGGTGAGGCAAACAAGCCCACGCACGCCGCAAAGCATGCCACCGTGCCACCGGACGGACCGACGTCCAGCGAGCCGGCGAGCTCAATAGCCCACGGCCAAGGCAGCATGCTGGCGAAGTAGAGGAACGCCGCGGTCGCCAGGATCGCGACCAACTGCCCCGCACCGAAGTATGCGAACGCGGCGCGTGACCCACGCTTCCACTCCAGGAGAGCCATCCAGAAGAACCCGATCAGTGTCGGGATGTACAGCAGGGGTGAGGCGACGAAGAACGTACCGGTCAGCGGTGTCCACCAACGCCCTTGCTGGAAAGAAGGGAGCCCGTACGCGATCGCACTCCACCACGGTTGCTGCTCGGTCGCGGACCAGAGTCCCTGCCCGACAAATCCGACAGCGACAATGACCGCGACAAGTCCGAGCGTGACGGGTACGCGGCCAATGAACGAAAAGACTGCCGCCCGCATGTCCGTATTCGACGCACCCAGCGGTGCCCCTGAGTCCTGCCCGTCCCCCGACCCGGTCATGTCCGCAAGCTCAGATGGGGCGGCCCGCTCGTGCGGCGATCCGTCGTCGGGCCATGGTTCGTCTCCGTCTGTGAGAGATGATGACGTTCACGTAGGTTCGTGCTGCATCTAAAGCTAGCTCGGCGAGCCAAACTTGGCCAGGGCGGGTGGCCAGACCCGAAATCCGAGGAGGCGCGAGCGGCTCTTGTGATCTCGTAGGACCTCACAGCGGCGCACACGTTTGTAGTCAAAATGCTGTCAAAGGCAGACTGAGTGCGCATGTTCTATCAGGGGGCCGACAACGCTGAGCCGGTCGGCGGACATACCACCCGTGTTTGTTAGCGTGGAGCGGCAGCTTCTGGCCGCACCGTTCACCTCGGAGATGGGATGTTCGCCGTGACTGAACTCAGAGTACGACCGCGCGTCTGGATCGGCCTCGCGATCTGCGCCGCCTACCTCGTGGTGGTTTTTCTGATCCAGCTCGCCTCCGGCATCCCGTACACCGCCTGGGGGGACAGCGCGGAGAATCTGTTCCTCGGGGCAGACATCTCACTGATTGTCGCCGGCGCCCTGCTCGCGATCACTACGAGCGTGCTCGGCTGGTGGCGGCCGGCCCTCGTTGACGAGCATCGGAGTAGGTACGCGTGGCCGATCGTCGCACCGGCACTCTTCGCGCTGCTTGCTGTCGTGAATTTGGCGCTGACGGACTGGGGATCGGTCGGCACACCGTTCATCGGCGCGGCGGCCCTGCTCCTGTTGGTTGGATTCACCGAAGAGCTCACAATCCGCGGCCTTCTTCTGGTCGCACTGCGGAGCAGACTCGCAGAGGGCTGGGTGTGGTTCCTCAGCTCGCTGATATTCGCGCTCCTCCACGGTGTGAATGTGCTGCTCGGCGCCGATCTCTTCGGAACAATCGAACAGATGCTTTTCGCGTTCGCCGTGGGCAGCGCGTACTACATCGTCCGCCGCGTGACCGGCTCGCTGATCCCGGCCATGATTCTGCATGCCGTCTGGGATTTTTCAGTCTTCATGGTTACTCAAGGCCATCCGACCGACCTGGCCCAGATCGTCAACGCGGTGATCCCGATCGCCGGGCTGCTGACGCTCGTATGCGTACCATTCGTGATCCGCGGTACCGCGAGACCGGCTGCGGCATTGCGATCGGGGCGGAAGTTGGAGTAGTCGACGCCCGGTTCCGGGTCGCGCGCTACGGGCGAACCGGCGTGGCGGCTCCCTGGCCGACGACCGTCGTCCATGGCCGGGCCACCCACTCGCGGACGACGCCCCCGACGACGTAGGGATCGACTTCCGCGAAGTTCTGGGCAAGCTTCACCGCGTCATCCCCGGCGAAGACGAGGAGGCCCGAGTACGGCCCCTCCCCCAGCGCACCGCCCAGCACGAGATCGCCCCGGTCGACCGCCGCCCACGCCACCTCGAGATGTGCCGCTCGATACTCTTCACGCGCTTCGAGATAGTCGTCGCCGTAGGTGTACTCGAGCACCGCGTGGGTGAGCGCCATTTCTTTCGTCCCTCCAATGACTGGTTTCACCATTGTCTCGCACGCTTCGGCATGGATTGTGTTTCCGCCGCAACCCATCAAGACCGTTCGCACGAGTGAGCCGACGGCCTGGCTACACGAGTAGCAGGCAGGCCGGCGTGGGCACGGATGCGAGCGAGAGGAACTCCAGCGTCCGCGTGTCCTCGTCGAAGCCGAAGACGGCAACGCTGTCACTGTCCTGATTGGCGACGATGACGCGGCGCGCATCCTGAGACAGGATGAGGTCTCGTGGTGCACCGCCACGGCTCGGCTCGCTCGCCACGAGGACCAGACCGGCCACCGGGTCGAACGAGAACACGGCGACCGTGTCGTCCCCTCGGTTTGTGGCGAACACGGTGCCGCCGGTGGGCGAGACCCGCACGGCTGCGGTCGCACTCTCGCCGACCGCATTCAAGGGCCGAGTGGATGCGCTGCCGGCCCGCTCGAACCGGTCGCCGTCGCGCCGCAGAACGTCGACCGTGTTGCCGAGCTCGTTGACGACGAACGCGTGCTGTCCGTCGGGGTGGAACGCCAGATGTCGTGGCCCCGCGGCCCCGGACGAGATCGTCGCGTCCGGGCGCAGGGTCAGCTTCCCGTCAGGGGCGAATCCGTAGAAGAGCACCTGGCCGAGTCCCAAGTCGACGACGACGAGGTCTCCGGTGACGTCGTCGAAGATCACCTGATGCACGTGCGGGCTCTCCTGGCGGCGCGCATCCGGACCGCTGCCGTGATGCTGCACGAAGGCGACCCGTTCGCCGAGAGCGCCGTCGTCGTGGAGCGCGATTACCGAAATCGAGCCGCCGCTGTACGTGCCGACGACCAGGAACCGTTCGCTCGGGTCGAGTGTGAGGTGGTCGGGCTCGGCACCGCCCGCCGATGCCGTGCCGAGCAAGGTGAGCGAGCCTGCGGAATAGCGGGCGAAAGCGGCGACGCCTCCACCCGGTGTCGTCTCCATCACCGAATAGACACGGGAGCCGTCGGTACTGGCGGTGAGCCACGACGGGTTCGGCAATTGAGCCGCGACCTCCGCTCTGGCGACGTTGTCCCCGTCGAAGACCGCGCTCACGATGCCATCGGCGTGACCGTCGACGTCGGGGACCTTCTGTGTGTATGCGCCGATGAGGAGTGCGCTCGTCATCACCCCATCCTCTCAGGGACGGTGCTCAAGGCAGCGTCATCGTCATCCGAGCAGCGCTTCGAGCTCCGGAAGCCGGGCGAACATGTCGGGGAGGCCGCGGAGGCCGTTGCGGACGGACTCCTGCGACAGTGCGAGGTCGGGGCCGGTGCTGGCTGCGACCGGGGCGAGGCAGCGAAGGATGTTCCACCTCGTGTGACCCAGCCAGCTGTCGATCATGTACACGAACCAACTCCGGGCCTGTCGGCGGGAGCGTTCCGCCCCCGTCGACATAACCCTCGAGGACCGACCGGAAGACGGTCGACTCGATCTGGTCGAACCCCGGTCCCTTGGCGATACTGAGCGCAGTCGATCCGAGCTCACCAGCCAGGTCGAGCATGCCCGAGAGCTCCCAGTCGAGCACGACCGGCCGACTGTCGCGAGCGAGCAGGTTCCACGGTTGAATGTCCCTGTGGGTGAGCACAATGGGACCCGGCCGTTCGCACGTGTCAACGAAATGGGCGATCGCGAGGAGGGTCTCGACCTGGGAAGCGAGTTCGTCGGCCCACGGCTGTCCGGTCGCCGCCGCTCGCTCGGCGAGTTCGGGCCAGTCACGAGCGGGCTGGGGCACGAGCGACTCGGGGGCCCACTGGACGTCGAGCGCGTGGATGCGCGCAAGGATCTCACCGACCTCGAACGCGTACGCCGCTGACACCGGCGCTTCTGGCACCGTTTCCCCCTCGACCCACCGGTGAACAAGCGTGTGACGGCTGGCCGATATGGGCTCTGGCATGGGGATGCCGGCGGCAAAAGCTGCTCGCTCGAACCGGAAAACGTCCTCGACGCGGTACGTCCAGCGGCGATCCACGAGGTTCAACTCCTTCACCGAGAACGAACCGCAGTCGGTGTCGAGCCGGTACATCCTGTTAGCGAAGCCACCGTGGACGCGGATCATCGGCCCGAGGGGCGTGCCGAGATCCGACAGATTCACCCACACAATCTAGTGCTGAAAGTTCGTCGGCACACCGGAAATCGCCCGGGGCGACGCAGGCTCCCGCAGCCAATCCTTGATCGGACGGCTCTCCGAATTGCAGCGCTCCGGCGTGCCCTGTGAGGGGAGAGTCGAACGCTACGCGTGCGGCCGGTTGAAGCGCAGGGCGCGCACCCGATCTCGTCGCGTGATCGTCAACGTCCCTCATCGGACTGTCGCGAGCACGCTCCATCGGTTTCTGCGCCGCGGCCTCCGGCGAGGCCGGCGACAGAACGAGCCATTTGAGATCCTCCACGACACGAAAAAGGACAGACTTCGTGGCAGAAAGACAATCCTTCTGGCGGTCGAACGGCGCCACTGTGGATGCGCGCAGAAGATTGGCCCAATCAGCAGCCCTCAAGTGCTTTCGCCAGCAGATTATCCGCGATCTATGCCAAATAAATTGTCCGGGGGCCATAACGTGCAAGCCGTCCCGCTAGAGGATCCCTCAGCGGGCAGCGGGCAGCGGGCCTGCTAGCGCTCGCTGCCGGCAGGCCCGCTTGATCAGGCGCCCTCGACGGGGAGCCACAGCTCGCAGGTGGCCGTGCTGAAGTTCTCGGCCCGGTCGAGTACCGCGACGATGGATGGCCCGGGCCGGAGCCGCCACGGGTTCGACGGGAACCAGTCGGTCGCGGTCGCAGCCCAAGCCTCCTGTAGTGCGGTCGGATACTCACCTTCGGTGCGGAACACTGCCCACGTGCCGGCGGGTACCTCGATCGTGTCGAGATCGTCGTCCACTGTGTCTATGCCTGTGACGGCTACTCCGTGCAGGTAGGTCAGCTCACTTCCCTCGGTGTAGTCCGGGTCGACGTCGGCGCTGACCTGGAGCAGGCCGGCTGGTTCGGTGTCGCTCAGGGCTCTAAGTCGTGCGTGCTCCGCTGCCGGCAGGGAGGCGATGTGGGATTGGATGTGGGGGTTGATGCCCTCGTGGATGAGTGGCACGCGAGTGGCGTGGCCGACCAGGTGAAAGGCCGGTCGATCGGTGATTCGGGTGTGCATGGTGATGTTCCCTTCTACGGTCAGGCGGAACCTGAGCTGCGGTTGCGTTCGAAGGGGGCCGCCGTTTCGCTTGACGTCGCCGACGCTGGCACCGTGCACAGAGCGGAACGCCCGACCAAACGCCTCGGTCGAGCCGTAGCCGTATCGCACCGCGATACTCAGCAGGTCGTCGTCTCCGAGAACCTTTGCTGCCGCGACGGACATCCGGCGACGACGGACGTACTCTGACAGCGGCATCCCGGCCAGCGACGAGAACATCCGCCGGAGGTGGTACTCCGTCGTGCCGAGCTCACTCGCTAGCGCCGCCACGTCGAGGTCGTCGTCCAGATGGTCCTCGACCAGCTCTACCAGTTTGTTCAACTCCGCGATCATGCCGCCTCCTTCGACACCCACACTTCCGGGTCGTCACGATCGGCACCCTACTATCGCGGTCCGATCTGATCGCCTACGTCCTCTAGAACGTGCCCGTTAGACGGTCGACGTCCGAACGACGTTGCGCTGCAAAAGCGAGAGCGACGATGCCAGCAACTAGCCGAAAGCTGAATGCGACGACTCTCCTGAACGAGTACTACATACCGGCCAGCGCTTGCGGAGCTCATCGGACACATAGCTGGTCGCACGATTCTTGACGTCGGTTGTGGCTCAGATCCGATCTCCGCGATGGTGGCGACAATCACACCTCGTTCTTCTCCGACCCCCTCGCGTTTGTCGGGGAGCCGCGTAGCGTTGGCGCCGTTACAGAGCGACGCCGAGGGGATATCGGATATACGCCAGCATCTGTCGATCGACCGATGGAGGCAGGAAAATGAAGGCAGTAGTGTACGAAGGTCCGCGCACGGTCACCGTCCAGGACGTACCGGATGCGCGCATAGAACGTCCGACCGACGTCCTGGTGCAGATCACCACGACCAACATTTGCGGGTCGGACCTGCACATGTACGAGGGCAGGACCGACTTCGAGACAGGGCGATGGTTTGGGCACGAAAACATGGGCCAGGTCATCGAGGTCGGCGACGGCGTCGACAAGGTGCAGGTCGGCGACTACGTCGTCCTCCCGTTCAACGTGGCATGCGGCCACTGCAAGAACTGTGAGCGCGGTCTCACCAATTACTGCCTGACCGCGCAGCCGAACCCGGCCTGGGCGGGAGCCGCCTACGGGTTCGCCGACATGGGACCGTGGGCCGGCGGCCAGGCCGAGTTGCTGCGGGTGCCGTGGGGCGACTTCAACTGTCTGCGGCTCGGGGAGGATGCCGAGGAGCGGCAGACCGATTACGTCATGCTGGCCGACATCTTCCCGACCGGCTACCACGCGACGGAGATGGCGCACGTCAAGCCGGGTGATCAGACAGTCATCTACGGTGCAGGACCGGTCGGGGCGATGGCGGCATACTCGGCGATCATCAAGGGCGCGAGCAAGGTCATGGTCGTCGACCGGCACCCTGACCGGTTGAAGAAGATCGAAGAAATCGGCGCGATCGCGATCGACGACTCGAAGGTCGACCCGGTCGAGGCGGTGAACGAGATGACTATGGGGCTCGGCGCAGACAACGGATGCGAGTGCGTGGGGTACCAAGCCCACGACACCGAAGGACACGAGCACGCGAATATGACGCTGAACCGGCTGGTGCAGTCGGTCCGGTTTACGGGCGAGATCGGGGTGGTCGGCGTCTACATTCCGCAGGACCCCGGCGGTGCCGACGAGTTGGCCAAGCAAGGCGAGGTGGCCTTCGATTTCGGTGAGTTCTGGTTCCGAGGCCAGAAGATGGGCAGCGGCCAGTGCCCCGTCAAGCGATACAACCGCCAATTGCGCGACCTCATCGCCGGCGAGAAGGCGAAGCCATCCTGGATCGTCAGCCATGAACTCCAACTCGATGAAGCGCCCGACGCATACGAACACTTCGACAATCGCGACGACGGATGGACGAAGGTCGTGCTGCACCCGGCAAACGCATAGGACGACGGCAACAGGGCACGGGCGGTGCCGCTCTCGCGTGCACCGCCCCTGTCAGTCGGATCGATAACGGCTTCGCGTCAGCCAAAGATCGTGGCGTGGGCCCGCGTGGTGAGGAGATCGGACTGATCAAGCGTCCAGGCAGGACCGGAGCGGACGCCTAGGGCCAACACGAAGCTACCGCTGAGCTTGGCCGAGGCCAGAGTATTCGCGCAGTGTGCAGTGTTTCCAATCGAACGACCAGACCCTCCCCTGGCGCGACGAAGAAGAAGCCGGCCAGGATCTCCACCGCAACCCCTGCCGCCATACCCCGCCGCAGTCGTATGAGACCGCCCTCCCGCCAGACCAGGAATGGCGCCAGTCAAAACACCCCGATCGGCGCCTGACTATAGAGTCTCCACCACTCCATACAATCCTCTTGATCGTCCAACTCGATGCCCTGAGTGATATGAAATTGGATCCTGCGGCTCGGGCGGCTGCGCACGAACCTTCATAGGCCCACGCGAATGGAGGGGTTTGACGCGAATGGGGCGAGCAGGTTCTGAAAAAACAAGTGACTGGCGCAATCGGCTAGTGCGAGAGGAGTATGTGGTTCATTGAGAGTGAGGGCGGGGCATGGCTGATCAGAAGAGCCCGTCGCCGGCGACGGTGGCAGCAATCGCGGAAGCGAAGTTGCAGTACGCGATGGATGACGTTCAGGACTATGTGGATGCTGAACGCGGTTTGATAGCACCCTTGCCGGGTCCCGTTATGGGGGCGGACGGCCACATCATCGTCGACCCGACCTTGCAGTCCTTTCTGGCGGCAGAGCAGCCGGATTCCGTGGACGCGAGTCTGTGTCGCTGAGCACGAAAGCGCGCTTCGCGGACCCGTTGCTTGAGCCCGGCGAGGACGGTCGCGTAGTCCTCCGGAAGCGCCAGATCAGGTCATGCAGGGAGCCTATCCGGTGCCGCCGACTTCTCACCTGGCCGACCCTCCACGGTTCAAGTGTGGGCAAATCGTGGGCAAATGGCAGTTTCGGACCAAGCAAAACCCCCGGATCCCTTGTAAACACGGGGATCGCGGGGGTTTCACGATGGCGGTACCGGTGGGATTTGAACCTAAAGGTGAGGTCCTTTCATTCATTGGAAATCCGCCCACAGCCCAGTGTTTGCAAGGGTTTTTGAGTGATTATGGGTCAGGATGCATCAGCACAAACCCTCTTGAAAAGGGGGGCAAATGGGGGGCTGGGCGGTAGTCTCCGCTCATGGATGACGATTTCGCGAAGGCCACGAGCGACTACCAGCGGCCGATGGGCGACGATGAATCACTCAGTGAGTACCTCGACCGCATGCACCTTGCCCTTCCTCCCGCCGATTACCCGATCACCGCCAACCTCGTGGCGTTCGTGAAGGCAAGCGTTGACGCGTACGAGACGGTCGACACCGGCGACATGGCCACGCAGCTTCTTGGTGCGGTGTTCGCGCTGGAGACGCGCGTCGCAGCGTTGGAGCACCGCCAGGGGTAGCAGGCCCCTGTGCGCCTGGTGGGGGTGGGATTTCGTCCCCCTCCGATGAGGTAACACCCGCAGGTTGGGTTGAGCGCCTGTACGAGGCGCGTGCGGTGCCGCAGGGAAAACCGGTGGTGACGTCACTACCGGTTTCGCAGGAGCAAGAGTGGTGACGGCACTACTCTTGCACGCCCGGATAGCACCACGGGGAACGCAAAAGCCCCCCGCCCGAAAGGACGAGGGGCCTCGTCGCACCGATCGATGCGACGAGCAGGTGCTGCTACTCCGTGACGGGCACCAGGTCGATGTACCGTCCACGCACCCCCATCGGGCTCATGCCCAGGTCCTTCGCGATGGCCGCCCACGACTCACCTGCGGCCCGCCGCTTCTCCACCAGCTTCCGTTCGGCCTTCCGCTCCGGCGTGCTGGCCGGGTCGATCTTGGCGGGCTTGGCTACGGGCTTCGTGGCGGGGGTCGTGGTGGTGTTCGTCATGGTTGCCTCCTACAGGCGCTCGGCCCCGGGCGGGGCGCTTCGTAGGTACGACCTTCCAGGCGAAGACTGGGCAGAAACTGTCGACGGGCTACTTGCCCGCCCCTTCCAACGCGGACAGTTCGCGCACGATTTCGTTGACAGCCAACAGGCTCTCGTATTCCCACTTCTTGAAGTCCTTCTCCTGTGGGTCATCGAGCATCTTCCTCAGGGCTTCGTCGGTCACGTTCATGCGCCGTTTCCACAGCCTGGGTATGCGCTTCTCGCCGAGGAGGCCCACCAGCGCCATCTGTTCAGCTCCGAGTCGGGCCCGCTCAAGAGGGTCCGTCGATCCTCCCCGGCTGGTGTTGGTGAGGAGGCGCATCGCAAGGTCCAACTCACCCCGGAGGCTCTGGAACTTCCGTTCCCGGGAGGCCTCCTCCGCCGCCGCGCGCCGATCCTTCGCTGCGATGCATAAGGCGATGATCGAGGAGCCAACGGCTGCGATGACGACAGCAATCTGGATGATGTCCGATGTGGTGAGTGGGTCCATACGCTCATCTTGCCGGTGCGGTGCCCTCGCGCGCGCGTCCAGGGGGTGCCTTGTTTTGCGGGGGTACCGGTTCACTACCGGGAAGAGTGATGCGGTGGTGCGCAGCTTGCGATGTTGACTCCTTGCCGAGGGCTTGCGTTGTGCGAGGCGTGGGGGGTCCCTGCGTGCGGTGGGGATGCTGGGTCATCACCTGCGACCGCTGCGCCGCGCAGGTGGGCGTACAGCGCGCATGGTGGAGGCCCGCAGTCTCATGGAAGGAACTGCGGGCCTCGCGCTAATCCGCTTAGCACCTGCATCGTATGTCGCTGGTGCTGTGGTGGCTAGCTCTCTGCGCTGAGGATGGCGAGGCGTAGTGCCAGGGTCTGGGTGGCTGGACTGCGGGGTGTGCTCTTGACCGCGACGACGCTGGTGTCTTGGTTGGCTCCGACCGGGACCAACGAGATTTCGTAGAGGCGGACCTCCTGAAGCTCGTTGGCTTCGGTCCCCCTCCCGCCTTCACGGGTCCGGAGGTGATGGTGTCGTAGGCGAAGGACAACTGGTTGAGCCGCCTGCCTTTCACGAGGCTGTAGACCTGCTGCGCTGTCGGGGTGTCATCGAACTTGCCGTGGACCTTGAGCCCGTGGTCGTCTTCGGCCAGGTCGAGGGTGGCCCCGACGTTCATCGAAGGGTCGTCGGACCGGTGGCCGTAGAGCACCGGGACAACGTTGCCGCTGGCTTTCCAGTCCTTGATGGTCTGCGCGAACGCACCCTGTTTCACCACGTCGCCGTACGCGTCGGGCGTGGTGGTCCAGGTGCTGGCGTATGCGATGAACTCGCCGTCGCCGAGCCCGTCAGCCGGCCCCGCCTTGAGGCCGGTCATCGGGGTGATCTTCGTCTTCATGTCACGCCCCTGCGGTGAGGGTGACCTTGACCAAGCCGCTGGGGCGCAGGATGTCCTGGTTTGCCCTCGTTTCGGCACGGGCCACCAGTTGGTTCTGCTCGAACGCGGTACCGGGTGTTCCCCAGTCCACCCGCATCTGCCCGTCGGTGGACAACTGCACCGCTCCCTGACCGACCGCCCAGGCGGTGCCCGCGGGGACGGCTGCGGTGGGGACAACGGCCACACCCCACGCCTGCTGACGGCCCGCGTTGACCGGGGAACCATCGACGGCCCAGTCGAACGCACCACTCGAATTTCGGGCCAGTTGCGCGGCCTCAAAATCGCCGGGTGCGACCGCGAAGAACGACGGGACGATGCCGACGCCCTGCAGGGAGGTGATCGCGGAGCGGAGGCCGGAAATCAAGTCGGGTGCTGCAGGCACAACCTGCACCCCGCTCTGAGACGCCCAGCCGTGGAACTCTTCGCCCACGCCGGTGCCGTTCACGACCTGGTCTTCGATTGCCCGCTGCACCGCGTAGGACAGCGTGGAGCTGAGGTACTGCTGCAGCGTGGACGAGTCCTCTAGGGCAAAGCGATCTACGGCGTCTGAGAGTGTTGCAACCACCCGCAAGTGATCGTCCACCGAGGTGATCGTGATGGCCGACACCGGCTTCGTTCCACCCGGAGCCACCACGCCCGCATTCGGCGTGAACGCGGACTCCTGGAGGTAGCGATACACGGCGGTGCGCTGCACCGCAGGGATGGCCTCCAGCAGGGACAGCGGGCGCGGCTGCCGGGCTGGATGGCGGGGAGCAGTTCGGTGCCGAGGACGACGCTGCCGGTGCTGATGACGGCTTTGCTGCCTGCGGGCCGGAACGCCGAGAACGCTTTAGCCGGGACGCCGCGCAGGGACAGATGCTTGGACCCGAATTCGGCGGGGCCGTCCTGGTCGGCGCTGTCCGGACTGTACGCGTTCTCAAACTTGTGAATGATGGCCCCGGAACGCTCCGACGCCTTGATGCTGGCATCGAGTCCGGACACCTGGTCGAGGTAGGCGGTGGCCTGGGTCTGTTCGGCGTCGGTGAGGTCGCGGTCTTTCGCGCCGTCGATGATGGTGCGGGCTTGGTCGAGCAGCGTCGCGCGCTGCTCCTGCAGGGTGGGCATGAGTGCTCCGAGGGGATGCGAAAACGACGCGCCAGGACTGGCGCTTGGATGTCGCTTCTGCTCGCCTTGGCCCACACCAGGGTTCGCTGTCCTGGTCAGGCTCCTCGAAGGGCGTCTGCTTGCCCGGTCGCGTCCCGGCCCGGCTGTCCGGCTCCTCGGTCTTGACCTGCGACGGTTCCTCGACCTTGGCCGGAGAGCGGGTGGGGTGCTCTCGTGCTACCTCAAAGAATACGCGGTGTTATGTGCTGACGGAAGGGTTCACGGCTGGGGATGCCACTTGCGTGCATCCCAAGCGTCGGCGTTCTCCACCGGCACCCACATCCACTCGATGGGGGTTCCGGTGTCGTCGTAGGCCAGCGGCACCTCGCGCATGCCGGGAGGGTCCTCGTCACCGAGGAAGCTCATCCGTCTTCACCTTCGTCCGTGACCTCTATCACGGCTTCCAGGTCGGTGTCGAGGATGGCGAGCTGCAGCACACGCTCCGCGTCGATGCCCGGGTGACCCTCCTCCAAGTTCCCGACGGCGATGCCCGCGAGGGTGTCGATGACCTGGATGACTTCCGGGCCGAGCGGAATCGTGCTCATCAGTCGCACCCATTCGTCCTCGTCTTGGCGTTTGCGAGCCAACATCAATTCCAAGGCAATGGTGTTCGGGTTCATCATCGCTTCTTCGCTCTCAGACATGACTTCCTCTCGTCGTATGGGTCCTGCTCTGGCACCCCTATGGGTCTCACCATGGGACCCCTACCCAGGTCTCATGGTGAGACCTGGGTCAACAGGTGGGGTGGCTGGTGAAGCCGTCACTGACGACCGCAGGGTGCAGGGGCAGGCCGCACACCGTGCAGCGCGCCCCGGACCAGCCGGCCTCGGTCAGGCAGGACTCGCACACGCCGAACGGGTCAGTCACCTGGTCATGGTTTGGGCACAACGGGGCTCGACGTTCGGATGCTAGATCTAGCAGCCAACGGTACGGCTGGCCGGGCGTCCTGGTTGCCCACTCCACCGCGCTCATGACAGCCACCCCTCCCGCGACACCCACCGGTTTTCCACCGGGTCGAACTGGGCACCACGGCCACGAAGGTGCTCGGGGACCTCGTTGCCGTTCTTGTCGTACTCGTCTTCTTCCTGTGTGTCCTGCGGACGGTCCCGCGGACTGTCCTGCGGTCTGTCGGGTACGGGTACGGGTACGGGTACGGGAACCTCTACGGCCTGCCCAAACGACAAGGAAGTAGGGGTGGACGCGGACAGGGACAGGGGCTGGATCTGGGACGCAACGATGTCGCAGTTCTCGGGGGTGCAGTACGAGTGGTTGTCTTTGGCGTGCGCTCGCTGGCGTTGCTTGCGGAGTCGATCCTTCTCTTGCGCTGCCGGGTGGGTTCGTCGGGGACGTGGTTCTCGATGCCGATGATGTGCACGCCGTCCGGGATGGGCTGCAGCAGGCCTGCGGTGAGGAGGCCGCGTAGTGCCGTGTCGGGGTCGTCCACGTCGGAGGCGCGTCGGGCGTCGGAGAGTCGAAGGTTGCCGTCCCAGTTTTCGTTGCGGCAGCAGTAGACGATCATGCCGATGAGGTGCCACCGTTCGGGGAGGGTGAGTGCGAGGATGTCGTCGCGTTCGGTCCAGTTGTCATCGAATCGAGCCCACACCATCAGGTGTCCCCTTCCGCAGTGTCGGCGGCCAGGCTTACGATGCTCGTGCGAGCACGGCCCGTCCGGCTGCTTGCGATCTGATAGGTGCTGGTGGCCCGCCGCGGCGAACGGCGGGCTTCCGTCTGTCCGGGGCTCATCGCGCACCCTCCCCGACCGTCCGGCCACGCGGCCCGATCACCGTGACCGGTCGGTCAGGTGTCCGGTCACTGGACACCTGGGAGTGATCCACTCCCACCACGGGGGCACCCTCGTTGTGCCCGGGCTGGACCGTAGACGCCGATCTGACAACGGCAGCAGCATCCCCGGCTACTGAGACACCCTCCGATGCTGTAGTGCTCATTTCAGGACGTTCCGGCCAGGACGACCCCGAGGCTGCTGACCCTTCCACGGTGCGCCACATGTTCGGACGCCGCGTCGGCAGCAACGCCACCAGCGGAGCACACACCAGGCACGGCGGATGCTCAAGCCGGCCGAACCCGATCTGGTGCCCCCACGCCAGTTGTGCGGAGCAGCGTGTGCACAGCCCGTAGCGCAGCGCGTTGTTCCTCGTGGTCTCCCAGGTGGTCGCCTGGCGAGGCGTTTCCGGGGCGTCGTGATAGCGGGTCATGCGGCATCACTGCCGTCCCTCGTGCTCGTGTGCAGCCGCGATTCAAGCCACTCCTGCAGCTTGTCCTCCGGATACACGACCTTCTTGTGGGACAGCTTGATGTAGGGCGGCCCGGTTCCCTTGACGCGAAGCTCGGCCCAGTACGCGGGTGTGGTGTCCGGGACCAGCTCGCAAAGCTGAGCGATCAGTAGAAGTAGGACCATCGCGGTTCCTCCCCTGGGTGGGTGGTGATGGGTGCTCAAGGTAGGCCGATGGTTGTGGGTATGTCAACTCTGGGGTAATCTTACCCATTATGGGAGAAAACAACGAACCCGCGTCAACCGGCCAGATTGCAGCCGACCGGCTGCGATCCATTCGCACCGGCCAGCAGATGAGTCTTCGCCAGCTGGCCGAACGGGTCAACGCCCTCGGGTACCCGTTGAGCCTGGCCATGATCAACAGGATCGAGCTGGGCTTGCGGCGCATGGATGTCGATGACCTCACCGCACTGGCAGCGGCTCTCGGCGTCGCCCCTGCCGCCTTGCTCATGGACCTGGACGTCCGCAGTCAATCGGACATCGTTTCCGCGACGGGTGTGCAGGGTGACGCGGAGGCCATGTGGGACTGGCTCACCGGGCAGAAACCTCCGCCCGGTTATGACGACGACGACGAGGTGTTCAGGCACATTCGCTTCGGCCTACCCTTCTGGATTCGTGCCGGTGCAGCCCAGATGACCTGGCAGGACTTCCTGTCAGCAGGTGTAGAGCCAGAAGAGCGGGCGAGATGGATCGCTGATCGCCTGGGCAACGACATCGCCCCCGGACCCGAAGGGGCGAAGTGATGGGAACCGTAAAGCCGTACGACACCAGCGGGGGCAAGCGCTTCAGGGCGCGTTGGTATAACCCTGAAGGGCGCCGGGAGGAGAAGTGGGGGTTCACCACGAAGCGGGAAGCCGACGACTTCGTTGCCCAGCAGCGCACCAGCATCGTGCGCGGCGACTACGTGGAAGCGAACGCGGGCCGGGTCACCGTCGCGCAGTTGGGTGCGGAATGGTTGGCCGCGCAGACGCGACACAAGCCGTCATACCGGCGCACCGTGGAGAGCACCTGGCGCATCCACGTCCTGCCCCGCTGGGGCGACGTGCAGATCGGTCGGATTCGGCACAGCGCAGTGCGGGACTGGATCGCGGAACTCACCGAGGAGAAGAGCCCGTCAACAGTCCTGCGGGCCCACGGCATCCTTGCCGCGATCCTCGACAACGCGATGGCCGACCGGCTGCTGAGCAGCAACCCGTCACGCGGCCTGAAGAACCTGCCTCGGAGGCAGATGCACCGGCACCCCTACCTGACGCATGCGCAGGTCGAGCTGCTGGCCAGCCACAGCCGCGAGCATGCGACCCTGGTGCGCTTCCTCGCCTACACCGGCCTTCGCTGGGGTGAAGCGACAGGCCTGCGGGTGCAGGACCTGGATGCGCTGCGGCGCAGGGTGTTCGTGACGGAGAACGCGGTCGCAGTCGGTTGGGAAATTGTCACCGGCTCACCGAAGTCGCATGAGCTGCGCTCCGTCCCCGTCCCGGCATTCCTGATCGAGGAGTTGAGCCGCCTCTGCATCGGCAAGCGCCGCGACCACCTCATCTTCGGTCACGGCACCGACCATGTGCGGAGCCCGGACAGCAGGCGCGGCTGGTACGTCGCCGCCATCAGGGACGCGCAGCAGGTCGACCCGTTGCTCCCCCGCCTCACCCTGCACGACCTGCGGCACACTGCCGCAAGCCTGGCGGTCAGCGCCGGGGCGAACGTGAAGGCGGTGCAGCGCATGCTGGGTCACAAGAGCGCAGCGATGACGTTGGACGTGTACGCGGACCTGTTCGATGACGACCTGGACGCCGTGGGCAGCGCCTTGGACGTGGCGCGCACTGCAGCGAACAGGGGGCAAATGGGGGCAAAGCCGTTTGACCGATACGCAAAAGGCCCTGCATCCCAGTGTTTACAAGGGATGTAGGGCCTTCGCTTTGGCGGTACCGGTGGGATTTGAACTCTAGTTCGGGCCCTTGTGATCCTTGGTGCCTGGCCAAACTTCCGCGGAAAATCAACGAAGTTGAGCTCCTGTGATCTCTTACGACCTCATAAGAACTCACACGTTTGTAGTCAAAATGTAGTCAAACGGCAGATTTTCGGAGCTTGGGCTCTGGTGAACGCGTGCCTGCCGAACCCGTCGACGGATCGTACGCCGCACGCGTGGGTCCTGAACTCTAGCCGCGGCCCAGCCCACGCCTACTAGATGTCCCGAACCGGGAAATTCCGGTACTCGTGGACGGTCTTGGACATCGCAGGATCCCCTCGGATTTCACCCGAGTGTCAAATTGTTGTCACGCCCGCGTGCCAACGTCCCAGTGAACAACCGGCCGTTCGGCAACGGTTTTGAGCGACCCGCGTTATCGAGTCCGCGCCTTGTACTTTGCGCGCGCCTCTTCAAAGTACGCATCATCCTTCTTGGCCAGATAGGAAACTGCCTCGTGCGAGTAGACGTGGCTGGGAGCGGTGTCATGCTTCCAGGCATAGCGTCGATCTTCTTTCAACCTGTCGAACCAGATTGCGGCGTCGCGATCGTAATTGGTGAGAGGGCGGCCGATCTTCCTCTTCGAATTGACCAGAGCCAGTAGCGCGGTCGCGCTAAGCGGGTGCCCCTTGTTGGGATCGTAGGCGCGCGTCACAACCTTGCCGGAGGCGTCCTGATTGACGGCCACGGACAAGTCCGCGGCACTCGCCTGCTTCTTGTCGTGCAGGTTCACGTCGTAGTACGTGTAGATCCGGCCCGTATCGCCGCCAGCGTGTTCGACTGATTCGATGCCCTTTCGAAGCTCTGCGAGGAACTCGTTAATGGCTGGGACAGCCCTCGAGTCTGGATCGACCCGCATGAACTGCACCGCTTCGCTTGGGGTTGTCGCGCCGAGAGGCAATAGGTCCCACGTAATTGACTCCGCGATGTCCTTGCCGCTGACGATCACCAGGAAGTCGCGAAAATTGAGCACGGTCTGCTGGAGGTACGAATAGACGACCGCGCCGAGGCCATCGGCGTTATAAAGGTGTGTGGCGCGATTTCTGAACTCTTGAAGGCCTTGTATGTTCACTGAAACGGCGGCTCCATCCAGAGCCGCTGGCCACAGTTTGCGGTTGCGCGCAATCTCCAGGCACTGGTCGAGCGTCAGCGATTCGTACGGGCGCCCCCTTTGTTTCTTCTTGAAGATGCGGATCTTGTTTTGCCGCAGTAGACCCTTGAGCGCAAGCTCCCATGCGTTCACGACCAGGATGACTGTGATTTCGTTGCGGTAAGCGATGCGCGGCTTGTTGAAGAGCTCAATGGCTGACAACATCGCGGAGTGCGCGTTGTCAAACAGCTTGACGTGTGAAACGTAAGGTGGACCGGCCATGGAAGCCCTCTCATTGCCACCCGATGCGGCTCAGAAACCCAGCGGCTTTGCGGAATTCTCAGCATACTGATCCCGGCTAGCGCCCGGTTCGACCGTATTTGCTGAAGGGCAAAACTAGGGGCGTGGTTCGTCTGCCTGGCCTGTTGATCGTAGTTCGCTCTCGCGGTTGCGTGCCGGGCTTTCGCGGCATATCCTCGCTGCGCTCCGGTATTCCACGTCCCGGCACTCCGCCCGCTCCCGCTCTCCTTCGATCCCCTTGCCAGACAGGCGAACAAGAACAGTTGATCGGAGAAGAAACACATGAACGACACCACCACCGTTGCGGGCACCATCGAGCACCTCGACCCGCACACCCTCGTCATCGAAGCCAATGTGCGGCTTTCCGCACCGATCACTCCCGCATTCGTACAGAGCATCCGCGAGAACGGAGTCCTCACGCCGGTACTGGGACACCGTGGCGCGAACGGCACCATTCAAGTGCGGGCTGGGCAGCGGCGCGTCTTCGCGGCGCGCGAGGCCGGATTCACGACTATCCCGGTCTACCTCGTCGACGCGGATGATGTCACCGCGGAGCGGATCGTGCAGCAGATGGTCGAGAACGACCAACGGGAAGCCCTCACGGACGGCGACCGGGCCGCCGCGTTCCAGCAGCTCGCGTTCGAAGGCCTCGCCGTCACGGCAATCGCGCGCCGCACCGGCACCAGGGCGAAGGACGTCAAGACCGCTCTCGCGGTGGTCGAGAACGCCTCCGCGGCGAGCGCTCTTCAGGAACATCCGCTCACGCTGGATCAGGCGGCAATCCTGATCGAGTTCGACGCCGATGAGGAGGTCCGGGCCGATCTGATCGGGGTCGCAACGAAGGATCCGGCGCAGTTTGCGCATGCAGCGCAGCGAGCTCGTGATGAAAAGGCTCGCGCTAAGGTCAAGTCTGGCGTCGAAGCCGACCTGGCCGGACTTGGGTACATCATCCTGGAGAGCGACCCGGGCTACTACGACACCGAGTACACCCGCATCAGCGAACTGCTGACCGCCGACGAGCAGCGCGTCACCATCGAATTGATCGAAAACGTGGGCGGCCGCGCTGCGCACGTGCGCGTGTACGCGGACGGCGACGCCAACGTCACCTACTTCCTCCGCGACGCGAAGGCTGCCGGATTCCACACCTACGGCGGTAGCCAGTCCAAGTCCGGTCCGATGACGGAGGAGGAGAAGGCAGAACGTCGCACCCTGATCGCCAACAACAAGGCCTGGGCATCCGCCGAAGTCGTCCGCCGCGAATGGCTGACCAGTCTCCTGTCCCGCAAGGCCCTGCCGAAGGATGCTGTCGTCGTGATCGCGAAGGGGCTCACCGTCCACCGGCAAGCGATCAGCACAGCAACCCGTGAGGGCAACGAACTCGCCCAGCAGCTGCTCGGACTCGAACCGTCCAGCTACTTCGAGAACGACAAGCTCGCCACACTCATCGAGCAGACACGCGCCAAGGCGCAACAGGTCGCTCTGTCCATCGTGCTGGGCGCGTGCGAGTCCGTCACCAGCAAGCAGACCTGGCGCTACCCGTCCCCGACAGACGCGGACTACTTCACACAACTTGCCGCCTGGGGTTACGGCCTCAGCGAGGTCGAGCAGATCGTCACCACGACAACGACGAGCACGGACGACGATGAAGGGGCGTCCGTGAGTACTAGCGAAAACGACTGACGGACCGAAGCCGGGTCCCGCCCAAGAGGGCGGGACCCGATCCAGTTACCGCAATCGAGCTCAGAACAATTCGTGGGCTCCAGCAACCGGAGCGGCCGGCCCGAGCATCGGGCCACCGCGCTGGGGCACGCGGTTGAACGCCAGAAACGGGACGCACGCCGTTTCCGCCGTCAGCGCGGCCAGCCGGCCGATCGGCGTGCGCGGGTCGGCGGCAATCGCCCACCCATCCATCACATACCGGCTGATGGTCTCCACGCACTCCCGTCTCTCTTCCGCGGTCGGGTCCGTGGATCCTTCCACGCCGATGAGTCCTCCTTGCAGTTCCGGGCCCATGTTTTTGGTGTTAATGATGAATACCCGCATCCCAATCCACTCCCCTTGGTCGATCGACCCTTCTATGGGTCGGTGTCAAATTGGTCTGCCGGGCCGGCCGACCAGGTGGGGGCGTTTGTGCTGTCCTGCTCCTGATCGTTTTTCTTGCCGTTCCGGCACAAAGATCGAGAGCGGGCGGAGGCAGCGCAGTGCCCGGAAGGAGCGGTTGCTAAGCGCAAGGAGCGCAGCGAGTGAAGTCTGCAAAAAGCGACTGGAGGGAACGAAGCTGGCGGAGCTCGCTATGATCGGCTGCCGGATCGGAAAGAAAATCTAGGAAAACAGCACGCCGAAGGCGTTCCCTCCAGCGAAGACAGCGCCGCCTCCGCGCGGCTCCGCCCCCATCCGTCCTGTCAGGATTGCCGCGACGAGGAGCTCAGACGTTCGGCGTTGTGACCTCGAAGGTCGGCATGGTGTAGTTGCCGTCTTGGATGGCTTGGCTCGGTCCGTAAAGCCGGAGGATGAGGTAGGAGTCCTTTTCCGGGATGGGCAGGAAATTCGGGTTGTCGCCATTGATGTCGGTGTCCGAGCCGAGTTCGATCGTGTAGTAGCCGTCGGTATCGGGCGTAAGGGTGCGGTCGCCACGACTGTGCCGGTTGAGCGCGTTGTGCGCCATGAGACGGTTGTCGTCACCGTAGACGGTGAAGGACCAGAACTCGCTGACCTCCGGTGGAAGGAACCGTGCACGGTAGGTCTTCCCGTCGGCGCCGTTCAATGGGAGCCCATCGGACCCGGTCTCGGCTTTCAGATACACCGACTCGATCGGTGGAAGACCCCATTGACCGAGGAAGGTGCCCTCGGCGAACACGTCGCGCAGCTCGTGCTGCAAGTCGTCCCGTGTTCCTAGCAGCCGCTTCGAGTTCGTCATCTGCGGGGCGAGTGTGCGAATGCGTTCCATTCCGAGGCGCTGGCCGCGGTCGGCGGCCTCCAACTGGTTGGCGGTGAGCACGGTGTTGCCGGGTGCGAGGCCGGCGCCGTCGAGGTCGGCGAGCCAGTTCGCATCCGCTGTCGCCATGGACCCGTCGGCCAGGACGAAGTTCACCCGTTCCAGCCACGACGTCGTCGCGGGATCGGGGAACACTCGCTCCACGCGGTCGGGGGCCGACTGCCCAGTGACCTCGGACAGCGGCTGCAACAGCCATCGATCCTGCAGATCCCGTGCGACCACAAGGTCGTCACCGCCGATGGTCATGATCCGACCCATGACCTTTATCAGGTTCGACTCGGAGCGAACAACCTCATCGACCCCTTCGGGGACCTCACCGTCCCACTCGCGTGCGGCGAAGAGGAACCGGCCGCCCTTCACGCCGCGGGTGCGGGATCCGATCATCGCATTCGTGTAGTGCCCAAGATCCATCGTGTGCAGAATCCAGTATCGGCCCTCGTCGAAATCGGGGATCGTCACCAGCACCGGTTCGGCGGCGACGTCGAACCAGCCTTGGAGATGGAGGGTGTCGTTGTTGATCGTCGGGTGAGCGGTGTAGCTGTCATCGGCGAGATCCCGCAACTTCTGGAACGCATTGAACGGCAACCCCGGCGCCACTGTTGTCTCGTAGAGGAACTTGTAGGCCTCATCGATCGAGTAGCCGTACAAGTAGGCCGACGTGGCCAGATCGTCCGAAAGAGGCTCAAGCGTCATGGCTGAAGCCTAATTAGAGCATCCCATTCCCGCATAGGCGCCATCACGCCATCACCGCACTCAACTGCCGGAAGAGCTGACGGGCGATATAGCGCTTCAAGCTTCGCCGGACCTCGCGTTTGCTCTTGCCTTCGGCTAACCGTCTGGCCAGATAGTCGCGGGTCGCGGGATCGCAACTCAACCGGACACGGGCGATAACATCCAGCGCTCGGTTCAGCTGCCGGTCGCCGTGCCGATTGAGCCGATGCCTGGTCGTGTTCCCGCTCGAGGCTTCCAGCGGCGACGCTCCTGCCAGTGCGGCGAATGCTGCCTCGCTGCGGACGCGGCCTGGATGCGAGTAAGCAGTGACCAGGATCGCGCCAGTGACAGCGCCGACTCCAAGAAGCTCCTGCAGGCCGGGTGCGAGCTCCTGAACGTGACCGGCGAGCGCAGCCTGATTCTCCACGAGCTGCGTGGTGAGCGCTTGGACGGAGACGGCCAGCCGTCGAGCTTCCTGCCTGATGGTTGTCATCGCGGCGTCATCCGCAGCGCGCTGACGCCAGCCCGCGACCTCGCGGACCTGGCTATCGGTGAGCGGCTTACGGGCATTCATACCAAGATCGAACCCTCGGAGCAGGGCCGTCAACGCGTTCCGCTCCGCAGTCCGCCGACTGTCCATCGCCTGCCGGGCGACCAAGAGAACCCGCAGGGCCGCACGCGGAGTCGTCAGCCGTTCGACGTCAGAGGCCAGCGCGGTCCTGGCCGCGGCGATGGCGTCGATCTCGTCCGACTTGCCGCGGCCCGCGCGGGCGGTCCGCTTCGGCGGCCGGACGTCGCAAACGTCGACGCCGGCGGCGATCAGAGCCCGCCTGAGGCCCGACCCATAGGAACTCGCGCCCTCGATCGCGACCAGAACGCGGCCTTGGGCGCGTCGTCGCATCCAAGCCAGAGCTCGACTTAGGCCACGCGCCGTTGTCGGGAACGTCGCCGCGTCGAGTCGGCGGCCTGTGCCCGCTTCCAGCACGGCGTAGGTGTGTGTTCGTGCATGCGTGTCGACGCCGACGACGTGGTCATAGTGATCAGCCACGGAGCTCACTCCGATGGTCCCCTTCCGGTTGGCGAACAGTGCAGTTCATCGGTCTGGAAGTGTTCGAGGCGGAACTCTTATGAGTCACGCGAGCCGGTTAACCGGTCGCGGACGACCTTCTATCAAGCCATCGGAACAGACAAACCGACGCCCAGCTCAGCGCGCGGACAGATCGATCGAAAGGCACCCGAGGGCCACTTTTGTTTCGAGTCACGCGACGCCGAACCGAACGTCAGTCTGCCAGCCAGTCCCAGACCAACCGGTCTCATTAGAGTTTTGTTTGCCTTTCCGGCAAGGGGATCGATGGCGAGTGGGAGGTGCGGGAGGGCCGGGACCGTGGAACACCGGAGGGAGCGAAGCGAGTGAGGATATGCCGCGAAAGCCCGGAACGGAAGCACCGGGAACGAGCTACGATCAACGGCCGGGAAGACACACAAACGCGGTAGGAGCAGCGCCGCCAGCGGCGGCTCCATTCGTCTCTTACTGCCGGCGCCCGGCGGCGGTTCCAGTCGATCTCCGACGCCCCCGACTGCTTATCTCCCGGGAGATCGACTGGCGCGGGCGATTGCAAGGCGCCCGATTTCGCAATCCGCAGCGCCCAGCGAGCTCAGCTGTGCCATCGGGACAGCCGCCACCCTGACCTCATCTAAGGAGCCGCTTAGCGGCACAGCCCGTTTGGAGGTCTTTTGTGACCTTTCCGGCCGGTCATCATAGTTCGCTCCGCGCCTACGCCCCGGGCTTTCGCGGCATATCCTCATTCGCTGTGCTCCCTCCGGTATTCCACGACCCGAGCTCCGGCGCTCCCCCTCTCTATCGATTTCTCTCGCCGGAAGGCACAAAAAAACAGGCGTCCACCTCGAGGGAGAGAACCATGACCACCACCCGCCGACCCGGCACGACCATCGAAGAGGAAGAAGGCTCAGGCCGAAGCGCTACACAACTCGATCAGCGACCGGGTGCAGCAGCTGCGCAACTCCGACCGGTGGCGGGCGTTCCTGGACTTCGCAAAAGCCTTCCACGCTTACTCCCTGAACAACCTCCTGCTGATCCTCACTCAGAGGCCCGCGGCATCCCAGGTCGCCGGATTCCGCACATGGCAATCGCTCGGCCGACAGGTCCGCACGGGCGAGAAGGCCATCCGCATCTTCGGCTACAACACCAAAAAGATCACCGAGGAGGACGAGAACGGCGACGAAGTCGAGAAGCGGGTCGCCCGCTTCCCCATCCTCTCCGTGTTCGATATTGGACAGACCGACCTGGTGGACCGCGCCCGGGGCGCCGGAACGATCACGGCGCAGCTCACCGGGGCCGATGATTTCGGCATCGGAGATGCCCTCTCGGCCTACCTCATCCAGGAAGGCTGGACCGTCGAGCTCCGACCCATCGAGGGCCCCAAGAACGGCTACTCCAACCCCGACGAAATGGTGGTCGTCGTCGACGCCGACATGAGCCCCGAGCACATGGCCAAGACCTTGATTCACGAGGCCGCGCACATCATCCTGGGCCACACCGAGGACGTGGCCGGATACGTCGAGCACCGCGGGCTGATGGACACCGAAGCCGAGAGCGTCGCCTACGTCGTCGCCGGCCTGATCGGCTTCGACACCAGCGCCTACAGCATCGGCTACATCGCCGGATGGTCGGACGCAGACACCGACCTGATCAAAGCCACCGCTGCCCGCGTTCTCCGCGCCGCCCACCACATAGCCGGGATCCTCGACCCCGTCGACGAGGGCGACGACACCGAGCACGAGGCATGACTCCGGGGCTTACCGGTCACGAGGTCGGCTATCCCCGTTACCGACCGCGCTGTGGCGATCTCGGTGGGATTTGAACTCTAGTTCGTCCCGTCGTCGAGATGGATCACAGCCGCGTAAAGCACTGGATTCTAAATCCAACGCGAAGCCGAAACCTTTGCGACCGACACTCGAGCCGCTCGCCAACACCCCATTGGAGGAGCTCACGACCTGCGCCGTGCAAGCACATGCTCGAGCTATTCCCGGCTGCGAGGGGGTCCTTGTCCTCAGCGAACGTCGTTCATACACTGGACACGCTGCTGATTCATGTCGATCGCGGCACCGGGTCGATGCTCGATCATCCTCACAGGCCCGACGTATCGGACCGATGGCGATGAGTCTTGACTGACGAATGCGGTGGAGAGGGACATGCCCAAATTCTCGTTGAACGGATACCGCGAGCAGTGGCCACGGATCGGCGCGGTGCTCGGGATGGCCGTCGCAGGTGTCACCGCGCTGACTTCGCCGCGGATGTCGAAACCACAGCTCTTCTCCACGCTCAATTTCGGCGGACTGTTGGTGCATCAATACGAGGAATATGTGGATCCAGGGTGGTTCCCCGGCCAGTTCAATCACGGCGTGCTCAAGAGCGATCAGCCGCGAAACTTTCCTCTCAATCCGAATTCGGCGTTGTGCGTGAACGTGCCGGCGGCGTACCCGTTCTACATTCTTCCTATTCTGTTCCCGAAGGTGAAGTGGCTTGGTTTGGCCCCTGTGTTCTTCGGCATTTTCCAGTCGGTCGCGCATGGAGTCTTCATTCCACGCCTCGCCGGCGACAAGTACAGCCCAGGCTTCCTGGCGTCGATCTTCCTGCATGTGCCGATCGGCATTCGGTACATCCAGTCTCTGAAGAAGACTGAGGGACTGAGCCGTGGTGACATCGTCGGAGGGGTCGTCTACATGATTGCGTTCGCGTTCGTCGGTGTGGTGCTGCCCAACGTCTTGGGCGACAGACGCGACAGCAAGTACGTCTGGGGCAAGAAGCAGATGGGCCGACACGACGTCGGCACAATCGGAAAGAAGCGCTGACGACCACGACCGGCACCGCAGCCGGCGCACCGCCGTCAAGCTAGTTGAGGATCGGCACTCCTGAAGGGATCAGGCCTCCGTCGTAAAGATCCGCAGCCAGATTCTGCAACGCGGCGAGCGCCACCCGCTGGGTAATGGGCCCGTAAGATATCCTGGCCACCCCGAGAGCCTCATATTCCGGCGCGGTCAGCGCGCCGAGGAACGCTCCGGTGATCGACAGGCGACCTCGGCCGAACGCGTCGACGATTCGCTCCACATGCGCCCGCTCGACGACACCGGGAACGAAGACCAGCGGGGCGCCCGCCCCCAGGAACGCGAGACCACGACGAATCGCATCGTCGACCCTCGCCTCCATCGGGGCGTCGCCCCCGCGTACGATCGCGTCCGTCCGCGCGTTCAACTGAAACGGGACGCCTTCCTTCTCCGCGGCTCTCATTGACGCGTCCACGCGGCGGACGGACTCATCGAAGGGAAGGAGTCGATCCTCGATGTTCGCACCCACCACCCCGATTCCGATCGCGCGTCGAACCGTCTCGGCCGGGTCGTCGTATCCGTTGTCGAGATCCGCACTCACAGGAAGATCGACGGCATCCACGACCGGCTTCACCGCGGCGAGGGCCACGTCGGAGGGCATCTCGCCGTCCCGATACCCCAGGCTGGCGGCGATCGAGTGCCCCGCGGTCGCGATGGCCGTGGTGCCGGGTACGGCCGCGATCGCCTTCGCACTCACGGCATCCCACACATTCACCACCTGGAGGATCTCAGGGGACCCATGAAGACGCTGCAGTTCGCGTGCTCTTTCCAAGGTGCTCATCGATGAATACCTTCATTCGCCCGGCCAGTCGTACGCTACTCCTGGCCGCCTCTCGAATGTGATCAGCGACCCTCGCGCGCGAACTCCCGATCACCTGCGAGGTCCGCGCCGGAATCCGCATCCCAGAGGGGGACGGTGAGAAGTTCCGAAATGGCCGCCTCGAGGCTTGCCGCGAGGGGAATGCCGACAGGGTCATCGAGCCACTGCCGCTGCAGCCCCTCCTCGAGAGCGAGCAGTCGGACCGCGCTGGCCATCGGATCAGCACCCGACGCGAGAAGCCCGGCCCGCTGGGCGCCGCGGAGCGCCCACGCTATCCCCGAGCGAACGCGGCGGTAGTTCTCGTGGACGTAGTCGTGGGCAGGATGCTCCGGCGACGTCGATTCGGCGGACACCACGACGTAGAGCTGGACGAGTCCTGGCACAGTCTCGTTGTGGCGCGCGAGCGCGACCATTCCCCTGAGGACGCCGAGCCCATCCGGGCGGCCGGAGTCGTGCGCCCGGAACACGTCGCGGTCCAGCTCTTCCCGGCGATCGAGAACCGCGATGAGGAGTTCCTCCTTCGAACGGAAGTGATGCAGAAGGCCGGCGCGGGTGAGGTTGCACGCTGCTGCGATCTCGAGGATCGAAGCCCCGGAGTATCCGGCATTGGCGAACGCCGTCACCGCGGCGCGGAGGATCTCCTCGCGACGTGCGCGTCCCTTCGCATATCCCATGCGTTCCATTCTCTCCGAATCGATCGGGCGCCCCGAATGGCGCGTGTTGGCCCGATTAGGAAAACCTACACTAGTGAGGGTATCTTGGCCGCGTCGGCACCTCGCCGACCGTGAGACAAGGGAGTCCTCGTGACCACATCCGTCGAGGACGGGCAGCCAGCCCGTGCCGCCACAGCACCGATCAGCCAGACAACAACGCCGCCGACGCGTGAACCGCGCGGGTTCGCAATCACGTACTGGCTCGCGACCTACGGGCTGTTCCTCGGCATCCTGACCCCGATCACAGGTGGACTCGCCGTCCGGGTCCAGAACTTGGTCGGCCTGGACGCGGCGCCCGCGGTCCTCGGACTGGTGATGGGCGTCGGCTCATTCTTCGCCCTCTTCGCTCAGCCGCTCGCCGGCCGCCTTTCCGACCGCACCACGTCCCGATTCGGTATGCGCCGACCCTGGATCCTCGGCGGTGTGATCGTCGCTGGAGTGACGCTCGCCCTCGTCGGCGTCGTCCCGAGCGTCTGGATGTTGCTGATCGTCTGGTGTATCGCTCAGCTCGCGAGCAACTTCGCACAGGGCCCGGAGACAGCAGCCGTCGCCGACCAGGTGCCCCACCTGCGCCGCGGATTCATCAGCGGCTTGGCTGGCACCGCCACGCCGATCGCAATCCTGACCGGAGCCATCCTCCTGAACGCGATGCCCAATGACGCTCTGCGCAGCTTCGTCCCGGCGCTCCTCGCGACCGCGTTCGGCCTCCTCTTCGTGTTCACACTGAAGGATCGAGTACGCACCGAGCCGCCCGCCGAGAAGTTCAACCTGAAGGAGTTCTTCGGTACCTTCTACTTCAACGCCCGCACCCACCGCGACCTCGGCTGGGCGTGGCTCACCAAGGCCATGATCATGTTCGCGTTCGGAGCGCTCGGCGGGTTCCTGACGCTCTTCCTCGGAAGCCAGTTCCACCTCGATGTCGCTCACCAGCTGTCGTTCAACCTGAGCGCGACGATGATCCAGGTCGCCGGAATGGTCGTGATGAGCATCATCGCCGGCAAATGGTCGGACAAGATCAACCGCCGCAAGCCGTTCGTCATCGTCGGCGGAATCCTCGTCGGCCTCGGCGTGATCACGGTCGCACTGTCCACGCTGGCCGGTGACGGAGGCCTCACGATGATCCTCATCGCCGAGGCGATCCTCGGCGTCGGCGCCGGCATGTTCCTGGGCGTCGACCAGGCGCTATGCATCGATGTGCTGCCAGACAAGGACAACATGGCGAAGGACCTCGGCGTGCTCAACATCGCGAACACGCTGCCCGCGATGATCGCCCCGCTGTTCGCCGGCACGATCTTCATCCCGCTCGGCACCGCCCTCTTCGGGGGCGGCTATGCGCTGTGGTTCGCCGTCGCCGGCATCGTCGGAATCGTCGGCGCTCTGCTCGTCCTGCGGATCCGCAGCGTCCGCTAGCCCGTAGCCGCAAACATCTCCAGGATGTACTAACTGATTGATCAGGAGAACGAAATGACATCGACCACCGACAGCCGGTTCCCGTACCAGGACGCCGCGTTGTCGCCCGGACAGCGCGCCGACGATCTGCTCGGGCGGCTCACTCTTGAAGACAAGGCCGGCCTGCTTTTCGTCGCCATCGCCGTCTTCGGAGATCCGACGCAGCCGAGTCCGATGTTCCCGGCGCCCTCGCTGGAGTCGACGGTGTCGAAGCTCCGGATCAATCACATCTACGTGATCGGGGATGCCGAGTCCGCGCGCGAGTTTGCACAGTGGCACAACACTGCGCAGGACATCGCCAGCAGCGTCGGACTCGGCATCCCGATCACCTTCGGAACCGATCCGCGGCACGGGTTCACCTTCAACCCGGGCGCGAGCGCCGCCGCCAAGGTGTTCTCCCAGTGGCCGGAGAGCCTCGGATTCGGCGCCCTCCGGTCGGAGGAGCTCGTCGAACGCTACGCCGACGTCGTGCGCCGCGAATACACCGCCGTCGGGCTGCGGCAGGCGATGCACCCACAGCTCGACCTGGCGACAGAACCGCGCTGGGCACGCATCAACGGCACGTTCGGCGAGGACCCGGCCCTGGTCGCGCGCCTGGGAGCCGCGTACATCCGGGGCCTGCAAGGCGCCTCCCTAGGGAACGGCTCCGTCTCAGCCATGGCGAAACACTTCCCCGGTGGCGGACCGCAGAAGGATGGGGAAGATCCGCACTTCGCCTACGGCAAGGAGCAGATCTATCCCGGCGGCCACTGGGACGACCACCTCAAGCCGTTCATCGCCGCAATCGAGGCGGGCGTCGCGCAGATGATGCCCTACTACGGCATGCCGAGCGGAACGCCGTACGAAGAGGTCGGGTTCGCCTTCAACAAGGCGATCGTGACCGAACTGCTCCGCACGGAGCTCGGTTTCGACGGGATCGTCTGCACAGACTTCGGCCTGGTCTCCGACGTCGAGATGTTCGGAGCCCCGTTCCCAGCGCGCGCCTGGGGTGTCGAAGGCCTGTCCACGCGCGAGCGCATCGCACGGCTCCTCGACGCCGGCTGCGATCAGCTCGGCGGGGAGTTCTGCAGCGCGGAACTCGTGGGCGCCGTCAAGGACGGACTGGTGACCGAGGCGCGCATCGACGAGTCGGCACGGCGTGTCCTGATCGAGAAGTTCACCCTGGGGCTCTTCGACGACCGTCATGTCGACCCCACGCTCGCCGAGCAGATCGTTGCGACCGACGACCTCAAAGAGGCCGGGCTCGACGCGCAACGCTCCTCGATGACGCTGCTGACGAACGGTCCGTCCGACGCTCCCACACTCCCCTTCGCTCCTGGACTGAAGATCTATGCGAAGAACATCGATAGTTCGGTATTCGACCGCTGTGTAAGCGTCGACGACCCCTCGGCCGCGGATGTCGCCGTCGTACGGATCGCAGCGGCCTACGAACCTCGGACCAGCGGCTTCGAGCTGTTCTTCCACGCGGGAAGCCTCGAGTACAGCGCCGAAGAGCGGGACGAACTCCTCTCTCTCTGCGCGTCAACACCTACCGTGATCGTGGTGAACCTGGACCGCCCGGCGATCCTCACCCCTTTTGTCGATGCCGCAGCAGCAATCATCGCCGAGTACGGCGCCACGGACCGGGCCGTCGCCGATGTCCTGCTCGGCAACGCCGGCCCCGAGGGCAGGCTCCCTCTCGATCTGCCGAGTTCGATGGCATCCGTCTCCGCCAATAAGTCCGATACCCCGTTCGACATGCCCGACGCCCTGTTCCGCTTCGGGCACGGCCTTCGCTACACGGACTGAGCGACTCAGGAGGGACCTTGCTTTCAGTGACCGGCTAAGATCCCTGACACATCCGCCGGCGCCCGAACCGCAGTGCGCTTGGGGATGACCGGCACGCGCGAGTTCGCAAGTGCCCGGCTGGCCCCACTATAAGATCCCCCGGTACGTGCACATCGTGGAAAGCTTCCCGATAACCGTCACCGGCAAGCTGCGCAAGGTGGAGATGCGCGCTATGGCGGTCGAAATCCTCAGCGCGCCGACGCACTGATCGGCAGGCCCCGGGATCGACCTCCCTCAACGGGCGATGATGTCAACGGGCGATGAGAGCGGCGTCATGATGACGAAATGAGCGCGCTCGGAGTACGCACCGGCCGACCAGCCAGCGGGGCGACAACCGCTCTGCGATACTCGCCGCAGCTCGGCAAAAGTTCGCGACGGCCGGATTCGGCGGTGCGACGCTTCGCTCGATCGCAACACGCACCGGCGTCGACGTGGCCCTGCTCTCGCATTACATCGGAAACAAAGACAGTCTCTTCGCCGCGACCCTCGAACTCCCGGATAGCATCCGTGAGGCTTTCATCGCCGCGCTCACCGGACCATCTCCGGGCCGTGCGACGGACCGGCCTTTGACGACGCCATCGATCACAACCGAGTGGGCCTGGCGCTGGCAATGACCCAGCTTCTCGGCATCGCAGTCGCTCGCTACCTCACCCACCTCCCGCCGCTGGCGGACATGGACTTCGAAGCCCTCGTCGCCGGAACCGCGCCCGCGGTCCAACTCCACCTGTCGACCACAGCGTAATCCGCTCGACCGTGCCCGGTCTCACGCCTCATCAACTGTTGACATCATTGGTCGTTGACATCAGCATGATTGCAGGCTGAGAGTCGCAGATGGCGGCTGAGCCCAAGGATGTCATCGTGAGATTCCTACTGCGGCACTGGTACGACATCGGCGGAGTTCTCATCATTCCGGTGGTCCTGTGGGCGATCTTCGGAAACCTATCGACGGTCCAGCTGATTCTGGTACTGAACCTCGGGGTGATCTTCTGGCACCAGTTCGAGGAGTACCGATTCCCTGGCGGGGAGCCGTGGGTACTCAACGAGGCATTCATGAAGCCCAGCGGTCACGCAGACCGACTCCCCACGAACGAGGTCTCAGGGATCTGGATCAACATCAGCGCCTGGGTGCTGTACTTACTGGCGGCCATCTTCCCCGACGTGATCTGGCTCGGACTCGCTCCCATCCTCATGGGCTTTCCCGCCCAGTTCGTCGTGCACGGCATCATCACCACCCGCAAGCTCAAATTCTTCTACAATCCCGGCCTGGCCGCGGTCGTCTTCGGGCACACTCCGCTCGCGATCTGGTACGTCATCGTCGTGTACCAGGAGGGTCTCATCCACTGGTGGGACTGGATCTTCGGGTTGCTCATCCTCGGGTTCTTCATGGGCTTCGTCATGCAGGTCGTCGGCTTCCGGCTGATCGCCCCGCGGGCCGCCAACACGCACCCATACACGCCCGACGAGTACAACAAGTGGGACCGCGAGCGCCGCCTTCGGCGGGTCGGCATCGAACCCGGTGTCGTGCCGTCACCGCTCGTCCCCGAAAACACAGAAGCAGGAGTCAACAAATGAAAATCACCGTTCTTGGTACGGGTGGCGCGGCGAAGACGCTGGCCGGCGGCCTCATCGCAGCCGGTCACTCCGTGGTCTTCGGCTCCCGGGATCCGTCGGGGAAGACCGACCTCCCGGCACCGGTGCTCCCCGTCCTCGAATCGACGGAGGGCGCGGAGTTGGTCATCAGCGCGATCATCGGGACAGCTGCCCTGGAGGCGCTGAAGAACTATGAATCAGCACTGGCCGGACACGTGCTTCTAGACATCAGCAATGCCGTCGTGCCTTCGTTCGATCTCCTCTATCCGACGGGAAGTCTCGCCCAGCGAATCCAGGACGCACTGCCACAGACGCGAGTCGTGAAGTCCCTCAACACCCTCAATCTCGGGACCCTCGTCAATCCGGACGTACTTCCGGCCCCGACTCACCTCTTCCTGTCCGGCGATGACAACGACGCGAAGAGTCTGGTTTCCGGCGTCCTGACGAGCCTCGGGTGGCCGACCGACCAGCAGATCGACCTGGGCGGCATCGAAACGGCAAAAGCGCAGGAACACTACTTCCTGCTCTATTTCGGCCTGTTCCGGCGAGCGATGAAGGCCTGCAACATCGCCGTCGTCTACGCGGACTAGTCGGTCGGACCACCCGCTCCTCCCCGTGGGCTCA
Source organism: Leifsonia poae (assembly GCF_050632195.1). Classification (GTDB taxonomy): domain Bacteria; phylum Actinomycetota; class Actinomycetes; order Actinomycetales; family Microbacteriaceae; genus Leifsonia; species Leifsonia poae_C. Next base: position 3,549,790 of record NZ_CP192580.1, read on the forward strand.
CATCCTGCGGAGGAGGAGCGTCACGTTTTGGCCGCCGAAGCCGAACGAGTTGCTGAGGGCTGCTGGAACCGGCGTCTCGCGGGGGCTGCCCATGACGAAGTCGAGTTCGACGCCCACGTCCGGATTCTCGAGGTTGATGGTGTGCGGCACGACACCGGCTTCGATGGTGCGGGCAGTGATGATCGCCTCCACAGCCCCGGCCGCACCCACGAGGTGACCGATCGAACCTTTCGGGGCGGCCACCATCGCTTGCAACCCGAACACCGAATGGATCGCAGCCGCCTCCGCCTGATCGCCGATCGACGTACCCGTGGCGTGGGCGTTCACGTGGGCGACCTCGTCGGAGTTCATATGCGCAACGTTCAGCGCGTTGGCGATGGCGCGGATCTGCCCCCGTCCAGCAGGTTCCGGTGCGGTCATATGGAAGGCGTCGGACGTCACGCCCCAGCCGGCAAGTTCAACCCGCACGTTCGCGCCGCGTGAGCGTGCGTGCTCTTCACTCTCGAGGATGATAATTCCGGCGCCCTCCCCCAGCACGAATCCGCGGCGATCCCGATCGAAAGGCCGGGACAGTTCGGCAACGGGCCTCCCGTCAGGCTTGGCGAGGGCATGCGCCTGCGCGAATGCGGCGAGTGTGAGGGCGCGATCGCTGCCTCAGTTCCACCGGCGATGACGATGTCTGCCTCGCCCGCTCTGATGAGCCGCGCGGCCGCTGCGATCGCCTCAGCGCCAGAGGCGCAGGCGGCGGCCGTCGTGTAGGTTCCTGCACGAGCGCCGTAGTCGATGCTCAGTTGTGCCGACGCACCGTTCGGCATGAGCATGGGCACCGCGCGTGGCGAAACGCGCCGCGCTCCGGCCGACTCCAGCGTGTCGTCTTCGCGCAGGAGAGTCTGCATGCCGCCGATGCCCGTACCGATCACCACGGCCAGCCGGTCCGGCTCCGGGGCAGGACTCCCGGCGTCCGCCCACGCCTCTGCTGCCGCGATCACCGCGAGTTGCTGCGCCCGGTCGAGTCGTTGCGCGGTCACCCGACCGAGTTGCTCGACGACCTCGACGCCCGCGGGCGCGGCGATCTTCACGGGGAGGGTGTCCCCGCCGGATTCTGGGGCGATCGAACGTACGCCACTCTCGCCGGCCAGCAGGCCGCCCCACAGCGCATCGACACTGTCGCCGAGCGGCGACACGCTTCCATAACCCGTGATGACCACTCGCATCTTTATCTCCTTTTGTATGGCAAACAAGGACAGTTGTATCATATACAACTTTTTGCCTCACTTGTATGCCCTACAATTACGGGATGGGCAACGGGACGAGCGCGCGCGGAGCCGCCACCCGGGCACGAATCAGGGAAACGGCGATGGCCCTCATCTCGGAACGCGGAGAAATCACCACCGTCGCCGAGCTAGCGGCACGGGCCGGGGTGTTTCCCAACCAGATCACACATCATTTCGGGTCCAAGGATCGGCTCTTCGCAGAAGCCGCCTTCGCGCTCCTTCTGCGCGACACGAACCGCTTGCGCGACTCGGTTCGCCGAATGAGGACCCCGGACTCCTTCCGGACGGCGTTGGCCCGCACCGCTTTGTCGATGCCCTCGCTCCCCTTCGTCGTCGAGGCGATCACTCTGGCGCGTAACGACGCCGAACTTCGCCCCCAAGTTCGCCGCGCAACCGGCATCCTCTTCCGCAAGTCGGAAACATATCTCGAGCGCGTGCTCGCCGAGAACAAGTGGACCAGCGAACAAGGGATCAAACGTGACGTGGCCACCTTCTGGAGCACCGTCTTCGGAGCAGTGCTAATCTCCGGCTCCGGATTCCCTGGTGGCCCTTCGGACATCGACCTCGCCGGCTCCCTTAGCATCGTCACTGAGTGAATGGCCGTCGGGCAGTGCTGCGGAGAACAGCGCTAGCCGTCTTGTTGCTCACACAGCCCCGACGACCTAAGGCGCGCGTTGCTCGTCATTCGTCGATGTCTTGCTCGGCGGGGGAACTCTGGCGAAGGCACCACACCGGGCGCGATTCCAGCACGAGTGAGTCGGCGTTCGCGGTTCCACCGACCGTACGCGGACTCGGTGTAGTTGTGGGTGTTCGCTTCGGCCGGACCGAGGGTGCGGAAGCCGATCAGCAAAATGAAGACGATCAGATAGAAGGCCAGGCCGAGGATCCCGAAGATCCAGTCCCACCAGTGGATGAGGTTCTCTTGGTAGACCGCGATGACGTACCAGATCGCCAGTGTCAGGACCGGCTGGATGTATGCCGCGACGGATTCGTGCTATGAGCCAACTCTTTCAAGCGGCGACGGCGCGGCTGCGTTCGGCATGAAGTCAGAATAGCTGGGCTGATTACCAGAACAGCTTGTGTCGCAATGCACTAAGACCACGGGCGAACAGGTCGCGGTTCGCGGTTATCGCCGTTCATGTAGCGGGCCGACACTGTGGACGGCAACACCCTCCTTGTGTGTCATGGTGTCGCGGAACGCCAGAATGGTCGCCAAGAGTCGATCATCCTGCGTGCTCACCAATCGGTCGCGGGGTGATGCCGGCGCGGAGGAGACGACGTTCACGGTCCCACCGGGTGTACTCAGCAAGGGTGTAGTGCCACTTCTCGACACCACGCGGAGCCAGAACGCGGAAGCCGACGATCTGCATGACGAAACCCATGAAGAATCCGAGAATGAGGAGGCCGAAGATCCAGTCCCACCAATGGATGAGTCCCTCCTGATACACGGCGACGATGTACCAGATGGCCAGGGGAAGGTGGCCGAGCACCACCGCACCGAGGCCCGGGTTGTAGAAGAACTTGAGCTTGCGCGTCGTGATGACACCGTGAACCACGAACTGCGCGGGGAAACCCATCAGGATCGGTGCCAGGCCCAGCCACACCTGGTCGGGGAAGAACACAGCGACGAAGTAGAGGATCCACGCCGTCCCGTTGATCCAGATACTCGAGAGCTCGTTTGTCGGCAAGGTGTCCGGGCGCACGTTCGGATCCGGCTTGGACAAGAACACCTCGTTCAGCACCCACGGCTCCCCGCCCGGGAACCTGTACTCCTCGAATTGATGGATGAAGATCACGGCCAGGTTCAGCAGCAGGATGAACTGCACCGTCGGCCAGTGCCCGAGGAAGGCGACCAGCAGCACCGGAATGACCAGCACCCCGCCGACGTCGTACCAGTGGCGCAGGATGAACCTGGTCATGATCTTCTCCTCATCTATTACGTTCGAACATGGCTGACAGTCTCGGCGGCAGTTCGACGTTCCCGTAGCCCGATTCTCTTGTTATCCGCTTCCATGATCGGTGCGTTTCAGCGGAGTGGCGGATGACCGGGCGAGGATGCTCGCTACGGGCACGTTTACACCTAGCACGGTCCTATTTCGGCGGGACGATGGGCAACACGAGGTATGAGTCGTACTGTCCGCCGGAGTGGACGATGTGGGTGCCCGTGTTCCTTGACACCGGAGGAGCGAACATCTGGGCCGACGACGCCAACTCTGCCGGAGCCGGCTCGGCGCCGCTCATGTCGCCCGCGACCTGCAGGCGAAGCTGCTCACCTGCTCTGAACCTGACGGCGATGGGGGCGAGCCCGATCGTGACGGGGACGCGCTCTCCTGGCTCGAGCAGCTGTTCTTCACGGTGAGTGTGATAGATCATGAAGTCCGTCGATCGCTCCTCGTCGATCTCTCGATGTGAGACTCGGAGCCCTTCCACGTTGATCACGCCCTGGAACCGACCATCTACGCCCAACTTGTCGAGCCGCACGAACAGGTCAGCATCCTGGCCATCGGTCACTTCGAGCCAGAGCTTCGCGACGACATATCCGATCACATCGGTGTCCTCGGTGAAGGTGTAGGTGAATGTCGTGCCACCTCCGACCGCCGGGTACTCGGCTGTCGCTTCGTTTCCGAGTGGTTCGTCGACGAGGGCACCCGCCGATGCATCCAGGTGCAGGGTTGCGTAGCGTGTGCGGGCGATGGGCCATTCGTGCTCGGGTCGGTCGACCTCCGCCGCGGGCAGGTAGATGGCGGCGTCGGCGTATTCGTGGTTCGCCTGCTGGTCCGGCTCGAGGCCCGGGTCAAGCACGGCGACGCGCACGCGGGGCGTCGACTCCCAGCCGTTGTTCTCGCCCTTCAGATAGTGGTCGAAGAAGCGCCGCAGGTCAGCAACGTACTCGGGGGCGTATTGGAAGTACCACTCGTCGGTGTTGAAGATGCGCAGCCACTTCTCCTCGGTCGGCAGCTGGCGGAACACCTCGGAGGTGAAGCGGTGCAGGAAGCCGGGCTGGGGGCCGGCGGCGACGTACGCGGGAACCGTCACCTTCTCGACGGCGGCTTCCTTCGCTGCCCAGTAAGCGTTCTTGAGGGGGTACTTGTCGATCATCGCCACGAGGTCCTCGACCCTGTTGCCGTTGAGCAGGTTCGTCATCCAGGTCGGAAAGCCCGGGAGCGGCATGCCGCCGGGAGCGATGAGACCCTCGTAGACGTCGGCGAATCCGTTCCACGGCGCGATGGCGGCGAGATGCGGCGGCTGCTCAGCGGCGATGAACCACTGGATGACCGAGAGCCACGAGTTGCCCTCCAGCCCGACTCTGCCGTTCGACCACTCCTGATCGGCGACCCATTCGACGAGGTCGTAGCCGTCCTTGCCCTCCTTGGTGCCGAACCAGTGCAGGTCGCCTTCGGAACTGTACGAGCCGGGGGCATCCGCATTGATCACTGCGTACCCGTTCGCCACCCATTCCGCAGGGTCTGGGCCCTCGAACTTCTGCAGGCCGGAGATCCACTCCTCGCGTGCGGAGAATCCCATCACGTGGCCGACGGCGTGACTCCAGAAACCGCCCTCCTTGCCGTAAGGGCTCCAGGCGATGATGGCGGGGACGTCTGTGGCGCCCGGCGGGCGATACACGTCGACGAAGATCGTCGTTCCATCGCGCAGCACGACGGGGACGTCGCGTTCGAAGAGGATGTCCACGGGGAGTTCGCGGGTACCGCCGTGCCATCGCGATCCGACCGGATCCTGGCCGCCCGTCGGGCCGTACGTCGAGCCGGCAGGCAGAGTGATCGTCTGTGACTCGAGACCGGGATAGAACGTCTCGGGGTCGGATGCCGGCCGGAGCTGCCGATAGATGATGTCGGACTCGACCGTTACGCCGTCGTCCTGTGGTCCAGAATTCTGATCGGACATCTTCGTCCCTCTTTCGTGCGATTGATTCAAACGGTGGATTGCGTGGGTCGAGCCCGGCCGGATACGCCGTCGGGCGCATCCGGCCGGGCACTCCAACGCGTCAGTGCCCTCCGAACAAGCCGGAGGTGTCGGCCGGCTTCGCGACGAGTGCAGGCTTGGGAATAACCGGCACGAGCAGGTGAGAGTCGTGCGTCCCGCCGGTGTGCAGGATGTGCGTCCCCTGGTTACGCGTCTCCCAGGCGGCCGGGATGAACAACCTCGGCTGTCGATGCCCCGACACCACGAGGCGCAGCCGTTCACCTGCGTACCAGATCCGGCTCGACGGCCAGATAGCGATGTCCACCGGCACGACCTCGCCGGCCGTCAGCAGCTGTTCGCGTTCGTGCTTCTGCACCGGCGCGAACGGCTCTGAAGCGGCCTCATCCAGTTCACGGTGGGATACACGCAGAATGCCCATCGCCCCGGGATGCGCGTTTCCGAGGTAGGCGACCGGAGAGAACTCACCGTCCGCGTCGGCCTTCTGCACGGCGAGGAAGATGTCCATGTCATCGGCGCCCTCCGCCTCCACCCAGAGCCGGAGGCTCATATAACCGGTGAGCTCGGTGGTCTCCTCGAAGGCCAGATCGAACGTCGCCGAACCGGTGAGTGCATCGTACGAAACGGACGACTCGGTCGCGACGGGCTGCTCGGACAGGCTGAGAGCACCGGCGTCCAGGTGGAGCTTCTTGTACTGGGTTCGGGGCAGCGGGAAGTCCTCCTCCCCGCGGAGCGACTCGTAGTTGATGTGAGCGGTGTCCATCACGTCCACCCGCACCCGCGGGGTCATCTCCCAGCCATTGCGGATTCCCTTCAGGTAGCGATCGAAGAACCGCTTGAGGTCTTCCATCGTCTCGGATTCGTAGTAGTCGGGCCACTCGAACTCGCGGTGCGCGCGCAGCCACTTCTTGTCCGTGTTCAGGCGCCGGAAGCCATCGATCGAGCCCTTGGTGTGCAGCGGGTTCGTCCACCCTGCGCTGACGTACACAGGGATGGAGATCTCCTCCACACGCGCAATCTTGTCCAGCCAGTACGCATCTTTGACGGGATGCGTTCGACCCATCTGGACAGAGTCCTCAACCCCGTTGTTGCCCTGCATGCCGGCGATCACCGCCCCGCAGAAGCCCGTCTCGAGAACGCCACCGGGGACGAACAAGGAGTCATAGGCATCGACGAACCCGTCCCACGGTGCGATGCATGCCAGGTGCGGCGGCTGCTCCGCAGCGGCGAACCACTGGCTCACTGCGAGCCAGGAGTTGCCGGTCATCCCCACCTTGCCGTTGCTCCACTCCTGCGCAGCGACCCACTCGATGAGATCGGCCGCATCGCGGCCCTCCGCTGAGCTGAAGGTGAGCACATCTCCCTCGGAGTTGCCGGCTCCGCGGGCGTCCGGATTGATGACCGCATAGCCCTGGTAGCACCAGTAGTACGGGTCGGGACCCTCCATCTTGGTGGCCGGGGAGTATGTGTCCGGGCGCACCCCGGGTGTCGGCCAGGACGTCGCGTATCCCGCGCGCTTGCCGTACGGGCTCCACGCCACGATGGCCGGGAGCAAGCCCGTGGAACCCTCAGGACGATAGACATCGGTATAGATCGTGGTTCCGTCCCGCAACTGGACGGCGACATCGCGATCGTAGACGATCCCGTCAGCCACCGTCTGGCCCGGGGTGAAGGCATTCGACTCGTGGACCGGGCCGGCGTCGACATAAATCACATCAATCGGCTGACCTAGGAATGTCCGCGATTCTTTCCAGTTCTTGCGTTGTTCCGTCATTCTCTTACTCCTCTTCGAGCGTTCAATCGGGTGGGGTGCGGTGTGGGAGGTCAGACATGCGCGACGCGCTCCTCGACGACGGGGTACTCACCAGGCGTGATCCCGGCGCGCAGAAGCCGGCGCTCCCGGTCCCAGCGGGTGTACTCGCTGACGCTGTACGCCCAGTTCGTCGCACCACGCGGCGCGATGATCCGGAAGGCGATGATCTGCATGATCACGACGATGAAGAACAGCATGTAAACGATGGCGAGCGCCCAGTCCCACCACTGGATCATTCCCTGGCGGTAGACCTCGACGATGTACCAGATGCCCAGTGGAAGGTGCCCGAAGATCACTGCGACGACACCGGGGTTGTAGAAGGTCTTCAGCCGGCGGTTGGTCATGAAGGCGTGAGAGAACAGCTGCAGGACCGCCCCGAAAAGGATCGGAGCGAGACCGAGCCAGACCACCGTTGGGAAGAAGATGGGCACCAGGTAGAAGATCCACGCGGTTACATTGACCCACACCCCGCTCAGCTGGTTGGTGGGCCGCCGGTCGATCGGCGGGCCCTTCGGCATCACCACCTCGTTCAGCACCCACGGCTCGCCGCCAGGAAGGCGGTATTCCTCGAACTGATGGGCGAAGAGCACCCCGAGGTTCAGGACCAGGATCAGTTGGACCGTGGACCAGTCGCCCAACCAGGCCCACAGCGCCACCGGGATGATGAGCACACCGGCGATGTCATACCAGTGCCGAACGAAGAACCTCATCGCAACTCCCTTGTTGTCGACGGTGGTCGGCATCTGACGACGCCGTTTCGAACATAATGTGCTCAACAGGCGTTGATGTCAACAGTTGATGATGTGCGGATAGGCTGATGCCATGGCGACCGGCGACCTGTCCAACCGTGACCGGATCCTGCGGGCGGCGCGAGATGAATTCGCTACGCACGGCTTCCGCGGCGCGACGATGCGGTCCATCGCCGCGGCGGCGGGCTTTGATGTGGCCCTGCTTGCGCACTACTTCGGCAACAAGGATGGTCTGTTCGCGGCCACGTTGCAGATGCCAGATGGAGTGCTGACGAGTCTGAGGGGCGCGTTCGATGGCCCTCAGACCACACGCGGCGAGCGCCTCACCCGGCTGTATCTGACCACCTGGGAGGAGGGCCCCACCGGTAAGCAGATGCAGTTGCTCGCCCGTTCCGCCCTCAGCAACGACGCCGCTGCTGCTGCGATCCGCCAGATGTTCGGCGGCGGACTCGCCGAGGAACGCGCGATCGCGATCGCCGAAGGTCGCCAGTACGGGACCACCTTGGCCATGACCCACTTGTTCGGGGTAGCGTTTGGTCGCTACGTCCTGCGCGTCCCACAGCTCACCGAACTCGACCTCGACGCTCTGGTCGCTCGAACGGCACCCTCGGTCCAGCTCCTCCTCGATACGCCCGACAGCACGTCGGTCGCGGGCGAATAGCGGCAGGCTACGGAATGAAGCCGGCGGCCTTGGCGCGCAACACCGCCTCGTAGCGGGTGCCTGCGCCCAGCTTCCGCATCGCCGACGACACGTAAGCCTTGACCGTGGTCTCCCGCAGGTGAAGCAGTTCGGCGACGCGTGCGTTTCGCATCCCGAGTGCCACATGGGCGAGGACGTCGAGTTCGCGTGCGGTCAGGTGGACCTCGGAGTCCGCCGAGCGAAGTTCGATGAGGGATGCAGCGATCTGGTCATAGCGTCGCCCTGCCGCCGCATGTTCGCCGGTCCGGGTAGCGACGCGCAACTGGGCGAACTCTTGACGATCAGCGAGCGTCTGACGGCCCGACGTGTTGCCGGCCGCGATCATCTCGTTCTCGGCGAAGATCTCGTCGAGACGTCGCTCGACCTCGTCGCGCACGGTCATCTCCCATTTCATCCGCTGCGCCGCGGTCACAAGCGCATCGAGCGATTCTGAGCCGACGTGCGTCGGCGCCCGGAATCCGCCGTAGAGGATGGCGCGCACGCGCTCTCTGACGACCACGGGCACGGCTGCGATCGACACCATGTGCTCTGCAGCGACCTCGCGCTCGTAGCGGTGCGTGATCGTGTTCGAACGCAGGTAGTCGACGGTGACGCCCGGCGCTCGAGTGGTCATCACGCGGCCGCCGAGACCCTCGCCGGGTTGGATGAGCAGGCCGTGGATGCTCTGACCAATGGTGTGGGCGAACGCGCTCAGTTTCGCGTTCTCCGTGTCGACCAGGCCGCCGAATCCCACGTCGAACCCGCCCTGCTTCGTCGCGTAGGCAACGGATTCACCCATCAGTCGAGAATCTCGTGACGCCATCGTCGCCTCCTATCGAGAGGATAGTCCTCTCTGCGCCCGACGGAGCTCACTACGACTTTTCGTAAATACCCCGGTCCGGGGGTCCACTCGCATGCAACCGTGCCGGCGCGAGACACCATCCTTAGGAGGTAGCGGACGGTGCCGACCGGCTTGATCCTTTTGCTATGCGCAAAGAAGCTCAGCCGTCATACGGATCCGGAACCTCCACGACTGCCCTCCTCGGAGACACCATCGCGGACAACTTCGACCGCACCGCGTCCCGCTACGCAGACCGCGAAGCACTCGTGGACGTGGCGACCGGTCGCCGGTGGAGTTACGCCGAGCTGCAGCGGGCCATCGACGGACTCGCGAAGGGTCTGATGGCGCGCGGAGTCGCCAAGGGTGATCGCGTAGGGATCTGGGCGCCGAACTGCGCTGAATGGGTTCTGACCCAGTACGCGACGGCGAAGATCGGCGCGATCCTCGTCAATGTGAACCCGTCGTACCGGCTGTCCGAACTCGAGTACGTCGTCGGTCAGTCCGGCATGACGCTCATGGTCAGCGCGATCGCGCACCGTACCAGCGACTATCGAGGCATGCTGGAGGCGATCGGCTTCGCCGAGACGGTCTTCATCGACGACTCGAGTTGGGATGAGCTGATCGCGTCCGGCCGCCCCGTCGACGACGAAGCGCTCGCCCAGCGTGCCGCCCAGCTGACCTTCGATGACCCGATCAATATCCAGTACACCTCCGGGACCACCGGGTTCCCGAAGGGTGCGACCCTGTCGCACCACAACATCCTGAACAACGGCTACTTCGTCGGCGAGGGCGTGCATTACACCGAGGAAGACCGGATCTGCGTGCCGGTGCCGCTGTATCACTGCTTCGGAATGGTCATGGGCAACTTGGCCGCCTACTCGCACGGCGCCTGCATCGTGCTGCCGGCTCCAGCTTTCGATCCGGAGGCGACGATGGCCGCCGTGCAGGCCGAGCGCTGTACGTCGTTGTACGGCGTTCCCACCATGTTCATCGCGCAGCTGAACCACCCCGCTTCAGGGACTTCGACTTCTCGAGCCTTCGGACGGGCATCATGGCGGGCTCTCCGTGCCCTGTCGAGGTCATGCGACGCGTCGTCGACGAGATGCACATGTCAGAGGTGGCCATCTGCTACGGGATGACCGAGACCTCTCCGGTCTCCAACATGACCCAACGAGACGACACATTAGAGCAGCGCACGGCCACGGTCGGCCGCCCGATGCCCCACGTCGAGGTAAAGATCACTGACCCGGAGACCGGGCTGATCGTGCCGCGCGACCAGGCCGGAGAACTGTGCACACGTGGATACTCCGTGATGCTCGGCTATTGGGATGATCCCGAGCGCACCGCCGAGGCGATCGACGCTGCCCGCTGGATGCGAACCGGAGATCTCGCGACAATGGACGACGACGGCTACGTCAATATCGTGGGCCGCATCAAGGACATGGTGATCCGTGGCGGCGAGAATATCTACCCGCGCGAGATCGAGGAGTTCTTCTACCAGCACCCGGATATCAGCGACGTGCAGGTCATCGGGGTTCCGGACGAACGGTACGGCGAGGAGCTGATGGCCTGGATCGTGCTGCGTCCAGGCGCCGAGCCGCTGACCGCCCAAGCACTGGCCGCGTTCGCCCGCGACCACCTCGCTCACTACAAGATCCCCCGCTACGTGCACATCGTGGACGGCTTCCCGATGACGGTCACCGGCAAAGTGCGAAAGATCGAGATGCGGGAGATGGCGGTCGAGATCCTCAGCACACCCGTCTGACCGTGCGGCGTCGCGGGGTGCTCAGCTGAGGGATCGGACCGTCAGCGTCTGCTCGGCTCTTCCCACCGGACCCGACTCGTCGTGAAGCTCGGTGCTGGTCAGTCCCTGCCCGGCTGGGCCGAAGGTGACCGTCGTGTCGAGCCCGACCCACTCGCCGGCCGGCTGCCGGAAGAGGTGGATGGTCAGGTCGAGGTTCGGGAACATCCACTCCGTCGGAGAGCGGCGCACTGCGACGCCGTTGGCGGTGTCGACGAGCGCGATGAATGCGGCATCGCGGCTGACCTTCTCGCCTCCCACCAACTGACTGTCCGTGCGAAGCCACGCCGTCGCGCGACCAGGCCGAGGCGCCTCGGCAGCGCGCATTTCGAGGGACGCAACGTAGCCGCCCGGCCACGTGTCGGTGATCGGCCAGCGATGCTCCGGTCCGGGGATGCTGAGCGACGGCGACTCTCCCCGGCGATCGCCCTGGTGTCCGAAGCCATCGTGTACCAGGCGCGCGCGAGCACAGCGGGCCGTCCTTTGATGATCACGGTGGCCTGGATTAGCTCGATCGTTCGGCCGGGGCGGATCGTCTCGACCTGCACCTGGCACACGTCTGCCGCGAGGAAGCCGAGAATGTCGAAGCTGACGCGGGCGAGGACCATACCGGCTGCGTCGCCCTGCAATGCGCGATGCTCGTCGATGGCATGGACGATTAGGCCGCCCAGCGGGCTGAAGTGAATCTCGCCGTCCTTCCACGCTCCTCCCGCCTCCGCGGTCGGCCGGTAGCGGTCGACGGCGACCCGTTCGAAGTACGGCAACTGATTCGGCGTCATTCCGCGAGAGTAGGAGTTCCTCACGCGGTCACGCTCCATCTGGCCCGAGTGTTGCCGAATCGTCAGGCCGCCGTAGCCGGAACGGCCGTTCCGGCGTCTCCACGAGCCCGTCGGAGCCGATTGGTTGGGACGCGGCTCGCGCGCGGAGGAGCCGGCGCGCGCTTCACTGAGCCGTCGGCCATGCCCACCTCTGGTGAGCAAGTGCGCTCAGATTCGACGTACAGAGGACTCGGTGGGTCAGCCAAAGAACTAATCGAGGCGGACGGTGACCAGAGGCATGAGGAAGGAAAGGACACCCCACGGATAAGAGAGAAGAAGAGAACGGAGCAGGAAAAGCAAAAGCGAGACGAAATGGACGGGACATGAGACGAATGAGCGAGTGATACAAGAGCAATGCACGTAGGCACTCTTTGAGATGTGCGCGCCGCGTGCGCGCCAAAATGAGCGCGCGACCGGAACGTGTAGGTGTGCGAGGTGGAGTGGCGCGCTGGAAGCGCGGGCAAGCAGCCCAAGGAGTGAAGCAGGCGGTGCGGTATGCCTTCGGCGGGGTCTGCGACGCGACCCTGACTGCGAGGACCGCCGAGGGGGCGTTGGCTGCAGTCGGGTACGCGGATGCCGTAATGACCCGGTACATCGTGGAGGACGGCGCGATCCGTGACGATCTGCTCACCCGCTCCCAGTTGAGGGATTGGGTCGACGGGTTGGACCCGCTCACCGGTGAGCGACGCGGCCGGGACCTTGAGTCGCCGGTGGCGGATCTGATTCTGGATGCGACGATCAACGCGCCGAAGTCGTTCTCGATCGCGGCGATGTTGGATCCGGAGTTGGCGGCCGCGTACGAGGATCTGCAGGACCGGTTGCGGGATCGGATCATCAAGTTGTGGCAGAGCGAGCTCAACGCCCGCCGAGGCAAGCAAGGATCCATCCGCGAGGACCTCGCACGGATCGAGGTGGTCGAGCTGCGGCACGAGCGCTCCCGGTCCCTGGACCCGCACAAGCACCGCCACCTCTGGTTGAACGTCAAGGTCCAAGGCCTCGACGGCAAATGGTCGAACATCGACACCCGCGTCGCCTTGCGGTTCCAGAACGTGATCAACGCCGAAGGCGATCTTGCCACGCGTACCGACCCGGAATGGATCCGCGCCCTAGCTGCGAAGGGATTCTCGCTCAATGAGGACGGGGAGATCACCCAGTTGCAGCGCCTGGTGCGTCCGCTGTCTAAGCGGTCCGCACAGATCGAAGCCAACAGGATCGCCCGCACCGTTTGGTGGAGACACCAGCATCCAGGGCAGGAGCCGTCACACGATGTGCTTGCCCAGATCGATCATTGGGCGTGGGCTGTCGGCCGCCCCGACAAGCCGGGTGAGCTGGACGAGGGCGGATGGGCTGCACTCGTCCGTGAAGAACTCTTCACCGCCGACCCTGCGCTGGGCATGCGACGCGCACCCGCACCGCTACCTACTGTCGCCATGCAGGATCTCGACCTCGAGTTGCTGGCAGCCAAGGCCGTTGTCGACGCGGACGCCCGTTCGACCGGCAGCGGTGGTCGGTTCAGCGTAATGGACGTGCGGGCGGGCGCGCTCCGCGCGATCGCCGCGACAGGTGTTGTCGCCGACCGAGACGAACTCACGAAGCTCGCTGAGGAAGTCGTCGCGCACTCGCCTACGGTGACGCTGATTTCCGAACCGGACGCCCCGAAGCACGTCAAGCACCTCATGGCAGTTTCCACCGCCACGTTGAAGGCCACTCTCGCGCAGGAGGTCGATGCGTTCTCCGCATCCGGACAGATCCTCGACACAGGCGAGGTCGCCGTGATCGGTCACGCAATCGAGCCCAATCACCCGCTCGACGACGAACAACTCGCTGGTGCTGCCGCGATCGGTGGCACATCCCGTAACGTGGTCATCTCTGGCCCGGCCGGCACCGGAAAGACCACAATGCTCAAGGTCGCGGGCGCTGCTCTGCGGCGACGCGGCCACAAGATGATCGTCGTCGCGCCGACCAAGAAGGCTTCCGCCGTGGCGGGACGCGAGACGATGAGCTCGTCGTCATCCCTCCACCAACTGCTCCACGAGTATGGGTGGCGCTGGGCGACCTCCGCGTCTGGCGCAACTCAATGGCGACGGCTCTCGATCGGTAAGGTTGACCCAACTTCGGGCGCCGTCTATCGCGGCCCCCGAATCAGCATCAACCCTGGAGATCGCATCGTCGTGGATGAGGCCGGCATGCTGGACCTCGAGGCCGCGTCGGCACTTCTAGACGTGGCGCACGCGACCGGCGCGGGAGTCGCTCTCGTTGGCGACCAGCGACAGGCCTTGCCGGTGGGGCACTCGGGCGCCATGGCGCTGTTCTGGCGCCGCTCGCCTGATCGCGTGGAGCTCACAACTACCCACCGCTTCAATGACCAAGCTTGGGCAGAACTCACGCTTCGTCTCCGCCACCCCTACAGCGAGGACCAAAGGCGCGAGGTGGCCGAGGACCTCATCCGTACCGAGCATGTCGTACTGACAGATAACGACGTCGCCGCGCGTGAGGCGATGGTCGAAGGATGGTTCGACGCCACGCGGCGCCACGAGACGATCGCGCTAGTTACGGCGACGCACGCTGAAGCGCAGGAGATCAGCGAAGCCGTCCAGCACCGCAGGCTCGAATCCGGCGCGATTCGCCCCGGGCGAGCATTCTCCGGACAGGCGGGGCAGGCGATATTCGTCGGTGATGTCGTTCAGACCCGGCGCAACGACAGTGCTGCGGACATCCAGAATCGCCAAAACTGGACCGTTAAGACGATTGGCAGGGACCACGCGATCCTCGCCGCGAGCACCGACTCGACCGACCTGAGGAAAGTCAGCCTCGCTTATGCCGAAGCGCATATCCACCTCGCCTACGCCACGACGGTCTACGGAGTTCAGGGCGAGACAACAGACTGCGCCCTCGTGGGACCCGGAGTCGATGGCGCCGGCCTCTACGTCGGCCTCACCCGAGGGAAGCGGCACAACGCCGCGGTGCTGGTCGCTCCGACCGCGGACTCGGCAAAATCGCAACTTGTCGAGATGATGCAGCGTCAGACGCTAGAAGAGACGATGGAGAAGTCGCGAGCGGCAGCGCAGACCGAACTCAGGCGGGCTGCCCAAGCCTCTGCTGGACCGATCATTCCTGCACACGATGCGCAACGCGCCCCGAGTGGCGTCACATGATTCGGCTAACGGCTCTACCCGACGATCCCAGCCGCGCACAACTCTCGGCCGAGCTGGTTCACTCCGTCCAGAGTCCCGCCTTCTGGGTCGAACCCGAAAATGGCGATCCCGAGTTCGTCGGCAGCAACCCGAGCAGCTGGGATCACACCGTCACGGACGAATATCAGCGCCCGACGACCGTCCGCCGCCGAGACAGAAGCCGCTCTCTCCACGCATCGGACCTCGAGATTGCCTCGTTGGTTGTCGACCCACGCGAGGCTTCTCGCACTGTAGATGTCGCAGACTTCGGTAGTCGTTCCGGAAGCGGCAACCGCGTCCATAGCACCGAGGTAGATCATCCACTCGCGGCACAGTTCGATTGCTTCATCGTCCGAAGCGCCCCGAGGCTTCGGCTCTGGCGGCTGCCGTTTCACAAGACCAGTGTGCCCCAGACCGCCGTCCTCCCTACGTGTCAACTGCACCGAGAAGGCGGGATGTCGGCGCTCGCGCGTAGCCTGACGCCACCCACCTCATCGCTGGGCAGAGCCGCGAGAGGCGATTGGAGCTGAGGTATGGGCAGCATTCACGCTTACGAAACGGCCAGCGGCAAGCGTTATCGGGTCCAGTACAGAACGCCGGAGCGCGACCTCACCGGCAAGCGCGGCTTTCGAACGAAACGAGACGCCGAGCTCTTTCTAGCCTCCGTCGAAGTCGCGAAGGCCCGTGGCGAGTTCGTCGATGCTCGAGCATCACGATCGACCATTAGCACACTCGGCGGTGAGTGGCTGGCCAACCAGCATCATCTGAAGCCCTCGTCACTTCGTCCCGTCGAGATCGCCTGGCGGCTGCACGTAGAGCCGAAATGGGGCAGCCGGCGAGTGGGCGAGATCCGCCATTCGGAGGTGCAGAACTGGGTGACGGCCTTCACACAAGGCGACGGCAAACCGCGCTCCGCAACGACGGTACTCCGCGCCTATGGCGTACTCGCGGGCATCTTGGATACCGCGGTCTTGGATCGCCGAATTCCCTCGAACCCGCGCGCGGCGTCAACCTTCCTCGTAAGCTCAAGGGCAAGCACAGGTACCTAAGCCACGCCCAAGTCGAGCTCCTCGCGGAGAATGCGAAAAAGCACCGGACCATGGTTCTCTTCCTCGCCTACACCGGGCTGCGATGGGGCGAAGCAACGGCCTTGCGAGTTCGTGACGTCGATCTTGGTCGCCGACGCGTGGACGTTCATGAGAACGCGGTGGAAGTCTCGGGCATTATCCATGTCGGAACGCCAAAGTCCGGCGAGTCCCGGAGCGTTCCTTTCCCGCCATTTCTCGCGCCGCTCCTAGCGACAACCATCGAGAACAAGGCCCCGTCCCAGTTAGTGTTCGGCGATGGGAACAGCCACCTGCACCAGCCAGATCGTCGTCGAGGTTGGTACGTATCGGCGATCGCTAGGTCGCAGTCCGCCGACAAGACCTTTCCACGCGTCACGATCCACGACCTTCGACACACTGCGGCGAGCCTGGCGATCAGCGCTGGGGCCAACGTGAAGGCCGTTCAGCGAATGCTTGGCCATTCCTCAGCCGCGATGACCCTCGACACTTATGCAGACCTTTTCGATGATGATCTCGATGCCGTGGCTGTAGCCCTAGACCTCGCTCGAGCTGTCGCCAACACGGCACGAGTCTCCGGGTCAGTTGCGCCCACCCGCTCAGCGACGTAACGATGAAGCTCGCCAGGCCGCACTCGGGCGAGAATCCTGGCAACGGACAACACGGGTGGTTGGCTTGTGGCCGCCGAGCTACCTACGTGAGGCGACCGACGCCGGTGAAACTGTATCCGAGTCGAGACCCACCAAAATGGCAGATCAGTCTTCGGTGCTCGCCTCGGAGGCCTTGCGGGCGGCAGCACGCTGGCGGCGCTGACGGGAGACCTCAGCGTTGCGAAGCACCCGCTCTGTGAGGTCCTTCCGCACGTTGGGGTCTTCGAGGTCGTAGACGCGCACGGCACGGGGGTTCGCCAGAGGAACCGTTCCTGCAGCTGCTGCGATCGTCATGTGTTCAGTCTACGACGGAGGGCTGACGTTTTGCCGGAGATTCTTCCCGGCGCCAGCACGCGAAGACCACGGCAGCGATGCCGGCCACCAATCCAACCTCGTCGACGTTCTCTTCGGTGATGTCGTCGGTGTACACCGCATCGAGCGTGACCATCCCGTACGCGGCGGCGCTCGAAGTGACCGGGTAGGCGATGAAGGTGTTGTACCCCTTACCTGAGCCAGCCCAGTCGTTTGGCGCGTCGGCGATGTCGGCGACGAACAAAGGCTTGTTGCTCCTCACGCGATCCATCGCGAGCTTGCCCCGCTTTGTGCCCTCCAAGAACGGACCAGCTGCGTCGCGGCGGCCGTGTGAGACTTGGCCGACGACGTTCATGTTCCGGCGCGCGTCGTCAAACGTATAGACGACCGCCCGCAGGCCCTCGACACCGCTGTAGACGAAGCGGAGCGCTTCGAGCAACTCTTTGACGAGGACCTGAAAAGTCGCGTCGCGCTCGGCCTTGTTCTGGATCACCATCGCGGCAGCCGCACGCTGAATCGGCTCCAGCGTGGTCGCCAACAGCCCGAACCGCTTAGCCTGGCTAAGGTAGTCCTCGCGCGCTGCATCCTCAGCGGCTTCGAGCTGTCGCTTGTAGTTCTGCTCTGCAAGACGAGCCACACGCTTGGCCCAGAGATTGGAGCTCACCTGGGACACCATCAGCAGGATGGCAAGCGAGCCACCAACGATGAAGAACACGAACGAGGCGGACGCCTGCGTCAACAGGAGCCCGGAAGCGAGCGTCAGGGCCGGCTGGATGTATGCCGCGACGGTTTCGTGCCATGAGCCCACTCTTTCAAGCGGCGACGGCGCGGCTGCGTTCGGCATGAAGTCAGAATAGCTGGGCTGATTACCAGAACAGCTTGTGTCGCAAGACACCCAGATCGCGAGCGAACAGGTCGCGGTTCGCGGTTATCAGCCGTGCTCGCTTCGGCGGGCAGGGTACGCTCTTCTTGGTCACTTACCCAAAGTTCGGAGATGACGGGGGGCGCTTGGCACAATCAACCGTCTAGCGAATGTAGTCAAAATGTAGTCAAACACCCATTTCGTGGCAAGCAAAAGCCCCCGGATCCCTTGCAAACAAAGGAATCGCGGGGGCTTGCACGTGGCGGTACCGGTGGGATTTGAACCCACGGTGGGCTTTCACCCACACAACTTTTCGAGAGTTGCACCTTCGGCCGCTCGGACACGGTACCGCCGACTACTTTACGTGATGCGATCCTTACGCGCCAATTGACCGATCCGCCTCCGCGGAGGAGGGTCGCCACGCGGAGTAAAGTCTCGCTAGTGGGGACGAAGAAGAACATCGCGCTGGTGACCGCGGGAGTCTCGACTGCCGCTGTCGGCGTCGGCGCGTGGGCGGGCATCCGGAGGGCACAGGCGAAGCTCGCGCAGGGGCGCACCGCCATCAATGAGACGCTCCCTGTGCACTCGAAGTGGTGGCGGGATACGGCCAAGGCAGAGGGAGAGCTGCTCTACGTGGCACTCGGCGACAGCGCTGCGCAAGGTATCGGCGCCTCCGCCCCCAAGAACAGCTACGTCGGGGTGATCGCCGACCACATCCGCACCGTCACCGGCAGGACCGTGCGCGTCGTCAACCTCAGCGTCTCCGGAGCGACCGTCGCGCTCGCTGTCGCCGACCAGCTGCCGCGGTTCGCGACGTTCCAGCCCGACATCGTCACCTGCGCCATCGGCGCGAACGACATCGCAGCCTTCGAGCCGGAATTGTTCGAGGCGGGCATCCGCAAGGTCTTCGCGGCACTCCCCGACGATGCGATCGTGGGCGACCTCCCCTGCTTCTACCTGCCCTGGAACGAGAAAAAGTCGCCGTCGGCAACCAGATCCTGCGCCGGGTCGCCGCCGAGCGCGGGCTCACGGTGGTCCCCCTCCACGACACGATGAAACGCGAAGGGGTGCGCGGGATGCTCACCCAGTTCGCCGAGGACCTCTTCCACCCCAACGACCACGGCTACCGCGTGTGGGCGTCGGCTTTCCTGCCGGAGGTCACCGCCCGGATGGCCGCACGCTTCCCGCGCCGGCCGCGCAAGGTCGAGACCGCGACCGAGCGCGGCGTCGGGAGCGGCGAGAGCGCCGACGTGAGCGCCGCATCCGGAACCACAGAACGCCCCGCCGCAAGCGCCTGACTCAGTCGCGCAGCGTTCCCGGAGCGAGGTGCGACAGCACCCGTTCCCAGGCCGGAATCACGACGAGATGCCCCGCGCCCGGGAACATCTCCATCCGCGCATCCGGAAGGCTCTTCTGGTACCAGCTCGCGTGAGCGCTGCCCGCGATCGCGTCACCTCGACCCGCCACGATCAGCGTCTTCGCGGCGACGTCGCCGACATCGAAGCCCCACGGATGCGCCGTGTAGCTCAGGATGTCCGCCGCCACACCGCGCGGCCCTTGCCGGAACGCGTCGCGAACCATACGAGCCAGTCTGTCGCGCGCACCCGGGAGGCGCAGCACCTCAGCGTCCACCCCGGTGTCACCGAGGAGATCGAGCGGAACATCGGCGTCGTCGGTGGCGGCCTTCACCGCATCCGCCTGCGGCTGAAGCATCGGGGCGAGCTGATCGAGCGCCGTGTCGGGCGGCAGTTTCGCGAGTCGATCCGACTCCGCCTGCAGCTGCGGGTCGATCCACTGCACATGCTCGTTCGGCGCGGGCGTGGCGATGATGGCCACCCGGTCGACGAGCTCAGGATGCCGGGCTGCGAACGCCAGGGCGACGCGCCCACCGGCCGACCAGCCGGCGATTCCGACCGTGCGCGGCCGCACGACGCCGAGCTCCGACTCCTCCCGCCGCACTGTCGCCAGGTATTCGGCGATGTCGTCTGCGTACCTGGGGATGCTCGGCGCCGTTCCGAACGGAAGCGGATCGGACGACCCGTAGCCCGGTCGGTCGATGGCGATGATGTGCACGTCGCGGGTCGACGAGACCCCCGGATCCGGATCGAAGTTCGACGAACCAGGGGCGGAGTGACAGAAGACGACAAGGCGGTCCGCAGAAGGATCGCCGAGCGTTGTGATGCCGACCCTGCGGCCGGATTCGAGGGTGAAGGTCAGATTCGCCATGCCGCCCATTGTGCTCCGGGCCGCCGACGCTGGCTAGGAGTTGTCCACAGGCCGAACGATGGGCCTCCGGATGACAGTGGCCGGCCATACAGTGAGACCCGTACCAAGGAGGACGAGTGGCGAAAGCGCAGCTGAACTACCGCTGTACCGAGTGCGGCTGGACGACCGCCAAATGGGCCGGGCGCTGCGGCGAATGCCAGGAGTGGGGCACCGTCATCGAGGCCTCCGCGCCGACCGGAGTACTCCGGGCGCTCAAGCCCGTCAGCATCGGCGGCGACCGCGTTGCACGCGCCATCACCGACGTCCAGTCAGACTCGGTCACCCACTGGCCGACCGGTATCGCCGAATTCGACCGGGTGCTGGGCGGCGGAATCGTTCCGGGCGCCGCAATCCTTCTCAGCGGCGAGCCCGGGGTGGGCAAGTCGACGCTGCTTCTCGAGGTCGCATCCCGTGCCGCCCATGCACGCTCGCGCGTGCTCTACGTGAGCGCCGAGGAGTCCGTGAGCCAGGTCAAGATGCGCGCCGAGCGCACCGGCGCCATGCACGACCACCTCTTCCTCGCCTCCGAGACCGATCTAGCCACGATCGTCGGCCAGATCGACGCTCTCGACCCGCAACTCGTGATCGTCGACTCCGTACAGACCGTGTCGAGTTCCAACGGCGAGGGGCTGGCCGGAGGTCCCAGCCAGGTGCGCGAGGTCGCGAGCACGCTCATCCGGGTCGCCAAAGACCGCAATCTGCCGGTGCTGCTGGTCGGCCACGTGACGAAAGACGGCTCGATCGCGGGCCCGCGCCTCCTGGAGCACCTAGTGGATGTGGTCTGCCAGTTCGAGGGCGACCGCCAGACCGCCCTCCGCTTCGTGCGAGCGCTCAAGAACCGCTTCGGGCCGACGGATGAGGTGGGCTGCTTCGAGATGACCGGTGACGGCATCGCCGAGGTCGCCGACCCCAGCGGGCTGTTCCTCAGCCGCACCACGACTCCCGTCTCGGGAACCTGCGTCACCGTCGCCATGGAAGGCCGCAGGCCGCTGCCGGTGGAGGTGCAGGCGCTCGTGGTCTCGACGACGGCTCCGAACCCCCGACGCGTGACCAATGGGGTGGACTCGTCGCGGGTCGCCATGCTGCTCGCCGTGCTCGAACGGCGGGCGGGCATCCGTCTCGGCGACAAGGATGTGTACGTCTCGACCGTTGGCGGCGTTCGACTCACCGAGCCGGGCGCCGATCTCGCCATCGCCCTCGCGATCGCGTCGGCCGCGAACGAGAAGCCCATCCCCCACACGCTCAGCGCGTTCGGCGAGATCAGCCTCGCCGGCGAGATCCGTCCGGTCTCCAGCGGCAAGCAGCGCGTCGCCGAAGCCACCCGCCTCGGGTTCACGACACGCATCGACTCGACGAGTCAGAGCATCCGGGAAGCGCTACGTCTCGCATTCACCGCCGCGACCAGTTCCCGCGAACGGGAGCTCGACGCCGCATTCTGACGACGCTGGACCGACCAGCGGTCAGTTCAGGATGCGGGCAGAACCGCTCAGCTCAGGATGAACTGCTTGGTCGCCGCCGCCTCGATTCCCGCCACCGACACCGACAGGTGATACGAGGCGCCGCCGGCTGGAACCGGGGTACGCGTCGCCTGGCAGGTCGAGGGGTCGGACCGGGTGCGGTCCCACTCGATCGGGGTCTGCGACGAGATGGTCTTGCCGGGCTGCAGCAGCACCTCGGCGTCCACCTTCTCGGCCTGGCAGTCGGTTGACTTCCAGTACACCTCGCTGCCGCTGGTAATGGTGAAGACCTGCTGGGAGGTGCCGGCGTTCAACTTGCAGGGGACAGTGCCCTTGTTCGTGACCGAAACCGAGAGCTTCGGCAGCTGATCGGCCGCATACGTGGTGGCATCCGTCACCGCCTCGACCGTCACATCGGAGGGTTTGCAGGGATCACCGCTGGCCGTCGTCGGCTCGGTCGGGATGCTCGTGGTGTCGGCCGCCGGAGTGGTGACCGTTTTCGGAGTGTGGGTGCTCGCCGGGGCGCCGCTCGAAGATCCGGGGCGCACGACGATGAGCACGATGATGACGATCACGGCCAGGAGGCCGAGGCCGACGAGAAGCCGACGTCGCCAATAGACTTTGCTCGGCTGCGGGCCGACAGGGTGCTTGAACGTCGACATGCCTGCAGGATAGCCGCGAGCACGCGCAATGCCGCGGCAACTCGCTACAGAAGCTTCAACATCCGGGTATTTCCAAGGGTGTTCGGTTTGACCCGTGCCAGGTCCAGGAACTCGGCAACACCCTCGTCGTGCGAGCGCACGAGCTCGGCGTACACCTCGGGATCGACGGTTTCGTTCCCCATGTCGACGAACCCGTTGCGCTCGAAGAAGCCGACCTCGAACGTGAGGCAGAAGAGCCGGTCGAGTTCGAGTTCGCGTGCATCCGCCTCGAGCCGGCCGAGCAGGGCCCGCCCGACGCCCTTGCCGAGCCACGCATCCGCGACCGCGAGTGTGCGCACCTCCGCGAGATCCCGCCACATCACATGCAGAGCGCCGACGCCGATCAGCTCGCCATCGGCCGTCTCGGCCACACGGAACTCCTGAAGCGACTCATAGAAGACCACCGCATCCTTGCCGAGCAGGATGCGTCGCTGCACGAGAGGTTCGACCAGGTCCCGGATGCTCGCCACGTCTCCCGCGCGTGCCCGACGGATGCTGTATCCCGCGTTCTCACCACTCACCCGTCCAAGCCTACTGAGTTGCGGCAGATCGATGCTCCCGCTCCCCAGGAAGGTCGATTCGCCGCAACTCGACGAGCCGCAACGGACCCGTCCGCCCGCGCACACGAAAGCGGGGCCGCCCCCGAAGGGACGGCCCCGCTTGTCGTGGAGACGCGCTGCGCGCTACTCGCCGGAGGAGGCGGCGAGGTCGGGCGTGACCGGGCCAGCGCCGATCGCGGCCGTGGCGTTGATGCCAGCACCCACGGGCTCCTTGCGGGACTCCGTGGTGAACACGAACTCGCCGTCCTTGAAGTCGACGTGCACGTGGTCGCCGGCGTTCAGCTCACCCTGCAGGATGCGCTCGCTCAGTCGGTCCTCGATCTCGTGCTGCACCGCGCGACGCAGGGGCGCGCACCGAGTGACGGGTCGAACCCGACCTCGATGAGGTGCTCCTTGGCCGGAACGGTGAGCTCGATGGTCATGTCGCGGTCGAGCAGACGGGTCGAGAGGCGCTTGATGAACAGGTCGACGATCTGCAGGAGCTCGACCTTGTTCAGCTGCGGGAACACGATGATCTCGTCGACGCGGTTCAGGAACTCGGGCTTGAAGTTCTTCTTCAGCTCCTCCTTGACCTTGCCGCTCATCCGGTCGTAACCGGTCTGCGAGTCACCCTCGACCTGGAAGCCGACGGGGCCGCCGGTGATGTCCTTGGTGCCGAGGTTGGTGGTCATGATGATCACGGTGTTCTTGAAGTCGACGACGCGACCCTGGCCATCCGTCAGACGTCCCTCCTCCAGAATCTGGAGCAGCGAGTTGAAGATGTCGGGGTGTGCCTTCTCGATCTCGTCGAACAGCACGACGCTGAACGGCTTGCGGCGAACCTTCTCGGTCAGCTGGCCGCCCTCTTCGAAGCCGACGAATCCGGGAGGGGCACCGAACAGTCGCGAGACCGTGTGCTTCTCGCCGTACTCCGACATGTCGAGGGAGATCATGGCCGACTCGTCGTCGAACAGGAACTCCGCGAGCGCCTTGGCCAGCTCGGTCTTACCGACGCCGGTGGGGCCGGCGAAGATGAACGAGCCGGAGGGACGCTTCGGGTCCTTCAGACCGGCGCGGGTGCGGCGGATCGTCTTGGAGAGCGCGGCGATGGCCTCCTCCTGACCGATGACCCTCTGGTGCAGTGCCTTCTCCATGAACACGAGGCGAGCGGACTCCTCCTCGGTGAGCTTGAAGACGGGGATGCCCGTGGCCTGAGCCAGCACCTCGGCGATGAGTCCCTCATCCACCTCGGCCGTGGTCTTCACGTCGCCCGAACGCCACTGCTTCTCGAGGCGCAGACGCTCGCCGAGGAGGTTCTTCTCCTCGTCGCGGAGCGAAGCAGCCTTCTCGAAGTCCTGGTCTTCGATCGCGGCTTCCTTCTTGGAGCGCACGGCCGAGATCTTGTCGTCGAACTCGCGCAGCTCCGGCGGGGCCGAGAGGATCGACAGACGCAAGCGGGCACCGGCCTCGTCGATCAGGTCGATGGCCTTGTCCGGCAGGAAGCGGTCCTGGATGTACCGGTCGGCGAGGTTCGCGGCCGACACGATCGCGCCGTCGGTGATCGACACCTTGTGGTGCGCCTCGTAGCGGTCGCGCAGTCCCTTGAGGATGTTGATCGTGTGCGGCAGCGACGGCTCGTTCACCTGGATGGGCTGGAAGCGGCGCTCGAGGGCCGCATCCTTCTCGAAGTGCTTGCGGTACTCGTCGAGCGTGGTCGCACCGATGGTCTGCAGCTCACCACGGGCGAGCAGCGGCTTCAGGATGCTGGCCGCGTCGATCGCGCCCTCGGCGGCACCCGCACCCACCAGGGTGTGGATCTCGTCGATGAACGTGATGATGTCGCCGCGGGTGCGGATCTCCTTGGTGACCTTCTTCAGGCGCTCCTCGAAGTCACCGCGGTAGCGGGATCCGGCGATCAGCGAGCCGAGGTCGAGCGTGTAGAGCTGCTTGTCCTTCAGCGTCTCCGGAACGTCGCCGCGCACGATCGCCTGGGCGAGACCCTCGACGACGGCGGTCTTGCCGACGCCGGGCTCACCGATGAGCACGGGGTTGTTCTTGGAGCGGCGAGACAGGATCTGCATGACCCGCTCGATCTCCTTCTCGCGGCCGATCACGGGGTCGAGCTTGTTGTCGCGCGCAGCCTGGGTGAGGTTGCGGCCGAACTGATCGAGGATCTGGCTGCCGGCCTGCGCGGTCGCCTGATCGTTGCCGCCGACCTGCACCTGCTCCTTGCCCTGGTATCCGCTGAGGAGCTGGATGACCTGCTGGCGGACGCGGTTGAGGTCTGCGCCGAGCTTGACGAGCACCTGGGCGGCGACGCCTTCGCCCTCACGGATCAGGCCGAGCAGGATGTGCTCGGTGCCGATGTAGTTGTGGCCGAGCTGCAGGGCCTCGCGAAGCGAGAGCTCCAGCACCTTCTTGGCACGCGGAGTGAAGGGGATGTGGCCGGTCGGCTGCTGCTGACCCTGGCCGATGATGTCTTGCACCTGCTCGCGCACGGCGTCGAGCGAGATGCCGAGCGACTCGAGCGCTTTGGCGGCGACACCCTCGCCCTCGTGGATCAGGCCGAGCAGGATGTGCTCGGTGCCGATGTAGTTGTGGTTCAGCATCTTGGCTTCTTCTTGGGCCAAGACGACGACCCGGCGGGCTCGGTCGGTGAATCTCTCGAACATGTCTACTCCTCAGACGCGGTTGCAGGGGTCGCGTCGATACAAAGAGAGTAACCACCCGCACCCCCGAAACTGCCCCTGTTCGCCGTGGGCGTGAAGGGATGGACGTTCTTCCCAGGGTGTGCCGCAGGCTCGGCCCCAGGACGGGCGTCAGAGTCAGCCGCGCAGGCCGGGCAGGGTCAGGGTCGTGTCGGGGAGCATGATGGACACATCCGAGGTCGTGGTGACACCGCTCGGCGTGGCGAACACTGTCGTGTGCGGCACGTAGTCGCGGGTACAGATCCCGCCGGGAGCCGGTGCGAGGGTCGCTTTCATCTGATTGCTCGCGGTGACGGATACCGAGGCGACCTTGGGTGGGCAGCTGGAACTGCCGTAGAGGGCGATCGCGAACTGCGCGCCGTCTTTCAGCCACACGGCGAAGGCTGCACCACCGGCGCTGGATGCGGGCGCGTCGACGCCTTTAGGCTCGCCTTTGTAGTCCTCGATCGGCTTGCTCGACGCGCCGGAGCATCCGGCGAGCGCGAGTGCGACCAGTACGACGCCTGCGGCTGCGAAGGGGAGACGGACGCGGGCAGCGGGGCGTGAGATCAGGGGCACGCGACCATTCTAGGAAGCAGCGTCGTCAGCCCGCTGGGCGAGTCCTAGGATCCTCATATGAGCAACCTGGAACGCGATCCCGCCGAGCTTGTGGCCGGCGACACCGCCGTGATCGAGACGGGCACGATCGAGGTGCTCGAGCCGCGCGACGTCCCGCTCGGCGGCCCGCGGGCGATGACCGTGCGACGCACGCTCCCCCAGCGCAAACGCTCGCTCATCGGCGGCTGGTGCTTCATCGATCACTACGGCCCCGACGACGTCTCGGTGAGCGGCGGGATGCGCGTGCCGCCGCATCCCCACACCGGGCTGCAGACGGTGAGCTGGCTGTTCGCGGGGGAGGTCGAGCACCGCGACAGCGTCGGGAGCCATGCGCTCGTGCGGCCGGGCGAGCTCAACCTCATGACGGCGGGCCACGGCATCAGCCACTCGGAGGTCTCGACCGAGCGCACGACGACCCTGCACGGCGTTCAGCTCTGGGTCGCTCTGCCGTCGGCGTCTCGGGATACCGCACCGTTCTTCGAGCACAAGGTGCCTGTCGTCGGGTGGCTTGGCGATGCCGAGGTGCGAACCTTCGTCGGCTCGCTCGCCGGGAGCGGAACGGACGCGACGGTCTTCAGCCCGCTCGTGGGCGCACAACTCACCGTGCGGGCCGGATCGACGATCGTCGTTCCCCTGGATCCGACGTTCGAGCACGGCATCCTGGTCGACTCCGGCGAGGTGACCGTCGACGGAACTCCGGTGCCGGTCTCGCACCTCGCATACGCGTGCCCCGGCCGGTCGTCGATCGAGGTGACGATCGGGGCTCAGGATGCGCGCCTCATCCTCCTCGGCGGCGAACCGCTCGGCGAGCAGATCGTGATGTGGTGGAACTTCATCGGCCGCAGCCACGACGACGTCGTGCGCTCTCGCGCGGAGTGGCAGCTCGAGGTCATCGACGACATCGATCCGGATGGGCGTTTCGGCCACGTCGCGGGCTACGACGGCTCCCCGTTGCCCGCTCCTGAGCTGCCCACCGTGCGGCTCAAACCGCGCGGCTAGTGCTCGCTCCTACTGGAGCGCCGAGGTCAGGCGGGCGAGGTTGTCGAGCACGGTCGAGCGCAGAGGCTGACGCATCCACTCGTCGAGGGTGAGTTCGCGGCTCTGGCTGCGGTAGCCGTCTTCGACCTCGCGCATCTGGTCGACGAACGACCGACCGCGCACCATGAGCGAGACCTCCATGTTGAGCTGGAACGAGCGCATGTCCATGTTGCTCGATCCGATCACCGCCACGTCGTCGTCGATCGTGAAGTGCTTGGCGTGCAGGATGTACGGCTTCTTGTACATCCAGATGCGCACGCCCGCCCGCAGGAGCGCCTCGTAGTACGACCTCTGCGCGTGGTAGACGAGAGCCTGGTCACCGATCTCGGAGACGAACAGCTCAACGGCGATACCGCGCTGCGTGGCGGTCGTCACGGCGGTGAGCATCGACTCGTCCGGCACGAAATACGGCGAGGTGATGACGATGCGCTCCTGCGCGTAATAGAGCAGCGCGAGAAAGAGCCTGAGATTGTTCTCACCTTCGAATCCGGGCCCGCTGGGCACGACCTGGGCGTCGAGGGACTCGTCGGTCAGCTCGGTCAGGATGGGCTCGGTCTCGCGGCGGAGCAGCTCGTCGGTCTCGCTGTACCAGTCGGTGATGAAGATGGCGTTCAGACCGGCGACGATCGGGCCCTCGAGGCGCACGATCAGCTCTTTCCATTTGAGCCCGCGACGGATGTTCGACTTCTTGTTGTACGTGCGGTCGATCACGTTCTGGGAGCCCATGAAGCCGACCCTGCCGTCGACGATGAGGAGCTTGCGATGGTTGCGCAGATCCGGTCGCTGGTACTTGCCCTTGAACGGCTGCACGGGAAGCATGAGCTGCCACTTGGCGCCCATCTCGGTCAGCCGTTTGAGTGTGTGCTTGTAGTCGCGCGTGCGATACGAGGCGATGTGGTCGAGCAGAACACGCACGGTCACGCCGCGTTTCACCGCCGCCTCCAGCGCGTCGAAGAAGGGCTTCGTCGTCTGATCGCAGGAGAGGATGTAGAACTCCACGTGGACGTACCGCTTGGCCTTGCCGATCTCGGCGGCCATCGAAGCGAGCGATGCCTCGTAGTCGCCGTTCAGTGACGCGTGATTGCCACCGACGAGCGGCATCGCGCCGAGGTTGCGGTTCAGCTCGACGACCGACTCCAGCCATGGTGGCCAGGGATGATCGCGGCTGACCCGCTCCATACCCTCGGTGCTCTCGATGATGAAGTTGTTGATCTCGACCTGCTTCTCGCGCCGGCGCTTCGGCAGCTTATAGCTGCCGATCAGCAGGAAGAACAGGACTCCGATGTACGGGATCAGAAAGATCGCCAACAGCCAAGCCGTCGCCGATGTGGGCTTGCGGTTGCGGGGAACGATGATCACGGCGATCACACGGATCACGAAATCGATGAGGAGCGCCAGACCAACGATGATCGTCCACAAGACGGCAGCATCCACAGGCGCGAGTTCCCTCCGATAACGGATGCGGCACGCTCGTTGCGCGCCGCTATCGCTACCGTATCGAAGCGTGGCTCGGATTGCTCGCTAGGGCTTGTTCGGGAGCCCGCGGCGAGCGCGCTCCTCAGCCTCCATGCGGGCGTACGCCTTACGCTCGGTTCGGTCGGCGCGGATGATCGCGCGCATGATCAGCCAGAAGAGCAGCCCGACGAGAACGGTCGGGGCGAGCGACCAGACGATACCTGCGACGACGTCATTCATAACCCGATCATCGTAACGCGCCAGACTGTGAACGGAGTCATCACGCCACCACTCACCACCTTCCTCACGACCTGGCGGGTCGACCCCGTCGCAGTGGTCGTCATCCTGATCGCAGGAGGGCTGTATCTGTCCGGGATCCTGTCGCTCAGGCGGCGCGGTCACCGCTGGCCGCTGCGACCCACCGTCTTCTTCTTCGTGCTCGGTCTCGGGTCGTACGCGTGGATCTCATTCGGCTTTCTGGGGGCCTACAGCTCCGAGCTGCGCTGGGCGTTCAGCACACGCATTGCGCTGCTGTTGTTCGTGGTGCCGGCTTTCCTCAGTCTGGGCAAGCCGATCGGGCTCGCCCGCGCCGCACTGCGGGGCAGCGCCCGACGGGTGACGGACTCGCTGGTGGGCTCGCGCATCGTGCGCCTCTTCGGAAACGCGATCTTCGCTCCCCTGTTCGCCTGCGCCGCGTTCCTGGTGTTCCTCAGCCCGATCGCCGCTGTCTTGCGCGACAGCCCCTGGTCGGAGTGGACCATCACGGCGCTCGTCCCGTTCGCGGGGCTGCTGATGGTGCTGCCGATAGCGACTCATGCCGTCGTGCGCACCACCTTCTTCATCACGGTCGAGTTCCTGCTCGCCTTCGTCGAGATGCTCCTCGACGCCGTGCCGGGCCTGCTGCTGCGACTGAACAACGGTGTGGTGGACCATGCTCCCGCGGTGCTCGGGCGACTTCCGCTCTGGTTTCCGAACGCGCTGCACGATCAGCACCTCTCGGGCGACCTGCTCTGGTTCATCGCCGAGATCGCGGACATCCCCGTGCTGATCTACCTCTTCGTGCGTTGGACGCGGAGCGACCGGCGGGAAGGGAAGACGCTCGACGAGCTCACGGACGAGCAGATGGAAGAGCTCACGCAGGCGCACCTGCGAGCGCGCGGCTGACGCCCGGTCGATCTGACGCTCGGCGCTCTGCCCTGGCTCCGCCTTACTTCTTGACGAGCGGGAACAGGATGGTCTCCCGGATGCCGAGCCCGGTGAGGGCCATCAACAGGCGGTCGATCCCCATCCCCATCCCGCCCGATGGCGGCATGCCGAACTCGAGCGCGCGCAGGAACTCCTCGTCGAGCTGCATCGCCTCGCCGTCGCCGGCTGCGGCGAGCTTGGCCTGCTCGACGAAACGCTCACGCTGCACGACGGGGTCGACCAGCTCGGAGTATCCGGTAGCCAGTTCGAAGCCGCGAACGTAGAGGTCCCACTTCTCGACGACGCCTTCGCGCGAGCGGTGGGCACGCACGAGCGGGCTCGTGTCGACAGGGAAGTCCATGACGAAGGTGGGGCGCGCCAGCGTGCCCTTGACGAAGTGCTCCCACAGCTCCTCGACGTACTTGCCGGGGAGCGGGTGCTCGATCTCGATTCCCTCCACAGCCGCGATCTCGCGCAACCTCTCCACAGAAGTGGCCGGGGTGATCGGTTCGCCGACCGCGTCGGACAGGCTGTCGTACATGCGAATCCGGTCCCACTCACCGCCGAAGTCGAACTCGGTGCCGTCGTCCCAGGTCACCACGTGCGAACCCGAGATGGCCTGCGCCGCGTTCTGGATGAGGGTCTGCGTGAGGTCGGCGATGGAGTTGTAGTCGCCGTACGCCTGATAGGCCTCGAGCATCGCGAACTCGGGCGAGTGCGTGGAGTCCGCACCCTCGTTGCGGAAGTTGCGGTTGATCTCGAAGACGCGGTCGATGCCGCCGACGACGGCGCGCTTGAGATAGAGCTCGGGCGCGATGCGCAGGTAGAGCTCGGTGTCGAAGGCGTTCGAGTGGGTGACGAACGGGCGGGCGGATGCTCCACCGTGCATCACCTGCAGCATCGGCGTCTCGACCTCGACGAAGTCACGGTCGGCGAAGGTCTGGCGCAGGCTTGCCACCGTCTTGGCACGGTTGATGACGTTGGTGCGTGCCTGGTCCCGGGCGATCAGGTCGAGGTAGCGGTTGCGAACGCGCACCTCTTCGCTCAGCTCGTTGTGCAGGTTCGGCAGGGGCTGAATGGCCTTGGCCGCGATCTCCCATTTGGCGACCATGATCGACAGTTCGCCGCGCCGACTCGAGATGACCTCGCCGGAGACGAAGAGGTGGTCGCCGAGGTCGACCAGCTCTTTCCAGGCGACCAGCGACTCTTCGCCGACAGCGGCGAGCGAGACCATGACCTGGATGCGCGAGCCGTCTCCGGCCTGCAGCACGGCGAAGCACAGCTTGCCGGTGTTGCGCAGGTGCACGACACGACCGGCGATGCCGACGACCACGCCCGTGGTCTCGTCTGCCTGCAGGTGGCCGTACTCCGCGCGTACCGCGGGAATCGTCGTAGTCAGGGGAACACCCACCGGGTAGGCTCCACCGCCGGGCGTCTTGGCTTCAGCGATCAGACGCTCGCGCTTGGCCAGGCGAACCGCCTTCTGCTCGCTGATCTCGTCATCAGTGAGTTCAGGCTCGGTGGTCTGCGCGTCCGTCATGAGTGTCTTTCTTTCGGTGGCGGTGCCGTTGCTAACGGGAGGGGTGGGGCTCAGGGGATGCTGATGCGTTCGTTGTCGATCAGCCTGGTCGTTCCGAGGTGGGCGGCGACGAGCACGACGGCCTGGCCGTGATGCTCGGCGTCGACGCTTTGGAACGTGTCCGGGTCGACGACCACGAGATAGTCCAGCTTAACGGCAGGCTCGGTGTCGAGCTGTTCGCGGGCGGCGGCCAGAACGGCGTCTGCGCCCTCCTGCGCGGCCGCAGCGGCCGCAGCGAGCGCTCGGGAGAGCACGACCGCCGCCTGCCGCTGCCCGTCATCGAGGTAGCGGTTGCGGCTCGAGAGGGCGAGTCCGTCGCTCTCGCGCACCGTGTCGACGACGGCGATCGTCACGGGAAGGTTCAGGTCCTTCACCATTCGGCCGACCAGGTGCACCTGCTGCGCATCCTTCTGACCGAACACGGCGACGTCGGGGCGCACGATGTTGAACAGCTTCGCGACGACGGTGAGCATCCCGTCGAAGTGGCCCGGACGGATGGCGCCCTCGTACAGTGAGGCGACCTCTCCCGCGCTGACCCGCGTATTCGGAGCCCCATCGGGATACATCTCGGCGGCGCTCGGCGCGAAGACGACGTCGGCGAGACCCTCGAGGCTGGCGATGTCCGTGTCGAGCGTACGGGGGTAGCGGTCGAGGTCTTCAGTCGGACCGAACTGCAGAGGATTCACGAAGATCGAGACGACGACGATGCCACCGAGATCCCTGGCGCGACCGACGAGCCGCACATGTCCGTCGTGCAGCGCGCCCATCGTCGGTACGAGGACCACTCGTGCGTCCGGCGCATCCGAACTGCCCTCACGAAGGGCTGTCTCCCGCGCTTCAGCCAGGCGGCTGCGCAGCTCGGCGACGGTGGTCACGACCTCAGGCATCTGCTCCCCTACGGCCGTCGCGCCCGGCGGGACGCTCACGGAAAACGGCCGGAGTTCCAGGCTACTCGGCGTTACGGCCACGCGGGTGGCCGATGGGGCCCCGATGGCTTCGGCTTCGCGACTACGCGCGAGGCGCGGCTGGTCCTTCGTCGTCGTCGCCGCGTATCCCGAACTCGTCCAGGACAGCGCTGGTGTCGAGTGGGGAGGGGGCGGACGATCGGGTGAGCGCGTTGTCGACCGCCGAACGCACCAGCGAGCTGAGGAACGGTCCGGCGTTGTCGACGCCGATGTCGCGGAGGATCCCTGTGGCTTGCTCGACGATCGCCCTCGAGAACGAGGTCGCGGTCGCGATGGCTTCCGCGTACGCGGCGCGGTCTCCCTCGGCTACGACCACGGGCTCGCCTCCCATCTCGACGACCAGTGCCTGCGCGATCGGGAGCACGGGGGCGGGGGCGGTGACGGCGAAGTAGCTCTCGGCGAGCCGCGCGAGGTCGAGGCTCGTGCCGGTGAATTCGAGGGCGGGATGCACGGCCAGAGGAATCGCGCCCGCC
Organism: Leifsonia poae; assembly: GCF_050632195.1. Taxonomy (GTDB): domain Bacteria; phylum Actinomycetota; class Actinomycetes; order Actinomycetales; family Microbacteriaceae; genus Leifsonia; species Leifsonia poae_C. Next base: position 3,582,727 of record NZ_CP192580.1, read on the forward strand.
GCCATCGCGGGCGCGAGCACTCCGACGCCGTACCCGGGAGCGGTGTGCAGCACGATCTGTCCGGGCTGCCAGGAACCCGTCGCGGCGAGACCGGCCACGAGCGCGGGAAGCTCCTCATCGGGCACGGCGAGGATGACCAGCTCGCTCCGCTCGACGAGCACGGGGACGTCGAGGATCGGCACCCCGGGGAGCATCGCTTCGGCGCGCTCCCGGCTCGCCTCGGAGACGGCGGAGATCCCCACGATCGCGTGCCCGGCGCCGGCGAGGGCGGCACCGAGGGTGGGGCCGACCTTGCCCGCGCCGACGATACCGAGGCCGAGTCGTCCTGAGCGTTCCATCACGAGCCCTCTCGTTCGGTGCCGGGAGCAGCGGGAGGCTGCATGGGCGCCGGCGGAGTATTCCCCGCCGCCCACCGATGGCTCCGGTCCGACTGCGCCGACGCGACGGCGCCGGCCGACACGGTGTCGAAGAGCGAAACACTGTGGTCGCGGTCGACGCCGGGCAGCCGGGGACGCACCGGTCCCGAGACCGTGTGAAGCCGCGCGGAGGCGAGGCCGAGCATCCGGTCGATCGGTCCCTGCTCGATCTCGAGGCTCTGCAATCGCGCGAGCGGCACGATGGCCAAGCTCTGCCAGACGACGCCGCGGCGCAGCAGGATGACGCCGTCTAGGATGCGGTATCCGGTGCGTTGCCAGGAGAAGGGACGGATCCACCGGGCGCGACGAGGGCTGCCGACGAAGTCATCCCGCCCACGCGACGACATGCCCGCTGCGATGGTCGCACGGTGCTCCTCGGTGGCAAAACCTGGCAGCACCAACGACAGCACCCGGGCCACGTCTTCGGCGTCGCCGACCGGAAGAATCGTCGTGTTGGCCTGCCCGGCCGCACCCTTCTCCTTGGAGTGGCCGGCGGTGTCGATCCGGATCTGCCACCAGCCGAACGGGCGCCACATCAACGGCTGCATCACCTCGACCGCGTGGATGCGCCCCGGCGGCAGCGTCTCGTTGCTCGTACTGAGCAGACCGAAGCCCACCCGTACACCGTCGGGAGTGCCGGCGATCGAGTAGCGGAGCGACTTCGTGAACCGGTTGATGTAGAAACTCGCGGAACCGATCAGACCGGGCAGCACGACGAACAGCAGCCAGTAGCGGCCCGTCGAGGCGCCGACGACGAGCACGACGGCAACGATGATGACGAAGATCGTGAATCCGCTCAGGATGAGCGACCCGAGCAGCCGTACCGGCGGGATCTTCACGACGGAGTGCGGCGGCGCGACGTTCGGATCGAGTTCGGGCGCGAGGAACTCGTTCACCCGACGGTTGACCATGCCGGACACCGCGCTGGCGGCACCTGCTGCACCCGAAACGACAGCGCCCGCGGGCGTGCTCGCACCGTCAGTCGCAGCCGCCGTGTCACCCTCGACACCGACCCCCGCCACCTCCTGCTCGGCCGCCCGGACTCCGGATGCGAGTCGCAGCACGTCCGCACGCAGCCCGTCGGCGAGCACCGACCCGAGGTAGCTCAGCTGAACGTTCGCGTCGTGGCCCGCGACCGAGATGTCGAGTTTCGCAGCCCCGAAGATGCGGGCGAGCAGCGGACGCACGACGTTGATGCCCTGGATGCGGTCGAGTCTGGCCTTGCGCTGAGTGCGGAAGAAGATGCCGCTGCGCACCTCCACGGCGTCCCCCGTGATGCGGAAGGAGTGCATCCGCCACGAGAGATAGAACGCGCCGATGGCGAGGCTGAGCGCGACGATGATGGCGAGCAGGGCCCAGCCCTCCCAACCGTGATCGTAGATCTGGTCGATCGGGTCTCCGCTGCTGTAGTAGTCAGGGGCGCCGACGAAGAAGTTGATGATGCGATCGCGCAGATTGGAGATCACGAGGCCGAGGACGGCGACGAAGAAGATGCCGCCGCGCAGAAGCGGCGTCGCGGGGTGCAGTCGGTGCCATTCGCCGTCGGTGAATCGCTCGGCGGCCTTCTCCGATGCGCTCAGCGGACCCCGGGCAGGCGACTCACAGTCCCGCCCGCCTGCTCTCCGCCAGCTCGACGAGCCGGTCGCGCAGCTCCGAGGCCTCGGCTTCTGGGAGACCCGGGATGAGCACACCGGTCGCGGCGGCGGCGGTGACGAACTTGAGGTCGGCCAGACCGAGCATCCTGCTGACCGGTCCGCGGTTGATGTCGATGAGCTGCATACGCCCGTACGGCACCGAGACGAACCGCTGGAACATGATCCCGCGTCGAAAGAGCAGGTCGTCATCGCGCATCAGGTAGCCGATGGCCCGTGCCCGGCGGGGCGCGATGATGAGGCTGATCAGGGTGATGACGACGATCGCTGCTAGTAGCACCCAGCCCCAGGTCCAGCCGGCGATCAGCCACAGGAAGGTCGCGACAGCTGCGGCTACGACTCCACTGATCAGCGCGCCGACGATGACGACGACGACGTACTTCGGCGACACCCGCTTCCAGTCGCCGACGGAGAGGTCAAGACGTGGGGGCATGGGCGTTCTCCGGGTCGTCGTCTTTGTCATCCGGGGGAAGGGTGCAGAGGAACTCGGCCACCAGGCCGGCCGCAAGGAGGATGGCGGCGCCGACCGTGGCGGTCACCGTGTACACGATCGACGAACTGGCCGGAATGACGGCACGGCTCAGCAGATACACGAGGAAGCCGATGCCGGCGCCGGTGAGCAACGATCCGCTGAGGCTGCATGCCTTGGCGAGCACGACGACACGCGTCGCCTGGAACGGGTCGATGCGTCGGGCCGTACTGCCCTTACGCGGATGCGTGGCCCGCCGGATCGGTACGGCGAAGGCCACGACGATGATCGCGATCGCCACCAGGGTGATGGGCAGCGTCAGCGGCGGGATGAAGACGGCGAGGCCCGCGCCGGCGGCGGCCAGCTCGACGAGAAAACCGATCACTGCACCGATCACGCCGAGCGCGATCAGGCTCGTTGCTCGTGTGCGCCTCACGAGGCTCCTCCCTGGGCCGGCGGTTCAACGTAGAGCGTCACGGTATCTGTCGCGCGAGCGGCGAGCGCGGCGACCGGTCCGTGGCCGGTGAGCACCGCATCCTGATCGACGTCGAGCCAGGGCACCAGCACGAAGGCACGCTCGGCGGCACGGGGATGCGGGAGGGTCAGCCTGTCGTCGGAGCTCTCGCGGCCGTCGAGGTCGACGATGTCGATGTCCAATGTGCGGTCGCCCCAGCGTTCCTCGCGCACGCGACCGAATTCGTTCTCGACCTCGTTGACGGCGTCGAGCAGGGCATGCGGCGGGAGGGCCGTGTGGATGCGTGCGACCGCGTTGAGGTAGGCGGGCGCGTCGTGATCCACCCCCGTCAGCTTCAGCGCGGGAGTCTCGTAGAGCGCCGACACGGCCTCGATCCGGATGCCCGGCACGGCGTCGAGCGCTTCGAGCGCCGCACGGATGGTCGCCGCCCGGTCTCCCTGGTTCGATCCGAACGCGAGCACTCCCTGCACACCGACCCGCAGCCGCTGGGGCTTCGGGCGAACTCCCCGCTCATCGACGCTCCCTCAGGATGCGCACGGCGACATCCTCGAACGGCACCTCGATCGGCGCATCCGGCTTGTGCACGGTCACCTCGACCGCGGTGACGGGCGTGTGGGCCAGCACCACCCCGGCGATGCGCTCGGCGACGGTCTCGATGAGGTCGACGGGATCGCGGCGCACCGCATCCGTCACCTCGAGTGCGAGCTCGCCGTAGTGCACGGTCGCCTCGACATCGTCGCTCGCGGCCGGCGTCGACAGGTCGAGCCACGCGGTCACATCGATCACGAAGTCCTGACCGTTCTCGCGCTCGAAGTCGTAGACGCCGTGGTTCGCGCGCACTCGCAGCCCGGTGAGGATGATCGAGTCGGTTCCGGTGGTCGAAGCTGGCCTAGTCATCTCGTCCAGCTTGCCATGCGCGGGCGACGTCGAGGGCGAGGCGGGTGGATGCGACATCGTGAACCCGCACGGCCCAGACACCCGCTTGCGCTGCGAGCGCGCTGATCACCGCGGTCGGCGCATCCCGATCGACCGCAGGAGACCCCTCCGGCAGCAGGGCAGACAGGAAGCGTTTGCGGGATGCGCCGATCAGCACCGGATACCCCAGCGTCTCGAACGCCGGGAGATTGCCGAGCACCTGCCAGTTGTGATGGGCGTTCTTCGAGAAGCCGAGACCCGGATCCACGATCAGCTTGGACGGATCGACGCCTCTGTCGAGAAGGTCGGTGAGCCGGGCGCTCAGTTCTGAGCGCACCTCCGCGACCGTGTCCGTGTATGTGGCGAGAGCGTCCATGGTGTCACTCTGCCCTCGCCAGTGCATGACGACGTACTGGAGGCCTGTGTCGAGCACGGCCTGGGGCATCGCCTCGTCGGCCAGGCCGCCGGAGACATCGTTGATGATCGCGGCTCCGACGTCAGCCGCGGCGCGAGCGGTCGAGGCGTGCATGGTGTCGACGCTGACGGTGATGCCGCGGGCGGCCAGCGCGCGGATGACCGGCACGACCCGCTGCTGCTCCTCGACGGGGTCGACGCTGCGAGCACCGGGCCGGGTGGATTCGCCGCCCACGTCGATGATGTCGGCGCCTTCGTCGACGAGGTCGACCGCGTGCGCGATCGCCGCATCCGGCTCCAACCAGAGACCGCCGTCGCTGAACGAGTCCGGCGTCACGTTGAGGACGCCCATGATGAGCGTCACGCGACGCCACGCCCGATCAGGGCGACGATCTCGGCGCGGGCGGCCGGCTCGGCCAGCTCCCCGCGGGAGGCGATCGTCACGGTGCTGCTCTCGGTCTGCCGGGCGCCGCGGGTGGTCACGCACTCGTGCTGCGCATCCAGAACCACCAGTACACCCCGGGCTTGGGCGCCGTGTTCGATCGAGTCGGCGATCTGCTCGGTGAGACGCTCCTGGAGCTGCGGGCGTGCCGCGAGCGTCTCGATCACGCGCGGGATGCGTCCGAGCCCGACCACGCGCTCGCCCGGCAGGTAGGCGACGTGTGCAACGCCGAGGAACGGCAGCAGGTGGTGCTCGCAGACAGACCTGAACTGGATGTCTCGCAGGATCACCGTCTCGGCTTCGTGCCCCTCGAGCGGCACCGGCTCGCCCAGCTCGGCCAGCGGATCCTTGCCGAGACCGGCGAAGAACTCCTCATAGGCGTCGGCGACCCGGGACGGAGTGGTCTCGAGTCCCGGACGCGACGGATCCTCGCCGATGGCGGCGAGGATCTCGGCGACGGCTGCCTCGATGCGCGGACGATCGAATCCGGTCATGCGCGCTTCGGCTCTACGCTGTGGCCGGGCGCGGCTTGCGAACGGGGGCGCGCTTCGGCTTCGACGGCGACTCGGAGTCGACGCCGCCGTCCACGGCACCCGCGTCGATCAGGGCCTTGGCCCGCGGGTAGTCGATCGGCGGCACGTCGGAGAGCGGACGCTTGTCGCTCGACAGCCACTGCGGGCGCTCGGGCAGCTTCTCGACATCCTTGAAGATCTCCGCGATCTCGTTGTGGTCGAGCGTCTCGTGCTCCAGCAACTCGGCGGCGAGCCGGTCGAGGATGGCGCGGTTCGCGTTGATGACCTGCCAGGCCTCGTCGTGCGCCTTCTCGATCAGCGCGCGCACCTCGGCGTCGACGCGCTCGGCGATCGTCTCGGAGTAGTCGCGCTGGTGACCCATGTCGCGGCCGAGGAACATCTCGCCGTTGGCCTGGCCGAGCTTGACCGAACCGATGTTGGAGCTCATGCCGTACTCGGTGACCATCTTGCGAGCGATCGAGGTCGCCTTCTCGATGTCGTTCGAGGCGCCGGTGGTCGGGTCGTGGAACACGATCTCCTCGGCGACACGGCCGCCCATCGCGTAGGCGAGCTGGTCGAGCAGCTCGTTGCGCGTCACGGAGTACTTGTCTTCCAGTGGCATGACCATCGTGTAACCGAGGGCCCGGCCGCGCGGAAGGATCGTGATCTTGGTGACCGGGTCGGTGTGACGCATCGCGGCGGCGGCGAGGGCGTGTCCACCCTCGTGGTACGCCGTCATCAGCTTCTCCTGGTCCTTCATCACACGCGTGCGCTTCTGCGGACCCGCGATCACGCGGTCGACCGCCTCGTCGAGGGCGCGGTTGTCGATCAGCTGCGCGTTGGAACGCGCGGTCAGCAGCGCGGCCTCGTTCAGCACGTTCGCCAGGTCGGCACCGGTGAAGCCGGGCGTCTTGCGGGCGAGCACTTCGAGGTCGACGGATGCGGCGAGCGGCTTGCCGCGCCCGTGCACCTCGAGGATCTTCTTGCGGCCGAGCATGTCGGGCGCATCCACGCCGATCTGACGGTCGAAGCGACCCGGGCGCAGCAGCGCGGGGTCGAGGATGTCGGGACGGTTGGTGGCCGCGATCAGGATGACGTTGGTCTTCGGGTCGAAGCCGTCCATCTCGACGAGCAGCTGGTTGAGCGTCTGCTCGCGCTCGTCGTGCCCACCGCCGAGGCCTGCGCCACGGTGACGGCCGACGGCATCGATCTCGTCGACGAAGATGATGGCGGGCGAGTTCTCCTTGGCCTGCTGGAACAGGTCGCGGACACGGCTCGCACCGACACCGACGAACATCTCGACGAAGTCGGAACCCGAGATCGAGTAGAAGGGAACGCCCGCCTCACCCGCGACAGCGCGAGCGAGCAGCGTCTTACCGGTTCCGGGAGGACCGTAGAGCAGCACGCCCTTGGGGATGCGCGCTCCGACCGCCTGGAACTTGGCCGGCTCCTTGAGGAAGTCCTTGATCTCCTGCAGTTCCTCGATGGCCTCGTCGGACCCGGCGACGTCGTCGAAGGTGACCTTCGGCGACTCCTTGGTGACGAGCTTCGCCTTCGACTTGCCGAACTGCATGACCTTGTTGCCGCCGCCCTGCATGCCCGACAGCATGATCCAGAAGAACACGCCGATGAGCAGCACCGGGATGAGGAAGCCGAGAGCCGAAAGCAGCCAGTTGGGCTGCGGGACCTCGTCGTCGAATCCCTTGCTCAGGCTGGCACTGTCGACCGCCTTGACGATGTCGGCACCACGAGGGGTGACGTAATAGAACTGCACCTGCGTGCCGAGGTTGCCGTCGGCCTGCTTCAGCGTGAGGTCGACGCGGTTCTCACCGTCGACGATCTTCGCGCTGGCGACCTTGTCGTCTTGGAGGAGTTCGAGACCCTTCTGGGTCGACACTCCTTTGAACCCCGACATCGTGATCAGGCTCGAGCCGATCCAGACGGCGACGATGGCAAGCACGATATAGAGGAAAGGCCCGCGGAAGATCTTCTTGGCGTTCATGGTGGTGCAAGGGTATCGCGCGGGGACTGTATGGCGGCTGCGTGTTCGCTTTGGGCGACACGAGCGTTCCGGCGGCGGCCACCGGGCTGCTTGCGCTGTCGCTCAGCGCGTCGGTCAGTGGGTCAGCGCCAGGTACTGATGCGCGTAGGCGATGGCCATCCCGCCCTCGCCGACGCCGGCGGCGACACGTTTGACCGAACCCGAGCGCACATCCCCGATCGCGAAGACGCCCGGGGCGCTGGTCTCGAGCGAGAACGGACGACGCTCGAGCGGCCAAGAGGAGCCGGCCGCCGCATCCCCGCCCGTGAGGATGAAGCCGTGGGAATCGCGATCGATCGACGGCGGGAGCCAGCCGGTGACCGCATCCGCCCCGATCATGACGAACACGACCGGAAAAGGGCGCATGGTCGTGGCGCCCGTCGAAGCGTCAAGCACATCGATGGCCTGCAGGCTGCTGTCGCCGTGCAGCCCGACGACCTGACTGCGAGTCTCGACGCGGATGCCGCGGTTCGCGCCGATCTGCTCGATGAGGTAGCTCGACATGCTCGCCTCCAAAGACTCTCCGCGCACGAGCATGGTGACGGATCGCGCGTGCCGCGAGAAGAAGATGGCCGCCTGCCCGGCGGAGTTGCCCGCCCCGATGATGCAGACATCCTGACCCTGGGCGATTCCGGCGTCGCTGCGGGCGGCCCCATAGAAGAGGCCGTTGCCGAGGTATCGCTCCACCGACGGCAGGGGGAGCGTGCGCCACTCGACACCGGTGGCGACGATCACCACGGATGATCGAAGGGTGTCGCCGCCGTCGAGTTCGATCTCGTGGCTGGTCGGATCGATCGCGCGCACGGTGCGGGTCACGACGATCTCCGCGCCGAGGCGCTTGGCCTGGGTGAGGGCGCGGCTGGCGAGGTCGTCGCCGGAGATGCCGAACGGGAAGCCCGTGTAGTTCTCGATCCGAGTGGAGGTTCCGGCCTGACCGCCGGGGGCGAGGCTCTCGATGACGACGGTGCGCAGCCCTTCGGCCGCGCCGTTCACCGCCGCGGTGAGGCCCGCCGGGCCGGCGCCGAGGATCACGACGTCATAATCGGCCTCGGTCGGCTGCACTTCGAGTCCGACGGCTTGGGCGACGTCGCGGATCGCGGGCGCGACGAGCTGTGAGCCGTCGCGGAGTTCGAGGATGGGGAACGGCTGGTCGTGTGTGGCCGCATCCGTCGTGTCCGTCGCATCCGTCGCATCCGTCGCATCCGTCGTCACTCGGTCGAACGGCACGTGGTTGCGGGTGAGGAACGTCGTGATCTCGCGCACCTTCGCGTCGAGCCGCGGACCGATCACGCGAGCCTCGGCATCCGGCTGCTCGGCTGCGAGCTCCTGGAGTGAGTCGAGATAGCGACGCGCAAGCCCGGCGACCTTCGTCGGAACCGACGGCGCCATCGCGGCGAGTGTGTAGTACGCCGTGACGTCGAGCTTGATGATGCGTGCGGGTTCGACCGCCCGGCCGCTCGCCGGGAACTGCGTGCTCAGGGTCATCGGCACCTCGCCGAAGAACTGTCCGGGCTTGCGCACCCCGATGACGCGCTCCTCACCGTTGACGACCTTGGTGAGCTCCGCCCGGCCCTCGATCACGACGAAGAGCGCGCGTTCGTCGCCTTCGTGCGCGAAGTACTCGCCGGGGAGCAGCTGGATGTCTTCGACAGTGTTCGCGAGATGGGCGAGGGTCGTCGGGGGAAGTGGGGCGAAGATCCGGATGCCACGCAGTTCTTCGACCGTGATCATGCGCTGAAACTATCCACACCGCCGCCCCAACGCAATCGAGTCCGGCCAAAATCCCGAAATCAGCGCGTGAATAAGGGGATTTTGGCCGGACTCGATTGCGTTAGTCGCGGAGCGCTCGCGACGCGGGCGCGACGCGGTCGCGGAGCGGGCGGAGCGGCGCGGCGCGGAGCGCGGGGTCAGCTGTAGACGGCGGGGGCGAGGATGCCGACGCCGCGCAGGTTGCGGTACTTCTCGGCGTAGTCGAGGCCGTAGCCGACGACGAACTGGTTCGGGATCTCGAAGCCGACGTACTTCACGTCGATCTCGACGCGGGCAGCCTCCGGCTTGCGCAGCAGCGCGACGATCTCGATCGACTCGGGGCCGCGCGAATGCAGGTTCGCCAGCAGCCACGACAGGGTGAGACCGGAGTCGATGATGTCCTCGACGATCAGCACAGTCTTGCCCTGCAGGTCGGTGTCGAGGTCTTTCAGGATGCGCACGACGCCGCTCGAGGCCGTGCCCGAACCGTAAGAGCTGACCGCCATCCAGTCCATCGTGACGGGGATCTTCAGCTCGCGGGCCAGGTCGGCCATCACCATGACCGCACCCTTGAGCACGCCGACGAGGAGCACATCCTTGTCGGCGTAGTCGCGCTCGATCTCCCGGCTCAGCTCGGCCAGACGGGAGCGGATCTGCTCCTCGGTGATGAGAATCTCGGTCAGGTCGTCGTGAACGTCCGTGAGTTCCATGAGGGCGGTGCTGTCCTTAGATGTTGTCCGAAAAGATGAGCAGTCCGTTCTGCCTGACAACTCTAACGCCTGGGAGGCTGAGCGGTTTCTGGCCGTGCCAGTCGGTGATCAGCTCAGCGACTGCGAGCGTATGCGCGCGACTGAGCGAGACACCGAACTCGGCGGATACGACCAGCCGGATGATCCGCTGACGCAGTGCGGGCGGGTCGGCGGCGAGGCCGCGGACGTCGAGCGCGACGCCTCCCTCATCCGTCTGGCTCACGAGCTCGAGTGCCCACTCGAGAGCGAGGCCATCGAGTGCCTCGTTGTCCTCCCGCAACTGATCGGCTGTGCGCGCCAGAGCCTCGGCGACTCCCGGCCCCAGTTCGCGTTCGAGCACGGGGAGAACGGATGCGCGCACGCGCACCCGCGCGTACGCCGGGTCCTCGTTGTGCGGGTCATCCCAAGCGGCGAGTCCGCTGTCGACGCAGAACGACCGGGTCGTCTCTCGTCGCACACCGAGCAGCGGGCGAAGCAGCCGCCCGGTGTCGGGCAGCATCCCCTGCAGGCTTGTCGGCCCCGAACCGCGGGCAAGACCGAGCAGCACCGTCTCCGCCTGGTCGTCCAGGGTGTGGGCGAGCAGGATGCGCTCGGCGCCGGTCGCCACGAGCGCACGGTCGAACGCGCCGTGTCGCGCCTCACGCGCCGCGGACTCGGGACCGGAGGCGTTCGCATCCACGGTCACGGATTCGATGAGAACGGGATCGAGGCCGAGCTCGCGAGCCTGCTCGGCCGCTCTCTCGGCTACCGCTTCCGAACCCTGCTGCAGATTGTGGTCGACGATGATCGCGCCCGCGCGGAATCCGGCCCGCGGCGCCTCGAAGGCTGTTGCCGCCGCGAGGGCGAGCGAGTCGGCCCCGCCGCTGAGACCGACCAGCACCAGTGCATCCTGAGCCAAGGGATGCGGCCGGCGCGGCCCGTGGTCGTCGTGCGGGTCGGGCGCGGGCAGGGCTGCAGCGGCGGCGAGCGAGTCGCGCACCGCGCGACGCACGTCGGCGATCGGCGGAGTCAGGCGGGGGCGCCGGGACGGCGTTGGCTGAGAAAGGTCCGGTGAACCGTCTACGTGCATCCAGTAACGTTATTCCAGTCTTTTCAACACGAGGGAGAAACAGTCATGGCCGAATACGACGTTGTCGTAGAAATCCCCAAGGGAAGCCGCAACAAGTACGAGGTGGACCACGAGACCGGTCGCGTGTACCTCGACCGCGTGTTGTTCACCAGCTTCGTCTACCCGACCGATTACGGGTTCTTCGAAAACACGCTCGGACTCGACGGTGACCCGGTGGATGCCCTCGTTCTGCTCGAATACCCGGTGTTCCCGGGTGTGGGCGTCAAGGTTCGCCCGGTCGGCGTGCTCAACATGAGCGACGAGGCCGGCAGCGACGCGAAGGTCATCGTCGTTCCTTACAAGGACCCGCGCTGGCAGCACATCCAGGACATCTCAGATGTTCCGGAGCAGACGCGCAACGAGATCGAGCACTTCTTCGCCCGCTACAAGGACCTCGAGCCCAACAAGTGGGTCAAAATCGAGGGCTGGGGCGACGCCGCCGAAGCCGACGCGATCGTGCAGGCCGGCATCAAGAAGCTCGCGGACGAGGGTCACTGAGCTTCCCACGGTTAACGAAGAACGCTCCCCGATCGGTGATCGGGGAGCGTTCTTCGTTTGCTGACTTGGGGTTCGCCGTTTAGCCCGGGCGGGCCACCTGCTGCCACGGCGAACCCCACACGGACTGGATCTTGACGACGTCGCCGGTCTGCGGAGCGGCGATCATCTTGCCGCCGCCGATGTAGATGCCGATGTGGTAGAAACTGCCCGGGCCGCTCCCCCAGAAGATCAGGTCACCGGCCTGACGCTGGCTGTACGACACGATCTTGCCGCGCTTTGCGAGCGTGTACCACTGGTCGTTCACCGAGTGAGCACCGATGTAGATACCCGCGTAGCTGTACGCCTTCATGGTGAGGCCTGAGCAGTCGTATGTGCGCGGACCCTCCCCGCCCATCGCGTACGGCTTGCCGAGCTGAGCCTTCGCGTAGTTGATCGCGGTTTGGACCACATTGCCGTTCGGCGGCGGGACCGGCGTCGAGCCGCCACCGCCACCGCCACCACCACCGCTCGTCGGGGGCTTGTGCGCCGCGGCAGCAGCCGCGGCCGCAGCAGCATCCGCCTCGGCCTTCGCCTTCGCCGCCGCTGCAGCAGCGGCCTTGACCCGCTCGCCCTGCAGGTAGGCGGCCTCGGTCACGGCGGTCGTGTTCTTCAGCGTCGCGAGCTGCGCGACGAGCTCGGTGGACTTGGCCTGCTGAGTGGCGAGTGCTGCTTCGACCCTGGCCTGCGCATCCTGAGCCGCGGCCAGAGCGGTGCTCGCCTTGGTCGCGAGGTCTTCGCGGGCGGCCTTCGCGACCTTGGCCTGGGCGGTGAGCGACTCGGCCGTGTTCTTGTCGGACGTCGCCTGCTCGTAGACCTGCTTCGACTGGTCGGTGAGTTTGTTCATCGTGCCGAGCTGATACAGCAGCTTGTCGGCCGCGTCGCCGGAGCCGCCACCCTTGAGCATCAGGCTGCCCGCGACGTCTCCGCCGCCGGACTTGGCCAGGTGCGAGGCCAGGAGCCCCGCCCGCATGCGCGACGTGTCGGCCTTCTCGGCGGCGGCGCTTGCCTGGCTGCTGAGGTCTTCGGCCTTGGCGGTGGCAACGGCGAGAGCGTTCTTCGCCTCGAGGTAGGCCTCTGCCGCCTTGGCCTGCTCGGTGCGTGCCGCGTCGACCGAGGACTGCAGCCCGGAGATCAACTTGGTGATGTTGTCCACCATCGCCTGCTGGTTGGCCTGGCTCGCCTTCGCCTGCTGAACGTCGTTCCAGGAGGGGTAGTCGACCGCGAACGCCGGCGGAGTGATGACGCCGATGGATGCGGTCACGACGCCCATCACTCCGGCGCCGATCGCGACGCCGGGGCGCACTCGGAATGCTTTCTCGTTGTCAGCCAAGAGGAGCCTGCCTTTGTCTCATGAAGGGGATTCCGTCGATCTTCACGCCGTTGACGCGAACCTCGAAGTGCAAGTGGCAGCCGGTGGAGGCGCCGGTGGATCCGACGTGGGCGATCGGCTGGCCCGCGCCGACGTGCTGGCCGTTGCCCACCATGATGCCGCCGTTGACGATGTGGGCGTAGCCCGTGTTGATGCCGCCGCCGTTGTCGATCAGCACGAAGTTTCCGTACGAGCCGCTGCGGCCCGCGAACTCCACGGTTCCGGAGTGCGCCGCGTAGATGACGGAGCCGCATCCCGCGCCGATGTCGATGCCGAGGTGGTACGTGCTGCCGCCATCGCCCGGCGAGGGGCGAGGACCGAAGCCGTCGGTGATGTGACCGCGCACCGGATTTGCCCAGCCCTGCGGACCGACGTAGCCGCCCGGGAGGCCCGCCGAACCTCGTGCTGCCGCGGCCGCTGCTGCCGCGGCAACGCCCGCCTGGTATCCGGCGACCGTCTGCGCCGTCTTGTCCTGGAGAGCCGCCAGCTGCGCCTGCATGATGACGATCTGCGACTGCTGCTCGGCGAGCTTGTCTTCCGCGGCCTTCGCTGCGGCTGCCGCCGCTTGAAGTGCCTGCTCGGCCGCGATGCGGAGCTTCTCGCGCTCCGTCTTCGCGACCTTCGCCTGCTCGGCGAGCGACTTCGCGGTGTTCTGGGCCGTCTTAGCGTCGGCGTAGACCCGGTTGGACTGCTCGACCAGGCGCGACATGCTGCCGAGGTCGGAAAGAAGCTTGTCCGGGCTCTTGTCCGAGGCGCCATTGCCGCTCAGGAAGAGGTTGGCTGTGAGGTTGCGGCCGCCAGAGCGGTACAGCTGGGCCGCGAGCTTGCCTGCCTGCGCGCTCGCCGCATCCGCCTTCGCCTTGCTGTCGTCCGCCTGCTTCTGAATCAGGTCGGCTTTGATGTTCGCCTCGTCGAACTTGGTCTGTGCGACCTCGAGCTCGAGGCCGCGCTTGTCCGCCTCGGCCTGGGTCGCGGCGACCTCGTTCTTGAGCTGCGCGATCAAGTTGTTGATGGCCGTGACCTGCGCCGCCGCCGTCGCTTCGTTGGCCTTGGCGTTCTGGACGTCCTGCCAGCTCGGATAGTCGGCGTATGCGGGGGCTGCTACGAGACCGACCGCGGCGATGACCGCGATCGCAGTGCCGGCGATCACCGAGCGGATGCTGCGTCGGTGCGCCTCGAAATGCCCGCGCGGGCGAGTCCGCCGGGCTAGGGGGAGACCGTTTCAGTACGTTTCATCGTTCCTCGAACCCGTCTGCTCTTGCGCGGCTTCAGTCACATGAGTCACACGGATCCCGTTGTCAACATCTGTCACTTTAGCAACAGCAACTTCCTTAAGCCCAGTGTCGGTAGGCGAAAAGCGGTCGGTCGAGGGGCGGGGGTGGCGTGTGAGAACACGGACGACCCGAGCGGCCGTCGATGCGAACGTATCCGGATGCGCGGCCTAATCCGTGGAGATTTGCGGGCTGGTCGCGGGATCGGCGAACGCGACGTGCCCGGGCCGCAGGCTCGATTGGCATTTGCCGCGGGGATTCCGTATGCTTATGCGTCGGTGGTCATGCGGATCGCGGAAGCGTTTCGAGGCTGTCCGGCCCCATCGTTTAGTGGCCTAGGACGCCGCCCTTTCACGGCGGTAGCACGGGTTCGAATCCCGTTGGGGTCACTGGCACAACATATAATTGAACAGCTTCACTATGAGGCCCTGTAGCGCAGTTGGTTAGCGTGCCGCCCTGTCACGGCGGAGGTCGCGGGTTCAAGTCCCGTCAGGGTCGCCACGGCGCGAAGCCCTTCCGAGCGGTTGTCCGCGAGCGAAGGGCTTCCGTCTAGAGGCCAGTCTTCTGGCTTCGGCTCTGTAGCTCAGTTGGTAGAGCGTTCGACTGAAAATCGAAAGGTCACCGGATCGATGCCGGTCGGAGCCACTGCCCCGTTTCCAGGCTTCTACTGGGAGCGGGGCTTTTTCGTAGCCTCCGCGAGGTAGTCAAAATTGGCGTCTGACTACATTTTGACTACAACTGAATTCGTAGCTACGTCATTCAGTGCGACCGCCACGGCATCCAGGTCGTCATCGAAGATGTCCGCATATACATCAAGCGTCATCGCGGCCGACGCGTGGCCGAGCATCCGCTGAACAGCTTTCACGTTCGCGCCCGCCGAGACCGCGAGCGACGCCGCGGTGTGACGCAGATCGTGGAGAGTCAATCGCGGGAAGGTCTCGTCCTTCTCCATACAGCGCGCGACCGCAGCGTTGAACACTCGGTTGCGATAATTGCCTGCGCGGAGAACACCGCCGTCAGACCCAGTGAAGACTGGATCTTCAGGGTCCCGCCTTGAGCACCGTTTTTCGAGCAAGCCAGACAAGACGTCCGGGAACGGAACCGATCGTCGCTCATGGTTCTTCGGCGTGCCCCAAATGATTACTCCGCGAGGCTCAGAGACGGCTCGCGCCACATCAATGCGACGACGGGCGAAGTCGACCCGATTGATTATTGACCTGCCATTTCGCCCCATCGAAGCCCCGTGTACGCAAGGAAGAGCACCACATCCCCTTGCTCCCCACACTCCTCCGCGAGGGCACGGACTTGCGGGTGTGTGAGATAGCCATGTTCGCGCGACGCTAGGCGTGGGAGCTGAATTCCTTCGGATGGGTTGTTGACCAGCCGGCCGTCCCGGATCGCATATCGAAACACTCCCGCCAGAACCAGATGGATTTGTCTGACCATCGAGGGGCCGAGAACTTCTGACAGCTCGCCAACCCACGCCTGGACATCGCCATGACGTACCTCAACAAGTCGCGTATCCCCCCATCGAGGCAAGACATACTTGTCAAGATGAAATCGATAGCCGGACCGAGAAGTTGGTTTGACTTGAACCTGCGCTCGGAACCAGTCCTCCGCGACTTGAGCGACGGGAGTCCGCGCTTTGGTCGGGCCGACCCCACTCCCCTCTGGCCTTTGCCACTTCGACGGTCGCCAGGAAAAGCTCGGCGTCACGCTTCGTCGTGAAGCCGCGCTTCATCGTGTTTCTGCGATCCGGCGTCCGGTACTGCACCCGGTAGCGTCTGCCTGAAGCCGTTTCGTATGACTCGACCGAGCCCACGTCGACACCCCCTGTCGTCCTCCCCTGATTATCCGCTCGAGGGCCGACATCTGCTGATCGGCTACCAGCCGAACGAGAGCGTCGATTGCTCTATCCGACCGATGGTCTCGGTCGATCTAAAGTTGGCCCGGGCGACGAACCCCGAGACGAACTAACTCAGCCCCCGGAGCCGGACCTTGGCGATGAACAGCCGCTCAGGAGGACGTCGAAGCGGAATAGGGCGACTGACCCGCAGGTTACGCGATCTGCCGCGGACGCCACTGCGACCACTGACGAACACCCAGTGAGGCCGCGGGCCCCGTGTCACGCCATTGATCCGAGACCCGCGGAGTCGGTGGGGGTATGGGCCGACTCGGCCGGAATCAGTCCAGGTGAAAGACCTCAGGCAGCACCTTCCACCATTCGCCTTCCTCTCGGTCTACGACAGGGCTCTGCAGGGGACCGCAGACTTCCCACCATGCTTGCGTGATCGGGTCTGCGGCCATACGGGCAAGGTCGGCTTCGAGGTCTTCGCCCACGTACTCCATGTAGGCAAACAGCAACTCGCCGTACCGGAAGATCGAATAATTGCGAATGTTGGAGGCTGTCAACTGTGCCAGAACCCCAGGCCAGGCGTTGGCGTGCAGCTCTTCGTACTCTGCGCGCCCGTCCGCGGGCAGTCCGATCACCGAGGAGATTCGCCGCATCAGACGCCTCTAACGGTGTCGAGTCGGAAGTCTACGTTCGCTTCCAGCCAGGCATGGGCGATGAGTTCATGGCCCAGAGCTGAAGGGTGGACGCCGTCCGGGGCTATCGCCGTAACTCCGAACTCGCTTGCTGCGGTAGTCAACATCTCGTGAGTCCTCACCAGACGGGCGCCGATCTCGGAAGCGATTCGCTCGATCGCCCGCTGCTTTCCGGCCAGCTCGTCGAGCCACTCCGTAGGCCGTTCAACCTGGGAGACGAGACAGAAGGGCTCGATGAACGATAGACCCTTCCCACGGTCGGCCACCGACTGGGCAAGCGACCGGTACGCGCGCTCGAAGCTGACATCATCGGTTGGGTCGTCGCTGTCGAAGCGTCTCCAGACATCGTTGACACCGACCGCGATCGTGACGTGGTCGAAGTCGAGCTCGAGCACTTGCGTGTTCCACCTGCGGACAAGGTCTCCGACACGGTCGCCTCCCACACCGAGATTGATGACGGTCGCCTCGCGATCGCGGGCCGCGAATTCGCTTGCGATGCGGACGACGTAGCCGTTGCCGAGCGACGAGCGGTCATTCCGGTCACGGCCGGCGTCGGTGATCGAGTCTCCAGCGAAGACGTAGCTGTGGGGATGCACGTGGCCCCCGACCGAAGCCATCATCGTCGTGGATCCCAGTCCCTGCCCAGTAGAGGCGCGGGGACCGCGGACGACGAGACGGGCACCGGGCTCTGACCAAAAGACGACGACTCGATCGCAAGCATGACGTCGAGGACATGGCGCGCAAGCTCGCCGCTCGCACGATGCGGACGACCTTCGCGGATCGCTTCGGCCATCTCTGCGACACCGATGCCTCGCGTGAGGCCGGCCGACTCGACGGTGTACTCCTCAGGCTCGAAGGAACCGGGTCGGTAGAGCCGAACCGTGCCGCCGAACTGATTCGGGTCAGGGAAGACGAGCGTTCCCTCGGTGCCCGTGATTTCGATGACCCCTGTGCGCACCAGGGCGGAATCGAAGCTGAAGACGGCCTGGCCCGCAGCGCCGTCCCGGAACTTCATTTGGGTCGAGTAATGGGTCGCCGTCGTCACATCGAACCCGGTCCCTGCCCGGGGACCGACCTGGATCGTACGTTGCGCCTTCGACGTCGACGCCGCAGCGTTGACGCTTGCGATTGGTCCTAGCGCTTGCACGAGGGCCGTCAAGTAGTACGGACCCATATCGAACAGCGGTCCTCCGCCCGGAGCAAACAGGAACTCCGGGTTTGGATGCGACACCTCCGGTCCCGGCGTCATGAACGCGGCATTCGCGAAGACCGGCTCACCGATCGCTCCGTCGCTGATCAGCCGGAGAGCACGCTGCACTCCGCGCCCGAGGAAGGTGTCGGGAGCACATCCGACCCGGACCCCCTGGCTCTCAGCGTCACTGAGCAACTCCCGCGCGTTGTCTCTGGACGTCGCCAACGGCTTCTCGCTCCAGACGTGCTTGTCCGCGTTCACGATCGCCCGAGAGACCTCCGCGTGCACTGCCGGGATCGTCAGATTGATGACGATCTCGATGTCATCCCTCTTCAGGAGCTGCTCGGGCGTTCCCGAGTTCGCGACATCGAACTTCTCGGCTTGGCTGCGCGCGCGATCCTGGTCGAGGTCCGCGAGGAAGCGAACGTCCATTCCTCCGAACGCGGTCAGATTCGTGAGGTACTGGTTGCTGATCATCCCGGTGCCGATGACACCGATTCCGACAGTTCTCATCTCGTTCATTTCTTGCTCTTCCATGCCGTGTGGCTCACCATTCGGTGAACGCGCCGTCGTCTGTTCGCCATGTCGGGGATCGCCATCGATGTCCACGTGATGCAGCGTGGGCGACGGCCTTCTCGTCGATGTCGACGCCGAGTCCCGGCTTCTCCCACGCCGGGATGGCGCCGTCGCGTAGCTGGAATGCATCGGGATCGACGAGGTAGCTGGTCAGATCGGCACCCACGTTGTAGTGGATGCCGAGACTGGTCTCCTGGATGAGGAAGTTCGGTGTTGCGAGGTCGAGCTGTAGACATGCCGCGAAGGCGATGGGGCCTAGCGGGCAATGCGGTGCAATGTGTGCGCCGTAGGTTTCGGCCTGGGCCGCGATTCGCCTGGACTCGGAGATTCCTCCGGCGTGCGAGAGGTCGGGTTGAACGACTGATACTCCTGCTTCGAGAACTGAACGGAAGTCCCATCGGGAGTACAGGCGCTCACCGGTCGCGACGGGGATCGCCGTGTTTGCCACGATCGACCCGAGGGTCGTTCCGAGTTCCGGCACGACGGGCTCTTCGATGAACATCGGCCGAAGCGGTTCGAGCAGTTTCGAGAGTTGACGTGCTGCCGCGACGGAGAGCCTCCCGTGGAAGTCCACAGCGACTCCTCCGTGCGGTCCCATCACCTCCGAAACTGCGGCGACGCGTTCCACGATCTCGTCGAGCTCGCGAGCGCTCGGATGAGCCGTCAGCCGTCCGGAGGCGTTCATCTTCACGGCTGTGAACCCCTGGTCGCGCCTCAACTCCGCTTGAGCGGCGACGTCCTGCGGGTGATCGCCGCCTATCCAGGAGTAGGTGCGGATCCGGTCGCGGACGCGACCGCCCAACAGCTGATGGACGGGTAGCCCGACATGCTTGCCGTAGATGTCCCAGAGCGCCTGATCGATTCCCGAGATCGCGCTCGAGAGGATGGGGCCTCCCCTGTAGAAGCCGCCCTTCGTGAGGACCTGCCAGGTGTCCTCGATCCGGAGTGGATCCGTCCCGACCAGATAATCCGCCATCTCGTCGATGGCTGCCCGGACCGTGTGGGCCCGCCCTTCGACGATGGGCTCGCCCCAACCGGAGGGGCCGGTGTCCGTGTCGACCTTCAGAAAGAGCCATCGTGGTTCCACGAGGTAGGTGGTCAGCGCTGTGATCTTCATCGTCGCCTGACCTCAGTAGCCGCGATCCGAGCGGACCATGCCTGCCAACTGGAGCTTTTCGCCGTCTCCCCGCTGCCGGGAAAACTCGCGAACGTTTTCTTCGGTCCGCTGGGCGAGGAGTCGCCAGTATGAGCGCTCCGGATTAGCCGAGTGGGAGGTGACGATGACATTGGGGAACTGCCAGAGCTCGTGACCCTCTGGCAGGGGCTCAGGGTCGACGACATCGAGGCCGGCACCCGCTATGGTTCCGGCTCGGAGCGCAGTCACAAGATCACTGGTCGCGACGAGGTCACCGCGGCCGACGTTGATCAGCCACGCCTCTGGGCGCATGAGCCCCAGCTCCGCGCTCGATATGAGGTGCCGTGTTTCCGGTGTCGATGGTGCCGCGAGGACCACGTACTCTGCGCGCGGCAGCCACTCGCGGAACGCCTCCCGAGGCACCACTTCATCCGCACCCGGCACGTCGTGCTGAGCGACGACCACAGCCCGCACGCCCAGCACTGTGAGCATCGGGAGCAACGCGGAGGTTATGCCCCCACCCCCGATGACCAGCGCCGTCGCGCCCTCGACCTGGGTGGTCAGCTTGTCCAGCTGCCAATGGGGCTCCCGGATGTGACGCGGAAGGTTCCGTGCGGCGGCGAGCATCAGCGCGACGACGTGCTCTGCGACCGCTCTGCCGTACAGTCCTGCGCTGCAGGTGAAGGCGACGGGCAGTTCGAACAGCCCTGCGCGCTGCCACGGCTCGACGCCTGCGTGGGGGAGCTGGACCCAGGCGATTCGGTCGTGGATGAGCTCGCGGAGTTCTTCGGGCTCGTCGGAACCGAAGTACACAATCGCTTCGGCGACCCCGAGCTCCGAGAGTTCGCCCCCGCCCGCGACGACGGCGGCCTCGAGCTCGGGGACGGACGCTGGGCCGACGAAGACGCGCCGTCGCACGCCATCGTCCAGTTCGGGAGCGGTCATGGCTGAATAGTATGACTAAACTGACTTTTAAGCAAAAGCGAATGATGGCGTAATTGTATTATTGATGTGATCGTTCAACGGCTGGAGGCATGGATGGGCATCGAAGACTTCCCGGCGACGATGTCGCGCCTCGCCAACGATGGCGGCCGCCTGTTCGACCAGCTGGTCGAGGAACTCGGCAGATCGATCGTCCTCGGCGTGTTCCCACCCGGCGAGCCGCTGTCAGCCGACCGGATCATCGCGGAGTTCGGGGTGTCACGCTCCGTGGTTCGTGAAGTTTTCCGGGCACTCGAGACCAAGGGGCTGATCGTGGCGCGACCGCGGGTCGGGACACGGGTCACACCCCAGGAGAATTGGAACTTCCTCGACCCCCAGGTGCTTAACTGGAGACTGCTCGGGCCCGAGCGCCAGAAGCAGATCACCGAACTGTTCCAGACGCGCTCGGCGATCGAGCCGATGGCAGCGAAGCTCGCCGCGACCTCGGAGACAGATGCGCTGATCGCCACCCTTGAGCGTGCGGTGTCGATGATGAGGGCTGCGCTCGAGTCTCGGGACGTGCACGCGTTCACTGAGGCGGACATTATTTTCCACACCGTTCTCCTGCGCGCGAGCGGGAACATGATGTTCGTCCGCCTCGAGGGTGCGCTCCGGGCTGCGCTGCGAGCGCGGGAGTCGGTCTTCGTGCCACTGACCGATCGAACGCGCCGCGGGCTCGCGCTGCATGACGAGCTCATCGAATCACTCCGGTCCGGCGATGCTTCGGGGGCCGAGTCGACGATGAGGACGCTGCTCGCCGGGGCGCACGAAGAGGTCAACGACACCGTTCGCGCCGAGTAGTCACCTGTTGGCGCCAGCGATCGCGGCGGTCAACCGTCCGATCTCCCCCGGCCGGCCCAGGCTCGATCCAACACCCAGAGCACTGGCCCCGGCTTCGATGAACCGGGCGGCGTTCCGCGAGTCGATGCCTCCCGTGGCGACGAATGACGCCTCCGGAAACGGCCCCGCCACAGCAGCGAACCATTCGGGCCCAAGCGCATCAGCCGGGAACGCCTTCATCCAGGTTGCGCCGAGATTCATGGCGGCTTGCACCTCGCTCGGTGTCGCCACGCCGGGCAGATGCGGCATACCGAGATCAAGGCTGGACTTCATGACGTCGGGATCGAAACCTGGGGAGATTGTGAAGGTCGCCCCCAGCCGACGAGCTCGCACGACGCCCTCGCGCGAGATCACGGTCCCGGCTCCCACGACCTCGCCCATTTCGCCCGCGAGCTCCGCCAAACGGACGAACAGCCGTTCCGACGCAGGACCTTGCACGGGAACCTCGACGATTCCGACTCGAGTGCCCCAGATGTCGCACGCGATCGGTCGGGCTACGTCCCACTCCATTCCGCGCAGGACCGCGATGATGGGCTTCTCGCCAATGACGCCGGCGAAATCGATCGTCATCGCACGACCTCCCCGGCCAATTCACTAAGCAGCTCAAGAGTCTGCCCATCGAACGGCGCCACATCCGCACTGCTCCGTAGTGCCACAGCGGCGACGATATGCCCCGCGGCGAGTTGCTCCGCGAGCCCGAGTCCGCTGTCCCACGCCCAGAGGAAGCCGGCGACGAACGCATCTCCCGCCCCGACCGGCTCGACCACGTCGACGCTCAGCGCGGGCGCGAAAG
The DNA here is from genome assembly GCF_050632195.1 of Leifsonia poae. Classification (GTDB taxonomy): domain Bacteria; phylum Actinomycetota; class Actinomycetes; order Actinomycetales; family Microbacteriaceae; genus Leifsonia; species Leifsonia poae_C. The sequence continues at coordinate 3,604,910 of NZ_CP192580.1, forward strand.
CCCGCTCGCGTCCAGCGAAGACATGCGCTCCGTTCGCCGCGTCCCGGACGACGACGATCTGAGGACCATCGAGCAGTTCTCTGACCTCGATCGGCTCGGCGACGCGCCAGAGCTCCCTTGCCTCATCGAGGCCGACGAAGACGATGTCGGCATTGTCGGCCAATTCCCGGAGCATGGGGGCCGCCTCGGACACACCCCAGAGACCGGGCCGATAGTTGACGTCGAACGAGTAGACGGTGTTCGGGATCGGTCGAGTCTCGAGGCCGAACCGGAGGAAATCGAGAGCGCCCTCCGACAACGCAGCCGTGATCCCGGTCAGGTGCGTGACTCGGGGGCACAACTCGCCGAGCGATTCCCACCAGCGGCGGTTCACCTCCGAGCCCGCAGACCCCTTCCGGTAGTACCGGACGCGAGTGCCTGCCGGCCCCGGGTCCTTGAAGAACACACCCGTCGACGCGGCGCTCACCCGAACTGTCGATACATCGATTCCATCGGCCGCGAGCTCCGCAAGAACGCGGGCGCCGAATGGATCATCGCCGACGCCCCCGCACCACGCCGAGGTCATCCCGAGCCTCGCTGCGTATCGAGCCACAGTCGACTCCGCCCCGGTCACCGAACTCGAGAAGCTCGCTGCGGTTCGCAACGGCCCGATGGGATCGGGCACGAGAACGATCATCGTCTCGCCGACCGCAAGGAGATCGACGGTGTCCTGTGAGCGGTTGACCCGACCGGAATTCATACGTCATACTAATCACACTAAATCGCTCAGAGGAAGTCGGATGGCCCGAAGCAGCAGCCCGTACACGAGAGTCGTACTCGATGTGGGCGGGCGAGACGTAGAAGTGCGTATCTACTATCCCGAGGGTGACGCGATGGATTTTGCCTCGCTGATCTGGCTCCACGGAGGCGGGTTTCGCCACGGATCCCTCGATATGGTCGAGTCCGATCTCGTCGCTCGCGAGGTCTCATCGCTGTCGGGCCACGCCGTGGTCTGCGTGGACTACGCGCTCGCGTCCGCGACCGCCCGGTATCCAACGCAGTTGATCGAGCTCGAATACGTCTGGCATTGGCTGCTCGATAAGGGCCAGGGTTATCGCTTGGACCCGCACCAGCTCCGTATTGGTGGTGCGAGCGCCGGCGGAAACCTCGCCGCCGCGGTGGCGCTGGCTGTGCGAAATGAGGAGCTCCGACCCGTCGGGCTAGCACTCGTCTACCCGGTGCTCGAGTGGGACATCCCACAGGATCCACAGCTCGCGGAGCAGATTCCGGAGCGCACTCTGATCTCCACTCGATCGTTGCGGTCCATGTTCGAGGCGTACACGGGAACGGATCTCACCCGCGTTCCGGCTGGAGCCGTACCCGGTCGATCGACAGCGCTCTCTGCCCTTCCAAGCACTCTCATAGTCACCGCGGAGCTCGACACTGTCCGCTACTCGGGACGAAGTCTCGCCGCGTCGCTCGCCCAGCTCGGGGTCCCTCACGTGCTGACGGAGCTCCCCGGTGCTCTCCATGGATTCCTCGACGAGCAGGATTCCGCTGACTTCCACGCTGCGGTCGACGAGATCTCGCGGTGGCTCGTCACCGAAGGCGAACTGTGTAAGAAGAACCGAACGCGAACACATCGAATGGACGGCACATGCCCGACTTGACCACGGAGATCAAACGCACGAGACCCGACTACACGGTCTTCGCGCCCGCGAGCACCGATCCGACGGGAGCGACCACCGGGAACGAGCACTTCCTCGTCGAGAAGATCCCTGGCGGTGGGCTGATCGCCGTCTGGACCCAGAGCAGCATCGAGGGAGCCGACGACCAGCACATCGTATTCGCGCGAAGCCAAGACGAGGGCGAAACCTGGTCGGAGGCTAGGACCATTGCGGGTCCCGACGCGGCTACCGGCACAGGAATGGCGAGCTGGGGGTTCCCGCTCGTCTCCGAGCGCGGGCGCATCTACGTCGTTTTCAGCCGGCACACGGGCGTCAACGACATCTACACGCACACCACCGGCGTGATGACGGCGATCTACTCCGACGACCTCGGTGAGACATGGTCGCAGGCTGCCACGCTCGACCTGCCACGCTCGATCTGGGACAACCCCGATCCGGCGGTGCCTTCGAACTGCATCGTGTGGCAGAAGCCCACGCGCGTCTCCGACGGCAAGCACTTCGTCGGTCTCACTCGATGGATCAGTCCGGCCCTAGGCGAGGACCGCGTCGGGTCTGTTGTCGAGTTCCTTCGCTTCCCGAATGTCGACCTGCACCCCGAGCCGCAAGACCTGCAGGTCGAGGCCTTCTCGACGAACGAGCACGCCCTGCGCCTAGACGGGCACGTCCTCCAAGAGCCGAGCATCGTCCCGCTTCCTGACGGACGACTCTTCTGCGTCATGCGTTCCAACGCGGGCAGCCCGTTCTGGTCGCAGTCCTCGGATGCGGGCCGGAGCTGGTCCCAGCCACGTCCGCTCCTCCAGCACGACGACGGTCCCGTGATGCCTCACCCGCTCAGCCCATGCCCGATCTACGCGGGACCCGACGAGGAGTACGCGTTCTTCTATCACAACCACGATGGGCACTTCCAGCGATTCGTCCCGGCCGACTGGGAGCCGCATCGCCGCCCGATCTGCCTTGCGCGCGGCCGCTTCAGGGCAGGGGCCGAGCAGCCCGTGTGGTTCTCCGATCCGTTCTACTTCATGGACAGCGGGGGCGTGAAGCTCATCCGCGAAGGGATGTCGCTCTACAGCTCCGTCACCGAGACCGAGGACGGGATCGTGCTGTGGTACCCGGACCGGAAGTTCTTCCTCCTCGGACGCCGCATCACCACTGCGGAGCTCTCGGCGCTCGAGATCGTCGACCCTGCCGTCCCGGACAAGAAGTTCACGCTCGGAGTGATCGGATGACCGCACAGGATCGGCTGATCGGGTCGACCAGGCGCGCGGCCGTTCAGCTGTTCACCGTCCGCGACGCCGTGGCACAGGGTCTGGAAGCGACACTCGACCGCCTCGCGGATATCGGCTACCACGAGGTCGAGCTGTACGACTTCGTCGATCAGCCTGCTCGATTCGCGGACGCGCTCGCTCGGTCCACTGTGCGCGCGCCGGTAGGACACGCCCCGTTCCTGCATCTGGACTGGACGCGGATCTTCGATGCCGCCTCCACGCTCGGCCTGACCACGGTCATCAATCCGAGCAGCGCCGCTGCGTCATGGAGCGACCCGGACTACTCTCTCCGCCTCGCCGACACCCTGAACGACGCCGCCGACCAAGCGCGGGCCTACGGACTCACCGTCGGCTATCACAATCACTCCTACGAATTCGAGAACCTGCGGGGCGACGAGCCCGCGTTCCTGGGATTCGCGCACAGGCTGGATCCTCGGGTCGTGCTCGAGGTCGACACGTACTGGGCTGCCGTCGGGGGCGTGAATGTCATTGAGCTGTTGACGGAGCTCGGCGATCGCGTGCGGTACCTGCACGTGAAGGACGGCCCGTTGACCAAAGTCGGCGCGGAGCAGCTCCCGCTCGGCGCAGGCCTGATGCCGGTTGCGGAAATCCTGGCCGCAGCTCCCCGTGCGCTGGGCATCGTCGAGATGGACGGATACGCCGGCGGTGATGTCTTCGACGCTCTCGCCGAGAGCCTGCGATTCCTCGAGGACCACGGCTGGAGCGCTTCATGAGATTCGGGAGAATCGGTGCCCCAGGGTCGGAAATCCCCGCGCTCTGGGACGACGGCCGCTGGTTCGACCTGAGGAAGATCACCGACGACATCGACGGAGCTTTCCTCGCAGCGGGAGTCGATACCGCCCGGACACATTTCCGCAACGGCGACCTGCGCGAGATTCAGCCTCCAGGAGGCCGGATCGGCGCCCCAATCGGCCCGCCGAGCAAGATCATCTGCATCGGGGTGAACTATGCAGACCACGCCGCAGAGAGCGGAATGGCGACACCCGAGGAGCCGGTGGTCTTCATGAAGGACCCCGGCACGATCGTCGGACCACACGACGACGTCCTGATTCCGCCCGGCTCGACCAAAACCGATTGGGAGGTCGAACTCGGCGTCGTCATCGGTGCAGAGGCCCGGTACCTCGCGTCGCCCGACCACGCAGCCGACGTCATCGTGGGCTACGTGCTGTCTCACGACGTCTCGGAACGCGAGTACCAACTCGAACGAGGGGGCCAGTGGGACAAAGGAAAGAGCTGCGACACATTCAACCCGCTGGGACCGGTTCTGGTCACACATGACGAGGTCCCCGACCCGCAAGCCCTGGGTCTTCGGCTCTGGGTCAACGGTTCAGAAAGACAGAACGGTTCGACGTCGCAAATGGTCTTTGGCGTGAATCATATCGTCTGGTATCTGAGCCAGTTCATGGTCCTTCGGCCGGGTGACCTGATCAACACGGGCACCCCGGCCGGAGTCGCGCTCGGCCTTCCTGACCAGCCATATCTTCGGGCCGGCGATGTCGTCGAGCTCGAGATCGAGGGGCTCGGAAGAGCTCGGAACGTTTTCATCGATACCAAATTTGCGAGAAACGCATGAGCGAGTTCAACGGGTTGGTCGCCGCGGTGACCGGCGGCGCCTCCGGCATCGGGCTCGCCACGGCGATTCATCTCGCTGAACGCGGTGCAGAGGTGGCAGTACTCGACCTGGACGGCACCTCCGTCGAGCCTCCGCTCATCGGCTTCTCGGCCGATGTGACGTCGCGTACATCTCTATCTCAGGCGTTCGCACGAGTCGAAAACCAGTTCGGTCGACTCGACATCCTCATCAACAACGCCGGAATCAGCGCGGTAGGCACGGTCGAGGAGAACGACGACGACGAGTGGTCGCGCGTGCTCGATATCAACGTTGTCGGCATGGCGCGAACGTCGGCGCTCGCCCTCCCGCTGCTGCGGCGCTCACCCGCTGCCACCATCGTCAATGTCTGCTCGATAGCGGCATTGAACGGGCTCCCACGTCGCGCGCTCTACGGCGCGTCGAAAGGGGCCGTGCTCGCCCTGACCTACGCGATGGCGGCCGATCACGTTCGCGAAGGCGTCCGTGTCAACTGTGTGAGTCCCGGCACGGTCAGCACGCCGTTCGTCGACCGGATGCTGAGGTCCTTCCCTGACCCGGTCGCCGAGCGCGCCGCTTTGGACGCACGCCAGGCGACCGGCAGGATGGTTACGCCGGAGGAGGTCGCGTCGGCGATCGCCTATCTTGCGAGCCCGTCGTCCGGATCGACGACAGGGACCGCGCTCGAGGTGGATGGCGGCGTCCACACGTTGCGCGTGCGCCCCGCCTAGCCTTCGTTCGAACCCTCGGTCATCCAGGCCGACCAGAAGTCGGCGTCGACCCCACGCTCGTACAGGTCGAGGTTGCGCCGGACTTCGGTCGTGTTCCGCATCCCGAGCACGACGCTCGCAACGTGAGGAGACGTCAACGGGAAGGCAATCGCCGCGGCGGGTACCGTGATGCCGAATGACGTGCAAAGGGGCCCGAGGGCCGCCACTCTGCGCCTTACGTCGCCCGACGCAGGGAGGTATTCGAAGGTGGCTGCCTCATCCGGGACGTCGGTCGCCAGTATCCCCGAGTTGAACGCTCCGGCCGCGATGATCGAGCGGCCATTGCGTTGTGCTTCGGGGAGCGCTGCAGCACCGGCCGATTGATCGAGCAGCGTGTAGCGGCCTGCCAGCATCGCCGTCGTTGCTCCTTGAGCGAATCCTTCGACAGTGGCTTCTGACGAGTTGGTTCCCGGTCCCGCCGCGCGGATCGTCCCGTGCGCCACGAGGCTGTTCAAAGTGTCTATCGCTTCCGCAAGGGCCGCAGGGTGGTGCTGGTCGGGGTCGTGCGCGAAGGCGATATCGATGTGCTCGACGCGGAGTCGCTCAAGGCTCTGCTGAAGTGACTGACGAATGCCGTCCGGAGAGAAGTCCCAGACGCGTACGCGATCGTCGGGAACATCGAATCCCTCCGTGTCTCGCCCCTGCGGGTGCGCATTAGGGGCCAAGAGCCTGCCGACCTTCGTCGAGAGCACATACTCGGAGCGCGGGTACGGCGCCAGCGCACGCCCAAGGCGTTCTTCGGCGAGACCGAGTCCGTAATGCGGCGCTGTGTCGAAATAGCGCACACCGCCCTCCCAGGCAGCGTCGACCGCACGGCGAGCGTCGTCTTCCGAAACAGTCGTTCGAAGGTTGCCGAGCGAAGCTGAACCGAACCCCACCTCGGTGAGGACGATTTCGGTGCCATGGAGATGGCGCGCCTTCATGGATCCCCCACCTGATAGATCTCAACAGCCGTGCCAGCCCAGAACCGCTCCGCCTCGCGCGGCGAGAGATCGCACATGAGTTCAGAGGCGATCATCAACCACTGCGCATAGGAACCATCGCGCAGGACGAGAGGCCAGTCCGACCCCCACATGAGACGGGCGGGGCCGAAGCTCAACAACGCCACGTCGCGGATCCGCCGGCCGTGGATCTCGTGAGCCGATCCCTGCAGGGCGGACAGCCGGAGCCCCGAGAACTTGGCAGCCGTGTTCTCGGCGGCGGCAATGGAGACAAGAAGGTGCTCCCACGTGTCCAGCGCGGCTGCATCAACCGGCGGGTAGCCGAGATGATCGAGCACGAACTGCACATCGGGCAGCGCCTGAACCAGATCGGGGATAAACGGAAGCTGCCTGGCGTTGACGACCAATTCCACTGGGAGGCCAGCCCTGCCGACCGCTGCGATACCTCGCCTGACGTCGTCGCGTTCCAGCCAGCCGGTGTCGGGTTCGAGATGGGTCAAGTGACGCACTCCGACCAGCTTGGCGCCTCCTTGCCGGGCACGGAGATCCGCGATTTGGCGACCGACGTCAGTACCTACGAGATCGACCCATCCCACGACACCCGCGGCGCCCACCTGCGCGGCGACATCGAGCAGCCATGCCGTCTCTTCCTCGGTGTTCACCGTCTGGACGAGGATCGCGCTTTCGATGCCTGCGGACAGGAGGAGTTCGCGGTGTTGTACAGGCCCGAAGTCTCGGGCAAGCTCCGGCATCATGACGGGCTCAATCCACGGCTGCGGGGTACGAGACAGCTCCCAGAGATGCTGATGCGCATCCACGATTACCCGGTCGGGATTCTGGCTCACGCCGAGGCTCCTATGTCGGAAGCGCTGATCAGGATCCGCGCCTCGACAGCGTGCGGTTCCAGGTCATACGCGCTCAGCGGCCCGGGTCCGCACGCGGCGGTTCCGATCCCGTGCTGAGCGAAGTCCAGCTCGACGTACGTGTTCCCGTCTGGGGCGAGAAGGTCGACGTGGTCGATCCGTGTCAGATCGGCGGTCGACCAGTGCCGGGCCGAAAAGCTGAATGCGCGGCCCTCGATGAGAAGCGATCGGCGACCATCGTCCAAGCTCACCGCGGTGACATCGGCTCGCGAACCGTTCTCCTGCGGCCGGACATAGGGCGTCGAGAGTTCGGACACGCTCAGCGTGTGCCTGCCCCATCGGGTCGCCTGCCCGGTATCGGGATACTTCGGTCCAGGCCCGGAGCCCACCCAGCTCGACGTCGTGAACTCGTGGGCGAAGACCATGACGACTCCGATCCTCGGCCAGGTGCCCGTCCACCCCTCATCCGGTCTGACGCGCACATCCAGCGCGAGACGGCCGTCATCGCGACAGGTCCAGCTCAAGTCGAACGCGATCTCGCGGTCATCTCCCGGTGCGGCCACCATGTATTCGACGTCGATTCGATCCTGTTCGATCACTGTGGATGCGCGGCGCTGCACGAGCCGATCGAGGCCGTCTTCCCTCCAACGTATGTCCGAAGGCACGGGCCGGCGTCGGTCGCCCTTGCCTCGATCGTTGTCCGTAGGAGCCCGCCACAGCTGAAGCTCGGGACCGCTCACTGGGATTCCGCCAAGGAGGACCAGTTCACCCGTTTGCAGATCGAACTCGCCGGCTCCGAGTCGCAGCTTGCCGTCGGGTGAAGACGTGGCGATGATCGCGGCGGCGGCCGGTGTCGGGTGGCCGGGCGAGTTCGGGTGCCGGGACTGCGCCCACGCGATCTCGTGACCGGCGGAGCACCATGCGGTGGCGTGTCGCGTGACGACCGACATGATCATGGTGGCGCTGTCCGCCCAGATCCGGTGCATCTCCTCGCCGCGCGGGATGGGAATCGTGGTGGACTCGTGCGGCGGACACTCAATTGGCGGGAGCGAGCCGCGAACGACAGTGCCATCGATCGTATCGACTCGCCACTCGACATCGAATGTCGAGAGGTCGACGAAATCGTGCATATTGACGATCGAGAGGCGACCCCAGGAGTCGTCGATCGTCATGCGGATCGGCTCGATGACCTTCTTGAAGTCGAGGAGGCCCGGACGTGGGCGGCGATCGGCCGACACCAACCCGTCGATCACGAAGTTGCCGTCGTGGACGACCTCACCGAAGTCGCCGCCATAGGCGAAGCCGGCGTCGTCGGGAGACCGCCTGATCCCGTGCTCGAGCCATTCCCAGACGAACCCACCGGCGAGTCGTGGATACCGTTCGAAGAGCTCCTGGTACTCCGTCAATCCGCCTGGGCCGTTCCCCATGGCGTGGACATATTCGCAGAGCACAAACGGCAGAGTCCTCCGATGCGCGTCGGCGTCAATCTCTTCGAGCGGCGGCTCTTCGAAGCGGCCGATCAGTTCGACCTCCTGGTGCGTCGCGTACATCCGGGAGTAGACGTCTACCTGCGTGCTCGCCCACTCTCCTTCATAGTGGATGAGGCGCGAAGCGTCGCGCGAGCGTGCTGCTGCGGCCATCGCTTCGATGTTCGTCCCGGTGCCGGCTTCGTTTCCCAGAGACCACATGATGATGGATGGGTGATTCTTGTCGCGCTCGATCATCCGCGACATCCGGTCCACCAGCGCATCCCGGTAGGCGGGATCATCCGTGGGGTTCGCTCGCCAGTCGGCGAGCTGGAAACCGTGGGTCTCGAAATCGCACTCGTCGATGACATAGAAGCCGAGTTCGTCGGCGAGGTCGAGCATGTCGGGGCGCGGCGGATAGTGCGAAGTGCGGATCGCGTTGATGTTGTGCTGCTTCATCAGTTTCAGCTCGTCGACCACGACCTCGCGCGGCACGGCCCGGCCGAAGTCCGGGTGATGCTCGTGGCGGTTCACCCCCTTCAGCACGATCGGCCGGCCATTCAGGCGCAGCTCGGCATCGACCACCTCGACCGTGCGGAAACCGATGGGAATCGAGATCGTCTCATGCGCCGTGGTGACGGTGAGTTCGTAGAGCCGCGGCGTCTCGGCGGACCACCCGCGTACTGGACCGATATCCATCAGGTCGCCCGTTAGGTTGACCGTTTTCAGTTCGGCGATCGTCGACTCCGCGTCGATCCGGCTCCCGTCTGCACCCGAGACATCGACGCTGATGAGTCCATGCCCGTCGGAGAACGCCGTTCGCACGAAGACGTCCTCCACGGCGCCAGGCGGCGTCGACAAGAGGGTGACATCACGGAAGATTCCTGGAAGCCACCACATGTCCTGGTCTTCGAGATAGCTCGCGGCCGAATACTGCGAGACGCGGACGAGCAGGACGTTGTCAGTCTGTCGAAGGAGCGGGCTGACGTCGAATTCGCTCGGGAGCCTGCTCCCCCGCGTCGTTCCCAAGCACTGCCCGTTGAACCAGACCTCGCCGGCCGAGTCGATGCCATCGAAACGGAGTCGAGCGCCCCGGAGGAACTCGGGCTCGACATCGAACCTCAGCAGATGATCGGCTGTCGGATTGGCATCGGGCGGGAACGGAGGCGTGAGCGGGAACGGATAGCGACGATTGGTGTAATTCGGCGCGCCGTACCCGTGGATCGGCATCGACCACGACGACGGGACGGGTATCGACTCCCAGCTCGAGTACGTCTCGGCATGAGTCCACACGTCTGCCGGCGCATCAACGCGTGACGGCCACCAGGCGAAGCTCCATGTTCCGTTCAGGCTCATACTGGGCAGCGTCGTCGTGAATCGCGCGCGCGGGGCGAGGGCCCCCCAGCCGGGTCCGGCGTTCGTCAGGTCGTCCGCGACAGGCTTATCGCTCATTCTTTGGACGAGCCTGCGAGCATGCCGGCGACCAGGGTCCGTTGGGAGAATAAGAACAGGACGAGCACTGGAAGGACGGCGAGGATCACTGCGAGCGCCAACTCGGGTCGGTTGATGTCCAGCTGCGCGCCGCCGACGGCCGGGTTGAACGCGGGGGTGGACGAAAGCAGCTCCTGAAGGCCGAGTTGGATCGGGTAGTCGTCGTTCTTGGCCAGCATCACGAGCGGAACGAAGTAGTTGTTCCAGTTGGCGACGAAGCTGAAGAACGCCAGCAGGGCGATGATCGGCTTCGCGAGGGGGACTGCGATCCGCCGGAAGACGTCCCACTCGGAGCACCCGTCGATGCGTGCAGCGTCGAGCAGGTTCTTCGGCACGCTCGTGGAGTAGTAGATATAGGTCAGGTAGACGCCGAACGGGTAGAACGAGAACGGCAGGATCACGGACAACGGAGTGCCTGTCAGGTGGACGCTGCTGAGCTCCAGGTAGATCGGGAGAACGAGCGCCGACCCGGGCATGAGCATCACAAGAAGCGTGAGGCTGAGGAGGATCCTCCTGCCGCGGAAGCGGGTCATGGCGAGTGCGTAACCGGCGGGAACGCTCGCGATCACGGTGAGCAGGAGCGCTGCGATTGAATAGAAGGCCGAGTTCCTCAACCACACCCAAATGGCGCCGTCTTGGAACGCCGCCAGGTGATTCCACGCGGCGACGACGTTCTCGAAGGAGCCGAACGCCAGCGGGTTGGTGTGGGCGAGCGACGAGTCGACCTTGGTCGGCGTGACGACGAGCCAGATCACCGGAACGACGAAGAAGATGAGCATGAAGAGCAGCAACACCCATATGAGCGTTCGGGACACAGCCTTCCCGGCGATACCTGTGCCGCGTCTTCCGCGGGCTTCGTGAGCGTAGGTCATGCGTCATCCTTCGTGCTGAAGAGCCCGGTACGAGAAACGATGAGCGCCGCCGCTACTAGGCCGATCACGAGCAAGTACAGCGAGATTGCTGCGGCACCGTTGAAATCGTTGTTGTCGAATGCGTACGAGTACGCGAGCTGGTTGGGCGACCAGGTCGGATTGATCCCGCTGCCGCTCGCGTTGTACACGAGCTGAGGCTCCGCGAAGATCTGCGTGCCGCCGGCGAACGCGAGGATCGCCATGTACGCGATCCACTGCTTGATCATTGGGATTTGAATGCGCCACGCGATCTGCCACGTGGACGCGCCATCGACGCGCGCCGCGTCCATGATCTCCAGCGGGATGTTGTTGAGGGCCCCGTACATGACGACGATCCACCCACCGGCGCCCGTCCAGAACGCCATGATCACGAAGATCGTCGCCAGGTTGCCAGGCGCGATGACCGCAGTGAAGCTGGTGAATCCAAGCGCGTTGAGGAGCCCGGACGCCGGGCTGACGGCTGGGTCAAGCATGAATAGCCAGACCAGGATGCCAGCCACGCCGACGAGTGCGCCAGGGAGATAGAAGACGAACCGGAACGCGGACGACACCGCGCGGGCTCGCTGATGCAGGATGAGGGCAAGTCCGATCGTCATGACCAGAAGGACGACCAGCCAGATCACAACGTATCCGGCGGCGTTCAGAAAGGCCAGGGGGAAACGGAAGTCCTGCGCCGTGCGGATGAACTGACCGAGGCCGACGAATTGACCGTCCGCGTTGGTCAACGCCAAGTAGATGGCATAGAAGGTCGGCAGGACGCCGAACACTGTCAGCAGGATCGCATACAGCGATACGAAGCCGTAGCCGGCCAAGCCGGATCGCCGCGCGACGCGACGACCCGGCTTCGACTGGCCAACCGTCACAACTGCAGGGCGAGCCTGAGTGTTGAGAGTTGACATTTCTACAATCTCACTTCTTTACTGTGTATCCGACCGTGCCGGCGAGCTGCTCTGCCTGAGCCTGCCAGGTCGGGAGGGTGGAAAGCACGGTCTTCTTCGCAACTAGCTCGGGAAGGATCGTGTTAGCCCAGATCGTCTGCTGGTTGACGCGGCTGGTCTGGGACCATCCTGACCAGATGCTCCCCGCCGCCTTTGTGAAGGCTGGAGCCACGTCGTTCGCGAAGTAGCTCGTGTTCTCCGGGTTGGCGAGCCACCGCCTTCGCGGCCGGCGCGTAAGCGGGGTAGGTCGGCGCGGACGCCTGCGCAGCGTTCGAGGTCGTCAGCCACTGGACGAGCTTCGAGGACGCTGCGAGGTTCTTGCTGTGCGATGAGATCCACCACAGTCCGCCACCGACGTTGCCGGTGGACTTCGTGCCGTCGTTCGCCCAGGTGAGGGTGCGGCCGCCGCCATCTGTCCGGAGGGGACCTTCAGAGCGGCGTCGAAGACGTACTTGCCGTACCAGGACGGACCCACGAGAGCGAGCGTCTTGTCGCTGTACTTTTGGGTGTACGCGGCACCGCTGAACACTCCGTCGGTCACAACGGTGCCGTTGGCGATCATGTGGTCGAGCAGGTTGGCCACGCGGGTGCACTTCTGCGAGGACGTGTCAGAGGAGAACGTCTTGCCGTCCAGCGTGTTAGCCGGGCACTCGCTCGCCCAGAAGTACACCAGCGGAGCGTTGTTGTCGCCTACGGTCCCCAGGACGTATCCCGGGTGGTCTTTGGCGACCTTGTCCGAGAGATCCTGCAGGTCCTCCCACGTCTTAGGTACCGAATAGCCGAACTGGTCGAATAGCGTTTTGTTGTACCAGAAGACATTCTGGGCGACGTCGTTCCGGATGCAGTACAGGCGGCCGTTCACCGTGCAGGGGTCGAGAGACCCCTTCGCGAAGCCGTCGATCTTGCTCTGGGGGAAGATGCCCTGGTCGAGCGGCGCGGCAAACGGCGTCTTGCCGGAGGTCGAGGTCTCGATCCCGCTCATCGCCGTCGTGAATACGACGTCCGGCCAACCGCTGCCGGCACGGTCGAACAGTGCGACCTTGGTTTGAAGCGTCCCGGGAGCGCCGTCGTACGTGACGATCTTCATCTTCACGTGCGGGTTCTCTTCCTGGTATTTCTGAACGGTCGGCAGTCGCGAGGAGTCCGCCCAGACCGTGATCGTGGAGTTCTTGTCTTGCTTCGCCTCCTTGAAGCTGCCACTGGTGGCTGCAGGCGCGCTCGCGCTCGCGCAACCGGCCAGCGTCACGGCGATCGCTGCTGCGGCGACCACCGCCTTGATCGTTCGGCGTCGACTTTCGGGTGACGTCATCGTCGTTCCTTTCGTGATTGTTGGGGGTTCATAGTGCGAGGGTCGGGTCGAGCAAAGGGTCGCCGAGGGCGACGTCGAGCGCATCCGTGCGACGCTCGCGTTCGATGTAAGTCTCCAGCGCCGCCGGGTAGTCCAGGCCTACGGGCAGGCCGATCCCCGGCGTGCGCGGCGCATGGACCAGCCCGTCCGCAGTCACGATGGACTCCCTCCGCACCGGGTTCGTGGTGACCAGCGACTCGTAGTAGCTGGTGTTCGAGATCATCATGGCAAGGTGCTGGTTCGGCAGGTCCGAGCCATGCACCTCCGCCCTCAAGCGGAAGGCGTCCGCGAGGTGGGCCGTGCGCAGCGATCCGGTGATCCCGCCGCGAAGGGCTGCGCTCGCCCGCACGCCGAACGTCGCGGCACCCGCCCGGATGAAGTCGCCCGAGTTCATGTGCGCTCCATCCGAGGTCTCGGCGACCAGCAGCGGCACGCTCACGCTCTTCGCGAGCTGGGCGTAGGCGCTCACGCTGAACTCTCGCATCGGCTCTTCGTACCAGAGGTAGTCGGCGTCCGAGAGCGCCCGGCCGAGTCGGATCGCGTCCGGCAGGTCGAACCCCGCCGAGCCGTCGTACATGAGGTCGATCTCGGGCCCGACATGATCACGCAGCGCGAGGCAGAGGGCTGCATCGCGAGCCGCATCTCCCCACGCGTGGAGCTTGATTGCGCGGTACCCCAGGTCCAGGGCCTGATCGGCGACGTCGAGGAACTCGGCGACGCTGTCGAACGTCGACGTCGACGCGTAGGCAGGGATCGATGTGCGAAAGGCACCGCCGACCTCCCACACCGGGGAGCCGTAGTAGCGTCCGGCGAGGTCCCAGAGCGCCACGTCCACGATCCCGAGGATCGGGAGCGGGAATTCCTCGATCCTGTCCAGTTCCCACATGCGGTGCCAGAGCCACTCTCTTTGAAGCGGGTCCTGGCCGATGAGCTCGGCACGCAGCAACCGCTCGACAACGTCCTCGAGGGGCGCAGCGCTCCCAGCACGCGGCGCGAACGCGACACCCTCAATGCCCGCGTCAGTGCCTACGCGCAGAACCGCGCGCGGCCCGCCTCCGGCACTCGACGGCAGTCCGCCGCGCCAATGGAACGGCACACCGTCAGGCGTGTTCACGCGGAAGGTCTCAACGTGGGTAATCTTCATTGATCCACAATCGGTCGATGGGATGACTGGTTCCGTAAACGTATTACGTTTGACGAATGTTGTCAATCGACAGCGTAAACTATTCGTGAATTCGCGACGAACCCCGAAGGAGCCGATGATGAGTGACACCACGAGCCTGGTGACGTCCCGAGGCCGCCCACTGCGCCTGAGCCAGAGCGTGGTGCGCGATCTGATCGGACAGATTGTCAATGGCGACATCAAGCCTGGAACGACCCTTCCTACCGAGCCGGCGCTTTGCGACGCATTCGAGGTGAGCCGCCCCGTCATCCGAGAGGCCGTGAAAGTGCTCGAGCAGAAGGGGCTCGTGCGGGTCCGACAGGGCGACGGAACGACGGTCCGCCCCCGGTCGGAGTGGAACCTCCTGGATCCGTCCGTCCTACCGCTGCTTCTGGAACGCGACACCGAGCCGCAGCTCAAGCACGACGTCATCGCCCTCAGACGCGACCTCGAATCCGACATGGTCCGGCGCGCGGCATCCCAGCTCTCCGAAGCCGACTACGCGGAGATGGAGGGCCACCTACGGACCATGGACTCCGACCTCGATCCCCTCGCGCTCCGAATGGCGGACTCGGCATTCCACGGCGTGATCCATCGCGCATCCGGCAACGAGATCGCGCGAACAGTGGTGACGCTGCTGGTCTCGGAGGCCCGCGAGGTCAGTTTTCTGGGTACCGTCCCGTCGCACTACTACCGCGAGTCGAACGCTCAGCACAGACGAATTCGCGAACTGCTGCAAGTGGGCGACGCGGAGGCCGCCGCCGAGTGCATGGCGGAACACATTTCGACTCAGTGGCTCTTGCGGAGAGAACCCGCCTGAGGCGTTGCGCCTTTCCTAGTCATTTGACAGGAGTCGTCAAACGTAATACGTTTCGACACACCTATCACTGAAGCTAGGAGTTCGAATGCGCAAAAGACTCATTACTGCGGGGACGATTTCGCTCGCCGTCGCAGCGTCGCTCCTCCTGCCCACCGCCGCCGAGGCCACTACGGTCACGGACATCTACGCCTCGCCTGGGGGTACGGGGACCGCGTGCACCGTCGTCGCCCCCTGCTCGATCTACCAGGCGAAGACGAACGCTCGCGCCGTCGCCGCCATCGGTACCGACGACATCGTCGTGCACCTCTTTGGGGGCACCTACTGGATGACGTACACGCTGAACCTCGACATGACGGATCAGCCACTTAACGGCCATTCGCTGACCTACGAGAACTACGACAGCAATCCCCCGATCTTGGATTCCGGTCAGGCCGTGACGGGATGGACGCTCCACGACGCGACTGCCGGCATCTATCAGGCCTCAGTCGGAGCGCTCGACTTCCGCCAGATCTACGACGGCAGCACACGGGGTATCCGAGCCCGCTATCCGAACGTCACGGACGCAGCGACCGCCGGCCCATACCTCACTGTGACGTCGACGAACACGTCGACCGTCACGGTCCCGACAGCGGATCTCCCGTCGATCTCATCGTACAGCGGGGTCGAAATGGTGAAGCTGGACAACTGGCGAGATAAGCACCTGCGCATCGACTCGGTTGCCGCCACAAGCACTCCGGGACAGTCCGAGGTCTCCTTCATGTCACCCGAATCGTCGAACACACTCTTCGGGTCGTTCCCCCAGCCGACGAGCTACTACTTCCTGGAGAACTCGTACGACTTCATCGACGCAGCAGGCGAGTGGTACCTCGATACTTCGAGCACGCCGCACACGCTGTACTACAAGCCGGCAAACGGCCTCGCCCCCGCTGACGGGCAGGTCATCGTTCCCCGCGGGCAGACCACGATGCAGCTTTACGGTGCGTCGATCACCAACCCGATGACTAACATCACCGTGAAAGGCTTGACGTTCCAACACACCAACTGGACCCAGCCGAACCAGTTCGGCTATGTCACCGGCCAAGCGGCGATCGAGCTGACGACAAACGGGAACTCGACGATCCCGGGCGCCGTGCAGATGACCAACGTGACCAACTCCACGTTCGAGAACAACACCATCAGGGACACCGGCGCCCAGGGCCTGTTGGTCTTCGGCAACACGTCCGGGATCACCGTCGATCACAACACCGTGACGGATACGGCTGCGGGAGGCATCTACTTCGACTCCGGAACAGCGGCTCGTCGCACCTCGGAGAACCAGACGGTCACGAACAACACCGTGAGCTACGTCGGCCGGGACTATTCGGACGCAGCAGGAATCCTGACTACGTTCATCAACAACTCGACGCTATCCCACAACGACATCAGCAACGGGCGCTACTCAGGCATCAGCATGGGCTGGTCTTGGAATGACGGCGACACCGGCGCCAGCAACTACAACACCATCAGTGGAAACCGGATCAGCAACGTCATGACGCTGCTAGATGATGGCGCCGACATCTACACGCTGGGAAAGATGGCCGGGACGACGATCTCCGGCAACTACGTGTCGAACACGCTCCGCTCCAGCTGGGCCGGCCCGTACAACGTTGCGGGTATCTATCTCGACAACGGCAGCACTGGCAAGACCGTGGAAGGGAACGTGATCGACAACGTTACCGCGTCGTTCTTTGCTTACAACCCGCCGAACCATGACAACTACATCACGGACAACTGGTACAACTCCGCGTTGGGAACGATCGGCACTCTCAACACAGTGTCAGGAAACACCGCGGTCACCGGATCTGCGTGGCCTGTCGACGCGCAAGCCGTGATCGACAATGCCGGCGTACTCCCCTGACCGTCGGCGAAATGGAGGTGCCCCAGCGCGATTGCGTTGGGGCACCTTTCGTTTAGTCGTCAAAACGGGCGCTTTGGGCAATTTGTCGATTTCGCTCCAGGAGCATACGTACGTCCGACCCTCCGCCCGATGAACCCGGCACCCTGGTGTCTGCAGGTGGCCATGGAAGGTGCTCCGCACCTGCGATTCCCGGCTCTTGTAGGTCGTGGTTGTCGGAACCCCCGCCCTCCGGGTCGGCCGCACGACGGCGCAAGTGCGCCGAAATCGGCGAAAGAACGATGAGAGAGGTAGGGATCATGGACGGCAAGGTCATCACCCGGAGCGCGGAGGAACGACAGGCAGAGGCGGAGGCACTGCATGCGTCGATCGTGGAGCAGGTCGAGCAGCGCGCGGACAGCGGCCAGTGGCGGGCGTTCCTGGAGTTCGCTCGTTCCTTCCACAACTACAGCCTGAACAACCTCCTGCTGATCCTGGCCCAGGACTCAACCGCGACGATGGTCGCCGGGTTCCGGCAGTGGCAGGCCAAGGTAGACACGTTCGCCGGGGAGAGAATTCCATCAAGATCTTCGGGTACCGGGAGAAGACGCGGATCCGAGACGACGAAACAAGCGATGCAACCAAGAGCGAGGCGCGACTGGTGCGGTACTTTCCCACCCTCTCCGTTTTCGACATCGCCCAGACCGACCAGATCGAAGGGGCCGAGGTGCTGCCCGAGGATCCCACCCGACGCCTTCAAGGTAGCGACGACCACGGTGTCATCACTCCCCTAACAACTCACCTCGAGTCGAATGGATGGAGCATCCACAGAGCTGCGCTCGCCAGCGCAAGTGGATATACCGCCCCCGAATCGCACAGGGTGACCCTGGCAGAGAACCTCACGGTCGAGCAGGCCGCGAAGACGCTCATCCACGAAACCGCGCACATCGAACTCCACCACATCGACGACGTCGACCAGTACCACGCACACCGGGGTCGGATGGAAGTAGAAGCCGAATCCGTCGCCTACATCGTCGCCGGTCTGTCTAGATTTGACACCAGCGCGTACAGCATCGGCTACATCACTGGGTGGGCAGACGAAGATGTCACGGTCATCCGAGACACGGCAGCTCGCGTCTTGAAGACGGCACACACCATCTCGGAGATTCTTGAACACCACGAATAGTTCTCCGCACTCGAAAACGCCCCGACCCCCGGGCTGGGGCGTTTTCGAGTGCGGAGATCATTTCGTCGATAACCCGGCGCCCTCGGCGACGAGATGATGCGCGGGAGAAGAATGCGGGAAGGGGAGACGGGAAAGAAGGAGGGGAAGTCGGAGGGACGGAATCGACGGAGATAAAGAGACGGGACAAGGAATGAAGAGACAAAGGAGAAGAAGAAACAAGAGAAACAGCGAATGCACGCAGGCACTTAAGTGGCACGGCCCGCGTTAGCCCGCTTTCGAACGGTTCCCCCGCCCACCTGGTTGCAGCGATTTTGCGCAATGCCGGCGCTGAAAGTTGGGCGTTGCGGGACCAAAATACTCGCGCAGTCGCTCCCCGAGGTGCCATCGAGTCCCATCGATTGCTCTAGTCGGTCCAGTTGACGGAGGTGAACATCGCGCCCGAGGCGGTGAACGAGGTGATCGACCCTTCGACCTTCGCTTCGATCGCCCCCGTGGAGGTGATCTCACCTGTCTCGCCGGTTGCCGGAATCGAGTAGTCGGCGTGGAACGTGACATCTCCGGGCGTCGGCGTCGTCACCGGCCAGCACCCGCCGGCGCTCACGTCCGCCGTGGTGGGTGTGCGGCATCCGAAATCCCAGCCTCCGATTGCGATCGTCGGCCGAGATTGCACCTGCCAGGACTGGTTCGCCCACACTTCGCCCGGTTCGGCACCGGAGGTCAGCCAGAAGGAGCATCGCGTCGGGTGGAATGCCGGATCGGCCACGCACGTGTCGAACCAGCCGTTGGCGGCGGCCGTTGCAGCGTCCTTACCCTTCGCGGTCAGCGTCGCTGGAACCTGGAACCGATCGGAGTGGTCGAAACCGCCGACGGAAACCGCAGCACTCGGCAAGGTGAACCACGGCGACTGCGACATGATGGCGAGCGGATACTTTCCCGGGAATGCGTGGATCCGCTGCACCGCACCCTTCCACCCGAGGGAACTCCGGAAAGGGTCGCATCGATGCGGCCGGGCGCACCGAGAGTGATCTCTACGGTTGTAAGGGCCACCGGACGAAGCTTCCACGTGTCCAGACTCAGAAGGCTGACGGGATTGCTCTTCTTGCTCAGTTCGAACTTCGCTGTCGTCGAGCCGCTTTTTGCTGGATGCGCGCTTCGACCGTCGAGCCGTCTCCGACCGTGCGCGTTTTGAGGATGCGGAAACCGGTCATCCGATCCGTCGCATGGCTGTAGGCCTTATCGGTGAGCAGAACCTCCGCCGGTTTTGGGGCGCGCCCTTCCATTCGCAGCGCGGTTGAGATGTCACCGCGCTCCACGTGCGACAGGTACGCCGAGACGATCGCCGACGGCTGAGA
Organism: Leifsonia poae; assembly: GCF_050632195.1. Classification (GTDB taxonomy): domain Bacteria; phylum Actinomycetota; class Actinomycetes; order Actinomycetales; family Microbacteriaceae; genus Leifsonia; species Leifsonia poae_C. Next base: position 3,624,572 of record NZ_CP192580.1, read on the forward strand.
GGCTTCGCGGGCACTGAAGAACATCACCACCACCGTGGCGCCCAGCCCCAGGCAGAGCGCCGCGGCGAACGCCCCGATCACCATCCAAAGTCGAGTGTGCGTCGTCATCCGATTCCCCCTGATCGAAGTAGTGCGAGCCACAGCCTAGCGGCGGGTCGCGGGTCCGCCCGTCACACGCGTCTGGCGCTCATCCAGCTCGGCGCGCAGATCGACCGCTCACCTCGACACCAGCGGGGGACGCTTCCGCGGACCCAAAGGTTTTCGACCGTGCGCCACTCGGGGGCGACGATTGCCCGTGGCATGCGATCGGAGCACCGGCCGTCCCGTAAGTGGATCCCTCAGTGGGCTGGTTTCCACATGAGCCATTTGCGTTTGACCTCGTCGGCAACGTCGACCTTGAAGCGCTCGGCGATGAGGAGCACCTGCGCAAGCACATCTGCGACTTCGGCGCGAAAATCGTCGTCGAGCTCAACAGACGTGCGCCCTTTATCTCGTGTCGGCCCGCCCGCGCGAGATACGCCTGCGTCAGCTCACCGACTTCCTCATTGAGCTTCAGCACAAACCAATCGTCGGTCCGATCGATGCTGTGCCGCTCGGCGTAGTAGACCGACACGGACTCGACCTCGTGCTGCAACTCTTCAATCTGCATCCCCGCAGCATTGCAGCCACACCGCGGCCGCATGGCCGCCCGTTAGCCGGTCCTCGACTGCGACAACTCGCCCGAATCAATGTGGTCGCACGTGCTCAAACAGTTCGTTTCGTAAGCGGATCCTTCAACGGGCGAGGGCCGGGCGGTCACCGGATGTGTTGCAGTCCGATACGGAGGCGGCGCAGTTGATACTTCGCGGGATGCAGCCGCGGCATGGCGAGCTTCACCCCGGCGTTATCTGCGATCCACTCGACAACCTCGTCCGTCGTGCGGTCGTCGGTGTGCACATGAGTGGCATAGCGGCTCTGGGCAAGAGCGGCGACGCAACGCGGGATCTGTTGCATTGCCCAGGTCTCGCGACGCCGGCCCGACCGGATGAACGCGATGCGCGTACTCAGTCGCTTCAACAGCGTCTCGGGGCTGGCGATGAGCGCATAGTGCCGCACGTCCACACCACGGGAACGAAGCCCCCGACGATCTCATCAAAGTAGTCGTCTCGCACGATCGTCATGGGTACCAGTACGGGACCAGCGTGTGCTGTCTCAGCCTGCTGCAAGATCTCGACTAGGGCACTGCGCCACTGAGCGAGGTCCTGGAAGTCTGTGCGGGCTGTCGCTGGAAGAGTGCGCTGAAGCGCGAACCCAAGCAACTCGGGATCCGCCACATGCGCATTCACAAGCCGACGCTGCAGCTCGAAGGCGGTCTGCGTCTTCCCCGCACCGAATGCACCATTGATCCAGATCAACACGCCCGGAGCCTATACCGCGTACGAGTCGGTGCACCGAACCCCGGTCAGCAGCGTGCCCGTGAGCCGATCCGCTTACGAAACGAACTGCTTACGCACGTGCGACCAGATTGATTCGTGCGAGTTGTTGCAGTCGAGGACCCTCTACCGGGCAGTCCGAACCTGGGGCGCTAGACGGGCTGGTAGTCAGACTCTGCGGAACGGTCCAGGTACGCCCGAATGCGGTAATGCACATCTGGCGCCGGGTTCTTGACGACGAGTTCTGGGATTTCGCGTCTCACGCCCATCCGCAAGAGAGTCCGGAAGGTCACCGGATCGATGCCGGTCGGAGCCACTGCCCCGTTTCCAGGCTTCTACTGGGAGCGGGGCTTTTTGGTGCGCTCTGTACTCCGCCGTTGGAGCCAGTACTGCTTCTCGTCGATCACGAATCGGCGGGCGGGTCGGACTCGCCCTGCCAGAAGTTCCACTTGTAGCCCCACGGGTCGATGACGGTGAAGGTCAGCGGCCCATACGGTTGTTTCTGGACTGCGCTGATTGGAGCATTGCTGTCGGCTTCGGCGACTCGCGCGCGGTAGGCGACGATGTCGTCGACATGGACGATGAGAAGGGCGCCGGCGCCTTCGCCGATACGCGGCGGCCGTCCCGAGACCGATACGCGACTTGTCCCGATAAGGATGTCGGCCTCTTTGGTCGAGGGTCCACCCAGCCGCCAGCGGGTCGTTGGCCCGAACTCGAGCACGCGCTCGAGCCAGTCGAGCGCGGCGTCGGCGTCTTCGTAGTACAAATACGGGATCACTTCGCTGAAGGCCATCTCGCGCCTCTCTCGTCGTACAGATCCAAGCATTCGGTCGACGACCGCGACGAGCGCTGCCGGTCGGCCATCCACTCCTCCAGCACGCGAGGCGGAGCCGGTCTCGCGATGAAGTATCCCTGCGCCCGATCGCAGCCCGCCTCGCGAACGAGGTCGAGTTGACCCGCCGTCTCGACGCCCTCCGCGACGACTCTCATTCCGGAGAGCCGGGCGGCGTTCACCGCCGCTTCGATGGCCCGGCGGTCCTCGCGGGCCACCATGCTGCGGTCGAGCTTCAGCTCGCCCGCGTGCAGCGTCGCAGCCCGTTCCAAAGTGGAGTGCCCTGTGCCGAAATCGTCGATGGAAACGGTGATTCCCCACTCGCGGACGATATCGAGCCGCGTGGCAAGCGCATCCGGATCGATCAGCTTCTGCGCCTCGGTGACTTCCAGGATCAGGTTCCGCGCCGGCATCCCGGTGACCGCGATCTGGCGTTCGAGGTCGTCGAAGAAGGCGTCGGTCGCCAGCTGAAGTGGAGACACATTCACGGCGATTGCGAGGTCCTCACCTCGGTCGTGCCACGTTCGTCCGTACCGACAGCACTCCGCGAGCGAGAACCGGCCCAGATCGTGGATCGCACCGATCGACTCGGCGACCGCGACGAACTCCGATGGCGGGATCGGGCCGAGCGTCTCGTGTGTCCAGCGACTGAGTCCCTCAAGGGCTACGATGCGATCGGTACGCAAATCGATCTGAGGCTGGAAGACGATCCGGAGGCGATCTCCGGCGATCGCGTACGGCAGGTCTCGAGCGACGACATCACGCGTCGTCATCGTCCATCTCCGTGAACAGTCATCCTCGCGATGATCGCCCGTGCTGCCGGGCCGTGTCAACCGGTCTTCGATCTCCCAGCCCGAGATAGCTTCTGGTCGGCGACGTCTTAGCCAAGTAAGACAAGAATGAAGTAAGTTTTTTGCACGCGCGTCATGGCGCGACCTCAGTATGCGAAGGAGTGCGCCGTGCGAGCTGTCTCAGCAGACGAATTCCCATGCGCCCTGGCACGGCTGGATGCCAACGGGGACCTTGTCGAGGCGAACGAGCTCTTCCTGACGTGGAGCGGTCTCAGCCGAGAGAGCATCCCGGGCCAGCCTGCCTCTGCGTTCGTCGACGAGTCTCCATCCGACGGCTCGGACCTGGGCCTCATCCGACACGTCGACGGGTCACGCCGTCATGTGCTGATCAGTCGTACACGCTCTGGGGACGGTGAACTGCTAGCGGTGATGGATGCCACCGCCCGGGCCGCATACGAAGGCGAGCTCACTCAGACCTGGGCTCTACAGGAACGCACGAGAGCCCGCCTGGAGCTCATCATCGAAGCCTCGATAGCGTTTTCAGCCGCAAGCAATGAGACCGATCTCTCCCGGATCCTCGCCGGCACGGCCGCTCGCGCCTACCGGGCCGAGAAGTCGGCCGTCTTCCTCCGCGACGAACAGGACGCCCTCCACCTGGTAGCCGGAACCGACGCGCTTGAAGGCGCGATCGACACGAGCACCGTCCTTTCGCAGCTCGTCGACAGCGGGCACGTCCAGACCATCAGCGGAATCGAGGGCGCGCACGCGTTCTCACCAGCTCTCGCGGACGCGTTCAGATCGTCCGGCGTGCACTCGATCCTCGTCTCGCCCATCCGTCGCGACGGCATCCGATTCGGAGTCTTCGCGTGCTACTTCCTGCACCCGCGCATATTCGACAGCGAAGCGGCGCCGCTCGCCGACGCGCTCGCGGGACAAGCGGCACAGATCGCGACCTCCCTCCGACTGCAGCATCAACTCGAGCACGCCGCCACGCACGACGAGGTGACCGGACTGCCCAACCGCCGCCGGCTGGAAGCGCACCTGACGGAGTACCAGGCCGAGTCCGAGCTTGCCCGGGGTGACTCGGTCGTGGCCGCGCTCTTCGTCGATCTGGACGGCTTCAAAACCGTCAACGACGACTACGGCCATCACGCCGGGGACCGGCTCCTCAACGAGGTCGGAACGCGCCTCCGTCAGGCGGTGCGCCAACACGACTTCGTCAGCAGATACGGCGGCGACGAGTTCGTCATCGTCTGCGAAGTCCCCGACATCGGATTGGCGCACGACATCGCCGAACGGATCAGGAACGCCATCGCAAGACCATACTCAGGACTGCCGGCGTCGCTGCCCATCCACGCCAGCATCGGCATTGCGCTCGCGGAAAACCGCTCTCGCGACTGGGACCCTGACGAACTGATCCGCCTTGCCGATCATGCGATGTACCGGGCTAAGAACTCCGGCGGTAACCGCATCGACCTCGCACCGTCGGCGTGATGCGTCCAGCGATTCTGGCGGCCGCCCTCGAGGACCTGTCCGGGCCCATCCACCCCGCCATTGTTTGACAACAATTTGACGACAACGGCTGAGATAACCAATTCAATGTCACACGGAACATCAAGCCTCGCCCCAAATAAATATGCTGCCGAAACCGTAGAGTCGCGTCGATGCGGCGCAGGCTCCCGCGCCCGACCCGCGCACAAGCGTTGCCTAGCGGGCGAGTCCGGGCGGCAGGAGCTCGAGTAGCTGATCGATGAGTTCGTCGCGGTCGGGTGCGTCTTCTTCCAGCCACAGCATGAACGCCCGCACCGTTCCTGCGCTGACGTAGGCGGTCAGCACGTCGATCTTGCTCGCCGGGAGGTCTCGGTATTCGAGTGCGACGGTCCTGCCGGTGAGCCGCATGAATTCCGCCACGAGGCGCTCGATGACAGCCCCGCGTGACCCGATCCGGATCGCATAGCGGATAACGTCGCGGCCGGAATCGAACGCCTCCGCCAGGCGGGCGAGCCCGGCGCGCGCGATCGTTCGCCTGTCCGCTTCATGTGCCGACCTTCGGCTGAGGTCGAGTTCGGCGGTAGCTGCGAACGCCTCGGTGATCGTGAAGAGCGCGAGATCCTCGATCGTCGCGAAATGCGTGTAGAAGGTACTTCGTCCCACTCCGGCCTGCCGACAGATCCAGGTCACACTGGGTGACTCCAGGTCCAAGTCGGCGGCGGCGCGCAAGGCCTCGACGAGGCTCCGCCTGGTCTGCACCGCTTTGACGTGGTCGGTCGCTTCCCGGTCGGCTCGACGCAGAGTTTGGGGATTGCTCACGAAACCCTCCTGAATCGATAGACAGTGTCTATTTGTGGGTAGTGTAGCCCGTAAATCGAGCGAAAGGCAGGAACATGAAGGCATGGGTTCTAGACGAGGTCCACGGTTCGTTGCGAAAGGCCGATGTCGCGAAACCAACTCCGGGCGCTGGCCAGGTGCTGGTCAAGGTCAAGGCGTCCGGGCTATGCCACAGTGACGTGGGATACATGGAGGGTGTCATCCCGCTCGCCATTCCCCTTCCGGTGATCCTGGGCCACGAGGCGTCCGGAATCATCGAGGTAGTCGGCGAAGGCGTGGAAGGCTGGAACGTCGGCGACGCCGTGGCCAGCGCGATCTCCGGCGACGACTCCCCCGGGGTCACGCGCGACGGCGCCTACGCGGAGTACATCATCGTGAACGCGAGCAAGCTCGTGCGCCTCCCCGACGGCATGGACTGGGCACAGGCCGCGGCCGCGACCGACGCCGGCGTCACCTCGTACACGGGCGTCATCGTGTTCGGCCAGATCAAGGCCGGCGACCGGGTCGGCATCGTTGGCCTCGGCGGTCTGGGCATGACGGGCGCGCGGATCGCCGTCGTCGCCGGCGCTACCGTCTACGGCGTCGAACCACGCGAGGCGCTCTGGGAGCGCGCGAATGAGATCGGCGTCACCGAGGTGGTCGCAGACGTCTCCGAACTGGAGGGGCGCGACCTCGACGTCATCGTCGACTTCGCCGGATTCGGCACGACGACCGCCGGCGCGATCCGGGCCGTCAAATTCGGCGGCCGCGTCGTCCTCATCGGCCTCGGAAAGGCCGAGGTTACCTTCAACTCCATCGACCTCGTCGGTCGCGCGATCGACCTCCAGGGCGGCACACCCGTGGGAGACCCCGCGCACTTGCAGGCTGTTAGCGACATGGTCGCCGCGGGAGATCTCGCCGTGAAAGCCGAGGTCATCGACTTCGACGCGATCCCCGACGGCCTCGCGCGGCTGCAGCGCGGCGAAGTGAACGGACGACTGGTGGCGTCGATATCCTGACCATCCACAGGCTTGTCTGGCGCGGTCACTATCAGCCTGGCAACAAGGGGGATTCAGCCCGGTGATCCGGGTTCCATCGGTGTCACAGTCATTGATCCGCTACCGAACGGGAAAGGGAACAGCACGGTTCCTCCTACCGTCGGCATTGGCGAGGTTTGAAACCATACGATCGCGATGAGCATCGACACCACGACGATCCCGACGGCGACAATGGTCCCGCGGTTCATCGCGCGAAGGGCCATCTCGATATTGACGGCCCGCGCCGCGCGGGTCAGCGCGATGACGACGGTCAGGGCGATGGCGAGATAGATCAAGGGGCTGGGATGCAGTGCCAGCTGCACGCACTGCGGCTGCACGGTCGTCGGGTCACCGTTGCCATCGAGATAGCCGCCGTCCGACGTGAACCCGCCCGGGCAGCTCCCTTTGGAGGCGACCAACGACGAGTACACGGCCGCCGCCCCCAGCGCCCACAGCACGAGGGTGCGCGCCCGCCGCAGAACCGGACCTGACGTGAATCCGGAACGATCTGGCGTTCCGGCGCCTTGCGTAGCCGCCTCATCGCCCTGCACTGCGTGCGGATCCATCCCCATTGGTGCCCCCATCAACTCGGTGCTCCATCCTGGCATGGACGCTGCCTTACAGCGCCGTGCAGAGAGGAACCCGCTGCGTCGAGGTTGCCAGTGGCCACCCGGACTGGGGCGAGGCACGATTCCGCCGGCCCGGTAGCCTTCGAATCATGGGGGTAAGGATCGAACGATCGGCGGGGTGGATCTACTTCTGCTGGTCAGCGGGTGTGCTGGTCACCTGGCTGCTCATCACCTTCGGTCCGTTCTGGCATCGCACCGAACTGTCGGACCGTGAATACGACAGCGTCCCTCTGCACCGGTCCGAATACGTGCAGATCTTTCTGGGCTCGCTGCTGGTGGCCGCCCTCTACGGGTGCGTCACGCTGGTCTTCCTCTTGTCGCGGAAACGAACCGGACGCATGTCGATCGTGTTCGCCACCGCTGCGGTGGTCATCGGATGGCTCTCGTGGATACTGACCGTCATCTCGCTCTCCTTCGCTCACTCGGACTGCGCAAACGACTGCGTCGCCTACATCCCGAACCAGGCGGCTACGCGGACGATCGAGGCTCTATTGCTGCCGTTCGCGCTAATTCCGCCCGTCGCCTTCCTTGCCGCCGTGATCGCGGGACGAGTAGTCGAGCGCAGGCGGCTTCGGTCGATTGCGTGACCGGGGCGAGCACCACACCGCCGGCAACACGTCCCCGGCGTCACCGCAGTGAGCGGAACGTCGCACGGACTTCCTGCGAGAACAGCTCGGGCTGCTCCCAGGCGGCGAAGTGGGTTCCCCGGTCCAGTCGATTGAAGTGGACGAGGTTCGGGTAGGCCTGAACCGCCCAGCTCCGAGGTGCGGCGTAGATCTCGTCGGGAAACACGCTGACACCGGTCGGGAGTTGAACGCCCTTGGGTTGGAAGAATCCGAGCTCGCTCTCCCAGTACAGCCGGGCGGAGGAGACCGCGGTTTTGGTGAACCAGTACAGGTCGACGTTGTCCAGGATGTCGTCCCGGCTGAGTCCCTCCGACGCCCCCAGGAAGACGCGCGCGATGAGGTCGTAGCTGGCGGCATCGTGGTCGAGCATCCACGCAGCCAGTCCGACCGGCGAGTCCACGAGGGCGTAGAGGGTCTGGGGGCGACCGGCCATCTCCTGGGCGTAGCCGAGACCGTGAGCGTAGAAAAAGGCGAGCTGGTCCCACGCGCCCCGTTCTTCGGCGCTCAGATCGGCGGGAGGGTCTTGGTGCGCATCCAGTGCGGCTTGGATGCTGTCGGGGACCGTCGCAGGCATGTTGGTGTGGATGCCGACAAGCCCGGGAGGCTTGAGCAGCGCCAGCTGTTCGGTCACAGCGTTGCCCCAGTCGCCGCCTTGCGCGACATAGCGGTCGTAGCCGAGACGGGGCATGAGCTCGGCCCAGGCCTTCGCGATCCTGATCGGGTCCCACCCGGGCTTATCGGGCTTTCCGGAGAAACCGTGTCCGGGAAGAGAGGGAATGACCAGGTCGAACGCATCCGAGGCGTCCGCTCCGTAAGCGGTCGGGTCGGTGAGCGGGCCGACGATCTTGAGCTGTTCGATGACTGAGCCCGGCCAGCCGTGAGTGACGATCATCGGCAGAGCGCCCTCGTGCTTGGACTTCACGTGGATGAAGTGGATGTCGACCCCGTCGATCTCGGTGAGGAACTGGGGCAGGGCGTTGAGGCGCGCCTCGACGTTCCTCCAGTCGTGCTGCTCCAGCCAGTACTTCGCAAGAGCTTGCATCACCTCCAGCCGCACGCCTTGCGAGGCATCGTCGACGGTCTCCTTCTCGGGGAAACGGGTGTTCTGGATGCGCCGCTTCAGGTCATCAATGTCTTCTTGTGGGATCTCGACGGTGAAGGGCCGGATGGTCGTATCAGTGCTCGGTTCGGTAACAGTCATGATGACGCTCTCTCATGAAGGTCTTGCGTAGTGGGTGATGTGCGCGCGAGGCGCGAGGGTGCATCTCCAGGTAGCGGAAACGCCGGACTATCGGGAATGTCGTCGGCAGCGGATTCGTCGCGTTCGGCATCAGTATGGACCCACTTTTTCTTCCGCGGCAAGGTGCTCTCGTGCACGAGGAATATTCGCGCATCCCTCTGAGTTTCAAATCAATAGTCAGCTCGAATCAGGATGTGTCAGCGCAGCTCTGCCGGCTGCCATCGACACGCGATCTCCCATTCCGGAAAGAAGAAGTCATGACACTCGAGACAAGCCCCCTTTCCGTCCCTGCGACGAAAGCGAGAGTGCTCACGTTGCCCCCGCGGGCGCGGTTCTGGACGGCGGCCGCCGTCGCGGGTGTCGCGCTTTGGACGAGCGCGGCGCCCACCACTGCGTATCCGCTTTATGCGAGCACTTGGCACCTCACCGCCGCCGTTACCACGGCCATCTTCGCGGTTTATCCCATCGTGCTCGTCGTATTCCTGCTGATCTTCGGGCAGGTTTCAGACTTCATCGGTCGAAGGAACGCGATGCTGATTGGCGTCGGAGCTCTCTTCGCCGGCGTTCTGCTGTTCGCAATAGCGCCGTCGGTCGGCTGGGTGTTCGCCGGTCGCGCACTCATGGGGGCAGGCGTTGGTTTCGCATTGGCCCCTGCCACTGCGGCCGCCGTCGAGTTCAGCCGCAAAGGCCAGGAAAGCCGCGCATCCTCAACCGTGACGGCTGCGACGGCCGCTGGGCTTTCGCTCGCCACGATCGTCGGTGGTGGCCTCATTCAATACGCTCCCCTGCCGCTCCACCTCGACTTCTGGGTACTGCTCGTCGTTGTCGCGGTTGTGCTCGGTCTGGTGTACTTCCTCCCGAGGAACACTGCCAGCGCTTCTGAAGGCAAGTGGCGTCCACGCCCCATCAGAATCCCCGCGGGCATCCGTCTGCTCTACGCGGCTGCTGCCGCCGCCGTCACTGCCGCTTACGCTTTCGGGTCGGTTTTCCTCGCACTCGGCGCTGACGTCGCGAAGGACCTGATCGGCTCGAACAACGTCCTCATCACGGGTCTGGTGCTCGCAATCATGTCCGTGATGATCGGTGTCACCGCCGTGCTGGGACGACGCTTCGCGCCCGGCCGCCTGGTCATCGCCGGGGCGGCGGTCACCTTGGTCGATCTGGTCTTGCTCGTGCTCTCGGCACAGACGCACTCGCTGCCCCTCTTCATGATCACCGCCGTGTTCAGTGGCGCAGGCTACGGACTGCTGTTCTCAGGAGGCCTCGGCCTCATCGCGACGCACGCGCCGGCCCGTCATCGCGGCGGGACGATCTCCGCCGTGTACCTCGTCGCCTACGTCTTCCAGGGCGCGATCGCTTTCAGTCTCGGCGCGATCGCCACTGCCGCTGGGTTGGGCACCGCACTGCTCATTGGCGCAGTCGCCATCGGAGTGCTGGCAGTGGCCGCGCTCGTGCTGGCGAGTATCGTCAAGCGCGCGACCCTCGAGGAGAAGTGATGACAGCCAAGAACCGCACACGACCCAACTGCTCGATCGCCCGCACTCTCGAGATCGTCGGTGACCGCTGGTCGCTTCTGATCCTGCGCGAGGCGCACAACGGAATCACTCGCTTCGCAGACTTCCGCGACCTGCTCGCCATCGCCCCGAACATCCTGACCGCCCGTCTCAATGCACTCGTGGAGGCGGGGATACTCGAAAGGCGCGAGTACCGGGAGGACGGCGCGCGCGGACGAATCGATTACCACCTGACGCCCAGCGGGGAGGATCTCAAGCTCGTGCTTGGCGCACTTCAGCAGTGGGGGGACGTCCATGCCCCACGAAGCGAAGGCCCCACTGTGATTCGGCGGGACGTCGCGACAGGCGAGGAAATCGGCGTGGCATTCGTCGACCCGCATGGGCAGGCGGTCGACTCGGACAACGTGAACTTCGAGCCCGTCGTCGGCGGACCGGCCGACCGCTATGCCGCGTGGCGGTAGCTCTCACGCGCTGACGCGGACCCTGCGCCCCTCGAAGCCCACGATGTCGCCGACCTGCAGCTGCCGGCCGCGTCGCCGATCGACCTCGCCGTTCACGGTCACGAAGCCGTCGATGATGGCCTCTTTCACGTCCCCACCGGAGTCGAGGAGCCCGGCGAACTTCAAGAACTGTCCGAGACGGATGCCCTCGCCGCCGATCGGGACATCGTCGATCGGAGCTGGTTTGGTCATCCTCGAAGCGTAGCCGACCAGATCCCGCCCCTTAAAGCATCGGAATGGGAAGGGGATTGACGGTCCGGTCGGCGCGGGTCACGTTTGGTGTCAGATTCATCGCGGAAGGCGGAAGGATGACCGACATCGAACCAAGAAAGCTGACGATCGCAGCGGTGTGGTCGCACCCGAAGCGCGACCTCTGGATCTGCACTCGCAACGGGGACTATGCGGGAATGGTCGAACTCAATTCCGAGCATTTCGACGCCTTCGACGGCACCGGTCGGCCCTGTGGAACCCACCCTGACCTGCGCTGCGCGCAACAAGCTCTTCTCACCCGCTCAGACCCGAACGAAGGTACGGAGTAGGAAGAACGACCGCATCCGGTAGTGTCGAGCCATGATTCGCTGGGGGTTGGTCGCGTTGCCGCGACCGTCGTAGCAGTATGCGTTGTTGGACTGGTATCGGGATGCACGCTGCTCGCTCCCCCGACTCCATCGACCACGACTCCGGCGGCGATTGCTCCGGATGCCGATCCGATCGCGCAGCAGCTCCCGAACCTGCTGGTCGCCGGCCAGACGATCGGTACCGGGACGCTCCGTGTCGTCGACCATGAGCCGATCTCCAAACCCGTCGCCGAGCATCCACTGACAGGGACAGTGCGCATCGTTGTCAGGCCGGACCGGGGCATCGAAGTGCGGATCCGCCCCGACCAGCCCGCCGACCCCAGCCTGGCCGGGATCGACTTGGTGCTGACCGGCAAACGGCACGATGGCGGCCCGGAGAACATCCAAATCCAAGACCAGCGCATCTTCCCCCTGAACTCGGGGGCGAACAGCGCCGAGTCGGATGGCGAACTCGTTCTGCCGCTGGAAACCGACGCCGCGTCCCTCGGTGACCCGACGTTCCTGCACTCGATCGAGGAGTCGCCATCCGGTGACGCGCGAGTGATGGCAGCGGCAGTGATCACTTGGACGATTACCCCAGCATTCCCCGAGCTGAAGGCCGTGGACCGCGGCAGCGTGAAGAACGCTGGCGGTCGCGTGATCACCGACAACGGCACCCTCGCTTACTACGTCCCGAAGCCCGATGACACGATCTACGCCGTGGCTCGACGCTTCGGGCTCACCGAGACCCAGCTGGTCTGGCTGAATCCTGAACTCGCCAACACGTCCGCACCGCAGCTGAGAAGCGGGGTCGGCGTCAACCTCGACCCGGCCCGCCGCTGACCCTCCTTCCACCGGTCGCCGAGCGCTGGCTCGAGTGTGGAGTTATTACCGTTTTCGGGGGCCGAAAACGGTAATAACTCCACTCTCGACGAGAGCGTCGGCGCCGCGGCGCACGAGCGGACGTACGCTGAGCACATGAAGAGCATGTGGCTGTTTCTCATCCTGGGAGTGATCCTGGCGGCCGTCGGTTTGGTGTGGACCCTGCAGGGGTTCAACGTGATGCAGGGGTCGGCGATGAGCGGCTCCTCCATGTGGGCGATCATCGGCCCGATCGTGCTGATCATCGGGGTGGTGCTGATCGTCATCGCGATCGCGCGCCGTCGCCGTCGCGGAACTTCCTGACGTTCGGCGCGCCCGTTCCGTCGGTATGGAAGAGGGGGCTCGCGTCCCGAGCAGGAACCGCCTACCACGCCGGTGCGATGTTCGCGATCACGGTCCCACGAGAGGACCGATCTGATGAGCACAGAACCCGAGACCGAGACCGCCGCACCGCGCCGAGCTGACCAGGCGGCCATCCGTCAGCGGATCGAGACGCTGATCCGAGAGCTCCGAGCCAAAGACCTCGACCGACTCGCGGCGCTCTACGCACCCGACGTCGTCTCGTTCGACGTCGAGCCGCCCCTGCAGCACGTCGGGCTGCCCGCGAAGCTTCAGAACTGGTCGAACGCGTTCGCGGCCTTCCGTGAGCTGGACTACGAACTCAGAGACCTCGCTCTCGAGGTCGGCGACGTCGTCGCATTCGGGCACGGGTTCGGCCGGCTCAGTGGGACGCTCGCTACCGGGTTGGTGACGAGCGGGATGTGGGTGCGCGCCACCTTCTGCTTCCGCAAGGTCGACGACGTCTGGCTGATCGCCCACGACCACGTCTCGGTGCCGTTCGACATCCGCAGCGGAAGAGGACTGACCGACCTCGAACCGTGAGGAGCGCAGCGGCGTAGGAGAACCCTGCGGTTACGTTCGCGCGCGGCGGCTTCGGATCCCGGCGACGATCGCGGTGATGACGAAGAAGATCAGGCCGAGGATGGCCAGCCAGAGGAGGCCTTTGATCAAGAAGCCGACGAGGGCGAAGACCGCCCAGATCACGAGCAGGATGACGACGAGTACGACCATCCTTCGAGACAACTCCTGAAGGCACGCGCGGTCAAGTCGCGTGCGGTCACGACACCCTATTCATGACCTGCAGCCCTGAATCGATCGCACCCCACTATTGGACAGGCGCGACCCGGGGCACGACAGTGGGTTCATGCCATACGTACCGAATCCTGAACGTTATGACCGGATGCCCTACCGCCGCACCGGGCGGAGCGGGCTCGACCTTCCCGCGCTCTCCCTGGGACTCTGGCAGAACTTCGGCGACGACCGCCCGTTCGAGACCCAGCGGGAGATCGTGCTGCGCGCATTCGATCTGGGGATCACCCACTTCGATCTCGCAAACAACTACGGGCCACCGTACGGTGCGGCGGAGACCAACGTCGGCCGCATCCTGAACACCGACCTGAAGCCATACCGGGATGAACTGGTCGTGTCGACCAAGGCGGGCTGGGACATGTGGCCCGGTCCGTACGGGCAGGGCGGCGGTAGCCGCAAGTACGTGCTCGCGAGCCTCGACCAGTCGCTGCAACGCCTCGGGCTCGACTACGTCGACATCTTCTACTCGCACCGGCCCGACCCGTCGACGCCGCTGGAGGAGACGATGCAGGCCCTCGACACGGCCGTGCGCTCGGGCAAGGCGCTCTACGTCGGCATCTCGTCATACAGTGCTGAGGACGCGGCACGCGCCGTCGAGATCCTGGACGGGCTCGGCACTCCCCTGCTCATCCACCAGCCGTCGTACTCGATGTTCAACCGCTGGATCGAGAACGAGGGGCTGCTCGACACGGCGGAAGACCTCGGCTTCGGGATCATCGGCTTCACCGCCTTGGCCCAGGGGATGCTCACGAACAAGTACCTCGACGGAGTTCCGGAGGGGTCGCGGGCCGCTCAGGGCGGGTCACTCGAACAGGGCTGGCTCACCGATGAGGTGCTGGCGCACATCCGGGCGCTCGACGCCATCGCCTCGAGCCGCGGCCAGACTCTTGCTCAGCTCGCCCTGGCGTGGGCGCTTCGGGATGAGCGGGTCACGTCGCTCGTGATCGGTGCGAGCAGCGTCGGGCAGCTGGAGCAGAACGTCGGAGCGCTCGACAATCTGGGCTTCACGGCCGACGAACTGGCCGCGATCGACGAGCACGCTGTTGATGTGGGGGTCGATCTCTGGGCGGAGGCCCGCAGAGGCACGCTCGGCTGAGGTCGGGTACCACCCGGCCGGAGCGGTGTCAGCCCCCTTATGCGGTGCTGCGACGGCTCGTACATTGCGGGTCAGCGCACTGGATGTGGTGCCCACTGAGCCGCGGATCACGGGCGGCGGGCATTTTCCCGGTACGTGTGGGGCGGGATCTGACCGGCCGGTGGCAAGCGTCGCCGGTCAGGTCCCTGCTCTCAGCTGGGGCCGCCCAGCCCGGTCCCGAACTCAGCTCAGCGGCTGGATGAGTTCGGGCCCGTCGCCCGTCACCGGGCCGACGCGGTCGAACACGAGTCCCTCCGCCACCGGCAGCGCAGCGCGCACCGCCTCGTCGACGAGCGCCTGGTCGCCGACGACCGTGGGGTCGACCCAGTGGTCCCAGAGCTCCCGGGGTAGCGGCACGGGATTGCGGTCGTGGATGTCTTCGAGTGTCTGCACCGCATCCGAGGTCAGGATGGTGGCGGTAAGGTGCCAGCGCTCGGGGTCGTCGCGAGAGAGGGCGGGGTCGGCCCACCACGCGTAGAGGCCCGCGAAACCGAGGAGTTCGCCGTCGGCGGCGTGGATGAAATACGGCGTCTTCTTCTTGGTGACCGGGTCGGTCTGCCACTCGTAGTACCCGAGCGCCGGAACGATCGCACGACGTGACGCGACGGATGCTTTGAACATCGGCTTCTCGGCGGCGGTCTCGGCCCGCGCGTTGAAGGTCGGCACCTTGGTCTTCAGTTCCTTGGACCAGGACGGCACGAGCGACCAGCGAGCGAGCTCGAGCCGGCGCACGGATGGCTCATCCCTCTTCTTGCTCTCGAGGAAGATCGGGATGGGGTCGGTGGGCGCGATGTTCCAGCTCGGCCGCCAGTCGCGGAAGTCGCCGCCCTCGGCCACGAACTCCTGGATCATGTCGTCGGTCTCTTTATCCATCGCGAAACGCCCGCACATACGGCCAGCCTACGACCGGCCACCGACGCTCGCCTGGTGACCACATCACACTCCGCACAGCTCTTTCGTCGTACTGAGAGAGAGCCGTCAGGCGAATCGGAGGGTGATGGTCATGCGAGTTTTCGTGGCAGGCGGGACCGGCGCGGTCGGACGGCGGTTGGTGTCGCAGCTCGTCGCGCGGGGGCATCAAGTGACGGCCACGACCACGAGTGCAGGAAAGCTGGACCTGCTGCGCAGCCTGGGCGCCGAGGCGGTCGTGATGGACGGGCTGGACGCTGCCTCGGTCGACTCGGCGGTAGCCGCGGCCCGGCCGGGCGTGATCGTCCACGAGATGACCGCCATCTCCGGCAAACCCGATCTGAAGCACATCGACCGCTGGTTCGCGGTCACCAGCCGGCTGCGTATCGAGGGCACTGATCACCTGCTGGCCGCGGCGGAGGCGAACGGCGTCTCGCATATCGTCGCGCAGAGCTACGGCAGCTGGAACGGCATCCGCGAGGGCGGTTGGGTGAAGACCGAGGAGGATCCGCTCGATCCGCAGACGGGATCGGCCGCGTATCCGGTGATGCAGGCGATTCGCCACCTCGAAGACGCAGTCACCGGGGCCGGCGGTGCGGCCCTGCGCTATGGCGCGCTCTACGGGCCGGGCGCGACCGAGGATCAGGTCGAACTCGTGCGCAAGCGACAGTACCCGCTGGTGATGCCGGGCACCGGGTACAGCTCATGGGTGCACGTCGACGACGCGGCGAGCGCGACAGTGCTCGCGGTGGAGCGGCGGGCAAGCGGCGTGTACAACATCGTCGACGACGAACCCGCCCCGGCGAGCGAGTGGCTGCCCTACCTCGCGGCGAGCGCGGGCGCGAAGCCGCCGCTGCGTGTTCCGCAATGGCTTGCCCGGATGCTGGCTGGCGGCGTTGCCGTGACGATGATGACCGAGGCGCGGGGCTTCTCCAACGCGAAGGCGAAGCGCGAGCTGGGGTGGGAGCTGCGCTATCCGTCGTGGCGTCAAGGTTTCCGAGAGGGTCTCGCCGGAGTTCTATGACGGTTACAGAAGGCGTTCAGAGCGCTTTCCGAGGCGTCAGGACGCGGGTTCGGGCGCGACTTTCCGGGCGCTCCGCAGAAGTTGAGGAATAATCACCCCCCAACAGGGCTCACGCCAACCTGTTAAAACGATGTAATCTCACTTTTGTGAATTGGTGAGAAACAGTCACTTTCTGTTCTCCGAACGTTTCGTTTGGTCTCGCGGATGATTTCCCGTCGGTTCACGCACCCGAAATGCACGACAACCCGACACGCAGGGAACGACCCGTGAACCCGCATCCGCCGCGTCGAGCGATTCTGTCGCTCCACCACCTCGATGACCCGAGGACGTACCGGCGCGCGCAGAGAGCCGCGGCATCCCTTCCGAACGGAGTCGGCGGCGGCGAAGCCGTTCGAGACCACGGCTTTCCCCAGCCGTCGTCGACTCTTCGGTACCGAGCAGTGTCGACAGCGCGGGGAGGGCGCTCCGATGACCGTACTCAAACCAAGACTTTCCGTACTCGGGCAACGGGACGCGGTATCGCGTCCCGTCTCTTCGGAGCGAACCTGGGCACGGCAGTACCGCACGCGTCTCTTCGTCACGGACACCGCGATCATCCTGGCCTCGACGATCGGGGCAATGTTCCTGCGCTTCGGCTTCGACGAGGCGGGCGCGCAGATCGCCGGCTTCCGCACCGACTACTTCACTCTCTCGCTCCTCATCGCCTCGACGTGGATGTTCGCCCTCGGCGTCTACCACACGCGTGACCCCCGCGTCGTCGGCGTCGGCGTCGCCGAGTACAAGCGAGTCGTCAACGCGAGCACCCTGACCTTTGGGCTGCTCGCCATCGTGTTCCTCGTCGCCAAGGTCGACATCGCCCGCGGCTACTTCGTACTGGCCCTGCCGGTCGGCGTGCTGGGCGTGCTCTTCTCGCGCTGGCTGTGGCGGCAGTGGCTCATCCGTCAGCGGATGTTCGACCACTACCTCTCGCGTGCGCTGGTCGTCGGCGGCTTCGACGACGTGGACTACGTCGTACGGCAGATCCACCAGAAGTCGGGCGCCGCGTACAACGTGGTGGGCGCATCTCTCGACGCGGCTCCTCATGGCGCGCACGTGCGGAGAGGCGTTCCGATCCCGGCCTCAGGCGGCAACTCGCACACCATCGCAGCCCCCGAACGGGAAGTGCCGGTCGTTTCCGACCTCGAGGGCGTCGCCGAAGCGGCGAAGCGCCTCGGCGCCGACACCGTGATCGTCGCAGGTCAGGCGCTGACCGGCGGCGATTTCGTGCGTACGCTCGCCTGGCAGCTCGAGGGGACGGCCACCGAGCTCGTCCTGGCCTCGCGGCTGACGGATGTGGCCGGGCCGCGCATCCATTTCCGTCCTGTCGAAGGCCTCCCGCTCATCCACGTGGAGATTCCGCAGTTCGAGGGTGGCAAGCACGTGCTCAAGCGAGCGTTCGACTTCTTCGTCTCAGGATTCGCGTTGCTGGCGCTCTCACCGCTCCTGCTTCTGCTCGCTCTGTTCATCAAGCTCGACGACCACGGGCCCGCCCTGTTCAGCCAGGAGCGCGTCGGCCGCAACGGCGAGACGTTCCGGATGTTCAAGTTCCGTTCCATGGTGGTCGACGCCGAAGCGCGGCTGGCCAAGCTCCAGGCCCAGAACGAGGGAAACGGCCTGCTCTTCAAGATGAAGAACGACCCGCGCGTGACCCGCATCGGACACTTTCTGCGCAAGTACTCACTCGACGAGCTGCCACAGCTCTTCAATGTCTTCCTCGGCGATATGAGCCTCGTCGGGCCGCGGCCTCCGCTGCCCGCCGAAGTCGAGGGATATGAGAACCACGTCCACCGTCGCCTGTACATCAAGCCGGGGCTCACCGGCATGTGGCAGGTGAACGGCCGCTCGGACCTCTCGTGGGAGGAGAGTGTCCGCCTTGATCTCTACTACGTGGAGAACTGGTCGCTCACCGGCGACCTCGTGATCATGTGGCGCACCGTCAAGGTGCTGACACATCCCGTGGGGGCGTACTGATGCGCCCCCGCCCCGCCCTCCGACGACAACGCCTGATTAGCAGTCCGAGTAGTCCAAGCACTCAACCCGATCACAACCCCCGATTCCCGACCATCACAGACACCGAGGTTGTCATGAGCACTGAACTCCGCCCACGCGCTCGCTCGCTGGGCATCCTGACCGCAGTAATCACCGCGGTCGGCCTCGTCTTCGGAGGCCTCGCACTCGCGTCGCCGGCCTCCGCCGATACGGCGCCGGTCGATCCCACGAATCCGGCGACACCACCGACGGTGAGCGCGGATGCACTCCCCACGACCCAGATCGACGGCGTCGCCTGGGCCCAGGTGGTCGTCGGCAACACCGTCTACGTCGCGGGCAAGTTCACCACTGCCCGCCCCGCAGGCGCTGCAGCCGGAACGAACACCACCCCGCGCAGCAACCTGCTCGCGTACGACATCACCACCGGAAACCTCATCTCGAGCTTCAACGTGCCGCTGAACGCACAGGCGCTCGCGATCGCGGCGTCGCCGGATGGTTCTCGCGTGTACGTGGGCGGTGACTTCACCACGGCCGGCACCGGCAATTACTACCGCATCGTCGCGATCAGCACCGCGACCGGCCAGGTGATCAGCTCGTTCCGCCCGATCATGGAGAGCCAGGTGCGCTCGCTCGCTGCGACGAACACGGCGGTCTACGCCGGTGGAACGTTCGCGAGCGTCAACGGCACCTCGCACACCTACGTCGCCAAGATCAAAGCCTCCGACGGCTCCCTCGACACCAGCTGGACCGCCACCGCGGACGCTCCCGTCGATGCTCTCGCAGTGAGCCCCGACGGCAGCAAGGTCTACATCGGCGGCCGCTTCCAGAACGTCAGCGGAGCGGCCAACTACGGCCTCGCGATGGCGACCGGAACCGACGGATCCCTCCTTCCGTTCCCGGCGGCAGCTGTGGTTCGGGATGCGGGCACGCAGGCCGGCATCACGGCCCTCACCGCCACCGCAGACCGCGTCTACGGCTCCGGATACGTCTTCGGTGCCGGCGGCAACCTGGAAGGCATCTTCTCGGCCGACCCCAGCGGAAACCTGCAATGGCTCGAGGACTGCCACGGTGACACGTACTCGGTGTACCCGCTCGGGGATGCCGTCTACGGCGCGGGTCACCCGCACTACTGCGGCAACGTCGGCGGGTTCCCGCAGACCGACCCGTGGACATACCATCACACCATCGGCTTCTCGAAGGCCACGACCGGGACACTCACCAACAACGGTGACGGCGCGTACGCCAACTTCACCGGTCAGCCGGCCCCGAGCCTGCTCAACTGGTTCCCGCAGTACGTGACCGGTTCCTACACCGGCCAGGGCCAGGCGGCATGGAGCCTCGCGGGCAACAGCCAGTACCTGGCGGTCGGCGGCGAGTTCCCCTACGTGAACGGTGTCGCCCAGTACGGCCTCACCCGCTACGCGATGAACTCGGTCGTGAAGAGCAAGGTGGGACCGAACGTCAACGTTCCGCTCGTGCCGAACGCCGCATCCTTCACCGCAGGCCAGGCCCGCATCTCGTGGACCGCAACCTACGACCAGGACAACGTGAACCTGAACTACAAGCTGGTGCGCGACGGCAACACCGCCAACCCGGTGTACCAGACCAACCAGGTCTCCAACTTCTGGACCCGACCGGCGATGGGCTTCATCGACACGGGCCTGGTCGCTGGAAGCACGCACTCGTATCGCCTGTATGTGACGGATCCGGACGGGAACCAGATCTCCCGGCTCGGAAACACGGTCACGATCAGTGCGACGAACACCGGAGGCCCGTACGCCGACTCGGTGACGGGAGCGGGAGCATCCTCGTACTGGCCGCTCGATGAAGCCAGCGGCGCGGCCGCGTTCGATCACGTCGCCTTCAGCGACCTTCAGGTTCAGGCCGGCGTCACCCGTGGCACCGACGGACCGATCAGCGGAGTCACCGCATCCACGTTCAACGGAAGCGCGACAGGATTCGCCGTGACGCCGTCGAGCGTGCCAGGGCCGAACACCTTCACCACGGAGGCGTGGTTCAGGACGACCACGACGAGCGGTGGAAAGATCATCGGCTTCGGCAACTCGAACACCGGCACGTCATCCGGATACGACCGCCACGTCTACATGGACAACAGCGGAAAGATCTGGTTCGGGGTCTACCCGGGATCGGTGCAGACCGTGAACAGCTCCGCCTCCTTCAATGACGGGCAGTGGCACCAAGTGGTGGCCTCGCTCGGCGCGAACGGGATGCGCCTGTACGTCGACGGTAAGGTCGTCGGCAGCCGCACGGACGTCACCACCGGTCAGGACTACTCGGGATACTGGCGAGTCGGAGGTGACAACCTGGGCAGCTGGTCCAACCAGCCGAGCAGCAACTTCTTCGCCGGCGACATCGGCCAGGTCGCGATCTACCCGACGGTGCTCGACCGCACCACGGTCGTGAACCAGTACATCGCCTCCGGTCGTCCGTCGCCCCTGGCGCCGGCCCCCGCAGACGCGTACGGAGCATCCGTGTACAACTCGAACCCCGACCTCTTCTGGCGTCTCGACGAGACGAGCGGTTCCGTCGCGAAGAGTGCCGACGCTTACACGAGCAACGGCACATACTCGGGAACCGCGACCACGAAGAACCAGACAGGTGTCCTCCCGGGCAACGCCGACAAGGCGGTTCGGTTCAACACCAACAGCTCCGGATCGTCCGGCGGTCTCGTGACCAGCAACCAGCAGACCACGAACCCGACGACGTACTCCGAAGAGATCTGGTTCAAGACCACGACCACCAAGGGCGGCAAGCTCATCGGATTCGGTGACGCCAAGACGGGTCTGTCGGGCAGCTATGACCGTCACATCTACATGCAGGACGACGGTCACATCGTGTTCGGCACCTGGACAGGCCAGACCAACACCATCACATCGCCCACCGCACTGAACAACAACCAGTGGCACTACGCGGTAGCGACACAGGGCGCCGGAGGCATGAGGCCTCTACGTCGACGGTGTGCTGATCGGAACCAACCCGCAGACCGGCGCGCAGGCGTACACCGGCTACTGGCGCATCGGCGGTGACAACACCTGGGGCTCGACAGGCCCGTACTTCTCGGGAACACTCGACGAGGCGGCGGTCTACTCCAGCGTGCTGAGTGCTCAGGATGTGGCGAACCACTACTCGCTCGCCACGAACGGCACCCTGCCGAACCAGACGCCGACCGCGTCGTTCACCTCGACCCAGAGCGGGCTCACGGTGAACCTTGACGGCACCGCGTCGGCCGATCCGGATGGGACCATCGCCTCGTACGCATGGGACTTCGGTGACGGCGACACGGCGACCACACCCACGGCCAGCCACACCTACGTGCAGGGCGGCAGCTACGCCGTCAAGCTCACGGTGACGGACAACCAGGGAGCGACGGACACGATGACCACGGCTGTGACGGTGACGGCTCCGCCGCCGAACCAGGCACCGGTCGCCGCGTTCTCGTCGGCGGTCAGCAACCTGAGCGTCGCCTTCGACGGCTCCGCATCCGCGGATCCTGACGGCACGGTCGCCAGCTACGCCTGGGACTTCGGTGACGGAACCACCGGCACCGGCGTCAACCCGACGCACGCCTACGGATCGGCGGCCACCTTCACGGTGACACTGACCGTGACGGACGACAAGGGACTCGCAGGCACTCCGGTGCAGCACGACGTGACGACGGTCGCCGTGCCCAACCAGGCGCCGACCGCATCCTTCACCGCGACTCCGAACGGCCTGGCCGTCTCGGTGAACGGCGGAGCGTCGAGCGACCCGGACGGGACGGTCGCCTCATACGCGTGGAACTTCGGTGACGGGGCGACGGCAACCGGCGCAACCGCATCGCACACTTACGCAGCAGGAGGCACGTTCACCGTCAGCCTGACGGTCACCGACAACCAGGGTCTCGCATCCTCGCCGGTGACGAAGTCGGTGACGGTCACAGCCCCGCCGCCCGCGGCGATCGCCTCGGACACGTTCGAACGGACCTCGGCCAGCGGCTGGGGATCGGCGGACCTGGGCGGAGCGTGGACGGGAGCCGGTGCGGCATCCGCGTACACGGTCGGATCCGGAACGGCGACGATCGTCGGCGCTGCGGGCTCGACCAAGACCGAGCTGCTGAGCGGTATCTCGAGCACGAACACCGACACGTCGGTCCAGTTCACCACCGACAAGACGTCGACCGGTGGCGGGCTCTTCGTCTCGGCGGTCGGCCGCTCGATCGGTACCTCTGAGTACACGGCCCGGGTATGGATGCAGGCAAGCGGCGTGGTGCAGCTCCAGCTGCTCCAGGGGTCGACGGCGATGCAGCTGGTGAACATCGCCGGACTTACATACACTCCGGGACAGCAGTACCAGCTGCGGCTGCAGGTGTTCGGCACGTCGCCGACCACCATCCGCGCCAAGGTGTGGAAGGTCGGAACGACCGAACCGGCTACCTGGCAGGCAAGTGCGACCGACACGACGGCAGCCCTCCAGGCCGCCGGCTCGGTCGGGCTCCGCGCCTACCTCTCCGGCACCGCGACCGACGCACCGCTGACCACGAAGTTCGACAACTTCGTCGTCACACCCGCCCAGTAGGAGAACACAGATGACCACCCCCAGCCGTCGCCGGCAGAACGCGACAGTCCTCGTGGCCCACCCCAGCGCGGAGCTCTACGGCTCCGACCGGGTGATGCTCGAGAGCGTCAGCGGACTGATCGACGACGGCTGGGAGGTGGTCGTCACCGTACCCACCGACGGCCCGCTGCTGTCGGAACTCCGGAATCGCGGTGCTCGGGTGGAGATCTGCCCGAGCCCCGTGCTCCGCAAGAACGTCTTGCGCCCGGCCGGGATGCTGCGATTTCTGCGCACCACGGCCGCCGGCGCACGCCAAGGCTCTGCGCTGCTCCGTCGCGAGCGGCCGGCCCTGGTTTATGTGAACACCATCACCATCCCCCTGTGGGCGGGTCTGGCCCGCATCCATGGCACGCCTGCGCTCACGCACGTGCACGAGGGCGAAGCGTCCGCATCACGGCTGATGCGGCGCATCCTGGCCCTCCCCCTCTTCCTCTCGTCGGCCCTGGTGGCGAACAGCCGCTTCAGCGTCGGCGTTCTCGAGACGTCATTCCACCGGCTCGGGCAGCGCACCGAGGTCGTGTACAACGCCGTACCCGGCCCCTCGGAGCACAGCCCGGTCCGGCGGGACCTCACCGGCGCCATGCGCGTCACCTACGTCGGCAGGCTTTCGCCCCGCAAGGGCGTCGATGTCGCCATCGACGCGCTTGCCGAGCTCCGCTCACGCGGCGTCGAGGTCGAACTCGACCTCGTCGGGTCGGTCTTCCCTGGGTACGAGTGGTACGAGAGCGAACTTCGCGAGCAGGTCACCGCTGCCGACCTCGACTCCCGAGTGACCTTCCACGGTTTCGTGCCCTCGGTCTGGGAGCTCGTCGGGTCGAGCGATGTCGTCGTCGTCCCCTCACGGGTGGACGAGCCGTTCGGCAACACGGCCGTGGAAGCCATCCTGGCCGGCCGTCCGGTCATCGCCAGCGCCACGAGCGGCCTCCTCGAGGCGACCGCCGGCTACCAGACGGCCACGACGGTCGCACCCGGCAGTGCCGGAGCCCTCGCGGACGCCCTCGAAGAGACGATCGACGCCTGGGCGGAACGCGCCGACGCCATGTGGGAGGACACCCGCGCCGCGCAGGCCCGGCACAGTGTCGCCACCTACCGTCGGCGCATCGCGGACATCGTGCGCCGCCACGCGGCCCGCTGACGTTGTCTGAGGTGCCGTAGCGCATCCTGAAGACGCCGCGTGGGCGTTCACGTCTGCTTCACGCAGCATCGAATCGTGCGAAACGTGTGGTTCCGATCGTGCGAAAAGTGCGGTTCGCGGGGTGCGAACCGCACTTTGGCACGACTCGGTGGCGGGATGCGGGCCGCGACGCCGCGATGCGGCCGCGCTACGGCTTGGAGCGCTTGGGGCGCTCGGCGACGGTGTCGCTGCGCACCGCGGCGGCGCGCGACGGCACGAGTTCCTCGTCGTCGACGATGGCGTCGTCGAACATGGGATCTCCGAATTCGTCCTCGAACTCCTCGTCGAGCGGAGAATCGTCGGCTTCGAGGAAGACGACCTCGACGTCTGCGGCGTCAACGGCCGAGCCGTCGGCAACGACCTCGGCGCCGACGTCAGCCCGGTCGGGGTCGGCCTGCGGCTTCTCCTCGGCCGTAGCCGGCGCGGGGGTCGTCGCCGGGACCGCCCCGAGCGGGAGCGGAACGACGGGGACGGGCCTCCTGCGACCCGAGAAGATCCGGCGCCACCAGGGCTTCCGCACCTCGGCGACCCGGTAGTAGTACGCGTGGCGGTCCTTGGTGGGCGTCGCCCGGTTGAGCACCAGCCCGAGAACGCGCACACCCGACTTCTCGAGTGAGTCCATCGTCTGCGCCAGCTGTGGACGGTGCACGCGGGTGCGGTCGGCGACGATGAGAGCTCCGTCGACCATCCTGGCCACGATCGCCGCGTCTGCGACGGCGCCCATCGGGGCGGTGTCGAACACGACGACGTCGTAGTCATGCACGAGGTGGTCGACCAGCTCGGCCATGGCGCGCGACGACAGGAGCTCGCTCGGGTTCGGCGGGATCGGGCCGCTGGTCAGTACGTGCAGTCCGGTCTCGCCCCAGGTCTGCAGCACATCGTCGACGGATGCGCGACCGACGAGCACCGAGGTGAGCCCAGCCGTTCCCGGCAGCCCGGTGTACGCCGCGACCATCGGGCGACGCAGATCGGCATCCACCAACAGCACCTTGCGACCGCTCTCGGCGAGCGCGAGGGCGAGGTTCAGCGCGATGAGCGATTTGCCTTCGCTCGGGACGGACGAGGTGACGACGAACCCGAGGGTGTCGGAGTCGACGGCGACGAACTCGAGGTTCGATCGCAATTGGCGATAGTTCTCGGCGGCATTGGACAACGGGTCACGGAGCACCACAGGACCGACAGAGCGTCGCTTCTCGCGTTCGGCCGTTCCGAGCAGCGGGACACCCGTCACGGCGGTCGCGATGCCGGCCGTGTGGACGCGGGTGTCGAGGAGTTCGCGCAGCACGATGATGAGGGATCCGAGGAGCAGCCCGATCACCATCCCCGCCACGAGGTTCAGTCGGGTGTTCGGCGACGACGGGAACACCGGCGTCGCCGCGGGCTCGATCACCCGGACCGCGACCGTCGTGTCGCCGGCGACGCTCTTGGGAGCGATCTCCTCGACCTTGTCGCTGAGGCTGCCGGCGACGGCGTTCGCGATCTTTGCCGCCTCGGCGGGATCGGTGCTCGACACCGACAGTTCCAGGATGACCGTGTTCTGCGGCGTGCTGACGCTGATCGTATCGGCGAGCTCGGAGGGCTTGACCCCCAGGTCCAGGCCCTCGATCACGGGATTCAGCACGAGCGGAGACTCGGCGAGCTGCGCGAACGACAGCATCTGGTTCTGCGTGTACGTCGACCCCTGGTTGAGGTCGTTCGCCGTTCCGCCGAAGTTGAGGGAGAAGTACAGGCTCGAGGTGGCGGTGTACACAGGCGTCGCCGCCTGCGACAGCCCCCACCCTCCGATCGCGCCGACGATCGTGGCGACGACGACGATGTACCAGTAGCGCCGGAAGGCCGCTAGATACTGATGCTGGCTCATGGGAATGCCTCTCACATGGTCGGAAGTGGGGCGGGGCGGTTGTGCGTGGCGTGAACGTTCGGGATGCATTCAAACTCCCCTTCCGCTGACGGAACCCGCGAATTCTCGCGGATCTGGTGCCTTTCGATGGCTGAGCGTCAGCTCGTTCATCGCTTCTTCTCTACTGCGGCCGCGCTGCGCGAGTTGCGTCGAGGCCGCGAGTCCAACGGCGAACCAGAGGAACACCGAGTACTGGGTGATGAGCGCCACGGTCGCGAGCGCGGGGATCTGCGCGACGACCGCGATGGTGGCCGGCGTCGCACGTCGCGCGAAGACGAGCACGATTCCGGCCACGAGAGTGGCGACGATCAGGATGAGCGCGATCAGCCCGCTCGACAGCCCGGTCAGGATGAGCTGGCTGTCGATCGAGCGGAAGTTGCCGAAGTAGACCTGCCCGGTCGAATCGCGCCGGGCGGAGTCGGCGACGCCGACGAGGTTCATGCTGCCGAGCAGCGACAACAGGTCGCTGCGGTATGCCGCGCTGCCGGTCGCCTCGTTGCCTGCATCGTCGAACACGGTCGAGACCAGCGGGAAGAGCACCGCGGAGACGAGCAGGATGCCCGTGGTCAGCACGATGCGGCTGCGGCGCGAGATCGCATCCCGCATGAACACGATCGACAGCACGAGGCCGAGCAGGGCGCCGATCATCCCGATCCGACTGAACGTGAGCACGGTCGCGAAGAGCATCAAGAGCACCATGCCGGCCCGCACGAGCAGCGGGAACCGTGCCGCGAGGGTGAGCGGGATCGCGATGGCGAGGCTCGAGCCGAGCGCGATCGAGTGGCCGAAGGCGCCTTCGGCACGGGCCACCCCGCCACGCTCCTGGATGCTGCCCCAGGTCGCGAACATCGAGTTGCCCGATGTGATGAGCACGAACGGGTTCCAGCCGGTGAAGAACTCGATGATCGCGAGGCCGGCCACGACAGTGAAAGCCACCGCGATCGCCCCGTAGATCCAGCTCGCCTCGACCCGCAGTGGTGCGAGACGACCGAACACGTATCCGATCACGAAGTAGGTGACCAGGGAGAACACGAATCCGAGCGCGATCGTCGGCGACTCGGCCAGCAGGGATGTCAGCCCGAACACGATGAGCATGACAACCAGTCCGTCGAGAAGGCTGAAGCGGAACGACCGGATGGGGAGCAGTGTCACCATCACGAGCAGCGCAGCCGCGGACACCGCCGGCAGGTAGTAGTTGCCGTTGAACCCGATCCCGAGCCCGATCCACACCGGCACGAAGCAGAGCACGACGATCCAGGTCGCCACCGCGAGCTTCGGCGAGCGCCGGAGCACGAGGAACGCCGCCACCGCGACGAGCAGCCCGACCACGGCGACCAGCGTGCGGTCGATCGTGGGTCCGGTGATCGCGGCGAGTACGGGTGCGACGTGCATCGGCGGCGACTCCTCCCTGCTTTCTACTCGGAGTCTCCGAGCGTGCTACTCGGAGACCTGGTCATCACTTGAAGACGGTGACGGGTGCGCCGGCGGAGTCGGTCATCGTGATGACCGCCGAGTCGCGCTGGTCGCTCGGAATCGAGAACAGGTAGACACCGGATGCGGTGGCTCCGTTCGCGAGCGAGCCCTGGAGCGGCTTGGCTCCGTCGGTGAGTGCCACCGCGGGGGTGGACTTGCCGCCGTAGAACGCGTTGACCGAGACCTGCGAGAGGGACACATCCCTGCCCGCCGTGTTCGACAGCGAGATCGTGACCTTGATGGCGGTGCCCGCCGTCTCGCCGGCACGCACGGCCTTGGCATTCGTGTTGTCGATCGAGACGATCTTGGCGGTGAGGCCGCCCGCGAGCTTGGCGTCGGCATCCTGAGCGACGGTCTGCGAGACGGTCGCGCCGAAGCGCTTGTCCACCTTGGGTGCGTCCGTCGCGCCTCCCGAGTCGCCGCTCGACGGGAGCGGGCTGGGGCTGGGCGGTGCGGGCGAGTCGGTGGCGCCGGGCGCTGCCTGTGAACCACCCTGCGCGTTGCCCGCGTTCTCCGCATTCGTCGCGGCGCCCCGGGCGCCGGCGATGACGAGCGCGGTCACGATCAGAGCGACCACGACGACGGCGGCCACGATGATGGCGATGGTCCGGCCTCTGTGACGGTTGGGCTTGTCGCCGGATGCGGCGCTCGGGCGACTGTCGACCTGCGTCATGGGAGGTCTCCTTTCTCGGGTGCGGCGCTGGACGTGTCGGGCGTCCAGGACCGGAGTTCGCGGAACCATTTCACGGCCGCGAGAAGCAGGAAGGCGGTGGTCGCCGCTGCGATGAGCGTGTAGACCACGACGAAGACGGGAACGGCGCCGAGGAGCACGAAGCTGAGGCAGAGCACCCCGTAGTCCATCGGGAGCACCGCGAGTGCTCGCATCCAGGAGGGCCGACCCGGTTGTTCGGCGGCGAGCGGGACGGCGCCGGCCGTGCGCCTCCTGAGCTGTTCGGTGAGGATCATGCCGAAGAAGAGCACCGCCGAGACGATGGCGAACCCGATCGGGACGAGCAGCCAGGGCGTCGGCACGACATCGAAGCGGTAGAAGCCGACGGCGAGCGCGAGCGGCATCGTCGAGACCTTCGTCGCATCGACCATGTGGTCGAGCCATTCCCCGGCCGGACTGCTTGTGCCCTGAAGCCGCGACACCTGTCCGTCTGCCGAGTCGAATGCGTAGCCGATGAGCAGAAGCAGCGCCACCGAGATCCCGAGCCCCCAACTCGGCGGCAGGATGATCAGCAGCGCGATGGCC
Organism: Leifsonia poae; assembly: GCF_050632195.1. Classification (GTDB taxonomy): domain Bacteria; phylum Actinomycetota; class Actinomycetes; order Actinomycetales; family Microbacteriaceae; genus Leifsonia; species Leifsonia poae_C. The sequence continues at coordinate 3,653,560 of NZ_CP192580.1, forward strand.
ACGAACGTGAAGATCGCGCTGATGCCGGTCACGGCGTTCGGCGTGAGCCCGGCGCGGTACGCCCAGGCGGCGATGTAGCGGCCGATCCTGCGGTTCACGAAGCGCGAGTACGCGGGCGCCGAGCGCGCTGCCGGCTTCTGCGCGGCGGCGAGGCGGCGCACCACAGCGAGGTAGCTGTCGCCACGGGTCGGGGATGCGGTCGACGCGTTCTCCGCGAATCCTTCGGTCATGGTGCGGTCACCTCCCCGGCGTTCGCCGCGGCGGCGGCGTTGGCGCGAGCCGGACGGCCGGTGCGCTGAGCGAAGACGGGGCGCTTCGGCCGGCTGAGCTCACGCAAGGCGAGTCGCTCGCACATCCGCTCGTACGCGTCGGCGACGGCGTCCCAGTCGTAGTCGGCTGCTCGCTCGTGTGCGAGGCGTCCGCGTTCGGCGACGACGTCGGGAGCGGCCTCGGCCGCCTCGACGGCCCGCGCGACTCCGGCCGCGTCGGAGAAGAAGGTTCCTGAGCCGCGCACGACCTCACGGTTGAACGACACGTCGTACGCGATCGTGGCCGTTCCTGCGCCGAGCGCCCGGAGCAGCGACGGGTTCGTGCCGCCGACGGAGTGACCGTGCAGGTAGGTGTACGCCCCCGCGTAGAGCTGGTCGAGCAGGCGTTGATCCCACACCCCGCCGAGAAACGTGACCCGGTCGTCGGCGAAGCCGTGGACGCGTCGCGTGTAGTCGTCGGCGTACGGGGCCGAGCCGACGACGATCAGAGGCTTGGTCGCGCGACTGCGCCGATAGCCGTCGACGATGACGTCGACGTGGTTCTCGGCCTCGAAGCGGGCGACGACGAGGTGGTAGCCGCCGGGCTGCAGGTCGAGTTCGGCGAGCAGGTCGGACTCCTGATCGACGCGCGGGGCGCCGTAGGCGATGAGCTGGGTATCGGCGGCGAACTCGTCGCGGTAGTAGTCGGCGATGCCCTGGGCATCCGCGATGAGGGCGTCCGACCAGCGCACGGCCCAGGATTCCGCGAACCGGTAATAGCTGCGACCTCCGCGGCCCCATTTCGCCCGGCGCCATTCGAGACCGTCGACGTGTGTGGCGACGGGGATGCGCGCGGCGCGGATCAGGGGCAGGTACGGCGAGTTCGCGGCGTTGAAAACGATCGCCGCGTCGGTGCGATGGCGGAGCAGGTGAGCCACAGACAGCCCCGTGTGGCTGAGCGTCTCCAGCGAACGCTTGCGCATGGCACCGCGGTGCACGAGGCGCATCCCGCGGAACGTATCGGCCCGGTCGCCAGAGTCATCCAGTGTGCGGCAGTAGACCACGACATCGTGGCCGCGGTCGGCGAGTCGCCAGCCGACCTCCTCGACGCAGGTCTCGAACCCGCCGTAGCGGGCCGGTACCCCACGCGTGCCCACCAGCGCGATGCTGAGGCGGTCACCCCCATTGCCCATGTCCTGCTCGCTCTCGGTCGGCTGACGAAACGACGAATCGACCGGAGTGTTGTCCACTTCTCACGAGACCAGTGAGAAGAACGCTGAATGATCGCACCAGGGTCGGGTCGCTGTTGCTGCCACGAGTCTAATGCGAGATTTCCTCAGTTGTCGCCCCCTCATCCGGGGGTGGCCTGGGTTCAGGTCCAGGATGCCGCTTCGCCGACCGGGCCGGCCGGGTTGCCCGCGACCACGACACCGGGAGCGACCGATCGGGTGACAACCGACCCGGCTGCGACGACCGCGCCATCGCCGAGCGTCACGCCCTTGAGGATCAACGCCCCGGTGCCGATCAGCACGTGCTCGCCGATGACGATCGGTGCGGTGTGCCGGCGGATGGTGCCGTCGGGTGCGGTGATGCGATGGAAGTCCGTGTCGAGAACCTGGGCGTCCCACGAGACCTGCGTTCCCGCGCCGAGTGTGACGCCCGACTCGACGTTCACGACGGTCCTGGCGCCGATCGCGCTGCCGCGGGCGAGCCGCAGCGTCGCCCCCTCGCCGACCCAGATCCGGGCGCCCTTCCGGATGGTGCTCCCGCGCTCGAGTTCGTAGCCGCCGGGGCCGCCCATCCTGACTCCCGGTCCGATGCGGGCCCCGGGATGCCCTCGCAGCACGCCGCGCGCAAGCTCGGTGTACCGCCGAACCTGGCCCCGGATGCTCATGAGCCATTCCTAGCAGACGTCGCGCGAGCGCCCGCTCCGCCGGTGGCGCGTGATTGCAGTTCGTCGCGCACGATCCGCCGGCCGTCTCGCAGCGCGCGCACCGCGGTCGCGAGCGGCTTCAGCGAGCGCACGAACTGCCGACGGCCGCCCTGCAGCAGAATCTCCCACGCGACTGGCGTCGCCGTCTTCCGCCAGGCGACCAGGTCGGCCGTGCTGAGATTCCGTGCCGCGAACACCAGCCGGTTGCGGATGTTGTAGTAGTAGTACCCGTCGGACTTCGCGGCCGACGCGTGTTCTGCGCCCTCCTGCTGGGTGCCGCCTTCGGCGTGCACGGCGACGGCGTCGGCCGCCACGGCCAGCTCGCCGCCGACGGCGAGCACCCGATGCGAGAGCTCGACGTCCTCCCAGTACAGGAAGTAGCCGTCCGCGAATCCGTCGACCCGCTGCCACAACTCTTCGGACACGCACAGACAGGCGCCGCTCAGCCAGGGCTCCGCACGCCGCTCGGCCGGTTGCGGACGCTTGGCGGCCGAGCTCATCCGGCCGTCGGCGAGCGACACGTCAGCCCCCGCGAACCAGGTCGAGCCATCGGGCCGGAGCACCGTGGGCGAGACGAGGGTCAGCGGCTCGGCTGTGACCCTGTCGAAGAGGCGGCGCGCGTCGTCGGGCTCGATCACCGCATCCGGATTCAGGAGCAGGAAGCGCTCAGCGCCCGACTCCAGCGCCCGAGCAACACCGGCGTTCATCCCGAGCCCGAAGCCGAGATTCTCGTCGGGCAGCACAGTCGACCAATCCTTCGCAGTGGCGAGGTCGATGAGTTCGCGGCGTTCGGATGCCGTGCTCAGGTTGTCGACGACGACGACGGTCAGCCCGTCGGCGGCGTCCGACAGGCGCACCAGGTTCTGCGCCAGCAGGGCGGTGGACGCGTAGTTCACCACGATGACGGCGCAGCCCGCGAAACGCGCTTGCTCTGGCATAGACTTCCGCTCTGACGACCGAGGGGGTGGACCGTGCAACCGGACGAGCCGGTGACAGTGACCATAGCCGTGCCGACGTTCCACCGTCCAGCCGAGCTCGTCACCCTCCTCCCGATGCTGCTCGCTCACGCCGAGCGTGCTGCCGAATTGTCCGGTCCCTCGTTCGTCGCCGACGTTCTCGTGGTCGACAACGACCCCGAGGGCAGTGGTCGCGACGCGGTCGCGGCAGTCTCGGACCCGCGGCTCCGGTATGTCGTCGAGGCGCATCCGGGCATCTCGGCCGTGCGCAATCGGGCACTCGACGAGGCTTCGGGATCGCGACTGCTCGCGTTCATCGACGACGACGAACACCCTCACGACGGCTGGCTCGAGCACCTGCTGCGCACCTGGCAGGAGCGCAACCGTCCGGCGGCCGTCTCCGGCAGGGTCGTTGCCTCGTTCGCCGGACCGCTCGACCCCTGGCTGCAAGCGGGCTCGTTCTACGTTCGCCGCAGCATGCCGACCGGTACGCCGATCGACGTGGCCGCGGCGGGCAACCTGCTGCTCGACCTGGATCAGGTGCGCAGCGCGGGCGTGCGCTTCGCCGACGATCTGGGGCTGAGCGGCGGCGAGGACACGCTGTTCAGCCGCGAACTGCACGCATCCGGAGCCCGGATGGTGTGGTGCGACGAGTCCGTGATCACCGACATCGTGCCCCTCGACCGCATGACTCGGCGCTGGGTGCTGAAGCGGGCCTGGAGCCACGGCAACTCGGCCAGTGTGCTGCGGGTGCGTCTTGCCGGTGGCGGACTGCGCGCCCTGGTCGCGCGTGCTGCAAGCGTGGTCGGCGGCGCCGTGAGGATCGTCGGCGGCGCCTTGCGCTGGGCCTTCGGGATGCTCACCCGATCGCTCAGACACCAGGCGCGCGGTGCGCGGGCGATGTGGCGCGGCGGCGGGATGGTGCAGGGCGCGGCCGGGGTCGTCTACCAGGAGTACGCCCGCAAGGAGACGACGGCTTGAGCGCGCGGAGCACCGTCGTCGGAGCCGTGCGCAGGGCGACCGCCTTCGCGGGTTCGGTGGTCTCGGTGCGCACATCAGCGCCGGAGTTCGTGCTGACCTACGACGACGGTCCGGTCGCGGGCAGCACCGACCGCATCTTGAGCGTTCTCGCCGATCGCGAGGCCACCGCGACATTCTTCGTCTTGCTCAGCCGAGTCCGCACCGACCGCGGACTCCTCACGGCGATGGTCGAGGCCGGCCACGAGATCGCGCTCCACGGCGTCGACCATCGCGACCTCACGACCCTGCCGCTCGACGGGGTGCGGCGCAGGATGCGCGACGGCCGGCGCGAGCTCGAAGACGCGGCCGGGCGCCCCGTCCGTTGGTTCAGGCCGCCGTACGGCCACCAGACCTATCGGATCTGGCGCGCCATCCACACGGCCGGGATGACCCCGGTGCTCTGGGGGCCGACCACCTGGGATTCGCGGGGCGACGTCACGCAGGACGAGCGCGTCGCCGCCGCCGTGCGCGAAGCCCGGCCAGGCACGATCCTGCTCGCCCACGACAACTATGCGGATGCGACCGACGGTGTGAACGACGGCGCGGCGCCCGTGGTGGACAGGGTCGACCTGATCTCGCGCGTGCTCGACGGGTACGCCGGTCTCGGACTCAGCGCGCGCTCGCTCGGCGATGCGCTCGGCTCGGGTTCGCTCGTGCTCGAGGGGCGTTTCAAGCGCTGACACCGTCGGGGACGGCAGGCTTGCGCGGGGTCAGTCGCGATGTCTGAGCAACGCGATCGCGCGCCGGTACGCCGCGACGTGTGCGCGTCCGGCGTCGTCCCACTCGCGGCCGGAAAGGTCCGGCCGGGCACCCGCGGGCAGCTGCTGCGCCTGCGCGAGCGCACCCTCGAGCGCCCCGGGGTGAGCTCGCCCTCGTACTCCAGCACCCAGCCGTCCCCGACCTCGGCGGCGAGCATCCTGTTCACCTCGTTGGCCGGCAGCAGCACGGGCCGGTCGAGCGAGAGCGCCGAGAGGGCACCTCCCGAGTTGTGCATCTCGCGATACGGCAGCACGACGAGCTGGGCGGCCGTCACGGCCGACACGAGTTCCGCGTCGCTGAGGAACGCGAAGTGCAGCGCGATACGCGTGTCCCCCGCCGCGAGACTGTGCAGCTGCTCGACCAGCTCGTCGTTCGATGGCTTTCCGCCGACGGTGAGCGACGCATCCTGATCACCGAACGCCCCGCGGAACGCCTTGATCAGGGCATCCACACCCTTGTACCGCCGCACCAGACCGACATAAGCGAGCCGGCCGGGCACCCGTGCGGCGACGGGAAACGGCGCGTACCAGCCGCGATAGTGCCCGTGCACGATCGTCTCGAAGGCGGCACCGGCGGGCATCGGCGTCAGCGGGTTCAGCCGGATGCGCAGGGTCGTACGTCGGTCGATCAACCCGAGCAGCCATCGCTCCCGACGGGAGATTCCGTCGGGCAGTTCGAGGTTGTGAACCGTGCGCACGATCGGCGTGCGCGTGATCGCGAGCTTCGCCACGAGCAGCAGCGTCAGCCCCTGCCGCACGAGCTTCTTGAGCGGACTCTGCCCCGAGACGAGGATCTCGGGCCAGTGCACGTGGAACACGTCGAAGCGGCGGGTGAGCACACGGCGCCAACTGAAGGTTCTGAGCTCGACACCCGGCAGGTCCCGGATGCTGTCGCGCAGCATCACGAGGTACGGATTGGTGGTGGGGCGCGGCTCCGGGAAGGACTGCTGCACGATCAGGTCGGCCAACGGCATCCCCTCCTCGGTGGTCTGTGGGCTCCATCTTGGCCCGCCTGAACGGCTCCGGCGACCGCGATTCCCCTGAAGTGGGGGCAGATCCGGCCGGATCCGTCGGGCGCACGGGCTGGACTCCTGGCTAAGATACATGAGTAAGTCTCAACAAGAGGCACCCGTACGACGGCTGCCCGGGCCAAGCGCGTGAGGGACGCGCTCCGCTCATCCGTCGACCCGACCGCGGAAGTGTTGCCATGCGAGTTCTCGTTCTCTGGGCCGACGACGCCTCGCCCAATCTGGGTGTGCGCGCGCTGGGCTCCGGCACGGCCGAGCTCGTGCGGCGGGTGTGGCCGGACGCCGAGATCACCTTTCAGAACTACGGCATGCGAGTGCCGGAGCTGCCCATCGGACGCGTGCGCTCGCTCGTGAAGGAACGCGTGCTCGGCAAGGTCGGCATGCAGAAGTGGCTCGCCGGCTTCGACCTGGTCATCGACACCCGCTCCGGCGACAGCTTCGCCGACATCTACGGAACCCGCCGGCTCGTCGTCATGTCGACCGTCGCCGAGTTCGCCACCCAGGCAGGGGTCCCCGTCGTGCTCGGCCCGCAGACGATCGGCCCGTTCGACAGCCGCAGCGGCCGCGCGATCGGTCGGCACTCACTGCGCCGCTCGGCGCTCGTGATGGCCCGCGACTCGGCGAGCGCCGATCATGCCGGCGAACTCGGTCGCACACCCGACGTGCTGACGACCGATGTCGTGTTCGCGCTCCCCCGGCCCGACGTTCCTCTGACCCGGGATGTGGTGCTCAACGTCTCCGGTCTGCTCTGGTTCCCGAATCCCCACGTCGACTCCGCGAAGTATCGCCACACCGTGACGCGCCTCTACCGCTCGCTTCGCGCCGACGGTCGCGACGTCACCCTGCTCGCGCACGTGCTCGACTCCGACAATCCCGACTCCGACATCGCCGCCATCGCGGAGTTCTCGTCGACGGTCGCGACCGACGCCGAGGTCGTCCTCCCCACCGGCCTCGACGATGTGCGCACGACGGTCGCCTCCGCGCGGGTCGTCATCGGGTCCCGGATGCACGCGTGCCTGAACGCGCTCTCGGTCGGCACCCCGGCCATCCCGCTCGCGTACTCGCGCAAGTTCACCCCGCTGCTCGCCGACCTCGGCTGGGAGCACACCGTCGACCTGCGCACCAGTGACGACCCGGCCGCCGACGTGATGCGCGAGCTGGCCGCTCCGACACTGCAGGCCGACGCCGCCGCCGCACTCGAGCGCGCGCACGCCACGCTCGCGGTGGCCGAGCAGGCTCTGAGGGAGGTCGCGTGACCACTGAGACGGAGCATCCTGCGACCCTGACCGACGCATCCCGCGCCCTCGACGCCGCGATCGCCCGTGTCGTAGACGCCGGAAACTGCTCAGGATGCGGCGCGTGCGCCCTCCTCGACCCGGGCATCGAGATGCGACGCAACGCCGAGGGCTTCCTGCGCCCGGTGCGAGTCGCCGTCGAGCAGGCGGAGACCTCTGCAACCGACGACGAGGTCAGAGGAGCGGCTCCGGATGGGGCAGCACGGTTCGCCGACGCCTGCCCCGGTGTGACTGTGCGCGCCGCCCGTCCGGCCGGCGCGCAGCGCCACCCCACCATGGGCCCTGTCGTACGCGCCTGGAAGGCGTGGGCGACCGACAGCGAGACCCGTCACCGCGGTTCGAGCGGTGGCGCGTTGACCGCGATCGCGGCCTGGCTGCTCGAGACCGGTGAGTCCGCTCGGATGGTCGGAGCCACTGCGGACGCCGCCGAGCCGCGTCGCACGGTCAGCGTCACGATCATGTCCCGCGACCAGGCCATCGCCGCCGCCGGTTCGCGCTACGCCCCCGTCGCGAGCGCGTCGCAGGCGGCAGCGACCCAGAACGGTACGGTGTTCGTCGGCAAGCCCTGCGAGGCCTCGGCTGTGCGCTCCCTGATCTCCAGCCGACCGGCGCCGGAGGCGGCAGCACCGGGGGATGATCCGATCATCCTGTCCTTCTTCTGCGCCGGAACCCCGAGTCAGCACGCGACGGACGCGCTGGTCGAGTCCCTCGGCGTACAGAACGACGAGCCGCTCGCCGACCTCTGGTACCGCGGACGCGGCTGGCCCGGACGGTTCACCGCAGTGCGTCGTGACGGCACTCAGGCCGATGCGAGCTACGACGAATCGTGGGGCTCGACCCTCGGCCCGGCCGTGCAGTGGCGGTGCAAGATCTGTGCCGACGGAGTCGAGGAAAGCGCCGACATCACTGCCGCCGACTTCTGGCGAGCGGACGCCCAGGGCTATCCGGTGTTCGCCGAAGGAGCTGGCCGCAGCGCACTCATCGCCCGCACCGAGCGCGGCTACGACATCGTGCTGAGGGCCGTCGAGGCGGGGGTCATCTCGGTCACGCCGATGGAGATCGACGACCTCGCCGCCGTGCAACCGTTGCAGACCACCCGGAGGAGCACGCTGAGCGGCCGACTCCTCGGTGCGCGATTGGCCGGGGGTCGCGTTCCGCGCTACCGCGGATTCGGGCTGCTGCTGTTGGCCGTGCCGCGGCTTCGCGAGACGATCCGGATGGCCAGGGGGACGTACCGACGGCGGCGCGCGGCCGCATCCGGAACCCCCGCTGTCTCCGCCGACCCCGCTCGGGATGCACCCGTTCAGGATGCGCCCACCCAGGACGGGCCGACGCCGTGAGCGACCGGCGCCCGCCTCGCCCGAACGCGCGCCACCGTGGCGCGCGAGACGACGCGGGCCTGTCAGAGGCGCCGGCCGAGCTCGCCGAGCCGATCCCCACCGATCCCGCCCTGATCGGGGACTCGGCCGATTTCGCCGCGGCAACCCCGGCCGAGGAGGCGGTGTCGATCACGGCCCCGGCCCCCCAACTCGGCTCGCAGGCTGCGCGCGGCGCCGCCGTCACCCTCGCTGCGCAGGGCGGCAAGGTGCTGGTCCAGGTGGTGTCGGTCGTTGTGCTCGCCCGGCTGCTGAGCCCGCACGACTACGGCCTGATCGCGATGGTGCTCGCGATCATCGGCGTCGGCGAACTGTTCCGCGACTTCGGGCTCTCCTCGGCGGCCATCCAGGCGACGACGGTGACCCGCGGGCAGCGCGACAATCTCTTCTGGGTCAACGCCGGCATCGGCGCCGTGCTCTGCGTTCTCGTCTTCCTCGGCGCCGGGCTCATCGCGGCCGCCTTCGGCCAGCCCGATCTGGTGCCGATCGCGCACGCGCTGTCACTCACGTTCCTCATCAACGGGCTGGGCACGCAGTACCGTGCCGACTTGGTGCGACGGCTCCGGTTCTCATCCGTCGCGACCGCGGACATCACCGCCCCGGCCGTCGCCCTGCTGATCGCGATCGGCGGTGCGCTTCTCGGATGGGGGTACTGGGCGCTCGTCGCCCAGCAGCTCAGCCAGGCTCTGGTGCTACTGATCGTGCTGATCATCGCTGCGGGCTGGATACCGCGACTCCCCCGGCGCGGCGAGTCGATCAGCGGCTTCGTCCGCTTCGGCTGGAACATGCTCGCCTCGCAACTGGTAGCCTACATCGCGAACAACGTGGACAACGTTCTCGTGGGCGTCCGGTTCGGCACGGTCTCGCTCGGTCTGTACAGCCGCGCCTTCCAATTGCTGATGACACCGCTCAACCAGGTGCGCATCCCGCTGACCACCGTCGCGCTGCCGATCTTCTCCCGCCTCAAGGATGAGCGCGACCGGTTCGCCGACTGGCTCTGCCGCGGACAGCTCGCGCTCGGCTACACGATCGTCGCGGGCCTCGCTTTGGTCGCGGGGGCGGCGGAGCCACTGACGGCGATCCTGCTCGGGTCGCAGTGGATGGAGGCGGCCCCCATCCTGCGCCTCTTCGCGATCGCCGGCATCTTCCAGATCCTCGCCTTCGTCGGCTACTGGGTCTACGTCTCGCGGGCCCTCACGGGTGACCTGCTGCGCTACTCGCTCGTGAGCGCGGCCATCAAGATCGTCTGTATCGCCATCGGCTCGTTCGGCGGGGTGCTCGGCGTCGCGATCGCATACGCCGTCGCCCCTGCGATCTCGTGGCCGATCTCGCTCTGGTGGCTCTCGCGCCGCACGAGCATCCCGACGGCCCGCCTCTACGCCGGCGCCGCGCGGATCCTGGCCCTGGCGACGCTCGCAGCGGGAGCGGCCGGCGGGGCCACCTGGCTCTGCGAGCCGCTGGGATCGCTCATCCAGGTCGCCGCATCGATCGTCGCGGCTCTGGCGATCTACGCACTGGCGGCTCTGCTCATCCCGCCCGTGCGTCGCGACATCGGGGGCGTGCTCGCCGCTGCGCGGATGATCCGCAAGCGCTGACCGGGCACATCCCGCTACCGATTCGTAGACGCAGCGAAGAGGCCGCCGCAGTCGCGACGGCCTCTTCGGGCACTGCTGGGGTGGTGCTGACTACTTGGTGGGCCAGGCGCCGAGCTGCTGAGCTCCGGCCGGCTTGCCGGTCAGGCTCGCGATGCTCGAGGGCAGCGGCTGGGCGATGGACCCGGCCGCGCTCGTGAGCGTCGGAATCAGCTTGATGCCGGACAGCACGTCCGAACCGTCCACCGCTCGCGATGACTTGTCCTGGCCGGTGGCGGCGGAGAAGTCGGCGAGCGAGTTGTAGACCGCAGGGTTGCCCGCGCCACGCGACCAGATGATGGTCCAGGTCGGAGCCGAAGCGCTGGAGCGCTGGTAGACATTGCCGTTCATGGTGATGCCCATCTGCGCAGCCGAGTGCTCGTGGCTGTAGTCCTCGACCGCGAGCACGGCGTTGCCGGTGCTCTTGGCCAGCACGTTGTTGGCCACCGTGATGTTGCCGGTGATCCAGGTCACGGTCGGGTCGGGCAGCGCCTGACGCGGGTCGTGCCCGGCGGTCGAGAGCTGGCTGGCCCGGCGCGTGCCCTGCGTGATGTTGATGTCACGCGCGTTGCCGGTGATCGTGTTGTTGTGGATGTCCACGGTGCCGGTGTCGCTGACGAGGATGCCGGCGATGCCGTTGTTGGCGATCACGTTGTTCGCGATGGCGAACTTGGCCGAGATCTCGGCGACCAGGGCATTGCCCTCGTTGCCGACGATGTCGTTGTTGGCGACCGACACGTTGTACACCGACTCGTCGAACCACAGCGCGTTACCCGAGTTGTTCAGGAAGTTGCTGCCGGTCACGGTGATGTTGCGCGAACGAGCGACCTTCAGGCCACCGGCGACAGGTGCACGGTTGAAGTGCTCCGTGTTGTTGTTCGCCGCGAGCATCCCGGAGACCTTGAGGCCGTCGGCGTAGGTCGCCTGGGCGCCCAGCATGCCGTTGCGGGCGACGGTCACGTTGGTCCAGGTGCCGTTGAGGCCACCCGTGACGAGACCGGTCGTCGCGTTGTCCGTGATCGAGAGGTTCTCGAGGTTGACGTTGTTCGCGTAGATCTGGAACGCGCCCATGTCGGGGACCGACGGCGAGTAGCGACGGACGCCGAACCCGCGGAGCGTGCTGCCGTCACCGAGAACGGTGAACGCCTTCACGGTGTCGCTGGACTGAACCTGCTTCCCGCTCGGGTCGGTACCCAGAACGAGCTGCTTGGCGGCGGTGTCGACGAAGAACGTTCCCGCCTTCACTGCGGACCGCGAGCTGACCTGGGTCACCGGTGCTCCGTTGATCCACATCTGGTCGGGGTGCGCGGCCATCGGATAGTCCGGGTTCACGAACGCCCAGCCCGGCGCGGTGCCGTCAGGGGCGCCTCGCGTGTACGTGGGGCTGTCATCGAAGTCGATGTTCCAGTTGCCCGAGACCCAGGTGGAGCCGGACTGCGTCCAGTTGCTCACCGTACGGCTGCCGTCGAACCACACGGCCTCCTTCGGGTATGCCTGGATGGTCAGCTGCTTGCCACGCGGAATGGTGACGGTCTCGTGGTACGTGCCCGCGCGGAGAACGATGGTCGAACCGCTCGGGGCGGAGTCGACGGCGTGCTGCACGCTCTTCCACGGGGCGGCCTCGGTGCTTCGCGACACGGAGTCGGAGCCAGCGGGGGCCACGAAGTACGCGCCCGACGGGACGGCGTACGAGGTGCTGCCCACGGCGGCCGAACCGGTGCCGGAGCGTGCCGTGCTCTGGTCGATCGTGGTGTCACCGGTCGTCGGCTGAGCGGGCTCGGTCGGCTTGGTCGGCTCGGTGGGGGAGTCGGTTTCGTCGGCTCGGTCGGCGCCGTGGTCTCGGTGGGCGTCGGAGTCGGAGTCGCGGTCTGCGTCGGGTCGGGCTGGGTCGGCTGACCACCCTGAACAGCCTTCAGCGAGTACGCCGAGACATTGTCGAAGGAGACCGCCGTAGCGGCACTGCTGCCGGACACGTAAGACCAGAGGCCGACGCTCCCTGCAGCAGTGAGCTTCTTGGCTGTCGCATCGGTTCCGCTGACCTGCCAGTCGGGCGCCGTCTGCGAGGCGAGCCATGCGCGCGCCGTCGTGGAGACGGTATCCGTTCCGGTGACCCGGAAGTCGATCGCGATCTTCTGACCGGCCGTCACGTTCTGCGCGACGACCTTCTCAGCGGCGATGGTCGTCTGGTCGGCGGTCGACCCGTTGATCCGGCTCACGGAGAGCAGGAGCCGGGCCTTGGCGTCGATGCGCGCGGTGGCCTGGTAGTACGAGCCCTTAGCCGAGCGCAGCTGAACGCCGGCGTAGACGCCGTTGCCGGTTGTCGGCAGCGTGGGGATGCTGACGACGGTCGAGATGTCGGCATCCGTCGCCGTCGCGCTCGGCAGTGATGCCGTGAGCGACGCGCCGGGACGCGGCACTGCAGCGACGCCGGTGGCGCCGTTGGCCGAGAAGGCCGTCGGACTGCTGACCGTGTACGCGCCGCCGACGGGGGCGGAGCCCCAGCCGTTCTGCTGAACGCGGTCGAGGGTGTCCGACACGATCTGCTTGTCGTTCGAATAGGTGACCGGAGCCGCTTGTGCGGCGAGAGCAGGGAGGCCGAAGGCGGCAAGTGCCACGGCCGTCGAACCGGCTGCGATTCCGAATCCGATCTTGCGTTTCTTGTTGGGGGTTGTTGGTGTTGCTTTGGCTTCTTTTGTTGTTGTTAGGCGGTGAGCGGGCTGACGGACCATAGGGGGTGTCTGTCCAATGCTGTCGTCGTTGTAGGGGCGGAACAGTAGGTGAGACCAACGACTACTGAATTTCTGCAGGCGAGGCTAGCAGAGTGCAGGACTGCAACGCGAGTTCAAACTCTCAACCTTACCTGAGGGAGTGCCGGATTTACAGAGCGCGGCACCCCCATTCGGGTGCTCATTCCGCGCAGAAAACCCCTGTTCACGCGCGGAACGATTGATTCTCATTTCCGTACAGTATTCAGGATGCACGCTGCGAGCATGCGTGCCGCGCCGGGCCCTCTTCCCAGGTCGTTCGCAGTTTGACGCACCCGTGTTACGGAGGTTCCCGGCGAAATCCCAGAGGAGGAGCCCTGTCGACCAGAATGTCCGTATGGCTCATTCGCCCTTCCGCATCCTCGCGATCTGCACCGGCAACATCTGCCGGTCACCCGCTGTCGACCTCCTCCTGGCCGGCGAGCTCGCGGGCGCAGCAACCGGGCCGAGCGAGACGAAGCAGACGCGTGCGGCGCGGTTCGCCGTGAGTTCCGCCGGCACCCACGCGATGGCGGGCTGGCCGATCTCCCCGCCGATGGGCACGCTCCTGGCCGAGCGCGGAATCGAGAGCGACGATTTCGTCGCCCGGCAGGCCACGCGAGCGATGCTGGCGGAGTCGGATCTCATTCTGACCGCGACCCGCGAACACCGTGAGTGGGTCTTCAGTCACGACCCGCGCTCCGTGCGCCGAGCGTTCACGCTGACGGAGTTCGCCGACGCGGTGCGAGGTCATCCCGACTCTGCTTCCGCCACCGCTGCAGAACTCGTCGCCTGGGCGGCGTCGAACCGGCCGAGCCCCGGCGTGACCTCCCGAGGAGCGGTGACCCGGCGAGGATACGCCGAGGGCGACATCCTCGATCCGTACGGCCGGGGAGATGCGGCATTCATCGCCGCGCTGACGCAGATCGAGCCGCTCGCGGCCTTCATCGCGACGGCATTGCGCTCGACGAGGTAAACCGATCCCGTTTGGGGTGACAAATACTCACTTATGCGCCAGAATAGGTGAGCATTACTCAACCCGAAGGAGCGGCCCGTGACCCGACGCGTCGGCTACGCTGCTGGGGCGTTCGATCTGTTCCACATCGGACACCTCAACATCCTGAAACACGCCAAGAGCGAGTGCGACTACCTCATCGCAGGAGTCGTCTCCGACGAGATGCTGCGCCTGACCAAAGGCATCGACCCGGTCGTGCCGCTGGCCGAGCGTCTCGAGATCGTCTCGAGCAACCGCTTCGTCGATCAGGCGGTCGCCGAGACCGTGCCCGACAAGCTCGACATGTGGCGTGAACTACGGTTCGACGTGTTCTTCAAGGGCGACGACTGGCGCGGCACCGAGAAGGGCCTGCGCCTCGAGCGGGAGTTCGCCGCCGTCGGGGTCGAGGTCGTCTACTTCCCCTACACGATGTCGACCTCGAGCACTGTGCTCCGTCGGGCTCTCGATGCCCTCACCGCCGCGAGCGCACAGCCCGCACCGGTCGCGCGCGCAGCCCACTGACCCGCGCCGAGTCGAGCCGGCAGGTGCCGGCACTCAGCGGTGCGCCGTCAGGCGAGTTCACGCCCGCCGACGAGCACGAGTTCTCGCTTCGGCGCCGCCACGAGCGCTTCCGGCACGTTCTCCGCGTCGAGCAGCACGATGTCGGCGGCAGAACCTGAGACCAGGTCGTGGGATGCGCGTCCAACGAATCCGGCAGCCTCGCTCGTCGCGATCCGGACGGCCGCCGTCAGCTCCTCATCGCGACGAGCGCCGGAGAGTTGAGCGAGCCGTGTGGCCAGCCGCAGCATGTCGCCGTCCCCGTACGGACCCCAGAGGTCCCGGATGCCGTCGGTACCGAGTCCGACCGGAACGCCGGCCGCACGAAGCGCATCCAGCGGCAGCCTCGGCGCGTTGATCGGAGCCACCGTCGTGATCGAGACGCCTGCTGACCGCATCCCTCGATCAGGGCTGCCTGCCTTGCGGGCGAGACATCCCCGATTGCGAAACCGTGGGCGACATTCACGCGCCCGGCCAGGCCCGTGGCCAACGTGCGCTCGATGATCAGCTCGTACTGGAACGCACCCAGCTCACCGCCGTCGTGCAGGTGGATGTCGATACCCACGCCCCGACGGTCGGCGATGTCGAAGAGGCCATCCAACTGCCCGACCGGATCCCGGTCGATCGAGGCGGGATCGAGTCCGCCGACATGCTCGGCACCCTCGGCGGCGGCGCGGTCGAGCAGTTCGAGCACCCCGGGCCTGCGCAGCACGCCGTCCTGCGGGAACGCCACGATCTCGAGCCCGACCGGAACGCCGAGCGCGGCCACCGCATCCTTGACCACCCGGATGCCGTCGAGCCCGACCCCGAGGTCGACGTCGACATGGGTGCGGAAAGCGGTGGTCCCGAGCGACACCAGAGCTCGCAGCAGGGCCGTCGTACTCTCGACGCCCGGTATCCCGAGCGCCTCGCGGTGCAGCCGTTCGTGCTCGATCCGCCCCTGAGTGGTCGCCTCACCGCCGTAGGAGACCCAGGACTTGCCCCACCAGCTCTTGTCGAGGTGCGCGTGCGCATTGATGAAACCGGGCAGAGCGAGCAGTCCGCGTCCGTCGATGAACGTGGTCGCCGGGTCGCCGGAGATCGTTTGGTCGCGAGGGTCATGCGGCGAGACCGCCACGATCACCCCATCGGCGATCCGGATGTCCGAGGCCGGCCCGCCCCAAGGCCGAACGTTCCGCAGGATCGTCTGCACGTCACTCCGCGAATCGGTCGGTGGCCTCGATGACCGCGTCCAGGATGCCCGGCTCGTCGAAGGCGTGGCCGGCATCCGGAATCATCTTGAACTCAGCCTCGGGCCACGCCCGGTGCAGATCCCACGCGGTCATCGGCGGCGTGCAGGCGTCGTAGCGCCCCTGCACGATGACGGCGGGGATGTCGCGGAGCTTCGGCGCATCCCTGATCAGCTGCTCGTCCTCGAACCAGCCGAGGTGCGTGAAGTAATGGTTCTCGATGCGGGCGAAGGCGACCGCGTACTTCTCCTCGGTGAAGGCCTCGACCACCTCGGGTCGCGGCAGCAGCGTGATCGTCGACGACTCCCAGCGCGACCAGGCGACGGCGGCCGGGCCGTGCACCTCCGGGTCGGGACTGTTGAGCAGCCGCGTGTAAGCCTTGATGAGGTGTCCACGCTCGAGCGGTGGAACCGGCTCGAGGAACCCCTCCCACAGGTCGGGGAACAGCGCTGCCGCGCCGCCCTCGTAGAACCATTCCAGCTCGATCGGGCGCAGTGTGAAGATGCCGCGCAGCACGAGTTCGGTGACCCGATCAGGATGCGTCTCCGCGTACGCGAGGGCGAGCGAGCTCCCCCACGACCCGCCGAGCACCATCCACTTCTCGACTTCGAGGTGTTCGCGCAGCTTCTCGATGTCGGAGACCAGGTTCCACGTCGTGTTGGTGCTCAGGTCGGCTTCGGGATCGCTCGCGTGCGGCAGGCTCTGCCCGCACTGCCGCTGATCGAAGAGCACGATCCGGTACTTCTCCGGGTCGAACAGACGCCGCTGCTGGGGGTTGGTTCCGCCACCGGGGCCGCCGTGGAGGAACACCACCGGTTTGCCATCCGGATTCCCGCTGGTCTCCCAGTAGATCTGCTGGCCGTCGCCGACGTCGAGCAGTCCGGATGCGTACGGATCGATCTCAGGGTAGAAGCTGCGCATGCCCAGAGCCTACGCAGTACTGTGTGGGCGTGGACGCGTTCGCCACGGACTTTTCGGGGCCGCACCTCGATCTCGAGGTGTGGATGCCCGCCTATCTGCCTGCGTGGAGTTCGAGGGCGGCGGCTGCTGCCGACTTCGCGCTCGTGGCCGACGGCCTGAGGCTCTCGATACCGCCGGCGCATCCCCGCTGGTGTCCCGAGATCCACGAACCCCCACTCCGTGTTTCGGCTGTTCAAAGCGCCGACTGGTCGGGACCGGTCGGCAGCACACTCGCCCCCTCTCCTTTCCGAGTCGGACTCACCGTGCGCGAAGAGCAGCCGACCCAACTCGGCCTGGTGCGGCAGTACGGTCGCGTCGAGGTCACCGCGAGTGCGCAGATCGGACCGGGGTCGATGTTCTCGGCCTGGATGATCGGACTCGAAGACCAGCCCGAACGCTGCGGCGAGATCTGTCTGGTCGAGATATTCGGCGATGGAGTCGATACGACCGCCGACCCTCCGGTTGCCCGTGTCGGCAGCGGAATCCACCGGTTTCGCGACCCGGCGCTGCCCGAGGACTTCGTGGTGCGCGAGATGCCCCTCGACGTGTCCCGGTCCCATTCGTATGCGATCGACTGGACACCGGATGCGGTCGGCTTCTTCGTCGACGACGTCCTCACCCGACGAGTTCCAGCGTCGCCCGAGTACCCGATGATGCTCATCCTCGGTGTCTTCGATTTTCCGGACACCGTCGCACTCAATATGACTCCGGACCGCGCTCCGGAGACGCCGAACCTCACGGTGAGGAGTGTGGGCTGGAGTTGAGCACCCTTACGCGAACGGGCTCGCGGAATAGGCTGGCGACGTGACCGATTTCAGCACCGCCTCCGTCCGCGCATCCCGCACCCCCGTGACCGTCACCGTCACCGGAGCGGGCGGCCAGATCGGCTACGCGCTGCTGTTCCGCGCCGCCTCGGGGCAGCTGCTCGGCCGCGATGTGCCCGTGGACCTGCGCCTGTTGGAGATCCCGCAGGGCCTCTCCTCTGCCGAGGGAACCGCGCTCGAACTGCAGGACGGCGCCTTCCCGCTCGTCGAGCAGATCGTCGTGACGGACGACCCGCGCGCCGCCTTCGACGGCGTGAACGTCGCCCTGCTCGTCGGAGCGCGCCCTCGCGGCGCCGGCATGGAGCGGGCAGACCTGCTCGAGGCGAACGGCGCCATCTTCGGGCCGCAGGGTGAGGCGATCAACGCGGGAGCCGCATCCGACGTCCGTGTGCTCGTCGTCGGCAACCCGGCCAACACGAACGCTTTGATCGCCAGCGCCCATGCTCCGGATGTTCCTGCCGACCGGTTCACCGCCATGACGCGCCTCGACCACAATCGCGCCGTCGCCCAGCTCGCCGCCAAGCTCGGCGTTCCGGTCTCGGCGATCGACGGTGTGATCATCTGGGGCAACCACTCGGCGAGCCAGTACCCCGACATCAGCCATGCGACCGTCAACGGCCGGCCGGTGGTCGACCTGGTCGACGAGCGGTGGCTGGCCGATGAGTTCATCCCGCGGGTCGCGAAGCGTGGCGCCGAGATCATCGAGGTGCGCGGGTCCTCCAGCGCCGCATCGGCCGCGAGCGCCGCCCTCGACCACGTGCACGACTGGGTGAACGGCACGGGCGATCGGTGGACATCCGCGGGTATCGTCTCCGACGGGTCGTACGGAGTGCCCGAGGGGATCGTCTCCTCGTTCCCGGTGCGCTCGGTCGACGGCGCCTGGCAGATCGAGCAGGGCCTCGAGATCGACGCGTTCTCGCGAGCCCGCATCGACGCATCCGTCGCCGAACTCCTCGAGGAGCGCGAGGCCGTCCGCTCCCTCGGCCTCATCTAGCCGCCCGTTGGGGAACGGGCGCTTGAACGCGAATGGACGCTGGGTGAAACTCGCTCTCAGCCACTTTCACAGGCAGCCTGTTCCGGGTTGACTGAGCAGTGTCTCGCCTCCGGGTGAGCTACCGAGCGAACCGAGCCATCACCGTGTGTCCGGTTCACCCCGATCGGTTCCGTAGGGACCTTTTCCCAAATGGAGGTAATCATGGCGTTCGTGACCACAAAAGACGGCACGGAGATCTACTACAAGGACTGGGGCAGCAAGGACGCCCAGCCCATCGTGTTCCACCACGGCTGGCCCCTGTCCAGCGATGACTGGGACGCGCAGATGCTCTTCTTCCTCTCGAAGGGCTATCGGGTCGTCGCGAGCGACCGTCGAGGTCACGGACGATCGAGCGACATCGGCACCGGCCACGACATGGACCACTACGCCAGCGACGTCTCGGCCGTCGTCGAGCACCTCGACCTGACGAACGCCGTTCACATCGGACACTCGACGGGCGGCGGTCAAGTCGCGCGCTACGTCGCCCAGTACGGAGAGCCTCAAGGCCGTGTTGCGAAGGCCGTCCTCGTCTCGTCCGTTCCGCCGCTCATGCTGCAGACCGACGCCAATCCCGAGGGATTGCCGATCTCGGTGTTCGACGAATTCCGCGCTGCGTTGGCCGCCAACCGGGCCGAGTTCTACGTGGCCGTCGCAAGCGGACCCTTCTACAGCTTCAACCGCGAGGGCGCCACGATCTCCCAGCCGGTGGTCGACAACTGGTGGCGCCAGGGCATGACGGGCAGTGCGCTCGCCCACTATGAAGGAATCAAGGCCTTCTCCGAGACCGACCAGACCGAAGATCTGAAGGCGATCACCGTTCCCGTTCTCGTCACGCAGGGTGACGATGACCAGATCGTGCCGTACAAGGATGCGTCGCTGAAGCAGCATGAGCTGCTGCAGAACTCGACGCTCAAGATCTACGAGGGCTACCCGCACGGCATGCTGACGACGCACGCCGACGTCATCAATCCCGACCTGCTGGCATTCATCCAGCAGTAACACCCGTCCGACGTCGACCCGAACGCGCGCGCCCACGAACCACAGGGCGCGCGCGTTTGGCGGCGCTCAGCGCTTCTTGGCCTTGAGCGACTTCTCGTCGACGGGGGCGGTGCCGGATGCGCGCTGGTCGGCGTAGTAGTCGCGCGCCTCGGCCTGACGCTCGGCCTCGGCGCCCGTGGCGATCTTCGCGCGCACGAGCTCGGGTCCGTAGCCGAACGCGTCAACGAGGTCGACGGCGTGCGGCCGGATGCGCGTGAGCAGCCGGTCGATGTACGCCGACACCGCCTGGGCACGCTGCGGCGACAGTCGTCCGTGGATGAGGTACCACGACAGGTGCTTTTCGATCAGCCCGAAGCCGAACAGGTCGCGCAGCCAGGTGAGCACCTGCTTGGTGCCGGCGTCCGGAGCCTGCTCGAGCGCATCCGTGAACGCCTCCCACTGGAGCAGCTCGGCGTGGGCGCGAGCGGCCTCGATCAGCTCGTTCTGCTGCGAGTTGAAGAGGTCGGCCGCTGCTTTTTGCCCAGCTTGGAGGCGGGACGCAGTCGGCCGGCGACATCGGCGATCATCGTGGCGACGCGGTCGGTGAGCAGCTCGCGCTGAGTGCTCCCCTCCTGCAGCCAGTTGACCGCGCGCGCGGTCGAGCCGAAGTCTTTGACGGTCTGGGCAACGCTACGCAGGCCCGTGCCGTGGTAGGCCTTACCCGCCGCCTGGGTGACGACGTAGCGGGCCAGGGCACCCGCATCCGCCTTCGCGAACTTGCGGCTGAAGTCGGTCAACAGGCGCTTGGCGACGAGCTGCAGCAGCACGTTGTTGTCGCCCTCGAAGGTGACGTACACGTCGAGATCGGCCCGCAGAGAGGTGAGCCGGTTCTCGGTGAGGAAGCCGGCGCCGCCGCAGGCCTCGCGCGCCTCCTGCAGGGTGTCGAGCGCGTGCCAGGTCGAGAGCGGCTTGAGCGCGGCCGCGATGGTCTCGAGGTCCTGACGGTCGGCATCCGTGTCGGCGCGGCCGCTGAAGACATCATCGAACTTGTGCAGGAACACCTCGTGGGCGAAGCTCCCCGCATACGTGGTCGCGAGCAGCGGCAGCAGGCGACGCTGGTGGCGCTGGTAGTCCAGGATCACCTCTTCATCGGTCTCGCTGCCGGCCGTGAACTGGCGGCGCTCCGCACCGTAGGTGATCGCGATCTTCAGGCCGATCTTCGCCGCGTTGATCGCGGAGCCGTCGAGCGAGACGCGACCCTGAACGAGCGTTCCGAGCATGGTGAAGAAGCGACGCCCGGGACTGTCGATCGACGACGTATACGTGCCGTCTTCGGCGACCTCGCCGTACTTGTTCAGCAGATCGAGACGCGGAACGCGCACGCCGCTGAAGTGCAGCCGGCCGTTGTCGATGCCGTTCAGGCCGCCCTTGATGCCGTCGTCCTCGCCGCCGATGCCCGGCAGGAAGTCGCCGTTCACATCCCGGATCGGCAGATAGAAGGCGTGCACGCCGTGGTTGACGTTCTTGGTGATGAGCTGTGCGAACACCACGGCGGCGATGCCGTCTTTGCCCGCGTTGCCGAGGTAGTCCTTCCACGCCCCACGGAACGGGGTGTCGATGACGAACTCCTGCGTCTCGGGGTCGTAGGTGGCGGTGGTGGCGACGGATGCGACGTCCGAGCCGTGACCCGTCTCCGTCATTGCGAAGGCGCCCGGCACGTCGAGCGACATGATCCCCGGCAGGTACTTCTTGTGGTGGTATTCGGTGCCGAGCTGCATGACGGCGGCGCCGAACAGGCCCCACTGCACGCCCGACTTGATCTGCAGCGACGGGTCGGCCGCTACGAGTTCCTCGAACCCGGCGATATTGCCGCCGTTGTCCTCACCGCCGCCGACGCTCTTCGGGAAAGCCCGGTGCACCTGACCGTCCGCCACGAGCAGTTTCAGCTGCTCGAACGTGCGCGCACGCTGGTCGGCGAGGCTCAGCCCCTCCACCTTCTGCATCTCGGGACGGCTGGACAGCTTGCGGGATGCGAGTCGCACCTCCGCCCAGTCGCCGAGAAGCTGTCGACCGAGCGCCTCGACATCGACGCTCGGCGCTGCCCCCGGGGGCATTGGACGGGGTGGATGCGCGTGCCTCGGCGGGCACAGCGGATGACGTGGTGGTGGGCACGGCGGTATCAACCATGAGCGTTCCTCTTCGATCTCGCGGGGATGATTTCACGCTACGACTCCTCGCTGGGAACGCGAAGTCGTCGGTGCGCGGCCTACAAACGGCCCCCGGATGCAGTGGCGCACGTTTGCGGATTGCTCCAATTCGAGCAGCCGCCATTGTGCGCGTATCGACAATGCGCAATACTTCACCACATGGTTAACCTTTCGACCGTCTTCCATGCGCTCTCCGACGACACCCGACGCGACGTCGTCGAGCGGCTGCGCGCGGGCGAGGCGAGCGTCAGCGACCTGGCGTCCGCGCATCCGATGACCCTCGCCGCCTTCGTGAAACACCTGGCCGTGCTCGAGACGGCCGGCCTCGTGCTCAGCACCAAACGCGGGCGCACCCGCTGGTGCCGCCTCGCCCCCGCCGCCCTCCGTCCCGCCGAGGAGTGGATGCGCGTCTACGGCGACCTGTGGACCGACCGGCTCGACGCCCTCGAACGACACTTGGAGCAGCATCCATGACCAGCATCGAAATCACCCGAACACTGAAGGCCGACCGCGAACGCGTCTGGCGAGCGTTCACCGACCCCGCAGAGTTCGTCGCCTGGTTCTGGCCGCCGCCCTTCGCCAGCACCGGCGACATGGATGCGCGCGTCGGCGGATCCTGGCGTCTCGTCTCACACGTGGCGGGGATGGGACTGTCGGGCGTCTTCGCGGCCGTCGACCCACCGGAGCGCCTCGTCTTCACCTGGCGCTGGGACGGGGATCCGGAGGAGACCCTGGTCACGGTCAGACTCGTGGCGGTACCCGGGGGCAGCACCGAACTCACGGTGCTGCACGAGAACTTCGCGACGCCCGCTGACGCGGACTCGCACGCCGAGGGCTGGTCCGACTGCCTGGACCGACTGCCCTCGCTGCTCGAGGGCTAGCGGACGCGGCTGGTCGGGAGCAGAATTGGCCCATGGCGGGCCATGCAGCCCCTTCACCCGATGTCCCCGAGTCGGTGCCCCCGGCGGTGCGTGCGCAACTCCTCGCAACCGAGCACTGGAGCCTGCTCGCCTCCCGGAGCACGACGCAGTCCGAGGTGCTGACACGGATCAGCATCTTCCTCACTCTCACGTCGGCCGGGCTCGTCAGCCTGGCGCTCGCCGGGCAGGCGATGGACTTCGACGGGATGTTCCCGATCATCGCTCTCATCGTGCTGGGACTCGTATTCCTGGTCGGAGTGCTCACCCAGCTGCGGGTCTTCAACGTGGGGTTCGAAGACCTCGCGTACGTGCTGGCGATGAACCGCCTGCGTGCCGCCTACGTTGCACTGGATCCCGGCATCGTCCCCTATCTGATGACGTCGCCCTTCGACGACAAGGCCGGAACCAAGCAGACGTACAACATGCTCGGGCACGAGTCGGGGCCAGGCCATTTCGCCGCGAGCAGCATGATGCTCATCTCGGCGGTCAACGCCGCGCTGGCCGGCCTCTTCGTGGCGGGAGTGACCGCCGCCCTCACAGTGCCGTCCTGGATCGCCCTGGTGGCGGGGCTCATCGGCGGTGCCATTTACCTCGTCGTCGTTCTGACCCGGATGGACCGTCGATACAACCGGGTGTGGCGGGCATATGAGTCGAGATTCCCTTCGCCGCCCGAGGACTCCCAAACAACTGTTTGACAGTTATGAGTTCTGCCGCCAGGATGATGGGGTGTCCGAAGAACGTGGCGAGCTGCGCAATCTTCGCGTGCTCGCGCATCCCCTGCGGCTGAGGCTCCTCTCGTTGGTGGGCGGAACCGCCCTGAGCGCGGCCGAGGCAGCACGCGCACTCGACGACACCCAGGCGAATGTGAGCTACCACCTGCGCCGGCTCCACGACGCCGGCCTGGTCTATGTCGCCGAGGAGGTCCCGATCCGTGGGGGTCGCGCCAAGCGATATCGGCACGATCCGACCAGCGGCGAAGGGCTCGGCTCGGGCGAGGGCGGGCTTCTGGCGCTCATGGGCGCTATGGCCGCCGAGCTGACGAGACGTGCGTCCTCGTATGCCGAGGGAACTCCGACGTCGTTCACCGATGCCGAATTCTGGGTTCCGGATGCGGCCTGGCAGCGAGCGATGACGCTTGCCCGCGAGGTGGGGGTCGTGCTCGGGGATGCGGCAGCCGCGCCGCGCACACCGGGCACCCGCCCGGTGAACGCCACGGTCGCCCTCTTCGAGCTGGAGGCTGAGCGCGGGGACAACGCTGCAGCCGTGAGCGGGGCCGACGCATGAGCGCCCGCGGGAAACGGGACACCGCAGAGCCACGGGAGAGCTACGCCGACGTGCTGCGACTACCTGGCGCGGCGCGATTGTTCGGCTCTGCCCTGCTCGGTCGCCTCTCGTACGCCACCGTGACGCTGTCGCTGCTGTTGAGTGTGCAGGCGGCCACGGGATCATTCGCAGCGGCCGGAGCTGCGACCGGCGCATTCGGCGTCGTCAACGTGATCGCCTCACCTTTCCGAGCGCGCATCGTCGACCGTTTCGGCCCCACCCGCTCGTTGCTGACGATGGCCACCCTGTTCGCGCTCGTTCTGATCGGCGCGGCGATCGCTTGTACCGCATCCGGTCCCGCCTGGCTGTTGATCGGCTTGGCCGGGCTCTCAGGCCTTTTCGCGCCTCCGCTCGGGTCAACGATGCGTGTCATCTGGGCTGCGATCACGCCCAATCAGCGGATGCTCACCCGGGCGTACAGCCTCGACGCGGTCTCGGAAGAGATCGTGTTCACGACGGGGCCGCTGCTCGTCGGGCTCGTGCTGGTGGTCGCGTCGCCTGTCGTCGCCCTGTTCGGTACGGCGGCGGTGGCTTTCGTCGGCACCGCGCTGTTCTCTCTGGCGCCGATCGTGCGCGCCCGGCCGGGATTCGCATCCGTCTCCCACCCGCACGAGCGCCCCCTCCGGCAACGCGGGTTCGCGGTGGTGCTGGTGGCCCTGGCCGGGGTCGGCGTCGTGCTCGGCACCGTCGAGACCGCGGTGCCCGCCTTCGCGGCCGAGCGGTCGTCGGCGGCACTCGCGGGCATCCTGTTGGCGCTGCTCTCTGCCGGGAGCGGTGTCGCCGGGCTCGTCTATGGGCATCGCCAGTGGCGCGCATCCCTGGCCGCACGTCTTGTGGTGCTGAGCGTGGCACTAGCGTGCGTCAGCGGATTGGCAGCAGTCGCGGGCAACGCGATCACGCTGTCGTTCATCCTCGTCGGCGTCGGGGTGTTCCTCGCTCCGACGGTGGTAACCGGATATCTGCTCGCCGACGCACTGACGGCGGAGCACGTTCGCAACGAGGCGTCGACGTGGATCAACACCGCCATCAACTCGGGAGCAGCCGCCGGCGCCGCACTCGCCGGGCTCCTCGTCGACCGCACGAGCACGTCGGTCGCGTTCGCCGTCGGCGCCGGCATCGCGGTGCTCGCCACTCTGGTAGCGGGGTTCCGGATGCGCTCGGTGCGCGCGGCGACGGATGCCCGGGCCGCCTCGGCGCAGGCAACGAAAAGGCCCTCCCCGAGGGGAGGGCCTGAGCTACCGGCGGTTTCTAGGCAGCGCGCCGGGTACCGTCGCGACGGGCATCCCGAGTCGAACGCGGGTCGCGGGCGAGGGGGCGGCGAGCGCCGCACGGGAAGCCGCGGCTCCGTGCAACTCCATCACCGTTCCAGCGGCGACCCGCAGGTCGCGGTCGACGCGCACGCCGTTGCCGACCATCACGTCACGACCGAGCTTCGCGTTGCTGCCGATGCGCACACCGCTGCCGACAACGCTTCCCGCACCGACGTGCACATTGGCGCCGATGAACGTGCGGTCGCCCACGGTCACTCCGCGGTCGATCCAGCTGCCAGCGCCGACATATGCGTCGAGTCCCACTCGGGCCTCCGCCTCGACGTAGGCCGTCGCGTCGATGTAGGCCGACTCGGCGACCCGCGCCGTCGGCGCAACAAGACCCCGCCCATTGGCGTGCCTCTTGTACTTGATTACCGCTCCGGTCTCGTCTTCGAGCTCTTCGATCATCCTTGCCATCGCATCCTCCTTCGAGATCGTCGCAAAAAGGGTTCAATTGAATAACACAAGGGCCATAAACAAAATTCCCTGGCTGCCTCGCAGAACGGGGACTGTACACCGTCGTATTCGTACCAGACACGGGGTTCGGATCGGAGGATGATCGGGGTATGGCAGACCACGACACCTTCTACCCCGAGAGCGCCGACGAGTGGCGCGCCTGGCTCATCGAGAACCACGCGGACAAGGAGGGCATCCGCCTCGCTCTCGCCAAGAAGGGCTCAGGACTCCCCAGCCCCGACTGGGACCAGGCCGTGCGGGTCGCGCTCTGTTTCGGCTGGATCGACGGACGCCGCAACGCCCTCGATGAGACCCACTTCCTGCAGTCGTTCACGCCCCGGAAGGCGCGAAGCACCTGGTCGCAACGCAACCGGGACCTCGTCGCCGAACTCATCGAGTCCGGCGACATGACCGAGGCGGGGATGCGCGAGGTCGAACGCGCGCAAGCCGACGGCCGGTGGGACGCGGCCTACCAGCGCGTCTCCGACAAGACGCTTCCGGACGATCTCGCAGCGGCGCTGGCCGCGCATCCGGAAGCGGCCGAATTCTTCGAGACGCTGACCAGCCAGAACCGCTTCGCGATCATCTACCGCACGACCAACGCCAAGCGACCAGAGACGCGGGCTCGCCGCATCGCCGACTTCATGGCCATGCTCGCCCGCCACGAGACCGTGTACCCGCAGAAGCGCACCTGAGCGCGGGGCGAACGAACGAGGGGTCGCAACGCGCCGTGCGGCGCTTGCCGCTGACGGCGTGTTGCGACCCCTCGTCCGGTTCGGGGCGACGAGCGCTAGTAGCGCAGGCCGTGGCCGAAGGGGAACAGCGGGTCGGCGGTGTCGAACGGGACGTCGGGACGGTTGGCGCGAACCGCATCCATCGACGACGGCAGTTCCATCGGGAGGTTGCCCTCGGGCGCGGCCTCGCCGAAGAGCACGTCGAGCAGGGCACGCTGGTTCGCGCCGAAGTCGCCGAGCAACGCGGCAGCATCCTGAGCGAACGGGGTCAGGATGGCCGGACGATCCAGGAACACCTCGATGACCGTGGGCACGGCGCGCGCGATGGCGAGCACCTCGTCGATGGTCTCCTGCGAGAAGTCCAGGGATCCGGCGTGGAAGAAGTTCTCGAACATCGTCGCGCGCTGCTCGTACGGAGCGTGGAGCCGGATCAGGGCGACATCCGCTTCGGCGACATCGTCGACGACCGTCGCGAACTCGGCGGCGATCGCGGCGTCGAAGCCCTGCACGAAGACGCGGACGCCCCGCTCGAGTGGCAGAACGGGAGCGGTCGCTCCGGCCGGCACCTTGTTGCTGAGCAGTGTGACCGCGGCGCGTTGGGCGGCTTCGCCTGCGGCCACGAAGTCGGCACGGCCGACGATCTGGGCCGCCCGGGCGACGTCGACGAGCGGCGCATCGAACAGCCCGAGCACGAACTTCTCGCGCAGCAGACGGCGGGCGGATGCGTCGATCCGGTCCTCCGTGATCTCGCCGCTTCGTACGAGCTCCACCAGCAATTCGGGGATCGCCTCTCCGCCGAACTGGTCGGCACCCGCTGACAGCACCTTGACCATCCGTTCGCGCGTCGACAAGTGCTCGACACCCCAAGCGCGGGCAGGGAACGGTTGACCGCCGAGCTCGCCGTCGCTGAGGAGTCCCCAGTCGGTGCAGACGATGCCGTCGAAACCGTAGCGCTCGCGCAGGAGCCCGGTGATCACCGACTTGTTGAACCCGAAGCCGACTTCTTCGTACTCGGTGCCGACGGGCATCCCGTAGTACGGCATGATCTGGCTGGTGCCCGCCTCGAACGCCGCCTCGAACGGCTTCAGGTGCAGCTCGAACTCGTCGCCGGGATAGACCTGCTCGCGGCCGTAGGCGAAGTGCGGGTCTTCGCCGTCCTTCTGCGGGCCGCCTCCCGGGAAGTGCTTGGTCATCGTCGCGACCGAGTCGGCGCCGAGCTTCGCGCCCTGGAAACCGCGGATGTATGCGGCTCCGAGCTGCGAGGTGAGGGTGGGGTCCTCGCCGAACGTGGCGACCTGGCGGGCCCAGCGCGGTTCCGTGGCGAGGTCGATCTGGGGATGCAGGGCCACGCGGATCCCGACAGCCGTGTACTCCTGGCGTGCAATGTCGCCGAACTTCTCGACCAGCTCCTCCGAGCCGATCGCACCAAGGCCCAGGGTCTCGGGCCACTGCGAGAAGGGCCCGGCGAAGATCGCCGCTCCGGGGTTGTCGCTGAACGAGTGTCGGGGGTCGGTCGAGATCGTGACGGGAATGCCGAGTCTGGTCTTCGCCGCGACCTCTTGAACCCGGTTGTGCCACTCGGCCATCTCGGTCGCGGTCTGCGCGGCGCCGAACACGTTGAAGTGGGTCATGTGCCGCTGCTCGACCATCTCGGCCGTCGGCGGGATGCCGAACACCGGATCTGCTCCGGCCACCTGGCCACCCTCGCCGATCGTGATCATGGTCTGGAAGAACAGCCCGGCCTTCTCCTCGAGCGTCATCTGGCCGAGCAGGTTCTCGACACGCTGCTCGACGGGGAGCGAGGCATCCCGGAACGTCGGGTCGATGGTCTCGGCGTCGGTCGTTCCGGTGTCGGTCGTTCCGGCGTCGGTCGTTCCGGCGTCGGTCGTTCCGGTGGGCTCGATCTTCTCGGAGAGGTCGGTCATGGTCACTTCACTCCTTTGTGGCTGTGCGGCGAGCCATCGACGGCTCGAAGGAAGTGTACGATAAATCTGACCGATTGGTAACAATTACTTTCTCGGGCGCACTCTGAGCGCTACTCTCGAACCGTGACAGCGCCAGCGGATGCGGAACCGACCCCGCGAACGGAACCCCGCCGCTACGCACGCGGCCGGGCCCGTCGCGAGGAGATCCTCGACGCGGCAGCCGCGTTGTTCGCCGAGCAGGGGTTCGGCGGGGTCTCGCTGCGCGAGATCGCTGCGCGGGCCGGCATCTCGCATCCGGGACTCCTCCGGCACTTCGGTTCGAAGGACGAATTGCTGGTCGACCTGCTCGATCGCTACGAGTCCGAGAACCAGGCCTGGCTCGAGGGGCGTGGATATCCGGATACACGCACTGCGAGCTACTTCGTCGAACTCGCGGCGAGGAACGCTTCGCTGCCCGGATACGTGGAGTTGTTCACGGCGCTGGCCGGAGAGGCGACGAGCGTCGCGCATCCGGCACACGAGCACTTCAGGCGGCGGTATGCCCGGCTGCGAGAGTTGAGCGCCGAGCAGCTGAGCGCGGCGCTGGGGGACGGAATCGTGCGCGGTGACCTCGATCCGACGGCCGAGGCCGTGCGGCTCGCGGCGGCGTGGGATGGGCTGCAGCTGCAGTCCTCTACGACGGAGAGGCCGTGGATGTGCCGGATCGGTTGGCGACCCATCTCGCGTGGCTGACCGGGGAGGGGGCCGGGGGCGCGGATGAGGCCGGTCGACGATCGACGGCTGCCTTCGACTTTCGTACTGCGCTGAACTCGCTCACGCCTGCGTCGTCGGCAGTGCCGTCTGCGGGATACGCGTCCGGACGGGCGCGACGGATGCAGATCATCGACGACGCGATGGCCCTGTTCGCGGCGGGCGGCTTCACGGCGACGAGCCTGCAGGAGATCGCCGAGCGGGTGGGCGTGAGTAAGTCGGCGCTTTTGTACCACTTTCGGAGCAAGGATGAACTCCTGCTCGCGGTTCTTGAACGGCGCGACGAATCCTCGCTGGAGGCCATTCCGTCCCCGGATTTCTCCGCTCGCGAGCTGCTGGATTCGATGATCGAGGGCGCGCGACGCAATGCCGGCCAGCCGGGGCTGGTCGAGCTCTACAGTGTGCTCGCCGGCGAGGCCACCAGCCCGGCGCATCCGGGGCACACGTTCTTTCGGGACCGCTTCGGGTCCATGCGACGGCTGCTGGGCGCGGCGTTCGCGGAACTCGGCCGCACAGGCGAGCTCCCCGCACTCCTCGATCCGGAGCGCGAGGCTGTCTGGTTCCTCGCCCTCTGGGACGGACTCCAGTTCCAGTGGCTCTACGACCGCTCGGCCGTCGACGTCGCCGCCCACCTGCGCGGCCATCTCGACGCGCTGCTCGTCTCCGCGCCCTGACTGAGTGGTCCCGAATTGCCGTGTAATCACGTGATTACACGGCAATTCGGGACCACTCAATTGTGTGAAGGGATGTGGGGGGCACGACACGCCGTCAGCGACCCTCGGCGTACGGCGTGTTGCGACCCCTCGTTGTTCAAGGCGCGCGCCACGTACCGCGGGGCGCGGGGGGCCGTGAGGCGCGCGCGGCCGGCGGCTAGCCGGCGGCGACGACGCCGAGGAGGGCTTCGCCGTAGGCCTCGCGCTTTTTGGCGCCGATGCCGGTGATGCCGTCGAGGTCGCCCAAAGTGGCGGGGCGGGCGCCCGCGATGGCTCGCAGTGTGGCGTCGCCGAACACGATGTAGGCGGGGACGCCCTGGGTGCGGGCCTGCTCGGCACGCCACGCGCGAAGCGACTCGAACAGCGGCTGGTCGGCGGGGGCGAGGTCAGCGGATGCTGTGCTTCGGGATGCCCTCGGCGCACGTTCCGGACGATCGGGCTCACGGCGCAGGATCACCGGGCGGTCGCCACTCAGCACGGCGGCGGCGTCGGGGGTGAGCGCGAGCACGCCGTACTCGCCTTCCGTCTTCAGGAGTTCGGATGCGAGCAGCTGGCGCACCACGCCCCGCCACTGCGCGTCGCTCAGGTCGGCCCCGATGCTCCAGGTTGCGAGCGCGTCGTGACCGTACTGGTCGACCCGGGGCGTGCGCTTGCCCCGGAGGATGTCGATGAGGTGGCCGGCACCGAAGCGCTGGTTGCGCTCCCTCTGCAGGCGCACGACCGTGGAGAGCAGCTTCTGCGCGGGCACTGTTCCGTCCCAGCTCTCGGGCGGGGTGAGGCACGTGTCGCAGTTGCCGCACGGCTCGGAACGCTGGCCGAAGTACCCGAGCAGGTTCACCCGCCGGCACTGGACGGTCTCGCAGAGAGCGAGCATCGCGTCGAGGTGCTGCGTCATCCGTCGACGATGGGCGAGGTCGCCAGGCGAATCGTCGATCATGCGACGCTGCTGCACGACGTCGTTCAGCCCGTAGGCGAGCCACGCAGTCGACGGGAGACCGTCGCGACCGGCACGACCCGTCTCCTGGTAGTAGCCCTCGACCGACTTCGGGAGGTCGATGTGGGCGACGAAGCGCACATCCGGTTTGTCGATTCCCATGCCGAACGCGATGGTCGCCACCACGATGACGCCGTCTTCGCGGAGAAAGCGGGACTGCGTTGCAGCCCGCGTGGCCGCATCCAGACCCGCGTGGTACGGCAACGCCTTGAGGCCCCGAGCGCTCAGGAACTCCGCCGTCTTCTCGACGGTGTTGCGAGAGAGCCCGTAGACGATTCCGGCGTCGGTCGGATACTCCGTGGTGATGAAGTCGACCAGCTGTTTGCGCACCTCCGACTTGGGCACGATGCGGTACTGGATGTTCGGACGGTCGAAGTCGGAGACGAACTGTGCAGCGCCCTCCAGCTTCAGGCGCGAGGTGATCTCTTTGTGGGTGGCCTCGGTGGCGGTCGCCGTGAGCGCGATGCGTGGAACGTCGGGCCAGCGCTCGGCCAGCTCCGACAGCGCGAGGTAGTCGGGCCGGAAGTCGTGTCCCCACTGCGAGACGCAGTGGGCTTCGTCGATCGCGAACAGCGCGATGGTGCCACGTTCGAGGAATCGCTTGGTCGCCTCGGATGAAAGGCGCTCGGGCGCGACGTAGAGGATGTCCAGCTCACCGGCGACGTATGCGCGCTCGACCCGCGCGCGCTCCGCACCGTCTTGCGTGGAGTTGAGGAACGCTGCCCGCACACCGACCGCGAGGAGCGCATCCACCTGATCTTGCATCAGGGCGATCAGCGGCGAGACCACGATGCCCGTGCCCTCGCGCACGAGCGACGGGATCTGGTAGCAAAGACTCTTTCCGCCACCGGTCGGCATCAGCACGACCGCGTCTCCGCCGCCCACGAGCTGCTCGATGATCTCGGCCTGCTGCCCGCGGAAAGTGTCGTAACCGAACACCGTGTGCAGAGCTTCGGCCGCCGATTCGAACTTGGGCAGGGATGCGCGCACGCCGACCGCAGGCGCCGCAGCAGCAGCATCCCCCCGACCGCCCATAGGCCCGCCGCCGAAGTCGACCGGCCCGCCCCGATACGCGTCGTCGGGGTAGTCGGGGAACGGCGCCTCGAAGTCCTCCGGCGGCGCATCGCGCTCGTCGGGCTCCCAGGGCAGTTCTGCGTTCCAGCTCATCCCTCGATCGTAACGAGCGCTACCGACCCCGAGACACCGCGGCTCCAACTTGTGCACAAACTTGCCCCTGTTCAGAGAGTCGCACCTCAGGACTCGGCACACGCCAGCGAAACGAACACAGAGGGGCCCGGACCGCATCCCGGCCCGGGCCCCTCAACCGCTCAGTCGCCTACCAGAGCAGCACCGGGAAGGCGAGGGCCGTCGACGACCCCTTCACCTTGTCCGATCCGCCGTAAACCGCTGTCAGCAGATGGATGCCCGCCTTCAGCTTGGGCAGCGTGACCTTGGCCTTGCCGCCGTCTCCCGCCTGCAGCGTGACCGTGGCGATCTGCTTGCCGCGGTCGAGGATGACCACGGTACCGGTGGCCTCCACCCCCTTCTGCGCGAGCACGGTGACCGTGTAGTTCAGCTGCGAGTTGTGGCTACCGAGCACGGTGTTGGCCCACCCGAGCGTGACGCTCGAGACCTTGGTCGGCGGCGGGGTCGCATCCGCGACCGTGATCGGCACACTCACGGTCGTCCCGGTTCCCGGCACGGTGATGGTCAGCACCTGCGCGCCACTGACACCGGTCGGAATCGTGGCCGTGACGGCTGCCCGACCGACCTCGTCGGTCGTGTCGACGATGGCCGGGTCGATCGTTCCGGTGCCGACCACCGCATCCCCGATCGCCAGCGAGACGGTCGTGGGCTGGGTCGCCGTGTCGCTGAACAGCAGCGACGACAGGGTCACCGCCACGGTCTCACCCGGCTGGTACGCGGTTCCGGATGCAGGGGCCGCCAGCTTCACACCGACCGCGCGCTGCGCCGTGTCGGGCGTCGCGGTCGGGTTGGCCGTGAAGTAGTCGACCATCGACTGCAGGTCGATCTTGCCGGAGTCGGCTTTGCCGCTGCCCAGCCCGAGGGTGGTGAAGTTGTCACCACCGGAGGCAAGGAACGAGTTGACGACCACCTTGTGGGTGTCCGCATCCTTTACCTCGACGCCGTTCAGGTAGACGTGCGTGATGTGCGATCCGGCGGCGGCCGTCGGGTCGTACGTGTACGTCAGTCCCTTCGAGACGCCGAGCTTAAGGAACGGCCGGCTCGCCGCGGCGGGCTGCCACTGCTCCTCCAACACCTTCTTGAGCTGGGTGCCGGTCAGCGTCTCCGTCACGAGCGTGTTCGCGAACGGCTGCACGGATGCGGCCTCCTGGTAGGTGACGTTGCCGTCCGGATCTTTCGCGCCCGAGGACGCGTACTTCAGGTCGGCACGCAGACCGCCCGGGTTCATCAGCGCGATCTCGGCTCCCGCATCCTGAGTGGCCCAGAGCTGCACGTCGGCGACGAAGTTGCCGAGCGTGGACTCACCGCCGCGGTTCTCCGAGCCGTCGGTCTGGCGTGCGCGGTTGAAGTCACCCGTGATCTGGCCGACTTTGACCGAGCCGAGCTGCTTGGCCACGGCGACCGCGTCGGCCACGATGGCCGCCACCGCGGGGTCGGCCGGGTAGAGCGGCTTGCCCGCGGCATCGTTGAGCGGGAGAAGCTCGCTCGAAAACGCCTGGATCTTCTTCGTCTGCGGGTCGACCGTCAGCGCGATGTGCCCCAGCTTCTCGCCGTACTGGCCCGTCTGGATGACGGGACGGGTGCGGTCGGTGCCCGGGATGGCGATCTCGTGCGTGTATGCCTGATGGGTGTGCGCCGACACGATCGCGTCGACATC
This sequence comes from Leifsonia poae, assembly GCF_050632195.1. Lineage (GTDB taxonomy): Bacteria > Actinomycetota > Actinomycetes > Actinomycetales > Microbacteriaceae > Leifsonia > Leifsonia poae_C. The sequence goes on from NZ_CP192580.1 coordinate 3,687,320, forward strand.
GGCGTTCGTGCCCTCCACGATCTTGCCGAAGGCCGAGTCGTTGGTGGAGTCGGCGAGCGCCGGGGTGGCCGCGCCCTCGTGAACCAGGAGCACGCTGACGTCCGACTCGCCGTTCGACGGGTCGCCGTCGCGCAGCTGCTCGGCGACCTTGTTGACGGACGCGGTGACGTCGCGCACGTCGATGCCCGCGATGCCGGCCGGCGTGACCAGCGATGGCAGTTCATCCGTCACCGCCCCGATGAAACCGACCTTGATGCCGCCGATGTCCTTGACGTAGTACTGGTCGAACGTGGGGGTGTCTGTGCCCTTGTTGAAGATGTTCGCCGCGAGGTACGGGAACTGGGCCGCCGGGATGACGCGGTTCTGGATGTCCGCGACGCCCTGGTCGAACTCGTGGTTGCCCAGCGTGCTCACGTCGAGCTTCATCGCGTTGAGAGCGTCGAGCGTCGGCTTGTCCTTCTGGATGAACGAAGTAAACGTCGAAGCGCCGATGTTGTCGCCGCCCGAGACGAATACGGTGTTCGGGTTCTTCGCACGGAACTGGTTCACCGCACCGGCCAGCACCGCAGCGCCTCCGGATGCCCCACTCGCCTCGAGGCGGCCGTGGAAGTCGTTGATCGCCAGCAGGTCGATCGCGACCGGCGCGTCCTTCTCGGCGAATCCGACCTTGATCGGGTTGTGGTCGCTTGCACGGAACGGCGTTCCGGCCTCGGCGGCGCCGAACGCGTATCCACGATCGGACCACTCGTTGGCGTTGATGTCCCAGACCCCGGCGCCGGTGACGCTAGCGGCGAGCTCAGGCGTAGCGAGCGCGTGGTCGAGCGAACCGACCTCGCCGTTGAAGCTGTACGTGTACTGTCCGGCGGCCCTGGTCGACACCAGGTCGACGAGACCGGCCGTGGTGAACACGTCGATCGGATCTTCCTTCGTGTAGGCGTTGAAGTCCCCGAGCAGCAGAACGTTCCGGCTGCCGCTGGACTGCTCCAGCTGGCCGACGAGACCCAGCACGCTCTTCGCCTGAGCGACGCGGTCGGCGTTGAACTGGCCCTGCCCGTCGGCAGGCTCGGTGCCCGTTCCGCTCTTCGACTTGAAGTGGTTGACGACGACGGTGAGCGTCTTGCCGCCCGACTTGAAGGTCTGGGCGATCGGCTCGCGGGCGTTGCCCCAGACCGACTCGTCGATGACTGTCGCGCTGTCGCCGACACGGGTGACCGCGGCCTTCTTGTAGATGATGGCCGTGGTGATCACGTCGGTGGTGTCGACCGCACCCGCGAGCGCGGCGGGAGTGGGCACGTACGCCCAGACGTCCGAACCGGCGGCCGTGTTGAGGCCGGACACCAGATCGGCGAGCGCCGTGTCGACGGGCTTGCCGAAGTGGATCGAGTTCTCGATCTCCTCGAGAGTCACGACGTTCGCGCCGAGCGCGCTGATCGCGGCGATCTCCTTCGACTTCTGCAGCTGGAACTGCTCGGCCGTCTTCGCGCCCCGGGCGAGCGGGTTCTCGCTCTGCAGGGTGGTGAAGTAGTTCTCGACGTTGAACGAGGCCACCGCGAAGTCGCCGCCCACCGCGGGCGCCGCATCCGGACGCGGGTTGGTCTGCTCGAACGTCGGCTTCAGGTTGGCGGGGCTCGCGTCGTTGATCGGCTTGGTCGGCTGCAGGCGCCAGTCGTCGAAGCCCCAGTTCAGCACGTACGGCGTGGCCGGGAAGTCGACCTTGTCGCCGTTGCGCACCACCACGTCCTTGGTGAAGTACGGCTGGTCGCCGGGGTGGTCCTTGTTCGAGATCTGGATGTTGTATCCGTCGTCGAGCAGGATGCGATCGGCCAGGTTGGCCTTCGCGATCGCGTCGGCGGCCGCACCGGGTCGCTGCGTCTCGGTGCTCTTCACGAGCGGGGCATCGCCGGCTGACAGCCAGAGCGTGCCGAAGTTGTAGAGCTGGTGGCTGGACGCGAGCTTGTACGTGCCGGTGGGCGCGACGAGCATGCTTTCGTAAGCCTCGCGATCGGCGCCGCGAACGGTGTCGGGCAGCGGTGTCGCGGGCGGCACGCCGACTCCTGCCGAGACGAGCTCGACGGCTCCGGCGGCGGATGCGGTGATCTGGGTGAGCCCGAAGTACTCGCTGACCGGGCCGGTCACCGTGACCAGGTCGCCGATCGCAACGGCCGGGTTCGCGGCGTTGAGGTAGACGAAGACTCCGTCGGAGACGCCGGGAGTCGCATCCGTCGCCCCTCCGCTGCCCTGCGTCTGGATGTAGATGCCCTTGTAGCCGCCAACGCGGTGGTCCGCGGTGACGACGCCCTGCACCGTGACGGTCGAGCCGTTCAGGGGCTCACGTCGCCGGTGCCCTGCACCTCGGCGATCGTGTTCGTGGGCGTCGCGGCAAGTGCCGGTGAGACAGTGAGTGTCGCGAAACCGAGGGCCGTCGCGGTGGCGATGGCCAGGCCCGCTGCGATGCGGCGGACAGGATGCGCGGACGTGCCGCCATCCCGTCTGCCCGAGGGCGCAGGTGTAGCTGAGCGTTGTTGCATTGTCGGAAATCCCCTTCACGAATCAGTGCGATGACGTCACGCGTTACGCGGCGGATGCGCCTTTGCACCAGCCGCGTGTGTCCCCCTTCGGGGGCGCACAGGGGAGACTATAGGCGGGCTCCGACATGGCTCGCCAGGGGGTTGTGGATTTGTCGCGTGCTCTTAAGTTGGCGGTAACCGAAGGCGGTCGCGCTGCTACGATCGGCGTCAAAGCCCTGCCCAGCGGAGGAGACATCGTGCGTCGCTTGATCGTCACGGAGTTCATCACGCTCGACGGCGTGGTGGAGGCTCCGGGCGGCGAGGCCTCGCACCCCCACGCGGGCTGGACGCTCATGTACGGCACTCCCGAGCTCTACGCTTTCAAGCTCGAGGAGACGATGGAGGCCGAGAGCCTGCTGCTCGGACGTAAGACCTTCGAGCAGTTCGAGGAGGCCTGGCCTGGCCGGGACGGCGTGTTCGCCGACAAGATGAACGCGATGCCCAAGCATGTGGCCACGAAGCGCACCGACGAACTCGGCTGGAACGCCACCCGCATCGGCGACGACGTGCGAGCGGGCGTCGGTGAGCTCAAGGCGGCCGACGGAGGACCCATCCTGGTCGCGGGCAGCGCCACCCTGGCGAAGTCGCTGCTGGTCTGGAACCTGGTCGACGAGCTGCGCCTGCTGTCGTACCCGGTGATCGTGGGCGGCGGCCTCAGGATGTTCCCCGACGACCGCGGGCTGGCCACGCTCGAGCTCACCCGGCTCGACCGCTTCGACTCCGGCGCGGTTCTGCACGTCTACAGCTTTCGGGGCTGATGCTCACCGCGGTCATCGGGCTCGTCAGCGCCCTCGTCTACGGGTCCGCCGATTTTCTGGGCGGTCTCGCGTCACGGCGGATCAGTCCGCTGCGGGTGACCGCGATCTCGGCCTTCGCCGGTCTGGCTGCGCTGCTCGTCGCATCCCTCTTCGTAGGCGGTCACTGGAGTGCCGCCGCCGTGGGGTGGGGCGCCCTCTCCGGCGTCACCGGGGCGATCGCGATCTCGTTGCTGTACGCCTGCCTCGCGATCGGGCCGATGAGCATCCTGTCTCCCCTGACGGCGATCGTGTCTGCCGTCGTGCCGATGACCTGGGGGCTGCTCGGCGGGGAGACGCTCGCGCCGATCGGCTACGTCGCCCTCGGCATCGCCCTCGTCGCAGTGGTGCTCGTGGGCTTCGTGCCGGAGAAGGGGGCCGTGCGGCCGAGTCTGCGCGGCATCCTGATGGCCATCGGATCGGGCGCGATGATCGGGGCGTTCTTCATCCTGATCGACCAGACGCCCGACGACTCGGGGCTCGTTCCGCTGGTTCTGAACCGCACGGTCTCAGGCATCCTGATGCTCGCCGCCATCGGGGTGGTAGCGATCGCGGCACGACGACGACGGATGCGCGTCGCCGCGCTGGTGGCGTCGGGTGGCAGGGGCGAGGTGGCTGCCTCGACGGACGCGCCCGGCGCTCTCATTCCTGCCGCATCGGAGCGCGAACCGATCGCCACCGGTTGGCTGCCCGGGCTGGCGCTGGCGATCTGGTGCGGGCTCGTGGACGCCGCGGCGAACGTGCTGCTGCTCATCGGGATCCGGATCGGCGAGCTCAGCGTGATCTCGGTGCTGACAGCGATGTACCCCGCCGGCACGATCATCCTCGCCGCCGCCGTGCTGCGCGAACGGATCGCGCCCGTTCAATGGGTGGGCCTGGTGCTGGCGCTCATCGCCGCCGGGATGCTCGCCCTCGCCTGAGCAGTCCCTCGGGACACGCGGGTAGCGAGTCGCGGCAAATCGATGTTCCGCGGACGCGGGAAGGTCGATTTGGCGCGAGTCGGCGCGCACGACCCGTCGGCCGACGGGTCAGCTGGGGCGGCCGCGCTCCGCGGGCGGCGCGACGTGGGCGGCGAGTTCGAGGGCCTCGATGGCGTTCCGGATGCTCGCGACCTGCCCGTCGTCGAGCTCGGCCAGGATCGCGGCGACCGAGCGAGCGCGGTCGGAGCGCGCCCGAAGCAGCAGCTCGACCCCCGCATCCGTCGCGACGACGAAGAAGGAGCGACCGTCGTCGGGGTCGGGCTGGCGGGTGACGAGGCCGCGGGCCTCGAGGTCGGCGACAACCCGGGTGATCGTGGGCGCGGCGACGACCTCGATCGCCGAGATCTCGCTCGGTCGCACGGGTCCGCTGCGCACGATCGTGGAGAGTGCGGAGAGCTGGCCGTGGCTGAGGCCGCCGGTGGACGAACGCATCCGCCGGTTGAGCCGACCGACCGCGAGGGCCAGGCGTCCGGCGAGGTCCCCCTCCTCGGCGGCGGGATTCTGCCGGGTCGCGTGCCCGTCGCCCGTCACCACCAACGTCCCTTTTCGCTATGCGCGGCTTGCACCGACTTCCTCGCTATCCACCTCGGGGACCGTCCTCTCGACGATCTTGTCCTCATGAACATACTTGGCCCCGCCCAGGAATGAGGCGATTGCGCCGATGATCGACATCACCGCGGCCGCGATGAAGACCACGACCAGGCCGTCGTGGAAGGGACCCGAGATCAGTTGTGGGAAGAATTCCTTGCCGACCAGGGTCGCGCCGTCGACGTGCGGACTGGTGAGCACGCCCGTCGGTCCGAGCAGGCTCTGGATGGGGTTGTAGCCCAGGAAGGCGGCGAACAGGCTGCCGACCGGTGGCGTCTGACCGATCTGCGCGGCGATGTCGGTGGGAACGCCGTGCGAAGTGAGGCCGTTGGTCAGCGCTGCGGGAAGCGTCGTCGCGAGTCCGGCGATCATCAGCGAGAAGAAGATGCCGATCGAGAGCGAGCTTCCGGCGTTCAACGCGACACCGGCCATCCCGGATGCGGCCCCTCGCTCGTTCGCCGGCACGCTGTTCATGATCGACGTGCGGTTGGGCGACGAGAACAAGCCGGAGCCGATGCCGTTGAGCCCTGTGAGCACGGCGAACTGCCAGTACTCGAAGTTCACGGGGATGAGCAGCAAGCCGATGAAGGTCAGGCCGACCAGGGTGAGACCGATCGTGGCGAAGGCACGGGATCCGTACCGGTCAGAGAGGGCGCCCGAGATCGGGCCTGCGATGAGGAATCCGATGGTGATCGGGAGCATGTAGATTCCGGCCCACAGCGGCGTCGACTCGTAACTGTAGCCGTGCAGCGGCAGCCAGATGCCCTGCAGCCAGATGATCAGCATGAACTGCAGACCGCCTCGCCCGATGGACGCGAGGAAGCCCGCGAAGATGCCCGACGAGAACGACCGGATGCGGAACAGGTGCATGTCGAACATCGGCGACTTCACGCGCAGTTCGATGAAGACGAACGCGACGAGGAGCAGAAGTCCGCCGATGATCGCGCCGAGCACCCATGGGTTACCCCAGCCCTGCGAGCTGTCGCCGTAAGGCTGGATGCCGTAGGTGATGCCCGTCAGCAGGGCGATGAGTCCGACGCCGAAGGTGGCGTTGCCGAGCCAGTCGATCCGGCCGGGGTTCTTCTGGCCCACCTCGTGCAGCGACTTGTACGACCAGATGGTGCCGAGGATCCCGAACGGAACGGAGACGAAGAAGACCGCGCGCCAATCGAGTTCGGCGAGCACACCGCCGACGATCAGGCCGATGAAGCTGCCGGCGATGGCGGCGACCTGGTTGAGGCCGAGCGCGAAGCCGCGCTTGTTGGCGGGGAACGCATCCGTCAGAATCGCTGTCGAGTTGGCGAACAGCATGGCGCCGCCGATGCCCTGCACGAACCGGAAGATGATCAGCCACATGGCCGCGGGCCCTGCGGTGAACGGGTCGAGGCAGAGCGCGATCGCCGCGACGGTGAAGATCACGAAGCCGAGGTTGTAGATCTTGACGCGGCCGTACTGGTCGCCCATCCGGCCGAACATCACGACGAGCACCGCTGTGACGAGCATGTAGCCCATCAGCATCCAAAGCAGATAGCTGACGTTGCCCGGTTCGAGCGGGTTGAGCTTGATGCCCGTGAAGATGGCCGGCAGCGAGATGATGACGATGGATGCGTTGATCGTCGCCATCAGCATGCCGAGAGTGGTGTTGCTGAGCGCCACCCACTTGTAATGCGGGTGGTCTTTGTTGAACATGCCGGTGCGGGCCAAAATCGTCCTTCGAGTCACAGATTCACGTCGGTTGCGTGTGTAGTTGCTTTATATGCATCAACTATATATCTGCACGGACGGTTCGCGGCCACGTCCGTCGTCACCTCGACCGAGGACTAGCGTCGAGGTGCAAGGCAGGTGTGACGAGCGAGAGGAGCGCCCTTTTATGAGTCGAGAGCAGCGACGCGAGCGGGATGCGGAGGCGCAGGCCCGCGCGGAGGCGGAAGCCGCGGTTGCGGCCACCGAGACCGACGACGCATCCGTCGACGCGGATGAGTCGCTGGAGACCGAGGAAGAGCCGGGCTAGACGCGCCTGCGAGGGGCCTGCTGGCCTCCGTGGAAGTAGCCGACGAGCTCGGGCGGTAGCGCGGGCACCGGCAGCGCGCATCCGTCTCCCCTCAGGGATGCGGTGGCGACGACCCCCGCTGCGACCGCGTTGCGCGCTGCGATGGGCGACGTTTCGGTCGCTCCGCCGTCGCGCACGAAGGCGAGGAATTCGCTGACGAGTCGGCCGTCCGCCCCGCCATGGCCGCCCTCGGCCTCCGGCACGATGAAGGTCTCATCCGCCGGTGCAGCGCTCGGGTGCCGCCGGTTCCAGAGCCGCACCTCGGCGCCCGATTCGTCGCCGAAGTTCTCGATGCGACCCTCGGTTCCGATCACCGTGTAGTTGCGCCAGTAGTCCGGGGTGAAGTGACACTGCTGGTACGACGCGAGTGCGCCGTTCGCCAGCACCATGTTCATCTGAGAGATGTCCTCGACGTCGACGATCGGGTTCAAGCCCTCGGCCGCGGTCGGCGGCCAGTTATCGAGGCTGAACCACTCCTCGGCCCGTTCGCCAGAACGGTCCCGGTGATCGTCGATCGCTCCATAGACGCTGAGAGCTCCGATTGCCTGCACGCGTGTGCTGTACGCGCCTGCCAGCCAGTGAATCACGTCGATGTCGTGCGCGCCCTTCTGCAGCAGCAGTCCGAGCGACTTGGACCGGTCGGCGTGCCAGTCCTTGAAGTAGTAGTCCCCGCCGTTGCCGACGAAGTGGCGGCACCAGACGGCTTTCACCTCGCCGATCCGGCCATCCTGAATCAGCGAGCGCATCAGCCTGATCACGGGCATGTGACGCATGTTGTGGCCGACGTACAGGCGGCTGCCGGTGCGATGGGCTGCTTCCAGGATGCGGCCGCAGTCGTCGATCGAGATCGCCAGCGGCTTCTCGCAGAAGACGGCCAGCCCCGCCTCGAGCGCCGGGATCGCTGTGGCCGCGTGCTGGTCGTCGGGGGTCAGCACCATGACAGCATCGAGCTCTGAGGCGAGGAGCTCGTCGAGCGAACCGGTGACGAAAGCGCCCGGAAACGCCCCGCGTGCTTCGGCACGGGAGCGCTCGCTCACGTCGCAGACGGCCACGATCTCCGCCCCGCCGCCGGGCCGGTGGGCTTCGCGCGCGAGCTCACCCCTGTTGCCGAAACCGACCGCCCCGATCCTCAGATCTCTCATGTCTTCTCCTTCTGCGGCGGACAGCGGGGCGCATGTGCCCCGCTGTCCGTCGGTGTACTCCTCAGAACGGGCGCGATCCACTCCGCGCGCACGGCCCCTGGCCGACTCCGTGACCGGAGTGGCCTTTGTGCCCGCCATGGCCGGCGCTGCCCTTCACGACCGTCGCTCCCAGCGTCAGCCAACCATCCTTCACCGTGTCCTGGGTAGCGTTGGCGAACCGGATGGGGATGCCGTTGCTCAGCGGATTCGCGACCTGCGCCACGAGCTTGTACGTTCCGGGGGCGACCCCGCTCAGGTCGAGAGCTGCGGTGAACGTCTTGGTCGACCCGCTCGCGATGTCGCTGACGTGCCAGTTCGTCGTCGTGCTCTTCACCACGGTCCCGTGGCTGTCGACGTACGCCACCTTGATCGGCCAGTCGTAGTAGAACGGTGCGACCCCGACGTTCGAGATCGTCAGTCCGACCGTGACCGTCTTGGCCGAACTCGATGCGGGCACGAGCGCCTGGGTGGCCCGGAAGGAGTATCCGAGCGACTGGGCGGCGAGCAGAGCTGCCGGCTTGTCGGCGGCCGAGTACCCGGTCTGGAAGGCGTAGTGGTTGATCATCCAGCTGGCGTGCGTCTGGCTGACGCTGCCCGGGAAGTCGTTGTCTCCGCCGTCTTCGAGCACCGGGCATCCGGATGCGCTGAAGATGCAGGGCTGCAGCTCGGGCCTGAGCTCGCCGCCGACCGGGTAGGTCTTCCACTTGTCTGTCGCTCCCGCAGCCACCATGTTGTCCATGAAGTGCCAGCCGAGGGAGCTCGTCTTCGTCTCGAGCGCGAACGAGTCGTCGTGGTAGCCGATGGGCATCGACGCGTTCATCGCGTTCGGGTTGCGGACCATCAGCTGCGTGGTGTGGAACGCGCCGACGAAGTCGGTGAGGATCTGCTGCTGGGTCGCATCCGACGCCATCCAGTTGGGCTGGCCGCCGTCTCCGTTGTACGGATACGTGTGCCATTCGCCCCAGAACCCGACGAGCCCCGCCTGCACGAAGCCGATGCGGGCGTCACCGTCGTAACGCTTGCCGAGGGCGGCGACGAACTGGTCGAGCGCTGTGAGCAGGGCCGGGTCGTCGTAGTTCGGTGAGACGCTCACTCCGTTATTGCCGTAGTCGTCATAGGAGTGGGTGGCGAGGCCGCCGTCGAGCAGGTACTGCGGCACGCCGCTCGGCTTCGTCGGGTAGTCGAGGTAGAAGCGGAGCGCGGTCTGGTGGCCGCGCGACGCGATGTCGTCGAGTGCCGCATCCATCACCGACCAGTCGAAGGTGTTCGGGCCGGTCATCACCGCGTTGAGCGGGAAGTACGACCACTCCATCGAGTACGGGAAGTTGCTGTACGACCCTTGGAACGGGATGAATCCCTTGAGCGGGTTCACCTGGGGCTCGGCGGCCGCCGCGAGGGGCGTCCACCCCGGCTTGGCGGCCGGTGCGGGGGCGGTCGCCGGGGCGATCGCTGACGCCGGGGCGACCGCGATGGCCGGTACCGCCAGTGCAGCGGCCATCACCACCCCGGCGACGACGTTCCTGACTGTCTTCTTCATCTCTTGCGCCTGCTTTCCGGTGACGTCGGCGTCACCATCCGTCGGTTCGAAGGAGTTGCGAGGTCTAGACGACGAGGGATGCGGCCTCCGAGGACGCCTCGCCCGTCACGATGGGTGCCAGATCGACGGCGCGGCCGTTGATCCGGTATGCGTAGCGCCCGGTCTGCTCGATGACCGCGGTCTCGTTCATGTAGTCCGCCAGCTCACGCCGCTCGGCCTCGGTGAGCCAGGCGACGGGGTCGGACGTGGAGCGGAACTCGAGGATCGCCGCGGTGTCCCGCAGCACCTGCCGCTCGCTGTCGTCGAGGAGGCTCCGCGCACTGCGGAAGTAGATCGCATCCGGGTCGACCTCGTAGAGGCGCTTCATCCAGGTGCGGTTGAGGGATGCGACGATCGAGTTGCGTGCCCCGACACCCGACGGGTCTCCGACCCGCTCCGCGTTGTCCCAGAACGCGCCGACGTCTGGACCGACACGGGCGCCGTCGAACACTCCGACCGACGGGATCATCGGGACCCCGCAGCCGAGCAGGTAGACCGAATCCCCGACCACGTTGCGGATGTGCTGGATCGCGTCGCGGTAGACCGTTTCGCGAGGCAGGTCCTCACGGCGATGGCCGGTGATCGCGCCTCCGTACATGAAGTCGAGCTTGAGGTAGCTGAAGCCCCAGTCGGTGACGCGTTCGAACACGTCGCGGAGATGGTCCTTGACCTCATCCTGAGTGGTGTCGAGGGAGTAGTAGTGCGAGCCCCAGTTGTAGCCGGTGGTCAGCGGCCGGCCGTCGGCATCCTGAACCAGGAGATCGGGGCGTTCGCGGGCGATCGTCGAGTCGGGCAGCGCGATGAGCGGCGCCAGCCAGAGGCCCGGGCGGAAGCCTGCTCGGGCAATAGTGTCGGCGGTCGCGCGCATGCCGGAGGGGAACTTGGCGTTCGCGGTCCAGTCGCCGACGATCGGCTCCCAGCCGTCGTCGAGCTGGAACACGTCCACCGGATAGCCGGCGAGGTCGCTCGCTGTGCGGGCGACGAGTTCTTCGTCGATGTCCTCGAAGAACGAATACCAACTGCTCCAGACGGTTCCCGCGCGCTGCGTTCGCCGACCCAGCCGCTCGGAGAGTGCATCCGTGTAGTCGGCGAAGACCGTCTGCTCGGGCCCGTAGGCGACGAACCACTCGGCGAGATCGTGCTCGGAGCGCGCCCAGAGCACATTGGCATCGGCACCGACGCGCGGTGTTCCCAGACCGAGGGCGCCGACCAGCAGCACGTTCCCGTCGGGCCCGGCGATCGCTCCGACCGCACTGCCCGAGTGGGCGTGCGGAGTCTCGTTGGCGGCGTCATCCGCCGTCAGCAGCCGACGCGGGCTGTCCTTGATGCCGATCGTCACACCGTCGGTTCTGGCCCAGCCGCTCGGGCTCCACGAGTTCCAGCCGTGGCGGTAGAACTCAGTGTCGCCGAACGGGTGCAGCAGCGCGAGCGCGCCGGCGGGGACGATGTAGCCGGTCGGCGTGTGGGACGGCTGACCCGCGACGTTCGCAGGGATGAGGAGGGAGCCGAATTCGAGGGTGTGCAGCATGGGTCACTTTCGGTGAAGGTGGGGCGGCTGGCGCCGCCCCCACGGTTTGGCTTACTTGAAGAGGGCGTTGACCTGGTCGTTGGCCTTGGTCAGCGCGGACTTCGCCGACGACGAGCCGAGAGCGACGCTCTGGATCGCGTCCTGCACGATCTGGTTGATCTCGGTGCCGTGCAGGCTGATCGGGATGATGAACGTGCCGTCCTTCGCCTTCTGCTCGTCGAGGAAGACCTGGGCGTTCAGCCCCTCCTTCTCACGCACGGCGGCCGACTTCTCGGAGGCCTCCTTGATCGCGGGGAAGACCACACCGGTCGCGGCGACCGTGTTCTGGCAGTCCGCCGATGCGAGGTACTTCACCCATTCCCAGGCCTGGTCCTTGTGCTTGGAACCGGCGTAGATCGCATCCGAGAGACCGTTGATCGCGGTCTTGCGACCCTCCGGGCCGATGGGCAGCGGGGCGAAACCGAACTGGTCGGTCTTGCCCTTGTACACCGCGAGGTTGAAGGAGCCCAGGGTGGTGAGGGCTCCGCCGCCGCTGGCGAGAACGTCGGAGCGGGCGAGCGTCGACTGCGTGTCGAGCTTGGGCGCGTATCCCTTCTTCGACAGGTCGGCCAGCCACTGGACGGTGTCGGTCAACGACGAGTCGCCGTAGTTGAACTTCGTGCCGAACGGGTTCTTGTTCGAGTAGGTGAAGCCGTTCGAGAACGCGAGGTTGCCCCAGCCGTTCTGACCCTGCGATCCGTCCGCCCACTCGGGGAGGAAGCCGTAGGTCTTCACGTTGTTCTTGTCGAACGCGGGGTCGAGGCCGTTGTGGCCGTTCTTGTCGACGGTCAGCTTCGCGATCGTCTGCTCGAAAGTTCCGCCGTCCTTCGGGTTCCAGGTGAGTTTGGAGAGCTCATCCTCGGTCACGCCCGCCGCCTGCATGTCGGCCTTGCTGTAGACGAGACCCATGGTGTCCCAGTCCTTGGGCAGGCCGTAGCGGGCGTCGCCGTTCTTCCAGAGGTCGGCCATCCCGTCGACGTACTGGCTGAGGTCGACGTTGTCCTTCTTGACGTACGGCTCGAGGTCGACGATCTGCTTGTCCTCGACGAACTGCGGGTAGTACGAGACCTGGTCGACCCAGACGTCGGGCGCGCTCCCCGCAGCGATCTGCGTTGTCAGGTTGGTCCAGTACTGACCCCAAGCCGACTGGCTGATCTTGATCTTGATGTTCGGGTTCTCTTTCTCGAACTGGGTGGCGCACTGTTGATACGCGGGAACCTGCGTGTCGTCCCACATCCAGTACTGGAGGGTGACTTTGGCCTCGGCGTCCGATCCTGTGGAGGAACACGCTGAGACGCCCGCGAGCAGTGCGGCGGCGGCAGCGATGGCGGCGACGCGACGGACTCTGTTCATCTTTTTCTCTCTCTGTGATGGTGATTGCGATGGTGATTGGCAGTGCTATTCGGAGGGTGGATGGTGCGGTCACTTGATGCCGGTGAAGTTGAGGGATTCGACGATGCGGCGGCCGAGCACGATGAGCAGGATGAGCACCGGGATCACCGAGAGCGTCGATCCGGCCATCAGCCCGGTCCAGTCGGGCTGCGTGTTCGGGGACTGCTGCAGGAACACGCCGAGGGCGACGGTCATGGTGCGCACGGACTCGTCGCGGCCGATGAGCAGCGGCCAGAGGTAGTCCTTCCAGGCCCAGACCACGGTGATCAGGCCGATCGTGATGAGCGGTCCCTTGCTCATCGGGAGGGCGATCCGCCAGAAGACCTTGGCCTTGCCCGCACCGTCGAGCAGTGCGGCCTCCTCCACGTCAACGGGGATGTTGAGGAAGAACTGCCGCAGGAAGAACAGGGCGAACGGGGTCATGAGCAGGCTCGGCGCGACCATCCCGAAGATGTTGTTGAGCAGCCCGAGGTCGCGCACCAGAACGAAGTTCGGCAGGAGGGTGAAGATCCCGGGCACCATCAGAGCGGCGATCAGGATGGCGAACAGCAGGTTGCGCCCCGGGAATTTCAGACGCGCGAACGCGTAGCCTCCCATCGCGCAGAACAGGGTCTGGAAGAAGCCGATGAGCGTGCAGTACACGATCGAGTTCCAGAGGTAGAGCACGAAGTTGATCGACGCACCCGAGCCGCCGGCAGCTCGGTCCTCCTCCGGACTGAGGAAGCCGAGCACGCGGGCGAAGTTGACGAACGTCGGGCTGCCGGGGAACAGGGCTCCGGAGTCGCGGATGACGTCGGCGGCGGGCGTGAGCGCGGTCTTGAGCATCCAGTAGAAGGGGAAGACCGTGAGCACGAGGGAGACGATCAGCACGGTCCAGCCGAGCAGCCGGCCGATCGAGAACGGGCGTCGGGTGCGCTTGACGGCGCGCGGCGGGCGAGCGGCCTCAGGGGCCGGGAGCACAGGGATGGTCTGCGGAGTCGAAGTCATGAGCGTGTCCTAGGCGAGCTGGGATTCGGATGCACGGAGCAGGCGCAGCTGAACCGCCGTGAGGATTCCGAGGATGAGTACGAGAACGATGGCCATGGTCGCGGCGTAGCCCATGTGGAAGTAGTTGAACGCCTGTTGGTAGATGTAGTAGTAGATGACTCTCGTGGCGTTCACCGGGCCTCCCTTCGTGGTCACCGCGACAGTGTCGAAGATCTGGAACGACCCGATGAGGGAAACGACCAGGACGAGCGCCAGGATCGGCCGCAGCAGCGGGAGCGTGATTCGGCTGAACAGCCGCCACTCGCCGGCGCCGTCGAGCGAAGCGCTCTCGTAGAGGTCGTGGGGGATCTGCAGCATGCCCGCGTAGAAGAGGAGGGCCGTGTATCCGGTGAAGGCCCAGGTGTTCACGATCGAGATGGTGGGGATGCCGAGGGCCGGGTTGGTGAAGAAGCCGACCGCGTGGAATCCCATCGACGTGATGACGTGGTTCACGAAGCCGAGGTTGGTGTCGAGCAGCCACAGCCAGATCAGGCCGACGGTCACGTTCGGGACGAGCCAGGGGAGCAGCAGGGTCGTGCGCAGAACCACCGACCGGGTGAGCCGATGCATCAGAGCGGCCAGCAGCAGTGCCAGCACGGTCTGGGTGGTGACGTTGAACACCACGTAGTAGAGGGTGACGCCCATCGAGTTCCAGAACTCGCCGTCCTGAAGCACGGCCGCGTAGTTTGCGAGACCGACGAACTTGGCTTCGCCGAGCAGGCTGTAGTCGGTGAACGACCACCAGGCGCCGCGCACCGTCGGGTAGAGGTAGAAGACGGCGAACCCGATTAGAACCGGTGCGACGAAGAGGAGCGCGACCTTGCGATCATCACGCCGACGGCGGGGCCGCAGGCCCGGCACGGGGCGGTCACGGGCCGTGACCTTGGGGAGCAGTGCTGTCATGGGAACCTCTCGGCGCCGAAGGAGAGAACCGTCGCTGGCGCACACTCGAAATGCCGGGATCTACCAAGGAATGCGGCCTGCGACCGCGGTAGACTGGGGTGATCGCATTAATTATGCAACTTGCCGTTATAAACCGCAACCATGAAGGAGACCAATGTCTCAGGAGGCGCTCGTCCAGGCTTCGGGAGGGGCAGTCGGTAGTCGCTCACTGCTCCGACGGATGAACTCTCTCGGCATCCTGCGCGCCGTCATGGACGAACCCCAGACCCTGCGCGACCTCGCAACGAGCTCCGGACTCTCCCGTACCGCGGTCGACGCCGTTGCCGGCGATCTCGTGGGAATGGGCTGGCTCGAGGCATCCGAGATCGCTTCCGCGGGCCGTCTCGGTCGCCCCGCGGCCACGTATCGCCTGGCCTCGACCCTCGGATACTTCCTCTCGATCGACATCGGTGCGAACCACATCTACGCCGTCGTCACCGACCTGACCGGGCACGTGCAGGGCCACCTGACCGACCCGATCGACGAGATGGCCCCCGCTCCCGATCGTGTTTCCGCGGCTCTGGACGTGAGCGACCGACTCCTCGTCGACCTCGGCATTGGCCGCGACTCGCTGTGGGTGGTCACGATCGGCTCCCCGGAGCGATCAGCGCATCCGGAGTCGTCTCCCACTTCGGTGGCAGCGGGATGCCCGGCTGGATCGGTCTCGACCTGCACGAGCGGTTCGGCCGGGAGTTCCCGGCGTCGGTCCTGGTGGAGGGCGACGTCGCGTTGGGCGCTCACGCCGAGCTGACGATCGGCGCCGCGAAGAACTACAGCGACGTCGTCTACGTGCTCTGCGGCATCCGGACCAGTGGCGCCTCCATCGTCGGCGGAAAGGTGCACCGCGGCGTGCACGGCGCCGCCGGAATCGTGGGCGAGATGCCCGAGCTGCGCTGGGCCGAACTCAACGAGCTCTACGGCACGTCGGTTCTCGGCACCCCGCGCCCGACCCGCGAGCAGATCTTCGAGCTCGCGCGGGCAGGCGACCCGATGGCGGTCACGGCGGTCAACGAGTTCGCGGACGACCTCGCGACAGGAGCCGCCGCGATGACCCTCACCCTGGATCCCGAACTGCTCGTGGTCGGTGGCGGCAGCTCGCCGGGGGCCGACGTGTTCCTCCCACGCTTCGAGGAGACTCTGCGGCAGATCTGCCCCCTGCCCCCGGCCGTGCTCGCCTCGACCCTGGGCTCCGAGGCCGTCGCCATGGGCGGGATAAGTCTCGCCGGCAACCACCTCGACTCGATCCTCGAGTCCGCCGTTCGCGACCGCGACGCCTTCCCGAACCCGGCCGAGGCGTTCGAACTGCTGCGCCAGAACACGGTCGCCGCCTGACGGGAAAGGCACCGGATCGGCGGGAGGTGTAGCCTGCCGGTGTTTGAGCGATCCCGGAGCGTAGAGCATCCCGAATCCCAGCCTGGAGGGGACATGGATGAGGACGATGCGTACTTCAGAACTCAGCTAAGGAACGACCTGCGTCATCGGCTGCGGCCCATGACCGGTCAGAACGCGAAGGGGCGCGGGCGCTCGTCCACCCCGCTGGAACTCCTCTACGACCTGACGTATGTGATCGCCTTCGCGGCCGCCGCCGAGCAGCTCGCACACCAGATCGAGGAAGGTCACGTGTGGCCGGCCCTCGGCGCATACGTGTTCGCGATCTGGGCCGTGAGCTGGGCCTGGATGAACTTCAGCTGGTTCGCGTCGGCATACGGCAATGACGACGCGCTCGTCCGGATCGCGACGATCGTGCAGATGATCGGCGTCATCATCCTGATCTTTGGCCTCCCCGGAGTTTCTCGTCCGCGGCGGACGGCGGGAACCCCAACAACCTGCTGATGGTCGTCGGCTACATCGTCATGCGAGTTCCACTGATCGCGCTGTGGCTGCGAGCCGCCCGGCAAGATCCGGAGCATCGCCGCGTGGACATCGCGTACGCGGTGATGATCGCGATCGCGCAGACCCTCTGGCTGCTCACCGCGATCATCCCGCTGCCCCTGGCCGTCGCAATCTCGGCGCTCGTCGTACTCGCCTTCGCGGAGATGGTGGCGCCCGTGGTGGTCGAGCGACGGCTGGGCCGCGTGCCGTGGAACGCCGGCCACATCGCCGAACGATTCAGCCTGCTCACCCTCATCACGCTCGGCGAGGTCGTCGCCGCCACGGTGAGCGCGGTGGGGGCTTTGACTCAGGCACAAGGATGGTCGCTGGCGGCGGTGGTGATCATGTCATCGGGGTTGGTGCTTGCCGCAGGGTTCTGGTGGGCGTACTTCCTGGTGCCGTCGCGCATCATCCTGGAGCGATGGCCCGACCACATCTTCGCGTGGCGTTATGCGCACCTGCCCATCTTCGGTGCCGTCGCTGCTGTCGGCGCGGGGCTCAGGGTGACGGCTGCGGCCGTGGAGAACGAGAACTTCTCGGTGCTGCAGATCGCCCTGGCCCTGGCCATCCCGGTCGCTTTGATGATCGGGATGATCTTCGTGACCTGGAGCGTGCTACTGCGCTCCATCGATCTGACGCACCTCCCGCTGTTCGCGGCAGCTCTCGCACCACTCGTCGCGGCGGTGATCGTCGGGCTGCTTGCGGGGCCGCAGCTCATCGACCCCGACGATCCGGCGAGCGTCACGGCACTCGTCACGGTGATCACGCTTGTTGCGCTCTGCCCGGTGGTCGAGGTGATCGGGCACGAGATCGTGGGGTACAAACACACCCTGCGTGCGGTTGAGCGCGGGCTCGGGCGGAGGCCCCGGGCGAGTTGACGGGGCCGGTGGACTGTAAGGTCGAACCCGTGTTCGGATTCGTGACAGGGCAGTTCTCGACGAGCGGAGATTTCCGCGAGGGGAACGAGGACTCGCTCTACGCATCGCACTGGTCGGCGTTCGTCGCCGACGGTGTGGGCGGGCACGCCGGTGGAGAAGTGGCCTCGGCGACCGTCACAATCCGGATCGCGGCGACGCTCGACGCTACCCGGGGCCGCATCGACTCGGACGAGAAGCTGCGCGAACTCATCGCGATCGCCAACGCCGACCTCGCCCTGCGGGCCCGACTCGACACGTCGTTGACCGGGATGGCAACCACGTTCACGGGCATCTTCTCGGATGGGGAGCGCATCCGGGTGGCGCATGTCGGCGACTCACGCGCGTATCTGCTTCGCGACGGCGAGTTCCGTCAGGTGACGCGCGACGACTCCTTCGTGCAGGACCTCCTCGACGCCGGGGAGCTCACGACCGACGAGGCGAAGGTGCATCCGTACCGCTCGGTGGTGATGAACGTGCTGGGTGGCGACCTCGAGGATGCGGCCGCTCTTCACATCCTGAACGAGGTGCCCCAGGTCGGCGATCGTTGGCTGCTCGCGAGCGACGGGCTGACCGACTACGTTCCGGAGCACATCGTGCGCGCGTGCTTGGCTTCGCGAGCCCGGCCTCAGGATGTGGCCCAGCTGCTCGTCGAGACCGCGACCGACATGCGCGCCCGCGACAACGTGACCGTGGTGGTCGCCGACGTGATCTCGCTCGCGGGTGAGCCGGCGTACAAGCCCGCCTTCGGCGGCTCCGCCGCCCTCGACCCCGCCTCCACCCGCACCCTCTAGCGTCCTTCTCCCCGCCCCCTTCTCCTCGCCCCCTTCCTCGCGCTAGAGGTCGAGTGTGGAGTTTCTACCATTTGGACCGTTTCAGAACGGTAGAAACTCCACACTCGACGCACGCAGGAGCGCTGGGAGGCGCAGGCGCGCACGGGCAGGTAGCGCGCGGTGGCTACGCGATGCCGCCGCCGTCGACGACGAGGGCGGAGCCCGTGACGTAGCTGGAGTCGTCGCTCGCGAGCCAGACGACGGCGGCCGCGATCTCGGTGGGCTCCCCCATGCGCTGCAGGGGGCGGTCCGCCGCCTCGGCGAGGAACGAACCGGTCTCCTGGCCAAGCTGCCGGGCCTCGTCGCGCAGCATCCCGGTGTTGACGTCGCCGGGGTTCACCGAGTTGACGCGGATGCCCTGCGGGCCGTGGTCGATCGCGAGCGCCCTGGTCATGTTGACGACCGCGCCCTTCGACGCGCAGTACGAGATCGCCTGCGCTCCACCCTTCAGCCCCCATCCTGAGCCGGTGTTGATGATCGAGCCGCCGCCGTTCTGCGCCATCACGGGAACGACGTGCTTGCACATGAGGAAGATGCCCTTCACGTTCACGCCGAACACGCGGTCCCACTCGTCCTCCGTGGTCTCGACGGCGGTGGTGCGACGGATGATGCCCGCGTTGTTGAAGACGACATCGACGCCGCCGAACTCGGCGACCGTGTCGGCCACGACTCGCTCGATGTCGGCCTCGCTGGACACGTCGGCGGTCAGCGCGATCGCCGTGCCACCCGCGGCACGGATCTCCGAGGCAACAGCCTCGGCCGCGCCCGGCGCCACGTCGACGACCGCGACGCGGGCACCCTCCGCGGCGAAGGCGAGCGAGGTCGCGCGGCCGATGCCTCCGGCTCCTCCGGTGACGATGGCGGCCTTGTTGTCTAGACGCATGGGGATGCTCCTTCGGGGGTTGTGACGTCGGTTTCAGTGGTTCGTGAGGTCGAGGCGGCTGCTTCGACAGGGTAGATGCTCGCGGTTGCCGGACCTGTGGTGATCCGGATGTGCCCGGCCAGCCGGGCGTCGACGCTCGCGTCGCCCGAGTCCACCAGCAGCGGCCGACCGGCGAGGTCGATGAGTTTCTGTTCGGTGGCGACGACGATCACGGGGTCGGCGCCGATGGCGTCGATCACCCGCGCGGAGAGCTGTTGGTTGCCGCGGCCGAGCAGGAATCCCTGGCCGCCGATCACCGTGACGACAGCCTTCGACGCGCGTCCGGCGATCGCCGCGAGCACCTGGCTCTCGGAAGCGTCCCGGGCGATCAGCCGACCGTCCTCGACGATGTCCACGCCGAGCGGTGTCGCCGGGATGCCGAGCACACGCGCGACCTCCGCCAGCGTGCCGCCGGGGCCGAGCAGGTACCGCACACCGGGGAGCAACTGCGCGACGACCCCGACCGCAGCGCGGTGGACCGCATCCGTCTCGCTGGCCGGTGTCGCAGCCTTGCGAGCCTGCGTGCGCCCGGGCGCCGACGGCACGGGCACCAGCGCGAACAGTCTCGGCTCAGGCCGCCCCTCGCGCAGCAGCCGCTCGTCGAGATCGAGCACCTCGGCGTCGCGTGTCGGCAACGTGCCGCGCGCGAGCCACTCCGCCGCAAGCGCCCCGGCTGCTGCCGGCGCCACGGCGAAGCAGGCCGAGTACATCTTGACGCCCGCAGGCACGCCGAGCGCGGCGATGCCCGGAGCGAGCCCGGCCGCGACATCGCGCGCCGTGCCATCCCCTCCGGTGAAGAGGACGAGGGATGCGCCGGCAACTCCGAGCGCGACCGTCGCGAGCCGAGTGTCCTCACCACTCGTCGGCCGCCCCGCGCCCGGTGCCGAGTACACAACGCGCGGCACGAGTCCGGCCGCCCGCACAGCATCCTCGCCGAGCGCACCTCCCGCGGTGACGATCTCGGCTTCCGGATGCGCGCGAGCCAGCACAGCGAGGGCACCGGCCGCGCGCTCAGCGGAACGGGGCACCGCCCCACGCGCGATCGCCTCGCGCTGCACGTCCTGTCCGTCGCTGCCGACGAGCCCGGCCGGCCCGCCGACGCCGGCGACCGGGTTCACGAGGAACCCGATCACCGTGCGCCGCTCATCCGGTTCATGCATCCCTAGGCCGCGACCTCGGCTCGTGCCGGCAGGGCGCCTGCCGGGGTCTCGCCGAAGTACTTGCGGCGGTATGCACGCCAGGTGACGGCCCAGCGGTCTGGATCGTCCAGGTCGTCATGGTGGGTGTGGTGCACCGTCTGGTTGTGCGGGGCCGTCAGCACGACCTCGGGGGTCTCGCGGGCCTCGCGGGCGACCTCTGCCAGCACGGCCGCGTACTCGTCGAGTTCGGCCATCGAGTACGACTCGGTCGGCTCCAGCGTGAAAGGCTGCGGAACGATGTACGGGTGATGGCTGGTCCAGTAGTGCATGCCGAAGTCCGCAGCGCGCACGCCGATCTCCTCGCTGCTGACACCGGTCTGCTCGAACAGCTCCTGCCACGAGTACCGCACCTGCTCGATACGCCGACGACCGGTCGCGTACGGCGCGCTCGCTCCGGGGATCTCGAGGATGCGCTTCATCAGGTAGTTGTTGTTCAGAACCGCGGTCTCGGCGACTGCCCGCAGCCCCTGCGCGCCGAGCGCCATGATCCACGAGTACGTGCGCACGATGTTCGGGATGACGCCGTAGAACGGGGCGACGGAGCCGATCGACTGCGGCCGGTCGGCGTCGAGGAAGAAGCGGTCGCCGTCACGCTCGACCACCGGGCCGGGCAGGAAGGGAGCGAGCGCCTCGGAGACGGCGTTGGCGCCGGAGCCGGGACCACCGCATCCGTGGGGCGTGCCGAATGTCTTGTGCAGGTTGAAGTGGCACACGTCGAAGCCTGCGTCGCGGGCACGGGTGATGCCGAGGATCCCGTTCGCGTTGGCCTGGTCGTAGGCGGCGAGCGCCCCCACAGAGTGCGCCAGGTCGACCCATTCGCGGATGCGCGGGTTGTAGATGCCTGTGTCCTCGGGGTTGGTCACCATGATCGCTGCGGTGCGCGGACCGATCGCGGCACGCAGGGCCTCGACATCCGGGTAGCCGTCGGCGTCGGGGTGGATGGTGATCACCTTGTAGCCCGCCGCCTTGGCCGTCGCGGCGTTCGAGGGGTGGGAGAAGATCGTGGTGATGACCTCGTCGCGCTGCTCGGCCTCGCCGCGCGACGCGTGGTACGCACGGATCATCGAGATGTTCGCCCAGATCGCCTCGGAGCCGCCGCTGGTCTGCAGCGAGACGCGGCTCATCCCGGAGATCTCGGCGAGCATCCGCTCGGTCTGCCAGACGATCTCGAGGATGCCCTGCACGCTGTCCTGGTCCTGCAGCGGGTGCAGTTCCGTCAGGTGCGGGGTGCGGATGATCGTCTCGTTCACCTTGGGCGCGTACTTCATCGTGCAGGTGCCCTGGCCGACGTCGACGTTCAGGTCGGCGCCGAGGTTCTCCTGGCTGAGGCGCAGGTAGTGCTTGAGCACCCGCATCTGGCCGATCTCGGGCAGTGCGGGTGGGGCCGTGCGGCGCAGGGATGCGGGCAGTTCGGCGACCACGTCGCCGACAGCCTCGCGAACACCCGGCTCGACGCAGGAGACGAGCACGCCTCGCTCGCCGGGCGTGTGCAGTTCGAAGACGACCGGCTCATCCCAGCGGGCCTGGTGGAAGCGCCGGAGCGCCGGCTTGGGGGCGATGGGGAGGCTCACGCTGCGTTCTCCTCGGTGTCGGCGATGGCCGCGCCGACGGCGTCGGCGAGGGAGTCGATGTCGGACTGGGTGTTCTCTTCGGTGACGCACACGAGTAGTTGCTGCTCGCCGACGACCACGCCGGGCTCGAAGCCGGCTGCGCGGAGGGCCGCCACCAGCTGTGGTGCGCTGAGGCGCGCATCCGTCAGATCGAGCACGAACTCGCGGAAGTGCACGGCGCTGTCGGCGAGCCGAACACCCGGAAGAGCGCTCAGCACGCGAGCGGCGTAAGCCGTGCGGCTCAGGATGGTCTCCCCGACATCGACCATGCCCTGCGGCCCCATGAGCGAGAGGTAGACGCCGGCAGCGATGCCCCAGAGTGCCGCTGCGGTGCCGACCCACTCCTTGCCCTCTTCGCGGAGCGCGAAGGAGGTGCGGTCGTAGGCGACGTCGCCGAACCCGTACTCACCGGGGACGTCCGTCGAGGCGAGGCCGAACAGTCGTGACGGCAGCTCCATGACGAAGCGGGTGTCGTCGTGCACGGCGATGAAGCCGGCGTGCGCTCCGCCGAACCAAGGGTGCAGGCCGAGCGACTGGATGTCGCCGTGCACGATGTCCGCGCCGAGGTCGGCGGGCGGGGTGAGAACGCCGAGGCCGATGGGGTCGGTCCCCACGATGAGGATGGCCCCGACCGAGTGAGCGGCGTCGGCCAACTCGGCGACGGCCGTCTCTAGGGCGCCCGTGAAGCTCGGCGTCTCGACCCAGATCGCTGCGGTGTCCTCGTCGAGGCGGGCGACCACCGCGGCAAGATCGGCCGTGCCGTCGAGCGTCGGCACGAGTTCGAGGTCGATCGTGGGAGCCACGAAGTCGAGCACTTTGGAGAGCTTGTCCGGATGTGCGTCGCTGACCAGGAGCACGCGACGGCGTCCCGTGATGCGGCCTGCCATCGCCACGGAGGTCGCTGCGGCCTGGAAGCCGTCGTATGTGGGGACGTTGACCACATCCTGATTCAGCAGCTCGCCCATCAGCGACTGGTACTGGAAGAGCGCCTGGAAGCGGCCGTGGTCTTCATAAGGCTCGCCGGCGTACGCCGTGAGGAACTCGCTGCGGTTGATCACCTCGTCGACGACGGCGGGCACCGCGTGGTTGTAGGTTCCAGCCCCGAGGAATGACCGGCCGGCCTCGACAGGACGGTTGCGGTTCAGCAGGCGGCCGACGTGGCGGGTGAGGTCCTGCTCCGCGACGAGCGGGGCCGGGAGGTCGAGGTCACGACCGAGGCGCAGGTCGGCCGGAACGTCGGCGTAGAACTCGTCGACGTTCGCGGCCCCGACCGCGTCGA
This sequence comes from Leifsonia poae, assembly GCF_050632195.1. Lineage (GTDB taxonomy): Bacteria > Actinomycetota > Actinomycetes > Actinomycetales > Microbacteriaceae > Leifsonia > Leifsonia poae_C. The sequence goes on from NZ_CP192580.1 coordinate 3,710,612, forward strand.
GCATCGCCTGGCGCGACTCAGGGGCCGTGTTCGGCAGGTACGGATGGACGAAGGGCTGGTTCATAGTGCTGCCTCGGAGTCGCTTGCGGATGGGAGGGATGGGCTGGACGAAGGGGAGAGAGCTGAGACCGGATGCGCCACGACTGCGACCCCGAACCCATCAAGGGTGATGCCGTCGGCGGCATCTCCCCCACTGAGCAGGTCGGTGCCGTCGGCGATGCCGGGCACGCTGACCGACTCGCGCCCGTGGTTGAGCAGGAAGGTGAAGTCGGTCGTGCCATCGGTCCGGGTGACGACCTCAAGGGTCGTGGATGCGGCATCCGGGCTCGGAACGGACAGCCCGGCATCGGCGAAGACGCGGGCGAGCACCGCGCGCATCCCGTCATCGTCGAGTCCGGCGCCGAGGTACCACGCTGCGCCGCTGCCGTGGGAGCGACGGGTGACGGCGGCGCGACCGGCGAGATCGCCGTCGGCGAAGGATGCGAGCACCTCGGTGCCGTCGGCGACGACGAGCCACTCGCTCCAGACACGGACATCGTGCGTCGCGGCTACGAGAGCCGCACCGAGCGTCACGCTGCGCTTCTCACCATCGGCCAGCGGCCACCACTCGTCCACCTCGACGCCGAGCAGGTCGCGCAGCGGGCCGGGCGCCCCACCGTCGTGCACCTGCTCGCTGTGATCGACTACTCCGCTGAACGGGCCGACCACCAGCTGGCCGCCACCCGCGACGAACGCGGCGAGCGCATCCGCCTGCTCGACGGTCACCGCGTAGAGGTTGGGCACCAGCAGAACGGAGTGCGAACCATACGGGCCGCCCGCCCGCGACACATCGACCGGCTGCCCGAGGGCGAACGCCGCGGCGTGCCAGGCACGTGCCTCGGTGAGCCAATTCAGCCGCAGCGAGGGCAGCGAGTCCGGCGCGCTGAGCCCCCACCACGAATCCCAGTCGGCGACGAGGGCGACGGATGCGCGAACGCGGGTGTCCTTGATCGCCGCGAGCTTCTTCAGCTCGGCCCCGAGCGCCTTGGTCTCCTGGAAGCTGCGGCTGTCCTCGCCCCGATGGCCGAGCATCGCCGAGTGGAACTTCTCGGGCCCGAACTTGGCCTGCCGCCACTGGAAGAACATCACGCCGTCGGAGCCGTGGGCTAGCGCCTGCATGCTGCCGAGACGCATCTGCCCCGGCGCCTTCGGCACGTTCACGTCCCGCCAACTCACCGCGCTCGGCGCCTGTTCGAGCAGCAGCCACGGTCGCCCGTCTTTGAGGGAACGCATCAGGCCGTAGTTGAGGGCGGCGCCGACGTGGGCGTTCGGATCGGCGGGGTCGGGATACGCGTCGTCGGTCACGAGGTCTTCTGCGTCGGCAAAGTCCCAGTAGTCGAGCTCACGGAACAGGCTCATGAAGTTGGTGGTCACCGCGATCTCGGGCGTCACTTCGCGCAGCACGTCGATCTCCGACTGGAAGAGCTCAAGTAGCGCGTCGGACGAGAACCGCTCGAAGTCAAGCTGCTGCGCCGGGTTGATCGGCCCGGTCGCGGTGCGCGGAGGCTCGATCTGCTCGAAGTCGAGGTAGTGCTGTCCCCAGCAGCTCGTGCCCCAGGCGGCGTTGAGGGCGTCGATGCTGCCGTAGCGGGCACCCAGCCAGCGCCGGAAATGCACAGCCGAGACCGGGCACCAGCAGCGCGACACGTGATCGCCGTACTCGTTCGAGACGTGCCACAGCGCGAGGGCCGGATGCTCGCCGTAGCGCTCGGCGAGCGTGCGGGTCAGCCGCAGTGCCGCATCCCGGAACACCGGTGAGCTCGGGCAGTACGACTGCCGCGAGCCGAACTCGAGGCGCACGCCGTCGACGTTGTGCGGGAGCACCTCGGGGTGCTCGCGGATCAGCCAGGCGGGCGGCGTCGCGGTAGCCGTTGCGAGGTCGATCCGGATGCCATGGCTCCAGAGCAGGTCGATCACGCGGTCGAGTCCGGCGAAGTCGTATTCGCCCTCACGCGGTTCGAGCAACGGCCAGGAGAAGACCGGCAGGGTGACGATGTTGACGCCGGCCTCGACCATGAGGCGCGCATCCTCGAGCCAGACCTCTTCGGGCCACTGGTCGGGGTTGTAGTCGCCGCCGTATGCAAGCGCGTCGAGGCGGATGCTTCGCGGTGAGGCGGTCGTCATTGGTCTCCTCTGGTCTGCTTTACATTCACGTTCGATGAACTGTATTCTGTATACAGTAACGCTAAGGCGAATGCCAAGACGGGTCAACCCCTAAGCTGGCGACGCCGACGAGGCCCCACGACGCCTCGGTGCGGTGGATGCCTGGAGGGGTGCATGACGATCGAGCGCAAGAATCTGCGATCACAGGTGCGCGAGGAGCTGATCGCGCGGATGCGTGCCGGCGAGGTGCGCCCCGGCGAGAGCATCAACGAGGTGCAGCTCGCGGCGGAGCTCGGCGTGAGCCGCACTCCCCTGCGCGAGGCGCTGATCGCGCTCGAGAGCGAAGGACAGATCGAGAGCGAGAACGGCAAGGGCTTTCGCTTCGTGCCGCTCAGCGCTCGCGAATTCGAGGAGCTCTGCCCGATCATCGTCAACCTCGAAGGCCTCGCCCTCGACCTCACCCCGGTCGACGAGCTGCGCCAACTGGGTCTGCGGCTCGCGCAGCTGGCGGCCGAGTTCAACGACAACGTGGCCGAACACGCGCTCGTCAACCGCCGCGACGACGAGTGGCACAACCTCATGCTGAGCGCGTGCCCCAACAAGCGCCTGCTGGAGCAGATCGCGGGCGTCCGTTTGGCCATCCACCGGTACGAATCGCTGCTGGTCCCCGACGAGGTCATGGTCGAGCGCAGCGCGATCGAGCACGCCGACATCGCCCGCCACCTGATCGCCGGCGACGTCTCGGCCGCCAAGCGCGCCCTCAAGGCCAACTGGACCAACGGGATGCGCCGCCTCCTCGCCGACGCCGGCATCTCCTGGGAGCGCCTGGCCTGACCCGCGCTCACGCGGGAGAGTCGGCCGAGGCCTGCACCGCCAGGTCGACGAAAAGGGCAGCCGACCATCCGAAAGCGGTCGTCGCCGTGCGCGCCTTCTGACCGGTCAGCGGGTTGAAGTACTCGTGCGGGCCGCCGCCGTGCTGCACAAGCCGCAGCGTCTGCTCGACGAGCGCTCGGGCGCGGTCGGGGTGTCCCGACGCGGCGAGCCCCTCAGCGAGCAGGGCGTTCACGTTCACCCACACCGGACCGCGCCACATCCGCTCATCCGAGAATGCGGGATCGTGGCGGGCAACGGTCGGCACCGCCCACAGCGTCGCGAAGCGTTCCGGGTCGTCGAGGGCGTTCAGGATGCGCGCCACGAGCCGCTCAGGCAGGCGCCCGGTCAGCAGCGGCAGCAGGCTGACGGCCGTCTCAGCCGCGACGGGCGTGCCCGCACCGGATGAGCGGAAATAGCCGCCGGTGTCGTCCCACATCCGTTCGAGCAGCGACAGCGTGCGATCGGCACGCGCCGCATACCGGGATGCGGCCGCCTCTTCGCCGACGGATGAGGCGCGCGACGCGAGCAGCTCATCCTGAACGATCAGGTAGGCGGCCAGATCCGGCGACGCGACGGGCAGCTCGGCGTCGAAGACCGGGCTGTCATCGAGGCCTGAGGAGTACGGATGCCCGTACTCGGGCATCCCGTCGCCGTCGAGGTCGGAGTGGGCGAACCACCACTCTTGGCTTCGCGCCACCGTCTCCCATGCGTCGTCGAACCAGGCGGGGTCATCGACGAAGCCCTCGAGTCGGCGGAGGGCCCAGGCCGCGAGCGGCGGTTTGGTCAGAGGGATGGGCGCGGCCGGGTCCGCGATCGCGGAACCGGCACGTCGCAGGTTGTCGCGGTCGCCCGGCGGGAGGTCGTCGCTCGAGGCGAGGATGCCCTCATCGTGCACGACATCCGGAAGCTGGCCGTCGGGCGTGGGGAACGCGAACGCGAGCTCCAGTTGCTCGCGCGCGAGCTCGGGGTCGCCGTGGCGGAGACCCGCGGCGATGAAGTACGCATCCCACTGCCAGAGGCCGACGTAGCCGATCTTGGAGGGCACGACGGCGCGCAGGCCGCGGCCAGGCAGAGAGACGATGTTGGCGCCGAGCACCCACCAGCAGAAGGCGGTCATGTCGGCGAGGTCGTCGCGCACGGCGGGGCAGCGGGCGAACCAGTCGCCCCAGACGGATGCGCTTGCGGCAAGCGCGGCCGGGTGCGAGAACGCGCCAGCGCCAGCCGCACCGATCCCGAACCGCAGTCCCGCTCCGGCGAACGAGAGCCTCACGGTGTCGCCGCGCACGACCAGGTCGTCGGCTCCCGCGGCCACCCACGACACCTCCGCCGCCGAGGGCAGCTCCGGCCGCCACGTGCCCGCGTCCAGCCCGGCATCCGCGAGCCCCGGCACCTCGAGCTCGACGCTCCAGCGCGCATCCCCGCCGAGGCTCAGCCCCGCGGGTCCGTCGAAGGTGAGCGTCACGCCCGCCTCCGCGAATTCGATCCGGTCGGGATGCACGCCCGACACCGGCGCGATTCGCCCGTCGGCCGCATACACCCGCAGTGTCCGCACCAGCACGCACTCGTCCAGCCGTCGCTCGTACTCCGCCAGCCGCACGGTCAGGCCGCCGTCCGCTCGAAGCACCAGGATGCGCGACCCCGGGGACGTGAACGGTGCGCTCTCGAGGTCGAGGAACCGCGCCGCGCGGTCGCCCGCGGCGCTCACCGGCCGCCCAGGCCGGACGCAGCCATGCTGTTCAGGATGCGGCGCTGTCCGATCACGAAAGCGATCAGCATCGGGATCGTCGCCACCGCTGACGCCGCCATGATCAACCCGTAGTTGATCGAGCCGAACTGTCCGCGGAAGCTCTGCAGCAGCAGCGGCACCGTGAAGTTGTCCTGACTGTTGAGCAGCACCAACGGAAGCAGGAAGTTGTTCCACGTGCTGAGCGCCACGATGATCGCGAGCGCGCCGAGGCCGGGCTTGAGGTTCGGCAGGATGATGCTCCAGAAGATGCGCCACCGTCCGGCGCCGTCGACCAGTGCGGCCTCCTCCAGCTCCTTCGGCAGCGACAGCACGAACTGGCGCATCAGGAACACGGCGAACGGGTTGGCGAGTGCCGCCGGGATGATCAGCGAGAGGTGCGAGTCCACCCAGCCGAGCCTCGCCATCAGAAAGTAGAAGGGGATGAGCGTGACCTGCATCGGGATCATCTGCGTGGCGAGGAACACCACGAAGATCGTCCGACTGCCGCGGAACTTGATCCGCGCGAACCCGTAGCCCGCCATCGCGGCGGTGATCAACGTCCCGATCACCACGAGCACGGCGATGTAAATGCTGTTGAAGTACGCCTGCCCGAACGGCGCATCGTTCCAAGCGTCGATGAAGTTCTGGAACGTCCACGGATTCGGCCAGATGCTGAGCGGGGAGTTAAGCAGCTGGGGCAGCGTCTTGAACGCGGTGATGAGCATCCAGAGGAACGGGAAGACCATCGCGATCCCGCCGGCGAGCAGCACGACGTGCAGGGCGATCTTGCGGATGCGGGCCGAGGTACGGCCTTCGCGACGCGACCGGCCGTCCGCGGTTCCGCGGTCGTCGCGGCGCTGGCGGACCGCCGAGTCCTGGCTCGGGGGCGTGGTGACGGTGGTGGTCATGCGTCGGCATCCTCGTAGTGGACGAACTTCTTCTGGGCGGTGAACTGGATGCCCGTGATCACGAGCGTCAGCACGAGCAGGATGATCGACGCGGCACTGGCCGGACCGAACTGGAACTTCCCGAAGCCGAGATCGTAGATGTGGTAGACGATCGTGCGGGTGGCGTTGTCCGGTCCGGCATTCGCCGTCAGGATGAACACGGTGTCGAACGTCTGCAACGAGCTGATGAACGCGATCACCGTCGAGAAGAAGACGATCGGCGAGAGCAGCGGCATCCGGATGCGGAAGAACAGCGTCAGCGCGCCGGCACCGTCGATGCGCGCCGCCTCGATCACCGAGGGCGAGATGTTCTGCAGCCCCGCGAGGAAGATGATCACGTTCAGGCCGAGCGACGACCAGATGGAGACGATGCAGACGGCGATGAGCGCGAGATGCGGATCACCGAGCCAGTCCGGCGCCGGGACGTGGAAGACGTCGTGGATGAACCCGCTGAGCACGCCGTCCTTGCGGAAGAGCTGCTGCCAGATCATGGCGACAGCGACGCTCGAGGTGACGACGGGTGCGAAGACCAGGACGAGATACAGCGTTCGCGTCTTCAGCTTCTCCAGGGCGACGGCGATGACGACGGCCAGACCGAGGCCGACCGGCACCGTGATCAGAGCGATGAGCAGAGTGTTGATGATCGACCGGCCGAGCAGCGGGTCGGCCAGCTCGGTGCGGAAGTTGTCGAACCCGACCCAGCTGAGATCGTTGAGCCCGTCCCACTGCGCGAACGCGAGCACGAGACTCGCGACGAACGGCAGCACGACGAACAGCCCCATGCCGATCAGCTGCGGGCCGACGAAGACGTAGCCCCAGCGACGATCACGACGCCGCCAGGCGGACTCCGTACGGAGCCCGCCTGGCGGGTTGGGCGTGACCGGCGCTTCGGTGGTGACCGTTCCGGTTGCTGCACTCACTGGAGAATCCCTACTTGCCCGTCTTGTCGGAGATCATCTTGGCGATGTCGTCGAGGGTCGCCTTGGTCGATTCCTTGCCCTGGTAGAGCGCGAGCATCTTGTCGCTGATGTCGCTCGACAGTCCGGGCACGGATGCCTCGGTGGCGTTGTCCTCGAAGCCGATGTCGCGCATGTCGAGCATCGTCTGGGCGTGCTCCGGGTATCCGTCGAGCACCACCTTGTCGGCACCCTTGATCGACGGCACGGCGTTGCCGCCGCCCTTCAGCCGGAAGGTCTGGCCCTCGGCGCTGAGGAAGTTGGTCCAGAACTCGAACGCCGCATCCTTGTTCTTGGTCTTCGCATTGATCGCGAGGTAGCTGACCGCGACACCGGTGGGAGCAGCCTTGCCGTCCGGCGTCGGCCAGCGCACGACGTCGTAGTTCTCAGGATCGCCTGCCGCCTTGACCGTGCCGATCGTGTATCGACCCTGGATGAAGAAGCCGGCCTTGTGGCTGACGAAGACGCTGTCGGCGCCCGCGCCCTCCGGAAGGGTGTCGGCGACCACGAACGTTCCGTTCTGGAAGTTCTTGGCCAGCACATCCACTGCCTTCACGCTGGTCGGGTCGGTGTTCGCGACGAACTTGCCCGACTCGTCGAAGGCCTTGCCGCCCTGCGAGGAGATCCAGCTGTAGTGCGTCGCCCAGTAGTTCCAGAACATCGAGCCTGTCAGGCCCGCCTTCTTGAGCTTCGCGTTCATGTCGAGGTAGGCCTCGGTGGTCCACTCGCCCTTCTCGGCCAGCGTGGCGGGATCCTTGGTGACACCGGCCGCTTTGAGTGCGGCCTTGTCGTACCAGAGGGCATCCGGATTGGAGTCGTTCGGAGCGGCGTAGTACTCGTCGCCCTTCTTCGTCGCACCGAAGAGGCCCTGCGCGAAGTCGTCGGGCTTGGTCTTGCTCGCGCTCGACTCCATGAGGTCGGTGAGCGGGAGCAGTGCCTTCGAGTTGACGAACTGGCCGATCTTGTCGTCGCCGATGTAGAAGACGTCGGGTGCTGTGCCCGAGGCCAGCTGTGCGAGCAGCTTGGTGTGGTAGTCGCCGTAGTCGGCAACCGGCTGGAAGGTCACCTTGATGTCCGGGTGGTCCTTCATGAACTGCGTGTCGAACGCCTTGTAGCGGGCGATCTCCTCGGGGGTTCCCCAGCTGGACCAGACGACGGTCTTGGTGCTGGATCCTCCCGAGCCTGAACAAGCGGCCATGCTGAGCGCGAGCGCGGCCGCGGCGGCCACCGCCACCAGCCTTCTCACCTTTGAGTCGACGCGGGACATGCCTACCTCATTCCTTGTAGTGTCTCTTGGTCGGGCATCCCGGCGGGTACAGCGGTGAGCCCTTCTGTATTCTGTATACAAAACTCACTTCTGTCAACCGGTCCGGTGAGAGAGCACGCAAAAGCGCCCGTGCCTGGAACTGCGGCAGGGCGCTTCGCGAGAGCGGCGGAATTACTGCAGGCGGCGCTCCTCTTCCTCTTCGAGGTGCTCCTTCTCCTCGTCCTTCCGCTCCTGCTCCTTCTGGATGGCTTCCTCGCGGGGCGTCTTGTTGCTCATTGCGCTTCCTTTCGCTGATCCGGATGCGTTCAGGTGCCACACTCTAGACCCGCGCCCCGGGTTCCTCCCGGACGATACATTGGCACGATGACGTCAGCGCTCACCCTCGCAGGCCCGGCGGGCGCCGGGCATGAAGGATGTCGCCGAAGTCCTGCCGTTCGCCCTGACCGTCGCGTTCACGACGCTGCCCGTTCTGCTCACGCTCGTGGTGCTGCTCGGGACCGAGCGCGCATCCCGAGGCTGGCTGATCGCGGGCGGGTACGCCTTCGGACTCGCGGCGGTGTTCATGCTGGCCGCCGTCGGTTTCGTGCGATTGTCGGTGCCGCGCGGACCCGCGGTCGACTGGGCCTTGGTCCTCGCGGGCGCCGCGCTCATCGTCATTGCCGGCATCCGCTGGGAACGCCGACGCAGGCGCCGGAGAAGCAGTCACGTAGAGAAGCACAACCGCCTCGAATCCCGGATGCAGCACCTCGGCGCCCGGGGCGCACTCCTGCTGGGTCTTCAGTTCGCGTTCCATCCCGAGAATCTTCTGTTGGCGGTCGCCGCGAGCAGTCGCACGATCGACGCCGACACCTGGGTGCAGGTGGTCAGCGCGTTGGTCTTCGCCGTCGTCGGCGTCTCGACCGTCGCGATCCCGACGATCGCGTTCACCGTCGCCGGGCGGCGCGTGAAGCCCGCGCTCGAGCGCATCCGCGACGCGATCCTGCGCCACTCGGCCGCCGTGACGGACGGGCTGATCCTCCTGGTCGGCCTCGTGCTCGTGATCGTCGGCGTCTGGGAACTGCTCGCCGGCTAGCGGCGGCGGTACTCGGGGACGGCGACCTCGGCGCCGCCGGCCAGCGCCGACTGGTGCGCGCAGATCCCGGGAGCGGTCCACGCTGCCGAGCGGTACGCATCCACCAGGGGCGCCCTGTTCTCGACGATGCTGCTCACGAACTCGTTCACGAGGAACGGATGCGAGCCGCCGTGGTGGGCCTCGATGCGTGCCGGTGCGGGCATCCCCGCGAGTTGCACATCCGTCGGCCGCACGAACGGTGCGAGCGGCTCTGGCAGCAGCTCCGGAAAGTCGCGCGGCGCGAGCGAACTCGTGGACACCCGATTGCCACGGGTCCCCTCGGCCGGCGGGTACATGTCGTAGACCGTGAGGTCGCCCTCGTTGTCGATCGGCCATTCCACCCCGCGCTTCTCGCCGTAGAGCGAGAACCCTTCGACATAGCTGCGGGCGGTCTGGAAGAACGACATCGTGATCTCCGCCAGCACATCGCTGTCGCGCAGAGTGAACAGCCCGACCTCTGTCGGGAACGTGTTGTCGAATCCGCCGCCCGCGTTCTTGGCCGCGAGGTGCCCGGCGCCGCGTGCGCTCACCGTGGCGACCGTCGTGCCGAGCAGCGACAGGATGGGGGCGAGCGCGTGCGTGACGTAGTGCATCGGCGGGTAGCCCTGCCAGTAGAGCGGAAAACCCTCCAGGTTCTGGATGTGGAACCCGCGGTACAGAGTGAGGTCGCCGAACGCGCCCTCCCGCAGCATCTCGTCGACGACGAGGTACTCGCGCCCGAACACCGTTGTCTCCATCATCATGTAGTTCTTGCCGCTGCGTTCCTGCGCGGCGATGATGCGGTCGAGGTCTTCGAGCGTCGTCGCCATCGGCACGGCGCAGGCGACGTGCTTGCCCGCGTCGAGTGCCGCGACCACCAGGTCGGCGTGCAGGAAGACCGGCGCCAGGATGTGCACCGCGTCCACGCGCGGGTCGGCGAGCGCCTCCGAGAGGTCGGCGTAGCCATCGCCCAGACCGAACCGGGCCGCGACCTCGCGGCGGCGCGCAGCATCCGGTTCCACGAGCACGACGTCCTCGACGGAGGGATGACTCAGGTAGATCGGAACGAAGTCCTGACCGAAGCCGAGACCGACCACGGCGATCGTGAGACCGGTCATGCGAGCGCCACCTGTTCTTCCGGTCCGGTGAGGAACGACACGGTCCCGGTCACGAAGTTGTCCAGATCGGCGTTCGCGGCGAGTCCCTCCGGGGAGGAGAGGACGGTGTCGAGCGCATCCTTCGTCTCCGCGTACAGCTCGGCGACGAGGAGGTACGGCCCCTCGTCGTCGAGCCAGGAGAGGTTCCAACCGGTGAGCCCCTGCATCCGGCGGGCGATCGGGATGTGCTTGTCGTAGTAATAGGCGCGGAAGGCTTCGGGGTCGGCGGGCCTGCCGTAGAGGATGGTCATCCGGTACATGTCTCAGGCCCCCTGTGCGGCGCGGGCGGGGAGCTGGATGCGGGTGTACTTGGTCATGTGCTCGACCATCGCCACCTCGGTGGGCATGCGCTCCATGCTCGACGCGCCCAGAAAGCCGTCGACGCCGGGGACGTCGCGGATGACCTCGGCGGCCTCGTCCGGGCTGAAGATCGGTCCGCCGTGGCAGACGATCAGCACGTCAGGGTTTACCTCGCGTGCGGCCTGCATCAGTTCGGCGACCTTGACCTTCGATTCGGCGAGGGTGAGGGCGGTCTGAGCCCCGATCATCCCGGATGTCGTGAGACCCATGTGCGGAACGATCACGTCAGAGCCGGCCTCGGCCATGGCGACGGCTTCCTCCGGGTTGGCGACGTAGCTGGCCGTGAAGAGGTCGAGCGCGTGCGCCTCGGCGATCATCTCAGCCTCCTTGTAGAAGCCGAGCCCGGTCTCTTCGAGGTTCGCACGGATGATCCCGTCGAAGAGGCAGATGGTGGGGTAGTTCTGCACGCCCGAGAAGCCCGCATCCTTGATCTGGCGGAGGAACTTCGGCATCAGCCTGAACGGGTCGGTGCCGCAGACGCCCGCCACGACCGGGATGTGGTCGACGACCGGGAGGATCTCCGAACCCATGTCCATGACGATCTGGTTCGCGTCGCCGTACGGCATGAGGCCCGCCATCGACGAGCGCCCCGCCATCCGGTAGCGCCCCGAGTTGTAGACGACGATGAAGTCGAGCCCCGCCTCCTCCGAGCACTTGGCCGAGAGGCCGGTTCCGGCGCCGCCGCCGATGATCGGCTGCCCTGCCGCGACCTTGGCCCTCAGCCGCGCGACGATCTCAGCTCGAGTGTTCATGCGTTACTACCTTCCGTGTGACCGAGCGCGCGGCCCAGTGCGTCGATGATCGCGGACGAGAATTCCGGATCGTTGATGGCCGCGTCGATGACACGCAGCGGGATGTGGGGGTCGAGGTTGTCTTGCAGCGAGCGGATGAGCGCCGCGTCGGCCTCGGGGTCGAAGAACGGTCCGCCCTCGACCGAGATCTGCGAGAAACCGCGGGCAGGGGCGATCACCTCGACGAAGCCCGTCGAGCCGTTGAGCTTGCCGGCGATGATCCGGCCGAGTTCGGCGCACTCGTCTGCGTCAGTGCGCATCAGGGTGACGGCCGGGTTGTGGGGGTACAGGATGCGGTCGCGGTACTTCTCCGGAACCGTGTCGGGCGACCCGAAGTTGACCATGTCGAGGGCTCCGAGGCTGACCACCTGGGGAACTCCGGCGCGAGCGGCCGCGGTCAGCCGATCAGGCCCGGCCGAGCAGACGCCGCCGCAGAGCTCGTCGGCCAGCTCGGTCGTGGTGATGTCGGCGACGGCGTCGAACAGGCCGGAGCCGATCATCGCCTCCAGCGTGCGACCGCCGGTGCCGTTCGCGTGGAACGGGTGCACCTCGTCGCCGTCGGCAGCGAGTTCGTCGTGCACCGCGGTGACGCATGTGGTCGTGACGCCGAACATCGTGCAGGCGACCGTGGCCCCGGTGTGTGCGGAAGCAGGAATGGGTGCGCCGGAGAGCATGCCGGCCAGAGCATCCGTCGCCCGGGAGAGCACCGGGATGCTGACCGAGTTGAGCCCGGCGATGTCGACGACCGGGTACATCATCGTGAGGTCGCTCGTGCCGACGTACGGGCGGGTGTCGCCCGCGACGATCGTGGAGACGAGCAGTTTCGGCACCCCGATCGGTAGGGCGGCGGCGATCTGCGCCATCACGAAGCCCGCGTTCGAGCCGCCGAGCACCGCGACCGCCGAGACTTCGCCGCCGTCGTACAGGTGACGGATGGTCAGGGCGGCACCGCGGGCCATGGCGACCATCGCCTCCCCGCGGTCCGCCGCCTGGGCGAGCACGGCGAGGTCGGCACCGGCCGCCTTCGCCACCGCTTCGCGATCGATGTCGGCAGGGATGCGCGGCTCGCCGAGCACGCCCGTGTCCAGCACCATCGACTCGAATCCCGCGCCGGCGAGCCTGTCGCGTACGAATCCGTACTCCTCGCCCTTGGTGTCGAGGGAGCCGGCGAGCACGACCCGTGCGGTCACTTCACCGCTCCGAGCGAGAGGCCGTTGATGAGTCGACGCTGGGTGAACAGGAACACGATGAGGAGCGGCAGCGAGGTGAGCACGGCCAGGGCCATCAGGCTGTTCCAGTTGGCTGCATACGTCGTATTCTGCTGCGCCAGCAGACCGCTGACCGGGAGCACCGTGCCCTCAGGCAGGAAGTTGATCGCGTAGACGAACTCGCCCCAGGCGGAGATGAAGATGACGCTCATCACCGTGAAGATGCCGTTCGACAGCATGGGCACCGTGATCAACCGGAACGACTGCCAGGTGCTCGCACCGTCGATCTCGGCCGCCTCGTACAGGGCGGTCGGGATCGAGAGCACGAACGGCCGCAGCAGCATGATCGCGAACGGCAAGAACAGCGCGATGTCGGCGAGGATGAGGCCGGGAAGCGTGCCGAGGATCCCCCAGTTCGCCAGCACGCTGTACAGCGGGATGACCGTCATCGGCTGCGGCACCATCTGCAGCACGAGGAGCGCGGCCAGCACCACGGCGATGACCCGCGCCCAGAACGGCGTGATCCGGCGGGCGAGCGCGAACGCTGCCGGCACCGCGACCAGCAGTACCACGAGCGTCACGATGACGCCGATCTGCAGCGACGTGACGATCGCGCCGAGCCCGGAGCCGATCACCTGCTGGTAGGTCGCGAGGGTCGGAGCGAAGAAGAGCGCGTTGGGATCCTGCAGTACCTGGGTATTCGTCTTCAGCGAGGTGAGCACGATCCAGAGGAGCGGGAGGAGGTACGCGAGGCCGAGCACGACCTTCAGCACCATGAAGAGCGCGCTGGTGGACTTGCCGATCATTCGATGTTCTCCTTGCGGATGCTGCGCACGTACGGCACGGCGAAGATGGCGACGATGAGCATCGAGATGACCGCGATCGTCGCGCCCGTGCTCATGTCGAAGTTCGAGAAGGCGGTGTAGTACGACTGCACCGGTAGGGTGTTCGTCGCGGTTCCCGGTCCACCCTGGGTGAGCACGTAGAAGAAGTCGAAACTCTTGAACGCGTAGAGCACGGTCAGGATGCCGAGGATCCACATCGTAGGGCGCAGCAGGGGCAGCACGATCTGCATCCGGGTGCGCCAGTAACCTGCACCGTCGATCGCGGCGGCCTCGATGATGTCCTGCGAGATGGCCAGCAGGCCGCCGCGCAGGATGAGCGCCGAGAACGGCAGGGACGACCACGCCACCACGCCGGCCACGGTCCAGATGGCCAAGCTGGGATTGCTGAGCCAGTTCACGTGCGGCAGGCCCAGGAAGCCGAGGATGCCGTTCAGCGCACCCGAGTCGTCGAGCAGGAACTTCCAGACGCTGCCCGACACGATCGGCGGGAGCGCCCAGACGAAGACCATGATGCCGAGCACGATGTTGGTCACCCGACCCCGCGTCGACAGGATCGACGCGGCGAGGAAGCCGAGGATCAGGTTCGAGGCGAGCAGCACGACGCTCACGACGATGGTGCGCAGCGTCGAGGCCCAGATCTCGGAGGTGCCGAGCACCGCCACGAAGTTGTCGAGACCGACGAAGTGCCAGACGCCGACGATGTTGCTCGGACCGACGTCGCTGACCGACATCCGCAGCAGTACCAGCAGCGGATATGCCGCGAAGGCGAGCAGCACCAGGACCGCGGGCAGGAGGAAGAAGATCGGGTTCTTGAAGAAGGACCGGCGGGCCGAGGGGCGGCGGCCCGTGGAAGCACGCCGCCCCTCTGTCGCCCGTTCGCGTTCGAGAACGGACATCAGCAGCTGCCGCCGCCCTTCTGGATGCCGGAGGAGATGCTGTCGATCGCCGACTGCGCCCCCTGCTCGGCCGTCTTCTGACCGGAGATCACGGCGCTGACCGCCTTGCCGAGCGAGGTCTGCATGTCTGCCGTGTTCTTGTTGTTGGGCCAGGATGCGGTGTCGTGGGCCGCGGTCACGAACGGCTGAACGAACTGGTCGTTCTTGATCGCAGGGATGTCCGCGACGTCTGCCCGCACCGGGATCGAGCCGGCCTCTTCGTACACACTCTGGTTGCCCTGCTTCGAGAGCACCATCTGCTCGAGGAACTTCCACGCGAGGTCGGGGTTCTTCGACTTGGAGCCGATCGCGAATCCTTCACCGCCCGGATACACCTGGCTCTTGCCGCCCGGGGAGGCGGGGAACTGGGTGGTGCCGTACTTGAACGACGCCTCCTTCACGTTGCCGAGCTGCCAGTTGCCGTTCAGACCGAACGCGAACTTGCCCGTCATGAACTGCTGCCAGGCAGCGTTCTGGTCCCAGGTGGCGGTCGCCAGCGGGATGTAGCCGTCCTTCGACCAGCCCGCGACGCGACTGAAGGCCGCGTCGACCTTCGGTCCCTTGAAGTTGCAGTAGTTGACGCCCTGACCGAGCAGCTGCGGAGCGAAGAGCCACGCACCCTCGACCGTCGGCGCGCCCGACTGGGCCAGGCCCTCGTACTTGCCGCCTGCCTTGACCTTGGCCAGGTCGGCCTGCAGCTCATCGAGCGTCGTCGGCGGCTCGGTGATCCCGGAAGCGTCGAGGATGTCCTTGTTGTAGAACATGCCGAGCAGGTTCGTGTACGACATCAGGTTGTAGACCTTGCCGTCGGTCTTCCACACGGCTCCCGCCGGGTACTGGTCCTTGTCCGCGAACTTGTCCCAGTACGGGGTGAGGTCTTTCATCACGCCGCCAGAGACGAGGGTGGGGTTGTCGACGACGATGTTGTTGATGAACAGGTCGGGCGTCGTGCCCGTGGCGACCGAGGCGAGCAGCTT
This sequence comes from Leifsonia poae, assembly GCF_050632195.1. Classification (GTDB taxonomy): domain Bacteria; phylum Actinomycetota; class Actinomycetes; order Actinomycetales; family Microbacteriaceae; genus Leifsonia; species Leifsonia poae_C. The sequence continues at coordinate 3,725,886 of NZ_CP192580.1, forward strand.
CTGGTCCTGCTGGCTGCCGACCACCTGCACCAGATTGATCTTGACGTCCTTGTTGGCCTTCTCGAACTTGGCCACCTGGTTCTTCAGCCAGGTGAGCTGTGTTCCCGAGTAGTACTCCCAGAACGTGAGCGTGGTCTTGCCTCCGTCGGAGCCGCTCGCGGCGTTCGACGAGATGCTGCAGCCGGATATCGCGAACAGGACAGCGGTCGCCACTGCGGCGGCCCTGAGTCCCATCTTCCGTTTCTTCATAGGGCGTCATTGCTCCTTGCTGATCGAGCGGGTTTGGTGAGCTTGTTCGGTTGAGCGTAGGGGGATTTATGTTGACTGTCAATATAAATCGACGGCGATTAATCATTAATCCACCCTCATTATGCGAGTCGTATGCATTAAGGTGTGTCTATGAGCGAGAGCGACGCCACGATCGATCCGCTGCCCTCCCAGGGGCTGGTGGACGGCTCCGGCCTGCTCCTGCAGCTGGTGCGTTCCGGTCGCGCGGGCACGGTCTCCGAGCTGGCTGCCGCGATGGGAGTCTCCCGATCGACCGCGATGCAGCGCCTTGAGTTCCTGGTGAACCACGGGCTGATCGAATCGCAGCCCTCGGTGAGCGGCTCCCGCGGCCGACCCGCCGCTCTCGCCCGCTTCAATCCGTCGGCCGGCATCGTGCTCGCCGCCCAGATCGGCATCTCCGGCTGCCGCCTGGCCGCGACCGACCTCGGTGGCGCCGTGCTCGCAGAGAGCTACCTCGATGTCGACCTCGGCACGGGTCCGCAGGCCCTCCTCTCCGACCTGGAGGACGCATTCGACCGGATGCTCGCCGAGCTCGGGCGGCCCGAGACCCCCGTCGTGGGCGTTGGCGTGGGCATCCCGAACGACGTCGAACTGGCTAACTACGCGCGCGGGCTCGGACTCAGCGGCACGGGCTGGGACCGCGACTATTTCCGACGCAATCTCTGGGAGCACTTCGACGCCCCCGTCTTCGTCGATCTCGACGTGAACCTCATCGCCCTCGCCGAATGGCGCAAGTCATGGCCGGATGTCGAGGTGTTCGTCTGCGTCAAGCTCGGCACCCTGCTCAACGCATCGATCGTGGTGAACGGCCTCCCCGTACGCGGCGTGAGCGGGCTCGCGGGTGAACTCGGCCACATCAAGGTCAACGGATCCACAGCCTCGTGCAGCTGCGGAAGCGTCGGCTGTCTCGACGCCGTCGCCAGCGGCAGCGCGCTCGTGCGACAGCTTGCGGACGCCGGACTCGGCGTACAGCACGTCTCCGACGTCGTGCGGCTGGCGCAGCAGGGCGAGCCCATCGCCGTCCATGCGGTTCGGGATGCGGGCCGCCGCATCGGCGAGGCCCTCGCCTCGGTCGTCAACCTCCTCAACCCCGCCGTGATCGCCACCTGGGGCTACCTCACCGAGGCCGAGACGCCCCTCTTCGCCGGGATGCGCGAGGGCCTGTACCAGATGGCCCTCCCCGGCTCGAGCGAACGCCTGACGCTCACCCGCGCATCCCTCGGCGACCTCGCCGGCGTGCGGGGCGCCGCCACCCGTGTCATCGACGAGGTGCTCGACCCCGCCGCGATCGACCGGATGATCGTCGCGAAATCGTGGTCGCGCGCCTGGCCCGACGCCCTCGAGCGCGCCGCCGGCTGATTCCCGCCGCGCCCCTGTCCCGCGCGCTTCCGGGCACGAGTCGCGCCGAACACACCTTCCCGACCCCCGCGAACCTGCACCCGCTGCGACTCACCCGGCGCGAGCAGCAAGCGTGTGCGGGGCCAGTGGGTCAGTCGTAGTTTGCGGTGATGGTCCGGGTTGCGCCGTCGAGTCGGAGCCGACCTCCGTACGGCAGGATCCATTGCGGACGCGTGTGCCCGAACGGGACTCCGACGCAGATCACCGCATCCGGGTTGTAGCGGGACACCTCGGTCAGCACCGCGTCTCGCTGTTCATCGCGACGTCGCCGACGCTCCTCCGCAGGTGGCACGAACTCGGGGCTGCTCACCGGCGGTCTCGCGACGACGACACCGTCGACCGCGTTCAGGATGCCGCGCTCACCGAGCGCTCGGAGCCAGCGCATCACCCACACAGCAGGCGGCACTTCCTCACTTGACTCGAGGATCAGGATGCTCCCCTCGAGATCGTCGAGGGAGGGCAGTCGATCCGCGACCGCGAGCTGATCGACGACCTCGAAGCAGCCACCCCAGGTTCTGCCCGTGACGATGCGTTGGGGGCCGGCCCAGGCCCACGGATCGACGGTTTCCCGCTGCCCGAATTGGCTCAGCGCCTCGGGGGTGAGCCAGTCCGGACCGAAGTCCTCCGACTCGCCGGGTTCCACGATCTGCAATTCGCCGCCGGTCAGCAGCGCCGCCCGCAGTGACCGCAAATGCACTTCGTCGATCCCGGGTCCGGCCCCCAACTGCACCTGGCTGGAGCCGCCGTAGTATCCCGTTATGCCGAGCGACCAGAGCCAGTTCAGCAGGTTCGTGTTGTCGCTGTAGCCGAGGAAGATCGTCGGATGCGCGAGCGCGGCCTGCGCATCCAGATGCGGGATGACGGTGATCTGATCGTCGCCGCCGATCGTGGCGAGGATCGCGCCGATGCTCGCATCCTGAAACGCCGCGTTGAGGTCGTCGGCTCGCTCCTGCGGTGTCGCATCGAGCTTGCGCGTCGTCGGATACTCGACCGGGACCAAACCCGTAGCCTCCACAAGCCGACGCATGGCCTGCTCGTGAACCGCGGGCGCGAATCCGGGCGCTGCGAATGACGGGGAGAGGATGGCGATGCGGTCGCCCTCGACCAGCTTCGGGGCGGACGTCATCGCTCGGTCGCGGCTCATCCCCCATCAAAGCAGCCCGAGTTGCGCCGAATCGACCTTCCCGAGCCGCGGGAAGGTCGATTTGGCGCAACTCGGCGCGCGGGGCGGGGCCGAGCGAGCAGCGGGCTCGGTGCCCGGGATCAGCGGGCGGCGGCGAGCACGCCGTCGACAGCGGCGGCGACCCCGCCGTTCCAGGGCGTGCCGTGGCCGGGGAGCACCCAGGTCGCCTGAGTGACCTGCTTCAGGTGGTCGAGGGATGCGAGTGCCGCGTCGGGCTCGTCGGTGAACGGTGCCGGCTGTGGGCCTTTCTCTCCGGTCAGCACGTGCCGGGTGGTCAGCGCGTCACCCACGAAGACAGCGTCGACGGCCGGGACGTCGACGGCGATGCTGCCCGGGGAGTGGCCGGGCATCGAGATGACGCGCGGGGAACCCGGGAGATCGAGCACCTGGCCATCCTGAACTGGTACGACCTCCGTCAGAAACTTCGTGCGCAACCCGCCCTTGCGAGCGGAGTAACCGAGGAAGCGGAGGGTCGCGCCGAGCTTCATGTGGCCCCAGGCGGGCGAGGTCTTCTCCTCGCCGCGGGCGCGGGCGGCGTCCGCTTCGTGCACGTAGATCGGCACGCCGTTGTCGCGGCGCAGGCGCTCGGCGAAGCCGACGTGGTCGGAGTCTCCGTGGGTCAGGATGACGCCGCGGATGTCGTCGACGCTGCGACCCATCGCCTTCAGTTCGGCGACGAGGTCGCTCCAGTTGCCGGCGAGGCCGGCGTCGATGACCGTGATGCCGCTCTCGTCGTCGACGAGGTAGGCGGCGACAAGGTCGGAGCCGATGCGGTGGAGTGAGGGTGCGAGTTCCATTGTGAAGCCTTTCCGGATGTTCGGGCCGGGCTGTTCCTCACCGGCGGTTCGAGGTATGATGGCTACGATACATAGCTATCATGGCTAACGTCAATAGCCACTTCGACAAAGTTCGCAAGCTTTCGCACATCGCCGGCGAGCGCCAAGGAAGGACGACATGCCCACCCCGGATCGCACCTCACTGCCGGAGATCGTCACCGCTGGCATCGACCTCCTCGAAGCGGCTGGCCTCGACAAACTGACCATGCAGGCCGTGGCTGAGCGGGTCGGCGTCCGCGCGCCGTCGCTCTACAAGCGCGTGCGCAGTCGCGACCATCTCCTCGCCCTCATCGCCGAGCAGACGCTCCACGACCTCACCGCGAAACTCGACGCGGCGACCGTTCGAGCCGGCTCCGACCCGCGCGAGAACCTGCGCGCGGTGGCCCGGGTATTCCGTGCGTTCGCCCGTCGCCGCCCCAACTCCTACGGGCTCGTCTTCTCGCAGCCGATGGAGGTGGCCAACCCGTCGGAGGAGTTGTTGGCGAACTCCAGCAGGCCGGTCATCGACGCGGTCGCTGCGCTCGTCGGCCCGGCCGACGCTCTCGAAGCCGCACGCACGGTCACCGCGTGGGCGACCGGGTTCATCTTCCTCGAGCTGGGCGGACGCTTCCAGCTGGGTGGCGACGTCGAGCGCGCGTTCGACTACGGTGTGGACCTGCTCGCGGACGCACTGCTGGCATCGAGCTCCGGGCATCCTGTGGCACGCTGACAGGATGCACGTTCTCGACAACCCCGCCTGGTCCGCCCTGACCGGAGCCCAGTCCGGGTTCGCCGTCGGCGACGACGTCGCCAAGCGCTTCCGCGCCGACGTCTCCCCCTTCGCCGCGGTCGCCGACCCGAAGGATCCCCGCGCCTGGGAGAGTCTCGCCCGTATCGTCGAGCCCGGCGAAACCGTCGGCGTCTACGCTCCGGATGCGCCTGCCGGCTGGCGAACCGTCGCCGCCTACGACGCGCTGCAGCTCGTCTACTCCGGCGAGCGCGCACCGACAGTCACTGTCGCGACCGGCACGCAGCTCGTCGACCTGGGCGACGCCGACGTCCCGGAGATGACCGACCTGGTCGAGCGGACCAAGCCGGGACCGTTCCTGCCGCGCACGATCGAGTTCGGCGGCTACCGCGGTGTGCACATCGACGGTCGGCTCGCGGCGATGGCCGGCCAACGGATGCGCCCGGACGGCTACTGCGAAGTCAGCGCCGTCTGCACGGATCCCGACTTCCGCGGCCGCGGGTTCGCGGCGCTGGCGATGGCAGCGGTGATGGAGGGCATCCTGAACCGCGGCGAGCGCCCGTTTCTGCACGTCGAGCGCGTGAACGAGCGAGCGGTGTCTGTCTATGAGCGGCTCGGCTTCGAGCGGCGGGCCGACCAGACCATCCTGGTGGCCGAACGCCTCTGACCGGCCAAGGCGTCGAGGCGACCCGACCTACATCGTGTCCAGGATGCCCACCAACTGCTCGAACGTCGTCATCGGGTTCAGGATGGCGAAGCGAGTGTTGGGCCGGCCGGCGTGCGAGCTCGGCGTCACGAAGGCGCGTTGCTCGGCCAGCAGACGGGCGGACCAGTCGGAGTAGTCGGCTCGCGACCAGCCGTCGCGCTCGAACACGACGACCGAGAGCTGCGGCTGCCGCACCAGACGGAAGCCCTCCCGCGACTCGATCTCGCGCGCGATCCTCTGCGTGAGGAGGAGGGATGCGCTGACCGCGTCCCGGTACGCCGCCGCGCCGTAGGTCGCGAGCGAGAACCAGAGCGGCAGCCCGCGCGCCCGCCGGGTCAGGTGCGCCGCATAGTCGGAGGGGCTCCACTCGGCCGTCTCCGTGAGCGTGTCGAGGTACTCGGCGTGCTGGGTGTGGGCGCGACGACCCGCCTCCGGATCGCGATAGATCAGCGCGCACGCGTCGAACGGGGCGAACAACCACTTGTGCGGGTCGACGATGACGGAGTCAGCGTGCTCGACGCCGGCGAAACGGTCGCGGGCGAGCGGCGACAGCATCCCTGCCAGCCCGTATGCGCCGTCGACGTGCAGCCAGAAGCCGAACTCGTCCTTGAGTGCGGCGATGGATGCGACGTCGTCGACGATCCCGAAGTTGGTCGAACCGGCCGTCGCCACGACGGCGAAGACGGAGTCGCCGTGCTCCTCCAGCGCGGGGCGCACGTTCTCGCCCGTGAGCATCCCGCCCTCCGAGGGGACCACCGGAACGACCTCGATGTCCATGACCCGGGCTGCCGAGGCGATCGACGAGTGGGCCTCTGCGCTGCAGACGACCCGCCAGCGCGCGGGCTGCACGGCGCCGAGCGTCTCGAGCTCGGCACGGGCGTGATCCCGCGCGGCCACGAGCGCGGACAGGTTGCCGAGCGTCCCGCCCTGAACGAAGACCCTCCTGCGGTCGAGGGCAGGCCGAACTCGCCGGCGAGCCAGGAGAGCACCTGGTTCTCGGCAAAGACCGCGCCCGATCCTTCGAGCCACGATCCGCCGTAGACGGCACTCGCCGAGACGACCAGGTCGAACGCGGTCGCGGCCTTCGTCGGCGCGGTCGGGATGAACGAGAGGTACTGAGGGTGGTCGGTGGTGATGCAGGCGGGAGCCAGCACATCCTCGAAAAGTGCGAGCGCACGCTCTGCGCCGATGCCGCCTTCGACGATCGTCTCTCCGGCCAGCCTGGCCAACTCGGCCTCCGCCAGGGGTCCGTCGAGCGGGGTATCGGTGCTCAGGATGCGCCGCCGCGAGTAGTCGAGCACGAGGTCGACGAGGTCGACGGTCTCGTCGGACACCTCGTGCATCCGGGTGGCGGTCGCCCGCTCTTCTCCTGCGTTCATCGTGTTCCCTCTCTACGGCCCGGGACAGACTCTCACAACCACGGCGCGAAACGCACATCCGTGCTACAAATCGCATTTCAGCGCACTGATCGTGCGCGTCAGCGATCTCAGACGCAGATAGTCGTCATGCTAGGCGACTGGCTCCGCCGTCGAACTCGACCTCCGACCACCGCGGCGCGGTGGCGTGCGGGGTCAGGGCGTGCTGCAGCGCCAGAGTAGCCGCACCGCCGGCTGCGGCGTCAAGCCCCGGGTCCGCGAGGTCGACGACGACCGGGTGAATCCCGCGCGTCCGCGCGTGCGGGGTCACGTATTTGCGGATCTCGCGCACATAGATCGCGCCGGCATCGGCGAACCCGGGGCCGGCCAACACGAGCCGGTCGAGATCGAGCACGTTGACGACGGAGAGCACCGCGGCCGCGACGTAACGGGCGGATCGTTGGATGAGCGCGAAACTGCGGGACTCGCCGCGCGCCGCTGCGCGAGCGATCGCATCGAAATCCGGGCGGATCCGGCTCGGATCGCCAGAGAGCGAGAGCAGATCGGCTAGCTTCGGATCTTCGAGCGCCGCCGCGACGACCGCGCGGGGTGCGGCCAGCATCTCGAGGCAGCCCCGCGCGCCGCACCAGCACTGCGGGCCGTCGATGTCGATGATCGAGTGCCCGATCTCGCCGACGTTCGACGAGGAACCGCGTGCGATCCTCCCGCCGATCATGAGTCCGAGTCCGAAGCCGTTCGACATGTACAACGTCGCGAAGTCTTGCGTGGCGGGGATCCGCCCGGCCCAGTATTGTCCGAGCGCGGCACAGGCGGCGTCGTTGTCTCGCAGCACGGGAAGCCCGATCCTGGGCTCGAGCGCTTTTGTCAGCGCGAAGGATTCCCACTCGGTGGCGGTCAGCGACAGCCGTTCCGCACCCGCGCCCAGGTCGAGGCCTGCGCCCGCGACCCCGACTCCGACCACGGATTCCAGGGCGATGTCCAACTGCACGAGCAGCTGGCCGAGCTCACGCGCGATGCGCACCACATCGTCGCCGGGTCCAGCCTCTTCGATTCCGGGAGACACCAGTCGGCCGATGACCGTGCCGGCGAGGTCGGTGACCACATAGGTCAACCGCCCCGCGTCGAGCGAGAGGCCCACCGCGAAGCGTCCCGTGGTGTTGAGTTCGAGGAGCCCGCTGCGCTTGCCGCCCGTCGACCCGAGGAATCCGGCCTCGACGACGAGACCGTCCTCGATCAGGGACTTCACGATCCGGGTGATCGAGGTGGGCGTGAGCCCGGACCTCTCAGCCAGCTCGGTGCGCGTCACCGTGCCGCCGGAGCGCACCATGTCGAGGATCGCGCTCCGGGTGTTCGCCGACGACGGTCCGAGCCGCCCCGCGGACGTCACGTCGTCTCCCGCACGACGACGACCGGTGCAGGTGCGGCGACGGTCGTGAATTCATCGTCGTGAATGGCAGCGATCGCGGCGGCACCGAGCAGCGCCCCGACCTCGCGGCCGCGGCGATCGATCGCGGTGATCGCGCGACTCGAACTCTGACAGACCAGTGAGTCGCTCCAGCAGACCAGCGCGACATCGGCCGGCACACGCACTCCGTGCTCTTCGAGCGCCCCGAGCACCGCGACGGCTTCGTGATCGTCGTCCACGACGATGACGGTCGGGCCCGAGGATCCTTCTGCCACCCGCACGGACTCGCCCACGACGTCTTTCGTCTGCACGATCTCGGTCGCTCGACGATCGTCGTCGAGCGCGGCACCGAACGGTTCCGGGATCTGCAGGCCGGTCACGTACACGCAGCGGTCCGCACGACGCGACTCGAGGAACTCCAAGAGCGCCGTCGATGCTGCCGTGGCGTCGACGAGCACGGCGGGGTAGTCCACCTCGATCGACGTCGGTGCGAGCGCGACGAACGGCAGGTCGATCTGTCGCAGCAGACGGATCCGTGGGTCATCGTCGGCGACGCCGAGCAGGATGACACCGGCGATGCCCCCGACCCGGCCCCAGAGCCGGTAGGTCCGCAGCTCCGACTCCTCGTCGGATACGGATCGGGTCACGAAGCGCATGCCGGCCGCGACCAGGGGACCGGCGATGGCGCGCACGATGCCGTCGGCAACCGGATCCCCATCGCGATCGTGCCGGATCACCAGACCGATCGACTCGCCCTGATCTGTCATCGGTTCACCTTCTCCCCTCACCCCGTGCGCAGTGCTGAATGCAGTCTGCCGGATCGACGCCGTTCGTCACGACTGCGGACATGCGCGTCATTTGATCGCGCCCGCAGCCATCCCGCGCTCGAACTGTCGTTGCAGTGCGATGTAAGCGACGATCGTCGGGATGGCCGTGATCACCGACGCGGCGAGGATCTTGGGGGTGTCGTCGTTGTACTGCCGACGGAAGAACTCCGGCAGCTGCGTCACGACGCCCATCCCGTCATCGATCAGGAACACCTTCGGCAGCAGATACGAGTTCCAAGCGTAGATGAGCACGAGCACCATCAGCGCCACGGCGATCGGCCGCGACAGGGGCACCAGGATGGACCAGAAGACGCGCCACGTGTTGGCGCCGTCGATGCGGGCGGCCTCGAACACAGCATCCGGAATCCCGTCGACGTAGCCGCGTGCGATGAGCACGGTAAAGGGGATCTGGAGCGCGGCGATCGGAAGGATCACCGACCAGTACGTACCGAGCAGTCCGAGCTTCACCGCTGTCGTGTACAGCGGCGCGATCAGGACGACTTCAGGCAGGGTCAGCGCCGCCATCATCAGCCAGAAATAGACCTCTTTGGCCCGCACGCGCAGCTTCGAGAAGCCGAATGCCGCCATCAGGGTCGCGACGTACACGATCGCGATCGAGGCTGCCGCGATGATGATCGTGTTCAGGAAGAATTTCGGAAAGCCCGGCACCTGGACGACGGCCAGATAGTTTCCCCAGCCCGCTCCCTCGAAGCTCGTCTGCAGCATGGCGATGAGCGGGATCACGAAGGGGATGACGGCGACCGTGAGCACCAGCTGCAACAGCAACCGCGCGCGACGGGACCTAGTTTCAAACATCTGCGATCTCCTTGCGACGGCGCTTCGTGCTGGCCACACGCTCGCGACCTCTCAGCTGCATGAATATGGAGACCGCGACCGCGATCACCAGGACGAGGATCGACAGCGCTGACGCGTAACCGAGGTTGCGGTCCGTGCTGGCGGTCTCTCCGTAGATCATCGTTCCGAGGAACTCCGACGAGTGCGCCGGACCGCCCTGTGTGATCAGCCAGGGGCTGTCGAAGAGCTTCAGCGCGGTGATGAAGTTGAGGATTGCGAGCGACACGATGATCGGACGCAACGTCGGGAGGACGATCGAGAACAGCACCCTGAGGTTGCCCGCGCCATCGAGCCGCCCCGCTTCGATCAGCTCCGGATCGATCTGCGCCATGCCGGCGTAGAGAAGGATGAAGCCGTAGCCGATGGCGCCCCAGCACCCGACGAGGGTGACCACGAGAAGCGACGTCGTCGACTGGCCGATCCACGACTGCTCCAGAGAAGACAGACCGAAGAAGCCCAGGATGTGGTTGATGGTGCCATCACTCTGCCAGACCTGGATCTGCGCAGGCGCGAGGGTGGCGGGGGCCACCACCACCGGGATGACGACGAGCACTTTGTAGAGGTTCGCGAAGCGCACCTTGGAGTGCATAGCCGCCGCGAACAACGTGCCGCCCGCCACCTGGATGACGAACACGACGACGAAGTAGATCAACGTGTTGCGGAGTGCGGTCCAGAGCACCGGATCCTGCAGCGCGGTGATGTAGTTGCCGAGCCCGACAGGGGTCATCAGCGCGCGGCCGCCCGGCCAATCGAAGAACGAGAGGTAGCCCGAGTAGACGATGCTGTAGTAGATCAGACCGACCGAGATGGCGAACCCGGGGAGGATCCAGCGGAGCCCTCCCGGGAGGAGGCGGGCGCGCCGTCGGGGGCGCCCGCCTCGCTGCACCGAGGGTGCCTTTCGGTCGGATCCGACGATGGGATCTGTGTCGATCATGATCACTGCGTCGATCCGTTCGTTGTCAACTGCTACTTCACGCCGACCTTGCTGGCCTCGGAGGAGGCTTGCTGGTCATCGGCGATGCTCTGGAGCGACTTGTTCACCGAGGGGTCGAGCACCTGCTGGATGGCCACCACGATCGCGTCGAGCGACTTCTCGGTGGTCTGCCACTGCCTCGACTCGGTGGTGTCGGCGCTGTCCTTGATGAGCGTCTCGATCGCCGGGCGCTGGACCGAATCGTCGACCAGCTTGATGGAGGACCACTCGGGGGTGACTCCCTTGAGGGCGGGAAGCAGGTCGAGCGCGTTGGCGACGTTCTGCTGGCCGTCCTTGTTCATGGTCATCCAGGAGACGAACGTCTTGGCGGCGCCGATGTTCTTCGACTCCGAGTTGATCGCCAGGCCGTAGTCCGCCTCACCGAAGTACGTGGACTTGTTGCCCTTCCCTGCTACATCCGGGAACTGCGCCGGGAGCTGCACGAAACAGGTCGGGTTGGAGACGCCCGCTGCCTCCATCGACGCCTTGCACGACTCCGCCCCGGCGTACTGGGTGTACCAGAAGCCCATCTGGACCATGGCGGCTTCGCCCTTCATGAACTGGTTGTTCGCGAGTGGGTACTGGGGCCCGTCGAGCGCGTTGGAGGCGATGATGCCGTCCTGCTTCATCTTCTTGATGATCTCCAGCACCTTCACGCCGTCAGCGTCGTTCCACTTCGCCTTGCCGGTCGCGGCCTTGATGAAGAAGTCGGGGTTCACCGTGTTGGCGATGGAGTGGTACATCTCGGTCGGGAAGGTGTCCTTGCCGCCGGCGCCCATCGTGAAGCAGGTCTTGCCGATGGCGGTGACCTTCTTGCAGGTGTCCACCCACGACGCGTAGTCCGTCGGAACGGTCGCGCCGGCCTTGTCGAGGATGTCCTTGTTGTACCAGAGGAATCCGGCCGACATCCCGCCGAGCGGGAGCGAGACGAAGCGGCCGTCCGAGCTCGTGAGCTGCTTGACGTAGTCGCCGCCGATCTTGCCCTTCCAGCCCGATCCGAGGGTGTCCTTCGCGAGCGACGAGAGATCGAGCGCATACGGTCCCCAGGTGTCGGGCGAGCCGCCGGCCGGCGACAGGTCGAACACGTCCGGCCCCTTGCCAGAGTCGAGCGCCGGCGTGATCGTGTTGCGGTAGTCGACGTTCTCGAAGTTCTTGTACGTGACCTTGATGTCCGGGTACTGCTTGTTGAACTCTTCGATGTAGTGCGCGGCCACCGGAGTGTCCGGCGTCCACCCCCACCACGTGACTGTTCCGGACTTGGCCGGCTTGACGTCCGAACCCTCGTCTCCGGATGAGCCGGTGCAGCCTGTGATCGCCAGGGCCGCGGCCGCAGCCACCGCCGCTGCGGCAATGAACCGCTTACGCATCATTGTGATTCCTCCACCTCGTTGTGCTGAAAGTCGAACCGACGAGAGTCGCGGGATGCCCGGCGGCGCTCGTTTCGGGGCGAGCCTACACACGCCGACGCGACCGAAGCAAGAGTTTGAACCTTTTTGTTACAAACTGCCGTCTATGCCGCTATGGTGGCCGAAGTGCCCCGTATCAACTGCGAACAAACTTAGTTGCATACATTGAGATAGTTGATTACTGTGACCTCGCCCGGCACTGGGCGCCGCTTCAGCGTAGAAAGGACCCTTCTGTTGGCCATCGAATCCGTTCTCCTCAACGTGCGAGACATCGCACGATCTGTGGAGTTCTACCAGCGTCATTTCGACGCCGTCGTCATCGAAACCGGAGATGACCGGGCCGAGCTCGACCTCGTCACGGCCCGGCTGCATCTCACTCGTATCGACTCCCCTGCCGGATCGACCTGGATCGGGGACGACCTCCAGCGCGGCTTCCGCCACGTCGGTTTCAAGGTGAGCGATCTGGATGTACGGGTCGCCGCGCTGCACGAAGCCGAGGTGCCGTTCCACCTCGAGCCGATCCACGCCGAAGGCGGCGTGCGCATCACGTTCTTCTACGACCCGGACGGCACCCTGCTCGAGCTCGTCGAGGGTCCGCTGCAGTACCACGAGGTGTACGACCGCGAGGCCGTCGAGCAGGACTGGGCGCTCGGCGACCCGCAGCGGCCGCGCTTCGACCACGTCGCTGCGACCGTCGAGGATCTCGAGGCGACCAAGGAGCACTACGCGGAGCTCGGCTACGTGCTGATGTCGGGCATCCACCAGCCGAGCGACGACCGTGGGTTCGAGATCAATTTCCTCCGGTCGGGCGACAGCTCGCTCGAGGTGTTCACTTATGAGCGGGCCGAGAAGGAGAGCCGGGTCGCACAGCTCGACGAGCCCGGTTTCGTCGGGGTGGAGTTCGGCGGCTCGACGGCGAAGGGTTCGGGAACCGTCGTCGGCAGCGCCCTCGGTCGCGACGTCTACGCCGACCCGGACGGTCTGAACTACGTGCTCGCCTCGGCATGATCGAGGCGACAGCACTCCGACCGCTCCGCGGAACGGGGATCGAGGTGAGCGCCATCACCCTGGGTGGCGCTCCCCTCGGCAGCATGCCCGAGAACTTCGGTCACGAGGTGGCCGAGGCCGATGCCATCGCCCTGGTCGGGGAGGTGCTGCGCAGCGGCATCCGTACCATCGACACGTCCAACGGCTATTCCGACGGCCGCAGCGAGGAGCGGATCGGCAAAGCGATCGCCGAGTTCGGCGGCCTCCCCGCCGACGTGACGGTGATCACCAAGGTGGATGCGCGCGACGGCGACTATAGCGGCGAGCGCCTGCGTCGCTCGCTCGGCGAGAGTGCCGAGCGGCTCGGCCTCTCACCCCTGCCCCTCGTGCATCTGCACGACCCGGAGTTCCACGACTTCGCATCGATGACGGCACCCGGTGGCGCGGTCGATGCGCTTGTCGACGCGAAGGAGCGGGGAGAGATCGGACACATCGGCCTCGCCGGCGGCGACGTCCACGAGATGCTCCGCTACCTGGAACTCGGTGTGTTCGAGGTTCTGCTCGTTCACAACCGGTGGACGCCCGTCGATCGAAGCGCCGGACGGCTGCTGGAGCGCGCCGACGAGCTGGGCATCAGCGTCGTCAATGCGGCCGTGCTCGGTGGCGGCATCCTCGCCGACGAGAGCGGACGCGCGACGAACTACGGCTACCGCCCGGCGAGCGCGGAGACACTCGCCGCCATCGCGCAGATGCGCGAGGTCTGCCGCCGATGGGGCACGACCCTCGCAGCGGCAGCGATCCGGTTCTCGACCCGCGACCGGCGGATCGCCAGCACCATCGTCGGGATCAGCAAGTCCGCTCGCATCCAGCCGACGCTGGAGGCCGCGGCGCTCGAGCTGCCCGACGAGTTCTGGGCTGAACTCGAGTCGCTCCTCCCCGCATCCGTCAACTGGCTCGACGCGCAGACGCCGTCCTGAGCTCCCACCCACGAAACATCCTGAAGAAGAGGTTCACATGCCACTCGTCCGAATCGACATGCACTCGCCCCTGGCCGACCTGAGGCCGCAGCTGAGCGAAGCCATCAACTCCTCGTTGGCGGAGGGATGGGGGATGCCCGCCGACGACCTGTTCCAGATCTTCCAGCTGCACGAACCCGGCGACCTGTTCTACAGCCGGACGTTTCCGGATGCGGAGCGCACGGACATCGTCTTCATCGACATCCTGGCGTACAACGGCTACACACCCGAGATCAAGCAGCGCGGCGCGGAGCTGATCGTCGACAGGCTCGCCGCCCTCGGAATCAAGCGCGACAACATCCTCATCTCCATCCACGAGAACGGCGATGGCGACTGGCTCGCCCCGTCGAAGGAGCAGTGACCATGACCGTGTTCACCCTGCCGCGCGACTTCGTGATCGGAACCGCGACCGCTTCGTACCAGATCGAGGGGGCGACCCACGAGGATGGGCGCGGCGACAGCATCTGGGACACGTTCGCGCGCGTTCCCGGCGCCATCATCGACGGCACCACGGGCGACCTCGCCGACGACCACTATCACCGGGCGGCCGACGACGTCGCTCTGATGGCCGACCTCGGCTTCGAGGCGTACCGGTTCTCGATCGCGTGGCCGCGCATCCAGCCCGACGGCACGGGAACGGCGAACAGCGCAGGCATCGACTTCTACCGTCGGCTCGCGGAGCACCAGCTCGAACGCGGCATCACGCCGTGGGCAACTCTGTACCACTGGGATCTGCCGCAGGCGCTCGAGGATCGTGGCGGCTGGCTGCAGCGGGACACCGCGCTACGTTTTGCCGACTACGCGGCTCAGGTCGCCGACCGCCTCGGTGACGTGATCAGCGACTGGATCACACTGAACGAACCGTGGTGCTCTGCTTTTCTCGGGTACGCGAGCGGTCATCATGCACCGGGGAAGAATGTCGGCGCGCAGTCCGCCCAGGCTGCACACCACCTCCTGCTCGGGCACGGCCTCGCTCTGCAGGTGCTGCGCGAGTCCCAGCCCGAGGCCCGAGTCGGCACGACGCTCAACCTGTACTCGGTACGGCCCGCGAGCGACTCGGACGCCGACCGCGACGCAGCGCGCCGCATCGACGGCCTCAGCAACCGCATCTTCCTCGAGCCGGTGCTGACGGGGTCGTACCCCGCAGATGTCCTCGACGACCTGGGACAGACGGAGTGGTTCGCCGAGAACGCGACCGAGTACGACCTCCGTCTCATCTCCGCACCGATCGACTTTCTCGGCGTCAACTACTACAGCCGGCACACGGTGGCCTCCGGCGACAACCCGGACGAGACGCCCAGCGCATACCCGGGCAGCGAGCACGTCCGGTTCGTCAAGACCGGGGCGCCCGTGACGCAGATGGGCTGGGAGATCCACCCGGACGGCATGACGGACGTGCTCCGGATGGCGAACCGGCTGGCCCCGGAGCTGCCGCTCTACATCACCGAGAACGGCGCAGCCTACGAAGACAGGGTCGACGCCGACGGCGAGATCGAGGACACCGAGCGCGTCGATTATTTGAAAGCCCACTTCACGGCGGCACAGGATGCTGTGGCCGAGGGGCTCCCCTCCGCGGCTACTTCATCTGGACGCTGATGGACAACTTCGAATGGGCGTGGGGATACTCGCGCCGATTCGGCCTCGTCTACGTCGACTACGAGACCCAGCAGCGAACGCCGAAGCAGAGCGCTCGCTGGATCTCGAACGTCCTTGCGAACCGAAAGCAGGAGGCAGAGGCTCTGACCGGCCAACGCGTCGGATAGATCTCCGCCCGGTTCGCGATGGCCCCTGCTGGGGCGGCGTGGTTGAGTGGCAGGATGCACACCGCGATCTTTTTGAACGGCACCGTCGGCGTCGGGAAGTCCACCACCGCTGAGGCGATCGGTGCGGCACTCGCCGCCGACGGGGTGCCGCACGCGGTCATCGACCTCGACGAGCTGCGGCGGGGCTGGCCGTCGCCGCCGGGCGACCGGTTCAACACCGCGATCGAGCTCGCCAACCTCCGCTCGGTCGCCGCCAACTACGTCGCCGCCGGCGCACAGGTGCTGGTGCTAGCGGGAGTTCTGGAGGAGGCCGAAATGGTCGGCGAGTATCGGGATGCGGTGGGCGGCGCATCCCTGACCGTCGTCCGCCTGACACTCGACCCGGCCGAGGCGGATCGCCGTCTGCGCAGCCGCCATGGGGACGATCATGACGGGCTGCTCGCCTGGCACCTCGACCGGTTCGCGGAACTGGACGCGGTGATCGACGCATCCGGAATCGCTGGTCCCGTGTTCGACACGACCTCGGTGTCCCCGGCAGAGCTCGCCCGCCTCGTGCTCGACGCATGCTCGACGCGACAGGATGAGGGCATGAGCGGAGACCTCGGCTGATGGCCGTGCGCGAGCTGCGGGCCGTTGCCGACGACGGGGTCGTCCTCGCCGGTTCGCTCTGGACTCCGGATGCGGCGCGCGCTCCCCGCGCGCTGCTCGCGATGCATCCCGGGTCGGGAGCGTCGGACCGCGACAACGATGTGCTCTTCCCGCCCATCCGCGAGGCGATACTGCAGCTCGGCGTCGCCGTGTGCGCGTTCGACAAGCGCGGCGTCGTCGGGTCAGGTGGCAGCTGGCTCACGGCCGACATCGCCGGGCAAGCCGCGGACCTGTCGGTCGGCGTCGAGGCCGCGCTCGATGCGCTGTTCGAGCCGACGGCCGCATCCGGACTCCCTATCGGTCTGTTCGGGCACAGCCAGGGCGGGTGGGTCGCTCTGGCGGCGGCCGAGCGCACGCACGCCGACTTCGTCATCACGAACTCCGGGCCAGGAGTCACGCCCCGCGATCAGGAGTCGTACTCGACCCGCAACCGCCTGGACGGACTCGCCCTCGTCGCCGAGCGGGAGACCGCCGCTGCCGCGACCTTCGACGAGTTCATGTTGATGCTCTCCGACGGCGTGCCGTTCGCCGAAGCGGCGGAGTGGATGCACGACCCGTCGCGCCGACGCGCCTTCCAAGACCTCGCCGATGCCGGGGCATTCGTGCCGAGCAGCGAGGAGCTGTGGAATTTCGCGGGCACGATCATCGACTACGACCCGGCGGACTCGTTGCGCGGGCTCCGCGTTCCGCTGCTCGCGCTGTTCGGTGCTCTGGATGCGGTCGTCCCGGTCGAGGTCAGCGTCGAACGCTTTCGGGAGCTCGTGTCTCCCGCCCTGCTCTCGGCATTCGTGATCTCGGAGGGCGACCACCGCATCCAGCTGCCCGGCATCGAGGCGTTCGCGCCCGGCTACCTCGAGATCCTCACCGCCTTCATCGAAGAGCGCCTCTGACCCGCACCCATTTGCCACTAAACGTCACTCTCAACGCCTGAGAACGACGAGAAGTGGCAAACGACGAGACAAGCGTGCCCTCCCCGGGGTCGGGGAGGGCACGTTCGCGCCACGCACATGGCGTCGGGTGGGATGCGCGGGCCGCCGCGCATCCCGGTTCAGGGGTGCATCGTCTGCACCGGGGCGGTGGCGACGATCTCGAACCCAGTCGAGAGCAGCGTCGCCTCACGTGAGGAGGGACCGACGAGTAGTTCGAAGTCTCCCGGCTCAACGCGACGGGTTCCTGCGGCGTCAACGATCGAGCAGTCGCGGGCCGGAAGCACGAAGCGCACGCGAGCCGTCTCACCCGGCTCCAGGTCGACCTGACGGTACGCCTTCAGCTCCTTGTCCGTCCAGCTGACGCTCGTGACTGTGTCGCGCACGTACACCTGGACCGTCTCACGCACCGGGCGGGCGCCGGTGTTGCTCACGCTGACCTCGGCCACGATGTCTTCGTGGGCACCGAGATCGGTCCGCGCGAGACTCAGGTCGGCGTACTCCACGCTCGTATACGACAGTCCCTCGCCGAACCCCCACGCGGGCTCCTGGGTGAGGTCGGCGTACCGGTCGCCGTGCTGCCCGCGAATCTGGTTGTAGTACGTCGGCTGCTGACCTACGTGCCTGGCGAAGGAGATCGGCAGGCGCCCGGAGGGATCGATGCGACCGGCGAGGATCTCGGCGATCGCCTGACCGCCCAGCATGCCCGGGTTCGCCGCCCAGATCACGGCGGCGGCGTTCGCGACCGACGCCGGTAGCACGAGCGGCTTCGAGGCGAGGAGCACCACGACGACGGGCTTCCCCGTCGCGATCATCGCGTCGAGCAACGCGATCTGGCCGCCGATCAGGTCGAGCGTCGCGGTGGAGCGGCCCTCGCCGACGAGTTCGATCCGGTCGCCGACCACGGCGACCACCACATCCGATGCCTCGGCCACGGCGACGGCTTCGTCGATCAGGGTGGGATCCGGGGCGCACGGCACGACCACGTCGGGTCGCGGCTGTCCGTCGGGGAAGGTCTTGCCGCTCGGGTTCTCTTCGAGCGTGAGGATGTCCGCCCCGCGCGCGTGCAGAACGCTCCAGCCGTCGATCGCGCGCAGGCCGTCGAGCACGGTGGTGATCATCTCGCGCGGCTGGCCGTTTAGCCAGCCGGCCTGACCGGATCCGCCCGCCCAGTCGCCGAGCTGGCTCTGCGCGTCGTCGGCGAGCGGGCCGACCAGTGCGACACGGAGGGGATCAGACGCGAGGGGCTCAGACGCGAGGGGCAGCGTTCCGTCGTTCTCGAGCAGCACGATCGACCGCCGCGCGATCTCCAGGTTCAGCTCCGCGTGCGCCGCGCTGCCGACCACCTCGTCGAGTTCGGCCGCGGGCAGCCGAGGATTCTCGAATAGTCCGAGGTCGAATTTCAGCGTCAGGATGCGGGCGACGGCGGCGTCGAATGCGTCCTCGGCGAGCATCCCCTGAGCAACAGCCTCGAGCGCGCCCTCGTAGAACATCGGCGTGGTCATGACCATGTCGTTGCCGGCCTTCACCGCGGCCGCCGCGGCGTGCGCGTGGTCGGGCTGGATCTTCTGCTCCCAGACCATGCGGCCGACGTTGTCCCAGTCGGTGATGAGCGTTCCGGTGAAGCCCCACTCCCCGCGCAGCACCTCGTTGAGCAGCCAGTCGTTCACGGTGATCGGCACGCCGTCGGTGCTCTGATAGCCGAGCATGAAGGTGCGGCATCCTTCGCGCGCCACACGCTCGAACGGCGGCAGGAACCAGCTCCGGAGCTTGCGCCGGGAGATGTCGGCCTCGCTCGCGTCGCGGCCGCCCTGCGTCTCCGAGTACCCGGCGAAGTGCTTCGCAGTCGCGAGAATCGCCGTCGGATCGTCGAGCCCGTCTCCCTGATACCCGCGCACCATCGCGCTCGCCAGCTCGCCGATGAGGAAAGGATCCTCGCCGAACGTCTCGCTGATCCGGCCCCAGCGCAGGTCTCTGGCGATGCAGAGCACAGGCGAGAAGGTCCAGTGCACACCGGTCACGGCGACCTCTTCGGCGGTGGCTCGTGCCACCCGCTCGATCAGGTCCGCATCCCACGACGCGGCCATCCCGAGCTGAGTGGGGTAGATCGTGGCGCCCGGCCAGAACGAGTGCCCGTGGATGCAGTCCTCGCCGACGAGGAGAGGGATCCGCAGCCGGGTCTCGGCCGTGAGCCGGTTCGCTTCCAGGATGCGCTCCGGCGACGTGTGCAGGATCGAGCCGACATGGCGACGCAGCACGTGGTCGCGCAGGTCGTCGCGAGCGTCGAGCTGCAGCATCTGCCCGACCTTCTCCTCCACGCTCATGCGTGCGAGGAGATCAGCGACGCGTTCGGCTGTCGTCAGCGACGGGTCCTGGTACGGAAGGCTTCCGGACGCGAGAACCGGGGATGCTGATGGCAGAGTCGAGGTCATTCGGTCTTGCTTTCCACTATGTGCCCGGCCGGCGGGGCCGTGGGGGGAACCGTGCGCACCTGGGTGACGGCGGTGTTGAGGTTGATGCCTTTGCGCTTCATCGCGCGAGCCCGCTCACCAGCCGAGCGCAGACGGGGATTGACGTATTCGTCGATGCCGAAGTTGATCAGCGACAGGGCCACGCCGAGCAGCGCGATGCAGAGGCCGGCGGGAACGTACCACCACCAGTAGTCCGGGAAGGCGTTGTTCTGCTGCGCCCAGAACAGGATGGTCCCCCAGTTCAGGTTCGACACCGGGATGACGCCGATGAACGCGAGTGTCGTCAGACCCAGCACTGCGGCGGTCATGGTGCCCACGAAACTCGACGCGATGATCGCCAAAAGGTTCGGGAGCATCTCCACCAGGATGATGCGATGCAGGGGCTCGCCGTTTGCCCGGGCGGCCTGGATGAAGTCGCGGTTGCGCAGCGACATGGTCTGCGCGCGCAGCACACGCGCACCCCAGGCCCAGCCGGTCAGACCGAGCACCGCGGCGATGAGCCACAGAGGCGGATCCTCGAACTGCGAAGCGACGATGATCATCAGCGGCAGTCCGGGGATGACGAGGAAGACGTTCGAGACCGCCGAGAGCGATTCGCTCCTCCAGCCGCGCAGGTAGCCGGCGGTCACGCCGACGATGATCGCGACCACCGTGGCCATGATCGTCGCCAGGAACCCGACGACGAGCACGCCTCGCGTTCCGAAGACGAGCTGGCTGAACACGTCCTGGCCGATGTGGGTCGTGCCCAGGAGGTGCTGGAACGAGGGTGGCTGGAGCGTCTGGTCGAGGTGCTGCGCGTTCGGATCGTAAGGAGCGATCCACGGGGCGAAGATCGCGACGAGCACGAAGACGCCCATGATGATCAGGCCGGTCGCCGACTTGGGGTTGCTGAACATCGCGAGCGAGGCTTTCAGCTGCGACCAGAAGGTCACCTTCGTGGGGCGCGGTCGGCCGACGGCCGCGACGGCCATGGTCTCCGGAGCGCCGACTCCGGTCGGCTGGACGAGTGTCTGCGCTTCCTGGGCGGGGGTTGTCACGATCAGGCCTCCGTCTGACGGGTGCGGGGGTCGAGGATGGCGTATGCGATGTCCGCGAGGATGTTCGCAACCAGCACAGCCAGGACCAGGACGAGGAAGATGCCCTGCATCAGCGCGTAGTCCTTCGCGCTGGTGGCGTTGAGCAGCAGCAAGCCGATGCCGGGATAGGAGAACACCATCTCCATCACGATCGTGCCGCTGACGATGAAGCCGATGGCGAGGGCGAAGCTCTGAATCTGCGGGAGCACCGCGTTGCGGGCGGCGTAGCGCCAGAGCACGCGGCGATCCGGCATGCCCTTGGCCTGCGCGACGGTGATGTAATCCTCGTCGAGCACGGTGAGCATCATGTTGCGCATGCCGAGCACCCAGCCGCCGACCGAGACGATCACGATGGTGATCATCGGCAGCGCTGCGTGCGAGATCACCTGGCCGATGAAGTCCGCGTTCCAGCCGGGTTCGACGCCCAGTTCGTAGGCGTGCCCGGCGGGGAACCAGCCGAGCGTCGTGGAGAACACAGCGATCAGGATCAGGCCAACCCAGAAGTACGGCACGGTGCCGAGGAATGTCGTCACCGGCACGAACACATCGAGACGTCCGCCTCGCTTCCACCCGATCACCGCACCCAGGCTGGTGCCGATCAGGAACGAGATCACTGTGGCGAACCCGACCAACCCGAGCGTCCACGGCAGGGCGGAGGCGATCGCCTCGCCCACCGGCGCCATGCCCGTGGAGATGGAGACGCCCAGGTTTCCGTGGAAGAGCATGTCCCAGTAGTTGAGGTACTGCTGCCACAGGGGCACCGACGTGTCCAGGCCGAACATGATCCGGAGCGCCTTCTCCGCATCCGGAGTCAGCTGGCCCTGGCTTCGCGCCATGTACGACGAGACGGCATCGCCCTTCATCATGCGCGGCAGGAAGAAGTTGATGGTGATCGCCGCCCACAGGGTGAACGCGTAGAAGGCTACGCGTCCGCCGATGAAACGCCAGGGGACCCGCATGCCGCGGCGCTCCGTCCTGGTTGCCATCGTCCCGATGAGCGTCGGATCGACGGTGGTCGTCGGGTTGTCGGCGCTCACAGCGCACCTCCTGAAATCTGTGCGGCCATCGCGCCGAAATGCTCCTCCGGGTCGGGGGACGCAGCGCGGAGCGCCCGGGTGTACGGGTCCTGCGGGCGCAGGATGACATCGTCCGCCGGCCCGTGCTCGACGATCCTGCCCTGATTGAGCACGATGATCTCATCGCTGAAGTGCCGCGCGGTCGCCAGGTCATGGGTGATGTACAGCACGCCGAGCCCTTCCTGGCTCTGCAGTTCGGCGAGCAGGTTCAGCACCCCGAGGCGAATCGACACGTCAAGCATCGACACCGGCTCGTCCGCTACCAGCAGCGCCGGACGCGATGCCAGTGCGCGGGCGATCGCCACGCGCTGACGCTGCCCGCCGGAGAGCTCGTGCGGGCGCCGGTCGATCACGGCATCCGCGTCGAGCCGCACACGCTCCAGCAGACGCCGCACCTCGTCATCGACCTCCTTGCGCGGGACGACATCGTCCAGGCGCAGCGGCCGCTCGATGTGGTGGCGGATCGAGTGCGACGGGTTGAGCGAAGCGAACGGGTCCTGGAAGACCATCCGGAGCTGCTGACGATACTTGCGCAACGCCTTCCCCGACTTGGGGATCGGGGTGCCGTCCAGCAGCACCTCCCCGCTGGTGGGGGTCTCGAGCTGCGTGAGGATCTTCGCGATCGTCGACTTGCCGCTGCCTGACTGGCCGACCAACCCGATGGTCTGACGAGGGCCGAGGGTGAAGCTGACATCGTCCAGTGCCTTGATCTGCCCGGCACCGCGCACGTTGTAGATCTTGGTGACGTTCTTGAACTCGAGCGTGGTCATCGCACGACCACCCCTCTCTCGCCGGTGAGGCGCGGAAACGACTCGAGCAGCTTGCGCGTGTACTCGTGCTGGGGGTTCGTCCAGATCTGCTCCGCCTCGGCCAGCTCGACGATCTCGCCTTGGCGCATGATCGCGATGCGGTCGCTGATCTCCAGGAGCAGCGGGAGGTCGTGGGTGATGAAGACGACGGAGAAGCCGAAGTCGTGGCGGAGCTCGGAGATCTGCTTCAGGATCTCGCGCTGCACGAGCACGTCGAGCGCCGTGGTCGGCTCGTCCATGACCATCAGCTGCGGGCGAAGCGCGAGGGCCATGGCGATCATGACCCGCTGGCGCATACCGCCGGAGAGCTCGTGGGGAAAGGAACGGCGGCGCTGAGCCCCGACCTTCACGATCTCCAGGAGTTCTATCACCTCGGCGCGACGCTGCACACGGTTCATCTCCGGGCGGTGAACCAGGAAGACGTCTTCGAGCTGCGACCCGATGGTGGCCACGGGGTTGAGCGCGTTCATGGCTCCCTGGAACACCATGGAGACCTTGTCCCAGCGGAACCGGCGCATCTCCTCGGGGTCGAGGGAGCTGATGTCGATGTCGTCGCCGCTCTCGTCGTGGAAGACGACGCTGCCGCTGCTGATCACGGCCGGGGGCTTGAGGAGGCGCTGCACTCCGTAGGCGAGCGTTGTCTTGCCGCACCCGCTCTCGCCGGCGAGGCCGACGATTTCGCCGCGCTTGATGTCGATGGTGACGTTCTTGACCGCCTCGACCGGCGGATCCACGTCGTACACGACCGAGAAGTCGCGCACAGAGAGAAGGGAGTCTGTCATGGGGATGTCGCTTTCACGCTGACCGCGGACAGTCCGGGGTAGACACGGGCGCAGAGGCCCGCATCCACCCCGGACGCGCAGGTGATTACTTGCTCGCCGGCTTCAGGTTCATGAGGACCTGGACCGCCGAGGGCTGCGTCGGGTCAGCCGTCGCGTACTGTTTGCTCTCGCTGGGCCATCCCGTGAACTTACGGGTGTTGTACTCGGCCAGCTGGGGGTGGGTGCCGATCGGGATCGCCGGGACGTCGTCCACGAAGATCTTCTGCAGCTTGTTCAGTGCAGCGGTCCGGTCGCTGTCCTCGGAGGCCTGCGCGTACTCCTTGAGCAGCGCGGTCGCCTCCGGGTTGTTGTAGCGTCCGAAGTTGTCCGAGACCTTGCCGTCCGCCGCCTGCTCGAGGTAGCTGCCGTTCATCACGTCGTCGTAGATGTGCCACGGGTTCGAGCCGGATCCGGTCCAGTGCAGGACTGCATCGAAGCTGCCGGAGGCGACGTTCGCGAACCAGGTGTCGGCGTCGGGCGTTGCGACCTTCGCGTCGGCGCCGAGCGTGCTCTTGATCTGCGTCGCGACCAGCTGGATGCCGGTGACGTAGTCGTTCCAGCCCTGCGGGTCCTGCAGGGTGAACGAGACCGGAGAGCCGGACGGGTCGATCAGGGCGCCGTCCTTCCAGGTGTATCCCGCGTCGGTCAGCACCTTCTTCGCGCCGTCGACGTCGATCTTGAACGTCTGGTCCTTGTATTCGGGGGCGATGTACTGGTCACCGGTCGGCTGGGGGATGCCGGTCACGTTCGTCAGTTCCGGTCCGGCGTTGCTGCGCGCCTTCTCTGCGTGCGCCTTCCGGTCGATAACCATGTTGACGGCCTTGCGGAACGCGACGTTGTCGAACGGAGCCTTCGTCGTGTTGACCACGATCATGTCGGGGCTGAGGACGTTGGCGCCCCAGAACACGTTGTGCTTCGGGTCCTTGTCGACGTAGTTCTTCTGGTAGTCGGTGATGAAGATCTGCGCCCAGTCGGTCTCACCGCTCTGGAGAGCGCGGAGCAGGCCCGTGTTGTCGTTGTACTCGAGGTACTTCAGCTCGCCCACGGGAGCCTTGCCGCCCCAGTAGTCGGTACGGGCCTTCAGCACGACGCCCTGCGACGAGAAGGTCTTGATCGTGAACGGGCCTGTGCCGATCGCGTTCTTCACCGCATCCTTCGTCGGGTCTGCGATGCCCTTCCACTGGTGCTCGGGAACCATGGCGACCTGGAGCACGTCACCCTGCTTGACGAACTTCGACTCGCTGAAGTTCAGGACGACGTTGTCCCCGTCCTTCTTGACCTCCGTCAGCTTGAGGCCGCCCAGGTCGAGCGCCGGGGTGTTCTTGATCAGGTTGTACGTGAACACGATGTCGTCGGCGGTGAAGGGCTTGCCGTCGCTCCACTTGACGTTCGCCCGCGGGGTGACCGTCAGCTGCGTGTAGTCGGAGTTCCACTCGACCTTCGAGGCGAGCCACGGGGTCGTCTCGTTCTTGCCGACCGGGTTGACGATCGCTAGGGGCTCGTAGATCATCCGGTCGTAGCCGAGCGACATGCCGGAACCGGTGGTGATGAACGGGTTGTTGATCTGGGTCGCCAGGATGGCCGCGCCATCGGGCTTCGCGACGGTGAGCGAGCCTCCGCTCGTGCTCGTCGCCCCGGACGAACCGTTCGACGAGCAGCCGGTGAGCGCGAGCGCGCTGATAGCGGCGATCGCGGACACCGTGACTAACGTTTTCCTAAGCCTCATTGCTTCTCCTTCTGGCGGGCACATCCGTTGTGCCCTCTGGTGCGGGATGTCGGCTGACACTAACTTGCTTACTGGTCTGAAAGCAAGTTGGTCTGAGGTTACTGAGTGGTAAGCTGCGACGCAAGCGGCACGACGCAGAGGACGGCACGGATGATCACGACGGGCGACAGCACGACACATCGCCCGGAGACCGCGCGTAAACGGAAGAAGATCCTTCGGGCGGCGATCGAGACGTTCGGAACCAAAGGGTCGGCCAACGGAACCCTCGCCGACATCGCCGAGCAGGTCGGAATGACGCACGCCGGCGTTCTGCACCACTTCGGATCCAAGCAGAATCTGCTCCTCGAAGTTCTCGAGTTCCGCGACCATGACGACGTCGCGCACCTCGACGGCCATCACATCCCCGATGGCCCCGCGCTGTTCGCGCACCTCGTCGACACCGCGTTCCGCAACTCGCTGCGCCCGGGAATCGTGCAGGTCTACACCGTGCTCTCCTCCGAGTCGGTGACCGACGACCACCCCGCGAAAGAATATTTCCAGGATCGGTACCGCAACCTGCGCGGCGAACTCGACGCGGCGTTCCGCGAGCTGTGCGCGCAAGAGAACGTGAGCGACCCCGACACGATCGACAAGGCCTCAGCATCCATCCTCGCGGTCATGGACGGGTTGCAGTTGCAGTGGCTGCTCGACCCCTCGGCCGTCGACCTCGCGAAGGCGAGCGAGTTCGCCATCGAGGCGATCGTGAACGGTGTGCTGCACCCCGGGCCGTCGGTGCCCTCCTACGTCCGCACGACGTGAACCGGGCAGCGCGTATAGTCTCCGAATTGCGGTTCTTCGCCGATCCGCCTTCCGCGGCTCATCGCTGACCCGCTCGCGTCACCAGGAAAGACGATCTCGGCAAGACGATCCCGAAAGGAAACGAAGATGGCCGCCGCGTCCCGCACGATCCGCGCCAAGCGAGCTGCCGCCGACAGGGTCGCCAAGCCGCAGGCGCGAACCGCGGCCACGCGGGATCGCATCCTGAACGCGGCCATGGCCGTCTTCGCGACCCGAGGCTTCAACAACGGCTCGCTCATCGAGATCGCCGAGAAGGCCGGGATGACCCACGCCGGCGTCCTCCACCATTTCGGCACCAAAGACCAGCTGCTGGTCGCCGTGCTCGACCACCGCGACCGGGCCGATGTCATGAACCTCGAAGGGCAGCATCCTCCGGTCGGCAGAGAGCTGCTGAGCCACCTCGTCGCCACCGCCCAGGCGAACATGGCACGCGCCGGAATCGTGCAGGCGTACGCCGTGCTGTCCGCCGAGTCCGTGACCGAAGGGCACCCCGCGCAGGACTACTTCCGCGAACGGTTCATCGGCCTGCGCGGCATGGTCGCGGAGGCGTTCCGCGAGGCCACCCCCGCCGACGTCGACGAAGCTCGGCTCTGGCAGGCCGCCGCCGCCGTCATCGCCGCGATGGACGGCCTCCAGGTGCAGTGGCTGCTCGAACAGGATGCGGTGCAGATGCCCGAAGCAGTGGCGGCGGTCATCGCCGCGATGGTGCTGTGGCTCAACCAGCCGGCATGATGGCGCACACGCCCGAACGAGACATCCATGTCGACGAGGCTCTGGTCGCGCGGTTGATCTCGGAGCAGCACCCGGATCTCGTCGCACCGCTGGTGCTCGTCGCGGACGGGTGGGACAACGAGATCTTCCGGCTCGGGGATGATCTCGCCGTGCGCATCCCTCGCCGCCAGGTCGCCGCGGAACTGATCGCGCACGAGCAAGCGTGGCTGCCGGCGCTCGCCGCCCAGCTTCCGGTGGCGGTGCCCGCGCCGGTGCGGGACGGCGTGCCGAGCGAGGCGTTCCCGTGGCCATGGAGCATTGTGCGCTGGGTCGACGGCATCGATGGGGCGGATGTGTCGGGCGCCGAGCGCGCATCCGTCGCCCGTCCGCTGGCAGAGTTCGTGGCCGCGCTGCACACGCTTGCCCCCGCCGACGCGCCCCACAATCCCGTGCGGGGTGTGCCGCTGGCGACTCGCGACGTGGCCGTTCGGGAGCGGCTAGCCCTTCTGGCGGAGCGCACGGATGTGTCAGGCCTGACCGCGCACTGGGAGCGGGCTCTCGACGCGCCGGTGTGGGACGGGCCGCCGATCTGGCTGCACGGCGACCTGCATCCCGGAAACCTGCTGTTCGGCCGAGGCGAAGGCGACACCGGTACGCGCACGCTCGCCGCGGTGATCGACTTCGGCGACCTCACCGCGGGCGACCCGGCGACCGACCTGGCGACCGCCTGGCTGACCTTCGAACCGGATGCGCGCGCGACGTTCCGCTCGCGCCTCTCAGAACTCGCGCCCACCGACGACGCCACCTGGCTGCGCGCCGCCGGCTGGGCCGTGGCGATGGGCTCCGCCCTCGCCGCCCACTCCGACGACAACCCGCGGATGGCCGCCCTCGGCGCCCACGCCCTCGCCCAACTCGCCCCCTAGCCCGCGCCCCCCCCCCCCCCCCCCCCCCGCGTTCCCGGCCGCGCCGGGCTGAGTCGCGCCTAGCGCACCTTCCCGCCCTCCCGGAACCCGCACAAGGCGCGACTCGCGCGAAATCGACCGGGGTTAACGAACGAGTCGCGCCGAATCGACGTTCCCGAGGCTCGGGAAGGTCGATTCGGCGCGACTCGGGGTAGCGCTGGTTACGCCCCGGCCTGCGCGAGGTCGGTGATCAGCTGGTCGCCGGGGATCGCGAGCACGAAGTCGGCCTGGATCTCTGCCCGGTCGAGCAGCTCGGTCATGCGACGCTGACGCTGGCGCGGGATGAGGGTGACGACCGTGCCCTGCTTGCCGGCGCGGCCCGTGCGGCCCGAGCGGTGCAGGTAGGTCTTGTACTCGTCCGGCGCGTCGGCCTGGATGACCAGGTCGATGTCGTCGACGTGGATGCCGCGAGCTGCCACATCCGTCGCCACCAGTACGTTGACCCGGCCGCTGGTGAGCTGGCCGAGGTTGCGCGTGCGGCGCGACTGGTTGAGGTCGCCGTGCAGGCTGACGGCCGGGATGCCGGCGTCGTCGAGCTGGTCGGCGAGCATCTCGGCGAACGCGCGGGTGCGGGCGAAGACGAGGGTCTTGCCGTTGCGGTCGGCGAGCTGCTCGATGATCGCCGCCTTGTCGCGGTGCTCGATCACGAGAACGCGGTGGTCGATGGTCGAGGACGCCTGGTCCTCACCGGCCACCTCGTGCACCGACGGCTCCGTGAGGAACTCGTCGACGAGCTGGGCGACGCCCTTGTCGAGCGTGGCCGAGAAGAGCAGCTTCTGCCCACCGTCGGCGGTCTCGCGAAGGATGCGCTGCACCGGCTCGAGGAAGCCCAGGTCGCACATGTGGTCGGCCTCGTCGAGAACCGTGATGACGACCTCGCTGAGGTCGAGACGGCCCTGCTCGATGAGGTCCTCGATGCGTCCGGGGGTGCCGATCACGATGTCGACGCCGCGCTGCAGCGCGCCCACCTGGCGGGCCTGGGGCACGCCGCCGTAGATCTGCGTGGTGAACAGGCCGACGCTGCGGGCGATCGGCTGCACGGTGCGGTCGATCTGCAGAGCGAGCTCACGAGTCGGGGCCAGGATGAGCGCGCGGGGCTTGCGACCCATCTGACGCTTTCCGCCCGACTTGCCCGACTCCGCCCAGAGGGTCATCAGTCGCTCGACGAGCGGGGCGCCGAAGGCGATGGTCTTGCCGGAGCCGGTGCGGCCGCGGCCGAGCACGTCCTTGCCGGCCAGCACATCCGGAATCGTCGCGGCCTGGATCGGGAACGGCGTCGCCGCACCGAGGTCGGCGAGCGCGCGCTCGATGTTGCCGCCGATGCCCAGGTCGCCGAAGCTCACACCCTCCACGTCCTTCGCCTGGATGGCGTCGGCCTCGAGGCGCTCGAGCACGACGTCCGCCTCGGGCGTGAAGTGCGCGGGCTTGTCGTCGCGGCTCGGGTAGAACTTCGAGTCGTTGTCGCGGCGGGGTGCCCGGTCTCCGCGGTCGCCGCGGTCGTCGAACGAGCGACGTGGGCGGTCGGTGCCGAAGTCGCGACGCGGGGCGCGGTCGTTGTCGAACGAGCGTGCCGGGCGGTCGTTGTCGTACGAACGGCGCGGACGGTCGTCGTTGTCGCGACGCGGGGCGCGGTCGCCACGGTCCTCGAAGGAGCGACGCGGGCGGTCGTTGTCGTAGCTACGGGCCGGACGGTCGCCGTACGAAGGACGCTCGGTGCGGGCCGGGCGGTCGCCACGGTCGTCGAACGAGCGACGCGGACGGTCGTTGTCGAAGCTGCGGGCCGGACGGTCGTTGTCAAAGGAACGACGGGGACGGTCGTTGTCGAAGTCGCGACGCGGAGCGCGGTCCTTGTCGAACGAGGCGCGGAGCGCGATCCTTGTCGAACGAGCGCGCGGGGCGGTCGTTGTCGTACGAACGGCGCGGACGGTCATCGTTGTCACGACGCGGGGCGCGGTCGCCACGGTCGTCGAACGAACGGCGCGGGCGGTCGTTGTCGTAGCCGCGAGCCGGGCGGTCACCGTACGACGGACGCTCACCACGGGCCGGGCGGTCACCGTAAGACGGACGCTCACCACGAGCCGGACGGTCACCGTAAGACGGACGCTCGCCGCGGGCGGCTCCACGCTCGCCGCGGGGCTCCCACGTGCGTGCTTCCTTGCCGCGGGGCTCCCAGTTCGGGCGCTCTTTGCGGCCGCCGGTCGATCCGGTGCCTGCGGCGTCGCGCGAGCCGTAGCCCTGGCGCGCTGCGCGGTCCTCGGTGCTCCAGCGCTGCTTCTTGGGCGCGGCGGCGGTCTCTTCCGCGCGGTATCCGCGGTGACCGGGGCTGCGGCTGCCCGACTTGGGGCCGCCCTTGCGTGCGCCGGGGGCGCCGTGCTGCTTCTTGAATCCTGGCATGAGTGTTTTCCTGGGTTGTTCTCGTGTGCATGGCACAGCGCACGCCCTCCGTGGAGGTCGTGGTCTGGGAGAACCCGGGCAGTCTTTGGCCGGGGCCGTTCACATACAGTGATCATTCGAGCGCCGAACGTGGCGACGAAACCGGCCCACCTGACTTACAAACCCATCCGCGCAAACAAGCACGGTGTCAAGAGCCGACTGATCTACGATACAGGATCCAAGCTGGGAATGGTCGGGGATTTCCGGATGCGCTGCGACCGGGCCGCTTCCGTCACGATCACGCCGACCAGCACCGCCAACAGCACGACGAGCTGCCACACCGCCGCCGCCACCAATCCGAGAAAGCCGGTCGCCCCGCACACCACAGCCGCCAGGTACCGGAGACCGGAGGGGCCGAGCGCGAGCTCCTGGCGGTACCGCGCATCCCCGAGCAGGTAGACGCCGACGCCCGCGGCGAGCAGCCAGGCGCCGACGGGAGGTCCAACGGCGAACACGTCTCCGCTCACGAACGTCACCCCGGCCGCCCACAGCACCAGCCCGAGGATCATCACATAATGGTCGAGCCCGAAGGCAGTGAGCGCGAGCACCGACCGCCGGCGCACCGAGGCACCGGTCATGCTGCGCCCGGCGCGCTCGTCGTCGTCACCCGCGAAGTAGCACCACCACAGCGCGGCGACGACACCGACGCAGAGCAGCACCCCGGTCAGGATGGCAGGGCCGAACTCGTGCTCGGTCGCCCCGACGCCGACCGAGACAATCGACTCGCCGAACGCGATGATCATCAGCAGCCCGTGCCGCTCCACGAAATGGGACGCGCCGATGTCCAGCCCGCCAGGTCCGCTCGTGAACGAGGTCGAGATCATCACCAGCAGCGCCACCGGGAACAGGATCCAGTCGGCCGGCCCGGTCACGAACCCCGCGACGATCAGGATCACGGCGCCCGACAGGTTGAACGGCGCCACGGTCAGCATCGACCGCGCCGACCCCGACCGTCCGAGAAGGGCGAACAGGGTGAAGTGGATCACGACCACGGCCAGGTAGGCGAAACCGAACAGCAGACCGCTCGCACCGAACGCGTGCGGAATCGCCACCGCCAGCAGCAGGAACGCGGCCATCGCCGCCACGAGTCCGACCCGAAGCACCACGCTCTCGGTCGCCGCTTGGTTTGTGAGCCACGCGTACGCGTCGTACATCCACCACACGACGGCCAGCGTCAGGGCGGCCTGCGCGACCCCGATCCACGACGGATGCTCGACCACGATCTCCGTCACCTGCGTGATCGTGAAGACGAACACCAGATCGAACAGCAGCTCGACCGTCGACACGCGGTCGGCGGCCTGCGCGAGTCGATTCACCATGACGGCAGGGTAACGCGGCCCAACCAGGGGTATAAGTGGGTAATGACCTCCGACCCCGACGCGATCGTCATCGGCTCCGGCCCCAACGGGCTCGCTGCGGCGGTCACCCTCGCGCGCGCGGGGCTGTCCGTGCGCGTCTACGAGCGCAACGCCACCGCGGGGGAGGGATGCGCACCGAGCCGATCACGCTGCCCGGGTACGTACATGACATCTGTTCGGCGGTGCATCCACTGGCCTTCGCCTCGGGATTCTTCCGGCGGTTCCAGATCGAGAAGCGCATCCCGTTCATCCTGCCGACGGCGTCGTACGGGCACCCGCTAGACGGCGGCCGTGCTGCGCTGGCCTACCACGACCTCGACCGCACGGTCGAGGGTCTGGGCGAGGACGGCGCGGCCTATCGACGACTTCTCGGGCCGCTGGTCGACCGTGCGGATCGGGTCGCCGAGTTCACCGGATCGCAGGTGCTCCAGGTTCCGCGGCATCCGTTCACCGCAGCACGCTTCGCTCTCGCGATGTTGAACCAGGGCGGACCGTGGTGGAACCTGCCGTTCAGCGGCGACCAGGCCGGCGCGCTGCTGACGGGGGTCTTCGCCCACTCCACGCTCCCCCTCCCCAGCCTCGCGGGCGCCGCCGCCGGCGTCACCCTCGCCACCTATGCGCACGCGCGCGGCTGGCCGATCCCGGTCGGCGGAAGCCAAGCGATCGCGGATGCCCTGGTCGCCGATCTCGTCGCACACGGCGGCGAGGTGGTCATCGGCA
The DNA here is from genome assembly GCF_050632195.1 of Leifsonia poae. GTDB lineage: Bacteria > Actinomycetota > Actinomycetes > Actinomycetales > Microbacteriaceae > Leifsonia > Leifsonia poae_C. The sequence continues at coordinate 3,758,206 of NZ_CP192580.1, forward strand.
CCGAGGTGACGAGCCTGGCCGAGCTGCCGTCCGCCCGGGTGATCCTCTTCGACACCGGCGCCGAGGCGGCAGCCCGCCTCGGGGAGGACAGGCTGTCGCCCAACTACCTGCGCAAGATCTCGCGGTTCCGCATCGGGAACGGCGTCGCGAAGGTCGACTTCGCCCTCTCGGGGCCGGTGCCATGGGAGAACCCGGAACTCACCGAGACGGCCACCGTGCACGTCGGCGGAAGCCGCGAAGCCATTGCCAGGCAAGAGCGCGAGGTCGCCGCTGGTCGACACAGCATCGATCCGTACGTGCTCGTGTCGCAGCCGTCGCTCTTCGACTCGACCCGGGCGCCCGCCGGAAAGCACGTGCTGTGGGCGTATACACACGTTCCGCGGGGGTCGGTGATCGACCAGCAGGAGGCGATCATCCGTCAGATCGAACGGTTCGCACCCGGCTTCCGCGACCTCATCCTGGCGACGTCGTCGCGCACCGCCGAGGACATGCAGCGCTACAACCCCAACTACGTCGGCGGGGACATCTCGGCGGGTGCTCCGAGCTTCCGCCAGCTGATCGCCCGCCCCGTGCTCGCCACCGACCCGTGGCGGATGCCCGGCCGCGGCCTCTATCTGGCCTCCGCCGCCGCTGCGCCCGGGCCCGGCGTGCACGGTCTGCCCGGCTACTACGCCGCGCGCAGCGCGCTGCACCACGAGTTCGGGGTCACCAGGATGCCGTCGCTCGCCCCAGACTGACCGAAGGAGAACCAGCCGTGTCGATCACCGTTCGCCGTTTCGACTGCACGCCCGAGCAGGTCTTCACCGTGCTCGCCGACCCCTGGGTCTATCCCACCTGGGTGGTGGGGGCTTCGCGTCTGCGCTCCGCCGACCCCGACTGGCCGCGGCCCACAACCCGCCTCCATCACTCGATCGGCGTGTGGCCGCTGGTGCTCAACGACGTGACCAGGGTGAACGCCTGGGATGCGCCGCGCCGCGTCGAGCTGACGGCCAATACGTGGCCGTTCGGTCGCGAGCGCGTCATCATCGAGGTGCAGCCCCGCGACAACGGCAGTCTGGTGCTCATGGAAGAGCGGGTGGTGTCGGGACCGCTGCGCTTCATCCCGAAGCGGCTGATGGATGTGGTGTTGAACATCCGGAACGCCGAGACGCTGCGACGGCTCGAGTACGTGGCCAAGGGTCGCGCGGCGGAGGCCCTGACAGCGGCCGGGCGGGCGGCGGAAGGGCGGTTGGTGCAAGGGCAGAACGAGTTGGATCGCGAGGACGACCTCGACGAGTTGGACTGACGCGGCGTACCCTCTTTCGCATGTGCCGGAACATCCACACCCTCCACAATTTCGAGCCCGCCGCCTCGTCTGACGAGGTGCATGCCGCCGCGCTGCAGTACGTGCGCAAGATCAGCGGCACCTCGAAGCCCTCCAAGGCCAACGCCGAGGCATTCGACCGAGCCGTCGCCGAGATCGCGCACCTCACGCAGCACCTCCTCGACGACCTGGTCACGAACGCCCCGCCGAAGAACCGCGACGAAGAGGCCGCCAAGGCCAAGGAACGCTCCGCCCGCCGCTTCGCCGCCGCCTGACCTGCCGCCCCCGCGCCTCCCTTGCTTCCGCCCGTTCTCCCCCCGCGCCCCCTGCTCCGCGCGTCCTCCTCCCGCGCCCGCCCACATCCCTCCCCCGCCTCCGCCGAGTGTGGAGTATCTACCGGGACACGCCCGGGATTTCGGTAGAAACTCCACACTCGACGCGCGACGACGGGCGCCGTAGGCGCTGGAGGCAGGTGCGTGAGGGAAACATCGCGGAAATCCGCGCGCGATACCGTGAGGTCGTGACCGTTTCCATCGCCACCGAACCGCCGCGCACCCCCGACGTCGAGGAGTTGCTGCGCCTCGGCGACGAGTTCACGCTGGCGCTCTACCCCGCCGACAGCTGCTACCTGCTCGATGTGAGCGAGCTCGAGGCGCCCGGCGTCACGGTGCTCGTCGGTCGAGACGCCGACGGCCGCGCGCTCGGTATGGTAGCCGTCGTGGCGAAAGGCGACGGCACCGCCGAACTCAAGCGCATGTTCGTGCATCAGGATGCGCGCGGCCAGGGCCTCGCCTCCTCCCTCCTCGCCGACGCCGAGACCTCCGCACGGCTCGCCGGAGTCGACACCCTGCAGCTCGAGACCGGCCCGCGCCAGCTCGCCGCGATCGCCCTCTACGAGCGTCGCGGTTACGTCCGCATCCCCAACTTCGGTCCATACGTCGGCGACCCGCACTCGATCTGTTACGCGAAGCAGCTGACTTCCGCCTAGCGCTGCCGCCGACCGCCCCGCTAGCCTGGCGGCAAGCACCGCGCGAAGGGGACCGCCATGACTCTCGAACCACCGTCGGAGAGCACGAAGTCAGGGCGCGTCTGGCTGATCGCCGGGCTCTCGGCCGCAGGGGCCCTCATCCTGATCGCCAGCGGGTTCTTCGCGGGTACCGTCACGACGCTCGTGTTGGGCGCCGGTCGAAGCGGCGGCTCGTGCAACGCCGAACGCGTGGCCGACCAGGTGCTGCCGACCATCGTCACGATCACCGTCCACGGTCCGGGCGGGAGCAGCAACGGCAGCGGCGAGATCATCACCCGCGACGGCTACATCCTGACCAACAACCACGTCATATCCCCCGCAGCCACAGGTGGAGCGCTGTCGGTGCGCTACAGCGACGGCGTCGAGACCGAGGCCGAGCTCGTCGGTCGCGACCCGAAGACCGACCTCGCCGTCATCAAGGTGTCGAGCGAGGATGCGCTGCCCGTGATCGATAGAGGCGACTCGGGTTCCCTGTCGGTCGGCGAGCCCGTGGTCGCCCTCGGCGCACCGCTCGGGCTCTCGAGCACGGTCACGGCCGGCATCGTGAGCGCGCTCGGCCGCACCGTTCCGGTGCCCAGCGATGACGACCGCAATGCGATCCTGGTCGGCGCGATCCAGACCGACGCCTCGATCAACCCCGGCAACTCGGGCGGCGCGCTCGTGGATTGTCGCGGCCGCTTGGTCGGAATCAACACCGCCATCGCCACCGTCCCGGGCGGTGACGGCCAGCGCAGCACCGGCAGCGTAGGCATCGGCTTCGCGGTGCCCGAATCCTTGGCCATCCCGATCGCGCACCAGCTGATCGAGCACGGCGAGGTGGCGTATCCGACGGCCGGAGTCGACCTCATCCCGATCCCGCACGCGGTGTCGGCGCACTACGGCGTCGCCGAGGGGCTCTTCGTGCGTTCGGTCGAACGCGGCGGGCCGGCCTATTCAGCGGGCATCCGTCCGGGCGACGTCATCATCGAACTCGACGGTCGCACGGCGTCGAGCGTGGACGTGCTCACGCACATCCAGGTGACCAGCGAGCCCGGAGACAAGGTCGAGGTCGAGTACCTGCGGAACGGCCACACGCACCATACGACGGTGACACTGGCCGCGCCCTGACGCCACGGCCCGGTTCGTTTTCTAACCGCTCCGGCCTCAGCTGCCCCGGATGCGACGTGACAGCTCCGCCGCGGCTTCTCGCACTCGTCCGGCGAGCGCCGGCCACTCCTCCCGCGATACATTCTCCCGCGGGAATGTGATCGCGATCCCGGCCGCCGGCCACCCCGCGTGGTCGCGGACGGATACCGCGACCGACGCGAATCCGGGGGTCACGTCGCCGTCCTCCGTCGCGTATCCGGCCTCCCTCGCCTCGGCGACGACCCGCCGCAGCTCGGCGTACGAATGCGGGCCGGCGCCCGTGCGGTCCTCGAAGGCGCTCGCGTCCGGATACAGGGCCCGCAGTTGGCCTGGCGGCAGCGTGGCCAGGAGCGCGCGGCCGCTCGCCGTGAGGTGGCTCGGAAGCCGCACCCCCACATCCGTCACCAGGCGCGGACGTCGTGGTGCCCGCTCCTCCACGATGTACACGACGTCGCGGCCGTGCAGCACGGCGACGTGGCCGGACTCCCCGATCGAGTCGACGAGGGCGGCCAGGATGGGGCGGCCCAGACGGCTCAGCGGCTCCTGCCTCGAGAAGGCCGAGCTGAGCTCGTACGACGCGACCCCGAGACCGTAGCGCCTGGCCTCGGGGAAGTGCAGCACGAATCCGTGCTCCATCAGCACCGCGAGCAGATGGTAGACGGTGGACCGTGGCAGCCCAAGCGCCCCCGCGATCGCCGCCGCCGGAACTGGGCCGCGCTGGCCGGACAGGTGCTCGAGAATCCGCAGCGTGTTCTCCGCCGCCGGAACCTTGCTCATCGCCACCCCGCTCTTCCGCCGCGCTCCCGTGTCTGGGATACCGGACGGAGAACAGTCTACGAGTGCGGCGCGACGCCGCGGCAGAGTGTGGGATGAGGTCATGCTCCTCACCAAGAACAGCGTGCTCGTCGGCGCGCGGCCGCTCACGATCGCCGAGGTGGTCGCCGTCGCCCGTCACGACGCCGATGTCGTCCTCGATCCCGCCTCGCTCGACGCCGTGCAGGCATCCCGCGCGATCGTCGAAGCCCTCGCCGACGACGTGGAGCCGCACTACGGTATCTCGACCGGATTCGGTGCGCTCGCGACCACGTTCATCCCCGGCGACCGTCGGGCTCAGCTTCAGGCGAGCCTCGTCCGTTCACACGCTGCGGGCTCGGGGCCCGAGGTCGAGCGTGAGGTCGTGCGCGCCCTCATGCTGCTCCGACTCTCCACCCTGATGACCGCACGCACGGGCGCGCAACGCGTCACCGTCGAGACGTACGCCGCCATCCTGAACGCCGGTATCACGCCGGTCGTGCGCGAGTACGGCTCGCTCGGCTGCTCGGGCGACCTCGCTCCGCTTGCTCACTGTGCGCTCGTTGCGATGGGCGAAGGCCAGGTACGAGTCGGCTCTGCCGCAGACGGCGCCGGAGTGCTCACCGACGCCGCCGACGCGCTCGCGACGGCCGGCATCGTCCCGGTCGTGCTCGCCGAGAAGGAGGGTCTCGCCCTCATCAACGGCACCGACGGGATGCTCGGGATGCTGTCGCTCGCGATCTACGACCTCGCCCCCTGCTCACCACGGCCGACATCGCGGCGGCGATGAGCGTCGAGTCCCTGCTCGGCACCGACGCCGTCTTCGCCGACGACCTGCAGCGCCTGCGTCCGCAGCACGGACAGGCCCTGTCTGCCGCCAACATCCGCTCGGTGCTCGCCGGCTCGCCGATCGTCGCCAGCCACAAGGGTCCCGAGTGCACCCGGGTTCAGGATGCGTACTCCCTGCGCTGCGCACCCCAGGTGCACGGTGCGGCCCGCGACACCCTCGGTCACGCGACGCTCGTCGCCGACCGCGAGCTCGCATCCGCCGTCGACAACCCCGTGCTCACGCTCGACGGGCGGGTCGAGTCGAACGGCAATTTCCACGGAGCGCCCGTCGCCTACGTGCTCGACTTCCTGGCGATCGTGGTCGCGGACGTGGCGAGCATGTCCGAGCGCCGCACCGACCGCTTCCTCGACCCGGCCCGCAACCAGGGCCTTACGCCGTTCCTCGCGCACGAGGTGGGTGTCGATTCCGGTCTGATGATCGCGCAGTACACGGCCGCGGGGATCGTGTCGGAGCTGAAGCGTCTGGCGTCGCCCGCATCCGTCGACTCCATCCCGTCCTCGGCGATGCAGGAGGACCACGTGTCGATGGGCTGGGCCGCGGCGCGCAAGCTGCGCCGGGCGATCGACGGCCTGGGGCGCGTACTCGCCATCGAGGTCATGACCGCCGCTCGCGGCGCCGACCTGCGCGCTCCGTTGCAGCCGGGGCGGGCGACCGGCGCCGTCGTCGCGGAGGTTCGTACCGCTGTTGCCGGCCCCGGACCCGACCGCTACCTCTCTCCCGAGATCGAAGCCGTCGTCGCCCTGGTGCAGTCGGGCCGCATCCTGGCCGCCGCCGAATCCGCCACCGGCCCCCTCAACTAACCCCCAACGCAATCGACTCCGGGAGAAATCCCCTTTCCGCCCCTCGTAGAACGGGATTTCTCCCGGACTCGATTGCAGTACCGAAGACGCAGACGCGAAAGACTCGAAGGAGAGAGAACATGCAGGGAGCACGACCGGTTAGGGCCGCGCGTGGCACCGAGCTCAGCGCCAAGAGCTGGCAGACCGAGGGTCCGCTCAGGATGCTCATGAACAATCTCGACCCCGAGGTCGCCGAGCGCCCCGACGACCTCGTCGTGTACGGCGGCACCGGCCGCGCCGCCCGCAGCTGGGAGGCCTACGACGCCATCGTCCGCACCCTGCGCGACCTCGAGTCCGACGAGACCCTGCTCGTGCAGTCCGGCAAGCCGGTCGGCGTCTTCCGCACCCACGAGTGGGCGCCGCGCGTGCTCATCGCCAACTCGAACCTCGTCGGCGATTGGGCGACCTGGCCCGAGTTCCGCCGTCTCGAGGCGCTCGGCCTCACCATGTACGGCCAGATGACCGCCGGATCCTGGATCTACATCGGCACCCAGGGCATCCTGCAGGGCACGTACGAGACCTTCGCCGCCGTCGCCGCCAAGAAGTTCGGCGGCACGCTCGCCGGCACGCTCACCCTGACGGCCGGCGCCGGCGGGATGGGCGGCGCGCAACCCCTCGCCGTCACGATGAACGAGGGCGCCGTGCTGATCGTGGATGTGGACGAGTCCGGCCTCCAGCGCCGCATCGACCACGGCTACCTCGACGAGCTCGCGACCGACATCGACGACGCCGTCACCCGCGTTCTCACGGCAAAGAGCGAACGTCGCGCCCTCTCCGTCGGACTCGTCGGCAACGCCGCGACGGTCTTCCCCGAGCTGCTCGCCCGCGGCATCCCGATCGACATCGTCACCGACCAGACGAGCGCCCACGACCCGCTCAGCTACCTGCCCGAGGGCGTGACCGTCGCCGAGTGGCACGAGCTCGCGGCCGCCGACCCCGAGTCGTTCACCGAGCGGTCCCGCGCGTCGATGGCCAAGCATGTCGAGGCGATGGTCGGGTTCCAGGATGCGAGGGCCGAGGTCTTCGACTACGGCAACTCGATCCGCGCCGAGGCCCAGCTGGGCGGCTACGACCGCGCCTTCGACTTCCCCGGTTTCGTGCCCGCGTACATCCGCCCGCTCTTCGCCGAGGGCAAGGGACCCTTCCGCTGGGCCGCCCTGTCCGGCGACCCCGCCGACATCGCGGCGACCGACCGCGCCATCCTCGAGCTGTTCCCCGAGGACGAGCACCTCCGCCGCTGGATCACCGCGGCGGGCGAGAAGGTCCACTTCGAGGGCCTCCCCGCCCGCATCTGCTGGCTCGGCTACAAGGAACGCCACCTCGCGGGCCTCCGCTTCAATGAGATGGTCGCGAGCGGCGAACTCACCGCCCCCGTCGTGATCGGCCGCGACCACCTCGATTCCGGATCCGTCGCCTCCCCGTACCGAGAGACCGAGTCGATGGCCGACGGCTCCGACGCGATCGCCGACTGGCCCCTCCTCAACGCCCTGCTCAACACGGCTTCCGGAGCCACCTGGGTCTCCATCCACCATGGCGGCGGCGTCGGTATCGGGCGCAGCATCCACGCCGGCCAGGTCGTGGTCGCCGACGGCACCCCGCTCGCCGCCGAGAAGATCGAGCGCGTGCTCACCAACGATCCGGGAACCGGCGTCATGCGTCACGTCGATGCGGGCTATGAGCGCGCGGCCGAGGTCGCACGCGAGCGCGGCCTCCGCATCCCGATGCAGGAGGGTTAGGGATGCACACCCCAGGCACGCTCTTCACAGGCATCGGCCAACTGGTCACCAACGACCCCGGTGTTCGTTCGCTGACCGGAACGGCGCGCCTGGGCATCGTGGAAGACGCCGCGCTCCTCGTCACGGACGGAGTCGTCACCTGGGTTGGACCAGCCGCATCCCTGCCAACGGCCGAAGCCGCCGCGCTCGCCGTAGCCGACGCCGAGGTCGTCGACCTCGAGGGCGCCGCCGTGATCCCCGGCTTCGTCGACAGCCACACCCATCTCGTGTTCGGCGGCGACCGCGCAGCGGAGTTCGAGGCGCGTATGTCCGGACAGGCATATACGGCCGGCGGCATTCGCAGCACGGTGGCTGCGACCCGGGCGGCGACGGATGCGGAACTCGCCGCACGCCTCGACGGCTTCGTCACCGAGCTGCTCGCCCAGGGCACGACGACCTTCGAGATCAAGAGCGGGTATGGACTCACTGTCGCGGACGAGGCGCGGCTACTGGAGCTTGCATCCCGGGTGACGGACGAGACGACGTTCCTCGGGGCTCACGTGGTCCCGGTCGAGTTCGCCGCGGATCCCGAGGCCTACGTCGACCTCGTCGTCGGAAACATGCTCGACGCGTGCGCACCCCACGCGCGCTGGATCGACGCCTTCTGCGAGACCGGCGCCTTCACGCCGGAACAGTCCCGCCGCATCCTGGAAGCCGGAACCGCCAGAGGGTTGGGCGTGCGCCTCCACGCCAGCCAGCTTTCAGCGGGCCCGGGCATCCGTCTCGCCGTCGAGCTCGACGCAGCCAGCGTCGACCACTGCACCTACCTCACCGAAGACGACATCGCGGCCCTCGCCGGTTCGTCGACCGTCGCCACCCTCCTGCCCGGCGTCGAGTTCTCGACCCGCCAGCAGTTTCCGGATGCGCGCCGACTGATCGACGCTGGCGTCACCGTCGCGCTCGCCAGCGACTGCAACCCCGGCTCGTCTTTTACGTCGTCGCTGCCGTTCTGCATCGCTGTGGCCGTGAGGGACATGGGGATGACCCCGGCGGAAGCGCTCTGGTCGGCGACCGCGGGTGGCGCGGCCGCGCTCCGCCGTGCGGACGTCGGGCACCTCGCCGCGGGAGCTAGCGCCGACTTCGTCGCGCTCCGCGCGCCCAGCTACGTGCACCTCGCGTACCGCCCGGGCGTCCCTCTCGCCGCCGGCGTCTGGCGCGCCGGCGCCCGAGTCGCTTAGCCCGCGGCGTGCTGCCGCGGGTGTACCCGCGTGAGTCGCGGCGAGTACAGCTTCCCGCGCATCCGGAACCGCATATGGCGCGACTCACGGACGTCAGCCTCGCGCAGCAGCGGAGCGGCGGGCGGCATCAGCGCTGGGCGACCCCGGCGACAGCCTCCAGCACGCACAGCGCGGTCAGGCGCACCGTGCGGCCGTCCGGGGCGTCCGCGGTCGCGTCGACTTCGGCGAGGTCGATCGAACGCACTGACGGATGCGCCGCCGCACGCCGCGCCGCGTGCCGCAACTCCCACGCCGCGAGGCCGCCGGGCACCGACGCCGGGCATCCCGGAGCCACCGACCGGTCGCACACGTCCACGTCGAGGTCCACGTGGATCGGACCGCCCGCGGCCCCCGCGATCTCCAGCGCCTCCTCCATCACGTCGTCGATCGGGCGCCGGTGCAACTCGTCGCGATGCACGACCGTGATCCCGTAATCGGCCGCACGTTTCGAGTATTCGGCCGAGTTGGCGAAGTCGGCGATCCCGATCTGCACGATCCGCTTGCCCGCCAATCCCGCCTCTACCAGACGCCGAACGGGCGAGCCGTTGCTCACTCCGTCGCGCAGGTCGTGGTGGGCATCCAGGGTGATCAGGCCCGCGGTCGGCAGGTCGCCTCCCCACGCCCCGAGCGCCGCAGGCACGGTTAGCGCGTTGTCGCCTCCGACCGCCACGACGAGGGATGCGCGGCCGACCGCATCCGCCATCGCCGCGATCGCCCGACCCTCACCCTCAGGGCCGTCCGGCTCCTCGACATCCCCCGCGTCGGTGAGCACGAGTTGCGATAGCGGACGTTCGAACCGCCTTCGCGACGACCTGTCCGGAGCAGCGAACTCGGCGTAGTACCTCAGCGCGTCGCGCACCGCGGACGGGGTCGCACCGGCTCCGGTCGGGGAGAGAGACGTGCGCCAGGTCGGGATGCCCAGCAGCGTCAGATCGATCGCGCCGCCGGGTTCGATGGTGTCGGGTGACGGCCAGCCGCCTGCGCGGGGCCAGAGTGGGTCGACGGACAGTGGACGCAAGCTCATATGCCGACCGTAGCGCCGCAGCGCACCCGACGGGAACGGGCGACGTGCATCCGCTGTCCGGTATCGCGGACGGCCGCCGACGCCCTAGGATCGCGGCATGGATCCCGAGACCGCGTTCCCCGACGTCGCCGCCGAGCTCGCCGGGGCGGGTGTGGTGAGCGGCAAGATGTTCGGGCATCCGGCGCTGAAGCTGAACGGCAAGGTCTTCGCGTGCGAGTTCTACGGCGCGATGGCGTTCAAGCTCGGCCGCGAGACGACGGTGCACGCCGAGGCTTTGCTGCTGCCGGGCGCGGTGCTTTTCGATCCGTCCCGTCAAGACAGACCGTTCCAGGACTGGGTCGAGGTGCCCGCCGCGAGCGCGGACCAGTGGCCGATGCTCGCCCAGGCCAGCCTCGACCACCTGGTCAACGAGGCCCGCTGAGTGCTGACCCGCTGACCCGCTGCCCCGCTGCCCCGCTGAAACGCGGACTCACTGACTCGCTGCCCCGCTGACCCGCAGACCCGCAGACCGGCGGACGCTACTTAGCGAGAGACGCCCGGTCCGAAGACCGGGCGTCCCGTGTTCACCGTCTAGCGCGAGTCGGCGCGTGCCTAGGCCCGTGAGCCTGCAGGCTCCGGCGCTGTCGGCGCCGGCGAATCCGGCTCCGAAGAATCCGGCCCGGTCCCCGAACCCGAACCCGGCTCCCCCGCGCCACCCTCGCCCCGGGCCGTCCGGCGTGACGCCCGGCGCTCCTTCCAGCCCTCGACGAAGTTGTACAGCGTCGGCAGCACGATCAGCGTGAGCAGCGTCGACGACACCAGGCCGCCGATCACGACGATGGCCAGAGGCTGCGAGATGAACCCGCCGTGGCCTGTCAAGCCGATCGCCATCGGGGTGAGCGCGGCGATCGTGGCAAGTGCCGTCATCAGGATGGGGCGCAGACGTCGCGAGGAACCGTGCGCGACCGCATCCTCCACGGACATCCCTCGTCGCCGATACTGATTGACCAGGTCGATGAGCACGATCGCGTTCGTCACGACGATACCGATCAGCATCAGAAGGCCGATCAGCGAGGCCACACCGAGCGGGATGCCCGAGATCACCTGCAGAGCGATCGCACCGGTGGCCGCGAACGGCACCGAGACGAGCAGGAGCAACGGCTGCCGCAGCGACCGGAACGTCGCCACCATGACGATGTAGACGATCAGGATGGCCGCGAGCAGCGCGAGTCCGAGCTGCGAGAACGCATCCGACTGGCTTGACGAGACGCCGCCGATCTTCGCGGTCGCTCCGGCGGGCAGGTCAACGCTGTCGAGCGCCTTGGTGACGTCGGCGTTCGCGGTGCCGAGGTTGTCGGTTCCCGGGGTCGCGCTGACCGTCGCCGTGCGCAGACCGCGCTCGGTGGTCACGGTGGACGGACCGTTCGTCTCGGCGACCGTCGCGAGCGTGTCGAGGCGAGCCGGGCCTGCCAGCGTCGGGATCTCCAGCGCGGACAGTTCGGCCACCGTGGTCGGTGGGTTCGGGCTCTGCAGGTAGATCTTCAGCGTCGTGTTGTCGATCGCGATGTTTCCGACGGTCGACGGCTGAACCGCCTGCGACACGAGACTACCGACCGCGACCTCACTCAGGCCGGCCTTGGCCGCGTCAGCGCGATTCACCTTCACGGCGACGTACGGCAGGGATGCGCTGAGGTTGTCGGTGGTCTGCTTGATCGACCCGAGCTTCTCGATCTGGGCGGCCACCGCATCCGTCGCCTTCTGCAGGTCGGCGTTGCTCGTGGCCGTGATGTTGACCTCGATGTCGTTGGACCCGCCGAACCCTTGGGACGACGAGACCGTGATCTGGCCCTGATCGGTGATCTTGGCGAGCTCGTTTTCGACGGTGTTCTTCAGCTTGTCCTGGTCGACATCCGGGTCGGTCGTCACCGAGTAGGTGATGCCGCCTCCACCACCGGTGAAAGCGTCGCGCAGGGCGCTGCCGCTCGACCCGATCGACAGCTGCACGATATCGATGCCCTTGGTGTCGAGGAGCACCTGCTCGACCGGCTTCGAGGCCGAGTTCTGCGCTTCGAGGCTCGTTCCCGGCGGAAGGGTCTGCGAAATGGTCAGTGTGTTCTGCCCGGAGGACCCGAGGAAGTTGGTCTTCATGAGCGGGAACAGGAACACCGTTCCCACGAGCACCAGGACGGCGATCATGATGGTCGACACCGAGTGCTTGAGCGTCCAGTGAATGATCGGCAGGTAACCGCGCTGCAGCCACGACGGATGCTTGAGCTCGTCGTCGCCGGTCGCAATGGCCTCGTCGATGGAGAGGTGCGAGGACGCGGACTCGACCGCTCCGCCTTCGTGCTTGCGGGGCTTCGGAGGACGCAGGAACCAGTAGGCGAGCACCGGAACGATCGTCAGGGACACCAGCAACGACGACAGCAGCGCAATCGTCACGGTGGTAGCGAACGGCCGGAACAGCTCGCCCGTCACATCGCCGACGAAAGCGAGGGGCAGGAACACGGCGACGGTGACGATCGTGGATGCGGTGACCGCACCCGCGACCTCGCGCACTGCCTTGACGATCGTCGACGCACGGTCGACCCCGGCGACCAGCTCACGTTTGATGTTCTCGATGACGACGATGGAGTCGTCGACCACACGGCCGATGGCGATCGTCAGCGCGCCGAGCGTGATGATGTTGAGCGTGTATCCGGTGGCCTGCATCACGATGAACGTGATGAGCACACTGGTCGGGATCGAGATGGCCGTCACCAGGGTGGACCTGATCGAGAGCAGGAACACCAGGATCACGATCACGGCGAACAGCAGGCCGAGCAGACCCTCCTCGGTGAGCGAGTTGATCGACTGCGTGATGAAGGGCGCCTGGTCGAAGACGACCGTGATCTTGACGCCGTCGCCGAGCTTCGTCTGCAGGTCGTCGATCAGGGCGTTGACGCCCTTGGAGACGTCGACCGTGTTGGCCGACGGGAGCTTGGTCACGGCGATGGTCAGCGCGGGCTTACCGTCGACGCGCGACAGGGATGTGGTCGGGTCGTCGGTCTCCTGAACCGTCGCGACCTCGCCGATCGTGGGCGTCGCGGTGGCGGTTGCGCTCGGGGTGGCAGCGGCTCCGGATGCTGCTGCGCCGGCCGCCGCGGAAGGTCCGGCACCTGCGCTCGCCCCTGCTCCGGCACCGGCGCTCGCACCCGCACCGGCACCCGCACCGGCGGACGCCGAAGCCGACCGGATCAGCGGCAGCGACGCGATGTCGTCGACCGATCCGAGCTGGCTGCCCGACTGGACCGAAAGCGTCTTGTCGTCCTCTGTGATCGATCCGCCCGGGATGAGCACGCCGTTCTGCTGCAGCGCATCCTTGATCGACTGGGAGGTGAAGCCTGCGGCGGCGAGCTTGGCGGCATCCGGAACGATCGTGATGCGCTGGCCGACCTCGCCGACCAGCTGAGCGTCGTTGACGCCCTTCACGTCTTTGATGTCAGGCAGCGCGAGCTTGGTGATCTGCTCGCCGAGAGCCTTCTGGTCGCTGCCGCCCGTGACGGCGAGCTGGATGACCGGCAGGTCGTCGATGCTTCCCGAGACGACCTGAGGGTCGACACCATCGGGCAGGGTCGACTTGATGCGGTTGATCGCCTGGTCGAGCTTCTGCTCGGCCGTGGCCAGGTTTGTTCCGTAGGTGAACTGCACCGTGATGAGCGACTGGTTCGTGCTGCTGACGGCCGAGGTGCTCTCGAGATCGGGGACACCCTGAATCGCCGTCTCGACCGGTGTGCTCACGTCGTTGTTGACGACCTCGGGCGAAGCGCCGGGGTAGGAACTGACGATCGCCACCTGTGGGAACTGGATGCTCGGGATGAGCTCCTGCTTCAGGTTGGTGAGCGCGAGTCCGCCGAACACCGCCGCAACGATCGTGATCAGCGCGATGAGCGCCCGGTTCTTCATACTGAGGACGGCGAGGAAATGCACAGGCGTACCCTTTGCGGATTCTGGATGCGGGGAGTGCGACGCCATCGCCGCACCAGAAGTATCTCAGTGCACCCTGTGCAAATTCCTCATGCCCAGGTACGACTTCGGCGCTGTCGTGTGCGCCCTCCGGATGCGCGTCTTGATCGCTGGCCACTGGTGCCTGGTCACTCGTTCGGCTCACTCTGCGGCTCACCCCGGCCGCCAGCCTCGGGATGCGAGCGTGCGGTAGACGAGGGCGACCAGCCGCTTCTCCTCCCGCAGGTGGGCGGAGCCGACGCGGAGCACGGACTCGCCCGCATCCTGAAGCCGGGTCGTTCGCACGAGGTCGTGCCGCCATTGCCCGCGGTCGACACGATGGTGGTCGCCCTCGTACTCGACGATGACGCGGAACGTCGGGTAGCGCAGGTCAGGACGCGCGAGGAACCGGCCATCGCGGCCTCTCAACTCGACGTTCACATCGGGCGGCGGCAGACCCGCCTCGGCGAGGATCACCCGCAGCAGCGACTCCTGCGGTGATTCGGAGCGCTCGTTCATGTGCTCGAGCGAGGCACGCGCCCGGGTCACGCCGCGCGATCCGGGCGCTCCTAGGCGTGCACGCAGGTCGTCGAGCGTCGCTCGTCGGTGGCGCCAATGAATGATCGCGTCTCCCAGGATGACCAGGTCGCGCATCGACAGGGTCTGGGCGAGATCTGCCCAGACGCGTGCAGGGGCCGTCACGCTCATCCCGTGCGCCAGCATCACATCGCGCGGTTCGAGCCCGCCGCAGTGCGCGTGCACCCCAGCCACCTTCGGCCGATGCAGCGGCGGCGCGACGGTCAGATGGAGCGTGTCACGCACGTCCCACGGGACCGGAAGGGCGAGCAGCCTCGCCGCGGTGCTGTGGGACAAGACCGCTTGCGGATTTCGAGCGACGAGCGCTCGGCACCGCGCGACGAAATCATCGGCTCCGGATGCGGGGACCCGCGCCCCGCGAAAAGGCACGACCAGGTCTTTGCGTCTCAGGCGAGCCGGCGTGACGCCCGCGAGCAGCGCATCCGAACCGCGAACGGTCGGTCGGGAAGGGGCCTGGCGGGATGCGGTTGAGCGGGAAGGGTGCCTGGGGATGCGTGTTCCATGCGCACACCCTGCCCCATCCCACCGACGTCTCGCAGAAGTTATCCACATCGCGCTTCGGCCCGGCGCCGAGAGTGGAGTTTCTACCGTTTTGGGGCATCCAGAACGGTAGAAACTCCACATTCACCGCTCGAGGGTGGGTAGTGGGGCTGGGGGCAGGCCCCGGACGGCCCGCTACACCACGTCGGCGAGCGCGGCGGGGTCGGGGTACGGGTACGGGTGCGGCGTGTGCAGCGACGACGCCCACGTGCGCGAGAGCGCCGTCAGCGCGCGAGCCGTGTCCTCCTCCGAATACGTGATCGGGATGCGCAGGAACCGCTCGAACGCACCGTCCAGACCGAACCGTGGCCCGGCCGCGATGAGCAGCCCGTGGTTGCGCGCGCCGAGCGCGAGCGCCGAGCTGACCGGCGCGCCGATTCCGACCCAGGCGGCGAGTCCGCCGTCCAGTGCGGGCATCGTCCAATCCGGGAAGTGCGATGCAAGCAGCCGGCGCACGGATTCGCGGCCCGCCCGCAGC
Source organism: Leifsonia poae (assembly GCF_050632195.1). GTDB lineage: Bacteria > Actinomycetota > Actinomycetes > Actinomycetales > Microbacteriaceae > Leifsonia > Leifsonia poae_C. The sequence goes on from NZ_CP192580.1 coordinate 3,773,736, forward strand.
TGCCCGCGGCGCTCCTCGACGATCTCGCGCATCTGCGGCAGCATCCGAGCCACCACCAGCTGCTCGAGGATCGGCGTGCCGAGGTCGGTGGCCGGCTTTGCGGCGATCAGTTTGCGGATGAGCGGACGGTCGGCGCGGATCCAGCCGATCCTGAGGCCGCCCCAGAGGCTCTTGCTGGCCGAGCCGATCAGGATGACCGGGGCGTCTCCGGCGTCGCGCACTCCGTACGCCGCGATCGGCAGCGGGTTGCCGACGCGGTCGATGTCGAGGTCCGCTGTCGTCTCGTCGCCGACGACGATCGTTCCCTGCGCCGCCGCCGCGGCCATCACCCGGGTGCGCGTCTCGGGTGACATGGATGCGCCGGTCGGGTTGTGGAAGTCGGGGATCAGATAGGCGAGGGCCGGGTTCGCGCGGCGAATGGTCTCTTCGACCGCGTCCACGTCCCAGCCGTCCCCGACGCCCCCGCCTGACGCGCCTGTAAAGGAGAACGAAGACTCCCCGACAGCATGCGGCCCCGCCGCAGCCGCCGTCACGGTGACCGGAACGAGCCGTGCCCCCGCCAGCCGCAGCGACTCGGTCGCGTGCGGATACGTCGGCATCTCGACCAGCGCGCGATCCCCGCGTCCCAAGAACGTCCTCGCGATCAGCGCGATCGCCTGCTGCGCGCCGACCGTCACGAGGATCTGGCCGGCCTCGGTCGGGAGTCCACGCTCGCGATACCGCGCCGCTATGGCCTCGCGCAGGTGCGGCAGACCGACCGGGTCGTATCCCGAGTCCGGCAGAAAGTGCGGCAGCTCCTCTGCCGCTGCGCGAGCAGCAGCGGGCAGGGATGCAGCGGCCGGCAGGGCCGCCTTGGTGAAGTCGAGCATCCCGTCACCGCCGATCGGCGGCGCAGCGGTCAGCACCGGTCCGGGGAGACGAGCGACGCTCCCCGACCCGCGCACACTGTCGACGAACCCCGCCTCGCGAAGTTCGCGATACGCCGCGGTGACCGTGGTGCGGCTGAGGTCGAGATACCCGGCCAGGTCGCGCTCGGCGGGCAGACGAGTGTCGATCGGGATGCGCCCGTCCAGCACGAGCAGACGGATGCGGTCGGCGAGCGCCTGGTAGTGCGCACCGTCGCCGCGCCACTCGCCGAGCAGTGCATCCAGAGACCGTGCCGTCAGTTGTGCGTCAACCATCAGGCCACCTTAACCGAATTGGCATCTTGATGTAAGGCCAATCTTCGAATTGGATGGACGAGTGACTTCCGGACTGCTCCTCACTCGCCGCATCGTGCAACTGCTCGTCGGGCTCTTCGCCTACGGCATCGCCATTGCGATGATGGTGCAGGCCGGGATCGGCGTCTCGCCCTGGGATGTGCTCTCGCAGGGCCTCTCGCTGAAGACCGGCTGGCCGTTCGGGCTCATCACGAACGTCCTCGGCCTGTTCGTGCTGCTGCTCTGGATCCCGCTGCGCCAACGCCCGGGCCTCGGCACCGTGCTCAACGTTCTGCTGATCGGGCCGAGTGCACAGCTCGGGCTCGCGCTCATCCCGAAGCAGACGGAGCTGTGGGCCCAGGTGCTGCTGTTCGTCGGCGGGCTGCTGCTGCTCGCTGTGGCGACCGGGCTCTACATCGGTCCCCGGATGGGACCCGGCCCGCGCGACGGACTGATGACCGGCCTGCACGCTCGCACGGGCTGGCCGATCTGGGCCGTGCGCACCGGCATCGAGGTCACCGTGCTGATCATCGGCTGGATCCTTGGCGGCAACGTCGGCGTCGGCACCCTCGCCTTCGCCCTGCTGATCGGGCCGCTGTGCAGCCTGACGCTCCCCTTCTTCGCGATCCGGCTCCCGCAGACCGCTGCAACGGATGCGGTCGCCGAGCGCGAACTCGAGGGCACCGCCGAGCAGGCGCCCGGCCTCGAAGCCGAGCAGGATGCCGTGCGTTTCGACGTGCGCGACGGCATCCTGCTCGAGTCCGACTCGGCCGCCAGGTCGCGGTTCCATCGCGAGGGCACCAGCTCGGTCATCCGGGAGCACCAGCCCGACGCGGGTGCTGAGCCTGAAGCGAGCCGCGCATCCCGTTTCCCTGCGCTGACGGTCGCCACCTACTGGCTCGACGACCGCCTCACCCGCCGCGCCTGAGCCACCACCTCCGCAAACGCCGAGCCCCTCCCCGGCCGACGGCCGAGAAGGGGCGAGCACCCGAGGGCGAGCCCTACAGGTTGCGCTCCGCGAACACGCGGAGGGCGTCACGCACGAACGCAGCGCCGGTATCCCCGCCGTAGTTCGCGCCGAACCGCGGATCGGCGACGTACATCTCGCCGAGGCCGATCAGGTACGCGCGGGTCGGGCCGTTCGCATCGCTCCCCGGAGTTCCCGGAATGGACGCGAGCCAGTCAAAGTGCCGCTGTGCGAGCGCCTGCGCCTCCTCCGAGTCGGGGGATGCGCCGCTCTCGGACGCGGCGATCCAGTCGGCGGCGAGCTGCTTCTGCAACCGCTGCCACTCCTGCCGTTCCGCCGGCGACTTGCTGCGCCACCAGGCGTCGCTCGTCGCGTACGCCTGCTTGCCCCAGCGTTCCTCGACCTCGTCCTTGTACTGGGTGTGGTCGAATCCGTCGAACATGTCTTCTGCCATGATCTGTTCACCTCCCTCCATCGCCTCGATCGTCGACTCGACCGACGCGATCTGCCGCGCCAGTCGGGCCCGCTCATCCTGTAACCATGCGAGATGGTTGCGTAGGGCGGGCCCCGCATCCGTCTGGTTCTCCAGCACCTCGGCGATGGCCGGCAGGCCGAGACCGAGATCTCTGAGCAGAAGGATGCGCTGCAACCGCACGAGGGAGTCCCGGTCGTAGTACCGGTACCCGTTGCCGCCGATGCGGCTGGGCGCGAGCAGGCCGAGCGTGTCGTAGTGACGCAGCGTGCGGCTCGTCGTGCCAGCCAGGCGGGCGATGTCCTGAATGGACCAGTCCATCGTCGTCTTCTCTCTCGTGGGGTGTGATTCCACGGTAGAGGTTGACGTTACGTCAAGGTCAAGTGCGTCAAGGTCAAGGGCGTCAGCGCTTTGCGCGCGCGTGGACCTTCTTGGCTTCGGCCGGCTGGCTCGACGGGGTCTCCGACGAAGCAGGCGGTGCGGTAGGAGGCGTCGCAGTGGGCGGCGTCGACGGAGTGGGCGACTGCCCGGCCGAGACCGGCGTTCCGGATCCGGAGGTCGCGCGACCGCTGTGCCCGTGCATCCCGTGGCCCGCAACCTTCGACGCGGGGTCCAGGGGCCGGCGCGCGACGGGGCGCACCAGCTCGCCGCGGCGATCCTGGCCCGGCAGTGGGCGCGAACGGCGCCCGTAGATCAGCGACGACGAATCGAGCAGCCAGGGCACGAGCGCGACGGTCACACCGTGGCACAGCATGAGCTGCTGACGGATGCGGTTGGCGCGGTGGTTGTGCAGCAGCGACTCCCACCAGTGGCCCACGATGTACTGCGGGAGGTAGACCGTGACGACCTCGGATCCGTGCTCCTCGCGACGGTGCTTGAGGTACTTGATCAGAGGGATCCCGAAGTCGCGGTACGGCGACTCGATGATCGTGAGCGGCACGTGGATGTTCTGCTCGATCCACTGCTTCTGCAGCCGCTCCGTCGACTCCTCGTCGATCGAGATGTTCACGGCTTCGATCGACTCGTGGCGGGCGGCGATCGCGTAGTCGAGCGCCTTCAGGGCCGGCTTCTGCATCTTGCCGACGAGGACGATCGCGTGGTCGCCCCGGCTGCCGAAGGTCGTGACGGGATCGACCTCGATCTCCTTCTCCACGTCGCGGTAGTAGCGGTTCACGCCGAGCATGAGCAAGAACAGGATGGGCATGAAGATGAAGACGAGGTACGCGCCGTGCGTGAACTTCGTGATGGTCACGACGATGAGCACGACCGCGGTCAGGAACGCACCGAACGCGTTGATACAGAGGCTCTGGATGATGCCGCCGCGTTCGCCGGGCCGCACCGTCCCCGAGCGCAGCAGCGTGATCCAGTGCTTCACCATGCCCGATTGGCCGAGCGTGAACGACACGAAGACGCCGATGATGTAGAGCTGGATCAGCTGGGTCAGGTTGGCCTGGTAGACGAGCAGCAGGGCCAGGGCGGCGAGCGCCAGCAGGATCATGCCGTTCGAGTACACGAGGCGGTCGCCTCGGGTGTTGAGCGACTTCGGGGCGTACGAGTCGCGGGCCAACACGGAGCCGAGCAGCGGGAATCCGTTGAACGCGGTGTTGGCGGCCAGCAGCAGCACGACGGCGGTCGCGGCCTGAACGATGAAGAAGAGAAGTGAGTTGTTGCCGAAGGTCGCAGCGGCGATCTGTGCGATCAGGCTTCGCTGCGGCGATGTCGCACATTCTGCCCAACCCTGAAGGTCGCAGGGGTTCTCGGCGTAGTGCACGTTGCTGATCAGGGCGACAGCGGTGAGGCCGGCGAACAGCACGATTGCGATTCCGCCCATGAGCCCGAGGGTCTTGCGCGCGTTCTTGATCTTCGGGGTGCGAAAAGCGGGGACACCGTTGGCGACGGCTTCGACACCGGTCAGGGCGCTACAGCCGCTGGAGAAGGCGCGGAGCAGCAGCAGGATCATCGCGGCCTGCCCCAGGTTGGACGCGTGCACGGTGAAGCCGGCGGATTCGGCGACCGGCGCATCCCCGAGCGCGGTGCGGACGAGTGCGGTCACGATCATGACGAAGATCGAGCCGATGAAGATGTAAGTCGGGAGCGCGAAAGCCTTGCTCGACTCACGCACGCCGCGAAGGTTGACCGCTGCGATGAGGATCACGAAGAGAACGGCGAGCTCGACCCGCCACTGGCCGAGGAAAGGCAGCGCCGAGATGATGTTGTCGACTCCGGATGCGACCGACACGGCCACCGTGAGCACGTAGTCCACGAGCAGAGCCGAGGCGACGACGAGGCCGGCCTTCTCGCCGAGGTTCTTATGGGCGACCTCATAGTCACCACCGCCGGACGGGTACGCCTTGACGAGCTGGCGGTAGGACAGGACAACCGTGACAAGTAGGAGCACGACGGCCGCCGCGACCCACGGCGCGAACGTCAGGAACGCCAGCCCGCCGAGCAGCAGGATCATCAGGAGTTCCTGCGGAGCGTACGCCACACTCGACAGTGCGTCGGAGGCGAAGATGGGTAGGGCGAGGTGCTTCGGGAGTAGCTGTCCTTCGAGTTTTTCACTCGGAAGCGGGTCGCCGATCAACCACCGCTTCGGGGATCTCCCCTCATTTGTCACGAGGGACGACACTACTCGCTGCTAATCCACTGTCAAGTCGGCGCGTCGAGCGGGCGAATCCTTGCGCATCTGTAATAGATATGTAGTCCGCGTAACTTCCTTGAACTGGCGCGGCAGTAAACGACAGCGCGCCCGATCCTGAGAGTCGGACGCGCTTTCGCTGTGTCTGGCTGTGACACTCTATTTGGGGCCTCACCTGCGGTTCAGGGCCTCCAGAACGGACGCGCGCACGCGGGCCAATTCAAGCTTCAACTGCGGCACTATGTCGTCCGAGAGACGGCCCCGCGCAGCCTGCGACCGCAGGTCGGTGCGCAGCTGTTGGCGGAACTCGTTGAGTGCGGCCTCAGCCTCGCGCACGGCGGCGTTCGAGTTCTGGCGCGCATCCCTCACGTCCTGGTTGATGTCGACCCGGATGTTGCCGCGCCGAGTGTCGCGGGCCGCCGATGCGAGGTCGGCGCGCAGGCTTCGCATCGCTTCGTTGACGCCCGCGCGCACTTCGTCGGCGAGGCGGCGAACCGAGTCGGTGACCTCATCCTCGATCGCGTCGAGTTCGTGCTCGCGGTCGGCGAGTTCGGCTCTGCCCGCGTCGGTGATGGCGTAGACGGTCTTGCGACCCTCTGTCGTCTTGCTGACGAGCCCCTCCTCCTCCAGCTTCGCGAGCCGCGGGTAGATGGTGCCGGCACTCGGGCTGTACGTGCCGCCGAACCGATCGCTGAGCGCCTGGATCAACTCGTAGCCGTGCTTCGGCGACTCGTTGAGCAGGCTCAGCAGGTACAGCCGGAGGCTGCCGTGAGCGAAGACGGGAGTCATGCGGACGCCCCGTTCTGACCCGAGGTCGCGTCTGCAGGGGTGACGCTGCGGAGCACGGCGACATTGCCCGACACCGAGTTCACGTTGATGTCCACCCACGAGCCGTTGAGCGATCCGGCGGTACCCGTCTGCGTGCGGCCGGGGCTCCCGCTGATGAACGCGTTATCGAGCTGCATCTTGCCGGACACAGTGTTCACGTGGTAGCGGGCGCCAAGGGCATCGGGGATGCGCACGGTCAGGTCTCCCGAGACCGTGTTGCTGGATATCGCATCAGGCGTTCCCGCGATGTCCACCATCACGTTGCCCGAGATGCCGTCGAGACCGAACTTGCCGATGGCGCCGGTGGCGGTCACATCACCCGAGACGGTGTGCGCCGAGATGTTGCCCGTGTGGTCGCGAACCGAGATCTCGCCGCTCACGCTGTTCAGTTCGAGGTTGCCGACGAGGCCGTCGACGACCAGGTCACCGGATACGGTGCTGAGCTTCGCATCCGTCTTCAGGCCCGAGATGAGTGCGCTCGCCGAGACGATGCCGAACTTGAGTGCCACCTCACGCGGGACCAGCACGCTCACATCAGCCTTGCCGTTGCTGCGCATCGATTTGAACACGTCGATGAAGTTGTCCCAGCGCAGCTGCGGGTGGTCGATCTCGAGCCGATCTCCGTCGACGGTGATCTTGAGGTCGCGGCCGCTGACCGAGTGCACCTCGACCCGCGCGCCGGGCTCGTCATGTCCGATGATGTCGATCTGGCCGCCGATGACCGCGACCTTCAACGCGCGGACGAGCTCGACGTCAATGATCCTGCTCTCCCCGGGCTGGATCAGCCACTTGTCCTGTGCCATTGTTCTGCTCCTCTTGCCGTTCAGCGGTGCCGTGGTGCGGCGACCCTCGGTGATTCGCGATATATCGCGTTGTTGACAAACTCACGTTATATCGCGTTTCCGGATCTGGCAACCCCGGGGCGCGAATCCCAGGGCCGTCTCAGGGGCGGCTCAGGGTTCGCCCGGAGCGCTAGCGGCGTGAGCGACGCGGGCGTTGGAGCCAGGGCTGCAGCGTGCGCGTGACGAACGGCAGGAGGAAGTACGTCATCGTCGGGGTGAGGCAGAGCGTCGTGATCAGCACGGTCGCGAGCGGCCAGAGCTGGTGCCAGCCCGGAACGAGATATGAGGTCAGGTAGGTGAACGCCAGCGACAGCGGGAAGAAGCCGAGCCAGATCGTCACGGCCTGCTTCCAGCGCGGCGGCGCCGAGGCGACACCCGCCTGCGGCTCGTCGAACCAGCCCTCGATGCCGGTACGGCGCTCGACGCGGGAGACCTCGACCAGCTCGCGTCCCTCGAACAGCCAGTCGGCGCGGTGATGGGATGCCTCCCACGCCTCGAGCGTCGGGACGTCGGCGAAGCGGTACAGCATGTGCCACTCGTCGGAGTCGGCGCGGGCGCGCACCCATCCTGAGCCGAGGAAACCCTCGTAGGAGTTGGCGAGGTTCACGCCGGACTGCACCCACCGGGTGACTTCGGGCAGGCGCGAGTGGTCGACACGGCGGGTGATGGAGACGGTGACGGGGAGGCGGCGCGCTTGTGGCGCATCCTGAATCGACTCTTGTGGAGGCATGCTCCTATTGTCACCGACCCGTATTACCGGCTCGTTTCAGCGCCCGGCGATCAGCGCGATGCGATCACGGAGAGGCCCTCGCGCACGACCAGGCTCGGGGCGACCAGGCGGTGTCTCGGGTCGGTGACCTCGGCATCCGGATGCACGCGGCCGCCATGCGCGCCGGTCAGCAGTTCGAGCACTCCCGCGGCCACCGCTTCCAGGGGCTGCTCGACGCTGGAGAAGCCGATGGATGCGGCGACGGGGGTGTTGTCGTAGCCGATGACGGGCATGCGTCCGGATGTGGCCATGAGTGCGCCGAGGGCGAGGGAGTCGCTCGCGCAGACGACGGCGTCCACATGCCCGGCCTGTGCCTCGAGGCGGCGCATCGCCTCGGCGCCGAAGGTGACGCCGTCTTCGGCCGCGACCTCGAGAGTTGCCAGTTCGGCATCGGTGAGGCCACTGCCGGCGCGCATCGCTTCGAGCCAGCCGCGTCGACGGTCGTCGCCCGTTCCGGATCCCGCCGGCCAGCCGAGGTAGCCGATGCGACGAGCGCCGATATCAAGCAGATGGTTCGTCGCTTCGTGCAAGCCTGCTGCCCCATCGACGTCGACCCAGAGGTGCTCCGGGTCGGCCATGTCGTCGATCCCCACGGCCGACCGAACGTGACGAAGGACTGGCCGTGCTCGATCAGCCACTCGGTTCGCGGGTCGCCGTGGAAGGTGGAGGTCAGCACGAACGCGTCGACGTCGGCTCCGTCGCTGAGCCGCCGGAACTGGGCGATCTCGTCTTCGGGGTCGCTCGCGGTGAAGAGCAGCACGCGGAGGTTCTTGCGGTCGGCCTGCTCGGTGAGCGAGTGCAGAAACCGGTCGAGGATGGAACCCGAGATGCCGTCGGTGGTGATCGGATCGAGACGGATGCCGATGGTGGAGCTCTTCTGCGTGCGCAGCCGCCGGGCCGAGGCGTGGGGGCGGTAACCGAGGTCGAGGATGGCCGCTTCGACACGTTCGCGGGTCTCGGGGCGAACCACGTCGGGGGAGTTGAGCACGTTGGAGACGGTCTGACGAGACACTCCCGCGGCGATCGCGACATCGAGGACGGTGGGCTGTGCTCCCAAGCTCCGCTCCTCTCATTCGGCTCGATCGACCATACCGCTGCGCCGGGTTGACATGGTCGGAACGACGTGGATATGGTGACAGCGCCCCAATTTGATCGTTCAAATGGCAAACTATCACCCGCGATTTGAACGATCAAACCCGAGATCGACCAAGGAGGTCAGATGCCCGCCGAAGCGCCGCATCCCTCCGCACCCGCGTTCTCCACAAGGGCCGAGTTTCCCCCGACCTCTGCGTCTCACCCCCTCGTGCGCCCCTCGACCGGGCACACTCACACCAAGGAGAAAACAATGCAACGAAGCACTCAACGCTGGTTCGCAGGCGGCGCCGTCGCCGTCGCTGCGACCCTGGCGCTCACCGCCTGCGGGTCCGGATTCAGCAGCGGAAGCGACTCGACCGGCAAGCTCACCTCGTCCGACAAGGCCCTCACGGTCATGATCGGTTCGAGCGGCGACGCCGAGACGGCAGCCGTGAAGTCCGCCGTGGCCGACTGGTCCAAGAGCGACGGCACGAAGGCGTCCGTCGTCGCGGCCAGCGACCTCAACCAGCAGCTCGCGCAGGGCTTCGCCGCCAACAAGCCGGCCGACGTCTTCTATCTGTCGACGGATGCGCTGGCCGGTTACGCCTCCAACGGCTCGCTCCTCGCATACGGCGACAACCTCGCCAACAAGAGCGACTTCTACCCGAGCCTGGTCAAGTCGTTCACCTACGACGGCAAGTTCTATTGCGCTCCGAAAGACTTCTCGACGCTGCAGCTGATCATCAACACCGACATGTGGAGCGCCGCGGGTCTCACCGACGCCGACCTCCCCAAGACCTGGGACCAGCTCGAGTCGGTGTCGAAGAAGCTCACCACGGCCGACCACGTGGGCCTCGGCATCTCGGGTGAGTACGCCCGCATCGGCTCGTTCATGACGCAGGCCGGCGGCAACCTGATGAACGACGACAGCACCAAGGCGACGGCGAACAGCGACGCCAACGTGAAGGCGCTCGACTACGTCAAGAAGCTCCTCACCGAGGGCGACCTGAAGTACGCGAAAGACCTCGGCGCCGGATGGGGCGGAGAGGCCTTCGGTAAGGGCCTGGCCGCGATGACCATCGAGGGCAACTGGATCACGGGAGCCATGAAGGCCGACTTCCCGAGCATCAAGTACAAGGTGGCCGAGCTGCCGGAAGGCCCCGCCGGACAGGGCACGCTCCAGTTCACCAACTGCTGGGGAATCGCCGCCGACAGCCCCAACCAGGCCGCAGCGCTCAAGCTCGTCGAGAACCTGACCAGCAAGGACTCGCAGCTCGCCTTCTCCAAGGCCTTCGGACCGATGCCGTCGATCAAGTCGGCCGCAGAGAGCTGGAAGTCCGCGAATCCTGAGCTCGTCCCGTTCCTGAGCGCCGCTGACTACGCCAAGGGCGTTCCGACCGCCAAGGGCTCGGCCGACGTGGTCACCGACCTGAACAGCAAGCTCGAGTCGCTGGCGACGGGCGATCCGAAGGCGATCCTCGACGCCACGCAGAAGAACCTCGAAGCGATTCTGAAGTAGCGAGAGCCACAACATGTCGCAAACCACGAGTCGGTCTCGTCGCTCCGGAATCCGGCGCGGCGAGACCGCCTCGGGGTGGTTGTTCACCGCCCCGGTCATCATCCTGCTCGGCGTGTTCCTGGTCATCCCGGTGCTCATGGCGCTCTGGGTGAGTTTCTCCGACTGGGGCGGGCGGGGCAGCCCATTCGCCGGTGACGTCAGCTTCGTCGGGTTCAAGAACTACCAGACGCTGCTCGCCGGTGGCGGCCTCGCCGAATCCGATTTCGGCATGGCGCTCAAGAACAACGCCTGGTACGTCGTTCTTGTGGTTCCGCTGCAGACCGCTGTCGCACTCGGGCTCGCGGTGCTCGTCAACCGCGCCGTCCTGCGCGGCCGCGGATTCTTCCGCACCGCCTTCTACTTTCCGTCGGTGACCAGTTCCGTCGCGATCACAGTGTTGTGGTTGTTCCTGTTCAGCAGCACCGGCGCCGTCAACAAGTTCCTGTCGTGGATCGGCATCAACGGACCGAACTGGTTCAACGACCCGAACGGCATCATCCACAACTTCCTCGCCGTGTTCGGAGTGGACCAGGGGCCGACGGCACTCACGAGCAACACTCTTCTCGGCGTCTCCTGGTGGGACTGGCTGGGCGGGCCGTCCGTGGCCATGACCGCGTTCATCCTGATGGCGATCTTCACGACCAGCGGCACGTTCATGCTCCTGTTCATCGCAGCGCTGCAGAACCTCGGCGGCGACATCACCGAGGCCGCGATGATGGACGGCGCCAACGGCTGGCAGCGCTTCTGGCGAATCACCCTCCCCCAGCTGCGGCCGACGCTGTTCACTGTGCTCACCCTCGGGCTGATCGGATGCTGGCAGATCTTCGACCAGATCTACACCGGTACCAAGGGCGCTCCGGGCAAGACAACGCTGACGCCCGCCTACCTTTCCTATAAGACGTCGTTCCAAGATCAGGACTGGGGCCAGGGCGCAGCGATCGCGTTCATCCTGTTCGTGATCATCGTGCTCTTCACGATCTTCCAGCGGTGGGTGCTGCGTGAACGCAAGGTGTCCAAGCGCAGGATGCGTCTCTACACTCCGCCCACCGGTGGCGGCTCAGGATCCGGATCCGTCAAGGGCGCGGAAATCGCAACCGCTGTCGCGACCGAACAGTCCCTGAACGGACGGGGAGCACTCTGATGTCCATCGTCGCCGAACCAGCAGACCACGTCGTCACGGAGTCGCGTCCACGCACGGTCGCCCCGACGCCCAAGAGGCGCCGGCGGTCCACCGGAACCGTCGTCGCCACCTCGGTCACCTATGCGATCCTCGTCGTCATCGCCGTGATCTACATCATGCCGTTCCTCATCCAGGTGGCGACGTCGTTCAAGACCGACGCGGATGCGGCCGGCAACCCGGTCTCGCTCATCCCGCAGACCTGGACCACCGCCGCGTACACGAAGCTCTTCCTCAACTCCGACTTCCCGACCTGGTTCAAGAACTCGGCCATCGTCACGATCGTCGTCACGCTGGGACGCGTGTTCTTCAACTCCCTCGCCGGATACGCGCTGGCCAGGCTGAACTTCCGCGGCCGCGGGATCGTCTTCGCGGGGCTCGTTGCTGTGATGTCGGTGCCGATGGTGGTGCTGCTCATCCCGAAGTTCCTCGTGATCAACCAGCTCGGCATCTACGACTCGTACGCCGGCATGATCGTGCCGTTGCTGACGGATGCGGCTGGCGTGTTCATCATGAAGAACTTCTTCGAGTCGATCCCGCAGAGCGTGGAGGAGCAGGCGCGCATCGACGGCGCCGGCACCTTCCGGGTGTTCTGGTCGATCGTTCTCCCGATGGCCAGGCCTGCGCTGATCACCATCGTCATCCTGTCTTTCCAGGGATCGTGGAACGAGCTCGCGCACTTCATCGTCTCGACTCAGGATCCCGCCCTCACCACGCTCACCAAGGGCGTCGCCGGGCTCGCCAGCGGCCAGCTCAGCCAGGGAAGTCAGTATCCGATCAAGCTCGCGGCGGCGGCCCTGATGACCATCCCGGTCGCGGTGCTGTTCTTCATCTTCCAGCGTCGCATCATGAACAACAGCGAGGGGGCGGTGAAGGAATGACTGCGGCCGAACCGACCATCCTCGCCACCTGCGGCGGGCTCAACCCCGGATCCTGGACAGACTCCGTCTACGGTCCGCTGCTGATGCATGCGATCGAGCTGGCGCGCGTCGAAGGACGCCCGCCCAGGGTCGCCCACGTCAACACGGCGGGTGGCGACCAGCGATCGGTGGAGGGTCCCGAACTCGAAGCCGCACGCGCCGCGGGCGTAGACGCGAGCCACATCCGCTTCTTCCCGCATCGGAACATCCTGAACCTGCGCGCACACGTGCTCGCGCAAGACGTGATCTGGGTCAGCGGCGGCAGTGTCGTGAACCTCCTGGCGGTCTGGCGCGCACACGGACTCGACGGCATCCTGCGCGAGGCCTGGCAGGCGGGCGTCGTGCTCGCGGGTGGCTCGGCCGGAGCCCTGTGCTGGCACGAAGGCGGCACGACAGCGTCGTTCGGACCGCAGATCGAGGCCGTCGCCGACGGTCTCGGCATCCTGCCGGGCTCGCTCGGAGTGCACTACGACTCCGACCCCCAGCGGCGCGTCGCTCACGAGGCGGCGGTCGCTTCCGGATCCCTTCCGCCGGGCTACGCGCTCGACGAGGGCGTCGGGCTCGTCTACGGCGGCACCCGGCTGCTCGACGTGGTCAGCGAACGTGACGGGCAGTACGCCTGGCGGGTCGAGGCCCTCGACGGCCGCGCCGTCGAGACGCGGATCAAGCCGCGGTTGTTGCCCGGTGCGACCGATCCCGAATCCGGGTTCGATCCCCGCCCCACTTCCGACTTCCAACCGACTTCTGACTCCCAACCCACCCTCGAGGAGGCGTGAACACCACGATGACCCAGCCGCTCCAACCCCTACTGCACGACAGCGTGGTGGTGCTCACCGCTCCCAGCCAGGCCTGGTCCGCGACGGACGGCACCGTCGACGGTCACGGCATCCACGGCTTCTACCACTCCGACGTCCGTGTGCTGAGTGAGATCGAGCTGACGGTCGGCGGTTCGCTGCCCGAGCACATCGCCACGGGCAGCCCGGATGCGGCCACCGCCGTCTTCACCTCGCTCGCCCGCGGACTCGACGACGCGACCGCCGATCCCCGCGTGCGCATCGAGCAGAAGCGCGAGGTTCGCGCGGGCTCCCTGGTCGAGACGATCACGGTGCGCAACGCCCTCGGCACCCCTGTCCGTCCGCGGGTCTCGGTCGCTGTGCGCGCCGACTTCACGCCCATGCAGCTCATGAAGGCAGGCCTGAGAGGAAGCGAGAATCCGATCGAGTCAGCGACGAACGCCGACGGCGTCACGTTCGCCTCGGGCACCGTCACGGCAGTTGTCAGCGCTCCCGACGCAGAGACCGAGACCGACGACACCTCGACCACCCTCACTTGGACTCCGGAGATCGCGGGCCACTCCTCCGTCACTCTCGGCTGGCGCATCGACGTCGACGACCCCTCCTCGGTCGTCGCCGGTGCTGCACCGTCGACCGACTGGGCCGCCTTCTCCGCCGCCACCGGCGACTCGCGCCTTGCAGCCTGGTTGAGCCGCGCTCTGGCCGACCTGCAGGCCCTCCGCATGTCGACCACCGAGCGACCCGACGAGATCTTCCTGGCCGCGGGCGCACCGTGGTTCTTCACCCTGTTCGGCCGCGACTCGATCTGGGCCGCCCGGATGCTGTTGCCGCTCGGCACGGATATCGCCGCGTCGACCCTGCGCATCCTGGCCGACCTCCAGGGCACCGAGGTCGTGAACGACACGGCCGAGCAGCCGGGCAAGATCATGCACGAGCTCCGGCCCGCGACCATGACCCTCCCCGGCCTCGGGATCGTCCTTCCGCCGCTCTACTTCGGCACGGTCGACGCCACCGCCCTTTGGGTTAACCTCCTGCACGACGCCTGGAAGTGGGGGATGCCCGCGGCCGAGGTCGAGGCTCTGCTCCCCCACCTCGAGGCGGCGCTCGCCTGGATGCGCGACTACGGCGACAGCGACGGCGACGGCTTTCTCGAGTACGTCGACACCACCGGCCACGGCCTCGCGAACCAGGGCTGGAAGGACTCGGGCGACTCGATCCAGTGGCGCGACGGCACGCTCGCCGACGGACCGATCGCGCTCTGCGAGGTGCAGGGATACGCGTACGAGGCCGCTGTCGGCGGCGCGGACCTGCTCGAGGCGTTCGGTCGTCCCGGCGCCGACGAATGGCGCGAGTGGGCCGCCGATCTGAAGGAGCGGTTCGCGGCGGCTTTCTGGATCGACGACCCCGCAGGCGCGTACCCCGCGGTCGCGCTCGATGCTGCGAAGCAGAAGGTCGACACCGTCACCAGCAACATCGGGCATCTGCTCGGCACGGGCATCCTGACCCCTGAGCAGTCGGCGCTCGTGGCACAGCGCCTGGTGTCGCCCGAACTCAACTCGGGCTACGGTCTGCGCACCATGTCGACCGACTCCGCGGGGTTCTGGCCGCTCAGTTATCACGGCGGGTCGGTCTGGGCGCACGACACCGCGATCGCGATCAGCGGTCTCGCCCGCGACGGTCACACGGCTGAGGCGGAGACGCTCGCCGAGGGTCTCCTCGCCGCCGCCGAAGGATTCGACTACCGGATGCCCGAGCTGCACTCTGGCGACTCGGCCGCGGACACGCCAACGCCCATCCCGTACCCCGCCGCCTGCCGCCCGCAGGCGTGGTCGGCAGCGGCAGCGGTCTCGGTGCTGAGCGCGCGTCTGGGCCTCGCGGCCGACGCGCAAGCGGGCACGCTCGACAGTGCTGCGACCCCGGGCGTCGGCACGATGGCGGTCACAGGCCTCCGCTTCGCGGGCGACGCCCTGTCGCTCACGGTTGACGCGGACGGCCGCGTCGCCCGCTCCTGAAGCGGGCAGCCCGCTCGTCGAATCGTGCCAAAGGTGCGGTTACGCCACGGTGAACGCCACTTTTGGCACGACTCGGCCTCAGGATGCGATCCCCAGCGCGCTGCGTGCAGCCGTCGCAGACGGACACCGCGTCAGAGCTGCGCCATGATCTGGCGGGCGATGACGCGGCCGGCACGGTTGGCTCCGATGGTGCTCGCCTGGGGTCCGTACCCGGCCAGGAATATGCGGGGGTCCTGCCAGGATGCTCCCGACTCGACGGTCAGACCGCCTGCCTTCTCCCGCAGCTTGAGCGGCGACAGGTGTCGCAACTCCGGCCGGAAGCCGGTGGCCCAGATGATGGCGTCGGCCTGCGTGAACGAGCCGTCGGGCCAGCGCACGCCGTTCTCCTCGATCGCCGTGAACATGGGGCGCTCGGTGAGAATTCCGCGGTCGACGGCCGCAGCGATGCGCCGTGTGCGCGGGATGCCCGTGCCACTCACGATGCTGGGCAGTGCCTTGCCCGCGCGCGCAGCCGCATCCTGAGCCGCCACCGCAGCCACGCCGCCCTCGATCGTGAGCTCCGACTCGTCTTTGAACTCGACGGGGCGTCGGGTCGCCCAGGTCACCTGTGCGGCGACATGCTCGAGCTCCAGGATGAACCCGATCGCCGACGTGCCGCCGCCGACGACCACCACGGACTGGCCCGCGAACTCCTCGGCGGACAGATAAGAGGAGGTGTGAACATGCCTTCCTGAGAATGTGTTCATACCCGGGTAGTACGGAACGAAGGGCGCACCCCATGTTCCTGTCGCGTTCACGACGACGCGGGTGGCGGTCTCGCCACGAGTGTGCTGAACCATCAGATCCGCCCCGCGGTCGAAGACGCTCGTGACCGTGACGGGGCGCTGCACGTCGAGACCGTAGTGTTCCTCGAAGCGTCGGTAGTATCCGGCGACGATGTCCTTGGCCGGGAGCGACCGGTCGGCCGTCTCGAAACTGATGCCGAGCTCGGCCATTCCGGGCAGATCGTTCACGTGATGGGCGGTGCCGAGCTTGAGCGCATCCCACCGATGCTGCCACGCGCCGCCCGTTGCCGGACCCCTGTCGTACAGGATGAAATCCACACCGGGAGTAAGCTCGAACCGCCGCAGATAGTAAGCGACGGCGAGGCCAGCTTGGCCCGCGCCGACGATCACCACCTGGGTGTCGGTCCTGGTCGTGGTCACGCGCTCATCCCATCATCCAACCCTGTGCGTGAACTCGGGGCTCCCGAGGCCCCACATGCTAAACTAGCGGTTAGTTTTCACTGTTCCTGTTCGGATTCCCGGGTGGCTCATTGCCCACCCGGCCTGGCACCGTAAGGGGGTCACGCATGGGGCGCGGCCGTCAAAAGGCAAAGCACACCAAGATCGCGCGGGAGTTGAAGTCATTCAGCCCCGACGTGAACTATGACGCGCTCGAGCGCGAACTGACAGGACACTCCCACCACGACGACCAGTACGCCGCGTGGGCAGACTACGAGCCTGACAGCGGCGGCGGATACACAGACGACTACGAGGGACAAGACCAGCCCAAGCGCGCCTAGCGTTCACGGCGGGTCGACGGGCTGCACGAGCCGGCGCCGATTGGCGCTAGCTACAGCCAGCCCTTCTCCGCAGCGATCACGGCCGCCTCGGAGCGGTTCCGTGCGCCCGTCTTCCCGATCGCGCTCGACAGGTGATTCCTGACCGTTCCCTCGCTGAGGTAGAGCGTGTGCGCGATGTCCGTGATGCTGCCACCGCCTGCGGCGACCGTGAGCACCTCGGTCTCGCGCGGAGTCAGCGGCGAGACACCTGACGCCAGGGACTCCGCGGCGAGCGCGGGGTCCACGACGCGAAGGCCCGCGGCGACCCGACGCACCGCATCCGCGAGTTGGCCCGACGGGGTGTCCTTGACGACGAATCCGGATGCGCCCGCCTCCATCGCGCGCCGCAGGTACCCCGGCCGTCCGAACGTCGTCACGATGAGCGACCGGCAACTCGGGAGGGTCGCCCGAAGAGCGGCGGCAGCCTGAATCCCGTCGAGGCCCGGCATCTCTACGTCGAGCAGCGCGACATCCGCCGCGTTCGCGCGCGCCGCATCCACGACCTCGTCGCCGCGTCCGACCTGCGCCACCACCTCGAGGTCGGGCTCGAGATCGAGCAGCGCAGCCAGGGCACCGCGCACCAACGCCTGGTCGTCCGCCAGCAGGAGACGGATGGGGTCGCTCACGTGTTCGCCTTCCGCACCGTCAGTCGCACTCCACCGTGCTCGCTCGCTCCGATCAGCACTCGGGCGCCGGCCGCGCGGGCGCGTGCCGTCAGACCGTCGAGGCCGTTGCCGCTGTCGACCGCGACCAGGGTCTGCTCATCTCCGCCGACTGCACCGGATCCACCGGGTGACCCGGATGACCCGATCAGGCCGCGTGAGCCCGGAGCACGGCCCGAGCCGGGGATCCCGACCGTGCCGACCCCGCTCATCCCCCGCCCGTCGTCTTCGACTTCGAGGCTGTCGTGTGTCACGGTGACCCAGCAGTTGCGAGAGCCCGAGTGCCGGATGACGTTCGTGACGCCCTCGCGCAGCACCCACCCGAAGAGCTCTCGAAGCTCGGGGTCGACGTCTTCGCCGTTTCGCGGGAGGTGCGCGTCGATGTCCGCGGCGGCCAGCCCGGCCTGGGCTGCCGCCAGTTCGGTCGAGAGGCTCATCTCGCGATAGCCGGCGACCGCCGCGCGGAGGTCCGCCAGTGCAGAGCGGCTCAGGCGCTCGATGTCCGCGATCTCGGCCTCGGCCTTGACCGGGTCGATCGCCACCAGGCGCCGGGCCAGCTCCGACTTCACCGTGACGACGGTGAGCGAGTGCCCGAGAACGTCGTGCATGTCGCGCGAGAACCGCCCGCGTTCCTCGATCACGGCGAGGCGCGCGATCTCACCCTGGGCTCGTTTCAGGCTGCGATACGACTCGAGCTGCCGGGCGAACGCGAACATCATGATCCCGATCGAGACGGTGACGAGTGCGATGAACCAGTTGTCGTCGAAGTCCCCGGTCAGCGCGACGATCACCAACTGGCCGGCGCCGAGGGCCGCGATCGACGCGATGGATGCGACGGGCGGGAGGCCGAGCATCCCGATCACACAGGCGACGTAGACCCAAGTCCAGCAGGCCGAGATGCCGATCAGGGGGAACAGGGCGAGATTGAGCACGAAGTACCCGACAACAGCCCAGGCCCGCACCCGCAGCGACGACCACCAGAACAACGGCGGGATCACCAGGAACCCGATGTAGACCAGGCACAGCACGAAGGTGGCGGCGACCTTCTCGCCGAGGCTTCCCGAACTGCTCCAGACACCGATCACGGTCGAGATCTGGTAGAGCAGGCCGATGATGGCGCCCGGATACCAGCGGCGCGCGCTCATATGGGTCAGTCGCGCGAACAGCCGATCGGGCTTCTCGTACTCCGTGCTGTCCACTGTCAACACCCTAGTCACCGTCGAGGGGTCGGGACACGCCGTCGCGGCCTCTGCCGTGGCGGCGTGTTGCGACCCCTCATCGGGCGACCCCTCATCGGGCTGGCGCGGCGTGCGGACCATCAGCTGCGGGCCGCATCCCGCCGGTAGCGCCACACGATGAACGCGGCGAGAACCACGGTCCAGCCGAGCAGCACGAGCGCCGGGCTCAGGATGTCGCCGTTCTGGTGCGCCCCCATCTGGCCGATGCGGTTCAGCCAGTACGACGGCACGATCTGCGCGACGTTCGCGACCCAGGCCGGGAAGATCTGCAGCGGGATCCAGAGTCCGCCGAGCACAGCCATCCCCATGAATACGGCCATGAACAGCGGCTGCGCATACTCGGGCTTGGCGAACTGCCCGATCAGGATGCCGATCAGCGCGAAGGGGATCACCCCGAGCCAGAGACCCAGACCGGCCGTCAGCCAGTTGCCGAGGGGCAGGCTCGAGTGGAACAGGATGCCCGAGACGCTGAAGATGACGACGATCGACACCAGAGCCATCAGCATCGAGGTGACGAGCTTCGAGACAAGGTAACCCGTGCCGCTCAGTGGAGTGAGGCGCAGCTGGCGGTTCCAGCCGATCGAGCGCTCGGTGACGATGTTGAAGGCGAGCGACAGCGCAGCCATCATGCCGCCGTAGCCGGCCACCTGGATCGTCGTGACGGCGATCCACGGCAGCTTCGTCACGGGGTCGACCTGACCGCTGCCGCCGAACGAGCCGCCGAACGCGACGAGCATGACGAGAGGCACGGCGAGGGTGAAAATCATCGAGCGCGCGTTGCGGATCTGGCGCAGGGACTCGAGTCCGAGGTAGGCAATGCTCATCGTGCTGCTCCGTTCGTGGTGAGGGCGGACTGGTTGGCGGGCTCGGATTCGCCGAGAGTGGCGGAAGCCGGCTCGCCCAGCGCGGCGGCTCCTTCGGTGAGTGCGAGGAACGCGTCGTCCATCGTGTGCGCGGTGACCTCGATGTCGTGGATGTCGTGGTGCGCCGCGAGCAGCGCGCGCAGGGTCAGATCCGAGTCCTCGCTGACGATCGTCAGCTGCTCGGCGCGGTGATCGAGCGAGCGGACGCCGGGGAGCGCACGCAGCGCATCCTCGACCGCGGGGGTCCAGGCGAAGTCGAAGCCGGCCCGGATGCGCCTGCCGGAGACGACCGCCTTGACCTCGGTCGGCGTGCCGTCGGCGACGACGCGGCCCGAGCTCAGCATGACGATCCGGTCGGCGTATGTGTCGGCCTCGTCGAGGTAGTGGGTGGCGAAGACCACGGTTCGGCCCTCATCCGTGAACTCCCGCATCGACTGCCAGAAGGTGCGTCGCGCCTCGACGTCCATCGCGGCCGTCGGTTCGTCGAGGAAGAGCAGGTCGGGGTTGGAGACCACCGCGACGGCAAACCTCGCCCGCTGCATCTGACCGCCCGACAGCTTGCTGACCTTCTGCTTGGCGATCTCGGTGCAGCGCGCCCGCTCAAGCGCCTCGGCGACGGTGAGCGGATGCTTGTGCGCGGCTGCGACGAGCGCCACCGACTGGGCGACCGTCAGCGTCGGCAGCAGCGCGCCGCCCTGCAGCATGGCTCCCACCCGCCCCTGCACGATTGCGGAGCGCGGGTCGCCGCCGAAGAGCTCGGCCCGACCGGCGGTGGGTTGCGCGAGTCCGAGGGCGAGGTCGATCGTCGTCGACTTGCCGGCTCCGTTGGGGCCGAGCAGCGCGACGACCTCGCCCGGATTGATGGTGAGGTTCACCCCGTTGACCGCCTGCAGGGAGCCGAAGGACTTCCGCAGATCGGTGAGGTGGATGGCTGGTGTCTGGTTCACACTCTCAGCGTGCCCGGATGCCCGGGACCCGGCGAAGAGCATCCGTCAGGGGTGCGAGGTGACATTTGTCACGCCTGGGCGTTGCGCGTGCTCCCGAACTTGAAGAGGCCGAACACACCGAGGATGCCGCCCACTGCGAGCAGGGCGCCGCCCAGCATCAGCACCAGATCGCTGGCCGTGTTGGCGACGCGGCCCGACGCCGTCGGGTCCCCCGCGGGGAGGGCCGAATCCGAGCCGCCCCCGCTCGCACCCGGATGACCGGACGTGTCCGAAGTGACGTTTCCCACGGTCGTCGAGCCGGACGCGGTGACCGCCGGGAGCTTGACCGTCGCGCCGGCCACATCCACCGGCGCGGTCGCGCGCTGCAGGAGTACGAAGAAGGTCGCCTCGCCCGAGCCCGCGGCACGGTCGGCGACCGGGATGCTGATCGTCGCCGAGAGCTGACCCGCGACGAGCGTGACCGTGCCCTGCGCCGCTGTGTAGTCGCTGCCAGCCTTCGCCGTGCCGTCCGCGGTCGTGTAGTCGACGGATGCGACTCCAGCACCGGATGCACGCGTCACCGTGACGAAAGCCTGGCGCTTGTCCGCGGAGAAACCGCTCGGCGTCACCGAGAGCGCGCCCGTTGACGCACTGACGGTGAAGTCGGCCTGAGCATGCGAGGTCAGAAGAAGGGAGCCGGTCGCGGGGATGAACGTAGCGACGACCGTGTGGGAGCCCGCCGCGGGAGCCGGGACGACCGCGCGCGCGACGCCGGTCGCGTCGACCGACGCAACCGTGGGGGTTCCGGAGTCGACCGCGAACGACACCTGGCCGCTGTCGGGTGCGCCCAGCTGCATCCGGGAGACCGCTGCTGTGAGCGTCACGGTGTCGCCCGACGCGACCGTCGACGGCGCCGAGAGCGCAACAGTCGTGACGGTGTCGCACGAGGGAATGGCGGTCCCTGCTCTCGGGGCGATGACGTAGTTGTCCCCCACGCTCCAGATCAGGCTCCCGCCGCCGACAGAATCGACGGTGGCCGCGAACGCTCCGTGATGCTCGCCAGGGAGGAAGGACGACGGCTGACCGCGATCGAGTGGGCCCGGGGTCAAGAAGTTGTCGACAGTGCCTGCAGCCAGGGGGATGGGCGTGGCGGAGACGTTGCGGTATCCGAAGACGATGGTGCGAGTCGTCTGGCCCGATCCGGCATCGCTGTCCGCCACGCAATCGACGAGCGGGGTGACGGCCGCGCTGTTCGGCACGACGGTGGGTGGTGCCACAGGAGCAGCGGATGCGGCTGCGGCGGGGGCCAGAACCGCCACACCCGCCAGCGCGAGACCGAGAGCTGCGACCCCGACGGCTGCATGGATACTGAGATGCAGACGGGTCACACGCGCGAGTCTAACCGCCCGGGGCCGACCATCGCGTCTACCCGTTGTGGTGACACGCTCGCCGCCGCGGTCTACACTGCCCGGACATGACCGTAACCGAGTGGTTGTTGGATGCGGATCCTGCGATCCGCTGGCAAGTCATGCGCGATCTGACCGACGAACCCGCCGAGGTCGTCGCCGCGGAGCGCGCCAAAGTCGCCTACGAAGGCTGGGGCGATCGCCTACTCGCGCTGCAGGGCGCCGATGGCCAATGGGACGGCGGCACCTACTTTCCGTCATGGGCGACGTGGAACGATCCGCAGCCGTGGACGGCGACCGCCCCGACGCTGGCGCTGCTTCGTGAGCTGGGTGCGCATCCTGAGACCGAGCATGTGCAATGGGCGATCGAACTCGTGCGCGCGAACAGCAAGTGGGAGCACGACGGGGAGGACTTCTTCGCCGGCGAGGTGGAGCCGTGCATCAACGGCCTGACCGTCGCTCTCGGCTCGTACTACGGCCAGGACGTCCGCGCGATCGTGGACCGGCTGCTCGGCGAGCAGATGGCCGACGGCGGCTGGAATTGCGAACAGGAGAACGGCTCGGTGCGCGGTTCGTTCGGCAGCACGATCAACGTTCTCGAGGGGCTGCTCGAGTGGGAACGCGCCACGGGAGGCACACCCGAAGCTCGGGCCGCCCGCGAACGCGGTGAGGAGTATCTGCTCGAACGGCGCCTGTTCCGGCGCGTCTCTACCGGGGAGGTGGCGGACAGCGACTGGCTGCAGTTCTCGTTCCCGCCCCGCTGGCACTACGACGTGCTCCGTGGTCTCGACTACTTTCGCTCTGTCGGCGGCACTCCGGATGCGCGACTGGCCGAGGCGGTCGGAGTGCTCGAGGGTCGACGCGACGACGAAGGCAGGTGGCCGCTCGAGAACACGCACGCGGGCGCGGTGCACTTCGAGCTGGAGGACGGCGACGGCCGGCCGAGCAGGTGGAATACGCTGCGCGCGCTCAGGGTGCTGCGCTGGTGGGAGGCGAACTACCCGGCGTAGGAGCCGACCAGGCGCACCGCGCCGCCGTCGACGCCCTTGGCGCCCTGCTCGAAACCGGCGAGGTCTCGGGATGCGGTCGACACGGTTCCCGCTGTCCAGGCGTGGATGCCCTCGCCTTCGATGGCGGCGATGACCGTGGCGGCCTTGTCTGCGGCGACGACGGCGAACATCCCGATGCCCAGGTTCCAGGTTCCCTCGCTCGATTCGAGGGTCGAACCGGCGAGATCGCTCAGGATGCGGAAGACCGGCGTGGGCGACCAGGTGCCGCGCTCGACCTCGACCCACGAACCGAGCGGGAGCACGCGCGCGAGGTTCGCAGCGATGCCGCCACCGGTGACATGGCTGAGCGAGTGGATCGCACCGGTGAGCTCGGGATCCTGCAGCACCTTCAGCAGGGGCGCGGTGTAGAGGCGAGTCGGCTCGAGGAGCGCCTCGCCGACCTGACCGCCGAAGGCGTCAGAGTGGTCGGTGAAGCCGACCTTGTTCTGGGCCAGGATGTGCCGCACGAGCGAGAAGCCGTTCGAGTGGAGGCCCGACGATGCGAGGGCCACCACGACGTCGCCGTCGCGCACGCGCTCGGCTCCGAGAACCGCATCCGCCTCGACCGCGCCGACGGCAGCGCCGGCCACGTCGTAGTCGTCGGGAGCCAGGAGTCCAGGATGCTCGGCCGTCTCGCCGCCGACGAGTGCCGTTCCCGTCGCCTCGCAGGCGCGCGCGATGCCGGTGACGATCTCCGCGATGCGGGCCGGGACGACCTTGCCGCACGCGATGTAGTCGGTCATGAACATCGGCTTCGCGCCGACCACGATGATGTCGTCGACGACCATGCCGACCAGATCCTGGCCGATGGTGTCGTGCTTGTCGATCGCCTGCGCGATCGCGACCTTCGTGCCGACACCGTCGGTGCTTGTCGCGAGCAGCGGGTGCTTGAAGTCCTTGAGGGCCGAGACGTCGAACAGCCCGGCGAAACCGCCGACTCCGCCGAACACCTCGGGGGTGTGGGTGCGCGACACGGCCGACTTCATCAGCTCGACGGCGAGATCACCGGCGGCGGTGTCGACACCGGCCGCGGCGTAGGAGGCGGAAGAGGACGGGTGCTGTTCGGTCACGAGTCAAGGGTACCGGGCCGTGGCCGCGCGGAAATCCGATGAGCCAGCCGGCCGCGAGCTACTCCGGGCGGCCCGGGTCTCCGAAGGCCGGGTTCAGGACGGACTCGAATTCAGCGTCCGGTCCCGGGTCGCAGCCGTCAGCAGCGGCGACACCGTCGGCCGGAGCCTCGGCACCGCCGGGACGCTCGAGCAGGTTCTTGCCCAGGTGGTGCGCATCCGGAAGCTCGATCGGGTAGATGCCGGTGAAACAGGCCGTGCACAGACGCTCGCGGGGCTGCTCGGTCGCAGCGATCATGCCGTCTTCCGATAGGTAGCCGAGGCTGTCGGCACCGATCGACTGGCGCACCTCGTCGACACCCAGGCCGGTCGCGATGAGCTCTGCGCGGGAGGCGAAGTCGATGCCGTAGAAGCACGGCCACGTGATGGGCGGGCTCGAGATGCGAACGTGCACCTCGGCGGCGCCGGCCTCCCGGAGCATGGAGACCAGGGCTCGCTGGGTGTTGCCGCGCACGATCGAGTCGTCGACCACGATCAGGCGCTTGCCCTTGATGACCTCTTTCAACGGGTTCAGCTTGAGCTTGATGCCACGCTGGCGGATCGTCTGCGACGGCTGGATGAACGTGCGACCCACGTACGAGTTCTTCACGAGGCCCTGACCGAACGGGATGCCCGAGGCCTGCGCGTAGCCGATCGCCGCGGGGGTTCCGGATTCGGGGGTCGGGATGACGAGGTCGGCCTCGACCATGTGCTCCTGGGCCAGCCGGCGGCCCATCTCGACGCGTGCCTCGTGGACTCCGCGGCCGGCGATGGTGGTGTCGGGACGCGCGAGGTAGACGTACTCGAAGACGCATCCGGCGCGGCGCTCCTCGGCGAAACGCTGGGTGCGGAGCCCGTTCTCGTCGATGGCGATCAACTCGCCCGGCTCGACCTCGCGGACGAAGCTGGCGCCGACGATGTCGAGGGCTGCGGTCTCGGACGCGACGACCCAGCCGCGCTCGAGGCGGCCGAGCACCAGCGGGCGCACGCCCTGGGGGTCGCGCGCCGCGTAGAGGGTGTGCTCGTCCATGAAGACGAGGCAGAAGGCGCCGCGGAGGTGCGGGAGCACTTCGAGGGCGGTCGCTTCGAGGGTGTGGTCGAGGTCGCCCGTGAAGAGCGCCGTGATGACGGCGGTGTCGGTGGTGTTGCCGCGCGAGAGCTCGCCATCGAGCTGCGGGTAGCGGTCGTGCACGAGCTGCATCAGCTCGGCGGTGTTGGTCAGGTTGCCGTTGTGACCGAGTGCGACGGTTCCGCCCGCGGTGCTGCCGAGCGTCGGCTGCGCGTTCTGCCAAGTGGAGGCGCCAGTCGTCGAGTACCGGCAGTGTCCGACGGCGATGTGGCCGGGGAGCGAGTTGAGCGCGTTCTCGTTGAACACCTGCGAGACGAGACCCATGTCTTTGTAGATGAGGATCTTGTTGCCGTCGCTGGTGGCGATACCCGCCGACTCCTGGCCGCGGTGCTGGAGCGCGTAGAGGCCGAAGTAGCTCAGCTTCGCCACCTCTTCGCCGGGTGCCCAGACGCCGAAGACGCCGCAGGCATCTTGCGGGCCCTTCTCGCCGGGGAGTAGATCGTGGTTGAGAAGACCGTCGCCTCTGGACAAACCGTGGAACCCTTCAGTCGGGATTTTCAGTTCTCGATGGATTTGTGGGTGTCGGGTGCGTCTTCGATTCCGGGAGTCTCCGCGCGGGTGACGCGCTCCTCCGGCTCAGCCGACACCGTAACTCTATCGGCCAGGACGGTGCGCGCCTTGCGGGTGCCCGACCGGTCGACCAGCAGGGCGACGACCGCCCCGATCGCGACTCCGACGACCCCGAAGAACAACAGCAGGAAGCCGAAGACGGCGCCGCGGTCGTAGGTGGGGTTCTCCGGAAAGGCGAACGTGAGAATGAGCGCGACGACCGCGAAGACGAGGAAGCCCGCGAGCATGAACCGCGCGTATCGCGGCGAGCGCTTCACGCGCACCGAACTCTCGGTGACCGTTCCGCGCTCATCGGGCTCAGTACTCATGTGTCCATTGTCCCTTAAGGAACCTGGGAGTGGGTGCGCCCTTCGTCGGTCCCTGCTCTCCGCGTCGGCTCCGGTCAGGAGATGCCGGCGACCCGCAACGGGAGGAGTCCCTCGAGGTCGGCGCGCTGGCCGGAAGCGTGCACCTTTCCGGCGGCGACGGCCTCGGCCCAGGTGGTGCCGCCGGTCGCCAGACCGAGCCAGGTGGGCGCATCCGTCTCGATCACATTCGGGGGCGTTCCGCGTGTGTGTCGCGGCCCGGGGATGCACTGCACCGCCCCGAAGGGTGGCACACGCACCTCCACGGTGTTGCCCGGGGCGCGCTCTGCGAGCAGCTGCAGCAGGTAGCGCACGGCCATCGCGGTGGTGTTGCGGTCGGCCCTGTCGCCGAGTGCCGCGCGCACGGCGGCCTCGCCGTCAGCATCCTGAATCTTCGCGCGAGCCATGCCCCCATCTTTCCAGGCCCGCCGGGATGCGGGGAGCGGGCAGTCCTCTAGCATTGTTGGCGTGAAGATTCTGGTGCTGGGTTCGGGCGCGCGCGAGCACGCCATCGTCACGTCGCTGCTGAGCGAAGAGGCGGCGCACGACATCGTCGTGGCCCCCGGCAACGCGGGAATCGCTCAGGATGTGCGGGTCGATCCCGGCCTGGATCCGCTCGACGGCATCGCGGTCACCGAGTACGCGATCGAGAACGGCATCGAGCTCGTGGTGATCGGGCCGGAGGCTCCGCTCGTCGCCGGTGTGGCGGATCCGCTCCGCACCCGCGGCATTCCCGTATTCGGGCCGGGCAAGGTCGCCGCGCAGCTCGAAGGGTCGAAGACGTTCGCGAAGCGGGTGATGGATGCTGCGGGCGTTCCCACGGGACGTGCTGTGCGCGCATCCACCCTCCTCGACGTCGAGGAAGCGCTGGACACGTTCGGGGCGCCGTACGTCGTCAAGGCCGACGGTCTCGCGGCAGGCAAGGGCGTTCTCGTCACGGAGGATCGCGAGGCGGCGGTCGACCACGCCACGCACTATCTGGAGTCGGGCAGCGTGCTGATCGAGGAGTTCCTCGACGGCCAGGAGGTCTCGCTCTTCCTCGTGAGCGATGGCCACAACGTGCTCCCGCTCGACCCTGCGCAGGATTTCAAGCGCCTCCTCGACGGCGATGCCGGGCCGAACACGGGCGGAATGGGTGCGTACTCCCCCTCCCGTGGCTTCCCGAGAACTTCGTCGACGAGGTCATCGACACCGTCGCCATCCCGACCGTGCGTCAGCTGGCCAAGGAGCAGACGCCGTTCATAGGGCTGCTGTACTGCGGGCTCATCCTGACCGCGCACGGGATTCGCGTCATCGAGTTCAACGCGCGCTTCGGGGATCCGGAGACCCAGGTCGTGCTGCCCCGGCTCGTGACGCCGCTCTCGGAGCTGCTGTTCTCGGCCGCGACCGGAGCGCTCGCTGGACAGCCGCGGCCCGCGTTCGCCTGGGATGCGACGGTCACGGTCGTGCTTGCGAGCGAGGGGTATCCGGAGGCGCCGATCACCGGGCGTCCGATCACCGGTCTCGAGGAGGCGGCGGCTGTGCCCGAGGTGACGATCGCGCATGCGGCAACGGCTCGGGATGCGCAGACCGGCGAGCTCATCGCCACCGGTGGCCGGGTGCTCAGCGTCGTCGCCCGCGGGACGACGTTCGCGGAGGCGCGGAGCCGCGCTTATGAGGCGATCGGGAAGATCCGGCTCGAGGGGTCGCAGTACCGGACGGACATCGCCGCGCGCGTCACGGTGTGACGCGCGGGTTGCGGCGACGGCGGCGTTCGCCCCGAATCGTGCCAAAAGTGCAGTTCGCGGGATGCCGAGCCCGCTTTTCGCACGACTCGACGCGCTGCGGAGCCGCTCCACATCCCGAATCGTGCCAAAAGTGCAGTTTGCGGGATGCCGGCGCCACTTTTCGCACGAACGGACGGGATGCGGGGCGTGAGGGCGCGGCACCGGTGGACTGGTCCGATTACGGTGAGGTCGAGGGGGTGCGGCGATGGATGGTGCGGATGAGGACGGCTGGTCGGCGGTAGCGGGCGAGTGGGCCGAGTTGTGGGGCGGGTTCTCCGACCCGGCACGGCGGGCGGTCGTCGCCGCGACGGGAATCGGCAGAGCATCCCGAGTGCTCGACATCGGCTGCGGGAGCGGAGAGTTCCTCGCCATGCTCGACGGGATCGGCGCGGACGCTG
This sequence comes from Leifsonia poae, assembly GCF_050632195.1. Taxonomy (GTDB): domain Bacteria; phylum Actinomycetota; class Actinomycetes; order Actinomycetales; family Microbacteriaceae; genus Leifsonia; species Leifsonia poae_C. The sequence goes on from NZ_CP192580.1 coordinate 3,802,046, forward strand.
CGGGGATCGACCCTGCGCCGGGCATGGTCGCTCTCGCGCGCGCCGCAGCCCCGAAAGCGGATGTGCAGACAGCCTCGGCGGAGTCGTTGCCGTGGTCCGACGGCAGCTTCGACGTCGTGTGCGCGTTCAACGCTTTGCAGTTCGCCGAGGACACGCTGGATGCCGTGGCCGAGATGGTTCGCGTGACGAAACCCGGCGGGCTCATCGCTGTCGCGAACTGGGCGGAGCGGAGCCGCAACGACATCGACACGATCGAGGAAGCTTTGGCGGTGGCGGACGGGGAAGAGCCGATTCCCGACGGCGATCTGCGCCCGGAGGGCGGGCTCGAGTCCCTGTTCGCCGAAGCGGGGCTCAAGCTCGTGGTCGCCGACATCGTCGAAGTGCTCTGGACGGCATCCGACGACGAGACACTTGTGCGCGGAGTGCTCCTCGGCGAGGATGCGAAGGGCCAAGCTGCCGGGGCTGCGACGGTTTTGAGCGCGGCAGCGCCGTTCCGAACCGGGGACGGCGGCTACCGCCTGCGCAACGCGTTCCGCTTGGCGGTCGCTCGCACCCCTGCCTGACCGCTCAGTCGAGCAGGCGCCCCACGAACGCGTTGCGGAACTTGCCCGACGGATCGAACTCCTCGGCCAACTCCCGGAAGTCGGCCAGTTTCGGGTAGAGCCCCGGGACCACGCCGTCGCGGTCGACGTACACCTTGCCCCAGTGGGGGCGTCCGCCGAGCGGGAGCAGCGCATCCTCGAGCGCCGGAAGAATCGCCTCGACGCCCGCCTGGTCGCGGAACCACGTGAAGTGGAACGCGATCACATCGGTGCCGTACGCCGACGACAGCCAGAGGTCATCGGAGGCGACCGTGCGAATCTCGCTGATCTGCAGCAGCGGCGCGATCACTGGCGCCACCGCGCGCACGGCCTCGATCGCCTCGACGGCCCGCGCCCGCGGCACCAGGTACTCGGATTGGATCTCCTCGCCGTTCGACGGCGTGAACTCGAACCGGAAGTGCGCGAGCCGCTCGCTCCACGGGCCGAGCACGCCGAGCTGCTCGGTGGTGTTGCGCACATCCATGGTCGGGATCATGTGGCGCGGTTCCGTGAGGGCGCGTGCGCCGAAGAAGTCGTCCTGGGCCGCGGCAGGCTCGCCGTCGCGTTCCTTGAGCCAGGCCAGGCTCACCGCATCCTCGTCCCATGTGGTGAAGAGGAGACGCTGTATGCGGCCGACGTGATCTGGTCGAGGTGCCCGGTGACCGCATCCCAGGGCAGATTCTCGAAGAGTCGCTGACGCACCTCGAAGGTCGGCTGGATGTCGAGGGTCACCTCGGTGACGACGCCGAGGGCTCCGAGCGACACGACAGCCCCCGCGAACTCCGGGTCGGTGCGGCTGAGCGCGACCGTCTCGCCGTCGGCCTTCAGGATGCGCAACCCGCTGACAGCCTTGGCCAGATTCCCATTGCGGTCGCCGGAGCCGTGTGTCGCCGTGGCGATCGCGCCCGCGATCGAGATGTGCGGGAGCGAGGCGAGGTTGTGGAGCGCCCAGCCGGACTCCTGGAGCACCCGTGCGAGATCGCCGTACCGCACCCCGCCGCCGACGGTCGCCGTGCGAACATCCTGATCGACGCGGATCTCCGCCGGGAGCCCCGCGGTACTCACGAGCAGCCTCGCGTCGTCGGCGAGGTCGTTGAACGTGTGCCGCGATCCGAGCGCCCGCACCGAACTCGCGCCGACCACGATGTCGCGCAACTCTTCGATGCTCGACGGATGCGCGATGGGCGCCCCGTACTCGAAATTGCCGGCCCAGTTGCGCTCGCCCACGGTGGTCCTTCCTCGAAACTTGTTCGGACCAGTCTGGCAGTACCCGCGGCCACTGTGAACGTGCACATGACGCATCGCTACGCGGTGGCGGCTGGACGTCAGGACTGTGGGTCGTCCCGCGCGCTGCCGCGTGACCGCGCGCTGCCGCGTGGCCGCTCGCTGCGGCGTGGCCGCTCGCTGCGGCGTGGCTGCTCGCCGGCGGCCCGTTCGCCGACGTCTCGCTGCTCCCGGTACCCGGAATGCCCATCCGGCGACATCCCCGAGCTCGCGGCCAGCTTCGAGAGCAGGTGCGACAGCTGCGCCTGCTCGGCTTCGTCGAGCGGCTCGAGCAGATCAGCCTGGTGAGACTCCGCTACGCCCCGCAATTGCGAGAGCAGAGTTCGCCCAGCCTGGGTGAGTTCGAGCTCGTAGTTGCGACGATCCTTCGGGCTCCGGATGCGCTCGACCCAGCCCCAGCGCTCCAGGTCGTCGACGAGGGACACCAGCCGGCTCGGCACCGTGCCGAGCAGGGTCGCGAGCTCGCGCTGACTGATCCCCGGGTTGCGCCCGAGCACGCGAAGTGCGCCGGCCACCCGCGGGGTCACTCCCAGTTCGGCGACACGCACCGCGAAGAGGTCAGCCGCATGCGCTCCCAGCTGGGTGAGAAGGAAGGCCGTGCGCGGGCTCGGCCGGTCGGGGCGGGATGCAGGCGCGGCTTCGGTCACGCTCCCACAATAGCTCTTGCAAAGAATGATTACAAAGTGTAATCATTACGTTTATGAACGCTGTTACTACTTCGACCCGTCGGGCCGGTGGCCCTCACCTCGGGGCGCTGGCGATCGTCTCGGCGGCGTTGCTCGCCGCATCCCTCATCGTCGGCGCCATTCTCGCCGGCGGCCCCGGCTTCGTCTCCCCCTTCGCGGGCAAGGATGCGGTCACCGCGTTCGCGCAGTCCGACTGGGTCAGCATCCGGGTTTCCGCACTGCTGACGTTCGGTTCGGCGGTCCCCCTCGGCATCCTCGCGGCGAGCGCGTTCGCGCGCCTGGGTCAACTCGGGGTACGCGTGCCCGGCCCGGCCATCGGGTTCTTCGGCGGTGCCACGGCCTCGATCCTGCTGATGGTGTCCGCGCTGGCGAGCTACGCGCTGAGCCAGCCCGACCTGACAGCCGACGCTTCGATCGCGTACGTCCTCTCGTTTCTCGCCTTCGCGACCGGAGGGGTCGGCTACGCCACCGGGATGGGACTCCTGCTGGCTGGCATCGCCGTGCCGTCCCTCATCCTGAGGCTGCTGCCGCGCTGGCTCAGCTGGACCGGGCTGGTCATCGCGGCCCTCGCCGAGCTCAGCTTTCTCTCGCTCGCGCTCGAACCGCTCCAGTTTCTGCTGCCCATCGCGCGATTCGGCGGGATCCTCTGGCTCATCGCCGCCGGCTTCCTTCTGCCGACCGACCGTCGCGACGTGCGCGACCGCGAGCGGGTGACGGCATGAGCGCGGCACTCGTGCTCGGCGCCAACGGTCTCATCGGCAATGCGATCGCCCGGGCGCTCGGCGCGGACGGGCTCACGGTCGTTCCGGCGGGCCGCGACGCCGAAGCGCTCGCGCGTCTGCAGGACGAGCTGCGCGCATCCGGAGTCGACTGCCCCCGAATCATCGTCGTCGACGCGCTGGACGACGCGGCGCTGGAGGATGCCGTCGCCACCACCGCGGGTGACTTCGGGTTGGCCGTCGCGGTGAACAATGTCGGGCGCGGACACCAGCCGAAGCCGTTGACGCAGTTCGACCTCGCCGAGTTCGACGCCTTGGTGGCGCTCAACTTCCGTAGCGTCGCCGTGGCGATGCGCGCCGAGCTGCTCGCGATGGAGGGCGCCGACGGTCCGCGTGCGATCGTGACGGTCGCGTCGAGCGCGGGCACGGCCGGCGCACCCGGCATGTCGGCGTATGCCGCCGCGAAGCACGCGGTCGTCGGGCTGATCAAGACGGCGGCGATCGATTACGCGCGCAAGGGCATCCGGGTCAACGCGGTCGCGCCCGGCCCGATCGAGTCGGGCCCGATCATGTTTCAGGATGCGGCGGTGCGCAAGCAGGTCGGCGAGTACATGCCGATGGGCCGGATGGGCAGTGCGGAAGAGGTCGCGGACGCCGTTCGGTGGCTGGCCTCGCCGGGAGCTTCTTACGTGACCGGGGTGGTGCTCGCCGTCGACGGTGGAAAGCACGCGTAGTAGGGAGGGGAACTCCGCGCGGGCGCGCGTGCTCGCCGGTCTAGCATTGACGCGTGACCACCTCCCCACCCTCGCCGGCTTCTCGCACGTCTACTCCGGAAAGGTGCGCGACCTGTACGTTCCGTCGGGCGCTACCGGGCTGGACGATACGGATGCCGTGCTCGTTGTCGCGAGCGACCGGGTGAGCGCGTTCGATCATGTGCTGGCCCCGGGCATCCCGAGCAAGGGAGAGCTGCTGACGACGCTCAGCCTGTGGTGGTTCGACCGGCTGTCGGACGTTCCGAACCACCTGATCCCCGACCACCGACTCGTGGGCGACCGCGTGATCGAGGAGATTCCGGATGCTGTGATCGGCCGCTCGATGCTGGTGAAGCCGCTCGACATGTTCCCGATCGAATGCGTGGTTCGCGGCTATCTCACCGGCAGCGGCTGGCTCGAATACCAGGAGTCGCAGAGCGTGTGCGGCATCCCGCTGCCCGCCGGGTTGCAGAACGGCGACCGCCTGCCGGAGCCGATCTACACGCCCGCGTGGAAGGCGCCGCTCGGAGAGCACGACGAAAACATCAGCTTCGAGCGCACCGTCGAGCTGGTCGGGCTCGAGGTCGCGGAGGCGCTGCGCAGCTTGTCCCTGCACCTGTACGCCCGCGGGGCTGAGATCGCGGAGGCCCGCGGGGTCATCATCGCCGACACCAAGTTCGAGTTCGGCGCCGACCGGACGACCGGCGAGATCACCCTCGCCGACGAGGTGCTCACGAGCGATTCGAGCCGGTACTGGGATGCCGCTGCGTACGCATCCGGAACCACCCCCACTGAGCGCATGGCCAGCTTCGACAAGCAGATCGTGCGCGACTGGCTCGCCGCCAACTGGGACAAGACCGGCACGCCGCCCGAGCTCCCGTCGGACATCGTCGAACGCACGGCCGGGCGGTATCGGGAGCTGCTGGAGCGCCTGACCGGCGACTGACGCCGGCGCTTGCTGGCGGGCTGGCGCGCGCTCACTTGCTTTGAACGAGGGGTCGCAACACGCCGTCGGGGCGCGTGCGCTCACGGCGTGTTGCGACCCCTCGTTCGTAGTGGGTGGCGTCCGCGAGGTTGAGTGGTCCCGAATTGCCGTGCGATCAAGTGACTACACGGCAATTCGGGACCACTCAGTGCGCGCGACGGGGAGGACGGGCACGGGAGGCGACGCGGAGGCGGGCACGCGAAGGACGCGAAGCGGCGCGACGGACACGCGAGAGACGCGGAGCGGCGGCGCGTGGTACGCGCGTACTAGAGTGCGGGCGTGCGGACGAACGAGAGCGCTGAGGAGCGGCGGCGCCACATCGGTGAGGCCGTGTGGCGGGTGATCCGGCGCGACGGGATCAACGCGGTGAGCACGCGCACCATCGCGGCCGAGGCGGGGATGGCGCTCGGTTCGCTGCGACACTACTTTCCGCGGCAGGCAGACGTGATCGACTTCGCGATGCGGTTGGTGAGCGAGCGGGCGTCGGCGCGCATCCTGAGCATCGCCGAATCAGCGGGCGACACGGTTCCGGATGCGCAGGTGCTGCTCGAGCAGTACCTCCCGCTCGACGACGAGCGCCGCGAGGAGATGGAGGTCTGGCTCGTGTTCGCCGGGGCGACGCTCTCCGATCCGACGCTCGCATCGGTCAAACGCGACTCCGATGCGGCAATGCTCGAGGTCGTGCGGCGGGTCGTCGAGACGACGTCGCCAGTAGGAACCTCGGGCGCGCGGATCGATCGTGACGCCGAACGCATCCGGGCGCTGATCGACGGGCTGGCGGCGCACCTGGTCGGACCGTTCCCAGCGATGGGGGCTCAGGATGCGCGCGCGATCGTGGCCGCCGAGCTGGCGCGGATCGCCGGCTGACGCATCCTGAACCCCGTCACAGAAATACCCGACGGCGCTCGGGCGTTGAACAACATATGCCCGAGCTCCTTTCCGCTGAAACGTCCATGGGTGCGGTGACCCTTCGCGTCGCCGACCTCGATGGGATGACCGCCTACTACCGCGACGCCGTCACGCTGAGCGTGCTCGCCGCCGAGGGCGGTCGGGTGATCCTGGGGCGGGATGCGACGCCGATCGTGATCCTGGAGCACGCGCCCGAACTGCGGCACGCGGCACCCCACGAGGCCGGGCTCTTCCACACGGCGATCCTCTTCGACAGCGAGGAGACGTTGGCCGCGGCCGTCTACTCCGTTGCGACGAAATCGCCGGGGACCTTCACGGGCAGCGCCGATCACCTCGTGAGCAAGGCCTTCTACTTCACCGATCCGGAAGGCAACGGCGTCGAACTGTACTGGGACCGTGACCGCTCGCAGTGGAGCTGGGTGCACGGACAGGTCGAGATGGCGACGCTGTACCTCGACCCCAACGGTTTTCTCGGTGAGAATCTGACCGAGCGGGCAAGCGCATCCGTCGACGCCGGCGATGACGGCCGGCTCGGGACCGCGGTCGTCGGGCACGTGCACCTGTCGGTGGGCGATGTGGCCTCGGCGCGCTCGTTCTACGTGGACAAGCTCGGGTTCGAGTCGACCGCCGCGCTCGGTAGCCAGGCTCTCTTCGTGAGCGCCGGCGGGTACCACCACCACATGGCGATGAACACCTGGAACTCCCGCGGGGCCGGGCAACGCCGTCTGGCGCTCGGGCTCGGGCAGGTCGAGATCCGGGTGCCGAGTGCCGACGACCTCGGGGAGTTGAGCGAACGGATGCGGCACTACGGTGTCGAGGCCAGGGACGACGGGCGCTCGGTCGCGTTCGACGACCCGTGGGCGAACACGGTTCGGGCTGTGAGCGAGGCGGACGTCGGGTCGTAGGGCGGGAGCATCCGGAACACAGGAGAGTTCGGGTGACACGCCGCTGAATCGTCCGTAACTACGGAGGTTCGGGGTGTGTCGCGACGGATTCTCCGTCGCGAGCGGCGGGACACGCGGAGAAGCCCCGCACCTGCCGCTATTGCGGTGGGTGCGGGGCTTCTGAGACTGCAGGCCGCGAGTGCGGCGCGGGTCAGTCGACCGGAGCGGCGTGGAGGCCGTGCGGCGGCTGCTCGTCCGGGGCCAGGTCGGTGACGGGTGCTACGTCGGCCGCGTGGCTGCCGTGCTGCACCGCATCCACCGGGACGGCGGCGGCGTGCGATCCATGCGACGCGTCGGAACCGGCCCCGACACCGACGGGCACTCCCGCAGGAGCACCGGCAGTACCGGCAGTACCGACAGCACCAGCCCCGGCGGGCACCGCGTTCGGGCCCCAGGCCGGCGGCTTCGGCTTCGCCCAGAAGGCGACGACGATCGCGCCGAGGAAGGCGACGGCTGCGGGCAGCAGCAGTGCCTCCGACATGGCCTGCGTGAATCCGGCGTGGAGGAAGTCGGGCAGCACCGTACCGGTTGCCGCCTCACTCGGGCTGGCTCCGCCGGGCGCCTTGGGCAGGTCGACGGCGAGACGTCCCTCGATGAGGGCGGCGATGGATGCCGAGCCGAGCACGGCACCGATCTGGCGCGTGGTGTTGAACACGCCGGATCCTGCGCCCGCCTGGTTCATCGGCAGGTTGCGGGTGGCCGTCGTGGAGATCGGACCCCACACGCCCGACATCGCGATGCCGAGCAGGGCGCTCGGTGCGAGCAGCCACCAGATGGACACATCCGGAGTCAGGGCCTTCGAGTACCAGAACAGGGATGCCGCGAACAGCACGAGACCGGTGGTCGCGAAGTAGCGCGGGTTGATCCGGTCGATGAGCTTGCCGACGAACGGCGCGAGCACACCGGAGAAGATCGCCATCGGGGCGAGCATCAGGGCGGATTCGGTCGGCGTGAGACCACGGACGGTCTGGAAGTAGAACACCAGCGGCAGCGCCATACAGGTCACGGCGAACCCGACCGTCGTGATGGCCGCGTTCGAGAGCGAGAAGTTGCGGTCGCGGAACAGCTTCAGCGGGAGCAGCGGCTCCTTCTTGTTGTACCGCTGCCACACGACGAAGGCGATCAGCACCACGATGCCGGAGATGATGAGTCCCCAGACCGTGATCGGTCCGGCGATGACGCCCCAGTCGTACGTTCCGCCCTCCTGGATGCCGAAGACCAGGAGGAACATGCCGACCGCGCTCAGCACGACGCCGATGATATCGAAGCTGTGCGAGTGGGTCGGCAGCTTCGGGACGAGACGGAAGGCCAGCACGAATGCGACGACGCCCACGGGGACGTTGATGAAGAAGATCCACTCCCAGCCGAGGCTGTCGACGAGCACGCCACCAAGCAGCGGGCCGATCAGGGTGGCGACACCGGCGACGGCGCCCCAGAGACCCATGGCCGCGCCGCGGCGGTCGGGCGGGAAGATGCGGGTGATGACGGCCATCGTCTGCGGCGTCATGAGAGCGGCGCCGAGACCCTGTACGACACGGGCCGCGATGAGCATCCCGATGCCGCCGCCCGGCAGCACGCCGGAGAATCCGCACCAGGCGGAGGCGAGGGTGAAGATGACGAGACCGATGAGGTAGAGGTTCTTCGGGCCGAAGCGGTCACCGAGACGCCCGGTGATGAGCAGGGGTACCGCGTAGGCGAGGAGGTAGGCGCTCGTCACCCAGATGACGGCGTTGTAGTCGGTGCCGAGGTCGAGCCCCTTCATGATCGCCGGGTTGGCGACCGACACGATGGTCGTGTCGATGAGGATCATGAAGAACCCGATGACCAGCGCCCAGAGGGCCGGCCAAGGCTTCAGTTCTTTTTCCATTGGAGTCTTTTCTTGTTCAGTGGTGCTTCTCCTCGGACCAGGACAGTTCGCCCGATTCGAGGTCGTCGATGAGGGACTCGAGCCAGGTCACTTCGACCTCGCGGAGAGCCCGGGAGTACTGCACGTTGATCCAGTACTTGCGAGGCAGTTTCTTGGCCTCGAGGTCACGGACGCCCGCCTCGATGAGTGCGAGATCGGCGCTCAATAGGGAGATGCGGTTGCGCAGCAGCTGGATGACCGTCTCGACCGGCAGGTTGTGCGATTCGCCGAGGGCCACAGGGAATTCGGGATATTCGTTGATCGGGGTCGCGAGGATCTCCGTGACCCGCTCACTCAGGGCGAGGCTGCCGCGTTCGGTGATCTCGTAGGTGGTGCGCTCGGGCCGGTTGCCTTCGCGCTCGGTGCCCGTCGCCCGCACGAGTTCCTGTCCGGCGAGACGATCGACCGTGTGGTACAGGGAGCCCGGGCGCACCTTGACCATCCGATCCTCCGAACGCTGCACCAGGGTCTGGTACATCTCGTACGGATGCATCGGTCGCTCCATGAGCAGCGCGAGAGCTGCGACACTGAGCGGCGTCAGAGGGGTGACGGGAGGCATGGAACGACAGAATCCGATTCGTTTTGGTGGGTGAGTGGGGGCCAGGATGCCCCGGAATGATTATTCCACTTGGAATATACGGGGCGGACTAGCCCACTGTCAAGCAAACAATCGGAAACGGCCACGCGGCCATGCGGCCGCGTGGCCGTTGAATCAGCGCAACGTGCGGAAGACCGTCAGCTCTCCGGGTTGCGGTGCACCTCGAGAATTCCCGGACGGTCCTTGTCGACGAGGTCTTCGTACGACGGGTTGTAGTCGATGAAGGTGCGGACGATCGGGCACAGCACCGTGACCGTCTGGCCGCGCTCCTGCACGTCGTCGAGCACACGGCGGATCAGCTCGGTCGCGATCCCCTGGCCTCGGTACTCGGGCCAGACCGTGGTACTCAGGAGGAGCATCCGGTTGCCCTCCACTTCGTAGGCCACCGTTGCGACCTGGGTGTCGCCGACGATCGCGTCGAAGGTGTGGCCCTCCTCGTTGCGGACGAGGAAGAACCCGACGCCCGGCGCGAAAGGATCGCCGCTGACCTCGTCGATGAGCACCGTCTGGTCCTGGCTCAGCACACCGGTGCCATCCGGGTAGCCGGCCTCATCCGGGTATTCGACGCCGTACTTGCCTTGTTCAGGATTCTCGGACATGCTCCAGAATAACGCCGCAGACGGCAGATGGACCCGGCTAGATCGACCCGGCTTTCTCGGTCTGGAACCAGCCGCGCTCCGGATTCGTGACTCCCGGCAGGCGGGGCGCATCCTGAGCCGGCCGCGCCCAGCGCACGGCGTTCGCCAGCACCAGCCGCACCTGATCGTGGAAGTACACCGGGTAGTCCTGGTCGCCGGGGCTGAAGTAGAAGACCTTGCCGTTGCCGCGGCGGAACGTGACACCCGACCGGAACACCTCGCCGCCCTCGAACGAGCTCACGAAGACCAGCTCGTCCGGGGTCGGGATGTCGAAGAACTCGCCGTACATCTCCTGGTGGTCGATGACGATCGGCATCTGCACGCCCTCGGCGATGGGATGCGTCGGCGCGACGGTCCAGACCAGCTCACGCTCCGCCTCGTTGCGCCAGGCGAGCGAACACGTCGTCCCCATGAGCGAACGGAAGATCTTCGAGAAGTGACCGGAGTGGAGCACCAGCAGCCCCATCCCTTCGAGCACTCTGCGGTGCACTCGGGCCACGACGGCGTCATCGACGTCGTCGTGGGCCACGTGACCCCACCAGAGGAGCACATCCGTCTCGGCGAGCACGGCCTCGGTGAGACCGTGCTCGTCGTCGGCCAGGATGGCCGTGCGGATCACTGCGTCGCCGGGCAGCCGCTCGCGCAGCCCCTCGGCGATCGCACCGTGGATGCCCGTCGGGTACAGCTCGGCGACGTGCGCGTCGACGACCTCGTGCACACCCTCGTTCCAGACGGTGACCCGCAACGGCCTCAGCTCCCCTGCTCCCATCGCCTCAGACCTGCCGCTTCAGGATGCGCGCGACACCGGGAAGCACGTCGGCCGACGGGCCGCTCAGCCCGCACTCCATCGCGAGCCAGCCGTCGTAGCCGATCTCTTCGAGGGCGTCGAGCGTCTCGTCCCAGTCGTAGTGCCCAGCACCCGGCTCGAGGCGGTTGCTGTCGCCGAGCTGCACGTGCTTGATCAGGTCGCCGTGCTCGCGCAGGGATGCGCCGATGTCGGCCTCCTCGATCGACATGTGGAACGTGTCGGCGATCACCGCGAGTCCCGGGGAGTCGATCTGCTTCACGTACCAGGCGGAGTCGGCGACCTTGTTCACCACGAAGTCCTCGAAGCGGTTCAGCGGCTCGAGGTAGGCGACGGCGCCGACGGATGCCGCGTGGTCGGCCACCTCGCTAAGCGCGGCGAGGAAGTCGTCACGCGTCTTCTCATCCGACTGCGGCGGGGTGAACGGCGGCAGGGCACGAGAGAACAGCCCGAAGGCGTGCGGGGTGACGACGCCGTTTCCACCGGCCTCGACGATCGTCGAGAGCAGCACCTTGAGCTGGTCGACCGCGTCGCGGCGGCGGTCGTCGTCGAAGTCGCCGATGAAGTGGTCCATGTGGACCACGGCGCTCGGCATGACGACGCCGGCGTCGCGGGCTCGGCGCAGCTCCTCCACGCGACCGCCGAAGACGCCGTCACCCTGCCCGGACAGCTCGATGCCATCGAAGCCGACCGACTGCGCGAACGCGAACTTATCCTCCAGCGTGTCGCCGACGAGCGTCGACTCCTGGGCTGCGATCCGGAAGGCCATCAGTTCTCCTCGAAGGTCAGCACGACCTGAAGCGCCTCCTGGGGCTTCGTGTCGAGCATGGTGAAGGCGAACCCGGCCTCCTCGACCGGCAGTTCGTGCGAGATGAGGTCGGCCAGGTTGAGCTTGCCCTCCTCCGCGAGGCGCATGGCGGTGGACGCCAGGCGGTACTCGTTCCAGCGGTGCTGCAGCGCGGGCGCGACGCCCGAGATCTGCGAGGCGATGACCGCGACGCGGTTGTGGTGGAACTCCTCGCCGAGGCGCAGGCCCTTGCCCTCGCCCTGCATGAAGCCGGCGACGCAGACGCGCGAGCTGTACGCGACGGTGCGGATCGCCTCGTGCATGGCGTGGTAGTTGCCGGTGACCTCGAGGCAGACATCCGCGCCCCGTCCGCCGGTCTTCGCGCGGACGCGCTCGGCGACCTCGCCGTCGGCGGGGTCGAGTACCTCGTGGATGCCCAGCTTCAACGCCAGGTCGCGGCGGGCGGCGATCCCGTCGACACCGATGACGTGCGCTCCGTTAAGGCGGGCGAGCTGCGCGACGATCTGGCCAGGGACGCCGAGCCCGAAGACGACGACCGTCTCGCCGACGTGGATGTCGGCGTCGAGGATCACGTTGAGCGCGATGGCACCGATCTGCGAGAAGATGCCGATCCGCGGGTCGACCGTCGGCGACAGGATGCGGTCCGCGGCACGCGCCTCGGTCTGGATGGTCTCGGAGCGGTGGCCCCAGGTGCCCCAGATGCGGTCTCCGACCTTCACGCGGGTGACGTCGGAACCGATCTCCACGACCTCGCCGACCTCTTCGTACCCCCAGCCGTTGACCGGGTATTCGAAGCTCGTCGAGCCGTCGACGAAGAGGCGACGGTCCTCATCCCACCGCTTGTTGAGGTAGGGGTTGCTGCCGCGGTACGCGGTCAGCTCGGTTCCGGCCGAGATGCCCGAGAAGAGGGTGTGGATGCGTACCTGGTCCGCGCCGAGCGGCTGGCGGTCCTCCTGCACCACTTCGGCGACGCGGGAGGAGGTGAAACTCACCATGGAGCCCATAGTTCTACTTTCCTTCTGTGTTGGTGTTGCGGATCGGGGGTCGGATTCGGTGGCCGGGTGGGCCGTACCGGTCAGCCCTTGACGGCGCCGGAGATGAAGCCCTGCGCCACCTGCTTCTGCATGGCGACGAAGAGCACGAGCACCGGCAGGATCGTGATCAGGGTCGCGGCGGCGAGCGGTCCGATGTCGAGCTCGCGGCCGCTGGTGAACTGGTACAGACCGGTGGTGAGCGGACGGAAGTCGCCGCCAGGCAGGTAGAGCAGCGGCACCAGGAAGTTGTTCCAGGTCTGCAGGAACGTGAAGACGGCGAGCGCCGAGATCCCGGACCCGACCAGCGGCAGCATCACCCGGTAGAAGATCTGCCACTCGGATGCGCCGTCGATGCGGGCGGCCTGCTCCAGCTCGGTGGGCAGGTCGGTGAAGAACGCCCGCATGAAGAACGTGCCGAACGAGACGCCGGTCGAGGTGAGCACCAGGATCACGCCGACCAGGGTGTCGAGCAGCCCGAGGGACCGTAGCTGGAAGAACAGCGGGATCATGTACGTGAAGAACGGCACCAGCAGGCCGAGGACGACCGTGTAGAACGCGACCGTCCTGCCCCGGAACGGCAGCCGAGCGAACGCGTATCCCGCCATCGTCGACAGCACGATCACGAGCAGCGTGCTCGGCACCGAGAGCAGCACGCTGTTCAGCACGTAGTCGCTGAAGTGACCGTCGGTCCAGGCCTTCGCGATGTTCTCGAACGAGAACGACGTGAACAGCCCGAACGGGTTCACCTTGACGTCGGTGCCCGTCTTGAACGTGGTCGAGAGCAGCAGGACGATCGGCGCAAGCGTGAGCAGAGACAGCACGATGAGCAGGGTGTGCTTGCCGGTCAGTCCGAGTCGCTTGCGCGGTGACATCCTGTTCAGCTCGCGTCGCGCTGGTGCTTCCTCGAGACTCCGCGCCAAGCCCAGGCGGGTCTCCTCCGAGGCGGTGATGTCGCTCATGCGGTCGTCCCTTGGATCGAGAGTCGGCGCTGAAGCCGGTTGAGGAACACAGCGCACGGGATGGAGAGAACGGTGATCAGCATGGCGAGCGTCGTGCCGTAGCTGATCGCGTTCAGCTGGAACGCGTTCGTGTACGCGTACGTACCGAGCACGTTGGTCGCGTTCGCCGGGCCGCCGCCGGTCATGATGAAGATGATGTCGAACACGCTGAACCCGCCCACCAGCGTGATCGTCGTCACCATGATGAACACCGGCATGATCTGCGGCAGGATGATGTGCCACAGCCGCTGGAGCGCGTTCGCCCGGTCGAGGGTCGCCGCTTCGACGAGCTCGGTGTCGACGTTGCGGAGCGCGGACAGGAAGATGATCATCACGAAACCGGTGCTCCCCCAGATCGCCGTCGCCAGGACTGCGTAGAGCGCGGTGTCGGGATTGCCGAGCCACCCGGTGGTCAGGCTCTCGAGCCCGATCGCCCGGAGCCCGACGTTCAGCCACCCGTTGAGCGGATCGTAGATCCAGCTCCAGACGATGCCGATCGCGATGCCCGGCAGCACGTATGGGAAGAAGAACGCGAGCCGGTAGAACGCGCTTGCCCTCCGCACGTTCCAGAGCAGGAGCGCGTAGAAGAGCCCGATGACCAGCGGCGAGATGGTGCCGATGACGATCCAGATCAGGTTGTTCGAAAGGGCGTGCCACATCTCGGGGTCTGTGAACATCCGGACGTAGTTGTCGAAGCCCACGAACGGCGGCGAGGGGTTGATGCCGTCGAAGTCGACGAACGAGTAGTAGATCGCCGAGCCGAGCGGGAACAGGAAGAAGATGATGACGAGCACCATGAGAGGTGCGACCATCAGGATGCCCAGGCGGGACTGCGCCCGCCTGGTCACCCGCGGTACTGCTGAGGATCTGGTCGTCATCACTTGGTCTTCGCGGTGGCTGCCGTCTGGAGGTTCTTCGCTACCTGCTCGGGAGTGAGCTTGCCCGCGAGCACGCCCTGCATCCCGTCCCACATCGCCTTGTTGAAGACGTCGGTGGAGCTCACGTCGATGTTCTGGCCGACTCCGCCGGTGCCCTTCGCGTACTCGGCGGTATCGGCGATCACCTGCTGGAACAGCGGCGACGTCTTCACGTTCGACGTGTCCACCGGATACGCGGGGATGAGGTACTGGTTGACCGCCCACTGGCCGTGGTCGGGGCTCACCAGGTAGTCCATGAACTTCAGCGCTGCCGCCGGGTCCTTGGCCTTGGCCGACATGAACGTGCCGTTGCCGAGCCCGCCGATCGCGACGCCCTTGTCGTCCGGGCCGGGGAACGGGATGAAGCCGATGTCTGCCTTGGTGCTCGATGCGAGATCCTGCACCAGCCACGTACCCGTGGGGTTCATCGCCGCCTTGCCCGAGTAGAACAGCGCGTTCGCGTTGTTGTACGTGATCGCGCCGGCCGACGGCGGGATCCAGGCCTTGTCCTTGAATTCCTTCCAGGTGTTGATCGAGGCCACGACGCCGTCGCTGCTCCAGTCGCTGTCACCCGCGATGAGCTTCGTCTCCTCCTCGGCGCCGACGCGACTGGCGAGCGACATGCTCAGCATGTGGCCGCCCTCCCAGCCCTCCTTGTCACCGAGCGCGAACGGGATGATGCCCTTCGACTTTAGGGTGTCGGCGATCGTCTCGAGGTCGGCCAGGTTCTTCGGAACCTCGAGACCGTACTTGGCGAAGATGTCCTTGTTGTAGAACAGGCCCACTTCTTCGATCTGGTCCGGGATGCCCGACACCTTGCCATCGAACGTGACGGTGTCCTTCGCCCACGTGTAGATGGGATAGTTCTGCTTCTTGTACTGGTCGGTCATGTCGTAGAGCAGGCCGGCCTTAGCGAGCACGCCCGCGAATCCGGGGCCCGTGTCGTAGCCGAAGACGTCGGGACCGTTGCCGGAGCGCAGCTGCGTCTGCAGCAGGGTGCGGATGCTGTCGCCCGGCGAGACGTTGAGCTTCACCGTAACGCCGGACTCCTTCTCGAACTTCGCGATGTCCTTCTTGATCGCGGCGAGCTGCTCAGGGGTGTCGGGCTGTCCGATCAGGTAGGTGATGTGGTTCTTCTCACCGGCGCTGCCCGAGCCGGGTGCGCCGCCCGTGCATCCGGTCATCGCCAGCGCTGCGGCTGCGAACGCGGCCACCGCACCGACCAGGGAAACCTTCTTCATGTCGACTCCTTCGTCGCTGTGTGTGATTTCAGAACGCGCTTGACGGGCCCATCCCGTCCGTTAGAAATTTAACGTAAACCAATTTTGGGGGCGCTGTCAAAGCATTTGTCAGGCGATCTTCCCGCAATTTGCGGCTACATACCAAACTGAAGGTTTTGGTGCGTCAAGTTTTCGACGGATGCTGTTAGCCTGTCTGGCATGGCGGAACGAGGCCCGTACTCCAAGGGCAGAGAACGACGCGAGGCGATCCTCGAGAGCACGCTGAACGTGTTCTCGCAGCTCGGCTCGCGCAAAGCGTCCATGCGCGCGATCGCCGACGATGTCGGAATCAGCCCGGCGCTCCTGCAGTACTACTTCTCGAGTCGCGAGGAGCTGCTGCTCGAGGTGATCCACCAGTGGGACGTCACGAACGCCCAGCGCGGAACGGGGATGACCCATTTCGCCGACTGGCTCGCCGCAATCCGCCACAATGCCGTGGTGCCGGGGATCGTGCACCTCTACATGACCTGCGTGATCGAGGCGACCGACCCCGAGCATCCGGGACGCCCGTTCTACAAGGAGCGCTACGCGACCCTCACCCGCAAGATCGTCGGCGAGCTGCTGGTGCAGCAGCGCAACGGGACGCTGCCCGCGGACGCAGAGCCCGAACGCATCGCCCGCATGCTGCTGGCGGCGAGCGAAGGGATGCAGATCCGCTGGCTCCACGAGCCCGACTTCGACATGTTCGACGAGTTCCTGTTCCTGCTGCGGCAGTTCGGGATCGTCATCCCCGAACTCGAGGGCGCCGACGATCCTGCCGAGGTTCTGGCGGCGCGCGCCTAGCTGCTCGGTCTACTCCGTCGGAGACTTCGGGCGCTGGAACAGCACAGCCACCCCGGCGATGACGAGCAGCACGACCGAGAGCCAGAGCCCTCCGACGATGCCCCACGAGGTGTCCGAGATCGCGCCGGAGGCGATCGGGCCGACGGCCTGGCCGACCGAGAAGGCCGCCGTGAGCGCCGCGATCCCGGCGGCACCGGATGCTGGGGGCAATGTGCGCTTGGCGGTGACTGTCGCCGCGGTCGGACCGGCCATGAAACCCGCCCCGAAGATGACCGCCGAGATGAAGGCGCCCACGACGCCCGGCCAGACGAGCACCGGGATCACACCGATGATGACGACCAGGGTCACCAGCGCCGGCGCCGCGGCCGAGCTGAGGCGCGAGATGACACTGCCCCAGACGACGAGCGTCGCCACCGACGATGCGAGGCCCAGCACGATGAAGAACGAGGCGACCGTCCACATCGAGAGGCCTTCGCTACCGAGCAAGGCGATGACGAACGTGAGGTACGAGACGTATCCGGCGCCGTAGAACAGGTACCAGATGAACGTCGGCGTCAGGAACTTCAGGGATGCGCGAGGCCCGGTCGACGTGGGCGAATCCTCGACGTGCCGGGTGGCGAGCACGGTCGGCCAGATGGCGATGATCGCGAGAACACCCATGACGAGCCAGCCCGCGGGCCATCCCGTGTCGCCGAGCCAGCTCAGCACAGCGGGGACAGCGATCCCGGAGATGACGATCCCCGCGCCGACTCCGGCCATGTAGATGCTGACCATGATCGACGACTGCTTCGGACTGGTCACCCGGATGCGCGACGCGAGCGCCGAGCCGACCACGAACACAACCGCGGTGGCGAACCCGCCGACGAAACGGATGACGGTGAGATAGACGTACTGCCCGGTCACGGCCGTGAGCAGGAGCGCAGCGGCGCTGATCACCATGCCGATCACGAAAACGCCCCGCGCGCCGAACCTCTTGGCCCACCACGCGCCCGATGCGGCCCCGATGATGTAGCCCACCGCGTTCGCCGTGGTGATCCCACCCGCGGTCGCGAACGACCAGTCGAGGTCGGACCGCATCGCCGGCAGGAGCAGCGCATAAGCGAAGCGGGTGAACCCGAGCGCGACGACGGGTCCGGCGGCGAGGCCGAGCGCGACCAGGGCGGCGGATGGCATCCGTCGAGCGCCGCGATCGACCGCGCCTTCGGGGGCGGAGGTGGACTTGGACATGGACGACTGCCTGGCTTTCTTCGGGTGCGTACTCATCAAGATACGTGTATTTGACCTGGAGTTACAAAACTTGCTCGGCTAGTTGACCTGGCGGTCCAGAATGGGGGTACACTGCCGACCATGGGTAGACCGATGAAGTTCGAGGCCGATGCGGCCATCGATCGCGCCATGGAGGTGTTCTGGCGTCGCGGCTACGCCGGGACGACCCCGCAGGCGCTGGTCGACGAACTCGGCATCGGCAAGGGAAGCTTCTACAACACCTTCGAGAGCAAGCACGGCCTCTTCACGCTCGCCCTCGAGCGATACAAGGACAACCGCATCGCCTACCTCCGCGACACCCTCGAACCTGAGGGTCCCCTGCGCGACCGGCTCGATGCCGCGATGCGCGAACTGACGGGCGTCGGGCGGCATCAGCAGGGTTGCCTGATGGTGAACGCCACGGCCGAGCTCACACAGACGGACGAGGCCGTCGCCGCCATCGCCGACAGCCTGTTCACCGGGATCGAATCGGCGTTCCGCGACGCGATCGAGCGCGGTCAGAGCACCGGCGAATTCACCGGGGTTCAGGATGCGCAGCACGCCGCGGCCTCGCTCCTCACGACGCTCATCGGCTCCAGCATCCTGCTGAAGATGGGCACCGACCCCGAGCGCGCGATCGGCGCGATGAGGGACGCCGTTCTCGCACTGTGAGACGCGTTGCGGGAAGCGATCGCCCAGTCGAGTGCGGTTGAGCGTACCGTCGGAAGTCCCGAGAGAAGGGACGACGGATGGACACCAAGCGGGCGCTCCTGGAAGAGCACTGGCGGGCATCGGAGGCCGGGGACACCGCGACCGAGCACGCGGTCTACGCGGACGACGCGATCCTCGACTATCCCCAATCGGGCGAGCGCTTTCGGAGTCGCGCAACGATCGCGGCCCAGCGCGGCGGGCATCCTGCCGACCGGCACTTCACGGTGCTGCGGATCACCGGCAGCGGCGACCTCTGGGTCAGTGAGTGCATCATCACGTACGACGGCGTTCCGAGCTACTCGGTGTCGGTGATGCAGTTCGAGGGCGACGAGGTCGTGCACGAGACGCAGTACTTCGCCGACCCGTTCGGCGCACCTGAATCGCGGATCGCGATCGCGGAGCCGATGCCTGGCAGGGGGATCCGGCGGGCATGAGTGCCGGCGAGGAGACCGCGAGCGCGCCCGGCGCCGGCGTCGATCCGCGACACATCCTGATCATCGGCGCAGGACCGGGTCTCGGGGCGGCCGTAGCACGCCGCTTCGCCCGAGAGCGCTTTCGCGTCACGCTGGCCGGTCGACGCGAGGAGCCGCTCGCCGCTCTGGCGACCGAGCTTCGCGCATCCGGCGCCACCGTCGACACGGTTCTCGCCGACGCCGGCGACCAGCCAGCGTTTCGCGGTCGGCTGCAAGCCTGGGCTCAGACGGATGCGCCCGGGGTCGTCGTCTACAACGCGGCGCTAGTCACGCGGGACATCATCCTGAACGCGGATACCGAGTATCTTCAGGCAGCGTTCTCGGTCGACGTATTGGGCGCGGTCGCTGCTGCGCAGGTGTTCACGCCGGCGATGGTGGGCGCGGGCGCGGGAACTTTTCTGACGACGGGCGGTGGGCCGGGCCTGCACGCCGAGCCGGCTCACGCGACACTCTCGATCGGCAAGGCCGCCCTTCGAGCGGTGACCTCGATGCTTCACGACGAACTCGCGCCGAAGAACGTGCACGCGTCGATCGTCACCGTCGCCGGTGACATCGCGGCCGGCACGGCTTTCGCACCCGACCGCATCGCCGAGGTCTATTGGCGGCTTCACCGTCAGCCGGCCTCCGAGTGGCGATGGGAGACCGTCTTCGAGGGCTGAGGCGACGACCCGGCGTGTGTTCGCGCGCCGGGCGCGGTCTGATCGGCCGCCCGTCCCCGCTGGGGGCAACGGGGCTGGGCGACCTCGGAACCACGCGTTCGATGGGGGCGAAGGAGGAGACATCTGTGTAAGCCCTCCGCGCTCCGCGCATCCCGTACCAAGAGCGTATGCTTTTTGTACTCAGAGGTCAATATTGCGGGCCTTGGAGCACAAGGAGGGTCAATGTCACTCATCGCTGTTGTCGGCGATCGCACCGGAGCGCGTGACCGCCGAGCGCTTCTGCCCGGGATCCGTTCACCGCGCGACCTCGATGCGTTGACTGCGACCGACCTGCGTGAGCTTGCCGCGGAGATCCGCGAGTTCCTCATCGAGTGCGTTTCGCGCACCGGCGGCCATCTCGGGCCCAATCTCGGTGTGGTCGAGCTCACGATCGCTCTCCACCGCGTGTTCGACTCCCCGCGCGATCCGATCGTCTGGGATGTGGGCCACCAGACCTACGTGCACAAGATGCTGACCGGGCGGCGCGACTTCAGCCGGCTGCGGGCGAGCGGCGGACTCGGCGCCTACCCGCTGCGGCGGGAGTCCGAGCACGACATCTTGGAGAGTTCGCACGGCTCCGCGAGCCTGTCGTGGGCGGAGGGGATCGCCGCCGCCACGGGCGACTCCACCCGCACGGTGGTCGCCGTCGTCGGCGACGGCGCGTTGACGGGCGGGATGATCTGGGAGGCCCTGAACAACATCGGCCGCAACCGCCGGCGCAACCTCGTCATCGTGCTGAACGACAACGGCCGGTCGTACGCGCCCACGATCGGTGGCCTCGCGCGATTTCTCGGCCGGCTGAGAACAACGCCCGGCAGGCGCTTGCGGCGCCTCTTCGACATCGCCTACCTGGGCCCGGTCGACGGCCATGACCTCACCGCGGTCGAAGAAATGCTCCGCCAGGCACGCGCGGTCGACGGTCCGGTGCTCGTCCACGTGATCACCGAGAAGGGGCGCGGATACGCGCCCGCCCTGGCCGACGAAGCGGACCGCTTCCACGCGGTCGGGCAGATCGAGTCGGCGACCGGCAGGCCCGCATCCCGAGGCGGCCCGTCGTGGACCTCGGAGTTCGGACGCGCCATTCTCGCCGAGGCGACCCGCAACCCGCGGATCGTCGCGGTGACGGCCGCGATGCTGCTCCCGACCGGGCTCGGGGCTTTCGTCGAAGCGTTCCCCGACCGGGTGATCGACGTCGGCATGGCGGAACAACACGCCGTCGCGAGCGCCGCGGGACTCGCCTACGGCGGCATGCATCCTGTCGTCGCCCTGTATTCGACGTTCCTCAGCCGCGCGTACGATCAGCTGCTCCTCGATGTCGGTCTCCACCGAGCGGGCGTCACGTTCGTGCTCGACCGGGCGGGCGCGACCGGACCCGACGGCGCATCCCATCACGGCATGTGGGACCTGCCGCTCCTCCTGACGGTCCCCGGGATGCGCGTCGCGGCACCCCGAGACGCCGCCACCCTGCGGGAACTACTGACCGAGGCGCTCGCCATCGAGGACGGGCCGACCGCACTCCGGTTTCCGCGCGGACGGGTCGCCGAGCCGATGCCGGCTGTACACCGGCTTTCGAACGGAATCGACGTTCTCCGCGAGTCGCCGGCCAAGGACGTGCTGCTCATCGCGGTCGGAGCGATGGCCTCGCTCGCCGACGAGGTCGCCGACGACCTGGCTGCCACTGGAGTCGGCGTGACGGTGGTGGATCCGAGGTGGGTCGCCCCGATTCCCGCGGGCCTCGACGAGTTCGCCGAGGACTTCGCCCTGGTCGCGACCATCGAGGACGGCGTCAAGAATGGTGGCGTCGGCAGCCGCATCCAGCACGCTCTGCGTTCGCCAGGGCGCTTCGACACGATCGTCTTCGGCCTCGACGACGACTTCCTCCTGCAGGGGTCGCGTGGTGAGATTCTGGAGTCGTCCGGACTGGAGAGGTCGGCGATCGCGCGCACGATCACGCACGAGGTGGAGCGGAGACGATGAGATTCAGTCAGGCCGAACTGCAGGCGTTCACCGGCAAGACGCTGCCCGACCTCATCCCGAACCCGACACGGCTGCTGATCGTCGGGATCAACCCGGGCCTGTTGACGGTGGCCGTACAGGCGCACTTCGCGCGCCGCGGCAACCGCTTCTATCCCGCGCTGTTCCGCGCCGGGATCACGGATCACGTCATCGACGCCGCCGAGGGCTTCGACCCTGCCGACGTCGAGCAGCTTGAGCGTCGCGGCATCGGCATCACCTGCATCGTCCCGGGCGCCACGGCTCGTGCCGCCGAATTGACCCCGGCACAGCTGCGGGAAGGCGCGGCAGCGCTGCGCGAGCGGGTTCAGGATGTGCGACCGGCGGTCGTCGCGCTTCTCGGGGTCAGCGCATACCGCGTCGCGTTCGACGAGCCGAAGGCGCAGGTCGGGCGGCAGCCGCACGACTGGGGAGCCTCGCAGGTCTGGGTCGTGCCGAATCCGAGCGGGCTGAATGCTCACGCATCCGTCGCCGACCTCGCCGCCGCGTATCGCGAGGTCGCGATCGCCGCAGGCATCGAACCGTACGAGCTGCCTGCGTGAGCGAACCGTCCGACGCTCTTACCGCTCCACCAGGAGCTGCTGCCCACCGTCCACGTCGTAGGTGCCGCCGGTGAGTGCGGTGTTGGTCATGAGATGCACGGCGAGCGCGGCCACATCCTGAGGCTGCACGACCCGTCGGATGGGCAGCGTTCTGGCCAGCTCGGCACGTCGCGCATCGAGCCCGTCGCCGAGCAGGGATGCGGACAGCGGGGTGTCGACGAACCCCGCGCCGAGCAGATTCACACGAATCGGCGCCAACTCCAGCGCGAGGTCGGCTGTCAGCGCGGGGAGCCCCACCGAGAAGAACCCGGCGATGGAGAGCCCGACGACCGGATGCCGGGCGGCCGTCCCCGAGATGAAGATCAGGCTCCCTCCCGGGCGAACGGCGGTAATGGCGGCACGCGCGACGTTGATCGTCAGCACGAAGTGCTCATCGAACGACCGGCGCACCTTCTCGAGATCCATCTCGGCGAGCGGCGCGTAGTACGACCCGCCCGCGGTGACCATGACGTGGTCGACCTGTTTCGGAAGGCCTCGGAAGAAGTCGGCCAGGCGCTCGTCGTCGGTCGCGTCGAACGCTGCGGTGCTGATCGCGCCGAGCTCGCTCCCGGCCTTCTGTACACGGTCCGGATCGCGGCCGGTGACGATGACGTCGGCGCCCGCGGCCCGAGCGCTGCGCGCGGTCTCGTATCCGATACCCATCGTTCCGCCGATGACGACCACGATCTGGCCTGCGAGCGCGCCCGCTTGTCCGCTGCCGACTCCGGTGGGGCGAGTCTCGTTTGTGCTGTCCGTCATGATGCTGCCTCCGTCGATACCCGATCGTCCACCGTCGCCGGTGCGCACGAGTTCACGCGCGGGGCCGGCATCATGTGCGTCGTGCCCACCCGCGCGTTGGACACGAAGATCGCCGCGACAACCGCCGCCGCGACGCTGATCCCGGCCATGACGATCATCGCCGGCTGATAGCCGCGCTCGATCGCCGGGGCCAGGTCTCCTCCCCCGGCCGACCCGATGAGGACCGGCACAAGGGCGGTGACGAGCAGGGCTCCAACGCGGGATGCGCCGTCGTTGATGGCGGACGCCTCACCGAGATCCGAGTCCTTCACCGCAGCGAGAACGGATGAGGTGAGCGGCGTCACGAGCAGGCCGACTCCGAGCCCCCACACCAGCGCCCCGGGCAGGATCGCCTGAACGTAGCTCTGACCAGGGCTCGCCCCCGACAGAAGCAGGAAGGCGATCGCGACGGCGACGATCCCGGCGACCATCAGCCAGCGCGGGCCGATCCAGGCGATGAGCGTGCCCGCGAAGGGCGAGAGGATCAGGAAGACGACCGACTCCGGGATGAGCACGGCTCCCGCCTGCGCAGCGGTGTAGCCCAGCTGCAGTTCGCACTGCAGGACGAGCAGATAGTTCGCCGCCGCCAGGGCTCCGTAGAAGAGCACTGTCGTGACGTTGATGGCACTGAACTGGCGCGAGGAGAACAGCGACAGCCTCACCATCGGCGCCGGGCTACGGCGCTCCACCGGCACCAGCGCGACCAGTGCCGCGATCCCGACGATCCCCGCGATGAGCACGACCGGATCGAGCCAACCCGCGGCCGGGCCCGCAGTAAGCGCATACGTCACCCCGCCGAGGCCGATCACGGCGAGCGCGGCTCCCGGGATGTCTGCCGACGCGGCCCGAATGCGCTTGGTCACCTCGGGCACGAACCGCAGCACCACGAGGGCGATCAGGATGATCGGGATGTTCAGCACGAACACCCACCGCCACGAGAACGCATCCACCAACCACCCGCCCGCGTACGGTCCGACCGTGGTGCCGAGCGTCGCGAGACCAGCCCAGATGCCGATCCCGCGCGCCCGATCACCCACTCGCAGGGTTCCGTTGAGCATCGCCAGGCTGCTCGGCACGACGAGCGCGCCGCCAGCACCCTGCACGATCCGCGCCGCGATCAGCCAGCCGATCGACGGCGCGAACGAGCAGAGCACGGATGCGAGCAGCATCACCAGCAGGCCGGCCTCGAGCACACGCCGGCGGCCGAATCGGTCGGCCAGCGCCCCCGACAGCAGCAGGAGCGCCGCGACGGTCAGCAGATAGCCGGTGACGACGAACTGCATGGATGTCGTGCTCGCCTGGAGGTCCGCCTTGATCGCGGGCACCGCGACGATGACCACGTACGCATCGAGAAAACCGACCATCGACGCGAGCACCGTGGCCACGATGAGCCAAACCCCCTTGGCGCTTCGCAAGGCGATGAGGGGGCTCTCACTCTCGGTTGCACCTGGGGGTTCGGCAGACATCCGTTTCGCTCACAGACTCGGTAGGGAGGAGACTACGCCCCGATCTTCGACACGTGGTAGTGCCGAATCAGCCACGAATCCTCGAAGCGCCCGAGCACCACGGTGAGATGCACGGGGATCACTTCGCCGGCCGGAACCGCGAAGTCCACATCCACGTAGGCGAGGAGCGTGTCGGCCGACAGCTCCCTCGTCTCGAGAACGGTGAACTGCGGATCCAGCCCGACCGGCTGCTTGTCGTAGTACGCCGTGACTCCCGCGCGACCCACGACGTGCGTCCTGTCGAAACCCTGGAAGATCGCATCCTCGGTGAAGTACGAGGCGACGAGCTCGGGTTCGTGCTTCCGGATACCGTCGGCCCAGGCGTCGAGCGCCCGCGTGAGGACGGTGTCGTAATCGCTCGCGTCGGTCATGATCAGGCTCCCGCGCTCTGTCCGCCGTCGACGTGCAGGAACTCGCCCGTCACGAACGGCGCCTGCTCGAGGTAGAGCACCCCGCGCACGATGTCGTCGATCTCGCCCATGCGGCCGACCGGGTGCAGCGCGGCGTAGGTGTCGAAGGCCTCTTCGGGGTGCAGCGGGGTCTTGATGATGCCGGGCGACACGGCGTTGACCCGCACTCCGCGCGACGCGTACTCGATCGCGAGCGACTTGACGACCGAGGAGAGCCCGCCCTTGGTGAGGGATGCGAGCGCCGACGGAACGCTGGAGCTGGCGTTCTCGACGAGAGTCGTGGTCACGTTCACGACGTGGCCCGATCCGCGCTCGGCCATGTGGGCCACGGCCTTCTGCGTGACGTGGAAGAATCCGCCGAGGTTGACGCGAAGGGCGTTGTCGTAGTCCTCCTGCGTGTAGTCGACGAACGGCTTGGCGATGAAGACACCCGCGTTGTTCACGAGCGTGTCGACGCGGCCGAACTTCGCGATCGCCGTGGCGAAGACGCGCTCGGCGACCTCGGGGTCTGAGATGTCTCCGGCGACGGTGACGAGGTCGGCCTCGGTGCTGTCGGCGGGTGCGATCGAGCGGGAGTTCGCGACGACGGCGTATCCCAGCTCGCGATATCCCTCGACCAGCCCTGCTCCGATGCCCTGCGATCCGCCGGTGATGATGGCGACTTTACGTGTTCCCATTGTGCTTTCGATCCTTACTAGATGGTCGGTCAACTACTAACCGCTACCAGTTATAGACGACTGGTCGTATAATTGCAAGCATGGGACGGACATCTGACGCACGCGAGCGGATTCTCGCGGCCGGCGCGGAGCTCTTCGGGCAGCGCGCGTATTCGAGCATCGGCGTCGCCGAGATCTGCGCCGCGGCCGGTGTTCCGAAGGGGAGCTTCTACTACTTCTTCCCCTCCAAGCAGGCTCTCGCCCTGGAGGTCGTGAACGCGCACTGGGTGTGGCAGCGGGATCTGTGGCTGGGCATCCTGACCGCCCCGGTTCCGATCGTGGAGCGGCTGCGGCGACTCTTCGTGGCCACCGCGCAGATGCAGACGGATGCGCTCAAGGGCACCGGCGCCGTCGTCGGGTGCCTCTTCGGCAACCTCGCCCTCGAGGTCAGCGCCCAGGACGATCCCGTGCGTGCCCGCCTGCAGGAGATCTTCGAGGAGCAGATCGACATCGTCGAGACCGCCGTCCGCGAGGCTGTCGCGGCAGGCGAGCTGACGGCCGCCGACCCGCGCCAGGTCGCCAAGTCGGTCGTGGCGCAGATCGAGGGCATGGTGCTCTTCGCGAAGCTCTTCAACGACCCCGGCCAGCTCGACCAGCTCTGGCAGAACAGCGTGCGGCTTCTCGGGCTCGAGGATAGGGCGGCCGCCGCCGTCTGACGTCTCGACGCCATGCGGGTCTACGCTGACCCGCATGGCAAGGATCGAGGACTACGCCATGATCGGCGACCTCAAGACCGCCGCACTCGTCAGCGTCGAGGGGTCGATCGACTGGCTCTGCCTGCCGCACTTCGACTCGCCCGCGTGCTTCGCCGCCCTGCTCGGCACGGAGGAGGCCGGCTCGTGGCGGCTGCGTCCGCTCGACGAGTCGGCCGCATCCCGACACCGCTATCGTCCGGGCACGCTGATCGTCGACACGATCTGGGAGACCCCGGATGCGCAGGTCACGGTGACCGACTTCATGCCGGTGCAGGGTGTGGCCGGCGACGAGGTGACGCTGGTGCGCATCGTCGAGGGAGTGCGCGGCTCGCTCAGGATGCGCAGCGACATCGCGCTCCGCTTCGACTACGGCAGGGTGGTCCCGTGGGTCACCCGCGACGACCTGGGCATCCGGGCCGTCGCCGGGCCGGATGCCGCCTACCTGCGCTCAAGCACCGCGATGCACGGTGAGGATCTGCACACCGTGAGCGAATTCACCGTCGAAGCGGGAGAGCGGGTGAGTTTCGCATTGACCTGGAACGCGAGCCACCTCCCGCCGCCGGAGCCGGTCGCGCCCGTCGATTCGCTCGCCGAGACCGACCGCTACTGGACCGACTGGTCGTCGCGGAGCGCCGGGATCGGGGGCCGGTACGCCGAGCCGATCCAGCGCTCGCTGATCACTCTGAAGGCCCTCACCTTCCTGCCGACGGGCGGGATCGTCGCGGCGGCCACCACATCCCTGCCCGAACAGCTCGGAGGCCCACGCAACTGGGACTACCGCTACTGCTGGCTTCGGGATGCGACGATGTCGCTGCGCGCGCTGCTCAGCGCCGGCTACACGGAGGAACCCGAGGCCTGGCGGGACTGGCTGCTGCGGGCGATCGCCGGTGATCCCGCGGAACTGCAGATCATGTACGGACTCGACGGCAGCCGCCGCCTGCCCGAGGCAGAGCTGCCCTGGCTCCCGGGCTACGAGAACTCGGCGCCCGTCAGGATCGGCAACGAAGCGGCCGATCAACTGCAGCTCGACGCGTGGGGCGAGATCCTGCGCGGACTGTCCGTTCGCCAGAAGTCTCGGATGCGCGCGATGCGCGGAAAGGCGGACGTCGCCTGGGAGCTGCAACGCGCCCTCGTCGGCCACCTGCGTGACACGTGGACACAGCCCGACAACGGACTCTGGGAGGTGCGCGGGCCGCGTCGGCACTTCACATACTCGAAGGTGATGGCCTGGGTCGCCGCCGACGGGATGGTCAAGGAGGCCGAGGAGTTCGACCTGCCGGGACCGGTCGAGGAGTGGGCTGAACTCAGGGATGCGATCCACGCCGATGTGCTCGCCAACGGATACGACAGCGAGCGCAACGCCTTCGTGCAGCACTACGGAGGCACCGCTCTCGACGCCAGCCTGCTCCAGCTGGGGAGTCTCGGTTTCCTCCCGCCCGACGACGACCGGCTGGCCGGGACAGTTGATGCGATTCAGCGGGACCTGATGTGGGACGGTTTCGTACTCCGGTACCGGCCGGAGGAGGGTGACGACGGTATGCCGGGCGGCGAGGGGGTGTTCCTCGCCTGCTCGTTCTGGATGGTGGATGCGCTGGTCGGCATCGGACGCCACGACGAGGCGGAGGCACTCTTCGAGAAGCTCCTCGCGGTGCGCAGCAGCGCGGGCCTGCTCAGCGAGGAGTGGGATCCGTCGGCGAAGCGTCAGCTCGGAAACACTCCGCAGGCGTTCAGCCACTTCGCTTTGATCAACACCGCTCTGCTGCTCGCCCGGGATGAGTGAGGGTCGGAACCGAACGTTTCGTTGACCCCGGCAAAACGGCGGTCGTAAACTGGCGACCGCTCAGCAAGTGGCACTGACCTCTCCCGTTGCAGCCGCGCCTCCCGGCATGACTGAGACGAAACCGGACACAAGGGATTCAGTATGCAGCCCAAGGAATACGATGTCGTCGTCATCGGCGGAGGCGCAGTAGCCGAGAACGTCGCAGAACGAGCGGTCCAGGGCGGATTGACCGCCGTGCTCATCGAGCACGAGCTGGTCGGCGGCGAGTGCTCGTTCTGGGCGTGTATTCCGTCGAAGGCATTGCTTCGACCGGTGCAGAGCATCCGGGAGGCCCAAGCGGTTGACGGGGCCGCGGAGGCCGTGACAGGCAAGGTCGATGTCGAAGCCGTGCTGCGTCGACGCGACCGCCTGGTCTACGACTGGTCGGACCAGAGCCAGGTGGACTGGGTCGACAACACGGGCATCGACCTCATCCGTGGCCACGGACAGCTCACCGGACCCAAGCAGGTGAGCGTCACCGCTCCGGACGGGTCGACGACGCTGCTCACCGCTCGGTCGGCCGTGGTGATCTCCACGGGGTCCGATCCCGTCATCCCGAACACTCCCGGGCTCAGCGACAGCGCCCCGTGGACCAGCCGCGATGCTACGAGCGTCAAGACGGTGCCGTCGAGTCTGGCGATCCTGGGCGGTGGCGTCGTCGGTGCCGAAATGGCGACCGCGTATGCCGGATTCGGATGCGACGTGACGCTGATCTCGCGGCACGGACTTCTCGGCGCCATGGAACCCTTCGCCGGGGAGATGGTCGCCGAGGCGCTCCGCGAGCAGGGTGCGAAAGTGTTGCTGAACACCGATGTGGCGAAGGTCGCGCGGACCGAGGGCGGCGTGCGCATCGAGATCGTCGACGGCGAGCCGATCATCGCCGACGAGATCCTCGTCGCCACGGGTCGCAAGCCGCGAACCGACAGCATCGGAGTGGAGACGGTCGGCCTGACGCCCGGCGACTGGCTGCCGACCGATGACACGATGCGTCTGCCCGGATTCGACTGGCTCTATGCCGTCGGGGATGTCACCCACCGAGCGCTCCTGACCCACCAGGGCAAGTACCAGGCGCGGATCGTCGGCGACGTGATCGTCGCCCGTGCGAACGGCGACGAGGTCTTCGACGAGCCGTGGGGCGCCCACGTCGCGACGGCCGACCACGAGGCCGTGCCGCAGGTCACGTTCACCGAGCCGGAGGTCGCATCCGTCGGCCTCACCGAGAAGGCGGCGCGTGCAGCGGGATACACGGTCAGCGTCGCCGACTACGACATCGGCTGGGTGGCCGGTGCCGTCGTGCGCGCCGACGACTACAAGGGCAAGGCGCGGATGGTCGTCGACGACGACCGCCGCGTGATCCTGGGCGTGACCCTCGTCGGCCCGGACATAGCCGACCTGCTCCACGCGGCGACAACGGCCGTCGTCGGACAGGTTCCGATCGAACGACTGTGGCACGCCGTTCCGTCCTATCCGACCGTGAGCGAGATCTGGCTGCGGCTGCTGGAGACCTATCGACTCAACAAGAGGAAAGCCGCCGAGCAGAAGGAGAGCTGATCATGTACATGAAACTGGAAGTCGTGCTCATCCCCGTCACCGATGTGGATCGAGCCAAGGACTTCTACGCGAGCCTCGGCTGGCGGCTGGACGCCGATTTCCCTCTCGACGAGACGTATCGCGTGGTGCAGTTCACCCCGCCGGAGTCTGAGGCGTCCATCATCTTCGGCACCGGCCTCACGGACGCCCAGCCCGGGTCGATTCAGGGGCTGCAGCTGACCGTCCTCGACCTCGACGAGGCGCGCGATGCGCTCGTCAAGGCCGGGGTCGACGTGTCCGAGATCTTCCACGACTCGACCGGGGTCTTCCACCACGCGGGGACGAAGAATCGCGTGTCGGGACGTCCCCCTGAGAACGGCAGCTACTCGTCGTTCGCATCCTTCGAGGACCCGGACGGCAACGGCTGGCTCCTGCAGGAGATCAAGACAAGGCTGCCGGGCCGATGAACGCGCCGACGGACGGACCCGCCCCCGCGGATGACGACATGACGCCGGTCATCCTCGACCACCTCAAGCAGGCGGCCGACGCGCACGGCGTTCACGAGGCCACCGACCTCGCCGGCGTCTACGACGAGCAATGGCCGGAGTGGTACGCCGCGCACATGACCCAGACGCTGACCGCGGCCGGGTACCGGTTGGTTCGCACGGAGTAGGGCGTTGGTTCGCACGGAGTAGCGCGACGAGGCTCAGGCGTCGAGCACGGTCTCCGACGTGGGTCGGGAGCAGCACAACAGCACCTGCGTCGCATCCGGACGCTCCAAGGGTTCTGGCGAATATTCGACGTCGCCGTTGAGCAGTCCGGTGATGCAGGTGTGGCAGACTCCGGTGCGGCACGACCAGCGCGTCGACACATCGCAGGCCTCGGCGAGTTCGAGCAGCGACGTGTACTCGTCGGACCAGTTCACGGTGAGCGCGCTTCTGACGAACGTGACAGACGGACCGGTGCCCGGAACCCCCGGCGGCACGTGCGGCAAGACGGTCGCCGTCGGCACGACGCCGGGATTCAGCGAGGCGAGCGCGCTGAAGAGCTCGGAGTGGATGCGGTCCGGCGCGATCCCGATGTCCGCCAGGTCGGCGGTCATCGCCTCGATGAACCC
Source organism: Leifsonia poae (assembly GCF_050632195.1). Classification (GTDB taxonomy): domain Bacteria; phylum Actinomycetota; class Actinomycetes; order Actinomycetales; family Microbacteriaceae; genus Leifsonia; species Leifsonia poae_C. The sequence continues at coordinate 3,832,984 of NZ_CP192580.1, forward strand.
GGTAGGCCCGCAGACATACGCGCTCGCCGCTTCGGAGAACCCGAGCGAACGGAGGCCGTCGGCGTCGAGGCGCCCGAACATCGTGCCCGGCGACTGCCCGCCCAGTCCCTGCGTAGCACGGGTCAGCCAGACGTACGAGCGCGCGTTGGACAGCCGCTTGAGGAGTTCGTCCACCTCTGCTGCCAGCCCGTAGTCGGCCTCGGTTCTGGCGACGTGCAGCCACCACACCTGGCGTTCCGGATGCGTGTCCGCCAGCGAGGCGAGCATCGACAGCACCGGCGTGATCCCGATCCCCGCCGAGAGCAGCAGCACCGGTTCATCCGTCTCGTCGAGCACGAACTCACCGCGCGGCGCCGCGACGTCGACGACGGAGCCGGCGACGACCTGGTCGTGGATGTACCTACTGGCGGTTCCGTGGTCCTCCCGCTTCACGCTGATCCGGAAAGTGGCGTCATCGGGCCGTCCCGAGATCGAGTAGCTGCGAACGGCGGACGAATCGCCCACCGGCAGTCGAAGCGTCAGATATTGACCTGCCCGTGCCGCCGGGAGCGCCGCACCGGACGCATCGCTGAGATACAGGGACAGAACTGTGGGGGACACCCGTACGGTCTTGGTCACCGTGAACGGCCGGAAGCCGTTCCACTCCGGTTCGCGCCCGATCGCGGGTTGCGCTCCGGTCTCCCCTTCGTCGGCCGCGGCCAGCAGCTCATGGAACGACTGCTGCCAGCCGGGGCTCAGAGCTGGGATGTCGACCGCCAGCTTCAGCAACTCGTGCGATCGGTCGGGCAGGTAGAGGAGGCCGTCGATCGCGGCGACGCTCACCCGATGGCGGCCGTCCGCGACCTTGACGATCGGATCGCCGGCCTTCACCTCGCCTTCCTTGATCACCCGAAAATAGAAGCCGGGCCGTCGATGGGCCACCAGCAGCGAGGCCATCTGCGGCACGTCCAGGCGGATCCCGACCCGGTAGCAGGTGACCCTCGGCTGCGACACCTCGAACTCGGCGTCACCAATTCGGTACCGGTCGCCGATGCACACCTCATCGTCGGGCATCCCGGAGATTGTGAAGTTCTCGCCGAAGTTGCCGGGCACCAGGTCGTCCCTGCCGAGGTGCTCGGCCCAGTGGTCGTACGACTCCTGCTGATAGACCATGACGGCGCGCATCTCGCCGCCGTGACCGGCGAGATCGCCTTGGCCGTCGCCGTCGACGTTGAGCCGTCGGACGAATCGCGGGCCGTCGACCGGGTACTTGTAGATGCCCGTGTGAACGGTCTTGCCGTTCCAGGTGATGTCTTTCGGCAGACCCACGTTGAGCGACAGCAGTGTCCCGGACATCTCAGCCTCCGCGATGGAGGTCGCCTTGACGCTCGTACTGCGGTCGGCGACCGGATGTGCTGACCAGTATGCCGCTGCGCCTTCAGGGCATCAAGCGCGCCGGTTGAGGGCGGCGACCTGCTCGGCGAACTGGCGTGCACCGCCCTGAGCCGGATGCCGCACCGCCGGCGCCTCGATCCCCTCGGCCGACAGAGCGCCCTGCGCCTTCCGGCCGACCGCGAGGATCGTCTCGATCCCGAAGGCCCGGGCGACTTGCAGTGCGACCGGTGTTCCCGCGCGCACCTCGCTGGGCCTCGGCGTGCGATTCGTGTGCGGGTCTCCCGCGACGAAGGGATGGTGCGGATAGATCGGCCACGACAGCGGAAGCGGTCCGCTCCAGTCGGCGAGAACCGACCAGACGACGGCCGAGGATGCTTCCCACTCGGCCGCGGGTTCGTCGGGGAGCTCGATTCCGTCGAGCACGCCGGCACGCACCTGACGGGCGGAGAGGAAGGGAACGCCCGTGACGCTCATCCCTCGCCAGCCCGGCGCCTCGGCCAGGAGCAGAACGCGCGGTTCGCCGATCTGGTCGAAGTAGCGGCGCAGGTTGCGTTCGCGCAGGCGGCCGAGAGGGTCGGCGCCGAAGAGGTGCTCCGCATCCTGAGGCACCGGAACGTCGGCGACCATACTCAGGATCTCGTCTGCCGCATCCGTCACGCGTCCATTCAACCCGCTCGGCCGGCCGGGTTGCCAGTTGTCATCACTCAAGCGCTGAAAACGACGGCAAGTGGCAAATGGGGTGCGTCAGAATCGGGGAAGGAGTGCGACTCGGGGATGCGCGCCGGTCGCGGCTGCCGCGAGCGCTGCATCGACCTGCGCGAGCGGGAAGCTCTCGCCGACCTGGGCACCGAAGGGGTACTTGGTCCAGGTCTCCGTGAGAAAGCGCACCGCCTGCTCCAGGTGCCGCGGCGCGTAGTTGTGAACGCCGCGAATGGTGAGCAGCCGACGCACCAGCTGCTCAGGGTCGACGGACAGCTCGGGGCCGGGGAGACCGACCCGACGAGCACGAGAACGCCCCCGACATCGACCGCTGCGAGCAGGGTACGAACGGCGGCGGTGGCACCGGAGAGTTCGAGCGCGATGGTCGGCGCGGCACCGCGACCGCCTCCGCGAACGAGTGCGGCAGCCAGCCCGAGCGGCGAGTCGTTTGCGGCGCGGGGGTCGGAGACCGCGACGGCCCCGAATGCGAGCGCAGTCTCGCGACGCGCCGGGTCGGGCTCGCTCACGACGACGCGAGCGCCCGCTTCGGTGGCCATCGCGGCTGCGGTGAGCCCGAGCATCCCCGCGCCGGCAACCAAGAGGAGTGCGCCCTCGAGCGACGTGATGGCCGACGCCGCTTCGAGCGCCGCGGCCACCGTGGCAGTCGCGCAGGATGCAGGGGCGAGCACGGTCGACGGGATGTCTTCGGGGACCGCCACGATCGGTGTGCCGTCCAAGATGTGCGCGTGCGTGGCGAATCCGCCCGACAACTCCCAGCCGCGCCGCATCCGCTCGTGCCCGTACTTCTGCAGGGTCAGGCACTTCTGCGGCAGCCCGCGACGGCACCGCGCGCAGCGGCCGCACGGAACGGCGACCGACCAGACGACGCGTTCGCCGAGCGAGACGCGGTGACCGTCGACCGACTTCGCACCGCCGCGACCGAGTGCCACGACGCGACCGACCTGCTCATGCCCCAGCACGAGCGGGGTCTGGGCGTTGCGGTGGCCGCTCACCGTGTGCACATCCGAGCCGCACACCGTTGCGAGCTCGATCTCGACGAGAGCGTCACCGGGCGATAGCCGCACTCCCGGCACCGCCACCGCCTCGTGCGGATGACCCTCCCCGGCCACACCATCGCCGTCGCCGACGGATACACGCTGACCCCCTTGCCCGCGCTCGCCGGTGGCTCGACGACGCGCGGGGTCACCGCCCTGACGGTCACCGGCCGGCTGCGGCGATCGAATCGTGTCCAGCAGCGTCGAGAGCTTCGAGAGTCTCCGGGTTCTCGTCGAACCCGAGCAGCGCCGGCAGTTCGGCGACGCTCGCGATGACGGCATCGGCGCCTGCCGCGAGCAGGGTCTCCTCGTCGTGCGATCCGCTCAGTACACCGACGACCAGCCCCGCGCCGGCCGCGATGCCCGAGATGATGTCGCTGGCGGTATCCCCGACCACGACCATCCCCTCGACGCTGGATGTGCCGGTGCGCAGCAGCGCCGTCAGCGGCAGGTCGGGGTACGGACGTCCGCGGCCCGCCTCGGCGGGGCTCAGCGCGACGTCGGCGATGTCGCGCCAACCGACTGCGTCGAGCACCGCATCCTTGGTTGGTGGGGAGAAGCCCGTGGTCAGCGCGACCTTGACTCCGGATGCGCGGAGCCGCCGGATGAGATGCTCGGCCCCTGGGATCTCCCGCAGCCCCGTCGTGGCGGCGAGATCCGCGTATGCCGCCTCGAACTCGGCGTTTGCGTGCTGGGCCTGGTCTTCGTCGCCGGTGAGAGCGCGGAAGACGGAGATCTTCGACTGCCCCATCGTCTCCCGCAAGTAAGCGAGCGACGAGGAGAGGTCTTCGGCCGTCTCGGCGAAGCCTGCTGCTCTCGCCGCGCGCTTGAAGGCAAGCTCGACGAGCCCGTCGTCGAAGACTGTGGTGCCGGAGAGAGCGAGCACGACGAGTTCGAGATCGACGTCGAGCAGGTCGTCGTCTTCTTCGTCCTCCTGCTCCCAGTCGTCCTCGTCGGAGCCGTCGTCGAGATCGGAGCCGTCGAGATCGGCGAGCCTGTCGAAGCGCACGGCGTCGTCGAACGTCGCAGCATCGTCGAACTCGGAGGTGATGAGACCGTCGGGGGTCATGTTGTTGCCCTTCCGTGGTGGTTCAACGGGCCGGTGAAACCCTTCCGCCACCGTAGAAGTCGGGGACGACGACGGGAGCAACATCGGGTAACCGGGAGGTGAACGCCGTGCGGCCTGCAGTCGCCGCGACCGGCCGGCCTGCCTACCTGCCGACGGACCGGCGGCACGCGCATTGCACTTTTGTGACGATCGGCGCAAACTTGCAGCATGGCCGTCGACGACAACACCCGCGAGTTCGATCCAGAGATCGTGACCGACTTCCGGGAGCGGATGTCCTACGGCTCCTACCTGGACCTCGACACTCTGCTCTCCGCCCAGAACCCCGTGAGCGTGCCGGAGCACCACGACGAGCTGCTGTTCATCATCCAGCACCAGACCACGGAGCTCTGGCTGAAGCTGGTGCTGCACGAACTGGAATCGGCGCGCGACCTGTTGCGGGCGGATGACCTTCCTCCCGCGCTCAAACGAATCGCTCGGGTGAAACACATCCAGCGAACCCTCACTGAGCAGTGGTCCGTGCTCGCGACGCTGACGCCAACCGAGTACGCCGAGTTCCGCGGATTCCTCGGCAACTCGTCCGGCTTTCAGTCCTACCAATACCGCGCCGTCGAGTTCGTGCTCGGCAACAAGAACCGGCGGATGCTCAGCGTGTTCGAGAGCGACCCTGCTGCCCACGCGCTGCTGGCCAAGCTATTGGACGAGCCGAGCACCTACGACGAGTTCTTGCGCTACCTGCACCGCGCCGGCTTCCCCATCCCGGCATCCGTGCTCGACCGTGACGTCACCGAGGCCTGGACGCTCGCCCCCGAGCTCGTACCCGTCTTCCGCGACATCTACGAGAACGCGAGCGACAACTGGGCCGAGTACGAGGCCTGCGAAGAGCTCGTCGACCTGGAGGACAACTTTCAGCTCTGGCGCTTCCGGCACCTGAAGACCGTGCAGCGCACGATCGGCATGAAGACCGGCACCGGCGGCTCGACCGGCGTCTCCTTTCTGCAGAAGGCTCTCGAGCTCACGTTCTTTCCCGAGCTGTTCGCCGTGCGCACCGAGATCGGTGCTCCACGGTGACGAATCCCACCGTCGGGTTCGACGCCGTTTGGGGCGGCGACCACTTTCTCGGGCACACGATCTTCGCCGTCGAGGACGACCTGCTCGTCCTGACCGCCGGCGACGCCCCCGAGCGTGCTGATCACGAGCTCGGCGGAGCCCTCATCGCGCACCTCACCGACCACCACACGCACCTGGGCCTCACCGACCCTGCACGGCTCTTCGCCAACGGAATCACCGACGCTGTCGATCTCGGCTGGATTCCCGAGGTCGCAGCCGGCTGGTTGATCGATCGCCCCGGTCTCCCCTCTGTGCAGATTGCGGGCGCTCTGATCACGGCGCCGGGTGGGTATCCCAAGAACGCGGGCTGGGGACCGCCCGGCTCGACGGCCGAGGTCGCGGACGCTGCGGAGGCGGTCGAAGCGGTTCGAATGCAACTCATAAGAGGAGCCTCCCGGATCAAGGTCACCCTGAACACGGATGCCGGGCCAACCCTGGACAACCCGACGCTCTCCGCGATTGTGGAGGAGGCTCACTCGGCCGGATTCCCGGTCACCGTCCACGCGCAAGGATCGGGCCAGGCCGCCCGGGCGCTCGCCGCCGGCGCCGATCAACTCGCGCACGCACCGTTCACCGAACGCCTCGACGACGCGACCATCGGGGAATCCGTCGCCGCCGGCGTCAGTTGGGTCTCCACCCTCGACATCCACGGCTGGGGTGACCCGACACCCGAGTTCGCCATCGCGATCGACAACGTGCGTCGATTCGCGGCGGCCGGTGGACGCATCCTGTACGGCACGGATCTCGGCAACGGTCCGCTTGCGGTGGGCGTCAACGAACGCGAACTCGGCGCTCTCGTTTCGGCGGGGCTCGACGCCGAGCAGCTGATGCAGAGCATCGCGGGGGACGGATGGAAAGCGCAGCCCGGGACGCTGAGCCACCAGATCGGCCCGCGCTTCGCGTGGCTCCGCACATCCCCGCCCCCGATCGTCGCCGAGCTGCCCGCCTGGCTGGCGACGGCGCGCGGATTCACGACCACGACCATCCTGGGAGCCCTCGCATGACGACACCGACCGACCACCTCGCCGCAGCCCGTGCCTTCGACGCGATGGACCCGCTCGCGCCCTTCCGAGCGCGATTCGCCGGCGTGGACGACGGTGCGAGCGACATCGTCGCCTACCTCGACGGCAACTCACTCGGTCGGCCCACCCGCGCGAGCATCGAACGGATCAACCGGTTCCTCGTCGACGGATGGGGCGGCCGGCTCATCCGCGGCTGGGACGAGGAATGGATGGAGCTCCCGTTCACCATCGGCGACACGCTCGGTGAGCATGTGATCGGGGCCGCGCCCGGCCAGACCTTCGTCGGAGACTCCACCACCGTCATCCTCTACAAGCTGGCGCGTGCGGCTGTGGATGCGCAGACCGGGCGCACCGAGATCGTGCTCGACACCGACAACTTCCCGACGGACCGCTACGTGCTCGACGGGATCGCGCGCGAGCGAGGGCTGACGCTGCGCTGGATTGAAACAGACACGTCTGCAGGGGTCGCACCCGAGCAGGTCGCGGCGGTCGTCGGCCCGCAGACCGCGCTCGTGGTCCTCAGCCACGTCGCGTACCGGTCGGGGTATCTCGCGGACGTTCCGGAGATCACGCGGATCGCCCACGCATCCGGAGCCCTCGTGCTCTGGGACCTCTGTCACTCGGCGGGCTCGGTGCCGGTCGAGCTCGACGACTGGGGTGTCGACCTGGCCGCCGGATGCACGTACAAATACCTCAACGGCGGTCCAGGTTCGCCCGCGTTCGGCTACGTGCGCGAAGGACTTCTGGGCACGCTGACGCAGCCGATCCAGGGTTGGATGGGCGCCGCCGACGTGTTCGCGATGGGTCCGGAGTACACGCCGGCCCCGAGCATCCGTCGCTTCATCAGCGGTACGCCGCCGATCGTCGGCATGCTGGCGATGCAGGACACGGTCGCCATGATCGCCGAGTGCGGGATGCCCGCGGTGCGCGCGAAATCCGTCGCCCTCACCGAGTTCGCCATCGCGCTCGCCGACGACCTGCTCGGCCCGTTCGGCGTCACCGTCGCGTCTCCCCGGCAGGCGGCGCGGCGCGGCGGGCATGTGACGCTCAACCATCCCGCTATGCGTCAGGTCACGGCTGCACTGTGGGAGCGCGACGTGATCCCCGACTACCGCGATCCGAACGGCCTGCGCATCGGCCTCTCCCCGCTCAGCACCAGCTTCGAAGAGACCTACCGGGGCGTCGCCGCGGTGCGCGACGCGCTCGCCGAGCTCACGTGACGCGCGCCGCCGGTGCCGCTGCCGGTGCCGCCGCCGCTGCCGCTGCCGCCGCCTCCGCCTCCGGCGCCTTCGCGCCGTCGAGTGGCGCCGAATCGACCTTCCCACCGTCCGCGAGGGTCGATTCACCGCAACTCGACGGCCCCGACGCGCCCACCGCGCCGGGCACCCTCGAAGACCTCGAAGCGCGGTCGGGGAGTTCGGCGGCCCTACTGCGGACGGTGGTCGGCAGCATCCTGCGCCCGATCGGAGGCTGGATGTCGTCGGCCGGAGCCGTCGAGCTTCTCGCCGCGCTCGACATCCCGAGTTCCACGGCACGCTCGGCCCTGGCCCGGCTCTGCGCTCGGGGCGTGCTCGAACGCTCGACTCGCGCGGGGGTCTCCGGATACGCGCTGACGCCTGGCGCGATCCCCATGCTCGAGCGCGGGGACCGCCGGATCTTCGCCAATCGCACCCCCACCGCCGACGACACCTGGTGTCTCCTCTCCTACTCGATCCCCGAGAACCACCGCACCCGCCGCCACAGGCTGCGCCGCCGCCTCGAGAGCCTCGGCTGCGGCACCGTGTCCGACGGCCTCTGGATCGCGCCCGCCCACCTCGCCGACGACATGCGCGATGCCGCAGGCGACCTCGCGGCGCCCGGCGAAGCATCCCTGTTCACCGACGTTCACCCCGACTCGGCCGACCTCCCCAGCCTGGTCGCGAGCTGGTATGACCTCGGCCGGATGCGCGCAGCCCACACATCCTTCCTCTCCCGTTTCGCAGATGCCCCCGAACCGGCCACCGACCGCAAAGCCTTCGCGCGCTGGATACGCGTGCTCGACGAGTGGCGCGTCATCCCGTACGTCGACCCGATCCTCCCGTTGTCGGCCCTGCCCGCCGACTGGCCGGGGATGCGCTCGACCGCCTTGTTCACCGTGCTGCGTGACGCGCTCGCTCCGCGCGCGCTCGCCTACGCGACCGTCGCAGCGGCCCCCGGCGGACACCCGGGCGGGACCCGGTAGAATCGTCAGCATCCCCGACCCCCTGCGAAGCGGAGTGTGCGTTGCCAACGATCGTTGTAGAAGTCATGCCGAAGGCCGAGCTGCTCGACCCGCAGGGGAAGGCCGTCGCCGGTGCCCTCGCGCGCACGGGCAAGGGGCAGTTCAGCTCCGTCCGCGTCGGCAAGCGGTTCGAACTGACCGTCGACGGGCCGATCGACGACGACACGCGCCTCGCCGTGGAAGAGATCGCGAACGAGATCCTGTCGAACTCGGTCATCGAAGACGTGGTCGGCATCCACTACCCCGCCGAGGTCCAGTCCTGATGCGGATCGGTGTCGTCACCTTCCCCGGTTCGCTCGACGACCGTGACGCGCTGCGCGCCATCCGTCTTGCCGGTGCAGAAGCCGTCGCTCTCTGGCACGGCGAGCACGACCTTCAGGGCGTCGACGCACTGGTGCTGCCGGGCGGTTTCAGCTACGGCGACTATCTGCGGTGCGGTGCCATCGCCAGCCTCTCGCCGATCATGACCGAGGTCGTCGACGCCGCCGGCAAGGGGATGCCCGTGCTCGGCATCTGCAACGGATTCCAGATGCTCGCCGAAGCCCACCTCGTGTCGGGCGGCCTGATCCGCAATGACCATGGCAACTTCATCCGTCGCGACCAGCACCTGCGGGTCGAGAACGTCGACACCCCTGGACGAGCGGTTTCGAGCTCGGGCAGGAGATCGTCATCCCGTTGAAGAACGGCGAGGGCGGCTTCATCGCGTCCGCAGAAGAGCTGAACCGTCTGGAGGGCGAGGGTCTTGTCGCGTTCCGCTACGAGGGCGTCAACCCGAACGGCTCGCTCAACGACATCGCCGGTGTGCGCAACGAGCGCGGCAACGTGGTCGGCCTGATGCCGCATCCTGAGCACGCGGTCGAGCCCGGCTTCGGCCCCGACACCCACGCCGCGATGCGCTCCGGCACCGACGGCCTCACCTTCTTCACCTCGGTGCTCCGCGCCACCCTGCTCCCCGCCTGACTCGCGCCCCGCGCTCCGCCGCCCGGCTCCGCCGCTTCGCGCCGATCGCGCTCCGCGCTCCGCGCGCTCGCCCAACGCAATCGAGTCCGGTCAAAATCCCCCTCTGAACGCGAAATAAGGGGACTTTGGCCGGACTCGATTGCGTTGCGAGCGGGCCGCCGCGAGCCCTCGTGGCGGCCGGTAGACTGGGATCCTCCCCCGGCTCGATCAATCTTGGAGAGTGCCAGCGTGACCCAAGCCCCCGCCACCGCGACTTCTCACGTCGTCGACACCGTCGCGAACGCGATCGAAACCCCCGAGAAGGAGCAGCCGTTCGCCGCGCTCGGCCTCAAGGAGGACGAGTACGCGAGCATCCGCGAGATCCTGGGCCGTCGCCCCACCAGCGGTGAGCTGGCGATGTACTCGGTGATGTGGTCGGAGCACTGCTCGTACAAGTCGTCCAAGATGTATCTGCGCCAGTTCGGCCAGAAGGTCACCCCGGCCATGAAGAAGAACCTCATGGTGGGCATCGGCGAGAACGCCGGTGTCGTGGATGTGGGCGAGGGCTGGGCGGTCACGTTCAAGGTCGAGTCGCACAACCACCCGAGCTACATCGAGCCGTTCCAGGGTGCTGCCACCGGCGTCGGCGGCATCGTCCGCGACATCATCTCGATGGGTGCCCGCCCGGTCGCGGTGATGGACCAGCTGCGCTTCGGCGCGATCGACAACCCAGACACGGCACGCGTCGTGCACGGCGTCGTCTCCGGCATCTCGTTCTACGGCAACTGCCTCGGCCTGCCGAACATCGGCGGCGAGACATACTTCGACCCGATCTATCAGGGCAATCCGCTCGTCAACGCGCTCTCGGTCGGCGTGCTCCGCCACGAAGACCTGCACCTCGCGAACGCATCCGGTCTCGGCAACAAGGTCGTGCTGTTCGGTGCGCGCACCGGTGGCGACGGCATCGGCGGCGCGAGCATCCTGGCCTCCGACACCTTCTCGGCCGGCGGCCCGACCAAGCGTCCCGCCGTTCAGGTCGGCGACCCGTTCGCCGAGAAGGTGCTCATCGAGTGCTGCCTCGAGCTGTTCCGCGACAAGCTCGTCGAGGGCATTCAGGATCTCGGTGCTGCCGGCATCTCGTGCGCCACCTCCGAGCTCGCCTCCAACGGCGACGGCGGCATGTTCATCGAGCTCGAGAAAGTTCTCCTGCGCGACCCCACGCTCACCGCCGAGGAGATCCTCATGTCGGAGAGCCAGGAGCGCATGATGGCCGTCGTCAAGCCCGAGCTGCTCGACGCCTTCCTCGCTGTGACGGCGAAATGGGATGTGGAGACCAGCGTTCTCGGCGAAGTCACCGACACCGGCCGGCTCATCATCAACTGGCACGGCGAAGAGATCGTCAACGTCGAGCCGCGCACGGTCGCCGTCGACGGCCCGGTCTACGAGCGCCCCGTCGCATACCCGGCCTGGATCGACGCTCTGCAGGCCGACAGCGCATCGCGCCTCGCCCGCCCGACCACCGGCGACGAGCTGCGCGAGCAGTTCCTCGCACTGCTCGGCAGCGCGAACCTTGCCGACAAGGGTTGGATCACCGACCAGTACGACTACTTCGTCGGCGGCAACACCGCTCTGGCGTTCCCGGATGACGCCGGCATGATCCGTGTCGACGAAGAGAGCGGCCTCGGCTTCGCTATCGCGACGGATGCGAACGGCCGCTACTGCCAGCTCGACCCGAAGCAGGGCGCCAAGCTCGCCCTCGCGGAGGCGTACCGCAATGTCGCCGCCTCCGGCGCGGTTCCGGCCGCGGTCACCGACTGCCTCAACTTCGGCAGCCCGGAGAACCCCGAGGTCATGTGGCAGTTCTCGCAGGCCGTCGAGGGTCTCTCGGATGCGTGCCTCGAGCTCGAGATCCCGGTCACCGGCGGCAACGTCTCCTTCTACAACCAGACGGGATCGACCCCGATCTTCCCGACGCCGGTCGTCGGAGTGCTCGGCGTCATCGACGACGTTGCCCGGCGCATCCCGAGCGGCTGGCAGGACGAGGGCGACAACATCTACCTGCTCGGCGTCACCCGTGAGGAGCTCGACGGATCCGCCTGGGCCGGCACGGTGCACGGCCACCTCGGCGGCCTGCCGCCCGCGGTCGACCTCGGACGCGAGCGCGACCTCGGCGAACTGCTGCGCGCCGCATCCCTCGAAAGCCTCGTCGGCTCGGCGCACGACCTTTCCGACGGCGGCCTCGCGCAGGCCCTCGCCGAGAGCGTCCTGCGTTTCGGCGTCGGCGCCCGCGTCTGGCTCACCGAGATCATGGAGCGCGACGGCGTCGACGCCGCGACCGCACTGTTCAGCGAGTCGACCGGCCGTGTGATCGTGTCGGTCCCCCGCGAGGACGACGTGAAGTTCCGCGGCCTCTGCGAGGGACGCAACTTCCCCGTGCTGCGCATCGGCGTCACCGATGCCGAGGTCGGCACCCAGCCCGTGCTCGAGATCCAGGACCAGTTCACCGTCGGCCTCGAGGAGCTGCAGCACACCCACCGCTCCACGCTCCCCGAGCACTTCGGACCGGTCGTCGCCTGACCCGTTTCGCATCCGTCAGCCGGAGATCTCGCGCCCTAGGAGCGTGAACTCCGTCTGAACGGATGAATCGACGGCGCGTCGGAAGAATTCTCCTGCGTTACCCGAATGCCGCCAGCCACAGGCTACTTCGCGGAGGCGACCACCGCATTGACAGCGTCGACCGGGTCCGGCGTTGCAGCAGGATCGTCGGCGTCCGTGGTCTGATCGGTTCGGCTGTTGATCACAGTGATCAATAAGTTTCCTTCGCGACCCTGGACGATCGTGTTCACGGCAGAGATGTTCTGCCCTCCGACCGTCAGAACCATGGTCTGTTCGAGGGCGACAGTGCTCTCGGCCTTCGTCACAAGGTCGGCCTTCTTGAGCGTGAGGTCGGCGGTAGTGGTGACGCCCGCGACGTCGAAGCTCATCGTCATGGTGCGGCAGTCGTTCAAGGCATCATCGATGGGCTGCGCCGAACTCGACTTCTGAGCGGTGGTGAGCGGCTTGCCGTCGTTGCTGGACACGGTGATCGAGGTGTGGCCGGCGGTCAGTTGGGCGGCGATCAGATCCTTCGGGACGCCTCCGGATAGGGCTTTCGTGATCAGGTCGCCGCACGTGGCTGGGAGGTAGGTGACCTTTGCGCCGCCGAGCATGGCGCTCAGTCCGGCTCCGCCGCCCAGCTTCGCCGTCGCGTCTTTGATCTGCTGGTCGTTCAGCTCCTGGCCTTCGACGCCGAGCTTCGTCGCCGCGCGCTCCACCACTCGCGAAAGCTCACGGGCCGTGTATGTCGCTGCCGCCGGCGCCGCGGATCCCGCCGTGGCGGCAGCACCGCTTGCGTCGGGAATCGTCGTGCATCCCGCGAGTGCGAGCACGAGCGAGAGCGAGATTCCGGCAACGGCGAATGGCGCGGCCCGGCGCGCCAGAAGTCGATTCGTCATGGCGCCACTCTCTCAGATGCGGCCACGATGCCGCTGCCGCGGCGCGTCAGCAGCCGAACCCTCTGCTGGGTGAGCAGGATGCCCGCGAGCACGATCAGCGCGCCGACCGGCTCGTTCCACGACAGCGTCTCGTGCAGGATCAGGATGCCCAGGGCCACACCGACCACCGGCGTCACGTAGGTCACCCCCGAGGTCGCCGTCGGCCCCCAAGCCCGCAGCACGTTCATGTTCCAGATGTAGACCACGCCCGTTCCCAGCGCGCCGAGGGCGAGCAGGCTCAGCAGAACCGGCCAGCTGAAGGTGATCGGCCCCACCGCGAGCACCGGTGTCAGCAAGATCATGATGACGGCCGCGACGCCGATGTTCATCACCGCGATGGTGGTCGCGGGCATCTGGCGGTGGCTGATGAACTTGCGGATGTAGCCGAAGCTGAAGCCGTAGCAGGTGACCGCTCCGAGGCAGGCGAGCTGGCCCCAGAGGCTCCCCGTCAGGGCTGCGACCTGCCACGGCCCGACCACGACGATCACGCCGACGACGCCGATCGCGACGCCAAGAACCTGGTCGCGATTGAGCTTCTCCACCCGAAACGCCAGCGTGACCAGGATGGCCGTCGTGATCGGGGTGACTGCGTTGTAGATGCTCGCGAGACTCGACGATACGTACTGCTCGGCCCAGGCGAACAAAAGGTACGGGAGCACGCAGTATGTGATCGCCACGACGACGAAGTGAAGCCACACGATCGGCTCGCGAGGCAACCGGCTGCGCGTGATCAGCGCGATGATGGCCAGCGTGATCGCACCGAAGACCAGGCGCGCCCAGACCACCTGCCCGAAGCTGACGCCCTCGAGGCCCACCTTCATGAACAGGAAGCTGGCGCCCCAGACGAGACCCATGGCGATGAACTGCAGAGCGACCTTCACAGCTCGACGCTATCGGTAGCGCAGGACATCCGCTCGCCGGAATCGGACACTTGCTATCGTGGCTGAAGGCGCAAGGGGGTTCGTGTGGATGTGTTGGCGGTTCTGAACTGGACCCTGGTGATCGTCTGCCTCGTCTTGGCACTCACCGGCCTCGTTCCCGTCGTCGCCAACTTCATCATGTTCGCGGTCATCCCGTTCCACGCGTTCGTGAACCACTACGGCAAGGCGAAGCCATACCTGCCTCGGGTGGCGATCGTGGTGCCGGCCTGGAACGAGGGCGCGGTGATCGGCGCATCCATCGACCGGCTCATGAAGCTCGACTACCCGCTCGAGGCGCTCAGGATCTACGTGGTCGACGATGCGAGCACGGATTCGACACCCGACGTGGTACGGGAGAAGGCCGCGCTCTACCCCGGCAATGTCGTGCTCCTCCGTCGCGAGAAGGGCGGCGAGGGCAAGGCGCACACGCTGAACCACGGCATCCGCGAGATCCTCAAGGACGACTGGATGGAGGCGCTGCTCATCATGGACGCCGACGTCATCTACCTCCCGGCCTCGCTGCGCCGGATGACCCGGCACTTCGCCGACCCCGAGGTCGGCGCCGTCTCCGCGTACATCAGGGAGGGCAGCCAGGATCGCAACTACCTCACGAAGTTCATCGGTGTCGAGTACGTGCTCTCGCAGCCTGCCTCCCGCCGGGCGCAGAACGTTCTTGGTGCGCAGGCCTGCCTGGCCGGGGGCGCCCAGCTGCACACGCGGGAGAACCTGATCGCGATCGGCGGTCAGATCGACACGTCGTCGCTCGCCGAGGACACGATCACCACCTTCGAGACCCAGTTGCGCGGGCGCCGGGTCGTCTTCGAACCGCACGCCGAGGTGCTCGCCGAGGAGCCTCGGCAGATCGAGGGCCTGTGGAAGCAGCGACTCCGCTGGGCGCGCGGCAACGCCACGGTCACCTCCCGCTACCGCAAGGTCTGGTTCCGGCCGTCGCGCAATCACCACCTGGGCGGCGTGATGTTCGGGCTCGAATGGTTCAGCCTGTGGCTGCTGCCCGTGATCATGGTCGCGTCGTCGATCGGGCTGATCGGCCTGCTCTTCCTGCAGAGCGAGTTCGCGACGACGGTGTTCCGGATCCTCTGGATCTCGGCTGCGCTCGCCTTCCTCTTCGTTCTCGTCCTTGGCTCGCTTACAGACACCCGCACGAGCAAGCGCGCGATCGGGCACATCGTGCTGTTCCCGGGAATCGTGAACATGCTGATCATGCTGACGGCCCTGTTCCCGCCGCTGATGCTCGTCTGGCTGCCCGGGCTGTTCGGCGCGACACTCAGCCACACCACGTTGTTCGTGATCACCCTGTGCGTCTACATCTGGGTACCGGTGTCGATGGCGGTCGCCTGGCTGGCGCGCAAGGCCGACCAGACGCGAGCGGGACGCTGGCTCGCGCCGGCCCTCATCTACCTGGCCGGCTACGGATCGCTGCTCTGTGCGATCACGTTCGACTCGTACATCAAGGAGTTCTCGCACGCCGAAGCGCGCTGGGACAAGACCGAGAAGATCGGTCGCGTCGCGGCCAACCAAACCTAGCCCACCTCTGCAAGGGCTGGGCTGACTTTCCGAACATCGCCCGGTCATGTCGCCATAACTGAGGTATTATCAGTTTGTGTTGGGCGGGCGGACGCCATCGAAACGGCCGCGGTTCTGAGATGTCAGAGCCGAGGGCTGCCTCGAAGAGACGCTGGTGGTGGATCGGCGGCGCAGCCGTCGTCGCGATCGTCCTGGCCTTCGTGCTCGTCACGACATTCGTCGCCACGGGGTCGACCAGCGCGTCGGTGACGCTCGTTCCGTCGTCGAGCCCGGGCGCGAATCCCTTCACCGCATCGGTGGCGAGTGGGTCAGCCCCTGCAGCGGCGGAAGGTGTCGTGAAGAAGAGCGCCGAGCTGCGCACGACCCTGCCGACCGAGAAGGACACCAAGACCCCGGTGGCCACGGGCACAACACCCGGACTGTACGGGGGCAGCGGCGACACCCGCCTGTGCGATCCGCAGCAGCTCGTCGACTATCTCAAGGCGAACCCCCGCAAAGCGGCCGCGTGGGCGCACGTTCTCGGGATCGCCGCCGCGGACATGCCGAAGTACGTCGCGACGCTGACACCCGTTCTGTTGAACAGCGACACTCTCGTCGAGAACCACGGCTACAGCAAGGGCAACGCGACCTCGCTGTCGTCCGTCCTTCAGGCGGGCACGGCCGTCATGGTCGACGCCACGGGCACACCGCGAGTGAAATGCAACTGCGGCAACCCGCTGACGCCACCGCACATCATCTCCCTGTCCTCCGCCCACCTGATCGGTCCGGCCTGGCAGGGATACGCGCCCTCCGGAGTCATCGCCGTGCAGCCTGGTAAGAAGGCTGAGAGCCTGTCTCTCGTCGATGTGAGCACGGGCGCGGTCTACACGCAACTGGTCGGCTCCAGCAGCGGATGGGTGGCGGCGAGCTGGGCATCCAGCGACGGGACCGGGATCGTCAGCGGGACGGTCATCCAGACCAGCGCTGACGGGACGGCCTGGAGCACTGTCGGCAGCATCCCGAATCAGATCGTGACCGCGCTCGTATGGGGTGACGGACTCTGGGTCGCTGTCGCCGACCCGCCGGCGATCACGACTCCGCAGTCGACCATCCTGACCAGCCGCGACCTCAAGACCTGGACGACCGTCGCCAGCGTGCCGGGGCGACTCACCGGCGTCGCGTTCGGAGACGGGCAGTGGGTGGCCGTCGGCACCCCGACACCGAACTACGCAGACCTCAACGGTCAGACCTCCGACGGTGCCGGGCTCGTCTACTCGAGCAAGGATGCAACCAGGTGGCAACCGGTGACGACGGTCACCGACTTGATCCAGCAGAAGGGCCTCGACGGATTCGAGTCCGTCGGCTTCGGTGACGGTAAGTGGATCGCGGTCGCCGGCGGTTCGCTCAAGGCAGGACTCATCCCCTACGAAAGCACCGACGGAACGACCTGGACGGCCCAGAGCCCCGACACGCTCGCCGGCATGATCGACCCGCACATCGCATACAGTCCGGCCTCCTGGCTGATCACGACGACGTCGACCGTCGCGGGAAACACCGGGGTCGAGGCCGACGGGGTCATCGCCGTCAGCAAGGACAGCAAGCAGTGGCAGGTTGCGGACTCGCAGGGCCTCACCGGGCTGTCTGTCAAGTCCGTCGGCTTCGGTTCGGGTCGCTGGCTGGCGACCGTAGAGGAGTCGGATCTGCCGAACCCTGCCCACGCGCTGGCCAACTCGCAGGTCATGGCGAGCACCGATGGAACCACCTGGACGCGAGCGGGCGGGATCGGCGGTCCGACGGGTGCGATCGCGTACGGCGGAACGCCGACCGCCGCGACGACTCCCGCGCCGTCACCGTCCCAGACGTCGACTCCCGCTCCCGACACCGCGCCGGACTGCAGCGCCGAAGCCCTGCAGGCAGTTCTGGTGGCTGCGGGCCGCCCTGGCAAGGTAGGCGAGCACGCTTGCAGCGGCATCTGGGCCGTGGCCGGGGTCGGCCTGACCGATGCCGAGGTCACCGTGCTCTACAAGTGGGTCGACGGCGCCTGGACCCTCGCCGACCGCACGGTCGTCTGCGCGCAGAACGTTCTTCCCGAAGGGCTTGTGAACCCCGTCTGCCACAGCAACTGACTACTCGACGATGGTCAGCTTCACCGGGATATTGCCGCGCGTGGCGTTCGAGTACGGGCACACGTGGTGGGCAGCCTCGATCAGATCGTCCGCCTGCTCACGACCGACGCGGGGAAGGTAGACGTCGAGCTCGACCGCCAGACCGTATCCGCCCTCGCCGTTGGAGCCGATGCCCACACTGGCCGAGACGCCCGCATCCGTCGTGTCGAGCTTCTCCTTGCGGCCGACCGCGTGCAGCGCGCTCAGGAAGCAGGCCGCGAATCCGGCGGCGAAGAGTTGCTCGGGGTTGGTGCCTTCACCGGAGCCGCCGAGCTCCTTGGGCGGGCGGGTGTCGAAGTCGAGAAAGTCGTCCTCGCTGCGGACGTGTCCGTCCCGTCCCCCACCTGAAGCGTGCGCGATTGCGGTGTAAGCGATATCCATAGGCTCAGCCCATACCAGCGGTCTGAGCGGCTGCTGAGAGGGTGACGAGGGTGCCGGGTGTATAGCAGGGCTTCCGGATGCTCAGCCGAGGTCGAACCGCTGGTCCGAGTACTCCTCGAGCAGCGGCCAGAGCCGCGCTCCCACGCGACGGCTGCGGGTCGTGCGGGTCGCCCGGGCGCGGGCGGGCGCACCCTTGGTCACTTCGCGAGGTCCGTAGTACTGGCCGCCCTGGGCATCCGGGTCGAGGGATGCGCGCACCGCCGACCACGCGCCGTGATCCTTGCCCTGCGTCCACGCCGCCTGCAGGTTGTCGGCGAAGCGCTTCAAGCGCGAGGGCTGATTGACGCCCCGGATGCCCGGGGTGCGGCCCGAGGTCGAGTACCCGGGATGCACGACCAGGCTCGAGACGCCGCTGCCCGCTGCGCGCATCCGGCGATCGAGCTCGAACCCGAACACCTGCAAGGCGATCTTCGACTGCGCGTACGCGTTCCACGAGTTGTACGACTTCTCAAGCTGGAGGTCGTCGAGGGGAAAGCGCGCCAGCAGGGTCGCCAGCGAACCGAGCGAGACCACACGGGCGCCCGCGGTGCGATCCAGCACCGGCATCGCGAGCGCGGCGAGTTTGAAGTGGCCCAGCACGTTAGTGGCGAGCACGAGTTCGTTGCCGTACGCATCCGTCGCCCGGCGCTTCGGTGGATGCACGATGCCAGCGTTGAGCATGAGCACGTCGAGCCGCTCACGCTCGACCAGCGCTTCGGCGGCAGCGGCGACCGACTCGCGGTCGGTGACGTCGAGCAGGATAGCCTCGACGCTCGCACCCGGCACGCGCCGGCGGATCGCCGAGATGGCGGCCTCAGCGCGTTCGGGATCGCGGCAGGCGAGGATCACGTGCGCGCCGGCGCGCGCGAACTGCTCGCTCGCGAAGTAGCCGATTCCGGCATTGGCCCCGGTGACCGCGATCGTCTTGCCGACGGCGTGCGGCAGCGCCTCGGGATCCCAGGTCACCGAGTGCTCTCGGTGGCGATCCGCTCGTGGTGGTGGATGACCTCGGCGATGATGAACGTGAGGAACTTCTCGGCGAACGCCGGGTCGAGGTGGCTCTCCTCGGCGAGCGCCCGCAGGCGCTGGATCTGCTCCTGCTCGCGCTGCGGATCGGCCGCTGGCAGGCCGTACTCGGCCTTCAACGTTCCGACCTGCTGCGTGAACTTGAAGCGCTCCGCGAGCAGGTGCACGAGGGCGGCGTCGATGTTGTCGATGCTCTGCCGGATGCTGCCGAGCCGCTCGATCGCCTTGGCCTCTTCGTTTGCGTCATCACCCATGTCTCGACCCTATCCGGCGCATCCGGTGAGTCGCGTCAAAACCACCTTCCGGGATGGGCGGAGGGTGGTTTCGACGCGACTCAGCGGGTCAGAGGGACGCTCAGAGGGACGGCGATTGGTCGGCGAGCACGCGCGACAGCACCGGGCGGGTGGCGAGCTGCCCGAGCCACACGATCAGGATGCCCGCGGCCAGGCACCCGACGATCATCGCGATGCTCGCGGGCGCCACCAGAAGCGCGAATCCTGTGAGCGGAAAGATGACGATGCCGGCGGTCAGCGCGGAGCCGATCGTCGTGATCCGCAGGGGCGACATGATCGCCCGGCTGCGAGCCGCGTTCATGGTCGCCTCGGGCATCCCGAGCCGGTCGAGACTGACGTAGAGCTCGCGCCGGTCGAGCACCGCAGACGCCTGGTTCACGCCGACCGAGCACGCCACCATGAGAAAGGATGCGACGACGGTGACGATCACGCCGGTGCGCACGTCAGTGAACAGTTGCAGGTCTTCCGGATTCGCGTGGCGCTGATCGTTCGCGGCTCCGAGCAGCGCCACACCCACTCCCGCGAACACCGCCATGAAGCTCGTCATCGCGACCCCGGCCACCTGACGCCACGCGGCCTTCGGCGACTCCAGGATGCTCCGCGCACTCAACAGCCTCGTCACCGTTCGCGCGCGCTTGGCCTGCCCGGAAGCGACCAGACGGATGACCCACGGTCCGACGAGGTTGAGAACCGCGACGGTGCCGCCGAACCCGAGGGCGAGCACGGCCAGCACGATCCCGAAGCCGGCGGCGAGTTGAAGCGCGCTCATAGCGAGGAAGGTGACCACGACGACGGCGACGCCGACGACCACGCGCACCCAATGCATCCGGGGCGCCGTCTGCTTCGTGCGCACACCGAGGGGCGACACGATGACGCTCCGGAGCCCGACCATCGCACTGATCGCTGCGAGCGCGCCGATCGCCAGTACTGCCAGCGCGATGAGCACAGGATGCAGCAGCACGGCCTGAGCACCGAGCGGCGCTCCGCGAAACGGCAGCAGCCCGACCAGCGGGAGCGTCACCAGGTAGATCACGACGCCGGCGAGCGCGCCCGCGAGAGCGAGAACGGTCGACTCGATCACCGTGAGGGCGCTCACCATCCCAGGAGTGGCGCCCATCAGACGCAGGCTCGCGAGGCGGTCGTCACGACGCCGGGCGGAGAGCCGGGCGGCAGAGCCTCCCAGCGCTACGAGCGGCACGATGAGCAGGGCCAGCGCGACCACGGCGAGCAGTTGGTAGAGGAAGGCCGTTTGACCGGTCCACGAGAAGAAGGCCTGGGCGCCCCCACTGACGATGAGGAGCAGCGCCGTGACCACCGCGAAGGCGATCACAGGCAGGGCGACGGTCGTGCGGTCGGAGGCGGTTCGGCGCGAGAGGAGCCAGGCGATCCGCAGCGTGGTCACGCGGTCACCGCCTCGTCGACGATGCGTCCGTCGGCGAGCTGCAGCACGCGCGAGCAGCGGGCGGCGACGTTCTCGTCGTGGGTGACGACCACGAGCGAACGCCCGCGGCCGGTCGTCGAGCCGATCAGCGCATCCATCACCTCGGCAGACGTCGTCGAGTCGAGCGCGCCGGTCGGCTCATCGGCGAAGACGACGGATGCGCCGGTCACCTGGGCGCGCGCGATCGCCACCCGCTGGGCCTGGCCGCCCGAGAGCTGGCCGATCCTGCGTGTCTCGAAGCCGGCGAGGCCGAGAGCGGCGAGCCAGCCGGCCGCGTCCTGTTCGGCGACCGTGCGGGTCACGCCGCCGAGCATCAGCGGCAGCGCGACGTTCTCGACCGCGGTGAGCTCGGGGAGCAGGAAGCCCTGCTGAAAGACGAAGCCGAACGACTCGCGTCGGAGCCGGGAGCGCTCCTTCTCGCCGAGCGCGACGACGTTCACGACCCCACCTACCGTGGTGAGAGCGACCGAGCCGGAGTCCGGCTTGATGATCCCTGCGAGGCAGTGCAGCAGGGTGGTCTTGCCGGAGCCGGACGCGCCCATGATGGCGACGGATTCGCCGGCCGCGATCCGGAAGTCGACTCCACCGAGGGCGACGGCGGAGCCATAGGTCTTGACGAGTGCGCCTGCCGACAGCACGGGATACGGCGAAGGAACGGAAGTCATGACCCCATGGTCTCGACGACCGGGGCTCCCGCACATCGGTCTGGCGCTTCATCCTGAGCCCTGCACGTC
Source organism: Leifsonia poae (assembly GCF_050632195.1). Classification (GTDB taxonomy): domain Bacteria; phylum Actinomycetota; class Actinomycetes; order Actinomycetales; family Microbacteriaceae; genus Leifsonia; species Leifsonia poae_C. The sequence continues at coordinate 3,854,565 of NZ_CP192580.1, forward strand.
ATCCCTCCGATGGAGGTGGGCGGGTACGAAGGTGCCTCTCGTCCCGGTCGGCTGAGGACGACCGGGGGCGACGCCCTCGACGGGGTGTGGTGGCCGCCGATACGGTGGTCAGGTGACCGAGACCTACCTCACCCAGCCCATCGACGAAGAGTCCGTTCGCGCCGTCTCCGATGCGGGACTCCGGATGACCCTCGTCGACACAGCAGACGTCGCTGCGTTCGACGAGTGGATCCGCGCCGACTTCCGCGGGTTCCTTGGCGAGCATCCGAAACCTGAGGCCCTCGCTGAGGCCCGCGGCTACCTGGGCGACCGACGCACCACCGCCGTCTACGACGACGCGATCCCGTCCGCGGCTTCGCCGATCGGAACCGTCAACTCCTGGGTCGCTCCGCTGACCGTTCCCGGCGGCGGCACCGTGCCCGGCTGGGCGATCAGCTCGGTCACGGTCGCGCCGACCCACCGCCGACACGGGGTCGCGACCGCTCTGCTCGGTGGCGAACTGCGGGCTGCGAAGGCGATCGGGGTACCCGTCGCAATCCTCACCGTCTCCGAATCGGTGATCTACGGGCGGTGGGGATTCGGTCCGGCCACCTTCGCAAGCGAGTGGCGTGTGGACACCAAGCGCGTGCGCTGGGCAGGGCCGCCGACGGGCGGGCACCTGTCGTTCACCGACCCCGCTTCATACCGCGAGTCGGGATACCGAGTGCTCGACCGGGTCATGGCCGGCCGCGCTGGCGAGATCGCGATGACCCCGTATCTCGCCGATCGTCTGCTCGGGCCGCTGAAAGGCAACCCCGACGAGGACAAGTACCGGCTGGTGAGGTACGACTCGCCCGCCGGCGAACCCGAGGGATTCGTGAGCTACGTCGTCAAGGGCGACGACGACTTCGTGAAGCACACGGTCGAGATCAACTATCTCGCCGCTGCGACGGATGAAGCACTCACCGCGCTCTGGCGTTTCCTGCTCGAACTGGACCTCGTCTCCGAGGTCCACATCATGACGCGCGGCGTGGACGAGCCGCTGCCCTTCCTTGTCTCCGACGTGCGCGGGGCACACCTGGCTTCGGTCGAGGACCACCTGTGGGTGCGCATCCTGGACCTGCCGGCAGCTCTGACCGCGCGCACATACGAACGCGACGGAGAGATCGTGCTCGACGTGACCGACACTCTCGGCCTGGCGGGCGGCCGCTACCGGCTCAGTGTCTCAGGCGGCACGGCCCGCGTTGAAGAGACGACGGATGCGCCCGATGTGACGCTGCCCGTCAGCTCGCTCGGCAGCGTCTACCTGGGGCACGACGCCGCACGCGGTCTCGCGATCGCAGGCAAGATCGAGGGCGACACGGATGCGCTCGACCGCCTCTTCCGCACGGCAGTCCCGCCCCGCCTCAGCACCTGGTTCTAACCGCGCGCGCCGCGCCCCCGCGCTCGAGTCGCGCCGACGGCTAGTCGACGAGGTCGTAGCGGGAGATGATCTCGTCGCGGGCCGGGCCGACGCCGATCGCCGAGATGCGGGCGCCCGAGAGACGTTCGAGGGCGAGCACGTAGTCCTGCGCGTTCTGCGGCAGGTCTTCGAACGTGCGGGCGCCGCTGATGTCCTCTGTCCAGCCCGGGAACTCCTCGTAGACGGGCGTCGCGTGATGGAAGTCGCTCTGCGAGGCGGGAACCTCGTTGTGGCGCACGCCGTCGACTTCGTAGGCCACGCACACCGGGATGCGCTCGATGCCGGTGAGCGTGTCGAGCTTGGTGAGCACGAAGTCCGTGACGCCGTTGATGCGGGCCGTGTATCGCGCGATCGGTGCGTCGTACCAGCCCGTGCGACGCGGACGGCCGGTCGTGGTCCCGTACTCGAAGCCGCGCTCGCGCAAGAACTCGCCCCACTCGTCGAACAGCTCGGTCGGGAACGGACCGGCGCCGACGCGGGTCGTGTATGCCTTGACGATGCCGATCACGCGGTCGATGCGGTTCGGCCCGATGCCCGAGCCGGTCGCGGCCCCGCCCGACGTGGAGTTCGAGGAGGTGACGAACGGGTACGTGCCGTGGTCCACATCCAGCATCGTCGCCTGTCCGCCCTCGAAGAGCACGTACTTGCCGTCGACGAGCGCCTCGTTCAGCAGCAGCGAGCTGTCCACGACCATCGGACGCAGGCGCTCGGCGTAACTGAGCAGGTCTTCGACAACCTCGTCCACCGAGATGGCACGACGGTTGTAGACCTTGACGAGCAGGTGGTTCTTCTGGTCGAGCGCGCCCTCCACCTTCTGGCGCAGGATGTTCTCGTCGAAGAGATCCTGCACCCGGATGCCCACCCGGTTGATCTTGTCGGCGTAAGTCGGGCCGATCCCGCGCCCCGTCGTGCCGATCTGGCGCTTGCCGAGAAAGCGCTCGGTCACCTTGTCGATGGTGCGGTGGTACTGCGTGATCACGTGCGCGTTGGAGCTGATCTTGAGGCGCGAGACGTCGACGCCGCGGGCGATGAGCGCATCGAGCTCTTCGAAGAGCACTTCGATGTCGACGACGACGCCGTTCGCGATGACCGGGGTCACACCGGGGGTCAGGATGCCCGACGGCAGCAGGTGCAGCGCGTACTTCTCGTCGCCGATGACGACCGTGTGCCCGGCGTTGTTGCCGCCGTTGAACTTGACGACGTAGTCGATGCGGCTGCCGAGGAGGTCGGTCGCCTTGCCTTTGCCTTCGTCGCCCCACTGGGCTCCGATGATCACGATCGCGGGCACTGTTCAGTCCTCTCGAAGGGGATGGAGCGCGCTGGCGCGACCGCAATGCGGCCTTCTCACCGTCGCACTCGATCCTATCGCGCCCGGTTTCACAGGCCTGCCAGCCGCCTGAATCCTGGTATCATCTACTATCTTGCACACAACTGTGCAAGATAGTAGGATAGAGTATGCCCACCGCAACTCCTCCTCAGACCCGCGCGCCCCGCCGCGACGCGGCCGAGAACCGCGAGGCCATCCTGGTCGCCGCAGCGGCCGCCCTGAACGAGGACATCGACGCTTCGCTCGAGACGATCGCCGCCCGTGCTGGGCTCAGCCGTCGCGCGATCTACGGTCACTTCGCGACCCGTGACGACCTGCTCGTCGACGTGTTCACGCGGGGTGCTGCCCGCGTCGCGTCCCTGCTCGAGCCCGTGGCGCATCCGGATGCCCGGGTCGAGATCGCGCTGTTCGGCGCCACCCTCTGGTCTGAAGTCGAGCACGTGCGCGTGAACGCCCAGCTCGCCGTTCGCGGCCCGCACCGCGCCCGTGTAGCGGAGGCGCTGGAGCCGGCCCGCCGCCGACTCCGCCAGACGGTCGAACGCGGCGTCGCCGAAGGAGCGCTTCGCTCGGACATCGACGTGGACACGGTCTCGCGCCTCATCGAGAACGCCGCCATCGCGGTGCTCGACGAAGCCACCCGCACCGGCCTCTCACGCGAGGCGGGTCACCGGCTCGTGATGCTGGCCGGGCTGAGCGCGGCCGGATTGGGCTGGCGAGAGGCCGACCAGCTTGTCGAAGAGACCCCCGTACTCGCCTTCGAGGAGGAGACAGCGTGAAGATCGTGCTCGACCGGGTGGCCAAGGGCTCCCGCAACGCGGCCCTGCCGCCGACGTCCGCGACGTTCCAGACAGGGGAGGTGACGTTGGCGCGCGCCGAGACGGAGCAGCGTCCGACCGTACTCGGCCTGATCGCATCCGGCCGTATGCGTCCAGACGCCGGCACGGTCAGCATCGACGGCGCCACCGACTACTCGGCGATGCGCAAACGCATCGCCCTCATCGATGCTCCGGATGTGGCGAGCCGGCCGCCGACGTCACGGTCGCCGGCATCGTGGCCGAGGAGCTCATGTTCGCCGGACGTGCATCCAACCCGATCGCGGTCAACCGGGCGATGGCGAAGCTGAACGTGTCGGAGTGGGCGCGCTACGCGATCGGCACGGTCGCACCGACCGTGCGGATCCGTCTGCTCGCCGAGCTCGCGCTGATGCGCGATGGCGTCGAGGGCCTCGTCATCACCTCGCCCGACCGCCACGGCGGCGACCCGAACGAGTGGTGGAACCTGGCCCGCGGGCTCGCCGCCCGCGACCTCGCGATTCTGATCGTGGCCGGGGATGCGTCTGCCGCGGCGATCGCAGCGACCTCCCTCGTCGCCCGCCTCGACGACGCCACCACGCCCCGCGCCGACGCCGAGCCGGCCGACCTCACCTTCGACGAGGACCCGGGACGCGACGACACGGATGAGCTGCCCGACGTGATCGTCGCGGGCGCGCATCCCGAAGACCCTAGAACCTCTACAGACACCGAATTGCACGCGAGCTCGCTCGCGGAGGACCCCGAATGAAGATCCCCCAGATGATCGCGGCGGAGTTCCGTCGCCTCACGGCCAGCCCCATGTCCATCGTGGCGCTCATCGCGCTGATGGCGGTGCCCGTGCTGTACGGCGGCCTCTACCTGTGGGCGAACCAGAACCCGTACGACCGGCTCGACCAGGTTCCGGCCGCGATCGTCGTCGACGATCTCGGAGCGACGGTCAACGGCGAGAAGATCAACTACGGCGAAGAGGTGGCGGACGAGCTCGTGAAGGACGGCTCGTTCGACTGGCACCTGGTGTCGACCAGCTCGGCCGCGACCGGCGTCGACAGCTCGAAGTACGACTTCAGCATCACCTTTCCCAAGGACTTCTCCGAGTCGCTCGCCTCTGCTTCGGGCAGCGCCCCTCAGAAGGCGACCGTCACGCTGACCACGAACGACACCAACAGCTACCTCGCCTCGACCATCGGCGAGCAGGCGGCGGAGAAGATCCGCACCTCGATCGTCAAGAAGGTCAACGAGCAGGCGGCGTCGCAGTTCCTCATGGGGCTGTCCGACATCCGGTCGCAGCTTGTGAGCGCGGCAGATGGCGCGAGTCAGCTCGTCGACGGCAGCACGACCGCGCAATCGGGTGCGGCGACTCTGGCCGACGGCACCGCGCAACTCGCGACGGGATCGCAACAGCTCTCGGACGGGAACGCCCAGCTCGCCGCGGGCGCTCAGCAGCTCGCAAGCGGTGCGGCACAGGTCGCATCCGGTAACCAACAGCTCGCGCAGGTCGCCGACAAGGCGGGCTCGGCAGCACAGCAGGCTGCTGCAGCGGCGCCGACTCTGCGGGCGGACATCCTGCAACAGCTGACGGATGCGGGGGCGACACCTCAGCAGATCGCCGACGCCACCGCCGCGCTGGACAAGCTCGGCAGCCAGCTCCAGACCGGCAACTCGCAGGTGCAGACGCTGGTCGGCAAGGTCGACCAGCTCTCGGCGGGCGCGAACCAGGTCGCATCCGGAAGCGCCACTCTGGCGGCGAAGTCGCAGGAGGCGGCAGCGGGCGCCGCCCAGGTCGCGTCGGGCGCCCAGCAAGCAGCGGGCGGCGCGAGCCAGCTGCGCGACGGGCTGACGACGCTGAAGGATGGCACCGCACAACTTCGCGACGGCCTGAACAACGGAGTCGCGCAGATCCCCGACAACTCGCCGGAGCTTCAGAAAAAGCAGGCCGCGACCATCGCGGATCCGGTGAACCTCAAGAACTCGTCGATCACGTCGGCCGGAACCTACGGCGCCGGGCTCGCCCCGTTCTTCGTGGCACTGGCGGCCTGGATCGGCATCTACGCGCTGTTCCTGATCGTGAAGCCCGTGTCGCGGCGCGCGATCACGGCGCTGCACTCGCCGATCAAGATCACCCTCGCGGGCTGGCTGACTCCGGGTCTGCTGGGCACGATCCAGATGGTCGGTCTGTTCGCGGTGGTCGCCGGAGCGCTGCAGTTCAGCATCCACAACCCACTCGGGATGTTCGGGATGATGGCGATGGCGTCGCTCACGTTCGCCGCGATCATCCTGGCCCTCAACGTCTGGCTCGGCAGCGTCGGGCAGTTCCTCGGACTCGTGCTGATGGTGCTGCAACTCGTGACGGCTGGTGGAACGTTCCCCTGGCAGACGCTCCCCGGCCCGCTCGCGGCCCTGCACCACGTCCTCCCGATGTCGTACGCGGTCGACGGGATGCGCCAGCTCATGTACGGCGGCAACCCTGCGACCGCCTGGGCCGACGCGGGCGTACTCGCACTCTGGATGCTCATCGCGCTGCTCGTCTCTGCGATCGGCGTCACCCGGATGACCCACTTCCGCACCCTGCGCGACCTGCGCCCCAGCCTGATCGGCTGACGCACCTCCCGCACGCCCCGGGACGGCGTCGGGAGCGCCGGGTATGGTGACGTGCGTGAGCGAGTCGTTGCGCATCCTGCACCTGAGTGACACCCACCTCTACGGGGACGGGCGCCTGCACTACGGGCTGGTGGACACGCTCGCCGCGCTCGACCGCGTGCTCGAGAGGGCGCAGGATCTCGTGAGCGTCGATGTGGTCGTCGCATCCGGAGACCTCTCGGACGACGGCAGCGCCGAGTCGTACGGGCTGCTCGCCGAGCGCCTCGAAGGCTGGGCCGAGCCGCGCGGCGCCGCGGTGGTCTACGCGATGGGCAACCACGACCTCGCCCCCGCCTTCGAGCAAGTGCTCGGCCCGCGCGAACGTAGCGTGTCCGTGGGCGGCTTTCGACTCGTGACCGTCGACACCACGGTTCCGGGCGCGGGCTACGGCTTGATCGACGCGGACCGGCTGCGACGGCTTCAGGATGCCCTGGCCGAGCCTGCACCGAACGGCACGGTGGTGGCGCTGCACCACCCGCCCGTCCCACCGACGACCGATCTGTTCGAGACGCTGCAGCTCGTCGACCCGCATCCTCTGCTCGAGGTGTGTGCGGCTGCGGACGTGAGACTCATCCTCGCCGGCCACTACCACCACTCGCTGGTCTCCTCGGCCGGGCCGACCGGGATCCCCGTGGTCGTGGCGCCGGCCGTCGCGAACACTACCGACGTGCTCAGCCCGCCCGGACGGGAACGTGCGGTGCGAGGCTCAGGATTCGCGCTCATCCGGGTGCCGACGGCTGGGCCGGTGCGTGCGCACTTCGTCAGCGCTGCCGCTCCAGACGACGGTGCAACGGTCTACAACTTAAGTCAGTCGGACATCGATCGCATCGCGGCCGACTCGGGATGGCACGGGCGCCCGTGAGCACGACCCCCGGCTACTCGGGCACGCCGCTCTGGAAGAAGCTCGGTCTCAAATCGGGCATGACGGCGCAAGTGCTGCACGCCGACGACGGCTGGAGCATCCCGCTCGAGGGAGCACCTGACGAGCTGGTCTGGCTGCCGCCCGCGTCCGACGAACCTGCGAACCTGATCCTGGCGTTCTACCGGGATCCCCCCGCGCTCTTGGGCGAGCTCCATGGCCTCGGCGAGCGCATCCGGCCCAACGGGATGCTCTGGATCGCGTGGCCGCGCAAGGCGGCGGGGCACGTGAGCGACCTCGACGAGAACCTCATTCGCGATGCCGCGCTCGACCGGGGTCTCGTCGACGTGAAGGTCGCGGCGGCGGACACGGACTGGTCGGCGCTCAAGCTCGTCTGGCGAGTGACCAACCGGTAGCGGGCGCGGTGCCGTTCGCGGGCGCTGAAGCCGCCGCCGCCGCGATCAGAACGCGACGTGCTGGGTGATCCAGGCGTGCATCGCGACAGCGGCAGCGGCCGACGCGTTGATCGAGCGGGTCGAGCCGAACTGCGAGATCTCGACCACCGCGTCCGACGCAGCGATGGCCTCCGGCGACAGTCCGGGACCCTCCTGACCGAAGAGCAGGACGCATTCGCGCGGAAAGTCGAAGGTCTCGATGATGACCGACGCGGGAACGTTGTCGATGGCGATGATCGGGAGCGCCGCATCCCTCGCCCAGGTCACGAACTCGGCCACGTCGGTGTGGTGCTCGACATGCTGGTAGCGGTCGGTGACCATTGCGCCGCGCTTGTTCCAGCGTCGGCGGCCGATGATGTGCACGGTATCGGCCGCAAACGCGTTCGCGCTCCGCACGATCGAGCCGATGTTCATGTCGTGCTGCCAGTTCTCGATCGCGACGTGGAACGGGTTCCGGTGCTCGTCGAGGTCGGCGACGATCGCCTCCATCCGCCAATAGCGGTAGCGGTCGATCACGTTGCGGGTGTCGCCGTGCTTCAGGAGGTCGTGGTCGAAGTGCGGATCCTCGGGCCAGTCTCCGAGCCACGGCCCGACGCCGTGGGTGGTCAGCTCGGGTGTGGCAGCCGACTCCCTCGGCTCCGCCGTCTCATCCGGGTCGGCCTGCTCGCCCGTATCGGCCTTGTCTTCGGGGGTCTGCACCCGTTTAGCGTAACCGCCACCAGGCCACAGGATGCCCGGCCGATGTGAGAGGTTGGGCTCGTGTCATCGAAACCACCCGCATCCCGCCGCCGCCGCTGGTGGATCGCGGGCGGGATCAGCGCAGGCGCGCTCCTGCTGCTCGGCCTCTGTGCGGTGCTGGTTGCGACAGGCACGATCTGGCCGAACCGGATCTTCGCGAGCGGGTATTCGGTGCGGGGCGTGGACGTCTCCACCTACCAGGGCAAGATCGACTGGCCGTCGCTCGCGAGCCAGGACATCGACTTCGCGTTCATCAAGGCGACCGAGGGATCCGGCGACACCGATTCGCGATTCGAGGCGAACTGGGCCGCCGCTCAGCGAACCGACCTCCTCGTCGGCGCCTACCATTTCTTCAGCTTCGACAGCCCGGGCGAGACGCAGGCGGAGAACATCATCCGGACCGTCCCGGCAACCGCGGGCGCCCTGCCCGTCACCGTCGATCTGGAGTTCTACGGTGACTACTTCGCGCATCCGCCGAGCAAAGAACGCGTGCGCAGCATCTTGAACCCCCTGCTCGCCGAACTGAAGAAGCACTATGGCGTGCCCGCGATCATCTACGCGACCGACGAGGCGTACGACCGGTACCTGCGTGACGGCTACTTGGAGAATCCGTTGTGGATCAGGTCGGTGGCGCTGCCGCCGCAGCTTCCCGATGGCCGCGACTGGGCGTTCTGGCAGTACTCGAACCGCGACCGGCTCGAGGGCTACGACGGCGACGAGGACTACATCGACATGAACGTGTTCTCCGGCTCTCTTCAGAAGCTCGAAACCCTGCGGCAACACCCCGCACAATAAGCTGTACCCGACGAAAGGGGATTGCATGGCGCGTCGCGACGAGATCGAATGCTGGCTCACCGACATGGACGGTGTGCTCGTCCATGAGAACGCCGCGCTCCCCGGTGCGGCCGATCTCATTCAGCAGTGGCGGGATGAGGGCACCCCCTTCCTCGTGCTCACCAACAACTCGATCTTCACGCCTCGCGACCTCGCGGCCCGTCTGCGAGCATCCGGACTCAATGTGCCTGAAGAGGCCATCTGGACCTCGGCGCTCGCCACGGCAGACTTTCTGAAATCACAGGCACCCGGCGGCAGCGCCTTCGTGATCGGCGAGGCCGGTATGACGACCGCCCTCCACGAGGCCGGCTTCATCATGACCGACACCGATCCCGACTACGTTGTCGTCGGCGAGACCCGCAGCTACTCGTTCGATGCGATCACCAAGGCGATCCGCCTGATCGGGGCCGGTGCACGCTTCATCGCGACCAACCCCGACGCGACGGGCCCGAGTGCCGAAGGCCCGCTGCCCGCGACCGGTGCGATCACCGCGATGATCACCAAGGCGACCGGCGGGATGGAGCCGTACGTCGTCGGCAAGCCCAACCCGATGATGTTCCGGTCGGCGATGAACCGCATCGGAGCGCACTCCGAGAACACGGCGATGATCGGCGACCGGATGGACACCGACATCGTCGCGGGCATCGAGGCCGGACTGCACACCATCCTTGTGCTCACCGGCATCAGCGACCAGAGCGAGATCGACCGCTACCCGTTTCGGCCCGACGAGATCCTCAAGGGCGTCTACGAGCTCGTCAACAGCACGCCGGTGGAAACCGACCTGTAGGCGGGTGCTCGCTGGTCGCCCGGCTGCTGGGTGTCAGGCTGCCGGGTGGCAGGCTGCTGGGTGTCAGGCTGCCGGGCCCGGCCCGGCGACGCTCGACGTGAGCTTCTCCCCACCTGATCGGTTGGTGAAGCAGTAGTAAGAGCGCTGGCCGTCCTTCCACTGCTGCTCCGTTGCGGGGTATGTCCCCTGCAGCTGGAGATCCGGATACGCGCCCGCGGCGGCCAGATCGATGATGCCCGGCTTCGTGCAGAGCACGTTGATCTGCTGCGCCAGAGCGTCAGCGCCCGGGTACGGAGCCGCGGGGTCGGCCGAGAACAGGTTCGTGTAGACGAGCTGCGCTGCGTGGGGTGCAGCGCAGTCGACGACCGTGAACGTCTCGGCCCACGGGGTCGTGAACGGGTCGATGCACTCACCGCCGCCAAGCGTGTTCCACGGATGCGTTCCCGCGGGCTGCGCAGCGGCAGGCTTCGGCTGCACGGTCGGCGTGGGCGTCGGGGTCGGCGTCGGGGTCGTCGATGCGCCGGCTGTCGAGGTGGAGGTCGCCACCGGGACGCCGCCGAACAAGGAGGGGAGTCGCGTCCCCAACGCGAACAGGCCGATCAGGACCAGGACGACGACGAGGCCGCCCGCGACCCAGAAGAGGAGGCGGTTGATGTCACCGGCGCCGCCGCGGCCGGCGGATCCGCCACCACCGCCACTGCCATCGCCACCGCCGGTGCCGCCGGGACCGCCGGGGGCGGGTACCGGGTATGCCGAAGCAGTCGCGGTCGTTCCGGTTGCTGCGATCGCTCCGGATGCCGGCGAGACCGTCGAGGACACAGGCGCGGGCGCGACGTCCACCGGCGCAGTCGCCAGTTCGGGGAACAGGATCGCGTCGGCCGCGGAAGGTTCGGTGAACGGGGAGGTCGCCGGGGCGGGTTGCGCGAAGAGAGCGGCGAGACCGTCCTCCTCTGTGTCCTCGGTGTCCTCGGAGTCGTCTGAGTCGTCTGCGTTCGACGTCTCGGTCGCGCCGGTACCGCTCAGTGCGGCTTCGAGTTCCGCCGCATCCATCGCAACCGTGTCCGCGCTGACCTCGGCGAGGCTCTCAGCGTCGAGCGGTTGCGTGGCTGGCGACGGGAGGGCCCCCATGAGCAGTGCAGCCTCTTCGAGCGGCGGGATCCCGGCGGGCGCCTCGGGCGCGGGCGAGAGGGACTCCTCGGGCTGCGAATCGTCGGTGCGCGCATTGAGCAGTGCGGCGATCTCCGCGGTGTTGAGCTGGGTGGTCGGGGTGTCTGCCGGGGAGAGCGGCGGTGCATCCTGAGCGATGGGCGCAGAGGGTGCCGCAGGCGTTGCGGACGCCGAGGGCTCTGCGGGCGCTGCTGGCTCGAAGAAGGCGGCTGCAGGCGTGCCATAGGCGGGCGTTGCGGGTGCGGGGGATGCGGGCTCGACGGGGGGTGTTTCGGGCAGCACAGCAGCCGACGCATCCGGAACGATGACGATGCCCGTGGTGTCACCGATCACCGAACGGCTCGACGGCTGCTCATCGGCGCTCTCGTCGAAGAAGCCGAGCAGGGATGCGAGCCCGTGCGATTCTTCGGCGCCGGCTTCGCCCGCGACGGGTTCTGCGGGCTCGTTCGGCCGCTCGGGGTCGGGCTCGGGCTCGGGCTCAGATGCCGGCGGAAGATCCATCGCCGGCGGGAAAACAGGCGGAACGAGGACCACCGGCGGCTCCGGCGTGAACCGGGCCGCGGGCGGTTCGGGGACGATCGGTGCCGCGGTGGGCGCAACGTCGACCGGTTCCGCGGGCGGTTCCGGTTCCTGCTTCTGCTCCTGCTCCTGCTCCTGCTCCTGGCTCGGGGTGGGGGTATCGGAGGATTCCCTGAGCTGTTCGGCCGCGGCGCCGGTGAGCAGCACATCCCACGACGGCGGCTCCGGCATCCTGAGCGACTCCGTGAACCCCGGGACCACGGGTGCCGCGGGCGCATCGGCTAGAGGCTCGGTGTGCTCGACGAGCGGGTCGCTTCCGACACCGGGCGTGAGGTTCCAGGCGAAGGGCGCGCCGGGCTCGAAACCCGGGGACGTTTCCGGCGCACTCGCCGGCTCCGCATCTCGAGGACTTTCGACGGGCGCGACAGCGTTCTCTGCTACGTCTGCGGGGGGCTGCTCGACCTCGGCTGGTGGCTGAAGGAACAGGTCGAACGTGTCCTCCGGGCGCGCGAACTGCGGGTCGAAAGAGGGAGTAGTGGGCTCCGCGATCTCGGAATCAGGCTTCCAGATCTGGGGTTCCCGCGCCTCGTGCTGGGGCAGGGGCTGGGTCAGCGGAGCCGTCAGCGGCGTCGTTGCCGCGGGCGGTTCCACCCAGTTCGAGCGGCGCGGACCCGACGGCGCCTCGTGCTCGTCGGACGCATCCTGAGCCTCATCGACCCCATCGGGTGCCGGGCTTGCCTCGACCTTGTTCTCACCGCTCAGACGGCCACCGCTCAGCTGCTGCAGCAGCCACTCGGAGCTGCCGAACTCGGGCTCGGACGCGCCTGGGCCGTTGCCGGCTTCGGGGGCGTCTTCGTCCCGATCGCGGTGGTCGGCCACTAGTCGAGCCCCAGATCCTTGAGACCGATGGCGGCGAAGTACGGGTAGCCGGCCGCCTCGATGACCTCGCGCGCACCGGTGTTGCGGTCGACGACCACGGCGACACCGACGATCACGGCACCAACCTTCTCGAGCGCTTCGATCGCCTTGAGCGGCGAGCCGCCCGTCGTGGACGTGTCTTCGAGCACGATCACTCGCTTGCCCTCGAGATCGGGGCCCTCCACCTGCTTGCCGCGGCCGTGGTCCTTCGGCTCCTTGCGCACGACGAACGCGTCGTAGGCGAGCCCGCGAGCGGCGCCCTGGTGCAGGATGGCCGCGGCCACGGGGTCGGCGCCCATCGTCATACCGCCGACGGCGACGACATCCGGAACCTGCTGGATCAGGTCGATCATGACCTGCCCGATGAGGGTGCGACGCGGTGGTCGAGGCTCACTTTGCGCAGGTCGACGTAGTAGGTCGCCTTCTTGCCGCTGGTCAGCGTGAAGTCGCCGTGGAACACGGCGTCGGCGGAGATGTAGTCGATGAGCTGCTGTCTGGCGTCTGTCACACCCCCGATTCTAGGGGAACCCCCGATGAGCGGCTCGATCAAGGCCACCCCCAGGGGGAGTTGTCCACAGGTTGCGGCGCACGTGCGAAGCCCGTCAGTACCGGCCGATACGATCGGGATATGCGTGTTGCGACCTGGAATGTGAACTCGATCCGCTCCCGAGTCGAGCGGGTCGTCGACTGGATGGTGCGCGAGAACGTCGACGTGCTCGCCATGCAGGAGATCAAGTGCAAGCCCGAGCAGTTTCCGCACCAGGCGTTCGAAGACGCCGGCTACGACGTCGCGCTGCACGGCCTCAACCAATGGAACGGTGTCGCGATCGCGAGCCGCCTTCCGATCGAGGACGTCGAGGTCGGCTTCCCCGACATGCCCGGATTCCTCAAGGGGGAAGAGGGGCCCGACCTGCCCAAGGAGGCCCGCGCGATCGGCGCGACCGTCGACGGGATCCGCGTCTGGAGCCTCTACGTGCCGAACGGTCGCGCCCTCGACGATCCGCACTATCACTACAAGCTCGACTGGCTGGCGACTCTCGCGGCCGACACCCGAGCCTGGCTCGCCGAGAAGCCCGAGTTGCCGCTCGCGCTGATGGGCGACTGGAATGTCGCCCCGCTCGACTCCGACGTCGGCGACCCGACGCTCATCCCGGGCGTCTCGACTCACATCTCCCCGCCCGAGCGCAGCGCGTTCGCCGCTTTCGAGGCCGCCGGGCTCACCGATGTGGTCCGTCCGCTCGTGCCCGAGGGATACACGTACTGGGACTACAAGCAGCTGCGGTTTCCGCGCAACGAGGGGCTGCGCATCGACTTCATCCTGGGGTCGAAGCCGTTCGCCGATCTCGTCACCGGGGCGAGCATCCACCGCAACGAGCGGAAGGGCGTGGCGCCGAGCGACCACGTGCCGGTGCTCGTCGACCTCGACATGCTTCCCGAAGAGAGCGAAGACGACGATCGGCCGATGATCTTCGGCTGAGCTTCCGCGACGGCGCAAGCGCGCCACACGTGATTGACGTCCGGTTTCATTACGTTACGTTTCGCGACGAACTGCGTTGCGGGTAAGGGCCGGGTAGCTTCAGAATCACTCCTTCCGTCGCAGATCCGAGCGAGAGCCATGTCCACACCGTCAGCGTTCCCCGTCGAGTTCGTCGACGTCGCGCGCTCGTTCGCGGTCGACACGAAGAAGGCCAAGCAGCCGGGCGGCTCCCGAAAGAGCGGCCCGGTCGACCGACTCGTGCTGCGCGACGTCTCACTGCGCGTCGAACCGGGTGAGGTCGTCGCCATCCTCGGAGCGAGCGGATGCGGCAAGTCCACCCTCCTGCGCATCGCCGGCGGTCTCGACTCCCCGACCACCGGGGCGGCACTGATCGACGGCTCGGCTGTCGCCGGCGTCGACCCCCGCTGCGCCGTCGGCTTCCAGGAGCCACGACTGCTGCCCTGGCGCACTCTCGCTGCCAATGTGTCCCTCGGCCTGCCGCGGGGTATCGACCGGCGCGATGGCGCTGAACGCGTCGCGCGCCTGCTCGACCTCGTCGGGCTGTCCTCTTCCGCGACCCTGCGGCCGCGCGAGGTCTCGGGCGGGATGGCGCAGCGCGCATCCCTCGCCCGTGCTCTCGCTCGCAACCCCGGCGTTCTGCTGCTCGACGAGCCTTTCGGTGCTCTGGATGCGCTGACCCGGCTGAAGATGCAGGATCTGCTCCTCGAGGTGCACGGCGCCAACCCCACGACCATCCTCCTCGTCACACACGACGTCGACGAGGCCCTTCAACTCGCCGACCGCATCATCCTGCTGGGCGTCGAAGAAGACCGACCGGGCGCGACCATCCGACGCGCCCTCACCGTGCCGGGCACCCGCCCGCGCGACCGTGGTTCAGCCGAACTGGCCGAGCTGCGCGCGGAACTGCTCGACCTGCTCGGGATCGACCGCCACGGTCACGCCCACGAGGTCGCAAGCTCCTCCACAGCACCGGCATTTCGCTACTGATCCACAGATTCACTCCTGCCAGACCCTCGCCCGCAGCAAACGGCGAGGCTGGATTCCTGATAGAGCACCGCACCTTCGAGAGGCATCATGCGTAAACCCACCATCATCACCGCCGCCGCAGCCGTCGCCGCCGCAGCCGCCCTGTTGCTTTCCGGCTGTGTCGCAGGCGAGGGCTCAGCCGCCGAGCCGGCCTCGACCAGCACCACCGGCGTCACGCAGGGCGGAACGCTCAACATCGACTTCGCCACCTACAACCCGCTCAGCCTCGTGATCAAGAAGGAGGGCTGGCTCGAGAAGGCGCTGGCCAAGCAGAAGATCACCGTGAACTGGGTGCAGTCCGCCGGCTCCAACAAGGCCAATGAGGCGCTGCGCTCGGGCGCGATCGATGTGGGCTCCACCGCCGGTTCGGCCGCGCTGCTCGCCCGCTCGAACGGCTCGCCCATCAAGACCATCGACATCTACTCGCAGCCCGAATGGTCGGCTATCGTCGTCGGCCCGAACTCCACGGTGACGTCGGTCAAGCAGCTCAAGGGCAAGCAGATCGCGGCGACCAAGGGCACCGACCCCTACTTCTTCCTGCTGCAGTCGCTCGAGGCGAACGGTCTCAGCGCCAACGACGTGACCATCCAGAACCTGCAGCACGCCGACGGATGGGCGGCTCTGCAGAACGGTTCGGTGGACGCATGGAGCGGCCTCGACCCGATCATGGCGAACGCGGAGAAGTCGGGCGCCAAGCTGATCTACCGCAATGTCGCCTTCAACACCTACGGCTTCCTCAACGCGACCGAGTCGTTCCTCTCCTCCAAGCCCGATGTGGCCCAGACCGTGGTCAACACCTACGAGCACGCACGCGAGTGGGCGCAGAAGCACCCGGAGGAGACGGCGAAGGTCCTTTCCGACGTCGCCGGCATCGACCCCTCCGTCGCCAAGACCGTCATCACCGAGCGCACCAACCTCGATGTCTCGCCGATCCCCGGAGCGGCGCAGCTCAAGGTGCTCAAGAAGGTCGGGCCGATCTTCGTGCAGTCGGGCGACGTCAAGTCGCAGTCCGACATCGACACCGCGTTGAAGACCCTCCTCGAGCCGCGCTTCGTCAAGAAGGCCGACCCGAGCGCCATCGGAGGCTGACACACCCATGAGCTATCAGAGCGCACCGGAGGGCGACGGGCCGATCATCGTGGTCGGCGGCCCGGGCGGCGACATCGGGGCGGCCGCATCGGTCGCCCGCGAGAAGCCGCGTCCGGTCGCGGGCGACCGAGGGGGACGTGTTCCGTTCCTCTCGCGTCGGTCGGTGCGGATCGTCGGCGGCTTCGTGCTGCCGGTCCTTATCCTGGTGGCGTGGCAGCTCGCCTCGACCTCCGGTGCGTTCACCTCGGCTCAGCTCCCCACTCCGACGATGGTCGTCGAGGCCGGCGTCGACCTCGCCCAGCGCGGCCTGCTCGGCCTCTACATAGCGATCTCCACGCAGCGCGTCCTCATTGGCTTCGCCTGCGGCGCTCTCCTCGGGCTCGTCTTCGGTGCGCTCGTCGGCCTGTCCCGTCTGTGGGACATCTTCTTCAGCTCGACCCTGAGCGCGATCCGGGCGGTGCCGTCGCTCGCCTGGGTGCCTCTCCTCATCCTGTGGTTCAAGATCGGCGAGGACTCGAAGGTCATCCTCATCGCGATCGGCGCGTTCTTCCCCGTCTATACGACGGTCGCCGCATCCCTCAAGCACGTCGACCGTCACCTCGTCGAGGCCGGCCGCGCCTTCGGCCTGAAGGGCGTGCGACTCTTCACCACGGTTCAACTGCCTTACGTGCTCCCGTCGGTGATCTCCGGGCTCCGGCTCGCGCTGGCGCAGTCCTGGCTCTTCCTCGTCGCCGCGGAGCTGATCGCGTCCTCGATGGGGCTCGGCTTCCTCTTGAGCGACTCGGCCAACAACGGCCGAACCGATCGGCTCTTCCTGGCGATCATCCTGCTCGCCATCATCGGCAAGCTCACCGACTCGCTCGTCGGCATCTTCGAACGCTGGGCCGGCCGCCGCTGGGGCTGAGCCCGCGCAGGGCTGAACCCGCGGAGGGCTACGCCCGCGGAGGACTGAAGCACCGAGTTGCGGCAAATCGACCCTCCGGAGCGTCGGGAAGGTCGATTCGGCGCCACTCGACCCTCACCCGCCGCGGTGCGGCGGGTGAGGGTCGAGTGTCCGGGTACCGGTCAGCGCGTGGATGCACGGCGGTTGGACACGCGTCGGAAGATCCGCTCGACAGCCCACAGGATGATTCCGATGGCGAGGAGCGCGAGGGCGATTGCGTACTGGCCCGGCGGGCGTCCTGACGTCCACGGGAACACCAGATAGAGGCACGTGATCGCGCCGATGATCGGCAGGAACGATGCCGTGCGGAAGTGTTTGTGCTCGACAGGCTGACGCCTCAGGACGAGCACGGTCACGTTCACCACGGCGAACACCGCCAGAAGCAGCAACGAGGTCGTTCCACCGAGCAGCGCGACGATCGATCCCTCGGGGTCGAGGGAGACGTAGAGGATCAGACCGACAGCGAGGGCGCTGGTGAACAGGATGGCCGCCCACGGCGTCTGACGCTTCGGCTGCACCTTCGACAGGAAACCGGGAAGCACCTTCTGCTTACTCATGCCGTAGAGCAGACGGCTCGCCATCATCATGTTGATGAGCGCTGTGTTCGCCACCGCGAACATCGAGATGAACGGCAGCAGGTCGGCGATGGGGAAGCCCGGCGCCGCCGCTTCGACCGCGCTGACCAGCGGCGTCTCGCTGCCGGCGAGCTCGCCGATCGGCACGAGCGCGACGACGCAGATCGAGATGAGCACGTACACGACGGCCGTGATCCCGAGACCCGTGAGCATGATCTTCGGGAAGATCCTGCTGGGATCCTTGGTCTCCTCGGCCATGTTGACCGAGTCCTCGAAGCCGACCATCGCGAAGAACGCCAGCGATGTCGCGGTGCTGACGGCGAGCAGCACACCCTTGTCCTCCGGCGTATCGAAGGCCACGACTCTGGACAGGTCGGCGTCGCCTCCCGCGATCGCCCACAGCCCGATCATGATCACGAGCAACAGGCCGGAGAGCTCGACGAGCGTGAGCACGACGTTCAGCCAGACACTCTGCGTCACGCCCCGCAAGTTGACGAGCATGATCAGCACGATGAACGCGACCGCGATCAGCATCGTGACGGTGTTGTCAGACGGTAACGCGAATCCCAACGTCAGATTGACGGCGAAGGCTCGGGATGCGGTGGCCGCCGAGGTGATGCCCGACGTCATCACGATGAAGCACACGATGAAGGTGAAGAAGTGGACGCCGAACGCCTTGTGCGTGTAGAGCGCAGCCCCCGCGGCCTGTGGGTACTTGGTCACCAGCTCCAGATACGAGAGCGCCGTGACCGTCGCGACGGCGAAGGCGAGCAGGAACGGCAGCCAAGCCGCACCGCCGACCTCGGCTGCGACCTGCCCGGTGAGGGCGTAGACACCCGTGCCGAGGATGTCCCCGACGATGAACAGAAGCAGCAGGCCGCGGCCGAGCGCCCGCTTGAGTTCCGGCTGCGGCGACTCGGTCTTGACCACCTGGGTCCAGGATGGATCGCTCATGCCCCCACTCTCCGTTGCGTTTGGGGAGCTACTTTATGTGAGAGTTCTCAGAAATGCGACCCATCCAGGGTGCGTGGCGGCAGGCGAGGGTCTGGAGGCGGCGCGTCCGGGCGTGGCGACTCATCAGCGCGCCGCAGCAGGTCAGGGCTGCCGGCCGGTGAAGTCGTCCATCGAGTTGTAGACGCCGAAGACCCGGCCGGCCATTGCATCCCAAGCCCGGGTGGGCAGGATGCCCTTGAGCGTCTTCGCGAGGCCGACGGACCAGGGCAGCATCAGCATCGGCCGGCCGGCGAGCATGGCGCGCCAGACCTTGTCGACCACGTGCTCGGGAGTGAGCACCGGGGTAAGGAGCGGCCCGCGAGCTCCCTCGAACATCCCTGTCGAAATGTAGCTCGGGGCGACCGTCGTGACGCGCACGTGCCCGAACCCCTGCTGGGTCAGCTCGAGGCGAAGGCTGTCGCTCCACCCGATCACCGCCCACTTCGAGGCGGCGTAGACGCTCATCCGGGGATTGGCCACGGTTCCCGCCGCCGAGGCGATGTTGACCACGCGCGCCTCGCGGGGCTCTCGATCATGCCCGGGAGGAACTCGCGCGTCACGTACATCGGCGCCAGCGCGTTGACCTGCATCGTCGGCCGGGTGTCCTCGCCGTTGTCGTGCTCCCAGAAGTATTTGCCGCGCACGATGCCGGCGTTGTTGATCAGGATGTCGATCCCGCCGATGTCTTTTCGCACCGACTGAGCGGTCTGCGCGATTGCACCGAGCTCACTGAGGTCGAGAACGTAGGGGAGAACAGAGGTCGTCGGGGTTCCGGATGCGGAACTCGGCGATCGCTCCGGCGCACCCCAGGCCGTGGCCGAGCGCTCGTCCATCACGATCCCGCGCAGCTCGGCGACGACCGTTTGAAGGGCTTCGTCATCGCGATCCCAGAGCACGACCGCCCGCGCACCCTCGCGAACGGCGCGCTCCGCGTAGAGCCGTCCCATGCCGGAGGCGGCACCCGTGATCAGGACCCGTGCGCCTCGAACCGTTCTCGTCATGTGACCATCATGACAACCTCCCCTGATCGTCGCCCACTCGCCCGTTCGAACTTTCTCCCCTCATCGGCGGCTCCGGTAGTCGACCCGCTGCTCGGGGGTCAAGTGCTCGGTCGCGTAGCTGAGCATCGTGCGGGGCATCCGGGGCGCATTCGCGTCGAGGAATTGCAGGAGCTCTGCCCGGTCGACCCGCTTGCCCACCTCGCGCAGCATCCAGCCGATCGCCTTGTGCATCAGGTCTTCCGAATCGTCGAGGAGCAGTTCGGCCAGCTCCAGCGTGGTCGACGCATCGCCGTGCTTGATGAAGGCGAACGTCGACAGCACAGCCACCCGGCGCTCCCACAGGCTGTCGCTGCGCGCGAGCTCGAAGAGCACGTCGCGCGGTCGGCCCAGCCACAGGTACTCGCCGAGCACAAATTCCGCGGACGAATCCACGAGATCCCAGTTGTTCACGCGACCACGCCGCACGGCGTCGAGATAGAACCCGGCGATGTGCTCGGTCCGCGCGGGATCCCCGGTGGCCGATCTGCTCGCCAGTTCGAACATCCTGTTCAAGATGATCAGCCCGGCCAGTCGATGCTCGTGGACCTCGCTGTCGAGCAGTGCCCGGATGCCCTCGAGGTCGAGGCTCGCGAAACGCTTGGCCACAGCGCGGGTCTGAGGAACGCGCACGCCGATGAACACGTCGCCCTCGCCGTACTGCCCGGGACCGGTTTTGAAGAAGCGCTGCAGGAACTCTGCGTCTTCGGTGTCGGCGATCTCCGCGAGCGCATTCTTGACCGCTTCGGCGGTCGCTGGAGTGGTCATGCGGCGAGCCTACTGACGTTTGCCTCCTCCACAGGAGGACGAATTTTGGCGTTTATCCACAGATTTGCGACGCTTTACCGCGTGCCACAACCTTTGACGCAAGAATTCATGCAGGCGGGCAAGAAAAGTTTCCAGACTTCTCGTTAGGCTCGAAATGGGTGCGCTTCGTGCACCCGCCACTAGTCGCCGCACAACCGCGGCCGTTCAGCGACGGGAGGTTCGTCATGTCTCAATTCGTTTCCCAGTTCCGTAACGATGCAATTGTCGGAGAGCCCGAGGTCGTCGAAGACGTCCGTTCCGTTCGCTCGCTGGCGGCGCATCCCGCGTGGCTCGGGTTGAAGGCTGCAGCCGTCGAGCTTCAGGCCGTGCAGATCAAGGACGGGTCCGTTCCCGAGGAGTCGGACAAGGCGGGCGCCGCGCAGAACGTCGCCACGATCGTCGACGCCGTCGCCGAGCTCGCACCGTTCTTCCCGCACGACGCGGCGTACCTCGACGCTCTGGCCTCAGACTTCCGCCGCTGGGCTGAGGGCGGTTTCGGTGTTCCCGACTTCCTCGAGTCGCTGATAGCGTTCCAGCCGCAGCAGCACCGCATCGACGGAATCGGCCACCTCGTGGTGTTCCCGATGTACACGCAGAACGGCAGCACCAATCGGCTGGTGGAGGCCGTGCTCGTCGAGGTGATCTGGCCGGAGTTCATCTCCGAGCTGGAGCAGGGCGACTACGGGAACAAGCTGTTCGTTCCGCTGCGATTCGTCGACTTCACTCCCGGATACGACACCAACTCCGCGGTGCTGTTCCCCGAGACCGTCGCCATGCGCGAGATCCCGACGTTCACCTGGGGCGCGATCTTCCAAGACCGAGAAGCGGCGCGCTATCGCCGGGTCGTGCGTGCGGCCGCCGAGATCACGAAGCTCGAACTGCCGGCCGACGCCGCACGGATGCTCGACGATCAGAAGCTCACGGAGGAGACCTTCGTGATGTGGGACCTCATCCACGACCGCAGCCACATGCGCGGCGATCTACCGTTCGACCCGTTCATGATCAAGCAGCGCATGCCGTTCTTCCTCTACTCCCTCGAGGAACTCCGGTGCGACCTGACCGCGTTCCGCGAGTCGGTCCGGCAGGAGCGTGAGCTGTCGGCACTGGCCGACTCCGAGCTCACGGATGCGCAGCGCGACATCCGCGAGCACGCCCGGCTCGTGCAGTACGCGGTGATCTTCGACCGCATCTTCCGGTTCGCGATCACCGGAAGCCGGGTGCGCAACTACGACGGACTGGGCGGTCAGCTCCTGTTCGCGTGGATGCACCAGCACGACGTTCTGCACTGGACGGACACGAAGCTCACCATCGACTGGGAGAACGTTCCGGATGTCGTGGTTGCGCTGAGCGACCAGATCAACGACCTGTACTGGCGGTCGATCGACCGCCCGAAGGTCGCCCACTGGCTGGCGGCATACGAAATGCTGACCCAGACGCTCACGCCGAACCCGGCGTCGAACTGGGCACGCGGGCTCCCCGACGAGATCCTCGCCGGTGTGCCGAAGGGCTACACCGACGCCGTGCTCGACGACGAGTTCCCGCTCTCGATGTTCTACGAGGCGCTGAACAAGAAGATGGCAAGCGTCATCGAGTCGACGGCCGGCATCACGGCGGAGTCGGACGCGAAGTGACCACCGAGAACGACGCACCGGTCCGGGCGGCGACGCCCGGACCGGCGCACTCGGCGGACGCGCACTCGGACCAGGAGCACTCAGAACAGGAGCACTCGGGGCAGACGACCCGCTCCCTCGCGGGCAAGACCGTGCTGATCGCCGGTGCGACCAGCGCGAGCGGCGAGGCCGTCGCGCGCGAGCTCGTCGGGGCGGGCGCGACCGTGCTCGCGGTCGGCACTCGGCCGGAGGCGCTCTCCGCCCTCGCCGAGGCGGTTCCGGGCGTGGACACTCGCGTGTGCGACCTCGCCGACCGGTCGGCGGTCGCCGAGCTCGCCATGCGCATCCACCTCAAGTTCGGGAACATCGACGGCCTGGTGCACCTCGTCGGCGGCTGGCGTGGCGGGGGCGGAATCGCCGGGCAGACCGACGAGGACTGGGACTTTCTCGACCGGTCGTTCGCGACCCTGCGCAACACATCCCGCATCTTCTACGACGATCTCGTCGCCTCCCCCGCCGGGCGTCTCGCCGTGGTCTCTTCCACAGCTGTCGAACGTCCATACGCGGGCGGCGCGAACTACGCGGCGGCCAAGGCAGCGGCGGATGCGTGGACCAGGGCCATCGCCCAAGGCTTCGGCAAAGAAGCGCCCAACGCCGCTGCCGCGATCTTCGTCGTCAAGTCCTTGTCCGGGTTGGAGTCCGCGCTTGCTGCTCGCGTGGTCGCACTCTGGAGCGAGGCTCCCTCCACAATCAACGGCGTCCGCGAGTTGCTCACAGCTCCGGCGGGCGGAGAGAACGCCCCGTCCGATCCTGCGAGGATAGAACGGTGACGCTACAACTCCATGACCTGAATCTCCGCGGTTTCGCCTCTGACAACTACGCCGGTGTGCATCCCGAAATCCTCGACGCCATCGCGGCCGCCAACGAGGGCCACCAGATCTCCTACGGCGAAGACGTGTACACCGAACGACTGCACGAGGTGTTCGCCGAGCACTTCGGCGAAGGCGTCCAGGTGTTCCCGGTCTTCAACGGCACCGGAGCGAACGTCGTCGGCCTGCAGTCGATGATTCCGCGGTGGGGCGCGGTGGTCTGCGCCAAGACCGCGCACATCAACACCGATGAGGCGGGCGCCCCTGAGCGCGTGGCCGGCATCAAGCTGCTCCACGTCGAGACACCCGACGGCAAGCTGACCCCCGAGTTGATCGACCGTGAGGCCTGGGGCTGGGGAGACGAGCACCGCGCCCAGCCGCTGGTCGTGTCGATCACCCAGACCACTGAGCTCGGCACCGCGTACAGCGTCGACGAGGTGAAGGCCATCGCCGACCACGTGCACTCCCTCGGCATGAAGCTGCACATGGACGGCGCCCGCATCGCCAACGCTGCCGCCTCGCTGGGCGTGCCGCTGCGCGCATTCACCACCGACGCCGGGGTCGACGTGCTCAGCTTCGGCGGCACGAAGAACGGAATGCTCTACGGCGAGGCCATCGTCGTGCTCAACCCCGAGGCCTCAGAAGGACTGCTCTATCTACGCAAGCTGAACATGCAGCTCGCCTCCAAGATGCGGTTCATCTCCGCTCAGCTGATCGCGCTGCTGACCGATGACCTGTGGCTCCGCTCCGCCACCCACGCGAACGCGATGGCCGACCGGCTGCGCTCGGCGCTCGAGGCGGGGATCGCCGACGGCAGCATCCGCGGTGTCGGGTTCAGCCAGGAGACCCAGTCCAACGGCGTGTTCGCCACGCTGCCGGCCGGGGTCGCCGATCGGCTGCGCGAGCACTTCCGGTTCTACGACTGGGATGCGGCCAACAACGAGGTGCGCTGGATGTGCTCGTTCGACACGACCGAGCACGATATCGACGCCTTCGTGGCCGCTCTCATCCAGGAATTGGACGCCTGAAACGCTCTGAATCCTGGCACTCAGACTGGGGTACAAATCGTGTCCTCATTTTGACCCACAAAAGGCATTTCTCGGGTAGAGTTCAGGAGTCGGCAAAGGAACCCGAATAATCCTTTACCGATAACCCCGAAACGCATGCCGGGCACGTGAACCTCCCTAGGGTTCATGAGCCCGGCATCGTGGTTTAACGGGCCAGCGTCTCGCGCGCAGCCTTGACTCGACGGCCGTCGAGCGTACCGTCGTTCTGCGCCGGGCACACCGGCGACGAGAGGACCCGAGAATGACCGAGACGCTGAACGAATCCCAGATCAAGGGCCTGAGCGCGAAAACGGTCGCGCACGTGGTCCACTACCGTCGCAAGACGTACGTGACGCGGCCGACCGAAGGGTATGCGCTACTCAAGCGGGTGCGCACACTCCTGAAGGACGGGACGACCGACCTGGTTCCGCTCGTGCACCGCGACGGATTCGTCTGGCTCGCGGTCGGCCCCGGCATCCCGATCGCGGTCGACGAGATCGAGACGGATGACGGCCACTCCGAAAAGCACACGCTGAAGCGACTCGGACTCGAGGAGTAAGCACCCCGAGCCCGAGCCGCATCCAGGGATCAGCCAGACCGGCCAGACCGGCCAGCCCGGCCGAACGCCTCAGTCCGTCGGACCCGCCGGAACCAGCTCCTTGTCCACCTTCGACTTACGCGAGTTCGCAGTGCTCACCGTCGCGACGGTCGGCACCGGCTCGACGATCGAACCCGACTCGGCAGCATCCAGCGCCGACTCGGGCGCCGACGATCCGACGAACTCGCGCAGCCACGGCACGAGGTCCGGACCCAGGTCGGGACGGTCGGACGCCAGCTGCACGATCGCCTTGATGTAGTCGAGCCGGTCACCTGTGTCGTAGCGGCGGCCGGTGAAGATCACGCCGTGCACCCCACCGGTCCAGTCGGGCGCCGCCGCAAGCCCCTGAAGCGCATCCGTCAGCTGGATCTCGCCACCCTTGCCCGGCTCGGTCTTCTCCAGGATGTCGAAGATCTCGGGGCGCAGCACGTAGCGGCCGATCACGGCGTAGTTCGAGGGCGCGCTGTCGCGGTCCGGCTTCTCGACCAGACCCGTGATGCGCACGACATCGTCCTCGTCCGTCTCGATCACTGCCGCTGCGCCGTAGAGGTGGATCTGGCTCGGGTCCACCTCGAGGAGTGCCACGACCGTGGTGTTGCGCTCACGCTGCACGTCGAGCATGCGGGTGAGCAGCTCATCCCGAGCATCGATGATGTCGTCGCCGAGCAGCACCGCGAACGGCTCGTGCCCGATGTGCATCTTGGCGCGGAGCACGGCATGGCCGAGCCCCTTCGGGTCACCCTGACGCACGTAGTGCATGTCGGCCAGCCCGGTCGAGTGGTTGACCTTCTCGAGCCGGTCGGTGTCACCCTTGCGGGCGAGGGTGTCCTCGAGTTCGGTCGCGCGGTCGAAGTGGTTCTCGAGCGCGTTCTTGTTGCGGCCGGTCACGAGCAGCACATCGTGCAGACCCGCATTCACCGCCTCTTCGACGACGTACTGGATGGCCGGCTTGTCGACCACCGGCAGCATCTCTTTGGGCATGGCTTTGGTGGCCGGGAGGAAGCGGGTTCCGAGCCCGGCTGCCGGGATGACGGCCTTGGTCACGTAATGGGTCACGATGTTCTCCTGTCGGTGGACGGTGCGAAGAAGTGCGAAAAGCGAGGGGCGAACGGCGAACGATTCGGTTCGAGGCCGCGGGATGCGCGGCTCAGCGAAGCGGCGCGAGCTCGGCGAGGTCGTCGGCGAGCGCTGCCACCTCCGGGACGCGCCCCATCGAGTGGACGGTCCAGCCTGCCTTGCTCCACTCGGTCGAGGGGAGGCAGTTGCGGGCGTCGATCACCGTCTTGTGGCCGACGACGTCCCCGAGGGCGATCGGGTCGATGTCGATGAACTCCTGCCACTCCGTGAGCACGATCGTGACGTCCGCGCCGGCGACCGCCTCGTCGATCGAGTCGGCGTACCCGAGGGTCGGGAACATCCGCTGAGCCGTCGCGTTCGCCTGGGGGTCGTAGACGACCACCTGAGCGCCGCGGAGGTGCAGAGCGGCGGCGACGTTGAGCGCAGGAGAGTCGCGAACGTCGTCGGTGTGCGGCTTGAACGCAGCACCGAGAACGCCGATGCGACGGTTGAGCACCGATCCGCCGACCGCCTTGAGCGCGAGGTCGATGACCCGCTGCCGGCGACCCATGTTGATCTCATCGACCTGCTGCAGCAGTCCGACCGCGGAGTGCGCGCCCAGCTCTCCCGAGCGGTGCATGAGGGCACGGATGTCCTTGGGCAGGCATCCGCCGCCGAAGCCGAGCCCCGCGTTCAGGAACTGGCGGCCGATGCGCTTGTCGTGACCGAGCGCATCCGCCAGCAGGGAGACATCGGCGCCGACGACGTCGCAGATCTCGGCGATGGCGTTGATGAACGAGATCTTCGT
The DNA here is from genome assembly GCF_050632195.1 of Leifsonia poae. Taxonomy (GTDB): domain Bacteria; phylum Actinomycetota; class Actinomycetes; order Actinomycetales; family Microbacteriaceae; genus Leifsonia; species Leifsonia poae_C. The sequence goes on from NZ_CP192580.1 coordinate 3,881,014, forward strand.
GGCGAGGAACGCGTTGGCGCTCACCTTGACCAGCTCGGCCGTCGGCAGGTCGGCGACGAGCACGGGGGTTCCGGATGCGATCGGCTGCGCGTACACCTGGCGCAGGATCGCCTCGGAACGCGCGGTCGTGCCACCGAAGACGAGGCGGTCGGGCGTGAGCGTGTCCTCCACGGCCTTGCCCTCGCGGAGGAACTCCGGGTTCCAGACGACCTCGGCGTGCACTCCGGCCGGAGCGGCGTCGGCCACGATGGCGCGGAGACGCGAGCCGGTTCCGACGGGCACGGTCGACTTGCCGACGATCAGCCCGTCGTGGGTGAGGTTGGCCGCGATCGAGCGGGCGGCCGTCTCGACGTAGCTGAGGTTGGCGGCGAAGCTCCCCGACTGCTGGGGCGTGCCGACGCAGATGAAGTGCACATCCGAGACCGCGGTCGCCTCGGCGATGTCGCTGGTGAAGCGGAGGCGACCGGATGCGACGTGCTTCTTGATGAGTTCGGGGAGCCCGGGCTCGAAGAACGGCACGCGTCCTTCGCTGAGCTCCTCGACCTTGCGGGGGTCGGTGTCGACGCCGATGACGTCGAAACCGAGCTCGGCCATGGCGGCCGCGTGGGTGGCTCCGAGGTAGCCGGTGCCGATGACGCTGATGCGGGGCGCCGGAGCGTCCGTGACGGTCTTCTTCATGATGATCAGTCCTTACTTCGCTGGGGTGAGCGTGAATTTGTCTTCGGGTTTGGTGAGCCCGGTGATGAATGCCGAGAGCGAGTCGGCCCGGGAATCGATGCGCCAGTCGTTCGTGGCGCGGACGCCCTCGACGTAGCTGGTGACCGCGAGGTTGAACCACGAGAAGCCGATGATGTCGTCGTTCTCGGGTTTTCCTAGGGCCGTGAAGAACGAGTTGATCCAGGCCGGTTTGTGACCGTCCGTCTCCGAGGCGCCGATCTCGGACAGCATGATCGGTTTCGAGGTGATCGACCGCAGCTTGTCCAGGCTCGGCTTGAAGGTGTAGTTGAACGAGAAGTCGTTGTCCGACTTGTAAGGCGGTCGCAGGTATCCGGAGAGCCCGACCCAGTCCACGTATGCGTCGCCGGGGTAGAGGGCGTTCAGGTATCCGTCGGCCTGGTGGGATGCGGGCAGGTTGTTGACGATGTTCGGCGACCAGACCCACATCACCAGGTTGTTGGCGCCTTCCGCCTGGAAGATGTCGTGGACGTGACGCCACATCTGCACGTACTCGCCCGAGCTGTTGCCGTTGATCGACTTGCCCTGACCGTCGTTCTCGGCCCACGGGTACCAGACGCCGTTCATCTCGTGGTCGAGACGGATCGCGAGCGGAAGACCCGTCGAGACGATGTCCTTCGCGTACTGGTGCAGGTAGGCGTCGAACGATCCGCTGATGATCTTCGACAGGGAGTAGTCCGGCGCGACGTTCGTGTCGTTGCCGGCGTCGATCGGGCGGGACTCCCAGGTCATCATGGGCATCCGACCCGCCTGCCAGGCGCGGGTCACCGCGTTGGCCCGGAAGGTCTCATCCCAGCCGCTGAAGTAGCCGACGACGTTGGGCTGCACGCCGATCTTCGCGCTGGTCGCGTCGAAGGTCGCCCAGTTGAACGGCGCCTGGTCGGTGTACATCCCGAAGTAGCGGGTCGCCGGTTGCACGAGCTGAGCCTTCGACGGCGCGGTGATCGGGGCCGCGGCAGTCCCTCCGCCGGAGCCCGACTTGGTTCCGGATGCGGCGTGCGCCTTCGTGCCCGATGCCCCGGCGAGCTGCGCCTTGGCCTGGGCCAGCGCGTTCTCGGCGGTCATGGCACGTTGCTGGGCTTCGGCGAGCTGCTTGGCCGTCGACGCCTGGGAGGCGACTACTTTCTGCTGCAATGCGGTGATCTTGCCCTGCTGGGTGCTGATGGTCTTGTGCGCGGTCGTGAGGTTCTTCTTGAGCACGGTGTTCTCACCCGAGAGCGGGTTGACCGCCTCGACGGCCGCGTTCACCACGCCACGCACCGGACTGCTCGGCGAGGACCAGATGAAGTACGAGATGCCGCCGAGCACGAGAGCGAGAACCAAGAACGCTGCGGTGGTGGCCTGCGAGCGCGATTTGCTCTGGGCCCACCAGTTGGACGTGAATTCAGACAAGGAAGAAGACCTCCACGGTCAGGATCGCGATACCGATCAGGTAAGGGATGGCTGCATAGGGGTTGAGCCGGCGGCGCTCCGCGCGCTTCGACTCGGTCTTCGCGGCGGGAGCGGCCAGGGGTGCCGCCGCCTGCGCTCTGCGGACTTCTGCACGCGTTGCGAGGGCGGTGGCGGTGGAGACTCCGCCGACGGCGTCGGGGAGTACGGGACCCGACATCGACGAGGGCGCCAGTGCGGCATCCGCCGCCTCGATCTGGTCGATCTCGCTGTCGGAGGTGATCTCGCTCGGTCCGCCGGAGTATGCACCCGAGCGGGTTCCCCATCCGCTGGCGTGGGCCATGCGGAAGAATCCGAGGAGGCGGATCGGCATCAGGAAGAACGTGGACACGATGATGAACACGGGGAGCCGGAAGAAGTCGCTCGGCTTCTCGGAGAGGTGGCGGATCTGCCGGATGGCCATGCTGATGACCGAGGAGATGACCATCAGCCCGATGACAGTCAGGATGCCCGCCTGCAGGCCGTAGGTCTTGAGAAAGCCCTCGTACAGGTTGTAGCCCTGGCCCGTTATGCCGCGGTAGATCCAGCCGCCGATGACACCGGCGAGGATGAACGGCAGCAGGATGTCGCTGATGAAGAAGAACGCCAGCAGGGGGCGTGGCCAAGCATCCAGGGCAGCATGCGCAGCGTGTTGTACTGCGACCCGCGCGCCCACCGCAGCTGCTGCTTGAACAGCTTCTTCACCTTGAGCGGCGCATCCGTGTAGACCAGCGAGGTGTGCTGGTAGACCGTGCGGTAACCCTCTTTGAGTGTGAGGTTCGTGAGCGTGCGGTCGTCGGAGACCTCGAGGAAGACGCCCAAGAACCGCTCTGTCATGAACTTGTCCATGACGCGCATCAGGATCGACCGACGGAAGGCGATCGTGCGCCCGGGGAGGCAGCCGATCTGTCCGACGACAGACTGCGCAGGCATCGAGTACAGGGCACGCGAGTTCTCGAGCCAGTCGGCCCAGCGTGTGATCCAGCTGCGCTCCGGCTCCAGGATGCGCTGCTTGGTCGTGACTCCGCCGACGCGCTCATCCTTGAACGGCTTCACCAGCTCGCTCAACGCGTTCGGCATCCACACGGTGTCGGAGTCCACCAGCACGGTGATGTCGCCCGTCGACATCCGCGTGCCGATCATGACCGCGTTCCGCTTGCCGGGGATCGGGGTGTGAACCCAGCGCACGAGCGGCGCGAACTCCTCGCACACCTCGACCAGGTCGGGGTTCGGTGCGCCGTTGATCACGACGATGATCTCGCCCGGTCGCTGCTCGACCATGCGGCCGAGCACATCCCGGAACAGGTCGAGTGGTTCGTCGACCACCGGGACGACGACGCTCGTCGAGATGTCGAAGTCTTCGGTGTATGCGCGATAACGCCTCGAGACGACGACCTTGATGATCCAGATGATCCAGATGAAAGCGGAGTAGACGGCGAAGAGATAGAGCTCGGGATGGCCTTCGAGCATGTGCCTGATTTGCAGGATGAAGATGAACACGAGGAGACCTTTCGTGATCGACGGGGCGGCATCCGCGGCGCTGAGGACGATGATCAGATTCGGGTAGGTCTTGTTTCTATCCGCCCCTCCAACGGGGGCGCAAGTAGGCGAGAACGCCCGAAAAGAGCCCGAAACACCGCCGTGGAGAGAACGCCGGCACATTCGCATCGCGAACACTGTCCGCCGACATGCGGACACGGTGACGCTGTCGGCACATTGGCGGACACACCCTCTTTCGGGGGGATCGTAAATGGCCGATCAGCATCGCAAACGGATACCGACTCCGGATACGAAGCACACTCTCGCGCTCCTCGCTCGTCCCCCGGCCCTTGTACCCCGATCCGGGGAGTAGAACCAGGGGTCTCCCTGCCCGATTCGGCCCGCGAAAGGGGGCGAAGAATTTACATGACGGAAACAAAAGGTTCACCAGACGGTTCGACGCGGACCTCTTGACGTGCACGGGAAGCGGTGTCAGAGCGAACGGTCAGGGTCGCCGGAATACCCTGGTTTGTGCATGCGTTTACATGCATTGGCGATGATGCCGCATCCTGTTTCCCCCACTATCTGGAGTACCGATGACCATCGCCGAACTGTCCGATCGCGCCGCCGACACCACCGCGCGCCTTTTGCCCGCGCTTGCCGAGCGCTGGAGCCCGCGTGCCTTCGACGCCACCGCATCCGTCGACGAGGAGAAGCTCACCGCCGCGCTCGAGGCCGCCCGCTGGTCGCCGTCGGCGAGCAACACGCAGCCCTGGCGCTTCATCGTCGCCCGCCGCGGAAGCGCGGCGTTCCGGGCCATCGAAGAGAACCTGATGGGCTTCAACAAGGCGTGGGCAGGATCTGCGAGCGTGCTCATCGTGGCCCTCGCCGAGATGGTCGACCCCGACGGCAACGAGCGCCGCTGGGCAAAGTACGACCTGGGACAGGCCGTCGCGCACCTCAGCGTGCAGGCGCACCACGACGGGCTGCACGTGCACCAGATGGGCGGTTTCGACGTCAACGGCCTGCGGGATGCGTTCGACATCGAAGAGCGCCTGCTCCCCGTGTCGGTCACGGCGCTCGGAACTCTGGGCGACCCGGATGCGCTGCCCGAGGCCCTGCGCGAGCGCGAGCTCGCCCCGCGCACCCGCAACTCGCTCGACGACCTGCTCGTCGTCAACGCCTAGCGGCACCCGCCTTAACTGCCGAGTCGCGGCATATCGACGCTCCCGAGGTTGGGGAAGGTCGATATGCCGCGACTCGGCGGTTAACGGGGAGGGCTAGGGGCGGAGAAGCACCTTGATGGCGCGGCGCTCGTCCATGGCGGCGTACGCCTCGGCCGCCTCGCTGAGCGGAAGCTCGAGGTCGAAGACGCGACCCGGGTCGATGGCGCCGGACCAAACATCCGGCAGCAGCTCCTCGATGTAGTTGCGCACGGGCGCTACACCGCCGTTGACGCCGATGTTGTCGTTGAAGAGGGGCGCACCGGCAGTTCCGGACCGCCGTTCGGCACGCCGACGTAGCCGACCATGCCGCCGGGGCGTGCCGAGCGGATCGCCTGATCCATCGACTCCTTGGTGCCGACGGCCTCGAGCACGCAGTCGGCGCCGATGCCGCCGAGCAGGCCCTTGACCACCGCGACGCCCTCGTCGCCGCGTTCGGCGACGATGTCGGTGGCGCCGAAAGCGCGGGCGAGCTCCTGGCGGGTCTCGTGGCGGGACATCGCGATGATCCGGGATGCTCCGAGCCGCGAGGCGGCGAGCACAGCGCAGAGGCCGACCGCCCCGTCGCCGACGACCACGACCGTGCTGCCCTCGGTGACGCCGGCGGAGGCCGCTGCGTGGTGGCCGGTTCCCATCACATCCGCCAGAGTCAGTAGACCCGGGATGAGCTCCTCACGCGGATACTCTGGGGTCGCGACGAGCGATCCATCCGCGTGCGGCACGCGCACCTTCTGGCCCTGGCCTCCGTCGGCGAACCCGCCGAGCCGATCCTTGGACCCCCACCATCCGCCGTTCAGGCACGAGGTGCTGACACCGTTGAGGCAGTTCACGCAGGTCATGTCGCAGTCGTAGAACGGGGCGATCACGAAGTCGCCCGGCACGATCTTCTGCACGTCGGGCCCGACCTCCTCGACGACCCCGACGAACTCGTGGCCGATGCGGTGCGGGTGGTTCGTGGGCGTGACGCCCCGGTAAGGCCAGAGGTCGGACCCGCAGACGCAGGATGCGACGACGCGCACGATGGCGTCGCCTCCGGTGGAGAGAACTGGTTCGGGGACCTCGTCGACGCGGATGTCCCGTTCGCCGTAGATGACTGTTGCAAGCATGCTCCGAGCCTACGCTCGACCCGCATCCCGCCGCTCTGTCGATCGGCGCCCGACCGGTCGACACGTCCGTGACGCGTCGCCTCTTCTGAGAACCCGTACAGACATCACCCCCGTTCGGGGCACCACCGGTATCGCCGGAGTGAACAGACGGTGAAGGCCCCCTCTGAGCGGGCTGTGCGCTCGTAGCATCGCTCATGCCGGTGACCCCGGCGTCTATCCCATCCCCCTTCCCTGCTCGCCGAGGAGGCACCGCGACATGTCGAAGCGCTCCCGGTTCGCCGCGTTCTTCGCGGTGCTGGGTGCGATCATCGCGATCGGAGTGGTGCTGACGGTCGCGACGCGACCGGGCGTTGTGAGCGCGGCCGCGCATCCGGGAACCTACGCCATCTCGGCCGGACAGGATGCGTGCGGCGCAGGCTGGGGAAGCCCGAGCCACGCGCACGTCCCGGGCGGCGAACAGAGCTTCACCGTGACCAACGGGACGATCGCCGGCATCGAGGTGTACCTGCAGGCCGTGACCAGCGGCAAGGTCTACCTCGACCTGGAGGGGCTCGGCACGGGCGCGCATGCGAAGGCGCGTGTGACGCTCGGATCGGGACGGTACCGGTTCGTGTGCCTGCCCGCCGATGCGGATGCGGTGCGCGGTCCGACCGTGACGGTGGGGGCCGCTCCGCCGACGGCGCAGCTCACGCCTGGCATCGTTCCGGTGACGCGGAACGACCTGATCCCGGCTGCGAAGGCCTACGGGGACTGGGTCGGGTCGCGCATCCCTGTGCTCCGTCAGCAGGTTGCGACGCTCGGCGACGACGCTGCGGAGGGCGACTTAGCGGCGGCACGCTGCGATTGGTTGACCGCCCACGAGACGTACGAGACCCTCGGTGCCGCGTACGGCGCCTTCGGCGACCTCGACACGGCGATCAACGGGACGCCCGCTCCGGGCCTCACGGCGACGACCGACCCCGACCTCACCGGCTTCCACCGGGTGGAGGCGGAGCTCTGGTCGGGAGCGTCGGCCGCCGACATCTCGGCGTCGATTGTTCCTCTCAGCACCGCGGTCGACCAGCTCGGTGCCGCGTTCTCCGATGCCGAGATCGACCCGCAGGACATCGGGCTGCGAGCCCACGAGATCGTGGAGAACGCGATCCAGTTCGAACTGACCGGGGCGACGGATGCGGGATCGGGGACCGAACTCGCGACGATCGACGCGAACCTCACGGGAGCCGGGCAGGCGTTGCTGCCGCTGGCGGGCATCCTGACGTCGCGCTACGACGACCTCGGGGCGACGACCGCGAGCCTGGCCGCCGCGAAGACGCTGGTCGAGTCGTTCAGGACGGCCGACGGCGGCTGGCTACCGCTCGCGCAACTGAGTCGCAGCGATCGGGAACGGCTCGATGCCGCGCTGGACGCGACGGTCGAACTGCTCGCGCCAGTGGCGGCGATCTGCGATATCCGGAGGGAAGCATGAGCGAGGGTACTGGCTCGGTCGCTACCGGAATCGGGCGACGCGGATTCGTCGGCACGGCACTCGGGGCAGGGGTCGCGGCCGGCGTTGCGGCGGGGGCTGCCGCGGCGGGGCTCGGGATGGGCGGCTCGACGGCTGCCCACGCGTCAGCGTCGGCTGGCGCTGGCGCCGCGTATCCGTTCCACGGCGCGCACCAGCAGGGCATCCTCACCCCGGCCCAGCGCGCCGCCGCGTTCGTCGCGCTCGACGTCACCACGGCCACGCGGACCGAGCTTGCGGATCTGCTCCGCACGATCACCGATCGCGCCCGCTTCGCGACCACCGGCGGCACGCCACCCGACCCCGGCCTCACCGCACCACCGCGGGACTCGGGGATCCTCGGTACGACCATCGTGCCGGACGGGCTCACCGTGACACTCTCGGTGGGCGCATCCCTGTTCGACGACCGCTTCGGGCTCGCGTCGGCCAAACCCGGACTGCTGCGCACGATGGAGGACTTCCCCAACGACGCGCTGCGGCGGGAGGTCTGCGACGGCGACCTGCTGCTGCAAGTGTGCGCGAACGACCAGGACTCGGTGACCCACGCCGTTCGCGAGATCGCACGCGCGACCCGCGGCGGGATGCAGGTGCGCTGGCGTCAGGACGGCTTCGTGTCGCCGCCCCGCCCATCCGGAACCCCGCGCAATCTGATGGGCTTCAAGGACGGGAGCGCCAATCCCCCCGTGACGGATGCGAAGGCGATGAGCGAGCTCGTCTGGGCGAAGGCCGGCGGAGCTGAGCCCGGCTGGGTCGGCGGCGGGAGCTATCACGTGGTGCGGCTCATCCGGATGCTCGTCGAGTTCTGGGACCGGGTGAACCTGCACGAGCAGGAGAACATGATCGGCCGCCGCCGGGACAGCGGAGCGCCGCTGACCGCCTCGCACGAGCTGGACGATCCGCACTACGAGCTCGACCCGACCGGCGACGTCATTCAGATGGATGCGCACATCCGGCTCGCCAATCCGCGCACGCCGGACACTGCGAAGCAACGCATGCTGCGCCGGGCATACAACTACGACGCGGGGTTGGATGCGAACGGCAACCTCGACATGGGCCTCATCTTCACCGCATTCAACCAGGACCTCGAACGCCAGTTCGTGACCGTGCAGAAGCGGCTTGCCGACGAGCCGCTGGTCGACTACATCTCGCCGTTCGGCGGCGGGTACTTCTTCGCGCTGCCGGGTGCGCGCGACAGTTCTGACTGGCTCGGGCGCACGATGCTCGCCTGACCGGTCGACCGGCTCGACGCATCCGCGCCGAAACCAAGAGCAACACCCAGAAGGAAGAGGAACCAGTGTTCACCAAGTTCCGCCTGCGCACCGCCGGTCTCGCCGTGGTGGGCGCGACCGCACTGGTCGGCGCAGGGATACTCGCCGGCTCACCGGCGATCGCCAGTCCCGACCACTCGTCGGCCACCTTGACACCGATCAAGCACCTCGTCGTCATCTTCGACGAGAACATCTCGTTCGACCACTACTTCGGCACGTACCCGTCGGCGGCCAACATCGACGGCACTCCCTTCAAGGCCGCGGCGAACACCCCGAAGGCGAACAACCTCGTCACCTCGGGAACGCTCACCAAGAACCCCAACCTCTACCTGCCGAAGCGACTCACCCCCGCTCAGGCCGTCACCTGCGATCAGAACCACGGCTACGCGGCCGAGCAGCAGGCGGTCGACAACGGCAAGATGGACCTCTTCGTTCAGAAGACCTCCACCGACACCTGCACCGGCCAGTTCGGTGCGCCCGGACTGGCGATGGACTACTACGACGGCAACACCGTCACCGGCATGTGGAACTATGCGCAGAACTATGCGATGAGCGACAACAGCTGGGACACGACGTTCGGTCCCTCGACGCCCGGCGCGCTCAACCTCATCTCGGGTCAGACCCACGGCGGCACAGCGTTCGACCCGAAGACCGGTGCCGTGCTCCCCGCATCCACCGCTGTCTCCTCCCCGAACGCCAAGGGCATCGGCACCGTGATCGGCGACCCCGACCCGGCATACGACGACTGCTCCGACAACGATCACGTCTCCACCTCGGCCGTCGTGGGGATGTCGGGCCAGAACGTCGGCGACCTGCTCAACAAGCGCAAGGTCACCTGGGGCTGGTTCCAGGGCGGCTTCACGCCGACCACCGCATGGGACGGCAAGGCGGGCGACTACGCCAAGTGCGACGCGACGACCCCCAACGTCTCGGGCGCTGCATCCAAGGACTACTCGCCCCATCACTCGCCGTTCCAGTACTACAAGTCGACGTCGAACCCGCACCACCTGGCACCGAGCTCGGAATCGGCCATCGGTCACACGGATCAGGCGAACCACCAGTACGACCTGACATCGTTCGACGCGGCGCTGCAGCACAACAACCTGCCCGCGGTGTCGTTCCTGAAGGCGCCCGAAGCGCAGGACGGTCACGCGTCGTACTCCGACCCGCTGGACGAGCAGAAGTTCCTCGTCAACGAGATCAACGCCATCCAGAAGTCGAGTTCGTGGTCGAGCACCGCGATCGTCGTCTCGTACGACGACTCCGACGGCTGGTACGACCACGTCGCCCCCAAGGTGACGAACGGGTCGAACGACGCCGCGGTCGACTCCACGGTCTGCACGACAGTGAGCAAGGCGGCCGGCGGCTACGCCGACCGCTGCGGGCCGAGCCAGCGCCTGCCGCTGCTCGTGATCTCGCCGTACGCCGCGCAGAACCACATCGATCACACGCAGACCGACCAGGCGTCGATCCTGCGCTTCATCGAGACCAACTGGCTGACCGGCCGGATCGGCGACGCCTCGTTCGACCAGCGCTCTGGGTCGCTCGGCGGGATGTTCAACTGGTTCCGGCCGCAGCAGCGGGAGGTGCTCCTCTCGCCGACGACCGGCGCGGTGACGGCGGTCGTGCCGACACACCCGCACTGGCCCGTCCCGCCGCGCGGCGGCTGGTCGACCAACCCGTAGTCACCACGCCATAACTAGATGAGGGGTCGCAACACGCCGTGCCGGGCTCCGGCGAGACGGCGTGTTGCGACCCCTCGTTGGTGTGGGCGGCGCCTACGGCTCGGGGTCTTCGCGCACGGGGGCGACCGTGAGGGCGTTTCCGTCGGGCGCGATGTCGACCCGCACCAGGTCGCCGTCCCGGATCTCGCCCGCGAGCAGCTCCGTCGCGAGCCGGTCGTCGATCTCGTGCTGCATCAGCCGCCGCAGTGGGCGCGCCCCGTAGATCGGGTCGTAGCCGCGCTCGGCGAGCCAGCGCCGCGCATCCGGAGTCACCGCGAGCTCGAGACGACGCGACTGCAGCCGCCGCATGAGACGATCGATGTTGAGTTCGACGATCTCGCCGAGCTCCTCCTGGTCGAGCGTCTCGAACACGACGATGTCGTCGAGCCGGTTCACGAACTCGGGCTTGAAGGCCTCGCGCACCATCTGCTGCACGGCCTGCTCCTTCTCTTCCCGGCTCAGGGTCGGGTCGACGAGGAACTGACTGCCCAGGTTGGAGGTCAGGATGAGGATCGCGTTGCGGAAGTCGACCGTGCGACCCTGTCCGTCGGTGAGCCGACCGTCGTCGAGCACCTGCAACAGCACGTCGAAGACCTCGGGATGCGCCTTCTCGACCTCGTCGAGCAGGATCACGGAGTACGGGCGTCGCCGCACGGCCTCGGTCAGCTGACCGCCCTGCTCGTAGCCGACGTATCCGGGAGGCGCACCCACGAGCCGCGAGACGGAGAATTTCTCCCCGTACTCGCTCATGTCGATGCGGACCATCGCCTTCTCGTCGTCGAACAGGAACGCGGCGAGCGCCTTCGCGAGTTCGGTCTTTCCGACACCGGTCGGCCCGAGGAACAGGAACGAACCGGTGGGGCGATCGGGGTCGGAGATTCCGGCACGGGTGCGGCGGACCGCATCCGCCACCGCCCTCACCGCGGGCTTCTGCCCGATGAGGCGACGCCCGAGCTCCGACTCGAGGTGCAGCAGCTTCTCGGTCTCGCCCTGGGTCAGCCGGTCGACAGGGATGCCCGTCCACGCTGCCACGACCGACGCGATGTCGTCACTGGTCACCTGCTCGTTGACCATGCGCGGCTTATCGGGGTGCTGCTCGGCCTGCTCGGCCTCCGCCAGCTCCCGCTCGATCGCCGGAATGGTCTCGTACTCGATCTTCGAGGCCTCCTGGTAGCGTCCGTCACGCAGGGACATATCGCGCTTGGTCTTCGCCTCTTCGAGCTGCGAGCGCAGTTCGCCCACCCGGTTGAGGGATGCCTTCTCGAGCCGCCAGCGCTCCTGCAGCTCCTCGAGCTTGCCCTCGCTCTCACGCAGGCGCGTCTGGAGTTCGGCCAGCCTGTCCTTGCTGGCGTCGTCCTTCTCCTTCTTCAGCGCGAACTCCTCGAGCTTCATCCGCTCGACCACGCGCTGCAGCGTGTCGATCTCCACCGGCGCGGAGTCGATCTCCATCTTGAGCCGGCTGGCGGCCTCGTCGATGAGGTCGATCGCCTTGTCGGGAAGCTGCCGTGCGGTGATGTAGCGGTTGGAGAGGGATGCGGCTGCGACCAGAGCCGAGTCCTCGATCGTGACCCCGTGGTGCGCCTCGTACCGGCCCTTCAGTCCGCGGAGGATCGCCACCGTGTCTTCGACACTGGGCTCGCCCACGTACACCTGCTGGAAGCGTCGCTCGAGGGCCGCATCCTTCTCGATGAACTCGCGGTACTCGTTGAGGGTGGTGGCGCCGATCAGGCGCAGTTCGCCGCGAGCCAGCATCGGCTTCAGCATGTTCGACGCCGCAACCGAGCCTTCGCCGCCGCCCGCCCCCATCAGGATGTGCAACTCATCAACGAAGGTGATGATCTGCCCGTCGGCGTCATTGATCTCCTTCAGCACGGCCTTCAGCCGCTCCTCGAACTGGCCGCGGTACATGGCCCCGGCCACGAGGGCGGAGAGGTCGAGCGCCACGAGCTGCTTGCCCTTGAGCGAGTCGGCCACGTCGCCCGCGACGATGCGCTGGGCGAGTCCCTCGACCACGGCGGTCTTACCGACGCCGGGCTCGCCGATGAGCACGGGGTTGTTCTTGGTGCGTCGCGTCAGCACCTGGCTGACGCGGCGGATCTCGGCGTCACGACCGATCACGGGGTCGAGCTTGCCGCTCTTCGCGATCTCGGTGAGGTTCACGCCGTACTGTTCGAGCGCGCTCTTCTGCTCTTCCTGAGTTGAGGGCGCTCCCTGCATGTTCGCCATCGGGCTCCTTTCGTCGCATCGGCAAAGTTGAGTCTACTAGGCTCAACTTTCGAGCGCATCCCCTATTCCGGTCTTTATCAACTTGCTGAAATCTCCTCTTGCGCGAGCACTATTCAGTGTTACTATCTACTGGTAGTCAGCATCACTGAGTAGTTGAAGGGAGGGTTCCATGGCCAAGCAGATGACCGAGATGCTCAAGGGCACTCTCGAAGGCATCGTCCTCGCCACACTGGCCGGACAGCCGGCGTACGGATACGAGATCACGGCGCGACTGCGGGAGCAGGGCTTCTCCGACATCGTCGAAGGAACCGTCTACGCGCTCCTGATCAGGGTCGAGCAGCGCGGCCTCGTCGACGTGACGAAAGTCCCGTCCGAGAAGGGGCCGCCGCGCAAGGTCTACTCGATCAACGCGCAGGGCGCCGAGTACCTCGAAGAGTTCTGGGTCTCCTGGAGCTTTCTCGCAGAGCGGATCGAACAGCTCCACCACCACACCGACAACCCGCAGGAAGAAGGGCAGTAATCATGGCAGCAAAGTGGATCGAGAGCCTGACCGGCTCCCTCGAGCAGAAGAAGCAGTACAAGCAGGACAAAGCCCGCATCGATGCCCTTCCCGAGCCTTACGGAACCGCGGCGAAGGCGATGCACCGCTACTTCATGTACTACGGCGGCATCACCGACGGCGACACTCTGATCACGATGTTCGGCGACCTGGCCGACCTGTGGGAGCGCGCCGCCGCCGACGGGACACCGGTGCGCGACATCGTCGGCGAAGACCCGGTGGAGTTCGCCGAGACGTTCGCCGAGGCATACAACGGCCAGAAATGGATCGACAAGGAACGCGCTCGCCTGACGAAGGCGATCGACGACGCAGAACGTGGGGGAAAGAAATGAGCACCGAACCAGCGATCCGGGTGCAGGGCATCCGGAAGTCCTTCAAGGATGTGGACGTGTTGAAAGGCGTCGACTTCGACGTCAAGGCGGGGAGCATCTTCGCCCTGCTCGGCTCGAACGGCGCCGGCAAGACGACGCTCGTGCGCATCCTGTCGACCCTGCTCAAGGCCGACGACGGCACCGCGACAGTGCACGGCTTCGACGTGGCCACCAAGCCCGGCGACGTGCGCGAGTCGATCAGCCTGACCGGCCAGTTCGCGGCGGTGGATGAGGTGCTCACGGGTCGTGAGAACCTCATCCTGGTCGCCAAGCTGCGTCACCTGAAGAACCCCGGCGGAATCGCGGACGAGCTGCTCACCCGCTTCTCGCTGACCGAGGCGGGCGGCCGCAAGGCGGCCACGTACTCGGGCGGCATGCGCCGCCGGCTCGACATCGCGATGAGCCTGATCGGCAACCCGCCGGTCATCTTCCTCGACGAGCCGACGACCGGTCTCGACCCGCAGGCCCGCATCGACGTCTGGCAGACCGTCAAGCAGCTCGCCGGCCAGGGCACGACGGTGCTTCTGACGACGCAGTACCTCGACGAGGCCGAACAGCTCGCCGACCGCATCGCGATCCTGCACAAGGGCACGATCATCCAGAACGGCACCCTCAGCGAACTCAAGCAGCTCCTCCCGGCCGCCACGGTCGAGTACGTGGAGAAGCAGCCTTCGCTCGAGGACGTCTTCCTCGCTCTCGTCGGCGACACCGGCGAGAACGAATCCGAGACCGCCGAGTCCGACACATCCACGACCGCGCCGACGGCGCGCAACTAGCCAGAAGGGAAAGTCCGATGACCACCAACGTTCTCGGCGACACCGGCGTCCTCACCGGCCGCTCGCTGCGCCACATCGTCCGCAGTCCAGACACCATCATCACCACCGCGGTCACTCCGATCGCGCTGATGCTGCTCTTCGTTTACGTGCTCGGCGGCGCGATCAACACCGGATCGAGCGAGTCGTACGTCAACTACATGCTCCCCGGGATCCTGCTGATCACGATCGCGTCGGGCATCGCGTACACCGCGTACCGCCTGTTCCTCGACCTCCAGGGAGGCATCTTCGAACGCTTCCAGTCCATGCCGATCTCACGGTCGAGCGTGCTCTGGGCGCACGTTCTCACCTCGCTGGCCGCGAACCTGGTCTCGATCGCTATCGTGATCGGCGTCGCGTTCATCCTCGGGTTCCGCACCGGAGCATCCGTCGGCGCCTGGCTCGCGGTCATCGGCATCCTGATCCTCTTCACCCTCGCTCTGACCTGGATAGCCGTGATCGCGGGGCTCTCGGCGAAGACGGTCGACGGCGCGAGCGCGTTCAGCTACCCGCTGATCTTCCTCCCGTTCATCAGCTCGGCGTTCGTGCCGACCGACTCGATGCCCGCCCCGGTCGCGTGGTTCGCGGAGAACCAGCCGGTGACCTCGATCGTCAACACCATCCGGGCCCTGTTCGCGCAGGAGCCGGTCGGCGGGGACATCTGGATCGCCCTCGCCTGGCTCGTCGGCATCCTGATCGTGGCCTACGGGTTCGCGATCGCGATCTACCGACGCAAGATCAGCTGAGTCGACCGCGCCCCGGCCGACAGCACGCAGATGACGCCGCCCGCCTTCCCCCACCGGGGAGGCGGGCGGTGTCGTCGTTGCGAGTGCGGGCTCAGGCGTCGATCGGCTTGGACGCGAAGAGGTCGAGCCCGATCGCGTGGGCGACGTAGCGGGCGGCGCGTTGCCCGCGAACGCTGTTACCCGCAGGATCGAGCGGGGGCGAGAACGTCGCGAGCCCGCCTTTGCCGGGTGCGACGGTGATGATGCCGCCCGAGACCCCGCTCTTGCCGGGCATCCCGACCTCGAACAGCCAGTCGCCCGAGAACTCGTAGAGTCCGGATGCGGCCATCACCGCGAGCGTGTCGCGACAGACCGACGGGTCGACCACCTTCTGATGGGTCACCGGATTCACGCCGCCGTCTGCCAGCGTCGCCGCCATGACCGCAAGGTCCTCTGTCGACAACAGCAACGAGCATTGCTTCGTGTAGACATCGGTGGTCTCGATCGGATCGGTGTCCAGCCTCCCGTAGCTCTGGAGCAGGCGCGCGATCGCCATGTTGCGCTGATTCGTCGCGGCCTCCGACGCGTACACCTCCTCGTCGATGTCGAGAGGGCGGCCGGCGAAGCGCGACAGGCCGTCCTTGATGAACGCCCACTTCGCATCCGGAGTCGAACCGGGAACCAAGCTGGTCGTCGTGATCGCGCCAGCGTTCACCAGGGGATTCCTGGGTTGACCGTCGGCCAACTCGATGGCCATGACCGAGTTGAACGGCAGACCGGTGTTGTTGACGCCGACACGACGGGACACCGCGAGATGTCCGAGCTCCTGGCAGACCAGCGCGAACACGAAGACCTTCGAGATCGACTGGATCGAGAACTCGTGCGTCACGTCGCCGACGCTCGCCGTCAAGCCCTCAACGCTGCACACGCTCAGCCCGAAGAGCGAGGGGTCGACCCGAGCCAGTGACGGGATGTAGTCGGCCACCTTGCCCTCGTCGAGGTCGCGGTACCGGCGGTACGCATCCCCGAGCGCCTGCTTGACGCGCTCGGGCCCGGGAAGGGAGCCCGTCGAGATCGCTTCCCGGGATGCGGGTGCCGGGCCGTCACCGGCCAGCGACCCCGTGGCGAAGTCGGGGATGTTCGTTCGCAGATCCGTCTGTGCCATCTGGTCCTCCAGACCGCTCGGCCTGAGCCAAGCATGGGCCTCCCCGACTCCCACGTAAAGAGCCGCCCCTCAAGAGCGGGGCGGGCGGGCGCCGGATGGAAACCGTTAGGGTTTCGCCGCCCACCCGCATGGATTGCGTTAGGACCCGCTGTCGACGCGCCCACCGGGCATTGGATGAGTCCCGGGGTTCTGGCAGGGTGCCGCCCCGGCCGGAGCATCGGGAACGGTGCTCCGCATACCCGGATGGAGATATTCCGTTGTTGGACATTGTTTGTGTGCTGGGCATCCTCGCGCTCGGCGCGATCGTCGCCCTGGTCGGCCGAGGGGTGGAGAAGCTGTGATCTTCTTCGATCTCCTGGCGGCGGTTCTCGCCGTCGCCTCCCTCGCGTACCTCGTGTACGCCCTGCTGAAGCCGGAGAAGTTCTAGATGCCTGAAAGCTTGGGGACGACAGCCTGGCTCTTCGTGGCGATGCTCGCCACGCTCGTGCTGATGCTCGGGCTCTCCTACCGTCCGCTCGGCGACTACATGGCCGCGACCTTCCTCTCGAAGAAAGACCTCAAGATCGAGCGCGGCTTCTACCGGCTGATCGGCGTCGACTCGAGCGCCGGGCAGAGCTGGCCCGTGTACCTGCGGAGCGTGCTCGCCTTCTCGGTCATCGGGGTGCTCCTCGTCTATGGGCTCCAGCGTGCGCAAGCTGTGCTTCCGTACTCGCTCGGGCTACCGGCCGTTCCCGAGGGCCTCTCGTTCAACACGGCCATCTCGTTCGTGACCAACACCAACTGGCAGTCGTACTCGCCCGAGGTCACCCTGGGCTACACCGTGCAGATCGCGGGGCTCGCCGTGCAGAACTTCCTGTCGGCGGCCGTCGGCATCGCGGTCGCGATCGCCCTGGTCCGCGGATTCGCGGCGCACCGGTCGGGCACGATCGGCAACATGTGGGTGGATGTGACCCGCGCGACCCTGCGCATCCTGTTGCCGCTCGCCGCGGTCTTCGCGCTCATCCTGATCATCGGCGGGGCTGTGCAGAACTTCAACGGATTCACGCACGTCACGTCGCTCACCGGCGGCACGGTCACCATCCCGGGCGGACCGGTCGCATCGCAGGAGGCCATCAAGCTCCTCGGCAACAACGGCGGCGGCTTCTACAACGTCAACTCGGCGCATCCGTTCGAGAACCCGGCGGCGTGGACCAACCTGATCGAGATCTTCCTCATGCTGTTGATCCCGTTCTCGCTCCCGCGCACCTTCGGCAAGATGGTGGGCGACAAGCGGCAGGGATACGCGATTCTCGGCGCCATGGCCACGATCTTCATCGTGTCACTCGTCGCGCTCACGCTGTTCGAGTTCCAGGGCGGCGGGACAGCCACCCAAGCAGCCGGCGGAGCCTTGGAGGGCAAAGAAGACCGGTTCGGGATCATCGGATCCACGTTCTTCGGAACGACGAGCACGCTCACCTCGACGGGGGCGGTCGACTCGATGCACGACAGCTTCACGCCCCTCGGCGGGATGATGACGATGCTCAACATGATGACCGGCGAGGTCGCCCCCGGCGGTATCGGGGCGGGCCTGTACGGCATCCTGACGATCGCGATCATCGCCGTCTTCCTGGCCGGCCTCATGGTCGGACGCACTCCGGAGTACATCGGCAAGAAGCTCGGGGCGCGAGAGATCAAACTCGCGAGCCTGTACATCCTGATCACCCCATCGCTGGTGCTTCTCGGCACCGGGCTCAGCTTCGCGATCCCGGCCATTCGGGACAACATCGAGAAGGTCTCGATCTGGAACCCGGGGCAGCACGGCTTCTCCGAAGTGCTCTACGCGTTCACCTCGGCCGCGAACAACAACGGCTCGGCCTTCGCGGGGCTCACGGCGAACACACCCTGGCTGAACGCCGCACTGGGCACAGCGATGTTCCTCGGCAGGTTCCTGCCGATCGTGTTCGTGCTCGCTCTCGCCGGATCGCTCGCCGCGCAGGAGAAGGTTCCCGCGACAGCCGGAACGCTGCCGACGCACAAGCCGCTGTTCGTGACGCTGGTCGTCGGAACCGTCGTCATCGTCGCCGCACTCACCTATTTCCCCGTTCTCGCGCTGGGTCCCCTGGCGGAAGGGCTGAACTGACCATGTCCACCATCTCCGAATCCGCGCCTCACCAGGCGCGCAAATCTGCTCCGAAAGCGCCGCAGGGTGCGTTCAGCGCGCGGCAACTCATCGGCGGGCTGCCGGGCGCATTCCGCAAGCTCAACCCGAAGGACATGTGGCGCAACCCCGTCATGTTCATCGTCGAGATCGGTGCCGCGCTGACGACGATCCTGGCGATCGCCGAGCCGTTCCTCGGTTCGCAGACGTCGGGCGGCTCCGCCACGACGCTCGCCTTCACCTGGTCGATCGCGATCTGGCTCTGGCTGACTGTCCTCTTCGCGACCCTGGCGGAGTCCGTCGCCGAAGGCCGAGGCAAGGCGCAGGCCGCGAGCTTGCGCAAGACGCGCACGACCACGGTCGCCAACCGTGTGGCGGACTACGACGAGGGTACGGATGCCGCAGCTGCTGACGCATCCGTCACCGCGGTCGCCTCGGCCGACCTGCGGCTCGGCGACGTGGTGGTCGTGACCGCGGGAGAGCTCATCCCCGGCGACGGCGACATCATCTGGGGCATCGCCTCGGTCGACGAGTCGGCCATCACCGGCGAGTCCGCCCCGGTCGTGCGCGAGTCGGGCGGTGACCGCAGCGCCGTCACCGGCGGCACCCGCGTGCTGTCCGACCGGATCGTCGTGCGCATCACCAGCAAGCCAGGAGAGACATTCGTCGATCGGATGATCAAGCTCGTCGAAGGTGCGTCGAGACAGAAGACGCCCAACGAGATCGCGCTGAACATCCTGCTCGCCAGCCTCACCATCATTTTCGTGATCGTGGTGCTCGCGCTCGGTCCGATCGCCGGGTTCGCGGATGCGTCACCGACGCTGCCCGTGCTGGTCGCCCTCCTGGTGTGCCTGATCCCCACGACGATCGGTGCGCTGCTCTCGGCGATCGGCATTGCGGGAATGGACCGCCTTGTTCAGCACAACGTTCTCGCGATGTCGGGCCGTGCGGTGGAAGCCGCCGGCGACGTCACGACACTCCTGCTCGACAAGACGGGAACGATTACCTACGGCAACCGTCAGGCGAGCGAGTTCTCGGCGATCGGCGGTGCGGCGCCGATGGACCTCATCCGCGCGGCGGCGCTCGCCTCGCTGAGCGACCCGACTCCGGAGGGCTCGTCCGTCGTGACGCTGGCTTCGCAGCTGGGCTTCACCCACGAGGGCGCGCTGGACGGCGACGTCGTCCCCTTCACCGCGCAGACCCGGATGAGCGGCGTCGACTTCGCCGACGGTCGCCAGGTCCGCAAGGGAGCGGCGAACTCCGTCGTTGCCTGGGCCCGCGAATCCGGACCCGTCGCCTCGACGGTGCTGAGCGAACTCGACGAGCAGGTCGAACGCATCTCGCAGGTCGGCGGCACCCCTCTCGCGGTCGCCACCAAGACGGCCACGGGTGAGGCCACCATCCTCGGTGTCATCTACCTCAAGGACGTCGTGAAGGAGGGCCTCGCCGCCCGGTTCGCCGACATGCGCAGGATGGGGATCCGCACGGTGATGATCACCGGCGACAACCCGCTCACGGCCAAGGCGATCGCCGCTGAGGCGGGGGTCGACGACTACCTGGCCGAAGCGACGCCGGAGGACAAGCTCGCGCTCATCCGTCGCGAGCAGGAGGGCGGCAACCTCGTCGCAATGACCGGCGACGGCACCAACGACGCCCCAGCCCTCGCGCAAGCGGATGTCGGGGTCGCCATGAACACGGGAACCTCTGCCGCGAAGGAGGCCGGCAACATGGTCGACCTCGACTCCGATCCGACCAAGCTGATCGACATCGTGAGCATCGGCAAACAGCTGCTGATCACACGCGGAGCGCTCACCACGTTCTCGATTGCCAACGACGTGGCCAAGTACTTCGCAATCATCCCGGCGATGTTCGTCGGGGTGTTCCCGGGGCTGCAGGCGATCAACATCATGCAGCTGCATTCGTCGTCGTCCGCCATCCTGTCGGCCGTGATCTTCAACGCGGTCATCATCGTGATCCTGATCCCGCTTGCGCTCCGCGGCGTGCGCTACCGGCCGGCCTCGGCCTCGGTGCTGCTCCGCAGCAACCTGCTGATCTACGGCCTCGGCGGCATCATCGCTCCATTCATCGGAATCAAGCTCATCGACCTCGTCGTCGGCCTGATCCCCGGGTTCTAGAAAGAAGACCGGACAACACTCATGAACGCATCGATACGTGGAACAGGGCGCCAGTACTGGGTCGCCCTCCGGGCGCTGATCGTCTTGACGGTCGCCCTCGGAATCGTCTACCCGCTCGTCGTCACAGGAATCGGGCAGGTGGTCGCGCCCGCGCAGGCCAACGGCTCGACCGTCAGCTACCAGGGCAAGATCGTCGGCTCGAGCCTGCTCGGGCAGGGGCTCGTCGACAAGAAGGGCAACCCTCTGCCGCAGTGGTTCCAAGCGCGTCCGTCCGCGGCCGGCGATGGCTGGGATGCGGGCGCATCCAGTGGAAGCAACCTCGGCCCGAACAACCCCGACCTGCTGAAGGCGATCGACGAGCGCAAGGCCGTGATCGAGAAGACGGACGGGGTCGTCGCCGGGGTCATCCCACCGGACGCGCTCACCGCATCCGGATCGGGGCTCGACCCGCACATCTCACCCGCCTACGCCCGGCTGCAGGTCAGCGCCGTCGCAGAGGCTCGCGGCCTCGACACGGCTGCCGTGAAGAAGCTCGTCGAGTCGCACATCCAGGCCCGGGATCTCGGCTACCTGGGTGAGCCGACCGTGAACGTGCTCCAGCTGAACATCGCGCTCGCGCAGCTGGACCCGAACGGTAACGGGTAGGACGCGAGCGTGACGGCCCGGGGCGACCTGCGTGTGCTGCTCGGCGCAGCACCCGGCGTCGGCAAGACGTACACGATGCTCGAGGAGGGCAGCAGGCTTCAGGATCTGGGCAAGGATGTCGTCGTCGCGGTCGTGGAAACCCACGACCGCGATGCCACGGCGTCGATGCTCAAGGGCCTGGAGGTGGTGCCGCGGCGGACCGTCGAGCACCGCGGCATCCGTCTCACCGAGATGGATCTGGATGCAGTGCTCGCCCGCCGTCCGGACATCGCGCTCGTCGACGAGTTCGCCCACACGAACGCGCCCGGATCACGTAACGAGAAGCGCTGGCAGGATGTCGAGGCGATTCTCGACGCGGGCATCAACGTCATCACGACCGTCAACATCCAGCACATCGAGTCGCTGAACGATGTCGTCGAGCAGATCACGGGAGCGCCCCAGCGCGAGACCGTGCCGGACTCGGTCGTTCGCAGCGCCGCCCAGATCGAGGTCGTCGACCTCGCTCCGCAGGCGCTCCGCGACCGCCTCGCCGACGGCCAGGTCTATCCGGCCGTGCGGATCGACGCGGCGCTCTCCAACTACTTCCGCCTCGGCAACCTGACCGCGCTGCGCGAACTGACCCTGCTCTGGCTGGCCGACGAGGTCGACAGCTCCCTGAAGCGTTATCGCGCCGAGCACGGTATCGATCAGAAGTGGGAGGCACGCGAGCGGGTGGTCGTCGCCCTCACCGGCGGACCCGAGGGGAGACTCTGCTGCGGCGTGGCGCCCGGGTCGCGGCTCGCTCATCCGGTGGCGAACTCCTCGCCGTGCACGTCACCAGCCAGGACGGCCTGCGGGACACCAACCCCGCTGCCCTCGCCGCTCAGCGCGCTCTCGTGGAGCAGCTCGGCGGCAGCTATCACCAGGTGGTCGGGGCGAACATCCCCGAGGCGCTCGTCACCTTCGCCCGGGCGAGCAATGCGACTCAGCTCGTGATCGGTGTCTCCCGCCGCAGCCGCCTCACGGCCCTGCTCACCGGTCCGGGGATCGGCGCCACGGTCATCCGGGAGTCGGGCGACATCGACGTGCACATCGTCTCGCACGCGGCGGCAGGCAGCCACTTAGTGTCCCTGCCTCGACTCGGGGGCGCTCTCAGCGCGCGCCGCCGCCTGTTCGGGCTGTTGCTCGCACTGATCGTCGGGCCGCTTCTCACTCTCGCGCTCCTGCCCATCCGGAACGCCGACTCGCTCACCGCCGACACGCTCAGCTACCAGTTGCTCGTCGTGATCGTCGCCTTGGTCGGCGGGATCTGGCCCGCTCTTTTCGCCGCAGTGCTCTCCGGGTTGACCCTCGACTTCGTCTTCGTCCAGCCGTACTTCAACATCACCATCGGCCGTCCCACCCACCTGCTCGCACTCTCGCTTTACGTGATCATCGCGACCCTCGTCAGCCTGGTCGTCGATCAGGCAGCAAGGCGCAGCCGGGTCGCCGCGCGGGCGGCGGCCGAGTCGGAGCTGCTGGCCACCGTTGCGGGCGGTGTCATCCGCGGCGACGACGCCCTGCAGGCCATCGTCTCCCGAGCAAGAGAGGCGTTCGGGATGCGCGGCGCGCGCCTCGAAGCCGACGGCACGTCGCCCGTGTCCGACGGCGACACCGAGGGAGAACCCTGCTCGACCATGGCGGTCGGAGACCGTGGTCACCTCGACCTCTTCGGGCCGGACCTGCAGGCGGCCGACCGCCGCCTCCTCGTCGTCGTCGTCAGCCAGCTCGACGCCGCGCTCGAGCATCGGGATCTGAGCACGGTCGCCAAGGAGATCGGGCCGCTCGCCGCCACAGACAGGGTGCGTTCCGCCCTGCTGGCCGCGGTCGGGCACGATCTCCGGCGCCCTTGGCCGCGGCGACTGCCGCCGTCACGAGCCTCCGCTCCCGGTACATCGTGCTCTCGGAGAAGGACAGGGCGAGCCTGCTCGAGACGGCCGAGCAGAGCCTCGGCGCCCTCGCCGACCTGCTGACGAACCTGCTCGACGTGAGTCGCGTACAGGCCGGCGTTCTCGCGGTGTCCCTTGCCGCCGTCGATGTCGAGGACCTCATCCCGCCGCTTCTCGACGAGCTCGATCTCGCGCCCGGTGACATCGCCATCGACGTCCCCGACGACCTGCCCGCGGTGCGCGCCGACGGCGTGCTGCTGCACCGGGCGATCGTGAACCTGCTGACGAACGCCATCCGGTACTCACCGCCCGGGCAGCCGCCCCGTCTCAGCGCGAGCACCTTCGCCGGCGTGGTTGAGCTTCGCGTCGCCGATACCGGCCCGGGGGTTCCCGACGATCGCAAGGAAGAGATCTTCCTTCCGTTCCAGCGGGTCGGGGACACCGACAACTCCACCGGGATCGGCCTCGGCCTCGCTCTGACCAAGGGGTTCGTCGAGGGCATGGACGGGACCCTCACCACCGAGGACACCCCGGGCGGCGGACTCACGATGGTGATCTCGCTGCAGGCCGAACCGGCCGTGTCCACCGAGCCGGTCGCTGACGAAGCGCGGTCTTAGGAGGCCCGAGAACCGAACGCTCAGATGGCGGGCCCGAGCGTGCCGCTGCCACTGTCGGCGCCCGCCGATGCCCCTTTGAGCTCGATCAGGATGGTGTGCGTCGCGGTCTCCCCGATGTTCTCGCCCGAGTGCCGCTGCGCAGGCAACCACACCGCCTTCCCCGCTTCGAGGTGGACGTCCGAGATGCGGTCCCCCGCGGAGAGCCGGCGATCGAACTCGCTCAGCGTCACCATCACGCTGTTCGGATGATCGTGCGGAGTCGTCTGCTCCCCCGGCTCGTCGAGGTACTCGACCACGCGGACGTAGTCGTTCTCCCACAGCGTGCGATAGTGATCGGGATTCGTCACGGTCGGATCATCGGTGACCATGCGGCCCAGGGTACTCCCCGGCAGCGCGCCGTCAGCGACTGGATCCGCGAACGATGCTCGACATCGCCTCGGCAGCGCCGGACGCGTCTCCCGCTCGGATCGCCGTGATCAGCGCGAGATGCAGTTCGACGTCGGCCGGCGCAGATGCCCAGGCCACCGGCTCGTGAGGCGCCCGCACCCGCAGCGCCTCCTCAACGACCGACTGCAGCCGGGCGAACATCGCATTGGCCGACATGCTCAGGATGAGCCCGTGGATCCGTCGGTCGGCCTCGAGAAAGGCCTCCTCGTCGCGCGCATCCGCGGCGGCGACCATGCGTTCGCCCGCGGCAGCGAGTTCGTCGGCCTCAGGATGCGATGCGCCGCCAGCGGCGATCCGCGCCGCCTCCGGCTCTATCGCGAGCCGCAACTGCAGCAGGTCGCGAAGTTGCTCCTCGCGGCCGGACGACGCGAGCCGCCAGCGCACCACGTCCACGTCGAGCGTGTCCCACTCGCTGCTCGGCGTCACCCGGAGCCCGACGCGGGGGCTGGCCGTCAGCATCCCGAGCGACACCAGCACGCGCGTGGCCTCGCGCACGATGGTTCGGGATGCGCCGGTGCGGGCGATAAGGCCGTCGACCGTATCGACATGGCCCTCCGGCAGGTCACCGGCCACGATTGCGGTGCCGACCGAGTCGAGCACCCGGGCGAAAGCCCTGCGGCGAGCGCCGCCGCTCATATCTGCGACAGCGGCGAGACGACGAGCTCGTCGAAGCGCAGGTGCTCGGGAGCATTCAGGATGAACTGGATCGACCGGGCCACCTCGGCCGGTGAGAGCATCGCGCTGCGTGCCGACGCATCCGGAACCCGCGGGCGCAGGTCGAGGAAGTCGGAATCGACGTCGCCCGGGCAGAGGTGGGTGGCACGGATGCGCGAACCCGCCTCCTGCGCGTTGAGCGTTCGCGTGAGCGCCGAGAGCCCGGACTTGCTCGCGCTGTATGCGACACCCGCGTTGGGGCTGAACGTCCAGGCCGCATACGACGACACGACGACGACCGCACCGCCGCGCACTCGCAGCTGCGGCAGCGCGGCCGAGATCACGTGAGCGGGCGCGATGAGATTGGTCTGAATGATGCGGTCGAAGGTCTCCATGCTCTGGTCGTCCCACCGGCGCTCCGGTGCGTTCAACCCGGCCGCGATCACGAGTCCGTCGATGCGGCCCCAGCGGGATGCGACCGCGGCGGCCGCTGCGACCACTGCGGCGGAGTCATTCACGTCGAGCGGGACGACCATCGCCTCGCCCGACCGGTCGCGAATCGCGTGCGCGGTCTCATCGAGCGCCTCTACCCGGCGTCCGCTCAGCGCGACCCGCCAGCCGGCATCGGCCGCCGCAATCGCGGCCGCCTGGCCGATTCCGGAGCCGGCCCCGGTCACCCAGACGACCCGGGCGTCCGCATCACGATTCGGTTCGGTCGACATGGCTCTTCTCCCGCGCTGTGAGCATCGAATAGTATGGATCGAATAGTAATACTATTGGAGGCTGTCATGCTGATCGACTTCACCGGCGAGGTCGTCGTGGTGAGCGGCGGGGGTGCTGGGATCGGGCGCGCGCTCGTCGAGCGATTCGCCGCCGAGAACGCGACGGTCGTCGCGCTGGATGTCACGTTCACGGATCCGCTCCCCGACCACATCGTCAGCCTCACCTGCGATGTCACCGACCCCGCCTCCGTGCACGCCGCGATCGACGAGGTCACGGAGCGATTCGGGCGGATAGACGTGCTGATCAACAATGCGGGCATCAACGTCGAGGGCGCAGTCGAAGACCTCGAGCCCAGCCGCTGGAAGGCAAGCTTCGACGTGAATGTGTTCGGTGTCTTTCTCCTCTCCCAGGCCGTGATCCCGATCATGAAGAAGGCCCGGCGCGGCCGCATCATCAACGCCGCATCGTTCGCCGCGATCATCCCGAGCGTCGGGGCGGCCGCCTACGGAGCATCGAAGGCCGCCGTCGTTCAGTTCACGCGGGTGCTCGCGAGCGAGCTCGGGCCCTGGGGGATCACGGTCAACGCCTACGCGCCGGG
Source organism: Leifsonia poae (assembly GCF_050632195.1). GTDB lineage: Bacteria > Actinomycetota > Actinomycetes > Actinomycetales > Microbacteriaceae > Leifsonia > Leifsonia poae_C. The sequence continues at coordinate 3,907,199 of NZ_CP192580.1, forward strand.
CATGGTCCCGACCGGGATGAACGGATTCGCGGAGCTGCCGCAACCCGCCCAGTCTCGGCTGCTCGACACACTCTCGCTTCGGCGCTGGGAGCGCCCCGAGGACATCGCGGATCTGCTGTGCTTTCTTGCCAGCGACGCCGCCGGCTACATCACCGGCACCCTGGTCGACGTCAGCGGCGGCAAGTTCGCGACGCAGATGCCGCACCGGGCCTATGAGACGAGCACTCCGTGATCGTCGAGCGCACGGCGAGCGTTGCCGTCGACCGAGCGGCCGAGCACGCCGAAGGGCCGATCTGGGACGGTCGGGACGAGACATTGATGTGGGTGGACCAGTATCGCGGCATCGTCCGTCGGGCTCGCGTCTCGGAGTCGGGTCGCCTCCGGGAGCTCGACCGGTTCGACCTGGGGATGACCGTGGGCGCCATCGCCCCGTCCTCCGACGGCGGATGGATCGTCGCCGCGGGTGACGGCTTCCATTCGCTCGCGCGGGATGGGAGCGTGCATCCGATCGCCGATGTGCTTCCTGCCACGGGTCCGCGGCGACGGATGAACGACGGCAAGGCCGACCCGCTCGGCCGGTTCTGGGCGGGGTCGATGGCCTACGCGAAAGACCCGGGAGCCGGAGCCCTCTATCGACTCGACCACGGCGAAGCACGAGAAGTGCTCTCGGGCGTCACCATTTCCAATGGCCTCGCGTGGGCAGACGACGGCGCGACCATGTACTACATCGACACACCGACGCAGACGATCATGCGCTACGTCGTGACGGATCACGGCGTCGACGAGGGGTCGACCGTGGTCCGGATAGCCGAGGCCGACGGCGCGCCGGATGGCATGTGCATCGATGGGGACGGGTACCTCTGGGTCGCGCTCTGGGGCGGTCGAGCGGTGCATCGATATGACCCGGATGGAGTCCTGGTCGAACGCGTGTCCGTCGACGCCCAGCAGGTCTCGAGTTGCTGTTTCGGCGGACCGGACGGCTCGACCCTGTACATCACGACCTCACAGGAAGGATACGGGCCTGCGCAGCAAGTCGCCGATCCTCTCGCCGGAATGATCTTCGCCTGCGAGACCGACACCGCGGCACCTCCCGCCGCGATTGTTGACAGTTAGAACTCAAACAGTTAGACTCCTAACATGAACGAACGGGAGATCAGACTCACCAGCAGCCTCGAGCTGGTGCGGTGGATCGGCTGGGCTCAGCGCAAGGCCGGCGAGGACTGGATCCGCGAACGCGAACTCAGCCACGAACAGGCCTTCGTGCTCGGCTACCTCACCCAGAACCCCGGCTCGATCCAGCGCGACATCGCCGCGATCAGCCGAACGAGCGCCGCGAGCGTCTCCAGCCTGCTGCAGGGACTCGAGCGCCGGGGCCTCATCGAACGGCGCACAGACCCAGAGAACGAACGAAGCAAACGCGTCTACGCGACATCAGCCGGCAGCGAGCTCATCGCCGGATTCGAGACCGCGATGACCGACGCCGACGAGAGCATCCTCGCCCCGTTGGACGAGGACGAACGCGCCACTCTTCTCGCACTCCTCACGAAGATCACGGCGGAACTGCCGCAGCCCACCCGGTAACCACCGGTCCGGCGCGGCCCGGCCGCGCATCCTGAACACTCATCGCCGTGCCGGCGCTCGTCGGCGCGCGCTCGAGCCTGCCCGGAAAGGAGCAGCCATGAGCACCACGAACCTCGAAACCACACCGGAGGCCGACGCCGTCGGCACCAACCGCTGGTATCTCTCAGCCGCACCGATCGTCCGCGCCCTGATGCACCTCTGCGTGCCGATGGCCGCCGCGATGATCGTCGGCGCCGTTTACAACGTCATCAACGCCGGCTTTATCGGCTCACTGCACGACAACGCCCTGCTCGCCGCGGTCACCTTCGGCACCCCGGTTCTCGGACTCGTCATGGCCGTCGGCGGGGTCTTCGGTGTCGGCGGCGGCGCACTCATCTCACGTCTGCTCGGTGCCGCCGAGCACGACCCCGCGAAGGCCGGTGAGATCAAGCGCGTCTCATCGTTCGCGGTCTGGGGCTCGGTGATCGCCGGGGCCGTGTTCGGTGGGATCGGACTGCTTCTGCTGCATCCCCTCGTGACTCTGCTCGGCGCGGATGCCGCCGCCGTGCCCGCGACAGGCGCGTACGTCGCCGTCATGCTGGCTTTCGTTCCGGTGCTCGCCGCCGCCTTCTGCCTCGAACAGCTCGTTCGCGCGGAGGGCGCCGCCCGCCAGGTGATGATCGGACTCATCGGATCCACGATCGCGAACGTCGTATTCGACGTGTTGTTCATCCTCCTGCTGCACTGGGGAGTCGCCGGCGCTGCACTGGCGATGGGTCTCTCGAACGTCGGCGTCGTCGCGTATTTCGTGATCTGGCTCCACCGCCACAGTGAGCACGTCAGCCTCGCGCCGCGCTGGTTCACACTGTCGCCCGCCGTGTTGAAGCCCGTGTTCGGCGTGGGCGTCGGCGAACTGCTCCAGGCCTCCTTCCTCATCATCACCTCGCTGGTGCTCAACAACCTCGCGGCTGCTTACGGCGACGGGCCGCTCGCCGCGATGGGAGTCGCTGTGCGTATCGCGCAGGTGCCGGAGTTCCTGCTCATGGGCGTGACGCTCGGCGTGCTGCCGCTGCTCGCTTACTCGTACGGCAAGGGCGACGCGAGTCGTCTCAGGTCGGCGCTGCGTGCATCCGCGATCACCGTGGGCGGGGTCGGCATCCTTTTCTCAGCTGTGGTCTTCCTCTTCCGCGACCAGGTGTTCTCGACGTTCGTCTCCGACCCGTCCGTTCTCGCGATCGGCGTCAGCATCCTGACCGCGCAGCTCGTGGCGATGATCGCGAACGGGTTCGCGGGACTCATCACCTCGCTGTTCCAGGCGACAGGGCGAGCACTGCCGGCGACCGTGATGTCTGTGACGCAGGGCATCCTGTTCATCCCGATCGTGCTGCTCGGCAATCTCTGGTTCGGCCTTCCCGGCATCATCTGGGCGCTGACCGTCACCGAGGGGCTCGTCTTCCTCGCCGGCGTCGGGATGTGGCTGGCATCCCGCCGCTCGATCGCCCGCGGTCTCGCCGAGGGCAGCCCCGAACGCGCCGACGAGGTGCTCGAGGCCGCCGCAGCCTGAGCGTCGGCGCTTGCGCGCGATGGGACTCCGTGGAGAATGTACGAATCGAGACGAGGAGATGGGCATGGAGTTCACGACGACCCTGCTACTCGGCGGCAAGACCGCCACAGGCATCCGGGTCCCCGACGATGTGGTCGAGGGTCTCGGTGGCGGAAAGCGCACCGCGGTTCAGGTGACCATCAACGGCGTGCAGTATCCGAGCACGATCGCCATGATGAACGGTGAGCCGATGATCCCCGTGAGCGCCGAGATCCGCGGGAAGGCGGGCATCGCAGCCGGGGACGAGCTGACCGTCATCCTCGAGAAGGACGACCAGCCGCGCACGGTCGAGGTGCCGGACGACCTCGCCGCGGCACTCGCGGGCGACAAGACCGCGGGCGAGCGATTCACGGCGCTGTCGTACAGCAACCAGCGACGCCACGTGCTGTCCGTCACGGGCGCCCGCACCGAGGAGACGCGCCAGCGCCGCATCGGCAAGGTGCTCGAAGAGCTGAACGGCTGAGCGGCCGAACAACCCGCCTTAAGCGGCGTCCATGATCGGCTGGTGCTCGTAGCCCGCCTCATCGAGGATCATCACAGTCGACTCCGGCACCTCCACGAACGCACCCGGAAGGTCGTTCAGCGGCTCGGAGACGACCACACGGGCACGGTCGCCGAAAATCCTGAGCCGCTCGGCATCCGGATACAGCTGCTGCAGAGTCGGGATGTCGACCGAGTGGAAGAGCGTGCGCGTGCGGCCCTGCGTCGAGTAGCGGAACGCCCACACGGTCGCCCCGTCCGACAGGGCGATGCTGGCCTGCACGGGGAACGGCACGCCGTGATCGTGGGCCACCGACTCGACCTTGCGAAGCGCCCGCTCGACAGCCCCGATGGGGTCGTCGCGCAGTCCGAACGTGAGCGCGAGATGGAACAGCACCTCCGAATCCGTGGTGCCGTGGATGTGGGTGTACAGCGACGGATCGACGGCGAACGTCAGGTCTCGCTTCATCTTGTCGAAGCCCGAGATGAAGCCGTTGTGCATGAACATCCAGTTTTCATAGCGGAACGGATGGCAGTTGGTCTGCTGGATGGGCGGCCCTCCCGCCGCGCGCACATGCCCGAAGAAGAGCGGACTCATGATCGACTCCGTCAACTCACGGAGGTTCTCGTCATGCCAGGCGGGCTCGATGCTGTGGAAGATCGCCGCCTTGGTGCCGACCTTCGAGCCTTCCGGATACCAGCCGAACCCGAAGCCGTCACCGTTCACGGTCTCCGCACCGAGCGGCGAATTCAGCGATTGGGCGACCAGCGAATGCTGGGCGTCGAGGATGAGGGTGGACGGTTTGAGCGGTTCCCCCGAGTAAGCAAGCCAACGGCACATGTCAGTCATCTCCCGTTTTCCCGGGTTCGACGTCGACACCACCGGGATTCACTGCTGACACTAGCTCCCTGACGACGACGGGTCTATGTGCGGTACATTCCAACGGTGCCGTACATCGAAGCGTGTGGCCTGAAGAAGACGTACCGCCCCGCGGTGCGGAACCCGTTCACGCGCTCGACGGCCTCGACCTCCAGGTCCCGCAGGGCACGGTACAGGCGCTTCTCGGGCCGAACGGCGCGGGCAAGACCACGGCCGTCAAGGTGCTCACCACGCTGATCGAAGCGGATGAGGGCACGGCGACGATCGACGGGATCGACGTGATGGCGCGGCCCGAGCGCATCCGTCCCATGATCGGTGTCTCCGGTCAGTATGCGGCGGTCGATGAGAATCTGACAGGCTTCGAAAACCTCGACATGGTCGGCCGCCTCTACCATCTGGGACCGCGCCGGTCGCGGGCCCGGGCCAAGGAACTGATCGACCTGTTCGACCTGACCGAGGCGCAGAACCGGCCGGTGAAGGGATTCTCGGGCGGCATGAGACGCCGGATCGACCTCGCCGGCGCCCTCGTGACGAAACCCCGGATGCTTTTCCTCGACGAGCCCACGACCGGTCTCGATCCGCGCAGCCGGCTCGGGATGTGGGACATCATCACCTCGCTCGTCGGCGAGGGCACCACCGTGCTCCTGACGACGCAGTACCTCGAAGAGGCAGATCAGCTCGCCGACAGCATCTCCGTGATCGACGACGGCAAGGTCATCGCCGAGGGAACCTCGGACGAGCTGAAGGCATCCATCGGCGGCCAGAAGATCGAGCTGACGCTCGTGTCGACCGACGACACGCCTGTCGCCATCGACATCCTGCGCCGCTACGGCACCGGCGAGCCGACGACGGAGAACGAAGGCCGGGCGCTGAGCGTCAACTCCGACGACGCGCCCGCCGCGCTGCAGGGCGTGCTCGGCGAGTTCAGCGAGCGCGGCATCGGACTCTTCGACGCAGGGATGCGCCGGCCGACGCTCGACGACGTCTTTCTTCGGCTCACGGGCCACATGGCCTCCGCCGACGACGAAGGCGACGACACCGACGCGGCAACGAAACCGAACTCCAAGGCCAAGAAGAAAAAGAAGAAGGCACGGGAGAGCGAGGTGGAGCGACGATGACCACCACAACGACGAACAGGCCATCCGAATTCGCGCCGACGCACACGTCGCCGATCGCGAACTGGTTCAACGACGGCTGGATCACCACCCGCCGCAACCTGATCAAGATCAAGCGCGTGCCCGACATCCTGGTCTTCACGACCCTGCAGCCGATCATGTTCGTGCTGCTGTTCACCTATGTGTACGCGGGCGTGATCGAGATCCCCGGCAGCACCTACACCGAGTTCATCATGGCGGGCATCTTCGCCCAGACCGTGGTCTTCGGTTCGACGTACTCCGGCTCCGCCATGGCTCAGGATCTGCGCGACGGCATCATCGACCGGTTCCGCACCCTGCCGATGAGCCCCTCCGCCGTGTTGATCGGACGCACCAACGGCGACCTGCTGATCAACTCGATCTCGATGGGCGTCATGATGGCGACGGGCTTCATCGTCGGGTGGCGCATCCGGTCGAGCCCGATCGAGGCGATCGGCGGGGTCGCGCTGCTGCTGCTCTTCGCCTACGCCCTGTCGTGGGTGATGGCTTTTCTCGGGATGAGCGTGCGCAGCCCCGAGGTGATCAACAATGTCTCGTTCCTCATCCTGTTCCCTCTGACGTTCCTGTCGAACGCGTTCGTTCCGATCGACACCCTGCCGACCCCGCTCAAGATTTTCGCGACATACAACCCCGTCTCGGCTCTCGTTCAGGCAGCCCGCGAGCTGTTCGGCAATGTGCCGCCCGGCGCTCCGGAACCGACCGCGTGGCCGCTGCGGTATCCGAGTGCGACGGTGCTGATCGGGGTGACCGTGGTGCTGGTGATCTTCGTGCCGCTCGCGATTCGCAAGTTCAAGCAGATCACCAGCCGCTGAGGAGTCAGTTGTCGGGATCGACCCGGCCGGTCAGGTCGGTAGCTGCCGCACCGTCTGCCCGAACTCGGGCAAGAACAGGTTCCAGGCTCGACGGCGCGCGCGGTTCGGGTCCTCTTCGACGCGGTCGACGTCGTTGATGATCAGCGTGTTCCGGGCATTCTGCGTGTACGGCGGCCAGGCGTCGACGTCGCCGCGTTCGGCGAAGTCGAGCCAGTGCTCGCGCATCCGTTCGCCCGCTGCCGCGTACGACTCACCGCCTCCGAGCGAGGTGATGGCTCGGGCCAGTGGGATGTCCATCCTGTCGAACAGGGCGAACATCTCGACGCCGTGGGTGGCGTCCAGCCCCGCGATCTTGAGCAGCCGCGGCGCGAAATCGAAGCGGTAGACATGTACCGGCGCGAACGCGGAATGGTAGTCGGCGACCCGGATGCTCGGGTACCAGAACCCATAGTCGCCGCTGAAGTCGGCCGCCGCTCGACGACCGGGCAGCCCCGGGTACGCCTGGCGCATCCGGGTTCGGGATGCCGCCGGCGCACGCGCGAACAACGCGTCGATGCGGGCCGACGACCGCGGCAGGATGTCGACGCGTCCGCGGAAGATCGACCCCTCGCGCTCGTTCGTCCCGATGATCAGCGGAACCCGGTGGGCACGTCCGGCGCGCACCGCCTCCATCGGGTGCTCGGGCAGGAAGTCGCCGTCGATGACCGGCGCGAGGCAGAACATCCCCGGATACGACTCCGGCGTGCGGATCTGCAGAGTCAGACACGCGGTCAGGAGGTCGGAGACGTCGGCTCCCACAAGCAGGTCGTGATCGTCGTCGGGAGCGGATGAGGGCACGATCCCACGCAGTATCTCCACGAACTCGGCCGCCCAGACACCGGTGATCGCGGGTCGGTAGATCGCGCTCGGCGGCGCGCTCTGGGCGATGGCTCGGGCGAACAGCCCCTCCGCCGCAGGCGTCGCGAGAAGGGCGACGACCGCGTTGCCGCCGGCGGACTCCCCGAAGACGGTGACATTGTCCGGGTCTCCGCCGAATCCCGCGATGTTGTCTCGCACCCACTGCAGCACGGCGACCTGGTCGCGCAGCCCGAGGTTGTTCTCGATCGGCCGCTCGGGCGTCGAGTAGCTCGTGAAATCGAGGTAGCCGAGCGGTCCGAGCCGGTAGTTGAAGCTCACGTAGACCGCTCGCTGCGTCAGCACGAAGCTTTGCCCCTGACCTGAGAACTCTCGCGAAGACCCCTGCGAGTAGCCGCCGCCGTGGATGAACACCATGACGGGCAACGGATGCTCGGCTCCGGCCGGCGCCTGCACGTTGACCGTCAGACAGTCTTCGTCGGTCGCGAAGGAGAACGGTACCCCGCGGAGTCTCCTCCGGAGGGTCTGTGGCGCTTCGGCCCCGAGCTGGGAGGCGTCGCGGACGCCGTCCCACGGAACAACCGGAGCGGGAGCGCGAAACCGCAGCTCTCCGACCGGCGGCGCGGCGTACGGGATGCCCCGCCACGAGTCGATCTCGCCCTCGTGCACTCCGAGAATCTCGCCACCGGTGACGGTTACGCGCAGTCGAGTGTCCTCGTCGCTGCGTGCGCGCATCCCGAACCTCCTCGCCCGACCTATAGAACGCCGATCGGAGGTTCCGGGCTAGGGTTAGCTCGCTCGCATCGTTCGCGCCTGCGGGCGGGCATGGCCGGATGCGGCGATCGTCTTGCGGTAGATGTAGCTCACGAAGCGGGGAGCGTCCGAGTCATCGAACAGGGTGAAGACGTCGAGCGAGTTGGTGTTCTGCGCCTGCGACTCGATCGCGATCGTCGGTGGCAGAGCATCCGGCGCCGCCTCGAGCATCACGGACACGTCGGCGGACTGGCTCTTCGGGTACACCAGAAAGGCGACCAGCTTGCGCGGCCGTGACCCGATCTGTGCAGGCTCCCTCATTCGCTCGCCGTCAGCGCAGCGTCGCCGCGGCGGGGCAGTCGAACGGGTCGCGGGCGGAGAGTCCCACCCGGTTGAGGTAGTTGATCACGATTCCGTACGACCTCAGCAGAGTGGTCTGGGTATACGGGATGTTCTCGGCCGCGCAGTGCTCGCGAACGATCGCCGCCGCCTTGCGCAGGTGCGGTCGCGGCATGCTCGGGAAGAGGTGGTGCTCGACCTGGTAGTTGAGGCCGCCCATGAGCGTGGTGGTGCCGAATCCTTCGATGTTGCGGGAGGTGAGCACCTGGCGTCCGAGGAAGTCGACCTTCACGCCCGGCTCGATCAGCGGCATGCCCTTGTGGTTCGGCGCGAAGCTCGCGCCCATGTAGATGCCGAACACGGCGAGCTGCACGCCGAGGAAGGCGACGGCGACCGGGAACGGGATGAGCCAGAAGACCACACCGAGGTACAGCGCGAACCGCACGGCCAGGAACGTGATCTCTTTGCCGCGACCGTCGACCTTGCCGCGCTTGAACAGCGTGCCGAATGACCGGACGTGCAGGTTGACGCCCTCGAAGGCGAGGAGGGGGAAGAAGAGGTAGCCCTGCCGGCGCGTGACCATGCCGATGATGCCGCGCTGCTGCTTGGCCGCATCCTCCTCGGTGAACGAGATCGTGTCGATCTCGATGTCGGGGTCTTTGCCGATCGTGTTCGGGTTGGCGTGGTGCCGGGTGTGCTTGGTCATCCACCAGGCGTAGCTGATGCCGACGAACAGGGTCGCGAGAACACGGCCCATGCGGTCGTTGACCGGCCCGGATGTGGCGATCTGCCGGTGCGACGCCTCGTGTCCCAGAAACGCGAACTGCGTGAAGATGACGCCGAACGCGCCGGCGACGAGGAGCTGGAACCAGCTGTCGCCCAGGAGAGCCATGCCCGCGAATCCTGCGGCGAGTGCGACGACGAGCCCCGAGAAGACGAGCGCGTAGAACGTGCGCGTGCGCCGAAGGAGGCCTGCGTCGCGGACCGTGTTCAGCAGCCGGGAGTAGCTTCCCGTGCCGATGGGCTGGGTGCTGATCCGCGGCCCGGTCTTGCGAATCGGTCCGAGGGTAGGTGCGAGTGTCGTCATGCCATGCCGTTCAGTCGATTCGACTTCTCAGCCGGCGTATTAGGGTATCCACCCTCAGATGTCCTCAAGGTACAGCGCCAGGCTGACCACCGCCCGTTAATACCCCGACGACTTGTCGGGTGTCGTGTTGCGCTCGAGTGGCGGCGAATCGACCTTCCGAGCGCCCGCGAACATCGATTTGCCGCGACTCGCGCTACTTTCGGGAGGCGGTGACGGTGAACTTGGGGTTGCGGGCGATCTGGCGGGTCGGGCCGACGACGGACTCGAGCGCGCCGCGGTAGCCGAGATGCGAGTTCCAGACCGTCCAGAGCTCGCCGCCGGGCGCGAGCACGCGCGCGGCGTCGGCGAACATCCGGTGGGCGAGGCCGGTGTGCACGGCGCTGCCGATGTGGAAAGGCGGGTTCAGCAGGATGAGGTCGGCGCTCGCATCCGGCTGGGCACCGAGCGCGTCGTCGCGCACGACCGCGACCTGCGAGGCCACACCGTTCGCCGCTGCGGTCGCCGACGCGGATGCGATAGCCGCCACGGATTGGTCGGTCGCGATCACACGGATGCCCGGGCGACGCATCGCCAGGGTGGTCGCGAGCACCCCGGTGCCGCAGCCGAGGTCGATCGCCGTGCGGGCATCCGGAACAGCGTCGTCGAGCACGTCGAGCAGCAACTGCGTGCCGATGTCGACGGATGCGCCCGCGAACGCTGCGCCGTGAGCGCACACCCAGAGACCCAACGCCTCGTCGTAGAGGCGTCGCGGCCAGGGGCGAGCGCAGCGGCGGCAGCGGGCAGCGCATCCGTCGCCGTGAGCACACGAGCCTTCTGCCGAGCAAGCGACGCCTGCAGAGAGCCGAAGACCTGGCCGAGCACCCCGTTCATGGCCGTGGTCAGGTGTTTCACCATACCACCCGCATAGACGGTTACCTCGGGATGCGCATGCTCGGCGACGAGCGCAGCGATCTCGGCGAGTGCGTCGAGGCTGCGGGGCAGACGCAGCAGAACCACCCGCGCGTTCGTCACGAGCGAGGGGTCGAGAGGGTGATCCTCGTATGTTCCGTCGAGTCCGAGGGACTCAGCGTTCAGGGCGAGCGCGCGCACCCCGGTCAGCGCATCCTGATGCACCCGGATGCGCTGGGCGCCGTGGGCCGCCGCTGCCAACGTGAGAGCGCCATACGAATCGCCGATCACCACGACCTCACTGGGTCCCGCTGCGGAGATCGCGTCGGAAGCCGTGTCGAGGATGAGTCGGTCGGCCGCATCCACCGCGAACAGATTCTGGGCTTCGACGTCGGGCCGACGACGAAGGCTGTCGAAGGGGAAGTCGGTGATGGCGGGCACGCTCCTTCCTACCACCTCGCCATCCGGCGGCCGCGCGGAAAGAATTTCGGGCGATCTGTCGATCGGGCTCTTTCTCGTTCGACCTTGGGAATGAGAGGGTTCAGAAGCACCCTCCAGAACACAAGGAGACATACCGTCATGGCCAAATACATGCTGATCTTCCGGACGACCGACGAGGCGAACGCGAAGTTCGCGACCGCGGACTTCACCGAGATGCTCGACTCGGTCGGCCGGTTCAACGATGAGCTGATCCGCGCGGGCGTGCTGCTCGCTGCCGAGGGGCTCGAGGATCCCTCGCAGGGTGTCGTCGTCGACTTCACCGGCGAGACTCCCGTCGTCACCGACGGCCCGTACGGGGAGACCAAGGAGCTGTTCAACGGCTACTACATCCTCGACGTCGCCTCCGTGCAGGAAGCCGTCGAGTGGGCCAAGCGCCTGCCGCACACGGACGGCACCAAGGTCGAGATCCGCCGCGTTCCGACGATCGACGAGTTTCCTCAGGACAACGAGTGGGTGCAGAAGGAGCGTGCTTGGCGCGAGTCGACCGGGCAGCTGTGACCGACGAGCGACGCGCCGTCGAGGCGGTGTGGCGGATGGAGTCCGCCCGCATCGTCGGCGCGCTCGCTCGGTACACAGGCGACTTCGCCCTGGCGGAGGACGTCGCGCAGGAGGCACTCGCCGAGGCACTGGTCGGCTGGGCTGTGGCCGGGGTTCCCCGCGACCCGGTGGCGTGGCTGCTCACCGCAGGCCGCCGCCGCGCGATCGACACGTTCCGGCGCCGGGCGGCCGGGGATGAACGCTACGCGGTGCTCGCGAACGATCTCCGCGAGACGAGTCCGGGTGCCGACCTACTGTTCGATCCCGATGCGATCGACGACGACGTGCTCGCCCTGATGTTCACCGCCTGCCACCCGACCCTGCCTCGGGAGGCGCGGATCGCGCTGACCCTGCGCGTGGTGGGAGGTCTCACGACCGACGAGATCGCCAAGGCGTTCTTCGTGCCGGTGTCGACAGTGCAGGCCAGGATAACCCGGGCGAAGAAGTCGCTCGCCGCCGCACACGTGCCGTTCGCGGTGCCGGAGCCGCGCGAGCGCGCCGAGCGCCTGGGCTCGGTGCTGAGCGTCATCTACCTGATCTTCACGGAAGGGTCGTCGGCGACCGGCGGCGAGACCTGGATCAGGACCGAGCTCGCGCAGGAAGCGATCCGACTGGCACGCGTCCTGGTGCGACTCGAGCCCGAGCCCGACGTCTTCGGGCTGCTCGCGCTCATGGAGCTGACGGCGGCCCGCTTTCCGGCGCGGATCGACGCGGCCGGCAAGCCTGTGCTGCTGGAAGACCAGGATCGCCGTCGCTGGGACCGGTCCGCGATCCGCCGCGGCCGCGCTGCCCTGGCTCGGGCCGTCGCCGCCGGGAAGGGGCTCGGGCCATACGGTCTGCAAGCGTCGATCGCCGAGTGCCACGCGGTCGCCGCATCCGTCGCCGAGACGAACTGGGACCGGATCGTCGTGCTCTACGAAGCGCTGGGCCAGGTCGCACCGTCGCCGGTGGTCGACCTGAATCGGGCGGTGGCGGTCGCGATGGCGTCTGGTCCCGCATCCGGACTCCTGCTCGTCGACGAGATCGCCGAGCGCGGTGACCTCGACGGGTCGCACCTCCTCCCCGCCGTTCGCGCCGAGTTGCTCGCGCGGCTCGGCCGAGCCGATGAGGCCCGAGTCGAGTACGCCCGAGCGGCCGACCTTTGCGGCAACGCCGCAGAACGCGCGGTGCTCGCGGTGAAGGCCGCCCAACCGTGACGCAAAGCGATCCTCGGCCGATGTCGAAAACCGCCTCCGCCGTTCGACGTCAGAGTTAACCGATTGAAAGGGGAACGCACATGCGGTTCCAGATTCTGATCTACAACAACGCCGAGTTCGACGATGCGCTGGAGAACGGCCTCAAGCCCGAGCTCGATGAGGCGCACCGCTCCGTTCTCACCGAGCTCAGCGCATCCGGTGAGCTCGTCGACAGCAACGAACTGAGCACGGACGAGGCGGTCGTCGTTCGGGTCGACCCCGCGAAGCCCGGCAGCAGGATCACGACGGACGGGCCTTACTCCGAGGCGAAGGAATGGGTGGGCGGCTACTACGTCGTCGACGTGGAGAGCATCGATCGCGCCATCGACATCGCCGCGCGGTTCGTCGAGGCTCGGTACTCACCGATCGAGGTGCGCCAGCTGGTGCACTCGGAGGCTACAGCCAACCCTTCCGCTTGAACGCCCAGTAGAGGCCGAATCCGGTCGCGAGCATCAGCGCGATGGCGAAGGGGTAGCCGAGCGACCACTGGAGCTCGGGCATGTTGCGGAAGTTCATCCCGTAGATGCTGCCGACGAGCGTCGGGGTGAACAGGATGGCCGCCCACGACGAGATCTTCTTGACCTCGTCGTTCTGCGCCTGGCCGACGAGCGCGGTGTGCACGCTCAGCGCGTTCTGCAGGATCTGCCGGAACCCGTCGGCACGCTCGGTGATCCGGATGACGTGGTCGTGCACATCCCTCAGCCCCTCGCGGAGAGAGACATCGACGCCCGCCTTCTCCAGCTGCTCGCGCAGCGCTCTGGAGCATCGGGCCGAGAGGTGCCACCGCGCGCTGGAAGTGCATGACCTCGGTGGAAAGCTCGTAGATGCGACGCGAGACGCCCTCGTCGCCGTTGAAGAGCTGGTCCTCGATCTCGTCGATGTCGTTCTCGAGGCCGGCGACGACGGGCTCGTACTCGTCGACGACCTGGTCCAGGATGGCGTACAGCGCGGCGATCGGACCGTGCGCGAGCATCCCGGGTTCCGATTCCATGCGGCGACGCACGGCGGCGAGGTCGGGCTTCTCGGCGTGACGCACCGTGATGAGGAAGTCGCTGCCGAGAAAGACGTGCACCTCGCCGAACTCGACCTTCTCGGTCTCATCGATGTACCGCGCCGGACGCAGCACCACGAAGGTCGTGCCCTCGTACTTCTCGATCTTCGCCCGCTGGTGGCCGGTGAGGGCGTCTTCAACGGCGAGCGTCGGCAGGTCGAACTCGGTCGCCACCGCGCCGAGTTCGCTCTCCGAGGGGCGGTACAGACCGATCCAGGCGAAGCCGTGCCGGTCGCGGACGGCCTCGTACGTCTCCTCGAACGAGGAGGGCGCGGTCGTGCGCTTTCCGTCCACGTAGACGGCATTGTCGATCAGCATGGCGGCAGCTCCTTCTCGAGGCTGCCGCCACGCTATCGGGCTCAGACTGTGAACTCGATGGGGCTCGACAGTGTGGCGACGGATGCGCCCACCTGCACCGCGTACGTGCCCGCCTCGGTCAGCCACGCGTGGTCGTCGACCGACCAGTACTGCAGCGAGCGCGGCTCGATCGTGACGGTCGCGACGGACGACTCGCCCGCATCCGCCCGCAGCACTGCGTAACCGGCCAGCCAGAGCACGGGCCGTTCGATGTCGGACTCGGATACCCGCGACAGGTACACCTGCACGACCTGTTTGCCCGCGCGAGCGCCCACGTTCGTGACCGGCACACTGACAGTGAGGCCGTCGAGCGTCGCGGCGCCCAACTCCCACTCGGTGTAGCCGAGACCGTGACCGAACGCGATCGCCGGCGCGGGGCCTCCTGCCGCCTGACGGCGTTCCCACTCGCGGTAGCCGACGTTGAGCTTCTCGTCGTAGAACAGCTTGCCGTCGACCGGCTCGACCTGCCAGACCGGAACGTCGTCCTCGGTCGCGGCCCAGGTGGTCGGGATGCGGCCGCCGGGCTCACGGGTGCCGGTCACCACGTCGGCGAGCGCCCCGCCCATCTCCTGCCCCGGGAACCAGGTGAGCAGCACGGCAGGCGCATCCTGGAGCCACGGCATGATCACCGGACCGCCCGAGTTCACGATGACGACCGTGCGCGGGTTGGCTGCGAGCACCCGCCGCACCAGCTCATCCTGACCCTCGGGGAGTCGCAGGTTCTGCCTGTCGAAACCCTCAGACTCGAGCTGGTCGGTCGTGCCGACGACCACGACGGCGACGTCGGATGCGGCGGCCAGTTCGACGGCGCGCTCCAGCTCGTCAGCCGGGTCGGCGAAGGGCTCCTGGTACCCGAGGGTGAACATCACGGCCGAGAGACCAGCCTGCTGCTGCGGACGGTGTTCGAGCCGCAGCTCGACCGTCTGGCCGGCCGTCAGGTTCAGCGGGAACGACTGCTTCGGCGGGTTGAGGAACGCCATGAACGGGTCCGTGCCCTCGGGGAAGAAGAGGCCGTCGCTCTTGAGCTCGCCGTCCACCTCGAAGCGGAACAGGCCCAGACCCGCGAAGCCGACCGCGAACTCGCCGTCGGCGGGAGCCGTGAAGCGGGCCGTCGCCTCGACGACCGCGGTCTCAGCGAGAACCGGGTCGCCGAGCCAGGTGAGGCGGCCGCTGCCGCGGTGCTCGTCGAGGATCACGCGACCGTCGTCGGCGAGGAAGCGCACGTGCACGCCGGGTTCGCCGGTCGCCGGGTCGGAGGCGAGCGAGGGGTCGAGCGGCAGCAGTGAGTCGGATGCGAGCACACCGGGTGCGAATCGCACGTTGTCGGCGCCGTATGCCTCGGTGAGACCCGCAAGCGGGGTGACGACGTGGTCCGGGAACACCGTGGCTGAGCCGCCGCCCTGGCTGCGTGCGACCCGGGCGTGCTGGCCGATCACAGCGATGCTGGGAGCGGAAGCTGCGTCGAGAGGGAGGATGCCGTCGTTCTTGACCAGCACCATCCCATCGGCTGCGGCCTCGCGCAGCAGAGCGTCGATCCGCTCCTGCGGCCACGGCTCGGCGAGCGGGGTCGCGGCCTCGACGTCGGCGAGCGCACCGATGCGACCGGCGAGCCTCAGGATGCGCAGCGCCTTCGCATCGATGTCGGCCTCGGAGACCTGGCCGGCGCGCACGGCCTCGACCAGCGCATCCCCCCAGACACCATCCGGACCGGGCATGGCGAGGTCTTGCCCCGAGACGCCGGCGGCGACCGTGTCGCGAACGCCCATCCAGTCGGAGACGACGACGCCGTCGAAGCCCCACTCGTCCTTCAGCGGCGAGGTCAGCAGCTCGTTCTCGGTCATCGTCGTCCCGTTGACCGAGTTGTACGACGACATCACGAGCCAGGCGCCGCCCTCGGTGACCATCCGCTCGAACGGAGCCAGATACACCTCGCGCAGCGTGCGCTCGTCGACGATCACGTCGACCGTCATCCGGTCGGTCTCGCTGTCGTTGGCGACGAAGTGCTTGGGCGTCGCCCCGACACCGGCCGACTGGATGCCCTTCACGAACGCCGTGCCCACGACACCCGACAGCCACGGGTCTTCGCTGTTCGCCTCGAAGTGGCGGCCGCCCCGCGGCGAGCGCTGGATGTTGACCGTCGGGCCGAGCGCGACCCCGACACCCTTGCGACGGGCCTCGGCAGCGATCAGCGTTCCGAGCTCGAAGACCCGCTCGACGTTCCAGGATGCGGCGAGCGAGGTCGGCGACGGAAGGTTCGCCGAGCTGTCGCGCTCATCCCAGAGCTGACCGCGCACACCGGCGGGACCGTCGGAGACGACGATGGTGTCGAGGCCGATCGCCGGCTCCTCGTGCAGGGTCCAGAAGGACGCTCCCGTGAGCAGGCGCACCTTCTGCTCGAGGGAGAGACGGCCGAGCAGGTCGCTGATGACCGCCTCGGTGTCGGGGTTCGTTGCGGTGACGGTTGTTTCTGAGGTCACGATTTCACTTTCTGTTGAGCAGGTGCCGCGGTCAGCGGACCGACTTGATCGGCAGCACGGCGATCGCGCCGAGAAGGGCGATCACGATGCCGATGGGGAACAGGGGGTGTACGAGCCGCCCGCGATCACGACGATCAGGCCGGCGAGACCCGGGGCGAGCGTCTGCGGCAGGGTCGCGGCGATGTTCAGCACACCGAGGTCCTTGGCGAAGTCGTTCTGCGAGGGAGGACCTCGCTCATCAGGGCGGTGTCGACCGACTGGTATGCGCCGAAGCCGAGGCCCGAGACGAACGAGAAGATCATCATTCCGGTCAGAGTCGGCATGATCAGCGGGAACAGCAGAGAGATCGCGAGGATCGCACCGGCCACGATGACGACGATCTTGCGGCGGCCGAGCTTGTCGGAGAGCGGTCCGCCGATGAGCGTCGAGATCAGGGTGCCCGCCAGGCTGAGCACACCGAGCAGCGGGATGACCGCGACGGCGCCGCCCTTGAGACCGATGTAGTCCTGCAGGATGTAGAGCTGGTATCCGGTCACCATGAAGTAGCCCGCGAAGAGCAGCAGGCGGCCGAGGAAGCCCCAGAAGAAGTCGGGGTGCTTGATGGGGCTCACCCAGAAGGTCTTGATGAAGACGACGAAGTTGAAGGGCGGCTTGGGCTCGGCCTTGTTCGAACGGTCCGGGTTCAGCACCACGAACAGGACGATGACGATCAGCGCGACGCCTGCGAACACCAGGTAGCCGGCGGGGATCGCCGTGGCGAAGGCCGCACCGGCGATCTGGCCGCCGAGCGCTCCGAGCATCAGGCCGAGACCGCTGAGGGCCGCGAAGGTGCCTCGCACCGCGCTGGGCACGCGGTCGGGGAGGATGGCGCTCAGGGGACCCTGCGCGAAGTTGTACGCGATCTGCACGATGACCCAGGCGATGCCGATCTGTACCAGCGTGTTCGCTGCGCCCATCCCGAGGAGAGCCAGGCCGCCGATCAGGGTGCCAGCCACCATCCAAGGCGCTCTGCGGCCGAATCGGCTGCGGGTCCGGTCGGAGATCATTCCCGCGAGCGGCTGCGCGACCATCGCGGCGAACGCGCCGATCGTGGCGATGATGCCGAGCGCGCCGGCCTTGGCGGTCGGGTCGTCGCCGACGATGCCCTGCACCTGCAGCGGAAGCAGGATGCCAGGCACCGCGCCCCAGATGCTGAAGATCGCCAGGTTCGCGATGGACATCGACAGCATCAGCTTCAGCAGTGAACCGCGCACCTTGACCTTCGGTGGCTTCTGCGCCGACACCGAACTGGTCGGCGCTGCGCTGAAGGGCGAGCCGGCGGTGGTGAGCGTCGAACCGAGCGCCGCGCTATCGGGCGCGCCCGAGAGGTTCGACGGAAGTGTTGGCTGCACGGGGCGGGGGCCCTCGGGGAGGTTGTCTGACGGCGTTGTCACGGGGGAGTCCTTTCAGGAGCAGGCGACTTTGCTTGCTAACACGCGTAACCATAAACCACGTCCGACGCTTAATACAAGCCGTCGCTCGGTTTTTGGTTACCCGTGTAACCGAATAGTGGTTCAGACCTAGACTGGCCACAGCATGTTCACTCCTCAGGTCGTCAAAGCGCCGACGAGCACCGACGTCGCTCTCGCAGCCGGGGTTTCACGCGCCACGGTGTCGTTCGTTCTGAACGACAAGCCGAACTCGCGCGTCTCCGACGACACCCGGCATCGCGTGCTCGAAGCCGCGCGATTGCTGGGATACACCCCCAATACCGCGGCCCGTTCGCTGGCCAGCGGCGAGGCCGTCGCCGGCCTCCTCCTCGCTGCTACCCGCCGCGACTACGGCGCGAGCGTTGCCCGCGCTTTCGACGCCCTCCTCGACCACGCGATCGACGACGGCACCGACGCGCTTCTCCACGCGGACTCCGAACAGTCGGGAGTCGCCGCAGCCCAGCTCTGGGCGAAGCTGCGCCCCGAGGCAGTGCTGGCCGAGTCATCCCGGTGCGACGCCGAAGCCACGGAGCTCCTCCGTCTGGCCGGGGTGCGCGCCCTGATCGTGCACGGCTCTGAGCCGGTCGACTACGCGCCATCGCTCGTCGTCCCGCAGCAGCCGTTCGGCCGCGTCGCGGTCGAGCACCTCGCATCCGTCGGCCACCGGCGCGTGCTCTTCATCGCGCCGACGGCACCGGAGGCGACCGAAACCGGGCGCGAGCGCCTCCTCGGGGCTCAGGATGCGGCCCGCGAGGCAGGCATCCACCTCACCGTCTCGCACGCGGGTGCGACCAGCGCATCCCTCCGCGACTGGGCGCACGCCTGGCGTTACGACCCGGCCGCACCCACCGGGGTCGTGGCCTACGACGACCGTCTCGCGATGGCGGCGATCCGCGCGCTCGGGGATGCGCGACTCCGGGTGCCCGACGACGTCTCCGTCATCGGCGCCGACGACCACCCCGCGGCGGCCGACTACATGCCTCGGCTCACGACCACTACTTTCGCCGCCGACACTCTCGCGGAGTCCCTGCTGGACGCATACACAGGGATGCGCGCCGGCAACCGCATCGAGCGCCTCGACGCCCCGCCCGTCACCCTCATCCCCCGAGAGTCGACCGCCGCACCGCGCGCCTGACCGCGGCCGTCATAGCAAACGCCGCAAACGCTTTCAGCTTCGCCATAGGTGAATGAATGAATCCGCATAGCGCCGGTCCTTAGCGTGACGACGCGGGCCCCGCGAGGGCCCCTTCACGCTGGAAAGGGCTTGGCACATGAAGAGTTTCGTCGCGCGGATCCGCCCGCGCACCTGGATCATCGCGGCGGTGGTGATAGCGGCCATCGCGGGCGGGTCGATCTACTGGTTCGGCTACGGTCTGCCCGCCCAGGCGCAGGAGACGCAGTCGACGACCCGTACTGTGCAGGCCAGCACCCAGACCATGCAGAAGACGGTTTCGGGTACCGGCACTCTCGCCCCGACCGTCGACCAGGATGTGAACTTCGTCGCGACCGGAACCGTCACTGCGGTCGACGTCACCGCCGGCGCCACCGTGAAGGCCGGCGACCCGCTCGCCACCGTCGACACCCTGACTGTCAACGCCAACCTGCTCTCGGCCAAAGCGACCCTCGCCTCCGCGCAGGCCAAACTGTCCGACGCTCAGGATTCGAGCACCGGCTCGACCGCGGACCTCGCCCAGATCGCGTCTGCACAGGCTGCGGTCGCCCTCGCCCAAGCATCCGTCACCACCGCTCAGACCGCGGTCGACGGCGCGACCCTGACCGCTCCGGTGGCCGGACTCGTCACCGCGGTCAACGTCGCGGTCGGTGACCGCGTCACCGGCACGTCCAGCAGTTCGAGCGGTTCGAGCGGCTCCGGCTCCTCGTCCGGCACCTCGTCCGGCACCGGGGGAACCGGCGGCACCGGCGGCACGGGTGGCACGGGCAGCACGGGCGGCACCGGAAGCACCGGCAGCAGCTCGGGCTCCAGCTCCTCCTCGAGCACCGCGCAGTTCACCATCGTCGGCACCGGCTCGTGGCAGGTGTCCGTCTCGGTCAGCGCCTCCGACGTGAAGTCGATCGCCAAGGGCAACCAGGTCGACCTCTCGACCACCGACGGCGGATCCTTCTTCGGAACCGTCTCGTCCATCGGCCTCCTCCCCTCCACGACCTCCGGCGCGGCGACATACCCGGTCGTCGTCGCGGTGACCGGCTCGCCCGAGAACCTCTACGACGGCGTCTCGGTCACGGCAGCGATCGTCTACGAGCGGCGAACGGATGTGCTGACCGTGCCCTCCGCGGCCATCACCACCACGAACGGCAAGTCGACGGTGACCAAGGTGGTCAACGGGAAGAACGTGACCACCACGGTCACGACCGGCGAGACCTCGGGAGCGGTGACGGAGATCACCAAGGGCCTCTCGGCGGGCGACTCGGTGCTCGTCAAGACCTTCACCCCGTCCGGCACCGGGACGACCGGCGGCACCGGCACAAGGAACGGCACCGGCACCCAGAACGGCTTCCCGGGCGGCGGCGAACTACCGGGCGGCGGAACGTTCCAGCGGGGAACCGGCACGGGCGGCTTCCAGGGCAGCACCGGCACGGGCAGCTACCAGCGCGGCACCGGCACCGGCACCGGCACGGGCACCCAGAGCGGAGGCTACCGTGGCTGAGACACCCGTCATCGAATTGGCCGGCGCACGCAAGATGTACCGTTCCGGGTCTATCGAGTTCGAGGCCCTCCGCGGCATCGACCTCACGATCGACGAGGGCGAGTACGTGGCCGTGATGGGCCCGTCCGGTTCCGGCAAGTCCACGATCATGAACGTCCTCGGATGCCTTGATGTGCTCACCGAAGGCACGTATCGTCTCGGCGGCAGCGACGTGGAGGACCTCGACGAGACCGAGCTGGCGAGCATCCGGAACCAGCGCATCGGCTTCGTGTTCCAGCAGTTCAACCTGTTGCCAAGCCTCTCGGCGCTACGCAATGTCGAGCTCCCCTGGTCTACGCCCGGGTGGGCGCGGCGGAGCGTCGCGAGCGCGCCCAACGCGCCCTCGAACGCGTCGGACTTGGCGACCGCCTCGCCAACAAACCGGGCGAGCTCTCGGGTGGCCAGCAGCAGCGCGTCGCCGTCGCCCGCGCCCTGGTCGGCGAGCCGACCCTGATCCTCGCCGACGAGCCCACCGGAAACCTCGACTCGGTGTCGACGGCCGACGTGCTCGAACTGTTCGACGAACTCCACGAGGCCGGTCGCACGGTCGTGCTCATCACGCACGAGCTCGAGGTCGCCCAACGCGCCCGTCGCATCGTCAGAGTGCGCGACGGCGAGATCCTGAACGACGAGGTGAGTGCCGCGTGAACTGGTCGGAGACCCTCACGACCAGCTGGTCGGCGATCCGGTCGCACTCGCTGCGGTCGATCCTCACCGTGGTCGGCATCCTCATCGGCATCGCCGCGGTCATCCTGACCGTCGGACTCGGACTCGGGACACAGAAGGATGTGAGCGCCCAGATCAGCGCGCTCGGCAGCAACCTGCTCATCGTCTCACCGGGCAGCACCACCAGCAGTGCAGGCATTCGCGGTGGATTCGGCACCGGCTCGACCCTGACCATCGCGGATGCGACGGCGCTCGACTCGAAGGTGAACGCCCCCGACATCAAGGCGGTCACCGCCGAGAAGTCCACGCAGCTGTCGCTGACGGCCGGGACCACGAACTGGACGACCTCGGTCACCGGTGTCACCTCATCCTGGACCTCGGTGCGATCACGCACGCTCGCGTACGGTTCTTTCATCACGGCCGCCCAGCAGTCGTCGGGCGCGGATGTGGTGGTGCTCGGCTCCGAGACCGCCGACGAGTTGTTCGGCACCCAGAACGTCGTCGGCCAGTCGGTGACCATCTCGAGCAAGACCTTCCAGGTGATCGGCGTGCTGAAGGCCGCGGGATCCGACTCGTCGAGCAACCTCGACGACCTCGCGGTTGTGCCGATGTCGACGGCCGCCAACGATCTCATCGGGGGCACGACCTCGACCAGCGTCTCGACCGTCTACATCCAGGCGGCCTCGGCCACGAGCCTGTCAGCGGCGTATCAAGAGGCGCAGTCCGTGCTGCTGAACACGCACGGCATCTCCAGCACTTCCGACGCCGACTTCACCATCAGCAGTCAGGATGCGCTGGTCAGCACGGCGACAGCGGTTTACCGCACGCTCACGGTTCTGCTCACAGGTATCGCGGCACTGTCACTGCTCGTCGGCGGCATCGGCGTGATGAACATCATGCTGGTGTCCGTCACCGAACGGACCAGAGAGATCGGCCTACGCAAAGCGCTCGGCGCGCCGCCCCGGGCCATCCGTCAGCAGTTCCTGACGGAGGCCTCGATCCTCGGCCTCTCGGGCGGACTGCTCGGCGCCGTGGTCGGAGTCGCCGCCGCCCTCATCCTGCCGGCCGCGATAGGTAGCTCGATCGTCGTCTCGCCCGGCGCTGTCGGGCTCTCGATCGGCGTCGCCATCGCGATCGGCCTCGTCTTCGGCGTGTATCCGGCGACGAGGGCCGCCCGCCTCGCCCCCATCGACGCCCTGCGAACGGAGTGACCGTGAAGACGCTCAGACCCATCACCAAGACCCCCAGAAGGAGAAGACCATGAGAAGACTCAACAGGGGTGGTATCGCTCTCGCCGTCATCGCCGCGGGCGCTCTGCTGTTGACCGGATGCTCGGCCGCGGCAGCGAGCAGCACCGGCTCGAAGCCCTCATCGACGGCCCAGCCGCAGCAGCAGAACGGACAGCGCGGCGGAGGAGGCGTGACCGGCGAGATCGCCGCGGTCTCCGCGGGGACGCTGCAGGTGCAGTCGACCACCGAGCAGACTGCGGTGACCTACACGGCCGACACGACCGTCTCCCAGTCGGTGGCCGCCGCGCTCAGCGACGTCACCGTCGGATCCTGCGTCGTCGCATCCTCCTTCTCGGGCGGGACGTCGACCTCCACGGCGGCGCCCACGAGTTCGGCGGTGACCAGGGTCTCCATCACTGCTGCCGGCTCCGACGGAACGTGTGCAGAGACCGGCTTCGGCCGGTTCGGCGGCGGTGCAGCCGGCGGAACCGGCGCAAACGGCGGAACGCCGCCGACCGACATGCCCCGCGACGGCTCCGGCTCCGCCGAAGGCGGCGCACAGGGCACCCGTCCGACGGGCGCGCCCGGCGGCGGCACGTTCAAGGCTCCGACCGCGGGCGTCGTCAAGTCGGTCTCCGGTTCCAAGGTGACCGTCTCGACCAAAGACGCCGATGGCACGGCGGGCACCGCATCCTTCACGGTCGACGACTCGACCAAGTACACGAAGACCGCAGCCGCGACGAGCTGACGCGATCGCCGTCGGGATGTGCGTGACCGCTCAGGGCAAGGCCGACAGCAGCGGAGGCTTCGCGGCCACCGCGCTCACCCTGTCCGCCAAGGGCGCCGAGGGATGCTCGACCTTCGGCACCGGACGCCCCGGCGAGCGCCCCGGCACGGGCACCGGTTCCGGCACCCAGGGCGGTGGGGCGTGAGCGGCGCGAGCATGGAGGCAAAGCGCCGCCGCCGTCGCCGCAACACGATCATCGCGGGCTCGGTCACTCTCGCGCTCTGTCTGACCGGTGGCGGCGTGGCATTCGCCGCCACCCGCGACCAAGGGAACAGCTACCGCTCCGCAGTGGCGGAAAAGAACTCGGTGAGCGAGACCGCCGCACTCACCGGCACGGTCGCCTCGGCCCAGCGCAGGGATGCGGCCTTCCAGACCTCGGGCACGGTCAGCACGGTCGGCGTCGCAGTGGGCGACAAGGTCACCGCCGGTCAGACGCTCGCCACCCTGGACACGGCCCAACTCCAGGCCGCGATCACGGATGCGCAGCAGACAGTCACCGACGCCGAACAGACCCTCGCGAACGACCTCACCTCGCAGACCTCCACGGGCTCGAGCGCGTCGGGCAGTTCGACCACCGCGAACCGTTCTTCGACACAGAACACGGGATCCCTGGTCGTCGAACCAGCGCTAGCCGTGACCTCGACCTCGACTTCGACACCCACTCCGACCCCGACGTCTTCACCGACCTCGACGTCGTCACCGACCTCGAGCGCGATCACGGATGCGATCGCCGCTGTCACCGCAGCCCAGACCAAGCTGCTCGCCCAGTACAAGACGGCTTCGGATGCCCTGACCGCGACGAACACCATCGTCGCGACCTCGACGACCACCTGCCAGCCGTTCCTTCAGGCGGCACTGAGCGACGCGACCGACGGCTCGACCGACGGCACCGGATCCGCATCCGGAACCGGGACCACCGGCACGCCAACCGACAGCGCCGCCCAGCTCGCCGCGGCCAAGCAGGCTCTCGCCGACTGCCAGGGCGCGATCACGGCAGCACTGACCAGCCAGCAGGCAACCTCGGACGCTCAGAACGCGTTGCAGACGCTCGCGACGCAGTTGAACGACGCCGTCGCCGCGCTTCAGACCGCGCTGGCCGCCGACTCTACCGGCGGCGGCACGGGCGGAACCGGCGGCACGGGCGGAACCGGCGGCACGGGCGGAACCGGTGGCTCCGGAACCGGCGGCTCCGGCGCCCCCACCGGCGGCACCGGCTCGACCGGCACCTCGAAGGGCGGCACCGGCTCGACCGGCACCGGCACCGGCGGGACCGGCTCGACCGCCGCATCCGCCGCCACGATCCTCGCCGACGAGGCCGCGATCGACGCCGCCAAGGCGGAGCTGGCGATCGCCCAGGCGAACCTCGGCTTCGCCACCCTCACCAGCCCGATCGCCGGAACGGTCGCCGCCGTCTCGATCGCGGCCGGCAGCAGCGTCTCGGCATCATCGACGACCGCTGTCATCTCGGTACTCGGACCCGACGGCTTCGTCGTCGACTCAACGGTGGGCCTGACCGCCGTGCAGAAGCTCGCCGTCGGCCAGGCGGTCACCGTCACCGCGAGCGGCAAGGAGCTCGCGGGCAAGATCGCCTCGATCGGTGTGCTGAACGTCTCGTCCGACTCGTCGACGCCCACGTACGACGTGACCACGGCGATCACCGACAAGGATGCGAGCCTGCTGAACGGCGCATCCGTCACCGGTGTTGCACACATCGTCACAGCGAAGAACGCGCTGACCGTGCCGACCTCGGCCCTCCACCGAAACGGCACCACCTACACGGTGAACGTGCTGAAGGACGGCAAGGCCGTCGCGACCCGGGTGACGATCGGCGCGAGCGGCACCGAGCGCACCCAGATCAAAAGCGGCATCACCGCCGGCACCGAAGTGATCCTGGCCGATCTCGATTCGACCGTGACGGGCGACAGCACGCAGCGCACCACCACCACATCCGGTGGGCTCAGCGGCCTTGGCGGGTCGTCGAGCACCGGCGTGCGCCAGTTCCGTCAGTTCTCGGGCAACCCGCCCGCCGGAGCCCCCGGCAGCTGACGCCTCAGCCCGCGGCGCGCACCGCGTCGCGGGCTGACACGAACGCTTCCACGCAGCGGCGGATCTCCTCGTCGGTGTGCGCCGCCGACAGCTGCACCCGAATGCGCGCCAGCCCGCGCGGAACAACCGGGAACGAGAACGCGGTCACGTAGACGCCGCGTTCCTGCATCTCGTCGGCGATGCGAGCGGTGAGTGCCGCATCCCCGAACATCACCGGAACGATGGGATGCTCGCCCGGCAGCAGGTCGAAGCCCGCCTCGGTCATGAGGGAGCGGAACAGCTGCGCGTTGTGCACGAGGGTCGCCCGCAACCCGTCCGACTGCTCCAGCAGGTCGAGCGCCGCCAGCGTTCCGGCCACGATCGACGGCGCGAGCGTGTTCGAGAACAGGTAGGGACGCGCGCGCTGCCGCAGCAGGTCCACGATCTCCTGCCGCGACGACACGTAGCCTCCGGATGCGCCGCCCAGCGCCTTGCCGAACGTCCCGGTGTAAATGTCCACGCGATCCGCGACGCCGCAGAACTCGGGGGTTCCCCGCCCGTGCTCACCGACGAAACCGACGGCGTGCGAGTCGTCCACGAACACGAGAGCGTCGTACTCCTCGGCCAGGTTGCAGATCTCGTGCAGCGGCGCGATGTAGCCGTCCATCGAGAAGACGCCGTCGGTCACGATCACGCGGAAGCGCGCATCGGCGGCCGCCTGCAGCTGCGTTTCGAGGTCGGCCATGTCGCGGTTCTTGTAGCGCAGCCGCTGAGCCTTCGACAGGCGGATCCCGTCGATGATCGACGCGTGGTTCAGCTCATCCGAGATGATCGCGCCCTCGGCGGAGAAGAGTGTTTCGAACACCCCGCCGTTCGCGTCGAAGCACGACGAGAACAGGATGGTCGCCTCAGTGCCGAGGAAGTGCGACACCCGACGCTCCAGCTCCAGGTGCTGCTCCTGCGTGCCGCAGATGAAGCGCACGCTGGCCATCCCGTAGCCCCAGTCGTCGAGTGCCGACTTCGCGGCTTCGACCAGGGTCGGGTGGTCTGCGAGACCGAGGTAGTTGTTGGCGCAGAAGTTGAGCACCTGCGCACCGTCGGCGGTTATCAGCGCCTGCTGCGGGCCCCGGATGCTGCGCTCACGCTTGGTGAGACCGGCCTCCTCGATCTCGGCCAGCTGACCGGCGACGTGTTCGCGAAACGTTCCGTACATCAGAGCTCCGTCCAATCGAGGATGACCTTGCCACCGCCAGCGGCGGCCGCGGCGGCGAATCCGTCTTTCCAGTCGCGTGCGGCGAACCGGTCCGAGACGATCGAGGCGATCGCCTCGCGCAGGGTCGCGCTGGTCTGCAGCATCGCACCCATCGCGTTCCAGGTCTCGAACATCTCGCGACCGTAGATGCCCTTCAGCGTGAGCATGTGGGTGACGACGATGCCCCAGTCCACCGCGATCTGCGACGACGGCAGCCCGAGCATGGCGATGCGACCGCCGTGGTTCATGTTCTCGATCATCTGCGGGAGGGCGGCGGGTGCGCCGCTCATCTCGAAGCCGACGTCGAAGCCCTCGCGCATCCCGAGGGCATCCTGGGCGCTCCGGATGGGCGCAGACGAGACGTCGACGGTGAAGTCGGCCCCCATCCGCTCGGCGAGGGCGAGCCGGGACGCGCTGATGTCGGTGCCGACGATGAAGCGAGCGCCCACGTGGCGGGCGACAGCGATGGCCATGAGACCGATCGGACCGCATCCGGTGACCAGCACGTCCTCACCCACGACGGGGAAAGCGAGCGCGGTGTGCACGGCGTTTCCGAGCGGGTCGAACAGCGCACCGACCTCGGGCTCGATCGCGCTGTGATGCACCCAGACGTTGGTCGCGGGCAGGCTGAGGTACTCGGCGAAAGCCCCGTCGCGCTGCACTCCGAGGCCCTGCGTGCGGATGCACATCTGGCGTCGTCCGGCGCGGCAGTTGCGGCAGGTACCGCACACGATGTGGCCCTCGCCCGAAACCAGGTCTCCGACAGCGACATCGTGCACGAGCGGTCCGACCTCGACGACCTCGCCGAAGAACTCATGGCCGGGGATGAGCGGAGCCGCGACAGCGGACGCCGCCCACTCGTCCCAGCGCTGAATGTGCAGGTCGGTGCCGCAGATGCCCGTGCGGAGCACCGGATCTTGACATCCTCCGGGCCGATCACCGGTTCGGGAACGTCGACCAGTTCGAGACCTGGCCCGGCCTCGGATTTGTACAGGGCCTTCATCGGCTCTCTCCGCTTCATCGCTTCGTCGTGGGAAGTTGTCGTTCTAGTGCGGACAGGGTCCGCGATGCTCTTGTGGAGCCGCAGACAGCCTACGACGGCGACCCGGCGCGGGGCGACATCCGTTGCGCCCGAGGCCCTCAGAACCAGTCGCCGAAGTCTCCCCAACCGCCTGAGCCGGCGAACCCGTCGTCCCACGCATCCCACACCACCGAGGCGATGGCGAAGTTCGCGATCGAGTCGAAGATGGAGTATCCGACGAGGCCATTGAGGGCGGGGTCTGCTGTGCCCGCCGCGGTGCTCTCGTCGACTCGGAGGGTCCGGCGGATCGCGCCCGGCTTGCGAGCCTCCGCACGGGTCGCCGACTTCGCGAGGCTCGCGGGGCGCGCATCCGTCGGCTTCTCGTCGTCAGCTCCCGCTTCGGCCGTGAACCGCTCGAACATCAGGTCGAGTTGAGCGGGCGTGAGCTTCTCGAACGCCTCGACGTGGATGCGTTCGATCGTCTCAGGGGGTGCCGTGCGCAGCATCCGTTCGTAGCGGTCGACGGCGAGTGCATCGGCGCGCGACGTCCCTGCCGGTAGTGCCTCGGGTTCCAGGTCGCTTTTGCGGCCCAGGATGCGGTCGAGCAGATTCATGGTTCGGTCCCTTCTGAGACGGTACGGGTTAGACGGTCTTGAGCGGCTGACGGAAGGACTTGCGAAGCGACGACGGCCCGACGAGCGGAAGCAGCGCCGCGAGGATCTTGCGGCCGAATTCCTCGGGCTTGCGAGTCAACTGCACGTCGATGCGGGCCGACTCGCCCTCAGGGATCACCTGGAACTCCCATCCGCCGCCGGGGCCGAAGACCTTCGAGTCGTGCGTGGTGACGACCACTCGACCTGCCGCCTCATCCCACTCGTAGCGGGCGCGCTCCCAGGCCGCCTCGGTGCCCTCGGTCACTTCGGCCCAGGTCTCGCCCTGGTCGTGAACTGTGAAGTGCTCGGCGTCGATGCTCGGCCATTGATCGGCACGCGTCGGCCCGAAGTCGGTGAGCACGCCGAGGGCTTCGGATGCGCTGAGCGTCGAGTGGAGGGTGAAGCGGATGGCGGTCATGAGTACTCCTTGGTGAACGATGATGAAAGTAACTGTTTTGAACGGTTATGACTGTGGCAGAAGCTTCATAACCTGTCAAACAGGTTATTTATGCTTGTGTTTCGCATGATCACCATTCAGAATGGTTACGTGAATCACGCCTTCCCCTGCGGCACCCTCCCCTCGACTTCGTCGGCACGCTGCGTGCCCGACGCAACGCGAAGCCGGTCGAGAAACTCCAGTCCGCGGAGCTGCTGGCCGACTGGTTCACCGAATCCGGGATGTTCGACCGGGCACCCGAGGTCGAGGTCGCTGGCGACAACGCCCACGGCGGCATCGCGAGCACCGAACTCGCCGAAGCCGTCGAGCTGCGCGAAGCGATCTACTCACTGCTCGAGGCGCGATTGACGCACAAGCCCCTGCCCGACGAAGCCGTCACAATCGTCAACAGCTACGCTGCCGAGACCCCCGTAGGCATCCAGCTGGTCGGGTCGCAGGCTGCAAAGGGCGGAACGGTTCGTCAAGGACTCGCCGCCCTGGCCCGCGAGACGGTCGAAATCGTCGGCGGCGAGGATGCCGCCCTGCTACGGGAGTGCGGCCGCCCCGAGTGCACCCAGGTCTACCTCGACCGCTCCCGCGGCCACCGCCGCGAATGGTGCGCGATGCGTACCTGCGGCAACCGGGTGAAGGCCTCCAACTTCCGGGCCCGTCACCAGGTCACCGCAACGAACACACCCGCGAACGCACCGGCCTAAGCCGCGACCACCGCCACTCCCGTGCGGCCGCCGTCGACGTCTATCACCGTGCCGTGCACGAACGCCGCATCGTCGGAGGCGAGGTACACGGCCGCCGAAGCGATGGCATCCGGATGCCCGGCACGGCCCGCCGGCGTGCCCACCATCATGCGGGAGCTCGGCCGCTCGACCGTCGCGTCGAGGTCCGGGTCGCGGATCACGCCGGGCGAGATGGCGTTCACGCGCACACCCTTCGGCCCGAACTCCGCCGCCCAGGCGCGGGTGAGCGATTCCATCGCCCCCTTCGACGAGCTGTAGATCGGGCTCGACGGAACAGCGAGGCGCGAGATCCACGATCCGAGGTTGATCACGACCCCACCACCGGCCGCGATCATCAATGGCACGACCGCCTGCGTCAGAAAGAACGGCGCCTTGACGTTCACCCCGTAGATCAGGTCGAACAGGTCGCCGTCTGCGACGTCGGTCGTGTGCGGCGGGTACACGCCGGCATTGTTCACGAGCACGTCGATGCGTCCACCCAACCGCTCGGCCGCCTGCTCCGCGAGCAGTGAACTTCGCTCCGGGGTTCCGTTTAGGTCGGCCCCCACGAAGTCGGCCTGCCCACCCTTCGTTCGGATCGCTGCGACGACCGCATCCCCACGCGCGGCATCGCGTCCTGAGACGATGACGTGCGCTCCCTCGGCCGCAAGTGCGAGACCGATCGATCGTCCGATGTTGCTGGTCGACCCCGTCACCAGGGCCGTCTTTCCGTTGAGTCGTTGAGTCATGCGGTCACGCTAATCAGCCATTTTTGGACTCTCAAGTCCATTCTGAGACTAGGCTGAGCGAGTGACACTGACCCCGAAGGGACGCGCCACGCGAGCGCGGATCATCGAGGCGTCAGCGCTTCACCTCCGGGCGAGCGACGCAGGCGAGATCACCCTCGACGAGGTTCTCGCCGTCAGCCGCACCAGCAAGGGACAGCTCTTCCACTACTTTCCGGGCGGCAAGGAGGAGATCCTGCTCGAGATCGTGCGCTTCGAAGCCGAGCGCGTGCTCACCGATCAGCAGCCGTACCTCGACGAGCTGACGACTTGGGCGAGCTGGGAGCGCTGGCGGCACGCCGTGATCGAGCGCTACAAGGCCCAGGGGTCCCACTGTCCGCTCAACGCCCTGATAGGCCAGGTCGGTTCCACTCCGGGCGCCGACGAAGTCGTCCGCGACCTCTTCGCGCGCTGGGAAGAGCGGCTCGCCCGCGGCATCCGGGCGATGCAGGATGCGGGATCGGCTCGCCCCGACCTCTCACCCGAGCAGACTGCCGCCGCCCTCGTCGCCGCGATCCAGGGCGGGGTGCAGCTGCTGCGCTCGACCGGCCGCACAGACCATCTCGAAGCGGGCATCGATCAGCTGCTCGACCATCTGCGTCCCGAACCCTCGGGACAGAATCGCGAGGAATCCTGATGCTCGACGCGATCGCCCAGTTCTTCCCGCTCGCGGTCGTCGTGGCGCTGAGCCCGCTGCCGCTGATGGCGGTGATCGTGATCGTCCTCGCGCCGGCGGGAGGATGCGCGGCTCGGCACTGCTCGCCGGCCGCTTCGTCGGCGTGGCGGTTGTCGTCGGCGTGTTCACCGCGTTCGCCGAGTACTTCGTCGGACTCGGCGGATCCCCGATCGTCGCGGCAGCCGTGCGCCTGCTCTTCGGCATCGCACTCATGGTCTTCGCCGTCGTCAAGTGGCTGCGCCGTCCCCGAGGGGCGGATGCGGACGAACCGCCCAGGTGGATGTCGTCCCTCGAGGGGATCAGCGGCTGGGGCGCGGTGCGCTTGGGGCTGGTCGTCAGCATCCTGAACCCGAAGGAGATCGCGCTGGGTGCGGGTGCCGGCCTCGTGATCGGCGGCGTGCTCTACGGGTTCGGCGAGTCGGTCGCGGCGGTCGCGATCTACGCGGCGATCGCATCCCTCACCGTCGCTGCGCCCGTGATCGCCGTGCTGATCGCCGGCTCACGCGTGACGGAGTCGCTCGGCGACTTTCGCACCTGGTTGGTGCGCAACAACACGACCGTCGTGGCCGTGGTCATGCTGGTCTTCGGCGCGATCCTCTTCGGCGACGGGCTGGGCGGCCTGAACGGCCAGTGACCGCGGGGTCAGCCGCGCC